>OW818660.1:0-3691339 GCA_942493015.1 uncultured Methanosarcinaceae archaeon | reverse complement strand
TTAATAATCAGAATTTGCTGCATGTATGATGCAGGAAGTTATAGTTACTCATCCATAGTATTTAAAGGTATTCATCCCCCTTAGAAAAGGAGATTTACAAACCAAAAAACTATGAAAACACACCCCAGCAAATTAAATGTTAATGCTGGAACGGGAAACATACATACATCAGTTGTAGTATATATAACTTTTCATTCAGGCGACATTATGAACAAAAACAAATTTAACAAATAAGATAAATTTATGTTGTTTAGTCCCTGAACACCACCCTAGAATTACAAATTCAAGAGCGACGCGCACTTGTTTTGTGCGTAGGACATACAACCACACATCCAATATAAATACCTGTCGCTGCCCCAATTACTTTGAAAAAAATAATAAGAATAAGAGAATAAGAGAAAATAAGAAGAAGGCGGAAAAGCGCAGCATTAAAATAACAACAGAAAGTTGGAAGCTGCAGGACGAATAACCTTAAGCCCGAAAAAAGACATATAAGGATACTTAAGGATATAAAAATAAAAAGCATAATAATAATTATAAACTATAGATAATGAGGTATCACACTGGCAGACTTAAAGAAACCTACATCCAAAGTCACGCCCGAGACTGAAGAAACAATTACAAGAGTACGTACACCACGAAAGGACAATAACGAGATTCTGGCGACTGTTGAGAGTCTCCTTGGAGCAAACCGTCTGAGACTCCGTTGCATGGATGGGGTCGTTCGAATGGGAAGAATCCCCGGTTCAATGAAGAAAAAAATCTGGATTCGAGAGGGGGACGTAGTTATTGTCGTGCCCTGGGATTTCCAGAACGAAAAGGCAGATGTGATCTGGAAGTACACAAGGCCACAGGTAGACTGGCTCGAGAGGAAAGGGTACCTAAAAGGATAAATTAGGAATGGACAACGAGGAGAAAATAAAGCGCATTGACAGTGCCACAGATAAGGCACGTTCAAGGGAGAAAGACTCCGAACGGCTAAAGGTAGAAGAAAATGTATTCGATGTTTCCACCCTTAAAATGCTTTATACACTTGCCAATAAAGGCATAATAAAGGCGCTAGGCGGATCCATCAGTACTGGAAAAGAAGCGAATGTATTCTACGCAGAAGGCCCGGAAAAGGAGCTGGCAGTAAAAATATATAGGATTTCCAGCAGCACTTTCAAGGCAATGGATGCCTATATCATGAAAGATCCTCGCTTTACGAACATCCGAAATAACAAGCGAGATATAATTTTTGCATGGACACGCAAGGAATTCCAGAACCTGAAACGTGCAAAAAGTGCAGGTGTCCGAGCTCCGGAGCCAATGTTCGCTGAGAAAAATATTCTTATCATGGAATTTATGGGAGAAAAAGGAGTGCCATACCCTCTCCTGAAGAACACGCCTCTTGAAGGAGATGAGGTAAAACTTGTTTTTGACACGATAGTAGAATACATGCGCCTCCTCTACAAAGAAGCAAACCTTGTACATGCCGATCTGAGCGAATATAACATTCTGATCGACCCAAATGACGTGACCCCCATATTTATTGATATGGGACAATCTGTGACCCTAGAACACCCTAACGCTCGAGAATTCCTCAACAGGGACGTGCAAAATATACTCAGGTTCTTCAGCCGCTATGGGATCAGGGACAAACCTGAAGAACTGCTTACAAAAATACAGGCGGAATAACAATGACTCAGTATGTCAAAATCCCCAAAGATAGAATCGGAGTAATTATAGGCCCGAAAGGAGAAACAAAGAAATTTATCGAGGACAAAACCGCATGCCAACTGGACATTGACAGCGAAAGCGGGAAAATAGATGTCACCTGTGAGGGAGACCCATTAAAAGAGTTCAGGATTCTTGAAACTCTCAAAGCCATAGGAAGAGGCTTCAGCCCTGAAAAAGCTCTTGAGCTTCTTGAAGATGAGATGCTCATGCTTGAAGTTATTGACCTCTCCGATGTTGCTAACACCCCAAAAGAACTCCAGCGTATAAAAGGCAGAATTATTGGAAGGAGTGGAAGGACAAGAGAACTGGCAGAAACCCTGATAAATGTCAAAATCTCGGTATACGGCAAAACCGTATCCGTACTTGGGCACCCCGAACAGAATACCATAATGCGGACTGCCATAAAGATGCTGCTTGATGGAGCTACCCACGGTGCAGTCTACAAGTTTCTAGAAAAGAAACATCAGGAACTTATGCAGTCCAGAATGGACTCAATTGACTTTTACTGAACAGGAAAAGTCAGCTTCCGGAAAAGTTATTTACTTTTCCAGAAAACTGGCTTTTATTGGTAAATAAATAAATAAATAAATAAATAAATAAATAAATAAATAAATAAATAAATAAATAAATACATTCAGATTGATTTTAGCAGTTAATTAAAGCTTTTTTTGCAACACAGCTTTCATTTAGGATTGAGTTTCCCATAACCTTTTCTTCAGCCCCGGGTCTCACTCAACTTCTTAGAGATCTTCTTCTAGATCTTCTTCTGATCCTATTCCGCTGCCTTCCAGGAAATTACCCCTCCCAGCCTTTGCATCAATGGACTCCTCAGTCCATATAACTTCACCCCTGGACAAGGTATACTGCGGGAAAACTGCATCCATACCTTCAAAAGGAGTCCACCCAGCCTTACTGTGCAAAAATTCAGCCTTAATAGGTTGGAGATTGCGAGGATCCACAATTATGAGGTCCGCATCGAAACCTACCTCAAGCCGGCCTTTACCCTTCCGATCCAGCCCGAAAGCCTTTGCTGGATTCCAGCTTGTAAGCATGATCATCTGTGCAAGAGGAAGGATATTTTTCCTGACTGCGGCAAGCATGAGAGGCATTAGAGTCTCAACTCCGGGAACTCCCGACGGAGCAAACTTTAGATCGGCATCTTTTTCAGATTCCAGATGCGGAGCATGATCCGAAGCTACCATATCAATAGTTCCATCATTAATCCCATTTACAAGAGCTTTGATACTATGGCTTCCTCGAAGAGGCGGATTCATTTTTCCAAAAGATCTGAGCCTATCCCAGTCCCGAGTGGAAAGAAAAAGATGATGAGGAGTAACTTCACAGGTAAAAAGCGGTGTTTTGTTTTCCCTTCTTGCAAGATATTTTTCCTTTCTTATCATGCCCACAGCTTCAAGCGTACTCAGGTGACAGAAATGTGCCCTGACTTTTATTCTGGAAATAAGTTCCAGAGCTTTTTGAACAGCAGCCGCTTCGCAAGCGTTGGGCCGCACTCTAGAATGATAGTCAGGAGAAATATCGCCTTTTAACAACTCTTCAAGCTCGAGGCGCATCTTTTCATCCTCAGCATGAATGGTCGCAAGGGCCCCAAGGCGTTTAATTTCTACAAGAGCCTCTTCAAAGGTTTCCTCATTGACATTTAACCCACCTGTAGACTCAGCCATGAAGATCTCCCCAAAAGCAGTAACCCCCAACTTCCAGAGCTCTTTTAGTTTCTCTATATTGTCTGTTACCCCACCGTTAATCCCAAAATCAATAATAGACTTTCCTCTGGCAAGTTTATGTTTTTGTTCAAAAGAGCGCCGGTCCGTTGTAGGAGGGATTGTATTAGGCTGATCGATGACAGTAGTAATTCCTCCAGCAGCTGCCGCACAGGAACCTGTATACCAGTTTTCTTTTGTAGTCATGCCAGGTTCCCTGAAATGGACGTGAACATCAATTCCGGCAGGAAGAGTAAGAGCACCTCCAGCGTCTATAATCAGATCCGAACTTGAGATCCTGAAATCTTTTCCGATTTTAGTTACTTTGCCGCCTTCAATAATGATTTCTGCAGGCTGAAGAGAATTGTTGTAATAAATCCTTGTATTTTTGATAAGAATATCAGGCATGGGCGTCTATATGCTTATAAGTATACTTAAAACATGCACATCAACGAAAATTAAGGAATAAAAGGGAAAAAAGAAGAGAAAAAGAAAAAAATTAGAGAAAAAGAAGGAAAAAATAAAAGAAAGCAAGAAGATGCAAAAAAGAGAAGAAAAAAGAGAAAAAAAGGGAGAAAAAAGGAAGAGAGACAGCCAGAAAGCCATTTCAATTCAGCTTAACACGTTCAGCCGTTGTAAGGTATACGACACTCTCACATATATTGCAACAATGATCTGCAGTTCTTTCCAGATAACGAACCAGGAAAAGTAAATGTGTAGCTTTGGAAATGATACTGGGATCTTTTGCCATCATCTCCAAAAGCTCCACCCAGACTGCATAAAAGATCTTGTCAACCTCTTCATCCCTCGCTGCTGCTGCTCTTGCAAGCTCAGAGTCTCGAGTCTCAAAGGCCTTGAGAGAATTTGCAAGCATATCTGCAGTGATATCTGCCATTCTTCTGGTATCGATAAGAGGTTTTATATGACTGCCTTCGATTTTTCCAGGAATTTTGGCAATATTAATGGATAGCCCCACAATTCTTCGAAGGTCTGCTGCAATCTTAAGCGCAGAAACAACAAGCCTGAGGTCACTTGCCATGGGCTGCTGAAGCGCAAGGAGGTCAAAAATAGAAACTTCGATTCCTTCCTCAAGTTTATCCGCTTCCGGCTCAAGGGCAAGGGTCCTTTCTGCAAGCTCAACATTAAGGTCTATAACCGCCTCCATGGAGTCGCGAAAGATCAGTTCAGACATTTCCCCCAGAGAAAGTACGGACTCTTTTAGCAGGTCCAGCTGCTGAAGGTATCGTTCTCGTGCCATTTAAATCACCCAAACCTGCCAGTAATATAATCCTCGGTACTCTTTTCCCTGGGATTTTGAAAAATCTGCCTTGTCTGACCGAACTCAATCAGTTCCCCCATAAGGAAAAACCCTGTGTAGTCCGAAATCCTTGCTGCCTGCTGCATATTATGAGTTACAATTACTATTGTATAATCCTTTTTAAGATCCATGATCAGTTCTTCAATCCTTGAAGTCGAAATGGGATCAAGAGCACTGCAAGGTTCATCGAAAAGAATAATTTCGGGTTTTACTGCCATAGTCCTGGCAATACAAAGCCTTTGCTGCTGCCCTCCACTCAAGGAAAGGGCAGGAGACCTGAGCCGATCTGAGATTTCATTCCAGATGGCAGCCGAACGAAGGGCACCCTCGACAACGTCGTCCATATCCTTTTTACTCACGCCATGGATACGCGGCCCATATGCAATATTGTCATAAATGGACATCGGAAAAGGATTGGGTTTCTGGAAAACCATTCCCACATGTTTTCGAAGATCAACAACATCCACGCCTTTTCCGTAGATATCCTCGCCTTCAATTGAAACTTTACCTTCGACCCTGCAATTCTTGATAAGATCATTCATCCTATTTATACAACGGATGAAAGTGGACTTTCCACAGCCCGAAGGACCTATAAGAGCGGTTACACTGTTTTTGGGGATATGCATGGATATATTCTTAAGAGCCTGCTTTTCCCCGTACCACAGATTAAGGTTTTCGACTTCTATCTGGGGCTGAGCTACGTTTTGAACAGCTTCAGTCATTTATGGACCTCAACTTCATCTCTAAGATAACTATACAAAAATATAATAAATTATTTGTTCGTTTTGCCTGATAGATGTTTTTGGAAGACATTTTATGAAATTGATCATACCTTCAATTTTTGCCTGTAGTGCCTGCGGATCAAAACCGCTATGACATTCAAGCCCAGCACAATAATCAGCAAAACCAGAGCAGTACCGTACTGGAGGGGCCTTGTTTGAGTAATGCTTGTCCCGGAGGTGGCCAGCACAAAGAGGTGGTAGGGAAGAGCCATGAACTGGGAAGATATCGAGTCAGGAAGCCTCGGCAGGAAGTAAGCAGCACCCGTAAGAAGAATAGGAGCAGTTTCCCCTGCAACCCGCCCAATACTCAGGATGGCACCTGTAACAATTCCCGGAATAGCCGCCGGCAGTACTACATGCCTTATAGTCTGCCACTTGCTGATACCAAGTGCAAGAGAGGAGTCTCGATACTCTTTCGGGACTGTAATCAGAGCTTCCTGGCTGGAACGGATAATCACCGGAATGATCAGAAGAGAAAGGGTAAGGGAAGCCGACAGCAGAGAAGAACCAAAACCAAAATACTTAACAAACAGTGCCAGCCCAAAGAGGCCGAAAACCACAGATGGAGTTCCCGCAAGGTTGTTGATTGCCATTTCTATAATCCAGGTGGTACGGTTTTCTCCTGCATATTCGTTCAGATAGATAGCTGCCATAATCCCCATGGGAAGAGCTACAGCCATCGACCCTATGATAAGGAGAACAGTTCCTACAATTGCAGGATAAATCCCACCCTGAGTCATCCTCATGCGAGGCATCTCAGTAAGAAACTCAACGCTAATTGCACTGTACCCGTTGTAAATAATATAGGCGAGGATAATTACCACAAACCCGGCCACTGTCATTGCTGAAAGGCTGAGCAGTGCAAAGGCTATTTTTTCACTTGTTTTTGCACTCAATCCCATACTCAGTCCACCCTGCATCCGAATAGATTTACGATCTTTTTGGTTTACCTTTGAACTTAATTCCACTCTCAGTCCACCTTGAACCTGTATCGTTTTTTGATATAATCCGCAATCAGGTTAATCAGGAAAGTTATGATGAAAAGCACAGTTCCGACAGCAAAGAGGGCATGGAAGTGGGCACTTCCCTGAGGGACCTCCCCCATTTCAAGTGCGATTGTGGCAGTCATTGTCCTCACAGGATCAATAATGCCCCCGGGAAAAGAAGGAATTATTGCAGTATTTCCGGTAACCATCATGAGCGTCATTGTTTCCCCTATAGCCCTCCCTATTCCAAGCATAACGGCGGCTGAAATTCCGGAAAGGGCTGCAGGGACTATGACCTTGTATATGGTCTGCCATCTTGTAGCCCCAAGAGCAAGAGAACCCTGCTTGATTGTGCTGGGAACTGAACTTATAGCATCCTCTGAAATAGTAATTATCGTGGGAAGCGCCATGATCCCAAGCATAATGGAACCTGTAAGAGCAGTTTGCCCGGTTGGTAAGTTAAAGAGATTCTGCACAGCCGGGACCAGTATAACAAGGCCGAAGAAGCCGAATACAACGGAAGGAATCCCTGCCAGAATCTCGATAAATGGCTTTAGGGATTGTGCAACTTTTGGGTGTGCAATCTCGGAAATGTAGATTGCAGAAGCAATTCCCAGAGGTACTGCAAAAAGGATTGCTCCGGCAGTAACAATAAGGGAGCCGAAAAAGAGAGGTAGTAGCCCGAACTGTTTGTTTACGGAAGTAGGGTACCAGAATTTTCCTGTGAGAAAGTCCAGAAGGGACGTATCTTTAAAGAGAAGTAAACTGTCCCTAAATAAAAAAAGGCATATAAGGAAAAGGATGACGACCGTAAGGGCGCTTACTGAGAAAAGCACCGATTCGATCACTTTTTCCTTATAGTTCCTGTTAAACATGTTTTTCCCTTGAAATATGTTTCCGTTTTACTTCTTTAACGGGAAGTACCCGACTTCAGTCACCAGGCTCTGCCCTTTCTCGCTCAGTACAAAGTCGATGAATTCTTTTGTGAGGCCAGAGGGTTCCCCGTTAGTGTAGAAGTAGAGAGACCTTGAAAGCGGGTATGAACCACTAAGGATGTTTTCAGAACTTGGAGCTTCAGAGCCGTTCCCTGCATCCAGGTTTAAGGCTTTTACGCTGTCATCAAGATACGCAACACCTATGTATCCTATTGCATTGGGGTTCTGAGCAACTTCCCCTACAATTCCGCCTGTAGCAGGCTGGGTAAGTGCATCAGGCCGATACTCATCCTCGAGTAAAACTTCTTCCTTGAAGTACTCATAAGTTCCGGAACTGCTGTCCCTGGAAATCGCTACAATTTCTTTGTCCTCGCCGCCAACATCCTTCCAGTTGCTGATGCTTCCGTTGTAAATGCCACGCAGCTGGTCAAAGGTAAGACTAGAAACAGGATTTGTGGGGTTTACAACAACTGAAATGCCGTCATAAGCAATAGTAGTCTCCACCGGATTGATTCCATTTGCTTTAGCAGCTTCCAGTTCTTCAGTTTTCATTTCTCTGGATGCAGTAGCAATATCTACCTCGCCATCAATAAGAGCCGTAATTCCAACACCGGATCCGCCCCCAGTAACGGTTACACTTTTCTCAGAGTTTTCAGTCATGAATTCTTCAGCTTCAGCCTGTGCAACGGGTAGAACTGTATCGGAGCCTTTCAGAGTAATGCCCTGTGCCTCGGCTGCTGTAGTCTCGGCTGCAGTAGCTTCAGTTGCGGGAGTTCCCTCTGAAGAAGTATTCTCACCAGGAGAAGAACTTTCACTTTTTTTATCAGTGCATCCAATTCCAAGAAATATGAGTCCAATCACCACTAATGTGAGGACTGCATATGTTTTTAATTTCGTTGTCATGTTCCACATACTCCATTAAATAAATAATATCTCGAAAATCTACATCTATTAAAGTTGCTTATCGTACAATGCAGTATAAAAGAAGAAGAACATATAAACATTCGCCATATATAATATAGAGACCTATATATACCCATATATTGAGGAGATAAATTATAAAGTATATAGATATAAGAAAAAATATGGCTAACACAAAAACTACCCCAGAAGGGTTAAAAGAAAACATAACAGCGTCAAAAGTCAACTTGCCCCATGAAAAGCAAAAACGTTGAAATCAAAAGATGAAAGTATGAAAAAATACTCTCGAAAAGGAAAGAAATATAAAAGAACTCAGAAATCAGATAGGGAACTCTGCCCTGCACGCCCATTCCCTGAGCATGAGCCTTTATCCTGAATATTCTCTTCACTACCCCTTTCAGATAAAAAATATTTCTCCTCTTGTTTTCTTGCTTCCGGTTTCTTCACCTCAAAATCAAAAAGCCCTTTCTGCTTAGAATCGAAGTCAAGAGAAGATATTTTCACCCCAAAAACCCCCAGGATGCGCTCTACGGGAGGCAGAATCTGTTTCTTAATATAATAATCCACATCTATCGGAATATTATTTTCCCTGACATAGTCAGGATCCTCAGCGCGCTCCACAAAAAGACCTTTTCCCGCAACGATGACAAAAGGAATTCTCGTCCCTATCGAAGGCATGACTCCAGTACGCTTCTTCAGATTTTCCGCAACAGTCAGGTGAGGCTGTTTGTTTTTGTAGCTGTCTGTCTTTCGTGTAAGTGTCCGGGTGAGGACAAGACTTTCGATAAGTTCAGCATCTTTTCGCGGATCAAGGTTGCGGACATCGCTAACTATCTTCTGAACATGTTCTACGGCCCCATCAACGTCACCTTTTATAAGTACAAGCTCAAGAACCCTATTAAGAGTCATCGAAGTCAATCCGCACCAGTCCCTGCGGACCGTTTCCATCCCCTTGACCTTTATTTTGTCTTCCCAGCCTGAATTTTTGGGCTCAAAAAGCCAGAGGGCATATCGCTTCTTGGCAATAAGAAGTGCGCGTTTTGCAATAGACTCAAATTCGAGTTCCATAGGATCAGGCAAAGAAGCCGAGACGATATCCGAAAGTCTGTTTCCTACAAGGCTAACTTCCTCCAGAGACAGATCCCCTCCAGAAGTGCATTGGACAAAAACACTGTCAGTATCTCCATAAGCAACCGACAGTTCCACTACCCTATCCTGCGGAGAGATTTCCCCTGATTCTTCGAGAAGTAAAGCTACCGAGCCCCTGATAACGATTTTCCCTATAGTATTATTGATAAGGTCTCTTGTATTCAGAATATTGCTTCTCCCAAAGCTGGTTACAGCATTTGCAAGCGTCAGGCTGTAGAGCCTTGCCCTGGCATACCCCGAATAACCGTAAAAACTGTTTAGTAAGATCTTCAGGGCAAGCTGAGTGGCATCAAGCACCCTATACTCATTTTCATCCAAGGCCCTTTTCATCCTCTTCTTGGTCTCACCTCTCTGATTAAGGAGGTCTTCGAGGATAGAAGGCACAATGCCTCTGAAGACTTCAGGAGGCACGAATTCTCCACCTGAAGGAGGCTTGATGGTTTTCCCTTCAGGCCGATCTCCGGTAATGACAGTAGTATAACAGAGATTATGGGCCATCATTATGGTAGGGTAAAGAGACTTATAGTCAAGAATCAGGACATTCTCCAGAAGCCCTTTCTTTGGATCCAGAACTTCCCCCCCTTTCAGATCCGAACTCATATCATACCTTTCAGCCGAAAGTTCATCCCCTGGTTTTGGGAGAAGTACCCTATCCTTTTGACCAAACTCCCGCAAAAGCAGGTTTTCGACCATTGAGGTCTGGCCTCCATCCACAATTTCCTGCAACAGACTTCCGCTTACCTGAGCAAGAGCAATGTATTTGTCAAGAAGTTTCAGTTCAAGAACAAGTTCAAGAGCTAGCTCGGAGTCCCTGCGGGAATAATCGATGAATTTTTTGAGTTTCTCCCCGGAATCCATCCAGTAAGCTTCCATTTCCATGGGGGCAACATCAAGTTTTTCGCGGTTTAAGAGTTCTTTTGAAACCGCTCTCAGTGTGTACTGTTTCAGGCTGTAAGCCCGGCGCACAAGAGGGAGAGCATCCACAACTACCCGACCCTTCAACTCAGTCCGAGTAATCAGCCCAAACTTCCGGTATCCTATCTGACTGCCGTCCCTTCCAATAACCGGATTGATAATTTTCCCCTCAGAAATAAGAGCTTTTACTCGATCCGTGATGTAGGGGATATCGAAATCCTGATGGTTATAACCTGCAACAATGTCAGGATCATATTCACAAAAAATATCAAAAAAGCGGTTTAACATCTCAGTTTCGTCCTTGCAGGACAAGACATCATTATCCACTCCATCAACCGGCTTTGCAACAAGAATCAGAGTCTTATGTCCCTTATATTCCGGCTCGAAGGAGAAGCTGATCATGATAATAGGCGAAACATCAGGAGAAGGCATTCCTCCGTCGAGAGGCAGGCATTCTATGTCAAAAGACAGATACTTAAGAGGAGCAATTGCAAGGCTTTCAATTTTCTTTAAGCCGGATGCAAGGATTGAGGAGTCACATGAAAAATTTTCACAGCGAAATCGACTTCCTGCACCTTCCCTGAAATATTTAGAAGGATCCACAGAACTTCCTTCTGCAGAAACCCAGACCATTCCCCCAAGACCGCTATCAATTAAAAAACGATTTCTAAAAAGGATGTCAGTTTCGTAGACTTCCCATTTACCTTCGGCTTTCATCATATCCTGAATCTTCAGAATTTCGTCCCTTATTTCGGGAACGTCCCTGGGCAGACTGGTGGTAACTTTAAGCATTTCCTGGCGGGCTTTCTGGTAACCCACGGGTTCGAATTTTTCAACGATCTCGACTTTTTTGACCTGCTCAAAAGTATCTTTTATGAGCCTGGCCACAGCATGCAGGTCTCCCGAAGCCTTGAGATAAAAAAAAGGCTCAAAATCCGGGACAAAGCAGCAAACGCTTTTTCCGTCTGCCCCTCTTCCAAAGAGGCGGATGACAGGACCGTTGCCATTAACTACTTCATAATCTGCATCCAAGATCTGAAAATCCATAGGGATGGTTTACAGCTTTAGATAGACATATAGCTTTTGTTGTATTTTTGAAAAATAGTATCATGTTTTTGAAACACATTCGGAATCTGAAAAATAAACTATCAAGAGGGCTCAAATTGAAAAACTGCCCGAGTTTCCTTACTCCTAAGCTTGCCGTTTGCTTCAGGAGCAGCTCAATAATTTTCCCCCTGATTGAAGTCAGTGTTTTAGGACTTCTTCCTGAGCAGTTACAAGAATAAAGAAATAAAAAAAGAGATGGGATCCAAACCTTTGAGGTTTAGACCTGCCTTATATTCATATTGAGGGCAACTTCTGCAATATCAGCACTGTATTCGGCAACCCTTCGAAGGCTTTCCAAAACCATGCTAAGCTCAATACTGCCTGAAACTTGGACATCTCGTGACTCCAGGGAAACTCCAAACTGGGAAACTTTCTTGGCTTCCACAACGATTTTGTTGATAGCTTGAAGGTCCTCTTGTGCCATTGAATCTATTGAGCTTGCAAAAACTTTGCGAGAGAGATCTGCCATCTTGAAAATAGGATCATCAGTGCTGATTCCAGATTCCATTTTCAGAACGTTTCTGGCTATCCTGACTGCGTGGTCTCCTACTCGTTCGATACTCTTAGTAATAAGCCTGTACCCAAGACATTCTCGCGGATGCCTGATCCCAATCTTTTCAGAGAGTTCAATATCCTCTATTGAAGCTTTGAGCTGGCGGACAGAAAGAAGATAAAAGCGGTCCACATCATCATCCCTCTGGATCACGTCTTCGGCAATCTCCACATTATGGTCCCGAAGAGCAGTCATTGAGTCTTCAAGCATGGAAAGTACAAGACCGTACATGTTTTTGATTACACGACCAAGGGGAAGGTCATTGTAATTAAGTAGACACTGGAAGACCAGTTCATTTCTGGATTCTTCTACAAGTTCAAGACCGATCAATTTTTGACGCACGGAATCCTTGATAAACTTGCGGTCATAAGCACTGAAACCTTTTTTAGTAGTCAGCCTGATAGAGTCATAACCCACAAGATAATGAGAAATAAGAACCCTGAGATTGTTTTCCGCACTATCCGAGTGAATATAGTCGATTGTTGCCTTGAGAACAGAGTGTTCCTTCGAGATAGCACTGGAAGAAACAAGCAGGGTTTTGTTAGGCATTGGTGTAAGAGTAAGAGTGTCTCCTGCCTCAAGCCCTATATCCCGAACCCATTTTATTGGGAGGGACACAATGTAGGTAGAATTTCCGGTAAACTGGACTTTTCGTTTATCCTTGGTAATAAATAATCCCCCTGAGAACATTCTAATGGATCTTGAAGAATCTATATAGACGATAGAGATATATAAACGTATCTAAGAAGTAGAGAGCTAAAGTATGAAATAAATTTTAATAATCGTGTCTAAGCATAGTATATAGGATTAATTACGAATCATAGAAAAACATAGAATTGCATTAAAGGTGAGATCTAAAATTCGGGATAAAAACAGATTTATGAAAAGCACTTTTTCTGCAAAAACCCTTATTTTCTGCAAATAATATGAGATAATTATGTAGCTACTATTAATCAGCTATCCTGGATTGAAAACAAAGAAAGACAATAAATAAAAAAAATAAAAAAATAAATAAAAATAAATAAGTTAATACTTCTATTTTAGTGGGAAGATTCAATTTTGCAGAATAACTGAGTTATAAGCAAGAGCAGTTCTTCAGACAATTATTTATTAGGACACTTATTTTTCTGAAAATACAATAGAAATAATTCACAATAAAAATAATTTCAGGACATTCCCTCATTAAAATGAAAGCGGTCCAAAAGAGATTTTGGAACTTCTTACCATTAACCTGTAAAACTCTAGCTCACAAAAATTATTCATTCAGCTAAAGAGAAATAAAATTTGGGAAAGGAATCGATGAAAAAATTCGATATAAATCTTGAATCACTCATAAACAGCAGCCCTGTAGTCATTTTTTTATGTAAGTCAACCGGGAAATGGCCTGTAGAACTCATCACTGAGAATATTTGGCATTTTGGATATGAAGTTGAAGACTTTACATCCAGAAACGTTCAGTACCTTGATATTGTCCATCCGGAAGACCGTGAAAAGGTAAATGCAGAAATAGTAAGATGTTCAGAAAAGGGCTGCACTGAACTGACACAGGAATACAGGATACTGACAGCTTCAGGAGAAACACGCTGGGTTGAGGTAAAAATCCTGCTTCGAAGAGATGAAGATGGACGTGTGAGCCATTATCAGGGCACCCTCTGCGATGCTACCCAGCGCAAAAAAGCAGAAGAATCGATGCAAAAGACGCTAAAAAAGAAAAATGAACTGAAAAGTATCATCAAAAGCAGTCCTTTGTTTGTGTTTTTATGCAAGCCTGAAGAAGGCTGGCCTGTAGAATTCGTATCTGAAAATATCACAAAGCTGGAATATACCCCAGAAGATTTCACCTCGGGAAAAATAAAATTTGAAGACCTGATACACCCTGAAGACCGCGAAAGAATCCGGGCCGAAGTAGAGAAGTTTTCCAGAGAAGGATATAAGGACTGCACCTAGGAACACCGGGTTCTGACAAAGTCGGGAAAAGTGCGATATATAGACGACAGAACCCTCATCAAAAGAAATGAGAAAGGAGAAATTGTCCATTACCAGGGCATTGTTCTGGACATCACAGAACGCAAACTAGCAGAAGAAATGATAAAAGGGCAAAACAGAGTGCTGGAGAAACTGGCCTCTGAAGCCCCCCTTGAAGAAATGCTCCTGCTTCTTGTCCAGAATGTGGAAAAGATCCGCCCCGGCTCAAAGTGCTCTATAATGCTGCTTGACCGCGAAAAAAAACATCTCTTTTACTGTGTTGCCCCCGGACTCCCCACTTATTATATACAAAAGACCGAGGGAATAGAGATCGGTTTTGGAGCCGCGTCCTTTGGAACTGCAGCCTACATGAAAAAAAGGGTGACCACAGACAACGTGATGGAACACCCATATTGGACTGAATACAGAGATCTAGCAGCTGAAGCAGGGCTGCGATCCTGCTGGTCAGAACCCATTATTTCATCGTCAGGAGAGGTTTTAGGGGTATTGTCCATGTACTACGGCGAAGTGTACAGGCCAGAGAAAGAAGACATGGACTTTATGAAAACAAACGCTCAACTTGCAGCTATTGCACTGGAACATAAGCTGGCAGAAGAGACCCTGAAAGAATCCGAGCACAAATTCAGGACTGTCTTCAACAACATCAATGACCAGCTATACATCCGCGAGCCCGAAGGAAAAAGCTACATGGACGTAAACCAGGCAGTAGTAAAACGACTCGGCTATAACAAAGAAGAAATCCTGAAAATGGAAGCCGAGGAGATCATTCCTGCCGAATACTGGGCCTCGGTCCGAGAGAACCTCAAAAAGATCCAGAGAGAAGGATCCCGAATTTATGAAGCAGGTGCAGTATGCAAGGATGGAAAGATAGTTCCGCTCGAAGTAAGTGCCAGGATCATTGATTACGACGGCAAGAAAACAATTCTCTCGGTTGCCAGAGACATCACAGAGCGCAAAAAAGCAGAAGCTGCACAAAAACTAAACGAATCCCGGCTCGAAGCTCTGGTGAAACTCAACCAGATGACAGGGGCTTCCTTAAAAGAGATCACTGACTTTGCACGGGAAGAGGCAGTCAGGCTTACAGGAAGCAAACTCGGATATCTGGCATTCATGGATGCCTACGAGACCTCCCTGATTATGCACTCATGGTCAAAGAGTGCCATGGAAGAATGCGCCATCGAAGACAAACGCTTCATCTATCCCATAAAAACCACCGGGCTCTGGGGAGAGGCAGTTAAGCAGCGCAAGCCCATTATCACAAACGACTACACATCTCCAAGCTCCCTGAAGAAAGGGTATCCAAAAGATCATGTACATCTGACAAGACACATGAACGTTCCCATATTTGATGGGGAGAGAATAGTTGCCGTTGCAGGAGTGGGAAACAAGGAAGAAGACTACGACGAAT
The DNA here is from genome assembly GCA_942493015.1 of uncultured Methanosarcinaceae archaeon. Lineage (GTDB taxonomy): Archaea > Halobacteriota > Methanosarcinia > Methanosarcinales > Methanosarcinaceae > Methanosarcina. The sequence goes on along the minus strand of OW818660.1, from coordinate 3,675,842 downwards.
CAGACCTCCGACAGCTCACCCTGCTTATGCAGGGCATGTGGCAGCTCATTCAGAGAAAACAGCTTGAAGATGCCTTGAAAACCTATTCTGAAGACCTTTCTAAAGCCAATGACGAACTCAGGTCTTTGAACAGGATTAAAGCAGAATTCGTGACCGAAAGCCTCCCCCTTATGAGGGTTGACTACGGTGATCTGATTGATTTTGAGACATGGGAAGCAATTGAAGACCAGCAGCAAAAGGCGATCGATACCGTCATCAACAGCTCAGAGAGACTGAAACAGATGGTGGATTCCCTGCTTTACTTGAGCCTGGAACAGGCAGGAAAGATAGAATATTCCTTCGGTGACGTAGAGATCAAAAGAATCCTTTCGGATGTCTACCTAAACCTTGTCCTTATGATTGATGAAAAAGAGCTGAAGGTCGAAAAGGAAGTACCCCCCAGCCTTACGCATATCCGAGGAGACAAGCAAAAACTGACAGATCTATTTACTACCCTGATGGGTAACGCCATCAAGTTCACACCCCACGGTGGGACTCTGGAAGTGAAAGCCAGCGAAGAAGAAGAAAATATCCATATAACGATAAAGGACAGCGGAACCGGCATCCAAAAAAGGCTTATTCCTCACCTCTTCCACAGGATCTACCAGGTGGACGACTCTCTTACTCGAAGGTATCAGGGACTTGAATCAGGGTTCTATATCTGTAAGAACATTGTAAACGCCCATGAGGGGGAAATATGGGTAGAAAGCGAAGAAGGCTCAGGAACCAAAATACATGTAAGGCTCCCAAGAAAGAATCCTGAAACAAGGCTTTCGAAAGAGGATCCTGAAATCGGTGTAAACTGATAGAGTCTTGAATAGAATATTAATTAAAAAATGTTAAAATGAAGCGGCTGGAGATTTACGATGAAACTGGAACTGTTGGGTACTCTTTTCCTTTCGGATAAAAGAAAAGACCTTCTTCTGCTATTAATGGAAGAGCCCAGAAATATTGATGATATAAAAAATATCCTCAACGTGACTTCAAGTGCGATCATGACCCAGATAAAGATCCTTATCAGCCAGGGTCTTATCAGCCATGAAGACGACCTTTACAAACTCTCAGACATTGGAAAGGTGGTCGTTAAAAAAATGAGGCCCCTGCTGAACACCCTGGGAGTGTTTTCAGAGCACATGGATTATTGGGAAAACCACAATATAAGTTCAATTCCTGCCCACCTTCTGGACCGAATTGATGATCTGGGACACTGCGAATTTATTGAGCCCGAACTGGACAGAATGTACGAAATTCCCCAGAAAATCGAAGAAAAACTGACTAGCTCAGTCCATGTCATGGAGGTTTCTTCCTATTTCAACCCTGCTTACCCCTCAACCTATGTAGAACTAATCAAAAAAGGAACTGACGTATCCCTGATAATCACAAAGCCCGTATTTGAAAGGCTCAAAAAGGAATACAGCACATCCCTCAAGGAATACCTTAATAGGGATAATGCAAAAATCTTCGTCTGCGACTGCCCCATAAGATTGGCTTCAAGCGTGGCAACGGATCACTTCATGGCCCTTTCCCTCTTCTACAAAAACGGAATATATCACAACCATGCAATGATGAGTCTGGAAAAAACCGCTCTGAAATGGGGAGAAGATCTCTTTTTGCACTACATGAAAAACTCAAAGGAAATAAAGGAGATAGAACTCGAAAATGCTTGAAATTTAATCAAAAAACCCTGCAGGATGAGGAGGTATACTTAAAAAAGATACGCACCGACTATAAAACGCTAATATAAATACTCCAGACTATTTAAGACTCCACAATCAGTTTAGTCAAATTGATTCACGCAATTTGGGTCACCCAATTTAATTCAATAAATTCATTCAATCAATAACAAATGCGTAATTTTCTCTGCCCCCATATTCCGGTCTAAAAAAGATCCTGACAGAGGTTGCACACGAAAAAAGACAACTCGGCCAAAAGTGAACAACAGGAAACTGGGAAAAAAATAGAAACTGGGAAAAATAGGAAAAAATAGTAGAGAAGCCTGTTACCAGACACCTCCAATGTAATTAAATTCAAGAGTATCCACTTTTTCAGGAGGGAGTCCCAGATCTGTAAACATCTTTTTAAATAAGGTTCGGTACTCCTTTTCAGGAATGGTCTTTCCTGAACTGTTAGGCCCGAGAAAGATCTTGAGACTCAGCCCCCCTAACCTGTCAATATGTATTGTGTAAGTACTCCAGCCTTCTCTGTAGATTGATACTCTTCAGAGAAAGGCTTTACATCAATCTCTTCAGCCGAAACAGAGAAATATTCGCTTTCATTGGATCCAATGCAACCACTAACAGCACTTAAACTCCAGCACATGAAGATCAGAAATAAGGATGCTTTCAGGTGTTTATTCAAGGAATCCCTCCTTAAAACCCTACTTTTACGCTAAAACAAAAGGGTGTTTCTTTATTTTAATTTTCCCGATTTGTTCTTCCAATTCAGGTATCTGATCAGCTTTCTGAGTTTATTGAAAACCCTGATCTGATCAAAGGCTTTGATCAGATAAAAGCCTCTGATAGAATGAAAGCACCTCATGACATCAGACAAATCCGTAAAATTGAATGGAATCATGAGATCAGTAAGGTTAACAAAATCAATAAATATCGCAGAATCAAAGAAATTTATAATATCAGGAGAATTCACATAATTAAGTATCAGAAGAGATGTTAACTGCGTTAATCAGATCTCGTAGTTTATGTTATATGTTTTGGAGTTAATTTACCATTGTGTAAGGTAACAGTTATCCAGGAACGCACTGGAGGAGTGAGCTCCTGATCGAACTACTTACTTTTAACAGGGAATAACCACAAAATATGTTGGAAGCGTTTTTTATGGCAGCAGATATTTTGAACCAATTAGCGGAAGCTGTCGTCGACGGAGACGACGACCTTGCAGAAGAACTGGCACAGAAAGTACTGGATGAAGGCATTGTTGATCCCTACAATGCAATCGTAAATGGTCTTGCAAGAGGAATGGCTATTGTCAGCGACCAGTACGAGAAAGGGGAAGCCTTTGTACCCCACCTGCTTCTCGCCTCAGGGGCAATGTATGCAGGCATGGACATTCTTACCCCTGCAATGAAAACAGGAGACGAAGGCGTAAGAGCAGTGGGTGTCATCGGAACAATTGAAGGAGACGTACACGACATAGGGAAGAACCTCGTAAAGACGATGCTCAGTGCTGGTGGGTTCGAAATGATCGACCTGGGCGCAGATGTCCCTATCGAAAAGTTTATCGAAACCGCAAAGGAACACAAAGCCGACCTTATCTCCATGAGTGCTCTGATGACAACAACCATGACAAACATGGAGAAAGTCATTGAAATCCTTCAGGAAGAAGGTATTCGCGACTCCATAAAGATAATGATCGGAGGGGCCCCTGTTTCTGAAGAGTATGCAGCAGGAATTGGTGCAGACTCCACTCATCCCGACGCAATGCATGCAAGCGCCTGGGCATCAGAAGCCGTAAAGGAGCTCGGCACTAAAGATGTGAGATGGAGTGAAGAGAAGATCAACCTTGGAAAAATCAAATACAGGGAAATTCTCGCAAAGAAAGTAGTTTCCGAGAAGGTCGACGTCGGACTTGAGACTGCTAACAAGATCAAGGCAGAATTCGAAAGTATTGGAGTGAAGATCAAGGAAGAAATGACCCATGCAGACAGGACTGTGGCCGCTATGTCTGATAAAAAGGTCGATCGCCTGCCTGTTTATCCGCTTGCATGTGGGGTGCTCAGAAAATTTGCCGGGGTCAACTACAGAGACTATGCCACAAAGGCAGAAGCTTTCACCCAGAGCGCCTTTCTCGGCTGCAAATACCTTGACCTTGACATGTTCGTGGGCCTTGCCGACCTTTCAGCCACATCCGCAGACTTCGGATGTAAAATCAAATACCCCGAAGATGACACGCCTTCTTCCGAAGGGCATATTAAGGACTATGAGAAGATCGAAGTCCCTGAACTTAAGGAAGGAACCCGAGGTTATGAACTGGTCATGGCTTCAAAGATGGCAAAGGAAAAAATCAACAGGGAACTCAATACCCCATTCATCGGTTTCCACGAAGGGCCCTTGCTTACCCTCACCCAGCTTATGGGGGCAGACCGCGTACTTATGGACATGAAGACTCAGCCGGATGTTGTCCTTGAAGCTGTCCAGAAGTGTTCAGACTACATCTGCCAGCTCTCCGAACTCTTCTTCAACGAAGGAGCCTGTGACGCCCTCTGTATCGACAATCTCTGGTCCAACAACGTGATAATGAGCGAAGAAGACTACTGGAAGTTCGACGGCAAATTCGTCTACGACCAGCACATTCCTATCTTTAAGCAGTACAACCAGCCCTACATTATCCATAACTGTGCTGATGCAGTGCACTTCGAGACCCAAATCAGGAAGTTTGGCACTTCTCTCTACAGCTACGCCTACTATGAGAAGTCCAGAGAAAAAGGATCCCAGAACTACGCAGACCTCATTCCCAAGTACGGAGATATCTGCTGTATGATGGGAGAAGTCAACCCTGTTGAGTTTATGGACGGCTCTGCAGCCGGCGTGCAGAAGGTAAAGGATGATACAAAGAATCTGCTTGAAAATGTGATACCTGTGCTGAAGGAGAACGGATTCCAGTCTAAATTCGTTATGTCCACTGGTTGTGAAGTTCCTCCCGGAGGACCGCTGACAACTGTGCAGGCGATGGTTAACACCGTAAAAGAACTTGGTCCAGAACTTCAGAAAAAGATTATGGGGTGAGATCTCATCTCCCCATTTCAATTTAAAATTAAGAAATTTAGAGATAAACTCTGTATCCCAAAAAACATAAGATCTCCATAAAAGACCGAAATAAAAACAAAAAAATCCACAAACCAGCAAAAATCATTTTTTAACCTCCATGTAGGAGTGAAAAGCTCCTGATCTCCACAAATTTAGAATAATACACGCTTCCGCATGTGTCGCGGGTAAAGAAGCACAGCGGCAAACCTCCATTTCAGAAAAATCAGAAATCCGACAAGACAAAAAGTCATCTGCAAAAATATACCTTTTGAGAGAACGGCACACCATATACATATAAAAAATATAAATGGAACAAAATCGGGCTGAATGTAGACAATAAAGGCATCAAAAAAGAGGCACCTGAAGAAAAGACGTATAAAAAGGGTGGCTTTTTTCCACCCTTTTTCATTACTGAGCCCAATAGCATAATATGATATCTTTTTTTGAAAACAGTTTTTTGCATTAAAGATCGGATCTGGACTCTTCGTGATACAGAGAAGCAGAAAGTATCCGATTTATAGAACACTAAAATAGAAAGTAAAAACAGAAAAATGAGAAGATCAGCCGTAAAAATTTCAGAGGAGGAGTTTAATGTATCTGGGACTGGGAATAGATACTGGAGGAACTTATACCGATGCCGCTATCATGGATATGTCAAATGGTACCGTCCTCGAGTCAAATAAAGCACTTACAACTTATCCTGACCTCATAAGGGGAATAAAGAATTCAATTGAAGGGCTGGACCCCCGGTGCCTGAAACAGATAAAATTCGTTTCTGTTTCTACCACCCTCGCCACCAATACAACACTCGAAGGAAAAGGCTATCCTGCAGGGCTGATCCTGATAGGGCATACGATTCCCAAAAAACTTGCCAGTCGTTATGTTATATCAATCCAGGGAGGGCATGATTCTGATGGAAACGAAATATCTCCCCTTGAAGACCTGGAAAATGTAAGAGATTTTGTCAAGCAGGTCAAAAATAAGGTAGCTTCATTTGCAGTTTCCGGATATTTTGGAGTCCGGAATCCGGAACACGAACTTAAGGTAAAGGAAATAATTAAGGAAATTACCGGCCTGCCTGTTGTCTGCGGACATGAACTTTCCATGAGCCTTGGAGCTTATGAAAGAGCTGTGACCGCTCTCCTGAACGCCGAACTGATTCCTGTAAGCAAGCAGTTCATTAACTCCATCCAGGCAGTAATGAAAGAAAAAAAGATTAAGGCCACCCTGATGATGATGAAATGCGACGGGTCCCTGGTCCGCATCGAAGAAGCACTGCAAAAGCCTGTAGAATCAATCTTCTCCGGACCCGCTGCAAGCCTTGTGGGAGCTGCACACCTCACAGGTCTGGACACCTGCGTGACAGTAGACGTAGGAGGCACAAGTACGGATATATCCATGATTTCCGGAGGCATCCCCGAAATAAGTGATTCGGGAGCAAAAGTGGGGGGCTGGAGGACCATGGTAAAAGCGATCAGGATGGATACCTCGGCCCTTGGAGGAGACAGCCTCGTCTGGATTAAAGGAAAAACTTACCTGGGCCCCAGAAAGGTGATTCCCCTCTGCCTGGCAGCATCGGAGTTTCCTTGCCTTCTGGAAAAACTGGAAGAAACAACCGAAAGTCCAAACAAAAGAATAATGGATGAGATTATACAGCCAACCTCTTTTTTCATAAGGAACGGGGTGACACCCCCTGAGCTTCTATCAGGAGAACTCGAAGAAGATGAAAGGGAAATAATAGAAAACCTCGGAATAGAGCCTCTTTCGATATTAGAGATCTCTGAAAAAATAGGCAAACACCCTCTGATGTTTGCAGGAACCCTGAAAAACCTTATCAAAAAAAGGCATGTAAGCCAGATAGGTTTCACCCCTACTGATGCCCTTCATGTTCTTGGAGAATACATAAGATGGGATGGAAGGGCTTCCTTTATGGGAGCAAGAGTTCTCGGGAAATCCCTGAAAAAAGAGGCAGATGAGTTCTCGGCCGGGATCAAGGCTGAAGTAGTAAGAAAAATTACCCTGGAACTTGTATCTTTCTTTGCGGATGATATTAAAAGAGAGGACCTTGAAAAACTGATAGAAAATGAAGCTTTTCTGAAGTTCCATATAAAAGTCCCCGTGGTGCTGGTAGGAGCTCCGGTGAGAGCTTACCTTAAGGACTTAAACGAGACGATAGATGCAGATATAAGAATTCCGGCTTTCCATGAAGTTGGAAACGCAGTTGGTGCCCTTGTAGGAAAGGTAATCCACAGGACAGAAGTCCTTATCCGTCCTTCTGCTGCCGGGAAGGCAGAATATTCAGTTTTCTCCGAGATAGGAAAAGCAGTGTTCGAGGATTACGGAGAAGCCCTTGATTACGGACTTAGCCTCAGCAAGAGACTGGTTTCAGATTACATGGACGGACACGGCCTTGAGATGGAAAACGTTGAATTTGACCTGAGAAAGAATGACGTGGGAAGCTTAGGAAAAAACCCAATGGAGACCCGTCTGGTTGGAATTGGTGTAGGTACAACCGGAAAACTGGCATGAAAATGGAGAATGGCCAATTAAAGTAGTAAGGCTTTGGCAGGTAAGAATTAAAAAAGCGATTTTGGGGAAAACACATGGCAAGCGAATTAAAAACACCTCACATAGAAAGCCAGGACGGAATGGCAAAACTGGCCCGGACTATACGGGACAAGATCCTCATTGACGAACCGGTAAAAGAAGACGAGCTGATCGACCATCTCGAAAGGGCAGCCGCAGAAATTGACGATTTGCTGGGATCTTCCTTTGGGCCAAAAGGCATGAACAAAATAATAGTAAACCCCGTTGGGGATATTTTTGTTACCAGCGATGGGAAGGTAATCTTAAAGGAAATGGATGTGCTCCACCCGATAGTGACTACCCTCAAAAAGCTTGCGGAATCAATGGATAAAGCCTGCGGAGATGGCACAAAGACAGCGGTTATTTTTGCAAGCAGCCTTATAAAAAACGCAATCAAGCTTATTAGAGCAGGAGTACACCCTGCAATTGTTATAGAAGGGTATGAGCTGGCTCTCCAGAAAACGTATGAGATGCTCCAGTACAGCATAAAGCAGGCTGGAGAAGAAGATGTACGCACAACAATTATGTGCTCAGCAATGGGAAAAGGGGTGGAGAGGCACCAGGCAGAGGCTATTACTGACATCGTTCTCCAGGTTGTCAGGCATTTGAGCGAGAGGCAGGCAGAAAGACTTGACCTCAACAGGAACGTAAAGGTGATGAAAAAAACAGGGGGGCCGGAAATTGTTGCAATTGAAGGCCTGATTCTGGACGAAAATCCGGCAAGAGAGGATATGCCAGAAGAGTTTGAAAATCCGGCTGTCCTGCTTGTAAATTTCGAGCTCAAGGTTAAAAGCGGCTATTTAAACCCCCAGCACAACCTGAGAATGGACTCGGGGCAGACTGCTCTCCTGTATGAGGAGAGACAGAAGGAGATGTGCAGGGGAATTGCCCGAAAAATAATAGATTCGGGAGTAAATGTGCTTTTCTGTGAGGGGGATATTGACCCGTATATTGAGACTATGCTTAGGGATAGTAATATACTGGCGTTTAAGAAGCTCAAGATGAAAGACCTCGAAAAGCTATCGGAAGCTACAGACACTAACCTGATGACCCAGCAGGACGAAATTTGCCCGGAAGATCTGGGAAAAGCTGACAGTATAAGGCTGGAAAAGAGGAACGGAGAAAATCTGGTGTTTGTTGCCGTGAAAGAAAAGGCAATTGCCACGATCCTTATCAGGGAGCCTGTGAAGTACGGGCTGGATAAGGTGGAAGAGGCTGTTGATGATGCTCTGAACAATGCGGCTTTCCTCATTAAGAACAAAGGAATAGTAAACGGGGGAGGGGCAATAGAGTTTGAACTGGCGCATATGGTCAGGCTCTTTGCGGCAACGCAGAATGGAAAAAAACAGAGTGGAAAGAGGCAGATGGCAATCCTGGCGTATGCAGAAGCCCTTGAGAGGATTCCCACAATCCTTGCACGAAATATGGGAATGAACTCGATTGATGCAATGGTGCAGATGAGAAATGCATATACCAGAGGGGTAGAAGCCAGAATGGATATTTCAAGGAAAGTTACTGATAAAGGGCCAAAGGTATATGATTCGGCAACGGTCAAGAAACTGGCCATTATCGCAGGGACGGAGACTGCAAGAAACGTACTCAGAATAGACGAAATTGTCCCAAAGAGATGAGATCACGCTGATGGCAATGTCGCTAATCTCTCCGTGGCATTGTTATCATATCCCATAAGGAGTTAGACCTGCAGCACCTTTTAGCGATGGCACAAATTTGCCATTTTAACGTGCCTTCCTGAAAGAAAAGTATAACTCCAGGAAAAAGAAGTTGGGGGAGGGTAAGTAATCTTTTTGGTAATTTTCTTTTTTAATCTCCTTTGTTATTAAAGGCAAAAATCCCGGGACAGGAATAAGAAAAATAGAAAGGCTTGAAAAATCGAATTGATATGAAAAACATACCCTTTGAAAAAAACAGACTCCATGTAAAATTAGAACCCCTCTGTAAAATCTGTAACCTTCGTGTGAAGCCTCGAATTACCTTATATAGAGTTAGTCTCAAAGTTAGGGTAAATTTAAATTATCAGTATCTAAGGAATTAGCATCATTGTTCTTATCGTTGAAACCTGCTACACCTGGAGATCGCAGAAATATGGAGCCTAACTGTGTCCGGAACTGCAGGGTAAATGTGCAGTTCTTAATTGCTGAGGTATAAAAAGGGCTTAATGTTGAGATAAATTGCTTTTCATAGTGTTCGAAGATACGAAGCTGGAAGTTGAGATTATGGCTGGACTTAGAGATTTAATTTTTTTTTCAGAAAAGAGGACGGAAATTCTGATCCTATTGGCAAAAGGACCAAAAAGCGCCGATGAAATCAAAAAAGAACTTCATGGCGACACATATTCAATAATGCCACAGTTAAAAAAATTGAAAGAAGGGGATGTAGTTGTCCAGAAAGGGAACACTTACGAACTCTCAGACATCGGAAGAATAGTTAGTGAAAAAGTACTGCCTCTAACAGAACTTCTTCAGGTTTTTGAAGGGAACAATAATTACTGGTCAAAGCATGACAGAAGGCCAATTCCGGAGAATCTGATGAAAAAAATTCACATGCTTGGCAAATGCAAACTGGAAGAACCTGACCTGGACCACCTCTTTGAATTCCCAAAAGACCTGAAAGAAATATTAGTCAGGTCCGGGAGATTAAGGAGCTTTTACTCATTTTTTTGCCCCGATTGCCCTTCAATTCAGGCAACCTGTGCGAAGAACGGAGCAAGAGTAGACCTGATTCTGGATGAAAAGGTATACATAAGGCTAAAAAATGACTTTAAAGACACATACAGATTATTGCTTGAAAACAATGTTTCACTTTATATTTACAGGGGAAAAATAAAGCCTTCTTCCTTCATAATTTCAAATGAATTTATGATGCTAAAACTCTTCGGAAAAGAAGGAGAGTTTGATCACAGAAATATAATGAGTTTCAACAATGGCGCCATTGAATGGGGAAACGAACTTGCTGATTACTACATAGGACTTTCGGAAAAAGTAAATTAAACAAAAAAGGTGGATAACGGCTTCAATCTAAGAAGCTGATTATTTGCCCTCCACCGACCACTCCAAATAGGTTTTTTTCACTTGATTCTATGCGACTTTATCCCCTTCCGCCCCAAAAACAATACCCCAAAATATTTCGAGATAGAGTTATTTTTGAAGACATCTGTTTTTTAAAACCTACTTATTCAGAAAGGAAACCTTTTTTCCCCCCCTTCCCAAAAGTTCTCATTTACTAATTTTCTCTTCTCCCAAAATGTCCTGATTAGACAGTTTTCCTGTTCTCCCTAAAAAGCCACCTTTGCAAATTTTCCTGCCCTTCATGAAAGGGCTCCTTTGCCATAGAGGAAGGTATCCTGAAAAGGATACAGCTGAAAAATTAGACATAATCTCAAAACAGGAAAGACAACAAAAAAAGCCCAACAAAATATTTGCGGTTTTTACAAAAACAGCATCGGCTATGCTATATAATATTGAATAATACTACCTGAATGATAATAACCATAGCAGAAAGATGACCATCCAAAGATGGAAAAGCGGCTATTATCAGGTACACTGACGAAAGATCATCAGGTTGGAGAAATAGCTACTGGATAGGCATCAGGAGATCTATGGAAAATAAAGGACAGGGGCCTTTTAAATAACCCTACCCCGCAGCAAAAACAGGATGCCAGGATCTGGTATATCTAATCCTGAAAAATGGAGGTTTAATATGGCAAAAGAAGATATTTTGAACTCTTTAACGGATGCTGTGGTCGAAGGAGACGACGACCTTGCAGAAGAATTCGCACAGAAAGCTCTTGAAGAGGAAATCGACGCATATGAAGCAATCATTGATGGCCTCGCAAAGGGAATGAACATAGTCAGTGACATGTACGAAAAGGGGGAAGCTTTCGTTCCTAGCCTTCTTCTCGCAGCTGACGCAATGTACGCAGGCATGGAGATCCTTACCCCATATATAAAGGCTGACGCAAGCACTGTCCCCCGGAACGTTATCGTTGGTACTGTAGAAGGCGATGTGCATGACATAGGAAAGAATCTTGTCAAGACAATGATAACCGCTGCAGGCTACAACGCAATTGACCTGGGTGTCGACGTCCCACTCGAAAAATTTGTTGAAACAGCAAAGGAAAAGAAGGCAGCTGCAATCTCCATGAGCACTCTGATGACCACAACAATGGGAGGCATGGAAACTGTTATCGAACAGCTTCAGGAAGAAGGCCTCAGAGACTCCCTTGTGGTTATGGTCGGCGGTGCACCCATTTCCAGGGAATACGCAGAGTCCATTGGAGCAGACGGCACAGCCGGCGACGCAAGTGGAGCAGTCGAAACCCTTTCTTCCCTTCTCAGCGCATTTCCTGCCGATATGTGGAGCGAATCCGCAGTCGCAGCAAGCAAGATGAAGTACAAGGAAATCCTTGCACAGAAAGGCAACAGGGAGGAAATCGACGTTGGCCTCATCACCGCAGAGAAGCTCCTCGCAGAGTTCGACTCCGTTGTACCCAAGTTCAATGAGACCATGACCAAGAAGGAAAGGTTCGTCTCAGCATTCCAGGACAAGAAAGTTGACAGACTCCCGGTTGCACCACTCATCTGCGGTCTCTCCAGGAAGTTCGTGCCCTGCACCTATGCAGACTACTCCACAAAAGCAGAAATGTATGCAGCCAGTGCAATCGCAGGTACCAAGTACTTCAACATTGACAACTTCGTCGGCCTGACTGACCTATGTGTTGTTGCAGGTGACTTCGGTGCAACTATCAGAATCCCTGACGAAGACACCCCTGCAGCTACAGGACACCTCGAAGACTACGAAGCCATGGAAGTCCCCGAAATCAAGGAAGGCACCCGTGCATACAACCTTATTCAGGGCAACAAGCTTGCAACAGAGAAAGCAAAGGCAATTGATGCACCCATCACCGCCCTTTTTGAAGGCCCGATGGTAGCCCTGACCCAGATAATGGGAGCAACACGTGTCCTCTCCGACCTCAAGAATAACCCTGATATTGTTCTCAAAGGTCTCGAAAAGACCACAGAGTACTGCAAGGAAATGGCCAAGATGATGTTCGAAGAAGCCCAGCCCGACAATCTCTGTCTGGTGACTCTCTGGACAAACAATATCATCCTCGGAGCAGACGAGTACATGAAGACCGAAGGCAAGATCATGCAGAACGTCTTCGCCCCGCTTTACAAGGAGTACAACAAGCCCATGGTTGTCCACAACTGTGCAGATGCCCCTCACTGGGATCTTATCAAAAAGTGGGACACCAAGTACTACAGTTACACCTTCTATCCCGAGCAGGTAAACAAAGGTTCTAAGGACCACAAGTACCTCATTGAAAACTACGGCAAAGATGTCATGTTCGGCGGAGAAGTCAGTCCTATTGCATTCATGGACAACAGCCCCACAAACATAGAAAAGATCAGGAACGACACCATCGCCCTCCAGAAGAGCGTCCTGAACACTCTCAAGGAGAACGGAATGCAGTCCAAGTATGTGATTGCAACAGGCTGTGAAGTCCCGCCAAGAGGTCCATGCGACACCGTCACGGCCCAGTCCTACACTGTAGCAGAAACTGGTCCGGAAATCTACAAAAAGATCATCGGATAAAACCGCTGAGAACATTGAATCAAAAAAGGCAATGTGAAAATTGCTGTTTGAGAGGACGGGCATTTTTGTCCGTCTTTTCTTTTTATAAGCTCTATATATTTCCGGAAACTTTCTGGACTTTATTAAGAATGCCACTTGTCTAAGAAATAAATTTTACAGATGTTGAAAAGGAAGCCAGCAAAATCTCCACACCTCAAATGAAATCTCCATACTTAAGTCAACGCTTCATAATAAAAGTCAAACCTCCACACTTAAAGTAAAATCTCCATACATAACTCAAAGATCAATTTTTGGAAGAAATCAATTGAATTCAGGAAAAAAGAAAGAATCAATGGGATCTCCACACCCCCTCCACATAAACTTCCGAGCCATCAGAAAACTCACGCTGATGACAATGCCTATCCCTCTCAAAAGACATTGTTATCCTACCTCCAAAAAAGTGAATAGACCTCAAAAACTTCCCTATAACACAGATTTGCCATTTTAAAGTGCCTTAGGGAAAGTAAAGTCTACATACACAAAAACGGTTCAATGCTCTCAACCTCAAACCTCCAGGCAGGGGAGGGCAATGAGCCGGAAAAAAATAAGGGGAAAAAGCATTTTTCAGGCTCTTTTGCCATTTTAAGAGCTAAAAAAGTGCTAATAACCCTGAAAACCTCCACAAGATCGGTATTATGCCCTGTGAACTGCCTCAAACCTCCAGGCAGGACAGGAGGCGAAATCCGATTGTTGATAATAGAAAGTCAAACTTATCCGAAAGTCCATGCGCTTTTTTTCAATATCTGTAGGACTTATGCGGTTGAGACGATAAATCAATAGCTTTAAACTTTTAACTATCTAAAACCTACATTTGGCTACAACGTCTATTGTGCTTTATTTTGCATCTACGTGCGTAAGTCCTATATCTGTTTCCTGGCAGGTTTTCATTCTATACACTTCAACACCAATATCAATTCATGAATCTCGTCTCTTCAAGTTTTGTTTTGTGAAATAATCTGACGATTTTTTATCTACAAGCTTCGTTGCCACATAATCCAAAGAGTGGGCTGAAGACGCATATTTTGGAAAAAGCATTTTGTCATGTATTTATATAATTTGTACATAGATATTTTGAATGAAAAATATAAAAATGATCCGGCCTGTAATAGGTTTCTAAAAGAAGCCAGTTGTAAAGGCATAAAGTAACAAAAAGATTTTTAATGGCAGGTTTAAATGGCAGATCCAGACCTGAGAGACCGTTTTCTTAGTACCCTGAAGGGAAAAGCTGTGGATAAAGTGCCAGCTCTTTCGGTTACGCAGACAGGAACCATGGAACTTATGAAAAAGTGTGGGGCAGCCTGGCCTGAAGCTCACTTTGATGCAAAGAAAATGGCTGCTCTTGCACTTTCAGCCCATACATTTTCCGGCCTTGAAGCCATAAGATACCCTTTCTGTCTCACAGTACTCTCGGAAGCTATGGGATGTCGAATCAATCAGGGAAGGCACGACATCCAGCCGTCTCCAGAGTCTCACCCTTTTGCAAAGGAGCCAGAAAAGCTGGAATTTCCCCCGGACCTTATAGAAAGAGGAAGAATATCCATGATTTTTGATGTGACTTCCATCCTGAGGGAAGAGGCAGGAGAAGGAATGCCACTTATAACAGGCATGGAAGGCCCCGCATCCCTTCTTTCAAGATTAATTGGAACATACAATTTCCTTACCTGGGCGCTTAGAAAGCCCGAAACATTAAAAGAATGTCTTGAAATCACAGGCGCAGTCTGTTCCGAATATGCACAAGTGCTTTACGAAGTGGGAGTAGATGCGGTTTGCATTGTTGATGGGATAGCAGGACCTGATATGTTTGATCCCAAAGACTTTGAGGTTTTTATGAGGCCAGAATATGAAAAACTCTGCGGGTCCGTGAAAGGAATGAAGCTCATACATATTTGTGGGAACTCAACACCTATCCTCAAATCTGTTTCAGAGTGTGGCTTTCAAGGGATCAGCATAGAAGAAAAAGTAACTGACCTTCAGGCTGCAAAAAAACTTGTCGGAAGCAAAACAAAACTGATAGGAAACCTTTCTTCTTCAGGAGTTATGCTCAACGGAACCTGTGAAGATATAAAAGAAGAAGCTCAGAAGTGCCTGGAAGATGGTATTGATATACTCGCTCCTGGATGCGGGATTGCCCCGAAGACCCCCATCAAAAACTTAAGAGCGCTTATTGAAGCTAGAGATGATTATTATAGATAACATCAACGATAATGTTAGAAGAAAATCAGACTTTTTTATTTTGACCTACTTTTTTTACACAGGTTACTGAAAGATATGTTTTATCTGTCTTGAAAGATGGGCCTCAGGAAATTAACCCCCCTGAAAAAATCAATGGCCTCTCAAAAATCAGTACCCCTACTAAAATTGAAACCCTTCACGATAAGTCCCGAATTACGTTATATACATTTAAGACCAAAATTTAGTTAAAAACGAAATAAATAATAGTGAAAACGCTGCGCAGCTCATTTCACTGCTTGAATTATATCCAGTTCATTACAGCCTGATATAGCGGATAGGCTCCAATGGATTTTTTTTTCAATTTTCAATCGCAGCATGTGGAGTGAGAAAAATGTACGGGATCGCACTTGACTTAGGAACCAGCGGCTTTAGAGCGCAGCTTATAGACATGGAAACAAAAAAAGTATTGAGAACCGCAATGACAATGAGACATCCCCTTCCCGGAGGCAATGTAATCGACCACCTGGACTTTGCTCTTGAAGTAGGGGAAGATTTTGCAAATAATATCATACTGGACGCGGTAAAGAAGATAATAGAAACCCTTGATGTAGAACCCGCATGCATTCGGAAACTGGTAGTATGCGGAAACCCTATCCAGCTTTCCCTTTTCCAGAACTCGGAAATCAGAGACCTTGCCTTTGCCGGAAAAAACATGCAAAAAAGGCTTGGAGTAGAAAACGTTGACAGGAGCGCAAGGGTCTTTCCAGCCCCTGAACTTTTCGAAGGCATTATGGACCTTCCTCACTGTGAGATCACCGTACCCCCTGCAATTGCACATGAAATAGGGGCAGACGCCCTGGCAATGATGATTGAAACCGATTTCCTGAATCAGGAAGAAGTTTCTATTGTCACTGACTACGGCACGAATGCCGAAATGGCAGTAAAAGTAGGGGATAGGATCATTACAGGAAGTGCAGCTGCAGGGCCGGCCATTGAAGGGCAGGGAATCAGCTGCGGAATGATTGCAAGTCCGGGTGCTATTTCGGATGTAAACCTCGAAGGGGACTACTGGCGGCTCACTGTTCTGAACGAACATATGGAAAGCAAAATAGGAGCCCTTGTAAATCCGATTACAGGGGAAATAATTAAGAAAGGGGAAATAGAAGCCGTGGGAATTACAGGCACAGGTGTAATTGCGGTTATTGCCGTTGCTATGGAAACAGGTTTGATGGAACAGCCTCCCAGACTGCCAAATGGAAAGTTAATCCTGGGGAGGGAAATTGAAATCACTGAAGAAGATATTTCCGAAGCAGGAAAAGCCATAGGAGCAATACGTGCTGCCCAGATGGCTCTTCTCCTGGAAGCAGGGGTCCCCTTCGAAGCGCTCGAAAACGTCTACATGTCTGGAGCCTCAGGAACATACGTAGACTGCAAAAAAGCCAGAAGAATCGGCTCCTGCCCGGATTTCTCACGAAAAGCCGTACAGTTCGGAAACACTTCCATAGCTCTTGCGAGAGAAATTATTCTGGATGAGTCAAGGCTTGAAGAGGTCATCGCCCTTGCAAAGACTATAAAAGCCGACCACCTGATGATGGCAACAAGCGAGACTTTTAAGAATATATACACCTGTGAACTTTCCTACTGGACCGAGGGCATGAACATGAAATTGTACAAAAAGTTCATGAAAATGTATAAATATCCACCTTTCCCGGAGCCAGTAGAGAATGCCATTATGGAAAAAAGGGCTGCAAAAGACATAGAAGAAACAGGCAATGTCCCTGTAGAGATTGTAGGAGACATAGGAATCACCCTTGAAGTCCCTGTGGCACACTGTCTTGACTGCAGGCGCTGCAATGAGGAATGTCCTGAAAATGCCCTTGTGACCATCGAGAAAGAAGGGGGATACTTTGTGAGCTGCAGTACCCAGGACTGCCTTGGAACAAGCTGCAGACGCTGTGCCCGGGCCTGTCCTATAAAGGCAATAGACTTCAAGAACATTGTCTCCCTGGGTGTAAACGGGCTTCAGAGAGACAACATGACAGGCGGAGTCTACTGAAAGGAGAATCTCTAAAAAAATATCAACTTGAGGGGCTTCGAAAATGACAAAAATAAACGTATCTTCCTGCATCTGCAGTTCAAAGCATAATGTAATGGGAAGGGTTGAAGGAGAAAATATCATCATAAAGATCGACACACCCTGTGAAAAATTCAGAAAACTCTCCTGCCTTGAATTTCCCCTTCAAAAACTGCCCGAGAATAAGAGGGATCTCACCCGGGAGATGGAAAAACAAACTAAATGCTCATTTGAATGCACCAGAGAATGCGCCCTTGACTTTACCAGAGAATGCCTGATTCCTTCCGCGATATTCAATGTATGCAGAATAGAAAATGATCGTTTAACGGAATCATTAACTAAATTTGAAAAGAAGAGTATATCCCTATTATTTGAGAAAGAGATAGAAAAAGAAACATGTGCATACAGTTCTCAGCTACCTGCCCCTAAGACAAGTTGTTGAAAATCGCAAAAAAATAATTATTCTCAAATCTGACCAGACATGACAAAAGTGCCAGTCTGTCAGATTTGATCAATGACTTCACAATACCTTACTATAATTCACTCCATATTATTTTCTTCTGTACAGAGAGACAGCAAAAAAGCCTGCTATCCCGTAAATCATTTCAAATCCGGGAGTACTTTCGCCTTTGCTTGTGTTTCCTTCGTTTTCACTCTGCTGTTCAACATCTGCTGTATTTTCAGTATTTTCTTCAATGCCTGCAGTGCTGGATTCAGACTGCATTTCAGTACCAGATTCTTTTACCGCAGTTTTACTCGTTACTGCAAAGGGAGAGAATCCCGGAGTTTCTGCTGTGAAATACATATACCCGTCATCTTCCCCCGAAAGGCTGGTTGAAAGCTGACTCCATTTACTGTCACTGTATCTGTTCAGGACTATTGAAGACCTGTCTATCCCTTTGTCCTGCATCCAGGACTTTTCGACTTTGAAGCCAATTACAGCGTTTTCTATGTTCTTTGAAGTTGCAAACCCGCTGTTTCCGACCCAGATATTAAAGGATTTATATAATTCTCCAGAGGGCAGGTCTGAAACCAGTGTGGATTTTCCCTTAAGCATCTCAACAATGGTTGTTGTCTTGCCGGCTGTCTTCTTTGTATCAAAAGTGATGTACGTGACAGAAGTGGCATTCTTAGGGAAATTAAACTTGGCAGGATTTCCGCTGGTAACAAAAGCCTGTGAAAGCTCCTTCACTTCAATGTTTTTGGCAGGTTCAGGAGAGCCGCCTGCTCCCCCGCTGCTTCCACTACTGCTTCCACTGCTGCCTCCGCTACTGCTGGCGCCATCACCGTTACCGTTGTTTGTTCCAGAATCTTCACTATCTATACCATTTGTGTTATTAGATCCTGAATCTGCACCAGTTACAATGTTTCGTGGAAGGATTATCGGCACTTCTACGCTGCTGGTCTTGTCTGAAAGCTTGTTACAGCGCACAGTAGCAGTGTTATCGATATCTCCATCGCCTCCACCATTGCTGCTTATATCATCCTGGGTTACCGTATAATTTCCGGTGTATTTCCAGGTCTCTCCAACGTTCAGAACCCCTGGACAAACATCGTCTCCAACAGGACCTGCCAGCTGAACCAGCGGATCACTTACTGAAACTCCTGTAAGGTCTACTTTTCCGTTGTTCTTTACAGAAATCTGGTATTCGATTAGGTCTCCAGCTTTATTGATTATGCAGTCCCCTGCGTTATCGACTCCGAGAAGAGATTTGTAGATTATCAAATTCCTGCTCTGAACAATAGGCTGCTTTACACTGAAACTTTCGTTCTGAAGCTCGTTACAGCTTACAGTTGCGGTATTATCGATAAAGCCATCTCCTCCGCAATTGCAGTTTATGTCATCCTGAGTAACAGTGTAATTTCCGTAGAATTTCCAGGTTTCTCCAACGTTCAAGACTTTTGGATCAGTATCATCTCCATCAGGTTCTGTCAGCTGAATCAGCGGATCATTAACTAAAACGTCTGTTAGATCCACATTTCCTTCATTCTTTACTGCAAGCCTGTACTCTATTACATCTCCGGCTTTATCGACTACGCTGTCTCCGGAATTATCGGCTCCGATTATCGACTTGTAGAAAGAGCAGTCAAAGTTTTGTTCAACAGGCACTTCAGCACTATCATTTGTCGGATCCAGATCATCACAGTCGACTGTTGCTGTGTTGTTGATGAAACCGTCTCCTCCACCATTACTGTTCAGATCTGCCTGAGTAACATTGTAAGTTCCAATGTAAGTCCAGGTTTCTCCTACTTCCAGGATTCCGTCACCATTCCATTGCTTTCCCTGGAATGTTGCTGTTGATTGTGTAAGCAAATACTGATGCTTGGACTCAATTGGCCCTGTAAGATTGATCAGAGAGTCAGAAACACTTACATTGTTAAGGTCAATGTTTCCATTATTTGTCACATTAACCTGGTAGCCGATTACATCACCCGCAGAAGTTACATTTGCTTCAGGACCTTTGCCAGCAACATCAACAACTGTTTTGTCAATAGAGTAAGCAGGGTTCTGTTCGACAGGCACTTCAGCACTATCGTTTTTCAGCCCCAGTTCATCAGAATAGATGGCTGCTGTATTATTGATGAAACCGTCGCCTCCACCATTACTGTTCAGGTCGGCCTGAATAACCGTATAATTACCAATAAAAATCCAGGTTTCTCCGACTTCAAGGATTTCATCATTGGTTTTTGTCTGTATCGGCATTTCAAGGCTGAACAGAGAATCAGTGATAGTTTCGTTTGTAAGTTCCTTACGTGTAAGGTCAATGTTTCCTTCATTTGTCAGATTAATCTGGTAGCTGATTACATCCCCCGCAGAGGTTACATTTCCTTCAGGGCCTTTTCCGGCAACGTCTGTAACGGTTTTGTTGATGCCGTAGGCAGGATTCTGTTCGACAAATACATCAGCACTGCCATTTTCCTGATCAAGCTCATCACAGTCAACTGTTGCTGTGTTGTTAATGAACCCGTCTTCTCCACCATTATCATTCAGATCAGTCTGAGTGACAGTGTAATTTCCATAGTAAGTCCAGGTTTCCCCCAGCTCGAGAAGCTTATCAGCAGTTGTTGACTCGGAAGGTTCTGAAAGTTCAATCAGAGAATCAGTAGCAGTTACGTTGTTAAGGCCAATGTTTCCGTCATTGGTTACGTTAACCTGATAGCTGATTATATCTCCTGCAAAGGTTACGTTTGCTTCAGACCCGTTTCCGGCAACATCAACAACGGTTTTGTTGATTGTATAAGCAGGGTTCTGTTCTATAGGTACTGCAGCACTATCGTTTTCCTGTTCCAGCTGATCACATGCGATAATTACTGTGTTGTTGATGAATTCGTCTCCGTCCCCATTACTGTTCATATCTGCCTGAGAAACAGTGTAGTTTGCAGTATAGATCCAGTTTTCACCTACGTTCAGAATTCCTGAATCTTCTTCGTCTCCTGCCGGAGCTTCAAGGGAAACCAGAGAATCGGAGACACTTATATTTGTAAGGTCAATGTTTCCTTCATTGCTAACGTTAACCTCATAGGTGATAATATCTCCAGCATTTGTGACATTTGCTTCAGACCCATTTCCAGCAACATCAGCAACGGTTTTGCTAACATTGTAAGCAGGGTTCTGTTCTACCTGGACTGCGGCACTGGATGACTCCTGTTCAAGCTGGTCACAAACAATACTTGCTGTGTTGTTAATGAAGCCGTCTCCGTCACCATTACTGTTGAGGTCTGTCTGAGTAACAGTGTAAGTGCCGGTATAGTTCCAGTTTTCGCCTACGTTCAGAATTCCTGTATCTTCTTCATCTCCAACAGGATCTTCCAGGGAAATCAGGGAGTCAGAAACGTTCACATTTGTAAGGTCAATGTTTCCGTCATTGGTTACGTTAACCTGATAGGTGATTACATCTCCTGCAGAAGTTGCATTTGCTTCAGAGCCCTTTCCGTCAACATCTATTACAGTTTTGTTAATAGAGTAAGCAGGATTCCATTCGAGAGGAACGTTAGCACTATCGTTTTTCGGATCCAGTAGATCACAGTCAACGGTTGCCGTGTTATTAATGAATCCATCTTCTTCACCATTGCTGTTCAGGTCTTCCTGAGTAACTTCGTAAGTCCCAGTGTAAATCCAGTTTTCCTCCGGATTGAGAACTCCATCTTCAGCCATTGACTCTTCATGTCCCTCAAGTTTAATCAGGGGGTCAGAAACAGTTATATTTGCCAGGTCAATGTTTCCAGTATTGGTAACGTTAATCTGATAAGTGATAATGTCCCCGGCTTTTGTTGCATTTGCTTCAGAACCGTTTTCAGCAACATCAATAACGGTTTTATTAATAGAGTAAGCAGGGTTCTGCTCCACAGGGACTTCTGCACTGGATAACTTAGATCCCACGAATTCGTTAGCCGGTTTCAACCCTCCATAGAAGAAAGCAGTTGCTGTGTTGTTAATGAAACCGTCTCCTCCACCATTACTGTTCAGGTCGGCCTGAACAATAGTGTAAGTTCCAGTAAAAGTCCAGTTTTCTCCTGGATCGAGGACTTTATTAGAAACATGTGACTCGGTTGGTCCTGTGAGGGCAATTAAAGAATCATGAACAGAAACTGGTTTAAACGGCAAACCGCCATAGTTTGTCAGGTTAATCCGGTAAGTGATTAAGTCTCCAGCTTTTGTAGCATTTGCTGAGGAACCTTTCCCGGCAACATCTATTACGGTTTTGTTAATGAGATAGGGAGTCTGGTCTATTTGCACTCCAATGCTGTCTGAGATCCATTCAAGCTGATCACAATAGACAGTTGCAGTGTTACTTATAATTCCTTCTCCCTCTCCTTCACCTTCTCCTTCACCTTGATAGTTTCCGTTATCGGTTATATCTGCCTGGATAACAGTGTAATTTCCAGTATAGGTCCAGTTTTCTCCGGGGTTGAGGACTCCATCGGAATTCAGAGACTCAACTGGCCCTGTAAGATTTACCAGAGAATCAGAAGCAGTTACATTTGTCAGGTCAAGATTTCCATCATTGGTTACGTTAATCTGGTAACTGATTATGTCTCCAGCTTTTGTCACGTTGCCTTCAGGACCATTCCCAGCAGCATCAATAACCGTTTTATTAATAGAATAAGCGGGATTCTGTACTACCGGAACTGCAGCACTGGATGAATTAAATCCAACAAACCCGTCGTTTGGTTTTACTCCTCCATAGAAGTAAGCAATTGCTGTGTTGTTAATGAAGCCGTCTTCTTCACCATTGGTGTTCAGGTCGGCCTGAGTAACAGCATAGTTTCCAGTATATAGCCAATTCTCTCCCGGGTCGAGGACTTTATTAGATACGCCTGATTCCATTGGTCCTGTAAGCGTATTCAGAGAAAGAGAATCATAAACGGATACAAGCTTAAAAGGCAAACCGCCGTAGTTTGTCAGGTTAATCTGGTAAGTAATTATGTCTCCGGCTTTTGTAGCACTTGCTTCAGGACCTTTTCCAGCAACATCTATAATTGTCTTGTTAACAAGGTAAGGAGTCTGGTCGATCTGTGCTTCAGCACTGGCATTTAGAGACTCAAGCTCGGTACAGTCAACACTTGCCGTGTTATTAATTATCCCGTCTCCGTCACCATTGTAGAGTCCGTCTCCATCACCATTGTCGACTATGTCTGCCTGCACCACAGTATAAGTTCCGGTGTAAGTCCATTTTTCTCCGGGCTCAAGAATTTGGTTGGTAGTGTTGGACTCAGAAAGTTGTGGAGACCCGAGCAAAGGATCATTGAAGCTCACATTGGTAAGGTCAATGTTTCCATCATTTGTCACATTAACCTTGTATGTGATCACATTTCCAGCTACAGTTACATTTGAGTCAGGGCCTTTTCCGGCAACGTCTGAAATGCTTTTGTTTATGGAATAAGCAGGGTTATAATCCAGAATTACTGTTTCACTGTCATTTTGAGGATCCAGGTCATCACAGTCAACAGTTGCTGTGTTATCAATATCCCCATCTCCCCCGCCTTTGTTGTTCAAGTCTTCCTGAGTAACAGTATAAGTTGGAGTATAAACCCAGGTTTCCTCCACATCCAGAGTGCCCACAGGTGAATTATCTCCTTCAGGTGCTGGCAGGGAAGAAATTAAAGAATCATTAACAAATACACCTGTCAAAGCAACATTTCCGGTATTTTCGACGGTAATTTCGTAATCAATAACATCTCCGGCTTTTGTTGCGTGTGCAGATGATCCATTTCCAGCGACATCGGTGACTGTTTTTTCAATGGAATAAGAAGGATTAGATCCCGATGTAACAGTAGCGGTCATTGATTTAAGGAAAAAATAACTGAAAAAAATGTTATCATCGTTTGTAGGGTTTTGAGTAAATACTGTAATATCCCTGTCTCCATCCTCTATAAATGGTAAAAGATTATAGAGTTCGTCATCCGTTCTTATTGAAGTAGGAGTCGCATAGGGATTTGCAGGATTATCGTAACTGTCATCCAAACCACCTACTGTAATAAGACCATTAGAATCTCCGTCATCCTGTCCACCTGCTGACGTTGTAAGACGCTGATCATTGACGTTAACTATGCTGTACTGAAGGTCAGGCTGGGAACTCCAAGATATACCAAGACCCATTCCCATAAAAAGACCAGGGTTGCTTTTATTGAGGGCTTCTGAAAGGTGAATATTGAAGGTGTCTCCAGTAGGATTTTGACCACCAAAAAGAAGCACGACTGTGTTGTCCTTAACCTGATTGGGATCATCAAAGATCACTACCAAGACTTCTCCTTCACAAGCGTTTGGACTATTTTCCGTAATTGTTAAATCAACTCTTCCTGCTGCAGCTGCATCAACTATAGGCTTAACAATGGATGTAGCATTTGACCAATGATTATAACAATCCGCGTTACTATGGGAGAAAACTGTATTACTCCAAGTTGTTGCATTTCCATTAATCAAAACGCTTCCATCAGGTACCTGATCACCTGAAGTCCTAGTAGCTATAAGATACGCACCCCTTACAGTTGCACCTTCAGGTTTTTCTACCTGAATAATACCGCTACCACTGGTACCAAGACCGTCGACTGAGATATTTATTTTTCCAGTCTCTGTGACCATAGGCTGCAAAGAAGTCCCGTCTGCTGCACTCACCTGCAGAGTAAATAAAGAAAGAAGAATAAGAACTGCAAGGGCAGCAAAAATGGTTTTTGTAAGTGTTTTAGATTTATATTTCATTTTTTAACACCAAAAATTGATTCAAAATGTTTATTTTCCAGATAACTATAATTAAATAATTAAGAGAGTTATACAGTTAGAGATATAAAAAGTAATCACTCAGATAGAAAGAATAAAATCACAAAATCAAACAGATTAATGCACAAGATGCATAAAAAACAAAAAAGACAGGATCCCAATACAGAGTGATAAGATGTTATTATCTACATTAAAAAGGCAAACTAAAAAAAATAAATTTATAAAGTAAAAAGAAAATAAGAAAATGAGTTTCATTGGTCATCGGTTAAGGAATTTTCTTGCCTGAAAGCTATCGATTTTGTAGCAGAAATTGGCCTCAAATTTTAGCCTCTTTACTTAAAATCGATACTCTGTTCCCGTTAAAAGTCTATTTAAATTTTGGATATATGTCATGGGAATATGCGTAATTTATCACGATTCCTCACTTAACCGAAGACACATGAAATGAGTTTGAGACATTATCAAGTTTCGATTATGTTCATAAGGAAGAAGAATAGCAAATTAGAATTATTTGTGGTAAAAAGGCAGAACATCAAGAAAAACAGGACAAAAACGGGCAAAGATTAAAAGGAATCAGGTGCCCGGAGCGTGCATTCGACTTAATGTTCAATGCACATAGTACCTTTAAATATTTACTAGCCCTTATATTATAGTAAGAAGGCGATGAGATGGGGCTCTATAAAATAAACGTGCAAGCAAGAATAGATACGTTAGCTGACTCAGGACTGTCAAAAGAAAACATAGAATTAATTAAAAATTTCGTCCACAGCTGTTATATTGAAAGTTTATCAGAACAACGGATTTTGAAATATGTTGCTACGCTAAAGAGTATTGCACTTTTGATGAATAAAGATTTTGATAAAGCCACTAAAAAAGATATCGAATACCTTTTAATTGCAATCAACAAAAAAACGCAAAGTGAAGCAACGAGACATGACTATAAAATTGCACTGAAGAAGTTTTACAAGTGGCTACACAAAGGAGAAGAACCTGAGCTTACCAAATGGTTTACTACCAATATAAAAAACAAAGATAAAAAATTACCTGAGGACATGCTAACAGAAGAAGAGATCATGAAAATGATCAATTCAGCCACAAATACTCGTGATAAAGCTATGATAGGCTTATTATGGGATATTGGTGCACGAATTGGGGAAGTAGGCACGCTAAAAATTAAGCATATTAAGTTTGATGAGTACGGGTCGGTTATACTCGTCAACGGGAAAACAGGACCAAGAAGAGTCAGAGCTGTCTGGAGCGTCTCATACTTAATGAACTGGTTAGAAGAACATCCTGAGAGAGATAACCCAGAGGCTCCCTTGTGGTTCAATCTTTCACGTAGGAAAAAAGGTCTTGAAAGTATACAATATGATGCTATTAGAATGCAACTGCAAAGAATAGCAGAAGCAACTGGAATTAAGAAAAGAATCCATACTCACCTTCTCAGGCATTCAAGGGCAACGTATATGGCAAACCATTTGACAGAAGCACAGATGAATATGCATTTCGGCTGGGTTCAGGGCTCTAACATGCCTAGCATTTATGTTCACCTGTGTGGCAGGGATGTAGATCAAGCGATTTTGAAAGCAAATGGTATTGAAATTAAAGAAGAGGAAAATAAACCTAAAACTAATATTTGCCCTAGGTGTAAAAACATAAATACACCGAACAATCTTTTCTGTTATAAATGCGGTGCTGTTTTGACGCTTAAAACTGCAATGGATTTAGAGGAAAAAGTGAAGCCTGTTGATGATAATCTGAATGAACTGCTAGAATCAAAAATCAATGAGTTAGTTGAAGCGAGATTCAATGAACTATTAGCTAAAATGAAATGAGAAATTAATACTTTTAAATTTACAGGTAATTAGGACTCAGTTCCAAAATCTAGTGATTTTTACATTTTTTGATTAAAATCTTGAATTTCAAAGGAGAATTCATTAGCCATCGGTTAAGGAATTTTTTTGCCTGAAAGCTATCGATTTTGTATTAGAAGCCTGCCTTAAATTATGGCCTATTTACATGAAATCGATACCCTGTTCCAGCTCATAATTTATTTAAATATTCGACAAATGTTGAGGAAATTGACGCAATTTATCATGATTCCTCACTTAACCGAAGACGCATGAGTAAAGTTCTACTTATCTAGTGCTTCGATTCCAAAATCAAATTATGTGCGGCCACCCCACCCTAAACAGACTGCCCGACAATTTAATTTCAGAGCAAAAACATGTAAAAATAAGGTGTATAAAACTTTTAACTCGAAAAAGGAAGAAATTGAATATTACCCAGGGTAATTGTCGGACAGCCTGTAAAGGATGAGATATTCGTGACCCTAAGCGCTCCAAAAGTAATAAATTCCTTATTAAAGGGGAAAAATCAGGATCATTAAATGGATTAAAAAATCAAGTTTTGTGAACATACTCGGAATCGCAGTACTAGACGCTCAAATGCCTGTTTTCAGATCATTTTCCTTTTATGTAGACCTAAGATTTGTGTACACAGTCGTTTTAGAAGATACACAACTTAGAGCCTATCCGGAAAATAGTTACCTGCTGTAACTTTTACAATGTGCAATATGCAAAACCGGAACGGATACTCTGATATTATAGACCTATTATGACTTTTCAACATGCATTGCTGACTTTTCGGATAGGCTCTTATTAAAAGTAGTCAACGACAAAATATCGATAGCTGAGGAGAGTCATCTAAAACCGAAACTTGGGATTTAAAAGCTGGAACATCTCATTACAATCTATTTAAAAAAATTTAATAAAATAAGAATATAGCAAAAATAATATAACGTGGATATATTAAGTTTCTAGGCTTTCGACTTATAACTCCATATCACTATTCATTTTAGAGGTCTTCTGCATGGATCCGAATCAGTTAACAGTAATTCTTGGTTTATTAACCAACGGCCTATATTCACTGATTCTTTTTGCTGGCAAAGAAGTAAAGGATCAGGTATGTATCCAAGAAGATATTTATGAACATTTGGCTAAAAATGAAGCTGTTTTCGCTGCGATTATTGAAGGAGGTTTCCAAGGCATTCCTCCAGTGATCAAACCGGAAGATTTCTGCGAGTTTCTCAACTCCTCTGAAGAATTGGAAATAATAAAGAGAATTTATTCATTTGATTTGTGTGATTACAAAAACCTGAATAATCTTGAAAAAGTTGAAGAAGATTTTTGTAGACAACTCGCACTTTATTTTAGTGAAAGGCAAGAAATATCTATTATTGCCTCCCAGCTTTTTTCAATTCTTATTAAATGCTGCCTCGAATCTCTTGATATGATAGTTAAAGAAGAAAAGGACATTTCAGCACTTAATCATAATTTAAAATTATATATCAAAGTTTTAGATGGAAAACAGAGCAAATATCAAGAACAGATCCTGGAAGAAATCAAAAGCACAAAGATACTACTCAGGAGATTCTTGGAAATCGAGCAAAAAAATGACGTTCCTTATCAACAAACCCCCCACCTTATAAACATGGCTCCAGACCTTGAAACCGGTTTTATAAAAAGAAAAGAGGAATATAAACAACTAGTTGAAGGACTACTCAATAATCGAAGTGATATAATAGTTGCAATCACAACTGCTTTACGAGGAGCTGGAGGATATGGAAAAACAACTCTTGCAAAAGCCGTGTGTCACAATCCAAAAATAAAGGATAGATTTCCGGACGGGATTCTCTGGATTACCTTGGGAGAAAATCCCAAAAACCTGATTGGGCACATTCAAGACTTAATTTATCGTCTCAGTGATAAAAGGCCCGAATTCGAAGGAATTGATGCCGCAATATCTTATTTTAGGGATCTTTTGCAAGAAAAACGTCTACTTTTAGTAATCGACGATGTCTGGGACAGCTCTCATCTTGAACCTTTCATGCAGGGTGGACCTAAATGTGTGCGTCTCATTACTACTAGAATCAACGAAATTTTACCTGAAGGTGCATTAGGAGTTCGCGTAGACACAATGAAGAATAAAGAAGCTGTTAAACTCCTACGGACGGGATTTCCATGTACTGACGATAGGGCACTTGATGAGCTTGCTAAAAAATTGGGATATTGGCCTTTGCTCCTTAAAATAGTAAATAGCGCCCTGAAACAGTATGTTAGTAGAGGGAAAAGTTTCGAAGAATCATTGGGATATGTGAAAAATAAATTAGAGAGGAAAAAATTAACTGCTTTTGATCCAGAGAAAGTCCAGAAAAGGAACCAAGCGGTTGAAGCAACGATTAGTGTCAGTCTTGATTTGCTTAATGAAGAAGAATTTGAGCGCTATAAGGAACTTGCTATTTTCCCAGAAGACGAAGAGATAAATCTGAAAGTAGTAGAAAAGCTCTGGAGTAAAAAAGCAGGATATAACGATTTCGATGTTGAAGAAGTATGCTATAAATTGTTTAATCTGTCCCTTTTACAGACCTATAATGAGGACAAAAAAATCATAAAACTTCATGATGTGATGAGAGAGTACCTAACCAATAAACTACAACAACAAATCCAACTTATACATTCTCAGTTCCTTGAAGCCTACGAACTTAAAACTTGGGTGAATTTACCTGAAGAAGAAACGTATCTATGGAAAAACCTTTCATATCACCTTGTAGAAGCTGGAAGAAAAGCCGAATTAAGAGAATTACTTCTGGATTTCAACTGGATAAAATCTAAACTAAATGCCACTGATGTCCATTTCCTAATTAACGACTACGATTGTTTCCCTGAAGATGATCCTGTTGAAATGGTAAAAGGAGCTATTCAACTTTCTGCTAATGCTCTCTCTAAGGATAAAAAGCTATTAGCAGGACAGCTTTTAGGTCGTTTAGAGTTATTCTCGGAAATTGAAATTGAATTAATGCTTAGGCATATCAGAGAAAACAAAAATGTCACAAGGATTTTGCCTCTAACTGGCAGTTTAACACCTCCTGGTGGACCTTTATTGCGTACTTTAGAAGGTCATCTAGGTTCTGTTAATGCAATTTCCTTCATTTCTGAAGATGGAGAGTATGCTATTTCAGCCTCAGATGACAATACGCTTAGAGTATGGGATTTAAAAACTGGAAAGGAAATCAGAACCTTAACAGGTCACTCTGGCAGCGTCAGAGCAGTTTCTGTTACTCCTGACGGAAATTATGCCGTTTCAGCCTCGAGAGATAAAACGCTTAAAGTGTGGGATATTAAAACCGGGAAGGAAACTCTAACTTTAATGGGGCATTTCGGCAGTGTTAATGATGTTTCCGTCACATCTGATGGAAAGTATGCTATCTCAACCTCAGATGACGAAACGATTAAAGTGTGGGATATTAAAACAGGAACAGTAATTCGAACCTTAACAAGTTATTCCAATTGGATCAAGGCAATTTCCGTCACTTCTGATGGAAGCTTTGCTATATCAGCCTTATGGAGTAACAAGATCAAAGTGTGGAATCTGAGAACAGGAAAGGAAGTCAGAACCTTAACAGGTCATTCCAGTTTTGTTAATACTGTTTCCATTACCCATGATGGGAAGTATATTATTTCAGGGTCAGATGACAGAACGATTAAAGTGTGGGATATTAAAACAGGAAGAGACTTCAGAACCTTAACAGGTCATTCCGCCAGTGTAAACGCTGTTTCAGTCACTCCAGATGAAGACTGTATTATTTCAGCTTCAGCGGATACGACACTTAAAGTGTGGAATCTTAAAACAGGAAAAGAAGTCAGAACCTTAACAGGTCATTCCGGTAGTGTCAACGCAGTTTCAGTCACTCCTGATGGAAATTATGCTATTTCAGCTTCAAGGGATAACACGATTAAAGTTTGGGATCTTAAAACGAAAAAGAAAATCAACGCCTTAAAAGGTCACACCGGCAGTGTCAACACAGTTTCAGTCACCTCTAATGGAAAATATGCTGTTTCAGGATCAAGTGATAGTACACTTAAAATATGGGATATTAAAACAGGGAAGGAGGTCCACACATTAATAGGTCATTCCGGTAGTGTCAACGCAGTTTCCGTCACCCCAGACAGAAAGTATGCTGTCTCAGCTTCAGATGACGAAAAGATTAAAGTGTGGGATATTAAAATGGGAACTATAATCCAGACATTATCGAGTTATGTAGATATCTCCAGTGAGGCTTCAGTTACTTCTAATGGAAAGTATGCTGTCTCAGCCTCAGATGACGAAAAGATTAAAGTGAAGGATCTTAAAACAGGAAGGAAAGTTCTAAATTTAACAAGTCATTTGGGTAGTGTCAACGCAGTTTCCATCACCTCTGATGGAAATTATGCTGTTTCAGCCTCAAAAGACAACACGCTTAAAGTGTGGGATATTAAAACAGGAAAGGAAGTGTATACCTTAAAAGGTCATTCCTGGTGGGTCTATGCTGTTTCTGTTACTATTGATGGTACTTATGCTGTTTCAGCCTCATGGGACAATACGCTTAAAGTGTGGGATCTTAAAACAGGAAAGGAAGTATACACATTAACAGGTCATTCATCAGGAATCAAGGCGGTTTCCGTCACGCCTGATGGAAAATGTGCTGTATCAGGATCAGATGACAGAACTGTCAAAATTTGGAATCTTAAAACCGGAAATGAAGTATGCACCTTAAAAGGTCATTCATCTGGTATCAAAGCGGTTTCCGTCACGCCTGATGGAAATTATGTTATTTCAGCCTCAAGGGACAACACGCTTAAAGTGTGGGATATTAAAACAGGGAAGGAGGTCCACACATTAATAGGTCATTCCGGTAGTGTCAACGCAGTTTCCATCACCTCTGATGAAAACTATATTGTTTCAGCTTCAAATGACAGCACTCTTAAAATTTGGGACTTCAAAACAGGAAAGGAAATATCGGCCTTTATTGGAGATAGTGCTATTATTAGTATTATTTTCTCTCCAGATGATGCTACTATCGTCGCAGGAGAACGAAGTGGAAGGGTGCATTTTTTATTATTTGAGAAGGGAGGTGAGCACTAGTGTCTAGGAAATTTAGTTATGAGTCACTATAATAGGACTATACGCAATTGAAAAGAAAAACAGCAACAATAAATACTTAACTGTCTAAACCAAGATGCTCACGATGATATCGCTTGCACTTGATTTTGTACTTCAACTGCGTAAGTCCTATATAAATAAGAAAAGTACAAGGATGAGGAGTTGCCTATGCATTAACGCCCCATACTTAAGTTGCTTTGACACTCGAAATAAATATACACGGCAACTCAATAATATAACCCACATTCCGCAGTATTTTTTTGAAAATCAATATTTTACCTGATGGCGTTTTTTGATATATTATAATAATTCATATTCTGAGTGGAACTTGGTAAAAATTAGGTGATATCGATTTTTGGTCTTTATAATACACCTTATAGTTGCTTTTAACTTCTGAACAGAAGTCCAAAAATTAACGTTAGGACGAAAATCGATAACAGGAAAAATTATGAAAATACTAAAATTTACTGCGGAAAGTGGGATAAGACTCTAATGAGTCCAATTTGAAACATTCAGATTAAAAAATTAGATACTATATTGTATGAATTGTCCGCCGTTATTCGTGAACTCTTGTTCTATTTCTTGAAGTTTAGGGTTCTCTATAGGAACCAATTTTTTACCTCTCAGAAACTCGGGAGCAACTTTAATATTTTTATAGTAATCACTTAGTTGTTCAATTTGTTTTTCTGATACTTCATTTGTCCTTTGTTTCAGGTAATATATTGCCTCTCTGTTTGATTGTCCTCGTAATATATCGCTAGTAACACACGCTTCGAAAATTATGTAGAATATGCAATTTGCTTCCCTTAAAAATTCCGAATTAGTTGGAGTATATTTGAATTCACAAAGAGATGTGTACCAGTGTTTACTCGATATTTTGGAAAGTTTTCTAACTCTTTCTTTCATATCACTATATTTGTTATTAAGGCAAAATCTGAAAAATTCCTGAGATAACTTTAATTGCTTCTTCCAATTTTCTTTACCCATTTGAATCAATACTATTTGATTTTCGATTGGTTCCTTATGTTCCTTTTCAGTAAAATTAAAGATCCAACTAGAATTCTCATTAACTATAGTCTCTAAAGCCAACTCACTTCTTTGCATTTTTTCTATTAGATATGGGTATTCTTCAAGTATCTTGTTTATATTTTCTGAACTGTTGATGATCGAATATAAGGTCGGAATGTTTCCAGGTTTATTTTCTAATTTTTCTTTTTTACTCTCAATATATCCACGTTTTATGAGTTTGCTTAAGTCATTAGTGATTATATTATAACGCGGAGTGCCTTTTGGATTAACATAACCTAGTTCATTTGCTAATTCGGCAGTCGTTTTAGAAGACTCTAATAAACTACCTAAAATTTTTCCTTGGTTAGTTTCTTCTTGCATATTATGAGGAATGTTCGAATTTATATTAAAATATATCTGCAAATAACCGATTAATCATCCACAACTTATAGTTATTGATTATATTACGAGCTCATCCCAAAACCAATTTTATCCTCAAATCAATAAGGATTTCAGAACTATTTTTCCATGATCAGAAATTCATTTATTATTTCGAATTAGAGATTCAGGGATGCAGTTTTGAGTTTTGGGATAGGCTCTATATTTAACAGCTTAACCGGTTTTGGAACTAAACTTCTTTTTACATCAAAAGGTCGAGACCTGCACCTAAAGTGAAGAAAAAATGAGGCTTTAAGTGCAAAATCTGCTTAACAGTAAAATTTATAAGTGTTCGAATGTTTATTCTTATAATCGGTTTAATACCGATATATATGTATATAGCCGATTATTCTAGATGAACCTTCATTGCATACAGATAAAGAATGAGCAGAAAATTGTAATCTGTGCTCAAAACTAGTTTGCAAAGTATAGGAGGTAAAATGTTTCAATTTGGAAAAAGAAAAGTAATCAAACAAGGAAGTAGCCGAATGATCTCGCTTCCGGCGCAATGGGTAAGGTCAGTTGATCAAGAAATAAAAACTGTAATGATAGAAATGGACAGTGAAAATAGACTGAGAATTGTAGCCGGCGATACCCGCCAAGATACAACCGGCTCCAATAATATTCATAGTGGTGAATATCAATGAATACTACTCCTGTAAATGATAAAAAGATATCTGTTGACAGTGAACTTGACCAGCACATGCCAAAAGCGTTTTAGACAATGCTGAAGATTGAACAAATGGCCCAAGCACGCCTCCAACAGATTAAAATTTCCATTGATCGTGGTGAAACAACTCTTGAAGCTGTGAAAAGGGAGCGAGGATTGCTATGATGCCAAAGTCAGAGTTTAACATTTTGGACGCAGCGAAAAGGTATACCGACTTAGGTTGGATTATTCATCCTCTGAGCTCCCCAGATAGCAAAGAAAAAACTGCAGGCAAAAGACCAATAGAAAAAGGCTGGCAGGAAAAGACAAATCCCCGGACAGAAGAGGGAATTATAAAGTTTTGGGGACCTAATGCTAAAAGCTCCTAATATTGGTCTGCAATGCGGACGACGGTCTGATGTTCTTGTCATAGACGTAGACGACTGGAACCCGGCCATCTTGCAAGACCTTATAGAAGGATATGATACGAACCTCTTACTAATTTCTAAACGCACAGAAGGGAGAGCACACTTATTTTTTAAGTATACTCCCCTGTTAAGAGCTCAAAAGCATCATGACTTAGGAATAGAAATTTTGACAGATGGGAATAATGCAGTCCTTCCGCCTAGCAGGCATAGAACAGGCTCATACTATCAATTTAACCGAGAGCCTATGAGCTCCGAGGATCTGCCTGATATGCCGGATGAACTGATACAAAGACTGGAAAAGTTATTTGCAACAAACAACAAGTTTAAGTCTGCCTTGGGGAGGTGTAAGCCATGCCTTCGAGATGCATTCGCGGAGCACCAGGAAACCCATAATATCAGTCATTGGCATAGCGCTGAAGGAAGATTGCTCACTATCGCCCTTCTCGCAGATCTTGGAGCAAACGGAGCAGACTCAGAAGTCATGGATCTGGCATGTAAGTGTATCTTTCGAGAACAATATAATAGAGATCAGACAAAAAGAGAACTCTCATATATCGATGCAGATAAGCCATGGAAATGTGAGACTATACGAACGAAGCTTACTGCTGTTACAGTAACAAGTGCAAACTATTCTCAGTCAAAATGTGAGACTTGCGGTTTTAGACATCAAATCTCTTTGCAGAAGCCTGAGAGGCAGGAAAAGAAAACTGCCGAATATAACAAAGTAGATTCATTAAATATTGATTTTGACGAGCAAGACATAAGTCCCGAGCTACTTAAATATGCAGAAGAAGAGGCAGCCCGGATACTTGCAGAGGGAGATCCAGTAGAGTTCATACTTGCTACAATACAGAAAAAACATACAGGAGACGAGAACACACAGGAGGCTATAGCAATATCAATTGCTGGCCAGTCTTGTCTTAATACTGCAGGCCTGCAGATCTCAGTAAATGGGGACAGCGGAACAGGTAAATCACACGGCTTAAAAACACATCTGTACCTGATCCCGAGGAAATGGAAAAGGGAAACGAGCCTCTCAGCAAAGGCAGCCTACTACATGAAACTCGCTCCAGGTATGATTCTCTTCTCAGATGATAGAGACCCTGATCCAGACTTTGAAGAGGTAATCAAAAGAGCAACTACAAATTTTCAGCAGGAAACTGTCCACACTACAGTAAAAGACCATGCTCTAAAGGTGCTAGTAATCCCACCTCGGATTAATTGGTATCTTACCAGTGTGGAAAGCCATGTCTCGGACCAGTTGCTTAACAGGCAACTGACCTTCGATGCAGATTCAAGCCCTGAGCAGGACAATAGGGTCTTTGAATTACAAAAAACTGAGGCAATTAGAGGGGAAACTTTTGGAGAAGTAACTCTCGAAGTTCTGATATGCCGGAGGATCTACAGAAAAATTAAAGAAAATCTGTTTAAGGTTAAGATACCCTTTGCAGACAAAGTAGATATAAGGGACAAAGCAAATCGGCGGCTTTTCCCAATGTTACTTGATATGATTCGCGGATATACTGTCTTTAAGTTTATGCAGCGGAAGCAAGATGAAGAAGGGTATCTGCTTGCGGAAATTGAGGATTTTCAGCAGGCTAAAAAACTCTTCGAGGCACAAAAGGAAAATGTCGTAACGAAGCTGAATGCAAAGGAAACTAAAATTATCAATTATATCTCGCAGCATGACTACTGCACTATTTCAAGCATAGCGGATGCGACTGGCTACCCATATAGTACAGTTTCCCGGATTTTGAAAGGAAGGAAGGATCGGTCTGAAAGTTCGGGGCTGCTCAATAAAGTACCAGGGCTCACAGTACATGACCAGACAATAACTGAGTCACAAGCAAACGGAGATATAAAAGGCAGGAGAGCAGAACATTTCAAGCTTAAAAAACGCAATATATTTGATCTGTTTGATGGCGAATTTATACACCCTTTAAAGGAAATATAA
Source organism: uncultured Methanosarcinaceae archaeon (assembly GCA_942493015.1). GTDB lineage: Archaea > Halobacteriota > Methanosarcinia > Methanosarcinales > Methanosarcinaceae > Methanosarcina. The sequence goes on along the minus strand of OW818660.1, from coordinate 3,639,879 downwards.
CCCAGGGATTTCTCCAGAAATTATCTCATTTTCCCAATTTTTCTTTTTTGCACTAATTTTTCCCATCAAAACGATATATATAGACTTTATTTTCCAAAATTCAAAAAAATAAGCCAAATTTTTGTATAAAATAGTGTAGTCTAAGTTGAAAAAAATATAGGTTTAAAAGGCACGCTCATTTTTGGTTATTTGGGAATATAAGGCTATTTTCTTTAATCATAAAGCCTATAGATAGTGATTTCTTTGTCCATTATCATTGAAAATAAAGGGAAAACAAAGGAATTAAAATGAAGAGAATTCGTAGCAGGTATCGGTACATACGCTGATATGCCCACGAGATAAAGAGGAGAAATCCGTATACTTGAGAATAACTATATAAATTAATAAAAACTATATACTATCATAGCATGACTGTTAAGTGACAATTACATATAAAGGGGATTGATGGAAATCACTATCAGTAACTCAATAAATCATTCAAAATTACTTAATCGGGAATCAATATTAAAGGTTAACTCCGAATTAATTACCCAACTTCAGGATAGATTAAAGTCAAAACGCTTCAGACCCCAAGAGGGAGACAGTTTAAAACTTGCCTATATTCGAGTACTTATTCAAGCCTTGCAAGTTCAAAACTCCATCCTGAAGGATTCAGAGATAGATGAGATTAAGGCGAGAATAGAAACTTTGGAAAGCTCACAGAAACAACGGGGATAGTCCTGTTTATACACCAATATTCGAGGCGACAAAGTGAGATCCCTAAGAGGGCTAGGGAGTCAGCTGGAAAGACTGAAATTTCTATCTGGAAATAATATGCCTTAGCAGGTGGTTTAATGGCGATTCCTGCAGCTTTACTTAAGAGACTTACATCTCTTGAACGTAATTTAGATTTGGACGGCAGTAACGCTATAAAAGTATTCATTTTTCATCCTGAAGAAGAGGTTCCTTATTGGGACCCAGAACCCCCAGAAGCTTGGCAACAGGCGCATCCTAAAGGGCATGCAGTTCTTTTAGAGGTTCGGGACTGTGGAACCTCTATGGGTATTTAAACAACGGCTCTTGGAGATTTCTTAAAGGCTTCAATCTCTTGAGTAAGGTTAAGGAGCCAAAAACAAAAATACTCTTTATGGAGAAAACTCAGCTGAAGATTTGATAAAGGTTAAATGGAAGCCATTAGAGCTTGAGAGCAGACATATCCTTGGAGGTAAGGTTCATGCAATAAAAATTAGAGGAAATCAAAGAGTAGAGGTCAGCAAAATAAGAATATTAACATTTTTTCTTTTTTTATCTGAACTATAATTGCCTTTAGTCATCATCTGCCATAAGGTTCCTGCCTCTGCCTTGTTCTCTTGTATTAAGGACTAGATAAAAAAGTCAAGAACTAGATAAAAAAGTCTTTATATTATCTCTCAAATTGTAAAAAATGCACCCTTCCGCTTGCTTCCCCCGCGATGATCATAGTACCAGCCGGAGAAAAACCACCGCAATTAAAAAAACTGTCTCCACTAAAGGCTGATATCTGCTTTCCTATCTTAATATCCCAAACTTTTAGTGTTTCATTATATGAAGTTGAAACAGCAAAACTTTCATCATAGCTAATGGAAATCTTCATGGAGCTAATGGAATGATCTCTTAAAGTGCTAACGTCTTTTCCGGTTTCAAGATCCCAAACTTTAAATATACTGTTATATGACGCTGAAACAGCATATTTTCCATCAGAAGTAATAGAAACTGCAACGACTGAATGTGAATGGCCTGTTAGGGTATAGACTTCCTTTCCTGTTTTAAGATCCCAAACTTTAAGGGTATTGTCAGATGAAGCTGAGACAGCATAATTCCCATCAGGTGTGACGGAAACTGCATTGACCCAGTCAGAATGGCCTGTTAAGGTACGCATATTTTTTCCCGTGTCAAGATCCCACACTTTAAGTGTGTTGTCAGATGAGGCTGAAACTGCATATTTTCCATCAGGAGTAACGGAAACAGCATTAACCCAATCAGAATGACCTTTTAAAGTTTTTATTTCCTCTCCTGTTTTTAGATCCCAGACTTTAAGCGTGTTATCAGATGAGGCTGATATCGCATATTTTTCATTAGGAACCACAGAAATCGCTCGGATTGATCTGGAATGGCCTGCTAATTTGCAGACCTCTTCTCCGGTTTTAAAGTTCCTCACAATAAGAGTGTTGTCCCATAATTCTGATATCGCATATTTTCTATCCGAGGTCAAAGAAACCACTCTGACTAATTTGGAATGACCTGTTAAGGTGCAAACCTCACTTCCGGTATTAAGATCCCAGACTTTAAGTGTATTGTCATATGAAGCCGAAACGGCGTATTTTCCATCAGGAGTGACGGAAACAGCATTAACCCAATCAGAATGGCCTATTAATGTGTGGACTTCAATTCCAGTTTTAATATCCCAAACTTTAAGCGTGTTATTAGATGAGGCTGATATCACATATTCTCCATCTGAGGTCACAGAAACTGCTCTGACGGATCTAGGATCACCTTCTAAAGTTCCGACTTCCTTTCCGGTTTCAAGGCTCCAAATTTTAAGTGTATTGTCATCTGAAACTGATACTGCATATTTTCCATCCGAGGTCACAGAAATCGCTCTGATTAATTTGGAATGACCTGTTAAAGTGCAAACCTCACTTCCAGTATTAAGATCCCAAACTTTAAGCGTATTATCCTCTGAAGCCGAAACGGCGTATTTCCCATTCGGAACCATAGAAATCGCTCGGACTGATTGAGAATGGCCTGTTAGGGTATAGACTTCCTTTCCTGTTTTAAGATCCCAGACTTTAAGCGAGTTGTCATATGAAGCTGATATCGCATATTTTCCGTCCGATGCCACAGAAACCGCTCTGATTAATTTGGAATGACCCGTTAAGGTGCAGACCTCACTTCCAGTTTTGAGATCCCAAACTTTAAGTGTGTTATCATCTGAAGCTGAGATAGCGTAATTTCCGTCAGGGGTCATAGAAACTGCTCTTGCTGATCTGGAATGCCCGGTTAAGGTACAGAAATCCTCTCCTATTTTAAGATTCCATACGTTAAGTGTGTTGTCAGCTGAGGTTGAAATAAAGTAGTTGCCTTCAGGGATCATAGAACCAGCTCTAACTAATCTAGAATAATCTGTTAAGTTGTGACCTTCTTCTCTTATCCTAAGATCCCAAGTCTTTAGTGTACTGTCATAAGATGCTGCAATTAAACATTTTCCATCATAAGTGAAGGACATAGAGTTGAATAAACTTGAATAATCTTCTAAAGCAGGTACTTCAGTTCTTGTTTTAAAATCCCAGACTCTAACCTTATTGTCTATTGAAACTGCATACTTTCCGTCAGGAGTGACAGAGGCTGCATTAACACAAGTACCAGTTAAAGTGTGGACTTCCTTTCCTGTTTTAAGATCCCAAACTTTAAGCTTGTTGTCAGCTGATGCTGAAACCGCATATTTCCTATCCTGAGTAAAGGAAATAGCATTGACGTGATTAGAATGACCTGTTAAAATGCTTCCCTCTCTTCCTTTTTTAATATCCCATACTTTAAGGGTGCAATCGTCTGAGGCTGAAACAACATAATTCCCATCAGGAGTAACAGATACCGAATTTACTGAACCGGAATGACCTATAAAAGTGCTTATTTCCCTTCCTTCTTTAATATCCCAAACTCTAAGTGTTTTGTCAGCTGAGGCTGAAACAGCATAATTCCCATTGGGAGTAACGCAAACAGAATTAAACAAATTGGGATCACCGGTTAAAGTGCAGACTTTACGCCCTGTTTTAATATCCCAAACTTTAAGGGTGCAGTCATATGATGCAGAAACCGCATATTTTCCATTTGAGGTAATAGAAACCGAATTAACCCAGCTTGAATGACCTTTTAAGGTACAGACTTCACTCCCAGTTTTAAGACTCCAGATTCTAACCGTGCTATCAGAAGATGCTGAAACCGCATATTTTCCATCAGGAGTAATGGAAGCATCATTGACCCAGAAAGAATGACCTATTAAGGTTCGTACTTCCTTTCCTGTTTTAAGATTCCAAACTTTAAGCGTGTTGTCATACGACACTGAAACTGCGCATTTTCCATCTGGAGTGACAGAAACGCCCTTAACCAAATCGGAATGACCTGTTAATGTATGAATGTCCTTTCCTGTTTTAAGATCCCAAACTTTAAGGGTGCAATCATCTGAGGCTGAGACTGCATATTTTCCATCAGGAGTAATGGAAACTGAGTTTACTGAATCGGAATGGCCTGTTAAAGTACTTATTTCTCGTCCTGTTTTAATATCCCAAACTTTAAGTGTTTTATCAGATGAGGCTGAAATAGCAAAATTTCCGTCAGGAGTTATGGAAACAGCATTAACCGGACCTGAATGACCTTCTAAAGTGATTAATAAAGGACCACCAGGAGGTATTAAACTGCCGGTTAAAGGCAGAACTCTTATGCTGTTTCTTTGTGCTCGGATGTACTCTATTATCGACTTAATTTCAGTTTCAGGAAATGACCCTAGGCGGCCTAATAGCTGCCCATCGAGTAGCTTTTTATCCTTAGATAAAGCATTAGCAGAAAGTTGAATAGCTCCCTTTACTATTCCAACAGGATAGTCTTCATGGAAGAGATCATAGTCACTAATCAAGAAATGGACATCTGTAGCATTAAGTTTAGATTTTATCCAGTAAAAATTCAAAATCAGTTTTCTTAATTCTTCTTTTCTTCCAGCCCTAACAAGATGATATGAAAGATATCTCCAGAGATAAGATTCTTCTTGAGGTAAATCTGTCCATTTTTCTATTTTAAACGAATCTATAAACTGAGAGTGTAAAAGAGGAAGCTTTTCTTTCTGCTTACTCATTAGGTATTCTCTCATCACGTCATGCAGTTTTATAGAATCATTTTTTGCATTATATGTCTGTAAAAGAGACATTTTGTAAAGCTTAGTGCAAAGACGCTTTACATGAAAGGGGGAGAAATTTCCTGTCTTATTCCATAGTTTTTCAAGGATCTTTAAGGGAATGTCTGTATCTTCTGGAAAAATTGCCAGTTCAAAGAAACGGGAAGACTCCTCCTCATTTAAAGCCTTAAGGCTTACGGCTAAAGTAGCTTCTACGGCTTGAGATCTGGACTCGGGATTTTCTTTGTCAAAGGCTGTCAAACCTTCTTCATTTAGACCATCATTTACAAAATGCAGGGCTTGTTCTACACTTTCTTTTAATTCATTAATACGATAGTGCAAAGTGGAATTTACAAGTTTTAGTAGTAGAGGCCAGTAACCCAGCCTTTCTGCTAGTTTATTAAAAAGTTCCTCATTTTCAGAAGGTAGTCCATATCTGAGCATCTCTATGGCTTCTTTGTCCAGCATCGAGTCAACAAAGATTTTATTAGTTTTTGGTGGTAAAGCATCGTCATTTCTCGTAGTGATGAGATAGGTGCAATAAGACTTACTATGCAGAAAAGGCTCAAGATGTATTGAACTCCAGACATCATCAATAACTATTAATAAACGTTTCTCAGTAATTAAGTCTCTTAAAGAAGCAGTTGCAGAATCAAGGGTTCCAAAATCTCTATTTTCTTTACTTAAATGATAAATAAAGTCCGAAATATAAGGGATAAGGTTTCCTGGATTCTCTCCTAATGTGACCCAAAGAATGCCATCTGAGAATTTTCCGATAATTCTCTTATCATGACAAACGGCTTTTGCAAGAGTTGTTTTTCCGTATCCTCCAGCTCCGCGAAGTGCAGTTGTAATTGCAACGGTTGTCTCTTTTTGATTATTGAGTAATCCTTCGACCAGTTTTTCATATTCCGCATCGCGCTGTATGAAACCAGTTTCAAGGTCAGGAACCATATTTATTTTACGGATAAACTCATCAGAGATCTTGTTTATAGTTAACTTATTAGGACTGAGTTTACCCAAAACTTCCATGGGTATTGCATATGCCAAATCGCGAAATTTTCCTGTTGAATCAGGGATCTGTGTTTTCTGCACCATTCCAACTATCATTTTTGATTTGACATCCATCACTGGAGCTCCACTCATACCGAACGTGATATCCTGTGATTCTAATTGAAATCGAACAGATCCGTAATCATTCCGGATATTTCCTTTTATCAGACCGTAACCCCAAAAGTCTCTGACATCACTTTTAATATTTGGATATCCAAAAGTGTGGAAATTTCTTCCGAGTTCATTTTCAGATACAAAAGATCCTAACATTTTCCCAACATGCGTGGCATTATCAGGAAGATCTGAACGTAATCGTAAAAAAGCTACATCCTCCTCCTCGTTCCAACTGTTATCTAATAACGCTGCTTTAAGCTCGATTCTTTCAGGATAGAAGAATAAAGTTATCAGCTCACCTACTTTGGTCTTGCAAGCTTTCACGACATGGGCGCAGGTTACCACTATATTAGGGCTGATAGCAAAACCCGTACCTCTAACTATTCCCTTAGAATCCCTAACTTGAAAAGTGCATTCCTCAAGACCCATGTCTCTCATCACATCGTTACTTTAGCTCACTTAGATTTACATCTAGGTAACTTAATATAACAACTATACAACAAATATTAAACTTTTTATTTGAATGCAAATATACCTTTAATTCTATCTAAAGGAGATTTAAAACATGAATAAGCTTGTAATTGATGAAGAAATGCCTGTTTTAGTTGAATTTACGCCTGCTCCTGGTGCATGTGATGTAGGGATTATAGACGATCTTGAAGAAAAATCTGCACAGGCTCTAAATAGTGCTATGAATACAATACGTCAAATGGCGAGGTATATAGTAGCAACAATGGATTCTGTTTCAGAGGGTACACGGCCATCTAAAGTAGAGTCAAAATTTGGTCTGAAGCTCACAAATGAAGGAAACGCCTTAATAACTAAAGCAGGTATTGAGGCGAATATCGAAGTGACTCTTACATGGGAACTAAAAAAGTAAGATATATGAAATTCATAAGACAAATATAATATGTAACTTACAACATTGAACTGGAAAACCAATAGCTTTGAACCTTAAATGTATAAACTATAAACTTGAACTGCAATGTTTATTGTGTCTGATCTTATACCTTATTGCATAGATCCAAATTTTTGTTTCTGGGGCTCACTTCCCCTCTCAAATAGTAAAAAATGCATTCTTCCACTTTGTTCTCCAGCGACAATAGTAGTTCCATCTGGAGAGAAAACAACACTTTCAAAAGGACTTTCTCCATTAAAGGCTGATACTTCCTTTCCTGTTTGAAGATCCCAAACTTTAATTGTTTTGTCTCTTGAAGCTGAAATTACGTAGTTTCCATCTGAAGTGACGGAAACTGCTCTAACATGACTGGAATGACCTGTTAATGTACGAATTTCTGTTCCTGTTTTAAGATCCCAAACTTTAAGCGTTCTGTCATTTGATGCTGAAATAGCGCTATTTCCATCAGGAGTGAGGGAAACCGAATTGACAAAATCAGAATGACCTTTTAGGGTGAGGATTTCCTTTCCTATTTTTAGATCCCACACCTTAAGCGTTTCATCATCTGAAGCGGAAACAGCATAATTTCCATCAGGTGTTAAGGAAACTGCTCCAACTGCCCTGGAATGGCCTGTTAATGTGAGGATTTTCTTTCCTGTTTTAAGATCCCAAACTTTAAGCGTTTTATCGGATGAGGACGATACAGCATAATTACCATCGGGAGTGACAGAAACTGCTCTGACATAGTTGGAATGACCTGTTAATGTACGTATTTTCTTCCCGCTCCTAAGATTCCATATTTTAAGTGTTCTATCAGATGAAGCTGAAATTGCATATTTACCATCGGGAGTTATGGAAACTGCATTGACCCAATTAGAATGATCTTCTAATATGCGAACTTCTTTTCCTGTCCTAAGACTCCACATTTTGAGAGTCCTATCAGATGAGGCTGAAATAGCGTAATTTCCATCAGGAGTTATGGAAACTGCATTGACATAACTTGAATGGCCTGTTAATGTACGTACTTTCTTTCCGTTTCTAAGATCCCAAACTTTAAGCGTTCTGTCAGATGAGGCTGAAACAGCATAATTTCCATCAGGTGTGATGGAAACTGCTCGGACATAATTGGAGTGACCTGTTAATGTGCGGACCTCCTTTCCTGTTTTAAGATCCCAAACTTTAAGCGTTCTGTCAGATGAGGCGGAGATTGCATAATTACCATTAGGAGTGACGGAAACAGCATTAATTGAACCGGAATGATCTTCTAATGTGTGAATTTCTTTTCCTGTTCTAAGATCCCACACTTTAACTGATCTGTCAGATGAGGCTGAAACAGCATAATTTCCATCAGGAGTAAAGGAAACAGCATTGACCCAATTAGAATGGCCTGTTAGTGTGCGAATTTCTTTTCCTGTTCTAAGATTCCATATCTTAAGTGTCCTGTCGGATGAGGCTGAAATAGCATAATTTCCATCGGATGTTATAGAGACTGCTTTAACCCAATTGGAATGACCTATTAAGGTACGAATCTCATTTCCAGTTTGAAAATCCCACACCTTAAGCGTCATATCAAATGAAGCCGAAACGACATAATTTCCATCAGGAGTAATGGAAACGGCTTTAACCCAATTAGAATGGCCTTTTAAGGTACGAACTTCCACTCCGGCTTGAAGATCCCAAACTTTGAGTGTTTTATCATCTGAGGCTGAAACTGCATAATCTCCATCAGGAGTGACAGAAACCGCTCTGATATAATCTAAGTGACCCGTTAATGTGCGTACTTCCTTTCCTGTTCCAAGATCCCACACTTTAAGTGTGTGGTCACTTGATGCTGAAACAGCATAACCTCCATCAGGAGTAATGGAAACAGCATTGACCCAATCAGAATGGCCTTCCAAAGTGCGCAATAAAGGTCCACCGGGGGGTGTCAAACTGCCTGTTAGAGGCAAAATTCTATTGCCGTTTATGTGTTCCCGGATACTTCTGAGCATTAATTTAATTTCAGTTTTTGAAAATAACTCTAAACGACCTAAAAGCTGTCCGTCGAGTAGCTTTTTATCTTTAGATAGGGCATTGGCAGAAAGTTGAATAGCACCTTTTACTATTTCAATAAGATAATCCTCATGGAAGAAATCATAGTCATTTATTAAGAAATGAATATCCGTAGAGTTTAACTTGGATTTGATCCAGAAAAAATCTAAAAGTAATTTTCTCAAGTCTTCTTTTTTTCCTGCTTCTACAAGGTGATACGACAGATATCTCCAAAGATATTTCTCTTCTTCAGGTAAGTCAACCCATCTTTCTATATTAAATTCAGCAAGAAATTGAGAATGTAAAAAATAAAGCTTTTCTTTCTGCTTGCTCCTTAGATATTCTCTCACCACATCATGCAGTTTTATGAAATCATTTTTAGTATCGTATGTCTGCAAAAGAGACATACTGTAAAGCTTAGTGCAAAGACGCTTTACTCGATATGAAGAGAAATTTCCGATCTTATTCCATAATTTTTCAAGTACATTTAAAGGAATATTGGCATCTTCCGGAAAAATTGCCAGTTCAAAGTAACGGGAAAGTTCTTCCTCAGTTAAGACTTTTAGACTTACATTAAAGGTAGCTTCTACAGCTTGAGATCTGGACTCTGGATTTTCCTTATCAAAAGCTGTTAAACCTTCTTCACTTAGCCCTTCGTTTACAAAGTTCAGAGCTTGGTCAATATTTTCTTTTAACTGATTGATACGATACTGCAGAGTGGAATTTACAAGTTTAAGGAGTAAGGGCCAGTAGCCTAACTTTTTAGCAAACTCTAAAAAATACTCTTCATTTTCAGTAGACAATCCGTATCCAAGCATCCCAACAGCTTCTTTTTGTAGCATTGAATCCACGAAGATCTTAGAAGCTTTTGGAGGTAAAGTATCATCATTTCTCGTTGTAATAAGACGGGCACAGTAAGGTCCACCAAGCAAAAAGGGCTCTAAATGTGCCGAGTTCCATACGTCATCAATAACTATTAGCAAACGTCTCTTGGCGATAAGACTCCTCAAAAAAGCAGTTGCCGCATCAAGAGTTCCAAAGCTTCTGTATTCTCCACTTAAATGGTAAATCAAATCCTCAACACAATGAATAAGATTATCGGGTTTTTCTCCTAATGTAATCCAGAGAATCCCATCCGAAAACTTTTCTTTGATTTTAGGATCATGGCATATAGCTTTTGCAAGAGTTGTTTTCCCGTATCCTCCAGCTCCTCGAAGAGCAGTTGTAATTGCAACTGTTCTATCATTTTGGTAATTAAGTAATCCTTTAGCCAATTGATTATATTCTACATCCCGCTGTATAAAATCATCCTCAGGTTCAGGAGCCATATTCATAAAGCCAGGTGTAGAAGAGTAGCCTTTGGGTCCAAAAATTTTTTGAGGGAGCTCGTTTATATCCTTTTTAATATGATCAAGATCATTAACCTTAATGCGGAGTTGATTAAGCGACTCTTGATTGGCTTTAATTTCCCTATACAGATTGTCGTGATAATTATCTAAGACTTTTTTATGAAATTTAAAATTAAATGTTAACTTTCTGTCTAATGCAGAGAGGTCTTGTTCTTCCGCAATTATTGTTTCCAGTGATTTCTGACAGCATATTATCAAAATAGAAAAAAGCTGCGATGCAATATCTGTAACTCCTTTTCTGTCATTAAAGTATTGAGAAAGGAGGAAGGAAAAATCTGACCTTATACTTTCGAAATTGCATGAATTTTCAGATGCATATACATCAAAAGAGTAAATTCTCACAACTATATCATTCATTTGACTAAGACGAAGAAACTCACAAAATTCTTTCTGTTCAATTACAGGAGGAAGTTCCTTAAAGGTTTCTTCAATGATAGAGGCAAAAATAGTCTTATCTTTTGTTAAATGCTCTTTAATATTCTCTTCTCTGAATACAAGATCCTCTACTTCCTTTCCGAACTTACTTCCGGTAAAAAGAATAAGTGAGTATAAGCCATTAGTTAATAAACCTAGAACTATCGCTAATTGATTAGGATCCATGCCAAAAACCTTAGAATTAACAGGGAAATAATATAAGTCTAAATTTTAGGGATTTTAGATTTAACTGTTTTTTACATCCTTATTTCTATTAAATATTTACAAATTAACCTGTGAAAGATTCGAGCTTCTAAGTTTCAGATTTTGAATTTTGATCTTGTCAATTAGTTGCAAAAGGTATGTTAGCATCCTGCAAAAAGATCTACATGTCTTTTACCTGAAATAGGGAATGAAGCTACCCCTATGGTAGCAAAGAAGAATAAACTACGCTAAAAACAATATTTAAGAAAACAGAACTGAGAAGTGCTTTGAACAAAATTTTAGGTGCCCGGAGCGTGACTCGAACACGCGACCTCCAGATATCTCAGGAGATTAAAGACGCCTCATATAAGGTCCCTATGAGTCTGGCGCCCCAACCGACTAGGCTATCCGGGCTTGCAACACACAAATGTACAAAGATATATTAAAGGGTAACGATCGGATGAGAGGAAAATTGGGGTTTTTTACAATATCTGAGATAAAAAATATAGTCTGAAGAGAGAAAAGAGAAGCAAAACAGTACTTATAAAACGTGAATGGGGTCAGCAGATACGTTATGTTAGTGCTAACATAATAGGGTAATATATAATAAAAGGTTTTTATTGAGATAGAGCCAGTATAATTAATAAAAATATAATAAAGAAGTCATATAAATATGTTTTCAGATCGGTTTTTAAAAAAAGGGATAGCATTAAAGCGATTCCACCAGGACTTCCAACAAAGTTATACTGACGAATATCACGGTTAGATAAAATATACAAGTAAATATATATAAGTAGGATAATTATAATAGAGGATCAAAATATATCCCCAGTTAAATGAGCATCTACCAATTCGATCCCTATACAACACAAATCCTGTAAGACTTAAACCTCATCAACCGAAATCTATGGAGAGTTTTCGGCAAATTAAGGCTTCACATGGCACCTTATAATCCAATTTATTACAATAGATTTACCACCATAAATTCCAAAATCCCCCTTAGAAAACCAATTTCAGAGTAATTATCAGTTTCAACAGGAAACCTGAATTTTCGGACCCAGATAACTGTTGGAGAGAAGAAACCAATACTGAAACCAAAAATGATTCAACTTACTGATCTTGACTAGACCCCCAGATGAGGAGTTTCCATGAAAATAAAAGCAAATCTCATATCCGGAAGGACCGCCGACCAGGGTGCACATCTGGAAGCAAAAACACACAAAGGATATTTTGACGCCTGTACTTACTGTGAATTGAATTCTGCGGACCTTGCGAGGCTGAAAGCCTCCGAAGGAGACAGCCTGAAGGTTACCACCGAGTTTGGGGAAGTGGTGGTATTTGCAAAAGCAAATGAAGGAAACCCAGAAGGCCTTGCCTTTATCCCTATGGGACCCTGGGCAAATGCAGTTTTAAACCCTGATACCCACGGCTGCGGAATGCCCGGCTTCAAAGGAGTGCCAGCAGAAATAGAAGTCACGGATGAAAAGCCTCTGGACATGAAGTCCCTGATGAAGAAGTATCTGGACGATTAAAATTCCAGGCAAAAAAATCATAGTTTCAATATCCGGAGAAACTTGAAGAATTCGGAGGAAAAAAGATGCCAGTAATCAAAGACGCAGTATGTTCCCTTTGCGGCTCTCTCTGCGACGATATCACAGTCACTGTTGAGGACAACAAGATCACAAAAATAGAAAACGCCTGCATCCTCGGCCACAGCAAGTTTGTCGGCATGTTTGAGCATGACAGAATAGAAACCCCCATGATCAGAAAGGATGGAGAGCTTGTCCCGGTTTCTTACGAGGAAGCCATTGAAGCTGCCGCCAAAATTCTGGTAAATTCAAGGAGGACTCTTTCTTACGGCTGGTGCTCTACCTCCTGTGAAGCAATCAGCGGAGCCATCCAGCTTGCCGAAGAAACAGGATCAATAATTGACTCTACGGCAAACGTCTGTCACGGACCATCAGCCCTTGCTGCCCAGGAGAAAGGATCTCCTTCAGCCTCTCTTGGAGTGATAAAGAACAGGGCAGATGTGATCCTCTTCTGGGGCTGCAACCCTGTACATGCCCATCCCAGGCATATGACTCGCTACTCAAGCTTTTCAAAAGGCTTCTTTACTGAGAAGGGAAGAAAAGGCAGAACAATGGTAGTCATTGATGTCAGAAAAACTGACACTGCAAAACTGGCCAACAAATACGTAGAAATCGACCAGGGATCAGACCTGCTTCTGATCACAGCTCTCCGCTCAATCATAAACGGCCATGAAGATGTGATACCCGAAACAATTGCAGGTGTTCCTAAGGCTGAAGTTATTGAGCTTGCAGAGACCCTGAAGAATGCAAAGTTCGTCTGTGTCTTCTTCGGAATGGGAGTCACACAGTCTCGCTCAAAGTACAAGAACGGAGATGCTGTGTCCTCCCTAATTTCTGACCTTAACCAGCACACCAAAGCCGTTATGCTAGCAATGCGCGGGCACTATAATGTCACAGGATTCGGACAGGTGGCAACCTGGGAGACCGGCTTCCCGATGGCAATTGACTTTGCCAGAGGCTATCCATATTACAACCCAGGAGAAACCGGGGCAAACGACCTGCTTGTGCGTGAAGAACCGGACGCTGCAATTATAGCTGCGGCTGATGCAGGAGCTCACTTCCCACAAAAAGCAGTCAGGCATTTAGCAAAGATTCCTGTAATTCAGATTGACCCTTATGCCAATCCCACAACCGAGCTTGCAGATGTGGTGATCCCGGCGGCAGTCGTTGGAATAGAAGCAGAGGGGACAGCTTATCGCATGGATGCAATTTCCCTCCGCATGAAGAAATTGATTGATTCAAAATTCAAGACAGACGAAGAAATCGTAAAAGACCTGACAGCAAAGGTAAGGGAACTTAAGAGAGGTGCATGAAGATGTCGGAAATCCTCATTAAAAACGCTAGCATCTGCGATCCTGCCCAGGGCATTAATTGCGAGGCTATGGATATCTGCATTAGGGACGGCAAGATCGTAGAAAGCGTCTCTGGAAGCGCAAAAGTTATCGATGCCGGAGGCAGGCTCACAATGGCCGGAGGCTTTGACGGGCACACCCACAGCGCCGGAAAAATTAACGTAGGGCGTTTCATCAATCCAAACGATGCAAGAAAGAGCCTTGTTCCGGGGCTTTCAGGCCAGGTTGCGCGTACAGAAAAGACAAGAGCGCAGGTAGGCTACAATACTCCAAACACCTATGCAATCGGGTACAGGTACGCAAAACTCGGGTACACAACTATCTGTGAAGCTGCTATCCCTCTTCTTGCTGCAAGGCACACCCACGAGGAGTTCAAGGAAATCCCAATCCTGGACAAGATGGGACTCTCCCTCTTTGGAAGTAACTGGCAGGTTATGGAATATATCCGGGATAAAGAACCTGAAAAGCTGGCAGCATATATTGCCTGGGGTTTGAAAGCTTCAAGAGGGTACGGAGTAAAGATCGTGAATCCTGGAGGAGGAGAAGCCTGGGGCTGGGGAAAGAACGTCAGCGGACTCTATGACCCTGTTCCGAACTTTGATGTTACTCCTGCAGAGATTCTTATGGGACTGGTTGAAGCCAATGAACGCCTGCAGCTTCCACATTCCGTGCATGTTCACTGCAATAATCTCGGAAAGCCAGGAAACTATGCAACCACCATAGAGACAATGAAACTTTTTGAGAAAGTAAAAACAAGCAGAGACAGGCAGGCTCTTCATGTAACTCATGTGCAATTCAATGCCTATGCAGGCACCTCCTGGAGGGACTTTGAGACAGGAGCTCCGATGGTTTCAGATTACATAAACGGGGCAGACCACCTGACTTTTGACCTGGGACAGGTTATCTTTGGCCCTGCAGTGACAATGACTGCAGACGGACCTGTAGAATATGCAAACTCAAGAATGCTGCATGAGAAGTGGAGCAACCAGGATATTGAAATGGAAGACGCCTCCGGGGTAGTGCCCCTGTTCTACTCCCCAAAGAGCTTTGTAAACGCAGTCCAGTGGGCAATAGGGCTTGAACTTGCCCTTCTAGTAAAAGACCCATGGAAAGTCATGTTCACAACCGATAGTCCCAACGGCGGTTCTTTCGTTAACTACCCTGAAGCCTTCACATATCTGATGAGTGCAAAAAGAAGAGAAGAGGTTATCTCTGGATTTTCCAAGATGGCCCTTGACAGAATGGTACTGCCTGGAATCGACAGAGAGCTCGATTTCTATGAGCTTGCCATTATGACAAGAAGCACTCAGTCAAAGATATACAGCATGCCCGAGAAAGGAAACCTTAAAGTGGGTTCGGATGCCGATATTGCAATATATGATCTCCTGCCTGGTCAGATTGACTCCACGACAGAGTACGCGAAGGTTAAGAAAGCTTTCTCAGGCACAGCATATACTCTGAAAGACGGAGAGATTGTTGTAAAAGACGGAGAGATAGAAGCCACTCCGAAAGGCAAGACTTACTGGGTAAATGCAAAAGTTCCTGCGAACATAGACAGTGCAATGCAGAAAGATATAGATTTCAAATTCAGAAAGTACTACACAGTGAGCAAAGCCAACTATATGGTTGAGGATATGTACCTCCAGAAGCCTGTTGAAATCGCCACAGAAGGGGTGTTTTAAATGCAGATTGTGAAGCTTTCGTTGAAAAAAGCCAATAAAATCCCCATAGAGGCAGATAACGTAAACCCGGACAACTTTGCAGGCAAGACTGAAGGTGAAATAAAGGCAATTCAGGTCTGGTACGGGAATGGACAGTCCCCTCTTGAAGACTTCTTCAACGTAAAGGTAGAAGGCAGTGATTCCGCAGAAAACACAAAGATTGTTTTCGAAGGAGATGTTTCCAGAGTGAAACGCATTGGTCAGAACATGAGTGCCGGAGAAATAGAGATCAACGGCAACGTGGATATGCACTGCGGCTTTGGGATGAAAGGCGGGAAGATCGTGATCAACGGCGATGCTGACAGCTGGCTTGGCTGCGAGATGACAGGGGGAGAAATCGTCCTCAATGGAAATGCCTCCTACTATGTAGGATCCGGTTACCGCGGAGAGTCCTGCGGCATGCGAGGAGGGAAAATTACAGTTAACGGCAACACCAGAGACTATCTCGGAGAACACATGTGCGGAGGAGAAATCCTCGTAAAAGGCAATGTCGGACTCCTTCCTGCAATCTCTAACAACGGTGGAAAAATCGTGATAGAAGGCAACGCCACGATGCCTGCAATTGAAATGAAGAACGGTACAGTCATTATTAAAGGAGAGGTTTCAGACCTGCTACCCTCTTATAAAGAAGAAGGAACAGAAGAGGTTGAAGGCATTACCTACCGCAAATTCATGGGAGACGTTAACGTCGGTGGAAAAGGAGTATTACTGATAAAGTAAAATGAAAACTTTCTGAACTAATCAGTAAAAACCTCAAATCATAGAAGTGAGCGGATAAGGAATAGATACACAGGAGGAATAGCAAAAGTTCCTCACCTTATCCGCGTTATTATCTTTTTTTAGTTATTTTTAATTTTTACTCTGTTCAAGCTATTTTTAGATCTTTTTAGTTATTTTTAATTTTTACTCTGTTTAAGCTATTTTTAGATCTTTTTAGTTATTTTTTCGAAGTAACTTTTACCGTTGACTTTACTACACCCTTTCATAATCTGTTTTCAATGAGCCTCAATTTCGCCATACAGGATTATTTGGATCCTTTGCGACTGCCGAATCATTGAATTTTGAGTAAAAAATAAGAATGAAGAAAAATAGTAAAACAGGCTCAAAAAAGAAACTTCAACGAAAAATAAGAAAGTAGGATTAGAAAAGTAAAATTGGAAAAGAGAGGAGTAAAAAGGGCATTGGGCCCTTTAATAAAAAGATTGTATATTGTTAGTACCCTGTTGCTTCTGCCAGCTGCCGGACAGAAGACTCCTCAGCAGTATTTCCGAAAACTGCTATCACATAGTTTTCATTGCTCCATATATAGGAGTATCTGGGGACAGTTTTTCCGCCGGATGTGACGTAATCAGTGATTTTCACAGCAGAGTGCCCGTTAAAGGACTCATCAGTAAAGCGGGAGACGTTACTCAATGGAGTGAAGGAAGACTTGTATGCTGTAATAAGGTTATTTGCAGCTTCTTTATCTTCAAACTTTATCACATCTATATAATAATCAGTTTCGTTAGCGCCTTTGTAGATTCCTTCGAAGCCTTCAAGAATTCCGGTGACATTTTCAGCTTCATAATCACTTTTTATCTGATCTGTGGAGAACGGAACAGTATCAACGTACTTAAATCCAGAAGGAAGAGTTTCAAGTGTACTTATTCCAGATGTATTTTCAGCAGAAATTACGTTTACTCCCGGATTTTCCAAATCTGTCCCATTAGCTGCAGGGGTATTGTTATCCACACAGCCTGAAAATGCGATCATCAAAACCGCAAACACAGAAATTAGAGTTATACTTCTTTTTAAAGTTATATTTTTTGTCATAGACTTCACCTGATCTAAAATCCTGAAAGTAACCAGAAGGTTTTAGAGGATCAGAATTTCAGAATTAAAAGAATAGACAGAACTTAAGAATATCTGCAAATAAAAAGCTATCTGCAAAACCAAACTAAAAAAAAGGATTGAAAGAGAAAAGGGTTAAAAAAAACCCTTCACTCAGAAAATTTAGTTGTTTCTCCTGACGAGATAGACAACTGCAAGGAGTCCAACGATTCCTGGAACAACTTCAAAGCCAGGAGTTTCTGGTTCTGTGCTGGTGTTGTTTTCAGCAGGAGTTCCTTCGGTTGGTTCTTCTTCGGTTGTGGTTTCTCCCTCAACAGGTGTGGTTACGTTGTCTTCCGGAGTAGTTTCGTTACCTTCTGGAGTGGTTACGTTGTCTTCCGGAGTAGTTTCGTTACCTTCTGGAGTGGTTACGGTTTCGTTACCGAGAGTCTTCTCAACGAATGGGTAGTACCTGAGCTCGGTAGATGGTGTGTCAGCTACCTTGAAGGACATTCCCTCGCCAATTTCCTGATCGGAGTCCCTGGTCAGAGTGAAGGTGTCTTCATTGCTGATTTTAAGGGTTGCACCGTTGATGGAAACATCGTTGAGTTCACCGAATTCATCGTCAGACTCGATCTTCATAGCGTTTGCGTAGTCAATGAGCCAGATACCTTCGATCTGAGCAATGCTGTCGACTGCGCCCTGGAAGACCTGGTTGACATGGACTTTGAGGACATCAACGTCATCTTCGCCCTGAATATCATCAAGTTCGACAGTCCAGGTGTTGTCACCGGTACCGACTGAGATGATTTCATCGTCTACATATTCTCCGTCCTTGCTGAACTCGAGCCAGACTTTCTCACCGTCAACATCGACCTGCTTGGCTTCAATAGTGTAGCCTTCTCCAAGGTCGAGGGTTTCGCCGGTTCTGATAGTGTACTTGTCGTCGCTGTCAAGAACAAGCTTGGCAAGTTTGTCAGCTTTGTCAGCGTTGATTGGGATGTATTCTTCTGCAAAGAAGCCGATAACAGGGTACTGATCCCAGCCAGCGTCTGCATTGGAGTACTCGTAGTCAACATTCTTAATGGTGGTCTCGTAAGTAAGGCCGCCCTCAGGAATCACATTACCGTTAATACCAGAGACATCAAGGGATTCTGTGGAAACGTCATCTTTGAGGTCATAGAAGAAGCCTGCAAAGTTTGATGCATCCCAGGTGAAGTCACCGGAAGCAACCTGTCCTCTGAGCTCGTAGGTTCCAGGCTCGGTAATTTCTTTCATGAGATAGAACCTGAGCACATTGGAGGCGGTGTCAGCTGTCTTGAAGAATATACCCTGAGCGACTTCCTCACTGGAGTCTCTGGTCAGAGTAAAGGTGTCTTCATTGCTGATGGTAAGTTTGTCGCCGTTGATGGAAACATCGTTGAGTTCACCGAATTCATCGTCAGACTCGATCTTCATAGCGTTTGCGTAGTCAATGAGCCAGATACCTTCGATCTGAGCAATGCTGTCGACTGCGCCCTGGAAGACCTGGTTGACATGGACTTTGAGAACAGCAACGTCATCTTCGCCCTGAATATCATCAAGTTCGACAGTCCAGGTGTTGTCACCGGTACCGACTGAGACGATTTCATCGTCTACATATTCTCCGTCCTTGCTGAATTCGAGCCAGACTTTCTCACCGTCAACATCAACCTGCTTGGCTTCAATAGTGTAGCCTTCACCGAGGTCGAGGGTTTCGCCGGTTCTGATAGTGTACTTGTCGTCGCTGTCAAGAACAAGCTTGGCGAGTTTGTCAGCTTTTACAGGGTTGATTGGGATATACTTCTCTGCGAAGAAACCAATCAAGCTGTAGTTGTCCCAGCCAGCAGCTGCATTTTCGTATTCGTATGCAACCTGTTTGATCTGGGTTTCGTAGACAAGGCCGCCCTCTCCAATGATGTTGTTTTCAGTGCCTGCAACATCTTTGATGGAAAGTGATTCGGTTGTCACGTTGTCGTTGATATCATAATAGAACGCTGCAAAGTCTGTAGCATCGACTGTAAGAGTTGTACCGTCACCATATGTGTCGATAATACTGTCGATGTCGGAGCCGTTGTACACCGGACCGCGGACCTCAAGTGAGTCTACTGCACTTGCGGCGGATGCAAATACAGTAAGAACCATGAGAACAGCCAGTGTAATCGCTGCAAATCTCTTCATTTTATTATTTCCTCCATGTTTGTTAAGATATGTCGTATGTAAGAAGAAGTGTCGGGATCAACACACTTTTAGGGTTTCACCATTCTTCACCAAATAAGACTTATAAATATCGTCTATTGTCGAAGAGGATTTCATTCCCTCCTTATCCCTCTAAATTGGATTACAAGTGTTCTATAAAACAATTGCATTATTAAATCTTTTGTGGTCTATTTCAGGGAAATTGAATAGGAAAAGCGCAAAACAACGATACAAATAACGGTAAATGTCGAAAGAGATCAGGCAGGAGATTCAAAAGGAATTAACATAAAAGATAAAGTAGAAATACTTATAAGAGACTATAGAAAAAAGATAGTATGATTAAGACACTTTTTGCTAAATAATTTCAGAAACTACTAATTTGAAAAATCCATTAGGTAAAAAATACCATTTACAAAATTTTGAGAATATCATTAAAACCCAGAAACCATCTTTTTTTCACACGGTTTTGATTTATTTCAACAGAGGACCATTTTACCTTCTACTTAGATAAGTCTCAGAGAAACATCTGTAAGCGCGTGTTTTGACAAATAAAAAAAATAGATTTATCTGATAATAAATATCCTGAGAAAACTTATTCTCACTGAAAAATCTAACTGAATGATAGAAAAATATCACTAAGAAGTTTAATTTATTGAGCAATAATTATGAAAAAGGACAACAGAAAGTTGCAGTTCATTTTTAAAATAATTTAGATAATGTTGCATGCACTTCCATTATAATTATAATAATAATATTTCAAAAGAAGCAGGCTTGCACCATTGTAAGAAAAATCGTTATGATGTTAGAAATTGACGATATAAGAAGAGAAATATAAAATAAATATTATGTATAATAATGAGAGATTTGACGATAACAGAGAGGCCTGACACATTATGAATATAAGAGAAAATTAAATAAGATCATATTTTATACCTTAATAATATACATAGATCTAAAAACACGAAGGGGAATTTACTTTGGAATGCAAAAATGTTATCCAGGACGTCATATGCAGGATAAAAGCTATCAAAGGCGTTGACGAAACATACATTTTGAATGAAGAAGACAAAGAAAAAGTTCTCGAGCTTGAAAAAAAAGCAGAGGGAGCTGTCCTGATGGGTCTTGGAGTAGGAGACAACCAGGGAATTAAAGAGGTCTTCAAACGTCAGGTAATCATCGCCTTTACAACCAATATGAACTATGTCTGGCCTGAAGGACCCAATGTAGTCCTTATGCAATTTGGAGAAAAGGTTGGAGAGGATGTTTACGACCCCGAAAAACTTGAGGAATGTAAAAAGTGTAAGGATATGGTAGTCATGGGCAATTTTGTGATTTACAGGAGTGCAGTGCCCAAGCCAAAGGATGCAAAGAAAGAGCCCATAACTGTTGTCCTTCCTCCCCAGAAGTGCCAGGAATTAGAATGTATAAACGGCGTAGATAATATTATACTCGGGTCTCCTTCCACCCCATCGGATGAGTATCTCAGATCTGTAATGGGCCTTAAACCGGAAATCGGACGTGGAACCTTTATTATTGGGTTAGATCTCTGCTAAGCAGATCTCCCGTGAAAACCTTTCGAATTTAAGCAAATCTTGTATGCCATAATAGTAAAACAGTGCATTTTACCTTGCACAGAATCAACAAAAACTGAAGCATGTGGCCTTAAAAAAGGCCGAATGCAATCTTTTTTAAAAAATGTTTTGAGAATTTATTTTCATTTAAAGAACTGCCTCAGAAGAAAAAGCCGGAAGAACAGGCCGGAAAGACGGAACTTGAGATGAAAGAAGATGATTATATCAGGGCCTGCAGGGAACTCCTTGAAAAAGTACTGGCAGGCAAAATAGAAGACGAACCCCAGTTGAACAAAGCAAAAAAAGAGGTGAGTAAGCACTATCACCTGGCAAGCCTGCCCAGGAACGGAGACATTATAGTACAGGGTACCCCCGAAGAGAAGGCTATAATTAAAGAATTCCTGAGACGCAAACCTGTGAGAACGATTTCCGGAGTAGCAGTAATTGCTGTAATGACTTCTCCAGCACCATGCCCTCACGGAGTTTGTCTACCCTGCCCAGGAGGCCCAAAATCCACTTTTAAGTCTCCTCAAAGCTACATGGGAAAGGAGCCTGCGGCTATGAGAGCTATTCAGCATGAGTTTGACCCCTATGCCCAGGTAACATCGAGGATCTCCCAGCTCAAAGAGATCGGCCACGACATAGAGAAAGTGGAACTGATAATCATGGGAGGCACATTTTCCGCACGCAGTCTTGATTATCAAGAATGGTTTACCAAAAGGTGCCTCGAGGCGATGAACGATTTATCCGGGGAAGAGTGGAGAGAACACGCCTGGAAAATCGGCAGATCTTTCCCATTACCCTATATCCCTCTTGAAGAAGTACAAAGAGCCAACGAAACAGCTGAAATCCGCAATGTAGGAATTACATTTGAGACTCGGCCGGACTGGGCAGAAGCAGAACATGTGGATGAATTCCTCAGGCTGGGAGGAACAAAGGTGGAGCTTGGGGTCCAGAGTGTTTATGATTTTGTACTCACCCGAATGCAGAGGGGGCATGGAGTTGCAGAAATTGTCAGAGCCAACCAGGTTCTGAGAGACAGCGCATTCAAAGTTGGATTTCATATGATGCCTCATCTTCCAGGGGCGAATTCTGAACTGGACCTCAAAGGTTTTAAAAAACTCTTCGAAGACCCACGCTTCAAGCCTGATTATCTCAAGATTTACCCCACCCTCGTGACTGAAGGTACCCCATTGTACAGGCTCTGGGAGGCAGGGGAGTATGAAGCTTTGTCCGATGAAGAAGCAACGGAGCTGGTTGCAGACATAAAAGCTATCCTGCCCAAATGGGTCAGGCTCCAGCGTATCCAGCGTGATATTCCTGCCCACCAGATCTTTGCAGGAGTCCGAAAGAGCAATCTCAGACAGCTGGCAGAAGAAAAATTGAGACAAAAAGGAGGAAAATGCCGCTGTATCCGCTGCAGAGAAGTAGGGCATGCTAGCCTGAAAGGAATGAAAATAAGAGAGGAAGACATAGAACTAACTGTGGAAACCTATGAAGCCTGCAAAGGTACAGAACACTTCATTGCATTTGAAGATCTTGCTGCAGATGTGCTGATAGGGTTCACACGCCTGCGTTTCCCGGCCGCCCCTCACCGCCCTGAACTGCAGGAGACAGCTCTGGTAAGAGAACTGCATGTTTATGGCTCAATGGTACCCGTAGGAAAAGGAGCAAAGCAAAAGGATTGGCAGCACAGAGGATATGGAAAGGAACTTCTGGAACATGCAGAGAAGATAGCGCATGAAGCTGGCTACCGGAAACTCGCCGTAATTAGCGGGATAGGCGCTAGAGAGTACTATAGAAAATCAGGATATGTTCTTGATAACGTGTATATGTCAAAAGTTTTGCAAGATTGAGAGGCAGAAAAAAAGAGTTATGAAACTTTATGGATTTGAAAATAAAGTTGGTTCTGAGAATTAACATATATACAATTGAAAAAGCCTCTAAATAATATTTAGTAATATAGATAAAAGAATATGAAAGATTTTTGCACTTGTTATAAAGAGAAGAGCTTATTAATTACAGAAATTTCATGAGAAATAAACCGAAAATAATTAACATAGCAGTATGAAGTAGGGGCAGAAACTTTTCAGTAAACTTATGTTTCAGTTTTGTGGGAAATGTTTAAAGCAGATTATACATATCAAGACTCCAAGGCGTAAATATCAAAAATAACGTTCAATAGAGAGAGTCAACGCATTTGTAATATCAAAAAATTGTGCGATCCTCTACTGAAAAAAGGACAAAATTCATAGTCAAGAAATTCTGGATTTAAAGAATACACTTTGTAATAAGATTTTCCAGTTGGAAAAGCTCCTTTTAAAGAATATAAATTAATATGTTGAAAAAGAGATTTACAGAATAATATTAAATAGTAGAATATAAATATCGTATACCTACGCCCTGCATGTAAAAATATTTACACCGTGAGAAGGAAGTCTAAATAAAAATGTCAAATTCACTTCAGTTAAACGGTCTTCAAGTGTAGGAACCGGAAAAAAGCAAAAACATTCATAAAAAAATAAATATAATGCGCCCTTAATATAATAAAAAACCGAAGTGTGATCTTTGGGTTTTAAAAAATGAACTGTAAAAGTTCAAATTCTAAAAATTTAAGCTTAATAAAGTATACCCTAAAAAACGTGAATTAAACCTGAAAAATTCGAAATAAATCCCAACGATTTTATGAAACCCTAGAGAAACCCTATAAAACTCTAAAAATCTGGAAAGAGCGGTGAAAAAAATGAAAATTAGAGTTGTAAGCTCAAAAGAAGAGATAGACACTTTAAAACTCGATGAGGAGATTGTCCATCTGGCATTCAGACCTTCTAACAAGGACATCTTCCAGCTCATCCTGAAGTGTCCAGAAGTAAAAGCGATCCATATCCCAAGCTCATACAAGAGAACAATTTCCAGTTCTGCACAGATGTACCTCTCCATGCAGAATATTTCTCTACTTGAAGGCGACGTATGGGGACACAGAAAAGACATCAATGAATATTCCGAAGTTTCCCAGCATGTTTTTGACCGTATAAGGGAACTTAAAGAAGAGGGCCTTTCTAACGAAGATACTATAGAGAGACTTGTAAGGGAAACACGTCTCAGCCCGGATTTTGTAAGTTTCATCATAGCAAATTAAATAATTTATACAGGCCGGTCAGATTCTGATCGGCGTTTATTTTCTGAGAAATATTCTATTCAGACTCTTTTTTCAAGCTCGGAAAAAATATTCATGAGATAAATACTCATGCTTTTATTCCGACTTCCTCAAGCCATTATCTGAACTTAATTCGCTAAAAGGCCATTAAAATTTAGAAAGCCAGCATATTATAAAGAAAAATTATATTCCAAAGTAAAAGCCCCTGAAAAGATCTCAGGAATTATAGTTATTAACCTTCTTAGGAGAGGAACCTTATCAAACTGAAAAGCTTGCTTTTGCCCCATCATAGACAGAACAAAGATATTCTGAGTAAAAAGCTTAAGTAAAATAGCGAGAAAATTGGACAGGATTTCATGACCGAGTTCGAACACGTGCTTGTAAACTCATTTAACGCCTACATTGAAGAAAAAGGTATAAGGGCTATCTCCTACAGGCTCAAACAGCACAGGTTTACTTCCCAATTTCTTGATGTGCTGGTGGATTCTCTTAATCCTGATTTATACATTGGAATTGAATGCAAAAGTATCTCAGTGGACAAAGGAGCAAATGCACTCTATTTCTCCCAACATTTTACCGTGGACAAAAAAGGAGTTCATCAGATAGAAAGGATTTCAGATTACCTGAATAAATCAGGAAGGAGAGGATTCCTTGCAGTGGAACTTCGTATGGGGATAGGACATGGAAAGGAAGC
The DNA here is from genome assembly GCA_942493015.1 of uncultured Methanosarcinaceae archaeon. Taxonomy (GTDB): domain Archaea; phylum Halobacteriota; class Methanosarcinia; order Methanosarcinales; family Methanosarcinaceae; genus Methanosarcina. Next base: position 3,614,743 of record OW818660.1, on the reverse strand, counting down.
ATATATGATTCCATGGGAGGAGCTAAGGAAGAAATATCTTGCTCAGAATCTTAAACTCACCTTACAGGAAATCCGGAATTTTCCTGAAATAAAAAGAGATGGAAAAGATTATAGAGTAAACCCCAGCGAATGGGAAAAACAGAGCTAAGAAAAAAACAGTTAAGTTGAGACAAGTAGAAATTTCTGGAGAGAATAATGTCTGAGACAATGAAAGCACTTATGAAAGAATCAGGCAAGTGTGCTGAAGAAATTAAGAAACACAAATCTGCCCATGTTGTATCCCACATTGATGCTGACGGACTAACTTCTGCAGGAATTATATGTACTGCTCTTGAAAGAGGAAATTTAGAATATACAACACGCTTCGTAAAGCAGCTTGATGAAAAGGCCCTTGATACTATTGCAAACGAAAACCATGAGATGGTTATCTTTACGGATCTGGGAAGCGGGATGTGCGAACAGATAAAATCTCGCGGAATCCATGCAGTAATCTCAGACCACCATCAACCTCAGGGAAATTTTCAATTTCACCTTAATCCCCACCTTTTTGGGGCAAATGGCTCCTATGAACTGAGTGGCTCTGGAAGCACCTATCTGCTGGCTTCAGCCCTTGGAAAAAATAAAGACCTTTCCTCTCTGGCCATAGTAGGAGCAGTTGGAGACATGCAGCATCTTAAAATGGGACAGCTTGTAGGAATCAACAGAGAAATTCTGGAAGAAGGAGTGAAAGAAGGCACACTCCAGTTCAAAAAAGACCTGACACTCTTCGGAAAGCAGACTCGCCCAATATATAAGTTACTGCAGTACTCCTCAGACCCTTATCTTCCCGGACTTACAGGGGACGAAGAAGCCTGCATTGAATTTATTCATTCTCTCAATATCCGCTTCAGCCAGGATGAACGCTGGAGGCGCTGGATTGACCTTGAAACGCCGGAAAAACAGAAAATCGTATCAGGGCTTATTCAGTACTGCCTGAAGTCAGGAATACCTGCTTACAAGATTGAGCGCCTAATAGGAGAAGTTTATGTTCTTCAAAAAGAACGGGAAGGGACTGAAATGAGAGATGCTTCTGAATTTTCCACCCTTCTTAACGCCACTGCACGCTACGATCACGCAGAAATAGGACTCGCAGTCTGCATGGGAAATAGAGAGGAAGCTTATGAAGATGCCCGTAAATTGCTTGCTGAACACAGGCAGAACCTCGTTAACGGCCTCATATATGTAAAAGAGAAGGGAGTAATTCAACTGGAAAATATTCAATACTTCGATGCAGGCTCGGAGATAAAGGAAACCATTGTAGGAATTATTGCAGGCATGAGTTCCACAATAGTTGAGAACAGAAATCTTCCGATTATTGCCTTTGCAAAAGCAGATGGAGGGATTAAAGTCTCAGCAAGAGGAACACAGGACCTGATTCGAAGGGGAGTAAACCTTTCAGAAGCAATGTCAGTGGTCTCGGCAGAGGTTGGAGGGGCAGGCGGAGGGCACGATATTGCAGCAGGAGCAACTATACCTGAAAATAAAAAGGAAGAATTTGCCCGAAAGCTGGATCTGTTTATAGGAGAACAGCTTCAGAAGAAAGCACATTCAAGATAAAGGAACCAGCCTTTGGAAAAAATACTCCGAAAAGTCTAACTGAGCATGAGATAAGAATTAAGTGAAAAAGGAGATATTGAGGGAGCAGTTTATGAAATTACTAAAACATAATACTGACTCTCAGATCTTTTAGACTACGATAGTGTGACCGTTTTTTAAGATTTATCAATAACCCACAGAAAAGACCAAAAAGAGAAATTTATAGAATAGAATTAGATCCTATTATTTAAATAAGATCTTCAATTCTGCTCATTTCTTTAAAAGAAATTAATCTTGCCATTGCACTGGTATCTATCGAAATCCCATACTCCTGTACAACAGCCATAGGATTTGTTCCTCCTATGACGACTATTCCGAGATGGTCTCTCTCAATAGGGACATCCAGGACCCGTGTATTTGGCTCGCCGACCTCCAGAATACCACTGAAACCTGCATCCAGAAGGTCAGAAAGACTACTTTCGATCGCGTCTCTTGCAACCATAGGAGCTTCTCTGAGATTGGCAAGAATCTTGCCTGAACCTGTTCTGAGCATTTCAGAGACAGAAGTAATACCCTGGGACATTAGAATTTCAAGGGGATCTACAGTTGTGCTTACATAGGTCAACACATCAGTAAAACGTACCGGAACCCCATTTCGGATTTGAACAACTCCGCCAAGTTTCGGATTCACGGGAATACCTGCCTTGAGCAGTACACCGTCAATTGTTATGCTGCATACTGTCCCGATACCCACTTTTCCTTTTTCAATAGTCAGGTCTCCTGTGGATTCCCCTTCGGAAATTATTTTCACGTACGGGGTCACTGAAAGCCCGCTTGAAATTACCATCTTAAAGATTCCAAGCACGTCATCCAGATCTTTTTTATCAATGATTGAAAGATTAAGTATGATATCTCCATCCATTTTTTTTGGATCAAATGTAGTCCTGTACATGAGATCCTTGATTCTGGATGATGTAAACTGAATACGGTATCCATTTTTTTGCATTTCAACCCTCCAGTAATTGAAGGTATTTATACCTATTATAAGTTGTGTATTAATTGCCAAAATATGCATTATAAAATTCTTATATACTCTTAGCTCTGATTCCGACACGGATGAGCTATAAAGAAAAAAATAGAAAAAAGGATTATTTAGAGGTAACTTAAAGAAAAGGAAGCTCAAAACAGAAATGTTTCGGAATGGAAAATCTCCATGGCCTGGTTTTCAGAGCACTCCTGCAAAAAATCCCATGAAATCCTGTGGAGATGTCAAAAATCTAAGTTTTTCAATTTCATTTATGAGGTCATACATATTTTCTCCAGAACTCAGCCCAAGGTAATTAGAAGGTAGAGGTTTAAGATAGCGAATGGGTGGAACATTCCTATAAAGGGGATTTTTGGCAAAACCGTCCTCCAGAAGGAAGTAAGAAGCACCAGAAAGTCTCTTAATAGGTTCATAAACTGAGGAAAAATCACGGCATACCCAATTTGCCATCTCAAGAGTCTTATCAGAAGCATTTATGGTAACGTGCCCATATCCAGGCGGGACAAGCACTAAATCCCCTTTCCCTGCTGTGATAACTGCGACATCCAGAACATTATCCTCGTTATCGTGTTCCACCTTTTGCAGGAGATAAGTAGCAGAACCTTCAAGTACCTGATAAATTTCAGGATAAGAGACGTCTGTTCCTGGAACTTGAGGATGATAGTGACCTAAGGTTTTGGTAAACTCCGATCCGAGCATTCCAGCTGGGATCACAGTAATATCGTACCTTAAGTGATTGTTTTTAATTGCCTGGAGATCAGCATCATTTTTAGCAAGGTCCCTGAACATGTAATACATATCTTCAGTTCTTGCATCTGTCCTCTCAAACCATTCTTTATCAAATGCTGCATCTTCCATGTCATGGAGTTTTCTTACATCTGCTACAGTGACTTTATCCCCGAATTTCAGTGTTACTTCCATTGAATTCCCCTTTCCTACCAAACATACAGATAACGTTCAAACTGCGGACAATATTTTTCCAAAGGGCTGGCAATGTATCATAAGGCTGAATCTAATAACAGCAGTATAAGTATATAAAATATTAGCGGAAATATATACTTACTGCCTGATATCTCTGCCTTTTATCAATTCCATAAATGTAGATTTTAGCCTCTAAGAGCTTTTTCAACCATTTTAGGGTAAGTAAGCTCTATAATAGTTTTCAGATTAACTATATCCTCTTTGTTATATTTAACAAGTATGTCCAAAGCTTCCTGATCCCCTCTTTTCTCATAATTTTTCCAGAGTCTTACAGCATCAAATCCAGTTATACCCTCTGTATCTTCACTTCTGGAAATGCCGAGCATCTTTTCGATATTTTTGAGACCTCCACTGTAGCCTATTCGCCTTAAAGGATACATGAGATCTATATGGAGCTGGTTGAATTCAATATCTGGAAACTCAGACTTTATGAAAGGGAGATCAAACCGAGCACCGTTGAAGGATACAAGTAGCTTGTATTTTGAGAATTCTTCTACAATCTCATCGAGATTTATATCCCTTACGTACGTCTTTGACTCTTTCCCGTTATAAATTCCAACAACGGTTATTTTATCCCTATGTTGAGAAAGCCCTGTTGTCTCGATATCCACAAATGCGACAGAATCGGAAAATGCAGAATAGGCTCGCCAGTGTTCAGCAGAGGGAAGACATTGAGAAAAAAAACAGTAGTTTTTTGAGGCCAGATGCTCAGAAGATTTCTTTATCTCTTCACATATTCTGGCTTTCCGAGCCGGAGGTATTAAAATTTTCTCCTCCAGCTCAAGGAACTCTTCCCACGTGTGTATTCCTTGAGCCCAGATTTTTTGCTCAAGACTTTTCCCGACACCCGGAATATGGATATATGTATTATTTAGCATGTTTTCCCTGTATCATTGAGATTAATGTTTAATAAAAATACTGCACGCGAGCTGAAAGTATTCGAAAAGAAAAACAATGGTTAAAGAAGAGAATATATAAAAAATTTCTAGATGAAACAACAAGAAATAAATATTAAAATAATAGTTTACCAGTAATAATAAACAAAGTACATGATAAATTTTTAAAGGCATGAGTTAAAAAAATATCCTGAAAAATAAATTGTTTGACAGAGGAGTATAATTAATGGCTAAAATTTCCGTGATTGGCGCAGGAAATGTAGGAGCAACTACAGTCCAGCGGCTCGCTGAACTTGAACTTGGCGACATTGTCATGACAGACGTTGTGGAAGGGCTGCCTCAGGGAAAAGCTCTTGACTTAATGCAAGCAGGGGCAATAAAAGGTTATGATACGTCAATATTGGGGAGTAATGATTATGCAGATATTGCCGACTCTGATCTCGTAATTATTACAGCAGGAATTGCCAGAAAGCCCGGAATGACTCGAGAAGATCTGATCAAAACGAACTCCAAAATAATAGTAGAAGTATCCAAAAATATTGCAAAGTATGCTCCAGAATCCATAGTAATGAATATCACAAATCCACTTGACATTATAACCTATGTAGCTATGAAGTCAACAGGATTTGAAACAAAAAAAGTATTCGGAATGAGCGGGGTTCTGGACGCGGGACGTTTTGCAAGCTTTATTGCAGAAGAACTGAAATGCTCGAAAAAAGATGTACAGGCAATGGTTATAGGAGGGCATGGCGACCTTATGGTACCCCTCCCCCAGTATACCACAGTGTCAGGGATTCCACTTACAGACCTGCTTTCTGAGGATAAGATTTCCAGGCTGGTAGAGAGAACAGTAAACGGTGGAGCCGAAATTGTGGAGCTTCTTAAACAGGGAAGTGCTTTTTATGCCCCATCTTCAGCCATCGTCTCTATGGCTGAAGCTGTGATAAAAGACACAAAGAGAGTGCTTCCAGCTTGTGCCTATCTTGAAGGACATTATGGGCAGGAAGGAATTTACTTTGGTGTGCCTGTAAAGCTTGGAGCATCCGGTGTCGAAGAAATTCTGGAGCTAAAACTGGATCAGGGACAGCAGGAAATCCTAAGGAAATCCTCAGAAACTATTAGAAAGGTAATTTCACAGCTGGAAATATAAAGAGAGAATGAATTCAAAAGTAAACAAGTGAGAGTAAAAAGAAAAGATTATATAAAAGACTAAAGAGTTCTGCTCATAGGTAATTTAAAAATTTACCTGTGAGCAATAAAAATTATAAAAAAGAAATCCATTTTCATTTCCATTTTACATCATATAATGGCAAAGATAGTAAACAAAGGTTGCCGTTTTAGAGAAATAAATGTAAAGACGACTTAAAGGCAACAAAGATATCTCTTCTTTATTCCTATATTGGAAAAAGAATTTAAAGGCTGAAATACCTTCATTTCTCTCGTTAACTTAAATACAGATATTTTTTATAATAAAATGAATGAAAACCCATCTTTACCTGAAAAAAGACAGAGAATTAGTAATTACAGCCAGTGAAACTGTAAGATATATAAGTATGTTTTTCATATAAGGTTAAGAGAAAGACTGAAATTAATTTACAAAGCAGGGATATAATGCGCGCAGAACTTACATCACTCTTTGGTTTAAACATATACACAAATAATGGTGTTTATGTAGGAAAGCTACAGGACCTCGTAATTGATATAGAGGAACAGAAGATTACCGGGCTTGCTGTTTCGGATATTAACAGGGAACTTTTTGACCTGAACACCAGAGGTATAATTATTCCTTACCGGTGGGTTATAACGGCAGCAGATATCATCATAGTAAGAGATGTTGTCCAGAGATACAAGAAACGCAAAGAAGACTGAGAGATTTTGGAAAGTTTATGAAAAGTCGGGAAAATCGATGCTGAAATGCGCTGTATCCTTCATGTGATTGTGCACGCTGACGGCAGGAATTTTAGAAAGACGCTTTTGGGGCTGGGCTTTAAAAAACCCTACGATTAACCCTTCGCCAGGAAAATGGCGGATATCACTGAACTTTTCATTAAAAAATCGATTTAAGCCCCCTCTCTGCCTACACTTTTTCAGATGTGATCAGTTTTTTTCATGGAGCTTTCATTTTAAGAGGGAGTGGAAAAAATTGACTTTATCGTGGCAATCTTTCAGGGAAGAGCTTTTACAATAAACTTACCACTTGAAGGGTCTGTGGATTTTGATTTCAGAATAGTGACGCTTCAAAAAGAGGAAACTGCTTATTTTCACTGTAGACATCCTAACCCCCGCATAATTTTATGGCAACCGGGGTCACCACATCCCGAGAGATAAAGGAACGGGGCTTTGAAATATCTGAAAGGAAAAAGGAACAGGAAAACCACAAAATAATTTTTAAAAAAGAGATTAAACCTGCAACGCTCCCTTTCTGGCAGAGAAAAGGGGTTCTTATTTCGACATCGGAACATGAAATCTCTGGTTTTACTCCGGTTCTTGGTAAAGGAACAAAATATCTGCGCAGAAAAAGTACCCAGAACCGGAGAATTCCGAATTTAAATAGGAAGAAAGAATATCGCTATTAGAGAAACTTATTAATAGAAATTAAGTTTTTGAGAATAAGAAAATAAAAATCAGGAATGTAGAGGCAATGGACAGACTCGAACTTATAAAAAGAAACGTTCAGGAAATTGTAACCGAAGAAGAACTTGAAGAACTTCTTAACAAAAAGGAAGCTCCCCGTGCCTATGTAGGATATGAGCCAAGCGGAAAAATCCATATGGGGCATGTCCTTACAGTAAACAAGCTAATTGATTTGCAAAGAGCCGGATTTAAGATCACTGTCCTGCTTGCAGATGTACATGCATATCTGAATGGAAAAGGTACACTTGAAGAGGTCCGGCAGATTGCAGATTATAACCGACGCTGCTTTGTTGCTCTGGGGCTTGATGAAGAGAAAACGGATTTTGTGTATGGATCGGACTACCAGCTGGGAGCCGAGTACATGTTAAATGTTCTCAAACTTTCAAGGGTAGTGACTCTTAACAGGGCACGCAGGAGCATGGATGAAGTTGGGCGTGCTATGGATGACCCAACCGTTTCCCAGATGATATATCCTCTGATGCAGGCTGTTGACATTGCCATGCTCAAAATTGATATTGCAGTTGGAGGGATTGACCAGAGGAAAATCCACATGCTTGCCCGCGAAAACTTAAAAAGTCTGGGATTCGAAACGCCGATTTGCATTCATACCCCTATTCTCCTCGGATTAGACGGAACCAAAATGGCTTCCTCAAAAGAGAATTTTATTTCAGTGGACGATACTGAAGAAGAAATCTCCAGAAAATTTAAGAAAGCCTTCTGTAAAATTGGAGACGTAGACGAAAATCCGATTCTTGCTCTTTTCCGCTATCATATCTTCCCCAGATACGAAACAGTTTTCATAGAGAGACCGGAAAAATTCGGAGGAAACTTGACATACGCCAGTTACTCCGAAATGGAAAGTGCTTTCGTGGCTGAAAGTGTCCATCCTATGGATCTGAAAAATTCGGCTGCAAAATACATAAATGAGATTCTGGACTCTGTCCGAAAAGTTTTACTATAAGATATAAAGTGGTCGAGCCTTTCTCGGCCACCTGAGGAAGTATAGGAAAAGAAGCATATGCTCATGTAAGAAGGAAAAGTCGTCTTCTAAAAATAAGAGAGAATCTTGGATAAAATATTATATAGCTATAGGTCATAGAATATTTGAAGGGTTGTTTAGCTATCCAGGTGCTTTTATGAAATATATTTACCAGGACTCTACGGAACTGCCTGTACAGCGGGATTTCATTGAGGATCTGAAAACATTTATAGATATAACTTCCAGAGTAATCCCCCTGGAAAATTCCATAATAGAAATAAAATGCAAGCATAAAGAAGCACTCCATGAATTGAACAGCAGAATAAATGGGATGAATATTTTTGAAGAGAAGCTCAATTTGCTGCTTACAAGACTGGTGAATGAAGTGGATATTGAGGATGTAGTACCCTGCGCCAATGCAATCCACCAGACCTGTAGCGAGAATCTTGAGAAAAAGAGAGAAATCCTCGAAGCTGAGTACAGAAAAATAGAAAGTGGGAATGTCCATGACTATAAAAAATTTGAAAGCAAAATCCTGGAAGTCCTCACCAGATTTTTAATCTCAGAGGTCTATGGGGCCGAAAAGAGATTTGAGCTTTCAAGCAGTGTAAACGGCATTTCTGGAGAGATGGAAGGTTCGGTCTCAGGCATGCAGTACTACTACAGACTCGGGGTTACAGAAGAGTCACTGACAGTTCAAAAGCTTCTTGGAAACTTTAGCCTGCCTGGGTGGACGCGGGCAGGCATCCTGAGAAAAGAAGAAAAAATAAAAATGCAGGACCTATCCGATTTTATTGTAAGCTTTCTGGAATACGACAGCCAGAAAAACGTCCGCTTAACCCTTGAAAACAAAAAAACAAACCGAAAATACAGGATAGAAGGCGGAGAATTTAGATATTTCGTATACGAGGAGAACAAGGAAATTACCGCCGACAAAGAACTCGGAACTTTTATTGACATGGAAAGTCTAAAGAAAATTCCGGAAAGAGTTCAGGATTATCTCAGGACAAATATCCACGCATATACTCTTTCAAAAGTCCTGCTCGATGAAGAGGATGCGGTTTCTACAAACCAGATTTTTGACTGCTTGAAAGTTATCGCAGAGCAATACGGGGTAATTGTTCAGGAGTGTCTGGCTAAAGGACACAATAAAGAAGAGATAACCATCAAAATGGAAGAAGCTGATGGAACAAGGACTGAGAAATATATATCAAGAACCGAAATTTACACCCAGCTTGCAGAGATAGGAAGTGAAGGAGTAGAGATTGCCGGGATACTTGGAGTAGATAGTAGAGCTCAGATCAAAGATCGAAAATACCTGATTGTCTAAGTCCTTCTTATATTTTTCATTTTTACTCATTGAGAATTTAAATTATATAACCCACCTCTTTATTTTGTTACCTTATTTTTGCATTCAACGATTTTTTGATGTTTAGGGATACAATAAGAGGAATATAAAAGGAAATGTGAGATAGAGTAAAGTTTACTCTTACTTAATGAGCTTAGAAAAGATTACATAAATTGAGAGAGTTATAATAAAAATAGAAAGACAGAAAATATGGACTGTACAAATTATATCTAGGTCAATATGTAAGAAGGATTGAAATAGCACAATTTATAGAACGATTTACCTAGAATTGAATATAAGAAACTTTGTTTCTATAAATCATATGATTATTTATTAATGAATCACTGATGTACCAGACATTTCTGTTACGAACGTTGGGGCGGAGGCCAATGAAAATGAAATCCGATTGTTTTAATTCTGTAATTTCTGTATTATTAGTTATTATAACAATTTCCGGAGCGATTCCCGGCGTGGCGTCTGCTGCAGATGGAGATGTTGAAGGCGATGGAAATTCAACTATTGATCTGACAATTGAAGATATCTCTTTTGCCCCCGGGAATCCAGAACCCGGACAAACGGTAACTATTACAGCCACAGTAAAGAATCAGGGAACTGAGACTTCAGGGTTAACGAATCTAAAATGGTATAATAGTGACACCTCTATAGGGCAGGAAGAGGTACAGGCATTAGAATCTGGATCCAGTCAACAGATTTCACTTTCATGGACAACGCAGAATGAAGAAACAGTTGACATCAGGGCAATAGTTGATGAAGAAAACTCAGTGCCAGAAAGTGATGAAAACAATAACGAAAAAACACAGCCACTAACTTTCAGAAAAGCCGGATTCCCAGATTTGATAATAGATACCTTTACATATCCTGAAAATCCCAGACCTGCAGAACATCAGAGCATACAGATAAATGTGAAGAACCAGGGAACATCAACTTCAGATGGGACAAAACTGAAATTATACATCGGCGGAATTCTCGAAAGAGAATGGGATCTTCCTCAACTCGCCGGAGGGGAAAGCATCCTGGAGACGTATACATGGATTCCTGTATTAGAAGGACCTGTAGAGATTAAAGCCGTGGTAGATGAAGAAAACCTGATAAGTGAGAGCAGCGAAGAAAATAATCAAGAAACAGCCACAATAAATGTAGTAGATAATCCGCTTCCTGACCTGATAATTGAAGACATTGTGCCGGAATCATCTGCCCCTCAAATAGGAAACCTCTTAAACATAACCTTGAAAGTAAAGAATCAAGGTACCGCTTCCTCTGAAGCGGTTGTGGTGAAATATTATATTAACGGAAATGAAGGACAGGATATTTATGTTCCACCACTTTTGCCAGGAGGAGATACAGCTGTTGTATTTTCCCTGACCCCAAACACAGAAGGCCAGATGGAAGTAAGGGGGCTTGTTGACTCCGGAACAGCCGTGTATGAAAGCAATGAAGCGAATAACGGATTCACAAAAATAGTAAACGTTGTAGCAATACTTCCTGACCTGACTATAGAGTCTCTTTCTGTAAATCCGGAAGCACCAAAACCAGGAGAAAATATTACATTCACAGTAACAATAAAAAACAACGGGCCCGGAGCCTCACATAGATGTGAGCTTCAGTATAGCATCAATGGAAACAACGAAACTTCGAGTGGAAAAATAGCGGTGCCAGCACTTGCTGCAGGAGAAACAACAAAAGGAATCTTTTTTTGGGTTCCTACAGCAGAAGGACAAATAGAAGTAAAACTCATGGCAGATTCCGGAGCTGTTGTGCGCGAAAACGACGAAACAAACAATGAACTCATAAAAACAGTAAAGATCGCAAAAGAAGCCACATCAAGCGGTAGTTCGGGCTCAGGTTCGGGCTCAGGTTCCGGTTCCAGTTCCAGTTCCAGCTCCAGTTCCAAATCCAGCTCTGGGGGTATGGGAAGCGGTCTTTCAAAAGAACCAGCAAGTAATGTTGCCGCTAAGGAGCTTGCTATAAGAAACGTCATCAGTGGCTATCATATGAGGTATGATTTCCCGGAAAACAGGACATTCATTATATATGTTGAATATGATGCCAAAAGAACATTTAAGAGGACAACAACAACTGTAGAAGTACTGAAGAATAAATCAACTCTCGTGCCAAATCTCCCTTCTGGCAGAATATTTAAACATGTGAACATCTGGATTGGGGACAAAGGAGGAGGACTTCCTGCAGCCCTTGAGAATGGAATTACGGGATTTAAAGTTGAAAAAAAATGGATTACAGATAACAATATTAACGAATCCCGGATAAACCTGCAATGGTATAATAAAAGCTGGCAGCCTCTTTACACCGAAAAGGTAGGAGAAGACAAGAATTATGTATACTTTAAAGCGAAAACTCCTGGTTTTTCCTCCTTTGCAATAACTGAATACACCGGAGAGGAAGAAATAAAAGACGAGAATACCACTCAGATAGGAGCAACAATAAAGGAAACTTTGAAAAACCTGGAAGGTGAAGGAAAAGCAATCTTGAATGCAAGTGCGGAAAAAGAAGACAGTAAAGAAAAGAAGCCAATGGGAATGGCTAAAATATTGATGGCAATTTCTCTGCCCTTGTTCATGATTCTTGTAGAATACTTTGTGTTGAAGAAAAAGCTCTGAAAAAGATATTTTTTCTTCATACCCCTATTTTTATTACATATTTCAAAATACACAGTTGTCTTATTCGAGAAACTTTTTTTGAATATTTAGCAGATGCTCTGCTTTTAGACTTAAAAGCAGACCAAAACATTAGACTTCATTATTTTCCGCCAGAACCGCACCAATTATCGAGCCAATTATACCTATCACAGCAGTATGAGCTACGATGACCATTGTTATTACAAACGTAGAGGCAACTACGAACCCTCCAAGAATAGGAACCTCACGGAGTATTGACCCAAGAATCCCTCCGAGAAGAAAACCCGGGAGGATCATGAAAAGAGTCATGAGAACTCCAGCTTCAAGGCCGCCCCTAAAACCCCCATTAGCATAATAACCACCTAGAATACCCCCTAGTAGAGGAGCTACAACATTTACCCCCGGAATGAAATAGAAAATAAAAGTACAGACCATACCAATTAGTGCACCAGTTATGACTTTAGCCATCATTTTCACCCCCGATAGAGAAACAAAAAAATACAGTGATAATTATAATAATTTAATTAAATTATCCTTGGATATATAGTTGAGCATTATTGAGCATTCAAGCCCTACTTCCGGGAGGAAAGAAAATTCGTTTTAGACGTTCAGATTTTTCTATCAAACTTGAAAATAGAACTGGAGTAGTCATTTTTAATTTTGAGCCCCAGAAGCGAGGAAGCAAGTACAACGGAAATGCTGTTTGCAACAATGAGTGCGGGATCTTTCACCTGAATTCCATGAAACAGCCAGAGAACCATGCCTGAAGTAGAGCAAAGTAACATCATAATAGATACGTCTTTTGTAGATTTCGTAGTCAAAGCTTGCAAAAGTTGAGGAGCAAAAGCTATAGTTGTCAGTGCGCCTGCAATGTAACCGATCATAAAAACTTCACTCTCCTGAGAACATTCTCCTGCCAAATATTAAAGTTGAAAAAGTATAAACAGTTCATCTTGAAAAATCTAATTTCAAAATTGTAATAATAGATTAAGAAAGAAACAGAACCCTGATATAAGGGTACCTCTTAAAACTCTCAGGGGATACGATTATGACAGAAGATTGCCTTTTTTGCAAAATAATAACAGGAGAAATTCCTTCGAACAAGATATATGAAGATGAAGCCGTTTTTGCATTTCTTGACATTTACCCTGCGAGTGAAGGGCATACTCTGGTGGCTCCCAAAAAACACTTCAACACCTTTACGGAAATGGGTACAGAAGATGTTGCCTCACTTTTTGAAACTGCAAAAAAAGTCACCATTGCAGTCGAAAAGGCATTTTCAGCAGAAGGCTCGAATATAGGAATCAATAACGGGAAAGTTGCTGGCCAGGAGGTCCCCCATGTACATGTACACATTATTCCAAGGAAAAAGGGGGATGGAGGGAGAGGGATAAAATCAATAATATGGACCGAAACTGACAATAACAATCTTGAAGAAGTCGCAGAAAAGATAAGAAGAGCACTCTGAAGAGAAAGACAGTTTCGAATAAGAATATTAAGGATTATTTCCAAATAATATTTTCAATACAAAAAGATGACATGTTTTTTGAAATAGACTGAATTCGAGAACAAAAAGCAGAAATGTTGTTAGGATCCTTCCGTATCTCTTACTTTGGGGGGGTAAGAATATGGCAGAAATGGAAATAGATGTTCGAGGGCAAATATGCCCGATTCCTCTGGTTGAGTGCAGGAAAGCATTAAAGAAAGCCTCCCCAGGAGATCTTGTAATTTTGTAAAGGGCACTTATCCGGCATCTAAGAAAGAGATTCCTATGGCCTGCGAAGCGATGGGATTTAAGGTGCTGGACATTGAAGATAAAGAAGGAGGCAAAGAGTGGGAAATAAAGATCCAGCAGTGAGATAGGAAAGGAGGAGGAAATGGGGGAAAAGACAGTTATTGTCCTGCACAGCGGCGATATGGATAAGGTATACAGCGCACTTATAATCGGAAATGGAGCCCTGGCAATGGGTATGGAAGCTTCTATATACTTCACCTTCTGGGGACTGATACGGTTGAAGAAAGGAGAGCTTGAAAGGGGACCGCTTTCCAGGATGAATATGCTGGGGCTCAGCAGGCTGATGGTCAAACAGAGAATGGATAGGGCCAATGTTGCTTCACTTGAAAGACTGATGAGTGACTTCAAGGAACTTGGTGGAAAGATAATAGCCTGCGAAATGACCATGGAGATCATGGGCATAAAGAAAGAAGAACTTCGGACGGAATGGATAGACGAATGGGGAGCTGTAGGGTCGTATATCCAGGAAGCCGGGGATGCGAACGTAACTCTCTTCATATGAATCACTCGAATTACTCTCCCCGAATTGCGTCTCGCCCGAATTGCGTCTCGCCCGAATTGCGCCTCGGGAGTACGCGGCCCTTTTCGCTATGCTCAAGAGGGCTAATTTAGGGGGAAGCAATATTCCTTCTCGCACAAACAAGCGGAGTAATTTGTACAGTTATAGCTTGTCCATAACGACAGTGTTTTCCATAATTTCCATAATTTCCATATATTCGTCTCTTTGTCTGAAATTAATGAGAAAATGTATGTATGTGACTATATACTCAGGCTTTTAATCCGGGGTCGTGTCCGTGAGTTATTGATCAATTCCGAAAAAGCTAGTACATCCACTTTATTTGGAAAGAATATAGGGAGATTCTTATGCTTACGGTTTTCAATAACTCATGCCCATTACCTAATCCTGAATTGTTCTGAATTTACTAAAAATTCTAGAATAGAACTTAAGTTTGGAATTTGACTATCTGATCTGAGGGGGAAGAAAAATATTTGAGAATATGATTTATCTTGACAATGCCGCATGCACGCGGCTGGATGAACAGGTACTTGAGGCAATGAAACCTTACTTTTTTGATACTTACGCCGTAGCAACATCTGAATTTGGATATTCTATGGGCATCGACGCAAAAGAAGGACTTGAAAAAGCCCGTGAAGGTATAGCTTCAAAACTCGACGCAAATTCAGATGAGATTATCTTCACATCGAGTGACACTGAAGCAAGCAACACTGCACTTAAAGGAGTGGCCTGGGCCCTTAAGGAGAAGAAAGGAAAGCATATTATCGTCTTGAAGATAGAGGATTTTCCGGTTCTAAATACGGCAAAAGTTCTTCAGAAGCAGGGATTTGACGTAACTTTACTGGATGTGGATGCAGAGGGATTTGCAGATCTAGAAGGATTAAAAAAAGCAATCTCAAAAGAAACAGTTATTGTCTCTATCCAGCACGGAAACCAGGAGATAGGAACAGTGCAGGATCTGAAGGTCATCTCAGAAATATGTGAGGAGAAAGATGTGCTCCTGCATACGGACGCAACCCATAGTTTCACCCGGCTCCCTCTAAGTGTTAAGGAACTGCCAATAGACCTGATTACCTTGTCTGCTCACACCATTCACGGTCCGAGGGGAATAGGTGCTCTTTATCTCCGTAAAGATACCCCAATAAACAAATTCATGGACGGAGGTTTTCAGGAGTTCAACCGGAGGGCAGGGGTCGAAAATATTCCCGGAGCCGCAGGCTTTGCAAAGGCTGCAGAACTCGTAACCGAAGAAGAAACCAGACGACTTGAGGCCATGAGGGACCGGGTAATTGAGAAGTCACTTTCCGAGATTTCGGATGTTACTCTCAACGGAAGCCGAGAACAGCGCCTGCCACAGAATGCAAACCTGACTTTCCATTATGTAGAAGGAGAATCTGTAACTCTGCATATGGACATGAGGGGGTTTGCAGTAAGCACAGGATCGGCCTGTTTTAGCCGATCTCTTGAGGCAAGCCATGTAATACGAGGTATTGGAGGAGATCATGAGAGAGCTCACGGGTCGGTGCGCTTTACTTTTGGACGCTACAACCGCAGGGAAGATGCTGACGCGGCAATTGACGCCATGAGTGAGGTTGTTGAACGGCTCAGGGAGATAAGCCCTCTTGCAAGAAAATGAGCTGGGAAATATGGAAAAAATAGCACAAAGGGAAGTTGAGTCAAGGGAAGCGGGAAAAAAGAAGACAGGAAAAAGAAAGTAAGAAAAGAACAGCAAGGTGAGGTTATGAAGTTTCCTTATAGCGAAAAGGTGCTGGAACATTTCAGGAACCCACACAATGTGGGAAAGATGGAAAACCCTGACGGAAAAGGCCTTGAGGGAAGCCCAGCCTGCGGAGATATGGTCGCAGTCTATATAAAAGTAAATCCTGAGACAAAGATCATTGAGGACATAAAATTTGAATCTTACGGCTGTGCTTCAAACATTGCCACGGCCTCGGTTATCACGGATCTTGCACGTGGAAAGACTCTTGAAGAGGCAAAAAAAATAACCTGGAGACAGGCTTCTGAAGAACTTGGAGGGCTTCCTCCAATCAAGGCTCACTGCTCTGTGCTTGCAGTTGAGGGCCTGCGTGCTGCAATCAAGGACTATGAAGAAAAGCACGGGCTTATTACCGAAAAGGAGCCTACAACCGAAGAAATTATCCGGCACAGGCTCAAGCATGTTATGAACCCGCTAACTGGCCTTGACATTATTCGCACGAATCTCATCCTTAAAACAAGCGTTGAAGACGGAGTGGTGAGAGTGGTTGTAGACCTTCCGGCAGACCACCAGTTTGCTTCGGCAATCAAGGAGGATATCACAGAAAAGCTAGGATCTTTGTGGGATATCGAAAGAGTGGACGTAGTGTTTACAGCATGAAAAAGTAAAGAGAAAACAGAAGATATAGAGCACACAGCCAAGAAAAAAAAGTTTTACATTAAAAAGGTATAAAAGTGGGCAGATATGGCAGAAACACGAATATAAATACTTACAGCGGGAGTTCTTCTTCTCATAGGCTTTTTTGCAGGGATGCCTTGAAAAGGGACACTGGAGATGAGATGAAGAATGGCTTTCTTGAAGTGAATGTCACAATAGCCCTCTCTGTCCTTTAGAGCCCTGCGAAATCTCAGACTCACAAAAAGTAGAAATTTATTCTGCAAGGAAGATCCAAATCTATACTGATGACAGAAAAAAAAACTGTTAAAAGAGATCAGCTCCGATCCTCAAAGACATATAAAAATGGAGATTGAAGACGGGACATACATTGTAGACATAAAGGATCTGGGAATTGACAGTACTGCTGCCCTGCCAGAAAAAGTTCGGATTTTGCCTGGAAAAACCGTTCACCTTAAGGCTTCAATAGATACTGGAATAAGATAAGAAGCTCTTTTCAGAGATAAAATAAACAAAATACGCTGTAAAGAAGCATAAATACAGGAAGGAAAAATGAAAAGCAGGAGGAAAGCAGGAAGAAACCTGAGATTTCCGGGGCTTCATTGCGAGAGAACATTTAAAACAACATTGGTGTGTTTTACAGCTATGATATCAGAACCTTCAGGCCCACAGTGGGAGCACTCTCCTGAGGCTGTTAGGGGGTCCACATGAATGGTAGTACCGGAAAGGTAGGAGAAATTATCCAGAAGCTTTTCTCTTACAGCATTGGCTATTTCGTGCCCTCCTGTAACAGAAAGTGAAGGAGAAACGGATGCATTGATCTCTGCATGGAGCCTGTGGCCTATCCAGCGGACTCTGAGATCCGTAACTTCACAAACACCCTCAACACTTTCAGCAACATTTTTTACTTTATCTATGACTTCAGGCTCAACGCCATCCAGAAGGCGGGTAAACACGAGTTTGCTAGTATCAAAGACTATTTTCAGGATGGTGATTGTGATTAGCATGCCAATAAGAGGATCAATTATAGGATACCCTAGCCAGACTCCAGCTGCTCCTATAAGGACTGCAAGGCTCGTAAAGCCGTCGACTCTGGCGTGGTAGCCGTCAGCAATGAGAGCTGCACTCCCGATTTCCTTTCCGACTTTCATCCGGAACTGGGCTACTAATTCGTTTCCGACGCAGCCTATAATCCCGGCGGCAGCGACAGCCTGCAAATGCCCCACAGGCTGAGGGTTAAAGAAGCGAGTCACAGATTCATATCCTGCTACAACCGCACTGAAAAGAATAAGAAAAACGATGATAACGCCTGCAAGGTCCTCTACCCTCCCATACCCGTAAGAGAAGCATTTACTTGGCTTTTTTCGGGCCAGGGAAAAAGCTATTGCAAGAGGAATGGCAGTTGATGCATCCCCAAAGTTATGGATGGTGTCGGCAAGAAGGGCAACACTCCCTGAGATATAGACTATGCTAATTTGCAGAACAGCTGTGATCAGAAGCCCTATAAAAGACCATTTTACAGCCCAGAGCCCTTTACTCGTAGCAAGTATAGAAGGATCCACTGTCCCGTGGGTATGACTGTGCCTTGGAGAATGTTTATGGGAATGATTGCAGAAGAGTTTATGAAAAAGTTCGTGGGGAGAAAGAGAAGAGAAAAGTCTGTGATTATGATTTTGCTGATGAGACTTCTCAGAAGTATTGTTTGACTCAGACAGTTGAGTGCTGGAATTCTTTCGGGACATTTTGCAGCTCCGGGATTTGATTCAGTTCTAAGATTAAATTTAGCGATGGCTTTATAAATAAGTATTTATCTTTAAAAAATAATTTATTATGCTGCCTATGACACGTTTTTTTGGAGAAATAGCATAAATAGGAACTCCCCAATGGATAAGATTTACATTCCAACCGGGATAAAATGTGAAAAAAATTGAATATTTATTACTCGAACCTGAAGTTGGATTTGACCTCAACATCTGTAGTAGAGTTTGATATTGATTCTTTTACATATAGATGAGATTCAGGAGTTTCAAATTATTTTCTGGTCAGAAGTATGATTTTTAAACAAGAAATTCAATTTTGCTCATATTAATTGTCACATAAAAACAAAAAGATATTAAATTTTAAGAAAATTACATTGGACATAAGAGACAAAAAAATATGGATTTATGCCAAGTTATGAACAAATAAGAAAAAGAGAGTTCTGAATAGAAGAAATAAAGGCGCACATGAAAAGAAAGAATCTACCATTAACATTTACAGATTAAAAACACTGCAACCTGAATTCATTACCTCCAGGACTAAGATCCGTTACCCTAATCCATATCCTTACGTAGTTTTCGATTTTAGTTAGAATGGATAGAAACATAATCTACTATCCTGCAAAAAGCAGACAGACCTCATCATCTGACGCTCATCCGGAGAGATGTGCAACCCCGAGATGAGCATCAGGATAGTAAGACTAACAAATTCATAAAAAGAGGAATAAATAAGGAGGAAATAAGACGATTCAGGCAAAAGTAAAAGTTAAAGAACCGGAGATCGCGTGGAATCTTAATATCAGTAAAGATGGGAAAGTTTATCAGGAAAATTACATGCTTCTATTTCCCAGATACGTCAGTGCAATAGACGACGAATGAAAACCAGTTAAAAAATAGAACTCAAAAAATCCCGGTTTTCAGAATCCATTATCAAATATTGCTCGAGGGCAGATGCTTTCGAGCAAACCTCCAAAAGTAAGAGAAAAAACAAATAAGTGAGAACTGTTTAACTCTTTTCTATGAGTCCTCTGAAAGTTCCTAATTATAGATCGAAACATTTGAGGCCTAAAAATCAGCTTCAGATGATAAAACTCCAGTACGTGAAACTTTTTTAGACCCACTTCGTCTCAATGAATAAAAATATACACATACATATACTAAGTGAAAGATAAAAACTCTACTCAATGTGGGTTAAAAGAAGTGAATCTATGAAAAAGGAAGCAAAAAGAAGTGCAGAAAAAACAGCCCTTAATGGACAGCAGACACACTGGGAAAAAGTATTTTCGGACAGCTGCTCAAGGTTTGGGGACAAATCAAGTTATCCAGCTCGAAAGGCAACCGAAATTTTCAAAAAGGAAGGAAAAACAAAAATCCTGGAACTGGGGGGCGGCCAGGGCAGAGATACATGCTTTTTTGCAAGAGAAGGTTTTTCCATCCATTCACTTGACTACACTGAAAACGGGACCATGGCGATAAAAGAAAAAGCCAGGGAAAATGGTCTATTGGATTCGGTGACATCCCTTCAACATGATGTCCGAAATCCTTTACCTTTCGAAAATGAAACTTTTGACGCCTGCTATTCCCACATGCTCTACTGCATGGCTCTGACCACAGAAGAACTGGAATTTCTCTGTAAGGAGGTTAAAAGGGTGCTGAAACCAGGAGGTCTCAACATCTACACAGCCAGGAGTACCGAAGACGCCCAGTACAGGACGGGAATTTCCCGAGGAGAGGGCATGTACGAGATCACAGGCGGCTTCATCGTGCATTTCTTCAGCAGGGAAAAAGCCAGGCACCTGGCAGAAGAATACGAAAGCTTCGAAATAGAGGAGTTTGAAGAAGGGGAGCTACCGAAGAAACTGTATATGGTAACCATGAGAAAATAAAGGTGGAAAAAACAAAAAAAGTGATTTAAAAATGGAAAGAGGATTTTTTTGCTTTTAAGAACATTTAAGACTTTAAACTGTTCGTTCTTTTCTCCTAACACTGTACTGATGATTTAGATCACAAAAATGAAGAGATCAGTAAAAAACCTCTATCTATTTCATTCCTTTTAGCTGCAAGCCCCTGATATTACACCATTGTTTTGTCAACAGATTCCTGCCCAGAATCTTAAGAGTCTATTCATCTCGTTATCTAAAGATAACCATATATTGGTCAATGACAGTGAATAAAGGGTTGAAGGTAAGGTTTGAAGTCAAAAATGGAGTGAAAAGAACACATGAATGAATATGTTCACGGTTATTCCGAAAGAGAAGCTCTTCGCCTTTCAGAACAGGCAGAAACACTTGAAAAACTTCTCCACCATGATACGATATATCCGCTTGGAGCAAAGGTTCTCGAAGCCGGCTGCGGGATAGGAGCCCAGACAGTAATCCTTGCAAAAAATAATCCTGAAGCAGAAATCACTTCAATTGATATCTCCCCTGAGTCACTTGGAAAAGCCAGGGAAAAAGTGAGGAAAAAAGGTATTGAAAATGTAAAGTTCCTTGAGGCAGATATCTTTTCCCCCCCCTTTGAAGAAGAGAGTTTCGACCACGTCTTTGTCTGTTTCGTGCTTGAACATCTCCAGAATTCAGAGGATGCCCTGAAAAATCTGAAAAAAGTACTGAAACCCGGAGGCAGTATAACTATTATTGAAGGCGATCATGGATCATGTTACTTTTATCCAGAAGGAAAAAATGCCCTTGAAGCCTGGAATTGCCTTATCCGTGTACAGGCACAGATGAAAGGAAATTCTCTTGTAGGACGCCAATTGTATCCTCTTCTTCAAGAGTCAGGATTCAGGGATGCAAAGGTTGAACCCAGAATGGTCTATGTAGACTCCAGCAAACCTGAACTTGTTGAAGGTTTTATCCTGAAGACCATTATTCCTATGGTAGAAGGGGTAAGAGAACAGGCTCTGGAAATGCAAATGATGGGAGAAGAAGCCTGGAAAAAAGGAATCGAAGAACTCTATGAGACTGCTAGACCAGGAGGAACTTTCTGCTATACCTTTTTTAAAGGTAGGGGAATAAAGTAAAGGTAGAAATTAAGGAACTAAAACAGCTTAGTTTCCGAGAGAAAGAAAATAGAAAAAAAATGGATACGTAATAT
The DNA here is from genome assembly GCA_942493015.1 of uncultured Methanosarcinaceae archaeon. Classification (GTDB taxonomy): domain Archaea; phylum Halobacteriota; class Methanosarcinia; order Methanosarcinales; family Methanosarcinaceae; genus Methanosarcina. The sequence goes on along the minus strand of OW818660.1, from coordinate 3,593,074 downwards.
GTACAATATATATAAGGCAAAGTACCTGAGAAATGAGGAGATCGAACAATAAACTAAAGTTGATGCTTAAAATCTTAGAAAAACAACGATGTCAGGTATTATATAAAAAAAGCTTGAACTTAGAATGGGGGAAGATTGAAGATAGGAAACTCCTTTTTATGAATCCCGGAGTTTGGACAAGTGGATAAAGAATTTAAAGTTTTCCTTTTTTAAGCTGGATAACTATCAGATCCAGAGTGAAAAATAGAGTCTCAATTAATGAAAAGACGAGAGATGAAAGAGATTTTATTAATAGGAAAAATTACTTACAATAAATCCCACTCTGAATCCTTGCGAAGGTGTACTTTTGAACCGGGGAATCCTGAAAACATTCATTTTAACTATTTTAATGCTCATATTAGGAGGATTTCTGATCCACACATACTGGACGGAGCTCGTAATTCTCCTGGGAGAAAGCTGGAGAATACTCCGTGAAACCCGGATACGGTATTTTACTCTTGCATTTCTTGTTTACATATTGAGTGTGTACTTATTTGCAGTCCGCTGGCAGAATGTTCTCTCTTGTATGGGGTATGATCTTAAGGCTACAAGTCTTGTTCCTGTTATTTTTGGAGGAATATTCGCAAATAATTTAACTCCGGCAAGCAGGACAGGAGGTGAGCCTCTCAGGATATTTTGGGTCAAAAAACAATTTGGGATAAGTTATACTAATGCATTCATATCAATCCTTTTCGAAAGGCTGGTTGAAGCAATTCCAATTGTCATGATATTAATTTATGTCTTATATTCCTTCCCGTTATTAGAAATCAAATTCTTACCCCTGAGAAATAGTCTAACTTTAAACTCAACTTATTTATTGATCTTAACCTTTCTTGCTGTAGGAATATCAATCTGGGGTTTTCGAGCAAAACTTAATTCCCTTCTTAAGAGTGTGCAAAAGAACTGGAGGCAACTTAAAAAATCTTTTATTCCTGCTCTTCTTCTATCCAGCGGAGTCTGGGTTCTCGACATAATCCGTCTCAAGCTTATTGCTTTAGCCCTGAATCTTCCTCTCTCTTTACATATAATCGCGACCGTCTCAATACTGTACCTAGTGCTTGGAAGCCTGCCAATAACTCCTGGAGGTCTTGGGATAGTTGAAGGAGGTTTGATCTCTATTCTTCTCTATTTTGGGTTACCGCTTGCTTCAGCAAGTAGTTTTGTTTTTCTCGAACGTTTTATCTCCTTTGGACTCAGCAGCCTGATAGGATTCCTTTACCTATTTTATTACGGAGGGTTTAAGATATGGAAAAACACAAAATCGCACTGATCAGCGACTGGTATTTTCCAAAAGTTGGAGGAATCGAGTACTCCATGCATGCCCTTGCTAAAACCATGAGCATGCACGGCCATGAGGTAAGCATTATTACAAGAAGTTATCCGGATATTCCTGAATACAGTACCAGGGACGGAGTCTCAGTGATCAGGATCAAAGGTAGACATTTGCCCGGGCAGCATCGTCTTCTCATGCCCAATGCATATAAAAGACTCTACAGGCTTTTGAAGAAAGGAGATTATACACTTGTCAATTGCCACGGACTGGATTCTCCCCTCGGCATATCTGCACTTGTCGCAGCCAGGAAGCTTGGAATTCCTGTAGTAGTTACTAATCATTCCCTTGTAGGAAATACATTATATAGCCCTGCTTTATACCTTGCAGGCAAGCTACTCCTGAGAAATGCCGACGCTATAATTGCGGTCAGCTCGGCAGTTGAAAAAGACTCAAGAATAATGACATCAAAACCTATTTACCGGATTTTTAATGGAGTTGATTCTGAGGATAGTGTTGTCAAAGTTTCCATTCCTTATGATACGGAAGGAAAACTGGTAATCGCCACTGTAGCACGCATGACGAGGAAGAAAGGGGTCCAGAAAATTGTTGCCCTCGCCCCTGCCCTTCTGGAAAAACATAAAAATTTGCTATTTGTAATGATAGGGGACGGCCCACTTAGAAAAAGCCTGGAAAAAAAAGTTGAAGAAACCGGGTTATCAAGAAATTTTTACTTTACAGGGGAAATTCCCAGGGAGAAAGTATTGGGGTATCTGGATCAGGCAGATATCTTTGCCCTTCCCTCAAGTGATGAAGCCTTCGGAATTTCTATTTTGGAAGCAATATTAAAAAAGGTTCCTGTTGTGGCAATGAATCATAGTGGGGTATCGGATATAATCAATAATGGCGTGAACGGCTACCTTGCTGATAACCTTAGTGAATTTTCATCCCACCTTCAGAACCTGATTGAGAAACCGGCTCTACGCACCTCATTTGCTCAGGAGGCAACCAGAGAAATTTCAAATTACGATTGGAACAGAATATATGAACAGACTAACCGAGTATATACAAAGGTCATTCATGAAAAATATCACAATAACAATTGATGTGGAAGAAGACTGCCCACCCATGCTTACAAGTACACGAGGTATGGAAGAAGGCCTGCCGAAACTGCTGGACCTCTTCAAAAAAGAAGGAACAAAAGCCACTTTCTTTGTGACCGGAATGATGGCAAAGCAATATCCTGATCTGATACAGAGGATTCCGAAAGAAGGGCATGAACTAGGATGTCATGGATATACCCATGAACGTTTTGACCGCATGAAAGAAGAAGAAGCAAGAATTGCCCTTAAACAGGCTACGCAGGTTTTACGACAATTTGAAAAGAGACTGGTTTCCTTCAGGGCTCCGAACCTTCAGTTTCCTGAAACCTATCTTAAACTCCTAGAAGATGAAGGTTTCCTTTACGACTCTTCCCTTGCAGCATACAAACCACCGTTTTCCCGAAGCAGAATCGAAGGTAAAATAATGAGGATCCCTGCCACGATTACCTCTTCTATTATAAGACTGCCCCCATACCTTTTTCTCCCGCTGCTCAGGCATACAACAGCTCCTGTGATTTTTGTCCATCCATGGGAGTTCGTGGACATGTCCAAAATGCCTATAAGGCGGGACTGCAAGTTCAATACCGGAGAAAAAGCCCTTGAAAACCTTAAAACTCTGATCCATGCCTTTAAAGCTGAAAGCTGCCTTTTTTTAACTATGGAAGAAAGAGCGATCCTTGAAAAAAACGGTTGATTGAGTCCGAGATTACTCGGACAGCAGGATCTCAAGGGTTTTTTCAAGAGCTTCGGAAACTTCATCGTCCTTGAGGTCTCTATCTTTTGTCTTTTTGATTCCTAATTCAGAGATAACAATGTGACGATCTACTTTGAAGCCTGCAAGTTCGAGAGTTTTGCTCGCGCAGCTCACCGGGCAACCGTCAATGACAATTATCCTGTCGGAGGCTTCGGCAGACTTCATAAGTCCGGGAGCTCGGGCTCCTATCCCAACAGTGCACATAAGGTTTCCTATTTCCTTTTTATCGAGTTCTATTGCTATTTTGTTTGAGAGCTGTCCTACGTTTGAAGCCCCAACACATGGGAAGATTGCAATGTTTGCAGCGCTACACCCACATTTTACATTTTCTATCATATTTATTTTCTCCTTCTTGAATCGATTTTTTCTTATTTTGAATTATTTTTATGGGATGTTCTTGTTATTTATTTAGTGATCCATTTTAGGATTTCTTTTTCATCCGGAATTTTCCCTGCAAGCTTTACTTCCCCATCAATGACAACTGCAGGGGTGACCATAACCCCGTAGTTAAGAATCTTTTCAAAGTCATCAACTTTGACTACTTCTGCTTCAATACCATTTTCCCTTAATATTTTTTCAATGACTTCCTTTGTTTTCTTGCATTTTGAACAGCCAGTTCCAAGAATTTCTATTTTCATGTTTTTAACCTCTATTTTGCGTTCTATTGGTTTGGTCTTGATATTATTCTGTTTTTTCAAGCTACAGAATCATCTGATTTTACATAATGATGTTAAACAAATATCCTGTAAAGATGATGGATACCGTAACAATTAAAACAAAAACTCCGATCAACTCGTTTTTAAGCACTTTTTTTAGAATTATAATTTCGGGAAGGGAAATTGCATTAACGGCCATAAGGAAAGCTAGAGCGGTTCCTATCGGAAGCCCTTTGCCAATCAGGCTTTCTATAACAGGAATCATTGCCATAACGTTCGAGTAAAGAGGCACCCCTATGAGAACCGCAATTGGAACGGCAAGCGGATTGTCCTTGCCTGCATATTTTGCAAGGATCCCTTCGGGTGCATATCCGTGAAAGATTCCACCCAGAGTGACTCCGATAATCACATATATCCATACTTTTCCCACGATTTCCTTAGCGCTTTCATAGGCGATAGTAGCCCTTTCTTTTATACTCAGCTCTTCCGGCCTTTTGGCCTGATCTCCCACTTTGATCTTGTAAACAAAATCAGCCACATATTTTTCCATATTCAGAAGGCCTATAAGATACCCTCCGAAAACTCCAAGCAAAGTTCCTGAGACTACATAAATTAAAGTTGCTTTAAGTCCAATTGTGGCCCATAGAGCAGCAACCGCTGCTTCGTTTACCAGAGGGGAAGTAATAAGGAAGGAAAAAGTCACTCCTAAAGGGACTCCGGCTTCTACAAATCCTATGAAGATTGGAACAGAAGAACACGAACAAAAAGGAGTGACCGTTCCTATCAAAGAGGCAAGAAGGTGGTATTTGAGTCCTTTTTTTCCTCCAAGAACTCTCCTTGTTTTCTCAGGGGTGATATAGGTTCTTATGTAGGAAATGACGAAAATCATCACTGCCAGCAGGACGAAGATTTTCATTACATCGTAAATAACGAAGTTAACACTGGATGCGAGACGCGTATCAGGTGCAATCCCGAACACCTCATAAGTCAGTTTGTCAGCAATCCATTGAAGAGGATAGAATATGTCAACCATTTTGGGATCCTTCTTTTATAAATTTTATTAGCTATTTTTTAGTACAGTGCATTTCAAGTTTCAATCATATCAATATACATTGATATTGTCTGTTACTATATAAAGTTATCTATAAAGCTAGGACAATATTATTTCTTTTGAATCAGGGAGGTTTTGTGTAGTTATCAAAAGGTTTTCCTTGCATTTTTTTGAAAAAGAGTCTTCGAATTCCCTGAATAGTCGAGAAAAACATAAAGTGAATGATAGAAAAAAGCATTTATGAAGAGATTAAAAATATACATAAATGCGCTATTAGCAGAAAATAAGAAAGGAATCTTTGAGAAAATAACTGATGAGTTCAAACATCAAATATTGTATTGGTTGCTTAGAAAAAAGCAAAGAAGAATATATTACCTCAAAGTATGGCTGCTGCAAGAAGCCCCTGAGAATCTATTTTGTCATGTTTTGTTTTTCAAGTCGGTAATTGTTGAGTCCTAATTTGTATTAGTGGCACAAAAGATTATTCTTCAAGGACTTCCAAAACCTTCCTGATATTTTCATTTTTTATTGAATACAACCTCATTTTTCCTTCTTTTCTTACTTTAATTATCCCCCAGTCCTGCAATTTTGCAAGGTGCATTGAGGTATTGGATTGGGTCCTACCTATTATGTCTGGAATCTCACAGGCACAGAGCTCTCCTTTGAGGCTAAATTTATTTTCTTTGCATTTGCGTTCAGCTTCAAGTAGAGCCTTAATAATCCTGTATCTCGTATCTTCGCTGAGGGCCTTGAAAAGCTGTAAATTTTCTTCGTTAATCATATCAACAACCATTGAATCTGTGAAATTATATATACATTTCTAAATCCAGAAATATGACCAACTGCTTATAAAATAGGAAAGTAGAGACGTGTAATACTTAAGCTAGCCCTTGACCTCTCAAGGATAATGAAGATTTCTTTGTTCTTCGCATACATGACTTATGAGGTTGCATTGATAAGTCAATAACAAGTTAATAACAAGTCAATAGGAAGTCAATAGGAAGTCAATAGGAAGTCAATAGGAAGTCAATAGGAAGTCAATAGGAAGTCAATAGGAAGTCAATAGGAAGTCAATAGGAAGTCAATAGGAAGTCAATAGGAAGTCAATAGGAAGTCAATAGGAAGTCAATAGGAAGTCAATATAATTAAACCTTCAGCTATTAAAAATACAGAGCAAATCATACCGTATCTTGTAATTGATTTTGGGCCGCAAATTAGGAAGTCTTATTAAAATGCATAAGTCAGGATTATATAATGAATAGAACAACAAGAGACTAATTTCAAAATATTTTGAACTAACACTTAAATAATAAAATTATCATAGTAGATATATCACTTTAACAGTGTGAACCTGCAAGCATGTGGGTAAAAAGGAGCCACATAAATGAAAATGCTGGAAGAATTTTTCCCTGAATTCACCCAGAAGCTGGACGAAATTGATCAGCTTTACGCCGAAAAAAAGACGATTGACGAAAAGACCTATCAGTTCATTTGTTTTGCCCTCTCAATCAAAGCCAGATCAAAGCCGTGCGTTCTGAAGCACTTTAAGGGCGCCCTTGAGGCAGGAGCTACTGTCAAAGAACTCTCATACATCTTTGCTCTGGTCATGAGAGAAGCCGCAGGTGCCGACGACTGCTGGACCCATGATGTAATTGGGGACTGGAAAGAAATCCTGAAAGGAAACATTTCCTGCAGCTGTGCAGGAGATGAAAAATAAGCCCATCCATAGCACTATTTTTAAGCCTGAATTAAAAATTAAACAGGGAAGAATAAAAAAGGAGTTTTCAAGGCTTACGCTCTAGTTTCTTTCTGAACATATTCAGAGTTGAAAAATAAGGAGCATGAAAATTCGAATTTTTGTTTTTCCTTTTATAAATCTTTTTTCCGAAAAAAGCTCAAAAATCATCTTCAGAAAAAATCAGTGAGTTTGAGCTGTATGGGGCTGGAAAATTTTGCCTGCATTGGTTTCATGTAGTCGCCTGAAATATGGTATTTATCCATAAGAAGCTTGAGAACCCTGTAAAGTTCAGCCTTATAAGTTCTGCTATCCCCTCCTTTCTTGTACATTCTGCAATAAGGGTCCAGAAGTTCGGGATAATTGAGTTCAAGAAAATTGAAAAAATGCTTTCTGGTTTCGCCCCTGAGGTAAAGGATACCTGGCAGAGCATAATTAACTTTACATTCGGCAGCAAGAGAGAGAATTTTCTCAAGATTTTGAGAGCTGTCGGTAAGAAAAGGAAGGACTGGCATCATATGAAGCCCTGTAACAGAGGCTGTGTCTTTAAATGCCCGCAGGACGGAAAAACGTTTTTCCGGAGAAGAGGCAAGGGGCTCCAGCAGGGAACTCAGCTTTTCATCCATTGTTGTGACCGTAACTGCGATATTCACATATGTCAGTTCAGCAAGTTCTGAAAGAAGGTCATAGTCCCTCAGGATAAGATCCGATTTTGTAGATATGGTAACCGGGTTTCTGTGCTCTATCATCAGTTCCAGAACCTTACGCATCAACCTGTACTTTGCCTCTGCAGGCTGGTAACTATCGCACACTCCCCCTATGTTAATAACTTCTTTTTTCCAGCTTCTTGCTCCAAGCTGTTTGTCAAGAGCTTCAATAATATTGGTTTTTACGCAAATCCTTTGAAAAAAAGCACATTTCTCTTCCCCTGCAGAAGGATAGACTTCTTCCTCTGCAAAAGAATATTTATCCTTTTTTTCAAGATAGCTGTGAGAATACATTGCAAAGCAGTAATTGCAGCCGTGTTCACATCCCCTGTAGATATTAAGGTCCCAGTGATATGGCAGAGTAATCTTGCTAGTTGCTTTTATTCTATTCAGAGCTTTTTTAACCTGTATTTCCTCAAACATCCCGGAATAAGATAAGGTTGAAAACTATAATAAACTTAACAAAAAAAGACACTGGAGAGAAGAGAGCAGTTCACCAGGAAAAACCACCTCAGAGACTTCTTACAAGCTTGAAGAGAGGCTGAAGGAAAAGCGTAAAAAAGGATTAAAAAAACAAAAGCTAGAGTAAAAATCAACCACCTGTGCCCGAAAATATCACATAGAAAATGTCACTTAGTTTCTTGTAACTTGATAAAGAGTCGCATCCATACCATTTACTATGTGGGGGGAAGAATCCAAGAATTTTGAGACATTGAACCTGTTTTTACCACCTCCGGTATTAAGAGGGTACATGTACGGGGCACAGGAAGCCCACGAAGCCCGGAACTTAAACAGGCTTCTAGCCATACGTCTTGAAACAAACAAATCATGCAATCTACGATGCCGTTACTGTTATGCACAGAGTGGAGAAGACTCGGCAAAAATAGTAGATTTCAATATCCTCAGGCGCACAGTTTTCGAGGCTAAAGAACTCGGCATCAAGTCTGTGGTTGTGATAGGAGGAGGAGAACCAACCCTCCATCCGAACTTCAGAGAATTGATTGAATATATCGATTCTCTGGGGATAATTCCTATGCTTTTTTCAAATACTATTTTGATGACAGAGGAACTTGCAGAGTTTCTGTACGAACATAATGCTTCTGTTATGGGAAAACTAGACTCCCTTAATCCTGAGGTCCAGGATTATCTGGCCGGAAGAGAAGGAGCTTCCTGGGAGATAAGAAAGGGACTTGAAAACCTCCTGAAGGCGGGCTTTTCAAAACCTGCAGAACCTGGGAAACTTCGCATGGGGGTCTCTTTCGTGAGCAATAAAATGAACCTTGAAGAGATTGAAGAGATCTGGCACTTCTGTCGGCAAAACAATATCTTTCCTAATATGGAAATTCTCACACCGACAGGCAGAGCAAATGATGAACTTGAAGATAAGCTGCTGACGCCAGAAGAGATAAAGGAGTATAAATTAAGACTGCTGGAAATAGACAGAGAATATTACGGATACGATTGGCTTCCCTACACGCCAATTACAGCCAGCGGATGCCTTCAGCACCTTTACAGCCTGTACATCAATATAGACGGAAGTGTGCGGCCCTGCGCCCCGACAAAGCTGGATGAGCATCCTGCACTCAAGCCTAACGGGGAATATCCCTATAATATAAACAAAATGAGCCTTCGTGAGATTTACGACTCCGATCTCTTCACATATGTCCGAAATATAGATAAAGTACTCGAAGGCAGATGCGGGAACTGTGAACACAAAGAAGAGTGTATAGGCTGCCGGGGATACGCTTACAGCGTGGGGATAAACAAAGGGATTGACCCTCTAAAGGCTCTCCGAATGGAATGCCAGCAGTGCTTCAAATAAAGGACAGGGTGAAAAGTTGAACAGCGCAGGAAAAGTGGGATTGAGGCCGGTTTTGGAAAATGAAGAAAAGGTCATAAATAACAGTGAGAAAAGCATGGAAGAAAGGCTTTGTGAATGCCTGAAAAAACATGAACTACCTGATTATTTTCTGTACACAGGCACAGGGGGAGCAAAAAACTGGCTGAAACTTGACGGATCTGAAGCGTTTCCTATATCCAGACAACTCAAAGTCCTCCTGGAAAAAAATATTGAATCAATAGGAAGATTTATTCCCACAGGCATGAGTCTTGTGAGTATTGGAGTAGGAAACGGAGAAAAAGAGAGAATTGTTCTCAAAGAGCTGATAAAGAAGAATTTGGCTGAAAACCCCACCTCCCAAAAGGTGTCAATACGCTACTACCCTGTCGATATAAGTAGCCAGCTTGTAGATATCGCCCTTGAAAAGGTAAGGGATCTCCCTGTGGAAAAAAAAGGAGTCGTTGGCCTCATAGAGGACATTCCACTCCTTAAAAAACACTGGCGTCTTCCGGTTCTTTTCTGCATTCTGGGAAATACCTTTTGCAACTACGAGCCAGAATTCATTCTCCAGCTTGTTTACGAAAACCTTGAACAAGGAGATCTTTTTTTCTTTGATGCCAATCTTCTCCCTGCAAAGGGCTCAAGGGTAGAGGCACAGTGTGCAAGGAAATCGGTCTTAGGCACATATGCCTCAAGAGAGAATGCTCTTTTTAATATGTATCCTCTGCTTGAGTACGGAATGATTCCTGAAGATTTCGACTTTGATCTGTTGCTAGGGCATACAGACTCCAGAATAGGGGCACTGTACAGAACTCGAAAAAGCCTGCATATCCTGAAGGATGCTGAGATCAGGATCGGACCAGAAACTATAAGCTTAAGGGAAGGAGACGTCATCAGCATGGGCTTTACCTATAAATATACATATGAGCAAGTCATCGCCTTCCTGAACATTTGCGGATTTGACGTCCTCAAGGCATTCCTGAGTGAAGATGGGGCAAATACCATGATTCTTGCAAAAAAACTCATATTAAAATGATGGTAAACAAAAAAGGGAGGTTGGGGTATGGATTGCCAGCTGGAAAAACTGAACGGAGCCGAAAAAGCCAGGTCAGGTATCGCTTATGGCTGTGACGAACTGGGGAGGCTGAAAAGTGTACTTGTGCACACGCCTGGAGATGAACTAACCCTGGTTAATGAGTCGAACTACAAACAATGGCTTTACGATAAAGTCCCTGATATTTCCGGATACGTTGAAGAACATAGAAATTATCAGGAACTTCTGGAATCAAACGGGGTGAAAGTCTATGAGCTTGCAGATCATGTAGAAGAAAACAAATATCTGATTCGTAAAATGCCAAATATTACTTTTCTGCACGACACTGCAGTAATCTCCAGAAAAGGGGCAATGCTTTCGAAAATGCGCCCTCCGGCAAGGGAAAAAGAGGAAATTGTCGTGAAGGAAGCCCTGGATAACCTGGGAATTCCAATACTCAATGAATTCAATAGAGGAGAAGGTTTTTTTGAAGGCTGCCTCCTACTCTCAAAGGAAACAATTTTTGTTGCGGATACGGAAAGGCACACTTATCCTTTTATTCGGGAATTTATTTTGAATATCCTGAAAGATTTTAATGAGGTTATCTACGCCCGCATTCCGAAAGCCAGACGTTACATGCACCCTGATACGGTATTCAACAGGATAAGAGAAGACCTTGCCCTTGCTTATCTTCCTGCTTTTGAGGAGGCCTGCCTGTTTACAGAAAATTCCAGAGAAAGAATCGATTTTAAACAATTCATGAGGAAAAAAGGCGTGGAAATAATACCTGTTTCAAACTCCGAGCAAAGTCGCCTGGCATGTTCTTTCGTACCCCTTGAAAGTGGGACCATCTTCCACTATGACACTGCACTTGATCAAAAAACCAGAAAAAACCTTGAGAGTGAAAGCGTTGAGCTTATACCCTTCCATCCAGAAGCCCTGCTTGCGGGGGGAGGAAGCCTGCGATGCCATACCCTCAGACTTTGCAGAAGGAAAAACTAACTCCAAAAAAGGGAGAGCAAAAGCCCTGGAAAATTCAATGTATTGATGAAGTTTAGATACAAATTAAGTCAAGATACGGTTTTCACGAAATTTAATAAAAGAAATCAAGGATTATCGAAACTGCATAGATTACCAGAGTTCCATGGAAAAGTGGAAGTATCTTCAATCCGGCAACTGTACTTTGTTCTTTCCAAAGGTAAAGGTTTGCTCCTGCAAGGATTACAAAACCCACAAGAAAACCGTACTGAGCAATAACCCCTAGCTCCTTGAGGAAGAAAATAGCTGCAAGGAAATGGAGAACTGTAAAGCCTGTAATCCAGTACATGGCCCCTTTTAAGCCGTAAAGCACGCTTATAGAATTCATGCCTCTTGCCCGATCATTTTCCAGATCAATAAAATCGTTCAATCCCAGATGCGCCATTGTCCATGGATAGAAAAAAACCATATAGAGAAGCATGGTCATATCCGGCTGTCCGTAGCAAAGGTAACCTGCCGCCGGGAAAAGGGTAAAGTCAGTCCTGCCAAGAAGCTGCGCAATTGGATACTTCTGATCTCTTTTCTTCACCTGGTAAAAAGCTTCAATGCCGTAAGAGTACAGCATGATTACAAAGACATAGAGAGAATTAGGATACGGAAGGGTGAAGATCAGGGTTGAAGTAATTCCTGCAAGCAGGATAAACAGCCAGAAAGCATTTTTTGAAGAAATCTTCCCTGAAGGAATAGGCCTCTCTTTAAAAGGCCTCCAGTAATTTGTAAGAGTATTCTCCACATCAAGCCTGTCTCTATTTCTATCGACATAATCATTGAGTACAAAACCGGCTTCAAATCCAAAAATGCCAATAAGAGCTACTTTTAATGTCAATGGCCAGGAAAAGCCGCCGTAATTTCCAAAAGCAAGGAAAAGACCTGAACAGAAAATAAAGGGCCAGGCAGGAAGAAAATGGGCACGGGTGAGGTCTATGTAAGCTTTAAGGTTTTCGTTCATTTTTGAGCCTCAGTAACAATAGTGATGATTAAGGGAAAACATCCCATAAAAATGATGAGCATAAGATAAAACGGCTAATAAAAAAAATTAGGCAGATGTATCAGGGGAAGCAAAGGAAACAAGGTACCTCCAATTTATTCCTGCTGTAGATGAGAAAATAAAAAGTAAAAGGCTCAGAAGCCTATTTGCCTCAATAAATCGACGATATCACAGGATCTTACTTAAAAATGATTTTGTCCTTTCATTCTGGGCATTAAAGAAAATTTCCTGGGGTGTGCCTTTTTCAACTATGATTCCGTCATCCATGAAGAGCACTCGGTGTCCTACTTCTCTGGCAAAGCCCATTTCGTGCGTCACAACAACCATTGTCATGCCTTCTTTTGCAAGGTCTTTCATGACATTTAAGACTTCTCCAACCATTTCTGGATCAAGGGCTGACGTAGGCTCGTCAAAAAGCATGACTTTGGGGCGCATGGCGAGAGCTCGGGCGATTGCGACTCTCTGCTGCTGGCCTCCTGAGAGGGAATTTGGATAGACATTGGCCTTGTCTTCAAGTCCTACTTTTTGAAGGAGATCACGAGCGCGGTCGTAAGCTTCTTTTTCAGGGAGACCACGGACCTTCATAGGGGCGAGAGCGACATTTTTAAGGGCAGTCATATGGGGAAAGAGGTTGAAGCGCTGGAAGACCATGCCAACTTCCTCGCGGATCTTATTGATCTTCACATTCGGGTCCGTGACTTTTTCTCCGTCTATCCATATATCCCCGGATGTTGGAGTTTCAAGAAGGTTCAAGCAGCGAAGGAAGGTGCTTTTCCCGGATCCTGAAGGGCCAATTACACAGACCACTTCACTGTCCTCAATCTTCTCAGTGATTCCTTTCAGGACCTTCAAATTTCCGAAGCTCTTGTGAAGGTTATTCACTTCTATCACTTACGCCAAGCCTCCTTTCAACGTAATTAAGCACGCGGGAAATTCCCATTGTCAGTGCAAGATACACAAATGCAACCGAAATATATGTAGGAAAAGCCGCAAATGTTTTTGAAACATAAAGCATTCCATTCTTGGAAAGCTCATGAACGCTGATAATTGCAAGCAGGGAAGAATCTTTCAACAGCGCAATAAATTCATTTCCTAGTGGGGGGATAATGAGCCTGATCGCCTGCGGCATAATAACATCTTTCATAGCCTGCCTTTCAGTCATACCCAGGGAACGGGCTGCTTCCATCTGGCCTCTGTCAACGGACTTGATGCCTGCACGCACAATTTCCGCGTTATACGCTCCACTGTTGATACTGCACACAGCAATACCTGCAATAATTGGGTCAATGCGGAACACCTCACCTGTAAGCCCGTTGACAAGACCTGGAATACCATAGTAAAAAATCAGGATTTGCACAAAAAGAGGAGTTCCTCTGATAAAATCAACATATATGGAACTGGGAATTTTGAAAATAGATTTTTTAGAGAGCTTACCGAAGGCTACAATCGTCCCCAGTATTAACCCAAAAAATATCGCAAAGGTAGTAACCTCTATAGTAATTACTGCCCCCCTTAACAAGCTGGGGAATACGGCAATAGCGTGGTGAAGATAGGAGGCTAAAAGAGACAAACTTTGACCTCAGACGTTTACGATGGTAGAGATGAAACTTAAGAGAAATACAAACAATGATAACTCTCTGTTATGAAGAATGCACATTCTTCAAGATGCAACCGAAAAAGAGTCTTTTCGGCGCATATTTTTGCAGATAGATTTCTCAGTTCCTTTTAACAGAAACCTTTAGAGTCGTATCCAGTGCAGTTACCTGTTTTACAAAAATATATACTGGTAAATACTTTTCCAATATATAAAACCGATCATTTTAAACAAACACATAGTAAGTGAGAATATCTTAAGAAAGAAAAATGACATGATTCCAATAAACAGAAACATGATCCCAATAAACAGAAACATGATCCCAATAAACAGAAACATGATCCCAATAAACAGAAACATGATCCCAATAAACAGAAACATGTTTCAACAAAATCACAGCAAAATCTACCTTAACAGAATAAATTAAGAAAAATGAGAGGAGCACAAAAGTGCAGACTCTCAAATTGAAGCTTAATTTATTCTTCCATGTATTTGGGAAGATTTTTAAGAAGTTCATCATACTTGCCGCTGGCTTTGACGTTCTCCAGCCCGGCGTTGATCTTATCAAGGAGCTCGGTATTGCCAGAACGAACAGCAAAACCATAGGATTCACTGTTAAGTGGCTCGCCAACAATCTTAATTACCCCTGGCTGGGCTGCAATGAAAGCATTTGTGACTGGCAGGTCATTGATCATTGCATCTGCACCGCCGATCTTGAGTTCTTCGATAGCTTCATTGACATGAGGATAGTCTTTGATTTCGGCAATAACTCCTGCTTTCTTGAGTTCTTCTGCCTTCATAAAGCCAGTGGAACCTGTCTGGACAGCTACTGTCTTGCCTTTTAGATCATCTACAGTCTTTATGTCTTCGTTCTCAACGGTCACGGCAAGAGCCAGGCCTGCAGTAATGTAGGGTTCACTGAAGTTGACTTCTTTTGCACGCTCTTCGGTAATTGTCATTCCTGAGGCGATAATGTCAACGTTTCCGGTCTGAAGAGCGGGAATCAGTCCTGCAAAGTCCTGATCCATGTACTTAACCTTAAAACCCTGATCTTCCGCAATGGCGTTCATGAGATCAACATCAAAGCCCACAACATTTCCCTGAGAATCGACAATCTCAAATGGAGGGAACTGAGCCTCTGTTCCTACGATGTAAGTGGACGTTTCCTCTGATGTATTCTCTACAACAATAGTATTTTCACCAGCTGTAACATTTTCTTCAGCTGGAGCGCCCTCTTCTGCAGGGGCGGCTTTCTCTGCATTTTCTCCGCCTTTTTCAGCACAGCCGGCAGCAAAGATGACAGTAGCAATAACAAGAAGCATTGCAATTGTTTTTAACAGTTTTTGCATATAAGTACCTCTAAAAACTCTTCCTTATAAAATGGTGATATAAAATACCAGACCTTTATCTAGTAAAGCAAAAGATTAAAAGATTTCTATTTTAAAATAGTTCATTAAATAACACGATTTGAATATTTACCCCATAATAGGAATATGCGCAGATAATTTTAAAAGTTGCCCAATATAAATTATACAAAATATTTTATGAGAACATATAAAAAAATAAAAATAGAAAAAAAGTTCCGAAACTTCCATGTAAACAAAAAAATATTACCAATAAGCTTTACAGACATAAAGAGCTCAAAGCCTGTTATCACAAATAATTTGTATCCAGAAGAAGAAAAAAAATAGAGGACACACTTTATTAAAAAGATAGTATTTAATTCAATTTAAAAGATTTATAAAATCCGAGTTGGAAAACTAATATTCAAGAAAAATAGAGGTTTGTAGCCTTACAAAAGGCTACTTAGATAGTTCCTTGGTTACGCCGAGAACCAAAACCTTATCGGTTTCTTAGCCTTCAGCTGGAACGATTTCTGATTTACTCAGTAGGTGTTGTAACGTTTTCAGTTGCGTCTTCTTCAACTACAACATCAGTTACGTTCTCAACATCAGTCATATTTTCATCAGTAACGTTCTCAACATCAGTCATATTTTCATCAGTAACGTTCTCAACATCAGTCATATTTTCATCAGTAACGTTCTCAGTAACTTCAGCCACAACTTCTGAGTCAGTTAAATTTCCTGCTGCGTCAGTTGCTTCGGTCACATTTTCTGTAGCTACCTCTTCTGTTCCTTCGTCAGATTTATCTGCACAGCCAGCTGCGAAGATAACAGTAGTAATGACAAGGAGCATTGCAATAATCTTTAACATTTTTTTCATTAATATTACCTCGAAAGTTCTCTTCCTTTTTTACACCCAGCTCATATAAAAATATAAGAAATTCATATGAGATAGTAACCCATGACCAACCAATAAGATTAAAACTTTTCGATTTGGTTAAAAAAAAAGCGACCGAAATAATATATATAAGGGGGATACAGGATCTCGATTTGATAATAATCAGAAAATATCAATAATAAATAACCAAGATTAGTATTTATAATATAATTAAGAGAATTTATAGTCAAATTACATAAAAAAATAAAAAGAAATTCAAAAAAAAGATATTAATCAATGGAAAGGCATTTAAATATTTTAGGATGCCTTCGATGAAGAATTAAAAAATCATAAACTCTCTATTTGAAAAAAGAGATAAAAAATAAGCGAGGATAAAGAACTGAATCATTATAAAACCCTTAAATGCTCCGGAAAGGCTCAAAAAGAATTCAAGAATTCCCTGTTTATAGGTTACGCCAGAAATGTAAAAAGTGAAGGTGAGGCAAAAGATTTCATAAAGGAAATAAAAGAATTGCATCAAGATGCCAACCATAATGTCTCAGCTTATTTTGTAAAAGAAAGAGATTCTTTTGCCCACAGATATGACGACGACGGGGAACCTTCAGGCAGCTCCGGAAAACCCGTATTTAAAGTGCTCGAGTCAAAAGAGATCAGGAACGCTGTTGTGGTTGTAACCCGGTATTTTGGGGGAATAAAGCTGGGGTTCGGAGGGCTTTCAAGAGCATACAGGGAAGTAGCACTCCTAGCTATTGAAGAGGCAGGAACTATCGAAGTTTTTGAACAGGCAAGGTTCAGAATACGCGCAGGATATTCCGAAAGCCAGAAAGTAAGAAATTTGATAGAGGAATACGGAAGCATAGAAGAGGAGAACTACTCGGACACCGTAGAGTTTGTTATTCTCGTAAAAAAGGACCAGGGGGACGAATTCATTGAGAAAATAGTAAGTAAGACAAAAAATAAGGCAGAAATTGAAAGGCGCTAAAAAATTTTCTGAATAAAATGTCCCGAATAAAATCTTCTGGAAAAGAAAGAAAAAGTGCAGTGCAGGAAAATTGCTAAAAAGTATGGAAGATATATATTATTCAGAGATTATCCAGCTGTTAAAAAGAGCCCAGGCTGGAAATACCTGATTAAAAACCTATTAAAATTAAGAATATTTTATATTAAAAAATCCATACTGAAAAACCAGAGGGAAGATTGGAAGTGTAAAAATTGAGGCATGAAAACATTTCAATTTTGTTTATTTCAGTTATTTTGATTATGGTAATGTGCGCCTCGGCAGGTTCGGCTGCTGATGAAACACTGAAGGGGAACGAACAGGAGATTACCTCGGCTTTTGGAAGCCAGGTTAGCCCGGTAATCTCAGAAAACTACATTATCTGGCAGGACGAGAGAGACGGAAACTGGGATATTTACATGTATGATCTCTCCGCAGGAAGGACAGAAGTTGCGCTTTTTTCGGACTCAAAAGATGAAACAGAACCTGTAATCTCTGGCAGTCGAGTGGTTATCTCGGATAACAGAAGAGGCAACTCTGATATCTACATGTATGACCTTGGCTCAAAAACCGAAACCCAGATTAGCTCGGACAGAGCCACCCAGACAGAGCCTGCAATTTCAGGAGATAAAATTGTCTGGACAGATCGAAGAAACCAGAATACAGATATTTATATGTATGACATTGCCACCAAAAAAGAAACCCAGATAACAACAGACAAAGCCGAGCAGACTGAACCTGCAATATGGGAAAATACTATCGTTTGGAAAGATAACCGGAATGGTAATGACGATATTTACATGTATGATATCAATACAGGAAAAGAAAGTCCTGTAGTTACAGATCCCGCAGAACAGTCAAACCCTGCCATTGAAGGCAACTATATCGTATGGGAAGACAGACGTGACGGAAACCTTGACATTTATATGTACGACATTTCCGAAGGAGAGGAAAAACCTGTCGTTACCAATACTTCCCCCCAGAAGACCCCTGCTATATCGGACGGAAGAATAGTATGGGCTGATGGAAGGATAAAAGGGACAAATATCTTCATCTACGACATAGCCACAGGAAAGGAAAAGATAGTATCCACTGCTTCCGAGTATGAGAGCAACCCTGCAATCGACGGTAACAGAATCGTCTGGCAGGACAAAAGAAAAGGCAGCATGGACATATTTATGTTTACAGACGAGAGTTCTGGTAGAGAAACAGCCTCTAAAGAAGAAGGGAACCCAGAAGGAAAAAAATCACCTCTTGGAATATACCCTGCCGGAGCCGCAATTGTAGCAGCGTATCTTCTTGTAACTGGTGGGAAGACAAAGAAGCTCAAAAAATAAATAGGAAGTAAGAATACAACATTACATGGAAAAAAATTCGGAAAAGAAACAAGAACTGAAAATCCGAAAAATGAGCCGGGAAGAAGCCGAGTTTGCAGTTGAAATGGCAGCTGCCGAAGGCTGGAATCCCGGCATCCATGATGGAGAGCTTTTTTATGAAGCTGATCCAGACGGCTTTTTTATCGCAGAAATTGAAGGAAAGCCCGTAGGCTGTGCTTCTGCTGTTGCATATGATGATTTCTTTGGTTTTTTAGGTCTCTATGTGGTTAAATCCGAATTTAGGAGAAAAGGAATAGGAAGGAAACTAACCGAAAAATGCCTGGGATATCTTGGAGAGCGAAATGTAGGGCTTGATGGGGTCGTGGAAAACGAAAAAAAGTACCAGAAAATTATGAAATTCCTATCTGCTTACAGCAACCTGCGCTTTGAAGGAAGAGGAGGAGGGGAAGTTCCGGAGGGGCTTGTAAAAATCTCAGCAGTTCCAATTGAAAGCTTATTGGAGTACGACAGAAAAATGTTTCCTGCTCCGAGATCAGATTTTCTGAAAAAATGGATTGAACAACATGATTCCTATGCCTTTGCAGACCTTGAAACAGGAAAACTGAAAGGGTACGGCGTTATAAGGAAATGCAAGAAAGGATACAAGATCGGCCCTCTTTTCGCAGATGACAGGATTACTGCAGAAAAAATATTTCTGGCTCTTAGAGCCTCTGTCCCAGGTGAAGCCATATATTTAGATGTCCCGGAGCCGAACAAAAAAGCAATAGAAATAGCAGAAAAATACATGATGAAAGCAATGTTCAAAACCATCCGCATGTACAGCCGGGAAGAGCCTTTGATAAAGCTCGAGCAAGTTTACGGCGTCACAAGTTTCGAACTTGGATGAAAGCAAACAAATAAAGAAACCTTCCCAATATATATATAAATACTATGCGTATATCCATCTGAAATGTATCTGGAGAACAAAAAGCCGCATCTGGCAGTAATAATAGGCTGTATATTCTACAGCATGAACGGACTCTTCATTGCCGGTATCCATGAGATGGCTATTTCTCCGATAATTTTCTACAGACTGTTCTTTGGACTGTTTTTTCTTTTTATTTATATAGCTGCCAGAGGGAAAATATCAGACCTGAAATTAAAGAAAAAGAAAGGAAGCCTTCTCCTGCAGGGTGTGCTTGTCGTCACCTGCATGTTGCTTTACTTTACCTGCCTGAAAATTACCTGTGTGTCAATTGCCATCCTGCTCCAGTACACAGCTCCTATTTACGTAATGCTGGCTTCTCCCCTTATCCTGAACGAGAAAGTAGGGAAAGAAAGTATAGCTGCCCTCTTCATCGCAATTACAGGTGTATTCCTTATCGTCAGGCCCCCAGAAGGATTTTCAGGCATCGAACTTACAGGTACCTATATGTTCGGCATTGCAGCGGGACTGCTCTCAGGAGTGGTATTTGCAGCATTGATTATGAACGTAAAAGTCCTGAAAGTGGAATATCCAGAGCTTGCAATCATCTTCTGGCCAATGGGAATTGCCCTTTTGTTGTTGAGCCCTTTTGCATTC
The DNA here is from genome assembly GCA_942493015.1 of uncultured Methanosarcinaceae archaeon. Lineage (GTDB taxonomy): Archaea > Halobacteriota > Methanosarcinia > Methanosarcinales > Methanosarcinaceae > Methanosarcina. Next base: position 3,573,130 of record OW818660.1, on the reverse strand, counting down.
GACGTTTCTTCTGACATTCTCCTTAGTAACCTGAAAATTCTTGCAGCCTTTGGAATAGTATCTATAGGGTTTGGAGAAATTTTTACAGTCCTTGGGCTTGCCAACCTTAAAGCTCAGACTGGCAGCCTTCTTGCCCTGATAGAACCTGTAAGTGGAGTATTTTTTGATATAGCTGTGCTGGGAATTGCTTTGTCCCCAGAGACAATTGCTGGCTGCGCCCTCATAATGGCTTCTGCTGCATTCATCAGTCTTAAAGACTCAACACAAACAGTTGGAGGGTCTCGAGAACCTCTTATTAAAGAGGTTTCTCAGGAAGCTCTCAGAGAAAGATTATTTTGAAAAGTAAACATCTCTTGCTTTAAGAAGCGCTTTTATATTCTCAAGAGGGGTATGAGGAGCAAGCCCACATCCAGGAGCGAGGACATCAATTCCATCTTCAAGGCATGCAGTGGCTTCTATCATGACTGCTTCAGGCCCTTTTGTTAAGAGTGTATCGGAAGGAGAAACATTTCCAATAAGGCGCACCCTATTGCTCACAAGTTCCTTTGCAAAACTGACCCCTACTTTTTCTTCAATACTTATCCCCTCAAACCCGACATCTGCGAGGGGATCAAGAACTGCAGTTGCATCTCCGCACATGTGAAGGATTCTTATGCCTTTAACCTCCCTGCAGAACTTTTTGTAGAGCGGAAAGACAGATGTTTGAAACATCTCAGGGGCAATAATATCAGGTCCGGCTTCAGAATCGATAAGAGTTACGGCATCTGCCCCCCTCTCCAGCAAACCATTAGCATACTCTATGCAGACATCGGTTAAAATTCCCATGAGTTCCTCAACAACCTCTGGATTTGTCACAAACCACATAAGGTAATTTCTCATCCCTGCAAGCATGGAAGCGAGCCCAGCGGGGCCTATAAGTCCAGCAACAACGGGTACATCTTCCCCTACTTTTTCTTTAAGAATTCCAACTGCATCCAGTACTACCGATGTCCTCCTGCTTTCAAGAATAGACTCAGAAATTGTGATCTCCTTAACATCATTCTTTTTCTTACAGGGAAAATCGGTTACATAGGGTTGTATATCAATACTTCCTTCAGCTACGGTGCAGCCAAGCGTCTCGGCAAGCACTGTGGTACAGAAAGGACAGCGGACATTCTCAAATCCTGCAATTTCGTATCCTGCAAGTGCAAGTGTGGCCATCTTTTCGGCGTCATAATTTGCCTGGGGCCAGTATGCTCCAGTCATTTCCATAAGCTCGAAAGTGCCTGTCTGGGTTACAGAGCAGACAGGAACAATATCCAAGGCTTCTCCTTTCAACGCCTTCTCAAATCTCTCTTTTAGGGTAAGTTCACTCATTTTTGTCACCAGATATGATGTGATTATTAGATTGAAAAAAATGCTCTCCGAAGAAGATTTTAGGATTGAATAATAGAATGTCACATGGATATAAAAATATATAAATAAAAAACATTCACAAAAGTTAGATAGGATGCAATGAGAGGGAAGAAGAAAAATGGAGAAATCAAATAAAAATGAAAGGAAAAAGAACAGGATAAAACTCGCTTTTGCTACTTGTGTAGCTAGGGGAAACCTTATGGAGCTTTTATTATCTGGCCTAAAAAGTTTTCCAGAAGGAATAGCCCAGCATCTCAGTTGGAATTAGAGCGATTACAGGAGCCATTATTGAGATTAAGAGAGAAATCTGAAAAATAAGTAAAAAAACAAAATGAAATCTTAATTGCGGTGAGAGCTGCAACCTTATTGATGGCAATATCAACAGTCTTTATGGCTTTTTCAGGCGTCTCTTAAACCTGGATATTTTCCAGAGATCTAAATGGATTTTAATTATCGGGTTAAAATTTGTATTAAGTTCAATTTGTAATTAAAATATACTACATTTCTGTTATACTGAAATCTGCAAGGATCGGCTCTTGATTGAAGATGTAACTTTTCAATTAATTTTCCAAATATTTAAGAAACAATTCCGCGCCAGTTGCCAGGAGGTACTGTAATTTCGAATCTGGCGCATTTTCCCTCAATTCCAGTTTCTTTTATTTCCATCCCTGTTATGAAGAGAATGCCTCTAACTAGGAAAAGACCCAAACCTGTGTTCTTTCCGACAGATTTCTCAAAAATCAGCTCCTTCATGACAGGAGAAACCCCTACTCCATTATCCTTTACTTCGATTACAACACTTTCTGCAACCCGACGGAAATTGACACTAATTTCAGTAACGTTCTCTCCATGAGTTATTGAATTGTCAAAAAGATTGTGAAAAACTTTTCTGAACAAAGGATCAGCATATACTTCCAGTCCACTCTCCTCGATGGAGAATTTCAATCCTTGACCGGAAAAGGCAAAAGCTGCCTCTTTTGCAACATAGCTTATAGATTGCCATGTCGGAGAAACCACTCCGAGTTCCTGGTAGTCTTTAGTGAAAATAATCTGATTGTGAATTGTTTCAATACCTTTATTTAGATTTTTCAGGTACTTCCCTATTCGAGGATCACTCCTTACATCCACAGGAAGTGTCTCAGCAATCAACTCAGTGTACCCTGAAAGCACATTTACCTGATTAAGAATATCATGTCGAGTAATGTTGCTCATGAGGTTTATCTTCTTGTTAGCCTGTTTCAAGGCCTCTTGATATCTATATATTTCAGTAATATCATGAATCATGATCAACTTACCCTCTGGATAACCCCTGGTCGTAAGGGGACTGACACTGAGAGTAAAGAATTTTGTCTCCAGCCCTTTCTTCAAGGAAATTTCTTTGCCGAAATTACCCTCATATGTTTCATTCTGAGAAAGGTCTACTCCCCCTCCGAAAAGCTCATTTAAGTTTCTTCCAAGAACTTCTATTCTTGCCTTTCCTGCCAGTTCAAGAGCCGCCTTATTGATATCCACTATGAAATTTTTAAGGTCTACTACAATATACCCATCATTCATAGATTCGATTACACTTTCTCTTGCAGTTGGAACAATATAGAGGAATTCGTGCTGCATGATTCCCCAGAAAAGAATTAACCCTGTAATCGTAAATGAAAAAGGGGTTGGATCGAAGAATGCAAAGGGACCTATGCGTGCGATATGAAGGATATTTCCAACCACTGGAATGCAAGCAGCTGCAAGAGCAATTCCTGCCTGGGTTCTGTAGGGTACGGTGAGAAGGATGAACTGCATAAAGAAGAAAAAAATTCCAAATAGAATCAAAATAAAGGAATAGACATAGAAAATCCAGAAAAGGGGTCCATGTTGTATCACGAGAAGAGGGAAACCTCCTGGAGAATCAACAGAGTAACCCCTAAAAAATAGTCCATGGAAATCGTTTGTAAGCATTAACAGGATTGAAAGGATGGGAAAAAGGAAAAATAGTTTCTCATGCTTTCTCACAAATTGCCTGCATGTTCCGGAATATTCAGCCGCAAATAGAAACCACACTACTGGAGCAAAAGCAATCCCAAGATACTCGATACGGGCAAAAAAGTATTTGAGTTCAGGATCAATGAATCCAACCTCAAAAGCGTAATTAACAGCCCACAAAGACATGCTTAGCATAATAAGTATGAAATATTTTGAAAAAGGTGTCTTACGATAATTGAAGGCTTTGTATGCTTTAATTGCAAGTAAAGTGGATATAAGCCCTGAAAAAATTAACGCACCCATATAGGGAAATGCAGCGGTGTGGATTTGCAGATTGATAAGACAACCTTCCTTTTTTCAATTAGTATTAGGCAAATAGGGAGAGGCAGAGTAATAGAATCAAAAAACACTAGATGTTGTAGTAATTACCTGAAGACTACGTATATAAATTTATGTGTTAAGTAGGATAATAGCACCGAACTTTTATATATATAAAAATCAGAACAATCGCATTTGAGGAGAGAAGGAGGACAGACAAAAGAAAATAAAAAGTAGGGAAGGAAAAAAATATATTCAGGGAAAGAACTCAAAAAGCTCCCGAATCAATTCAAAGGAGAATAAATTTAAGTCAATATCTCTTCAGGCGGAAATTTCCGAGGATCATTCATATATACTTCACATATGTGGCCAACACTTCAAGAATAGGACTAACAATTCTTTTTCCTTTTTAAGAAATCAAGAGTAACAGTTTTTAGTAAGAAATACTTCACACTCGATATCGAAAGACTTTGATATAAAGCTACATTAGTCTAAATATATAAAAAAAGAAGTTCCATAAGAAGAAACTCTCAGGAAGCTCATATATGTATTTAATTACCATACACCATTGTTTTTAAGTGTGGCAAGAATATTGGTAAATTCACTATTGAACCTGCATTTTCCAAAATCCGGAACATCCAGTATTTTCTGCTTTATGATCTGCATCTTGTCCATAAGATCCCTATTATTTTCGCACATACATTCATCGTTAATAGGCTGGATATTCTCCCCGAGGATTTTCAGAAACATTGGGTCAAGATCGTTTGTAAAATAGACATCGAGTACCAGAAGGTTGACAATCCTCTCATAAAACTTAAGTAACTCGTAATCCCCCGAGTTTTCATTCAAAGTTATTCCGTACATCTGACTGTGGATGTAAATAAGATAGCTCGAAAGTGTATCTATGAGGGATTCAAGAAATCTGTCTGTGGGGAAAACAATAGGAAAACGCCTTAAGGCCCCAGGTGTGAGACTTCCATTACAAAGTCCTTCGCTCTTGCAAATTTCAGAAAAAACTCTTGATATAGAACTGTTTAACACGGCCAGAACATAAAGGTATCTGGAGGGGTCCTTAAGAATAATTCCACACCCTTTTTCGAAAATATGGTTTCCGACCGTATCAAAAGAGGCCTGAAGACTATAATGATCGGAAACAACAATTTTCGGAGTATTGACGTACTGCAACAATTTACATCCTGAAAGATCATAATCTGCAGAAGAAAGAGGAATTTGATCGTGGTTAAAATATTTTTTAAACTCCACAAATCCGAAATAAATCATCGGAAATTTTAGCTTCAGTTCTTCAGGCTCAAAAAGCCGAGGTTCTTTCCCTGTATCGACACCTTTGAGATCATAAGGCAATATGAAACGGTAAGGAGAAGGATGAATTGCATACTCATTGGAAAGGGAACTGTCTATACTTGGATACATAAGTTCAGGTTCGAGACTTAGATTTTTATTCAGCCTCATACAGAAATAAAGAGGAGAACCTACTTCCTGAAGACTTACCCTGTGCAGATATTCCTTATCTGGATTCATTCCAGAAAAAATATCCTCAGAAATAGCTTCAAGTGTATTCGGAATTTTACTTACCTTTTCGATAATGTTGTTTTTGCTCCAGAACATGTTAACTTCACTTCTTTGTAAACTTGGAATTAAGATTATTATTGAGATTATTATTGAGATTATTTTTGTGCTTTCTTCTTTAGTTTCAGATTTACGCAAATCAAACGAGGAAATTCCAGAATTTAGATCTGAGATTTTATTCAGAAAATAGATCTCAGGAAACTAAAGAGGGAAGAAGAAAGGTTTTCCTATGAGAAAAAATCAAGGAAAACGCAAAAGTAATTGCAGTATTTATTACAGGATTTTATTACAGAACATAATGTTTTAATTTGGTTCTTTGAAGGTTAAAAGTCTCTCAAGGCTTCTGTTTTTAAGAATTTATGAGCATTAAGGAGGGAATGACCTGCATAGACTTATTTCCAGACCCCCGCAGCACCAGGAATTCCGGAAAAAATAATCCATTGACACAGTAAAGTCGGACCTTTAACGGCCTCATTAATTCTATTGAAGAATCTACGTTTCTACCCTTGAGAGCACTTTTACCCCTTGGTGTAGAAAAGGTCAAAATATATAAACTTGTTCATAAAAATCTAAATGTAAAATAATGACATATAGAATCCCTGAAGTAGCGGGAAACAAAAAATAAAATAAGGGTTTTTTAGGTAAAACCCAAAAAGAAATTATTTATAATTTCTCACTGCTCTGAGGGAAGCTTAGAAAGCCAGGAAACCTCATATTAGAGCTGTATTTTCCAAAACATGAGGTCTCAAAAATCTGCTGTTTTATGTAATATAAAGAACCCAGAAGACTTTCACTATTTTCAGAGTCCATATCTCCGGCATAAGGATGGATATTTTCTTCAAGGGCATCCAGAAGCATGGGATCAAGGTCATTTATAAAGTAGGTATCCAGAATCAGAAGATTTGATATCTGCTCATAGAAACCTGTAAGTTCTCCAAGCCAATCCGCAGCCCCGTAATCTACTGAGTATTTCTGCCTCTTGAGGAAGACAAGGTAACTGGAAATAGTATCTATAAGCTCGTCAGTCAACCTGTTATCAGGAAATACAATTGGAAAACGCTTTAAGACTGAAGGAGCTACAGAACTCGAGTACATCATTTCAGACTTACAAACTGCCGGAAAGATTCTGGCTATAGAGCTGTTAAGCACTGCAGTAACATAAGGATACTTACTCTGATCTTTGAGAACAATCCCACAGCCATCTTCAAAGACATTATTTCCTACAGCATCGTATGCAGCCTGTAGATGATAGCCTTCAGTGGCAATGATTTTAGGGGTGTTAAAGTACTCAAGGAATTTCCTTCCTTTTATACTGTAATCTGCAGAGTTGAGCGGAGAGACATCATGACGGAACTCTTTTTTGAATTCCATAATTCTTCTGTAAGCCATAGGATAGCTGGCTTGCATTTCTTCAGAAGGAATTGCTCTGTACTCTTTCCTTCGACCTTCATCGGGGAACTCATAAGGCAGCATAAAGCTGTAAGGGGAAGGACGAAAAGTAAATTTTTCGGAAAAGGCCCCTGATACATATGGATAAACAAGTCCAGGTTCTAAAAATACAGGTTTACACAGACCTTCGCAAAGATAATATGAATCAGAATCGCCTTCTTCAGGAAGAACAAGCCTGTGAAGCAAACCATTTTTTGTGCTTACACCACCGAAGATGCTTTCAGAGACATCTCCAAGTGTAACCGGGATTTCGCAGATTATTTCTACAATTTTGTTTTCTTTGGTGAACATCGATTTTTCACTTCTGTAGAAGTACGTTGAGAAGAGACCTTCTCTTATTTTGAATAAGGATTGGAGTATGGATGGATCATATCATTAGATATGACATTCTCAGAATATCGGACGTTTAAACCAATATTAAAAGATATTAGAAGTCCGGCCTGAAACATGTGGCAAGATTATTGTATATTTATACAAGGGATAGTAGAATAGCAGAAGTATATAAATATATTCGCACTGAAAATAAATTATAAATATAAATCATGACAAATAGACAGGTTAAAATAGAAAACACAAAGCATCAGGCAATACAACTGACAAACAAGTCCTCAAAGCTGAGAATACAGAGAGAAAAAAATGCGAAATTAAAGACAAATTACATCAAATATCTAGAAAATATACTTCAGAAAGAACACAAATGTCTCCAGAAAAAGGGAGATTTTTTTCTTTTTTACGAGCCTTTGCGCATTCATGATATAGTTTTAATTATGCGACCTTCATTGGTTTCACGTAGTTGAATTATAGGTAGTTGAATTATTGGTAGCAAAAATATCTGCAGTAGAGTTAACGATAGTGAAATTATCAGTGGGAGTTGCATTCCCCGTAGAAAATATAGTCTGCATTATTGTAGGGGAGATCGTGATTGAGCTTTCAATAATATTGCCTTCATTGGTGAAACTCACAGTAAACTGGTTTTGATTTCCCAACACAATTGAAGAATCATTATCAATAGTTGCATTATCTGTCGAAAATATAGTCTGCATTATTGTAGGGGAGAACGTGATTGAGCTTTCACTAATGTTTCCGTTAGTGGTGAAATTCACTGTAAAATGATTTTGATTTCCCAACACCATTGGAGAATCATTATCAATAGTTGAATTTTCAGTTGTGGCGTTTCCAGTAGTTGGATTCCCAATAGTTGAATTTCCATTTGGGGAGTTTCCGGTAGTTGAATTACCAGTAGTTAAATTTCCAGTAGTTGAATTACCAGTAGTTGAGTTACCAGTAGTTGAATTACCAGTAGTTGAGTTTTCGGTAGCTGAATTACCAGTAGTTAAATTTCCAGTAGTTGAATTTCCAGTTGGGAAGTTTTCGGTAGTTGAATTTTCAGTTGTGGCGTTTCCAGTAGTTGGATTTCCAATAGTTAAATTTCCAGTAGTTGAATTTCCATTAGTTGAATTACCAGTAGTTAAATTTCCAGTAGTTGAATTTCCAGTAGTTGAATTTCCAGTAGTTGAATTTCCAGTTGGGAAGTTTTCGGTAGTTGAATTTTCAGTTGTGGCGTTTCCAGTAGTTGAATTTCCAGTAGTTGAATTTCCAGTAGTTGAATTTCCAGTAGTTGAATTTCCAGTAGTTGAATTTCCAGTAGTTGAATTTCCAGTAGTTGAATTTCCAGTAGTTGAATTTCCAGTAGTTGAATTTCCAGTAGTTGAATTTCCAGTAGTTGAATTTCCAGTTGGGGAGTTTCCGGTAGTTGAATTACATGTAGTTGAAATATAGGTAATTGAACTACCTGCAGGTGAATAACCGGCAGGTGAATGACCGGAGATTGAATGACCGAAAGTAGGGTTTTCAGTATTTGTATTGTCCATAGTTGGATTCTTGGGAGTTAGTTCCTTAGTAGCTGGATGACCAATATTTGAATATCCCATAGTTGGGCTCTTAGGCGTTAGTTTCTCGGTAGTTGAGTACTCGGTAATTGCATTACCTGTAGTTGGATGTCCACCAATTGGGTTACCAGTAGTTGCATTATCAAGAGTTGAATCAATATCAATCTCCCTTGATGCAGTTTCTGAGGGAGTAAATATGGTATGAATTAACACCGCGCAAAGGAGCAACCCCATAAATAAGGATACTCCCGCCATTCCTTTACTTATACTCATATTTTTCACTCCGTTGTGGCAATATGTAAATCAAGTGATTTTCGAATTTATGGTCAAGAACACAACCTTCTTAACTAAGCACCTGAAGCCCCAAATATTACACATTCCGGTTTTCTCAGAAAAAAGAATGAAAAAAGGGAGGAAGAAATGGAAAAAAGAGAACTTCTCATTATTTTTTCCATGTTTCCTGAATCCATATTTTTTTAGATAGGATCTCCTACAGTTACAGCACATCCGAATGATTCAGTATTTTTCGGGAGAATAGTAAGTTCCCAATCTCCAATTGCTCCTGGTACTGTATAGGTTTCTACATAGTGCTTGCCATTATTCTGATATATTGAGCTATTATCAATTACCCATACAGGATAGTAGTATCCTCCAGTATAGATGTTGATGTTCTGAGTTGTTTTTACAAGAGTCATATCAACAGGGTTGGAATTATATTTCAGGTTCAGTTCAAAAGATGGGTCTTCCTTTTTAGGGGAGGTGCGCAGTCCCATATCCGAACTATACGTGTCAGCTGAGACTTCAATCGTTATCTGGTCAGAGTTCGTGGTGCTAAAGGTTTTCACATAAGGAACTACAGGCTGTTCCCTGGCAGTGAAGGAAAGGCCTATTTGCGGGACAGAGCCATCATTAGCTTTCCCGTCAACATTCATTTCAATATAGCCATTGTAAGTTCCTGTTGCAGTTTCCGGAACAGGGACCCTGATAATCAGATCGGCGATTTCACCTGCTCTTAAAATTGAAGGTGCAGAGATTTCTATTGCATCATTACTGAGAGCAAAATCATTATATGAGTTATACATGTATCTGTTTACTTTCGGATCGAGGGTGATATCTTCGTCTGCCACGTTTTTGATTTTCATCGCGTATTCATATTGCTTTCCAGCCTCAACAGTATCGGAGATGTAAGTTGTTTGAAGCTCGAGCTTCGGAAGGGCCTGGACTGAAATATAAAGCTGCAGTAAATTGACATAGTCAGTGGAATTCGGTATAAGTTCATCGTTAAAGGCTATATTGCTCTGGTATTCCCCACCAGATGTATCCCTGGGGATGTTTATGTCAATTGTAAAATACTGTATTGAGCCCGGAGATATCGTTGCACTTGCAGGAGAGAGTGTAATCCAGCTTTCATTAATGGTGTTTACACTGTTAGGGGTAGCTACTAATTTTGGATTTAATGTGAGGGTATCATTACCGCTATTAGTGAAACTCACAGTAAACGTGGTGCCACTTCCTGCAACTAAATAGGTAGAATAGTAAGATGGGCTTACTTTGTTTACCACTGTACCCCCTGTTACTGGTTTATCAGCCGGTGGAACTTCTATCGCTTGATTCTCGGTGCTGGAATCTCCTGCATTTGGATTCTCAGTAGTTGCAGTCCCTGCCACATAAGTACTCTGCTCTATTGTGGGGGACGTTGTGATAGGACTTGCATTCATATTGCCTTGATTGGTGAAATCCACAGTTAACTGGTTTTGATTTTCCGCCGCAAATGCGGTCTGCATTAATAACATACAAAGCAGTAGCCCAAAAAATTTGGATGCTGCCTTCATTCCTTTACTTTTATTCATATTTTGACTCCTTCTGGTTGGATTATATCATAAACCCAGTAATTTTTGGATTTAGTCAAGAATACGCCCATTTGAACTAACTCTCCCAAGGTGTACAGGCATCTGCAACAGTCAAAGGATACTGGTTAATAGTTAAAATTTTGTGAATCAATTTTAGATATCCTGCTTTTTTCAGGGGTATTACAAGTGCCAGACAGTATAAAATAAATAAGAGAGTTATATACACAATGATTTAACATGTATAAAATACTTCTGATGTGGTTGAGTATATATAAATTCGGGACTATACAGACTCCTTGAGAACAATCTACTGATCAAAAAAATTTAAATATTTGTGCTCAGATTATGAGCGTATGCAGGAAAGAGATAAGTTCAAAACTTTTGTAATAAGAGAATCTATACCTGAAGATATCCAGGGAATGCTTGGAGTCTTTAATTACTATGTTGAAAACAGTTTTGCAGCATATCTCGAAACTCCCGTAGGACCGGATTTTTTTCAGAATTTTCATGATGAAAGTAGACAGAACAAAAACGAGCAATTTCCTTTTTATGTGATTGAAACAAACGATAAAATTGCAGGTATCGGTACTCTTCGACCCTATTTTCCCTTTCTTAATTTCCTGCACACAGGCGTACTCTCATACTTTATCCTGCCGGAGTATACAAGAAAAGGAATTGGAACAAAGTTACTGGATACGCTTTGCCAGGACGCTCGAAAGAAAAAGATGAAAAGCCTCCTTGCAAATGTCTCCTCGAGAAACGAAGCCAGTCTGAATTTTCACCTAAAAAATGGATTTGTGGAATGTGGGAGGTTCAAAGATGTCGGAACCAAGTTTGGAGAGTATTTTGATGTTGTGTGGCTGCAGAAATTCCTTGAAAAAATTAGTAAAAAGAGAACTTGAGTAGTTGATTTTCCCTAAAATAGTTGTTGATTATTCCTGTAACCACTCATTTTCTTAGACAGAAAGGGTATATGGGCAATTTAATTGCCCATAAGTAGCTGGGGCTTGACAGAGATCTTTTTATGGGGCTCTTCGTTCATTAAATAGTTGCCAACACCAGTCTCCTTCATGCCCATACTGCCTGATCTACGCACACCAGAAGTAAGGATTTCATTCTTCATACAGGGTGAAAGTCACTTCCTGGCACTCAAACCTGCAAGAGGCAGATAATCAATGCTTCCTTTACTCACGGTATATGCTACATCACAGATTCCATCGCCATTTGCATCTGCATAAGTCTGGCTGAATCCATTACCCTCTGGGGTAGCCCAGAAATTACCACCACTGTAAGGCCCACCTATGATATTCGTTTCCTGTTTTCTGGACGTATTTAAGCTGGTTCCCGAGTTTGTACCCTGGAAATAAGTATTGTTTGTGTTATTGAAGTAATTATTATAAATTGAGTTATTTTTTGAGTCCAGAAGGTAGAAACCATATTCTGAATTAGAAACGACCCAGCTATCGTTTAACACATTGTTCATGGAAGAATTCAAATAAATACCGTACTTGTTGTTCAAGTTTACCCCGTTACCTGACAGCTTGTTGTAACTGGATGTTTTCAAATAAATTCCGAATTTATTGTTTGAGATGTTGTTACCAGTCAGCTTGTTATTGCTTGAAGAATTCATCAATATGCCATAACTGTTGCTGGATGCCGTATTATTGGCAAGCGCGTTTTTACTGGAGTTATGCAGAGAGATAGAGACTGCATTATTCAATGCTTTATTGCCATTTAATGTGTTTCCTGTAGCATTCCACAAACTTATGCCAGCTCCAGTGCTGTTTAATGCCTCGTTGGCTGCCAGCATGTTTCCATTTGAGGTTCTTACATGGATACCCACATTGTTGTTTGATGCCCTGTTATCACTCAGCTTATTATTATTACTGTAAGAGTACAGCAAAATTCCATAATTGTCGTCAGATAGCATGTTATTGTTAAGCAGGTTTCTGCTGGAGTTATTCAGAACAACAGAAACATTATTGTTTACTGCAGTGGAGTTACTTAATGTGTTTCCTACAGAATCCCTCAGATTGATGCCAGAGTAGACACTATTTAATACCGTACTGTTGTTAAGCGTGTTCCCGTGGGAGGTTTTCAGATAAAACCCAACTTTGCTGTTTGACGCATTATTCATATTCAGCGTATTATTGCCGGAAGAATCTACCCAGAAACCATAAGTACTGTTAAATGCCGTGTTACTGATCAGTATATTTTCGCTGGAATTATTCAGGAAAATAGAAGTTCCATTGCCTGACACAGAGTTATTACTTAGCACATTACTGCTGGATGAATCTAGCCGAACTCCAAACCCTGCATTTGAACTTGAATCGTTGCCAGATAGTTGATTGTTTTCAATCCGACAATACTTCACCCCATTAAGATGTATTTTGGCATTGGGAGAACTTATAGGTCCTTTTACATTAAACCCACGGATTGCCACACCATCCGCAATAACATAGAAAACATCATCCGAATTGCTTACTGCCTCAACAACGGTATCTTTCGGACTCCCTGATTCAGCCATGAGAGTTAAATTCGTCACATACACATCGACGTTTTCTTTATAGATGCCTGGAGAAATAAGGATTATATCCCCGGGTGATGAATTATCTACTGCAGCCTGGATAGTGGTAAAATCCGCAACCTGACCTGTACTGTTGTTTACAGTAATCGTCATTGGTTTCCATTCTCTTAGAGGAAGATAATCGATGAAGTCACTGCCTTCAATATTATATTGTTCGTCAAAAATACCGTCAAGGTTAGTGTCCCTCCCTCCCTCGGGGTATATAGTGCCATCAGGTCTTGCCCAGAAATTCCCCCCCAGAAAAGGACCACCGACTACAGAAGTACCTTCTATTTTAGTCTTGTTCCAGATATTTTCTCCCGAAACAAGTTCAGATTCTACGTTCAGAGTGTTATTGAAATAATTATTGTAAATGAGGTTATTAGAAGTCTCGTATATATGAAGTCCCAGTTTCTCATTTAAATGTATAGTGTTATTTATCAGGGTGTTACCGTTTGACTCGCCTATAAGAGAAATACCCTCGTTATTTTTTGAAATAACATTATCGCTCAGGTTGTTATTCGTGGAGTCAAAAAGTGAAATTCCACTAGTACAATTTGAGATGGAGTTACTACTCAAAAAATTATACCAGCTGTCCCCAATGCTGATGCCTGTAACACTGTCTGTAATATTATTATTATCTAGTGTATTACCGGAACTGAACAGATACAGATCGATACTGCAACTGTTATTAGATAAATTATTGTTTTGAATATGGCAATCAGTAGCTCCGAAAAAATGGATTCCAGAGTAGGAGGTCCCCTTTATAGTAAAACCTCTAATGTTTACGCCATTTGCCATAATACTAAAAATATCTTCAGAACTCCTGGCTGCGCGGATTATAGTATCAGAGGGATTTCCGGATTCGGAACTAATAGTAACGTTCTTGGTAACATTAATATTTTCCACATAAGTGCCAGGTTTGACTATAATTTCATCTCCGGGATGCGCAGCATTTACCGCAGCCTGGATCGAGGTGAAATTAGCAACAGGACCCGTGCTGTTATTCACATAAATTGTAATAGCTGCTCCACTCCCTACAGTCGTCAAATTTAATGCAAAAATTAGTAAAAAAACAGTTATTAATTTTCTTTTTATTTGCCGCATGGTAAACACCGTAGTAAAATTTTAGATGAAATAACGAAATTCATTTTTTGGCAATCGTTTGAGTTAACAATTGGTGATAGAAAAATTTATGCGAGGCATTATGGTATACACTGGAATCCTAAATGACTGAGATTGAGTCAGGGTTTTAGGAGTTAAACTCCTTTTTACCTGCAAACTCAAGACATTCAGATCAGTCTTTAAAAATAAGACAAGAAAAAACCAAACACCCAGTAAAAATTTCTCATTATATTTCCATATCCAGTTTGATAAAATGGATTTTATGCTGCCTTTAATGGATATAATGCTAGCATTTTTCATCCCAAACTTCTTAAATTTTGAAATTGAAATCATATATAAAAAAATGGTATTGTTATATAAAATTAACCCAGGAGTTAGAAACTTGTCTATGCGAAGAGATAAAGTTTCACTAGAAGGACCACACCTCCATAAAAAGAGAGTGTGCGAGAATAGAAACCAAAGAGATAAAACACTGTGCAGAAAACTTAAAAGAATAAGAGAACAAAAATATGTAAGAGAATAAAATTATTTGTAAGGATAATTAGAGACATGGAATCCGAAGATTACCTGCACGCTCTTGAAACAATGGGGAAAATTCTACTTTTCACACCTTTTCTGGTATTACTCCTGCTGTTTGTATCTGGAGGTTCAAAGAATAATCCTGGACTGGGACCAGAAGCCGGTTTTTCTGTGGGACTGATGATATCAGCAGGATTTTTTACACTGGTTTATGCTGCAATCATGAGGTTTAAGGAAGGACTGAGTAAAAGATAGAGCATACTTAAGCTAGAAAAGAGAGGCATTTACAAAGAAATAGAATTGTCTGAAAATAATCAAAATTTTTGATATCATCATATAATACAAAATCTCGAAAACAAAATCTCGATTCTGATTTATCCTTCAACTTTTAAATTTTTAAATTTAACTAAAGAATATGAGATATATGGGATTTTTACTCCCTTTTAAGGAAAACAGGGAACATTAAAATAGAATAATTTGAATATAATTCAAGGAGGGGGGTTAATTTGAAGAACACCGGAGCTTTGCCGCCTTTTATACTCATCTTATTTCTTACACTTCCGGCTGCAAACATGGAAAAATCTGCTTTGATGGAAAATACGAGTTGTGAAATAGGAAATCCTGCAGACGATATAAAAGAATGCGAGATCGTTTACAATAATAGTGGAGAAATTTACAGAGACGGGGTTGTTGACAACTTTGATCGTTTCAAAAAGACGGAGCAGCCAGTAGGATACAGTCAAGATAGAGTTTTTTTCAGATATAACGACTGTTCTCCCTCGAAAAGAAGCAAAAAAAGCTCATGAGATGAACGAAAGTCGCCACGCGCGCGGGAAGATTGTGTTGCACGTCGCAGAAGACATTCAGTAAAGCCTGATCCTGCTTAATGACCTGCCATTAATACTACCAATACCCAGAGCAAGAGAGGACAAAATAAATAAAAAATTGAGAATTAAAGGAAGAAATTTGTATGCAAGCTACCTGAGTAAGAAAGATTGCTTGAAAGGGGAGGGAAGATGCCAGAAGAGCAGAAAGAGCCAAAGGGACTTACATGGCTTTACGTAGTAGTTTTTATATTTTATGCAGCAGTAGCGCTTCAAGGAGGCGGAGAATATGTTATCTCGGAACCCGTGTCAAAAGAAGCCGATTTTAAAATCAACCTCACAGAAGGCGTGAATTATAAACTCTGGATTGAGAATGTGAATGGTCCCGAGAGGATAAATGTAACAATACGCAAGGGATCTTCTGTTGCATTTGAAGACACATTTACATTGACAAAATCCAAAAAGAATTATATCCCTTACCACCCGAAGTTTACTGTACGAGAAAACGGCACTTATCATGTACATGCTAAACCACTGGGATCAGGAATTGTTAATTTGACAATAGAAAAATCCATAACACCAAAGTTCCCGTAATTAAGTGGGCTGCAGAGATGACAGTATTTTTCGATTTTACCGCCGTCTGTAATCTTTCTTTGAAGGATTACACCATTTTTTTTGAATAACTGCCTCCCTCAAATCCTCAGATTTAAAGGTTCATTCTGCAAGACTGAGCAGCCTTCAGAATAACTTCAACAAACTTAATATACTTATTACCACCATTTTTATTTGCAGCCAATTATATTAAGTGCGCCTACGTTTATAGCGGAAACTGGAAGGAGCACCGAATTCAAAAACTTTTTTATAATGATGCAACAAATTAGGATTTGTATAAAGCCAAAATTTGAGTTACGTTTGTAGAAAAAACATTAATTGGTTCAATTGATGCAAAAAAATCCAATTTCATAGTTAGTTTAAAAAACTCAATATACAATAAAGAATAGGTTGGAGGATTATTATGGATAAAATCTATGATGTCAGAACGGGGGAAATTGAAGAAAAGTCTGATGCTAGAGTGATTTTTCCGGAAAAGGTAAGAGACGCTCGTTACCGCCCAGCAGATCCCAGGAGAATTTGGGATTATTTAGGATTATTGGTCTCTATGTTATCAGATTCCTTTAACAGGAAATATCCAGTTCCAAGGAAAACGGTATTTGTGATAACATTAGCTCTCCTGTATCTCATAAGTCCGATTGACATCTCTCCGGATATTCTTCCTTTAATTGGATTTGTAGATGATATCGCTGTGCTTGCTTTTGCATTTAGCCTTATTAAAGATGACTTAGAAAATTATAGAGCCTGGAAAATGAGCATCTAATAGAGATTGTTTTCACCCATGGTCTCGTCTCAACTTGCCTGATAATCTTTTTCGGGACCAGGTGTTATCATTTAAACATATCCTGATAAAAAGAGCGGCAGTTCAGGAAAATAGAAAGCTCAAACCCGAAGCAATCTTATTAGCCATCCTCGCTTGAAAGTCATAATTACTGAAGATTTTGATAAAGGATGAAGTGATTAAAAAGAACTAAATAAAAGAATAATAAAAGAAGGAGAGACTGAAAAACGCTTGAAAGATAAGAGATATAAGTACTTATAAATGTTTTGGAAAGAATTGTGTTTGAAGTGGAAACACTTGAATCTGGAATCGCATTGCCAATATATTCTCAAGTTTAAACTTTCAGGGTATCACGCAATCAACAAATATCAAAAATTAGGAATGAGCGCGAATTATTATATATGATGTTGTACGGTTGACATGAAAAAATAGTCTTTGATTATAACAAACCTAATTTTTAGTTAATAATTTTCTATTCCCAGAACTTCTTCGTTTTCACATAATTTCTTTCTGCAATCAGGATATCCCTGTAAAAAGCTTCTTCGTCCACCCTCATTTTTTCAATGACCCTTGATGCCGTCTCAGGTCCAATCCCCCTGCTGGCAAGGGCAATAACTGCTTTTTTCCCCTGGGAACGGACTATGCTTGCGTTTCTGTAGACGCGCTGGATGCGTTTTTTTTCTTCGGAGGTGACTTTGACGTTTTTTGCCTGTTTTTTGACGAGGTTGATTTCTTCTTCTTCCCAGGGTTTGAGGGCTGCGATCATCTGAGAATCGCAGACCGGGCAGATGATTTCTTCGGGGACATTTTTGACCTGGCGGCGGGAGGTCCATTTCTTGCAGGTCGTGCAGAATAGAACAATTTTATCATTCATAATGCGTTCTTTAAGGGCGAGGACAATTGACCGGTCGGCTTTCTCCGGGGCTACAAGGTCTTTTTTCATGGCAAAGCCCGCTGAGCCTATCGGGGTTGGGCCTGAGACTTCTACTGAAATTTCGCCGGCTGCAATTCTTTTCAGAACTTCTTTTGCCCTGGGGACGTCAAGCATATCGTGGAAAATCTCTCGGATAACTTCGTCGTACATGGAAGAGCCTTCGTAGATTTCAAGGAGCTTTTTCATGCTTATCCGATCATATTCAACGTCTCTGGAAAGGGCTCCGAACTTCCTGGCAACATGGACCATTTTCCATTTAATTACAGTAGTGTTTTTCAGGGTCATTTCGATAATGGGCTCAACGTGTTCAGGCCGGAGGGAGAGGAGCATATCCCGAATCTGGACAGGACCTACCCTGCGAGGAAGAGTCAGCCTAATCCTGTAAGGGTCCACTTCCTGAGCTACACTGCTCCCGAAGCGAGCTGATAGGAGAGATGTCAGGACTCTGGCAAGGGTGCCGTTTGTATTGTGGCCGAAGCAAGCGTTAAGGGTCACAGCGTCTCCTTCGTCTTCGATCACAATTGTATCCACGTCAGGCAGGGGGAAGCCTCCTTCTATGTGTTCCCGCAAGAGACGAATTACTTCAAGCACGGCACTCCTCTCAACAGAGTATTTTTCCTGCAGCTTTTCTGCAATAGCTTCATCATCAAAATCTGCAAGGATAAGGGCTCCAATTTCCGCCCTGAGCTTTCCTACCCCCTGAGCCACCTCAAAAGGCACAGGGATCTCTTCTCCTGTCCAGCTCGGGACTTCCCCCATACCCTCGACCGGCTCTACCTTGATCCTGTCCTTTCCCTGCTCTCTTCCAGGGTCAGGCATCTCAATGACCCGCCACATATAGCCCTTTGTTATGAAAACTGCCCCTTGTTCTGCAAAATTCACAACAAAAGCTTCATCCAGCACGCCAACCGTTTTTCCGCTCACAATGTCGTAGATCTCGTACTTCTTTTCGTCCGGGATCATGGAGAGGTTCTCATAATAATATTCCCAGCTTTTCCTGCGTTTTTTCACAACATGGGAGCCTTTTTCGTGCCAGACCATTTTGTAATCCCCTATCTGGTCCACCACTCTCTGCAGCTCTTCAATCTGCAGATCTTTGAAAGGGTACGTCCTTCGAAGGATCCTGAGAATCTTCTCAATATCGACTTCTCCGAAATCCATAACCATGCCTGCAATCTGGTTTGCCACAACATCAAGAGATTTTATATGCGGAGAGACCTCTTCAACCTTGCCTTCCAGTGCAGCCTTTGTAATTGCCATACTCTCTGCAGTATCGTCTACTTCCATCGAAATGATAGTCCCCCGAGAGACCTCATGAAGCCTGTGCCCTGCTCTCCCGACCCTCTGGAGCAGCCTTGAAACCTGGCGAGGAGATCCATACTGAACTACCCGGTCAACTTTTCCGATATCGATCCCCAGTTCCATGGAAGAAGTACATATAAGACCTCTGAGGGCTCCGGATTTGAATTCTTCCTCAGCTTCTACGCGGGCCTCAAAAGAGAGAGATCCATGATGCACACCTATGGATGCTCCAAGCTTCCGAAAGCCAGCAGCCAGAGCTTCAGCACTCTGCCGAGTGTTTACAAAAATAAGAGTAGACTGACTTTCTTCTACTATTTTCCCTATGTAGAGAAGGTGAGAGGCGAATTCAGGCTCACAGCCCACAGTGTTGGCAATATTCAGGACTTCTCTCTCCTGTATCTCGCCTCCATCTGAGACCTGAGGGTTGACCACATCGAAATCCAGCAATTTCAGCAAAGCTACTTCAATAACTGTAAAGTCTCTTCCAGTCCCTGCCAGAAACTTTGCAATCTCCCATGGATTTCCTACTGTTGCAGAAAGCCCAATTCTCTGAAATTCTCCTGAAATCTCCACAAGCCTCTCAAGCCCCACAGCCAGCTGAGCTCCTCTTTTTGAGCCTGCAAGCTCATGGATTTCGTCTACAATCACATGGGTTACGGTTTCAAGGTTCTGCCGCAGGCGAGAGCCTGTGAACATCGCCTGCAGGGTCTCAGGTGTAGTAATAAGGACATCGGGAGGATTTCTGGACTGGCGTTGCCTTTCGCTTTGAGAGGTATCTCCATGCCTTACCTGCACTTTTATGTCAAGTAATTTCCCAATAAGCTCGATGCGGGAAAGCATATCCCTGTTAAGTGCCCTAAGTGGAGTTATGTAAAGGACAGAGATTCCCCTTCTAGCT
The DNA here is from genome assembly GCA_942493015.1 of uncultured Methanosarcinaceae archaeon. Taxonomy (GTDB): domain Archaea; phylum Halobacteriota; class Methanosarcinia; order Methanosarcinales; family Methanosarcinaceae; genus Methanosarcina. The sequence continues at coordinate 3,553,113 of OW818660.1, read as the reverse complement.
TCGGATTTCTTTTTCAGGATGCTGTGAAAAACAGGCAGCACAGCTGATTCGGTCTTGCCAGAACCTGTAGGGGCTATCAAAAGGGTATGTTTTCCATCCATTATGTGAGGAAAAGCCCTTTCCTGAGGCTCTGTTGGCTTTGCAAATCCAAGGGTCTTGAGGGCTTCTTGAATTTTCGGGTGAAAATACTTGAAGATATTATTAAAGGTCATGTTTCCTGTGATCGGTTTTTACTTAGAATACTCTAGTTGCTGTGTTAGTCAGCAACAATATAAATGCTTGTATTCAAGGATTGCAATGGAATAAGAACAAGGAAAGGAGCTAAAAAGAGAGGAAAAAAGAGTAAGAAAGAGAAATGAATTGGAAAAGGAAGAAAAGTAAATTACAAAAAGAGAGGGGAGTAAATCCCCAGACAAATCCGCCATATGACCTGCAATCTTGAACTCAGTTTTCCTGAACTCGGTCTTCTCTTTTCATCTGCGGAAAGAGGATTACTTCCTTAATGGATTCCAGACCCGCAATGATCATGGTTAGACGGTCGATTCCAAGCCCCATTCCTCCTGTAGGAGGCAATCCGTATCCAAGAGCATTTATAAAGTCGTAATCGACGGTCTGGGCTTCAAGGTCTCCCAGCTTTCTTTTTTTGTCCTGTTCTTCGAACCTCTTTTCCTGTTCAAGGGGATCATTTAATTCAGAATAGCCATTTGCCAGTTCCCAGCCATTGAGGAAGAGCTCGAAACGCTCGACAAAGCCTGCTTTATCTCTGTGGTTTTTGGCAAGAGGGGAGTTTTCTACGGGGAAGTCGTATATGAATGTCGGGTTTATCAGCTTGTCTTCAACCAGACCTTCAAAGAGCAGGGCAAGGAACTCTCCGTAACTCTTTGCTTTTTCGTAATCTTCTATCCTGTTCTGGATTGCTATTTGCTTCAATTCTTCAAGAGAGTGGGCAAAGATATCAAGCCCGGCATACTCTTTTAAGGCATCTTCCATGGAAATCCTCTTCCAGGGGGAACGGAGATTGATCGTTTTTTCGCCCATTTTTACTTCGTAGCCCCCGGTGAGCTTGAACACAAGTTCTGAGATAAGACATTCGGTTAAGTCCATCATGTCATTGTAGTCACTGTAAGCTTCGTAGACCTCAATCATAGTGAACTCAGGGTTATGGGTCGTATCGATATCTTCGTTTCTGAAGTTTTTTGAAATCTCAAAGACTTTCTCGTACCCTCCAACAACAAGTCTCTTGAGGTAAAGTTCGGGGGCAATCCTCAGGAATAGATTCTGCCCGAGACAGTTGTGGAAAGTCATGAAAGGCCTTGCATTTGCTCCTCCGTACACAGTCTGAAGTATAGGGGTTTCAAACTCCAGAAACTCCCTCTCAGCAAGGAATCTTCTGATCTCAGAGGTGAGTTTGCTTCTCATGACGAAAATTTCCCTTTTTTCGGCATTAACTATTAGGTCAAGGTATCTTTTCCTGTACCTGGTTTCAATGTCTTTTAAGCCGTGGAACTTTTCTGGAAGCGCACATAGTGATTTTGAGAGCAAAGAGAACTCGGATACGCCTATAGAGTCTTCCCCTCTCTTGGTCTTGAAAAGGTCGCCCCGGATACCTATGATATCTCCAGAATCTACAAAGTTTTTAAAAGTCTCAAATTCTTCATCAGGAAGATTTCCTTTCCTTATAAGGATCTGAATCCTGCCTGCCTGGTCCCCAAGGTCGGCAAATATCATTTTGCCATGCTTGCGGATATTGTAAAGTCTGCCTGCAGTTCTGACAGTTAAACCCTCATTTTCTTCGAAGTCCTCGAACTTTTTCAGGATATTACAGATATCCCCGGTCTTTTCAAACTTGTAGGGGTAAGGATTGAGTCCCTGGCTTATGATGCCGTTTAACTTTGCAATTTTGGAGTCATCAAAGACCCTGTTATTTGAGCTGTCATTATTGTCAGACAGGGTAACATTGTCCGACATTTCTGTATCGTTAATTTCCATGCTCATCGAATCAGTACATCCTCTTCAGGTGATACGAATAAATAAATCAATAAATGGATCAGTAATCAATCAGCAAATCGATCAGTAATCAATCAGCAAATCGATCAGTAATCAATCAGCAAATCGATCAGTAGTCAATCAGCAAATCGATCAGTAATCAATCAGCAAATCGATCAGTAATCAATCAGCAAGTCGATCAGTAAGTTGACCATGAATAAATCATAATCAATAAGTCAGCCCGGACCCCAGAAGAATAGGTTTTTAGAGATTTTGAGAGAGTATTCAGAGGCCTGTGAATTATGCACTCTCTTCTGCGGCTGAATGCTGTAAGTCTGGATTATCAAGAACAATGACTGTCTATTAGCCTGATTCTTGACATTTATTTTTATCCATACATCCATGCATTTTATATAAACATTGAGAAAAAGACAAACATATTGATGAAATAGATATTGTATCCTGTAAAAAAATGCTTTGAATCATCATCGCAGTTTATCTAGATGCCCTTCCTATGGTTTCATAAAGAGCTTTTACGTCTTCTGCCCCCAGTTCTGCTTCTTACTTTTGTATGCTGCAATTTTCGGATATTTTTGAGCAGCCCCAGCCGAGTCCCGTCAAGAAGATAGATTTCTGAAGCCTCAAGTTTGATCCCGCCTGAAGTAAAAACCGGCCCCAAAAGATCTTCCGGAATGGATTCGTTAAAAGGCACTCCCCCGCAAAGCTCGTTAAACGCAGGCATAACAAAAAGCTCAGGATCAGCCCAGTGCATCTTGTTGTCAAAATCGAGGTCTACGAAACGAGCTTTCAAGATATCTGCATTAAATTTCGTTCTGACCCAGGCAGGCTCAACTGTGGAGTAGCCAAACGAATCGGTAAAACGAACAGTAGGATGATTGTGCGCAACGACTATATGAGATGCAGCCAGCAGTTCCGGCGCAGGCCAGGTATGCCCGTGGAAATATCCGACTCCATCAAGAACCGCCCCGCGCACAGAATGAACAGTGATATCTTTCTGCCTGCTGAAAAGAAGCTCGATTCCCCCGTCATGGTTTCCCGGAAAAATATCCACATGGGCATGTTCTGCAAGCGTTTCAAGAAAACGGGGAACTTCATCTTTTTCCTGCCAGGAAATCTGAGGGACATTGTGCTTCACATCCCCTAAAAGTATTATCCTGTCAGGAGAATTTGCCCGGATATAGCCGAGAATTCTTTCCAGCCGTTCTTCCATTCGGCTGGGCAAATTGATTCCGCTCCTGTACAGGTCCCACTCGATCCCGAGATGAATGTCGGCAACAACCAGCGAAATATTAGAATTTGTGACTATTAAGGCGGGCTCTTCAAGAAGAGGTATGATTTCAGGGGGCATAATATGTGGAAAACTGTTTTTTCAGGATTTTGAAAATTTTATTTCTTAATAAGGTTTATTATCTATTCTTAGCCTCAGGCGCCTGATGATATATATTTGATACCATATAAAATATAGCTGTTGAAATCATCAAGAATATATACATATATTTTAAAAGAAGGTTTTCTTATAAAAACGATCATTTAAAAGATGAGGAAATAATAATTCGTAGAATCCAAGGACCTGAAAAAGAGAATGAAAGACGCAGGCTTCACCGGCAAACCTGAAATTCATTTTTTTGAGAAAATAGAAGATTTCCCGGTCTGATTTGCAGAAGTTCAGGGGGGTCATAAAAACGCTGTCGCCTCTCTCAAAAAAGAGTAGCAGACCTTTAGCGGCAGAAGATAGCTCCGGGGAGAAAACTGACCCCCGGAAAACTATTAGAATTGCAGTAGAATTGTATCCGAGATCCGGATTTTCTTTGGTTTGCTTCTTTTCTCGGATTTACGTCTCATATTTCAGGATATCGCCAATCGTATCCACGTATTCGATTCTGATTCCTACATTTTTCTCGATATATTCTTCAGTATCTACTATTTGTGGCTCTCTCTGAACAAGAGTAAAGCCTCCAAATTTCTTTTCAACAAGTTTGTATGTGACAAATTCACTGTTTTCTCTGGGAACCAAGAAGAGAGTTTTACCTCCAGCCTTTGCTGCCCTGGCTTTTTCAAGAATACCGCCTATCTCCCCGACATTTCCTTCGTTGTCAATAGTGCCTGTGAGGGTTATGCTATCATTAAGTGTGGTATTGTCGATGGCGGAAATTGTAAGGAGAGTCATCAAGGCACCTGCACTGGGACCATCAACTCCGGGGATTCTATCTTTAGCAGTAATGCTGAAGATAATGTCACTGCTTGAAAGTTGCCTTCCTGTTTCATTCTCAGCTACGAAAACTGCAGTGTTTGCGGCATCCTGGAAGACCACACCCATTAAAGGAGTTGTCTGAACGAGCACCCGGCCTTTTCCAGGCCTGATCTCAACCGAGATATTGATCAGGGCACCTTCTTCAGAAACAGATTTCCGGACAAAGGGGCCGGTCTGATCTGTCTGGACAGTCTGGAAAACTGCAGGCCCCTGGAGAGTAGCAAATCCTTCGAGGCCCACAGGACACATTGGAGAGCCACTCTGCAGTTCGAAGACTTTTTCACGGTAAGAGTTCAGCTGGGAAGCATAAGACTTGAGAGACTCATTATTCTGATTTATCCGTTCCTGAAGGTGTTCATTTTCCACTTCGAGGGAATTTATACGAGCCTGCATTTCCTGGACCTGTTCTCCCTCAAGAGAAGGTTGTTCTTCAAACCAAACAAAATAAGTGTTTGCAACAAGCGAAAGGATCAGTAAAAAGACAAGAGTTTTGGACCTCATACCATTAACCACTATTAATTTGCCTGAGATGGTACTTATTTCTTATTCTGGAACTGCACAGGAAAACAGTTAAAATAAAAAAGTAAAATGCAGATTTTAAAGAATACGAGTAATTAAAAAAAGATCTTTGGTTATATTGTGAAAAGAGAATATGAAAAGAGAATATGAAAAGAGAATATGAAAAGAGAAAGCAATCATTGCCTCCTTTTCAAAGGTAAGAATTACTATAAATTTCTCTTTTCAAGGTGGTGTGTTAGCTAATTAAGATACATTTCCGTTATTTATTTATTTATTTATTTATTTATTTATTTATTTATTTATTTATTTATTTATCACTTCTGCTTCTTTTCTTCTGCGAGAGTGACCTTCTTTCCGCAGATGTCACATTTCCCTTCTTCAGTAATGCAGGGCTGCTTGGGAGCTTCCCCTCCACAAATTCCACATTTTACCATGTAATTTCACCTCTTCTTTTCTAATCCCGGGCATCTAACCCATTAGTAATATATTATTATTTCATTTATAATTAGTCGGCATAAAAATATACAAAATGCATTTCAATGACTTTAGAAAATAGACACATGGAGAACTCCCTTAGATACATTTTGAAGACCTTAGAGGAGATACACGTTAATAACCTTTAAAGTCATGACAGAAACTTTAAAAAATAAAGCAGGAATATATGAAGAGTATGAAAGATGAAAGCAAAGAAAAAGAAAAAACTCCTGAAAGTGCTGGAACATCTGAAGCTACGGAGATGACAGAAATAAAGGCTATCAAGGAAAAACTTTCTGAAATGCACAGTGATATCAAAAAAGTTATGGAATACTCCAACAGGCTGCGTTTAGAAACCGCTCTTGAAAGTTCAAGGCAGGAGTACTCAAACGCGTTTCTTAATCATCTTTTTGACGATATAGAGACAGGACTTGAACGAAATATGATCAAAAAATGTCCTGAAAAGAAAAATTGTACTTCTGCATTTACAGCCCTCCTGCAACAGAATGCAGGGCTTATAAAACAAAGCAAAGTAGAAGATACACTAGTTTTGAACAACAGAAAAAAGCTGGAGGAACTGAGATGCGGAGCTCCTTACGGTAAATGTGAACAATGCTTTTCCGAAGTTTCGAACCTCTTTGTTAAACAGGTCAACTTCATGCGTTCTATGAGAATTTATGCAGATAATCAGGAACACAGGCCCGATATTTCAGCCCTTAAAACCGGTGTGATTATGAGCGAGATCCTTGAGCCGGTCTCAAACAATCAGCGGCTTGAAATTCTGAGAGCAGTTGCCTTTGAGACAAAAAGTTTCTCAGCCTTTTCCGAACTTACAGGCCTCAGAGGAGGAAACTTGCTTTTTCATCTTCAGAAACTCACCGAGAGCGGAATTATCCTGCAGCAACACGAAAGAGGAGACTATATGATTACTGAAAAAGGATTCAAAATCCTGCAGGGTTTAAACGAAATATATTCTTCACTTCAACATTCTCCAATGCGAGAAACTGCAAGAAAAACCTCCGGAGAAGAGAGGAGGGTCAGAGTCTGAAACTTAAATAAGGAAACAGTATCATGGAAATAAAAGGAAGTAGAAAAGCTGAAAATTCGCGGTTATTTAGGATCTCTGCTTTACCAATGAGCCTGTTTCAAACAAACATGTTTTTAACTTTTTCAAAACCCAGTTTTTTAACCTTCTTCGACCCTTTTCACATTCGGCCCTTCTTTTTTATCCTGTACGATATAACCCAGCGATTTTAGATTTTCCCTGAGGGCATCGGAAATTGCCCATTCTTTCTTTTTTCGGGCAGTTTCACGTTCTTCGACAAGTTTCATTACTTCTTCCGGAATGTGTTCATTTCCTGTTTCTGCAAAGAGGCCAAAAACATCTGAAAACTGCCTGAAAAGGAAGTGGAGTTTTTCCAGAACTTGTCTGTTTTTTCCTGTTTCAAGGTACCTGTTGGCTGTGCGGGAGAGGTCTCTGAAAACAGTTATGGCTTTAGGGGTATTGAAATCATCTTCAAGAGCTTCTCGGAACTGAATTTCCATTTCAGGAAGGGCTTTAAGGACTTCCTCATCTTCAGGATAAGGGCTGTCTTCTGCATTTTCGAGGGCAAATTTGAGGTTATCGAGAGTCTCTTTAAGCCGCAGGTAGTTATTCTTTGCATTTTCTGCAAACGAATCGGAATAGTCCAGCTTTTTCCTGTAGTGGACTGAAAGGAACATAAAGCGCACAACTTCTCCGCCGTACTTCACTGCAATTTCAGAAAGTGTAAAGAAGTTTCCCTTCGACTTGCTCATCTTCTCTCCTTCCACTATCAGGTGTTCTCCATGAATCCAGTAATTCACGAAAGGCTTTTCCATTGCCCCTTCAGACTGGGCGATCTCGTTTTCGTGGTGAGGGAAGATTAGATCCACTCCCCCGATATGAATGTCAAGGGTTGGCCCAAAGTTATCCATGGCCATGACCGAGCATTCGATATGCCATCCAGGACGGATTTTTCCCCAGGGGCTCTCATAATAAATTCCCCTTTCTATTTCTTCAGGGGTCGAGGCTTTCAACAGAGCAAAGTCGCGAGGGTTGTCTTTATCATATTCATCTATATCCACTGACGCTCCAACTAAAATCTTATCAAAATCAAGTTTTGAAAGCTTGCCGTAGTCCGGGAAACCTGAAATCCTGTAGTAAACAGAGCCTTCTTTTTCGTAAGCAAGCCCTTTTTCTGCCAGTTTTTGTGTAAGTTCGATCATGCCGGCAACGTTTTCAGTAGCCTTCGGGTAAACAGAAGCCCGCTTTATATTCAGCAGATCAAGGCCCTTAAAGAATTCAGCTGTGTATTTATCCGTAAAGTCCTTAAGAGACATCCCCGCAGATTTTGAGTCTCTAATAGTCTTGTCATCGATGTCCGTGATGTTCATTACAAGTTTTACCCTGTACCCGAGGTATTCGAGGGTTCTTACAATATTGTCCGTCATCAGAAAAGTTCGATAATTACCTATATGCGGCAAGTTGTAGACTGTCGGTCCGCAGGCATAAATCGAAACCTCACCTTCTTTTAAAGGTTTGAATAGCTCTTTTTCTCTTGTAAGGGTATTGTAGACTTGCAGCATCCGGAACGCCTCTGCTAATTAAAATTCCTGAAAGCATCTACTTAAAAGTAAAGTTGAAAGTATTTACTTCCTGTCAATCAACGAAACTACCTTTTCAATCTTAATTAACAAAACTGGTCGTGTGACGATTGATCAACTAACCTGCCTTTTTTACTAGTAATCAATTAACTGTCCGTTTGACGATTAATTATCCAGACTGGTTTATTGTTTTCAACTGCTTTATTACTTTTGTAGCTCTCAGGAAAGTTCTCTGATAAAAGAGTCTAAAGACTCAAAGCATAAATATAGATCAAGAAAACCCTTCCTCAAAAACTGACACCCCCAATTGTTCCAGAATTTGTCCCAGCCGGAAAAGAGGAAGTCCAACCACGTTAAAGAAATCTCCCTCGATCCTTTCTACAAGCACTGCTCCCTTTCCCTGAGCGGCAAAAGCTCCGGCTTTGTCAAGGGGTTCTCCTGTCTTTACGTAAGCTGAAATCTGTTCTTCGCTCATTTTCGCCATCCAGACAGTCGTGGATTCGAATTCGCTAATTTCTTTCCCGGCATCAAGATCCAGAACTGTAATCCCGGTTATAACTCTGAACCTTTGCCCATTTAACTTTTTTAGCATTTCCTCTGCCTTTTCAAGAGAATGAGGCTTCCCCAGGATATCTCCACCGAAGATTACCGATGTATCGGCAGAAATTACAAGTCCGGAATTAAATTGTTTAGCCACATCCCTTGCTTTTTCGACTGAATGTTTTATGAGGAGCTCTTCTGGCCTCAACCCAGGCTGAAAAGACTCCCCATAAGAGCTGGCATATACCAGAAAGTGACCTCCGATCAACTGTTTAAGAAGTTCTTTTCTCCTGGGAGAAGCGGACGCGAGAACAATTTGGCGCATAGAAAAAAGTCAGATCGGATAGGATATATTTGTATTGTAAACAGGCAAAAAAGAAAAATTGCAGAGAAAGTGGCACTTATCCGCGAACACTTTCAAAGAATTTTCTCACATTGAACAGATCATCAGGTTTTCCCAGAAGAACGCAGGCATCTTTTTCTCGAAGAAGGAAACTTCCCTCAGGAGTATATATCATATCCGAGCCCCTGCGAACAGAAAGTACTGTTACTCCATGCTTTCTTCGGAACTCCAGATCTGCAAGGGTTTTCCCATCGAAATTTGAGTCTCTCCCGACCTTAACCACCTGAATATCGACTCCCGGAAGCCCATCCTTCAGACTGAAGCCGCTATCAATACCTGTTGTATCAACGGACATTCTTCGCATCATCCTGTAACCATCAGCCCTCACTTCATTTACCAGTTTTTCGATATCTTCCTGTGGAACCAGATACTTTTCCAGCATGCGGACAAAGATCTCTACTGAAGTTTCGTACTCTTCAGGAATTATTTCATCCGCACCCAGGGCATTGAGACGTTTCATTTCCTGCAGGTCCCTTACCTTAGCAATTATGCAGACGTTTGGATTCAACTCCTTAGCAGTCTCCACGATTTTCCTTGTAGCGGCTGCGTCAGGGATCCCGATTACAAGGACTCTTGCGTTCTTTATGCCTGCATGTTCCAGTACAGCCCCAAATATTGCGTCTCCATATTGTATTCGTTCCCCTTTCTTTTTTTCCTGCCTAACGATATCCGGGTTCGTTTCTACGATAATATAAGGGATCCCTGCAGTTTTTGCGGCCTTTGAGATTGTCTTTCCGGAAAAACCAAATCCTACGACTATAAGATGGTCTTTTATCTCAGGCTCAATGAACTCTTCCTCTTCGAGAGAGTCTGAGTAGAAGCCGCGTACAAGTTTCATGCCAAAAGCCGTGCCTGAAGCCTTTTTTACAATGAAGTCAGCAGGTTTATAGGAAGCACTAATCAAAAAAGGGGTAATTCCCATAGTAAGAATTGAAACTGCAAGAAATGCTTGATAAGTCTCTTCTGAAAGGAGAGAATATTCCACTCCTAACCTGGAAAGGACAAAAGAAAATTCTCCTACCTGTGAAAGTGCAAGCCCTGTCAGTATAGTTGTACGGAGCGGGGACCCGAGAAGGAAAGTTACCACAGCCCCTGAGATTGATTTTATAACAATGAGGACGATTGTTGCAAGAATAAGGACAGGAAGGTTATCAAGCAGATACCTGACATTTAAAAGCATGCCTACAGACACGAAAAAGAAACTCATGAACATATCTTTCAAAGGTAAAATATTACCCATTGCCTGCTGGCTGTAAGGAGACCCAGAGATTACGATCCCGGCTAAAAAAGCTCCGAGGGCTAGAGACAACCCGATACTTGATGTAAAGATAGCTGCGGACAGACAGATAAAAACAACACTGACAAGGAACAATTGTTTGCTGCCTGTTTTGCCTACATAGTAAAATATCCAGGGGACCAGAAATTTGGCACTAAGGATGAAAACCAGAATAATTAGGGAGCCTTTGAAGAAAATATTTGGAAGTGCTCCGTCAAAACTCACAGAACTTCCTGCAAGTATTGGAGTGATCAGGATAAGGGGTACTATAGCCAAGTCCTGGAATATAAGAATTGCAAGAGAAGTTTTCCCATGAGGAGTATAGACTTCATTTCTGTCCTGAAGGACTTTGAGTACTATTGCAGTACTGCTAAGTGAAATCAAGAAGCCGAGAAAAACAGAGGTAGCGGGACTGAAGCCAAGGAATGAGCATACAACGAGGACTATCGCTGTAGTCAAGAGAATCTGGAGAGTACCCCCTAGCATTAAGGCCTTTTTTATTTTCCAGAGTTCTTTTAAGGAAAGATCAACTCCTATTGTAAAAAGAAGAAAGATTATACCGAGCTCGGAATTCAGGTCTACGTTCTGGCCTGCACTTAAAATTTCAAGCCCATAAGGCCCGATAAGCATGCCGGTTACAAGAAATCCCAGGACAGGAGGGAATTCAAATCTGTAGAATATAGTAAGAATTAAGATGGCAAAGCCGAGAATTACGTCAACATTTGCCAGTAAAGAGAATACCATTTATTTTACTCCTCCATAAGTCGGAATAAGGATTTTTAGTATTTTTTCTGAAATTTTTAGGGGAACACGCTAGATCTGAACATAGACGTGAAACATTTATCACCCACCCACCACCAACATATAATTAGACTGTAAGTGAACAAATATTTATTAACAGATATAGTATTTTCGGTAAGAGATCAGATATGATAAATTTGCACAGTACCCTTATTAATAAGTGCAGATAAAAAAAGAAATTGAAAATTAAATCAAAAAAGAAGGAAAACTTGATTAATAAATTTAGTGTATAAAAAAATGGGAAAAAAATTAAGTAAAGAACCAAAGAACCGGATCTTCTTTGTTCAAAATAGACATCACCTTCGGGTCACTACTGTCTGCTGTTATATTCAGGTGAGCTGTATTTGCGCTTACCATATTTAATGGATTAGCCTGTCAGTTCTTTTCACGTAATAGCTGTACTCTTTCCATTTAGTTCTCTAATTAAAGGAATTATTTTTTAATTTTCCAGATGTTCTATGAAGTTCCAATAAATGCATAAAAACATTCAGATTCTCAAAATACAGTTAAAAAAGCTGGGGCAATAAACCGTCAAAAATATTACTGTTGGAAACTCCATTCAGCATTATGAAAGAAGCCCTTCTTCTTATAGATATCCAGGAAGACTATTTTCCAGGCGGCAAGATGGAACTTGAAGGCATGGAAGAAGCAGCAGAAAAAGTAGCAGAGATCCTTAAAGCATTCCGTACCTCAGGCAAACCAATTTTCTTTATCAGGCACCTGTCTACGCGACCAGATGCTACTTTCTTTATACCCGGATCTCCGGGAACAGATATTCATACAAGTATCAGTCCTTTGCCGGACGAAAGGATAATAGATAAACATTTTCCGAACAGTTTTTTCCAGACAGAACTCCTTTCTCTATTAAAAGAAAAAGATGTAACAAACCTTGTAGTTTGCGGCGCAATGAGCCACATGTGTATAGATACAACAGTCAGAGCTGCAAAGGAACTTGGTTTTACATGTACCCTAGTTGCCGATGCCTGCGCGACCCGCAACCTTAAGTTCAAAAACAAAATGCTATCTGCCAGGGATGTGCATGCAGCTTTCATGGCGGCACTGGAAGGTATGTTTGCAAGTGTTATGAATGCCGACGAATACCTTTCCTGAAAACTTCCATTTAGAAGAGGTTTCTTTGTTAAAATAGGTATTTTTCGGCTCTTCGTCATTCTTTATGGATAAGACGATTTTCAATTCAAGCCTGCCGTTGGTTTTTATGGACATATCCACACAAAACAACGAAGAGCCTCTTTTTCTGACTTTTCAGGAAAAAATAGAAAGAAATGATTAAGATGAGGAGACCTCGCATAAAGCTGTATTGAAGTTTGATTCTCTTGGTCCTGTTAATTTACGACAGGATACCCTGACTCTACCCAGGCATTGATTCCTCCGCCCATATTATATACCTGTGAATATCCTGCTTCTGCAAGGATTGTACTGGCTGCAGTACTTCTATGTCCGGTTCTGCAGTAAACCAGTACTTTTTTATTTTCAGGAACTTCATTTTTCCGCGCTTCCAATAGCAGTTCTGAACTCAGATTTGATCCAAAAGCGTTGTTTACAGGGATCAGAGTTGCCCCTTGGAGATGTGAAGAGTTAAATTCAGCAGGGGTGCGAACATCAAGCACAAATACATCGTTTTCTTTAACCATTTTCCTGGCTTCTTCTACATTTATATTCTTAAACATGGACTGATTCCCTTCCTTTTGAGTTGTAAAGATTAATAAAGCTACCAAAAGCAGAAAAAAGAGAGCACTAAAGTACATCAAACTTCTTTTGTTCAATCAGGTTCCTCCATTATTGCATGACACCTGGAAAAAGTAACTGGACCCACATTATATCAGTATTCTAGCTTTCTATAGAAATTACTCCCTGAATAGAATTCTATTTACTTACAAAAACTATTGGTCTGTTTTACATATTTATCTTCCTTTGCTTATTAAGTGAGATGGCTGGCCAAATACACCATATACAAGACGAAATATTTTGAAAATATTGGATTCAGTAATTTATTGGAGTATATTTCAGCGACGAAATGAGCATTACATATGGACCAAAAAGAGAAATAGGAGAAATCTCATTGCGAGTAGATCGGGAATGAGAAAATAGATCATCAAACGCCATGTACAGAGTATAAATGATTACAGGAATCTCTGGATTTTTTGGTGGATTAAAACAAAATTGGAAAAATCAGAAGCTTTTAAATGTTCTTCACCAAAAAATAGAATAATAAAAAACGAAACGAGACTCATTCGTCGACCCACTTTGATGGTTGTCGGTTAGTATCAGCCCTTTAATACGTTTTTAGATTTTAATGAGGATAAGGGCCTTACTGCTCCTGCAATCCAGCGGGACTGGACGAATGAGGCGTTATCGGTTGTACATTATTTTATATATGGTTTACTTATCAAGAGTTACCAGGCAAGAAGGCTGGCAAGTCCTCCACAAGCGAAAGGACCACCAACACCGAAAGGACCAGTAGCAAGGGCCGCTGTTATGCAGTCACAGCATCCGCAGCCACAGCCGCAACCATTGCCGCAGCCGCAACCACAGCCACAGCCACCGCATCCGCCACCGTATCCTCTACCGCCAAGCCAGTTGTCTCCAACATCCCAGTCGTCTCCACCCCAGTCGTCTCCACCCCAGTCGTCGCCATCCCAGTTGTTTCCAGCCCAGTCGTCAAAGCTGTCCAATAATTCTTCGCCCAACCTGTCGTTAGCATCGTCGGCCACAGCAGCGGCCACCGGAGCAGCGACCACCGGAGCAGCGGCAACTACCTTGTCTTTACATGCGCTTGCTGATGCAGCTGTCAATGATACTAAAAAACAAACTGCCAGCAAAATGGCAACTGTCTTTCTTATTCTGTCAAATGTTTGTTTCCCCATTTACTACCCTCCATCATTTTACTCGGTTTAATACGATTTTAAGACTATTGATATTTCAATCAATTTTCCATCGGCAGATGCACATATTTTACCAATACTCATTTTATCAATTAATCCTCAAGATTTATTTCTGAAAATTTCAGAAAGAATATAGCACTGGTAAATTCTATCCTCGATTTATGTTCCGAGGACTGATATGCCTATGAAAGTGATTCAAATACCATCAAATGATTAATATCCATAGAATATAATGTATATAGAAATATAGATTAGGGATGTATAGTAAGTAAAAGAGAGCACTATCCAATTTAGTGAATTTATCTTGAAATAAGGAGAGAAGTTTAGCATTAAATATTCTTTTATATTATACATAACTTAATTTTTGCCATTAAAATATCAGGTTTTAATTATTATTGGTACTATAAATTTTCAATCTAACATGAAGCTTATTGGACTTCAATCAAGACGCTAAAAGAGGCAATTTGAAAAATATCATATAGGCATATAAAGACCAAAAAGATAGTATTCAATTTTTCACAAGATTCCATTCAGAGTCTTCACTACCCGAAAAATGGTTAAAAAAGCTGAAAAAAGATCGATTTTAGAAAAAATGTCGCAAAATGCAGTTTAAATCTGAAATTTTTGCATCAAAATGAAAGGCAATAACCCAATAATTATGGAAATTAAATCCGGATAAGTTTGATATCCAGTATATTAACTTTCTCAACTATGCACGATGCTTAAGGAGGTGATTTATGTGGAGGGAGACACCGTTCCATGGATACCATAGAACGTTGTCAATTATCGCTAAAAGTAAATACTAACTTTATAATTTCAACTTAGTTGGTAATTTCGACTTAACATTAGTTTCTGGATAAATTCATGCTCATTAAAAATATGAAAGAGGATTCATTTGCCTATAATTAGAAATATGAAAGAAGATTCAGTCGCATGTCCACATTAATGGTTGCCGGCCAGTATCAGAGAAGACCTTCTATATATTTATGATTTTGATGATGTTAAGGGTCTTACTGCTTCTGCAATCCGACTACGGACTGTGCGAATGAGTCTTCATCTGTTTCATATTTCATAGGCTTTTTTTATATAGACGTTTATTCTTTATCTTCTTCGTCTAGATAATTTATTCTTTATGGACAGTTTAATTAAGGGTTCTACCTGTCGGATCAACGATCACAATCGCTGTAGAACAAATCGTTTACCAAATGCCGTCGCCTTCACCATCGAAGAAGCCACGGTCGCCGCCGAAGCCACCACGAGCGCATCCGCCGCCAACACCACAGGCACGAACTGCTGTTACTGCACGAACTGCAGTTATGCATCCACCGCGGGCCCCGCATGCAGCTCTGCCGCATCCGCCGCCCCATCCAAGTCTGTCACCGCATCCGCCGCCGCATCCGCCACCGCATCCGAGACCGCCGAGGCCAAGTCCGAGACCGTGACCGAATCCGAGACCCCCGCCCCATCCGAGCCTGTCGCCGCATCCGCCACCGCATCCTCTACCGCCGAATCCCCAGGGACCTGCGCTTGCTGCCGCAGCTGTTAATGTTACTACAAAAAAGACTGCCAGCAAGAGCCCCAGAGTCTTTTTAAATGTGTGTGTTCTCATTTGTATACACTCCAGATTGTTCAATTTGACACAATTTGATACAATTATACACAATTTTAATACTGTTGATTTTCCACTCACTCCAATCGGCAGATGCACTGCGCAAAGATTATCTTACCAATGGATCATCCGTACTTATTTCAGGAAGAATTTCTTTCCAGATTTATTTCTGGAAGAGTATATCATTGGTAAAGTCTACTTCCATATTCAATATATGTGATTTTATGCCGATGGGAATGAATTCAAATTGCATCACCAGAGTATTATTATTCAAGCAATATAATAGATGAGGAAATATAAATTAGAATTCTATATATACCACAAATAGCTACAATTTGAGCCATAAAAGAGATATGTTTCCTAATCTTGCATTTTTTTAAGAAATCTTTCCATATAATAATATAATTTCAGATCAGATACAAATAGACCGGGTTAATAATAGATGTTTAAGTGAAAGAAATAATCAAAAATCTGCAAAAAACCCCCTGATAAGAGATATTTCCCAAGGAATTCACCGAGATAAATATAAAAATGAATATTATATAAATCAAAAGCCGACATTCTTCAGGCAAGTTTCCACAGAGGACTTCCAGAAATGAGGTTTTCTACAATTTATTCCACAAATGCATTATCTTTTCCTAAATTTACACCAGATATACAATTTGGGAATCCGTTTACCATATTGTCTCCGAGTTAAGTTTCAAGGAAGAGGAAGATTCCTGCCATCGGCATAAAAGTCTACTTAAATAAAGGTATTTGAATTTGTATTTTAAACTGGATGAGTATTACTCAGTTTGTGTTTTAACCTGTCCGGCATTATTTCTCTGTTTTTGGGCAGCGTTTCTTATAAAAAAACAGATTTGAGATAGAAATGTAACAGGGATCATCTACTGAAAAGTGAAAATTATTAATGAGGACCTCATAATTGTTTCATGGATTAAAGTAGAATAGAAAATCAAAAAATTTAAACTTTTTAGATTTTTTCACCAGATTAGATGCCATAAAAAATATGAAATGAGACTCATTCGTCGACCCTCCTGGAGGATTACCGGTCAGTAGCAGGGGATACTCCCTACTATAGATAGGAGATTCTAATAAAGTTCGAGATCTTGCTGCTCCTTCTTGTAATCCGACGAAGGAGAGGACGAATGAGTCACTGGTTTACGAAATAATTATTCAGATCCAGCTCTGGAAAAAATATAAACAAGTTAGTCCATATTTAGCCCTTTCATTATCAATTAAAACCAATCATCTCTGTCGAATCCCCCACGGCACCAGCCACCGCAACCACCACGACAACCACCGCGACCCCAGCCACCGCAACCACCACGACAACCGCCGCGACCCCAGCCACAGCCACCGCCATGGCCTCCGCCATGACCCCAATGGCCTCCGCCGTAGCCCCCGCCATGACTCCAATGGCCTCCACCATGGCCTCCGCCGTAGCCCCCACCGTGGCCCCCACCGTGGCCTCCCCAAGCAGCACTTGCTGAAGCAGCTGTAAATGCTACTACAAAAAAGACTGCCAGCAAAATAACCACAGTCTTTTTTATTCTGCTAAATGATTGTTTCCCCATAAACTCACACTCCGATTTTTTGTTTAAATTAGTACAGTTGGGAGATAGTTGGATTTTCACCCAACTTCCCGTTAGTTGATACATTGCATAAAGATTATTTGACCAATTAATCATTCAGATTTTTTCAGAAATGGGATGTTGTTGGTAAGTCCCATCCTTATTTTATGGCAGATGATCTGTATGCAGATGAAAGTGATTTCAAACTGTACCACTACAAAATTAGTATTAAACGAATATAATTCATATAGAAATATAAATAAGAATCCAATATTAATTGGAAGCCAAAATTATCTCGCCGAGTTTCTGCAGCTACCCCATAATAAGGGTATTTTTCACAATTGTTACCCACATTCCGCAGAACTCCCCCAAAAGAGAACATGTCCACTCAATATAGCAACAGCTTAAAAGAAGAAGGGCAAAGAAAAACTAAATAAAGACAATATAAACAAGAAACACGCTTTCTGGAAAAGAGAAGGTTTTGCCCTATCAAAAAGAATATAAAGAATTCACTTCCAATTTTCGGAGAATAAAAAGTAGAATTTAAACAAGGTAAAATAAGGCATTCGAACAAGAGAAAAGGTGAATGAAATGAAATATGATTTAGTTCCTATCTCTCCTGATTACAGGAAAAGTGTGATCGATATTTTCAATTACTATATTGAAAACAGCTTTGCCGCATATCTCGAAAAAAAAGTGCCTTACGAATTCTTTGATCTACTCTACCAGTCTTCATTCGGCTACCCCACAGCTATTATAAAAAATGAAAACAAAGTTGTCCTGGGTTTCGGAATGCTTAGACCTCATTCCCCTATGCCCACCCTGGCTGGAACTGCTGAGATTTCCTGTTTTATCAGGCCTGAATATACAGGAAAAGGAATAGGATCAACAATAATGGAGCACCTTCTCGAAGGGGCCAGAGAAAAAGGGCTTCACTGCATCCTGGCCAGCATTTCCTCTCTCAATGAAGGAAGCATCCGTTTCCACAGCCAGCAAGGATTCTCTGAATGCGGAAGATTCAGGGAAGTAGGGAAGAAGCACGAAAAGTCCTTTGATACGGTATGGATGCAGAAAATTATATAAAAATATCATCTGAAATGCCCAGAATATCCTTAGAAGTTAATTTGTGGAGATGTTGAATAAAAGATCCTTTGAAATAACTTGAGAAAAAGAAATATAAATAGAAAAATAGTAATGTTCCTGCATGGTGGAATTTTCAGTCATAGTAGGCTCAACAGGAGTGCTTCTGTTGTTATTGGCCTTCTTTCTTAATCTCTTTAAAATATTGATGCAGGATACAAAAACCTATACAATCCTTAATGTTATCGGGGCAGGGCTTTCATGCTATGCATCAGTTCTGATTGACTATATGCCCTTTGTGATTCTCGAAGGTATATGGGCACTTGTTGCCTTTGCAGGTTTAATCCGGCTGCTTAAAAGCCCAAAGAAGAGTTAAGAAAGGGATGTGAAAAGATTGAGGCTTAGAAATCAGAGCTTAACTAAACCTTACCATTTAAGTATCAGAAAATTGTAAAAGCAAAAAATGTGAGCAGAATACCGGAAAAAGCTCAAATATCCGACAAAGCTCGAAAATTGAACTATCCTGAATCCGTGGAGTAATCGTAAAAATCAGTCATCTGAGAGAATTTCAAGAGGTCTTTATAAATAGATATTAATTCGGAAGTCCTGTTTACCTCTAGATATCTAGAAAGAGTAGAAGTAGAGTAGAAGGCTGGTTTTAGATATAAAAAAACATGTAGACAAGAAGATGCATGCTGAAAAAAAAATGGAAAAATTTAAGAAGCAAAAAACTATATGCTATAAAATAACAAGCTTTTAGCCTCTACTTCTAAGCCAAAATCCAATAGGATACAAATTGAGATCTTCTTTGTCGATGCTTCTTTACAAGAACATTTTTACGGATTAATAGTTGCCAGTTATATTCCTGTTCATTCCCATTTTTCCAGCCTTTTCAGTTATGTTACCCATATTTTAGATTTCAATCGTGTTTCCAAGGTCAGATGTAATTGCCACAATTTGAATCTTATCATCCATGTTCCTTATTAGAACCATCTTTTTGCTGATCTCACCCACTTCTCCAGCCATTCCGACTGGTTTATCCAATTTTCCGTCTATTCTAACCATTTCATCCAATTTTCCGCCCTTTCCGGTCATATTATCCATGCTTTCGATTATAGCTAGATTTCCATTCATACCGATCTTGTCATCCGTGTTTTCGGTCATTCCGGCAATTTTATCCATATCTCTGAATATAACCATGTTTCCGTTAATACTACATGTCATGGGCCTGGCAATGTCCCCCATTTTCCCGGTCATGTTACCCATATTTTCGGCCATCCCAGTCATGTTACCCATGTCTCCGGCCATCCCGGTCATGTTACCCATGTCTCCGGCCATCCCGGTCATGTTACCCATGTCTCCGGCCATCCCGGTCATGTTACCCATGTCTCCGGCCATCCCGGTCATGTTACCCATGTCTCCGGCCATTTCAGTTATATTATCCATCTTTTCAGCCATTCCGGCTATATTGCACATTTTTCCGGCCATTTCATCCATGTTGCCAATATTTTTGATTAGAACCATTTTTCCGGTCATATCGCATTTCATGGTTCCAGTCATATTGCCAGTCATGAGTACAGTCATGTTTTCCATCTTTCCGGCCATGTTACCCATGTTTCCGGTAATATTTTCCATATTGCCAGTCATGTTATCCATGCTTCCGGCCATGTGATCCATACTTCCAGTCATATCACATGTCATGGTCCCGGTCATATCGCCAGTCATAATTACAGTCATGTTGCCCATTTTCTCGGCCATTTTATCCATCTTATCGGTCATTCCGGCCATTTTATCCATTTTATCCATTTTATCCATTTTTCCGAACATAACCACTTTTCCGGGCATATTATCCATCTTTCCGATCATAACAACTTTTTCGGTCATATTACCCAGGTCTTTGATTATAGCTACCTTTCCAGTAACATTAAATGTCATGGGCCTGGCCATGTCTCCAGCCATTCCGGTCATGTTATCCATGTTTCCGGCCGTGTTTCCCATGTCTCCAGCCATTCCGGTCATGTTATCCATGTTTCCAGCCATGTTGTTCATGTTTCCGATCATAGCCGAGTTTCCTGTCACGTTACATGTAATGGTTTCAGCTATATTTCCAGTCAGAATCATATTTATGTTATCCATGTTTCCAGCAGTGTCATTCTGTGCTTGCACGGATACAACAGACAAAGCTAGGCATAGCGCTAGCAGAGAAACTATCAATTTCATTCTTTACCCCCCATACGTAAATTAGTATTTGGACAAACAACATAAATTCGCCAAATTAAATAAAAAACGATTTAATATAAATCATTAATATAATAAATTGTCGTTTATAAATAATTAATCTCTATTAACTATAGAGATTAGTCCGGTATTCAGGATTTGCAGACGTTTTGGGAGTTGTTAACTGTTGCACATTTATTGCGCATCATTAAAGAATATTGTATAGAAATAACCTGAATTTAGCTTCTATTAGGTTCTTGCATCAGCCAACATACAGATAACAAACATCCACGAAAATCTAATAACTTAAACCAGATTCAAAGAATGAATTCTTTTTACATTTCCCGCAGCTCTCTGCCTCTAATTGACTATATATTATGTAATGCCGACAACTGTATGTATCTCAATTCAGGCGAGCTTTCCTTGTTTCCACATGCTGCTTTTTCTTTACAGCGCCCTCACCAAACAAACGGTATAAGCCGATATCTTACCTTCTTCGTATATTCCTTATATCCTGGAAGCTCCTCATAGAGCATCCTGTCTTCGAAGTATGTGCGAAAAACAAATGCATCAGCGAGTAACATTGCAGGTATGAGCCCGTAAAAAGAGCCAATGATAAGAGGGGCGCAACCAAAATACAAAATCATCCCGACATAACCTGGATGCCGGACTATAGAATAAGGCCCTTTGGAAACAACCCCATGTCTCCTCTCCTTTTGGACACGGACTGTAGTTTCGAAAAACTTATTTACGACCATTGCCCAAGCTACAAAAACCCAACCCAAAACAAAAATAATGATGCCTAAAGCCAAAAACTCTATATTGAGGCTTGAAAGCCTGAATCTTCCAACATCGAGCCCGCACACAATAAACATTAAGAAAAGAAACATAGTGTAGAACACCCCAAAAAGTTTGTCCCACCACTTCATTTCCCCTCTGGTCATTTCGCTCCGTACCCTTATGAGCTCCGGATTAAACTGGAGAAAAATAGCCATATTGAAGATTAATGAGACGAAATACAGACCGAAGAGAATCCATGCCCCTTGCAGGTCGATACGACCAGCAGAAAGAAAGAACACAGCCATCAACAAGAATAGTCCCCCAAGAACCTGGGAAGTTCTCCTAGCAACGGCCCTCCAAAATTCAGTATCCTTTTCCACAACTTCAACCATGAAAATCACCAGTCTGATCGGATAATAACATCACTTGGGAAGATTGGTAGGATTCAAGAAGCCCCTTTCATGACCTTCTGACTTTTCCGGAAAAGGGAGGCTCACTTTATTCCAACGTATATTCCATATACATAGAACCAGAAGTGACTTTTGCCCCCATTTTTTCTCTGAGAAGTAGTTATTTTTGATGCTCAAAAGGATTTGGATGATTCATTGGAACTTACCAGAAAACGAAAAATTTGAAAGGAAAATTAAAGAGAGAAGTTACACATGGCCGAAAAAAAGAAGGGAGTCCATCGCCTTCCAATGTATATTTAGGAAGACATAACTTCAATTAAAAATATAGATGATAGACCATGACTTATAGACAATACCCGGAGTTATCATATGGAAGATCTCAAACAGTTTTTTAAGAAAGACAATTTCGCTGCAAATTCAGGAATAGAATTGCTGGAGGCCTCACCTGGCTATGCCAAAGCCAGAATGGACATAGAAGAGAAGCATCTTAACGCCTTAAAAGCTGTTCAGGGAGGTGCATTGTTTACTCTTGCAGATCTTGCTTTTGCAGCTGCCTCAAATGCATATGGAAATGCTGCAGTTGGCATCAATGCAAATATCTCTTTTGTAAAGGCTGCAACAAAAGGGATTCTCACAGCCGAAGCAAAAGAAAACTCAATAAATCCTAAAATTGCAACATATACTGTAAATATCACTGATGATGAAGGAGACCTTGTGGCAATATTTCAGGGAATGGCTTACCGAAAAAAATTTCCACTTGATTTTTCAGATGTTTAATTAAAAAAGAGGGGGATTTTACTGAAAATAAAAATTCCCATTTTTGTAAACTGAGATTCACAGAAAAGGTTGAGATTTACAAAAAAGCTTTGAATGCGACTGCCGGGATTCGAACCCGGGTTCTAAGCTTGGGAAGCTCAGGTCATAGCCACTAAACCACAGTCGCATGAAGATGTAAGGAAGTGCTGTGTATTCTTCTCATGCATCTTTTAGATATTAAAGGTTTCGGTAATCAGAAGAGATGGCGAGGATAGCTGTTTTAGTGGTAAAAAGAAGAAAGACTCTATGTATGATATTTGAGGATGCAAACCAATAAGGCCGGAGAAGAAAGAATATTGGAGACGAAAACTTCAAAGAGTTTCCTGGGAAAAGTGCAAATGCTCTATTAATGGAGTTTGCTGAAATTTTTGAGAAACTTGAACGCATAAGTCTCATAAGAGGATAGTCACAGGATTCCCTGGATAAAAATTGCTGGAATTTTTTGAATTCCAACACCACGATCGGAGAAAAACTAATAAAGGAATAAAAGTTCAAATTGATAGAAAAACCATTAGACAAAAATCATTAGACAAAAATCATTAGACAAAAATCATTAGACAAAAACCATTAGACAAAAACCATTAAACACAGGTCAGACAAAAGGTAATAATATGGTTTCAAAGGACCTTCCCTTCAACAAAGAGGATATTTTGAAAATAATAAAAAATTATCCTACCCCGTTTCATATCTACGATGAAAAAGCCATTCTGGAAAATGCCAGGGAAATGAAAGCAGCTTTCAGGGAAGTCCCCGGCTTTAAGGAGTTTTTTGCCGTAAAAGCTCTTCCAAATCCCTTTATCCTCAAAATCCTCAAACATGAAGGTTTCGGTGCGGATTGCAGTTCTCTGCCTGAGTTAATCCTTGCTAAAAAAGCGGGAATAACCGGTGAAGATATTATGTTCAGCTCAAACGATACTCCCTTAGAAGAGTTCGTAAAGGCAAAGGAACTTGGAGCATACATAAACCTTGATGACATCAGCCATATTGACTACCTCGAAAAATATGCAGGACTTCCGGAAATCGTCTGCTTCAGATATAATCCAGGCCCGATGAAAAAAGGAAATCCCATCATCGGAAAGCCAGAAGAGGCAAAGTACGGCTTTACAAAAGACCAGCTTTTTGAAGGCTACCGCATACTCAGGGATAAAGGAGTGAAGCGTTTCGGAATGCACACTATGGTTGCCTCGAACGAACTAAAACCCGACTACTTTGTGGAAACTGCACGAATTCTCTTTGAACTTATAGTTGAAATCTCAAAAGAACTCAACATAACCTTTGAATTTGTGAACCTCGGTGGCGGCATAGGGATTCCCTACAGACCAGACGAGGAACCTGTTTCCTTCGAAGCCATAGCAAAAGGGGTCAAAGAAGCTTACGAAGCAACAATCACTGAAAATGAACTATATCCACTTAAAGTCTTTCTGGAATGCGGCCGTGTAATCACAGGCCCCTACGGTTACTTGATTTCCCAGGTAAGGCATCTCAAACATACTTACAAAGACTATGTTGGGATGGACTCCTGTATGGCCAATCTGATGCGCCCTGGAATATACGGAGCCTACCACCACATAACCGTGCTTGGAAAAGAAAAAGAGACTCCTGTCCGAAAGTATGATGTAACTGGCTCCCTCTGCGAAAACAATGATAAGTTCGCAATCGACAGGAAGCTTCCGGAGATAGAAATCGGGGATATTCTTGTAATCCACGATACTGGAGCTCACGGGCATGCCATGGGGTTCAATTACAATGGAAAACTCCGATCTGCTGAGCTTCTTCTGAGGGAAGACGGAAGTGTTGTACAGATAAGGAGAGCCGAAACTATCGAAGATTACTTTACAACCCTTGACTTCGAAACCCTGAAAAGCTTCAGATAAGAAGATCCCTTTAAAAAGAATGGGAAATATTCCGAAAAGGACCTTGATAGAAAAGGACCTTAATAAAGACAGGTGAGCAGCAGAAAGATCTCACTGCCACACCTGAATTATTTTAGTTGATTTGGGTCCGTATTTAAAAGTATAATGGAATTATAAATTTGTAGGTATTAGTTCTAAACTTATAAATTTGTAGATACTATTTCTGGACTTATCTTGTGGATTCCCTATCAAAGAAAATATTCTTCCCTTTCACGCTCAGTGGAAGTCCCATAGCCACATCAGCATCAATCATTTTGAAGTAACACGCTGCGGCTCCGGCGGAGTACAGGATACGGTTATCGATACAGAGATCTTTTGCCTTTGCTGCTGCAGATCCTACAGCAATCCCAAGATCAAGGTACTTGATCGTACACTGGGGACCGAGGAACTCTTTCTGCACCTTTTTGTGATCGAGCATCTCCTTACAGGCCACAAAACCACAGGCTCCGCAGTCCAGGCCACTCACTCCGGATGCTTTCAAACCTATAAGGACGATTGAATCGGAATCTCTTACGTTTTTTGCATCCCTGATGAGAAACTTAAGATCCTTGATTTCGCTTAGTTCATCCATCCTGCTTGCAAGTTCGGCTTTCTCTTCAGAAGAAAGGAGGCAGGTTACGATGTCATCAATTCCTTTTCCCTTTGGTGCGGTCCGTGCAGCAGTGAGAATAATTTTGGCAAGCAACTCAATGGATTCAAGTTCCGGATTCTGTTTCATGGGAAGAAATTGTAAAGGATCTTATTTATATTGTGAACCAGAAAAGACTGTTTTAAAATTTTAGCATTTTACATAAGTATTTAGATCCGCATGCCTATATATTAATGATCAGATATGACTCCCGAGGAAGCCGCAAAAAGAAAACAGGAATGGGTAGCAAAGATGAAACAAGAAGGCAAAATGAAAGAGGATATGACCGAAGATCACAAGGCATGCCTCAACGCCCTTCAAAACCCTGTGCGCAGGAATATCCTTAAATCCCTGGTTGAGCAGAAAAAATCCTTAGAAAGAATTAAAGCAGAATTTAAGCTCACAGAATCACAGGCAAGTTACAACCTTAATATGCTTGAAAGTACCCTGTGTATCGAAAAAGAAGAAAGTGAAGGAATTATATATTATCTCCTGACTCCCAGAGGAGAAGGATATGTAGAAAATGTTGAATTGAAAAAGTAAAAAAGATGCTTCCCGAAAAAACATATTTATGGCTCAGGAATCTCTAAAAAGAGCTCTACTTCAAGAAAAACAAGGATGCCAGTAGTCCAGAGCCAAAGGCCGCAGTTCTCCTGAGCACCAAAAAAATTCGGATTGAAATAAGTCAAACATCTTCATATTTTTTTAGAATATCCTCGAAGGCGTTAGCGACAATTTCAAGTTTTTCCCTTCCAACCCCAAAAGTGCTGAGTTTGAAATACTTGGTAAGCCCGGACTTGATACCATGAATATTGCGTTCTTTGAGTTCTCTGTAGAGGAAATACCTGCCATTCTTGACTTTCTCAGAAATCTCATAGAAACCTGGGGCTTCGAAGAACATAAGGTCATGAGAATGGGGCTTCTGTCCGCGCTGGATAAAGCCCATGCTTTCAAGCCTTGAAGAGAACCAACGGGCGTTTTCAACTTCCTGATCCCAGTTCCTGACGCGTTTCACCACATCAGGGAAAGAAGCGATAAGGGTCATAATCGTAGCCCCCCTTGCAGTGCATCCTAGAAGTTCGATTTCCTTTACCTTGTTGTGTTTAGATTTTCTAAACACAATCGGAGAATACTCTGCACTTACACCGAGTACACCTACAGGTCCGGATGCAGCCATTGACTTATGCCCGCTGCCTACAATAAAGTCGGCACCGATTTCATTTGCAGATACTGGCATTCTTCCGACCGAATATGCCCCATTCAGAAGAAGAGGAACATCGTATTCATGGCAGATAGACGCTATCTTTTTTGCATCGGGTATGTTCCCGTAGCTTCCGTCGGGATAAGTAATCTGAGCAAGAGCCGGAAGTTTTCCAGTTTCCGTTTTAATCTCTTCGATTGCCGTTCCATATCCTTCCGGATCCAGCGAGTATTCAGGGCTGCCGGAGTGAGGTACGACTTTGATATTAAGGCCTGCTCTTTCGGCTGCAACATAAGAAGAGTAATGAGCAAGGCCATCGAGCACAATCCAGTCTCCTGGCTTTCCCATAGAATGCATGACAGCAAACTTTGACTCCCTTGCCCCATTTGTAACCCTTGCCTCATCGCAGCCAAGGAACTCAGGGAGGGCCTGATGTGCAAAATCATAAATTGGAGGCTTTTTTACGAGATCCAGGACTCCGCCGCAGTAGTCACAAACTGAATACCCGTCTCCCCATTCTATGAGAGCTTGTTTTGCAGCATCTGTCAAAAGCCCACCTGTCTGAAGGGGATCGATATTTATGCTTCCAAGTGTCTCTCGCTTTATAAAACCGAACTTTTGAAGGGATGAGTCATCAAGTGTCATTTTCTTTTATTCCTCAATGTTAATTGTAAGTTTATTATAAAAATAATTAAGATCTGCATTCAGATTTACGGTTCATTAAGCTAAAAAGAGGCACTATAGTTATGTCCAATTGATGTTTCCAGCCAAATTACCGTATTTGAGATTTTCCTTAATTACACCAAGAATACGCAGAGAATTAATAAAAAAGTATTCCAAAGAGTTACAAAAATTATATAAAGAATAGATTTGCTGAAAAAAATACCCAAGGGTCCGCAAGCCAGAAAAATATTCCGGATAAACCGGAAAAAGAAGGCAAAACGCCTTAAAGAAGACGTCCTGCACCCATTTTCAGGTATTTATGGTGTATTTCAGGCGTTTACTGCCTTGCTAAAGACATCAATAAATTCATCACACTGAGTTATAACTATCGAAGCCGCGTCCTTTAATACCTCAATGGGGTTAGTACCATCGGTTTTAATGTAAAGGATCGGGTCACTGATGCTCACGTGTTTCATGTCATAAAAGGCGGCTTCAACCCTTTCGTCTCTGATAAGGAGATCTCTAAGAATATTGAGAAGGGTATGAGTTTCGCCTTTAAGCTCAACTTCAAGCTCGTTTTCGGTTTTGGAAAGGATGTTCAGTTCCATTGGTAATCACCTGTAAGTGGTGAGTAATATAAATAACTGTGCAGAAACCTGTACTTGTTCAGGGCCGGGAAAAGTAAATTTACTGGATCCCTTTCCCATACTCGGTTGAAATTTTACGGGCTTCAGTCATATTGCAGACAGGGCATTTAAGGTTTTTCCCATCAAGCACGAGTTCCCCTCTGCAATTTGAGCAATAAGCTTTCACAACTCCGAGGGAATTCTCAGCTGTAGTCAGGCGCATTCTCTCAGTGTCGATTACTTTAGCCCTGATTATATCAGAAGGTCTGAACTCGTCTGCAAGTCTCTTGACGTAAGAGTCTCTCACATTTGAGACATGGACATCCCCAAGCCGTAAATTGACGATTTCCCTATCTTCTTTACCTTCAATTCCTGCTATTTCCACCATTGCACCGGATTCCCGGACATCAGTAATCCTCCCATAAACAATGTCTCCTACTTTAAGGATGTTCGGAGTGAGAGTGTTGGGTTTGACTGAGACTATTCTGGCTTTTCTATCGATCATTACATTGCCGGTAGCAGTAGAGTAAATATCTCCCAGAGATACGGCTGCCCCTGAGCCTGGTTTGAACTCCTCTGTTGTTCCGATAAGTTCTCCAGGAAGAACAAAAGCTCCTTTTTCAAGATCTTTTTCCAAGGTCTCTGCTTCAAAGGGAACACTGGAGTCAGGCATATCCACTCTATCTCCAGGTGTTGTTTTCTTAGGATAAGGAAGCCTCCTTTTTTTGCCCTGATCTCCTCTGAACTGGTCTCTCGACTGACCCCTAAACTGATCGCGAGGTTGATCCCTTGACTGACCTTTAAACTGATCGCGGGGTTGACCCCTTGACTGATCGCGGGGTTGGCCCCTTGATTGATCGCGGGGCTGATCCCCTGACTGACCCTTAAACTGATCTCTTGGAGGACTTTTAAATTGATCTCTGGGCTGATCGCGGGACTGATCTCTTGGAGGACTTTTAAATTGATCCCTTGACTGATTTCTTGGCTGATCGCGGGACTGATCTCTCGTAGGACTTTTAAATTGCCCCCTTGATTGATCCCTTGGCTGACGATCCCTTGAAGGCTCTCTATTTTCCGAAACCATTTGAGACTCTTTTTCAGCAACTGGTTTTCCTTCGCTAGGACCTGTCAATTTCTTCCTCGTAGTCTTATTTTTTCGGATTCTAATCATGATCCCTCAGTATAATTATCGTTAGTAATGGATATATATCATACTCGCAGTGATTTATAAATTAACTCCATAGAATGTTATCAGCTATTAAATCGGCAGATAACAAAACCTCAGAAGATGTACAGATCATCATTTTCTTAGTAGCTGACATTCTTCCCTCACTGCATACAGTTCAAAAGATACATAATTATATGATGTATAAAACATGTTTTTTTGAGTCGCCTTACTTAAATAAAACCCTGAGACATGGACATATAAAATATGATGCCTTAAAAGGTACTTAATTGGAATTCATTCAGAGAGAGATATCCTGTAGATCTCTACCTCAATAACCTCTCTTTCCTTCGTATGAAAGTCAAAGGTTCGTTTTATAGGGAATTTCGCAACGTAAGAATGTGTAATGACCGCAGGCTTAATGAACTTTTGGATAAAAGCAAGGCTTCCGCGATTGTGAATTGAGTATATAACTTCACTTGTTCTTAATGCTGACGAAAGAAAAGGCCTATCTCTACCCTTCACCCTCGCCCCGAAAGGAGGGTTCATAAGCGTTGTTTTTACGTGCCCTGTGACTTCTGCAATATCCGAGAATACAAAATCGACATCTACCCCAAGATTTTTAGCATTTATTTTTGCAATTTCAAGTGCTTTTAGGTCCGAATCGTACCCTACAACCGTTCTGGCTCCCAGAAGTTTTGCCCCAATTGCAAGGATTCCGGTACCGCAGCCCAGATCCTGAACCGAATCATCAAGATCCCCCTGCATGTAAGCGAAGTGCAAAATTTCCGCAGCTAGAAGAGAGGGAGTCTGGTATTGTTCCAGCTCAAGATCATGATCGGAAAAATCTTCTACTTCTTCAAGCAATATTTCAAGTTTTCTTTGTTTCATTTCATCGACTTTGGTTTATTAAATTCAACTTTGAGTTTTTAAATAATACCTGACTTAGAACTTTTTACAGAAAATGCCTGTGAACTATCTTTTCTATCTTTTTTTCGTTCATAATAACATGGAAGTACAACCTGAAAGTAAAAAAAGGTTATACAGGCTCTTCTGTAATTTCATCAAGCACAAGCTTTTCCCACTCTCGCTCTCCAAGTACTATTTCAAACTCCTGCGGCGTAAGCATTGGAGATGGAAAACGCCCTACTTCATCAACAGCAAGCCGTGGACAAGCCGTATTTACGAAAGCGTCAACCTTAAACTGGAGCAGCTGGTCTGGAGTAACGAGATCAATCAGTATCAGATGTGCCTCTTTTCCATGCTTTTTTGCACACGCCTTTAGCGAAGAAGCCAGCTCCAGCCTCTTCTGTCCGTTTTTGCTTGAGACAATTATCCCAAAAACCTGCGCATCCAGAGACTTTGCAATTACAGCACTTCTCTGACGGAGAACTCTTGAGGGATCAACCTCACGAACCTCCCCGGAAAGAGGGTCAGCTGCAAGAACACGTTTTTTTGTGGAAAGAGCAACACCTAAAGGATGGAAATCCCCGCTTCCGATGTAAAGGTACTCATCACAGACTTCGGCTCTTGCTGCCGAGAAATTACAGCCCAGTACCTGCCCCGGATAGGCGAGCCTGGAATCCCCACGCCCAATAACGCAGGTCTTCCCCATGGCCTCAAGAACAGAACAGGCTTCATGAAGCTTGTGGACGTGTTGAACAGTGGTAATCAACCCTATCCTCTGTCCTTTAAGTTCAGGCACGGCTTTTTCAACAACAGGCCGAACACTAACTGCAGAGCGCGTTTCTATGAAATAGACCTTATCTGAAAGTTTCGTATCCTCAAGTTCTGCATGCCCGAAGTGGAAAAGAATATCTACATGCTCTAGCAAGGTCCTGTCCAGGTCACATGCTCCAAAACATGGATCTCCAGAGATGAGGATCTCAGCTCCAGTAGCCTCTTCTACTTTCTTTGCGAGTTTCGGACCTTTTCTTTTAAGCCCTTCAGGAAACTGAAAACCTACGGTCTTTGCTCCTAATTTCCTTATCACGCTGATAATATAATCAGGCCTTAAGTCAAAAGCCTCACTGATCCCCAAAGACATTCTTAATCTCCACGCCTTTCTCACCCACATCAATTGTGACGAGAATCTTGGGATTAACCCCAAGATCTTTTAATTTTAAATAGCCGTCTCCACGCCCGATAACTGAAATAACATCAAGGACCTCAACACCCATATTTTTTAGCGCTTTTACAAGTGCCAGAAGTGTCCCCCCCGTACTTATGACGTCGTCCACAATAATTATTCTGTCTCCTTTTTTGAGACCATTTATGTAGAGGACACCTTTCGAATATCCTGTGCTCTGAGACAGCTCCACTTCCCCTTCGAGGAAATAAGGGCGCTTACGGACAATAGTCAAAGGAATTCCGGTTTTGAGGGAAAGGGCATTTGCCACAGGGATACCCATAGCTTCTATCGTAAGGATGGTATCAATTTTTTTAATATCGGTGATCTTGAGAATATATTCGGCGATCTCCTCAACCATGTGAGGGTCTATGGAGGGTACACCATCAGAGATCGGATGTATAAAGTAGTTGTATTCTCCTCTCTTGATTACAGGAGAATTAAGAAGTGAACTTTTCAGTCTTTCAAGCATGGTATTAACTCTTGTTTGCTGTTGCAATATTCCTGTAAGTAGTATTCCAGATAATATTATTCTATCGCGCTTCAAGCAACTTGTTTTCCAGCAGCAGGCTAAAAAACGCAAGGATGGAAGGGCTATATAGAGAAGACATATCAATTTTGAAAAACATCGAGGTACTTGATATAATTTTGGTGTCATACATCGTGTTCAAAGAATTCTAGATACTCACATAAGTTGCCGTATTTGTTCCACCAGGCCAAAATTGAAGAGATATTTAGCTTTCCATTTGACCCTCCAGCGATTCTCACAAATATGTAGCAACTGGATTAAGGGGGATGGATCTCGTAAATACTCATTAGAAGTTCAAAAGCTTTATCAAAATATGCCTCTTTATACGGAAGCCAGCATCTCGGAATCACTGAATTTGGCGGCGAAGGCTCTCTTTTTGATCGAGGATAAAATCCTTGACTCGCTCGAAGGCCCCAATGGTGAAAGTTGCCGGTTTGGCAGTCAGATGAATCATATCAGAAATCTTTAGGATAAGTTCCTTGACTCCTTCGACTGACTCTACACTGGTGAGCAGGTAAGCCTTGATCCCCTGATGTTTGTAAAAAGCAGCCAGCTCATCATTTGTCAGCCATGGTTTACAGCTTATGAGCGCGCAAGGATCAAAAATATAGGCTGTCTACTGGAAGCTGGTGCAGGTGTAAAAACCTTGAAAATTTCAATATCTAACAAGAAAGAGATGCTGAGTCTTATATTCCTCAGA
This sequence comes from uncultured Methanosarcinaceae archaeon, assembly GCA_942493015.1. Taxonomy (GTDB): domain Archaea; phylum Halobacteriota; class Methanosarcinia; order Methanosarcinales; family Methanosarcinaceae; genus Methanosarcina. Next base: position 3,521,275 of record OW818660.1, on the reverse strand, counting down.
TCCTCGTTTCCATGAGACTACTCGATACATTGTTCCCTGAAGAAACGTTCATCAGATATACAGGAAAAAGAACTCAGGTATTAGAGAGTGCTACATCTTTATGATAGGATCTGCTGCAACAGGCCAATTTATATCGCCTTCCAACTGCGGCACTTCTTATGAAGAAAAAAGAAGGGCTTGCATATGTATTATTTTTCCTTAGTGTAAGACCAGGTAAACTCAAAATCTGCACTCACAACCTTTTTCTTTTAGAATTCGGACCTGTTCCTCATAGGAGGTTACAAATTCATCCTGAAAAGCTTTTCCTATTGCAAAGATGGGATCTAGAGGAGTATGATGTTTATATCCGCGTTCCGTCATCTCATTGACTAGGGATTCATGCCGCAGGTAAAGAGCCTTCAGCTTTCCCTTCCAGCGCAGAGTTTCAGGATGATGGGCATATGCCTTTTTGTTATTGGTAATTATGGACCATAAAGCATGAAGTTCGCGATGTTCCCCTAGCAGATGCTGTCTGCACATTTTATTTGGAGGGATGTCCCAGATTCTCATGAGATTAATTCCGAGCGCATTTCAGAAAGGGTTTTCGGAAGAAAAAAGTTTGTTAAATTTGTAAATTAAGTTCAAATCTCTGTGAATGATTTTTTGTTCTGATATCTATTTACCTACTACGGGGAAAACTATAGTTCATGAAACGGTGGGGATTTGGGTGTTCTGGAATTATTCTGCTTCTGCTGACTGCTATATACCTTTTACTCACTCCCGCACTTGCCCATGTTCCGGTTTTCGGAGGGGAAGGAACAAACCCTGAGAAGGCTATCCCCGTTGAAGATCCTGCAAAATCCAGAGTTCTTTACGGACAGCTTGCGGGGGGAGATCTCCGATATTATAGTTTTGAGATGGAGAAGGGAGAAAAAATAGTACTGGGACTCACGGTTCCTGTTGAACAGGGAAGGAAAGGTTTTACTCCGAACCTGCTTCTTATGGGACCTGGCATTACAGATGAAGGAAAAGTAGCCGAGAAAATAGAAGTACCGGAGAAGTATGGAGTAAAAGTTTTTCCATGGATCCTCCCTGAGAGCCCTGTATATGAACCATTTACTCCAGGTGCATTCTATTCTCTTTCCACTTCTGATCTAGAAGCTCCGGAAAGTGGGAAGTATTACGTTGTAGTTAGTTCTGAACAGGGGGAAGGAAATTATGGGATAGTGATAGGGTACAAAGAAACTTTTACCCTGAAAGAATGGATATCCGTACCTTTGAACCAGATAAAGATATACCGTTGGGAGGGACAGAGCCTGATTTTGATTTTTGCTCCCCTTATGATTATTCTTGCAGCCGGCCTTCTGACACTTTTCTTCAAAAGGGAAACTGTAGCCGGTTTCAATCCTGCTCGAATATCCGGAGTCTTTGCAGGCCTTTTCTTTCTGGGAACAGGATTATCATTCATCCTACAGATGTTAATTTCATTGAGCAAAAGTTCATATTCTTCCGAAATTGTCGTTACTCTAGTTCTTATTCTGGCAAATATAGGACTTGGGGTTACTGCACTGTTTTTAAGCCTGAAAAATGAGGATTATGGTGCAACATCAACAAGAAAACGTCTTTACTTCTTTGGCCTGGGGATAACAGGGCTTTTGTTGTGGGCAGGATGGTTTTTAGGGCCACTTCTGGCATTTGAAGCTGCATTACTACCCTGGAAACGCAAAGGCTGAATTGAGAGGTAAAAATAAAGAATGCGCATGGCGGATACAAGTCAAATATAATTTAAATGAAAGGATTAAATTACATAATTTTTAAATAATTATCCAGTAACTACTGATACCTCATGGACACACAGGGGAAAAAATATGGTAAAAACATCACTGGAAATAGGGCAATATGCCCCTCATTTTTGCCTGTCAGATCAGGAAGGAAATCGGAGATGTCTTGAAGATTTCAGCGGAAAATGGGTAATCCTGTACTTTTATCCAAAAGATAATACTCCGGGATGTAGCCTGGAGGCAAAGAACTTCAGCTGTCTGAGAAAGGATTTTGAAGCTGAAAATGCAGTAGTTCTCGGAGTGAGCAGGGATAGTATCGAATCCCACAAACGATTTGTCGAGAAAAAAGAGCTAAAAATAAAGCTGCTCTCCGATGAGCAGGAAGACATTCATAGAACATACGATGTCCTGCATCCAAAGCATTTCAGGGGTAAAGAAATAGTAAGCGTTTCCAGAACAACATTTCTTATAAATCCAGAAGGAAAAATTGCCAGGGTATGGGATAATGTTAAAGCCACAGGACATGCTGAAAAAGTACTTTCTGAACTGAGAATATTGAAAGAAAAAGGATAATGATAGAGTGATAATAAGGGAAAAATGAATAAATAAGAGTAAATGAATACAAAAAAATCAAGGTAAGAGGATACTTTTGTATCCTATCATTTTGAGTCCAGCCCACGGCAAAGAAATTTGAAACCTGGTAAGGCATCGCATCTTTCAAGGTTTTTATCAAAGCAACTCTAAGAATTTATCTTTATCTCGTTTCTATTTTATTTCTTGGTGGCAAAGTAGATCGTATAAACTGCAGCAAGCCCCACAAGAGAGTACACTATTCTGGAAAGAATACTCATAGTCCCAAATATGGCTGCCACAAGATCAAACCCGAAGAGACCAACAAGCCCCCAGTTAAGTCCACCCACAATAACAAGCACAAGGGCGAGCCAGTCAATCGAATTTTTGTCTGCCATGACAATCACTCCTGTTATAGTTTAATCGCAGTTTATTACAGATAAATATATAATAAATACAATATATAATTAGGATTTTCCCTTATTTATATCTGACTGAAACAAACTTAAGAAATAAGGAAAAAAAAGAGAGCATTAAAAAGCAGAAAAATTGAAGTCCAGAAGCTTGATAAGACATTTTTTACTATCATATACCCTTTAAATGAACTGTTTTACTCTTCAGAAAACCCGTAAGCAGGATATTTTGCGATATAGGCGTTAACGTCGAACTTCCGTTTACAACCCTCATAACTCATATATCGGAGCTTCCCGAGAACTTCCCTTTCCTTCCAGGCCCTATCATGAACTCCTCCAATACTCCAGGCAATTCCTGCATACCCATTAGGATCTCTTCCGTCCAATTCGTATCTATCATTCAGGTAGATTGCAATCTCAAGCGCTTTTTCGGGAGACGCGCTCCATTCGAGAATTTTCTTTGCCCAGTACATCCTCATATAACCGTGCATTTTCCCTCTGCTGAGGAGTTCCATCTGGCTCGCATTCCAGAGAGGATCATGTGTCTTTCCGGCTTCGAACTCCTCAAGCTCATACAGGTACTCTCTTCGATCCTTTCTGTGAGCGTTTAAGGATTCCCTTACCCAGTTCGGAAAGCATTCAAAACTATCATACAGGGGATTATAATAACAGAAATTGTCTGCAATCTCCTTCCAGACAAGAATCTCGTCCAGAAAAGCTTTCTTTGATTCGGGGTCAGCTTTCGACTTTTCCACCTCAAGAACAACCCTTTGTGCGGAAATCTGCCCTAAATGAAGGTAAGGGGAAAGGTCGGAAACCCCATCTTTAGTAGGGTCGTTTCGTAGAAAACGATAGGAATCAAGCTTTTCAGCAAGAAAATAATCCATAGTTTTTCTAGCAGCCTTTTCTCCGGGTTTGAAAGTTTTCGATCCATAGAGACGAGTATTTTTCTCAAGGAGTGTCTCAGGAAGAGACTCAGGAAGAAGCATTTCACTCTCATTCTCCTGTATTTTTGGGAAGCTTTCCAGCTTTTTGAAGAGAGAAGAATATTCAGGAAATTCGAACCCTTCTTCAAGCTCCGGATATTCCTCAAGGAAGTCGGGAAGGAGCCTGTAAAGTTTTGGCCGGAATGTATGAGCAGCATATTCATTTTTTTGAGAGGCTTCCCAGCAGGGTACGACATTGTGGGCGTCCACCTCAAAGAAGGGAATTTCAATGCCTGATACAACTTTCTCTACCCACATCTTTTTAACCCGAAGAGGGCTAAAATCAGTAACTAGAGTGCCAACTCCATATTCCCGAACAAACTTAGGAATTATTATTCCGCAATCACCTCGAAGGAAAAGGAAAGGAATTTTTTTAAGGGCAAGGGACTTGGCAACTTCCTGAAGCCCTTTGAGCATGAATTCATAATGTATTCTTCTGGCCCCTAAAAACCCGTTAGATAGACAAAAAACTACAACTAAAGGCACTCCAGCCTCCATTGCCATTCCCCTGGCAAAAAGCAAAGCCCAGTTATCTTCCACCCTCTGGTCGCGACTCATCCAGTAAGCAACAGGCCCGTTAGCTGATTTCCCCGATTTGAGAGTTCTAATGCGTCTAGGGTTCATGAATGGAATTGAGCCCCCTGGTATATAGAGCCAACATCAAAATAATAAAAAACGTGTATTATATTGATAAATTAAAGAAGAGTTCTGTAAAAAATATATGAAATGTTACCCTGATCGCCCAGGAGAATAAAAAATATAAAGTAGTTGAGGAGATTTAACAGTGGAAGAATATTATTCATGACTGCTAACTTGAAAAAAAAGATGGTGTTATACTCAAGTCGGCTCAAAATAATATCTGCATACTTTAGAAAATAACATTAAGGCTATAAATCAAATAATCCAGAGCTTACTTTTTGATGAGTTAATTAAAACTCCAAAAATTCGAAATATATTTTATTTGGGCGGTTGTTGTGTGGAAATCAGAAAATGTAGAATGATATTATTTACAATAATTCTTGCAGTAAACATAGCTCTTGCAGGAAGTGGAGCGGCTGCTACTGAGCTTATTGTGCATAACGGTGAGTCGATACAGGCTACAGTGGACAATTCAAAACCCGGAGATACAATCATTGTAGAGCCTGGAACCTATAAAGAAAAGATTTCTACATATACCAATGACCTTATGATTCTGTCTAAATCAGATAACCCTGATGATACGATAATAGAAGGATCCGGTTTCACGATTTGGGCATCTAATATTACCATTAAAGGCTTTACTATAAAAGGCACAGATGAGAATAGTGGAATTGCAGTTATTTACAGAACAGGAAAGTGCAGCATTGAAAAGAATAAAATATTAAATTATGTGTCTGGAATTGAGATTCCAGCAGGAAGCAAACTCAACATAGTGAAGAACAACGAAATTTTAAACTGTATGAATGGAATTGCTGTTTCTGAAGGGATAAAAAATAGTGTCAGTTACAATAAAATATTAGATTGTCAAAATGGAATTACCTTCAGAGAGGGAAGTGGGAATATCGTGAATGGCAATGAAATTTCAAACTGCCAGGATGGAATTACCTATCTGGAGGGTTTTGAAAACATTGTCAATGACAATAAAATATCAAGCTGTAGATCTGGAATTAACATAGGAAATGGGGATGCAATCCTAATTGAAAACAGAATCCAGGTCAAAAACAATGCAATTACGAAAAATGATGTAGGCATTAGTGTAAACGGTGGAGGGGGCTACACTATTTTAGATAACACAATAAGTTTGAATAAAAAATACGGCTATGAAGATTATTCGACAGGCACAAACCGAATTTACAACAATTACTTCAACAACACTGTTAATGTAAGATTAGGAGGCTCTTCACGATACGGATCACCAAATATCTGGAGTACCGAAAAAACTGCAGGTACTAACATAATAGATGGCTCTTATATCGGTGGGAACTACTGGGGAACACCATTGAGGGAGGGGTTTTCCCAGACTCATTCTGATGTCAATGGAGATGGAATCTCTGAGGAGCCATATTCTCTAAATGGAGTGAATATTGACTATCTGCCCCTCACATTTCCTGCTGAAAAGATAGAGCCTTTGCTTCCTGTTACAAACTTCAGCAGCAACATCACTGAAGGTTATGCTCCTCTTTCAGTCCAGTTTACAGCCCTATCGGAAAATGCAACAGAATGGTACTGGGACTTTGGAGATGGTGGAAATTCAACGCTGCAGAATCCGATGCATACTTACTCCTCGGCACGGAATTATACCGTTAACCTAACCACCGCTAATCAAAACGGCATGGATTCAAAACTTGCCATAATAACTGTTTTAGAACAAAATGCAGCAGCACTTCCTGTTGCGAACTTCAGTATTAATATCACACAGGGCCCTGCTCCTCTTTCAGTCCAGTTTATAGATAGTTCTCAAAATGAGACATCAAGGATCTGGGACTTTAACAATGATGGAATCACTGACTCTTCTGAAGAAGCCCCTATTTATGTGTATATGGTTTCGGGAAATTATACTATCAACCTCACCGCAATCAATGAAAACGGCACTGCCTCAAAACTTGCCACAATAGATGTGCAGAAAAATAGCAGTATTGAAAGTAGCAGCAGTGGAAGTAATGGTGGTAGAGAGAGTGAATCTCCTGAACCTGCAAAAAATGTTGAAGAAAAGGAACTTTCACAGGCTTTCATTAAAAGCGGAAACCCTGTACAATTTAATTTCACAAAGAATTCAACCTGCGTTGTATATCTGAACTTTAATTCGAAAAAGACAGTAGGTAAGACAACAGCCATTGTAGAAATGCTGAAAGGAAAATCTGCTCTGGTTCCTAGACTGCCTTCTGACGAGGTTTACAAGTCCTTTAATGTATGGGTTGGAAACAGCAGATTTATAAGCTCAAAAAATATCGAAAACCCGGTAATATGTTTCAAGGTAGAAAAATCCTGGCTGCAAAATCATAGCATAGACAACTCTTCTATTACCCTGAACAGGTACAATGACAAGAAATGGAGCCCGAATCCAACCTACCTGCTAAGAGAAGATAGTAAATACCGATATTTCACTGCCAACGTTTCTGGATTCTCTTATTTTGTTATAACAGGGAAAGAAGAAAGTATTCCGGGAGAAAATAGAAACGAAATAGAGTTTAAATCAGAAAATAAAACTACTAATGAATACGATAAAGAGAATACAGAAGTAGAGAGTAAAAATAAAGGAATTCAAGGCACACCTGGATTTGAAATAGGTTTTGGAGTTGCCGTCCTTCTTGGTTTGTCCCTATATAAAAGAAAGTAACTTCTTCGCTATTTAATTATACTTGAAACAGCAAGGAACCATGAAAGAAAAGACTGTTGAAACTAAAGATGTTGAATACACATATTAGATCTTTTTGCTTGTTTCTCCCTTTCAGAATGATGGAAAAAATATAAACTGGGTGGCCTATGACACATCTTTTTCTCACTGACTCCAGGCTATCCATTAAATCAAGTAGTAATAAATTATATGCACAGCTTCGCAAATAATTTATAATAGAATAGCTAAAGTACAATGCAACTAGCTAAATTAATTTGTTTAGTTTATTAGAATGCATTTATTCTATTTACATATGGAAGAACATGATTACTGAGGAGATTTCGGCCCAAAAAGAAGAGTAAAGCCCTTGTTTTTTTACCGGGAGTATACAGCAGAGACATTAACCTTCAATTAAAGATTATTTTTTAGGATTTCTTCCGTAGACCCAAACTTTTAATAATAGATACTCTCGGCTGAATCACTCTTACAGGTTTCAAAATGCAGGATATTTAAATTAATTACCAGAGCAGACCCAAGTTAGTGTCATATATTAAACACCAAACTGAGCAATTTTACAAAACAAGACAACTGAAAATTTATTGAGTAGAGTTTACAGGTGATAGTTCTGTTGAATAGGAAGTTAAAAATTTTTTTTCTTGTAAGTTTCCTTACTCTTATCAATGTTCCCCTGGTTTTGTGCGTGACTTCCGAGCCGATTATTTACGTTTCCGGGAATGGAAGTGGAAATTTTACCTGTGATGGAATAGATGACCATGTACAGATTAATGAGGCTCTTCAATTAGCAGCTGAAAACTCCAGCTACACAACTGTCTACCTCAAAGGTCCATTCACATACTTCATAAACGATACTCTTTTGATCGGCAGCAATACAACCCTTGAAGGAGATTCCAATGCAAAAATCAAGCTTGTCAATAATGCAAGCTGGGAAGCCTCAAAGCCAATGATTATGGAAAAGAGCTTGAATAACCATGATATTGCTATCCGGGGCTTTACAATTGACGGAAACAGAGAAGGAAATACCAATGTTGTCAGCGGAAAAGGCTACTACAATCTTATCCATCTGAGCTACTGTAAGAACATAAGTGTACACGACATGTACCTCACTAACAATCACGGGGATGGACTGAAAACCGACCGGTGCTCGAATATAATATATTATGACAACAAAATATACGGATTGGGTCATGATGCTCTTTATGCCAGCAGTTGCTCATACGTGGAAGCCTATGACAACATAATAACCTGCAGAACGAACAGTGGACTCAGGCTGTATAACACAAACCATGCAAGTTTCTATAATAACACTATTACCTCCGAAAATACAGGAGGTTCAGGGATTGAGATCCAGAAATATGGAACACCTGAGATGAATGACATTGAGGTGTATAATAATACAATATACAGGACTGCTCTTGCAGGAATATGGATTTTCGGATCCGGCCCTTCATATTCTCTTTCTTCGGCTAATCTCCATATCCATCATAACAGAATTTACGATACTGGAACAAAAAAAAGCAGTCCCACTGCAGGAGGAATTGTATCCAGCGGGTTCAATGCCCTTGTTGAGAATAACGTATTTGACGGCTGTTATGGTTCAGCTATTTCCCAGAAAGAAACCTATTCAACAGTGCCAGGTTCAGGATATGTTATTACTGCAAGAAATAACATAATAACAAACACCAGGTTCTCCTCAGCCGGAGGAAGCGGATATGGAATATATAACCTGCTTACAGGCACACACTCTTTTGTCCTGCAAAATAATTGCTTCCATAACAACACAGGAGGGGACTATGAAGGCACCCAGGCCTCACCTTCAAATATAGAAGTATACCCCGAATACGCAGACCGGAACAAAAATGATTACCATTTAAAATCAAAAACCGGGCGCTGGAACGGAAGCAGCTGGGTAAATGATAGTAGAAGCTCCCCTTGCATTGATACAGGATATAAGTTCTCAGACTATTCTGCAGAACCCGAAGACAATGGAGATAGGGTTAACATAGGATCATACGGGAACACAAAGTATGCGTCTAAGTCCGGAAACTCGAAAGACAATAATATTCAGGCCCCTAACTTCACAGAAATTCAAATAACCACCAATTACTCAGATCAATGCAATCCTTCTATCTACAGAGATAGGATAGTGGGGAATGACAACAGAAACGGAAACTCCGAGATATACATATACAATATATCCACTTCCACTGAAACTCAAATTACCACAAATGAATCGTGGGCTTCAAATCCTGCTATATACGGGAACAGGATAGTTTGGGAGGATGGAAGAAATGGAAACTCCGACATATACATGTATAATCTATCTACTTCCAATGAAACTCAAATTACCACAAATAAATCGTGGGCTTCAAGTCCTGCGGTATATGATGATAGGATAATTTGGGACGACAATAGAAATGGAAACTCCGACATATACATGTATAATCTATCTACTTCCAATGAAACTCAGGTTGCCACAAATGAATCCGATCAGACGAGACCCGCTATCTTTGGGGACAGGATCGTATGGCAGGACTCCCGAAAAGGAAACTGGGATATATATATGTATGAAATCTCAACTTCCAGCGAGACTCAGATAAGCTCCACTGAATCTGATCAGGTTCTTCCTGCAATCTATAGTGATAGGATTGTGTGGCAGGACGCCAGAAGTGGAAACTGGGATATCTACATGTACAATATCTCTACTTCCATGGAAACCCGTATAACTACAAATGAATCTGATCAGTGCAATCCCGTAATCTACGGAGACAGGATAGTGTGGAATGATGGACGCAGTGGGAACTCCGACGTCTACATTTACAATATCTCCACTAATGAAACAAAATTTACAACAAATGAATCGTGGCAGGGATCTCCAGCAATCTATGAGGATAGGATAGTGTGGAATGATGGACGCAATGGGAACTCCGATATATACATGTGCAATGTCTCATTGGAGAAAACAGAAGCAAAAAAACCTGTTGCAAACTTCACAAGTAATGTTACCTCAGGAACTGAACCGCTAAATGTCAGATTTAATGACACAAGTACAGGAATACCAACTTCATGGAACTGGAGTTTTGGGGATGCGACAACAAATTCAACACTAAGAAATCCAACGCATAATTATTCAAAAGCAGGAAATTACACGCTAAGACTTACAGTAAGTAATTCAGCCGGAAGTAATACAACAACAAAAACAAGTTACATAAAAGTGCTAGCAACAAAACCAGTTGCAAGTTTCACCAGCAATGTAAGTTCAGGAACTGCACCATTAATAGTCGCATTTAATGACACAAGTACAGGTTCGCCTACCTTATGGAAATGGAGTTTTGGAGATGGAACAACAAATTCAACAATCAAAAATCCAATGCATAATTATTCAAAGGCAGGAAATTACACGCTAATACTTACAGTAGGCAATGCCGCAGGTAATAATACGACAACAAAATCAAATTATATAAAGGTGGCAGCTGTACAAAAACCGGTAGCAAATTTCAGCAGCAACGTCACCTCAGGAACTGCACCTCTAAATGTAAGTTTTAAGGACACAAGTACAGGAACACCGACATCATGGAAATGGAGTTTTGGAGACGGAGTGAATGCAACAGTTAAGAATCCAACGCATAATTATTCAAAAGCAGGAAATTACACGCTAATACTTACAGTAAGTAATTCAGCAGGAAGTAATGCAGTAACAAAGTCAAGTTATATAAAAGTGGCAGCTGCTGTGCAAAAACCAGTTGCAAACTTCAGCAGCAATGTTGTCTCAGGAACTCAGCCTCTAAACGTAGCCTTTACTGACAAAAGCACAGGAACACCGATTGCGTGGAACTGGACCTTCGGAGATGGAACATATTCGACAGTCAAGAATCCGACACATACCTACTCATCAGCAGGAAATTATACAGTAACACTTACAGCAACCAATGCTGCAGGTAGCAATACGGTGACAAAATCCAGTTATATAAAAGTGACAGCAGCTGCACAAAAACCAGTTGCCGCTTTTTCAGCATCTCCAACATCAGGAAAAGTCCCATTGAAAGTGCTATTTACTGATAAGAGTACAGGATCACCAACTTCATGGGTTTGGAATTTTGGAGACGGAATTACTTCATCAACCCGTAATGCTACCCATACATATACTAAAAAAGGAAAATTTACGGTTACATTAACGGCAAAAAATGCCAGCGGCAGTAGCACTAAAACCCTGTCGGGATATATCACTGTCTCCTAAAGCAAATACATGCTAAATCGAAAAACAATAAAAAAATCAAGGCTAAAGGGAAGTGGGGAAAGGTAGTAATCAAATATGGAAAAAAGGCAAATACGCCCATCTTGTCATATTTGAAAACGTTTCTTATAAGAAGATCTTAGAACTCAAAGACCTGCCCATCATATCCAAGGGGCAAAAATATAGATTCAATATGATGGGGGCGAAAGAGGTGACTGAGATGAGTCAAAACTGTTTCTTTTGCATTGAGTTTCTCTGCAAGTGCCATAGCCTCTTCTGAATTCATATGCTTTTTGATATGAATGTGCGGAGGGACTATGGCATCGGCGATGAGAAGGTCTGGATTTTTCATCAGCTCCAGGCTGGCTTCAGGAAGTTCCGAATTTGTATCACCAGTAACTACTACTCTTGTATTCCCTTCCCGGATAAGGACTCCTGTGGGGACTTCTACAGGAGGATGGTTAACCATAAAGAGAGTAAATTGCAGCCCAATAAGCTCGAATGGCTCATAGAGCTTTACATAATGATACCTTGGTTTAAGGAAAGAAACGTACTGGTTGATATAGTCAAGATTTTCGGAAACTCCATAGACATCAACTTTATTTTGGACCCGGTAGAATTCCCCAAATCCAGAGTAATGATCATAATGCCCGTGAGTCCAGATTACTCCATCTACACAGGAAAGCTTTTGCTTAAGGAACTGCTGTCTGAGGTCCGGGCTGGTGTCAATAAGAATTTTGCCCTTATCTGACTCCACAAGGATAGAGAAACGAAGGCGTTGACTCTTCCCACCCTCCCGGGCGTCCTCACATGCCGGACATGTGCACCCTATTTTAGGAGTTCCTACAGCATCACCAGTCCCAAGAAGTGTTAGCCTCATGCTTGTTTCTTCCTTTCATAATCTTCAGATTTGAGATCAGCTCTTTCATCAAAAGATTTTACAGCCTCCAGAAGATCCTGCTGGGTGAGTACTTTGCGTTCTTCCAGAAGAGCGCTCAGAACAGCTTCTCTGATGACCATGCGGAGATCCGACCCTGAATAGCCCTCTGTCAATTCCGCAATTTCTCCTGTATCAAAATCTCCTTCGATATGCTTGGTTACAATATCCAGAATGTTTTTACGCATTTCGAAGTCAGGGAGAGGGAAATGAACTATTTCATCAAACCGTCTCCAGGCTGCACTATCAAGCATGCGGGGATGATTTGTTGCTGCAATAAGAAGGACTCCATGCTCCACAAGGCTGATTTCGTCTATTGCTTTAAGGAGAGTATTGACTGCCCGCTTGATAGCGGCATTTTCGTCAGACGTCCTTGCCTTTGCAACGAAATCCAGTTCATCTATGAAGAGAATGCAGGGATTCAATTTCTTTGCAAGCAGAAAGACCCTGTCAATGTTTTTTGCAGTTTCTCCAAGGTACTGGTCTGTTATCATGGAGAGTTTGACCTCAACAAAAGGAATCGAAAGCTGTTCTGAAAGCGCGCGGGCAACAGAAGTTTTTCCGGTCCCAGGAGGCCCAACGAAAAGAAGTTTCCCTATATCATGCAAGCCGATATCCCGCAGGTAGTCCCTGTGCTTTATGGCTTTCATGATCTTTTCAATTTCATCCTCCTGCTCTCTGGTGAGCACCAGGTCCCTGACTTTTTGTTTTACATCTTCAGGGGCGATAATGACCACTAGTTTGAGCATATCTTCGCTTTTGTCTTCCTTTTTGATCTCAGCTATAAGAGATTCTATCCATTCCCTGTCAACTTCCTTAGGTCTTAGTTTTGCCTTTGCAAGCGCATAGTTTGCATCCTGAACCTTTCGTATTTCTCCGAAATAATAGGCCAGAACAGGATTATTTTCAATACGTTCCTGGGAACCTTCCTGCTTTTCAAACCATTCTGCGGCAAGTTCAAAAGCACTCAGACGGAGTTCAAAATGAGACTTATCAGTAACTATGAAGGGGACGTTCCTTACACTTTTTTCGAGATCCGTAACCCCATACAGTTTCTCAATCCTGATAAATGTGGCTGTAATGGGTTTGGGAACTGTTTTTTCTGTGCTGCTCCAGTAGTTTTTCCGAATGTTCTTGGGAAGATCGTTTACATCCAGTTCTGGATAGCGGTTATAGATCTCTGCGGTAAGCAGCAGTTCTACGATGTCTAGTATGGTTCCTGACATGTTTTTTACCTGTTGCGTGCTTAATGAATCCACTATCAAGTGTTGGGCACTCAAATGCGGTAAGTTCTTAAATCTTTTTTTAAGTTGCTAAACCTAATAATTGACTTTCTTCAATGATAAAATTTGCGAAACAGTCCACAGTGAAGATAAAAGCCAACTGGAGATGATAACTTTATCTAGCAGAAGACGTTATCATCTAATCTATCTCTCGGGGAATTAAGTATATTTTCGGAAAAAGCTTCAGCCAACGCCGGGAAATATCTCAATTTCGAGAGAGGAGTTGTAAATTCTGGAAATGACCGAACTCTCTCCATTAAATGGACTTTGTTTTCGGAGAAGAATCATTTAGTCGATTTGTTTCTGGAATGCTACAGCATTATCAAAACTTCTGCATTATCAGAACTCCTATATTAAAACTATCATTCAGAAGATCTCTCTTATCTAAGGAAAATCCAGAATTATCCCTAGAGAGGACCATTGCATGACAAGAGAACAGCTCTATTCAGGGAAAGCAAAAACTATCTACAAGACGGATGATCCTGATACCCTTATTGCCGAATTCCGAAACAGCCTGACAGCATTTAACGGAGAGAAAAAAGGGGAAATGGAAAAGAAAGGGTATTACAACGCCCAGATCTCAAAAAAGCTCTTTGAGATGCTCGAAGCAGAGGGAATGAAGACCCATTTTATCGAAATGCTTTCTGACATCGACATGCTTGTGAAAACAGTTGAGATCATAAAAATTGAAGTAATTGTCAGAAACATTGCCGCAGGCTCTATTACAAAAAAATATCCCATAGAAGAAGGCACAGTTTTTAAGTCTCCAGTGCTTGTTTTTGACTTCAAAAACGATGAGTACGGAGACCCAATGCTGAATGACGATATTGCTCTTGCGCTTGGGCTTGCAACACGCGAGGAACTTGCTACACTCCGGAAGCTTGCCCTGAGAATCAACGAACTGCTCATACCCTATATGGATGAAAAAGGGATTCTTCTCCCTGATTTCAAGCTAGAATTCGGAAGGAGGGACGGGGAGATCATCCTTGCAGACGAAATTTCCTGCGACACCTGCAGGTTCTGGGATAAGAAGACCGGACAGTCCATGGATAAGGATGTCTTCAGATTTAACAAAGGAGACATTTCCAAGGCTTATGAGGAAGTTGCCCGGCGCATTGTACCCGAAATATTTGAATAAATACGAAAATGTCAGAAATCTTGATTAAGCCTGAAAGGGCTTTCAAGTACTTTTTTAGGGATATTTGTTTTTAGCAAACAGTTTTTTGCTTACTGCTCATAATTATTTATTTTTAGAAAATGAATTCCATTTACTTACATTTGTTTGTTTTTAATTTTATTATTTCTTAAAAAAGAAATCGAGAGTAGTTTGAAAACGGAAGTCTGAAAGCATCTTTGCCTGCTGAATCCACTCTGCTTTTGGAGTGCTTACCCTGCATGCAAGATCTGAAACTGCTGCTTCAAGGGAATCGAATTTTTTGGAGGGATTTCGAAGAGCATTTCTCATGCCTTCCCTAACTACCCAGACCCCAAGAGGAGCCCAATAATCAGGAGTAATCTCCCTGAGAACGAAAACAGAAGCCTGCCTTCGAATTTCTGTCAGGTACTCGAGCAATGGAAGTCTTGCCGCATAATAACCTCCTGCCAGGGGAGAATAACCTTTTTTTCCTTCAAGACCCTCACTGTCTTCTCCAATCCAGCTTGATTCTCCAGACCAGACTGTTTTGGGGAGCCAGATTTCAATCAGTTCAAAGGAGTAATTCCGAGGGAGGATAAGGACTTCGAAGTGGTTCCCGAAATGAGTCCCGCTAAAGAGTTGAATCTCAGAAACCCAGGGAAAATCCTTGATGCGGTCAGCAAGTTCCTTTCCAGCCATATCATCAACGGCAGTGATAGACCAGCGGGTAGGCACAATCTTCCGTTCTTTCCCTAACAAGCCTATAGAAAACAGACGTGTAATGTGTTCAGTTGATACCTCACTTTTTAAGAGTTCAGTAACAGCATCTTTTGCCAGAGCATCAGTGTCATAGACAAGATAATCCACTTTTTTTGGGACATTCGGATTTTCAGCAAGTTCAAAGTTTTTCACAAGACCTGATGGACCCATAGGCGTGAGCACTGCATCAAACTTGAGCTCCTGTTTGGGAGCTTTGAAAAACCAGGCTTCGGTATCTACTGGTTTGCTGGAGAGAGCAAGTTCTTGAGCTTTTACAAGAAGAGGATTTTCTTTGCTACGTGCATCTTTTATATGCAGATTTGTATTTGCCCTGACCATACGGGAACGCATTGAGATTATATCTTCAATCTGCATGTTTGCCCAGGCTGAAGGATCCTCATAAAAAGCTGCTTCATTTTCCTGTACTAATGGAGGGATCAGGGGACCCGCAGAAACCCTAGGGTAACCGTAGCTTCCGACAAAAAGAGCTGGGGGAGAAGCTCCAAAAACAGAATTTCCTGATATGACAGGAGAAATCGACTGCAGAGATTTAAATTTTTCAAGAATCGGGCATCGAGGACGCCCACAAAGTCCTTTTCCCTTGCATTTAATACACAGTTTCTCTTTCACTTTTAATTCATATCCTTGCAGATGACGCAGACTTTAGCCTCAGGAGCATTCCTGTACAGCCAACCAGATTTCTGGACAAAACAGCATATGCTGCACATGCCTTTTACCTTCTCGTGAGAAGATAGACCTCCATTTAAAAGCACTGAAGCAAATTTTCGAATTTCTTTCTGGGTCTCTTCAGAGAAATCAATTTCAGCTCCGCGTTTTTCACTCACGTACTGAGATACAGCAGCTCTTGAAAGCTCAAGTATATCCGCCACATCCTGCTGTGTACATCCATGCTCGTAAATCATTGCCCTTGAGAGCTCAGCCCTGATAGCAGGCAAGACTTTCTGCACCATAATTTCACATGTTGTTTTCATTGGAAACCAACGCTTGGCGAAATAAATTAAGGTTACTACACATGCGCATTTAAATATAATTTATTTGTAATTGTTTGAGTAGAAACTACGTTTCCTCAATACACCACATGGAAAATGCATGCTATCGAAAAACTGATAGGGAGATATATGACTCCGAACCGGGAAGTGCGACTTCCATTTCCCAGGCCCGGTTTATCTCTGAAGCTAATTAGAGTTTAGTTTTTAATTTGTTCAGCAGAGAAACCCTTTT
This sequence comes from uncultured Methanosarcinaceae archaeon, assembly GCA_942493015.1. GTDB lineage: Archaea > Halobacteriota > Methanosarcinia > Methanosarcinales > Methanosarcinaceae > Methanosarcina. The sequence continues at coordinate 3,504,625 of OW818660.1, read as the reverse complement.
CCATGAGGACTTCTTTCATGCGGGTCAGGTGATTACCCTGAAGTTCCACAGTATTTCCTTTTACTGTACCGCCGCATGCAAACTTTGATTTAAGATAAGTGGAAAGTTCGTGAAGATCAATTTCACTGGCATCGAAGCCTTCTACAACGGTAACTTCTTTTCCGTACCTTCGTCTGTTAACTTTTACAGTAATTCTCTGTTGCTCTTTTGCAACCTCTTCGCATATGCAAAGTTCTTTTGGAAGCCCGCATACCGGGCACATTCCGCTGCTCATTTGTTGGTATGTCCTCCGAATTTGTAATCATTGTATATGTAATTTACATTCAAAAATAACTGAATAGATATAAAGTACTTATCAATGAAGGTATTAAAGCCTAATGGTATTTTACAGGCACTTTATACTGAATTTCAGCTCAGGGATTAAAATTTCCGACAACATAAAAAGCCAGTTAAAGTCCAATATTTTTATTAATTTTATATATAATGATATATAAGTTCCCTGAATAAAATTAAACAGCAATACAATGTTGCATGAAAAATTCAGATCGCAAGTGAAAGGGATCCTGCCAGTGAACTATTCCGAAAATTCACACCCCGACTAAACCTGCATCACACCCGAAAACCCCGGAAATATTCTCTTTTACCGGACAAAGCTATTCTTAGCCACCAAAAAGTTAGATATATCTTGAACTCTATCTCATTCTATAAGGCATATAAAGATAATATGTACTTCTATTATATAAATATGGCTACATAAAAATATATTGAATAAAATAATGTATACAGGGGGCACCTGATGAACGAGTTAATAGGTTTTGTGAATGGAAATAACATAAGGCAAAAAGTGCTCTCCTTACTTTCCTCGAAAGGAGAAATGGACGGAAAAAGGATTGCAAAGACCCTAAGGGTTGTATATCTGACCATCGCAAAAACTCTCGAAGAACTTGAGGAGAAAGAATTAATTGATAAAAAGGAAGAGATGTACTCCCTGACAGAAACCGGAGTAAAAGTGGAAAAAATGATCCAGCAAATCTAATTTTTCATCCACTTTATTTTAATTCCACATACTTTTTTATTTCACTTTTCCCTTTTTACTACACTGCTTTCCGATTTTATTCACCTTTTTGATCAGTTCATATTTTTAAGAAAACTGTGGTTTCAAAAGGAGACTCACCATTTAACTGATTCCAAATATTACAATCACATAAACATAGAAAAGCTATAATATTTGTAAATTAGCCCACCTGGAGATTAGATTCACAATTCCAAGCCATAAATTATCCCTCCTGAACGAACGAAAAGAAACTTTACATCCATAAAGCCCTCTTGAGCGAAGCTAAAAGTTAATACAATAGATTAATTCTCTAGAGCACAGCGAGAAGGACCTCGTGCTGTTGCGATTACATCGCAACTCCCATGAAAACTCTGATTTCCTGTGATCCCGAAGCGAAAATCGGGTGAGAAATATTTATTAATCCTTACCTCTTTATGTCGGCATAATCTGTTAACGCTATACTGAAAACCCTAAAATTAAGGAAATAATTATCAGAAAAACCGAAGCTTCGGTATCCAAAAGAGGCTTGAAGAATCAGAGGCAAGGCAATGTTACCTGAAGAAGACCTGAAGATCGTTAGAAAAGAACTCGGGAGAGAGCCTACCCTGGTAGAGCAGGGCTGCTTTTTAAATCTATGGAGTGAACACTGTTCCTACCGTTCAAGCGCTCCTCTCCTAAAAACCTTCACTACCACGGGCGAAAATGTACTTATCGGCCCTGGAGACGACGCTGCAATAATTAAATTCGAAGATGGATATGTTCTTGCAATAGGAATGGAAAGTCACAATCATCCTTCATACGTAGACCCCTATAATGGAGCAGCTACTGGAATAGGAGGCATAGTAAGGGATATAATCTCCATGGGAGCCCGCCCTATAGCCTTAATGGATCCCCTATACTTCGGGCCTCTGGACACTCCAAAAAATCTTTTCCTTTTTGAGCAGATCATAAAAGGAATTGCAGGGTATGGAAACTGTATAGGAGTGCCTGTTGTCAATGGCGAAACTTTTTTTGACAGGAAATATAGTGGAAATCCGCTGGTAAACGTAGTTGCAGTAGGGCTCTGTCGGGAAGACAAAATCATGACTGCCCGCTCCCAGAAAGCAGGAAACAAGCTTATACTCGCAGGCTCAAGCACCGGAAAAGACGGACTTGGAGGAGCTTCTTTTGCTTCCAGAGACCTTTCCGAATCAGCTGAAGCCGAAGATCGCCCAAGCGTCCAGGTGGGAGATCCTTATACCGAAAAACTTGTAATCGAGATGACCCTGGAAGCCATAGACAAAGGCTATGTAAAATCCTGCAAAGATCTTGGAGCTGCAGGCCTGGGAGGAGCAAGCTCGGAACTGGCCGCAAAGGGTGGGCTGGGAGCTCGTATCATTACGGACGCTGTGCCCCAGCGCGAACCCGACATGAATGCTTACGAAATTCTGCTTGCTGAATCTCAGGAACGCATGCTTTTTGAAGTAGCTCCTGAAAACGTCGATGACTTACTTGCTCTGGTGGAGAAATATGATCTAAATGGAGCTGTCGTCGGATATCTGACAAGCGAGCCAACGTACACTGTTGAGTTCAAAGGAGAAATCGTTGCTGACATTCCAATCGGTTTCCTGACAGGAGGAGCCCCTACCTGTGAGAAACCTTCCATAGCTCCTGCTCCCAGGGTAGAAGAAAGCAAGAAACCTGAAACACCGGAAGACCTGAAAGAAGCTTTCCTGAAAGTTTTGTCTTCCTACAACATTGCCTCAAAAGAATGGATCTACAGACAGTACGACCATGAAGTCCAGCTCAGGACTGTCGTCAAGCCTGGAGAAGACTCCGGTGTGCTAAAAATTACCGAAAAGAAAGGAATTGCACTTTCCTGCGGCTGCCAGCCCAGAGCAACTCTTCTTGACCCATACTCTGGAGGAAAGACTGCAATTATCGAAAACGCCATGAACCTTGCTGTAAAAGGCTCAGAAGGACTGGCAGTTGTGAACTGTCTGAATTTTGGAAATCCAGAAAAACCGGAAATTTACTGGCAGTTTAAAAACGCTGTACTTGGCCTTGGAGATGCAGCCAGAGAACTCTGTATTCCAGTAGTAGGAGGAAACGTATCTCTATATAACGAAAGTGACGAATTCAAAACTGCTATTCCTCCAACTCCTTCAATAGGGATGATAGGGAAAATGGACCTCGATACCCCCCTCCCTTCGAGTTTCTTTGCAAAATCCGGAGATACCATTATCCTGATAGGAGAAACGACTGCTGAAATGGGCGGTTCCGAATATTACGCATGTTTAGGCGCCCAAACCGCCGGAAAAGTGCCTCCAGTCTCGAAAAATGCCCCAGCAATCATAAAAGCCGTAATCGAAGCTGTAAAGAGCGGAAAACTCAGTTCGGCTCATGACCTTTCCCTTGGAGGAATCGGCTCAGGACTTGCAAGAATGTGCAGAAACGTATGTGCAAAAGTGGACCTGAGTGAAATAACAGAAATGCAGGCTGATGAACTTTTGTTCTCGGAAACCCCTGCAAGGGCGCTGCTTGCTACGCCAGAACCGGAATATGTACAGGAAATTCTCAAAGATGTACCTTACATAGTTATCGGTAAAGTGGGAGGAAATACTCTCGAGATAAAAGGAAAAGACTTCGAAATCTCCCTTCCCCAGAAAGAGATTTCAGAAGCATACAGCAGCCTTACACGGTTTATGATGGGATAAAATCCCATCTAATACCTGTTGTTTTTTAAAGAATTTCATCTAATTATTTTTAGTATCATATTTTAAAACAGACTCTTATTTTTGAACCCTTGAGTAAAAGAGGACTGCAATTTATCCTCAATTCTACTGTAAACTAAAAATAAAGCCAAACAATAGTTTTTAGTAGGTTTCCGCACTAGATTACTTTGTTATGAAAGCTGTATGCATCTGTATGGGAGTGCATCTGCCTTACAGTCCCAAGTGGTACTGGCCTGTAGAGGGTTTTTCAGGAGTGCCTGAAATGGACCGGTATTTTGACCGGAATCATATTTTTTCAAGATTTTTAAAAACAAGCAGACAACTTCTACGCCTTAATGACCTGTTTCTGGAATCTGTGGAAAAGGGAGGAAAATATTCCTATGATCTATCAGGACCTTTTCTTGAACAATGCAGGTGGGACCCGGAACTTCTAGAATCTTTTCGCGACCTTGCCGAAAGCGGGAACGTGGAATTTACAGGTAGCTGCAGTTACCATTCTCTGAGCTCACTGTATCCGGATCTCTCCTGGTTTAAGGAAGAAGTGATAATTTACAGAGAAATGATGCAGGAATTGTTAGGAGTTACACCAGAAACTTTTGTAAACACCGAACTTATGTATACTGGAAAAGTAGGAAGCATGCTTGCAGACATGGGTTTCAGATGCCTCATTGCAGAGGGATCCAGAAACCTTTTGAATGGGTACAATCCGGTAAACCTCTTTGAAAATCATCTTCCAACTCTGTTAAGGCATATAAACCTTAGCGAAGACCTTGAGTTGCGTTTTTCGGAAAAAGATTGGGAAGGCTACCCTCTTATCCCGGAAAAGTTTGCAGACTGGATCGCCAGTATGGAGGGGGATGTCCTGACCCTTTATTTTAACTATACAAATCTCTGCCTGCATTACAAAAATAAGAGTTCGATCGCCGACTTTATAAGGAATTTTCCAGAGGCCCTTAAAACAAGAGGCATTGAAATGCTTACACCGTCTGAAGCCGTAAAAAGATTTACGCCTTTAAGACTCCCTACCCTCGGAACCGAACAAACAATTCGTTATGGAATGCATAATGCAGTAGGAAACCATGCTCAACAGCTCTACTTGCGAGAACTTGTAAGAATCGAAGAGGAACTATCAAGGCTTAAAGAAAATGCTAATTACTCGAAACTGAAAAATGTATTTGGATACCTCCAGCAGAGCGAGATCTTCTTTTCCATGAATCCTGGGAACATAAGGGAAGGGTATGAAAGGGCTGTGAACTATTTTTCCATCCTTTCCGATTTAAGAAGAGCCGTCATTGAGGAGGGATCATGACCTCAGTTTGCATGTATTTTCAGGTTCACCAGCCTTTCAGACTGCGCAGGTTCTGGCCTGATGACAGATCCGGCTTTTACCGTTATTTTGATGAAAGAAGCAACAGAGAAATCTTCGAAAGAGTAGCCAGGAAATGTTATATTCCTGCAAACAGGGCCCTGCTGAATTCCATTGACGAGCATAGAGGAGAGTTCAGATTTTCTCTTTCAGTTACGGGAACCCTCCTTGAACAATGCGAACTCTGGGGAAAAGAAGTGCTTGAGGGCTTTCGACAGATGGCAGAAACAGGAGCTGTAGAGTTCCTGGACGAGACATTTTACCATTCCCTCTCAAGCCTTTTTGATGACAAAAAAGAATTTATCGAAGAGATAAAGGAACATAGAGAACTCGTGCACGACCTTCTGGGAGTTAACCCTCAGGTATTCCGGAACACAGAATTACTCTATAATAATACAATAGCAAAGATTGCATCTGATCTTGGATATAAGGCAATCCTTACTGAAGGAGCGGACCATATGCTTGATGGGAGGTCTCCTAACGTACTTTACAGGGCAAAAGATTCAGATATTCCCATTATTTTCAGAAACTATAAACTGAGTGACGATATTGGATATCGCTTTTCAGCAAGATGGTGGGAAGGATACCCTCTTACAGCGGAAAAATGGGCATCATGGGCTTCTGGGATCAAAGAGGACTGTGTTAATATCTATATGGATTATGAGACATTTGGAGAGCACCAGTGGGAAGAAACAGGAATTTTTACATTTCTGAATAAACTGCCTGGAGAAGTCCTCAAGACTCAACTGAGTTTTAGCACCCCTCTTGAGCTTATAAAAAAATATTCGCCTGTAGCCGAGATAGATGTCGGAGACTTTTCCACAATCTCCTGGGCTGATATGGAGCGCGACACCAGCGCATGGCTTGGAAACGACATGCAAAGACGTTGTTTTGAAGAGATAAAACTGCTTGAACCCTTTGTAAAAAAAACAGGAGATCCTGAAATCCTGCGTATATGGAAGCACATGCTAACTTCGGACCACTATTATTATATGTGTACAAAGTGGTTAGGGGACGGAGATGTACATTCTTATTTCAGTGTCCATTCTACACCTTTCGAAGCAGCAGTCAATTTCATGGCCGCACTTATGGATTTCAAAGCACAGGTGTTCAAAAAACTTAGCGCAATAGATTAATTAAATGTACACATAATAATTCATGGGAGTTGGAGTCACATGGTTAAAGATTTATTCATGTTTGCAGACTTCAATGAAAGTTCGCAGATTGCATGGTTTAAGATAATTTATTCAAAAGAGCCCGGATCCTTATCCTTAATAACTGATTTTCTTGAAAGAGAGAATGCGTTTATTATGTTCGGCCATCTGGACAATATTACGCAAAAAACGGGAGAATATTCAGTATTTACTGAACTTAAAGAGAATATTGACCCAGAAAATCTCGCCAAAAAAATAAAGGATCTTGAAGTTGTAAGTGAAGTAGAGTACGGGATTTCAAAATATGGGATGATTCATTCCGTGGACTTTCCCCTTAATGTCATAGGAGTTAGGGGAGTTATGGCAAGAGCACTCACAATTGTTGATATAATTAAAACTCTCAACGAAAGTGTGCCGCATGCTGAAGGGCTTCTCACCCTTTCAGGGCTGAAGGGAGGAATTCACGCCGCAAAATACTTCAAAAGTGTGATGCCCCTTAATAACAGCAATTTTGCAAGCGTGCTTGCAGAACTCTACAGAGCTGTAGGCTGGGGAATTCTTGAAATCGAATGCGATCCAGAGACTTATGAGGGACAAATTATTGTGAAAGATTCATTTATAGCCGACGTTTACGGATCATCGGACCAGCCCGTTTGTGCCTTTATGAGCGGCTACTTTGCGGGTTACCTGACCGAATATTTTGGAAAAAATATAAGTGTTAGGGAAGTTAGCTGTAAAGCCACCGGAAAGAATGTCTGCGAACACTTAATCTCGCCGGCGCCCTCCGGAGCAAATCAAGAATAACAGCTCAGAGGGGAGACGCGGTGATCAGACAACCGAATGTCATTCTTGGAAATGACGAACTTCTCGTAACAATGGGAAGAAGAGGGGAACTCTTAGGCTTTTTTTACCCTCGAAGAGACCATGCACAGCACGTGGAAGAGTCCCTTGCCTGTATACACACCGGAGAAAAACTTCTCTGGACAAATGATGGTGATTGGCATTCCATCCAAAATTATATAGAAGATACCAATATTGTATCCACAAAGCTCTATCACGATTCAGGAATTCGAATTTCGATTCTTGACCTGGTTCATCCGGACGTACCTGTCCTTATCCGCAGATTTAAGGTTCAGTCCCAGAAAAAAATTTCAGGGAAATTCTTCTACTATTCGAACTTCAACGTAGGGGAAACTTCGAAGAAAAATTCCGGATTTTGCGATGTAAATACTCGCCTGCTCGTTCAGTATTGGCAAAACTATTACATAGGACTCCATTCTTTACCAGAATTTACCGAATGGCAGATTGGGAAGGCCATGGACACCATATGGTGGACAAACTCCAAATATGATATGGAAGATGGAAAACTCCAGCGGAATAAAGAAGATATAGGAAACATTAATAACGCTGCCGGATGGGATCTTGAACTGGAGGCTGACGGAGCAAATGAATTTGTCATCCTGATAGGAGCGGCATCTTCCCGGAACCTCCTATATAAGAGAATGCACGAACTCTCCAAACTACCTCTTGAATATATTTTTGAAAAGACCCGAGAACACTGGGTTATGTGGCTCGCTAAAAAGCAGGTGCTCAAAATGCCAGGGCTAGAGGGACAAAATAACCTGCGTCAGGAGTTATTCAGCGCCTATAACAGGGCTCTTCTCATGCTTAACCTTCTGAACGATCCCGAAGAAGGATCCTTTGTGGCTGCACCGGAATTTGACTCCAATTTTGAGAAGTGTGGAGGGTATGGTTTTTGCTGGAACAGAGATACCTCAGAGGTTGTTCTCGCCCTGAAGCACTCTGGCTATCCGGAGTATTGTGACAGATTTTTCAAGTGGTGCATACGGACTCAGCTTCCTGATGGTTCATGGTTTCAGCGTTACTGGCTAAATGGGGAAATAGCCCCCTCATGGGGTAATTTTGATTACTCAACTCAGATAGATGAAACCGGATCCACGCTCCATGCCATGGACATTTATTACAGAATCCTCGAAGGCCTGAAAAAAGTTGAGTTTCTGGAAGAGGTGTGGGTTTCTGTACTCAGAGCTGCCGAATATCTGATGAAGCGGACTAAATCAGGGATTCACGAAAGCTGTATGGACCTTTGGGAGACGTACTACGGAATTTTCACATATACAAACGCCTCAATCTATGCAGGGCTCATGGGTGCTTCCCATTTGGCTGAAGAAAATGGAGAAGCTGGCATGGCAAGACGCTGGAAGAAAAGAGCTGAATTCATCAAACAGGCTACAATTGATCGCTTCTGGCTTCCGGAAGGTTATTTTGCAAAAGGAATTATTAACGAGAAATTGGACAAAACCATTGATGCAAGCATTCTGGGCACTTATATTCCCTTTGGGATGCTGTCTCCAAAAGACCCTGTAGAAAGGGATATGATCCTATTTATGATAGAGAATATCCAGAAAAAACTCTCAATGCCTGTTAATCAGAGTTACGGGATCAAAAGATACGAAAACGACAGTTACATTGACGGCAACCCATGGATAGTAACCACTCTCTGGCTTTCGGAAGCAATGTTTGCCCTTGCTCTTGATATGTCCCATGAAAAAGATGAGAAACATGACGAAAATGTGGAAAAACTAACAAGTGAAGGAATTACGTATCTTAAATGGGCGCTCGCTGGTGCAACCAGTACAGGACTTCTCCCGGAGCAGGTAGATAAGTCTACAGGCAAACCGGCCTGGGCAATTCCTCTTGGATGGAGTGGGTCTCTTATGCTTGACAATATCCTTCTTCTGGACAAGCTCTGCAAGAGAAAAGCTGGAAATTCAGAGGAAAGTTGAAGAAAGAGGTAAAACTAAAAAGGAAAAAATCTAAGTGAGAAAAACAATTGAAAAAAACAATTGAAAAATTATGGAATTCTTCAATGTCTGCAATTGAAGAAATCCAATTTATTTTAAAGAGTTTGTACCCGTGAGGAGTTTCAGGCAAGAATTTTCCCGTATGGACTTTCTTCAAAATAACTGATAAATTGCTCGACTGTCTCGTTAGATTCTCCAGTACCTGAGCCTAAAAGCATCTTTGAGAGACTTACCCTGTTCATATACACGACCTTTGGCTCTCCTGTAATGCCTCCGAGTTCCGCAGCTTTATCAATTGCGTCGTAAAGATTTCCAAAATCGTCTACAAGCCCCAGCTCTTTTGCCCTGGACCCTGTGTAAATACGACCATCAGCAAGGGATTTTACGTCACCCCTAGTCATATTCCGCCCTTCTGAAACCTCGGTTACAAAGTCTTCATAACTTTCCATAACCACAGAATCAGCATACTCTTTTTCCTCATCTGTAAGCCCCCTCCAGGTACCTCCCATATCTTTGAATTCCCCGGATTTTGCAATATAATACTCTATGCCATCTTTGTTATAGGAGGCAGACATATTCTGGAAAACCCAGATTACTCCGATGGATCCGGTACTCGTTGAGGGATTTGCAATAATGTAATCCGTTGGTGCAGAGATGTAATATGCGGCACTGGCTGCAAGGTCTCCCATGGAAACAACAACGTGGACTTTCTGCGCCTGAGCTTTTTTAATTTCTTCTACAATTTCCTGAGCTGCTGCAGGAGATCCCCCTGGACTATTGATCCGAAGCACAATTGCTTTGACGTTTTTATCCGCCAAAGCTCTACGGATGTTTTCAGAAATTTCCTCTGAAGTTGCATAGCCAAGCCCTGCAGGAACATTTCCAGAAAGTATGGTACCCTGGACATAGATAACAGCCACTTTATCAGAAGTCCCGATATCTGCTCCAAAGCCAAAACCGAAGAAAATCGCCGCAATGCTGACCAGTATGACAGCAAGCAGAGCCAATATGACCAGCAGGTAGGGAATTGAACTACGCTTTTTATTCTGTGGAGAAAGGGCCGGACTCATGCTTAGACTATCACTTTCATTTTTATTAATTCCAGGAGCTTCAAAGAGAGTCCCTTGATGCTCCTTTTCTCCAGGGCTCAGCCCATTGGGAGAAGAGTGAGAATAGGAAAAATCGCCCCTTGAATCGGGAATACCCTCACCAGAGATAGGAGGCTCTCTTCCATTATGAGCACTAATATTATAAGCACTGTTTTCTAAAACCTCATCTCCAGAGATCTCCTCTGGATTTGTGACTTCTTGATTCATATTTTTATCGTTCATATCTTACAGGACCGTATAATGTGGATTTGCCGTTTTAATTTCCGGTCTTAAGCCTTATTGAAAACTCAGATTAAAATGCAAACATAATACTGAAACAGGAAACTGCAAGAAAGATAATCTGCAGAAAACCTGCGGGTAATAGAATCGAATAAACAGCCTGAAATGTCGGAGCTATTATTAATATTTCTCTACATTCTACCTCTCTATATATAGGATTATCAACTATCCCTCAAATAGGTTACCTTATAAAAAACAAGATAAGCGAAATATATTTCAGAATTGCAATCATCGAAGAAAGATATATTTACAAAGAATAGATGGAGATTAGAATGTCAAAATCATCCAGTAAACCTGTACTTGTCACCTGTGGTCTGCCTTATGCTAACGGCAAGGCCCACATCGGGCATCTTCGGACCTATGTGCCCGCTGATATCTTTGCCCGTTCCCTGCGGAAAGAAGGAAGGGATGTTACCTTAGTTTGCGGCTCGGACACTCACGGAACCCCCATTGTTGTGAACGCCGAGGAACTTGGGATCACTCCCAAAGAGCTTGTAGAGATATATCACAAACATTTTGATGAGACTTTCAGACAACTAGGAATTTACTTTGATGCTTTTGGGACAACAGATGACCCTGAGAACCATAACAGAACTCTGGATATCGTCAATAGGCTGATTGAAAAGGACTATGTGTACCCAAAAACCATAGAAATCGCCTACTGCCCAAAATGCAACCGTTTTCTCCCTGACCGTTATGTAGAAGGATCCTGCCCTCACTGCGGAGAAACCGCAAGAGGAGATGAATGTGACCAGGGATGCGGAAAACATCTGGAACCAGGAGAACTTCATAGTCCCGTCTGCACTATCTGCGGAGGACCTGCCGAGTATCGCCAGCAGGAACACTTCTTTTTCAAGCTCTCCGAATTCAGCGACTACCTCCTGGACTATCTTTCAAATGATCTTGGAGGAACTCTCAATGCCAGAAACTACGCATTAGGCTGGGTAAAACAGGGGCTCACCGACTGGTGCATCACAAGAAACCTTGAATGGGGAGTAAAGTTCCCCGGACACGACGACCTCGTGGTCTATGTCTGGGTGGATGCGCCTATAGGGTACATAGCCTTTACTGAAGAATGGGCTTCACAGGCAGGAGACTCCTGGGAAAAATACTGGAAAAATGATGGAGAAATTGTCCACTTCATTGGAGGAGACATCACGTACCACCACTGCATCTTCTGGCCTGCTATGCTCAAAGGAGCAGAATACTCCGTGCCTACTGCTGTTGTAGCTTCAGGCATGGTAAAAATAGAAGATAAAAAGTTTTCCAAGACAAGAGGCTATGTAGTCTGGGTAGGAGAAGATTATCTTGACCACGGCTTCCATCCTGACCTCCTGAGGTATTATCTGGCAAGCTATACCTCCCATACAAAGGAGCTGAATTTCTCCTGGCATGTGCTTCAGGAAAAAATCAACACTGAACTGGTGGCCGTTTTCGGGAATTTCCTGTACAGGACAATGCTCTTTGCTTTCAAAAACTATGGAGAAGTCCCTGAAGGGAAACTGGAACCTGAAGTAAACGCAGAAATCGAAAAGGCTCTAAAAGAAGTAAAAGCTGCAATGGCTGAGTATGAGTTCAAAAAAGCGGTCGATTCTGCCATGACTCTTGCGTCTTTCGGGAACATCTACTTCCAGTCCCATGAGCCCTGGAAACTTATAAAAGAAGACAGAAACGCTTGCGGACAGGTCCTCTACAATTGCCTCCATCTGGCAAAAGCTCTGAGCATTATCTTTGAACCCGTGCTCTCGCAGACCATGGAAACAGCCTGGGCTGGACTCGGACAGGAAAGTGATATCCATGCTGTGCAGTATGAAGAAGCCCTTGTGCCTCTAAAGGCAGGCACAAAACTTGCAAAGCCTGAGATCCTCTTCACCAAACTCGAAGACGACAGGATCGGGGAGATGGAAGAGATTGCAAATCAGAGGGTAAAAGCTGCAAATGAAAAGAAAAACGCGGCAAAGGGAAAGGTAAAGGAGCCCGTCAAATCCGATGGAATGGGCCCTGGAGAAGGGGTAAAACCAGTTGAAAAAGCCGAAGACGCATCAATAACTGAAGAAAAAGGGCAAATCGAAACTCTTCCAATGGTCGAGTACGAAGACTTTGCAAAACTTGACATCAGAGTAGGAAAAGTCCTCCTTGCCGAACCCGTAAAGAAGTCCAAAAAACTCCTCCGTCTGGAAGTGGATATCGGAGAAGCAAAACCAAGGCAGCTTGTTGCAGGCATGTCTTCTTATTATACTCCTGAAGAGCTCGTAGGTAAATATGTAGTCGTGCTAGCCAACCTTAAACCCACCAAACTCTGCGGAGTTGAGTCAAACGGCATGATGCTTGCAGCCGATGACGGCGAAGCGATTGTAGCAGCCCTGATGCCGGACAAAGAGCTAAAACCGGGTTCAAAGATAAGGTAACCTGCTATACATGTTGTGCAGGTCCCTTTTTAATTTTTGGAAATATTCTAAATAACCAAAGATTGCATTAGTCTTGTTGCGCCACCCCCGAATTCATTCGGGGGCATCACCGGCGTTTCTGTGTTTTAAATCTTCTTTTCTTCTGATGTTTATCAGCTCATTTCTCTCCGCGGGCGGGAAAATCCACTCCTCAAAAATCTGAGCTGTTAAACAAAGATTTCAGGGAAGGGCAGTTCACACCTCGTACTCTGTATTTCCAATCATCGGTATCAAAGTTGGTATCAAAGTTTATTTCAATGAAGTGGAAGGCTATATAGATAAGCAAGACTCGTTACTAAAGCGGGGATGAGATACAGATATACCATTCTTGGCACAAGTTTCATACCTTTGGTGTAAATTATAAGCACGAACAGCGAAATCCATGCAATGATACTAAAGAATGTATATGACGGTACTCCCCACGAGTATTGCTCATATATAATACCAATTGAATTAAGTATCATAATAATCCAGCTCCACACAAATAATACAAAGAACGAAACCGGAAGCGCATAGTCTGTAAATACGGCGTAACCTATAACACCGAGTTGATCGAGCATCCCGTGTACTATGTGCACGAAAAACAGACATAAAATAATTGAAACCAGGATTTTATCTTTTTTTGTTAGGTCCAGTTTTGCCAATACAGATACGAGCAATGCAAATAATGCGACTACATACATGTAAGTTATAAACTCAACGAGATTGTAATATGGAATCATATCTTCAGTTATGTCCTGGTGTATAATGAAACTAAAATAAATACCACGGGCAAAAAATAAACACAAAGCGATTGAAATTAGGATTTTATCTTTTTTTGTTAATTCCAATTTTATACCTTCTTTTGATCTTATTTTTATCCCGCTTGTATTTAACTCCACCATGCTATTAACCTGCTCTCGGCAGGTGCGACATTAGATCTTGAGACTTCTTGATGATGGCGTTTCTCAAAGATTATATAAATATGTATTCTGTTTAAAGCTGGTTAACTTACCATTATTGTATATGGAGATGAAACCGAATGAAAATGACGATAATTGAAGCACTTGAAAAACTTGCAGAGCTCAACAACTTCGAAGAAATTTTAGTAAAAATCAAAGACGATGAACCTACTTTGATTGATTTAGAAATTGATGATATCCGGAAGTTTGCGGAAGACCCGGACCAGAAATTTGATTTGGTAGTCACAGAGTACACGATTAGGGAGCTGGATGAAAACGGAAAAGAAAAGTTAGGAGAACCTCTTTATAAAGTTGTTAGATAATTAATTCATTTTCTTTTTTTAACTAAGTTCACTTTTTAAGTATGTAATTGTAATTTAGTGACATGTCAGATGGAATTATTGTTTCAATTGGAATGATTTTTTCTTTTTTATTGACCGCTGCTTCCTTAAAAATGATGCCTGTAATTTTTGAAGGACTTTACCTGGATCTGGCCTTTATCTATTGTCTCTTCTTTTGCCTCTCTTGCCTTCTCTGTTGGCTTCCCTGCAGGAGTCTGGCTTAACACCTTTATTTTCTGTATCATCCCAATAGCAAGTTAATAAGGCATTCGAAAGAAAATAAAAATTCAAGTCATTTTTTATGGTCCTTAAAATTTGGTCCACTTTTTACGGAATAATTAGCCTTATTTTTCAGATTAGATATTGTGCCATTGCTCCCCAAATAAAAATACAGATGGATAATAAGTTCTTTTGCATTTAAAGGATAAATGCTCTCAATTTATTTTCTAGAAGCTTATTAATACTTTTTTATTATTAGATTTCGTATAACTGAAAAATGTGATCGAATGCCATAATTACAAATAAATATAGTTTGTCAAAAAATAAAGTTATTATTAAGTTCAGTTGTCTATTTTAAAGCTTAATTTCGGTTATTATCTTAAAATTTAGGTTTTTATGATGTATTTTTATTTGGGGAACTCTGATTATATGTATATTGCCTTAAATAAGCTTTCTAAGATCTTAGATTACACACTAATTTTGAAGGACCATAAATGAAATACAAATGAAATAAAAATACAGAAACAATAAAAAGAAGTGGAACCGAATAAAGGAAAAACATAAATAAACGGTTCGTATGTAGCTAAGCCAGGTTGGTACATCACGCGGAAAGCCAGCAAAGACAAAAATTTAACTCTTATTTTTTTCCAGTACCATTTCAAGATAAGAGGTCCGAATAGAGTCTTTTTCTCCAACGCCAAACTGGTTTAAAAATTCAAACAGCTTTCCTCTTGAAACATCAAGTCCGTTTTCGTTTTCAGCTACAATTTCGACTTCAAGAAATTCTCCGAGACCTTCGACTGCATCAAGGCAGACAGTTATCACTCCTGCGCTGAAGACTTCCCTTTTTTTCCGGACAATTCCGGCATCCGAGAATCCAAGAGCATGGAGGATTTTGGTGGTAGCAGCTTCGTCTACAGGAGTTTCAAGTTCTTCTCTGGTTTTGGAGACGGAATCAAGTTTAGGACCTTTATATGTCAGGACAGCCTGGCCATCCAGAGAGCGAATTCTCAGAGCCTCATCTGTTTTTGCAAAATCCCTGTAAGGAGCTGCAAAATAAGTATCGGACTGATTCTCAATCCCTATTTTTGTTGCCTCTATCTTCTTAAGGATAGAACGGACTTTTGAATGATCTGCTCTGACCTTGACTTCTATTTCAATCATACTTACAAACATCTCCAATTCAATCCGGAAAAATCCGAAAAAGCCTTCAAAATAGTTTTGAACTTAAATAATAAAAGCAAATGCACTTAAAACTTTATTCCCCATAATAACGAAAAAAAATCAGCGGCTAGATAAACCCACTTTCCGCAGTAAAAAATCTTCCAACAAGGAATAAGCACGAAAAATGAAAAAACACGGAAGAAAGAAAATACAGGTGCATTTTTTACTTGCAGTCCCGTATTTTCCTTACTTATCTTTTTGAAATTGGTGAAGAAATTGTGGTGATTTAGTGGGAATTAATCTGAAAATAGAATCCGGAAAATCCGGATTCGGTTATTCCGCAGGAACGAATTTGGTACCGTAATAAATCATACCGCGTTCGCCGTCTTCTCCTAGCTTACGGAAAACAGGTTTTACCCTCATTCCGATATGCATCTTTTCTGGCTCACCAACTATCTGGGAAGTCAGACGGGGCCCTTCATCCAGCTGTATTATTGCCAGGGTGTAAGGGGACTGATTTTCAAAACCTTCCGCAGCTGTGTGGATTAATGTATAGGTTACGATTTCACCAGTGCCTTTGAACTTGTAGGGTTCAATATGGCCCACACGCCTGCAGTTTACGCAAACGTTGCGCGGGGGATAGAAATATTCCCCACATTCTTTACAGCGGGTACCTTCAAGGTTGTACCTGCTGCCGATATTTCTCCAGAATCTTGGAACAGAAGCCATCAGATATCACCTATCCCTCGAGAAGATGTGTACTACTGCTGTTGCGCCTGACCCGCCGACGTTGTGGGTCATTCCGTACTTTGCACCTGCTACCTGGCGTTTGCCTGCATCTCCACGGAGCTGAGTTACGACTTCTACGGCCTGCTTTATGCCTGTTGCTCCAACAGGATGACCACAGGCTTTGAGACCTCCCGACGTGTTGACAGGAATCCTGCCCCCTATAGCAGTTTCTCCGTTTGCGGTAACAATTCCACCTTTCCCTTTCTCTGCAAAGCCGAGGTCTTCAATAGCGCAGATTTCGGCAATGGTGAAGCAGTCGTGTACTTCCACAAGATCGATATCTTCAGGCTTCAGTTTTGCCATGGAATAGGCCCGCTTTCCAGCCATTACGGTTGCATCCAGGGTTGTTATATCCCTTCTATCATGAAGTGCAATCGTGTCACTTGCCTGGGCAGTTGCCTTGATATAGATGGGAGTATCGGTGTATTTGTGAGCGATGTCGGCAGGAGCGAGCACAAGAGCTGAAGCTCCATCTGTTATTGGAGAGCAGTCAAAAATATGCAGAGGATCTGCTACCATTATAGACTTCAAAACGTCGTCCACAGAAATTAGGCTTTTATACTGAGCAATGGGATTAAAGTATCCGTTTTTATGGTTTTTTACGGCAACTTCTGCAAGCTGTTCACTGGTAGTTCCGTACCTTTCCATGTGCAGTTTTGCAATCATTGCATAGAGGCCAGGGAAAGTTGCCCCTGCCATACCTTCCCATTCCCGGTCAGCTGCTGCCGCAAGAGCCTGAAGAAGCCTCTTCAGTCCCGACATCAGTCATCTTTTCTGCTCCAGCTGCAATCACGATGTCACTGTAGCCAGAAGCTACAGACATAATCGCCTGGCGCAGGGCAAGTCCACCCGAAGCACAAGCAGCCTCCACTCTGGTAGCCGGAACATGCAGGTTTCTGGAAAGCCCGGAATAATCCGCAATAAGAGCTCCGATATGTTCCTGCTCAACAAAGCGGCCTCCGCTCATGTTCCCAACATAAAGAGCATCAATTTCTTTTCCGCTAACACCTGCGTCTTCAATTGCTCCGATTCCGGCTTCTACAACTATGTCCCTCAGGGATTCCTCCCAGAGTTCCCCGAATTTGGTGTTCTTTACTCCGATAATTGCTACGTCTCTCATTTTATACTCACCCCGTTTTCAGGCCAGGCGGATCTTGCCTTTATGCCTGGCGTACCTCGCGTAGTCGATATATATAGGATCTTTGATCAATTCGGAAACCGTCGGAGCCCTGTTTCGGATTTCCTCGATCCTGTCTGTAACTGTTATGCTGAAAGCATCAGCTCCTGCTCCCGATCCGAAAGCAGTTGCAAAAATCCTGTCTCCAGGCTTTGCCTGGTCCAGAGTCGCGGCAATTCCCATAAGACAGGAACCTGAATAGGTATTTCCAATCTTGGGAACCACTAGCCCTGGAGTAATCTGAGCTTTGGTGAAACCCAGCATTTTTGCAGCTTTGCTCGGAAATTTTCCGTTTGGCTGGTGGAAGACCGCATAATCGTAATCTTCGGGTTTTGTCCCGAGTTTTTTAAGAAGGCCTTTTGCACCGTTAGTTATATGCTTGAAGTAGCCAGGTTCCCCAGTAAAGCGGCCTCCGTGCTCAGGGTAAGGCATGCCTTCCCTTCTCCAGAAGTCAGGAGTATCAGTTGTAAAAGAATAAGTGTCCTCAATGATTGCGGCAAGTTCGGATTCTTTTCTCCCGATGAGACAAGCAACTCCACCTGCAGCTGCAGTGTATTCAAGGGCATCACTTGGAGCTCCCTGGGAAACATCAGCTCCGATCGCCAGACCAAGATCGACCATTCCCGAACCCACCAGCCCCATGCAGGCCTGAACTGCGGCTGTTCCCGCCTTACAGGCAAATTCGAAGTCCGCTGCAGTCATTTCAGGAGTCGCTCCTATAGCCTGGGCAACAATCGTACTTGTCGGCTTTACGGCGTAGGGATGACTCTCTGAACCCGTATATACCGCCCCGATTCTGCTGGGATCGACACCGCTTCTTGCCATTGCATATCTCGCTGCCTCCACAGCTATGGTTGCTGCATCTTCGTCAATATCAGGCACGGATTTTTCATATACCATGAGGCCGTTTTTAAGAGCCTCTGCATCATCACCCCAGAGCCGGGCGATTTCCTCGATTTTTATACGGTATCTCGGAACATAAGCACCGTAAGATACGATTCCAACAGTCATGTTTTCACCTGTTTTTGAGTGTTTAAGGGCATCGTTTTCCAGGGAGGTTATTCCCTCGCATAGTATTGACTGTATTTTCTCAGTAGCTGGACAA
The DNA here is from genome assembly GCA_942493015.1 of uncultured Methanosarcinaceae archaeon. Lineage (GTDB taxonomy): Archaea > Halobacteriota > Methanosarcinia > Methanosarcinales > Methanosarcinaceae > Methanosarcina. The sequence goes on along the minus strand of OW818660.1, from coordinate 3,485,941 downwards.
TCTGGTCGAGATCCATTGTAGTCGCGACCAGGGGTATACGGTCAACTTCCGCCATCTTGACTACAACAGGTTCAACCTCTTCTTTTCGAAGTCCGTGGAGCACCACGGCACCGGGTTTGAGATTGGTAACCCTGATGGCTACCAGGGGGGATTTCCCGGTGCTAACCTTGGAAAAAATCATGGCCCTGTCCGTACTCCAGCCGTAGAGCTTCTGAAACTCATGGGAAGAAAGTTCTAGAATCGCCCTCTGGCTGTCAACGACAGAGAAACCATAAAGAGGTCTCTCAACTCCTTTGTAGACAATATCTCCATCTATAAGATTGACCAATTTTGCAAGCTGTATGGGGATGGTATACTCGTATGTTGAGTAGATGGATTTGGTACTATTTTCGGCGTTAAGTATTGACTCGTAAGCGTGGATCTTTTTGCTCCCCCTATCAATATCAATCTCAAGAAGAGACTCCACAATTTTCTTGATAATCAGTGTTCCCGGAGACTTTCGTCTCCCACTTTCATAGTCACTGATAACAGAAGGGGAAACCTTAAGGTAATTTGCAATATCTGTCTGGGATATCTCGAAGTTTAACCTCCACTTTTTCAGTGACTCTCCAGGTTTTTCAGAGAGGGTGATATCTCCAGCCATTTTTTCCGCCAGACGGTTGCGCAGATCTGATGATTCATTAGATGTCATGACTTACGTACTCTAAGAGGGGAAAGGAGCATATAAATCTAACGAATGCCAGTTCGACAATTGTCGCATAAAAAATCAATCAAGTTGCAGAAGAGTCTCCCACAAAAAATATATAATGTTTGTAAAGGAAATTAGTATTGATGTCCGCTGAGTCGCATACTCCAGAAATAAATGTGTCAGACCTCCTTCTCTATATCAAGTGCCCGAGAAGAGTATACTTTGTCAGCAGGGGCTTTGAACTGTACCCAGAAATAAACGCAGCAAGGCTCGAAAGAATGCTCATGAAAGAGCTATCTCTGACCTACCCCGAGACTATGAAGACGTGTTCGTTAAACGCCGATAACCTGTCCAAAGAGCTTGAAGTTTCCCTTTCCCAAACATGTCTCGACCTACCGATAATGTTTCCTGGAGAACTTGAAGGGGTGGGAAGAGAAATATTTGATGAGGCTGAGGCACGGGCAAGAGCTAAAATTTCCGAAATAACAGCCAATCTTCTAAGGGCAGTTGAAGAATATGGGAAAGAGCCCGTACTTGAGGCACTCACCCCTGTCAAAACCGAGCCATTTCTTTCTTCAGAAAAACTTAACCTGAAAGGCATTCCCTCCAAACTGGTTTGTTTCGAAGGTGCACAGGTACCGTCACTATTAAAGCCTGGAAACTGCCCTGAACAGGGAGTTTGGGCTTCGGACAGAGTGCATGCTGCAGCCCTTGTTCTTCTTCTGGAAGCCGAGATGGGGAAGGAAGTGCCCTTTGCCTTTGTGGAATACGTGAGTTTTGGCCTGCTTCGAAAAGTGATTATTCGAAGTTCAGATAGACGGGAAGTCCTCCAGATCTGCAGGCGTGTGGAAAAAATAAAAGCAGGACTGATGCCAGAAAAAAAAGAAGAGAAATTATGTAAAGAATGCAGCTTTTCGGAAAAGTGTACCTCAGAGCCATCCCTCATGTCGAAATTTTTCTGAACCGGAAATATAAGAGAAAAAGATTACGGCAAAGTAGAAAAGAGGCAAGAACCAGAAGAAGATATGCAAGCTGGCAATAAAAGGAAAAAGTTATAGAAATAAAGGGCAAATCCCAGGGAAATAAAAAACCAGGACTTTAAGCTTCTTTTCATGAAAAAACGGTACTTAGCGCAAGAGCTCTATCTTGAAGCCTTTTTTTGAGCCCACTGCAGCATTGTAGAGGTTAGCTGTGATACGCCCTATGAAATAACCCGAAACACCGTAAAATACAGGCAAACTCAGGACAGCCCATTTTCCGAAAATCAAGGAAAAGATCCCAAATTTTTTTGGTAAAGAGAACCCCGTAAAGGCAGCAATCGTTGTGAAGAGCCCGAAAACGAAACCCATTGTTCCGTAAAGGATTGTAAAGATTTTTCCGGATCCGACTGAATCGATTTCTTTTATGACTACCATTATACACCCCAATACCTCATATTCGTGTATTTGTATATAATTCTGTATTTCTTTGAGGCTATCTGAAAGATAAACACTGATTAAGGCACGAGGACTCAGAAACTTTGCAAGAGAGGGCCAGGAAGATCGGAGAAAAAGCCAAACCCTTTTAAAGGTGAACCTCTCTCAGTCTGCATGACATGTCCAGACCAGCATACCTTGGCAAAATGCACCTGCACTGGTGCGAGGCCTGTAATGTGCCTGTGCTCGGAAAAAAGTGCGGATGCGGAAAAAATACGAAAAAAGTTGAGGTCACACCTCCCGGGGATATCCGCCCGGCTTTTGATTATGATATAAAGCGTATAAATTCTATTTCTCAAAAACAGTTCAATACCCCCCTGATACCGGATGGACACCTTGTGGTGCTGAATAAAGCTCCATATGAAGACAGGATGGATGAGATTGTAGCGGATGGAGAAGTTCTTGCCTCCCTCAGATTTGAAATTGAAAGTTGTGAATGGGTTTTGCTTCCCAGGCTTGAAGGGGCAAGAAGGATTTTCCAGGGCAGGGACAAAAAAGACCTGAAGAAATGGGTTGTGATTGAGGAGGCAATTGTCCCGTTCATTCTGAAAAAAGGAGCGAGCGTTTTGGCGCCCGGCGTTCTTGATGCAGATCCGTCCATCCAAAAAGAAGACGAAGTCGTTGTCCTGAACCCTGCAGGAGAAGTAATCTGCTGCGGAAGAGCCCGAATGACAGGCAAGGAAATGCGTGAAGAACAGAGGGGAAACGCAGTAAAACCACGCTGGAACGCAGAGCCAGAACCTCAAAAAGTCAAACCCTCAGGACAGAGCTGGGATGATGCTGTAAAAGCCAACGAAAAAATCCTGAATGTAATGATAGAAACCTCCCACGCATTCATAAAAAATGTTGCAGGGAGTATGGACATGAAGGTCAGTGTCTCTTATTCCGGTGGGAAGGACAGCCTTGCTGTACTCCAGCTAGTTGATGATACTCTGGATGATTATGAGATCATGTTTGCTGACACCGGAATTGAATTCCCAGAAACCCTTGAGAACGTCAAAAAAGTTGCTGAATACTATGGAAAAAATCTAAAGACTGCAAGTTCAGGAGATTCTTTCTGGGAGTCGATAGGCGTTTTCGGCCCTCCTACCATGGATACCCGCTGGTGCTGTAAGATATGCAAACTCGGACCAATTGCCCGGCTAATTGATGAAAACTATGAAGGCGGATGTCTGAGTTTCATAGGGCAGCGACAGTACGAATCCCACGCCCGTTATATCAGCAAGAAAGTATGGAGAAATCCCTGGGTAGGAAATCAAGTAGGAGCTTCCCCGATACAGGAATGGACAGCTCTCCATATCTGGCTCTACATCTTCAGGACAAACGCTCCCTACAATCCTGCTTACGAAAAAGGTTATGACAGGATGGGATGCTGGCTCTGCCCATCTTCCTCCCTTGCGGACTTTTTCCAGTTGGAGGAGAGCCATCCCGAGCTTGCAAAACAGCTTAATTCCCACATCCTTGCATATGCAGAGAAAATGGGGCTTTCTCCAGAATGGGTAAAATACGGCTTATGGAGATACAAACGATATCCAAAAGTTCTCCAGGAGCTTGCGGAGAAAAAAGGAATTTCCCTGCTCCCTTCTCAAGAAGCTCCAAAAGAACTCCATTTTGAAGTTGCAACCGGATACAGACCCTGCAAAGCAGGCGGGATGTCTGCAGATGGAAGTTTCGGGCAGGCAATAAATATAGACACTCTAGAGGAAAGCGGGCTACTTAACCCTATAGGAAAGGTTTCTTTTATAGAAGGAGCTGCCTCTGTCTCTTTTGGGGAGTCCAGAGCTCAGGTATTTGCCTCAGGAAATGTTAATGGAAGAAGTGAAAACGAAAAAGCGCTGAAAAAGCTCATGAGAATGGTTGAATTCTCAGTAAGAAGGGCTTTGCTCTGCCAGGGATGCGGAGTTTGCGTGGGCCACTGTAAACACGGTGCTATTGAAATGAAAGAAAAGGGAGTAAAGATCAAAGAGAGCTGCATTCACTGCGGGGCATGTATAGAAGTCTGTCCGCTTGTCAAATTCATGTAAGATTTTTAATTGCAGGAAATTAGAAAAAAGATAATCTGTAGAAAGAAGAAGTAAGAAATGAGCGGAAAAAATATGGAAAAGGAATGAAAAGTGAAATAAAATAAGCATCTGGCAAAGCCGGGGATTGGACTCTTACCAGAGAAGATTACTTTGCCAGGAGCCCCATCTTTCGGACTTGAAAATGGAGAACATTACTCAGCATCAATATTGATTTCAAAACAGCTTACTATCTGGTTGCACCCCGATAGCCTGTGATCTTTTGGCTACCCTGAAATGTTACCCGAATAACCCATAAAAGGAAAAATTCTGCAGCCAATCTTTCCCCGTATTCGGGGACAAAACTGTCCCTTGTTATATGTAGTCAATTACTGGTTGCAGTACCCCAGATAAACTCGCAGACTGGAGTTTTCAGAACTGGATGGCAAACAGTTTGTTATCAATATGCTTCTCTCCTAACCGTCATTATATGCAGCCTTCTTTTCCTGCCCAACATCTAAAAAAAGGCGGCTTTAATAATCAAAAAGGCTTTTCTGACCTTTTCGCTTCTGAAGATCACCTACTCTGACTCCCAGACGCCGAAGTTCTACCCTGCTTTCAGAAAGGAACTCATTCATGATTTCACGAGCCGTTCCCAGGAGAATTTCCTTTGAATAAACCGGATGGTTTAATGTGCGGCTTTTGGTGTACATCCTGAAGTTGGAATTTATGACCATAACGGTTACGACCCTGAAAGAAAGGCCCCTTGAATCGAGTTTTGAGATTACGTCCTCAGCCAGCCTTTCAAGTAACGGAGAAATAAGCTCAAGGTCAAGAGTATCCTCGGATAGTGTTGCAATTCTTCCTATCTGTTCGGAACCGTCCCTTTCTTTCAGGGGGGAATCATCGATTCCTGCTGCGGCCTGCTTAAGCCAGATTCCCCGTGTTTTTCCGAAGGTAGAAACCAAGTCGAGAACTTCATGTTCGGCAAGATCTTTTATTTTAATGATGCCCATTTCCTGCAGTTTTCCTGCGGTTACATCCCCTATTCCCCAGAGTTTGGAGACTTTGAGAGGCCAGAGAAAGTCTTCAAGCTTATCGGGACTTACAACTGTGATCCCTTCAGGCTTCTTTATTGAGGAAGCCATCTTGGCGATAAGCTTATTTGGCCCAATTCCAACAGAACATGTCAGCATCTCTTTTTCCTTTATCTCATTTTGGATCTGCATCGCGAGGTCAAAAGCCAGATTAAAGTCTCCACCTGTTTTTTCAGTAATTTCCACAAAGGCTTCATCAATGCTGATCTGCTCAAAGGCATTTCCATCCTCCTTAACGTCTGCATAACTCCGGAGAATTTCCATGACCCTATCCGAAACTGTAGTGTAAAACTCCTTTCTGACAGGCAAAAAGACAGCATCGGGATTCAGCTTTTTTGCCCCCGAACAGGGCATACCTGACCTTATTCCGAATTCCCGAGCTACATAGTTGCAGGTACTTACAGCCCCGCTTAGCTCACTCCTTCCTGAGAGCATGCAGACCACTACGGCTTTTCCCCTAAGGCCAGGGCTTTCCCGCTCTTCAATGGCTGCAAAAAAATAGTCCATATCTACATGTAGAACAACACGCTGCATCAAAAAAAATAGGTTGGGAAGATTTGTATAATTATCTCTCAACTCTGAGCAGAAAAAATGCAGAATTTATTAAGATTAAAATTTTCTGTCTCTTGATGAAAAAATGAAGATAATAGGGCTAAGAGAATTTTTTTTCCGCCGAGAAACATATAAAATAAAAATACAAAAATATAATAATAAAATTATAAACCGGGAAGAAAATGCAGGGAAAAAATGTAAGTTTTTGTTATTCTCGCCCTTTTCGGCACCCGAGGCCCCCCACCTGCCTTGTTTAGCAGGTGGAGAAACTAACATCCAGGTTTTGTTTAGAGATCAAGGAGGTATGTCTGTTTTTTGTCTGTTCGTATGACATGATAATGTATGACAATAAGCTATTTAATATTTTTGGAAGTAGTCGTGATATTTAATAATATTAATTTAAAATTTAGTATTAATTGGAAGGAAAATGAAACTCTCTTTGTAAACTGCCTTTTGGAGCTTACACATTCCAGAAAAAAACTGACCCCACCCCCGTATTCTGGAATGATAAATTGGAAAATCTCTGCAAAGGGTTACAGAAACCGTAATAGAATCGGGATAAAGTAGCAGAAATCTTTGTTAGCTACAATTCAACATCGAAAGGGCGAAAGAAGTTCTTTTCAGGTTCCCTGAAATTCATATAAGGAAAGCGCCTCGTATCAAAAACCCCATGTACCCAGGATATCTTTTTTGAAAGGGTACATAAATGTACATCACCAAACCAAGAGAAAGCGTCAAAAATGAACAACAGGAAAAATTAACATAAAAAGGAAAAAATATAAAGAAAAAACCGTAACACATAAAACAGATAACTTCATTGGGTGTAACACTATTTTTGAAAAAATTAATTTTCAGCGGTTAAACACGATCTTCATACAGGACGTTTTCAAGTATGAGTATATCGACTCCCCCATATAACTCCGAAAAAGCAACAAATACCCCAAAAGAAATAGCAGGCCGGAGGAATCCTAAAACGGAGGCTTGCCCCAAAAAAGCAGACAGGACCTATGAAAAAAGCGGAATTCCTATCCTTGAAGTCAAAGACCTCTGCCACAGATACCCTCACCTTGATTCAAACGCCCTTGATAAAATTAACCTGAAAGTATTCAAAGGAGAAAGAGTTGCAGTTCTTGGAGCTAACGGGGCAGGAAAATCCACTTTATTCAAGCACCTTAATGGAATTCTTCGTCCTCTTTCCGGAGAAATTGTGGTAAAAGGAGAAACTGTTACTAAAAAGAATGTTAGGACCTGCAGGGAAGCGATAGGGATTGTCTTTCAGGACCCTGATGACCAGGTGCTTGCTCCAAGTGTTGAAGAAGATATCGCTTTTGGACCTATCAATATGGGCTTATCCAGAAAAGAGGTAGAAGTAAGAGTTAAAGAGGCCCTGGAGATGGTAGGACTTACTGGTTTTGAAGAAAGAGCCCCGCACCATCTGAGTGGAGGGCAGAAGAAACTTGTGGCAATTGCAGGTATCCTTGCCATGCGCCCTGAAGTGATCGTACTTGACGAACCAACGGCAGGCCTCGATCCTCTGAGTTCTGCTCGCATCCTGGAGCTTATTATGAAAATGAACAGGGAGCTTGGAATTACCCTGCTTCTTTCCACCCACGATGTGGATGTTGTTCCTTATTTTGCGGAAAGAGTTTTTGTGCTCCATCACGGAAGACTTGAAGCCGATGGAAGCCCGGAAGAAATCTTCAATGATCCTGAACTCCTGAGAAAAGCTCACCTAAGACTTCCGAGAGTTGCCGAAGTATTTGAGATGCTCCAGCAGGAAGGACTCGATGTTAACATACAGATAACAGCCGAAGCAGCCAGAGATGAGATATTGCGGCTTATAAGCTCCGGAAAAAATGGTTGAACGAAGGCTAAAAAAGATTCCGCACAGGAGAATATTTGATGGTGACTCTTACAGATATTGAACGCGAATCATATAAAAACAGCCCCATACACAGGCTTGACCCCCGGATAAAGTTGCTTTTTGTACTTACAATAATCATTTATGTTGTGAGCCTCCCCAGGATTCACGAAAAAAATATGGTGCGCCTTCTTGCCGTAGAAACTTATATGCTACTTCTTGTGCTTGCTGCCGGACTGGACTTAAGATACTTTTTCCTTCGCATTCTTGCAATTTTACCTTTCGGGCTTGGAATTGCCCTTATCCAGCCTTTCCTTAGACCTTCGTTCATAGAAAATTATACTCCTTACCCTCTGGACCTGCCTTTAGGACTAAGTATGACATATGAGGGAATTGCCTTTGGGAGCTCACTTATTGCGAAATTTCTTGTTTGCATTACAGCCGTCGTCCTGCTATCTTCTACTACGCGACTGAGAGATATGGTTGCTGCAGCAGACAGGATAGGCATCCCAAGAGAATTTACTCTGCTCCTGAGTATGATGGTGCGCTACCTCTTCCTTTTCTGGGCTGTCCTGAAAAGAATAAGGATTGCACAGCAGACCAGGCTCTTTGATATATGGAACAGAGATGTACCGAGGAGATGGGTCATCGAGCAGGTTGGAAACAGCATGAGCGCAATTTTCATACGCTCCTACGAGCAAGGAGAAAGGACCTATATCAGCATGCTTTGCAGAGGCTATGGAAGCGGGTATGAAAAAGCATATTATCGAACAAAAATAAGAACTCAGGATGTCCTTTTTTTGATCCTGAGTGCAGGTGTAATTTTATATATTCATTTTTTTATTTGAAAAACTACTGAGTGAGATCCAGAACTCAGAAATATAGTCATTGAGATTCATTTCCCGCAGAGATATTTCAATGTTCATAATTTTTACTGTTCTTGTTATTTCAAACAGAAGAAAAATGCTATTTTCAGGAGAAAATTTGCCGATGTAAAAAGAATCCGCTTCTGAGATTGGAGAGGTTTAAGGTCCTGAGTAAAAAGTTGATTTATTTACTATTTTTTAAAATGGAATTCTATTATTGCATTTTAATTTCTTTGCGCCTTGAAGAATAGTAATACTATTGAATAATTTAGTAGGACAAAATATTTATTATTTGAAAGTAAGTAATATCAATTAGCACTGAAACAAGAATATGTGATACAAATAAACCCCAGAACGCAGAGGATACAAAAATAAAGAGGGGACAAAAGTCTCAAGGGATACAAAAATCAGAATGGGAGGTTTATGATGCAGGGGATAAAACCAGAAGGAGTTTCACCAGAAGAAAAAAAGAATTTGCCGGGGTATGGAGAGTGGGACAAATTATCCTCTGTATCTGCACCAGCCCCTCCTACTGTCCAATACATATCTCCTTTTACTTATCCTGCTTCTTATCTTGCTCCTTGTTGTTCTTTTTGTCTTCCAGGACTTCTCCAGTTAGATCTGAACATCTACCGGGAATCCATGATAAAAGCTCTCATTAAAGAACAGAGTGAAGACCTGTACAGACTGATAAAAAAAGTCCATTTTGACGGAAGATATTATCGAGTAAAACAAGTGTGTTATGGGGAATGGGAGCACTGCTGGGATCTTGCGATTCGAGTACATTTTTTTGGGATGATGCAGGGGTTAGTCTTCGAACCGAAGAAAACCGTTTTCAGAAAGGACAGGAGAATAATCTACAGGATCCTCATTCTGGTAAATCCCTATGAGTTATGGAACAGGGAACTGGTTGAAAGGTTATGGAACCTTCAGGAGAGAATAGAGTTTCTGATAGCAAAAATTCTCTTTCACGAATGCATCCATGTCCTTATTTTCCAAGGAAAAACTCAACCATCAGGTTTAAAGCAGACGAATATTTTCTGTGAATTCCGAGAGATGCTTAAGTTTGCAAACTCGGAGAAACTGTGTCCAGAAAGTTGTAGCGTTCAATCCAGCCTCCAGAATCTGACTGAACTTGTCCGAAATTTTCCCGAAAGTTCAAAAAAGAATATTGATCAAGTTTCTGAACTTTATGAATTCCTGATCCATGAAAAATACAGCATTAAAAAAACAGATCTGGCCTTTGGGCTTTCCTGGAGCAACAGAAAAGTTTCTAAGAACTATGCTAAGATTGCAGCTTTGAAAATGGGGTACTGTCCAGAAGCAAATAAAAAAATATGGGAGAAAGAGGTGCGCAGGCTGCATGAGGGTTTGAAAAAGCTGTACAACAGGATTGATGAAAACCAGAGTATCTAAGGGTTGGATGGATTGAAAATTTTTCTGAAAACTTTTTTAATCTTACCATTCCCGGATGGTTCCATGTCCAGCTAAGAAGTAAATAGGAGTTTTTTAGTCTTCATTTTCTTTTCAGAAATACAACTGTGTTATTAACTGGAGGTTCGGGCTCAACCTGGAGATATTCTTCAAATCCTGAAGGCATCTTGAAGAGAGAACTACCATCCAGAACCCTCCGAAGGCCTTTTTCGTAGAGGCGGTAAGAGACTTTACTTCCTTCGGGCAGAACTTTTGCAAGGTGCTCGAAAACCTCCTTTTTGGGTTCAGCCTGGGCGGCGACCATGTAAAGATCACATCTGATTTTAAGGGGTAGGATGAAGTGATCTCCTTCTATTATCATTATACTTTCAGAAAGATCGAGGTGGGCAATTACTTCCCGGGAGAGACTTGCCCTTTTTCCATCCTGTTCAATTCCGATTCCGAAAAGGCCGTATTCGCGACAGAGCACTATCAGACTCAAGGGAAGAGGACCACTGCCGAGAAAAAGAACACAATCTTTGGGTTTCAGACCGGAACCCGTATATTCGGTCCTGGAAAGCTGCAGGTAATTTGGATAAAATGTAAAATTCTGGAGAGTTTCCCACGGATTCGAGCTCTTAAGAAGTCTTTTTGCTTTTTCGGTTTCGAGTTTTAGATTGTATAAAAACCGAAAGCGAGAAATCTCAGCCATCAAAGAATCAAAACCATGGCTTTCAAGAATTACCTCAATAGACTTTTCATCGACATCCAGAGCTGCGAGTTTGTCCAGCCTTTTAAACACGGAATACAGTCCTGGAGAGGAATTTTCCATAAGCTCAGTTTCTCCAAGATCGTTTATCTGAGCATAGATCTGGCGAAATTCGGCAATTAAGAGTTCAGACTCAAATTTTGGGATGTTACTCACACTCCAAGAAGACCAAGGTATTGTTTACTTTTCCAGAAGGATATATTTCTTTTATTTTTCTAAAACCTTTGATCTGTTCCGGCTGGACTGGCCAGTAAAGCAACTGTCTCATGCCGCTATAGTTGCGATAGCAAACAGAAACGGATTTTTTGGAAACGGATTTTCTATTTTTTATCATCTGATGGAGGTTACGGAAGATGCGCTGTTTAGGTTCGGCAAGTCCTGCTATAAGCACAGAGTCCCACTCCATTTTTGAAAGTAATGTTTCATCCCCTTCCAGAATACTTATTTCCTTTTCGAGGCCAAAATGCTTTACACAGCTTTTTGCCAGAGCCACTGCTTCATGGTCCTGATCTACGCCGATGCAACGGATACCGTGTAGTTTACTGAAAAGCAGTAGAGTAACAGGAAGGGGGCCACATCCTATAAAAGCTAGCACTTCAATTTTGGAGGAATTCTGGACATGGGTTTTAATCATATTTTCGTATCTGGCATACAGAGGGAAAGATTCCAGCATTTTCCAGGGTTCTTTGCAGTTCAGAATTTCTCTTGCAAGCCGGGTCTCATGAAGACTAAAAAAAAAAGGTGTAACTGGAATAAACAGAAGGAAGTACTGAGCTGATAACAGGATCCCTGAGTACTGCTTGACAGAGATCGTCAGCTACATCCATATGCCCAATTTCATCCAATTCAGAGAAGATTTCATAAAGATACGGAAGGTTTAACTCGGCAATTCTATTCATATCACAAAATTTAATTCTACTGTAAAAATGCAATATGCAGGACTTTATTTTATTTAAATTGCATAAATTCGGCCCACATTCCTGAAATAGGGGGGAAACATTGCTGTCCTCTGTGCTCAGTGAACTGTTCATTAGATTAGACCCTTCTCAATTCATTGTAATTATATTAATAAAAATATACATGAAATATAATTAATAGCCAGTTTTTGAGAGAGACATATAAAGTTTTGTATAATTTTCGACGAGTAATAATGTTAAAAAGTTTTATCCCATTACGTATGAAAGAATATGAAAAAGGTAAGAATTATCAGTTGAAACAGCCAATAGAATACAAAAACTAGAAAAAAAGCAATTGTTAACACCGAGAAAATAAAAATGTTAGGGCATTCTATGAAAAATTCAATTCAAAAAATGTAGAGGCAAAAGAAGCTTATTTTCACGTTTTTTGCCCTGAGATCAGAAAAATGGAGTTATTCCCAAGAATTCTCTGTGGAAATGATTGCTTACTTTTTTTAAATTTCTGTACCTCCAGAAGAGGATTGACTGCAGTGTTTACAAATCCAGTTTCAGAGAAAAGGAGAGAGGCTTTTTCCGGACTTATTTCCTCATAGAGAGGCAGAGAACTTTGGATTGGTCCATAATAGTCCCTGAAGATAGAGGTGTTCTGGTTCTTTTTAATAAACTTCTCTGTCCACTCAGAAACGACTCTTTTAATTCGCCTGCTCGGCCGGGGATCAAACCAATCTCCGTCAATGGCAAAAACCGTGCCTCCGGGTTTAAGGACACGCTTCCACTCCCCAACAGCACAGGAAGGCTGCTGGAGAGTCCATAGCAGGAATTTGTTAGTAACCAGATCGAAAGAACTGCTCTCAAAAGGCAGATTTTCCGCGTCCCCATGGAAAAAGTCAATTTCAAGGCCCATATTTTTTGCATTGTGCTTTGCTTTCTCAAGCATACCTTCGGAAAGATCTATTCCTGTTACCTCATGTCCCATCTCGGCAAAAAGGAGGGCTAGGAAACCAGTACCCGTCCCCACATCCAGTACTTTTAAACGCCTATTGGAAGTAAGGGATTTTTCAAATATTTGTTTCCAGACAGCACGTTCTTCCTCATCAAAACCATTTACCCCGTTTGTGTAAGTGGAAGATCTGAAATTCCAGTAATTGGCAATAATTTTCTTACAGTCGATAAATACTCCTCCATCTATTAGGAGAATATGATAATATACTAACATACATTTTTGTAATAATAAATGTTACCAAAAATAGAAATTTGATGAGCACATATTATATCGATGTATAAAAAGGATACCAGGAAAGAGCCAAAACGACAGTAAAAAAATGGAAAATATGCAAACTCGTACCAACTTTTCTTATGTGAATATATATTCGACTTAATGGAGGATATAAGGATACGTAATTCGATTAAAAAATAAAAATATAGATGTCAAATTAGATTCAAGTAAAAAATTATCGAAAAAAATAATACCAAAATGTATATATGTAATACTGAAATATCTAAGAGTATAAGAAATATCTTTAAAGAATTCATCCAAAATGAGTAGCGGATACAGTCACGAAAGATTAAGAAACTGAGACTTAGTTACTGGAAAAACTTAGTAAATTTTGAATCTTTTGGTTTTATCCTTATGATGAATATTCTGAAAAAATACCTCAACTGGAATGTTCACAGTGAAAAAGGGAAAAATAAAATATGGTGTAAAAAGGGAAAGAGGAAAACAAAAATGCATATACCTGATTCTTTTATACCGTTTACCCAGGCAGCCGGCTATTGGGTAATTGCTCTCCCATTTATAATAATGTCAATGAAATGGGCAAAAAATGAACTTGACGAAATGAAAGTGCCTGTCCTTGCAGCCCTCGCAGCAGGAATTTTTGCAATCCAGGCCATGAATATTCCTATAGGGATGGGGACAAGCGGACACATGGTAGGAGCAACCCTTGTAGCCATTGTTTTCGGGAGCCCCTGGGCTGGAGTCCTGGTGCTTACCCTTGTGTTACTTGTGCAGGGTTTCGCCTTTGGAGACGGCGGGATCACCACTATGGGAGCAAATATTCTGAATATGGGCATCATTTCCGGATTTGTAGGATATTATACTTATGTTGCCCTTCGCAGGAGCACAGGAACAAGCATCGCAGCCTTTGGAGGCGCCTGGCTCGGGCTCTTCATCTCGGCAATAGTCTGCGCGGTTCAGATGTGGCTCGCAGGGACTTTCCCTCTCGTTCCAGGCCTCATCGCAATGGGCACCTATCACCTGATAATTGGTTTCATCGGCGAAGGCCTGATCACTTCAGTTGTAATCACAGCAATTGCAAAATCCCGCCCTGACCTTCTGGAAGATAATTTCACTTCCAGACCGGAGAAGTATAAAAAGGAGGTTCACGCATGAGCGGGAACTCTAACATGAAATTCTTCTACATTGGAATTGCAATTGCACTTTTGCTTGCAGTTCTGGCTCCTTTCCTTGCCTCTCCTGATCCGGACGGGCTTGAAAGTGCTGCTGGAGGAATAATTGAAGAATCAAAAATGACCCAAATTGAGGAACAGGCACCTGCAGTAAATTCTCCAATGCCTGACTACTCAATTGAGGGCATGGGAAAAAGCGGAGAAGTTCTGGCAATTGCAGTGGGAACACTTGCAGTACTTGCAATCAGTTTTGGATTTGGGAAAATATTCAAAAAGAAAGCCTAGATCTTCAAAACTTACTCATAAATATAATGCTTGAAGGGCAAAGATGACTCACAACACATGAAGAACAGCGGGATTGCCTCGCCCCGCAAACCCTCCGCCCATGATATATAAGCGTCATGGAGAGCACATCCAGGTCTTCCCTCGGAGCAAGCGCAATAAGATCCTTTTCTATTTTTGTTGGATCTGAATGCTTCGTAAAGCCCATCCTTCTTGAAACTCTTTTTACATGGGTGTCTACGGCAATTCCCTCAATTACCCCAAACCCTCTGGAAAGCACTATATTTGCGGTTTTTCTTCCTACCCCAGGTAAAGTAACAAGTTCTTCCATGGTCTCGGGGACCTTTCCATTATAACGCTCGAGAATCAACTGCGCAGTAGCCTGGATATTTTTTGCTTTATTTTTGTAAAAGCCTGTGGAATAAACATCATTCTCAAGTTCCCTGAGGTCTGCATTTGCATAATCTTCTACAATCCTGTATTTTAGAAACAACTTCTCAGTTACCCTGTTAATCTGGACATCTGTAGACTGGGCAGAGAGGACAGTTGCTACAAGGAGTTCCAGAGGATTGCTGTAATTAAGAGAAGGCTTTGCTTCAGGATACTCTTCCTTAAGGAGAGCCCAGATTCGGTCGAAGTTGTGTCTGTTATCAGGGATATCATATTCCTGCAGAGAATTATGGGCATCCGATTTATTTGGCTTCTTTTCAGGCATGAATACTCCGGTTTTTCAGTTTTTTTCAGGCTTCAGCAGGGAATATAGTTTCTTTGCAGGAATTTATATTTACGTTTTCTGAAACAGGATTTCAAAAAGTAAGCGTTAGTGTCTATTTTTGAGCAAAGAAGGAGAATTTACAGCATATACTGAATATCCGAACATACAGTAGGATAGGAAAAAATCAGCTTTTTTATGTCCGATGCCTTCAGTCCCAGCCGCATTACGGCAGCAAAGATGTTGATAGCCTCCTCCGCATTCGGACCCAGAATATGAGCTCCTACTATTCGATCGTTTGCTTCATCAATAACTACCTTTGAAGCCGCAAACTTGACCCCTACCCTTCGGGTAGTACTCCATGAGCTTCTATCCTGAAAGATTACCTTATACTTATCGCTATCTTTTGCGGCACTGATCCCCACAGACGCCAGGACGGGAATGGTAAAAACTGCGCTGGGAATACCTGTATAATCCGCTTCGACATGATCTCCATTGAGAATATTAGCTGCGGCAACTTGTCCCTGGAGGGTTGCCACTGGAGTGAGCTGCATACCCTCAGAAATACAATCCCCGCCTGCATAAATGCGAGAATTTGAGGTCCGCATGTACTTATCAACGGCAATAGCTCCCTCTTCAACCTTAACCCCTGCCTTTTCGAGACACAGATCCTCTATATCCGGAACACGGCCTGCCCCATGCACTACCATGTCCGCACGGAAACTCCGGGTTTCCACTGTAGATCCGGATTTAAACTCAGTTTTGACCAGAAAGCCTTTATCTTCTTTTTCTACAGCTATCACCGGTTTATTTGTAAGGATTTTGATTCCTGCGGCTTCGGAGGCTTTTGAAAGCAGACCCACAAGATCGGAATCAAAGGATCCCAGGAGGCTTTCACTCCTGTGCAGAATTGTAACCTCTGATCCGGCTCTTCGCGCAACATGAGCAAACTCAAAGGAGATATAACCGCCACCGATGAAAATAATCCGTTCAGGAAGCTTTTGGGTTTCCATGAACTCCTCGCTTGTAATAACATACTCTTCCCCGGGAATATTGAGTTTTCCCGGCTTGGAACCTGTAGCAAGGAAAATATACTCCCCTTGAAGGTTATCCTCCCCGACAATTAGGGTATTTTGATTCTCAAAATGAGCTCTCCCGTGATATGTGTCAATTCCCACTTCAACGAAATATCTCTCAGTTTTCCCGGGATATTCTTCGGTAAATGTCCTCTTGAACTCTATAAGCGAAGGCCAATCAATCTTTAAAGGATTTTGTGTTCCAGCACCTTTCCCTATCAGCCGATTATTCCAGTCTGTTGCCTCAGAGGTCCCTGTAAGCACTTTTTTAGGATCGCAGCCCCTTAGAGGGCAAGTCCCTCCATATTCTCTTGAGTCAACGATAGCGATTTTTAACCCTGAACGCACAATTTTGCCCGCAAGAGTCCTGCCTGCAGTCCCGGTTCCGATAACTATGACATCATAATTCCGTTCCATAATTTCCTTCCCCTCTTCTCCACCTACGTCCTGAAAAAATGACCGAAATAAAATTACTCCTTTTACATCTTTAATCCCTTTATCTATAAGAATAAATAATTCGCCCATAATAAGTAATTCACCTGAACTTTTTTCCTTAAGGATTCCTGGCACAAAAATAGAAAAAAGTAATAAACTGAATATGGAAACCTGAAAGATAAAATCCCTCTGAAATTAAGAGCCAGATGTTAGAGAAGTGGACCAGATGTTAACAAAGGGAACTAAACGTTAACAAATGGGACTAAACGTTAACAAGGGAGATAAGACGTTAATGAAATGGATAGGGTGTTAACAGAAATACTAAATATGGGATTTCAAAGTCCGACATTTCCAGAAAAAGATTTTTCTTTTTAATATAATAATATGTAAACCATAAGTTTTATAGCTAATAATTTTTAAACCAAGTATATTGGTGATTTTTTGGTAAAAAGGGCATTGCTCAGCGTCTCAGAAAAGACAGGAATTGCAGAATTCGCACGCGGGCTTGAATCACTTGGCGTGAAGATCATCTCAACAGGCGGAACAGCAAAAATTCTTCGCGAAGCCGGAATTGAAGTTACCGATGTTTCGGAAGTCACAGGCTATCCAGAGATGATGGGAGGAAGGGTCAAGACTCTCCATCCAAGAATTCATGGTGGGCTCTTATGCCTGCGGGACAACAAAGAACAGATGGATGAGGCTGCAAAAGAAGATATTTCCCTCATTGATCTGGTGGCTGTAAACCTTTATCCTTTTGAGGTAACGGTTTCAAAAGCAGGCGTGGAACTTGAAGAAGCTATCGAAAACATAGACATCGGAGGCCCAACTCTCCTACGTTCAGCAGCTAAGAACTACCGCTCGGTGACAGTCATCTCCGACCCATCGGATTACGGGCATGTCTTGAAAGAACTGCGCTCAAGCGGAGTAATCTCGGATTCAACCCGGGCTGCTCTTGCAGTAAAGGCTTTCAGGCACACTGCTGATTACGATGCGGCCATCGATACCTACCTGAGCAGAACCCTGCTTGAAGAAGAAGTTCTCCGCATGAAGTACACAGATGGCGTAAAACTTCGCTATGGAGAAAACTGGCATCAGAAAGGCTATTTCTACAAAGACCATAAAATAGAAGGTCCTACCCTGGCAAAAGCTTTCCAGCTGCATGGGAAAGAACTTTCCTATAACAACTATGTGGATGCCGACAATGCCCTCCAGACTGTAAAAGAACTAGGAAACTCCGCCCCGGCGGTAGCAATTGTAAAGCATAATAACCCATGCGGACTTGCTACTGGAAGCACACTCTTGCAGGCCCTTCAGGCTGCCTGGGATGGAGACCCGATTTCAGCTTACGGAAGCATAATCTGCACGAATGAGATCTTTGATCTGGAAGCTGCTACTTTTTTGAATGGAAAATTTGTGGAAATAATTCTCGCTCCTGACTTCAAGCCCGATGCCCTTGAATACCTGAAAAACAAAAGTGAAAACCTGAGACTCTTGAAACTGCCTGAGCTCAGAGAAGTTTTTGGGACAGAGTATACATATAAGTATATCATCGGAGGCATGCTCAAGCAAAGCCGCGACATAGGCATCTACGAAAAATGGGAGTCAGTAACAGATATTCCCTACCCTGAAGACAAACGTGCTCTCTCAGAGTTCGGCCTAAAAGCCTGTAAAGCAACTAAATCCAATGCAGTGGTCCTTGCTTATGAGTACGAGCCAGGGATCTTCATGGTACTGGCTATGGGTGCAGGACAACCCAACAGAGTAGACTCAATCCGCAAACTTGCATCCACAAAAGCTGTCGAAAATCTTAAGGTAATTTATGAACGAGAACATCCTGATATTCCCTTTGAAGAATACTGCCAGAAGATCATATCAGAATGCGTGATGGTTTCAGATGCCTTCTTCCCCTTCGATGACAGCATAATTTACGCCGCAGAAAATAACATTCGCCACGTAGTCTCCCCAGGAGGATCAATCCGGGACAGCGAGGTAATTGCTACTGCAAACAGGCTTGGAGTTTCTATGATTTTCACAGGCATGCGCCACTTCCTCCATTAAAAAACTGCATCAAAGTTGCGCTGGCGCACCCCGCAGAAAGCCAGCGCGGTATTCAACCGAAATCAAATTGCGTGCGGCCACCCAACCCAAAAAGAAGGGAGGGTAGGCTGATGGGCCGTCCACTCGGTTTCTTGGAAATAGTTTAGTATCCTTTGACAAGAGTTCTTAGTATAGAGTTGCATCCCCAACTCCTATGCCCATGACACCAAGAAAACTAATCTTACAAAGAACGACTATATTGAGGTTTAAACGAAACCAGAAAGACTCGAGGGTTCACTTTATCCCCGACCTAAAGGATGAAGTGACCCTCTGCGCTCTCAAAGTAATAACGAACGGCCTGAAATATGAATCCAAATAACCCTGCCACCTCAGGCAGGGCAAATTCAATTTTTAAACTTATTTTAAAAAAATTTTGCATATAATTGCAAGTATCTTGAATACACTTTAAAGAGTCACTTACATATAAAAGATATTTTATACCAAAATAAAGTAGAATTTTTATCCCATCCAAGTAACTCTTATCAATTATTTTCCAACACACTTATTCTTGAATATCAATTTTTTACCTATGATTATCTTTTTGTAACCTGAATACTCAGATAGAAATTGTATATCAGTAAAATAATCGAATACCATTAACACACAAACTTTTTTAACTATAGAGAAAAGTTATTTAGTGGCACATTCCAACTTTTCAGAAGACAGATACGTACTTCCTGCGAAATGGAAAAAAATTATTAATAATTTGATCTACTCTTAAAAAAGATAATATATATTGAATTCGTATACCATTCTAGCAATATTATATCACTCGGATATGACTGTCACCTTAGATCAATATAAAAAATGAAAAGAATTAAAAAATTAAATATTATTTATTAAGAATCAAAGACGTAGAACTTACTTACATATATAAAATTTGAGTTACTTCTATAAACAATTATAAAAAAATAATAGGTTGATAAAAGTGAAATCCAGCGGACTTTTAAGCATTCTAACCTTTTCTGAAAAACGAAAGGATATTTTATTTATACTTCAGGAGAGCCCAAGAACTCTTTCCGAAATAAAAGATCATTTCGATGTAAAGTCACCTGAGATCCTGCCTCGCCTGAAAGAGATGGAAACTTCAAACATGATTATAAGGCAGGATGGAATGTATCAGTTGACTTCCCTCGGAAGAGTTGCAGCCTTATATTATAAGCCTTTCCTGGACACTCTCACAGCTATAGAAACAAATGAAGATTTCTGGAAAGATCATGACCTTGTTGCTATTCCTGATATGTTGTTAGGCAGAATTCAGGAACTTAAAGAGTGCAGGGTTATGAGGGATGAACATGAACACATTTATGACACCCACAAGACATTTATGGATAATGTACTCTCCTCTACCCGCTTCATGGGGTTTTCATCCATCTTCCTTCCAAGTTATCCCTCGATGTTCCTGGAAATGGCTCGTAAGAACATTCCTGTTTCTATTATTGTTACCCCAAACGTTTTCTTCAAAATAAAAAGCGAGCACAATTCGGAAATTGAAGAATTTCTTAAATACAAAAACACAAGTTTCCATGTATATGACAATGCAAAGATCGCCTTTGTAGTAACAGACCGCTTCTTATCCCTTTCGCTCTTTTTCAAAAACGGAACCTTTGACCCCCGAAGTGACCTGGTAGGTTTTGACTCCTCTTCAATCAAATGGGGAGAAGATCTTTTTAAGCATTATAAGGAGAACGCGATTGAAATAAAAAATCTGTAAATCCTGCTGAAAGTCTCTGGATAAGAAACTTAAAAAACGAGATGTAGAAGTAAGGATTGAGGGTTTTGGGATCTTCAGTCCAATAAATTTAAAGATAGTATTGAGTCATTTTTCTGAGATACTTTGATTGAGGTACTTTTTTTGCACTTCGCGCCCGAAACCTTCTCATTATATTTCTTATACAAGCAGAGCGCCTGCAATCAGTCTCAGTCCAAGAATTGAAGTTGACTCTCCGTCAACAAGAACGGTTCTTTCTAGTTTCTGGAAAGGAAGTTCCTCGTCGTCATATTTTGTGTAGTTCTGGATGCACATCAGCCCGCATATGAAACTGTAGAGAATAATTAGAGGCTCGAAGGCAAGAATTCCATGGATTAAAGCAATACCTAGAATCATATGGGAGAGCAGGTGCATTCCTGTGAGAAGGCTACGGGTATTCCGTGCTCCAAGACTTGCAGGAAGGGTTTTGATACCTGCAAGAGTGTCTCCTTTGATATCCTTGAAATCATAAATAGCAGAATTGACAAAGAGTTTGATTCCAAAGAAGGTAAAAACCAGAAAGACGGAACCCAAGCTTCCACAGTTGCTGCCTGCAAGCCCTGCAATGAAGGCCCCCCATGTCAGACCCACAACAAAGTTTTTAACCCCAAGTCCGCCTTTGAGCTTCAAAGAGAATTTTCCTATTTTAAGGCCTTTACTGTATAAATAACCGGTTACAAACGGTATGAGTGCAAGTGCCAGCATTCCTTCTTTTGCCAGTATACAGGATCCTATAAGGAATGTAATCAAAGAGACAGCAAGCCCGATTTCTTTTCTGGAACCATTTAGTTCCTTACGGTTTACAGCATCTTCTTCGGAACCAAGAGCCCTGTCAAGTGTATATACTGTGTATATCACAAGCCCCCCTGCAATGCAGGTAAGCAAACTGGACTGGACTTGAAGTAATAGAAAAGCTAGATGGATTCGAAGTGCACCTGAAAAAGCAACCAGAATAGAACTTTTTAATAGTTCGATAGTGGCATTTTTTTCCCGGTAATCGGAGGTGTTTGTTCGTCTGTGCCTGAAAAAGCGTTCAAAACTTCCAAAAAATACACTGGAGCTCATAGAACTAAGACTAGGTCACTTCCAAATATTATTAATTCAATAGAATGTTCGAAAACGCGTATAATAGATAAAGAATCAACTAAAGTAGAGAGGAGTGGACAAACGATTAGTAGAATAAGCTATAATTATACCATAAAAATAAAGATTTTTTAGGATCTCATAAAGAAACAGAATCAACAAACCCATATACAAGAAAAAATAAGAGAATATGCAAACAGAAAAAATATTGAATTTATTTTGACTGAAACAAATTAAATTTTTGAGAAAAGAATAAAAAGGAAGGCTGAAAACATACATTGACCAATTATATATTGAAATTGTGTTCAACGAAAAGAGACAAAAGCAGGATGAAAAGACTCATACTACATAAACATAACGATAGTTATTCTATTCAGAATTTCCATATTAATAAACAAGGAAAACTTTATGAGAAGATTTTTGGTAGTGGGGGTGAGTCATTGATCAAATACGAAAAAACGAGCACATACTTCATGTTTGAAATAAATAAGGAGAGATTTGGAGGCTCTTGGTTTTCAGTAACTCACCCCCACGACCAGATTTTTTCGATCCAAAAAAAGGACAAAAGGACTTGAGAAAGGGAGAAATACCACGTTCAGAAGTAATTAGGCAAATTCTTCAGAGAGATTAAAAAACTGCCCTATTAATCTGCATTATTTAAAAGGCATAAATTTCCCACCGCACCTTCGATATTTATTTCCAGCCCTTTTGCACAAGCATACCCTTTCCTTCTTCTTACACTTCCGGGAGAAAAGATATAAGAATTTCCTCCATTTTAGGGGAAAATGAAGAGTACTGAGGCTTAAAGTTCTCAACCGTTTTTGGAGATTTTCAAAGCGGTTTGTGTGCTTAAAAAAAAGACTTTCATATTTAAATAAATCCCCATTTTTTAGAGGATATTGAAAAGAACATCTACCTTTGGGCCCTGCCTATACTCACATCCATGAAGAGAAAGCCAAAGATTTCGGGTGTACATGTCCCATGACCCCTTCTTAAAGGCCATGCACGAAATTGTTTTCTCAACCCTTTTCCTGTTTACCGGAGACATTTCCCAGAAACGCCTCAGTTTTCTTTTCTCTCCTACATGCTTGAACAGTTGATGTTCATGGAAGTCTTGCTCCGTGACCCCATCATACTTTTCCATATTTTACTCAAGTCGGTTTTTGTGTTAATGTTACGTCCTCATTCGTTCTCTCTGAATTTGCTCTTGATATTACAAAAAAAATGATAAGTATAAAAAATGAATAGTTTATCCTGAAGAAAAAAGTAAAAAATAAAAAATAGTAAATAATAGTTAAAAAAATAACCAGGACTGAAATCCATAGGATGCATTAAGAAAATAGCCATAACAAAATTAGGAATCCAGGCTAAAATGAAAAACAATAACAAATCAAAGAAGCTATTAAAAAGAATAAATAATATGAAAGAGCCAGTGTAAAAAGTCCGGGCTTTTTAGCCCGGAAAAACAGTCATAATGATAAAAATATCCTTTTAGAGAGGGAATATTGTCTTACCGTACATTTCGTTCAGTACCTGACCTATGGCAGCGTAAATTGCTACAAGCCCTGTAAAAATCCCTTCATAGCCAGCTATTTTCAGTATTCCGGCACCTGCGGGACCCAGATAGTTTCCAGCTGCAAGAAGGAAAAACAGAATTGCAAGGGCCAGAAAAACAACCTGAAGAGCTCTCGTTGCTTTTAGGGTGCCTATGAACATGAAAAGGGTAAAGACGCCCCACATGAAGAGGTATGCAGCAAATGGGAATGATTCAGTAGCCAGCCCTGAATAGATTTCAGACTTTGGAAGCAAGACAAGTCCCACAAGAGTGAGCCAGAAAAGCCCATATGAGGTGAAAGCTGTTGCGCCGAACGTATTGCCTTTCTTCCATTCCTGAATCCCGGCAATGACCTGAGCTAACCCACCATAGAAAAAGCCCATTGAAAGGATCATCGCGTTCATCGGATAGAAGCCTGCATTGTGTATATTCAAAAGTACAGTGGTCATTCCGAAACCCATCAAACCCAGAGGTGCAGGGTTCGCCGTTAAATCTGTGATCTTTACACTGCTAATGTTCGTAATATCTTGAATGCTCTGACTCATTAAATCCAATCCTCCTTCCCGCTAAACCGGAGATTCAGCCTGAACTTCCAATAAAGATAATATTAAGACACTCAGCCATTTTTGAGGTCTCTTTTTTGCGTTTTGAATAAGTATGTAATTATTAATACTTATATTTAAAGACAGTAGATATATTTTCAATACAATATAAATATATAAGTCGCGCATACAAAATTGCTATTGTCCCTTATTACATGATTGAAATATTCATAATAAGACTTCTAGTGCAGATGAAGCATTCGTTATTATTTATGGAAAACGTGCTAGACATACCCGCGTCTCTGGGAGGAGAAAAGGTAGAAAGGAGAAAAAGATGAAAATATGCAAATGTCCTGAAAAAATATCAGCTTCCTATTATTGTGGACCTCCTATGTGCTGATAATATCGAATTTCATAACAAGCTATTTATTAGCAGGTGTGGAATTCCCTTCATATGACTCAGGCAAGAAAACCTCTCATGCTCATGATCCTTGATGGCTGGGGCTACAGAGAAGAAAAAGAAGGAAACGCTATTCTGGCAGCCAGAACCCCAAACCTCAACCGCCTGCAAAAAGAATATCCATCCTGTTTTTTAGAGGCCTCAGGAGAGGCTGTAGGACTCCCAGAGGGCCAGATGGGAAACTCAGAAGTCGGACACCTCAACATAGGAGCAGGTAGAATAGTATATCAGGATCTCACCCGGATCAATCTTTCCGTAAGGGATGGAGACTTCTTTGAAAATCCTGCTTTTTTAGATGCGATTTCAAACGTGAAAGCCCATAATTCCAGCCTGCATTTTATGGGGCTTGTTTCTTATGGAGGTGTTCACAGCCACATGACTCACCTTCATGCCCTGATCAAACTTGCACAGGAAAAAGGGCTGGAAAAAGTGTACATACATGCTTTTCTGGATGGAAGGGACGTCCCCCCGAAAGCTGCCCTTGAAGATATCAAGGAACTTGCCGCCTTCTGCAGAGAAAACGGAAACGCTAGAATCGCGACAGTATCGGGGCGCTATTATGCTATGGACAGAGATAAACGCTGGGAGAGGACAAAACTTGCTTATGACGCCCTAACCCTTGGAATTGCTCCATTTACCGTTTGCAATCCTGTGGATGCAGTCTCTGAAGCATATAGCAGGGGAGAAAACGATGAGTTTGTAAAACCAACTATTGTAACAGATGCTAACGGACGGCCGGAAGCAATCATAAAAGACAATGATTCAGTGATTTTTTTTAATTTTAGACCGGATAGGGCACGACAGCTTACCTGGGCTTTTGTAAACGGAGATTTTGAAGATTTTCAGAGGGAAGCGAAACCACAGGTGCATTACGTCTGCATGGCACAATATGACGAAACTCTGAACCTGCCCATTGCCTACCCTCCGGAAGAACTAGATAATGTGCTTGGAGAAGTTCTGAGCAAGAAGGGGCTTATACAGCTCCGCATTGCCGAAACCGAGAAATATGCTCATGTAACCTTTTTCTTGAACGGTGGAGTTGAGAAATGCTATGAAGGAGAAGATCGATGTCTTATTCCCTCTCCGAAAATAGCAACTTACGACTTGAAGCCCGAGATGAGTGCCTATGAGATAACGGATGAAGTAGTTAAAAGAATTGAATCCGGAAAATATGATGTAATAATCCTTAATCTGGCAAATATGGATATGGTTGGACATACCGGATTTTTCGAAGCCGCAGTTGCTGCAGTAGAAGCCGTCGATAGTTGTGTGGGCAAAATTGTAGAAGCGTTAACAAAGAGAGGGGGCGTAGCACTTATAACTGCAGACCACGGAAACGCCGAACAGATGGAAAATCCAAAGACAGGAGAACCGCATACTGCACATACTTCAAATCCAGTAAAATGCATTTACGTTGGAGACGGCGAAGTAAAGGCCCTGAAGAATGGAAAATTATGTGATCTTGCACCAACTCTTCTGGAACTTCTGGAAATCCGGAAACCTGAAGAAATGAAGGGAGAATCACTTATTTTAAAAAAGTAATTAAAGAAGGGAACACTTACAAGCGAATTATAACATTTTAATTTTCTATTTTTAATTTATTTCCCTTTTATTCTATTCTGTTCTACTTCATTTTGTTTTACTCTATTCTATTCTACTTGATTTTTTTACTTTATTCTGTTCTACTTCATTTTGTTTTACTCTAGTCTGTTCTGTTTCATTCATAAATAATAACAATCAAGATTTGATAACAGAATATATTTTAAAGATTAAATATCAGCAGCTACAATAAAAGAAAGCAGATAGTCAGAAAACCGTGAATTCTTTAAATCTGCCTTCGGGGTTGACAGAAATGATAAGAATAACCACTCCTTGCCGACTTCATTTAACCCTTATTGACATGAATGCGGAGATAGGAAGAGTTGATGGAGGAGCAGGGCTGACCCTTTCCTCTCCAAATATAAGAATTAAGGCAGAAAAAGCCGAAAAAGTTCAGATAGTGGGTCTGCAGGGATTTGCCGACCGGATGAAAAAAGCTGCAGAGGCCCTTCTTCCAGAGGGAGAAGGGGTGAGAATTGATGTTGAAGAATTGATTCCTGCACATGTGGGTTTCGGGTCCGGGACTCAGTCGTCTCTGGCTGCTGCGGCCGCAGTGAACGAACTTTATGGGCTTGGGAAAAGCGTCAGAGAACTTGCATTTGCAGTAAAGAGAGGAGGAACTTCAGGAATAGGAGTAACTGCTTTTGAAAAGGGCGGATTCGTAGTTGACGGCGGGCACAGATTCAAAGACAAAGGAGCCTTCATGCCCTCTGCCGCCAGCAAGGTCCCCCCAGGGCCAGTGCTCTTTAGAGAAGATTTCCCTGAATGGGATATAGTTGTAGCAATCCCTGAAGAAAAAGGAGTGCATGATCAGGAAGAAATCAACCTCTTCAAGGAGTTCTGTCCCCTCCCGATAGAGGAAGTAAGGGAAGTTGCCCATGTTGTGCTCATGCAAATGATGCCAGCAGTAATAGAGAAGGATATAGAAAGCTTTGGAGCTGCTGTAAACCACCTCCAAAAAGTAGGCTTTAACAAAAGGGAAAGCCTCATATGGCCTGATTTTGCGAAGAATATTGCATCGTTCATGCGCAGTCGGAGTTATGGAGCCGGAGTAAGTTCTTTTGGCCCTGTAGTGTATTCTTTTGTAGACAATAAAGCAGAAGGAAGGCAACTCCAGATAGAAGTTCAGAAAATTCTTGATGAATCAGTAGGTGGGACTGCCATGATGACAAGGGCAAAAAATGAAGGTGCTGAGATTTTCAGAGTGTAAGCTTGAAAATGTTATCCTGATATTTAGTGAGAATGGGAAGACAGACTGTTGAGTTCATGCTCCGCTGATGAAAGGTTTCCCCAGACGAGCCTAGAGGATCCACATGCACAACTGCATAAGAGGTAAACCAGTCCTTGAAACAGCCCATGCCGCACTTCTAATGCTATATCGTGACCTTCCTTAACAGAGAGCTCGGAGTCTACTGCAATATTCAATTCCGCATAAAGCCTGTGCCCTAACCAGCGAACCCTTAATTCAGTCACTTCATTTACCTTTTCTACCCCGCTGGCAACCTGCCGAATTTTGTCAACTACTTCGGGTTCTACCCCCCATCAAGCATACGAGAATATACTGATTTGCCCGCGACCCAGACAATTCGCAGGATTGCAATTGTAATTATAAGCCCAACCAGAGGATCAAAAAGAGGATAACCGGCCCAGACCCCAAGAGCCCAAAAAAGTACGGCAAGGCTCGTAAAGCCATCCGCCCGCGCATGGTAACCATCAGCGACAAGAGCAGCACTTCCGATTTCCTCCCTACTTTAATCCTGAACCTTACAACCAGTTCATTCCCCCAGAAAGCCGACAATAGAAGCTACGGCTACGGCTCCAAAAAATTCCACAGTCTGCGGGATAAGGAGTCTGGAAATTGCCTCATAGGCAGCAATAACAGCACTGAGAGATATTAAGAAGATAACTAACAAACCTGCAAGGTCTTCTGCTCTGCCGTAACCGTAAGTGAATCTATCGTTAGGTTTTTTTAGGGAGAGAAGAAAAGCAAACCCCAGGAAAATTGCAGTTACGGCATCCCCAAAATTGTTAATTGTATCAGCAAGAAGGGCCACACTTCCCGAAACCCGGAAAACATAGATCTGAAAAAGAGCTGTGGCCATCAGTCCGATAAAAGACCACTTGACTGCATGGAGTCCTCTGGCCGTTGAGAGAAGCTCAGGATCCACAACTCCACGGAAATGAGTATGTGACAGCTCTTCTTTAGAAGAGTTTGTGCCTGCTTTCTTCAGTTTCAAATCTCCTTTTCTCCATACATTCAGAAAAATTGGATAAATGAAGATAAAGAATGAATTTGATGTAACGATACTTTTTGATGTAACGATACTTTTTGATGCAACGATACTTTTTGATGTAGCGATACTGTTTTACAGAAGTTTTCGTTAAAACCACTGGTCAAGAGTTCTCTGCCTGGATCCTGAAGCGGCTTTAAGGCGTTCCGCAGCTTTTTCTACCCTTTCAACAGAAAAGTCATGTTTCTGAGAAAGGAATTCGATAAGCTTTTCGGAGTCAGGTTTTCCCCATTTGATTTCGTAGTCATCCGTTATGTCGGGATGGATAAAAAAATCTCTTATTTGGTCCAATGCTTCGATTTCTACCCCTTTTTCGCGGAGTAAGGTATGGATATCCCCATGCTTTTTTATAAGTTTAAGAGCTGTTTTAGGGCCAACTTTCTCCAGGCCTTTATTGTAATCCGTACCCACGCAGATCGCAATATCGATAAGCTGTTCCCTGTTGATCCCGAGAGCGTTAAGAGATTCTTCCAGTTCGATGATTTCAATTTCAACATCAACATAAGCATTCTTTCCCGGAAGCTTGCGTTTTCCTGTAAGAGCAAGGTTCCTAACAACAGTTTCGGCTCCAAAAAGAAAAGAGTCATAGTCTTGAGAAGCAACACAACTGGCATCTTTTTTTAGAACCATATGGGCAGCCTGCGCTTCTCCTTCGCAGGGAGCCTGGATAAAAGGGATTCCCATAATACTGAGAAGGTATTTGGCTTCTTCCACAATCTCCTGATTTACCTTTGAGGAAGCCTGAGCATATTTGTAAGCAGCTTCGAGATCCCCCTCAACCTTTGCACTCTCCCATTTCTCCAATGCGGATTCCCTTATTTCTCTCCTTTTTTTGAGAGTCTCAGACTTAAGATTGGGAGGCTTGCCGTCAAAAACAAAAATAGGCTTAATACCTGCTTCAGCAAGGCTCGTTGTCCTATATAGCAAGCCTGAAAGGTGAGAGGTGACCTTTCCTCCAGAATCGACCAGAGGACTCCCATCTCGCTGGCGGATAATACTCAAAAACTGGTGCAGCGTATTAAAAGCGTCAATAGCAATCACCCGGTTTGCAAGATCTGAAAGCTCGACTTTTCTTTTCTGGAGCAGATCGCCTATGTCTGTACCCATGTTTTCCCTCGAGTATCTGAAACTTTACCTTAAAGTCTCAGTGCTTTAGTTGTATTTTTACTCTGTGGCCCATTTAATTGCTTCGTGGGCATGTATGTCAAAAGGTTATTTACAGTAATGTTATTTATTAGCATAACAATAACATGCTGAAATTCTATGCTTACAACAGGTCTACAGTCACTCCAAATGCACTCTAGAAGACAATAATAGATCGAAAAACAGAAATAAAACAATTCAGTTTTATGAGATATATCCCACTTTTTTTCATGAAGACAAGTTCAAGCTATCCAGTAAGGGGAAGAAAATAGGATTTAAAAGTTCAATAAACTCTCCCACTTCTACGGATACCCAGAGAATCAAGCAGTAAGGTCAAGACGAACATCGATTACTGAATCTTCATTTGCCTCAATTTTGGATATTGTCAGCAAATTGCCTTTTCTTTCCAGTAATGTCGCCTTCGTGACCTGAACCTGATGACCATCCACTTGTTTCTTGCTATTGTTTTTGTGAATAACCAGAAGTTTCTGGCCCATTTCAGCCCCTTCTCCTATTTTGGAGACAATATTTCGTATGACCTGTTCAAAATCAGAATAAATCAAAATCTCCGACTTATTTGCAACCTTCTTGATAATGCCAATCGGTTCCAGATTAAGGTGCATATTTACTTTCCTTCTTTACCTGCTAACACAAGTAATCAAATTAACCAAATAATACTAACTCTGAGTAATAATAACTTGCGATACACAATATCTGATCCATTATATTTACAATGACTTTGATCTCAGATATTCCTCTGTACTACAGAACAACCAATATATATACTTTGCTAAATCATGTAGCCTGCGCCCGAAATGATATAGAAGGCATGAATTAAACGGAAAAAAATTAACAAATAATATCATAAAAGGGAGAGTAAATGATAATAAATAATACTCCAAACTGTTTAAAATCTGAGATTCTATCGGAAAAATTCATGATTAACTTTTACTTTTAGATATTCATGTAAATATAGGAGATTCCAGTGTAATGAAGGGGATTCTGCGAGATTATTATCTGTATTTTAATCAAAATGAGATCTAGTTATTGGAAAAATGTGAATATTCAAAAAGTGGTCTTCTTTAAAAATAAAATATTGAAGGTTTTAACTTATAGAAAAAAGGAAACAATAAGCTGAAAAAGCTTATAGTGGACTTTAATGGTATTTTCTGCGATTGAATTCGTAAATAGCATTGTCAACTTTGCTTGAGAGCTCATTCATTCTGTCTTCGATTTTTATTCCCGTACTCTCCATGTTGACTTTAAGGGTACGATCCTTTGCTTCCATCTTATCTTCGAATTCCTGAAGCTTGTTGTTAATAGAGATGAGCATAACAGCTAATGTTCCGACCAGGACCATAACCGAGAGAATAATCAGGGGATTTGTGGGTTTGTATGAAAACCTTCTAAGCCATTCAAAGGACAGAAGGAAGGATGACAAAACCATCACAACAAGAAATACTGTATCTCTAGTCTCCATTGTATACCTCTAACATACCTATAGAAATTCTCTGCATATACCAGAATTTTCTTGATATAGCATGTTTAAAAATTATTAGATGGAGATACTCCCATTAAAGTATTTACCATATTCTATTTTTAATAGATTCTATTTTTAATAGATTCCATTTTTAATAGATTCTATTTTTAATAGATTCTATTTTTAATAGATTCTATTTTTGTTTATTTTTTACACAAATAAACTATATAATATTTTGCACAAACTATTTATGTATCTTTTTTGCTTCGTTAAGTTCTTATTTCAAGATTCTGCAAGAATTGGTAACTTCATAGAGAAGGAATAATAGAGGAGAACTTTCGGCAGAAAAACATGCTTAAGAAAAAAATAGAAAAATGAAAAAAATATTTGTCCAGTAAAAGGAATTGTCGGTGAAGAGAATTATATATGAATAACCCGAAAATGACCAGAGACAAACAAGACAGTAAATATATAAAGGAATAAAAAAGGCATACACTTAAGAATTAAGGAGTTTAGCACTTGAGTTCCAGCGAACAATCAATTAAAGGTTATCTACCAATCCTTTGCATGGGAGGATTGATCCTGATAGTGCAGGTTCTTGCACTATTTTTGTCCAGACCCATGGAAGTCAATAACATGCAGGCTTTTGAGGATCCTACCCAGGTGTCCAATTCTATCTATTATATAGGGATGATCCTGGCTTTCACTCTGTTCGTCCTGATAGCAATAAAGAAAAATATTAAATGGGTAATAAGTCTCTCCATATACTTAGCCATAATAAGTACTCTCTATTACGTATTCTTTGCCCTGTTCACGCTCTTTCCCCCTCTTTCGAGATTTGCAGCTATTGCCTCAGTTCTGATATCAACAGGAACTACAATCCTGCTTTACAAATATCCAGAATGGTACGTAATTGACCTTGTCGGAGTTTGCATTGCAGGAGGAGTCAGCGCCCTCATAGGGATTTCCCTTTCGGTTATTCCTGTAGTAGTTCTCCTGGTGCTCCTTGCAATCTATGACGCAATCTCGGTCTATAAAACAAAGCATATGATAACTATGGCCGAAGGAATAATGGATCTGAAACTTCCAATTCTTTTCGTAATTCCAAAGCACTCCAAATATTCCTTTTTGAAGGAAAGTTTCAAAGAAGGAGAAAAGCGAGAAGCCTTTTTCATGGGACTTGGAGATGCTGTTATGCCTACTCTGCTGGTAGTTTCAGCAAGCGTTTTCATGCAAAGCAATGGGTGGATCTCATATCCTGTACTCGGGGCAATGATCGGTACCCTGGCAGGACATGCAGTACTTTCGATACTCGTAATGAGAGGGAAACCTCAGGCAGGCCTCCCCTTCCTGAACTCAGGAGTAATCCTCGGATTCTTTATTGGTGTCCTGCTTTCAGGGGCATCAATAATGTGAAGGAGAGATCTGACTCCACCCATTTCATTTATTTTTATAAAATTGAGTTTCCCTGTTGTTCGCTAGTTTTTCGCAAAGATTTTTTTATTTTATAGATTAATCACTTGACATGGCCAGAAGAATCGCAGTGGTCTTTGACAGTGCCGGAACTCTTCTCCACATGTACAGAGTTGCAAAAGAAGCCAGCACAGGGAATATTCTTGAAAATATAGAGAGCACTGCCATTGTATCAAAAAAGAAAGGTTGCGGCCTTGTAGCTTTGAATACCGAAAAAGAGATAATCCTGCACTCAAGAAGAACTATGTCTTTATTTGATTTTATAACTGAGTATAGAGTTTCAATAGGAATAAGCTGTTCAAAAGGAAAATTTACCCAGGACATTGCATGTGAGGTCATAAGGGGGACTTCCATTCCGATGGGAGATGTGCATGATGTACTTGAAGCAGTTACATCCCGCTGTCCTGACAGCATTTATCTTGCGGCGGGTCTGATAGTAGACTCAGAAGCGCAAAGTATACCTTACGTCCTTAGCACAGGAGGGCAGGTCTTCGGCAAGACATTGCAAACCATTCAGTCGCTCTATGCAATGGAAGTGGATGTGTATATAGCATCCGGCGACAGAATGGCTGCCCTCCTGCAACTTGCAGAGTTTATAAATATTCCCCGGGAAAGAGTCTTCGCCTTTGCAGATCCACTTATGAAAGAAAAAGTAGTGCTTGAACTTAAAAGCCAGTATGAAAAAGTAGTTATGGTAGGGGATGGAATAAACGATCTTCTGGCTTTCAGGGCAGCAGATGTGGGAATAATGACGACGCAGCAGGGAGACAAAAGGCCAGAAGAACTCAGAAAAGCAGCAAGTGTGGTGCTCGACGACATAATAAAAGTTGTGGATGTGGTAAAAGGATTGTGACCAGCAAAAATCCAGCAAAATCACTATTTGATCTCGATTTTAGATGTTAACAGTGAAAAAATAATGCGTTATGTTTATGTAATGTTTACTCTTATGTAATTGTTGCCCAAATGTGCGAAATGTATTTTTTATGTTAGTTCATCATTTGAAGTAATTGCTTTTCACATTAAACAATATGCCCAGGCAGGCAAAGAAGCGCCACCAGAGAGAGTTATTTGCAGCTCATAATTGCGGAGGAAAATTCATGCCAGTATTTATTGAAGTAAAAAATCTAACCGTAGATTTCGACGGCCTCAAAGCTCTGAAAAATGTAAGTTTAAGCATAAATGAAGGAGAAATAGTTGGAATTCTGGGAAAAAGTGGATCAGGAAAAACAATCCTGATGCATGTGCTGCGCGGGACAGAGTCTTTTGAAAATATCTCAGGTGAAGTTATTTACCATCTGGCTCGCTGCGAGAAGTGCGGATACATAGAGCGTCCAAGCAAGACAGGCCAGAAGTGTCCTGTCTGTGGAGAAATGCTCGAAGCCTTTGAAGCAGATTTCGTGAAACTTTCCCTTTACGACCCTATAAGAAAAGATATTACCAAACGCATTGCTATAATGCTCCAGCGTACCTTTGCCCTTTATGGGGATGAAAGAGTTCTTGTAAACGTAATAAACTCCCTGAATGAAATAGGGTATAAGGGAGAAGACTCCATGAAAAAGGCGGTTGAACTTCTGGAAGAAGTAAACTTGAGCCACCGCATGATGCATGTTGCAAGAGAACTTTCAGGTGGAGAAAAACAGAGAGTTGTTCTTGCAAGACAGCTTGTAAGAAATCCTTTACTCCTGTTAGCTGACGAGCCCACAGGTACCCTTGACCCCATGACTGCAAAGCTGGTCCATGATGCTATGATTAAGGCAGTGAAGAGCTATAATATGAGCATGATTCTAACGTCCCACTGGCCTGAAGTTGTTGAAACCCTGGCAGATAAGGCAATCCTGCTAGAAAACGGAGAGGTTGTTCAGCAAGGAAACCCACTAGAGGTCTCTGCAATCTTTATGCAGAGCGCATCTATGGTGAGGCAGGAAAAGAATGTCATGGTAGGAGAACCCATAATTCGGGTACGGGACCTTTCAAAACGATATATATCAGTAGACCGCGGAGTAGTAAGAGCTGTGGATAAGATCTCTTTTGAGGTAAGAGAAGGAGAAATTTTCGGGCTGGTAGGGGTTAGCGGAGCAGGCAAAACAACCACTTCGAAGATTCTTATGGGAATTTTACCACCCACCTCAGGAGAAGTTGAGGTTCGAGTGGGAGACGAATGGGTCGATATGACAAAGCTGGGAGTGGAAAATAAAGGAAGGGCAACTAAATATATGGGATTCCTGCACCAGGAATACGGCCTCTACACCCACAGCTCGGTAATAGATAACCTAACTGAGTCCATTAGTCTTGATCTGCCTTTCGAACTTGGAGTCAGAAAAGCTGTAATAACTCTCAAAGCTGCGGGCTTTGAAGAAAATAAGGCAAAATCTATTCTATCCAAAATGACGGATGAAACGAGTGAAGGGGAACGACATAGAATCGCACTTGCTCAAGTCCTTATCAAAGAGCCGAGAATTGTCATAATGGATGAACCAACTGGCACAATGGACCCTATTACCAAGGTATCAGTGACGAACTCCATCCTTAAAGCCAGAGAAGAGATAGGAGAAACCTTTGTGGTAGTGTCTCATGACATGGATTTTGTACATGAGATCTGTGACCGTGTCGCACTTATGCGTGACGGAAAGATCGTAGATATCGGGATACCAGAGAATGTACTCTCCCAGCTCACTGAAGCAGAAAAGCTCAAAGCTGCAGAAGAAATATAAATATGCTGCCACCTCTTATTATGGAAAAATACTAAAATGAGGTGCCGATTACGAGTAATGAGATCAGCGTAGAGGTGAACGGGCAAAAATACACTTTGCCTGCAGGCTCTACCCTTGGAAACGCTCTTAAAGTTTCCAGAGCCCCCTATATAGCCGGTACAGCGATCGGGATTCTGAAAGAGACCGCTGAGAAAAGAACGGAAATAATCACCGAATACGCTATCAATACTCCTAAAGGGGGATTCAGGATAGAAATAACAAATCCTGATTCACCCTCAGGGAAATTGTGGGCTGAACATTTTAAAGAGTATGAAGGGAAACCAATCCACTGGGCCAGCTCTGAAGCTCTGGCTTTTGGACCTTTTGAAGCCGAAATCAAGCCTTCGCGTGAGACAAGGAGTTTTGAATCTTTTGATGTTCTGTTTGGAGCAGGAGGTTTTGATTCCCGCAACACTCACCTAATATTCTCAAGAAAAAGACACTCTGCAGAGTATGGAGCTCCTGAAGACGGTGTTTTTGCAACAGTTGTGACAGGAAGAAAAATCTTCTTTAGACTTTTGAAAGAGGACTCCATTCTGAATATAGAACCGATTATAGAATGGGAACAACTGTCGGAAAAAACCATCACAACTAACCTTTCTACCCCTCTTGAAGACGGAAACAGCATATTCACTTATTTTGAGGTAGAGCTCTCCAGAAATGCCCCAAGGGGAGCAGAACAATTCTATGCCCTGACCCGCGAAGGGACACTTACTGTTGATGTGACTACCAGCTCGTTTATCTCGGACGATACCCTGAAAGAAGAACCTGTTCCTTATGAAAACTTTGAGCCGAGAAGCGAAGGAGCCATTTCAATTAGAACAGTCGGATATGGGACAGGCAGGGTTTATATCTCCAGAGAAGAACGACCTTCAAGTCTTGTACATTCCGTCGTAGGGAAAATAACGAAAGGAATTGAACTCATCAAGCTTGCAGAAAAGGGGCAGAAGCTCACAGTCGAAAGCCTTCCACCCCAGATAGTCCTGCTGGGACATAGTTTTGAGGAGGTCGAGCCTGTTCTTTCTACCATAGGGGTGGAACTCATAAGGGACGGATACACTGGAGAAGATGCAGTAATCGTCAGGCAGGACCCCCCAACAACTCTGGAAATCCTTGGAGAAGCAAAAGTGACTGCCTATGCAGTTTCCAGAGCAAAACTCATTGAAATTGAACTTTACCCCGAAAAAGCCCCTAAATCTGTGGACTTTTTCCGCCATTCCCTTGAACTCAAGACAAAAACCGTTGGAAAGTTGCCTGTCCATATGATATATGACGACACTTACCTCTTCAAAACTGAAAAGGAAGTCGTGAAATATAAAGAAGTCCTTCCCGAAAACATACCCACGGAGAAGGTACATGCAGGGGAAATAGGAATTACAAACCAGGCGGCAAAAAGGATGGGGACTATAGGAGTCAAACTTGGAGACGACGACCTCTTCGGCCCAACTGGAGAGAAATTTTCCTCAACCAATATAATAGGAAAGATGATCGACCCTGAGAAACTCAAGGGGATCAATGAAGGCGACTCTATATATGTAAGTGAACTTGCACACATAGAAACTGAAAAATAAAGCTGTAAGACATGAGATTAATGACTGAAAGTGCATAGAATAAGAATAATATATAAACGAAGTCTTATACGTGACAGCAGTAATTGGTAAGTAGCAGTAATAAATAAGGTAGCTAACAGGCAAATTAAAAGTTGGTAAATCAGCTTGTTGATTCCAAATTAGGAACAGACTAAAGAAAATTTATTTGTTTGTAAATGCTGTTGTCCTAATATAATCCTGATACTTGAGCGGATTCACATGTGTGGATTATCGCAGGTCAAGTCTCCCGAGACTAGGAGAGACGAAAGATGGCTGAAACAGAAAAAGAAGAGATTACAAAGTACATTGTAATCAGTTCGGAAAAAGTGCTGCCCTCAGATGCAGCCATGAAGATTTACGAATCAGAGTTTCCGATTACGGTAAAGGAGACCTGTTTTGGGCTTGTTGTAACAGGACCGAAAGAGGATATCCTGTCAGTGGTCGAAGAAATCAGGCAGCTGGATAAAAACCATATTTTTGTAAAAGATAGGGGATACCCTGCAGGAGACAAAAGACGTTGCCGGGCAAGCCGAGGGGGTGGCCCACGACCTGGGTTCCACTTTTTGAGAGAAGAAGTAGAGATGCTCCCTGCTATAGGAGCTGCACTTGATGAACTTGAAGCAAAAGAATCTGTAAAAGAAGAGCGCAAGGAAAAAGGCAGGCTTAAAGTATCTGATTTGGAAAAAATCATTGAAGAGGAGCTTGCGAGGTGAGTTTTTTGACAAAGGTTTTCATTTACCCTGTAAACAGTCTTATTCTGGCTGACCTGGTTGAGCGCTTCGGGCATAAACCCCTTACCATGATGAACCAGGTAAGAGAAAAAGTTACAAACATCAGCCTGGATTCTCCACCTGTGAATATTACTCCTGAAGATCCTAAAATAGGGCTTCGATATGCTGCAGTTGAAGTGCCGGCTGGAGTCAGGGGCCGGATGGCTTTAATAGGCCCCCTAATAGAAGAAGCCGAAGCTGCAATCATAGTTGAAAATCCACCTGCAAATTTTGGCTGCGTGGGCTGTAACCGTACAAATGAACTGATGAAATATCTGGTCCGTGATAAAGGAGTCCCGGTTTTGGAAGTAAAATATCCGGAATCAAACGATGATGCCCATGACTTCGTGAACAAAATAGCAGCATTTCTGGGATCATTGCCTAAAGAAAAGCCGGAAGAAGATGAAAAGTTAACAGAGGAAGACCCGGCAGAAAAGGAGGCAGAGAAATGAGTGCCGAAGAATCTGGACTTGTAAAGATTGCCCTGGTCTCCTGCGGCTCTGAGTATGCCGGGGTCCAGTCCGAGTTTGAAGCTGCTGCAGCCAAGGTAAACGCAAGATTTGTTTACCCCGAGATTGATATCGCATCCATAGATACCATAGGTAGAGACTTTGGGCTCGAGGTTGCAAGTGGGGATTTAAGACTCATGATGGCGCGGGCAAAGGCTGTCGTAGAAGGCATAACAAACGTAGACGGGGTTTTTATCACCACCTGCTTCCGCTGTGCCGAAGGAGCTATTGTCCGAAATGAGGTAAGAAGGTACATCCACAAGCACTCCACTATTCCGGTAATCAGCTATTCTTTTACAGAACGCACCAGTGCAGGTACTCTGCTCACCCGTCTGGAAGCCCTCACAACAATTGCCAGGCGCAAGCATCTTCTTGCAAGAGAAGTACAAACAGGCCTGACTGCAGGAATCGACTCCGGATCAACAACTACGAAAGCAGTTGTTATGCGAGACAACAAGATAATAGGCAAAGGCTGGGTACCCACTACGAAAGTGCTGGAAAGCGCAGAGGAAGCATATTCTCAGGCTCTTCAGGAAGCCGGGGTTGCCAGAGAAGAGATTCAGGCACTCGGTACTACAGGATATGGACGTTTCCTTATAGGGACCCATTTCAATGCCCAGCTTATCCAGGAAGAAATTACTGTCAACTCAAAGGGAGCGGTATATCTTGCAGAAAAGCAGAAAGGCTCTGCAACTGTCATTGATATCGGAGGTATGGATAACAAAGCAATCTCCGTTGAAGATGGAATTCCTGGCATGTTCACAATGGGAGGAATCTGTGCCGGGGCATCAGGGCGTTTTTTCGAAATGATTGCTAAACGCCTTGGAGTTGAAATTACCGAACTCGGAGCTCTGGCAGTCAAAGGCATGCAGGAAAATGTAACTATGAATAGTTACTGCATAGTCTTTGGGATCCAGTCCCTTGTAAATTCCCTTGCAAAAGGGGCTACTCCTGAAGATGTGGCCGCTGCGGCCTGTTATAGTGTTGTAGAGCAGATCTTTGAGCAGCAGCTTCAGGAAGTGGATGTAAAAGAGCCTCTGATTCTTGTAGGCGGGTCTTCCCTGATAGAGGGAGTTCCAAAAGCCCTTGGGGACCTCCTCAAACTTAAAGTCCTGGTGCCCAAAAACTCCCACCTAATAGGGGCGGTAGGAGCAGCTCTGCTCGCTTCAGGTTATGTGGAGGAGTGAGGCAGATGGATTCGCTTGAGACCTTTGTTGTTGAGGCTACAATTGCTTCGGAGCAGGAGTTTTACAGGAAGATTATCGAGGACAACCTTTCAAGTCTCAAGCTTGCTCCGGCAATAGGAAGGATCAAAGTAGTGCTGAGACCTGAAGATTCCCTCTTTCAGATGGCAATAATCCTCAGAGATGTAGGCACCAAGGTTACAACACTTGATATTGCCGATGTGGAAGCGAAACCAGTTGCTGGCGAGATAATAATTACGATCAAAAAAGAACAATATATGACTGAGTTGTTAGGGAAACTCTGGGAACGTTACGGGAAAGCGAATATCAGCCAGCCTGACCGCTGGACTGTGGCCATAACTATTGATAAGCCAGAGGAAGAAGCGACTTTTATTAAAGAGATGATGGTTGCAGATCCCAGACACAGGCTTCACGAAAACCTAGTAGATTTCGCAATCCGGGTCACTCCTGAGGGTTTCAGGGTCCGATACCACCTGTATAAAAGCAACCACTTTGTTTTCGTAGCATCCGAGGAAGCTTTAGAACATGAATGGATCGAAGAGGCAGGGGCAATGCTCGAAGAATTGATAGAAGGAGGGAAAAAATAAAATGGCTGTACTCCGACCCTATCTTTACACAGGCGGCGTCCACAAGCATGGGCTTTTAATCGAACTTCTGGAAGATCTTGGAGGCTACATAATTCAGAAAGTAGTTACCGGGACTGAAGTTAACCTTATAATGCTTATCCCTGAAAAGGACATAGGGATAGTAAAAAAACAATCTGATGAACTGCTTGGAATCATGACGGAGGCTCCCCTGACAGGGGTAGAGATTGCAGTTGTTTCGCCAACTCTGGCATCTCATCACCTTCCGCATTCAGCCTGTGATATAGCAGAGTATCTCCGCCACCCAGGAGCCAATACAAACATGATAGGGCTTGCAAGAGGAATGGGGCGCAGAGTGTCTTTATCCATGGACTACGAAAGGAAACTTATCAACGAACATGATATTGCAGTTTTCACATTCGGGTCTTTCAGGGACTGCATTATTAATAAGAAGCCTAAACTCTTTGAGGGCATCGAAATACCTATTGTGGTCACAGGAGGACCGGACCTAAAAACAGAGGAAGTTCCCGGAGCAGATCTTTATGTTGGAGACATTGGAAGAACCTCTCACAGATTAAGGAAGACAGAGGAGATTAATGCTCTTGATAAACTCAATGAGGAGATTGGAAAGATTGCTGATAATATTCGAAAACAGCAGGCCAAAGATCCTCTTGCAGTACTTCCTTCAAGAGTTATGAAAGAAATAGAGAATCAGATCCCGGAAATCCATAGAGTACTTTCCCCTGCTCCACTTACCCTTCAGCTTGACGGTCTCAGGGTCAAACTGCCATATGATGAATTTCATGAAAAAGTTGAAAAGCTTGAATTTGATGAGGGTGTTGTTCTTTCAGAACTTGCGAACATTTCCAGATCAAAAATGAAAAATTATATATTGATAAAAATCAAATCTAAGTCTGACGTTGGTTTTGCAATTTGACCCGGATTCTGTTGCGTTAAGAGCCATCAACTTTACATTTTTACTGGGTTCGTGTTTTTTCACTTATCCTTAAAACTGTAGAGCCTTACCCGGAAAATGGCGTCGGAATCCTGTTTCCACGTTGATGTATGCTGGTGGTTTCGTATGGAACTTGAGGATATTGTGGAAA
This sequence comes from uncultured Methanosarcinaceae archaeon, assembly GCA_942493015.1. Classification (GTDB taxonomy): domain Archaea; phylum Halobacteriota; class Methanosarcinia; order Methanosarcinales; family Methanosarcinaceae; genus Methanosarcina. The sequence continues at coordinate 3,445,403 of OW818660.1, read as the reverse complement.
TTTTAAAAAAGGACCCTGATAGGGCGGTTCCCGAACTTCTGGAGGATGTTCGGAAGCAGTATGGTGAAGTCCCTTACATTATGAACTTCATGAAAGACCTCCCGGAGATCTTTATCCCGAAAACACTTTATGATAACTCCATAATGAGGGAATTTAAAAACCTCGATCCTGAGACAATAGAACTTATTTCGATAGGTGTGGCTTCTGCCCTTCGCTGCGATCATTGCCTTAGAATGCACATCAGAATCGCAAAACGGAAAGGAATCAAGAAAGAAAGCATATTTAATGCCATTATGATAGGAGCATCCATTTCTAATGCTGCAGTGCTCGCCGAAAGTACAAGAGCTCTTGCTTCCGAATTCCCGGGTAACGAAAAAGGGGAAGATAAAGAAACAGAAAAAGAAGAACACTGTTATGACCCAAACTGTGAGATATGCAATATCTCCAAAGCCACTCTTAAGTAAAGGACAAATTCAATAAATCAGGCTGTTCGATTTTTGTGAATTTTGTAAATTCAGTTCATAAAGCTTAAGCTCATTTTTTTCAATAGTAACTCCCTGATTGGAAGTTACTATATTAAGTTAACATCATCAATCAAATGGAGTATTTCTGAAATGGATTTTAGTCGAGATATATGAGATATATAGTTACATCTGGATTTCACAGTCAACCAATGAATAATGACGGAGGCTGATTTATATTAGTCGAAACAGGATGCATGGAATAGGATTGTTCTTTGTGCTGTTACTGATTACACTGATTTTACCTTTCGTTTCGACCGCATCTGAAGAGAATCCAGAAAAAATTTCAGCTTACCCCTGGGATCATTCCCCTATCACCGTATACATAGATAACAAAAGCGTACCTGAGCATTACAGCCCTACCTATTACTCACAGATCGAAAAGGCTCTTGAGTACTGGGAAGAAGGAGGTAATGGAAACCTTGAGTATACTCCTGTTTTTGAACTTGTGGATTCAGAAGAAGCTGACATTAGAATAAGATGGACAGAAAATCTAGAGAGTGTTGAAGGAGCCCCTTCTGGAGTTGCAGGCTATGCAAGACCCAGAGAGGTAGGAGGAAGATTTCTAAAGGTAGATATAGTGCTTGAAGTAGGGAACTACCAGGGAAAGGCCTGGCGTCAGTATGGAGATTCAACAATGTTTGCAATTGCAAAACATGAGCTTGGACACGCTCTTGGATTGGGGCACAGCAGCGACAGAGGAGACATCATGTATCCTGAATACGAATTGAGGGATAACATAGATCCGCTCCTGTTGACTAAGTATGGCCCTCTGCTGCGTGCAGCAATTTATACAGCTACTGCAGTTATTGTTTTCCTTTCTGTAAGCTGGTTGCTTAGCAGGAAAAGAAGGAAAAAACTGGAGGAGGAGTACCTCAGGTAAGAATCTTTTCCAAAAAGAAAAAAATTTCCAAAAAAAGATCAGAAGAATAAATAAAATAGATAAAATAAGCCCTTATTTGAATTAAATAGTTTGATAAGACTTCTATTAGAGTCAAATCGGCGGCTCTGATGATTTTTTACTTTCTGTGATAAACCTTTTGAAGAAATCTCTGAAATAAGCAGGAAGAGTTTTCATCTCCAGAATGTTGTCAAGAGAGATCCATGCATATTCCGTATGCTCATAGCTTAATTTTACATCAGCAATGACGTACCCCTCGTTATAGACTATGGCAATCACTTTTTTTTCAGGAAGCTCAAAGGTTACGTACCCTGCAATTTCCCCGGGGACAATTGAAATCCCGGTTTCCTCCCATACCTCACGAGCAACAGCTTCTCCAAGGGTTTCTTCCTGACCCAGTTTTCCCCCAGGAAGATCCCATTTGCCCGGGTTCGAATGAGAGTTTTCCGAGCGCCTGAGAAGCAAGAATTCGCCTTTCTCGTTCCGGAGAATGGCATATACGGAAATGATGTAAGGTTTCTCCAGATTCATACAATAATATGTGAGATTTCCCTGTCTTAAAGGCTGGCTCTTTTAAGATCTTCAGGATATTAGCTCTTATTTGGAAGGCGTAAGGTAATAATAGATAGAAATCTTGATAAAAATGCCACTGATTATCTATTTTTAGTGAATTTCAGGAAACAATACTTGATAAATTATTTAATGTTAGCTCGAATAGGAATATATATATTTTATATAGAGATGTCTTTTCAGAGTTGAAGCTAAACACTTATTCTTCCAGGACCAGTAAATGAAAACGGAAGGAGTTAAGAAGAAATGGGACAATTTTGAGATATCGATATTTGTTATAGTAGTTGCATACATTCTACAGATATATTCTACAGATATATTCTACAGATATTTTTCAATTTTTAGGTTAATTTAGCTTTTTCAAGGCCTCTATTTTAATTATATTTCTTAAAAATATTGAAGTTTTTACTGAATTCGTATCTATCCGACTCATTATTTTGATCAAAAGAGACATGGACAGGCAAGAGTATTACTCAGAAAAAGAAAAAAGTACACAACAAGCAGATGGCAAACTCACAGCAGATGGCAAACTCACTCTCACGAAAATTATTTATTGTGCAGTAGGTCTGCTTGGCGTATTCATGTATAGAAGAAGATAAATTCGGGTTAAATAAATACAAATACAAAATCTTATAAAAACAGTATTGAAAACTCGGATCAGAGAAGAAAAAATAGAGGACTCAACATGGATTGCTGGAAAGGAAAAACAGTATATGTAGACCTTGGTTCCGAATCAGTTAATGTCATCAGGACTGATGAAAAGTTAATCCACAGGTACCTTGGCGGCAGAGGGCTTGGAGTAAAACTGCTTTCAGAACTTGCAGATCCTGATATTGACCCTCTTAGTCCGATAAATCCTCTAATATTCACCTCCGGACCGCTTTCAGGCTTTTCTCCTATGGCTTCGGGAGCGGTTCTTACATCGAAATCACCTCTAACAGGCACAATCTTCAGCTGGAACGCAGGTGGAGGCTTTGGAAGAGAACTAAAGAAAGCCGGGGTTGATGCCCTTATCATTACCGGAAAGGCAGAAAAACCTTCTTGCGTGGAAATAAGGGAAGGAAACACGGAAATTGTGCCTGTAGAAGGGCTCTGGGGAAAGAACGTTAGAGCCTGTACTGAAGCCCTGGAAAGTAAAGGAAGTGTAGCCTGCATAGGCAGGGCAGGAGAAAAACAGATTCTTATTTCTTCCTTTGTAGTCGATTCCATCCACAGCGGAAGAGGAGGTATGGGAGCTGTTGCAGGCTCAAAAATGCTGAAAGCTGTGGTTGTGAAAGGAGAAAGAGAACTTTTACCCTCCAATCCTGAAAGATTCAGAGAGCTGAACAAAAAGGTATTGAAACTTCTCGAGGCAAGTCCTGTGCTTTCTAAAGGGCTTGCAAACTATGGCACTTCGGCACTTGTAAAACTTCTGGATTATATGGACCTCATACCCAGCAGAAACTTTACCAGAAGAGGAACACCTTTTGCAGACAAGCTCTCGGGAGAGTATATAAAAGCTGTTTTTGAGCTTGAAAAGGAAAGCTGTCCTGTCTGTCCCCTTGGCTGTAAAAAGAGAATAAAAAAGACAGGGCAGATTGTCCCTGACTATGATTCTCTCTGGGCATTTGGGTTTAACCTTGAAAATCCAGACTTTGGCTCCGTGCTCAATGCTGACCGGATATGCAGGGACTACGGGCTTGACCCGATCTCCGCAGGCTCAGTGCTCAGTGCATGTGCGGAACTCAAATCAAAAATAATAGAAACTCATGAACTGGAATCTCTTCTCATAGGAATTGGAGAAGGCAATAAATTAGGGGACGGAGCCAGAAAATATCTTTCAGCAATGGGAAGAGAAGATATGAGCATGGACATAAAAGGTCTTGAACTTGGAGGCTTTGATCCCAGAGGGATCAGAGGCCAGGCCCTTGCTTATGCCACATCCTGCCACGGAGGTGATTACCAGACAGCCTTTATGATTGGGCCTGAGGTACTTGGAAAGCCCCTGAGTCTTGACCGCCTGAGCCTTGAGGGAAAAGCAGGAATCCTTCAGGTCTTCGAAAACCTAACTGCTGCACTGGACTCTCTGGCACTCTGTCCATTCTCCGTTTTTGCCTTTAATGAAGAACTATGTTCAGCTCTGTTGCTTTCAGCTACAGGTATGGAGATATCGCCTGCGGAATTCCAGAAAATAGGAGAGAGGATATGGAATCTTGAGAGAATTTATAACCTCGGAGCAGGCTTTATGCTAAAAGATGATACTCTCCCGGAAAGATTTTTCGAAAAAAAAGGAGAAAATGAAGAATACATGATTTCTCACCCGGCATTTGAGACCGCCCTTCAGGAATATTACCATTACCGTGGGTGGGACAGGGAAGGAGTTCCCTTAGCCCGAAAACTGAAAGATCTGGGACTCAATTGCAGAAAGAAGAAATAAGCAGAAAAGAACCGACAATTCACTCCCGGAGATCAAATTCAATTCAGAGTAAACAAATATTTACATAGAGTTTTAGATTTTGTCCTCCAAACCCGAGAGATTTCCTGCAAGTAAGCGGTATTTTCTGTGCATTTAAAGCAGTTTCCCCTGAGATCTCGTCAGTAAGATGGAAATCTCGCACAAGCATTATATAGTCTAGAAGAATTAACCGTATTAGTTCTCGACCTGTAGATAGATCTTGCAGGCATCCAGGGTAGTAACTACTTTCCAATTTTACTGTACAAAACAATTAAGTGACGTATGGATAAAAGAAGAGACAGGCTTAAAAATTAGAAAAGCCTTTTAATACTGCTCCACCGGATTGAGCCAGGAAAAAGTACTCCGGTATGACGTTTACAGCTTATCGATAATACATGTCTCGAAGATAATGGGAGAATTGTTATGAAACAGCAGGTAGAAGTAAAAGAACTCAAAGAAGGGAAATACTTAATCATTGATGACGAAGCATGCATCATAAAGAGCATTACCAAGTCCAAGCCCGGGAAACACGGAGCTGCCAAGGCAAGAGTAGAGACTATCGGACTCTTTGACGGCCAGAAGCGCTCATTCATAGGTTCAGTTGCAACCAAAGTATACGTTCCGATTGTAGAAAGGAAGAGTGCACAAATACTCTCAATTACCGGCAATATTGCCCAGCTTATGGACATGGGAGACTTTTCAACCTTTGAAATTGTGATTCCTGAGGAGTACAAAGACAAAGTCAAAGAGAGTGAAGAAGTTTCTTATATCACAGCCCTCGGCAAGATCAAACTCGACATAAGGACATAAAACGCCTGAAGGCAGTAAAAGCTCAGGTTAACAACTTGAGCTCTTTTTTTATTAAAAATAGTATTACATCAGGTTAGACTATGTTTTTGCCTAATTCATTTATAGACGCTCTTGCAGACTATGAGTCTGCACGTTACGTAATTTTTGGCGTGCCTTTTGACAACACCTCTTCATACAGGGCAGGCAGCCGCTGGGCTCCGGATGCCATGAGACAGGTCTCTGCAAATTTTGAGAGTTACAACCCGACTTTCGACATAGACCTTGTGGACCTTCCTATTTATGATGCAGGAAACCTGGAAACTTCGGCTTCAGTTGATGAAACCCTGCAAGACCTCTACGAAGCTGCAAAAGATCTTCTAAATGATGGAAAACTTCCCATCATGCTAGGGGGAGAGCATTCCCTGACTTTCGCAATGGTAAAAGCCTGTGCCGAGTTTGCAGGAGAGGATTTTGGAGTGCTTGTTCTGGATGCCCATTTCGATCTGAGGGAAGAGTATAGGGGATTCAAGAATAACCATGCATGTGTATCCCGAAATATTCTCAATGAGGTTACGAAGAATCTGGTATCTATAGGAATCAGAAGTGGTCCGGAAGAAGAGTGGGTTTTTGCCAGAGGAAGTAAACTGAAGTATTATACAGCCGATGATGTGGAAGCTATGGGTGTGGTTGAAGTCCTTAAAGAAGCACTTGAATGGCTGGACTGCAGCAAGCTATACCTTTCTCTTGACATGGATGCTATAGATCCGGCTTATGCCCCTGGTCTCGGCACGCCAGAACCTTTTGGCCTGAGTTCCCGAGACGTAAGAACTGCGATACGGACTCTTGCTCCTTTCTCAATGGCTTTTGACATTGTAGAAATAGCTCCTGAATATGATTCAGGGCAAACAGCCATGCTTGGAGCAAAATTGATGAGGGAGTTCATCGCCTCCCATGCAAAAAGCTGCAGGAAAGCATAAACTACAAAAAAGAAGAAACAAAGAATTAGAAAACTTATTTGCAAAACTTATTTGCAAAACTTATTACTGATGGAACAGCTTAAGAATTCTGGTAACTCGAAAACCGATGGAAAAAAAAACTGGGGGAAAAGGAGAAGATTCTCGACTTCCAGACTTTTCCATTGTACCAGTAGATCCTGTTACTCAATAAAATTTTAGTTTTGGTTAAGCACGCCAAATGGCGATGATCTTATCAATTGCTATGTGCGTGTACCTTTCATTTTGTTTAAGAGTGAGAACATTGTCTGCACAGGCTTCCACCTTTCCATTAAACACATCAGGACCCCCGCAATAAACATCAATAACCTCACCAAGATGGTGTTCCACTATAAAAGATTGCATTTCTTTTCACCTCATCCATTCTTAAATGTAATAGAACTTTGACCATTCTGAACTTGAACCGGATTTCGTGTGATAAAAATTCTCATCCAACCTTCCGGAAACTGATCCAATTTTAACGAGAATTAGAAAGGATCAGTAAGAACCTTTCATTATTCCAGCCATCCCTCAACATAAAGGGCTTGAAGTACAAAAATTTAAGCTTACTGAGCCCACAGAGCTATTATTTTATCGATGGCTATGTGAGTAAGCTTTCCTTCGTTGTTGAGTGTGAGGACATTATCTGCACAGGCTTCTACGATTCCCGTGAAAATGTCAGGTCCTCCACAGTAGACATCTAAAGCCTTGCTGAGGTAATGCTCCACTATAAAAGATTGCATCATATTTCTTCCCTCTTGGTTATCTGTTATCAGGTTATTTACCTGTTAGTTTGTTTGCTGACACAAGCCGGTTTTAGCCCTGCTAGTATCCGTTGATTGTAACTATCCCCTCATTTCATATAAATATATTTAAAAACCAAAATTGATTTTCGTGATGCGAAGCCATAGCTCTATAGAAAGAAAATTAGCTTACTCATAATAAAGCCTGTCCATTTCTCAGGTTCTCGTTTTCCCACAAAATAATGAGATAATTATATGACTATTTTCATCAGGTTTATTTGCGTGAAAGGATTCGAGAAAGCTAAGTTTAGCTGGAAAAAATATAATAAAGTCTGCTTTTAAGAAAAAGGGATAAATCCAAAATAAATCTAGGTAATTATAAGGTTTGTGTTGATTATTGAACTCTTCTTCCTAATTCTGTTTAGAAGAGAGGTAACACCTATAAATAAAACAGCAAATAAGGAAAAAGAGGATAAAAAAGAGCCGTAAGAGAAGGAATGTCTCAGATCCTGGCTTCAAAAAGTTCCCTAATTTTCTCAAGTTGTTCTGGGGGACTGATTACAAGCAGAATATCATCTGGATTAAGTTCGGTCTCGGCACCCAGATCGTACATAAGCCTGTGATTTATGGAAATTGCGAGAACAGTAACCCCATAATTTTTTCGGAGATCAAGATCTCCCAGAGTTTTTCCTGCAACTTCCGAGTGTTTTCCTACTCTTATGCTTTTGATCTCTACGTCGGAAAAGTCAAGGGAAAGCTCACATACACTTATCCGGCGCATCTCAGGACTTCTAAGCATCCTGTAATGGTCAGCCCGGAGTTGTGTACCCATTACTTCAATCTCTTTCTCCGGAACCATGTACTTATTGAGCACCCTGGAAAAGAGCTCTATAGAAGACTCAAATTCTTCTGAGATAACCTCATCGGCTCCGATAGAGTATAAACCATCAATTTCGTTCAGGAAATGAGTCCTTGCAATAACATGAATATCAGGGTTCAGCCTCTTGGCCGCTTCAATGACCCGCCTTGAACTTGCAGGATCGCCTGCAGTAACTACAACTGATTTTGCAGTCCTGATGCCTGCGTGCTCAAGCACGGATTTTTGAGCGGCATCTCCGTAGATAATTGATTCGCCCCTCAATTTTTCCTGCCGGACAGTTTCAGGATTGATCTCAATTATCAGGTAGGGAATAGAAGCTTTTTGGGCAGCAATTCCAACATTTCTCCCATTTATTCCATACCCTATTATGATCAGGTGGTTCTCAGGTAATTTTTCATGCTCTCTTTCATTGAAAGCCCGGTACCTGTCAGATACAAGAATTTTGGGAAGGGAGAGCCGCTGACTGAAAACCGCAAAGTATTGCCCCAGCTCCGAAAAAAAAGGAGTCAGAACCATAGAAAGCACAGTAACAGCCAGAAACTCCTGATAAATTGTCTCAGAAAGAATTCCACTACCGAAGCCAACCTTAGCTGTGATAAGGGAAAACTCCCCTATCTGAGCCAGAGAAAAGCCAACTAGAAGCATGGTATGCAGAGGAAAACCTATAAGGAAAGTAGTAAGGGCATTTACGAAGGTTTTTAGGAAAAGAATAAGGGCAGTAGCTGCGAGAATAAGGATGAGATGAGCCCTCATCAGATCAAGATTCAACAGCATGCCTGTGGAAATAAAAAAGATGCTCATGAATATATCCCTGAAAGGGATAACATTTCCAAGTGCCTGTAAAGCATACTCGGAGTCGGAGATGATCAGCCCTGCCAGAAAAGCTCCAAGAGCAAGGGAAAGACCTGCTATGGAGGAAATCCAGGCCACGGAAAGCCCTATCACCACTACGCTAAGCAAGAAAAGCTCATTATTGCGTGTTTTTGCCACATGGAATAAGAGATAAGGAACTACGTAACGGGCGCTTATAAGAGTAAGAAAAACAAGCCCGATCCCCCGAAACAAAAGCTCAAGAAGAGCCCGTCCGACTACTGCCTCTCCTGCAAGAAGCGGGGCAAGAATAATTATGAAAACCGCAGCTATGTCCTGAAAAATAAGGATTCCAAGTGCAATTCTCCCGTGAGCGCTGTAGATCTCACCTTTCTCCTGTAGCAGTTTAAGGACAATAGCGGTGCTGCTAAGTGACACAATAAGCCCCATGAAGACTGCAGCTTCAGGAGAATAACCAAGCCACCAGAAAATAAAAGCAACAAGAAGAGCCGTAAGAAAAACTTGCAGCCCCCCTCCCAAAAGAACAATTCTCCTGAGTTTGAGAAGTTCACGGAGAGAAAACTCTATACCGATAGTGAAAAGAAGTAAAACAACTCCGATTTCAGCCAGAACTTCGATGTTCCCTATATCTCTAATCAGTCCGAAACCGAAAGGTCCGGCAAGGATACCCGCAAGCAAGAAACCTACCAATGGAGCTATTTTCAACCTTGAGAAAGTAAAAACTACAGGAATAGAGAGTCCGAATATTATTAGAAGGTCGGTTAGAAGATGCGATGCCATCAGTATAGATTGAATCATTAAATAATATAAATGTCATCCACAGATGATTGCTAGAAATTATTGGTTTAGGCCAGGTAAGAGGAGATATTCAAAAGGAATAAGGGGTCTCGATAGATCAAGTCTCCTTTAATGGGACACAGTCAGAATGATTGTGAAATGGAAATGACGTGAACTCTTTGTGAAAATTTACAGTCAGTCTGCCACAAAAAGGATATGAAAATAAAAGATGTAGGATAACATCAAAAAGTAAAAGCTTTTAAAAAAAGAAACGACGAGAGGGGGACTCGAACCCCCGGGATGCGGGGCATCACGGGATTAGCAATCCCGCGCCATACCGGGCTTGGCTATCTCGTCACAAAGGACATTTAGAAGCGCGTCCCCTTAGACGCATTTCATATATTTAACCTTTTCCGAAGGGAGCATTCAAATAAAATATTTTGTCCAAAGCATTATAATTATATTATAAAACTAAACCCCCGAAAAGTGCCAAGTGATGAGCACACCTCAGGTTGGTGCATCTGGGAGACTCCAGTAGACTGTCTTCTCTTCTCCACCCCGCTACCCCACAAGCGATAGTTGCCCACAGTGAGTCTGCTCCCTTCCGGGCCTCGACCGGTTTCCGCAGTTAGGGTATGAAGATCTGCTCTCCAGCAAACCTGCATACCTGCTCCATCCAAGCAAGACGGGGTTTCTCAGTTGAGACTCCAGGCTGGAATTTCTTTGACACATCTTCCTTTGGCTTCGTCCCCCGCATATCGGCGATTTCGGGTTACAGGTAACGCCGGGCTACCCGGACTAGCTCATCAACTATACAAAGACACTTGTAATTTATATAACTATCCCTTCCGATGTGCATTTTTGACAAGAAAAATAAGAAAGTTAAAGTTAAAAGACAGACAAAAAACAGGCAGAGTAAGCCTTTATTTCAATAGATATTTGCCAGACGGAGCAAACCTCAAAAAGAGTAGGTCAGGTTGTCTCAAAACTATACACGATCGTACATTTGGGTCCGAAACACATAATCTTTATCTTTTTTACAAAACTTAATTCTATTGTTCCACCATGTTTAGACAGTACGATCAAAAGCAGCAGTTTTTACTTCCATTAAACCGGGAAGATTTTGTTCATGGAAACCATATAGCCAGAGTACTAAACGACATCGTAGATGTCGTTGATATCAATGCTATTGAAGCCACTTACTCTAATGAAGGTTGCCCAGCCTATCATCCAAGACGTCTTTTAAAAATATTACTTTATGGGCACCTATAGGCATTAGAAGTTCACGTAAACTACAGCAAATGACTCAAAATGATACTGCTTTTATCTATCTGGCAGCCATGAAAAAACCTGCGTTTCATACGATTTGTCGATTTCGTTCAACTCATCTCAACCCTATTAAAGAAGTCTTTTCCAGGTGGTCATTTTTTGTAAAGAAATGGATCTGATTGGTTCAAGTATCTCTATTGAAGGAACGAAAATCAAGGCAAATGCTTCATCAAGACAGAGCAAAAGTTCAGATGCTATCGAAAAAAATAGATAGGATACTCAAAGAGAGTATTGAGACAGATAAGTATGAAGATGAAATTTATGGTGACTCAACACCATATCAAATTCCAGAAGAGCTAGTTGACAAGAAGAAAAGATTAGAAAAAATAAAAAATGCTAAGAAGAAGCTTGATGAAGAAAAGCTGAAAAAAGTAAACATCACAGACAACGATGCTCGACTTATGAAGCATAATAAAGATTAAAATAAGATTCAATTTATATGCAATTTTTCCTCGAAAAGAGGAAAAATTGTAGTATTTCAAAGAATATCTGACTAGTTACAAAAAAAGAGTAACTTTAAGGGGTGTGCTGGAAAATTTCTATATTTCGAGAGTCGTAGACCTTATACACCGGGTCAGTTATCTGAGCATCTCCTGAAGAAACTGTCCCCTCATCAGATTTTTTTTCATTCTGGATCAGCGCCTCTGAAAAAGTAGTAACCACAAGGTAGGAAGGTCCGGTTTCACCTAGTTTTTCAGAAGGTAGAATCCCTTCGGAGTCTTTTCTAAAGGCATAAATAGACGCGTCAAAACTTTTCGCAAACTCAGCAGACCGATTTAAATTTCCGCTGAATTTCTCTGGCAGGGTGGTTTCCCCTCCTTTTTCTTCGAATAACATGATATATGGAGAGTTTTCATTTACTCCGGATAACCATTGGATTCCTCTTACCTCGTTTTGTGAAACAACTTCCGAAATTCCACCTGTATACGGAGAACTGAAGCAGGTGAAGAACCCCAGGGTCCAGAGAAGGCAGAGGACCAGGACAGCTGAACCAAGGCCGATAGTATACCCTTTTCGGAGAAAAATGACATAGAGAGCATACCCCAGCAGAGGGATTTGGGCAAAAATGACGAAACTCAAGTTTGCAAATCGATCTGGAGGATAAGGAATAAAGGGATTTAATAGGAAAGCCAGCTCCAGGAAAAATGTGGAGACATAAAGGATCAAAAAGCGAGGATACCTGTGAACAAAATGCTGACAAAATCTTTTACGATTCTGCCATACGATGATGGAATTAATTACAATAAAGATTAACGGGATGTAGTACTTGCCGTAATAAAGATTGAAAAGATGTATAAACCCGAAAAAACCGCTCTGTGTTTCTGGTATCCAGGAAAGGCCTGAAGCCATTAATGTCTCAATGCCTTTAGTCAGGCTTGAGAGGAAGTCATCCACAAAATTAGGCGCGTATTTTGAACAGAGCAGGAAACCTCCAGAGGTAAAGGACAGTAAGATAAATACAGGAACCTTTCTTCCTGCAGAATGGGGTGAATCTGGGGAAATAAAATTTAGATTCAGGATTTTACGAAGAACTCCTGGCTTCAATATGGTGCCTGAAACGGCAAGAGAAAGGGAAAAACAAATCAAATATGCAAAAATAAAAGGATGTGCTAATGGAATCAAAGGCAGCATAAAAAGAAGACAAATAGCCATTGTCCTGTTTTTAGCGGCAAGCACATTTCTTAGCACGAAAAGGTAAAGAGGCACAAGGCAAAAGCACAGGTAGTATGGAAATGTTGAGACCTGAAAATGTCCAAAATAAGGAATCAGCGAGGAAAGAAAGGCTACTAAAACCAGTTTTTCCCGGCTCATAAAAGCTCGATAGAACAGGAACATTCCAGCAATAAATAGAATTGAAAAAAAAACGGGCAGAAAATAAGAAAGTATCCACGGCTCCAGCCCAGAAACCAAAGCTAGGGGTGAAACGAACAGAGGGCCGGTGGGAGAAATATTGGAAAGACTAAAGATCCTGCAGTCTTTTACAAGTCCCATATATGAAAACTCTCCACCTCTGCCTACTGAAACATAGCCAAGCATGTAAGGGATGACCAGTACTGTAATGTGGACTAGAAACAGAATTAGAACTGCGTTCATCTTTCTGTATGCAAGGAGCATAATGCATGCAGAGAGAAAACAAAAGAGCAAAGTCAGGAAAAAATGGAAAGGAAGCTGCTCATAGATGTTAATCGTATACCCCTCAGGCTGGATTCCTCTGAGAACGAATATACTATAAACGAGTAGCAATAGAGAAATCGAGGTAATTAGATTTAATATATTATTGGTGATTTTAGACAATATTTCCCCCATCCTTTCCGAAATTTATCTGGTAAGTTTCCGCACCCAGGTACAGAGCCATCTCCTAAACAGCATTTCAACTCCTTTGGAGTTTACCTGAACAGGCAGCCCATAGGCCCAAAAACTTTCGTGCTCAAGATTTTTATTAAATTCTCCTCTTTCTTATTTTTTCTCTATACCCAATCAGTCCAACAAATAATTAATGGTTGTGCCCGGAGTGCAGGTTCATATACCTGCCTCAACATAATTAATGTTTTCTTGGATAAAAAATATTCAAGAATTAAAGGCTTTCGGCTATTATGCCTTTGTCCAGAAATTTTACAGTTTCGATCAAAAAATTCATGAAAATATATAAAATGGAGTGTTCCTTGAGCATTTCTTAGATATATAAAGGGGGATATGAAAGATCAGGGGTATTTTCCTTTAGTACTGAAGACAGGGCTCGGGGCAATCGCTTGAATAACAGGTCGCATCCTGAAAATTGGAATATTTAACCCTCTGCTATAGAGCTGAGACGAGATCTCAAATAAGGGAATTTTCATAGAAATCCGAAGTAAATGGTGAATCCGTCTGAGTAATAGGAAAGGCATCGTCTTTACCGCTAATCATGAGATTTTTATGGAGGACTTGGGAAATTATATACTGAAATAACCACTTACTTATTGAATAATTTGAGGGAAAAGAGATAAACAATACAAAAAATAAATATATCATAGCCCTGGATAATCCCGCAAGCATATTTTTTCTATATCATCTAAGTTATTCAGAATGTAACGGATTCTTTGTTCAATTAGCTTTCCTTTTAAGCACCAGTAAAAAGGTCTTCTATTTCCTACTGAAGGAAACTTGGCACAGGAAATGTCCAGTGAATGGAAATAGAAGATGGTATGTCCTCTTTTCAGACTCTGGATAAGCCCATTTAATACTAATGGAGCCCCTAAAAAGCGAAGTATAGGACCCCCGCATGCAGGAATTTTCAGTAAATTTTGATAATAGGCCCAGGGAAATTCAATAAAGTTTCTATCATAACCTGTTTCAAGGCCATTTTCTACAGGATAATAGGGGATAGATGAGACTGTTTTAAGGGCTGAATCAGTTTTATTATAGAGAGAATTTACAGATACTGAGGAGTCATATTTAAATCCTATTTGCTCAAGGGAATCCAGCATCCAACCGCCTACCATGGCATTAGGTGCCCTGTACCCGACTATTTTTTCCCCGCTAATTTTTTCCAGCATTTTTTTTGCAAGCACTGTCCTCTGTTCAAATTCTGTGCTGCTCATTAATTGTTTTTTCGTAGCAGGATCGATCTTGCAGTCGTGATGCAGTCCATGACATGCAAGCTCATGTCCCCTTTCCACAACTGATTCAATCAGCCCAGGATAGTGCTCTATAGTATCCGCAACTACAAAGAATGTAGCAGTCACATTGAACTCATCGAGAAGATCCAATACTCTCATTGTAGGCTCAGTCAGGAAGTCATACTCGCCTTTCCATTTTTCAAAGAACTCATTCACATCTCTGTAAACAGCATATGGAGAACCGCAAACAGAAGGAATATGATACCAATCCTCAAGATCTACTGTAACCGAGAAACTACCTTTCATAAGACCCCCCGCGCTATAAAGCGCATTCATAAACAGAGATTGTAATGCAAATAATGTTGGAAGTTATACCGATAATGTCAATTCTGCAAATTTCCCACTGGCTTAAAAAGCCTTACTATTTATTGAAACATCACAAGAGTATAAAAGATTTTTGAATCTCTCTGTCCAAATAAAATGACACCTATATAGGGGTAAAAATATTTGCGCTTTAACACTGTTAACTCACTTAGTAATTAACCATAGAGGGATAGATCTAAATACTACATTTTCAGGGCAAATCGTCTGCGTAGACGAGGGATCAAAATTTACAGTATCTATGATATCAGTTCCAGAATGATATCATTGCCTGCTCAAAAAAATGAATATTCCATTCATTTCAAGTCTATTTTTTAGTACAGAGAACATTAACTACTTTATTGTAAAGAAGAGTTTTTTGAGGTCATATATTCGAGAACTACACAAATGAAAGTATAGTTCTTAAAACTCCTTAATATGGATATCTCCAGATGATATAGAGCTTTTTTCTAAGTAGATTATTATGTTCGTCACTTTAATTAAAATATAGACTTCGTAGATAAAATAAAACATTGGGGCTTAGATAAAATTATAACTTTTCAAACTTATTAGCTGATCAAGAAATCTAGGGGTGCCAAAAAAGGATAGTTGTAATAACTGATTCACAGTGTCATTTCGAGAAATTTATATAGATCTAGAGGACCTTTTTCATGTTACTCTTTTCATTCTATTGAACTAATCCCGTCTTACGGGCTCTATCCTATTAACATAAATTCCAAGCATCTTCTGTATCAACGTCTTCGATAGTCCTCAACACAATTAAAGAAAGCTTAATCACATAAGCTTTTTGTACCCTGCTGTGCTCAATGGGCATCATCTTCACATTATAGGGATAAAAATGAATGGAAAATCTCCATACAGATGGAAAAACAGAAACAAAATGGGAGTTTACTTTGCAATTATCATTTTTTTGATTGTAATGGGAACAACCGCTCTTTCCACTACACAGCCAAAGACAACTGTCTATGTAGTTGGTGAGGGGCGAGGGGATTTCAACTGCGATGGAAATGATGATCAGGTGGAGATAAATCAAGCTCTCGAATATGTTGCCGAAAATTCGCAGTTCACAACTGTTCATTTGAAGGGTCCGAATACTTACTTTATATCGGACAGTATTTTTATTGGAAACAATACAATCCTGGAAGGGGACTCAACAGCAGTAATTAAACTTAAAGACAATGCAGATTGGCCAAGTGATAAACCTCTAGTTACTCAGATGGGCAGTGTTGGAAGTTATAACATTACTGTTAAAGGATTCGAAATTGACGGGAATCATGATAATAACGAGGATAAAAAAAGAGGGGAAGGATACTACAATCAATTTTATTTTTTCAATTCCGAAAACATACAGGTTCATGACATGTACATGCATGACGGGCATGGAGACGGGCTGAAAGTAGAGAAGGGTTCCAATATTTATTTTTACAACAACAAAGTGTACAAACTGGGACATGATGGTCTTTATGCTATTGATTGTCAGAATGTAGAGGCCTCTAACAACAGCATAACCTGCAGGACTAATAGCGGTCTTAGAATCTGGAACTCAAATCACGTAAAATTCCATGATAATGTGATCGAATCCTTTTACCACTGGAGTGCAGGTGGCCCAGGAATTCAGATCCAGAAATCAACAGGCTTGATGAACGATATAGAAGTGTATAATAATACTATCCATAACACTTATGGGCCAGGGATCTGGATGTTAGGTTATGGGAATTCTTACTCCAAGACAGAGGCAGAAAACGTCTACATTCATCACAACACCTTCTACAGTACTGGGACCAACCCCAGTATTGACTGGATAGGAGGTATCATAACTAGTGGGTTTTACAATACCCTCATTGAGAATAACGTATTTGATGGAACATATCATGCTGCCGTTATTCACATGTATCCTACAGGTTATTCTACAGATCTGTCACCTAAAGATACAGGATACACAACAATTGTCCGAAACAACATAATCTTAAATACTCTACAAAGTACGAAAGCTCCCAATGGAACAGGATATGGAGTGATCAATTACCTCCCTGAAACACATACCTTTGTATTGGAAAATAACTGCCTCTACAATAACATAGCAGGGAATTACAGAAACGCTGTATCTACCAGTGATATCCATGCAGATCCTCTCTTTGCAGACCAGAAAAATAATGATTACCACCTGAAATCAAAAGGTGGAAGGTGGGATGGAAAAGGATGGGTAAAAGACAGGGTAAGTTCTCCTTGCATTGATACTGGAGATCCCTCCTCAGATTATTCAAAAGAACCAGGGGAGAATGGCAACAGGATAAACATAGGAATATATGGGAACACCGAATATGCCTCGATGTCAGGAGTAATGTCTGGATATGAAGTGTGGTGGAATCAGGTATTTTCATCAGAATGGAGAGCATTCAGATTACTGTTGAGGATATTCTTTCTATTCTGTTTTAGTATTTTGTACTAAAACATCCCTCAGCTCAACTCCATCTAATATATTTTAGAATTTATTAGGTGTTCCATTTAGACCTTAAGTGACAAGATTCAAGAAGTGAAGAGGATGAGAATCTTTTCATGAAAGTCATCTACAGTCTTCAACAGATACCTTTTTTTAATCTTAGAGAGTTATAGTTTTATCTATTTGGGGGAAGCAAAATGAGTGGAAAAATGAAAATACTCCTAAGGGGAAATAGGAAGATAAGATTAATTTTCAATATAATGTTTATTTTTTTAATCGTAAATATAACTCTCGTTTTCCCGTCTACCCCATCTCCATCTACCTCTTCTGGAACAATAGTATCTGTTTCTACTGGAGATAGTGGGGATTTCATATGTGATGGGAGTGACGACCAGGTAGAGATAAACAATGCTCTTGCATATGTTGTAGATAATTCTGAATTTACAACAGTTCATTTAAAAGGTCCAAATACATACGTCATCTCAGATAGTATTCTTATCGGAAGCAATACCGTGCTGGAAGGGGATTCTACAGCTGTGATTAAACTTGAAGATAAGGCAGGCTGGCCTACAGAGAAGCCTGTAATTACACAAATGGAAAGCGCTGGAATTCATGATGTTACTATCAAGGGGTTTGAGATTGACGGAAATCATGACAATAACGATGAAAAAGGGAGAGGAAAGGGGTATTACAATCTAATCCATTTCCTTAATTCCGAGAATATACAGGTGCATAATATGTACATGCATGACAGTCATGGAGATGGGCTGAAAGTAGTAAAAAGTTCAAATATTCAGTTTTACAATAATACCGTGTACAAATTAGGACATGATGCCCTCTATGTTATCTATTCTTCAAATGTAGAAGCCTGGAATAATAAAATAACCTGCAGAACAAACAGCGGTTTAAGAATCTATAACACAAATCATGTAATCTTTCACAATAACATCATTGACTCCGAAGGGGAAGGAGGCGCGGGAATTGAAATTCAGAAAGACGGCTCGTCAACTATTATGAATGATGTCGAAATCTGTAATAATTTGTTAGATGAAACAAATACCGCGGGTATATGGGTTACAGGCTATGGACCTGAATACTCCAAAGATTCTGCTAAAGATCTATACATCCATCATAACAAATTTTATAAAACCGGTATTAACCAGAATGCTGATTGGTCTGGAGGTATAGTGCTCAATGGCTTTCAAAACACCCTGATAGAGAATAATATCTTCGACGGATGCTACGGAGCAGCTATCGCCCATAAAGAGGTAACTGATGAATTTGCAGCTCCGGGCTCGGGGTATACGACTGTTGTAAAAAACAATGTAATAATTAATACACAGCCAAGTTATACTGCAGGGGAAGGGTATGCCATGTACAATAAGTTGAGAAGTACTCATTCATTTGTTCTTAAAAACAATTGCCTTTCAAACAACACCGGAGGAAATTATAAGTATACAAGCTCCACCTCTGACGTAGAGGCTGATCCTGAACTTGTGACGAACCTGGGTAAAAATGAGTCTCTAAGAGAAGATTCTTTGTGGGGTGAAGCGATGTCTGCAGGTCCCAAAAGACCTTACCAGATAGAAGAAAACAAAACTCAAATCGAACAGGAAGAAGACACTGAATCGATCTTTAAAAGAATTTTCTCAAAAATTGTAAGTTTTTTAAATAGATTTTTTTCAAGCCTTTCAATTGATGTTGATGAAACCGATCGCTTTAAAACAGTCTTGCCTTCGGTTGTCTCTGACAACAGGTTGAAAGAAGAATCCCCCAATACCACATTTCGTGAAAGCGAATATATAGACGTGGGCAAAAGCTCAGATGGTGGCATATACAGGGACGTCATACTCTTTGATCTATCCTCACTCAATAAGACTGATCATATTAATAAGGCGGAACTCTCTTTTTTCTGGTACTATCCTGAAAACCGGATGAGATCTGAAGATACCGTGCTGGAAGTGTACAGACCGGTAAAATGGTGTGAAGAACATGCTACATGGGAGGAAAAGGAATCAAAAATCCCATGGAATAATTCAGGCGGGGATTGGTATGATATAAATGAAGTTTTGCAGGGAAACACACCATATGCCACCATAACCATTAGTGGAGAGCAAACTCCTGATAACCGTTACTATGATCTTGATGTAACGGAGCTAGTGCAGGAATATGTCAGTAAAAAGTACGAAAATACAGGTTTTCTTATAAAGGCCCGCGGAGAAAATGAAAACTATATTGCTTTCTACAGTTCTAACTGGCAAAATAAAAATCAAAGACCTCAACTCTCCATTGAATTAAACTCACCATAAAGTATAATCCGCGAGTCAATAATTGTCTCTTCTTCTTTTTCTGATAACTTAACTTCTAATAAAGAAAAGATTGGAAGGGCTTTCCTTTGTTTGAGGCTCTTTTTCAATCTCTTGAATAACATGTGTGTACAGCCTCAAACTTTCTTCTGGCATTTTCCTGGGGTGAGTTTTCCCAAAGCTTTCCCAGTTTACACTGGAGAAGAATATTTGGCGAATACATTATGAAAATATATTTTGAGTTTTAGTTACCTCAGTGGTTCCCCACTGAAAATTCGGGAGTCTGAATAAGACTATTTTGTTGTACATTGGTTGAAAAAAGACTGAACAAAAAAAACTGATCAAATTAATTTAAAAATCGGTTGGAATAAAAAGATCCGGAAGGTTAATTTCCGGATCTTAACGGGCAAGTCCTACCCTTTCATTTCTTTTCTTTTCTACTTGCATATCAAAAAGCATTCCGAAAAGAAGCATCTGAAGTCCTGCACCCAGTACAAGGAATCCCAGCAGGGGATAGTAGGAAGGAAGAGGATTTTGCAGTAACATCTGCAAAAGACCCCATATCCCTAAAAGGACACCTACAGGTAGAGAAATCATTCCCAGGAAGTAGAATAACACAAGGGGGTGGAAGTCCAGTACCGTATATTTGACCCTTAACCTCCAGAGAAATCCCCTAAAGATCATGGGACCTACTTTGCGAATGAACTTGCCGTATCTAATCTTCGATTTTTCACTGCCGTAGCGAGCGGGCATTACCACATCCATTACTCTCATTCCAAAAGCATTAAGCTTGATCAACAGGTCGTTACAGTAGCCATAATAAGGATAAACTGAATCTAGATCAATAACCTCCAGAGCCTGCCTGGAAATAGCTGTGTATCCATTCTGCGGATCCATAACCTGCCAGTATCCGCTGCCGATTTTTGTGATAAAGCTGAGGAGAAGGTTTCCAAAAGATCTCCATTTGCTCATCCCGGTCATAAAATCGTCGGTAAGCAGCCTATTGCCCTTTGTGTAATCAGCTCTTCCTTCAATTATTGGAAAAATCAACCTGGGAAGCTGAACAGGGTCCATCTGGTTGTCCCCTGCCATAACAGCAACAACATCCATCTCATCTTTCAAGGCAAGTTTATACCCATCGAGAATTCCTGCGCCTACGCCTTTATTAACCTCATGGCGTAAATACACGATTCTCGGATCTCCGAACCTCTTTACAATCTCACCTGTACGATCGATACTACCGTCATCTATGACGTAGATCCTATCAACATATTCAGGGATGCCTCGGAGAGTTTCCCCTATAAGTAGTTCTTCATTATAAGCAGGTACAACAACTCCTATACGTGTGCTCTCAAGTTTCCGGAATACAGGATCCACATCGAAGCTCAGGTAGTTCACTTTGAGTCTTTCGGTCTTCGCCGCAGAAAGCAAGGATTTTAAAGATGGATGCTCTTTGCCTGAACTTATTTTATGCAGTGAGTCTGCTGTCACGGCAAGAAAACCTATCTTTTCCTTAAAGGTGCTTTTCCCGTTCAAGAGCATGACTGTTTCCTGCTCGCAGGAAACACGACAGGGCCAGGAGCCTACGGACAGATCGAAACCTTGTCTTAATGGTTCCAGGACGTGGGAAAGCAAATCTATATCCTGCATACACTCCGGATAGATGAGCACCACAAGTTCCGAATCAATGGATGCCCTGTAAAGAACCTTAAGCAATGCTTCCTCTCCGCCTGCCAGAGGTACAACTCGTGCCCCTCCCAGAGCCGCCACTTCCATAGTTCGATCGGTAGAACCCTGATCAAGTACGAGTACACGATCCGCATAACTTGCCGCAAGTAAGACTTTGCTCCCAATAGAAGTTTCCTCGTTCTGAGCCGGAATCAAGACCGTGAATTCATGCCTGATCAACCGATCGGTAAGTTGAGATGAAGAAGACACTATGCTAATAGGATCGGAAATTAGAGAATTAAGACCAAGTGTAAGGGTTGAAAACAAACCCAGTCCACCCCCTTATACAGCTGCATATGCTATAACCCCCTTTATGTCTATAAATGCAAAAATATTAAAGCCTATCATACTAAAAATTATTGAACTAAGAAATATATAAAGTTAACACATGATTTAGATAACATAGTAAAAATATTAATACTTAATGAACTGTAAAATATTGCCCCAGCCAGAGAGTTATCAGAATATAAAAGAGAACGATTAACTGATTAAGACTTCTATACAGATTTTCTTTGAATCTTCATTTATCTAATGCTTTTGTTTGGAAATCTCCCTTAAATGCCAGAACTCTGAATTGCAGCCTTTGTAGCACTAATATTGCCTGAAAAATATCAACCGACTTTAAAGTCAGAAGATTGAAGAGTTTAAGAGATAAAGAGAGGGAGGGACTATCGGAGAAAAATCTTCTGAAAAAGCTAAAATTTATATTCTAATAATATTTATTCATTTAAGAGATTACATTCTAAAATGATGGGAACTGAAGAGCCTCTAATCTCAGAAGGAGAATATAGATCATTTGAGGGTTTTCTGTGTAAAGGGAACTCATATAACTATAAAATGTATACTTTGAAGGAACTTCTGCAGAGTGCCCTGATGTGATTATACCTTTAACTTAATTTCTGAAACCGCTTTATCTATTAAACTATTTTATTTGGGTGTAACAATCCAGATTAATTCATGTCAAAAACTTTGGAAAAAATTATATATTATTGAACGAACTAAATATCCAAAGTCTATGGACAGGGGAAGGACTTATACATAGAATCTATTGACATCAACTCCGTAAATAAATATATATAAAAATGAGTGTGAACCAAATATTTAATAAAGTTGGAAGTTCAAAAGGTAAGATAATAACACTCAACTATTCAAAAAAAGAGTATGAGATTGAGAATTGTGAAAGTTGTTCCCATAAAAGGAAGATTCACCCCCCATTCTTTCATCTAAATATTGGAGTATCTCATTACTCAAGAAATCAAATAAATGTTTTCAAGCCTGATGTATTGAACTTTCTAGTCAAAAACTGGATAAACTTGGATCTCTAAAATGAAAAAATTTGTACTATGTATCCTCTTTATGTTGATTTTGTATATCCAAAAATGTTGAATGAGGCAGTCAGAAAAGTGAAAACGCTAAAAAGAGGCCATTTTTCAGAAGTCTCTATAATTCCAATTTCAACAATAAATGAAACGTGGAGACTTTTATGAAATTTCAGCTAAATTATGAAACTGGGAGAAAAGTACAGGGCAAAATCCATTTTTTATTTCCTGACCCTTGATCAGATAACGAATATTTTACTTCCAACACTGACTCATATCTGCAACTTATAGAAGACTAAATATGGAAACTATCTACAGGCTGAAGCGTGAAAGAAAGAAGAACGAGAACTAAGCTGTAGTTTGAAATGAAGATTATCTAAAACAAGCAAAAAATATTTCACCATAAAAGGATTTAATTATAAAAAATTATCACATTGTGGGGTTGTATGGAAGCTGTAAGAAGATATGCAGAGAAGTTTACACAAAATATTGATGTAATTCTCGGCGTCATGGGATTCAATATAGGGGTATGGATTATTTCTTTATACTATATCTTTAATTTAAATCAAAAAGACATTGGAGTTACCATCCTGTCTTCCTGTTTAATCTATCTCCTCTTTAGAAAGAAATTCAAAAGTGAGGCTCCCATATCTTTAGAAACAAGTAGACTAAAAAATGTTCTGAATCTTTCATTTTATCTTATTTTTCTTACATGTATATTGATATACAGTATGAATCTGTATTACAGGCCTATATCTTACTTTATATTGATATGTGTCCTGGCAGGCATTATAGCCTCCCAAATTCTTTATGTTAGACAAGGAGACAGAGTAACCTCCATATTACTGCAGATATTTCTGCTTTCGATCCTCATAAGAGTAGGAATTTTTTACAATTTTCCAAGCCTCATGGGTTATGATGCTTATTTCCATGCTAATATGGCACGGATAATAACTAATACGGGATTTGTTGCCCCGCTTCAAATAAGCAGTAAATATTTCTACTACCCATTTGCACACATTTTTATATCAGTTACTCAGCTAATGGGCAAAACAGATGTAAAAGATGCAATATTTTGTTCCATAGGATTTGCCAGTATTTTTATTACAGCAGCCGTTTACCTGATAGGAAAGAAACTTGAAGGTCCTCAAATGGGTCTTCTCGCAGCTCTGCTAATAAACTTGAATAACCATAATATAGTCACAGGCATTGCAAACATAACTCCCGGTTCCCTTGTTCTCTGTTATTTCATATTTATTATATATGCAATATTCAGCGAGAAACAGGAATTGAAGTATACGGGACTTATTCTGCTCATTACTATTTTGATGGTTTTGACTCATCAACTGACTACCTTTGTCGTACTTCTTGCTGTAGTTACAATTTATTTGGGCAAATACCTGCATAGTCACCTGTACAAGGATTCTCCTCTCGGAACTAACGGTTTTAATTACATTCTCTTTTTCATAGTCAGTCTGCAGACATACTGGATGTTTACGTACATAAACCCGGGAACTTCTTTTTTTGAGATGATTTTCTTGCCTCTTGTGGAAGTGTTTAAGTTAGGGGCAAGTTACTCAAGTGATGAACTAATCTTGGGCTCTGTAACAAACCAGGATACACTAGAAGTACTTTTACTTCACATAAGCTACCTCGCTCTGCCTTTTTTCGCAATTGGCGGAGTATTAGCTTGGTTTTCACGCGAAGATGCCAAAAAAATCAATAAATTCTCTATTGCTTTAGTGGTTGTAATTTTGTATAGTTTTGCTTATGGAATTCCTTTACTCGGGATGAGGAATTTCCTGACGAGCAGGTGGTTCCCTCTTATATCAGTATTTTTGGTACTGGTAGCTGCTTCATATATATTGAAACTGACAAGTCTTTTTGCCTCCAGAAAAGCAAAAATTCCTGTAATCTTCATAATAGTCCTGCTTTTTTCATTTGTCATGGTTACAACGCCAGGAATAAATAAAGACAATCCTCTTGTAGCAAAGGATACAACTGTAAGAAACCAATTCAAGGATGTTGAAATACAGGCAATTAAAACAGTGTCAGGGACATATTCCGGGAATATCCTGATGGACTCGCCTTATGACAGCTGCCTTTTTTACAGTGCACCTGGGTATGATACCAGTAACGCAACATATTTTAACATTCAGCATATACGGACGCAAGAGATCGATCGAAATTCGATGGTTTTGTTGAGAAAATCAACTATAAAGGAACCTATCTCTATTAACGATCCTGATCGTTACGGAGTAAATTTTATCCAGACACTACCAGGGGATTTCTTCAACAGGTTTGAAGCACCGGAATATGCACTTGTATATAATAATAAAGAAGTAATTGCCTACGTAGAGGAAAAAAAAGAGATCATAGAATAAAATCCGGGTGAAAACCGCCCCATAAATTACAATTTTTATCTCAAAGTTGGAACAAATATGTCAAACTTTATTGCCAATGTATTAAAACTTGTATCTGGAAGTGTTGCTTCACAGGTTCTAAGCATACTCCTTGTACCTATAATCACAAGAATTTACAGTCCTGATGATTTCGGAATTTTTCAGCTTTTTCTTTCAGTGTCAGGCATACTGGTAATATTTTCTACTTTTTCCTACCAGTTCGCCATAATGTTACCAAAAACAGAGGAAGATTCTGCAAACGTTGCTTTCCTATGCTTGATATTGGTGACCCTTATATCTTTACTTACAGCCTTGGCAGTTTTTTTCCTTCCTCAGGATGTTGAGTATATTCTCAACGCTCCAGGAATTTCGAAATACCTGATCTATCTTGCACCAATAATATTTCTTAACGGATTGTTTTTCGTGCAAAACTATTGGCTTTCAAGAAAAACTCGTTTCGGAGTCATAGCTGGATCTAGAATTTCAAACACTCTCTCAACCAAAGTATTCCAGTTGGCTATTCCTTTATGGAATGTTTCGCCCTTAGGCCTGATAGCAGGATACGTTGCTGGATTCGGAGTTGCAGACATTGTTATGCTCAAGGGAGTAAAAAAAGATTTAGAGATCTTCAAGAAAGTGTCACTAAAAAAAATGAAGGACGTGGCAGTCAGGTATAAAAGTTTTCCTTTGTTTAGTTCATGGTCTACACTAGCAAACACGATTTCGCCACAGGTGCCTACATTTTTGCTTTCATATTTTTACGGAACAAGTGTTGTCGGATATTATGCACTTGCTAATCAGGTAGTAAATATGCCCATGGGGATTGTCGGCGCCGCCATAGGACAGGTTTTTTTCCAGAAAATCAGTGAGGTGAAAAACGGAAACGAGAAGGGAGATATGAAACAAATAGTCGAAGAAGTCTATAAGAAGTTAATTTCGACAGGAATATTTCCCATGCTTATCCTCCTGATCCTGGGGGAAGAGATATTTACATTTGCCTTCGGAAAAAACTGGGCTGTATCAGGTACATATGTAAGGATCCTTGTACCATGGATATTCCTTGTATACTTATCCTCGCCAATTTCAACTCTTTACACAGTTTTCGAGAAACAGGGAGTTTGGCTAACTTTCAGTATAATACTATTAGTCTCGAGAGTTGTAGCGTTGTTTATTGGGGGAACTTACGGAAGTCCTGAGTTTGCCCTTGGTTTTTTCAGCTTTACAGGAATTGTGTTCTGGCTCTGGAATAATGCCTATCTGCTGAATCTTGTAGGGATTAATAAGACTGAAAGTGTAAAAATTCTTATGAAATATACGGCAATTGGTCTGGTAGTTTCTACTCCTTTAATTCTACTGGATATGCTCTCTGCAAGTTTTTATGTCATCCTCCTTGCAGTAGGGATCCTGACCCCTATCTACTATGGCATAGTCCTTAGGGATGACCCGACATTCAAGAAAATGGTGTCAACTTTCTTTGTAAAGATGAAAAATAGAACCTGAAAAGTAAATTCAACTTTTTCAGGATAAATTATCTCAAAAATATATTTAAAGCTACGATTGAATACAAATAGTTGTTGACTTTAAATTCATACATGGTGTTATTACGTAATCGATATCTAAAATTAACATTATTATAAAATATTTTGACCTTACTGTAGAATTAAATATAGTTTTGAGGTAGCCTTATAAAATAAATTTTACAGAACTTTGATTTCTAAAGGATACAAGCCTTCTGCAAAGATAAAACAGAGTTTTTTATCAAACAATAAGAAAAAAGGTAAAAAATAATCTCGGGAAGATTCCCGAGTCATATATTTTTTAGAAGATCTGTTTTGTGTTAGTAGTTTCTTCATGTGTAATTTGGTATAAAGTTTTTAGAAGAGAATACTTTTTACTGTGTAGATTTGCAGTGTAGTAAGGTACAAGCTCGGGGGAAAAACCCATTATAAAATCTGCAAATCTAGAAATGTTTGCTGCCATCACATTCATGTAATCAAAATTTCTGGAGTTCAGGTCAAGAAACTCATTATAATACAGCAATGCGTTAGGTCCCATCCGACCAAAAGCGGGATTCAGTGCTGAAGACCATGTAATGGCGCATTTCTTGCCATAAAGGTTTAGATGAGCTGCAACCGCCTCTCCTTCTTGAGTTTCCGAGACAAACATATAACCAACATCTTTCTCCTGGATCAGCTTAAATACTCTTTCAAAAAATTCCCTCGGAACAGGAGGCTCTAATTTTTGTTTCTCGTAGACAAGGGAAAGCAGGCGGTGGTAAGTCTCAGGATCGTTTGATATCCTTGTTTTAAGTCCTGCCTCTTCTGCAGATTTAAGTTCTCTCCGGATCTTTCTCGAAAGATTACTATCTACATTTTCCTTAAGATTCAGATGATGAGTATAGCGTACACTGGATTCCCACCCATTCCAGGTAAAAGGTCTTATATCCTCAATACCTGGAGAAAATGTCAGATGAATACTATCAAATCCCTGTCTGCAGAGAAATTCTCTGAGTGCATTAAAGATTTCGTGGATTTCCTGAACTCTTTTGCTTGCTTTGGGGCTGGAACCGTCCTTTATAAGGGGGCCGCAATAGTCAGTCATATTGCAAGTCGAAGATGCTATTTTCATAATTCCTTTGAAGGTTTTTATAAAAATAGGACATCCTCCAACAAGCTCACCGTTTCGGAAACAACCATAAATTCTGAGATCTCTCAAAAGGACATCCCTGCAGATTTCCAGCCATTGACTTGTGTGAAAGAGTGTTCCCGGCTGAGATTTCTCTACAAGCATATCCCATTCTTTGTATTCGGATGGTTTCAATTCTCTAACTTCAATTTCGTCCATTTTAAGCCCCGTGTAACTAAATGATTATTTGTATATGATGAATTACTATGGTAAAATATGAGAATGATCTGGGTTTTCATACATTAAGTCCCGATTTACATACTCCGTCAACCTGTTTTGCAACACTGTACCAGCTGTAATTTTCAGTAACATAACTTAAACCTTTTGAACCCATTTTCATTCTCAAATCCGGATTTTCAAGTAGCTCTGAGATAGCTTCTGCAAGTGCCTCTGGATTTTCAGGAGGAACTCCAATTCCCCCCTCCGAAGCTTCAAGTGCATCTGATACGCCACTGATGTTACTTGCAACAACTGGCTTTCCACAAGCCATATATTCGTATAACTTCAAAGGAGAAAGGCCGATTTTTGCATTTCTGGCAAATATAAAGGGAGCAACACAGGCATCGCTAGCATTGATGTATAGAGGTACTCGTTCATAAGCAACAACCCCCGTGAAAATGAACCTGTCTTCAACTCCAAGTACTCTGGAAATCTTGAGAAGCTCATTTTTCATGACCCCGTCTCCAACAATAAGAAAGTGGCATTCTGGAAACCGAGAAAGTATAGATGGAGCTGCCTTTACCAGATACTCAACCCCCTGCCAGGGAGCAAGATTTCCCACAAAACATACATATGGAGTTTCAGAGTTTAGACTCAATTCTTTTCTGCAGGCTTCCTTTACCAGTGGTTTGAACAGGGAAGTATTTGCTCCATTGGAAACTACAACTATTTTTTCTCCGGGAATGTTGTAACTCTTCTCGAGATTCGCTTTTATTCCGGGAGTTACCGCAACTATTCTATCCGAAAACCCCAAAGCTTTCTTGAGGATAAATAGTTTGAACCTAGCTTGTGCAGAGAAGCAACTTTTTGAAATTGAAAACCCATTACTTTTTCTTGGTGGAGAAGTTTTGCCTTCTTCAGAATTTGTTCTGAAGAGGCTGCTTTCGTCCTCCGGAATTCCGTTCAATTCGTAAACCATCTCTTTGCATCTGTTCTTCCAGAAGATTCCCACAAGGAAGCCAAAGTTGGGATTACGGGTATAAAATACATCAAAGGTTTCTGAGCGGAGAAGGCTTATTAGATTTCTGAAATAGTTGACAGTAAGAGTAAATAGGCTTCCAGGAGGAACATAATGACTGTGGACACTAACCATATTTGAAAGAGAAGCCCTGTCAGTTGCAAATATATGGATCTCATTGTCCAGTAGGGCCAGATTGCTTACAAGCTCGTATCTGTGGATAAGTGACCCATCAGCAAGAGAAAGGGGCCATACTATATCCAGAAAAAGCAACTTCAAAATATCACCTTTATAGGAACCATTTTTTTCAAAAGATATGATAAAATTTACTGTTCTCTCTTATGTGCATCTTCTGATTTCCGGTCAAAAGTTCCCGAAATCCTGGAGTATAGCTCTGAAATACCTTGTTTTCTGTAGTAAGCGCGTATTTCAGGGTCAGAAATTTTTTTCTCCCTTTTGATGGCCGAACCGAGATATCCATAAAAGTATGCAGCTCCAGTATAGAAGGGGGGTTTTAAGGAGTAATAAATCACATTTAGAAAGGCTAAAAGAAGATTTTTTCCAAGGTAGTAAGCCATCCCTCCTTTTTTTATGTATCCATCCCATAGACCATTTGCTGAGCAGGTTTCACGTTTCTGGATCTGAATTACATCAGCATATTGCATAATCTTCCAGCCTCGCAGGAGAGCTTTTATGTTAGAAATAGAATCCGGAGAAGGTTCAACCTGGTAGCCATCGGTTTCAACAAAGCACTCTTTTTTCCAAAGTCTTCCTGTGCCACGAGGAAGGTTTTTATCAGTCATTTCCCGAGAGAGTTTCCCTCCAATATCGTAATAAACCCCTCCACTCGCAATTCCGAGAGACTCATCCTTCTCAAACTCCTCCAGAAGTTTTCCGAAATAGTTTTCCTCAAGCACAGTATCGGCATCAAGAATACCTATATATTCGAATTCGATCTTATTTTTCCTGCAGTAATCAAGCGCGTGATCAAAACCCTGTTTGCAGACATAGCTGTAGTGAAAGGTAATATCCCTTGGCCTCGGAGGCAACCTTATGCTTTGAATCCAGAAGTAACTGGTTTTGAGGTTTTCAACAATTCGTGAAGTCTCATCCGTACTCCCGTCGTCGACTATTACCCATAGCTCAGGTTTTACTTTTTGTCCTGTTACTGATCTCGAGACTTCGGGCAGATTTTGTTCTTCATTCCTTGCAGGCGTAATCAGCAAGTATTTTCCTTTTAAATCAGGATCGATCTTCCCACCACCTGTAAATTTCTTCCCCGCTTGTTATCCAGGCCCCTCTTTCGGAACAGTATTGAAGCGTTTTTTCATATAGTTTCACCCAATCCTTTCGGAAACTGCAACCGAAAACAAAATTGTGCCATAGCAGGGTAATGACACCGTTAAGCCTTGCTGTTGTGTCGATCAGATTTTTTGTGTACTCCCAGGCTTCCTCAAAGGATTTTGAATTCGCAAAAAGAGCAACGTCCATAATGACAAGCGGAATTTCGAGGATCTCTATCTCCCTGCCTTCTTTCAGATTATATGGTCTGAAAGGATGACACATGCCGTTTCTGAAACCAACCGACTTGCTGTATCCGAAAGTGGAATCATACTTGAAACCGGAATTTGCAAGTATTTCCCAGGAGTCGGGAGTTTTGAATCTCAGGTAATGGTTACGAAAACCCTTGACTTTTTTTCCAAGAACAGCTTCAAGCCTTTTTTTTTCACTTTTTATTGCTTCCGGGTTATCATATGAATAATAACCCCCATGAAGACCACTTTCCCATCCCCTATCTGAGACTTCTCCTATACTGTGTCCTATATCCTCTAGATTATATCTGAATCTTATGGGATCAGCTTCTGCAGCGATGAAGTAAAAAGAGGACTTTGCTCCATAGCTAGCTTCCAAATCCATGATTTCCGAAAGATTAAGATAAGGTGAGTGTTCCTTTCCCCTGAGCTTCCAGAGTAGCTGAGATACAGAACCCTCAAAATTCAGATTTTTTAGACAATGGACTGAGGAAAGTAAGCTGTGGGAAAGAGGTGGATAAATATCATCCACGTCGTGGGTCAAACAAACGGCAAAGATTTTGTTCTCGGGAAATTCAACTTCCAGTCCGTGCTCCACCAGATATCTGGAGACCGCAGGTTCCAAAGCTCTTTTTAGGTCACTATCATCGCTGAAGAAACGGTCGTGTTCATCCAGCTTTTCGGGAGAATACTCTTCTTTTCGGGTGAAAAGATTCCATATTTCCGGGTTTTGCTTCAATAGCTCATGCATAACTCTCATCCGAAACTGAAGATAAAGAAACTCCGGATTTCTTTTTAGGGAGACTTTCTATAAGCTTGACCATAAATTCGGTCACATCGATCTTATCCCTTAGAAGAGCGACCCTTTTCAAGCTCCAGGTTTTCTTAAGTTCCGGGTCCTTCAGAAGGTCTACGGCTTTTTTCAGGGCAGCTTCTGAATCTTTGTAGTTAAAAAGCAAACCGTATTTTTCTTCAAGTTCTGAGAAATTTCCCATAGTGCCTGCAAGAGAGGAAACGTAGATTGAAGGAGTTCCCAGGATTGCACTTTCAACAGCCATAGTTGCCCCTTCACCTACATACAGGGTGGCATAATAGAGTAGATGATGAATTTTCTCGGAGGAAACACGGATTCTATACCTCTCAAATTCTTCTGCCAGTGGGCCTTCTGAGGTTATGAATACTTTCCCGAACTTCTCAAGTTCCTTCACAAGTGCCAGTTTGTTTTCAATCCCATGCTGACCAACATCATGGTGTGCTCCCCATGAAACAAAGCGCAGGATTACGAAAGGTTCTCCCACCTCCACCCCTAACTCTTTAATTATTTCAGGGCGTGGAGTAAAATAAGATGGGTGAAGGTAAGCCATTTCGTGATACCCACTATACCTAATCTGTTTTTTTCCTTCATTCTTTTGATAGCATGACGGAGTACATATTATGTCACAGAAAGGATAGGTTATCTTCTGAGCTATTACCGCGTGTTCAGTATCATTAAATATTATGGACTTTTTCCGCAACATCCAGGCTATCTGAGCTGCAGTTGGGGAAAGGATACCCATAAGAACGTCAGGATCAAATTTTTTGGCAATTTTAAACAGTTTATACTCCCTTATAAACCATTCTTCAAACAAATGAACTTTTCCTGGTTTCACTTTACTTAGGACTGTATGCGGGATGCCATAGGCATTCAGTAGCTCCACGACTACATCTTTATCCCGTGAAACCACCATTACTTTGTGTCCTTTTTTCTCAAGATTCCATATGGTATTTTTGAAAAAATGAACATGAGCTGGATGCCCGATATCAATAAGGACTCTCAATATTTTTCACTCCCCATAGTCTTTAATATAATTACAATACGCCAAGAGAGAACCGTCTGCCTGTATGAAAGTTTTCCGCAACAATGAGGAAAAAGCAGCCTCATAAGCCATTCTGAAAGCGTATGAGGGAAGGTTGTATCAACAAATCCCGCACTCTTTATGACCTGCATTATAGAGAATTATACAGACGACTTCCGGTTTTCCCTGAATACCTGTCCCTCAACATTAGATGATTTTTCACATCTCCCTTTTCCTTATAATAGGTAGAACTATTACAGTCCCACGACTAGAGCCGCCCCCCTCTTAGTGGTCTCTCGAATTATAAACTTTTACTTCAGATTAGATCCTCAACATATCATATTATGATAAGAAGATAAATAGTTCTAGAATAAATAGTTATGGAAACAATGTTTCTGAACTAAGATAACTAATTTGTTTTTTTGGTGTAAATTATAGATGTTTTAATGACTTTAATTTGGAAAATAGTCCATATTGAGCCTTAAATTTTTTTATATGGTGGATGGATAAGTGGAGATACTAAGAATACCCCACATATAAAAAAAATTAATTATATTTAAGGCATCAATTGTGAGAATATTATGCCAACACCCATAAAGAAGAAGTTAGCGATAAAACATATCAGTAAAGGGTAAATCCCCATATCCATGGAGTCTATCGATAACTGGTCCTTTCTGGTGGAAACCATTAACATTTCCTTAATTCCGATAAGAGCGATGAGTCCCAGGACTGTAATCTGATAATATAAAGGGATTCCAAAATCCGTATAAAGAAAACATATGCCTGAGCCAGGAAAAGAACTTCCCGCCGCAAATCCTTCAGTTCCTATAGAAAGCATTGAAAGCATTACAAATCCCCCAAAATCTATGTAAAGGAGTTGTTAGAACATGTACAAAATCCTAACTATAGAATATATAAACAGTTAAACTATATAAATATATGAAGGGGAGATCGGAGGATTAAATACATGAATCCCAACAGACTGGAGATTTCCTGATGAGAGGAGAGTTTAGAAGATGGCCTATCAAAAAATAAATAAGAATTGGAATTGATTATCTGCAAATCCAAGAAAGAGGTTCAATATATGAAAGTTTCCGTAATAGGTTCAGGGTACGTGGGTTCAGTCACTGCCGCATGCTTCGCAGAAGTGGGGCATGAAGTCGTCTGTGTAGACATTGACAGGAAAAAAATGGAGCAGATAAATTCAGGTATCCCTCCTATATATGAGGAAGGGCTTGGGGAGCTTTTGCGAAAGTATGCAGGAAAGAGACTCATTGCAACCAATGATTACGAATTTGCAATCAAGGAAACTGATGTTTCTTTTTTATGTGTGGGAACCCCCTCCGCAGAGGACGGAAGTATAGACCTTTCAATTGTCCGCGCAGCGGCAACAAGTATCGGCGCAGCTCTCGCAAAAAAAGAAGGGTACCATGTAGTAGTCGTAAAAAGTACAGTCGTCCCCGAAACAACAGAGAAGTTCGTACTTCCTATCCTTGAAGAGTCATCGGGAAAAAAAGCCGGCAAGGACTTCGGAGTTGCTATGAATCCTGAGTTCCTCAGGGAAGGAAAAGCGGTCCACGATTTCATGCACCCTGATAAAATTGTTGTGGGGGCGATAGACAGGAAATCAGGAGACCTTGTCTCAGAACTTTACCGGACATTTGAATGTGAAGTCACCCGTACGAATCCTTCAACAGCGGAAATGATCAAATACGCAAATAACTCTCTGCTTGCAACCAAGATCTCCTTTGCAAATGAGATTGGAAATATCTGTAAAAAACTGGGAATAGACACCTACGAGGTTATGGAAGCTGTTGGTAAGGATTTCCGGATATCTTCCAGATTTTTGAATTCCGGGGCAGGCTTTGGAGGATCCTGCTTCCCAAAAGATGTAAAAGCCCTTATAGGGAAAGCAAAAACAATAGGATACTCTCCTGTACTTCTGGAATCAGTAATTGCTGTAAACGAAAAACAACCTCTTCTGATGACTGAAATTCTCCGGGCTAAAATAGGAGACCTTTCAGGCAAAAAGATTGCAGTTCTAGGCCTTGCCTTTAAAAACGAGACGGATGATGTAAGGGAATCACGAGCTATCCCTGTCATTGCTGAACTCCTGAGGCAGGAGGCAAAGATTTCAGCTTATGACCCTATGGCAATCGAGAACATGAAAAAAGTCTTTCCTACAATCGAATACTTTCAGAAAGCTGAAGATGCTCTCAAGGAGGCTGATGCCTGCCTTGTAATGACAGAATGGGAGGAGTTCAGGCATCTTGAGTCTGAGTTCGAAGGCATGAACAAAAAGATAGTAATTGATGGAAGGAGGGTAATTAAAGCGACAAACATAGATTATGAGGGGCTCTGCTGGTAAAAACCAGCCGAAATATCTCCTCTTTTTTTCTATGTTTACATAACATTACAATTGGATCTCTGAATATTGTAATCTCTACTCTTCCTTTTCTTCGGGACCCTTTTCTGTTGCCACAATTTCTCTCAGGTACTCAAATACGTCTTCCCTTAAATTTTCATTTTTAAGAGCGAAGTCCACTATTGCCTTCACATATCCGAGCCTGTCTCCGGTATCGAATCTTTTTCCTTTGAACCGACAGGCATAGATCATCTGAGATTTGTTCAGAAGCCTGATACCATCGGTAAGCTGGATCTCGCTCCCAACGCCTGTTCCTGCATCCCTTATACAGTCAAATATTTCAGGGGTGAACACATACCGCCCAATTGCCCCTATATTAGAAGGAGCAGTTTCGGGGGATGGTTTTTCGACAATATCTTCAAGTACATAGAGAAAATCATCAATAGGTTTTCCTTTTATAATCCCATAACTGCTCAGTTTTTCATAAGGGACTTCTTCTACTGCGAGAGTTGATCTTCCATATTTTTCAAAATTCTCAATTAGCTGGGCGGTGCAGGGTTTCTCGTTTACAATGATGTCGTCTCCAAGAAGCACGGCAAAAGGTTCATTTCCAATATGTTTTTCTGCCCTGAGGACTGCGTCCCCAAGCCCATTGGGCTCTTTTTGGCGGATATAATGGATATCCACAAGGGAAGAAACATCCCTTACCAGCTTAAGAAGTTCTGTATTGTGTTTTTTCGCGAGGTGCATCTCAAGTTCAGGAGAATCGTCGAAATAGTCCTCGATTGCCCTTTTGCCCCGGCCTGTGATAATAATGATGTCTTCAATTCCTGAGGCAATAGCCTCCTCTACAACGTACTGGATAACGGGTGTATCAATGATGGGAAGCATTTCTTTTGGCATGGACTTGGTGGCAGGTAGGAAGCGAGTCCCAAGGCCAGCCGCCGGAATAAGGGCTTTTTTAACAGTCAAAATAAACTCTCCGATTTAAAGGGAATTATATATGAAGATAATTCTTATAGATGCTTTAAAGCATTTTTCACCCATGATATCTTTAATATTTACTCTAGTATTTTTTCAGCCTCATATTGAGAGTAAAGGCAAAAATGTTCTATGAATAAATGAAACAGTGCAACATATTAATAGGGAAAGAAAGATTATTGGAAGATTTTCCATGCCTGTAAAGAATAAAATACTTGTGACAGGGGGAGCCGGATTTATAGGGAGCCACCTGGTAGATTGTCTCATGCAAAAGGGAAATAGGGTTACAATTTTCGATAACATGAGTTCAGGAAAAATAGAGTTTATAAAGCATCATCTTGAAAATCCGGACTTTACTCTTATAAAAGGGGATCTCCTTGACCAGGACGCAATAGATAGAGCTTGCGAAGATATCGACCTGATTTTCCATGTAGCTGCAAATCCAGATGTAAGACTTGGAACTTCAGATACTAGAGTCCACTTTGATCAAAATATCCTGGCAACTTATAATCTTCTGGAAGCCATGAGGAAAAACAATGTCATAAAAATTGTATTCACTTCAACTTCTACAATTTATGGGGAAGCGTCAGTTATACCTACCCCCGAAAATTATGGCCCTCTTATGCCTATATCCCTTTATGGAGCTTCCAAACTTGCTTGTGAAGCCCTTATTACGTCCTACTCCCATACCTTCGATATACAGGCATGGATCTTCCGTTTTGCAAATATTGTCGGTCCTCGCAGCACTCATGGAATTACGGTCGATTTCATAAACAAACTGCGAAAAAACTCTACTCAGCTGGAAATCCTTGGAGACGGGATGCAGGAAAAGTCATACCTTCACGTGTTGGAATGCATCGATGCAATATTGTTTGTGATGGCGAAGAGCAAAGAAAATGTGAGCATTTTTAATATTGGAGCAGAGGACACCATAAGCGCCACTGATATCGGAATAACTATTGCAGAGGAGATGGAGCTTTCTGACGTAAGGTTCATCTACACGGGTGGTAGCAGGGGCTGGAAAGGTGATGTTCCAAAGATGAGGCTAGATATCGAAAAATTGAATGCAATTGGCTGGAAGCCTGAATACACATCAGAGAGAAGCGTAAGAGAAACTGCAAGAGCATTACTTGGGAGAGGTTAAATTGGCTCATTTTGCAGGCAATTTTTCCCGAATATTTTTTTATGTTGCGCCTTGTTAAGAATGCCATGGCTTAAGTCTCAGGAGCTGCAGCATTCTTCCCGTGTTTTCATTATTGAGGAGGATTAAACAGCACTGTAGCTGCAGCTCTAGCTTTCAACTACTGTTTTTGAATGCATGCTAGAGTGAGAACCTGGATACTTTGCCAGAAATTTAATATTTCTGTCAAAAAGGAGAGTAAAATGAATTCCCAAAGAAAGAAATATAAATAGGTGAGACTATGAATACAGTGAAAACTAAAAAAATAGTAAGAAACTAATATATTTAACTGCATCAATAAGCAAAATCTGAATGAATTGTTTCTGCTTTTAAAGAGGAGCACTGGTTGTGGAGAATAAGGTTGTTCTTAACGATTATGCAGAATCCTCTATAGCCATTTACCTTTAGAAAAACCAGATGAAATCTGATTTTGTGAAATATTGTCGAGAACACGCTGTTTAAATAAGATTAAAGTTAACACTGAAAATAAATCATCATCTCCGGAAGACCCGAGTTTTATAGTTAAAGGTGTTTATAGGATGAAGAAAGATAGCTGTGCCCTGATCCTTGGGGGGCACGTTAATGGGTATTCGATAATTCAGGAATTGAGTGAAAAAAAAGTAAACGATATAATCCTTTTCGGATATTCCAGAGAACTGGCCACATACAGCAATAAAATCAAAAAATTTGTGCTTATAGAAAAAACCCCTGAGAGCCTGTATAGGGAGATTGAAAAACTTCATGAAGAATACGAAAAAATAGTTGTATTTCCAACAGATGATCTTCAGCTTGAAAACCTGCATAAGCTCTATAATAAGATTAATTCTTTCTGCTTTTTACCCTTTAACCCGGAGAATCTACAAGTTTGCCTTGACAAGTATACTCAGTACTCTTACTGTGAGAAGCTGGGCATTCCTTATCCTAAAACAATACCTATTGAGGT
This sequence comes from uncultured Methanosarcinaceae archaeon, assembly GCA_942493015.1. GTDB lineage: Archaea > Halobacteriota > Methanosarcinia > Methanosarcinales > Methanosarcinaceae > Methanosarcina. The sequence continues at coordinate 3,407,766 of OW818660.1, read as the reverse complement.
AAAAGAAGACCTGAAAATGATTGAACTTATTCAATTTCCTATTCTGTTAAAACCCAACAAAAGAGAAGATTTGAAGAAAAAAGTTTTCAGGAACCTGAAGATAGACAACAATGAGGATCTGGAAAAAGAAAGGAAGAATATCGAGAATTATTTGGATGATGGCATCATCTTTTTGGCTTCAGAAATTATCCCTGGGGATGACGACTGCTTATATGCTTATGTTGCCTATAGAGATATGAAAGGGAGAATCCTGAACGAATGGACAGGGAGAAAACTGGCTCAGTATCCCGATAATTTCGGAGTATTCTCAAGTGCCTCAAATGAAGCTCCAGAGGAAGTGCGTACTCAAGGAAAAGCCCTGCTTAACGGCATGAATATAAAAGGGATTGCACAACCCGAATTCAAATATGATTTCAGAGATCAAAAATACAAACTTACAGAGATAAATCTGCGTTCAATGATGTGGAACAGGGTAGGGAACCTTTCCGGGGTCAACCTTCAGTATTCCCAGTACCTTGATGCGCTGGGAAAGAAAGTAACCCCTCAGCCTCAGTTAAAGAATAGAGAGATTCATTTTATATATCTAAAACATGAAATTGCAAACCTTCTAGGGCGCAGGAAATATTTCCAAAAGTTTATGCAAAATATTAGAGACTCAGATGAAACTCATATTGCAGTCTACGATCGAAAGGACATGAAACCATTTTTTAGGGATTGCGTGGGAATAGCCAAAATAATTGTCGGAAAATTCTTGAGAACTATCGGAATAGTAAGCTAATATATAGAGTTGATGTTCATTTGGAGTAACCTGCCATTTTTAGGAGGAAACCGTGATCAAGGGAGATTACACAAATGCACGTATATAACTGGCCATATATTCCTATTTTGTATATATTCCCCCACTGATTTAGAGGCAACGAAGATTATTCATGTCTATTTAGGGAATTATTTAAGATTTCTGTCGCTCTTAATACCAGTTTTTCAGATCCCTTATCGTTTATTTTCTTAGCTGGAATTCCTGCGATCCCGATATTTGGTTCTGTAAACGACTTATTTACAACGGAATTAGCACCTATGGCTATTCCATCTGCAATCTCGATATCTCCAAAGATTTTTGCCCCTGGCCCGATGTAAACATTATTTCCTATTTTTGGCGTTACATCTTCATACCCTGCTTTAGTCCCGATAACTGTGCATACATGTATCCTGCAATTCGAACCTACTCTTGCATTTCCGTTGATAACAATCGTACCTGTATGACTAATGGATAGACCTGGACCAAAAACATTCGGCTTAATATGGAAACCAAGAAATAAACTTAATAGATGAAATTTTAAATATAGGTAATAATAGTAGGGGCGGTAGAATATAGAATTTTTGCAATTTTGATAATACTCGATTTTTCTTAATAACCTCTCAAATACCCACACTTCATCGAAAAATAACATCGGCTTTTTTCTATTTTTACCTAATGCAATTCTATCTGCTTCTAAATAATATTTATAGTCCTTTTTTGACTTTATCATTGATTATACTCCTTAAGTTATAGAATTTGAATTTTTTGCTGATTGACATACCTTAGAAGGAAAAGGAATGTGCAATACAGTATTAAGAATTAGAAAAGTACTAACTATCTTATTCTAAAGAATTAATTTCCATATATATGTTTTTTAATTCTTTCGATTGAGGATGCTTATGAATTAGATTTTATCGTTTAGAACTTACATCCTTAAAGGTAAAAGTAAGCATATTTGAATTTAATTTTAAAGATTTTTATTATTTTTTTTGGGTATTCTGCAAACACCTACATATTTTATATTTATTTTACTCCCTTAATATTTGTGTTCCTCAATAAACGTATTGCTTTTTCAATGTTTCTCTTTCCTCTAATTTGTATCAATCAAATACCCGTCTTTGTGGTACATCAATTATAATCGTGGTGGAGTAAACTTTTTTACAATAGACAGCTCGTATTTGCTGAAACCGCCTATTATAAACATCACGAAAATATAGATAAGAGCTCCCATACCCGCTACCCCAAAAAGTTCATAGATATTTGAAATCGTGAATCTGGAAACAAATAGATACATAGCCAGAGAAGAAAAAATACTTTTTGCAATATCATAAAAATAAAAATCGAATACAAAATGTTTCATAGATACTCGAATACAAAGTACAATCATCAAAAAATAAGAAATTAAGGTTGACAGAGCTGCTCCAATAATCCCTATCGAAGGTATAAGCAGAAGGTTAAGCAGTACGTTAGAAGCCGCCGCAACAATATTGATATAGGTTGTAGATTTCGTTTTTTTCACAAGGAATATTATGTTGACAAAAATTTGAAAGATTCCTGCTAGAAGGCCGGAAAGAGCAATAATTGGAATTACCATCCATCCTGAAAGGAAATCTTGAGTAGTAAGAAGTCCTAGCAAAGGCTTTGCAAGAGCAGAAAGCCCAAAAACTGCAGGAATGGTAATAAGAAGGAAATACCTCAAAGAATGAGACATGTAAATCCTTACCTGATCAATTTTGTTTTCATCGAAAAGCTTTGAGAGTTCAGGAAGGAGGATAAGTTGAAGAGGGCTTACAAAAAGCTGGATAAGGTTTCCGATAGAACACGCTGCAGAATATACACCTACACTTCCAAGACCTAGAAAGTAGGTAACAAGATATCTGTCACTTGATTCTGTAACCCATCTTATAAGGGCATTAGGGGTTAGCGGTAGAGAGAATTGAAGGTACTCTTTTATGTAAGTAAATCGAGGAATAGCAAATCCTATCTGTGATATAATATCCACAAGTGAGATTAAAAATATGAAACTTTGCACCATTAATGTTGCAACTATTACGCCAAGAAGTCCGTATCCCATTTTGATAAGTATTAAAATAAAGAATAACTTCCCAAAAGTCTCAAAAAGGGTAAGGTAAGAGAATTTCTTAATCTGCCTGAAGACCCTAAAATAAAAAAGAGACACCGATTCGATCACATTCAAGAGGATCAAAAAGGAACCTGCCTGAATAAAATAAGTTGCTTCGGGATCCTTAAAACCAAAGGTTGCAAGAGGTTCTGCAAATGTGTACAGTAAAAAAGAGGCCAGAAGACCGGAGAGGGTTACAAAGAAAAGAATCGAGTAGACGGCCTCCCTTATTATTTTCTTCTCAGTTTCAGAGGATAAAAACCTGACAAATCCCATGGAAAGACCCATGAGTGCAAGGGGGGAGATGAGGGATACTGTGATATTGATCTGCGCCCAGAGTCCGTAATCATATGTTCCAAGGGTTTTTGTGATAATTGGAAGCAGGAAAAAAGCGCCCAAGCTTGTAAGTGCCTGAACTGCCCCAATAAAGCCAACGTCCCTTGCAAACTTTTGATATGACATCATATCACCTTGAAAAGAATCCTGTTTTTAATGATTATTGAAGAAATTACGAAGAGAGTTTTATGGAAACCGCTTTTGTGATTTGATTCAACTCACTATCCAAAACCTCGTATTTAAATCCTTTTGAACGCTACTCTTTTTGCTGAAGGTTCAACCAAGAGATTTCGACAAGAGATAAAAGCCTTTGTGTTTAGATAGATATTTATAAAAGTTTGTCACGCACAAAAACCCCACTTTCATAAAAGAAGAATAGAATACGTAAAGAAATATTGGGGCAGAAGATGTAAGCAACTCTGAGCGGAGTAGAATAAAATTGAGACTTTTAGCGTAACCTATACGCGAAAATTCTAAAAAGGATTTCGATAAACTCCAATTTTTAGCTGGTTGTTTATAAGAGTGCATAAGCAGTTTGTTGAAATCAGATGTTTATCGAAACCATCTAAAACATTTTCTGTCTTGGATGTCAGAACTTCCAAAAGTGCAAAGGAGATCCAGATCCAAAAAAGGATTAAAATTGAGTTTATGAGGGGGAGTAAGGATCCCTTTAAATTAATTAGGACTTACTCACTTCTGTACAAAACTATGCACAATAAATACTTTGATTTAAATTTATCTTTTGAACAGTTGACTGTTTAATGCTATTGATTTTTCATTTCAACTGTGTAAATCCTATTAATGTGATTTTTGCCAGATAAAAGAGGGATTTCCCTCTAAATTCGGCCTATTACTCATAATACCGAAAATCATGAAAGCCTCCTTAAAAGAAGCCAAGCTTATCTGTAAACTAGATTCAATTTTGGCACCTGACTTGAATTCCTGCAGTCTGCGCTATAGAAAGCAATGTAATTATTGTTTTCATATAGGGCTTTAATCAGGAAACCGGTATTTTCATACTTTCCGCTGCCATACTCTTTTGCAAGGTCAGTTACATTCAGTTCACAGTAGCTGTTGTTTGCCAGGGTACTGGCTTTCAGGGTTAATGTAGCATATGGAGTATTTCCCTGCAAGACACCATTTTTATCATACCAGTCTCCCCCGGAATTGTTCCAGGCAATTCCTTTATTTTTCTTTTTCCAGCTTACATAACTAGGATTCCAGGCCGAAGCAGGCCTGTAGATCTCAATAATAGTATCATTGAGCCTGGAACTTGAAGGATAATACCAGAAGAGAGAAAGAGTTGCATTGCTCACCTGTGTTGCGCCTGCATACCCACTAAGGTTAAACAATATAAGATCCCTGTACTTACTATTATTCAGTCCTCCAACATCGATAAATATCTTATTCGGAAAGATGGTCTCAGGAGAAGATTCGCGAATGAGGTTATCATTTGCGCCGTTAAGGGTTGCAATTACAATTGGATTTGAAATTTCTTTTTTCGTAACATTAAGCTTTGGTACTTGGCTATCATTCCCACATTCGGAACTGTAGAAAGCAATATAATTGTTGCTTTCATTGCGAGCTTTTATCAGGAAACCGGTGTTTTCATACTTTCCAGCAGCGTACTCTTTTACAAGCTCAGTCACATTCAGCTCACAGTAAGTTTTTTTTGGTAAGGTACTGGCTTTCAGGGTTAAAGTGGCATATGGAGTACTACCCTGCAACACACCGTTTTTGTCATACCAGTCTCCTCCTGGATTATTCCAGGCAGTCCCATTATTTATCTTGTTCCAGCTTACATAATTGGGATTCCAAACAAAAGCAGGCCTGTAAACCTCAATAATCGTATCATTTGGGCGCGAGCTGGCAGGATAATACCAGCAGAGGGAAAGGGTTGAGCTGCTGATTTCATTAGAATTGGTGTATTCGCTTACGTTGAACCATATGATGTCCCTGTATATGCCAGATCCACTTATTCCACCAACGTCGAGAAACGATTTATTCGAAAAGACTACTTCAGGAGAAACTTCGTGCAGGCGGTTGTCGTACATCTTTCCAGAGATAATAAAAAGGTTCTCTTTTGTTACACTTATATTTACAGTCTCAGAGTCATAGAACTTTCCGTCACTTACTTTAAAAGTTATGTTGTACACTCCTTCCTGTCCGGCCTCCGGAGCCCAGCTGAAGAACCCTGAGGTATTGTTCAGAGTTGCTCCTGTGGGAAGACCTGATGTAGAGTAAGTGAGGTGATCTCCATCTGCATCAGAAGCTTTCACTGTAAAGCTCAGATTTCCTCCAACCTTCACTGTAATATTTGGGGTGGATTCTATAATAACTGGAGCCACGGTTAACCGTTCAGATTTTGATGCATAAATTGTGTTTCCATATTTTCCTATATTGATCCTATCTCCATTGTTTTCAGGTTCGTATGAATAGGCTGAAGATGGATAGCCGGCATCGATGCATGGAGAACTTAGATTGTCTTTTATCCAAATATTTCCATTCCAACGACCAGATGATGATTTTAGATGATAATCATGGTTTTTCTGATTTGCAAATAGGGGGTTTACGTAGATATCGGTTTTTGAGGTACAGTTTTTATAGTTACCTGCTGAATTGCTGTAAAGGCAGTTATTTTCCAGCACAAAGCTGTGTGTTCCAGAAAGGTAGTTTATCACTCCATATCCTCCGCTGGAATCTTTTTTGCATTTTTGAGTTTTTATGATTATATTGTTGCGAACAGTGGATATATATCCTCCTTCAGGGCAGTAATCTGAGGAATAACCAGTTATATACATATGGACAATGGCAGCATTGTATACACCGTCGAAAACATTGTTTTCAATGGTAGTATTATTGAATCCACCTGCTACAATTCCCCCGATCCAGGTAATGCCAGGATTAGTGCCTGTGTTGTAGAAGACATTGTGATGAATATGGATATTTTTTCCCTGGTCTCTGGTAGCAGAAGCTGTATCATAGTTAAAAATCCATATTCCAGGCCCATAGGTGTTGTTGAAAGTATTATTGCAGATTTCGATATTATCCATAATGCCTGCATTCTTTTCAATCTGAATACCTGGTCCGCCAGTGCTCTTGTAGTAGAAAGAATCGATTGCGTTGTCATAGAATTTTACGTAGTTTGAGTTCCAGATTCTGAGAGCGCTGTTAGTCCTGCAGGTGATAGTGTTGTTCCAGGCATCTACATTATTGCACTCAATTGCAAAAAGACCATCGTGTCCCAGTTTAGAGACTCTATTATTATAAAACTGAATGTTTTCTCCATATTTTATCCTCAGCCCGTCTCCATGTCCATCGTGCATATTCATATTGTATACTTTTACGTTATTGCAGCGAGTGAAGTAAATGATATTATAGTACCCCTTACCCTTCGAAAGCTCGGAATTTCCATCATGGTTTGCATTAACCTCGAAGCCCCGTATTACAATATTATTATTTCCCGAACTGCTCATCTGCTGAATCAGGGGTTCCATCGTATCCCATCCAGCATGATCAACCAGTTTGATCACTGCATTAGTGTCTCCTTCGAGAATAGTATTGCTACCTATTAGAAGAGTATCGTCAATAACATACGTAAAAAGCCCTTTAAGGTGGACAGTTGTATATGCAGGGTTTTCGGCAACAAACTTCAGGGCCTGGTTTATCTGTACATGGTCGTCTTTTCCATCGCAATTAAAATCACCACTACCATCTCCTGCAACATAAATTGTTGGCGCGGGACTCCTGCATAAGGCAGTAGGAACACTTGCCAGAATAAGGCAACATATTAGGAAAAAAATGCCAAATTCTCTTAATAGTGTCGGTGTCATCCGAGGGTGAGAATGAAAAATTCCATTATTATGTTCGTGAGCTAAGGAGCTGTATGGTGATGTGTCAATTTCTATGTGAAATTTAAGACTATTACTCACAAATTTAGATAAATTTATTATTATATTTCCTATAAAATGGAACAAGATTTTGCAAATAGTATCCACTCCCCGGAATTCAAAACTATAGAAAAATCCTGTGGAAATTCTCTCTATCAGAGGTTACTGAATCCTATATATGATAACTGATGGATTCTGAAGAATTTCCTTGCTTTTGAGTCTAATTCCTCCAATTCCCACGAATTCCCCCTGTGAAAATATGAGGAATAGATTAGTTGGCGACATCTAATTTAATTTCTATAGTCAGTACTGTAATTAGATCATCATATTATAAAAGTATATGGAGGACATTTTATAATTATTCATTGTGTTGTGGCAATACTGTCTTTATTATATTCCTAAGTAAAAATAATCCCCAATATGCTGAAATTCGATGGAAATTATACGAAAAAGCTATTCCAGAACAAAAAAGAAGAGACCATGTTTTTATAATTTTCATTAATATTTTGTAGACAAAATCTTCTTTTTAGTTCTTGCGGCAAGAAGAAAATAGGACAATTTCAAAGACAAAACAGTTCCTGTAAATTACCGGTACTCTAAAGACCAGATAAAAAATTTAACAAAGGAATCGAAAATGAGTTATAGAAACTCTTTTCTAAAAATAGTAATGGAGTTACGCATTTAGCTTTATGCTGCATCTTCCTCAGGTATACTATTGAATATATCAAATGATATCGTTGAAATGTTGAGAATCTTTTTTTCAATCCCGTTTAAAATATGATTCTCAACGACTTATCTGCGGCCTTTTTCAATAGGCTCGGAGATGTCCATCCGAAAAGAATTTTACTATGGCAGTTGCAAGTTTTTCTGGTTCACAATAGTTACTGGAATCCTTCCCCTGAAGATTCAATCAAATCTTAAACCCTGAACTCTGCTTGCTATAATAGGCTTCCCACATCGAGGTATTCTTATTTTTTCGAGGCTGAAAACCTTATTTTCGAGTTCATACCCTTAATGAAAGGAGTAGCACAGATCTCAGCCGCATTAATTCTTTGATTTTGATGCATAAATTGTGTTTCCATATCTTCCTATGTTGATCCTTTTTCCGTTATTTTTAGGTTCCTTTGAATAATCTGATGAAGGATATCCTTTATCAATGCATGGGGAATTCACTTTATCCTTAACCCATGTTTTTTCATTCCAGCGTCCAAAGGTCGACTGAATATGATAATCACGATTTTTCTGATCTGCAAAAAGTGGGTTTACGTAGATATCTGTTGTTGATGTGCAACTTTTATAGTTACCACCTGAGTTATTGTAAAGGCAGTTGTTTTCCAGCACAAATTTGTGGTTCGTGCCGAGATAATTGATGACTCCATACCCTGTCCCGCTTGGATCTTTTATCCGCTTCTTGGTGTTTACAATTATGTTATTTCGGAGAATTGTTGTGTACCCCGTTTTTGATGAATAACTTGGAGAATAACCATTGGGATACATGTGAACAACGGCTGCATGGTATGCACCGTCAAATACATTATTTTCGATACGTGTATCATGGAATCCACTCAATACAATGCCCCCTACCCAGGTAATCCCAGTATTGGTGCCTGTGTTGTAGAAGATATTGTGATGAATATAGATATTTTTCCCCTGTTCTTTGGTAGCAGAAGAGGTATCATAGTTGAAAAGCCAGATTCCGGGTCCATAAGTGTCATGGATCGTATTATTGTAGATTTCAATATTGTCCATAATACCTCCATTCTTTTCTATCTGAATACCTGGACCGCCTGTACACCGATAGTATAAAGAGTCGATCACGTTATCGTGCAGTTTTACTTTATTAGAGTTCCATATTCTAATCCCGCTATTAGTCCTGCAGATTATCTTGTTGTTCCAGGCCTCTACATTCGTACATTCACTTGCAAAAAGACCATCATGACCTAATTTAGAGATTTTATTATTGTAAAATTGAACGTTTGTACCATATTTTATCCTCAGCCCATCGCCATGACCATCGTGCATATACATATTGTATACTTTTACATTAGTACAGTGAGTGAAATACATTACATTATAGTACCCTTTACCTTTAGAAACTTTGGAGTTCCCATCATGGTTTACATTGACCTCGAAACCCCTGATAACAATATTGCTATTTCCTGCAGTGCTCATCTGCTTAATCAGAGGTTCCATCGTAGCCCAGCCTGCGTTATTAACCAGCTTGATCACAGCAGTGGAATCCCCTTCGAGAATAGTATTGCTACCTATTAGAAGAGTATCGTCAATAACGTATGTAAAAGGCCCTTTAAGGTGGACAGTTGTATATGCAGCGTTTTCTGCAACAAACTTTAAAGCCTGGTTTATCTGTACATGGTCGTCTTTTCCGTCGCATTTAAAATCTCCACTACTATCTCCCGAAACATATACTGTTGGCGCGGGACTTCTGCATAAAGCAGTAGGGACACTTGCAAAGATAAGGCAACCTATCAGGAAAAGGATCCCTAATTCTCTTTTTAGCATCGCTATCACCTGATGATTCTAATAAAGAAATTCATTCGTATGTTCGGCAGATTAAGAGTTATATGGGAGAGCCCCACATACCTATGAAGTTTCAGATGGTCTGCCAAAAAAGTAGACAAATTTATTACTCTGTTTTCTACATATTGAGCAAAATTTTGCAAATAGTATCCACTCCCCGAAAATCAAGACTATAGAATAAACCCTTATGAAATTTTTCGCATCAGAGGCCACTGAATCCTGTATACAAGACAAAGAACGGATTCATGATAAGTCACCCCTTTTTTCAAGCCAAATCCTCTAATGCCCACGAATTCCCCCCGCGAGAACATTAGGAATAAATTAGTTTTTGGCATCTACATGAATTTCTATAGTCAGTACTGTAATTAGATCATTATATTATAAAAGTACATATGCAATACTTTTAAAATCTTTGGAATGTTTTTAACTTATTATAGAGAGAAAAGTAGTCGAAGTTAAAATGTTTACATATACGCAGTACATTATATGATTATTATAAGAATACTTGTCAGATCATATATCATTGCATATAGCCAGGATCTTTCTTGCGACCCCATTCCAACTATGGTTCTCCATAACATATTTGCGGCCTTTCTCCCCCATAAGAGCTTGAGCATTTTCGTCAGAAATTAATTTTACTACTGCAGCAGCAAGTTCTTGTGGATTTTCAGGAGTTACTGAAATACCTCCTCCCGAAGATTCAATCAAATCTTTGACACCTGAGATACTGCTTGCTACAATAGGTTTTCCACAGGCGAGGTATTCATATGTTTTCAAAGCTGAGAGTCCTATTTTCGAATTCCTTTCCTCAATAAATGGAGCAACACAGATATCAGCTGCATTAATATAAAGAGGGACACTCTTGTAGGGGACTCTCCCTGTAAAAACAAATTTATCTGAAAGCCCTAATTCGAAAGCTATTTTCAGCAACTTATCCTTCATAACACCGTCTCCAACAACAAGGAAACGAACATCAGGACACTTTTCCAGGATTAAAGGGGAGGCATAAATGAGAAACTCAACCCCCTGCCAGGCTGCAAGATGTCCCACAAAGCATACGTACCTTTTCGAGTCTTCCAGTCCCAGTTCAGCTTTTACCTGCTTTCTTTCAAGGGGCTTGAATAAATCGGTATTTGCCCCGTTATTTATAACAAAAACTTTTTCCTCAGGAATCGCATACATCCTCACAAGCTCATCTCTTAGCTTATCAGTAACAGAAATGATTCTGTCGCAGTACTTGTAATTGAGTTTTTCGGAGTGAAGCGCGAGATAAGAAAAAACTTTGTATGCAAAAGACTTTGAGTCTGGGTTTACCTTTAATTCATCCAGAACCAGCCCATTAACTTCTACCACGGAAGGGATTTTCAAAATTTTACATAGAATTATAGGAAAGAATGGGAAAGAATTCTGGCGAAGATAAAGCACATCAGGCCTGTTTGTTATACAAGAATAAAGAAGATAAAAGGAAAGCATAAATTCATAAGAAGGCTGTACAAGATATTTATTGTCTATTACAGGCACGTATGTTGCTTTAGGAAGAGAACGATCTACACTCTTCTGGCCAGGTGCGAACAGGACAATATCTGTGTATTTATTCAAATTTCTGAGAAGTTCAAGGATATGTATGTTCGAACCGGATTTAGTATTAAAGGAGCCGTAATAAATCAGGAAAATATTATTTATTTTTTTAAACATGATTGCCGTTACCAGAATAGCAAAAGTAGTTAATTAGTTTATCCCCCAACTTCCCTTATTTTATATTGGAAGTTGGAGGGAAGAGGTTTAGTATGAATATCGTATATGAACATTTAACCCATTTTTGAGAGAGGTATTTATAGAATCAATCATTGTCATTGTCTGTTTTTGATGCATACAAATCGAAAAAAGGTAAAAAGTTATGAGAGTACTGGAAGTATGTCAGGAATTCCCTAACAGATATTATCCTCAACTTGGGACATTCATAAAGCAAAGTATTGATTCAATTGCAGACCAGAATATAGACGTTACTGTGGTTTCTCCAAAACCTTTTGTGCTTCCTTTTTCCACATTTCCATATCACAATTTTTACAAGCTACCAAGGCTTGAACACGCCGAAAAATACACTCTTCACTATCCACGCTATGTTTATGCTGTTCCTAAAAAATATTTTTATCCAATAACCGGTATTTCATATGCTCACTTTGTATCCAGATACGCAATCAAAAACATAAAGCCACAACCAGACCTTATCCACGCGCACTTCTCATACCCTGACGGATACGGAATGATAGGACTTGCAAAGAAGTGGAAAGTCCCTCTTGTGATAAGTGCACTTGGTACAATAGAAAGAAAAGTCGCATATGAAGGTTCCTACGTTTCAAAACAGATCGTAGAGGCTATGAATTTTGCAGACAATGTTCTTTCAGTCAGTGAAGATCTCAAGCTTCACATCATAAATCTGGGAATAAGTGAAGATAAAGTTCATGTGGTTCCAAACGGTGTTGACATTGAGAAATTCAAGCCTTCAGGAAAAGAAAAATCAAGGACTCTGTTAAACCTACCTCAGGATAAAAATATTGTTCTGTTTGTCGGGGCTCTTAGAAAAATAAAAGGTGTCGACTATCTGATTGAGGCTGCAAAATCTTTTGTGGGTACTAATACAGTGCTCTATATGGTTGGTAGGGATGACGGCTTGAAAAAAAGTCTGGAAAAAAGAGCACAAGAGCTTAAAATTTTCAATTACATTAAATATACCGGACCCGTAAACCATGAGGATATCCCTCTCTGGATCTCAGCTTCAGACATTCTTGTTCTACCTTCTCTTTCGGAGGGAAGGCCAAATGTAGTTCTCGAAGCTCTTTCCTGCGAAATTCCTGTCGTGGCAACAGATGTAGGCGGAATTCCGGAATTAATGGTTGATGGGGAAACAGGATATCTTGTACCGGCGAAAAATCCTGAAGAGCTATCCGAAAAAATTAATAAGCTTTTAGAAGATGCAAGCAGAAGAGAGAAGATGGGACGTTTAGGACGCAAAAGCATAATCCAGAGGGGTCTTACGTGGGAAGCTCATGCAAAAAGTACTGTGGAGATATATTCAAAGCTTTTACAGAAGTCGCAGTGAGTTTTAAGAGATTTTACTTTTACTTCTGCCTTTTGAATCTTTCAAGATTCTAATCTGGCAGAAGAATAAGTAGGGTTCAAGTCCATGATTTATTAATCAATTCCAAAAAAGCGAGTACATACCCCATATTTGAAATAAATATGGGGAGGTTTTTATGCATACGGTTTTCAATAACTCATACCCGTTACCATAAATATTTCAATAGACAAATGAACTTCGTGCTTCTATTTTCTTCACACAATCCGAATTTATACATTTTGTACTTTCAGTTACAGGGTTTTTTGTAATTAAATGCTGTTAATTGGCCAGATCCATCTAATTGAAATAAACTACAGACTGGTGTGGAATTTACAACATGCAAATCAGGTCTGCTCTTGATTAATCTTAGTATTAAGATCTTTGCTTTGTATCGCTTTTACTCCCTGTTGTGGATGTAATCCCGGTTTTGGAATAAAAATATCTATGGAAGGACTTGAATATACTTTACTAAGAACTGCAAGGTTACCTTCTAATTCCTGCCTGTTCTCAGGCAATCCCTGATAGAAATAATTCGAAGTGTCCTTGAGGGTGCTTTCTTCACTGCCGAAGTATAAACCACTCCTAAGAAACTCCTGGGTCCTGAGTACTACATAGCCTTTGTATTGTGAAAGTTTGTTTACGTCGCCAATTCTGTAATTATCATAAGATGATATGTTCATCTCCGCAGAGCTTGCAGGGATCAGTGGAAGATAAAAGAACCTTGATGAGTAATAGTCTGTGTAAATGGAAGAGTTTGCAGGGACATAGTTAAAAACATGCTCAAAGCCGTTCAGCTCATCGGAAGTGAAGTATTCGTGCCTTGCATCATGACCAAGGAAATCCGAGTCTCCAATACTGAATACTGAAGAAACAAAAACAAATCCTGAGAACAGCAAAATCATTAAAACGAAAGAATTTACCTTCTTAGTGGAGTATTTAGTCATATAATTCCAGAATACATACATTCCATACCCCATTATGAAAGCCATAAAGGGGCTGACAAAAAGCATAAAGCGGTCAACTCTAAAAAGAATTCTAAGCTGCCAGATGGTGTTTAAAGGGTTGGGGACATAGAATATCAGGGTCATAAGGGCAAATAATCCAAATACTGATGCATAATTTTTTTTATAGTTCTTCAGGAGAAAACCTATTCCTATCAGGGCAAAAAATAAAAAAATAGATTTATCCATGAGTCCGAGTAAATTAACCATGCTCTCTTGAAGTACCTCTGTACCTCCGGCAGTTAAAACTATAGAATCCCAGAACTGGCTCTGCAGACGGGGAGTCAGACTCCTTTGAACAAACACATATGCTACAAAAAACCAGTATGAAATGAAAGTGACATTAAGAAATACAAAAAAAGGCTTGCTTATATAGCTACTACCACCTATTATGTATTCCGAGGCAAAAAGAATGACAAGCAGTAAGACCAGTTGGGGAAGGGAAACATTGTGAACCAGAGTTAAAAAGATTACTACTATCACCGAGAGAGTTTTTAAAGACAGCTTGTCTCTTTTGAAATTAACAACATAAATAAGGTACAGTAATACAATGAACATTACGAATGACATTGTGCGGGTGATTACATTTGTACCGTAATAGAGCACAACAGAACTAGCCGAAAATAGTAGGCAAGAAAGCAGAGAAATTTGCCTGTTATTTGTTATGTAATTAAACAGGTAGTAAAGAAAAATTATAGTGATCGCATAGATAGGTGCGGTTACTAGAAAAAGTGAAGTTTTTATGCCTGTATTCAGGAGCTCAGATGCTTCTGCAATAAGTATGTGGTACAGAGGGAAATATGCATAATCACTTAAAGACGTAGAAATTGTCTGCCCGGATATGGCTGTAAGTTCCGACAGGAAAATATGGGGCAAGATATCTGTGGTTCCGATATAGAAATCGTAATTTAATGTAACACTGTAAATCAAATTAGCCATAATCAAGAACGATTCCACTAGAATAAGAGATGGGCTTGATTTTTTCGAGAATATTTGTAAGAATACTGAAAGGTAGAGTACTAAAATAAATACAAAATAATACCATGGTCTGCTTCCCTGAGATAACAGAAGTGAAACTAGGGAACTGATATAAAATATCCCGAATATATAAGTAAAGGACTTTATATTTAGTGATGGTAAGGCATCTATATCATGAAGACTAACATCTTTTTTGTAAACGAACAGTATAAACAGACATGAAAGTATTGCAGGTATTCCTGTAAATAGTCCCCTCAGTGCGTAACCTAGCTTTCCGGTTGCGAACATCCATAAGAATGTGAATATCACTGCGACGATTATAGCTAGCGGAAACAGAGAGGAAATTAACCTCATTAAGCGGTTATTATCCAACTTGAGTCCTGTCTCTTCACTTAATCCTAACATACTATCTCCATAACCTTAATAATCATAACTTCACAAACTGAGTCAAATTAAACTCACGAGTAAATTACATTTTACACAAAAAACATCTTTTTTAGAGCATAAATTGTTAATCTCTACTGTGAGGACTATATTTCTGGTCTCCAAATTTCTGCTTTCAAAAACCAATGAGAGTACAATCAGGATGATATTGATTAAGAAGTTTTTTACCCCAAAAGTCTCCCATACCTATTCAATAGTTTCGGTCGCTTTTTCTAACATATGATCAAATGAACTCATGGATATTAAATATCTGGGCTAGACTTCGTTTTTGAGAGAAAAAGGGAATTGGCAAAACTGTACAAAAATCCCATCCCATAGGTAATGTGTTGTACAGGGATTATGAACAGGGCAAAGAGGCCATATCTTGATCTCATTTTGTAAGTAACCTGGATTGAGGTAACAAGGATCAGAGCAAAATATATCGCACTCAGTGCAAGCAGAAACAGTATTGGAGTGAAGTATATAATGGAGGCGATAAGCAAAGAGACTGCAAAAATTATGGCAACTGAGGGTAAAAATGCATACCATCGAACAAATTCTCCATGCTTTTTGAAGAGCTCTGCCATCCACATACCATATTTAAACATCCTTACGGAAAAGGACTTGAGAGTTCCTCTTCTGTGGTGCAATACCTGTGCTTCAGGGATG
The DNA here is from genome assembly GCA_942493015.1 of uncultured Methanosarcinaceae archaeon. Taxonomy (GTDB): domain Archaea; phylum Halobacteriota; class Methanosarcinia; order Methanosarcinales; family Methanosarcinaceae; genus Methanosarcina. The sequence goes on along the minus strand of OW818660.1, from coordinate 3,391,895 downwards.
TACAAAAACTTGTGTCCTTTCTTGCCAATTCTATAATTCAGATCTCCGTCCTGGCCTACCAGAAACATTTCATCAAAACCCCTTACTTCCTTGATTGCACTCTTTTTATACATGGCATTGCAGTTGGGAAGAGAATTTACATAGTGCTTTTTTGAAGAGTTTTTGGACTGAGCCGAGCCTCCAGAACCCAAAAAAGTTTCCTGGGAATATCCCACTACTCTACCAAATACAGGGTCAGTGTCAAATATCAGGTTCGGTCCTCCAACACACACCACATCTTCTGGAGCACTTTGCATTTCACGGACGAGGATCTTCAGCCATTGGGGATCTACCTTACAGTCCCCATCAGTAAACGCAACAAGATCACCTCTGGAGTTCTCCACTCCTAGATTCCTTGCCGCAGCAACATTTTTTCTTTCATTTAAAAGGAGCCTGACAGGATATTTCTGTACGAGGTCCTGGGTTTTGTCGGTAGACATCCCATCAACGATAAGAATCTCATAATAATTCTGAGGGTAGTCGAGCTTAAGAAGTGACTCAATACATTCTTCAATGAACCTTTCTTCATTGCGAATGCCTACTACCACTGAAACAAAAGGGTATTCCATACAAATTAACCCCACTTTGAACATTATTGTTTTCGAATATGCTCGTTTAGAAATATCATCCTTGAGATGGCATGCAGTATTATTCCTGTAAACACCATGAAGGCTCCTATAATTGTCAGCATCACCATAAGAAGTGTAGGGCCGAAGCGCAAGTAACCTCCCATATAGTAATCCTGTAAAAATTTCAATCCCATAAGAAAGCCTGTAGACGCCATAATCATTCCAGGAACTGCAAAATAGTACAGAGGCCGTCTATACTCCATATCCTTCAGAATCCTGAACAGAACCCTTGGTCCATGTATGAATGGATGTTCACTTGAGCAGTTTTCAAGGTCATACCTGCAATGGATTTCCACTTCAGTAAACTTTAGGTTACAATCTCTTGCCTGAATGAGGATTTCGGATCCTGCAGACATGTCTGTGCCATTCAAATTAATATTCTCAATGGCTTTTCTTCCATAAGCCCGAAAACCACTCTGGGAATCCGTGACATTGAGGCCTCCTGCCATCACCGTTGCGACATCAAGGACCTTCATCCCAAACTTACGATAAATGGGAACATTTTTACCGTTTCCATTGACAAACCGTGAACCTATTACCAGATCAAATCCGTTTTTAAGGGGTTCAAGGAGCTTGGGGATCTCAGAGGGGTCATGCTGTCCATCAGAGTCGATTATGACCATTGAATTTGCACCGAGCTTACGGGCGGTTTCAAAACAATTCCTGAGGGCTGCCCCATATCCTTTGTTAGTTTCGTGACGGACTACATAGGCGCCTAGAGATTCGGCGACATCGACAGTGTTATCAGTGCTTCCGTCGTCCACAACCACCACACTGTCTACATATTTTTTGCAGCCCTTGATAACCTCTGCAATGGAATGGGCTTCATTATAAGCAGGCATGGCTGCAATCGTAATGGTCATGTGTAATCATCTACCTCTTCGACAACAAGACCCAAGAGTCTCCTGCAAAAAGTGATTTATTATAGAAGAATCGGTAATAAGTTTAAATCCAGCAAATATATTTTTCAGAGTCATCGCTCCATGATTTTGATAGGGTTTCAGATGGTCTTCTACAGCTGTATTTACAGAGATAAATTTGGGGGATTATTCTACTCCCTTTTCCAAAAAGGAAGTACTTATCTGCTCTGTAAGCTAGTCAAGGCATATAATATAAGACCTGTATCTGTTTTAATATATGAGCTATATAAGCATTTAGACACGAAAAATAATTCTACAGTAACCTCCCTAGCGAGAAATAGATAAGTGCATTTAAGAATCCTGTTTATTTAAATGGATGCTATAAAGACTTCTATTTTTTATCTTACGTGAAAAATATGTTTGTAAAAAATAATACAGATATAAGAAGCTAAAAAGATTTCATGCTATATGCTAACATTTAAAAGTCACAGGAACAGGCAGGAAACTCACTTCAAAAAAGAGATGAGATAAAAATTTAAAGGTTAAAAACTTCCTTCAAGAAGATAGTAAATAAGGGAAAAGTATTTGATATAAAAAGCAGGAAATGGGAAAGATATTTTATACAACTAAGTAATTAATAGGTCGGGTTAAAACCATTCTTGAAAAAGATACAATTCAAGAATAGAAATGCTGCTAAATCGGAAGATGACTCCGGGATTGAAGTTTGGACAATTCTCACCTTTCCATATTCATTCTTCACATATGAAGATCAAACACATGAGCTGAATAAAAAAGGACGATTTTCGAAAACCAATTCAGGAACACAGAGATCAGTAGATTAGCCCGGATAAAAAGAAAAACAAAACTGGGAAGCCAGAAAAACATTAAAATCGTTTTATGAGGAGTCATATGGCCGGAAACCAGAAGTTTCCATCTGATCTGCTGCTTATAGCAGGCCTTGTAATTATTACGGATATTTTCGTACTTATTCCTGTACTAAGCGGAAGTTTCATCCGCACGGCTCTTGGCTTACCTATGGTACTTTTCCTTCCAGGGTATGCCCTTATAGCCATGCTTTTCCCGGAGAAGGGCGGACTTGAATGGATGGAGAGAATAGCGCTTTCTGTTGGAATAAGCATTGCAGTGGTACCTCTTATAGGGCTTGCACTTAGTTTTTCACCATGGGGAATCAAAGAAATTCCTCTTCTTGTAAGCCTTTCTGTATTTACTTTGCTGATGTGTGGGGTGGCATATGTAAGGAGAATGCGACTTCCAGAAGACAGAACATTTGGAGTCTCTTTCAAAGCTTCCATTCTTGCCCTTTTTGCGGAATTTCTCGACAAGCCAGAGTCAAAGACTGAGAAAACTCTCAGGATCTTTTTGGTTCTTTCTGTCCTTGTTTTGATTGGAACTGTTGTTCACATTTTCCTGGTGCCTCAGGATAAAGAACCATTTACGGAATTTTATATCCTCGGACCTGAAAAGATGGCTGAGAATTATAAAACAGACTATATACAGGGAGAAAGTGGAACCTACATTATAGGAATAACAAACAATGAGTACAAAACAATGAACTACACAATGGATGTAAGGCTTGGTAATACATCGCTGCCCCTCCCTGTAGATCTTCAAAATATAAGACTTGCCCATAACACGACTTTGGAAGAGCCTCTTGAGATTACGCCTTCTATTGAAGGAAAGAACATGGAACTTGAGTTTCTACTTTTCAATGAGACTGAAAAGAACATCCCCTACAGAGATCTGCGCCTCTGGATAAATGTTACAGAGGAGGTATGAGATGGGGGCATCTGAGAGTATAAATATAGAAAAATCCGAAGGTCGAATAGGGGCATCTGAAAGTCTCAGAAGGGAAACGCCTGAGCTCAAAAATAAGTGGTTTTATCTGGGAATACCAGCCCTAGCAATTGCTTTTGCGGAAATGTGGGTGTATTCTGGAAGGTTAATAGAAGCTGCATCAATACATGCAGTGATCCTTCTTGGGCTTTCTTTTTCTATGGTCTTCGTAAAAGATGAAGAAATCCAGAAAACCTACCAGGCTTTTATTCTCCTTCCGATCCTGCGCTTGATAAACCTTTCAATGCCAGTTTTCTTTGAGGCAACACTTGATTCTTTTATTTTCATATACGGACTCCTGGCAGTTCCAGTGAGTATTGCAGCCACCCATCAGGGTCTAACTCGGAAGCAGCTTGGTATAACCTTTGAGAAGATAATAACCTATATTCTTCTCTCGATACTTCTAGGCTTCTTGCTCGGAGCGGGAGAATACCTTGTAATCGGGACGAAAAATCTCATCCCTGACCTTTCAATCTTTTATCTCCTGAAGCTCAGCATAGTTATGATCTTTTTTGTAGGCCTTGTAGAGGAGGTAATTTTCAGATCGATTCTCCAGACTAGACTAGAGATAGTACTTGGAGATAGGGGTGGGCTGATTATTACAAGTATTTTGTTCGGGCTTATGCATTCAGGATATGGGAGTATTTACGAAGTTGTGTACACATCCTTCGTAGGCATCGTCATAGGTTATCTTTTTTACAGAACACGTAGCCTTCCGCTGGCTATGATGATTCATGGTTTTATAAATATATTTCTTTTCGGACTTATTCCCCTCCTCCTCCTCTAACATATCTTCCATCGTAAGATGCTTCCAAAAGAAGGGGGGTAAAAAGGAAGTGAAAAGAAAAAGTAGAAGCTGGAGATTAGTCAAGAACGCAATTTTTTTGACTAACTTCCTTCCGGCATAAATACATGAAAAAAAGGAACTTAAAAACTCATTTCTTCTCTTGAAAGCACAGAAAAAAAAGAAAAAGCTATACTCATACTTTTAAACTAGCTCTTTCTGACGTAGCGTAAAAACAATTTTTAACTAAAAAACAATGGGTTGAAGTTACAGGCCATCAAAATAGAACTACAATTTTGTAAAGAATGCTTGCACAGAAGGAAAATAACAGTGGAATTATTCCCATATCCAAAGAGACTTTCACAGCATTTCCCCAGTGATTCGATACCGGGAGGAAATCTCGGAGCAAAAGCAGCAAAAGTAAAGCTGCCGCAGCCACGGATGCTCCTTCAGGGATTCCTGGTTTGGTCGTGATTGATAGAACACCTGAAGAAACTGAACTTGATGAAATTAGACTAGTAAGCGTAGTTAGGACTCCTTGAGTTGATTCGCATATTCAAGAGACAAATATCCGATATGATATAAAAATCCTCCTCATGTTACTGAAAAAATGGAAGGAGATCGGATTTCAATCCCATTCTTCAGGAAAGAGCCACAAAAACCCGATTGATTATGCAAATATTCTCGACCTCCATCTGGATCTTCAATACAAAATAAATTAAGGGCCCAAAAGGAAGAACGGATTCAAAAAAAACAGCGTTGTATTTTATAGAATGTTCCCTTAAAGCACGGCCATTATTTGACCACTGGAAACTTCCTAAGTTATTAATTTTTTATATAAGTTGTCACTATAATAGTATTGTATATAGAATATCAGAAAGACACTACATAAATGTGAATACAAAAGCGGAGGTATAGATTAAATAACTCTGTCAGAAAACGCAAGAAAAATGAGTAATAGGAAAAATAAACCAAATTACTTAAATAATTATAATGTGTATTCAAGTAAAAAATTAAGATAGTTACACAGATTAATGGGAGTGAGTATCGGGAAGAAATAAATTAGAATCTTCTTCGAGTTTTACCTCGACAGTTAAGTTGACTCGATAATCGGGAATGAAATAATCGAAAACTATGTAATAGCTGACCAGGAAGTTTTTATGAAGCAAAAAAAGAGCGGCTGGTCAAATAAAATAACCAGAAAAACGGGGGGAACAATGAACTCGACTGAATTTAAAATACACAACTCTTCTAAAATATATGGTGCCTCTGTAATAGGAAAAGATACAGTAATACTGGAAAATGTGATTTTAGGGTACCCTGAACACAAGATCCTTATGGAAATTCTGAACCAAAATATTGAAATAGAAGATTTTGATTTTCCAGGATGTACCATAGGCCCGAATTCAATTGTAAGGGCCGGGTCAACGATATTTTCCAGTGTAAAAACCGGAAAAAACTTCAAAACCGGACATAATGTAATGATTCGAGAAAACACTGAAATAGGGGACAATGTCCTTATCGGAACCAATGTCATTATAGACGGGCATGTGAAGATCGGAAATAATGTCAGCATTCAGGGCAATGTCTACATTCCAACAAATGTTATCATCGAAGACAATGTGTTTATAGGGCCATGTGCGGTTCTGGCTAACGATAAATACCCTATTCGAAAGAAATACGAGATGAAAGGTCCTGTTTTGAGAAAAGGGGCATCTATCGGTGCAAATGCTACCCTGCTTCCAGATGTGGAAATTGGAGAAGGGGCAATGGTTGCCGGAGGGGCACTTGTGACAAAAAACGTACCCGCCTGGAAACTTGCACTTGGAGTGCCTGCAAAAATACAGGAACTTCCGAAGGATTTAAAGGAATTAAACCGAATATAAGCTTATCAAAAAATTAAATTAAGTAAGAGTACGTTTTATTAAAATTATTAAAAGAGGTTCGAAAATGATCCCAATCGCCAAGCCCCTTCTGGGCAAGGAAGAGATTGATGCAGTAACAGCGGTCCTGAGTTCAGGCATGATTGCACAGGGTCCGAAAGTAGAAGAATTTGAACTCGCCTTTTCCGAATACACTGGCTGTGAATATGCAGCAGCGGTTAATTCCGGTACTGCCGCCCTTCACATTGCGCTTCTTGCGCACGGCATAGGAAAAGGAGATGAAGTGATTACAAGCCCCTTCAGTTTCATTGCTACCGCAAACAGCATTCTTTATACCGGAGCAAAACCTGTTTTCGCAGATATAGAGCCAGATACATATAATATAGACCCTGAAAAAATCAAGGAAAAAATCACTTCAAAGACCAGAGCCATTATGCCTGTCCACCTCTACGGACATCCTGCAGACATGAAAGCCATAATGGAAATTGCCGAGGATAAAAAGCTTATTGTGGTTGAGGATGCCTGCCAGTCCCATGGCGCAGAATTCTATGGAAAAAGAGTAGGAAGCTTCGGGACAGGAGCATTTAGCTTTTACCCAACAAAAAATATGACTACCAGTGAAGGTGGAATGCTTACTACAAACGATAAAGAAATTGCAGAGAAATCAAAGATGATCCGGGCTCACGGCTCAAAGATTCGCTACCTGCACGAAATGCTGGGTTTCAACCTGCGTATGACTGATATTGCAGCTGCAATAGGGCTCGTTCAGCTTGGAAAACTGGATGGATTTACTGCAGCCAGACAGAAAAATGCAGGAATCCTCTCAGCTGGACTCAAAGGTATACCAGGACTTGTTCCTTCAATTACAAAAGCCGGCTGTACGCATGTTTTCCACCAGTACACCGTAAGGGCCAAAAAGAGAGATCAACTGGCAGCTTTCCTTAAAGAAAAAGACATAGGTACAGGAGTCCACTATCCGATACCTATCCACAAGCAGCCCCTCTACAAGGAGCTTGGATACAAAGACTCGCTACCGATTTCAGAAAAAGCAGTAGAAGAGGTCCTCTCCATCCCTGTACACCCCACATTATCCAAAACCGATGTGCAGACTGTAGTCGAAGCAACTAAAGAATTTTATGCAAAGGTTTGAGGAGTTTTCAAGCCACTGCATTTTTAGAATAAGGAGTGAGATTTTTGATTAGAGTAGGAGTTATAGGTACTGGTGCCATGGGGCAGAACCACGTAAGGATTTACAGCGAAATGGAAGGTGTGAAACTTGCCGGAATCTCGGATGTAGACCAGAACCGTGTAGAAGCCATGGCAACGCAGTTCAAGACAAAAGCCTTTACAGATTACAAAAAAATGTTCTCTGAAGGCCTTGATGCAGTAAGTGTTGTTGTGCCTACGAAGTTGCACAAACAGGTTGTACTCGATGCGCTTGACGCAGGAATACATGTTCTTGTGGAAAAACCTATTGCAGATACGCCTGAAAATGCGGACCTGATGATAGCAGCCGCAAAAAAAGCGGGAAAAGTCCTTATGGTAGGGCATATCGAGCGTTTTAACCCCGCGGTCATAAGGCTCAAAGAAATTATAAACTCAGGCACTCTGGGCAAGATAGTTTCAATCTCGACCAAGCGTGTGGGCCCATATAATCCGAGGATCAGAGACGTGGGAGTAATTCTGGATATCGGTGTTCATGACATCGATATTATCTCATACCTTTACGGAAAGAAAATAAAAGGCGTCTATGCCATTGCAGGTGCAGATATTCACTCCTTTGAAGACCATGCCTCGATCATCCTGCGCATGGATCATAACTTTGCAGGAGTCGTGGAAACAAACTGGCTGACTCCCCATAAAGTAAGACAGCTGACAGCAATTGGAATTAAGGGCGTTGCTTATCTGGATTACATCAATCAAACAGTAGAACTTCATGATAACGGATGGATCCGAAAAGCAAAAGTGGAACCAAGTGAACCCCTTAAAAATGAACTCGCCTGCTTCATAGACTGTGCAGCAACTGGCAAAGACCCTAACCCTTGTGGTGAAGATGGAAAACACGCCCTTGAAGTGGCAATGGCAGCCATAAGATCCTACCAAGAAGAGAGATTAATCGAGGTAGGACAATAAACCGGAAAAAACTCTGAGTATGAAAAATTTAGCAATTATATAAATCGGAAAAAATTGGAAAGTGATATTTATGAGTAAATTAGAAAAACTTCTCAAGGAACGCGGCCCGATAACTAAAATTGGGGTACTCGGAATGGGCTATGTAGGCATCCCTGCAGCCGTTCTTTTTGCAGATGCCCCCTGTTTTAATAAAGTTCTCGGTTTCCAGCGCAATTCAAAAAGCTCAAGTTACAAAATCGAGATGCTCAATCGTGGGGAAAGTCCTCTCAAAGGAGAAGAGCCTGGCCTCGAAGATCTTATTAGCAAAGTCGTGAAAGCCGGCAAATTCGAGTGTACTCCCGATTTCTCAAGGATCTCCGAACTTGATGCTGTTACCCTTGCAATTCAGACTCCTTTTGCAGATCCCAAGGACCTTGTGCCTGATTTTTCCGCACTCATTGAAGGCATCAAAAATGTGGGCAAATACTTGAAACCAGGCATGCTTGTAGTACTTGAGTCCACGATAACTCCTGGGACAACTGAAGGCATGGCAAAACAGATCCTTGAAGAAGAGTCAGGTCTGAAAGCAGGAGAAGATTTTGCCCTTGCCCATGCTCCTGAAAGAGTGATGGTTGGCAGGCTTTTGAAAAATATAAGGGAACATGACAGGATCGTAGGCGGCATTAATGAGGCAAGCACCATGCGGGCAGTTGAGCTGTATTCCCCTGTACTGACCGTTGGAAGAGTAATTCCTATGAGTGCAACTGCAGCTGAAGTCACAAAAACTGCAGAGAACACTTTCCGCGACCTCCAGATTGCAGCAATCAACCAACTTGCCCTTTATTGTGAGGCAATGGGAATAAACGTATATGATGTCAGGACAGGTGTGGACAGCTTAAAAGGAGAAGGCATTACAAGAGCGGTACTCTGGCCCGGAGCAGGTGTAGGAGGCCATTGCCTGACCAAGGACACCTACCATCTCGAGAGAGGGGTCAAAATCGGAAACGGTCAGCTGGACTATCCGAAAGGTGCCGATTCAATCTACGTGCTTGCAAGAAAAGTCAACGATTTCATGCCTTTACACATGTACAACCTGACTGTTGCAGCCCTTGAGAGAGTTGGAAAGAAGATGGATGGCTCAAAAGTTGTGATGCTCGGCTGGGCCTTTATCCGAGACTCTGACGATGCAAGGAACACACCTTCAGAGCCTTACAGAGACCTTTGCCTCAAAGCCGGAGCCAGCGTTACGGTGCACGACCCTTATGTTGTTAATTATCCTGGAGTCGAGATTTCAGGGGATCTAGAAAAAGTTGTTAAAGGTGCGGATGCTGTAGTGGTTCTTGCAGGACACAGTGCATATTATGATGTAACGGCTGATTGGGTAAAGAAGCTTACTGGAAAAGCACATCCTGTGATTATAGATGGGAGAAACGTAATTGAGCCTGATGAGTTCATAGGCAAGGGATTTGTGTATAAGGGGATTGGGAGGGGAGATAAAAACGAACATTTAATAATATGAACATAAACTCTCCTTTGAGAGCCCATTTAAGTCTTTAATATTCTGGAGAAGGGCAAAAACATGATTGAGAAACTGAAACAAAACGAAGAACTCTGGGATCTTTTTACCAAGAAAGAAGAATATAATTTGACGTTCTCTGACCAGTACGAGAGGTTTCCTTACTATTTAAGTAGTCAGAGAAATGTTTTTGACCCCAAAGTTTCCAGGTTTATGGTAGAAAACGGATTGCACCCTGAGTACCCTGACGGAAAAAAGTTTGCTGTCTGCCTTACTCATGATATTGATGTAGTCTACCCGGAAAAACTGTATCCAATCATTGGAACTGCTAAAGCATTTGCTAAAGGGAATTTAACAGGTGCTATGAAGACGCCCTTTTCCAGAGTTAACAAGAAGTGGAACCCCTGCTGGAACTTTAAACAAATAATGGAGCTGGAAGCAAAATACAATGCAAAATCCAGTTTCTATTTTCTGGCCTTACATCCCGGAGAGAAAGATTTTGATTACAAAATTGAGGAACTTGAAGCAGAATTACCGTTTATATCCGACAATGGGTGGGAAGTTGGCCTTCACGGGGGACACGAATCTTATAATAACTTAGCAGATATAATGGAAAAAAAGCAAAGGCTTGAAAAAGTTTTTGGCAAAAAGGTTATAGGATACAGAAATCATTATTTAAGATTTAAGGTGCCGGATACATGGGAATTGTTGAGCAAAGCAGGCTTCAAGTATGATACCACATTTGGGTATGCAGACTGTGCAGGCTTTAGAAATGGAGTATGTCACCCCTTCAGGCCATATAATTTAAATACCGGAAAACAAATTGATATCCTCGAAATTCCACTTGTCATCATGGATCGGACGTTGCTAAGAGATTACATGCGCCTTGATGTTAAAAAAGCATGGGAGCTCATAAAGGATCTTGTTGATAAGGTTGAGAAGTGCAATGGCGTGGTTACAATCCTCTGGCACAATAATACGTCTATCGATGGAAAGAACCTTAAATATTACGAAAAATTTCTCGAATATGTTTGCGGCAAAAATGCCTGGATTGCAAGCGGAGAGGAAATCTTTAACTGGTGGTCTAATAACGTAGAAAAGAGGGAATGACACTGGTCATGTAACCTGAGAATATCTGACAATTATCAGAACTATTAAAATAAAATTAAATATTCATGTCATAAATTAAGTGTTCATATTTAATATATAAATAAGACAGCACCAATCAGAGGAGTATCGAGAGGTGTCTGTTCAATAAATTCTTTTTTTCAATTGGGCAGGCAACCTTGTTAAGACGCTTGATCGTGATTTCTTCCAGTACGAGCTCTTTCTAGCTTGACAGTAATTTTTGTTTAAAAACCTGTCTGTAAATGTACTGGTGCTCTGCTCAAAAACATAAAAAGGTTTCTCCAGTAGAGGGTATCAAGAAAAATACCCTTATTTTAACATAATTGTACTACAAAATGAGGGGAGGGAGAAGTTTATTCAGAAAGGATTTATCTATCTATAAGGAGATTTTAAAGAGTAAATGGGGAAATATGCAGATATCAATTGGGAAGTATAAAAGGCTATGAGGAGTTAAATTTTTTCGAGTTGAGTATGTAGTTCAAACTGTTGAAGATCCTTGGAGCCGAATACAATACATAATTTTTGTTAAGGTATCGGCTATGGAAAAAACACCATCAGAAATGACTGAGAAACTGGGTGGAAATAATAAAAATGCAAGCTTTGCATTCGATGTACTGACACTTGCAGGTGGAACAACCTTTGCCCAAATTCTTACAATTTTCTCAGTTCCTGTTTTGACTCGCCTTTATGGGCCAGAGGATTTCGGAGTGTGGGCTCTGTACATTTCTATTTCCAGTATTCTCAGTGTTATTTCATGTCTGAGATATGAATACTCCATAATGCTGCCTGAATTGGATGAAGAAGCCGTCAATCTCCTGGGGCTGAGTTTGCTTTCAGTGCTTTTTGTCAGCGGTTTAACCCTGCCAATTATATGGTATTTTAGAGAGCCCATAGTTGAGATTCTGAATTCTCCTCAGGTAGGGAATTATCTCTGGCTTGTAACTCCATTTGTGTTTGTAAATGGTATATTTCTTGCATTAACTAACTGGAATTCCAGAACAAAACTTTTCAAAAGGCTATCCATCTCAAAAATCTCCAGTTCAATTTCAACTACTTCAACGCAGATAGGCGTGGGACTCGCAGGAAAACCTGGTCCTGGGGGGTTGATAGCTGGCAGTCTTGTAGGCCAGTCGATTTCAACATTCATACTTGGACTACAGATCTGGAGGGATGACAGAAACCTGATTGAACAAAGTTTGAATTGGAGGAAAATCTATGAAGGGTTTAAAAGGTACTATAAATTTCCTCTTATAGATACCTGGTCTGCCCTCATGAACTCAGTCTCCTGGCAACTCCCGGCCTTTCTTCTTTCCGCTTTTTTCACACCCCTGGTAGTAGGTTTTTATTCCCTTGGATTTCGCCTTTTACAGTTGCCTATGAGCTTTATTGGCGGTTCAATTTCACAGGTATTTTTCCAGAGGGCATCAAGGGCATTCTCCGAAGGGACTCTTCCTTCTCTTGTTGAAAATGTATTCAGGATGCTTGTGATCATAGGCATGTTTCCGATGTTAATCCTTACAATTATCGGCAGTGATGTCTTCACAGTGGTTTTCGGGAAAGCCTGGGCAGAAGCTGGTGTTTATGCCCAGATCCTGAGTATATGGGCCTTTATCTGGTTTATCTCTACTCCACTGAGTACAATATATGTTGTAGTCGAAAAGCAACAGTTCGGCTTTCACTACAATTTTCTGAATCTGATCACTCGTCTTTTTTCCCTTTTAATTGGCGGAGCACTTGGAAGCCCACGTATGGCACTGATTCTCTTCTCAATATCAGGAATTCTGGTATATGGGTACTTGTGCTTGAAGATGATGTCCTATTCAGGGGTAAAGATTTCAAGGGCTCTAAAAATAATCCTCTCTAATTTAATCCTGTTTATGCCTGTAGGAATGGTAATTGTTGCCCTAAAAATGATAGAAATAAATCAGATACTTCTTGTTCTCTGTTCTGGTCTGATTATCTGCATTTATTATCTGTATATTTTGAGAACAGACGCCCAGATAAAGGAAATAATAAGTGAGTTCCGAGCATGAGATGGTTTTTACCCTAAAAAGTTTTAACATTCCGGTGGTATATCCCAAGTCAGCCAGCTAGATAAATATATGATTACTCCAACCTCTCTGACTCAAGAATATTTCTTGCAAGATCATTTGAGCTTACAATAACGAAGTTAAGAAGCTAAAACCCGAAAACCAAACTGATAAAATGTTATTCAGTTTCGATGAGTACGGAAATCACTGAAAGTACTCAAAAAGTGTGCCTTTATTTCCTCTGTGTTTTTCCTTCATTTTTATCTTTTCTGTTGAGCTAAATGGTTAACTCAGCAATTAACTACACTTTCAAGTATTATTTGCATCGATTTTTTGCTCATATGTTATATATTTAATTAATTTGCTATGGCTTTGGAAAATAATTTTGAAAAAAAAATCAAACTATAGTCACGAGGCCAAATAATGCAACTACTCAATGAGATCAAAGTGGATTCTATTGCAACAATTACAGGCGTGACTATAGATATCTATTTTTAAAAATAATCATCAGGTTCTCATCCTTCTACTAATTTTGAAATCCCGTTCGCACTTAAAGAAATATGCCTATTTTCATCCTGAAATAATCTTTCTAAATATAAAAGATCTAATATGTTCCCTGAAGATCTATACTGGTGTACTGGGCACAAAAATCAAAAAAGACCTTGCAGATAAAAACTAAAAGAAATTAGTTCTGACTATAAAAAATAAAAAGAATGTTCCGAAAATACGGAATCAAACTATTGCCAAAATGTTGAAACAGATTACTGCTAAAAAAGCGAAACACAAAGGCAGAATTGCCAGGTTAAATGAGCTGTTAAGTGATTTGTTCCACTTTTCAGATGCTGACAGAACTTCCTTCAAAGAAAGGAGAACTATAAGTCCTACAACAACTGCAGCCCCATACTGGGGAAGACCCGGACTTGTAATCATTGAAATTGCGCTCGCAGAGATTGCACTTGACGATATAATACTCAATAGCATAACTATGCCCCCATATATTACGGTGTACTTCTTAAATAAATTACTAATTCACTAGATAAGAACACTTCAATGTATAAAAAACTTTTGTCAGATGTTATATTATTAGCACATATAATTAATTTAATAAGTAATTTATTCTATGAAATTAAACTCTAAAAAAACAAAAAAAGGCATAATTATACGTTTTTTGCATTTAAATAAGTTTTAATCAATGTACTTCTCCTTGACTCTACAATAAAAACTTGGTAAGTGATATACCAATCCATTGTCATTATTGAAATATGCATATAAAATATATGCAAAAGTAAATCCAAGCTTATTATTGAATTGGGGGCTTAAATAATAAATGAAGATTTGTATGAGTTACAACTTCGCAAAAGCACATAACATTATATATAAAGTCAAATAGATACTCTGGTAAAAACCAAAAACTATCAATAAAAATTTATATGTATTGAGTGATAAATACTGCATATTATATGGTATAATCAACCTTTATTGGCAATAGTTTTAATCTGCTTACTGTCTAATATAATTATATTTGTTCTCTCTAAAAAAATTTATGAAACTTATGCCTTAATTAAAAAGGAGAAATTCCTGTGCACGCATCAAATAATTTAAGTAAGAAACTCAAAAAATTAGCTATTATAAGCACTTCCCTTTTGCTTCTGGCTTTACTGTTAATTTTTCCTGTAGCCGCATCAGTTAGTGACTGGGAATATTCACCACAAGAACCTGTTTCAGGGGATATCCTTAGTATAAAAGGAACTGCCTCACCTGATGAGAAAATAGATGCATTTGTAACCTTTGAAAAAACGGTACCTGTCTCTGGAGGAGAGTTCGAATACATTCTTGAAGACGTAAAGATTCCTGACGGATTTAACAACGTCTTTAAGGTAGAAGCAAACGGAGCCGCAAACCTCAATGTCAGGGTAAAAATGGTTGTGTGGGTGACAAAGAGTTCGGAGGCTTCAGGAAACACTGCCATAGTCTCACAGTCAAGTGTTCCCCCAGGGACATATAGAATAAAGATAGACGGAGATGCCAGAGAAGGAGTTTCTAATGTGAACCTGAAGATCACGGCTTTTCAGGGGATAGAAGCCGATTCTGATGGAAAATTCAGTTACTCATATAGTACAAAAGCGATTCCATCTGGGGACTTTGAGCTAAAAGTAGGGGGGATAACGAAAATAGTAACAATTAAGTCAAAGGAAACTTCAGGATCAATTTCAGATTCTTCGTCTAACGATCCATCTTCAACAGACACCTCTTCAAAGGATACTTCTTCAAAGGACACTTCTTCAAAGGGTACTTCTTCAAAGGATACTTCTGTTGCAGAGCCCCAGTCTCCTGTGAAACAAACAACCTCCGAAACTGTGAACGAAAAAGGGGTATCTGAATCTTCAAATTCCGATGAAAAGCTTGTAAGAGGCGACAATCAAACAAAGCTTTCCGGAAAGACTGCCCCAGTGTCCGAATCCCCTAAACCATTTGTAGAGAAATTCTATCTGCTAGCAGGAATGGGTATGGGGCTTCTGATTCTGATATTATATTCGAGAAGGAAATGAGGCAAAAAAATACCAATTACGGATGATGATCATGCAAAAACTCTTACTATTTCAATGCAGGACTGGATCAAAAAATTAAATGAATAAAATGGAGGTATGTACTTGAAAAATAGTCTACTGATAGTTGCACTAGGCATGTTCATATTAGCATCTACAACAGCAATTGCAGCTACTAATGAAACAAATTTAAGCCATATTGGCAGCATAAACTTCACAGATAAAGTTGTTAATGTTCTTGACCATACCAGCAACCCGGATGAAGGGAACTGGATTACAATGGAATCTCCCTACGAGGGACGAGGGATCCAGCTACCCTCTCCGATAAATCTTACATACAACGGCCCAAAATCTATTGAATATGGTGGAGCTTCCGGAACTCTCGACCAGGGCGAAAACGAAAGTTACAAGATAACATATCCATCGACTCCTGCATATCTTACCCATCCAGTTTACATTTCAGGGGAAAGAGTAAACATGTCTTTCCATGGAGAGTCTGACCTGGAAGGAAATGTGGAAATATATCTTTCTAAACTGAACATAAATTCAGCATACGGTTTCCTTGATGCCTTCACTGCAGGAAACGTTGGGGATCTGGACAGCCTTTTCCACAGCAACATGGATGGGAATTATAAAAAATACTCTACTATTCTTGGAGATAATGGCGATTTATTAGATTACGATTTGGGACCGCTTGATGCAGGACAGTACTGCATAGTTATGGTCCAGGAAAATGGGGAAGGCAATTTGACAGCCCTTTCTACAACTGCTTTTGTAGTAGTGGAATATGATCTCCTCGTTTCAGCTCCTGAATCTATAGTAAATGGGGAAGATCTGGACATAAGTATGGAGCTTGAAAATGCTTCCAATGAAAGCAACTGTACTTATGGAGCAGTACTGATCAGTGAACAGGCGTATAAGGCAAACTTAGAAGTCAATTCCAATGGCACAAGGAACGGAACCTCAGTAATAGTAAATGATGTAGACATTATTGATGAATTTGACATCAATTCCTCAAATTACAGGTCAAAAGTTACCAGAGATGAGCTCCAAAAAGAAATCCAGACTATGATAGGAGAAGGAAAAGGGGCCATAGCAGTAGGAGAAAAAGGACAGAAAGCACTGTCAATTACTGCTTTTGATCTGCCTACTGGAGATTATTACCTCCTTGTCGGGGCATATGTTCCAGGAAAGGGACTTGCAGGGCTTAATCAGGTTAAAATTGAGATAAAATCACCAAATAGCTCAAATGAAGGCAACAACTCTGGAGGAGACAATAACTCTGGAGGAGACAATAACTCTGGAGGAGACAGTAACTCCGGAGGAGACAGTAACTCTGGAGGAGACAGTAACTCTGGAGGAGACAGTAACTCTGGAGGAGACAGTAACTCTGGAGGAGACAGTAACTCCGGAGGAGACAGTAACTCCGGAGGAGACAGTAACTCTGGAGGAGACAGTAACTCTGGAGGAGACAGTAACTCTGGAGGAGACAGTAATTCAGGAGGAGACAATGGTGCTGGAACTGGCGGCAGCTCTGGAACTGGCAGCAGCTCTGGAACTGGCAGCAACTCTGGAACTGGCAGCAGCTCTGGAACTGGCGGCTCTCCCGAATCTGCTAAGAATATCAAGTCAAAGGAACTTTGCCAGCAGTTTATTTCAAGTGGCAAGATAATAAGGTTTGAGTTCACAAAGGGAGCCACCTGTGTAAACTATGTAGTTTTTAAGGCAAAGAAAACCGCCGGCAAAACCACAGCAATTGTTGAAGAGTTAAAAGAAAAGTCTATTTTGACTCCAGAAGATCCCGAGGGGGAAATATATAAGCACATAAATATATGGATCGGAAACAGCGGATTCGCGAATTCAAAAAACATTGAAAATGCCACTGTCGGCTTTAAAGTAAGCAAGGACTGGATTAATGAAAACCACATCAATATAAAGTCATTAGGCCTTCAGCATTTCAGTAATAAAGAATGGAATTCCCTCCCGATCAAGCAGATCAAAGAAGATAAGGGATATATCTACTTCGAAGCTGAAACTCCCAGTTTCTCCCCGTTTGTGATCTCAGCCGAAAATAATAAGGTAGCGATTGAGGAAAAAGGAGGAGAAACTCAAAAGTCTTCAGAAGTAGTGTCACAGGAAGAATCAAAAACAACCGATGATGTTGACACTGTTTCTCTGGAAAATAAAAACCAAACAATTTTGAAAATTGCAACCTTTTTTGCAGGGTTACTTGCAATCATCATCATAGGTGCAATTGTAATGAAGAAAAAGGAATCTGAAGAATGAGGATGGAGTATATAATGTAAAGACAGGAGACAATTTGTCTTCTGTTCTAACTCTATTTTTAAAAAACTATTTTTGAAATACAGAATCGATTTTTCATTTTTATTGAATCGTTTTTGAGTTTCCATTACATCTTTTTGAATTTTATATGCCAATCCTTCTTAATCAACCATATTAAGATCTTGTATATTCCTCGGATAAGACCTTATATAACCGGGTATTGAAGGCCGAGTAATTAGGAAAAACAAGGGAGGACGAAGAGATATAAACTTTCTACTTGTGATTAGAGATAAAGCCTTGGCAGGAGAAAAAGAAAATTAAACAAAATTAAGAGTGCTTGTTCTTGCAACTAATAGTTGAAGGTTGACTTCTCATTGACTCCTAAAGTACTATAAAGAAAAAAAGATCATTGGAAGGGTCTTTCAGGCTCCTGAAATACAAGAGTTTTTGGATGCCTGAATTATAAGTGTAACAAGAAAGAAGAATTGAGGTTCTTGTAATGGTAATGGTTCTCTACTTTTACTGTATTTAATAGCTGGGAACTGAGAACAAGATCCGAATACATAAAAGAGGCTATCAGTACTAGACAAATAAGAAAATACAGACTCTAATGATGGAATGGGGGTCTTTCTTTTTCAGAAGACTCTCATAATTGAGTAATAGAAAAAAAAGTTCAGAAAAATATAATCTGGACAAGGAATCCATTAAAATTCTGAATCCGATCGAAATATACGAAAACTGTTATTTGTGAATGAAAGCGGAAAGTAGAGGATTACTCTAAAAATATCGAGATATAAAGTTGCCTGCAGAGCAGGCAACTAAGTCAATCCTATTTTCAGTATTATTGTCTATATCAAGACTTAATCAACGAACCTTACGTTCTTGGTATATCCTTCCATAGACTTCTTTCATACTGATTTTTATTTATTTCAGCACTGAACGTATCTGAACCATGTCATGTCAAAAGTCTTGCTTACACAGAGATATTCAAACAGTATGGACATTGAAACTCCCCTCCACTCTTTTATTTTGTCTTTTCCTTCAATTTTTATACATCAATTTTTAATTAAATTTTAACCTTCAACCGATCGGGTTAAAAGTTGAAGCAGAACTCTATGTTAAGGCCTGCAATAGCTGTGAATAAATTGTTAAGGTTAAATGCGAATATCATTTTATCTCCCCACTCTTTTATTTTGTCTTTTTCTTCAATTTTTATTCATCTTAGCACTGAACGTACCTGAACCATTCCAAATTATAAATTTTGTTTACACAAAGATATTCAAACAGTATGGACATTGAAACTCCCTCCCCACTCTTTTAGGTTTTCTATTCACCCTATTTTTATGCTTTCTGATACTGAAAGTTTGTGGCTTTATGTGCACTGAACGTACCTGAACCATGTCATGTTAAAAGTCTTGCCTACGCAAAGATATTCAAACAATATGGACAATGAAACTCCCTCCCCACTCTTTTAGGTTTCTTGTTCTTCCAATTTCTATTCATAGTTCTAATTTAAATTTTAACCTACAGGCTATTTCGGTTATTTGAAGCAGAACTGTACGCTAAGGCCTGCAAAACCGTTAAATAAACAGCAACTGTTAAAGAAAATCATTTTTATCCCTCCACTCCTTTTATGTATCTATTGAATCTTTTCGTTACTCTTCGATCGTCTACAATAAAGACTCAATCAACGAACCTTATGTTCTTGGTAATCCCTCTTTATAGATGATCTCATATTGTGATTTTATTTATCTCAGCACTGAACGTATCTGAACCATGTCATGTTAAAAGTCTTGTTTACACAGAGATATTCAAACAGTATAGACATTGAAATTCCCTCTCACGCTTTTATATTGTCTTTTCCATCGATTTTTTTTAATGGGCATGAGTTATTGAAAACTGTGAGCATAATCCCCCACTCACCATTTCATCCAAATGCGGAGAATATGCTCGCTTTTTCGGAGTAGATCAATAACTCACGGGCATTACACAATCAATTTTTAATTAATTTTTAACCTTCAACCAATCTGGTTAAAAGTTGAAGCAGAACTCTATGTTAAGGCCTGCAATGGCTGTAAATAAATTGTTAAGGTTAAATGCGAATATCATTTTATCTCCCCACTCTTCTATTTTATCTGTTTCTTCAATTTTTATTTATCTCAGCACTGAACGTACCGGAACCATTCTAAATTATAATTCTTGCTTACACAGAGATATTCAAACAGTATGGACATTGAAACTCCCTCCCCACTCTTTTAGGTTTCTTGTTCTTCCAATTTTTATGCATCAATTCCAAATTAAATTTTAACCTTTAACCTATCTGGTTAAAAGTTGAAGCAGAACTCTATGTTAAGGCCTGCAATGGCTGTAAATAAATTGTTAAGGTTAAATGCGAATATCATTTTATCTCCCCACTCTTCTATTTTATCTGTTTCTTCAATTTTTATTTATCTCAGCACTGAACGTACCTGAACCATTCTAAATTATAATTCTTGCTTACACAAAGATATTCAAACAGTATGGACATTGAAACTCCCTCCCCACTCTTTTAGGTTTCTTGTTCTTCCAATTTTTATGCTTTATGGCCACTGAACGTTTGTGGCTTTATGAGCACTGAACGTATCTGAACCATGTCATGTTAAAAGTCTTGCCTACGCACAGATATTCGAATAGTATAGACATTGAAATTCCCTCCACTCTTCTATTTTATCTATTTCTTCAATTTTTATTTGTCTCAGCACTGAACGTACCTGAACCATTCTAAATTATAATTCTTGCTTACACAGAGATATTCAAACAGTATGGACATTGAAACTCCCTCCCCACTCTTTTAGGTTTCTTGTTCTTCCAATTTTTATGCTTTCTGGTCACTGAACGTTTATGGCTTTATGAGCACTGAACGTATCTGAACCATGTCATGTTAAAAGTCTTGCCTACACACAGATATTCAAACAGTATGGACATTGAAACTCCCTCCACTCTTCTATTTTATCTATTTCTTCAATTTTTACAAATCTCAGCACTGAACGTATCTGAACCATGTCATGTTAAAAGTCTTGCCTACACACAGATATTCAAACAGTATGGACATTGAAACTCCCTCCACTCTTCTATTTTATCTATTTCTTCAATTTTTACAAATCTCAGCACTGAACGTATCTGAACCATGTCATGTTAAAAGTCTTGCCTACACACAGATATTCAAACAGTATGGACATTGAAACTCCCTCCCTACTTTTAGGTTATATGTTCATTCTATTTTTATGCATCAATTCTAAATTAAATTTTAACCTTCAGCCGATTTGGTTATTTGAGACAGAACTGTACGTTAAGGCCTGAAAAGCCTTTGAAGAAATTGTTGAAATTGACGAAAAGCATTTTATCCCTCCACACTTAGTATCTTTTCATGCTCATCTATGTTATTTTCATATTCATCTGTGTATGTCTTCTATTGAAAATACACCCCTATTGAAAATACACTTGTCATGAAATGTTTATACGCACCTCTTCTCTTAATACCCCCAATCGGTCTATATCACTCTGGCAAATATATTTTTATCCTAGGGTTTTCTTTGTTCGTTTTGACCCCAAAAAGCCTAACTTTTACTCGCCAGTGAGTGTACCTAACTATATATACTAAATTATATAAGCCCTATAGAATTAGTCATTCTTACAAATAGTAGTCTCTGAAGTTTTTAGAGAAATTACCAGTAACATATAAAATATATTCTTAAATAATCTGCTCTTTTAGTCACCTTATACCCATTATAATCCCTTTTTATCCTTTATTGGATGATAAATCTAGTTTTTAACTAAAAATAAGGTAAAATAAGTGTATTTTTGTCAAAAAATTCCTTTTTATTGGTCTAATTCCTCAATTTTGGATATTTCCTGATGACTTAATATTCCTCTTTATGAGAAATCTTTGGATTTCAAGGTGCTTCCTTTTGTATCTAAAGTTTCAAAATTTTTAACCAATATTTTGTAGATTTCCGCTTCTTCTTCATCATATATTTTTGAATCAAATATTTTAAGTTGATATCTCCAAATATAGAAAAAATCACTATAATTACAACTTTTTTTTCTTTGGGATTACTAAAGAATAATTTCTATACCTCACATACAGAATACAGCAATTTCATGAGAAGAGTAGGTAAAAATCTGGTAAAAATTTTGAAAACGATGTACAGGGGAGAAGTTGAAGACTGGAATAAAGGGGAATTCTAGAGACTAAAGCAAATAATCTGTGTTGATCAGCAAAAATTGATATTTTTATGGCAATTCCGTGAAAATATAAATTGAAATGAGATGTATATTACTCAATTGTAGAATTCAAAATGGTTTAAAACATCGTGATAGTACCATTTTGAGTTTCAGTCATCTATTGATTATAACATCATCAAAGACTTTACAACATTGAGAGTTTTTTATAATGCGGCAAAAGGTAGCTTTTCTCTGCCCTCATGAAGTTGGAAAGTCTCATATCTCAATTGCTCCTGGAATTGAAGAAGCAAATGAATGATTTTCTGTTTACTTTGTCGATGCAGGATCCCTTAATCTACATATTGAAACTCGCAAATATGGATGGAATGCTAGAAACGGCAGTGTCGCGAATTTGCTGTAAATTGAAGGTCGAATTTTTGCGTATTGTATATAATTTAGCTCTAATGATGCGGGATTTTTTTCTGAACGACTTTTTAAGATTTGTGATTTTAAAGAACTTTCGGCACACTGCCAAAGAACCCACGGATTTAATAAAAATCTAAATCGCAAATCATCGATGAAATCTAGTATCTCCATTTGACGAAGAGGGGTCATGACACTTATTTCATCTGATTTCCAGGAGTTATAAAAAGAGTTCAACCATATTCAAGGTCAACCAAAATGAGGAAAATTAACCGTTGTTGACTTCTTGTCCAAGAGAATCATAAAATTAGTAACTGAAATTGAAGTTGATGAGTAATTATTACCCGGGAAACTTTAGAATATAAAGTTGCCTGCAGAGCAGGCAACTATGTAAGTCCTATTTTTTATACTATTGTCTATAATCAAGCTTAATCCATGAACATATGTTCTTGGAAAAATCCTCCTACAGACTTTTCTCAGACTTATTTTGGGACTTCAGCACCACTGGACGTATTTGAAGCATTCCATGTAAAAATTCTTGCATATAGACAGATATTCGAAAGATATATACATTGAAAATCCCTCCACTTTTTTATGTTGTTTGTTCATCCAATTTTTGTGGCTTTACCAGCACTGAACGTATTTGAACCATGTCATGTTAAAAGTCTTGCTTACACAAAGATATTCAAACGATGTAAACATTTAAAATCCCTCCACTCTCTTCCATGTAGTCTGTTCATTACGATTTTGGTGGCTTACCAGCACTGAACGTATTTGAAGCATTCCATGTAAAAATTCTTGCATATAGACAGATATTCGAAAGATATATACATTGAAACTCCCTCCACTCTTTTCTGTAATCTATTCTTTCAATTTTTTTTGTATTTAACAAATCTGGCAGTATTTGAACCATGTCATGTTAAAAGTCTTGCATACAGACAGATATTCAAAAGATATATACATTGAAACTCCCTCCACTCTTTTCTGTAATCTATTCTTTCAATTTTTTTTGTATTTAACAAATCTGGCAGTATTTGAACCATGTCATGTTAAAAGTCTTGCATACAGACAGATATTCGAAAGATATATACATTGAAACTCCCTCCACTCTTTTATGTTGTCTGTTCATTCAATTTGATGAATCAATTCTATTCAGTTCTAACCTTCAGCCTATTAGATTAGAATACGAAGAAGAACTGTACGTTAAGGCATGCAATAGCTGCAAAGAAACTGCTAGCGTCAAATGCGAAGAACATTCTATCCCTCCACTCTTTTATTTTGTCTTTTCATTCACATCTTTATGTCTTTTTTAAAGAAGATTGATTCTTTTGAAATCTTGTATACGATTCCTCTTTATCAAACTCCTTATCAAACCTCCGATGTTGTACTAACCGTGGATGTACCAACAGTGTTCCTTTTTCGGGATATCTCTTATTATTTATTCTTTTATGTATACTCATTATCTTTGTGGAACAACTATATTCCATTTTTACTACAAAATGAGTATACACGGTTATATCTTCTTAAGTTATATAAGTCAAATAGAATAAGTTCTTCTTAATATTAGTTAGTTTATATAATCTTTGACACTTTTGACCAAATATGGTATATTCTCATAACTATTCATTTCACAAAAAATCAGTTGGTCGACATTGATTTTGATCTTATAGATATGTCTGGTGACTAAACAGCCAAAAAGGAAAAAACGTCATCGGTAATCAATAATTTACGAAAATTAATTCAGATATATTTTCTCATTGAATCTTAATAAAGATGGCTATCGAATTTGTTTCTCCAGACTGATGAATAGTCACTAATATAAATTTTGAAAATTAATCTATTATTTCATCCTGTTATCCATTTTGAACGTGAATCTTATTTATTTTTGTGAATATCGAATTTTTAGTGTGTTTTTATGGCAGAAAAACTCTTATTATGCTTATTTTATGTAAATGACTATTCGAAGCCCTTATATTGTACTCTTATCGCTACGAACTTCGTAAAAATATTTACAGAGCATAGGTTAAAATGGATTTTCTTACAATAAGAAGAAGTAAAAACAATTGAGATTATTCAATGTAATTTTTTTCCAATCATATCTCAGTAAATTTGGGGGAGGGGGATGTGAATCTAAATCAAAATAGTTTACCTGTGGATAAATTTCCTATGGTTGAAGTTTCCAATGTAAGGAAAAGCTATCTACTTGGAAATATGGAAGTTCCGGTTCTCTCGGGCATTAATCTTAAAATCAAAAGGGGAGAGTTTCTGGCTATTATGGGGCCATCGGGATCTGGTAAAAGTACTCTTATGAACCTTATAGGTTGCCTTGACAAGCCTACTGAAGGGCAGGTGATTATAAGGGGAAAGGATCTTCGTAGAATGTCAGATGAAGAACTTGCTCGCATGAGGGGACTTGAAATAGGGTTTGTTTTTCAGACTTTTAATCTTGTTTCACGCCTGACAGCCCTTGAGAACGTTTTGCTCCCTACTTTTGCTAATTCAAGGCCTGGTATTGATCCACGAAAACGTGCAAAGGAACTCCTGGAAATTATGGGCCTACATAACCGTATGCATCATCGTCCTGGAGAACTTTCAGGAGGTCAGTCTCAGAGGGTCTCAATTGCAAGGGCACTTATTAATGACCCTGCAATCCTCCTTGCGGATGAGCCTACTGGAAACCTTGACTCAAAAACGGGAGACGAGATCCTTCGTATATTTATGGGTTTGAATATGGAAGGAAGAACAATAGTAATAGTTACACATGACTCTGAAATTGCGAAATATGCTGACAGGGTCGTTCTGGTAAAAGATGGAATAATTCAATACAATTAAAGGTGAAGTCATATGCAAATAATTAAGGGGAATACAGTAAAAACTTTTTTTTCATTACTTTTTATTTTATCTCTTCTTGCAACTCCTGCTTCTGCAGCGGTCGAAAGTTCCAACCTTAAAGTTACAATAATCGAAACTAATCCCTATCCTGCAAAGATAGGAGAATACCTTAATCTTACCTTACAGGTGGAAAATGTCGGAGGAGACAAGGCTGACAACGTTGACATCGAAATTGTGCCGCAATATCCTTTCTCGCTCGATTCTGGGGCAAATACGATTCAGAATATCGGTGTTCTTAATCCTGGAAGAACTGCAACAAAGGAATTCTATCTTTTCGTGGACAAAAACACCCAAAAAGGAGTCCGCTCTCTTGACATCCGAACGAGGGCTAATAAAAACAGTCCATGGAGCAAGAAAAGTTTTGACATACGCATAGGTACTGAAACATTTAATAGCAAAGGTACAGTTGAACTTGAGGAAGTTGTTTCGAACCCTCAGATCTTCATGCCCGGAGACAGGGGCACTCTCACTGTAACTCTTAAGAACACTGCAACTGTTCCGACTGTTACTATTGATGGGAGTGACTATGATACCAATGCCAGAATCCAGTCTGCTGTCTTAAAACCTTTATCTGATGGGATAAATGTTCTTGACTCTCCTTATGAAGAGATGGGTCTTCTGGGCCCCGGGGATGGTATCAAATTAACCTTCAATATTAGGGTTGCTGAGGATGCAGCAGACGGAACTCACAACCTTGAGCTTGCAATAGAAGGCAATTCCTTCGATTACAACAGCAAGAAAAATATTCCTGTCAAAGTCGATTCTTCAAATATAAAAGTTATCCCTTCAAAGGCACTGGAGCTTGTTGATGGGAAATCCACAGTTGAATTCGATGTAGCAAACACTCATCCTAATGAGCTCACCTCAGTAAGCATAAAACCTGAAGCCGAGGGCGTGAAGTTTTATCCGGAAGAATATTTCATAGGACCAATGGATCCGGACGAGCTTTTTACCGTCGAATTTGATGCAGTCATAGACAATTCATCAATTGTCAATAGGGAATATTCAGACACAATAAACATGAGCCTTACTGCAAACTATAACAATGGAATTAACAGACACGCAAATACTATCGGGAACCTGAACCTCGCAAATTATTTTGCAACTACTGAGTCAAGTTCAAAAGCCGTTATTGCAGGCGGACTCATTGTAATATCCCTTCCTGCGGCTCTTCTATATTACAGAAGAAAAAAACAATGAGGTAAAAGCTAACTTACATCATATTTGTGGGGTAAAATATGATAAAATTTGCTCAGGCAACTCGTATTGCTTCGGGGAGTATAGGCAGTGCTAAGCTAAGGTCTGCACTTACTACACTGGGGATAGTAATTGGCATAGCTGCAGTAGTCATTAATGCATCCCTCGGGGCTAGTTTTAATCAGTTTTTTACTGATGAAATCTCTTCTGTAGGCTCTAATTTTATTATTGCTTACAGTAAGCAACCAAACCTTTTCTTTGATAATGAGTACAACCTTATGAAGAATACACCTGGAATTACTGGCGTATCTCCCAGAAAATCGATGAGTGGGGAACTCACTTATCTTTCAGATACTAAAAGCGTCAATATTGCGGGGGTTAATAAAGATTTTAAGGAAATTCAGGGCTTGCAGATGGAAAAGGGCGGTTTTCTGACTGATAAAGATAGTTCTGCTGCTGTTCTTGGATATGATCTTGCAAACGACAAATTTGGTAAGAATATTTCTTCCCGAAGCACTGTAGAAATTGCTTTTAGACAGGAAAACGGGACGGTTGTGAAGAGAACATTTAAGGTAAAAGGAATCCTGCAAAATTCCAAACCAACCGTTGTTGGTGAAGACAGCGATTATGATTTGACAGTCTTTATTCCAATCTCTTCCATGAATGAAATGACTGGGGAAAAGGACTATGGAACTTTCCTTGCAATGGCAAACAGTCCTGAAAAAGTCCGTGAGATCGCAAAAGAATTGGACAATAGATTGGCTCGTAATTTTGGAGTTCCTACAAGAAAAATTGGAGATGAAGACACTAAACCTTATTCCATAATCAACCAGGCAGAGGTTCTTGAACAAACCGGAAAAGTAGGGAATGCTTTAAACTCATTCCTGTTAGTTCTTGCCTTAATTTCACTTTTTGTGGGCTCGATAGGGATCATGAATATCATGCTTGTAACAGTTACGGAACGCACCCGGGAGATAGGGATAATGAAGTCTGTGGGGTACAGTAGCTCTAATGTCCTTTCCCTTTTTTTGCTGGAATCTATAATGGTCAGTTTCTTTGGGGGAGTTGTAGGTACTGCAATAGGGGGCATGGGAGCTTATATTCTTGAAAGTACTCTCAAACTTCCTCCAGTATTTCCTTTTAAACTTATTGAAATTGGAATACTGGTTTCTGTTCTTGTGGGTATAATTGCCGGTTTATATCCTGCAAGAAAGGCGGCACGTATGAATCCCGTGGATGCTTTAAGGTATGAATAAGAATTACTATCTCGTGATAAATTCATTCTGCCCGAAAAGCATCCTCTTGTATTTTTTTCTATTTTTTTTAGTCAAGTTGGTTAAATATTGATTATGGAGGGAGAACTTTTAAGTAATTACTCAATCATTAACTGTATGAATATTGTTATATATGGCAACTGCTAATGATAACTTTGGAGAAAATTCAGTATATTTGTCAGAATTGTGGCAAAGTATATGAGATTGATAATCTAACTGGATGTATTGTTACCCAGCCTTCATCTATTCAAAAAGATTTTTATAACGGATTGCTGAAGCCCGGCGTTCACTGAGAAAAACCTTAGTACAGTATGATTTTTGGACTGATCAGGATACATTAGAATCTGAATTCTTAAATGGATCACTTAAAGCATAAAAATCAGAACACTCTATAAGGTATGGGTAACTCATAAAAAGATACATTGATCCCAATATGAAAAACAGAGGAGTAGATATGAAAATTAAAACACCTATTGACAAAGTTTCTGCTCCCGGAGGCTCTGTTTTGGAACTCGAAACCGAAAATCAGAGGCATGAGGGGGAACTGGCCCCGAAAGAAATCCACCTCGTTTCAAATGAACCCTCAGATGAAGAGCCCTTTAAATGTGAGTTGCGCCGGTCCAAGAATCTGCAGAGTGGCGAGGGAGAAAACCATAAAAAGAGAGTTCCAATCATTGAGGTCGTTAATGTCAAAAAGAGTTATAAACTTGGAGACACAGAGGTTTCAATTCTTCGCGATATTAACTTGGAAGTGCTGGAGGGTGAATTTCTTGCCATCATGGGTCCTTCTGGCTCAGGGAAAAGCACACTTATGAACCTCATTGGTTTTCTTGACAGGCCCACAGAAGGAAGAATCATAATTAAAGGGCTTGATGTCAATGAGCTGTCCGATAAAGAAGTTGCAAGGCTTAGAGGATTAGAGATTGGTTTTGTTTTCCAGACATTCAATCTAATACCAAGACTCAATGCTCTCGAAAATGTCGAACTCCCTACCTATGCAAACGTAAGGAGCGGAGTTGATGCTCATCAAAGGGCAAAGGACCTTCTTAAACTTGTGGGATTGGAGGATCGTATGCATCACAAGCCAGGTGAGCTTTCTGGTGGACAATCTCAGAGAGTCGCTATCGCTAGAGCTCTTATCAACGACCCTGCGATCCTTCTTGCAGACGAACCCACAGGAAATCTGGACTCCAAAACAGGGTGTGAAATTCTTAATATGTTCACAAAACTCAATGAAGATGGCAGAACGATTATAATGATCACCCATGACCCGGAGATTGCAAGGTATGCGGATAGGGTAGTGCTTGTAAAAGATGGAATAGTCCAGAATAATCCTAATAGTTGAATTTCAAAATTTTAAGTCAATCAGGGTGATCTTAAAATGACAAAACTGAAAAACCAGATTATTCCTTTTGTGTTATTTTTACTTTTGGTTTCCTCAATGTTTGCAACTCCAGTTTCAGCAGCTGTCGGAAGCGCCAACCTTAAGGTTACCATAATCGAAACAAATCCCTATCCTGCAAAGATAGGAGAATACCTGAACCTTACCTTGCAGGTAGAAAATATCGGAGGGGACAGGGCTGAGAATGTTGACGTAGAAATTGTACCCCAATATCCTTTCTCGCTTGACTCCGGGTCAAATGCCATAAAAAACATAGGAGCCCTCAATCCTGGCAAGACTGCAACAAAGGAATTTTACCTTTTCGTGGACAAAAATGCTCAGAAAGGAGTCCGCTCTCTTGACATCCGAACAAGGCCCAGTAAAGACAGCCCCTGGAGTGAGAAAAGTTTTGACCTGCGAATAGGCACTGAAACCTTTGACAGCAAAGGTACAGTTGAACTTGAAGAAGTTGTTTCCGATCCCAAGGTTTTCATGCCCGGGGACAGAGGTACAGTAACTGTAACTCTTAAGAACACTGCAACTACTCCTACTGTTACTATTGATGGGAACGACTATGATACCAACGCCAGAATCCAGTCTGCTGTTTTAAAACCTTTATCTGATGAGATAAAGGTTCTTGACTCTCCTTATGAAGAGATGGGTCTTTTGGGTCCCGGAGATAGCATCAAACTAAATTTCAACGTTAAAGCCGCAGAGGCTGCCATGGGAGGGACTCACAACCTTGAACTTGCAATCGAGGGCAATTCTTTCGATTACAACAGCAAAAAAAATATTCCTCTGAAAGTCGATTCTTCAAATATAAAAGTGATTCCTTCAAAAGCTCTTCAGCTTATCAATGGAAAATCCACAATTGAGTTTGATGTTGCAAACAACCATCCTAACGAGCTTAACTCAGTAAGTATAAAACCCGAGGCTGAAGGAGTGAAATTTTATCCTGCAGAATATTTCATTGGACCAATGGATCCGGATGAGCTTTTTACCATTGAATTTGATGCAGTAGCAGACAATTCCTCAGATTCTAATGGGGATACCCCCAAAGTTATAAATATGACACTTTCCGCAAGTTACGGAAATGGAGTCAATAAGCACGAAAATACAGTAAGCAACCTGTATATCCAGTCTGTTGAAGCAAATCCGGAAAATAGTTCTGGAATGTTCGTTGTAGGTCTATTAATCCTCATTGGCATTGTTGCAGGTGTGTTTATTTACAGAAAGAAAATTCAAAACAAAAAGTAAGCCTGTCTACAGAATATTTCATGAAAAATGAATTTTTTAGGATCGTAGGTGACAATAAATCATAGACCGTTTTCTCTGAAGCAAAGAAATCGGTTTTGAATTTTACCCTCTCCTGCGATCTATCTTTGTAGAGATCTAAGCGGTAATATACCCTTAATTTATCTTTTTCAGTGAAATCTCTTTTACTCAGATTTCATTGTTAAGCATAGTATCTCATTTTTTTAGGTAACAATTCAGAGTATAGTTAGAGGCGCTCCTTTGAGCGCCGCTAAAATACTCTCGATAACGGGTAAATTATTCTTTCTTATTGTGGAAATATAAGCTCTAATTCTGCAGAAAGCTTCCGCTCCTTGTGTTGTTCTGAAAGTTCCTGATATTTTCTGCTGTAGTTTCATCATTCTAATATCTCTTTCTGCTTGATTATTCTCAAATGGAACTTTCAAATCTGTCAGGAATCTCAGGATCTCTTTTTTTTGTTCCATAAACCTTTCAAGTAGATTCCTTGCCTTGGTCTTTGGACTTGCACCTCTTGTTCCTTTCTTTTGAGGATTTAGAAAAGGTGGATTTTCCTCAATTCCTTTTATGACCACAGAATTGAACCTTTCTTCCAATGCTTTAATTTGTTCAAAATCTAAATCTTTGATTTGCTCTTTGCAGTTATCAGTATACTTTTTCATTTCAGTTAACAGCTCATTCATCTCTTTGGCCCATTGCTGTTTATAATTCTCTTCAATTCCAGTAAGTTCTCTCTGTAGATGAGCGTTGCAAAGAGCGTGATCACAATCATAACCATTGTACGGTTTCCATCCATCATGAACTGCTGTTCCCTTAAACTCTGGAAGAATACCCATGTCATTCATCGCGTCTGACCCTCTTTTAGGATGAGCTAAATAACAGGTGTATTTGTCATTAGAAGCTACATGAAGCCAATGTCTTTTTCCTTTAATCTTCATTCCAGTTTCATCACAATGGACAACACGAGAAGTTATTAACTTCTCTCTAACCATGTTTTCAAATTCCTCTAAATTACGGGAACATTCTCTTTCTGCTCTAATTATGGTACCAGAACAGATTTTTATCCCCATTACGTAACTAAACAAACCAGAAATCCTTTCATAAGGGATAAAATGGTGGTTTTTAAGGTAAATTGCTGAAGCTAAAATATTAGGACCATACTGGACTGAGTATTTAACTGATTCTGGAAAAGCAGCTTTATTTAATCTTCCACAGTGAGAGCAGGTTTTTATTTGATTTCGATGTTCCGTGACAATAAGATTTACGGGAGGAATATCAAAGACCTGTCTTTTTTCGTAAGCTTCAATTTCAAGAATCTCGAAATTATGTCCACATTCTTCACAGCAGGTCAAAGAATGCTCGATTACCTAATCAGGATCATTAACCATATCGAGAGTCGATCCTGGATGACCTTCTTGACCTCCAGGTTTCTTGCCACTCTTTTTTCGACGGCTCTTTGGATTAGGTTTTTCTTTAACAAAATCAGTAGAAGGAGGTTTACTGCTGTTTCGGCTGTTTTGATTTAACCGAGATTCTAAAACCTTTACACGTTCTTCGAGTTCAGCAATCTGAATAGCTTGTTTTTCTATGATAGTCTCAAGTCTCTGGATTACAGAAATTACAGCTTCAGGACCAGCTTCATAGATAACAAGAATCTCTTCACGTGTAAGCATAATAAAGATTAAAATAAGATTCAATTTATATGCAATTTTTCCTCGAAACGAGGAAAAATTGTAGTATTTCAAAGAATATCTGAATAGTTACTTTTTTAGAAGATTTATTCTTTACTTCGTTTATGAAGTTTGATTTTTTAATCTATTGGAAGAGTAAAGGCAAATGTGCTACCTTTTCCGGCCTCGGAGTCCACCCAGATTTTCCCTCTGTGAAGGTCTATGAAGTTTTTGACGATATATAATCCAACTCCAGCTCCCCCATATCCCCGGGCTGTGGAGGAATCTGCCTGGATAAATGGCATAAATATTTTTTCGTAATCCTTTTTTGACAATCCGATCCCATTATCGGCGACTTTTATTTCAAGCATTCCTTCTTTTTTTGAGGCACTAACAGTAATCTTTCCTTTTTCAGGGGTGAATTTTATAGCATTGCTCATTAGATTATACAGAATCTGCCGCAGTTTTGTTCTGTCGGCCCGGATATTTCCAAGGGAAGAATCAACCTTCAGTTCCACAGAAATTTCTTTATTTGACGCAGAAGAGAAGAGGCTCATTCTGACTTCTCCGATAAGGCTGGCGATATCTACCTCTTCATAATTAAGATTTCTTTCCCCTGTTTCGAGACTTGAGATGTCAAGCAGATTATTAATAATCTCCAGAAGGTTTTTCCCGCTAATGAGGATATTAGTAACATATTTTGATTGTCTGGTGTTAAGAGGTCCGAAAGCTCCCTCAAGCAGCAGATCGGAAAAACCTATCACCGAATTAAGTGGAGTCCTTAGTTCATGGCTCATATTCATAATGAACCCATTCTTGGCCTGATTTGTGGCTTCTGCATCTTTTTTTGCTTTAAGAAGAACATTTTCCAGTTCCTTCTGTCCCTTCAGTTGTCCTAAATGTTTCCACTTCCCTTTTCTTTTGGCAAAAAAATCGTTTTCCTCAAGTAGTTCAAGTAGCATACTACCTGAAAGATCTTCTAGAGGGAGGGTACATAGAAGTGTTATATTTTTGTTCCCCTCATAAACAATCATCTCAATATTTTTTCTGCATATTTCAAGGCAATCTTTGGGAGACACTCCTGATTTTTGAAGGTCAAAGTTTGTTCTGAAGCCTTTAAACCCTCCAGAAAGGGATTTACCATGTGCTTTTTCTGTAAGTTCTTTTATTGTTGATGTGATGGGGATAGTATTTCCCGGGATCGGATCAGATTTCAAAAATTCTAATTGTAATGATGCGAGATAGTGCTCAACATCTACTCCTGCTTTTTTGAGTTCTTTCTTTGCTTTTTCCGTGACAAGTTCATTTGGGGAGATCCATAAGCAATATTCTCCCTGTTCAATTCCTTGCTTAAAATAGATAACAAGTAATTCTGTCAATTCTTCGATATCATCATATACGGCAGAGATCTGGGTGCCCTGCTGAATGCCTGAAAAAAGTCCGGGGTCTTTATCAGTATTTTTTCTCAAAATTTTTCCCCCTCCATGTGTTTACATTAAGTGCGTTTTTAATAGTACACAACCGGGTTTTATAAATAGGCTTACGTCTTTTCTATGATATGTCACTAGCATATATAAGAAATCTGCCAATTTATACTGTTTATGCAGCTTATTGAGGTTTTAGCACATTAATCGGATAAACTTCCGAAAAGTGCCTATTTTCTGATCAGAAATCTATTGATTAAATGTCTTCTTAATTATTATTTTTTTCTCATAGTTTCTGAAAAGTCTTTCGAAAAATATACGTGTATAATCTTAGATTACTACACAAATTTCTTTTTTATTTTTACCGTTATCTATTATACCTTTAAGATAAATATCTAATGAGGTTTTCTTATCTATTACATCTTATACCTACTGAGGTTTTTAGGGGACTTTTTAAACGCATCTTGATGTTAAACTGTTAGTTGAAACCTTTAAAATCCTGTACTTACACAGAAATTCTAACTGTTTTTCGGCAATCAAGAGTAGAAAAATAGAGGATCTTATGATAAAAATAATGCAAGCTATCCGAATATCTTTTGGGAGCATATGGAGTGCAAAACTCCGCTCGGGTCTGACCACTCTTGGTATTATCATAGGTATTGCTGCAGTAGTTGCAAATGTCTCTCTTGGGGAAAGCTTTAATGTTTATTTTTCTGATGAAATCAATGCGCAGGGCTCCAATTTTATTATTGTATATAGCCAGGAGCCGAATCTCTTCTATAGTAATGAACTGCAAGTAATCGATAAAACTCCGGGCATTACTGCGGTGTCCCCCATAAAACAGCAGCTTGGGGTGGTAACTTGCTTCTCCCAGAAGAAAAATATCGATATTATAGGGGTAACCGAAGATTATCAGGATACTTCCAATATCATTATGGAAAATGGAAGTTTTATAAGAGATCAGGATGCTTTTTCTGCAGTTATAGGATCTAAGGTAGCAAATGAAAAATTCAAAAGAAAAATTTCTACCCGCAGTTCAATAGATATCACCCTGCGTCTCGATGGAAACAGAACGGTAACCCGAACGTTCAAGGTGAAAGGTATAATTAAACCCCTGAACGCTTCATTTGCAGGTGGGGGCATTGACCGAGACGTCAGTATCTTTATCCCTGTTTCAACCATCAATCAGATGCTCGAAAAAGATGATTTTTCGGCTTTCGTTGCTATGTCTGACAATATCGAGGATGTGCAAAATGTCTCAGATGCGGTGGATAAACGACTTGCCAGAAACTTCGGAGTCTCTTCCAGGGATCTCAATGATGAAGATGCAAAGCCCTACCGAATCTTCAACCAGGCTGATGTCCTTGAGCAGGTTAACAAACTTGCGAATTCTCTGGGGAGTTTTCTGGTTGCTGTAGCTCTAATATCTTTGCTAGTGGGCTCCATAGGGATAATGAACATCATGCTTGTGACAGTGACCGAACGTACCCGGGAAATTGGGATCATGAAAGCGCTTGGTTTTTCCAGTACAGATGTTCTCTTGCTTTTTTTAGTAGAATCAGTTATTATCAGTCTCTTTGGAGGCCTTCTGGGGGCAGGAGTGGGAATTGCAGGTGCTTATCTAGTCACAACCATCCTGAAACTTCCTTTTATTTATTCCCCTTACATATTTGAGGCTGGATTGATGGTTGCGATAATTGTTGGAGTTGTTGCAGGGGTTTATCCTGCAAGAAAGGCCGCAAAATTGGCTCCTGTGGACGCATTGCGGTATCAGTAAATAGAATGGGTTCGCCTATTTTTCGAACCCTTTTCTCACTTTTTTCGGTTGTAGTCCCTCTTTTTTGGTCTTTTTATCCTCAGGATAGTTCTCAGTAGCTCTTTTAGTTAATTTCCTTGCTTAATCTCAAATTCCCATAGGATATTTGCAATTTGGGGAATTATGCCTTAGTTCATATATTATTACAGACCTGAATACTAATTAGTTTGTTCTAATGGTTTAATTCCTATAGATACAGGGGATCATTATATGAAAATAACAGTGTTTAGCGGGAGCCATAAGGGCAAGGAAGGAAATACCCTCATTATGGTTGAGGAATTCCTTAAAGGGGCAGAAGAAGCTGGGGCAGAGACCGAGAATATTATCCTTGCTGAGAAGAACATCATGTACTGCAAGGGAAAATTTGAGTGCTGGCTCAAAACGCCTGGAAAATGCACTATCCATGATGATATGGACGACCTCCTTCCCAGGTTTATGGATTCCGATATAGCAGTTTTTGCGTGTCCTGTGTACTTTGACAATGTGCCTGCTATACTGAAAAACTTCATAGATAGACTTGCTCCTGTTCTTTTGCCTCACTTCGAAGAGGATGAGAATGGTGAGTACAGGCATTCAAAGCGCTATGAGAAATATCCGAAGATCGTTGTGATTTCTAACGCCGGACTGCCTGGTCAGACGAATTTTGAGGTCGAAAGCCTTTTTTTCAGGCGGTTTGCAAGAACTTTTCACACAGAACTTATTGCCGAAATCTATAGGGGAGAAGGGGAAATTTTCAGGGGCAAGAATAATATCATGCTAAAACCTCTGCTTGGAAAATACAAAAAATTGCTCAGATGCGCCGGAAAAGAGATCGTTGAAAACCAAAATCTCTCTGAAAAAACAATCAGAGAACTCGAAAAAACAATTGTTCCCACCGGACTGTACATCAAATTCGGAAATGAAGAATGGGATCGGTTGTTTGAGGAAGGAAGGCTTGACTAAAAAAGGCTGTAAAATACAAAATAAATTGCAAGATCTGTGGAATATTAAATGCTAATATAAAGGTTATCAAACACGGTGGGCCTGGGCCCCTCTTCTATAGATCAAATAAGAGGAAAAAGGTTTTTCCTCTTAAAAAACGTTTTCTATTTTTCAATCAATTTCGGGGGTACCTTCCACCAGATCTTCAAGGCTGTGCTCCATATAGGGAGCATTACTCCTGTCGATCAGTTCCCGACAGACTTCAGCCGGTTTTCCCTCCATCACAAGTGCTCCGTCTTCTATCAATATTGCTCTATGAGCAACTTCCCGGACGAAATCCATGTGGTGGCTCACAAGTACTATAGTAGTGCCGAAACGCTCATTGATTCTTTTTAAGGAGTTTGTGACATCCCTGAGGGTCACCGGATCAAGATCTCCGAAGGGCTCATCAAGCATTAGGTATTCTGGAGAGGTCGCAAGACTCAGGGCAATAAAGGCCCTAACATGCTCTCCTCCACTTATCTGATATGGGGTTTTATCAAGGATTCCCATTGGCAGATCAAGGGCTTCAAAGACCGGCTTTGCATACGTTTCAACATCCGTCACAGGAATTGTGGGGAATAGCTCGAAATAAATCGTTTCACTCAGGTTCAGCTCTCGCAATGCCGTTGTCTTCTCCTCTTCAGGCATATCCGGCAGCCTGTATATGGTATCGAGAGTCTCGTCTGAGAGCCCCATCTCCCTTGCTTTGTTCCTTGCGTATTCGATTGACCCTTTCTTTTTCATACTTAGTCTGAATCGAATCTGATCCCTTACCGTGGAATTCACGGACATGGAGAACTCCTGATTCATTATGCTCATAATTCTTCGAAGCTCCATTCGCTTCTTGCTGTACTCGATAACGTCTACCCAGTCCCCATTGCAAAGGTACTCGACGGCTCCGCTTTTCGGCTTGACAAGCCCTTCCATAAGCTTCATTAGTGTTGTTTTTCCTGCTCCTGAAGAACCGATAAAAGCCAGAATCTCTCCCCCATAAACATCGAGAGAAAAATCTTTTATGTTAAGGACTTCGCCCATTCGAATAATAGAATAACGTTTTGAAATTTCCTTAACTTTGATGCAGACTTTTTTATTTTTGGGCTCTAATAGATCTTCCTTCGGGTTCATATCCCTAAGGAAATTTTTAAGTACCAGGGAAGGTTTCCCATCTGCTGCTATTTTTCCATTTTCAAAGAAAACCAGCCTGTCGGCCAGATAAGCATGAATTTCCGGAAGGTGAGAAACTACTATTATCGGGATGTTCAATTTGTCTTTCAGGCTCTTTATCACATCAAGAACTTCCTGTTTCGTATCCGGCCCTGTCATTGTAACTGGTTCGTCAAGGAGGAGAACCCTGGGCTTTGCAGCAAGCTGCCTTGCAATTACAACTCTCTGTTTTTCCCCTCCGCTCAGGAGGTTGGTTGAATGGAGGGCCTTGTGTTCCAGACCCACGAGCTTCAGATACTCCATTGCCTCTTCAAAGAGCTCGTTGTAATCATCACTTTCACTGTTTGGAAGAGCCTCATGCCCTATTCTAAGGTAATTCAGTTTCCTTATTATATTTTCAATTGCAGGCCCATTCCATAGCCCGAAATTTCGCTGGAGGTGTATTGCGGTTGCATTTTTCAGGAACTTTTCCCCTTCCATCCCGGAATCTGGGGTTACAATTCCCCCGTCTACTTCCACAGTTCCTTCCTGAAAAGGTTCAACCCCTCGGATAATGCGAAGGAGCGTCGATTTTCCGCTTCCACTTCGGCCTGTAATCCCGAGAATTTCTCCATCCTCCACCGTGAGGTCGATATGGTCCAGTACTCTTATTTTTTCGGAACGCACTTCATAATCTTTTACCAGGTTGGAAATTTTGAGCATAATCATACCTCTTAGTGTTGTTGAAAGTTGGCACTGGATCTCTAGCGGATTTTGCAGGATTCGATATTCTTTCCTTCATAAGAATTTCTCTGTTTTTAACCGTTGCATTTTCCAGATCCTAGCGTTAAGTAGAACATGATACTAAAATAGAAGTCAAGTATTTTCCTTTAAAACTATTTATTACAATCTGCAGCCTGTAAACTGCTGCCGGAAAAGTTTCTAAAGAGTAAATATAGAGATAGTTTATAAAATAAAAAGATTGGGTAATAAAAAATCTGATAGAGAGAACAATCAATAATAATGCACGGACTTCTTCATAGTGTAAAGAATCCTTTTTCTTACCAAGTTGATTTTTTCTTTAATTTTTTTTCTTTGTGTTAACTTCTTATAGAACTTCTTATTAGAAAGACGGGAATCTATAATTCTGCTTTTTCAACCCTCAAGTCTGTCATTTTTTTGCATCTTCAAATGGGAAAGTATTCTCTGTGATTAAGCTTCTTGCTTCTACAACAGACTTCAACATCTTCTTTTCTTCATGTAGTATCTTACTCTTCATGTAATACATAAATCAACTTTTTCAGTGTATTGATTGGAAATTTTGTGTCTTTAAGTACTTCAATGGCATCTTTAAGTATTTCAATGATGTGTTCTTGGATGTCTTCCCTCAAGTTCATTTTTTCGTCTATTTTTTTCTTTTGTAGTTTGTTCATAGTATCCTAAGAAATCATTGTTTCATGCCTTCTTATCTGAATAATTAGACTGAGTTATAAAATCGTAGTCCTAAGAATCTCTCTCATTGGTCCTCGGTTATGAAATTTTCTTGCGGCAGGTCTCGATTTCAATGAAAAAATCAAGCTCAAAAGTTAAGCGTTTAATTGAAATCGATACCAAACTCTAGCTAAGTATCAATGAATAATCTGACAAACTTTGTGAGAATCGATGTAATTGATAGTGATTCTTTACTTAACCGAAGACGCATGAAGTCTCTCTATATTTTTCTCAAATACAGGATGTGTACTCGCTTTTTTGGAGGTCAATAAATTATGGACGCAACCCTTATTTGCATATCATCTTTATGTTCAAATCATCATCCTCTCAAA
Source organism: uncultured Methanosarcinaceae archaeon (assembly GCA_942493015.1). Classification (GTDB taxonomy): domain Archaea; phylum Halobacteriota; class Methanosarcinia; order Methanosarcinales; family Methanosarcinaceae; genus Methanosarcina. The sequence continues at coordinate 3,352,750 of OW818660.1, read as the reverse complement.
TTACTCTTCTTGCCTGCATTCGAGAAAGGAAATTCAGGAGGAATAAATAGCTTAAGCTCTTGAAAAAGAAATCTCAAAAAATAAATAGTTAAAAAGAACAGTTGAATTAAATAAACATTATTCAAATCTGAAAAGCAGGTAGTAAATCCTCAACTTATCTTTTCAGGAACTCATCTCTTTATGGCTGATACAAGTTCAGCTACCTTTGCAGTAACGTCCTTTACTTCTTCAACAATTGTACCTGTGACGATCATATCCGCACCTGCAGAAACACAGAGCTTTGCAGTTTTCGCATCTCTGATCCCACCGCCAACGATAAGTTTGTTTTCCCCGAGTACATGCTTGACAGCACTTATCATTTCAGGATTAACTGGCGTATCTGCTCCGGATCCGGCTTCAAGATATGTATAATGCATGCCAAGGTATTTGCCTGCAAGGGCATAGGCGACTGCAAGTTCAGGCTTCTTCCTCGGGATTAATTTTGCATCCCCTACCCAGCCAACAGTCCCCCCCGGCTCGACCACAAGGTATGCCATGGATATCGGTTCGACTTGACTTCTGTATACAAGCGGAGCTCCAAGCACCTGGTTTGTGACCACATATCCTATGTCTCTGGAGTTCAGAAGGCTCATGAAAAATACGGCATCTGCATATCTGCTGAGCCCAGCTGAATTTCCTGGAAAAAGGATGATCGGGACATCTACCCTTTCTTTTATCTTTATGACGGTTTCATCCAGAAGAGTTCCTGACGCTCCGGTTGAGCCCCCTATCATGATGGCATCGGTGCCTCCCTCAACTGCTGCAAAGGCCATTTCAGCGGCTCTTTCAGGTGTTTGGGAAGCCGGATCGATGAGGGTAAGATGTACTTTTCCGTCCTGATCAATAATTTTCTGAAGGTGTGCTTCCACCTGCAAAAAAGATCATGCCCCTTTGGATTCCTTGGATTTCACGCGAAGGGCACTGTATCCGCATTTTCTACAGCGGGTTGCTTTTACTGCATTTCTTGCATTACATTTCATGCAAATTTTTTTGTTTAATAATCTTTCTTCTGCTTCTGGAAAACGACCCATTTTTTGTCACCTGCTATTATTTTGAATTCTTGATAAGGTATATAGTCCGCTTAATAGATGTTAAGGCATATAACGTTTTTCATCAAAAAATCCCCCTGCTCACCGAGTTTTAGACCCTTTTTTATCTTTGTTTTTCGTATCCTTTAAGTTTTTACAGTTTTTTGACTCAAAGTTTATTTATTGGTTCTATTGTTTATTCCCTGACTTCTATGCTTAAACGAGGACTAAAACTGTAATTAGGTTAACAGTGGAATGTGGCAACGTTAACATTGAAGTTGCACAAAGCTAAGATTCAATTAATTCTAAAACCATTTAATACTCAAAATAACTTGGGGATTACCTAATTTTATATCCCTTTAATGGTGATTGATGTGGCTATTCATCCTATAGATTATCGGTATGGTACAGCAGAAATGAAATATGTGTGGAGTCAGGAAAACAGACTCAATAAACTTCTTCAAATAGAAGCTGCTCTTGCTAGGGCTGAGGCAGATATGGGGTTGATCCCTGCTGAATCGGCTGAAATTATTTCTGAAAGCATTTCCTCTGTAAAGGCTGAGAGGGTTGATGAGATCGAAGCCGAAATACACCACGATATGATGGCTGTGATCGTTGCAATTTCTGAACAGTGCAGAGATGGTGCCGGAAAATGGGTCCATTTCGGAGCCACTTCAAATGATATTCTGGACACAGCAACAGCTCTTCAGATAAAGGATGCAATTGATATCTTCGAAGACAAGCTCAAAATCCTGTTGAAAACTCTGGTCAATCAGGCCGAAGCCCATAAACACACTGTATGTAGCGGCAGGACTCACGGGCAGATCGGGGTTCCAACTACTTATGGACTCCGGTTTGCTATATGGGCCTCTGAAATCTCAAGGCATCTGGATCGTCTTTATCAGCTTACTCCAAGAGCGACGGTAGGACAGATGACCGGAGCAGTCGGGACTCAGGCAGCATTTGGAAAATCCGGGATTCTTATCCAGAAACTTACCATGCAGCACCTTGGGATTGGAGCTGTGGACGTTTCCAATCAGATTATACAGAGGGATAGGCATGCCGAATTTGTAATGTGGATGGCAAATACGGTCACAACTCTTGATAAGATCGGCATCGCAATTCGTACACTCCAGCGCAGTGAACTCGCTGAGGTCGAGGAAAGCTTTGGAAAAAAACAGGTAGGTTCCTCTACAATGCCTCATAAACGGAATCCTATAAAGTCAGAACAGATTTGCGGACTTGCCAGGATCGTAAGAGCTATGGTCGAGCCTGAACTTCTTAATAATACTCTCTGGGACGAAAGAGATCTTACCAACTCATCCTGCGAGAGGGTTGTTTTTCCTGAATCCTGTGTTCTGACTGACCATATCCTTAAGCTAGGGATCAGCGTGCTTGAGAATCTCCGGTTCTATCCTGAAAATATCCGGAAGAATCTGGAATTACTCCGGGGCCTGAATATGGGTGAAGCTGTAATGATCGAACTCGCAAAAAGAGGTGTAGGCAGGCAGGAAGCCCATGAACTTGTCCGGGCTGCGGCAATGAAAGCTCATGAGACGGGTCAGCATTTCAAAAACGTACTTTTGGAAACTCCTGCTGTTGCAAGGTATTTAAATTCTATGGATATTGAAAATCTTGTAAATCCTGATAAATATATAGGAACAGCAGTGGAACAGGTTGAAGTCCTCGTTGCAAAACTTCGTGAGGTTTATACCCTCTAACCTTTCCTTTCTACACCAATAAATGGCATGTATAAATTTTGTCCAAAAATGGTTTTGTGCAAAAATAGAAAAGCTGCGAACTACTTCGGCATATATTGGTGGAATTAAATATAAATGTTTATATCATATGAGCTATATTCTATTAAGAAGACTTTGTCAAAAGTTTCATTCCACTTGGGTGATTGAGGCATCTAAAAAGTAGGTGTTGCGTAACTTAAAAGGTCTAGTTGGGCTAGATTTATTAGGTGGTTTATGGTGTGAAAGTGGATTAGATGCCTCATTAACTCCTACGTAGAGGTTATTTATAAAATTTGTGCTAATCTTATGCCTTAGTCTTTTCGAAAAACTAACTCTCCTCTTCTCTGTTCTTCTGTTTTTTGTCTCTTATTCTTTCCCTCATTTTTTCCATCTCTTCAGGAACACTTTGGTCAAGCAGAATTGTAGCTAGGAGGGCCGAGTTTCGCTCCGCTTCACTTCTGAAGACTAATTTATGAGCACAGTACTTTTCCGTACATTCCGTGTTTTTGTCGTTCTACTAAAGTAAGTAATTCAGGGGGATTGACTTTGATTTCAATATACCTAAAAATAAGATTGAAATAAGTTTTTGTATTTTCTACAGAGTTTATTTTAAAATATGACCTGTATTTGTGCCCTGACTTTGTAGGGCTTAATAGAAAAGTAATTGTTTAATCTCAGCAGAATTGGGCATTTTGTGCTATTTTAGGTAGCTAATTATCCTTTTATGTACTTTAATTGCTTTTATCACTAAATCGTATAGCTAATTCATTTTATATTTGCTGAAAAAATATAAACGTTTATATACGATAATTCACTATCCCTTTGAGCGTTGTTTTATGTGGTATTGAGGCATCTAAAAAATGGTGTTGCGTAGCTTAAAAGGTCTATCTGGGCTAGATATGGTAGATACTTTTATGGTGTGAAAGTGGATTAGATGCCTCATTAATTTCTTATGATAAGGTTATTTATATAATTTGTGTTTACTTTGCACACAACCGCCCAAAACTTATGTTTTGTTAAGAGTTTACTCTCATTTCTTTGACTTTTGGGTCACTCAATATTGTGTTTCTCACATCTTTCTCACTCTAGGCATTATTTTTTACTCTGTGGTTGTCGTATCTCTCTGAATATATAGGCTGCCTATTCTCATTTATTTGTTGTAGTTTTGAGTCCCTTTATATGAGTTTTTTGGGAGCTTTTCACTCTTTCTGGGGAGGTTTGAAAACTTCCAGATTTTCCCAGTTGAATTTCTCTGGAGGACAAGCTCTTATGCATTTCTGACAGTGGGCACCTTCACATAGATCAGTGCTTATCATAACCCTATTTTCATCGTCAATTGTTATAGCGTCATTGGGGCAGACTTTTATGCACTTCTTGCATTCGGGACAATCCACAACCATAGTCATATATGTCCCTACTCTTTCCAGCACATAGAGCCCTTCCTCTCCTAGCACAGGGATGTCTCTCTCTACACGTTTCTCAATAATGGGGTTGTCTATAGGATCATCAAGGCCTGGGAGCCCTTTCTTTTTAAGATACTTTTTAAACATCTTAAAGGGCATACCCTCTTCCCAATATGCAAGTTCGAGAACATATGCATCCCGGAATTCCGGAGCAGTCGCAAACATTATGTGAGTGCCTATTATCTTGTTCGCAACATCCTGAAGTTCCCAGAGCCTCTCCTCGGAAAGCAGGATTTCTTTTGCTAAGGTTAGAGATGTATTTCCAATCTGACAGATCTTTCTTGAAGCATAGGGAATCAGCCCGATTTTCTGGGCTTTTGCCGCATCCATATAGGTGCCAGCAGCTCCTGCCATATAGGCTGTATCTATATCTTCCATTTGAATGCCTGCAGCTGCACAGAGGGTGATGTGCCCGGCTCTAATGGCTCCAATGGCTTTCCCAGCTTCATGCATGTCCTTTTCCGAAAATTTGATATTATTCTGCAGGTGAATTGTCCCATCTGGGGTTTTGATCTTTGGGAGTTCTGCAAGACCATGGCCAATAGCTTTTTCTAGAAGGGCTATAACCCCTGTCCCTGTAATTCCTCTTGCTTTGATTTGCCCTTCCTCAAGAACCTTTCCTGTAGCCGGATCCACAAGGTCTCCAGGAGTTGCTTTCATTTCTTCGTTGAGTACATAGTTTCTCAAAGCTCCATCCTCAAATTCAAAGTCAGAGATGGTGAAGGGGGACGCAAGTTTTCCTTGCTTTATCTGCTGCCCTTCGAGAGCTGGCCCAGCAGCTGCAGATCCTGTGTAGATAATATCTTTCACTTTGAGAGCCATCTCTGCATTTGTCCCGTAGTCCGTTGCGATCGATATTTCGTCGCTGTCAAGCATTCCGGATTTGATAATCAGGGCAAGGGCATCAGCTCCAACTTCGTGTTTTATTGCCGGGGGCACCCTTACTTCGCAGTCAAATTCTTCAAGCCCTGAAATTTCTTTGCTAGAAATTATTCTTGCATTTCTGTTTTGTTCCTTTATATTGTATTTCTGCTTCTTCCGTTCCCCTGCATAAGCAAGGTCTTCAATGGAAATCCCCTGAAATATGGACAGCTGGATGGGATTTCCACAGATTGAGAGTCTTTTCAGTTCTTCTCTCTCTACTCCCAGAGTTTTGAAAAGGTTCTTTATAGCATTCACGGAAAGCCCATGGGCGAGATCCTGCCCGTAGTGGATTGCAAAGTCCATATGGTCCATCACATTCGCACCGGGAAGGGGGTTCCTCAAAGTTATTACAGTTCTTTTTATTTCTCCAGTATCAAGGTCAATTTTGTGAGCTCGATATCCACTTGTTCCAAGGTCAATTGCAACTCCGTATCTCATACTAACTCCCTCTATTTTCCCATTATGTCAAGTATTTTAATATTATTCAGCCTTTTGGGATTTTATGTATTTATTATTTTGAAAAATAACGTATAAATAAATAGAGCTTTTTATCTACTGATATGTATATTTAGACCAGAATTATTGTGGTTCAAAATCTTTCTTTTGTTTCTCAAAAAACATACAACTCAAGCTGTCTCACAACCATTTTGAATTCTACAAATGGGTAATACCCATTTCAATTTTTACTTCATTTCAACAAGAAAAGGTAAATTTTCATAGCTCAACCTGGCTTATTTGCTATTTTCGCTCGACTTCTCCCTTTATTCCAGCCTTTACTTCCTCCCCCAACTATCATTTTCAGCATATCTTTAAGATTTTTCCCTTCTCTTTTTATGAAATCTGCTATTTTCTTTATATTGTGTACAGTACACATCATAACAAATTCAATTCCTGTTTTCCTTTTTCCTCTCAACAGAAATTCCCTAAACCCTCCATCCTGCTTCATCTGTCCAAACACAGGTTCTACGGTAGACATTCTTTTTTGATACTTCTCTGTACCTTCCTCTGTGTTCAGTTTAGCCCTCATACTCTCCATTAAATGTTCTCTAGGATCTCTTGTTATCGTCCTTCTTTCACTCTTAGTACATGCATTTCTCAACACACACAGAGAACAATAGTTACAGACATAATATCGTAAATCAGGTTCACCTTTCCTCTTTTGTATTCTTGTAAAGGGAATTTCAAATGCAGCAGGGCAATAATAGCAGTCATTTTCTTCATCGAATTTGAAAAGAGATTTTCTGAGCTCCCTGGTTTTTCCTTCTTTTTCAGCTTTATAGAAGTTGTCCTGAATATAGGCGTCAATATCTTCTTCCAGTAAAAATTCCAGATTCTCATATGAGAAATAACCTGCATCTGCAAGCACTATTGTAGGTTTATACCCCAGTGTATTTTTTACGTTTTGTATCATTGGTTCCATCTGATGCAAGTAGTTTTCTTCGTTGACAACGTCTGCTGCAACGATTATTTGTTTCTTTTCATCAACAGCAACCTGACAATTGTAGGAAGATTTCTTGCCCCCATCTTTATACTTCATAATTCGAGCATCGTTGTCTGTGATGTTTACTTTTTTCAGCTTTTCTTCATCAAGCTTCTTCTTAGCATTTTTTATTTTTTCTAATCTTTTCTTCTTGTCAACTAGCTCTTCTGGAATTTGATATGGTGTTGAGTCACCATAAATTTCATCTTCATACTTATCTGTCTCAATACTCTCTTTGAGTATCCGATCTATTTCTTTTTCGATAGCATCTGAACTTTTGCTCTGTCTTGATGAAGCATTTGCCTTGATTTCCGTTCCTTCAATAGAGATACTTGAACCAATCAGATCCATTTCTTTACAAAAAATGACCACCTGGAAAAGACTTCTTTAATAGGGTTGAGGTGAGTTGAACGGAATCGACAAATTGTATGAAAATCAGGTTTTTGCATGGCTGCCAGATACATAAAAGCAGTATCATTTTGAGTCATTTGCTGTAGTTTACGTGAACTTCTAATGCCTATAAGGTACCCAAAAGTCACTCGTTAATTCACATGCAACAACATCACATTTCTCTGACATCACATTTCTCTGATATAACCCATTTTTTAAAGGATAAAATTGAATCAGCGGTTCTATTGAAACGTTGTTGCTGTTTTTTATCAGATCTACTGAGGATCGTAGCAATGAAAAAGAGTTTGTGAATATCTAAACCACAAGCTTTGTTTATGACTTCAACCAAATTAGATCACCCAATTTGTTTGGGCAGTTGAACTGCCTAAAAGGCCAATTTAGCATCCGTGATCACGTCACATTTGAGCCTTCGATGACAATTCACTGGTTAGTTATGGCTTCGAAGAACCAAAATAAGTACAACCTTACTGCCCAGGACAATGATGAGGTTGATACGTAAAAAAGTAAGGGGAAGAGTACTTTTATTTCTTTGTGCCTGTTATTCGAAGAATTTCATATGCATTTTATCTAACTGTTGAAGTCAGGTGATAATGACTCGCAGTGTCAACCCTGAGCAGATTTCGTCTACATTAAATATCATGAGAGTAATACGGACGATAAGACTAAAAATAAGGAAGAAACCTTTCGGGAAAATGATCTTAAAAGAGATATTAATCTTTAAAATCTAAACTATTGTTCGCAGTTGTGATATTTCTACCTGGTCTGCCTTCTTTCGGCCTACGTTTGCTTTTCTAAAACGGACGAATATATATCAAAACCAGACAGTGAACCTGTATGAGTGAAGAACTACAAAAAGTGTTAAAGAATGCAGGGCTTGATGTGCTTTCCTGCATGCAATGTGGCATATGCACAGGAAGCTGTCCTTCTGGACGGCATACAGGACTCAATACCCGAAAAATTCTCAGAGACGCACGCAAGAACAGAGCTACGGTTCTCTCAGAAGATGCCCTCTGGCTATGCACCACCTGCTATAGCTGTCAGGAGCGATGTCCACGCGGGATACCAATCACAGATACCCTCCTTGAGCTCAGAAGAATTGCAGTTAAAGAAGGTTTTATGCTTCCAGAACACCGGTGGGTTTCGAAAATGGTGATGGAGTGCGGACACTCAGTCCCTTTGGACGAAGAAACAAAAAAAAAGAGGGAAGAACTCGGACTGGACCCTATACCTGAGACTGTGCAAAAGGACCCTGAAGCTCTAAAAAAACTGAAAAAACTTCTGAAAACCTGTAAATTTGATGAATTGGTTGCTGAAAAATAAGGAGGCAGAAATAATGAGAAAACTATCACTGTTTCTTGGATGCATTGTACCCAACCGCTACCCAGGAATTGAGAAAGCAACAAAACTCTGCCTGCAAAAACTGGAGATAGATATATCTGCCCTTCCAGAGGCTTCTTGCTGCCCTGCTCCCGGAGTCTTCAAATCTTTTGATAAAACAACATGGATTGCCCTGGCCAGCAGAAATATAGTCATCTCGGAAGGAATGGAAAGGGATATACTGACCGTCTGCAACGGATGCTACGGTTCCCTAGCAGACGCGAACATTGAGCTGAAAAGGGATCCTGAAATAAAAGCCCGCACAAATAGCTTACTGAAAGAAATTGGTATGGAGTTTAAGGGAACTGTAGAAGTCAGACACATAATAGAGTTTCTGTATAAAGATTTTGGGCCTGAAAAACTCAGGAGCTATATCACAACACCCCTTAACCTGAAGGTAGCCCTGCATTATGGATGTCACCTTATCAGGCCTTCAAAAGAGAGGAACCTTGGAGAAACAGAGACCCCTTTTTTCTTTGACGAACTTGTTGAAGCTACAGGTGCAAAAAGTGTGGATTATGTCGACAAGATGATGTGCTGTGGGGCAGGAGGAGGGGTCCGTTCAGGGCACGTTGCCGAATCCCTGGAAATGCTTGAACACAAACTCGCCTGTATCCAAAAAGCAGGCGTGGACTGTATTGTCAATGCATGCCCCTTCTGTCACCTCCAGTTTGATAAGGGACAGATTGCAGTCAATGAGCGATTCGGAACAAATTATTCGATTCCGGTCCTTCACTATTCCCAGCTCCTTGGCCTTGCACTCGGCTTTTCTCCAGACGAACTGGGGATAGAACAGAATGCAGTACAGAACATCGAATTTCTGGCAAAAATATATGAAATAAGTGCAGGTTTAAGGTGAAGATTTGCAGCAAAAGCTCAAAAACAAAAAAGAAAGAAGATAATTTTTAATTTTTTTCCTTAAACTCAAAAAATAGTAGACCAAAAATAGTGCATAGAAAAAAGTACAGATTTTATCTTTCAGCATTCTTTTTTATCTTTCAGTCTGCATATACCAGAGACATTTTTGTCTCCATTTGCAGGTCCCGCAAACATCTTCGATATCAGCTGAATTATTTAGTTTTGAATTGATTAATCTGAAGGCTTCTTCTGCTTTCATTATAGTCCCTTCTTCTATCTTTAACTTCTTCATAACAACGAGGTCCATATTCCTGATCCTGTGAGAAATAATTGATTTCTGAGTAGTACATTCCCTTTTGCCTGGACAGGAAAGACAGATAACATCGCATTCGGAAACAAGTTCAAGAGAAGTTGAAGGACAAGCCTCAAGATCCGAAATCACGGCCCTCATATTGGCCACAAAAACCGGGCTGTACCCATAGCCCTGAAAACCCTGAATACAACAAAGGTGATGAGCTCTGATCTTCATGGATTTAGATCCGATTTTAGAATCGGATCCAGATGTGTGCTTAGATTTTTCGAGCATGTATTTCTCCGGGACTTTAATCACAAAACAAAAGAATTGATTCTATAAAATTCATTCTATAATATCGATTTCTGAATCTTCGAGCTGGAGGAACTCCTCAACAGGAAGTGTTATCGCAGGAGCTTCAGAATATTTTACAAAGAGAATATCATAGCCTGTTTTGAGCCCGAGCATAATATTCAAGTTAGTAAGATCATCGTTCAAAAGAAGGGCCTGTCCTATAGGATTGCAGGAAGTTTCAAACTCCGAGCCTTCCAATTCCCTGATTCCAATGCTGGCTTTTTCCAAGCTGCAAACCTTACAGCAGACAGAGAATACCTCAAAATACCTTGAAAGAATATCATAGAGCAGTCGGGCTTCTCTTTCATACTCGATGCAGAAAGCAATTCCTATTTTTCTGTGCCCCGCCCTTTTTGCATAAATTGTAATTTCTTCTAACTTTGTCCTTTTCACATAATCAGACTCAAGCCAGGCTGAAATCTGGACTGACTTAAGGTCATCACCACTATACTCAAGTCCTGATTTAATAACAGAGCAGTTTTTACCTTTCAGGCATTCTTTATTCCTGCATAATGCACACTGCACGCTTTTTCTCCCGGTTTTTTGACTTAAATAGGGGTACTCTAAGCATAAATAAACTGTGAAAGTATAAATAGTACCATGAAAGCCACCGGAATATCTTCTCAAAGTATACAAGAAGAAGTGTACTTAAACAATAAATAGACCGGGGAGAGAAAAAAACGGAATTCTGATCCTTTATAATAACTGAGGAAACTGTCGGCTTTAAAACCCTCTAAATAAGAGATATCCCTTTTTATGACAGGCAATTCACGCTGTACAAATTTCGAAACTACATACCTGTTAATGATGATGGTCGTGATCTTGTTCGTGTTTTGCGCAAATGTTCTCAGATATTGTTCTTTTGAAGAGCCCTTTTTCCCAGACAGCTAATATTTCCTTGAGGGCGCTTTTTGTGCCTGCAAAAAACTCAACTTCATAGGTTCAAATTTTTTTACCCGAGTTCGGCACAGAGCATTATCTCAACAATATTTCTATGGAGATATTCAGAAAGGAGCCCCATTCCTCCTATCTGATCACTTTCGTTGGGGGCGATGTAGATATCTCTGTATCAGTATCTATAATTGTTTAGTTCATTTTAGTACTATTGAACTGTTGCTTGCAGGAGAATATAAACAATTATTTAAATTTGGTTAATTTCTGAAGAAAAATATACAGCTGATCTTGAAATTAAAAAAAAATATTTTTATTCATTTGTACTTAAATGCTTCAATTTCACGCATCTGTACGTAAATATTTAAACTTTTCCATCTGAAAAGAGAAATTGTTATATATTTATTCCACAATGTGAATAAGTAACCTATGAAAAAATGCAGAGGAAGACCAAAATGTCCAAGGCGCGTTGAACAGCCGCCAGATGTCACATACTTCAAGCCTAGAGGTGTTCCATTATCGGATCTTGAAGTCGTATCTCTTGCAGTGGAGGAGCTTGAGGCTCTGAGACTTGTAGACGTTGAAGGCCTTAAACAGGAAGAAGCGGCCGCAAGAGTAGGAATTTCGAGGAGAGCTTTCTGGGAAGATCTGAAATCTGCCAGAATGAAAATAGCTCTTGCCCTTAGTGCAGGAAAAGCGATAGAGATAAAGGGCGGTAACTATATCAGGGCTGAGGATGCTGACATTAGTGAAGATGCTGATGCTTAAAAAAGGACATCTGAAAACGGGGGAAAAAAATTGAAAAATTCGGAATTTTACACAGGCGATAAAAATGACAGATAAAGTTCAACCACTTGAGAGCTTGTCGAAGAAACCAGAGGAACCAAAAATTATAGTCAACCTCCGGCGCATCAAACGCAAGATAATGATAATGAGTGGGAAAGGCGGAGTAGGGAAAAGTACCGTCGCAGCAAACCTCGCCATCGGACTGGCCCTGCGTGGATATAGGGTGGGGCTTTTAGACTGTGATATCCACGGACCGACTATTCCCACAATCTTCGGGTTAGAATCTGAAAGGCCCAATGTTAATGAAGAGGGAATCATCCCAATCCAGGTTCTCCCAAACCTTTCAGTGATGTCTGTTGGTTTTCTGCTCGAAAATAAAGATTCTCCTGTTATCTGGAGAGGCCCTGCCAAAATGGGAGCGATAAAACAGTTTCTGGAAGAGGTTAGCTGGGGAGAACTGGACTTTTTGCTTATAGACCTTCCCCCAGGAACAGGAGATGAGCCCCTCAGCGTAGCTCAGCTGATTCCCAACTGCGACGGCTCAGTGCTTGTTACGACCCCTCAGGATGTAGCTCTCATTAGCGTCCGAAAATCAATCAAATTTTCTGAAAAACTCAAAGTGCCTATTATAGGCCTTGTAGACAATATGCATGGGCTTATCTGCCCTCACTGCGACAAGACAATCGAAGTATTTGGGACAGGAGGGGTGGAAAAAGCCTCAAAAGACTTCAATATCCCTATCCTTGCCAGACTTCCTATAGAGCCAAAAATCGCAGAGATGGAAGATAAAGGCACAATTGTGCAGGGACTACTTGAGCATAGCACCGAATGGCAGAAAAATTTTGATGGAGTTGTAGACGCCGTAGAAAAAATCCTTGAAGAAAAATGAGACAGGATAAAAAGAAAGAAAGATTTGCATTTCCTTAAAATTTCATTTTTCTTCCACTAGCTAATTTTTATCATCAGAATCCCTTAATTGGATTTTTCTGATTCAATTCTTTTTTATTCCTTCACATCTTTTTAAAGGGTATCTTTCGGTTTTTGTCTCCAAAGGATATTTAAGACTTTTTTAAAAACTGCGATTCATTCTCCAGAATTTTCTGAACTCTGGTCCCTTTATTTCCCTTTTTTATGATTAATTATTTGTGGTTTTTAGATAATTCTACGTAAAAATTAAAAGTTTCATAATCAGCAGAAATAGAGTTATTAATAAGGAGAGAAAATTATTAATACAGAACAGACAAAGAATTACTAAAAAAAAAAATAATGTTGAGAACATGAAGAAACTAATTATATTATTGATTCTGCTTTCAGCTGTTCTCTTTACGGCTGGCTGTACTGAAGGCCCAAAGGAGAATGTCACAAATTCTCCGGAACTCCCTAAAAACTCTACCAGTTCTCAGGGAATCCAGGAAAACTCCATGACTTCTCAGGAAATTCAGAAAAAAAGTGCTGTTGTAGAAGTCACCCAGCTTGAGCAGATAAACACGTCCCTCCAAGAAGGTCCTGTCTTAGTGAAAATAGGAGCTGAATGGTGTGGGCCATGCCAGGCTATGAAACCCATCCTTAAGGACCTGGCAGCAGAATACAGTGGGAAAATCACTGTCATGTCCATAGACATAGACCAGAGCCCTGACCTTACAACCTATTTTGAAATTGGTTATATCCCTGATACCTTCTTGATCGTGGGCATCGAAAAGGGAAAATATGTATACATGCAGGAGGACGGAAAAGTTAGTATGGATAGACTCCAAGCCAGGATTCTCGGACAAATGGAGAAAGAAGTATATGAGAAACTTATTGATGTTGCTCTTCTCCAGGAGGAAAAAAATACATCAAAATAAATATAAGCTGCAAAGAATAAAATCAACTTCTAAATCCAATAAAATTTGAAGTTCAAGTTCGGAGTAAAACCCGGAGTTCGGGAGAAAAAAATACTATAGAGAACTAAACTGCAAAACATCAATCAGAACCATGTATTATGAAGCTATTTCCCCTGTGGCTGCATTTGGTGCAGGAATTCTTAGTGTCCTGTCCCCATGCATCCTTCCCCTTTTGCCCGCAGTCCTGGCAACATCCGCAGGAAAAAGTAAATTTAGACCTCTTGCGATAGTGCTTGGAGTTTCAATATCCTTCACTATAATGGGGGTAGTAACCTCTGCCTTTGGCGCAGTCTTCCATACTTATATAGGTCAGCTGAAGCTTCTGTCAGAGATCCTTATTGTCTTACTGGGCTGTGCACTACTCTTTGAAATAAGCCTTTTCAATTCATTTTCAAAGTTCCCCCTTCTGGGAAAAATGAGTGACGAAGGAACTTTTTCAGGCCTCCTGCTTGGTCTCTCTCTTGGAGTTCTCTGGATTCCATGTGTAGGGCCAATTCTGGGCTCGATCCTGACCATGGTAGCTCTGAAAGGAAACGCTGCCACTGGCGCACTCACCCTCTCAATTTATTCTCTGGGGTTTGCGGTGCCAATGCTCGTTTTAGCATACTCAGCCCATTTTTCATCCTCAAAAATCCGGATGATATCAAAGTACGATTCAACCTTTAAAAAAGGAGCAGGAATAGTGCTTGTTGCAGTCGGGCTCTGGATGATTTATCAGAACCACTTCAGAGGACTAATCTAAAAAAATTTTGAAATAGTATGATCAAGCCAGCAAAACGATCGGAAAATATGGGCACAAAAATCTCTACCTGAAAGAAAAAATTGATCTCAAGTGAAGTAAGGTTTCAATACCATTTTTGGTGAAAGCTACTTGTCGACTTACCACAAATCAAATACTTTAAGAGATCCCAGAAACGCAATTCCTGACAGGATATGAGTGCCACAAGCTGATCTTTTCTTTTCTTCTATTTTTTTACCATGATCTGATTTCCCCAGTAATCCATCTTTATGAACAAATAATGGGTGGCAGGAGTTGCTATATAGTTTCAGCAAAATTTCAAAAAAAGTGAGGATAAAAAAGAAGAAGGGAAACTGGATTACTGTTATTCTTCACTTTCCCTTGCAATTGCCACAAGCTCATTTACGCATGCAACAGCCATTGGTGTCCCACCTCTGGTTCCAACACAGCTGATAGAGGGAACAGGAATTTTCTGATTCCTTACCAATTCTCTGGACTCGGCTGCATTTACGAAACCTACTGGAAGCCCGATAATAAGGGCTGGTCTTACACCTTTTTCAATAAGTTTGCAGACCATGATAAGGGCAGAGGGCGCATTTCCAATTGCAATAATACTTCCATCAAGCCTGTCACGTGCAGCCAGGAAACCTGCTGATGTACGAGTTATCCCGTATTTGTTGGCAATTTCAGCATCTGGGTCCTCATCGAGCACACAGATGATTTCGGATTTGTGTCCCGCTTTTGTGATCCCGGCTTTTACCATATTGATATCTACGAAAATTGGAGCGCCTTTTTTGATCGCTTCCACGCCTGCGGGGATGGGGTCATGCATAAAACGCATGATATCTGCCACTGAAAGATCTCCGGTGGCAATAACACAGCGCTGGCGGAATCGGTCTTCAGGCGTCTTGTTCCCAATGAGCTCCTGAATCATTGTCCGACTTTTCATGTAGATAGCTTTGGCTTCATCAGTTCTTGCTCCAGAATCCTTGCAGATTTTTACAAGATCGGGATCAACATCAACTGTAAGCTCGGTAAACTCCTCAAGGTTTTCGAGGTTTCCGGCCTTCTCATTAGCATTCTTTTTAGTAGTCATACTTCTTATGATACCCCCTGGGAGTGATTATGAAATCTTTCTTTTGAGAATTCCAGATCCTGGAATCTCCATTTCCAACAAGAATCGTGGTGCTCATATCTACCCAGTCTTCGTATTCCATAACCTTAGCAAGAGTTGTTACGATCCTGTCTTCCCCTTCGCCTCTTAGAGCATTCTTCACAAGCCCCACAGGCACGGAATCTGCCTTGTACTGGCGGATGATCTCGATTGCTCTTGAAAAGTTCGACTGTCTCTTACGGCTCTTTGGGTTGTAGAGAGCCATTACAAAATCGGCTTCTGCAGCAAAATTAAGCCTCTTTTCGATTACATCCCAGGGAGTCAAAAGATCACTCAGGCTGATCACTGCAAAATCTGTAACAACAGGAGCTCCGAGCATACTTGCCCCGGCCAGAATTGCTGTAACTCCGGGAAGAATTTCGATATCAACCTCAAGGCCTTCGTGTTCAGCAACCTCAAGCACAATACCTGCCATCCCATAGACATTCGTATCGCCGCCACTGATCATGACAGTATTTGCAACTTTTGCAAGCTCCACAGCCTTTCTTGCCCTGTCCACTTCTTTGCCCATGTAGCTGCGGATTACTTCCTGAGTTCCTAGAAGGCTCGCGATCTGGTCCAGGTAAGTACTGTTTCCGAGGACATAATCGGCGTTAAGGATAACATCCCTAGCTTTGACAGTCATCTGTTCCACAGACCCCGGCCCTATCCCTACAACGTAGAGCTTTCCTCCGGTTGCCTTATCTTGCGATTGCAATTGTGACTCTTCCATATACTTTCTTCCTGCAAATCAATTGTTTTTCTTCAGAGAGAGCAAGAGCTGCAGGTTCTGCAACTCCTTTTAATCCAAAGCGAGAAGCTTGGGATGACGAAGGAGGATTATAACTGTTGAGCAGCTCATCCGGCAAAAAATTCAGAGGAATACCGAGCGTCTCTCCAGCTTCCAGAAGCCCCTGTTCATTTTCCTTGAGTTTCGCAGAGGCGAAAGCCGTGATATCCTCCAGACACAGGCCGCACTCATCGAGTGCTGTTTCCACCGCTTCAATAACCTCTTCTTTTGTAATTCCTCTGCGAGTTCCTATCCCTATGATCATCCTTTATCGTCTGTCCATTGATATTGAACTAAGTTGCCAGTCTCTTAATTACTGGATTATTAGCTATTATTACCTGTGCTGCTGTCCTTTACTTCTGCTGTATCCTGCCGATTTCTTATCAGCACGGATACATCCTCGTCCACAACAACAATCCTGGGCCCTTTAACCTCAAGAACTTCTACATCCTGGTCAAGGAGTGCACAATTTACAGCTACAGTGGATTCTTTATTGAAAATATTGCAGCCTAATCTGTCGGCAATGCCCTCAACCGAAGGCTTACCGTGAACTTCCGTAGCCGTCGTAAGCACAGGTACTGCCCCGAGTTCAGAAATCTTTCTAGCAACCTCATTTGCTCCGTGATGTCCTCCTAGGAGAGGAATCGCAAAGTTCAGGTTTGAATCCACTACAATCACGGCAGGGTCCGACCACTTATTATCGAGAAGAGGTGCAATGTCTCTGACTACAATGCCTGTGGCAAAGACTGCAACTATTGCCCCGTAATCTTTGAAAACCTTCTCGAATACACCTTTTTCATAGAGAAGCAGATCAGCTTTCAGATGTTCAGCTATCTTTGCTGCAAGATCCCTATTCCTTTCAAAGGTAATTACAACGGTTCCTGCGCTACTCCGTATAGGTAGGACCTCCTGTAGTTTTTAGGATCAACAACCCCGCCAATAATTATCATTGCCGAACGCTTGATTCCTGCATCTTTAACCTTATCTGCGATATCTTCCACGGTTCCTGTGATTACTTCTTCATCTTCCCATGAAGCATGGAAAACGACTGCTACAGGCGTATCTTTCGGACAGCGGACTTTCTCCATAATCTCCTTGATCTTCTGAGTACCCAGGAAAATTGCCATCGTCGTATTATAGGCAGAAAGCTCGGGGATAAGGTCTTTTTCCAGAGTTTTTCCGGCTGGACGGGTGATAATGAGAGTATCGGAAACTCCGTTAAGAGTCAGCTGAGTACCAAGAGCAGCTGAGCTTGCAAAAACCGATGAGACACCTGCTACTCTTTCGACGCTGATATCGTATTTTCGAAGCTCTTCCATCTGCTCTATGACGGATCCGTATAGAGATGGGTCTCCGCTGTGGAGGCGAACAACGAACTTTCCTGCATCTACCGCATCGGCGATTAATTTAGTTGTCTCCTCAAGAGTCAACCCATAGCTGTCCACTTTCTCGCCCTGCGTGTAATTGAGGACCTCAGGGTTTACCAGAGAACCTGCATAAATTACAAGGTCAGCTTTTTCAAGCATCTCACGTCCGAGCACGGTAATGAGTTTTGGGTTCCCCGGGCCTGCCCCTACAAAATATACTTTTCTTTCCATCTGACCATTCCCTTTGCTTTTCTGTATTTAATTCAAAATTGTGTGTGATTCCCGCAAAATATTATATGGGATAATTTTATTTTTTTCCGTAGATGATACTGAAATAGTTCCCTTTTTCCGGGATCTCCTCTTTCCTGCGGATTATTAGTTCGTTGTCCGAAAAGAGCCTTTCTGCAAAGATAAATTCGTTATATCCTTCAGCCTCGAGCTGTTTAACTATTGCTTGCGGCTGTGTGGCTTTCAGGTGAATCTTGTACCCTATGTCCGAACCGTCACTGACCTCAAAAGAGCTCTCAACTGCAACGTCGGTCCTGGCAGCAAAGGAAGTGATAGAACTTATTCCCGGTACTGTTGCAAGCTCAACGTCAGGATAGTGTTTTTTCATGACTTTTTTTAGATGGGAAAAGGTAGAGAAAAAGTTTGGGTCACCTATAAGCCCGAAAGCTACTGTTCCTTTTCTCGCCTCTTCTGCTATTCGGTCAGCGTTTTCTTTCCAGAGAGCATTGAGGACTTCGATATCTCTTATCATAGGAAACTCGAGGATTTCAGCATCTGTGTAAGGGGCCACAAGATCTTTTGCCATGCGGCCGGGCACATATACCTTATCGCTGTTTTTCAACACATCTACTGCCTTCAAGGTCAGAAGTTCAGGGTCTCCGGGGCCAAGTCCTACTCCTATTAACATGGTATCGCTCCTTAAGATTATAATATAAATGTAAAGCAGAATATTGATAAAAGGTAAGATTCAATTTTTTGTCTTTCCGACTACGATGTAAACCGGATTTTCGGGTTTGAACATAGTTTCTCCGGCAATCGGGGCACTTCTTGAAACTGAGATGTGGACTACTTCATCAAAAATATCTAGTTTTTTCATAGCCTCAATAGTCCTGACAACGGTTTCAATACGGACTGCGTTTACGACAATACTCCGAGCTTTTTTTTCTACAAGTATCCTAATCATAGAATCAATATTTTTTGTCCCGCCGACAAAAGCACAGTCAATAGAATCAATAAAATCTTCAGAGCCAAGGATATCTGAAGCTTCACCAGCCAGAAGCCTGGCATTTGCAATATTGAAATTCTTAAAATTCGTTTCAGTGGCTAGCAAGGCTTCCTCGCGGGCATCTATTGCATAAATCGTCAGGTTTCGGGCAATCTTAGCTGCCTCAATAGACACTGATCCCGTACCGCAGCCTACATCTGCAAACCGATCTCCGTCCCTTAGCCCGAGTTTGGAAAGAGACACAGCAATGATTTCAGGTTTTGTCGGACCACCGCTAACACTTACTATTTCTGACATATTCTACCTCGGGATTAAGTAAAGCAACTACATGAAATGTAAATTAAATATATATCTATATAATTCTCAAATTTATTAAATCTGATCTATATAAAGTAGAGCCAGAAGAAATTGCTCTTTCAAATACTGAGTTTATGAAGCATATACGAAGACAGTTGTAAATTAGAGGTCTTTAAATCAATCCGATTATAAATATAACTTGTTATAGATATACCTTATTATCAGTAAGAAGGGCATGATAGGAAAGTAAACTTTCATGCAACTGTGATAAAAATCAGAAAAACATCCACATGAAATATTTTCAGTGGATCTACAGATAGATCTTCAGCAGATATTTTTGCGAAGAGAATCCTAAAATTTTTTTGTGAGGAAAAGAGGGGCAGTTTCCCCTGTCAACCACGACAAATTAAAATATTATTATATATTAATAGAAAAATACATTGTGGAATTTAAAAGAAAGAGATTTTAACTATAACAGCATATCATGACTGATCATCGGCATGTGTTGTAAGATGCCATTTTTCAGAAAATAGATAAGTTCTCCTCAAAAATAGTGTTTTTTAAACGAGAAGCTGAAGTTTTTCAGTTAAATAAGACTGATTTTCTGACCTGTATACCCGAAAATATCTTTTTCACAGGAAAACCCCCGCAGTGAACGCCCGGTCTCTCGATTCAGGGCCCTGCATCCTGAAAGGAAGGAGGAAATACGATGAAAATTTACGAGTCATATGAAGATCTGCCCAAACTAAAGCTGCCTTATGGTAATGATGTATTTATAAGTGACAGCACCATTCGCGACGGTTCTCAGATGCCGGGGATAGTTCTGAGCAGAGAACACAAGATTCAAATCTATGAGTACCTTCACGAGATCGGAATTGAAAAACTTGAGGCCTTTGTATTCAATAAAAGGGATAGAGATGCTGTTGACCGCATGTTCGAGATCGGGTACGAGTTTCCAGAGATTACTGGCTGGGCAAGAGCTTCAAGGGCTGATATAGATAAAGTTTTGGAAGTAGACGGGATTAAAGAAACCGGAATTCTGATGTCCGTCTCGGATACACATATTTTCTCCAAGATGAGGCTCTCAGGCAGAGAAGAAGCCGAAGAGAAATATCTTGACGCCTTGCAGTATGCAGTGGACCACGGGCTTCGCACGCGTGCGCACCTGGAAGAC
Organism: uncultured Methanosarcinaceae archaeon; assembly: GCA_942493015.1. Classification (GTDB taxonomy): domain Archaea; phylum Halobacteriota; class Methanosarcinia; order Methanosarcinales; family Methanosarcinaceae; genus Methanosarcina. The sequence continues at coordinate 3,332,471 of OW818660.1, read as the reverse complement.
ATGACGAGAGCGGACAATTATGGTTTTGTTTTCCCGCTCGTTGAAAAGATTATAGAAATTGACCCTGACTGCATTATAAGAGTCTGCGATACCGTAGGATATGGAATGCCCTTCATGAATATTGAAGAGCCTTATGGAATCCCGAAAATAGTCCAGCATCTCAAAAAGGAGATTGGGGTTAAAAACATAGAAACCCATATCCATGACGACTATGGATTCGGGTCAGCAAGTTCCATTGCAGGCTTCTGGCATGGAGCCAACTGGACAAGTGTAACTTTTCTGGGAATAGGGGAACGTGCAGGAAATAGTGAAATGGAAAAAATCCTGCTTTTCCTTGCAGATAGGGTAGAAGGCTTTGAGAGATACAATCTCGAGCCTGTTACACGTTTTGCAAGATTCATGGAAAAAGAACTTGGACTTAGGGTTCCGAGAAATAAGGCAGTGGTTGGGAAAAATATTTTTGCCCACGAATCCGGAATCCATGCTGCAGGTGTCCTCAAAAACCCCTTCAATTATGAACCCTATTCTCCAGACCTCGTAGGAGGAAAGCGGTTCCTGCTCATAGGAGACTCTTCAGGCCTTGAAGTTATCCGTTATAAAGTTCAGGAAACACTAAATGACCTCCTTGAAGTTGAAGCTATAGTAGAAAAAGAAGACAACAGGCTCCTGAAAATCCAGAAAGAAATCCAGAAACTTTATGACAAGGAAGAACGGGTTTCCTGCATCTCGGATGAAGAACTCCTTGCTTACGTAGAGAAGTACTTCCTGTATCAGCCTATTTGTAATCCTACACATGCGGGCAGAGGGAAACTGAAAAATAGGGGAAAAATAGCTGAGTCTGAAGAAGAAAAGGTGAAGGAATAAAGATATTTCCTTCAGTTTTTTTATTTGAGAATTTCTACCGTATACTTTGCAATCTCGTCAGTCATCTTACTGAGTTTTGCGCTGCCACCGAGGTCATAGGTCACATACTTACCTTCCGATATCACGCGCTCTGTAGCTTTGAATATAGCTTCAGACTTCTCTTTTTCGCCCAGGTAATCAAGCATCCAGGCTCCTGCAAGCACGGTTGCCACAGGGTTTACTTTATCCTGACCTGCATACTTCGGAGCTGAGCCGTGAGCCGGTTCAAACATCGCGAAAGAATCGCCTATATTAGCAGAGTAGATAAGCCCGATACTGCCCACCAGAGCTGAGCATTCCTCACTGATTACGTCCATAAAGAGATTTGTGGAAAGGAGAACCTTTTTGTTGAAGATCTGCGGGTTCTTGATCAGCTGTTGAGCGATGTTGTCTATGTGATAGGGCCAGATCTCTATGCCTGGATAATCCTGCCCAACCTTTTCGACCTCTTCTAAGAAAGAGCCGCAGGTCAGCTTCAGGATATTGCTTTTGTGGATTGGCACAACAGTGTCATACCCTCTTCTCCTGGCTTCTTCAAAGGCATACCTAGCAATCTTGCTTGATGCACTGCGTGTAATCTTCCGAATTGCAATTGAAACATCTTCTGTAAGCTGGATTTCTTCCCCAATATAGAGTCCTTCAGTGCCTTCGCGGACACAGATCATTTCAACTTCTCCAAGAGGAGCATTTGAGTTGGGGAAAGTTTTTATTGGTCTGACATTTGCATAGAGGTCATATTTTCTCCTGATAGATACAGCCACACTTCTCGGGGAGCCAATCCCTCCGGGGGTGGTTGTCGGGCCTTTGAAACAGGCATCTGAGCTGCCAAGAATCTCCCATGTTTCATTCGGGATAAGGGAATTGCCTCCATGCTGCTCCCACCAGCCAGCTCCTGCTTCACACATAATGAATTCAATATCAGTACCAGCGGCTTCCGCAACTTTAAGCATTGCGTCCACAAGTTCGGGGCCTACCCCATCACCTTTGATTACTGCTGCGGTTTTAGTCATATTATCACCAGATCTTAAGGTTCGTGTTCAAAGAACCGTAGCGATTGAAAAGCTAAAAAGGAGGAACTTTTCGAGAAATTTGGTAAGAATAATTGAATCTTCCCGCGTACTCAACGTAAGGTCATATATTTCAAGTTTTGGATAGATAATACTATGCTGAAAAGTCTTCCATGGAAAGTAAAATTTAAGGTCTAAATTCCTGCTCACCTCTGAAAAAAGTCAAATCAATATATTCTAGTCCGGAAATATTCAATCTCAAAAATCCGGAATTCTCGATAACATAATCTGAACCTTAATCAAAAAAGAAGTCTCAATGAACCTTCGAGGAGTAAGAATGAACGCGCAAGTTCCGATTACAGACAACCATATGCATATAGACCCCAGAGCAAGGGGGCTTGAAGCGGTGAAGGATTTTAAGAGTTCTGGAGGGACTCATATAATTCTGGTCACCAAACCCAGCTGGTCCCTTGGGATAATGGTAAAAAAACCTGAAGATTACATCAAAGTTTTTGACGAAACCGTAGAAATTGCATCAAAGATCAGAGAAATAGGAGTTGGAGCTTTTCCTGTGCTTGGAGTTCACCCGGCAGAAATTTCAAAACTTACTGAATACATGGAACTTCCAGAAGCTGCAGAAATCATGAAGAAAGGCCTTGAGATTGCTTCAGGATACGTGGAAAAAGGCCTTGCTGTAGGGATTAAGTCCGGACGCCCGCATTACCCTGTGGCTGAAGAAGTATTAGAAGCTTCGAATGGGATTATGGAGTATGCTTTTTCCCTGGCAAAAGAACAGGACTGTGCTGTTCAGCTACATACGGAGAGTGTGGGAGAACCTGAACTTCAGGATATAGCAGGAAGGGCAAGAAAAATAGGAATCAAAATGCACAGGGTAGTCAAACATTACTCGCCTCCTCTGGTAAGGGTATGTGAAGAATTGGGGATTTTTCCTGGGGTTATCTCTGTCAAAGGAGCAATTGAACAGGCGCTTGAAGAAGGAACGCGCTTTATGATGGAGACTGATTACATTGACGATCCTGAAAGGCCGGGAGCTGTGCTCGGCCCAAAAACAATTCCCAAAAGAACAATAAAGCTGATGGAAACTTATGGGGAAGAACCTTTCTGGATAATCCATAAGGAAAATCCTGAGAAGGTATATGACATCGAAATTGAGCTTTAAGAGTCTGAAGGTAGGGTGAAAAGCAAATAGTGATGGTAAAGGTAAAAAGCAGAGATTAAAGCCAGGACAAAAAGTAAAGCTAGAGCAAAAAGCAGAGGGTGAAGAAACGAAAGGAAAAATCTCTTCGGATCTTCCCCTCTTTAAGTCCCGAAGGAAAAACCTGCCAGGAATTAAATGCTGCTGTTGAATAAATCCTGCAATTATATTTATTTACGCTTTATTTTTACTATGTCCCCCAGGGTAGTGTCTTTCCTTAAGTGAGAGACTTCCTGCCCTGAGGCATCCACACGCTCTGTAAGTTTGATGTTAAGAGCATGCTCCAGTTTCTTCCGAACAGAATCTTCTGGTACGATTTCGCTGCGTTCTATCTTTTTGATAAGAGTTGCTTTTTCTTTGATATTTTCAGCAAGATCTTCCTGAGACCAGCCTTTGGCTTCCCTGGCATCCCGAATAATCTGAACATAATTATCCAGGAGTTCGTCTTTCAAAATATCGAAAAAATCCTTCTTTGGCCTCTTTTCAGTTCGTGTTACCGTACGAACTACCGGAGAGACTTTCCTTGATACGGGAGTCCGTTTGTCAACGGGTTTTCCGTAAGGAGCACATTTTTGGCAGACCTGGAGTTCGCTGTTATCAATTGTAATGCATATAGACGTTCCGCGGATCTCTGCACCACATATTTCGCACTGCATATTGATCACTTCGAAAACGCTATATACGGTATGAACTTAAATATTATTCGGAGCTCCATGACGGAAAGTACTAAAAGTAAGGATGAAAGCATGCGCAGTCACCTTGTTAAGTCCGGACCTGTGTATGACGGGATCGTGCCTGGAGAGCTGGGGGAACTAACTGAAAGCGTCCAGGACCGAGTGAGGCAACTTGAAAGCCGCAACAGTTTTCTGGAAGAGCAGTGCAGCCAAATCGAGTCCGAAAAACGGTATTTGGAAAATCAAAAAATCAAATACGAAAGGGAAATACGAAAGCTGCAATCTGAGCTCGACCGAATGAAAACCTCTCCGCTCATCATTGGTACGGTAATTGATGTGATTAAGAACGACAGGATAATTGTCCGGAGCAGCAACGGACCTCAGTTTCTGGTAAACGTTTCGCAGTATATCGATGAAAAAAAACTGCTTCCAGGGGCAAAGGTTGCCTTAAACCAGCATACTCTTGCCATTGCCGAGGTTATCCCTTCTACGGAAGAGCCCTTTGTTGCAGCAATGGAAGTTCTTGAAAGTGTAGAAGTGGACTATGATCAAATAGGCGGTCTCGAGGAGCAAATTCAGGAACTTCAGGAAGCAGTAGAACTTCCTCTCATTGAACCGGAACGGTTTGTCCGAATAGGAATCGAGCCTCCAAAGGGAGTTCTTCTTTATGGGCTTCCCGGAACAGGCAAAACTCTGCTTGCAAAAGCTGTGGCTCACAGGACCAATGCGACCTTTATCAGGGTTGTAGGCTCTGAACTTGTACAGAAGTACATTGGGGACGGTTCCAAACTTGTAAGAGAAATCTTCGAGATGGCCCGGAAAAAAGCCCCGAGTATTATCTTCATCGATGAGCTGGATTCAATTGCAGCAAGGCGCTTAAATGAAACTACTGGTGCCGACCGTGAAGTCCAGAGAACACTCATGCAGCTTCTTGCAGAGATGGATGGCTTTGACAAAAGGAAAAATATCCGGATTATTGCTGCAACAAACCGTCCGGATGTTCTTGACCCTGCAATTCTCAGGCCAGGCCGTTTTGACAGACTTGTCCATGTTCCGATGCCAGGCATAGAAGCCAGAGGAAAAATACTCGAAATCCACTGCGAAAAGATGACTCTTGCAGAAGGAATTGACTTTAAGAGGCTTGCAAAAATCACGGAAGGGATGAGTGGGGCAGACCTCAAGGCAGTTGCGACTGAAGCGGGGATGTTCGCAGTCAGAAAAGACAAGGAACTTGTTGAAATTGAAGATTTCCTTGAAGCAGTAGACAAGGTGTCTATGGCGGCAGATACTCAGAAGATGATGCCGGCAAGTCTCCCAGAGACAACTATGTTTGTGTAAATGTTACCGGTAAGAACTTAAGCCCCCCTTCAGGGGCCTATTTTTTTAGAACAAAGATCTCTTTGACCTCTGCCGGAAAAGGTCTCATAGAGAGATTTCAGGGAAAAAATCAGCAAACTATTTTTGCAATTCATACGTAAAAAGCACCTGTGAGTTCAGATTTTCATATTAAACGAGAGATCCGAATTTTGGGGATAGATGATTCTGCGCTTGTTAATGAAAAGGTAATGATAGTGGGGGCTGTTTTTCGAGGAGGAGACTGGATGGACGGAGTCCTTCGTTCATACATCACTAAGGATGGGCTTGACGCCACCGACGTAATCTGTAACATGATCAGAAAGAGCAGACATTACTGTCAGATTAGAGTGGTGATGCTTGACGGAATAACCTACGGGGGCTTTAATGTTGTTGACATAGAGAGGCTTTACAGGGAAACAGGGATCCCCGTAATTGTGGTCATGAGGTCACTTCCGGACTTTCAGAAAATAAGATCTGCCCTCGAATATTTTCCAGATGGAGAAGAACGCTGGATAATAATAGAAAGAGCCGGAAAAATAGAGGAAATTGCTGGCGAAAAAGAAAGGGGTCCTGTATATATCCAGAAAAAAGGCATAGGGCTGGTAAGTGTAGAGAAGATAATCCGGCTTACTTCGATAAGAAGCAATATTCCTGAGCCTCTGAGGATTGCCCACCTAATTGCAACAGGCATCATCTTAGGGGAATCCAGAGGAAAGGCATAACCATCACAATTTCAGAGAAGTGTTAAAAGGATAATTGGAACAGGGTATTTGATCGAAGAATGAAGAGGGATAAACTTAGAAAAAAGGGAAAGGTAAAAATACAGGAACCGGCTTCAAAAAACATAAATATAAAAAAATAAACATTTTATGCAAAGAAATTAAAGAAGAATGAATGGGAACAAAGAAAAAAAGCCGATCATAAGAACAGTCAAAAGGAAAACTATGAGGCTAAACAGGAAAGTAGGGGAACATTTATAAAATTATTGAACAAATACAGTATAAATTAAAAAACTGGAAAAGGAAAACTATTAAATTGGAAACTGTATATGTGATGGTTAAAATACATATGTTCCCCCTTAAAATACATATGTTCCCCCTTAAAATACATTTGTTCTTAAATACAATTCGTTAAATATTACCCCATAGAATGGAGGAAAACAGTAGCATGAGGTCCATTGTGGAAGAAGCACTTGCTCGATCTGCCCTGGAAGGACGCGCCGGGCAGGGAGAGTATTCGAACTCAGATTACTCTAATGCAGACTCAGAAGTGGATGCCGAACTCGAAGAGATCCTGAGAAGCCTTAAAACAACCATCAAAGTAGTAGGTTGCGGAGGCGGAGGCTCAAACAGCATCCAGCGTATGATGGGCGAAGGGATCCAGGGAGCAGACCTGGTTGCCGTAAACACTGATGCACAGCACCTTCTTCATACACGCTCAGGCAAAAAGATTCTGATAGGGAGAAAGAAAACCCGCGGACTTGGAGCCGGGAGCCTTCCCCAGATAGGAGAAGACGCTGCAATTGAGAGTATCGATGAGATTAACAAGATTGTTGAAGGCTCTGATATGGTCTTCATCACTGCAGGCCTCGGTGGAGGGACCGGGACAGGGTCGGCACCTATAGTGGCTGAGGCTGCAAGGGACGCAGGTGCCCTTACGATCGCAGTAGTGACCCTGCCGTTCAGTGTGGAAGGTCATGTCCGCAGGACTAATGCAGAAGCTGGCCTGGAACGCCTGAGAGATGTTGCAGACACAGTGATAGTAGTCCCCAATGACAAGTTAATCGAAGTCGTTCCCAGACTTCCACTTCAGGCTGCCTTCAAAGTCTCAGATGAAGTTCTTATGAGAGCCGTTAAGGGCATAACTGAACTGATCACAAAACCGGGGCTCGTAAACCTTGACTTTGCGGATATCAGAACTGTTATGCAGAACGGAGGCGTGGCAATGATAGGGCTCGGAGAAGCAGACGGCGAGAACAAAGCAGTCGAATCCGTACAAAAAGCTCTGCGCAGCCCTCTTCTTGATGTGGACATTTCAGGTGCGACCTCTGCCCTTGTTAACGTTGTTGGAGGGCCTGACATGACAATTTCGGAAGCTGAGTGCGTAGTTCAGGAAGTTTACAGCCGGATAGACAGCAATGCCCGCTTGATCTGGGGTGCCCAGATTGACCCTGACCTCGAACAGACTGTACGCACCATGATCGTAGTCACCGGAGTAACGTCCGCCCAGATTTACGGACATGGGACTGATAAAAATGTTACATTTAAATATGGAATTGATTTTGTAGAGTGATCAAACCAGAGATAAATGGGATTAAAATATTCGGTTGGAGACAAAAATACTGTTTTCCTCTATTTTAGAGTAAATAAGGAATAGAAATCCAATCGAAAACTATTTTTATGGCAAATACCGTATGATGCCGATATAATTAGGCGTCGAAAACTAAAAAGGTCAACTGATATGGTAAAGGGTTTTAAGTAAATACAATCCGACATCGAAATATTCGATGTATAAAAATACCTGTCAGTGATATCTTCATATAATAGGAATCAATAATATAATCCGCTCGGTTCTTCCTTAAAGTAAATCCTCGCATTCTGCGTGTAAAAAAGCAAATGTAGGAAGCACATAGGAAGAGTTGGAAGCGAAAGACTCAAAATAAATGAGAAGAGTAAATAAAACCTGGATGTGATTTTATTGGTAGAATCCACGTTTGAACCGAATATAACTATAAAAAGCGTTGGTCAGGCACTCCGGGCACACCTGAGAGTCCTGAAGCTTACAAAAAAACCGTCCAGGGAAGAGTTCTTGACCATTGCCAAGGTTGCAGGTATCGGCATTCTGGCTGTGGGAGCAATAGGATTTATTGTATACGTACTGTTGACGATGTTGCCCCAGTGGGTGGCCAAATGAGTGAGGCGTCCCAGATATTTGTAATCAAAACCACAGCAAACCAGGAAAGGTCGGTTGCAACAGCCCTTGCCAGGATTTCGAAAAAGGAGAAACTGGAAATAAGGGCAATTCTGGCTCCTGACGAGCTAAAAGGATATGTCCTCGTCGAGGCCCCTAAAGCCGGAGTCGTGGAGCTGGCAATCCAGACTATTCCCCATGCAAGAGCCCTTGTGAAAGGAAGCTCTACAGTTTCTGAAATTGAGCACTTCCTTAAGCCAAAGCCAATAGTGACAGGTATCAAGGAAGGAGCTATTATTGAGGTCACTTCAGGACCCTTCAAGGGGGAAAAAGCTCGGGTTAAAAGGGTTGACGAAGGGCATGAGGAAATTACTGTAGAACTGTTCGACGCTGTGGTTCCGATCCCCATCACGATTCGCGGCGATACCGTAAGGGTACTCAAAAAAGATAGTGATTAAGCTAGACCTCGGATGGGAAAATATCGAAAAATTCCAGCTTATTAGCAAATAAAATATTCATTAATTAGAGTAGATCGAAAAAGATCTGCAAACTTATACTTATAAAACCGGTGAGACTCAGATGACAAGTATTGTTGAAGCACTTGTCCCCGGAGGAAAAGCAAATCCTGGACCACCTTTAGGTCCGGCGCTTGGTCCTCTTGGGGTCAATATAAAAGAAGTGGTCGAGAAGATCAATGAGAAAACAAGGGACTATAACGGAATGCAGGTCCCTGTGAAAATCATTGTTGACGACAAGAAAAATGTCGAGATCGAGGTGGGTACTCCTCCGACCGCATCCCTGATTATGAAAGAATTAGGGATTCAGAAAGGGTCAGGAAATGCAGGAAGCGAAGTTGTTGGAAATCTCAACATCCCGCAGGTCGCAAAGATTGCCCGCATGAAAAAGGAAGATGTACTTTCCTACGACCTCAAAGCAACAATGAAAGAGGTAATGGGCACCTGCGTCCCTATGGGTGTGACCGTAGAGGGAGTAAAGGCCAAGGATTGTCAGAAGGCGCTCGACGAAGGCAAATTCGATGATTTGCTTGCCGGCGAGGAATGGTAATCCTTCCCACCTTTTCCTATTTAATCCGGAGCATTACATACCAATAGTTTTAAATTGGATACCACTAATAGCTCAAGTGCCTTGAATACCGTTCTACGGAAAAGCAAAAAAGAGTTATTAGCGGCTTGCTGTTAAGATTAACAGAACCCGGATTGACGGGAGGGCCTAAAACCAACCGTAGTAAGCCGAAAAGGCTGCTTGAACTAGCGAGTTCAAACACTACGGGGAGGAACAAGATGGCAGAAAAGACTATACTGGAAGCTGTCAAGAAAGTACTTGAGGAATCACCAAAACGCAACTTCTCTGAAAGCGTTGACATGGCGATTAACTTAAAGAACCTTGACATGAACCAACCGAAGAACAGAGTCGATGAAGAAATAATTCTTCCTCACGGGCTCGGAAAAGAACTGAAGATCGGCGTTTTTGCAAAAGGTGATGTAGGCCTGAAGGCAAAGGCTGCCGGTGCTGCGTATGTTATTTCTGACGTTGAGCTCGAAGAGCTGGTAGCTGACAAGAATAAAGCCAGGACTCTTGCAAATGAATGTGACCTTTTTATCGCAGAAACCCAGTTCATGCCAATTATCGGTAAGAACCTTGGTATTGTTCTTGGACCCAGAGGGAAAATGCCTATTCCACTCTTACCCAACAAGGATGTAGGCGAACTGATCCAGAGCAAGCAGAATGCGGTAAAGCTAAGGTCAAAAGACAGGCTTACCTTCCACGTGGCTGTCGGCAGAAGAGATATGAACCCTGATTATCTTGCCGAGAACATTGAGACTGTTATGTCAAGACTGGAGCGTGTCCTGGACAAGGGCAAGCACAATCTTAGATCAGTCTATGTTACAACAACCATGGGAAAATCAGAGAGGGTGGTGTAAATGGCAGAAGAAAGGCATCACACCGAGCACATCCCGCAGTGGAAAAAGGATGAGATCGAGAACATAAAGGAGCTCATTCAGTCCCATAAGGTCTTCGGGATGGTAGGGATCGAAGGCATTCTCGCAACCAAGATCCAGAAGATTCGCCGGGACCTTAAAGACGTTGCGGTGCTCAAAGTCTCCAGGAACACCCTCACAGAGCGGGCTTTAGATCAACTCGGGGAAAGTATTCCCGAGATGAATAAATACCTTGACAAGCAGACCGCTCTGGTATTCACCAATGAAAGTCCCTTCAAGCTTTACAAATTGCTCGAACAGACAAAGACTCCGTCTCCTATTAGGGGAGGCGCAATAGCTCCTATGGACATTATCGTTCAGAAGGGGCCAACCAGTTTCCCGCCTGGACCTATTCTCGGAGACCTCCAGAGCGCAGGAATTCCCGCCTCAATTGAAGCAGGGAAAGTTGCTGTAAAGGAAACAAAGGTTGTCTGTAAAGCAGGCGAGGCAGTCCCTCAGAAGCTCGCAACCATGCTCACAAAGCTGGAGATATATCCTCTTATTATAGGACTGGACTTACGAGCCGCCTACGATGAAGGGACGATTTACGAGCCGGAACTCCTTGCAATTGATGAAAGCCAGTACTTCTCTGACATCATCAGAGCAACTCAGAACGCTTTCAATCTATCTGTCAACACCGCATATCCGACAAGCGCAACAATCGGCACTTTGCTGGCAAAAGCCTTTGCAGAATCAAAGAACCTTGGTGTCAATGCTGTAGTGTTTGATTCTGGGGTCATGGATGCCCTTCTGGCAAAAGCTCATATCCAGATGACATCCGTTGCTTCCAAAGCCGCAGATAGGGATATAAATGCCGTGGATGACGATCTGAAGGAAATTCTCGGGGCCGCAGCGAGCGCAGCAGCCGCAGCAGCCACAAAACCGGAGAAAACTGAAGAAGTAAAGGAAGAAGAAGCAGAAGAGGAAGAAGAGGACCACGGCGAAGAAGATGGTATGGCCGGCCTCGGTGCCCTTTTCGGATAAACAATTTACGCTAATAAAACTAGGTGATCAACAATGGAATACATATATGCAGCTCTCTTATTGCACAACTCTGGTAAAGCAATTACCGAAGAAGCAGTCACTGCCATACTCCAGGCAGCCGGTATCGAAGTGAACGAAGCCAGGGCAAAAGCCCTTGTCGCAGCTCTTGATGGCGTAGACATCGAAGAAGCAATTGCAAAGGCCGCATTCGCAGCCCCTGCAGCCGCAGCTCCTGCAGCCGCAGCCCCTGCAGCCGCAGCTCCTGTTGAAGAAGAAGTAGAAGAGGAAGAAGACCACGGCGAAGAAGACGGTATGGCCGGTCTCGGCGCCCTCTTCGGATAATTTAATATATTTCAAATATATTTCCAGTTCGCCCTTCGCAGGGCGACTTTTCTTTTTTAGATATATCTGACTTTAAGCATTGGTTTAAAGTTTCAGGCTTTGAGATTTATTTTTTTCCGTTTTAACTCCGCTAATTATTATTGTCTAAGACAAACTTCGCAACTATTTTTATATATGACCTGCCACATAACTTTTTAATGTAAACAAAGTATAGTAAAAAACGCATAAATAGAATGGATTTATTTATAATGTAAAGGTTTTTTACTAAAACAGATAAGCGATTCTTATGTCTCGATTTGACCCAATACTCACTTCAAAGGCACTCTGGCAGATCAGAGTCCAAAAACGTCCTTTTGTCCTCTCTCACGCTGTAAACACCCGCTGCAATATGAAATGCAGTTTCTGCGATTACTGGAAGAAATCAGGAGAAGAACCAGCAAAAGAAGAGATATTCAAACTGTTAGATGATGCAAGAGAGTTTGGAATTGGAGTCTATAATGCCTGGATTGTGGAACCTCTCCTCCGAAAAGATCTGCCTCAGATCATGGCTCACGCCAAAAAACTCGGGATGATAACTTCAATGGTCACAAACGGAAAGCTACTCTACGAGAGGGCTGAAGAGCTTGAAGATGTGGATTACCTTTCCGTTTCAGTGGATGGAGTAAAGAGTTATAAAGAGATTCGAAAAATGGATTTCGAAACCCTTATGAAAGGTTTGAAAAAAGCCATTGAGGTCAGGAAACTCCAGAACAAGAAAAATCCTATCCTCATGAATTGTGTACTTACAGGGAAAAATCTTGACGATATTGAGACCCTTATTTTGCTTGCAAAAAAACTGGAGGTAAAAATTTCTTTTGAACCTGTCCACAGGTTTCCAGGAATCAGTGAAGAAGTCTGGAATGATATAGGAATCCATGACATGGAAAAGTTCCACTGCACAGTTGACCGCATAATCGAGCTTAAAGAAGAGGGGTATCCAATCATCAATTCCAAAACCTACCTTCGAATGGTCAGAGAGGGGGAAATGAACTACATATGCAGAGCCAGCGGGATTATTATGAATGTTACCCATGATGGCACCCTGGAGACATGCCGCGTGCAGAACGAGCCCCTTGGGAACGTAATGTGGGATGGCTTTGAGAGTGTATGGGAAAACTCAGAAGATCGCAGAAAAGAAATTGTCAAGGATTGCAAAGGCTGTCTCTTTTTCGGGTACACGGAGAACAGTTTGATGCAGAGCCTTAACCCTGAAGTTATAATGCATTACGAATGGATGTAAAAGGCTGACTTGCGGTTCCCGAATTTCGAGCGATGGCACGAACATACTCTGTTGCTTGCAGTGGAATTCACCATTGCAAGTTTGGTTTTTGTGTCCGAAAAGGCCCCTCTAAATAAGAATCTCTTTTAACTGGGAGTCTATTTATCCATCATTCTTAAGGCTTCTGCTGTAGCCCACCTGACTTCAAGGTCAGGGTCATTTAAGTTTTTAACAAGAGGGCCTGTTGCCTTTTTATCCCCGATTTTTCCGAGGGCTTCAACGGCATATCTTCTTATCCAGGGGTTGCAGTCGTTGAGAAATTTGAGAAGAGAATCAACTGATCTTGGACTGCCTATACTGCCAAGGGCATAAACAGCAGTAATCCGAAGTTCGGAGTCCTCTTCTGTTAGCAGTTCTTCCAGAGCATCTACTGCTTTCTCAGCTTTGAGCATTCCTAGAGAATATGCAGCGGCATTTCTTACTTCCGGAATTTTGTCGTTAATTGATCTGAGAAGCGGATCTACCGCCTGTAAGTTTCCCAGTTTTCCAAGGGATTCGGCAGTGCACTTTCGAATTTCGGGCTCTTTGTCCCCCAATTTGTGGATAAGCACTTCAACTGTTTTTTTGTCTCCTATTTTTCCTAGAGCCAATATCACTTGTTTATGAAATTCCAAAGAGCCCTTATTCAATTTCATAATGAGAGCTTCCTCAGCCCTTTCACCGCCAAGGATCCCCAGTGAACGAGCGGTAGCTACCTTTACCTCGGAGTTTTTGTCATCCAGGCTTTTAATTAGAGGTTCAATAGCCTGTTTATCATTTAGATTTCCGAGAGCTTCTATGGCACATATTCTGAAGTTAGGGTCTTTATCTGCTGTCAATTGTTTAATAAGCGGTTCCACCGTATTTTCAGCCCCTATCCTTCCGAGGACTCTGACTGCGGTAATTCTCACCTCTAAATTGTTGTCCTCAAGGAGTTCAAGAAGCGCGTTCTCTGCTCCTGGATCTCTTGCATGTTCCAGAGCTTTTGCTGCAATTTTTCGGACTTCGGGGTTTTCATCATCTATAGCCTTAATACAGAATTCTGTATTTCTGCAACTTTGCTTCAGCAGACTTGAAGAATTTCCTTCCTGTTCTTGAAGAAGATTTGAAATGTAGGTGAACTTTTCCGAGGATGTTTTTAAACCCGATACATCGCTTAACAGGATCATGGAAGAATACACAATGGCTATAAGGGACAGAACCATCGAAACAAGAGAAAAAGATAACATAAATTTCATTTTCGTTGTGGAAAAGGTGTCCAGGCTAAATACAATCAATATCAAGCCATTGAAATAAATCGTGCCTGCTGCTGTATACGATACAATCTTAAGAGTAGGTTTTATCTGGTTGGCAATCGAGTTGATGCTGTCTTTGTTGTTCTGCAAGGATAATATAAAAATGGCAATAAATACACCATATAATGCAGCTACTGATTGCATTACTGCCGAAGGAAGCCAGAAAGTACTCTGACTTGTAGCAGAACTACCTCCACCCTCGTTTCCGGAAAGGGTAAAGAAGCTCAAAGCAACAAGAGCAAAAATAAAGAAAACTTCCAGCTTGTAAGTTTTCAGGTCAGTCAGTTTCATACTTAACAGGCTGCTTGTACTCAGGCAATTATATAAAAATTCCGCTGAGTCGAACTCTTGACTTACAAACTCATCTAATAGGCTTTTCACCTTATTTTTTCACATGATCTTGATCGCTACCTGATCCCCGTTTTTAAGCCCGAACTGAAGCGCAGCATTTCCTTTGTTTACTGCAATTTCCATAAATCCGTGACTGCCTATAAGGACAAGAGGCTCATCCTTTCCGACAAAACCGTAAGTCTGAACAAAGGATACTCTCCTACCATTTATTTCCACATGCGAGCCAAAGGTAGAGAATTTTAAAATCACATCTTCCGGGATATTGGTGATTACGTTTCCGAAACTGTCCGCAAAAACAACTTCTCCTATAAGAAAAGGCCCTTCAATTCCGAAATTTCCAAAGTCAAGACCCACAAAATCCGAGACTTGAGGCCCTACTTCTTCGATAGAAACACCTTTTGAGAGATAAGCTCCCACGGGTGCAAAAATATCCCGACCATGGAATGTTGCGGAAACCCCTGATTTAAGCATCATATCTTTGTTTGTTATCTCGTACACTTCAAGTTCCCCCAGAAGGCAAGCCGCAGGGATAAGAAGCCCATTGTCAGGGCCCACAAAAAACTGTTCCTGCCCTGATTTTCCGGCTTTTATTGCAAGTGAGCGGCGTGAAGTCCCAACTCCGGGATCTACAACACCAATATGAACGGTCTTTGCCGGAAAATAGGGTGTAAGGGAATACAGAGCAAAAGCTCCTTCCCGAACGCCTGCCTGTCTGATAGAATGAGTTACGTCAACTATCCGCACACCCGGGTTAATTCCCAGGATCACAGCTTTCATAGATGCAGGATATAGGTCTCCAAAATCGGTGGTCAGGGAAATTATAGACATATTACTCCATTTTAACTCAGCTTTCTATCTATAAGTCAGTTTCATGGAGCTTTTTAATGTCTGGCCTTGTCAGTTTCAAGGCATGACCAATCTCTGTTGGCTGAATCATTTGAAGATACCTGAGAAAATGGCCCTGTTGTACATTTCCCACAGGCATATTGATTATCGAGTTCTGGAAAAGCTTTTGCATTTTCCTGAAGAAGCCGATAACACTTTTCCTTATCAAACTCTTCTGCGTTAAGGGTATCAGCGGGGCACCTGTTCACACAGACAAGGCATTTTTCTCCTTTTTTGTAGCGGCAGAATTCCTCTTTAGGACGTGGGGTAGGGAGGATTTCAGCAGAAATCAGAAGGGTTCCAAAACGACCTGCACATCCAGTCCTTGTTATCAACATATGGTGGACTCCGAAAGTGCCAGGTCCGGCAGCATAAGCGGCACTCTTGTGGGACCAGGCGACGTTAAAACCCTTATTCATATAGTCGAAAATGATTTCAGGCACAACTACCTTAACTCCATCTTTTGCCAGCTCAGCTTTGAGTTTCTCATCGATAACTCTAATCAGACTATCTGTTTCACCCTTAGCCTGAATCCATTCCTTTAGCGGC
This sequence comes from uncultured Methanosarcinaceae archaeon, assembly GCA_942493015.1. Taxonomy (GTDB): domain Archaea; phylum Halobacteriota; class Methanosarcinia; order Methanosarcinales; family Methanosarcinaceae; genus Methanosarcina. The sequence continues at coordinate 3,316,702 of OW818660.1, read as the reverse complement.
CCCTGAGATTTCCAGTTCTGTTTCACAAGTTCGGTTTTAAAAGGCAGAAAGAACGAGACGACAGTTTTAGCTTCTGGTAAGACCTCTTTAGGGTGCAGCTGATGAGAACCGATAATTAATCATCTCATCGAAAATAGGGTCGCCAGCTGAAGCAAAACCTATAAGAGGCTCACGGTATCGAGTTTCAGTGCAGGAATTTGCGGTGGTTGCTTTGATAATGCTCTCAATCTTGGTTTTGAGCTCCATAATAATTTTTCCTGAAAATCTATTGTTGAGAAAGATTACTTGGCAGTATGCTGTTGTGGCAGTGTAGATGGCCAGAGTTAGGGAAAGAGTTTTTTTCATCATTTTTTTAATTTATTTTCTTCGAGTTTTAATAAAAGTTCCTTTACATCAAGTCCATAGGCATAACCTGTAAGCTTTCCGTTTGATCCAATGACCCTATGGCAGGGAATGATTATTGCAATTGGGTTCCGATTGTTTGCAAGCCCCACAGCTCGATAAGCCTTTGGTTTTCCGATAGCTAAAGCGATCTCTTTGTAAGTCCGGGTTTTCCCACAGGGTATTTCGCATACAGCCTTCCAGACAGATTTTCGAAACTCCGTACCCTCAGGGTCCATTTTAAGGTCGAATGCTTTGAGTTTTCCGCAAAAATAAGCATCAAGCTGCCTGGCACCTTCTCTAAAAAATTCTTTATTCTCCACCCATTCAGGAGGAATTTCGGCTTTTTTCTCCCCTTTTATGAGAGTAACAAGTTTCAGTCCGTCTTCATCCCCTGCAAGAAGAATGGGGCATATGGGAGATTCTATTATGTCATAATACACGTTTATTGTCTCCTGTAGAGGTTGAAACTAATTGTGCAGCATATGGTAAAATGTTTATTCAATAATATATGTACAAGTAGTTGACTGAGCTGAGCCTTAAAAAGAGATTGAGGGTTGAGGCCATTAAAAACCTCCGGCCTCACAAACATTTAACCACATACACTTCAATTCATTGGACTCTCCATCGCTCATCCTCCTTTCGGAATATTCCAGTGAGGTCCAGAGTAAATATTCAGGCTTTCTGCAGCAGACTGAAATTTAGGACCTTTTGTTTCTCTGTTCAGTTTATTCAATTCCTGAATCCTCAACTCTACGACATCCATGGCATCTTCAAAGAGCTTCCTGTTGATTTCGATCCCGAAGTACTTCTTAAGTTTTTCTTCAGGAGGCATTGTAGAACCTGCTGAGAGGTATGCAATATAGTTTTCATTGAAAGTTTTTGGGTCCTCTCTGTACTGTTTGAAGAGAGCGAGAGTTATTGCTTTTGAAACTGCATAGTTGAAGGTATAGTAGTTGTTTGTAAAGTAAATATGGTTAATATAAGTCCATTCCGCGGAATCTTCAGAGTAATATTCAACGGAGTCACTCCTGTATTCTTTAGAGAGGTCTGTCCAGAGAGAATTGAGTTTCGCCCCGCTTACTGTCCCGTTTTCGGCGCACATCTTGTGTGCTTTATATTCAAATTCCGTAATCATAGGTTGCCTGGTAAAGTAGTTCTGATAGTCGCCTATGTGCTGGGCAAGTACAGCAATTGCAGTATCTCTATCAGAATTTTCGACTACATGATCAACAAAGAGTTCTTCGTTGAAAGTGGAAGGGACCTCCATTTCGTAAATCGGCCCTGAACAGTAGAGATAATCCACGGAATTACCCATCAGGTAGAAATTAATTCCATGCCCCAGCTCATGAGTAAGGGTCTTCTGGTCACTGATGAGCCCATTGTAATTGATAAAGATCAGGGCCGGTGCCTTCAGGGCAGAAAGGCCGTAACAGTAACCTCCTGGCTGTTTTCCATTCTCCGGGTCAGGATATACATCTATGAAATTACCATTTACAGTCATTAAAAATATTTTGTTGAAACGGGGGTCCATTCTGGAATAGGATTTCTGGATCTCCTGCAAAGCATCTATATAAGTATAATTTCTTCCAGGTTGATCATTCAACTGCAACAGGAGGTCGTATGGTCTGAGCTTTTCAAGTCCGAGTTTTGTTCTCCTTAACTCATTATAGTCTTCAAATACTGATTTTCTTTCCTTAAAAACAGTATTCATGTCCTCAATCTGAGCCTTATTGATGTAGAGCCCATACAAGCTGGATTCATATGAGTCCGTGTAATTCAGCTGCCTGGCTGCAAGCTCGTCAAGGCGGGCTTTTTCGGAATAGAGAGATGCCATCGAATCGGATTTGTTGATCAGGTGGTAAAACCTCTGATCATAACATCTTTTCCTGTCTTCACGACTCTGGTCTGTTGAAAGCAGAGTATTGTAAGATTGGGAATTAACTGAAAACTCTTCCCCATTCTCAAGAGTAATGTTTCCGGCCATGGTGACGTTATTCGTAATCTCCAAAAGAGCCTCAGTTTCCAGTTTCATACGCTGGTTTTCGATGTCTGCAAGGTATGCAGCCTGAGACTCATTCATTGGCCTGTGCTCTGCAAACCTCATATAGGTACCTTCAAGATATGGTCGATATATCCCAAGCCCGGGCTCTTCAGAATAGAGTCTGCTCCACTCTTCCATGGAGAGCGCTGTCAGCTTTACGGTTGCAAATGCTTTGGCTTTACTGTATTTGGTAATCAAGTCCTGAGAGTCTGCAAGAAGAGAAGCAAAGAACTGATCATTCATATTTTTACTGTTTTGAGTATACGCGTAAGTGTAAAGAACTTCCAGAGATTTTAACATCTCCCTGTCAGCTTCCAGATAGCCTAGTAATACTGGTCCCGACAGGTTCTCAAATTTCGGATGGAAAGTATCGTTTATTTCCTCGGATTTATTCCTTAGGGCTCCAAGTTCTTCTAAGGCATCATCCCTGTTGCTGAAGAGATAAGAATCATTCCATTCCGTAGGAACCTCATCGGGATTGAGCTCTTCAAATGTTTGCCCTTCGTTCAAAGGTTCAGAAGGCTTTTCTACTTCTGCCGAAGCATCACATTCTGAAAAAACGGCAAAAAACAGTAATATTCCGAGAGCAATGAGTCCTTTTATTATTCCGAGGGTTATTAACCCTTTAACTGATTTTCGTTTCATAAAACCGTACCCTTCCCATATTTCAAAATTTTCATCCGGATTTGTAAGAAGACTTCCTACAGTTTCAATAAATTAAATAAAAAAATGACTCCCAGTATTTTTAAGATAATTATGTAAAAATCTATCGATTTTAGGCCATCAATAAGGAAAAACTGAATTTGCAAAAAAGTATGATAAATACCTTAATGAAAAGAAAAGATTGCTGAAAAAAATAAAAAAAAGGAAAAAATAAAGAGTGCCTGAGTGAGTGAAAAACACAAAATAAAAAGGATTAGATAAGTAAGGTCCGAAGGCCTTACTCTACTGATTTTTCCGGACCTGCTTATTTTGCGAGGTTGTAGCTCTGGTTGACGATCTTCAGAGCGCAGTAGTTACCGCACATTGTGCATGCATCTGTGTCTTCGGGCGCTCTGCTGGCTCTGACTGCTCTTGCATGTTCAGGGTCAATTGCAAGGGAGTACATCTTTTCCCAGTCAAGTTCTCTTCTTGCTCTGCCCATTGCTAGGTCCTGTTCTCTTGCTCTGTCTGGGAACTTTACCATATCTCCTACATGTGCTGCAATCCTGGAGGTCTTGACCCCTGTGATGACGTCTTCGAGGTTTGGAAGGGCAAGGTGCTCTGCAGGAGTTACGTAGCAGAGGAAGTCACAGCCATATGATGCAGATAAGGATGCTCCGATTGCGGTTACGATGTGGTCGTAGCCGGGTGCAATGTCGGTTACAAGTGGACCGAGCATGTAGAAGGGCTTGTGACCGCTCATTTCCTTCATGAGTTTTACGTTGGTTTCGATCTGGTCGAGTGGGACGTGGCCCGGACCTTCTACAATGACCTGCAGACCCTGCTTGTGAGCTTTATCTGCCAGTTCAGCGTTAATGATCAATTCCTGAATCTGGGCGCGATCGGTTGCATCGTGAACTGCACCTGCACGCATTCCATTTCCTGTGGAAAGTACAACTTCGTGTTCCTTGAGGATCTCAATGAGGTAATCAAAGTTTGCATAGAGCGGGTTCTCCTTTTCGTTGTGGAGCATCCAGGAAGTCATGAAAGCGCCGCCACGGGAACAGAGGCCTCCGTATCTGCCATGGGCTTTGAGCCTGTCCATGGTGATATTGTTGATCCCTGTGTGGATTGCCATAAAATTGGTCCCGAGCTTTGCCTGGTCTTCGGTTGCCTTGAAGAGTTCTTCTTCAGTCATATCCACAATTGAACCATACTTCCTTGCAGCTTCAATGAAAGCCTGGTAGAGAGGCACTGAACCAACTGAAAGGGAAATGCTGTCAATAACTTTTTTCCTGATTGCGAGGAAGTCTCCGCCAGTCCCCAGCTCCATAAGAGTGTCAGCACCTGCTTTTTCTGCAGCAATTGCTTTTTTGACTTCCATATCCGCATCAACAATATCTGAAGATACACCGATAGACGCGTTGACTTTGGTCCGGAGTCCTTCTCCGATACCGCAGAGCTTTACCTGCCTGTAAGGAGAAGTTGGAATGACGATTCTTCCGGCTGCAATACCACGGCGTATAAATTCAGGGTCAAGTCCTTCGCCCTTTGCAACGATCTTCATCTCTTCGGTGATTATTCCTTTTTGAGCATCTTCCACAATTGTCATCTTTAGTACCTCAAGCTTTCATTTGTCTTATGAATCTGTAAGAATCTAATGTTTAATTAGTATGCAGATAAATGGAATATGAGTTAGACCATAAAAGGTGCGTAATTATATATAATACTTATTAAAAAATTAACTTTAACCTTAATCAACTTTACTTTACTTGACTGTCAAATGATGTCGAAAACTTCTTTATTTAATATTAAAATAATATTTTTCTAAAGAAACAGACTATTTTGTTGAGCTTAAGTCAAGTAAACTTGCATTGACTGGAGGGTAGAAGGTAAAAAGGAAACAACAAAAATAAATACAGATAAACAGGAGGAGAATTTGAGGGAAATCGAAAAAGAGATGGATGAGGACTTGAAAATAAATTCTAAACAATTCTAAACAATTCTAAAAAATCCTAAAAAATCACAAAACTAGTTAGCCAAAAAAACAAAAGGAAAAAGTTTTCTGATTACTGAAAATTTCGTTGTCTATTTTTTATTATTTTTTTGGAATCATTTTTTTTCCTGAATTAATCGAATTGTTTGTTTATGCAGGGTTACTATAAGGTCGCTCAGCATTCCAAAAATAAACATCTGCAGACCGAATATGATCAGCAAAGTTGTGAGAATTGAAAGCGGGACACGGGTGATTCCCTGAAACCACTGGATGACAACGAATGTGCCAGTAAGCAGGCCTGAGAGAACAAAAAAGGAACCTATCATTCCGAAATAGAACATTGGGTTATGAACTTTTGCAAGTATGTAGATAGTTGACCCGATTCTTAATCCATCTTTTACAGGGTTTAGTTTTGTTGCGCCTTTTTCATTTCTTGGGAGATAGGTAATCGGAACTTCTTCAACTCTCTGTTCTTTGAGGACGCATTCCACAGAGATCTCGGTCTCAATTTCAAAGCCTGTCTTGTTTAGTTCCAGTTCTCTGACGCTCTGCAGAGTAAAAGCCCTATAGCCGGAGAGAATATCCTTTAAATGCACTCCATACGCAAGGTCAAAAAGCATGTTTATCAGGCGGTTACCCACCAGGTTAAGCTTTGTAAAAGCTCCCGGGGAATAATTTTCAAGTCGGTTACCTATGACATGGTCGGCTCTGCCTTCCAGAATAGGTTCGAGAAGGGAAGGCGCGTCGCGGGCGAGATATGTCCCGTCGCCGTCAACCAGTACGATATAAGGGCATTCCAAAAGGCCAAAAGCCTGGATCATTGCCTGCCCTTTACCCCTTCCTGTCTGCATGACAACTCTTGCGCCTTCGGCTTCTGCAATTTCCCCTGTGCTGTCCCTGCTGTTTCCATCAATCACAAGAATGTTGGAAAACCCTTCTTTCCTGAACTCCTTGATAAGCTGCCCTATTGTTGCAGCTTCGTTCAGAGTCGGGATAAGGATGCAAACATCTGCGCTGTTCACTTTTCACACATATCCTTTGCCGGAACCTCTACGCGCTTCGCAGAATCCATTTTTTTGTAATATCTCCGTCAGTCTTCTTTTCCCATAGGAGGATCCCAAAACGGGAGAAATAACATAAAAGTAAGGGTTCTTATAAAAGCCCCATGTTGTCGAGCTGCTGGCGGACGACTTCGACGCCTCTCTCACAATCTTCAGGAGTTTTGCCACCTGTAACTACCAGTTTCCCTGAGCTGAAGATAAGGACAACTACCTTGGGATCAGCGATCCTGTACACAAGGCCTGGGAACTGCTCTGGTTCATATTCAATGTTTTCAAGTCCAAGCCCGATTGCAATTGCATTGAGGTTCAGGATGGTATGCAGGTCTGCTGAAGCAACAATATTCTGGACAGTTATCACAGGATCTTCTATGGTCTTTATCCCGATACCATTCAGTTTTTTTGCCATGTTGCCTATAACTGTGTGCACATCTTTGACATTCTTTGCACCTGTACAGACAACTTTTCCGGAAGTAAAAACCAGGAATGCAGCTTTAGGCTCCGAAACTCTGTAGACGAGCCCAGGAAACTTCTGCTTGTTGTACTCAGCTCCTTCGAACTCGGATTCGATAACAATTAAGTCGAATTCTTCAGCGAGTTTGGTGGATGCGACCACGTTTTCGATCTTGATTGTAGATTCGCTCATTAGTCAACCCTCAGTATATAAAGCAAAAGTAATATTCTCTAACCGGTATATAAAGCTATAGTTAAATGCCCTGCATACTATATAAATGCTTTATATACCGAATATAAATAGGACAGAAAAGCTTAAATTTAAGGCGCCAGTGGTTTGAAAAAATTTGAAGAAGGAGGCGGCAGCTGTATCGGATTTCAGGTGCCTCATTCTTCAAACTTTTTCAGACCTTCAAGAAGGGACTCATATTTTTTGCAGACCCTTTCCAGGAGGTCTCCCTCTACACTGCGGTGAGTGGGGATAAGGATAGCAGCTCCTTTCTCTATCTTTTCTCCGCTCTTTGAAGTCCCGTAGTCCGGGGCAACAAGAACACCATCTGAAGAAATTCCTAGAGAAAGGTCATTTACGATTCTGGAAACCATTTCAGTTGCAGGTTTTACCCTGGTTTTGGTGAAGACAGAGGAAGAAACATACTTTTCTCTGGTCTCTCGAATCTTCTGAATGGTGTTTTCCACCGTTTTAGGGTTCACTTCATCAGGAAGTTCTTCCTCCAGTAGCGAAACCGCTTCTATAAGGTCATCAAACGTTGTTGAATGCACCTCCAGGATTTCTCCGTCACAGTGTTGCCTCACAGCATCAGAGTAACCTGCCGAAACCACAAGCACATCCACCTCAAGTAACCGTGAAATTTCCTCCTTTGAAGGTGAGTAGGCATTGGCCACAAAGTAATCTTTGATCCCGCACATGAACATAAGAGATTCATACATGGGTGTAACCGCAATAGTCTTCCTTCCTATCCACAGGTTGATCTCACTCTGCCCGCCCTGTGATCTTAGAAGTTCAAGGATTTTCTCCTTTATGGCTTTTGGATCATTTATCTTGAGCCCAAAATAATCTGCAAAAAGGGAAGTTGTGGAAAGCTGCCTGCTCCTTCCGCTGGGTATGGACTCTACAAATCCTCGCTCTATAAGGTCCTTTATATGATCATAAGCACCACTACCCCTCATATCAATAAGTTCTGACTGAAGCAGAGGCTGATGATAGGCAATCATGGAAAGAGTACGGAGCTTTGGGGCTGAAAGCTCTTTAGGGGCAACTTCTCTCATAAGCTCTGAGTATTCAGGCTTGACCTGCATGACATAACGGTCTCCAAGGTCAAGGATCTCAAGGCCCGACCCTCGGGAAGAGTAAGCCTCCATCAGCTCCTGTACTATCGACATGATGGTTTTTTTGGGTTTTCCGGTTATTTTTGCAAGCTTTTCGAGGCTTACTGCCCTTCCAGCTGCAAAAAGAGCCGCTTCGATGATTTCGAGCTCACTCATAAGTTTCACGTCCAAAAAAAGAACAAAAACTACTATCTATCAGATCAACTGTTAATCAAGTGAATTTTTATCAAGTGAATCTGGTTATATAAGTTTTAATTAGAGAATGCAGTCTCAAATTACTGGTGTGTCTCAAATTACTGGTGTGTCTCAAATTACTGGTGTGTCTCAAATTACTGGTGTATCTCAAATTAATGTTTTCTCAGGTTCTTCATTCAGTTCCTCCTCCAGAGAGGGTTCAATTGTAAAATATGATTCAGAAGGAACTTTTATTCGATATTCTGAAACCTCTCCATCTAATCCTATTTTAGCCTCATGAAAGAGAAGGGGATTATTCTCGGTAGAAAAGCTCGACTCTTCTCCCGGATATATGTACAGCTCCTCGAAAAGCTCATTCTGGAAAAGCCAGATCTTTCTGTTTGAGGCCAGAAAAAGAAGGGAGAGATAATCCATAATCCTGTCTTCGCTTGTTTCAAGGAAGCTGGAAAAAACCACTACAGGATCCGTCATAAACAATTCTGCAAGCCTGGCCCAGATAAGTACCAGTCGTGAGCCAATAGCTTCTTCATGTGCAATACCGAGGATCTCTCCGGTAGTAAGCTGAGGGTCTTGAAGGAGATGAGGTTCTTCTGCAATCTGGCGGGCTTTTTTTTCATTTTTTCTGGAAAGAGTTTTTTCGGCTTTCTTGAGTTCAAGAATCAACTCATTGAGGGTGACAGGCCTCGTGGAAACTCGGCGGACAGGGAGCTTTGGGATAGGGAATTCATCAGGTTCCGGAAGATCCAGTTCATCGAGAAAATCAGACTCAAAAGAATCTACCTCTTCCTCAACATCGAGGATTCCCGAGGATTTCATTCGAAGAAGAATCGCAGAATAAAGAAGTGTTCTTGAGGAAATTCGGAGATCCATTTTCTGGAGTTCTTCCACCCTTCCAAGGAAATTGTCAGTGAGCTGTACAATATCGATATCCCATGGGTCGATCTTTCCGGTCCTAGCAAGTTCAACCAGTATACCCAGGGGTTCATAGGTTTCGAATTCAGAAATATCAAGCAAATTCCAGTCAATTCCAAGGCATGAAAGAGTTGTTGGAAGCCCGAAAGTTTCGGGATCTGAAAAAAAAGAGTCTTGTTCTTCGGGTTCGCAAACCTCATGAACTGAAAGTCGGGGAACTTCCAGTGCCGCTCCAGCATTATCCATAAGTTCAGCCATTAAGCTTCACTCCGGTAATGCTTGTTATATTATGTTCCTGCATTGTAACTCCTATTGTCCTGTTTGCAGCCTGGATCATGGGTTTTCTTAAGGAGACAACTATGAACTGGACTTTGGGCCCGGAAGATTTTACCCTCCTTGAAACTCTTTCCACGTTCCATCCATCCAGAAACATATCAATTTCATCGAAGGCATAGAAAGGAGCAGGTCGGTATTGCTGGATGGCAAAGATGAAAGCAAGGGCTGTTAGGCTTTTTTCTCCCCCTGACATGGCTTCTATCCTCTGAAGAGTCTTTTCTTTTGGCTGGGCTCGGAGGGTCATTCCTCCTGCAAAAGGATCATCTGGATTTTCAAGTAAGAGCTCCCCCATACCGTCGGAAAGCTCATGGAAAATGTCTCTGAAATTGACATTTATGCTCGTATAGGCTTCCATAAAGGCATCTCGCTTTAGCTGCTCGTACTGGCCGATGCGTTCAAGGAGCTGCTCTCTTTCAGTAAAAAGCGTATCCCGCTTTCCCTGCAGATCTGAAAGCCGGAGGTCTACCTCATTATATTCATCAATTGCCCTCATGTTCACGGGCTCGAGTCTTCTGAGGGCTTCTTCTATTGCCTGAATCCGCATGTAAACGGTTTCGTAATTCGGAACCTCCTCAGTCTCCTCTATACCCCTTCTCTGGACTTCTTCCGTAAACTGCTTTTCCTGGTCAATAAGCGCGTTTCTGGTAGCTGTAAGCGTAATCACCTGTTGCTTTGCTTTTTCAAGGGTGGTTGTAGCAATACTCACTCTACGTTTCACAGCGCCATGTTCTGCCTGAATGCTTTCTCTTTCTTTCTGGAGCCCTATAAGCTCATCGGAAAGTTCAAGTTCCCTACTTTTCTTTTCCGCAAGCTTTTCTTCAAGTTCTCTAATCTTTACCTTTAGAGAGTCAACCTTTTCCAGCCTTGAAGTTTTCTTTTCATCCAGGTCCCGGATGAGTTCCTTGGCCTCGGCAATTTTCTGTTCTGCATACTCTTTTTCAAGCTCAAGAGCATTCAGACTGGCATCAGTATCCCGTATTCTCCCGTCGAGCCTTCTAAGTTCTTCATCAACGAACTCTACCTTTTTATTGATCTCAGGCAGAGGGGAGTCAGCAAGTTTCCCCTCAAGTTCGGAAGTCTGAGCTTCAAGTTCGGCTGCAGCTCCTTCTTTTTCGACCTTTTTCGCAATGATTCTGTCCATTTCAGCCCTGAGTTCAGTTCTTGACTCTTCGATTGCTTTGAGGTCTGCCTGTTTAGCTTCGAGTAGTTCTGAAAGTTTTGCTTCCCTGCCTGCAATTTCCTCTAGCTGATTTTCCTTTCGTGAGATTGTAGCTTCACAATCCCGAATTTTCCGGCTCAATTCAAAAAGGTGACTTTCAATGCTGTCCTGTTTGCCTATAGCTGAGGTCCTGCTTGCATCCAGGGACTTGATCTCGCCTGCAAGCTCAAGAAGTTTATCTTTTTCCGCAGCAGCAAAAGAAATTCCTGATTTAGAAGAGCTGGAACCCCCTACCATTGCCCCGCTCTTTTCCAGGAGTTCGCCTTCAAGGGTCACCATCCTTGCCTTTCCCATCAGGCGGCGAGCACTTGCAAGATCTTCCATTACAAGAGTATCCTGAAAGACATACCAGAAAGCAGGTTCGAATTCGGGGTCGAATTCGACAAGATCAATTGCATACCCTATTACGCCATTTTCATAGTTGAGGTTTTCAAGCCGCCTTGAATCTTTCATTTTGTTTAGGGGAAGGAAGGTTGCTCTTCCGCCTTTTCTGCGCTTCAGGTATTCAATAGCTTCAGCAGCATCGGCATCAGTATCTACAACAACTGCCTGCATTCGGTTTCCTGCGGCGATCTCCAGAGCCGTTGAGTATCTTCTGTCTACTTTTCCCAGCTGGGCAATGGTCCCATGAATCCCGAAAAGATCTTCCTGCCGGGAAGCTCCGATTACCATTTCTACAGCTTTGGAATAGCTTCCTCCATGCTCAGAAGCCCGAACTCTTGCTTCAGTAATTGCATATTCCTGCTGAAGCCCTAGAAGTTTGCTATCAAGTTTCTTGATATCTTCCTTGATCCTGAAGTGACTGCTTTCGATATCGTCACGATCTCGAATAAGAGATTCCATGTTTTCGAAAAGCTTTTCAATTTCATACTGGACAGAAAGTGTATCGCTATCAGAACTGGTAACCGCTGCTTCAGCATCCTTTATTTGATTTTCTATATCCCTTAGTTCCGAAGAATTTCTCCTGAGAGTATCGAGAAGTCGGTCTTCAGTTCGGATCAGCTCATTCTTCTCGTTCTTAATTTCCTCAAGCTTTCCCCTGGCAGCCATGAGTTCGTCCCTTGTAGCTGCAAATTTAGCATCAACATCTGCAATTCTGCTCTGGAGAATCATGCGTTCTGTTTTGCGCTCGGAAAGCTCTGAAGATATACTGTCCTTTCTCAGGTTCTCTGCTTCTATTTTATCTCCAAGCTCCCTTATTTTTCCCTTTGTAGAATCAATCTCTACAAAGGCTTTCCTTCGCCGCGAGTCAGCTTCCTCAAGTTCGGACTCCGAAAGCTCAATACTATCCACACAGCGTGAAATTTCTCCTTTTGTTTCTTCTATTTCCCTCTTGACCTGGAGCTGTTCATCCTCTCCCTTTTTCCGGATCTCAAGAGAAAGCTTTTCCAGAGCTTCTTCAAGGGCCTGGAGTTCCTGAACTCTTTCGTCTACCAGAATCTGAATTTTTTCAAGGTGCTCTTCTTTTCCGATAAGTTCCTTATCCACATTCTGCAGTTCGGCCCTTGCGTCCTTGAGTTTAGAAAGCAGGACATAACCTTCAAATTTTACTTTTTCAGCTTTAAGTGCCTGATACTTTAAGGCCTGGTCGCGTTCCCCTGAAAGTTTTCCGAGCTGGGCCCTTACTTCTTCAAGGATTATATCCACACGTTCGATTTGCTGCCTGACAACTTCGAGTTCTCCAAGGGCCTTTTGCTTTCGCTCGTCAAATTCTGCAACCCCTGCGATTTCATCGATAATCTTTCGCCTTTCTACAGAGGTCATAGAAATAATCTGAGTAACATCTCCCTGCATGATGACATTATAACCTTCAGGCGTTACTCCTGCTTTTGCGAGCTGGAAATGTATCTCTCCAAGGCTTACGGCTTTTCCATTGAAGTAAAAGTAGCTGTAGTACCCGCTTTTTGTCCTCCTTACTTTTCTTGACACCTCAACCTCATCAAGATCCAGAGGCAACTTGCGGTCAGAGTTATCAAAACGAATAGTAACCTGGGCAAAGTCGGGTTTTTTTGCCTCATCGCCGTTGTAAATCAGGTCCGTGAGTTTCTCGGCTCGAAGAGTCCTGGAACTGCTAAGCCCGAGCGCAAAGAGAATCCCATCTATGATGTTTGACTTTCCACTTCCATTCGGGCCGGAAATGGTGGTAAAGTCATTATAAAAGGAAATCTTTACTTTTTTTCCAAATGACTTGAAATTAACAAACTCGATCTCTTTTATATACACAGAATGCCTCTGTAATTTTGCGTTTTTGAGAAAGTTTCTGTTTTTTTAGCCTCATTACGCCCTTCAGTTTTTTCGGTTGCAGGTGATTATTTCCGCGTCATCGTTATCTCTCTCATCCACTGACTCTTCCATTGAATGTTTTTTAGGAGCCTTTTCAGCGATTATATATTCACATTTATAATCATCTGAAGGTCTCGATCGTATAGATTCTGCTTTTACAGGAGCAGGCTGTCTCACAGGGGGGGAAGGTCTGGGAACTGGTTGCCTCACAGGGGATGAAGGTCTGGTAGCTGGCTGTCTTGCATTTTCCTCTCTACCTGACGGCTGCTGTCTCACGTTGCCTGTAAATCGTCTTTTATCTCCGCTCTCGGCAATAATATACTCACATTTTGTTTCGACTTCTTCTTTGTCAAGTTCTCTTGGCTCAATCTCTCTAAGTCTCAGCTGAACTTTTGCACTGGTGCCTGGTAAGGGGGCAGGAACTTCCCTTAATTCAGTCAATTTGTATGCTGAAATGTTTTCTTTTCTTATTTCGGGTTTGTGCTTTGGCTTTCTAGGAAGAGCTGGAAGGTCAAGAGGATCTTCAGGAAGAGTTAGATGAATAGAAGGGGATGGTGCAGGAACAGGAGTTTTTATATTTTCCAGCTTTTTAGTGAGTCTGTATACCTCAGTTTCCAGTTTCTTTATAAGCATTTTTTGATCCAGCAATTCTCTGAGGAGGCCATCCTGGACTCCAGCAAGTTCTCTCAACCGCCGCTCCGCCGCTCCCGTGTCATGCTCCCCTGGAGAGTTCAATTCCACTTTTAAATCATTGAGTATTGAAGCCTTTAATAAAGCAGGATCAGGGATTCCCATTAGTTCTGCCCTTATTTCGGAAAGAACCATATCCTTTAAAGATTCCTGCTCGGACACGTTTTCCATTTCGGCCCGCAGTTCGTTGAGAACCGAAACCTTAATCGATTTCGTGAGAGTCTCGAGCTCCTCGTAGCTTATTGACAGTCGCCTTTTAAGCGGTGTATTGTGCACGTCCCTCTGTCCAGTTCTCATAAAATACCTCTCATAATAAATAATTCGGTTCCCGATTTCCTGACTGTCTGCTTTTTTTGTGATAATGACACATCAGAACATTAGATTTGAATAATTCCAATTAAATTGATTCGAACAATTCCAATTAGATGATTTGAATAATCCCAATTAAATTGATTCGCTCAGACAAATTTAAATAATGTGTACAAAGTACATGTAATCCTACTTTATATATATATGGTAATCGATAGTATTTTTCTGGCACGAAATAACTTTTAATTAAAATATAATAAGAAATACATTATAAATCTTTCTGAAACTATTTGCAGAAATCGCCTTAGAGAACAGGAAAAAAGCTTAAAATTCTAATTTTTCAGAAACTAAAGATGTCTAACCTGTTAAATGGCTAAAAGCAGAATATAGAAACTTGAAATATCCTGAGACAAAACGGGTTAGGTTTTACAAAATATCTTATAAAAAATTAATTGAGTAAGGAGGCATATTTCCTTCGAAATAGACTCTGCAATAGCAGAAAATGAAGAAGAGACTGAAAAAACAGAGACTTTAAGAGAGAATAAAACAAAATTATATAAATAATTTTCTACAAGCTCTTTGTAAAAAATATTAATCATAAGCTCACGCATCAAATCTCATCCCTGAAGCAAATCGAATAGGAAGCATACCTCAAAACACAGGGTAAATGCTGAGAAAAACAGACACATATTACTGCAAAATAGACGAATGAAACCCAATATTAACTTAAAAATAGAATGAGTAAAAGGGTTGGATTTCAGTCAGGGGGATAAAACTTTGTCGGGGAAAGTGTTACTTAATGGATGGCAGGGACTCGTCGAAATCAAGTAATACACTCTCTCTTAATTGAATTCTGGAGGATGTACACTCAATTTCCACAGCAGTTTCATTAACAATGGAACCGTGAGTTCCGGTGTTTTCAAGGAAATATTGAACCTCTTCAACCTCAGGCTCACGGAAATGATCCATTTCGAGAATATCCATAATAACACTCAACACGTTATTGTGTAAGTGATTGGTAATTCGGGTCATCGGAAATAAACACTATTATACTAAGTATTAATAATTTGCGGCATCATCAAAACATTTCAGAAAGTAATACTCTTACATATTAATATATAAATATTGTGCTGTGCATACAGAAACTTACCCTCCATAAAAAGAAATTGAGTGCCTATGCAGAAAAATAACTGTTTTTTGATACTATATCTTCCCTCTAAATTAGAAAACTCGCTCCATTATTTATATTTGCTTTAATACATAATAAGATAAGGGGGCAGTCAAAGAAAAGAGGGCCCAAAAACCCTTATAAGAATGCCTACTCCAAGGGCCAGAAATATGGTAAAAATGACTATCAAAGCCGTATCTTTTGTGCCAAGCTCGTGTTTCAGTACTGCAATGGTTGCTACACAAGGGACATAAATAGTCGTGATTACAGCAAACTGATACATTTGAACAGGTGTCATTACAGCTGCAAAGTTAGCTGTACCTGCAAGTACAGCAAGAATCTGGAGGGCCATTTCTTTTCGGAGTATCCCGAACACAAGAGCTGTTGCAGCAAATGCTGGAAGGCCCAGCAGACCTACGGAGATAGGTTCTACAAAGTTCTGGAAGATGGAAAGAAGACCCAGAGCATCGGCAATTCCAAGAAAAGCACTTCCTGCAAGCAGAAGTGGAAAAGCAATGAAAAGAAACTCCCGACTCTTCATCCAGGTCTTCCTGAGCGTAGATTTCAGTTCCGGCTTTCTGAGGGGAGTCATTTCCATAATAAAACCACTCCTCTGACCTGGAAGAGTTCTTCCGAGAATCCATCCTACGGCACCAATAATTAAAACCTCAAGAACATAAATAGAGACAGCAGGCCAGAAGCCTACGAAAGTTCCCACAAGCCCCAAAATGATAACTGTTCTGGCAGAACAGGGAATCAAAGATATCAGGAGGGAAGCTATCCTCTTTTCCCGCCGTGTGCCAAGAGAATGAACTGCCATAATTGCAGGGACATTGCATCCAAAGCCCAGAACCAGCGGGATCACAGACCGTCCGTGAAGCCCAAGCTTATGGGTGAAATTGTCAAGAAGAAAAGCTGCCCTTGTGAGATAGCCCGAATCCTCGAATATAGAAAGGATGGCGTAAAAGACTGCAATATAAGGAATTGCAATTGCAAATCCGGCTTCTACTCCCCTCAAAGTATACAGGATGAGATTTCTCAAAATGGGGGACATGCCTGAAGTCATAGTCTCCACAGGCAGAATTACATGGGGTTCAAAGAATTCAGTTACAATCCAGGTTTCAAGGAAACCTCCTACTCTGAAAACAAGGAGGAAGGTAAGAAGAAGGGCAGATATAAGTACAGCAATCCCAAAGTTGGGGGATGTAAGTATCGCATCTATCCTTTCCTTCATGCTTTTTTTGGGCTCGAACCTTGAAACTACACTGTCAACTATAAACCCCGCTTCTCCATACAGATCTCTTGCAACGGTATCAGGAACTGAAATTTCGTGTTTCATCTCAAGATTCTGTCTCAACCGCCTTGCAGAAGACAGCAGAGCGTTGGCCTCAGGCGGCATACAGCAGAGTTCCACAAACTCAGCATCATTGAGGAGCGCTGCAGTCTTTACGCTAGGAGAAACATGAGGAAAAGCATAGTCCAGTGTGGACAGAGCCTGTTGGATCCAGTGGCTATACCCCACACGATGGTGTTTTTGAACTTTTCCCTGTTCTGCGAGAGCTACAAGCATCACTTCATCAAGCCCTATCCCCCAGGTTGCAACAGTCGGCACAACCGGCAGGCCAAGAAGTTCGGAAAGCCTGTCCGCATCAACAAGAATTCCTAGATCTGCAGCCAGATCTACCTGATTTAAGGCGATAACCATAGGGATATCGAGCTCAAGAAGCTGTAGGGTCAGGAAGAGATTTCTCTCAAGCCTGCTCGCATCCAGAACATTGACGATGATATCCGGTTTATCCTCTATAAGAAATGTCTTTGTTACCTTCTCATCTTCATTTGTAACTCCTAGAGAATAAATTCCAGGCAGGTCAACTACCTCAATGGTTTTACTCCGGGCTTTTACACTTCCACGTTTAAGTGCAACTGTTGTGCCAGGGTAATTTGAGACTTCAACTCCTACGCCCGTAAGCCTGCTAAAGAAAACACTTTTTCCAACGCTTGGATTGCCTATGAAGGCAATTGTCATATTATAAGGAGTTTTATCTTTAATCTCATTACCAGAAGTACAGCATGAGCCGGAAATTCAGATCACTTCTCCATTAGTTTTGCTTCATGCCGATTATAGGTTTTCAGGCCTGATTTTGCATGCTTTTGGTTTTGGGAATTATAAAAATTTTCTTCGCAATATCTCTGCCAAGAGCAATTTCAGATCCTACTGCTATAACCGAAATGCAGCCTTGTTTTTGCTTGCGCCTGACTTCAATATCTTCTCCTGTAAGGATACCGAGAGAATTCAAGCGTTCCTTTGTTTCTCTGGGAAGAGTTACCCGTGCAATTTTGCCAAAGCTTCCTTCCTCCATTTCATCAAGAGGAATAAAGCCTTCTTCTCGTTTGATATTGCTTTTATCAATATTTATGGGATGCCCGTCAGGGCAATATTCGGGGCTTCCCAGAAATTCATAAATTTTTTCAAGAACAGCATCAGATACTGCGTGCTCGAGTTCACAAGCTTCTTTGTGAGCTTCCTTTCTATTAAAATCAAGGACATCAGCCAGGAAAGTTTCAAGCACCTGGTGTTTCCTTTTGATCTTGATAGCTTGCTCAGTCCCTTTATCTGTCAATTCAACACCCTGATAAGGTGTATACTCCACAAGTCCAGAAGAATTTAATTTTTTAATCATTTCAGTCACGCTCGGTGGAGATACATTAAGTTCTTCTGATATCTGTTTGGTTTTTGCAGGCCCCTGGTTCTTTCTGATAAGGTAAAGAATAGTTTCAAGATACTCTTCAAATCGATCCTTGTGCATTAACAACTCCCGCCAACACAGGTCTGAATTCAGACCAGAAAATTAGGATAACCTAAAAAACATAACTGCCTGAATAAATAATTTTTGGTTTTTGACTATGTCGAAATTTGAAAAAAAATAGAACCGGAAAATTCCTGAAATAAATCAGGAATTAATCGATTTCAGAACGGCAATTTCGTTGCAGTCTGGAAACTTAGGACATTTCAGGCATCCAGACCAGATTTTCCTGGGTAGACTGTTTTTATCCACTATCTTAAACCCCATTATTTCAAAGAAATCAGGCACATAAGTGAGGGCAAACACCTCTTTCATGCCGAGGTCTTCTGCATCCTCAAGACAGGCAGAGACAAGCTTTGTACCTATTCCTTTTCTTGAACATTCAGGTTTTACAGCAAGGGCAAGTATCTCTGCAAGATCCTCCCAGACAATATGCAGAGCACAGCAGCCTACAACCTCTCCATTGATCTCGCAGACATAATAATCCCTGATGCTCTCATACATCTCACTCAGGGATCGAGCAAGCATAAGCTCGTCCTTGGAATACGCACTGATAATCTGCTTCATTACAACAACATCATTTACCCTGGCTTTCCTGATCAATTCTTATTTCCTCTGAAGTGGCATTTTATTTTCTAATAGACTGTATTTTTTCTAAATTATACTTTTTAAACTGTGTTGTGTCCAGCTAAGAGATTACTCTCTTTCCAAATAAGAAATTTTTCCATAGTATGTGAATGTATATCCCATAATTAGAGAGTATCTAACTTCCTGAAAGGTTAGAAGGCATCGAGGAAAATGGGAGACATAAAAATTCAATCCTTATTCTGGAACAAAGTCGGCAAAAACAGGTTAAAGGAAATTAGCGGGCGCGAAGGGATTTGAACCCCCGATTTACAGCTTAGGAGGCTGCCGCCATATCCGGGCTAGGCCACGCGCCCAAGAGACGAATTCCCAGAAATACGTCCATGCAACTGTCTGCTGAATCCGCATTTCAGGTGAAGTAACCATAATAGCGGTATAAGATATATATTTAATTATCGCTCAGAAGAAGGGAAAAGCATACATGGAAAATAAGAATTGATTTTTCTGGAAAGTTTTAAATCTAATGTAAACCATGATGCTCTATCTGGGTTAACAATACCCTTGTGTTCCAAATAGTTATCTATCTCAAAGGGAGTAGATTTACGATTATAAGTTATTGCTATGTATAAGCTCCTGCTATGAGAACTGAATAATTTACCATTTGTCATTCTAGTCTCCATTACGCTCTTTACTTCCTATCACGACTACGTTCATCTGCCTGTTTTTAGGTCACAGGAACTTTAACAGGCCTGCAGAAAGCAAAAAAAGAATTGCCGAATAAAAATAAAAATAAGAAGAGGAAAAAGTGTGAATATAAAAAACAGTCGCTCATACTCATCCCATACACCTGAACTAAGGATGATGGTTTTTGCATCCCTTTTTGCAGCTCTGACTGCAGTAGGAGCTTACATACAGATCCCTATTCCTTTCTCCCCTGTCCCTGTGACATTGCAGGTTTTCTTTGTTCTGCTTGCTGGCAGTATGTTGAAAAGCAAATGGGGAAGTCTGAGCATGATAGTATACACCCTTCTGGGAATTGCCGGACTTCCAGTCTTTGCAGGGGGCAGTTCCGGAATAGGGGTGCTTCTTGGACCCACAGGAGGATACATAATCGGTTTCATTCTGTCTGCTTATATCATAGGAAAGCTTTCCGAAATAAACAAAAATAATGCAAAATCCAGGCTCCTCATTAATGCCATTAACATGAGTATAGGAGTCCTGATTATTTATGTATGCGGAGTTTCTCAGTTGATGCTGGTAGCTGAGCTCCGGGCCTGGCACAGCTCTTGCCCTTGGAGCCATTCCTTTTCTGCCGGGAGAAATCGTAAAAACAGCAGTTGCCGCATATATTGCTTCTACTCATGAACTCTAAGATCCCTCAATTTTAGTTTTTTCTATAAAATACCGGGATCTCCAGGAGAATTTAAAACGAGGAAAATAAAGTTTGATTAAGTATGATCAGGCTCGAAAAAGTAAGTTACAGTTATCCTGATGGAACCTCTGCGCTTGAAAATGTAACTCTGGCAATAAAGAAGGGGGAATTTGTAGGGATAATTGGAAAAAACGGCAGTGGCAAGTCTACACTTGCCCTCCACCTCAATGGGCTTCTGAAACCCCAGAAGGGCAAAGTAATGGTAAGAGGTATGGATACCCGTGACCTTGAAAAACTTCAAGGTATACGGAAGTTTGTGGGTATCGTTTTCCAGAACCCTGAAACTCAGTTTGTGGGTAGAACAGTCGAAGAAGATCTGGCTTTCGGCCCAGAAAATCTCTGCCTTCCTCCAGTAGAAATCCGAAAGTGTGTGGACACAGCTCTTGCAGAAACGGGGTTTGAGAAATATAGATATCGATCCCCAAAAACCCTGAGTGGAGGACAGGGCCAATGTGTAGCCCTAGCCGGAATTCTTGCGATGAGGCCTGAGTGCCTTATTTTTGATGAAGTTACTTCCATGCTTGACCCGAATTCCGGGGCAGCTGTTCTCAAACGCATAAAAAAACTGCAGAGAAAAGGAAAAACCATTGTATACATTACCCACAACCTCGAAGAGCTTCATGCCGCAGACAGAATCATTGTCATGGAAAAAGGGAGAATAATTCTTGAAGGAGATCCTGAGAGCGTTTTTTCAGACGCTTCCCTTCAAAACCTGGGGCTTACCCTCCCTTCCCTTTTTGAGCTGGCAGTACGTCTAAAAGCCCATGGAGTAACAATTCCCTGGGAAAAAGCTTCTTCACCTGACTGCTTTGCGGAGGAGATATGCCAATTATTCTTGAAAAAGTAAGTTTCTCGTACTCCTTAAAAACCCCTTTCGAAACTCATGTCTTAAGAGACATTAACTTGCAGATAGAGAAAGGGGAATTTGTAGGGATTCTTGGAGAGAAAGGTGCAGGCAAATCTACTCTTCTAAAGCTCTTTAACGGACTGCTGCATCCTGAAACTGGGACCGTTCGTGTGGACGGGCTTGATCCTTCCTCAAGAGATGTAAAGCGCAGAATAGGCATGGTTTTTCAACAGGCAGCAGACCAGCTTTTTTGCAAGACTGTCTATGATGAGATAGCGTTTGGGCCTTTGAACTTTGGTTACTCGAAAAAAGAAGTAAAAGAGAGGGTTTTTGAGGCTCTTGAAGCTGTTGCTCTTGATCATTCCATGCTTTCTCGAGACCCTTTCAGCCTGAGTGGAGGAGAGATGCAGAGAGTTGCCCTTGCAAGTGCCCTTGCCCTCAGACCGGATTACCTTATAGTTGACGAACCCATAACAGGGCTTGATCCGGTTGGGAAAAAGGAAATTCTCGAGACTTTCAAAAAAGTAAGGGACGGGGGAACTGCAGTTATAGCAGTAACCCATAACCTTAAAGGGTTTTTTCCCCTACTGGAAAGAATCGTGCTCATCAGGGAAGGCAGAATCGCATTCCAGGGGAGCAAAGAAGATTATCTTAAAACCGGTTGTGGGCCTCTCCCGCCTATTGCCTCAATGATGAAGGAACTCAAAGCAAGAGGCTTGCCCGTTAACCCTTCTGTATTTACGGTTGAAGCTGCTCTTGAAGAGCTATTAAGAGTTAAAGCTTTAATTGAGAACGAAAATTCCGGGACCGATCGGTGAAAAAAGATGCAAGAGCCTGTCTTTAGTTACATGCCTGGAGTTTCCCTCCTTCACAAGCTTGATCCCAGGACGAAAATTGTAGCAGTGATGCTGCTTGGGATTCTGGCGTTCAGGATTGAGAATTTTGAGGGCATAGGTGTTCTCTTCGCGCTTTTCTTTTTCCTTTCCTTGATCTCGCGGTTGCCAATGAAGATATTTTTAAGGGCAGTCTCGCCTATGATGCTTTTTATAGTCTTCATATTTCTTGCGCAGCTGTTTTTCACAGATGGAAGAGCCATTACTTCATTTTGGATTTTGAAGCCGAGTCTGGAAGGGCTTGAGAAAGGGCTTATGCTTGCTGCCAGATTCATTCTTCTTCTGCTTTTTGCAGCCCTTCTTACAGCCAGCACCGATCCGTCTGCTATTACCTGCGGAGTAGAAAGAATGCTTCGACCTTTGCCACTTCGCTGGATGGGGATAAGTTCCTTTGAGCTTGCTACAATGATGAATATTTCAATAGCCTTTCTCCCTCTTCTCTTTGAGAGAATTGAACGGACAAAAGCTGCCCAGGCTGCGAGGGGAATGGATTTTGTTCAGAATCCTTTTCATTCTATTCCTGCCCTCACGATTCCCCTGCTAAGAGGAGTAATCAGGGACTCGGAAGAGCTGGCTCTTGCAATGGAAAGCAGAGGTTACCAGGGAAAAAGGAGGACCTCAATGCATGAACTTTCAATGCAGAAACAAGACTTTGGGGCTCTTTTTATCCTTATACTTTTTTCCACCTTTGCCCTGAGCCTCTAAAATCGGAGAATGAATATATTTCGGAATTAAACAAAGGCACTGCCAAGATCCGGTAATTACTGCAGTATTTAAGAATATATTAATATATGAACAATTGTTCATTTGTTCATGCAAGATAAATGTGAAAGAGTGGATGTAAAGCAGATAGGAAGCCTGTTACAAAAGGTTCCGGACGCCGAAAGCATCACACGAATGGCTGCAGTTTTTCAGGCGCTCCAGTCAGATACTCGTTTGAAAATCCTTTTTTTTCTAAGACAAAAAGAGATGTGTGTCTGCGAACTGGAGCAGGCCCTTGATGTCACTCAGTCTGCAGTCTCGCACAGCCTTCGCACTCTCAGACAGCTTGATCTCGTTCGGGTTAGACGGGAGGGAAAATTTACGGTTTATTATATTGCAGATGAACATGTCAGCACATTGATAGGGGTGTGCCTGGAACACGTAGGGGAAAAAGCATGAATTTTGAGATTCTGAGTTTTATCCTTAACTCCTTTTCAGGTGTTTTGCTCGCTTCCTGGGAAATCTTCGTAGAAGCTGCTCCTTTTCTTATTCTCGGCCTGGGGATTGCAGGTATTCTCAATACCATGGTTCCTGACCAGAAAATCATGGATTATCTTGGAGCACCTGCAGGAAAAATCCGCTCTGTTTTCAATGCTTCCCTTGCAGGCCTGCCCCTTCCACTTTGTTCCTGTGGAGTGGTTCCTGCAGCTATGTCTATAAGAAAAAGAGGAGCAAACAGAGGGGCAACTCTCTCCTTCCTGATCTCGACTCCCGAGACAGGGGTAGACTCGATAGCAATTACCTATGCTCTTCTGGACCCTCTAATGGCAGTTTTCCGTCCACTGGCAACCCTCGCAACTGCTATCCTTGCCGGGCTTGCGGATAATTATCTGATAGGAGAAGAACCGAAAAAGAAGGAAAGCAAAGGACAGGACACCTCAGATAAAAAGGTAGGAATTCTAGCAGTTTCAACTTTACTTGGGACTCCCGCTCTACAGGGGAACTCATGCAGCCTTTCATGTAGCTGCAATAAACCTGCAGATTCAGAAAGTCCAAAAGCTGATCCTGTAAGCAACATGGTAAAGACCATAGAAGTAAAACCTTCAGGATTAAAGCCTCTGCAAATCAGTGGTAAATCTGCCGGAGTTGTTCGCAATCTTGCCCTGGATAATCCAGTCCTCCAGAAAGACGCTCCTTCATGCGATTGCGGAAGCTGTGGGTGCGGAGAAAAAAAATCCGAAACGAGACGGGAATATAAAATGTCTCTAAAAGAACAGTTTGTTAAAGGGATAAAGTATGCTTATATCGAGCTGCCAGGAGATATTTCAAAATGGATGCTGATTGGAATCCTGCTTGCAGGCATTATTTCCTACGCAATCCCTGAAAACCTCATCCATGATTATCTGGGCGGCGGCCTCAGTTCAATGCTTGTCATGCTTTTAGTTGGAATTCCTCTTTACATCTGTGCTACAGCCTCGACCCCTCTCGCCGCAAGCCTGATAGCCAAGGGCATGAGTCCGGGCACAGCTTTTGTTTTTCTCCTGGCAGGTCCGGCAACAAACGCAGCAACCATAACTATGGTTGCCCGTTTTCTGGGAAAGCGCTCGGCAGTCCTTTATGTGGGAGTGATTTCTCTCTGTGCCCTTGGAGCGGGAGTCTTTTTGGACTGGCTCTATCTTAATCTGGGGATTAGCGCAACTGCAACCATGGGGACTGCCAAAGAATTTCTTCCAGAAGATCTGAAGATATTTCTGGCGGTTTTACTGTTTTCCTTGATGTTATACGGAATGGTTCTGCGGGAAAAAGGATGTAGTTGCCACTAATACCATTAGTGAATAAAAGTAAAGAATATAAATAGCGAAGAAGATCGAAAGCAGGCAAGAATAATATAAATCCCCGTGAATAGAATACTCAATATGAAGGAAAATCCCGAATCTCAAGGAAAAAACGAAATTAAAGAAGTTAGCTTCAAAGTCCCGGAGACGCCTGATAAAGACTCTACAGAGGAATCAGGAGCAACATCAGAAGACATAATCGAAGAACAAGCCTTTGAAGGACCGAAGGGAAAAACAGAAGAAATAGTCGTTGCAGAGTCCCGTAAAAAAACAGGAAAAGCTGCTGAAGAAGAGGGGGAAAAAATCGAAGAAAAATCCCTTGAAGAATCAAAGGGAAAAATTGAAGAAATGGTCACTAAAGGGCCTAAGGAAAAAATAGAAGAGATAGCTGCCGAAGAGGCCAGAGAAGAAGCCAGGGAAACTAAAGAAGGGTCCAAAGAAGAAAAAAGTACCATCTACACTATGGAGAGGCGCCTTACCAAGAGCAAGACGGAACGTAAGATCTTTGGTGTCTGCGGTGGGTTAGGGGAGTACTTTGGAATAGACCCGACTCTAGTAAGGCTTGCTTTTGTAGTCCTTGCTCTATTCAACGGGATAGGACTGGTAATATACATTATCCTTGCAATAATTATGCCTCCTGGAGAGAGTGTTGCGGTGGTTCCCAGCAATCTTAGAGGCAATTTAAGGAAGTGAGTTCATGAATATGTGGGGTAAAAAGCAAAATAGAATACTTACCGCGGCAAGCTATAGAGCTTAATCTTGCTTGCAACTGGCATCTATCTTATTTCATGAACTGGAAGTAATAATCAGGAGATTACCTCAATAGATTTCATCAGGAGATTGATCAGAGAGCTCCCCTAAATTTTGTTTTCCCTGCAAAATATATTTTTTCTCTATTTTACATCAAATTACTGTTTTGGAACTCCCGTCCTTAAAATAGAATAAGGGGCGAATTTTAGTGAAAGCTGTGGCTATGATAAACTTTAGTCAAAAAAGGATGAATGGAAGAGAAAATGTGAGTAGAAACAATGAAAATTCTACAGAAAACTACATAAAATAAGTAAATATGCCAGAAAGAAAATACAAGGTTTTCATTGAAGACTAATTAGAAATAAGCAAAAGGAATAAAGCGGGCTCGAAGGGATTTGAACCCCCGACGTCTGGGTTAGAAGCCCAGCGCTATATCCAGGCTAAGCCACGAGCCCAATTTGCTTTTCCTATTGCGGAATAGGGAATGCGCGTTCTAATATAAAAGCATTTTGAATGGGTATGTAGATTCGAGCTGTGAAAAATCTTAAAATATTTATATAGAAGCGGAATTGTAATATACATTCAGTATCTTCCCGCGTATTCAGCTTTTTACATAAGAATTTGCCAGTATGAAAAACACTTCTGAAGCTTTAGTTCCTTTAAGAACCCTTCAAAGAGCTTACATACTGTCAATGAATGAAAAAAGTAAATGGTCTATTGAGGTCTGTACATAATATTGTATTAGATTGAGAATATCAAGAAAACGGGTAAATTGTACAAGGCAGAAGATTTCAGAGGATTGTTCGCAAATGAGTGAGTTAATGATCTACTTGGATGGGAAATTTGTTCCCAAACCCGAAGCCAAAGTTTCGGTCTATGACCATGGTTTTCTCTATGGTGATGGTGTTTTTGAAGGTATAAGGGCATACAATGGGCGTGTCTTTAAATTAAAAGAGCATGTTGACAGGCTTTATGACTCAGCAAAGGCAATTGCAATGGATATCCCTGTTACAAAAGAAGAGATGACCGAGATAATCCTTGAAACTCTCAGGAAAAACAATCTCAAAGACGCTTATATCCGCCCCATAGTCTCAAGAGGAATCGGAGACCTCGGGCTTGACCCCCGCAAGTGTGAAAAGCCAACTGTGATTGTTATAGCCCAAGGATGGGGAGCCATGTACGGCGACCTCTATGAAGTCGGACTTACAGGAGTCAGCGTCTGTATCCGAAGAAATGCACCTGATGCCTTATCTCCAAATATCAAGTCCCTTAACTATCTGAACAATATCCTGGCAAAGATCGAAGCCAACGAAAAAGGAGGAGATGAAGCAATCTTCCTGGACCAGAGCGGTTTCGTCTGTGAGGGCTCCGGAGATAATATCTTCATAGTCAAGAACAATCAGGTCCTGACTCCATTCACAATCAGCAACTTAAAAGGGATTACTAGAGCCACAGCCATCGAACTTCTGGACGAGATGGGATACAAGGTCATCGAAGCAAATCTCGGCCTATTTGACCTTTACACAGCAGATGAAATCTTCGTCACAGGTACTGCAGCTGAATCTGCTCCAGTGACCAAACTTGACGGAAGGCTTATAGGCACAGGAAAGCCCGGCCCCCTTACAATGAGGATGGTTGAAGCCTTTGAAAAAATAACTCAGAGTACAGGCACCCCAATTTATAAATAAAAGCCGTCCTGAAGAACAAAACGGAAATAAACTCGAGCGGGTTTTCCCGCCCTTATTCTTTTTTAGCCAATATCTTTAAAAAGTTTCTCGTTGAGCTTTTATTTAAAACTTTTTTTCTACAGTTCGCCTCCAAACTATCTCTTCAAGGCATTGATTGCCGCTCAAGATTTCCAGCCTCTATACCTTTTTTCCTCTAGCATCTCCCACTTCTATGAGCTGAGACTTCCTTCTCCACTGTCACCAATACTTTTTGGCAAAAAAAATAGTAAGTATGAATGAGGCGGGAAATACTATTAAAGCAAAAAATCCATCTGAAAACCGGTAGAATTAGGGTTAGATTCTTATGAAGCGCAAAGAATTTCGGAAACTTGTCTCTGTGGAGAAGGCACGGGAAATTATAAACAGCTTGCAGATTCTTCCCAAAAAGGAGGGGGAATCCCTTGAAAACGCCTGCGGTAAAATCCTTGCAGAGGATATTGTTACCGAAATTAATGTCCCTCCATTTTCAAGATCTACAATGGATGGCTATGCAGTCAAAGCAGAAGATACGTATGCCTGCAGCGAAACTGAGCCTGTGAGACTCAGGATGCTTGGAAATATTCCCGCAGGCTCGGATGAACAAATTACGGTTTTGGGGGGTGAAGCCGTTGAAATCGCTACTGGAGCACCTATCCCTGAAGGAGCTAATTCTGTAGTCATGGTTGAATACAGTTCGGAGGAAGAAGATACCGTTCTTATTTACAGGCCTGTGACTGTGGGAGAAAACATTATGAAAGCAGGTTCTGACATCCTGAAAGGAGAACGCGTACTCAGAAAAGGACGAAAGCTCGGAACCAGGGAAATCGGAGTTCTAGCGTCTGTTGGTAAAAAAGAAGTTTCAATCCTTAAGTTGCATGTTGGGATCATTTCAACAGGAGACGAGCTTGTGCTTCCCGGAGAAATTCTGGGCAAGGGGCAGGTATATGATGCGAACTCATACACACTATATGCTGGAGTACAGGAGTGTGGAGCCTTCCCTCTGCTTTACGGGGTTGTAAAGGATAATGAGACTGTCATGAGGAAGACACTTGAAACCGCGGTTTCGGAGTGTACTCTTATTTTGACTTCGGGCAGTACCTCATCGGGAGCCGGGGATATAATGTACCGATTGATAGATGAGATTGGAGAAACCCTTGCCCACGGGGTCAATATAAAGCCGGGAAAACCTATGGTCATTGGCAGAATAAAAGGCATCCCCATTATAGGGCTGCCTGGAAATCCCACATCCGCACTAATGATATTCAACGAATTCGTAGCTCCACTTCTCAGGAAAGCCCTTGAAGCCGATACAGAGCTCAAAAAAATAGAAAAAGGCATTATGGGCACTGACCTTCGTTCAGAAGGGAGGCAGCAACTCCTTCCTGTGGGCTTGATTCGGGGAAGAGTGTATCCTGCAGATCGGGGCTCAGGTGCGATAACATCCCTTTCCGAAGCAGATGGGTTTATCGAGATTCCTTCTAAGGTAGAATTCATTGAGGCAGGGACGCCAGTAGAAGTAACTCTTTTCGGCGAAGTTGCAAAACCGGGTCTTCTGATAGCAGGTGGATTCTGCCCTGGCATTGACGTGCTTGAAGACCTTAGCGGAATTCTATTAAGGACGCTTTATACAGGATCAAGTGGAGGTTTCAGTTCAATTGCCTCAAAAATAGCAGATATTGCAGGCGTGAATATGCCCTTCCCATCTTCCAAAGAACAATCTGGTATCCTGTACAATATTCCGGCAATCAAGAACATGGGTCTTTCAGGTGTTGTACTCATCAAGGGATATAGAAGGGATGTAGGGCTCATTGTCAGGCAGGAAAGCACGATTTCAGGACTTTCCGATCTCCCGGGAAAACGCCTGATTAACCGGAACATGGGTTCAGGCACAAGAGCACTTCTAGAGCTTGAAATTGCAGAACTCATAAATGAAAAGGGGATTAACAAAAAGGAATTTACTGACTCGATTCCCGGATATTTTTCTGGAGCGAAATCAGAGGTTGCAATCTGTGAGGCAGTCCTCTCCGGAAAGGCGGATGCAGGAATCGGCAAAAGAAATTGCGCAGAAAAGAACAAACTCAAATTCATAAAATTTGCAGAAGAAGAGTATGATTTCCTGGTGAGAAAAGAAGTGTTGGGTACTCATGAGGTCAGAAGATTTCTGGAAACCCTTAACTCAAAAGAATTCACTTCAAGGCTCCCGATCGGGCTACAGGTTTATGAGAGAACAGGAGAGATGCTCCCCTTTGAATAAAGGCTTTCTTTATGGATGATTGGTAGAAGTGTTCCATTCAATAAACTTTAAATATTATTATACTTATAGAGAAATATAAATGAGCCAGAACAGATTCACTATACTGGACCAGTAAATCCGAGCCAGTAAATAAAATCATTCCATAGGTATATATATTGTATTCAACTATTCAGGATAAAACATCCAGATAACTGATCTGTTTTTGATCAAAAAAGGTTTGGAGAGATCGTTTGGATGCGGTTTCTTTTCTCAATTAACAGGAAAATCATTTCTTCAGTCCCGAAGTCGGCAGGTTCTAGATGAGCAGCATACAGGAGCAAATACAGGAAGTAGAAGACGAAATCCGAAAGACCCAGTACAATAAGGCAACTTCTCACCACATAGGCAGGCTGAAAGCAAAGATCGCCCGCATGAGAGACGACGTCGAAAAGAAAGCTTCGGCAAAAGGTGGAGGGGAAGGGTATTCGGTCAGAAAATCAGGAGACGGAACTGTTACTCTTGTGGGTTTTCCATCAGTAGGGAAATCTACGCTTCTGAACAAAATCACAGGTGCCAAGTCCGCAGTGGGAGCATACGAGTTTACCACCCTTACAGTCGTTCCAGGAGTGCTCGAACACAAAGGGGCAACAATCCAGTTTCTTGACGTTCCAGGGCTTCTGAAAGGCGCTTCTTCAGGGCGCGGGCGCGGAAGAGAAGTCATATCAGTTATCCGGAACTCGGATATGGTTATATTTTTGCTCGATGTCTTCCAGCCCAAGCATTACGAGGTACTTATGGATGAACTTTACCAGGCCGGAATCCGCGTGGATGAAGAACCTCCTGAGGTAGTCATCAAGAAAAAAGACCGGGGTGGAGTAGAGATCAACTCAACCGTTGACCTTGATCTGGACGAGGAAACCATCAAGGCTGTGCTGGATGAGTACAAGATCCATAATGCCAGCGTGCTTATAAGGGAAAATATTACAGTTGACCAGCTTATTGATGTTGTTTTAAATAACAGAAGTTATGTCAGGTCCATTATAGCTGTTAACAAGGTTGACCTTGCCTATCCTCAGCTTATTGAAGAATGCAGGGAAATATACCCAAACTCAATTTTCATTTCTGCTCACAAGGGCATCAATATCGAGACCCTCAAAGACGCTATTTACGATCGCCTGGGTTTCATCCGGGTCTACTTAAAACCCCAGGGGCAGGTTGCAGATATGGAAGAGCCTCTTATAGTGATGAGCGGGACCAATATAGGTCAGATATGTGACCGCCTGCACAGAGATTTCCGCAGGAAATTCCGCTATGCTCAGGTATGGGGCATGTCTGCAAAACACCCCGGGCAGAGAGTGGGACTCGATCATAGAATGCAGGATCAGGATATTCTTACAATTATCATTCAGAAATAACAGAAAAAAGGGAACGCGAAAAAGAAGAGAAGAGACTTTCGCGTCCCAAGTTTTTTTGAATTTATGCGCCTTCAAAGGCCTGTACTGTTTCAGAAGTATCTGAGAAAACACCTCTTTTCCTGTTATTTTCGGAATCTATAGAGCTGTTAGCTTCAACTTCCTCTTCAAATTCGGCAGCACATTCAGCCGGACTTTTCCTGAGAGAACTTTCACTTATTTTCTTACATTTCTCGATTTTTCCTGCATCTCCAAGACCGTACCTTTCCTTTGCAGCCTCAATTATAGATGCAAGCATGCCGGGATAGGAGATCTCGGCATAAGATGCCATCTTTGCCAGATGCCCGTCCCAGCACCAGCCAGGGTTAGGATTTACCTCAAGGAGCCGGGGATTGCCTTCGGCGTCAAGCCTCCAGTCAAAACGAGCATAATCCCTACATCCCAGCCTGCTGAAGAGAGCAAGACAGCATTTCACAATTTCCATTCTGGTCTTTTCAGGAAGATCTGCAGGGACGGATTTGATGTTCCAGTACGGCGATTCTGGAATCCATTTTGCCTCATAGCCGCAGATCCTGGGAAGTTCTTTCGGAACTGCCGAATAGTCCTCTTCAGTGATAGGCAGTACATTGCATGAAGGAGGGTTTCCGATAATACCAACACTGATATCTTTCCCTGGGAGGAACTCTTCCAGCAGCAAAGGATTATCTGACCCTATTTTTTCCCGGGATTCTTTCAAAATTTCGAGAAGCTCTTCCCTATTGTAGGCAATGCTTTTCTGTGTGATCCCAAAACTCGAATCTCCTGAATTAGGCTTTACAAGCAGGGGGAACGAAAGAGAAAGTTCTGAAAGGTTAGAATCTCCAAACACAAGAATTCCCTTTGCTACAGGAATTCGCATTTCCTGGGCAACCCCTCTTACGATGGACTTGTCA
Organism: uncultured Methanosarcinaceae archaeon; assembly: GCA_942493015.1. Lineage (GTDB taxonomy): Archaea > Halobacteriota > Methanosarcinia > Methanosarcinales > Methanosarcinaceae > Methanosarcina. The sequence goes on along the minus strand of OW818660.1, from coordinate 3,285,538 downwards.
TAACAGAAAGCAAGGCATTGAGGGCCTGCTCCTGTGTAAGGGATATTGAGTTGTTCAAGCAAAGCCGGAACGTGAAGCTCTTTTGTAGGCTCATTATAAAATCCTTCATCGCAGAGATTAAATACAAGGTCAATTTTTCCTGCCTTCTTCTTAAGATCATCAATCAGAGTTTCATGCCTGTCAAAGAAAGTGAATTTCATTAAAGGAATCTCTGAAAGTGCCTTTTTCATTCTTTCAAGGGTATCGAAATCATCGTCATCGAATACACAGGCAGGCTTTATCTGGTCTTCTTTTCTTGGATCTCCCAGCAAAACTGCAATATTCAGAGGTTTTTTACTCTCAGTTATCTGCAGAGAAGTGGGCCAGGCTTTTTCAACAGAAGCCGAAAGCAGGATTCTCTGCTCCATCATACCTGCGTCCTGAGTTCCGGCGGATACCGAACTGAAGGTTGTGTGAAAAGTGGGACTACTAAACCCTGAGGCGGTAAGCAGTTCAAAAAGGCTTTCCTTATTGTATAGTCTCTCTGCATAGAACTGATCTGCAATTATCCCCCTATCAATACGACTTATCACTTCCCTGCAAATTAGGCGGTCCCCATCCGCAGAAAGAGCCCTTTCTCTACAGACAAAATACTTTCTGTCCAGCCATTCCCATGATCTGGGCTGGAAATTCTTTTTCATATGGTCTCCATCTGCAGTATCTACGAAAACCCTGCCCCCCGGCTTCAGCACTCTGAATATTTCCTCAAGAACCTTCCTATCTTGAAGGGAAGAATCAAAATAACCAAAACTGTTGCCCAGGATAGTAACTACATCAAAGGTATCAGAGGGATAGGGAAGCTTTCTCGCATCCCCTTCTTTGAACCTTACCTGCATGTTTTCCTTCTGTGCTCTGGTTCTGGCTTTCCTTATAAGGTACTGGGATCTATCATATCCCTCAACATTTGAAAACCCCCGTCTTGCAAGCTCAAGTACATGTCTGCCCTGTCCGCAACAGAGATCAAGAACTTTTTCTTCCTGAGCCAGCCCCAAGATGGAGACAATGAGATCGACCTCTTTCCTGGTAACCTCTATATCATCCAGAAGATCGGCATCAGTCTTAAGGTAAAGAGAGTTAAAAAGAGTCTGCCACCAATCGGACCGGACATGAGGTTCAAGGTCTTCAACAGGCCCGAGGGTATTCTTCTGTACGGTACCTCTAGCGCGTTTGCGCCTGGTATTTGAATCGGTAGTATTCTGGGTCATGATCTTATATCTTCCAGAAAAAAGTGTATGTGCTATGAGTATATCAAGTTTATCAGAGGGTAGGGGAGCATATATATACCCCTTGAAAAAAAGGAGCACATCATTTAGAGTTATTTAAAGGATCTAAATCATGTTTAAGCCCTTAAAATTTCTTTTTATTTTTATTTAAAGAGATTTATTGCTTTTGAGAGTTAAAGAAAAATGAAATAAATAATAGCATCTAAAAAGGTAATTAAAAGCCCAATTCGGGAAAATTCGATAAATGAAAGTGTTTCACCCTCTTTTTCTGCATTCTGAATTATTATCACGTTGCTTGCAGCCCCCAGGATCAGAAGATTCCCTGCAATTGTGCTTCCTGCAGCAAGCGCCATCAGTTGCCCTTGAGAAACTGCACTTCCCATAGCAGGCAGGTAGAGCGCAACGAAGGGGACATTTGAAATAAGCTGGCTGAGTCCTATGCTGAGAGTCAGGATCATTGGTACAGAGCCTAACTGTGGAGACAGCTTGTCAAGCAGTTCCTGGCATGTTCCAGAAATCCATACGCTCTCCATCAGCACGAACATTGAAGCGAAGAAGATAAGAGTTGTCCAATCAATATTTTTTAAAATTTCAATACGTCTTCTACTGAGCAGTAACACAGGAGATGCAGAGATAAGGGCAAGCAAGCTCAGACTGAAGTCCCAGGAAGGCAAAAACTCTACCAGAAATACCTTACAGGCTATCAGAATTAGCATAAGAGAAAGAGCTATTTTTGAAATCCGGGCAAGTTCAGGATCGCTAATAATTTCTTCTGAGTGCATTAGAGTCGATTTTCCGAATTCCTGTCTGAAAAATAGTTTGAGTACGAAATAAGCAATTATAAGACATATCAGAGTTGGAAGAGCAAGCGAAAGAAAAAAAGTTATGAAAGGAGTCTCCAGGTTTCCATTAATTGCTATGAGAAGGTTCTGTGGATTTCCGATAGGGCTCATAACACTTCCCGTAGTTACTCCGAAAGCTAGGGCAAAAAGCATAAGCTTTGGAGAAATGCCATATTTCCGAGAAAACTGAAGAACAAGTGGAGTGCCCATGATAGCCAGAGTATCGTTCATAAGGATTGCAGAAAGAATCCCCGTAGAGAAAAGCACAAGCAACACAAGTTGATCCGTATTCCTTGCTCTCGAAACTATCCGGCTCCCTAACCATGCCAGATACCCACTCCTGTTCAGCGCCTCTCCAACACAAAAAGCGCCAAAGAGGAAGAGAAGTACATCAGCATTAATTGCCTCAAGTGCTTCAGCAGGTAAAATCTCTCCTATAAGCAGCACCAGAAGAGCTCCACATGTCATGACCTGCCATATCTGCAGTCTTAAAGACCCTACCTGCCGAAGAGCAGTAAGTACGAAGACTCCCAGAAGGATAAGCACTGAGAGATCAGGCAAAAATGTAACAGAGGATATAAAAGACTCTCCTGCCATAGATCCACAAACCCGGAAACATAAATTTAGAATGTGATTCATGTGTAGGTATAAAATTCCTGCGCTTGTTGGCATCTTTATCAGAAAAAACAGCTTTCGAAAATATGAAGAAAATGCTTAAAAGTATAATGAGAAATATTTTAGAATATGACAATATGGTTTCCTTTTTCTGCAACTATTTTTCAGGAAGGGAATTTCTATTTTTCAATCTGCCCGGAAGCCGATGTGATTTGCAAAGGAGATGCTTTTGAAAAAGCCCTTGATAAACTGAAAGAAGAAAATTGAAAAATTTCTGGGAGAAGAGCTGTCCCAGGGATTTTCGAAAATAGTGTATTAATAACTTTTACGAATTGATCATTCACTTTCTGGTAAGAAAATAATTGAGAAAAAAATCAAATCCCTGTTTTTATTGCATTCCAGAGAATCTCCATCTTTTCAAGCGGGGTATTTAGAGGGATTTCGCAGCCTGTAGCCAGGATGAACCCTTTTTCTGGAGCTGCCTTGAGACAGCTTTTTACTTCGTGTTCGATCTTGAACCTGTCTCCGGTAAGAGGCGCATCCGGAATTATATTTCCCATAAGAGAGATACCGGTATCGGAAAAATCCTTAAACTCCTTGAAACAGTGTCGTGGCCCGCATCCGATGTTGTTGTGGTTGTGAAGGTTAGTACACTCGACTCCATACTTTTTGCCTAGCAGCTTGACATTTCCAAAAGCAAAGTTAAGGGCATGAGGCTTGAGTTTCAGTTCCAGGTCGTAAAAGGCCTGAGCTGCGCAGTTATGAGAGATTACATATCCGCCTTCAGCTTTGATGTGGTCATACAGCCTTTTGGTGTAAGGTAGCATGAATTCTTCTGCCATCTGGGGGCTGAAAAGGTCTCCTGTATTTTCGCCGTTTTCAACAAAAATGCCGTCAACTCCTGCCTCAAGTAAAGCATCAGCAAAAAGGAGGCAACTTTCCGTGAGATTTTCAAGCAGGGAATGAAAATCTTCTCTGTTCTTCAACATATCAATGCAGAGCCGGCTTCCTCCCATTACCTGGGACGCGAGCATTAGAGGTGCCATAGTCGCCCCTGTAATAAATGCCTCATCCCCTATTTCTTTTTTAAGGATTTCTACCGAACCTGCAACAGTTTTTACCCTCTCAGAGCACCTGATATCCTGGGGATTTATCTGCTCGTGTTCAGCCGCAGATTTGAGGGCATATTTTGCAACTGTGGGATACCCATTTTCCTTAATGTTCACCTTTGTTCCCAGGGCTTCAGCTTCTACAAGCAGGCAGCCCCATGGTGCCATCACGTTGTCGTGATGATACATCTCCCTTGCAAGAATCTGAGCTCGTGCAATCCCATCTGAAGAAGAGTAAATGTCTTTGAGACTTACCCCCATCCTCTCAAGGACTGCATTCCCGGCCCCAAACCACAGATAACCGTAAGGAACCCTATCAACGTCCTTTTGCTCGAGCGCATTAATAAAACGCTCCCTTGAGGTCATTTCCGTTTTCATGAATAGTTATCTCCATTTTTGAGATTTTTTTCATATGCCACTATAAAACTAGTTTTATAAATACCATCCAGATTTCAGGCCAAAGGAAAATTTGGGTCGTCCAATAATACGTGATTGATGTTTTCATAACGTTCTCCACAACATGATTTTTGCTTGCGTTTATGTGATCTCAAAGCAGGCTGACCCAGCAGCGGCAAAAAATGATGGAAAGAAAGAGCAGAAGCCGGATTTCGATTATTTTGGAATAATATCAATCAATAAATGATGAACTGCCAATAATTGTTGAAGCAAAATGAATAAAAAAAGAGGATGTAAGAGATAAAATTCTTCAGTTGATCACTTGTTTTTATGTTTCATTGATGTAACAGTACCTTTTATCAGATGAGTGAAAGAACCTCATACGGAATGTAGGCTTTATCGGTTGCTGGAGCGTAGACAACTATTTTCTCGATTTCATGAGTTACCTTATTCTTGATAAGAATGTTTTTGCTACTGGCGTTCCTTTACATGATGTCAAGCCCGAAAATACTATGGATAAACCTGTTTCAAATCGGAAAGAAGCTGCTGAGCTTCACATAGAATAAAAGGGGTAACTTTTCCTCTCAAACGCCTATTTGTGATCATTTTTAAGGTAACAGGAAAAAAGTCCAGAGCAAGAAAAACACATGAAAAAACAGTAGTTAAACAGTAGCTATAAAAACAAATAAGAAGAAGCCTGGGGACTTTATACCTCTTTTACTGCATCCCCCATACAGGCACTCCCTAATTACGTTCCCCAAAACATAATGATTCGGAAAAGGATCAAAGGCCTCCAGGCATTTCATTTATCATTTTGGCGTATACCCCATATAACTTCCCAACTCCACATATAAAATTATACCATTGAGTATTTTAAATTAATTCCCTAAAAAAATGCTCTGTAATGAATAATATATTTACGCAAAAAATTTTAAAGCCATTGAAAAATTGGATGTCATATTATGGTGGAAATATCACTTGAATACCTAAAATTAATAAAAACAGGATAATTAATTCTTCAACAATATCTCCGATATGTCCGAAAGGAGCCGTAAAAAATAAATTAGAAAAGCAACTCCGAAAAGGAATAAGAAAAAGCCCGGAAGTATCATGCTCCTTTTACTGTAGCCCCCGATACAGTAGCTCCTTAAATATGCTTCCCCAAGCATATCTACTCGGAAAAGGATCAGTGCTTCCAGGCAATTCTTTACTCACACATTCATACCCTTTTGTTATTCACCCATTCGATTTGTTCACCCCAGGTTACAATATACAATTATCCTCGTAGTTATTTTAAATTAATTATACAAAAAATTGTTTTCGAAAGAAAAATACTTTCACATAAAAAGTTTTAAGATCAAAACATCTCTTAACATCAAATGTTAAATATATTGAATAAGTCCCGTGCACTAAACTGAGTACAAAAAAGCTGCACAGAGGAAGCGCAGAAATAAATTACATGACAATAGATAAGTAAAAATCTCCTGAGTTGGACTGTAAAAGAGAAAGAATTTTTTGACTGATCTCAAGGGATAAATGGAGAAAGTTTCTTTTTCAAAAAATAAGTCAAAAAGGATTGAAAACATAGTGAAAATTTATTGAAAACAAATACAGAAGCAAATAAAAAACAGAACATAAGATAGTGAGAAGAAGAAGCCCCGGGTTATTTTCATCCTCTTACTGTGTCCCCCAACACAGTCGCTCCAACGACATATTCCCATCCAAATATCTTAAAGCAGGGACAAAAAAAACCCAGGGCAATTCTTTAACAATTCTCTAATACTTCGCTATTCGGTCATACCCTATTTCTTCCTACTCCATAATACAGTAATGATGGAGATTACTTTAAATTAATTATCCAAAAAATTGTCTCCAAACAAAAAATGTTTTCACGCAAAATATTTCAAAACCAACATAATAATCTATGAAAAAAATACTTAAAAAAGTATAGTCCGATAGAAAACAACAAAAAACAATCCCAAGCTGGCACAAAAATTAAGTACATGAATTAATCTATAAGTAAAAGCTTAACTTGCAGTCCTGTAGGGTAGTGGTCAATCCTTCGGGCCTTTGGAGCCCGGGACAGCGGTTCGAATCCGCTCAGGACTATTAATTTCATGGTTGAAGTAAAAAGAAAGATTCTGTTCTTTCTTTTGGCTTATAACTAATTTTCATAACCAATTTATGTAGTTTGGCTGAAATAGTCAATGGGGCTAAAAAAGTACATGGAGAGAAAAGTAACGAGTTGCCCTCATAAATGCTATTAAAGGTTTAAACGTTTTTGAGCGTCAAAAATAATTTATCTTCGTACTTCACCCATTCCTTTTCGTATTTTTCTTTTTAGTGTCTGTTCAGAGATCCAGCCAATAGCATTGTAAACAGGATTTACCGGTACTTCCACGTAATATTTTGCTTTTGCGCTCAGCCATCCTTTCTCTTTCCAATATGTATAATCAGCAGGTGAGCTCTGACCAAGTTCGCCAAAACTTGCCTTCTGGGCATGGAAAATGAATACGTCTCGAAGTCCTGGAGGATGCCGTTCTTTCTGAAGGGCATTATAAAATGCCAATGCAGCTTTCTCAAGTTTCTTGTTATTTTCTTGCTCTTTCTTCTCGGAAATTTTCATAGGAGGAGTTACGATGCCAACAGAATGAGCTACTTCAAAACCCCATACGCCAGCTACTAATTTGAGATAATTGAGGACTTCTTTAAGGCCCAGGGCGCCTGTGGTAGAGAGAAGAAGGGCTTTTTTATCGAAAAAACGAGGGCGATGAAATATATAAGAGAAACGGTCTATGAAAGTTTTCATGAGTGCAGAGACATTCATGCCGTAAACAGGTGTAGCAAGGATTACTCCATCTGCAGCATGCATTTTCTGCTCGATAAAAGGGGCATCGTCTTTACATGGACAATGATCTTCTCCTTTTACAAAACAGACAAAACAGCCATTACACTGCGATAAACCAGCGTCTTTGAGCATCAGGTACTCAAATTCGACATCATCCTTCGACTGTATGAATTCTTCAATTCTCTTTACCGCTTGATAGGTATTCCCTTTTCGGGGACTTCCCATAATAACCAGGACTTTCATGACCCTGAACCATTCCTTCCATTCTTATTAGATAGTGCGATATATAGCATTCAACTCTGGAGTTCCTGCGAAAACATGTCCAGATCTATTACCATTGACCTGGCTGAAAATATCGCACGATGGATGATTTAACTGATCTTTTCACATATATCAAAATTACCTATAAATATTCAGAACACGCCCGAAGATAAGAGAAATCTGTAGGAAACAAGGGAATAAAACAGATTTATAGCAGAAATGAGATCCAGAGAAGAAAAGCTTCTCAGAAACTTGAACTCTTTAACCTGGATAAAGCCACTTTTATATAAATAATGAGTATTTATATATCCTTAAAAGGGTATTAAAATAAGGCAAAATAAAGCCGAACAAAGGATTCATTTCTTAACTATTATCTTGGTGAAATCTTCTATCATTTTAGTTTTAAGAAATATCAGGATCTTTTCCGGGGGTTAAAGAATTACTTCTTTGATATCTGAAGATGCAGGGCCTGATGAGCTGGAGTCAATAGCTGTGGCAGTCCACTCTCTTGTGGGGCTTCCTACCACTATTCGCAGCCTTAAGAGAAAGGGGCTTCGCCTGGAAAAAGGGAAAATCCTTGACAGAGAGTATACAGGCCCTGTACTCGAAGAGGTGCTCAGAACTGGCAAGACTGTTCGTGGAGTCCCAAAAGAAGGTACGTACCTGGGCAGGAACGTAGCTGTTTCCCCAATCTTCTCGGAGGGTGGGAAGGTTATTGCAGCACTCGGGATTGTAGATTTGCTATCAGTCCTTGAAATGCAGGAAATAATCCGAACCGTGGTAAACAACAGCCCTGCAGTGGTTTTTCTGTGGATAAATGAAAAAAAATGGCCATCTGAGTTTGTTTCTGAAAACGTGGTCCAGTTTGGGTACACAGTTGAAGATTTTATTTCAGGCAGGGTTCTGTATGGGGATATTATTTATCCTGATGACTTGAAAAGAATTGAGGATTCACTTGAACAGCGCATCCGGAAAGGTGGGGTTGATCTCGATATAGAGTACAGGATCTTTACAAAAGCCGGTGATCTCCGTTGGGTGAACGAAAGGACCTTTATCCAGAGAGATTTTGATGGGAAAGTGACTCACTTACAGGGGCTTGTGCTGGACGTAACCGAGAGGAAGGAAAGCGAAGCGGCCCTCCGAAAATCCTTTGAAACACAGAAGCTATTGAAAACCATAATCAATAACAGTCAGGCAGTGGCATTTTTGTGGGAAAACAAAGAAGGTCTGCCTGCCGAATATGTTTCAGAAAACGTGACTCAGTTAGGCTATACTGTAGAAGATTTCACTTCCGGGAAAGTTCCTTACGGGAACATCATTCACATGGATGATCTCGGCTTAGTTATTGAAACTCTAAAACGTAACATTGCAGAGAAGCAGGATTCTTTCGATGTTGAATACAGGATATTCACAGGGGACGGAAAAATGCTCTGGGTGGATGAGAAAACCTTTATTCAGAGAGATGCGGAAGGCAAAGCAACCCATCTCCAGGGCCTTGTAGTTGATATTACTGAAAGAAAAGAAGCCCAGAAAATGCTTGAAATTCATAGGGAGCTTGGAATAGAACTAAGCACCACCTGGAACCTACAGACCATTCTCACCCGGGTTCTTGATAGCTGTCTGAAGATAAATGGACTCGATGCCGGAGGCATATATCTCAAGGACGATCTCCTGGAACAGATAAACCTGGTCGCACACAGAGGAATTTCCTTCGAATTTAAAGAAAAAGTTTCCAGATATAAGGCAGATTCCCTGGAGGCAAAGCAGATCTGGATAGAAAAACCCATATACTCACTGGATTTTTACTCCGAAAAAATGGCTGATGCAATAGCAAAAGAAGGGATCAAGGCTGTAGCAATAATCCCTCTAAAATACAGGGGGGAAATCATAGGTAGCCTGAACTTTGCCTCCCATACTCTGGATAAAATCCCCCGTAGTATTCGAGATTTTCTTGAAAGCATTGCCCTCCTGGTGGTAAATCATATAGCTCCAATACGCATCCAGGCAGAACTGTCATGAGTTTCAAGAGATCCTTGAGCTCTCTAAATAGCCTGCTGTCTTAGAAATTGGATAAGAAGATCAAAGGAAATCTTCCCCGAATCTCCGGCAAAAAATAGAGTAATCTGATTGCTTTAGTCCTTAAAAAAACAATAGAAAAACATCCTTTAATGTCTGCTTTTGATCTAAAACTAAAAAAGCCTTTTAAAGTGATCCATAAGGCCAGGTCTGGAATTTATAATTTATTTTGGGGACAGTTTGTACGTCCGTCCTCTATATCCTTCACATTGCAGATGACCTTATGGACCATATGTAAATATGCAAATAATATTATAAATTATTAACGATAGAATTGACAATTCTTTATCTTGTATTCATATTTACGAGTCTGATGAACTCATATTCAAGGTCTGATCTGACTTGTTAACCTTATACAGATTCATAACCACTATGATTCTACCTTTTGTGGTTAAATACAAAAACATGAGCAAATAGCTTGGAGAACCCTGTTGATAAAAATACTTCTTCTGTAGATAGAAACAACGAGTATGAACGAGTATGGAAATGCCTTCTAAACTCTGGGAAAAAAGAATTGCCAACGTCCGGTCCAGACAAGCGTTGAAAGGAAGAATTCAACAGAAGACCATATAATTGAAAAGTAGTAAGGTGGTTCACAAGGGTTGTCCCGTGCTAATGAAGCTTATTACTGGATCAGTTTTGAAGCTGTCCTGCATTTCCTCCATTATACAGTCCTTCCTTATGAACCAATTATATATATATAACTACTATTATAAAAAACAAGCGATTGAATGCCCCTTTATTTAACAAGTCATATATTTAGCAATAGAATGTTTCTGTTTAAGTACAGTGGGTGCTTCTATTATCCCATATTTTTCATTTCGTCTTAATATAGGAAGAAGCTTTACTATTCAACTCCATGGTACGTGTCCGGTTACTTAATAATTCTTTTATTTCAAATTAAACTCCTTGTTGCCAATAAAAATATATCGTATTTTTTTCCTTCGCCTACTCTCTGTTCAGATATTTTTCAAGATCTCCTTTGTTCCATATATTTTCCTTTTAATGAGTAGATAATTCAAGAAGATACCCCTCAAATTCCACGGCATATATCCAAATTAAATGCATTCCAATATAGAATAAGCTTATTTGGCAGCTAAATGAAAGCAAAAGCTCATTCACTACTAGCTCATTCACTACTTAATGAGTAACAAATTGTTCAGCGTTAAAAGAGTCAATGGAAAGTAATGAAAACCATAGAAAAAAAGAGAGAAATTAGGGGGATAATGTGCTACCAAAATTAGTTATCCATAACAGCATTAGTCTTGATGGTTCCACTACAGGCTTCGAAGCAAACATTGGCATCCACTACAAAATTCTGAGTAGCTATCAACCCGACGCTATGATAGTCGGCTCGAACACCGCAAAAACCGGAACTCAATTTTTCTGTGAAACTGTTCCGCCTGAAGAAGAGTCGGATTTCCAAAAACCTGAAATCCAATCCGACGACCCCAGAGCATACTGGGTAATTGCCGACTCAAGAGGGGTTCTTGAAGGGTTACTGCATGTCTTCAGGCATTCCGAATACAGCAAGGATGTGATTGTACTCGTTTCGGAAAAGACTCCTGAGCCTTATATCAACTACCTTAAAGAAAGGAACTATGACTTCATTCGAACAGGAGCAGACCGTGTAAATATTAAAAGGGCACTTGAAATTGCAAGTGAACGGTATGGTTTCAAACTTGTAGTTTCGGACAGTGGTGGAGTGCTGAACAGTATCTTGCTTGAACATGGGCTAGTTGAAGAGATCAGCCTGATCCTGAGCCCTGAGATTGCAGGGAAAAAAGGAACAAACCTTTTCAGAAACCTTGAAAAAGGTGGAATTCAACTTGAACTTATAAGAAACGAAATTGTGGAAAAGAAATATGTGCATCTGGTATACAGAGTTTTGAAATAATAATAATAATAATAATAATAATAATAATAATAATAATAATAATAATACAGGAGAAATAGCAGTAAACCTGTGTAACGGGGTTTTAGAGAGCAATTTATTGGATTCTGAGTAGTTGTTAGCTGAGTAGTTGTAGCAATCCATTTCCTCAGCTATTTTATGTGTTCAATTGTTGAAAGTTTTCTTTTTTATTTTAAAATATTGAAATCAATAAGATCACTGTAGATGGACAGACAGGCAACTGATCATAGGTTAGCTATTTAGAATTTTTTTGAGTAAAAATTAATATTCTTTTGAAGTTTTGAATCCTGAAATTATTTTGTATCAGGATCCAAGAATGATCATAGAAGATCGTGGTAATTACATTTATTTTATATTTTCAGGTATATCTCTAAAATAAAAGCTTTACACTCCAAAAAGGTAAAAACAAGCTTTTAAATCTCCTTTTGAAATTCTCGAACACCCTCATTTTCAAGGAATATGCCTCATGGATAATAGTTAAGGAAAAGTACAATAAACTTTATAATGTAAATCTATATAATATCATGAAGTATTAAGGCAAAAAACGTTTCCGGGAAAAAAGATCCTTGAAATAGAAATTTACGGTGGAATGTAAATACGAGTTACAAAACTATTCCCACTATCTCATATACAGAGGACAGTTTCAAGAATTTCGCTTTAAGCAGGATAGGAGCTGGAGAGTCTTTACTCCCCACCCGGACTGAAACGCCATTTTCAGATTTTATCTTAACAGCCGGATTCCGGCTTCAGGAGTGAATGTTTTTGCTTGAAGTCTTTGTTTACGGCACTGTTTTCGCCCTTCTATCCGGAACTATCCTTCCTCTCCTGTACCGCAGTAAAAATGCAAGAAAGGCTTCCTTCGGCCTATCTTTAGTATCATCGATTATGCTCCTGATTTTTGCAGGAATGATTTTCTACACAGGAAGAGAGCCTGTCTTTCCAGCCATCAGATATCTTCCGGGTCTGGATCTCACTCTGGCTGCAGACCGGCTCTCTGCAGGTTTTATCCTGCTCATTGCAGCAGTTGTGCCAGGGGTTTCAATCTATTCTATCGAATATGTGGAACATGCTAAAAGTGAGGCAAGAAAGAACCTGCAGACAGCTCTTATAAATCTCTTTATTCTTGCAATGCTTCTTGTAGTGCTTGCAGGAAATATGTTATGCTTCCTGATTTTCTGGGAACTTATGTCCCTTTCTTCCCTGCTACTTGTGCTCCACAACTATTCCTCGGAAGAAAACAAAAAAGCAGGTTTCTTTTATTTTGTAATGACCAGTCTGAGTACAGCCTTTCTTTTTATGGGTTTTATAAGTTTGTTCAGGATGACCGGCTCTGCCGAATTCGGTCAGCTGGAATACCCGGCAAACACCCTGACTCTTCCTTTCCTTTGCTTCTTCATAGGTTTTGGAGTCAAAGCAGGTATTGTCCCCTTTCACAAATGGCTTCCCTATGCTCACCCTGCAGCCCCTTCAAGCGTCTCTGCTCTTATGTCGGGAGTAATGCTGAAGGTGGCAATCTACGGTTTCCTGCGCTTTTTGCTCTCTGTTTCCACCCCTGAACTCTGGTGGGGGGTCCTCATTCTTATAGGCGGCAGCCTCTCCGCTTTATTAGGGGTAATCTACGCTCTCAAGGAAAATGATATAAAAAGGCTGCTTGCATACAGCAGCATCGAAAACATAGGGATCATTTTCATTGGAATAGGCATGTATGTGATATTTAATGTAGAGGGATTTGAAGCCCTTGCCCTTTTAAGCCTTGCAGGAGCCTGCTTCCATGCTTTTAATCACGCTATCTTTAAAAGTCTGCTTTTCCTCTGTGCAGGTTCAATAGTTCATTCCACAGGTACGCGGAATATAGAGGCATTCGGGGGTCTTGTAAAAAGAATGCCTTCTACATCGGCTCTCTTCATGATAGGGTCAGTTTCTATTGCAGCTCTACCTCCAACAAATGGTTTTGCCGGGGAACTTCTGCTCTATCAGGCTTTTCTCCAGTCTTCGGCACCTGCAAACCCTCTGCTTACCGTACTCCTGATAATAGCCCTTTCCAGTTTTGCCCTCACAGGCGCTCTGGCAGCTGCTCTTTTCGTAAAACTTTTTGGAATCACCTGCCTGGCTCTTCCCCGCTCAGAACAGAGCAAGCTGGCAGAAGAAGTCCAGAAGCCCATGCTTCTTGGCCCGGCTGTGCCTGCTGCCCTCTGCATCCTCACAGGACTGTTTTCAAAGCAGCTACTTTCCCTTGCAGGCTGGGATTTTGAGTTTCCGGACCTGCTCCTTATGGGACTTTTGCTTGCTCTCATATACGCAGCCCTTTTCCTGATACTGCGTTCAAAGAACCCTGCCAGAATCAGCGAAACATGGGGCTGCGGGCTTCCATCCCTCACCCCTTCAATGGAGTACAGCTCTGCGGGCTTCTCCGAACCGCTTGTAATGATTTTCAAAAGCATTTACAGAACAAAAATTGTACACAGACCAGAATACTTCGACATGCAAGAAAGCCTTTTCAAGAGTGGTAATGTGGAAATTCGCCTGCTCCGTGTCTTTGAAGAGTATCTCTACATCCCCCCTGCAAAGGCAATTGATTATTTTTCAAAGATGGTTTCAAAACTGCAGAACGGAAAACTTGACAGTTATGTTCTCTATGCCTTTATTGCAGTTATTGTATTGATTCTCGCTACCGGAGGGCTTGTATGAACACATCTTTTCTGCTCTTTGCCGTGTTGAACCCGATCTTCGCCTTACTGGCAGCTCCTTTCTATATGGCTCTGATAAGGAAGGTAAAGGCATATGCTCAGGGAAGAAAAGGGCCGAGGCTTTTTCAGGTCTACTATGATTTAAGGAAACTCCTGCAAAAAGAGGAAGTTTATTCTTCTACTGCCTCCTGGATCATGCGATTTACTCCGTACCTTAATCTTTCTGCCCTGCTCGTTGCATCTCTTTTCGTTCCCCTGGTATTTGTACCGGAACCTGTGGGAGGATTTGGACATGTTATCGTCTTCCTTTACCTTCTGGCGCTGGAACGTTTCTTTACAGCACTCGGAGGACTTGATGCAGGAAGTGCCTTTGGAGGTATGGGCAGTTCCCGTTCCATGAGCCTGGCAGCTGTAATAGAGCCAAGCATGGTGGTGGCTTTTGCAGCTCTTTCTTTTGTCCTGAAAAGCCTGAATATGCACGAGATGTTTGCGCTGACAGCAAGAGAGGTTTTTCCTCTGAGTCCGACCCTTGTTCTGGTCTCAATCTCTCTTTTTATAATTCTGATAGTGGAGACCGGCAGGCTCCCTGTAGATAACCCGGCAACTCACCTTGAGCTCACAATGATTAACGAAGCCATGATATTGGAACAGACCGGAAAAAACCTGGCTCTTCTTGAGCTTGCCCACGCCCTAAAACAGCTGCTTCTGATGGGGATATTGATCAATACTATCTTCCCTATCGGGCTCAGTACCCAGCTTGACTCGGGAAAAATTGCGTTTTCAGCCGTCCTCTTTCTCCTGAAGGCAGGGCTGCTTGCCGTCATAATAGGGCTCTTTGAGTCATCTCTTGCAAAGATGCGTCTCTTTAGGCTTCCTGCCTTTTATGTGATGGCCTTCTTCTTTTCAGCCCTTACAATTCTTATCGAGGTGTTTGCATGATTGACCCTCTCTTCCTTGAAGGTTTAATCAAGATTCTTTTTGTTTTCGTCCTTATCAGTGCTGCATTGATCATTTCAACCCGCAACCTGAGTTCAGTCCTTACAACATATACCATTCAGTCCTTCCTGCTCGCTGCAGTCTCACTCCTTCTCTACCTGATGGAAGGGAAAGGCCAACTCCTGCTTCTGGCAGGCCTGACACTGACAAGTAAAGTGATTCTTATCCCATACTTCATCTCCAAGATAGAAGAAAAAATAAAAATAGGAAGAGACCTTCATTTCACCTATCTCGAACCTACAACTTCTCTTCTGCTGAGCATAGGTCTTATCCTGCTTTCGTATGTGTTTCTTTCCAGGATCTTCGAAGACCTTTCTCTTTCAAGGCTTTTCTTCTTCGGGGCTGTTATAGGACTTTCCTTGACGCTGATGGGTATGCTTGTTGTTTTCAGCAGGAGAAAAGTAATCACAAAAGCTCTTGGCTACCTCAGTATGGAAAACGGAGTCTTGATGTTTGGACTCTTTGTTACTGAAATTCCCTTCATCATCGAGGTCCTGATCATAATTGACCTTGTAATCCTTGTAATGCTGACAACTATTCTGGCTGTCGGGATGGATTCGAGCATTGAGGAATACAGGCGAAAATTCCGAAAAATACAGATATGGGCAGGAGGTAGATCCCTGTGATACGTTATTACCTTTTAATTATGGGAATATTCCTTACTCTGGGCCTTATTCCAAAATCTCACAGGCTCATGAATTCCCTTGCTGCAGGCAACGCCCTGCTACATCTTTTTCTGACAATTGCAGCCTTAATAATCCTTGATCTGCCCACAAGGTACGGGGAATATCTTTATCTTGACCATCTGAACCTTTATGTGGAATTGATAACTACGCTGGGATTCTCTGCAGCAGCTTTCTATGCCAAAGGATATACCGACAGCCTTATGGAAGAAGGGGACCTTGACCCAAAAAACCTCAAGACTTTCTACCTTGCTTTCAATCTCCTGCTAGTCACAGCCACCGTTGCACTCTTTTCGGATAACCTCGCGCTCTTCTGGATCTTTGTAGAACTTACAACAGTCTGCGCCGCCGTGCTTGTGGCAATTCTTTCGGCAAGAGAAAACATCGATGCTGCCTTAAAATACGTCTTCATAGTTTCCGGGTCAATGCTTTTTGCATTCCTTGGGCTGATTTTCCTTTTCACCCTCTCGGAACTCAGTCTTGGGGAAGGAACCCTTAGCTGGACAAAACTTGCAGCTAATTCATCCCACTTTTCCCCTCCTCTTCTCCTGGCAAGCTTCTCTTTCATCTTCATAGGCTTTGGGGCAAAAGCAGGAATAGCTCCTTTCCATACCTGGCTTCCGGATGCTTATGCACGAGCACCGTCAGTAAGTGCAATTCTCTCAGGGCTCATGCAAAATCTGGGAATCTACGGCATTATAAGGATGTATGCCCTGCTTAAAGGGAGCGAGGTAGCTCCCCAGGCATCGCTCATACTGATTGCAGCAGGAGTTTTCTCAATCGCTTTAGCTTCATTCAGTATGCTTCAGCAGAGAAACCTGAAAAAATTGATAGCTTTCTCAAGTGTAGAGCATATGGGCCTCCTCCTCATAGGGATCGGAATAGGAACTCCTCTTGCTCTTTTCTGGGTTCTCTTTTATATGCTGGGGCATGTTCTTATAAAAGAAATTCTGCTTTTTTCCGCAGGTATCCTGCACAGGCAGTACAGGAGCAATCTACGCGAAGATATGAAGGATGTATTCAAACTCCAGCCGCGTGCGGCCTGGGTTCTTATTCTGGGAAGTATCGCTATAGTAGGGATGCCGCCTTTCCCTCTTTTCCCTGCAAAGTTTTTCATCCTCCTGGAAAGCGCGAAAATTTCTCCATATTTGACCCTGGCACTGCTGCTAATGCTTATTCTTGCATCTGCGTCCTTTGCAAATTTCCTGCTAAAAGCCTTCTCAAGAGTAACTCCTGAGGGTGAAACTGAAAAAGAGGGACATGGGAATAAAATTCAGGCTTCTGAAAAAACCGGATCAGAAAAATTCACCGAAAAACTCGGCTACAAAAAAAGCAGTCTACCTGCACCCTATATGGTGAAAAAAGGGATGAGGATTCCGGCAATATTCCTTCTGGTCCTGGCCCTTGCCCTGGGACTTTATTTCCCTGAGCCTTTGAGAGCTCTGCTTGACTCTATAATTCTTGAACTTGGATACCTGTGAGGGATATTGTATATGGATATGAAAATAAATAAAGAAACAGTAGAAGTGGTTTCGAAAATTTCGGGCATTGCAGAAGAAGAGGCCGAACTGCTCAATGCCCGGGAAAGCGAGATTTATATAAAGCTCTCTGAGACAGGATTTAAAAAAACATATGCAGTCCTTGCAGAAAGGAAATTCAGCCTTATAGGGCTTTTCTGCGCAGAAGCTTTTGAGAAAAATAGTGGCTTCAATCTTTTTTATGCCTTCAAGCAGGCGGGTAGGGCAAATGTTCTGGTTCTTGTCCTTGATGCAGAGAGGGATAAAAAGATTCATTCTGTTGCTGAAGTCTTCCCCTCAGCTTCCTGGTTTGAACGGGAAATAAGGGACGGTTTCGGGCTGGAGTTCGCCGATGCGTTTGATAGCAGAAGGCTTTTCCTGCATGAATGCTACCCTGAAAACTTCCATCCTCTGAGAAAAGACTTCAAAAATGGGCCTATCCACCTTGCTGAATCTCCCACTCCTGAATACAGGTTCAGGCAGCTGAAAGGAGAAGGCGTGTACCAGATACCCGTAGGACCCGTTCATGCAGGAATCATAGAGCCTGGACACTTCAGGTTCAGTGTGATAGGGGAACCCATCTTCAGTCTGGAGATCCGCTTGTTTTACAAGCACAGGGGCATAGAAAAACTTGCTGAAGGAAAATGCCCCTCCGAGTGTATTTCTCTTGCCGAAGCCGTAAGTGGAGACGAGAGTGCGGCAAATGCAGTCGGGTTTTGCATGGCTGTGGAGCAGATATGCGGGACAAAAGTGCCAGAAAGAGCAGAATATTTGCGGGCTGTAGTGCTGGAGCTCGAGCGTATCTACTCTCTACTTTCAGACCTGTCAGGCATGGCTATAGATGTGGGTTTTGCTCTTGTGGCAAGCCCTTTCCTTATCCTGAGGGAAGAGGTTTTGAGGCAAAACGAAAAACTTACCGGCTCAAGGTTTCTAAGGGGAATTATGGTGCCTGGCGGGATGAAAGAAGATATCTCAAATGCATATCTAAAAGGGCTCCCGGTATTTTTTAAGAAATTTTTCAATGTGTTTGAATCGGCTTTCGAGAGAGCTATGTCCTCATCTTCTCTGATAGATAGATTTGCAACTACAGGCACGATAAAAAAGGAACTTATCGCTCCGCTTAACCTCACAGGTCCTCTTGCAAGGGCTTCAGGCTGCCCTGCAGATACGAGACTTGATAGGCCGTACGGGGCCTACAAAAACTTTGCTCCTGAATCTTCAGTCCGGAAAAAAGGAGACGTACTTTCTCGCTTTGAGGTAAAAGCCGATGATATCAGGGCCTCGGTAAATCTCATTCTCCGGCTTGTCGAAAAAATGCCTGAGGGCTCCGTGAATTCAAAATATGATTCAGGTATGCGGGCAAGAGGCTACTCTCTGACCCTGATAGAAGCCCCAAGGGGACAGAACCTGCATTGGGTTTATCTGAAAGACGGGATTGTTGACCGTTATAAGGTCAGGACTGCGTCCTTCTGTAACTGGCAGGCCATCGAACATGCAGTGCTCGGAAATATCGTTCCAGATTTTCCCCTGATCAACAAGAGCCTTAACCTTTCCTACGCAGGAACTGACCTTTGAATAAAAAACTCAGGAAACTCGAGGTATAATTATGGTAAACCCTCTTTCCCTCTTCCTCCGCCCGAAAGTCACTGAGAAATTTGAATTCAGGGACGAAGAATTAGAAGCCCTCGGAGCAGAAATCAAAAAAGAAATTCCGAAAGTATTTGGCAGCAGCCTTGCAATCCGTGAACTGGATTCAGGCAGCGACAATTCAACGGAGATTGAGATTTCAAACCTTGGAACTCCGCACTACGATATTGAAAGGTTTGGAATTTCTTTCGTAGCTTCTCCGAGGCATGCCGATATCCTGCTTGTCACAGGCGCAGTCACCCTTAACATGGCTGAAGCTGTTAAAAAGACCTATGAAGCCATGCCTTCCCCAAAGTTTGTGGTAGCAGTAGGAGACGATGCCTGTGACGGAGGAATATATAAGGGATCCTATGCAGTTCTTGGGGGAGTTGACAAAATCCTGCATGTGGATATGAAAATCCCTGGCAATCCTCCCCCTCCAAAAGAAATCCTGCGTGGACTTTTTTCCCTTGTAAAAAAAGCTTCTGAATAACTTATAGAATTCCTTCTGCCCTGAACAAAGGGCAGTTCTCTTTTTTCCTTGCTTTCCTTTCTTGTATTGTCGGAGAGTTATATGTAATAACAAATAAGAAGTAATAACAAGATAGGGAAAAAATACTTTAAAAATGTAAAAACAAGTGACTTCAAACTTGAAAGTCTTTTTGAAATAAATCTCCAATGGTTTATGCCTTCTTTTTATCTGACTGCAAATTCTTCTCTATCGGCAAAAAAGAATTCATAAAGCTCTTAAAAAGCTGAGGAAATATATACAGGAAAAATGTGAATCTGACGGAATATATGAATCTGAAGGAATAATACTCGGAGTGAGAAAGAGTGTCTGAAAATTCTGGAAGTTCAGACGAGAAAAGAGAAAAGAAAGTACCTTCTGCAAAAAAGAGATTTTCAGTTAAAGAAGCCGAAGCTCTGGGTTATTATGATTTTATGAGTTATCTGGGAGTTCCCTATTATCATATTGGAGGCCTTACCTCTACCAAAAAACTTGCTGAATTATGCAGGATCGATTCTACGAAAAAAGTCCTGATGGTAGGATGCGGGACCGGTTTTTCTGCCTGTTACCTTGCCAGAACAATCGGCTGTGAGGTGATAGGAATTGATATTGCAGAACTTTCTATTGAGGAAGCAAAAGAAAGGGCAAAAAGACAGGGTGTTTCAGATAAAGCGAAATTCAGAGTAGGGGATGCTTACGTCCTTCCCTTTGAAGCAGGAACTTTCGATGCCGTGATGACAGAGTTTGTGTCCCAGTTCTTAGATCGAAAAAGAGCCTTCAAAGAATTTGCAAGGGTCCTGAAGCCCGGGGCTTATGTGGGAATAAACGAAATGTACAGAGAAACGGAGGTCCCTTCAAAAGCAGCTGAAGAACTATCTCAAGCTGAAAAAATATTTGCCGAAATAACGGGACTTCCATTTTCCCTTGTATCACCAGAAAAATGGAAAGAAGAACTTGAAAAAGCAGGCTTAAAAGATGTAAAGGTAAGAAGGTGCAAACCTTCTAAGGACATTAAAGAACTAAAAAACATGGCAGAATCGATTGGAGGGGCCTGGAGCTTTGTAGAATACCTTCTAAACCTGATCTTTAAAATGGTGAAGTACTCCCTCTTAAGCAGAAAGATCCTACATCGTTTCAAAATGTTGGGAGAAGGGAAAAAAATTCTCCTCCGAAAAAAATCAACATCAAAATATGTGGGTTATGTACTGGCTACGGGAAGAAAAAATATGCAATAGGTCCGAGAATTGCCTGACAGGCCAAATAAAGAACGCTAAATCTATTATAATAGGAAAATATTTGATCATAAAATGTTGGATAAAAAAATTCTCTGAAAATAGAAAATGAGTGGGATCAGGGGATTCAACTTAAAAAAAATAAGTTATTTTGGAAAAAAATATAAGGAATCAACTTGAAAAGTAGTGCAGTAGTGTTGCACTAAGTCCCCCAATGAGCTTCTCTGGAGAGGAAGAAAGGACTTTTGCCTTACGGTTGTTTTCTGAAAAGTAATGAAGGAGAAACGTTTCGGGTATATTCTTGAGACTTTCCGGGGAGATGGAACAAAATGAAAATATCACTTATTGACCTGGCATTTTTATCGGAAAAAAGGAAAGATGTGTTGCTTTTGCTAGAAGAAGGACCTAAAACTGGAGATGAAATTAAAACAGCTCTTAACGTCAACTCAACTTCTATCATGCCCCAGATAAAAAAATTAAAGGAGGGACGTCTGATTGTACAGGATGATAAAAACACCTACAGGCTCTCTGACATGGGAGAAATAGTAGTCGAAAAGATGGAGCCTCTACTTGATACCGTGAGGGTATTTGAGGAAAACTACGATTACTGGACAAACCACGACTTTACAGCCATTCCCGAACACCTCCTTAACAGGATTGACGAGCTGGGAAACTATTTCATGCTTGAGGCTGACCTTAACAGGCTTTTTGAAGTACCTGAAGATTTTAAGAAGAATCTTCTGGAATCAAAACACGTAAAAATGTTTCTTTCATATTTTAATCCCCTTCACATTGAAATTTACTCTGAGCTCGCAAGGAAAGAAGCTGAAATATGTCTTATCCTGACAGATCCGGTTTTTGAGAGGATGAAAAAAGACTACTATAAAGATCTGAAGTCTCTTCTGGAATCAAAAAATACTGAAATTTATATCTGTGACAAAAACGTAACCCTCAAAGATGTAGTAACAGAGCGTTTCTGTTCGCTTGTGCTTTTCGATAAAAAGGGAAAGTTCGATCATCAACGCCTGATGAGTTTTGACGAGAGCGCACTTAAATGGTGCGAAGAGCTCTTTTTATATTATAAAGAGATGTCCATCCGCTTGGAAAAACTCTAATTAACTTTATAAATTTAGGGTGAGTATTCCCCCAGATACTTATCTATCAGAGCCCTGAACCTGTGGATGTCGATGGGCTTGGAGATATAATCCACACAGCCCATTTCAATAAAATGCTCTTCACTGCCTTTCATAGCATGAGCTGTAACAGCTATCACAGGGATATCTGCAGTCGAAGGGTTCTTCTTAATTCTTTCGAGGACCTCAAGACCGTCCATTTTTGGAAGTTGCATGTCCAGTAGAATTATATCGAATTTTTTCTCGGCAAGGCGTTCAAGAGCTTTTATTCCATCCTCTGCCTCCGTTACATTATGTCCATAGAATTCCAGAAGATCCAGAATCAGTTCCATATTCAGGGGATTATCTTCAACAATCAAAATTTCTTTCATCATCATGCCTCTTCAGCATAGCTAATTGTTTTATCCTATTAATTAACTCTTTTCTTCCGAAAGTGCCTTTTTTCAGAATAGAAATAAGATTTCCTTTCATCTGACTGTTTAAATCTTCAATATTTTTCTCGGTGAATTCTCCAGAAGTGCACACGATAAATGGAATATTTTTTGTACTTATATTTGCCTTCATGCTGGAGATTACATCAAAACCGCTTCCCTTCGACATCATAAGGTTAATTATAAGGATATCGGGTTGTTTTTCGGAAAAGAGCTTTTGCAGGCCTTCTTTCCCGCTATAAGCTTTGATTACCTCAAAACCCTCTGGTTCAATCATTGAACTCAGCAGCTTCATATTATTTTCATCTTCATCGACAATAAGAACTCTTGGACTTTCGAGCCGGAACTTATTTATAAGTTCTTTGAGCGAACCCACCATTTCAGATTTTTTTACTGTCTTTGTAAAGGAATATGTTGCCCCAAGAGCAATTCCAAGTTCGTTATTATTGGTCATAGAAATAATAAGTACCGGAATTGCGGCAGTTTGAGGATCATTTTTGAGCTGTCTCAAAACAAACCAGCCATTAGTGTCCGGCAGGAAAATATCAAGAGTAATAATTTCGGGATTGAGTTTCTTTGCAACCTCTAGAACACTGTTTCCATTGAAAAGGGAAGCTACACTATACCCGGCTTCTCTCAATACAATAGAAAGAAGTTCGTTAGAATTTTTGTCGTTCTCAACTATCAGAACAAGTCCTTTTCTCTCTTCTTCCTTTTTCTCAGGAGGATAACTCTTAGGCAGCTCTATGTTTTCCTGAAAATCATTAATAGATCTTTTTACCGGAATTGTTTCTGCTTTGTTCATTTCGAATTCCAGAATTACGTCTTCGAGTCCTACTTCGCTGTATTTCCCGGACTCAACCTGTTTTCTGAGAGGAATTGACAATGAGAATGTACTGCCCGTCCCAACAGCACTCTCAACCCAGATATCTCCCTGATGCAAATTTACAATTTTCTTCACAAGAGCAAGTCCGAGTCCTGTCCCACAATACTGTCTGGATGAGGATGCATCAATCTGGGTAAAGGGCTGGAAAAGTTTTCTCTGATCTTCAGAAGAAATGCCTATTCCTGTATCCTTTACAGCAATAAGTGCCAGGCTTCCATTTTTTATACAGGATACGGAAATCTTCCCTCCTTCGGGAGTAAATTTGATTGCATTACTTATGAGGTTGTACAGGATCTGAATCAGGCGGCTTCTGTCCGCTTCGAGGGTTGTAAAACCACAATCCAAGTTGAAAATTATTTCAAGGGACTTTGCCTGAGCAAGGGGGATGAAAGCTGCTCTGACCTCTTCAAAAATAGGATCAACAGAAAACTCACTGTAGTGAAGTTCCATTTTTCCGGCTTCTACTTTAGAGAGATCAAGGATATCATTAATAAGTTCTAATAAATGTTTTCCGCTGGTAGAGATATTTCCTATGTATTTCAATTGTTTTTCATTGAGTTCTCCAAAAGCCCTCTCAAGTAAAATATCCGAAAACCCTATGATGGAATTCAGGGGTGTCCGTAATTCGTGACTCATGTTAGTGAGAAATTCACTCTTAGTACGGTTGGCAGCTTCAGCTTCCAGTTTTGCCTGAATCAGCTTTTCTTCGGAGTGTTTGTGGGCGGTAATATCAAGACCTGTCTGCAGGATGCCGGTAATTCTGCCGTTTTCATCCTTTACTGGACTTGCGCGGATCATCCAGATCTTTCCATCGTGGGTAACGACTTCTCCTAACTCTTCGTTTCCGGACTCTACTGCTTTCAGGACAGGAGATTTACCTGAACTCTTTTCATATAAAGTGTAGATCTCTTCATAACGGCGTCCGATAATATCCTCAAATTTTAGACCTACATGATCAAGAGACGCTTTGTTTACCCATATGATTTTCAATTCGGAATCCATAAAGACTAGCATCTCTGTGAGAGAATTGAGGATCACTTTTTTTTCATGTTCTTGTATTTTTATTTTATCAGAGGCGACTTTCAGGCGATCAAGCATCTGGTTTATCCCTACTGACAACCTTGAGAGCTCATCGTCTCCATCTATCGAACACCGTTCTGAAAAATCCTCATTCTTTCCGACCTTTTGTACAAAATTATCAATTGCCACTATTCTTGAAATCACTTCCTTATCAAGAAGAAGCTTACAGCCCGCCCCAATCATCAGGCCTGCAAACAAAAGGAAGATTACAAAATACCTGAGGGACTTCTGACCCTCTGCATGGATGATGCTGTCAGCATCTGTCAAGATCATGACAGCTGGCTTTTGATTAATGTCTTTGAAAATAAAATAAGCTGATAATACACCATTTCGTTCGATAGTATGGGGGGAACTTTCGTCGGCATTTTCTAAAAATGCTTGTCGTAAATCAGCAGGCACTCTTTCCTGGCTGTAAAGTGATACATGGTTTCCCGTATCCTGCAAGGAATCAATAAAATAAGAATCCAGATTCTTACCCAGGATAATTGTCCCGATTACTTCTCTGCTATTGGGTGCTGCAAAAACAGGGCGATAGGAAACTATCGTAAAATTGTTTTCAATTATGAGAATCTCTGTAAAATAATTTTGTGCATCTTTACAAAGGAGACTTTTATCATCTATTTTCCGATTGATTTCTGAAAGTATCGATGTATTGCTGGTATTATTTGAATATAAAAAAGGAGAGTAGATTATGTTTCCGGAACTATTCACAAAAAAAATAAATTCGTCTCCATTTAAAGAGAAAAAATCTTTGAGAACATTTCCCCCGAGATCTTCAGGATCCTGACTGAGCATAAAAGCCCTGATATCTTCCCTTGAAGAAAGCGCAGAGTTAGTCTCATCCAGCTGCATAACCTGGAAATCAATTACATTTTTTGCATTTTTCACGTTCTCAATTGACTCATTTGCCTCCAGAGAAGAAAAACTCGAGTAAAAAATGCTCTGGGATGCAAAAATAACAACTGAAGTAAGAAGGGCGAAAATAACATAGATGATAACAAGAACCTTTTTGCTAACGTTCATACTTTAAACTCGAGGATGGGGTATTGGGTTGGACTATTCAGGGAAGTTTGTAACAGAGCTTCAACAGATAAAATTAAATTAGAATCATATATAAAAGTTTTCTATGAGCATCATTCTAAAATTATTTTTTTATTATTCCGGACTAATTAAGCTAATATCTCCTTTTTTACAATAGAAGGTTTTAAGGTAATTTGTGTAAAAAGGGAATCATAAATGATGGGTTGAAAGCGAAAAGGGATTTCAGCCTAAGAAACTAAAAAAATAAAACCAGTCATAAGAGGACTCTGGAGTTTGGAGAACATTTTATTAGCGGTTTATCCATTGTACAGGTACTTTTTGCAGCTTAAATTGTTAATCAATCGGTTAATCGACCCCATAAGTTTCAATTAAGTTTATTCTTAGCCATTATTTCAGTCGAATACCCTACCAGCTTGCCGCGAGGTGCGCCAGCGCAACTTTGATTCAGGTTACCACTTAAATAATCTAGTCGCCCATATCACATTTTTTCTCAATAAATATTTCCTGAATTCGTCGATTCCAAGCAGGAAGACTGCAAAAGGAACGGAGAGAAATATATACCTGAGGTCAAGGGGGGAAGTGTTGAAAATAAGGTTAGCAAATGGATTCCATATAATAAAAACGAGAATTAGTAGCTCGCTTGCAATCCCTAGCAGAACCATGCGGTTGCTGAATAAGCCCCTTGTGAAGACCGACTGAAAACGAGTTCGGGAAGCGAAAACATTGGCAATCTGACAGATGATCACTGCTGAAAAAAAAGCAGTTATCGCCTGCATATAAAGGGGATTGCTGCTTGCAAGCTGTTCGCCGAAATTCCAGCCTCCTTCTAAAAGTACGGCGAAATAACAGAAAAAGCCCGCAGCTGCTTCTATAGGTCCTTTTACTCCATAGGCTGTAAAAAGCACCTGTGGCGTCAACAGTTTTTCATCCCTGTGTCTGGGAGGCCTTTTCATAATATCTCCTTCTCCTTTTTCCGTCCCCAGAG
The DNA here is from genome assembly GCA_942493015.1 of uncultured Methanosarcinaceae archaeon. GTDB lineage: Archaea > Halobacteriota > Methanosarcinia > Methanosarcinales > Methanosarcinaceae > Methanosarcina. Next base: position 3,259,409 of record OW818660.1, on the reverse strand, counting down.
AAATTGCAGGCAGCATATCCGTACCCAGGTCAATTGCCAGGATAAGCTGTACAGGCAAAGGAAGGGGCAGGGCAAAGAGAACGAAGGCTATGAAAGGTAGAATCTCAGGAATATTACTGGCAAGGATGTAAACAATAAATTTTTTTATATTGTCAAAAACGGTCCGGCCCTCTTCTACCGCATTCACGATCGTAGCGAAATTGTCATCAAGGAGTATCATATCCGCAGCTTCGCGAGCCACATCCGTGCCGCTGCCCATGGCAACCCCCATATCCGCGTTCTTGATTGCAGGAGCATCATTTACCCCGTCTCCTGTCATAGTCACGATTTCTCCTTCAGCCTGGAAAAGCTGTACGATTTTCAGTTTTTGTATCGGAGAAGTACGGGCAAATACAATGCTTGGATTTTTCAGCCTTGAAGTCAGGTCTGTACGGGAGAGTAAGTTCAACTCGTCTCCGGTAATAATCTCGAGGTTTCCGGAGGCTGCAAGTCCCACATTCTTTGCAATTGATTCAGCGGTGACCGGATGATCTCCCGTAATCATTACAACTTTGATCCCAGCTGCATGGCACTTTGCAATAGCTTCTCTGGCTTCAGAGCGTGGGGGATCTACAATCCCGATAAAACCAAGGAAAACAAAATCCCCTGTATACTCCTTTTGCTCTTCAGCTTGCTTGAATGCAAGGGCAATTACCCTCTCTCCCCTTTCTGCCAGTCTCAGATGCCTGTCAAGAAGCTCCTTTTGCTCATTCTCATCCAGCTTCCTAACTTCTCCTGAATCCATTATTGCCCCACACATCTCCACAACCACTTCAGGAGCACCTTTAAGGTATACTTCAAGTCCACCTTCAGGAGTGCGGCATATGACCTCCATTCTTTTGGTAAGGGAATCAAAAGGAAACTCCTCTAGCCTTGGATAATCCTTCTGGAGTTCTTTTATATCTTTGAGACTTTTTGTAAAAACAAGAAGTGCACCTTCTGTCGGATCTCCTGTATATCCAGGGGGCAACTCGGAAAGTTTTGCGTTATTGCAGAGACCTGCGACTCTTATAAAGGCAGAGGGCACCTTTTCTGGATCCCATACTGGATTTTCTGCAGCAGCCACTCCTTCTGCTCTTAAATCCGCAACTTTTTCTGCGATGCCTTCTTTTGTATTTTCTTCTGCCCCCTGACCTGAAACTCTTTTTTCGGAATCCGAAGGTTTTTCAGGTATGAGGCTTTCAAAACCGACAATTAGAGAATTTACTGCCATCCTATTCTGGGTGAGAGTTCCGGTTTTATCCGTGCAGATAACAGTAGTCGAGCCCAGAGTTTCTACGGACTCAAGTTGCTTTATAAGAGCATTTCTCGACGCCATTCGCCTGGAAGCCAGACTGAGGGCAAAGGTAACTGTGGGAAGAAGCCCTTCTGGCACATTGGCAACGATAATTCCAATTGCAAAGATGAGGCTTGCAAGAAAAACGTCCTGAATAAGAAAAGCAAGCATGAAGAAGGTTACTCCCAGAAAAATCGCAATTGAAGAAATGACTTTTATGAATTGATTTAGCTCTTTTCTGATTGGGGTGTCAACACTAGAAGTCTGCTCTGTAAGTGTTGCGAGGTTTCCTATCTGGGTGTTCTGTCCTGTTCCAAAGACAATGGCCTTTCCATTTCCACTCTGTACCAGCGTTCCTGAAAAGACCACGTTCCTACATTCCAGTATATTCGGATGAGTGCATACAAGAGATCGCAGCTGAGGCTCTGCTTCTCCGGTGATTGCTGAATGATCCACTTTTAGAGAATTGGTCTCAATTAAGCGCCCGTCTGCAGGGACCTTATCCCCTTCTTCAAGGAGTATAAGGTCTCCTGCAACAAGTTCTGAAGCCAGAACATCCCTGACTTTCCCTTCCCTCAAAACCTTTGCATGGGGAGGAAGAAGTTGCCGAAAACTTTCCATTGTTTTTTCAGCCTGGTACTCCTGGACAAATGTAAAAGTCCCGTTGAGGATCACGACCGCGCCGAGAGCTATTCCTATATATATGTTGCCCTTCCCTGGATCAAGGTATTCTCCCAGGAAAGACAGAAAAGCTCCTATTGTCAACAGGATGGAGAAAAAATTTCTAAACTGTTTAACATACTTCTTTAATATGCTTTCTTTTCCGGTCTCTTCGAGAACATTGGGTCCGCACTCCTTCAGCCTCTTTGCGGCTTCCTGCTCGTCAAGTCCATCTTCGTCCACTCCTAACTGTTGAAGAAACTCAGTGAGAGAAACATTATGCTCATCCCCTTGCGGCAAACAAATCCTGCTTTTGCTACCAGCCAGTTTATTCTCCATCGAATCCCTTATGATTCAATGTAGCATAAGAATAAGAAACTTAACCTGGAATACTAATATCATCTCGAAATCAAAGATCAGAGGGTAAATCAGGCATGGAGTACATTATCAAAACAGGACCGAAAACAAAGGATAACAAGGTCAAAAATTATGACTCCATTTATTAAAAAAAAGGTAAAAAAAAATTCCCAACAAATAGCTTTTATAATTTGTTAACTAAAAAAATATCGCATTCTAACGCAATCGTAAGGAGCTTGAGAATTGTTTTTGTTACCGTTGTTCTCATCCCTGCTCAGGCGAGGCGAAAAAGGAGATTCCAAAGGTATTGTCGATTTCCCAGGCACAACCTAATAATTTTTTAACGATGTTTAGTAACTCCGGATACTCTAGTTCGGGGTTTGAAACATTTTGGATTGAAAAGGTCTATATAATATTGTCAAGTAGACAATAAAATTGTAATAAAAATAAATGAATAGCGATAAAAATAAAAAAGGTATGACCTATATGAGCGCATTCACACTAAAAACAAGACTCTTAGCTGCCCTTGAAGGCAAGCCCGTTGACAAAATACCTGTTTGTTCCGTGACCCAGACCGGAATTGTAGAACTTATGGATGTCGTCGGAGCTCCCTGGCCTGAATCCCACACAAACGCCGAACTTATGGCAAAGCTGGCAATCGCCAACCATGAACTCAGCGGACTTGAAGCTGTAAGAGTTCCTTACTGCCTTACCGTTCTGGTTGAAGCCATGGGCTGTGAAATCAACATGGGTACCAAGAACAGACAGCCTTCAGTTACTGCTCACCCCTACCCCAAGGACCTCGAAGGCGCAGTTATCCCTGCAGACCTTCTTCAGAGAGGCAGAATTCCAGCCGTCCTCGAAGCCATTAAGATCATCAGAGAAAAAGTAGGCCCTGACGTGCCAATTATCGGTGGTATGGAAGGTCCGGTCACAGTTGCCTCCGACCTGATAAGTGTAAAGACTTTCATGAAATGGTCCATTAAGAAACCTGAGCTCTTCGAACAGGTCCTGGATTTTGCAACCGAAGCCTCAGTCATATACGCAAATGCAATGGTTGAAGCAGGTGCAGACATTATTGCCATCGCAGACCCTGTAGCTTCTCCTGACCTCATGAGCCCTGACTCCTTCAAGCAGTACCTCCAGGCAAGGCTTCAGAAGTTCTCCTCCAGCGTGAAATCTGTGACCATTCTCCACATCTGCGGAAACGTCAACGCAATCCTTAGCTACATGGCAGACTGCGGCTTTGAAGGTCTCAGCGTCGAAGAAAAGATCGGCAGCGTAAAGAAGGCAAAGGAAGTAATCGGAACCAGAGCAAGGTTAGTAGGAAATGTCTCCAGTCCCTTTGTCCTTTTGCCTGGCCCTATTGACAAGATAAAAGCTGACGCAAAGCTGGCTCTTGCAGAAGGCATCGATGTACTCGCACCTGGCTGTGGAATTGCACCCATGACCCCTCTTGAGAACATCAAAGCCATGGTCGCAGCAAGAGACGAGTTCTACGCCTGAAAAGGCACTAAACTTTATTTTTTCACGGGCACTTCCTGAACTCTAATCATTTAGAGTTCAGGGGAATTCTGTCCCGTTTCATATTTTTTTGATTTGCCAGGGAATGGAATATCCGGAGTCAGCTTTAACATACTTTCATTTGGAAGATTGTTTTTCCAGGCAAATGATTGAGCAAAACTCATAAAGCTAGCTTATCTAGCAGATCACTTATTGAAATTTATTAAAATCATCAGATGTCTGAAGTAGACAGTTGAGTGAGTCTTAAACTTTTTTGAAGGAGGTTAAGATATGAGAATAGGAGTTGCAATTGACCTGGGCACCAGTGGTTTTAGGGCCCAGAAAATTGACCTTGAGAGCGGCAAGATCAAGAAAACCGTCATAACGCTTCGGAACCCTCTGCCGGGAGCAAACGTGATGGACCATCTTGACTTTGCAATCCATTACGGGCTTGATAAGGCCCACGGTCTCTCGGTAGCCGCGGTAAAGAATATCCTCACTGAACTGGGAGTAAACCCCGCTGAAATGGAAAAGTTTTCAATATGTGGGAACCCTATCCAGCTTTCTATCTTCCAGGGAATCCCTATTGATGATCTGGCTTATGCAGGAGAGCGCAAAAAGCAGAAATATAACATTGAAGAACAGAACAGGGATGCCCGGATTATATCTATGGCCGAAATAGTGGGATTCGAAGAAGCCACTAACTGCAAACTGTTTGTGCCTCCCTCAATTAAACACGAAGTTGGGGCCGATGCCCTTGCCCTGATTGTAAAAGCAGGCATGATTGAACATAATGAAATTGCGATTGCAACTGATTACGGGACAAACGCCGAAATGGCCCTTAAATCAAATGGAATTATTTATACCGGATCGGCTGCTGCCGGGCCTGCCCTGGAAGGTCAGGAAATCGAATATGGGTCCATTGCGTCTCCGCACACAATCTGCGATGTGGAATTTGAAGGAGAGAATCTGCGCTGTTATGTTCTGGACAAGGGTATGAAAACAGCTGCAGGAGACCTCGTAAACCCGAAGACCGGAGAAGTCATAGAAAAGGGAGAACTCACTGCAAAAGGCATAACAGGAACCGGAGTTATTGCCCTTATCGAAGCAGGGATGAGGAACAAACTGATAGTTCTTCCAAAAATCCAGACCCCTGAAGGAATTATCCACCTCCAGGATGGAATCAAGTTTACAGATAAAGATCTTATCGCGGCTGGAAGAGCGATAGGGGCACTTCGTGCAGGACACATTACTCTCTGCACAGCTGCAGGAATTGAGATGGAAGATCTCAAGATAGCTCACATGTCAGGAGCTGCCGGAACTTACATGGATGCCGCAAAAGCCCACCATGTAGGAATGATCCCATACAATGCACATTACGTCTCCCAAATAGGGAATACTTCTTTGTCCGTTGCGCGAGAAATACTGCTTTCCGAGGACAGACTCTGGGAACTGCAGGCAATTGCAAAGGAAATACTGGGCACTCACGTGATGTTTGCAACCTCGGAGGCCTTTAAAGAAGCATATTTGCTGGAGCTTGCCTACTGGAACGAAGGCATGGCTTTCAAGATGCTCCAGAAATTCCAGAAAAAGAAAAAGCTTCCCATAATCGATGAACCGTCCGCGATTCTGGAGATCGACCGTCAGGTTGAAAGAGATATTCCAGACATCGGGGAAGAAGGTCTTGAAGTTCTTGAAAAAGTCGGAACATACCTTACAATGGTCATTGAAGACTGCGAGGGTTGCCATAAATGCGTGAAGGTTTGCCCCAATGGAGCCCTAAGAATAGATGACAAAGGGACGGTAAAAATCAGAACCGACCTCTGTGATGGAGCAAACTGCCAGCGCTGCCTGCATGCCTGCCCTGATGACAGGTTTAAATGGGAAAACCTGAAAGTCGCAGGGATTTGATAAAAGTAGAGAAGTTTATTGTAACTGAAGATCGTAGACAGCCCGTGAACTGATGTTTGCGGGTTGTTTATTTTGGTTTTCTATTTTTCAATACTCCCAAATATACCAGATTTTTAAGGAAGGAAACTCTATGTTTACTGGAGTTTATGCCTTCCAATTGTTATTAAATAGAATATTTCTATGTTCTTTCTCCTTCAAAATAGGAGATAATTATTGTTTTAAATTTCCTTGAGCTTTTGATGCATAAGTGCCACAATATTATTCTTTTGAATTATTTCTCTTTTTCTGATAGATCTGGTGTATAGTATGCCTGAAGATAGCGATTTGATAATTATCAACACTTATGGTTTTTATACAGGATTTAATATGAAATTGTAGATCTTAACACCCAGTTGTTGCTCTTTTTAAGGAGGATAATTTTGATATATGCCAAAAATATTTTTATTAATACCAAAAAAGTAGATACATGCTGGAAATTAAGGGAAAAAACGAATTGCCAAAAAGAAGAATATATGAGAATTTAAAAACAATAATCATACAAATAAGAAAAGATGAGGTTCGCCTTGAAAAAAATATGAACTCAAAAAAAAAAAATTAAGGAAAATAATAAATAAAAATAATAGAAAATTTGTATATATACCAAAAATACTAAAAATGCCATTAGAAAAGAAGGCTATAGACATTAAAATAAGTTTTATAGATACCAAATAATAGATAGAAAAATATACTATGAGAATAGAAAAGTTAACGCTTAAATTTCCTGACAAAAGAGCTGGAAATTTATGCTTATTTACGTAAAGATGAAAATAGAACAACGAGTAAAAAATGCTAGAAAACGAGGAGAAAAAAAATGGACGTAGTTGTTGTAGGTGGTTTTCTTGGAAGCGGAAAAACCACTACTGTAATTAATATGGGTAAATACTTGGCAGAGAAAGGAAAAAGAGTCGCTATAATTGTAAATGAAATAGGAGAAATAGGGATTGATGGAGATGTGATAAAGAAGTTCGGGTTTGATACCAAGGAAATCACAAGCGGATGTATATGCTGTACTTTAAAAGTGGGGCTAAGGGTAACAGTTAACGAACTGATGAAAGAATATAAACCTGAGATTCTGATGATCGAGCCCACAGGAATTGCTTTTCCAAACGTGATTAAAAATGAATTCAAACTAATGAATCTTGGCGAAGATGTTAAAGTTGCCCCTCTCGTGACTCTAATAGATGGAAGCCGTTTCAAATACCTGATGAAAGAGATAAAAGATTTTGCCATGCGACAGATAATAGATGCTGAAATATTGGGAATAAACAAGGTAGACCTTATCGATACTCTGCAAATTCCTATTCTCGAAGTTTCAGTCCAGCAACTTAATCCAGAAGCCAAAGTGGTCTTACTTTCAGGGAAAGATACCGGCGAAAGGTTTGAAAGCTTCATGCAATTAGTTCTTCCAGGAATAAAGGATATTCCTAAGAAAACCAAGGAGGTAGAGAAAGAACCTGAATCTGCATGGCAGGACTTCGAAAACTCAATTGATGCCCCTGAAGTGGACAGTTCTGAAGATAATTCCTCAAAAGTCCCTTATAATCATGGTGATTCTTTCCAGCATTCCGTTGGCAGTTATTCTGTAGAGTATTCCTTAAAAGACAGCAGAGCTCTAAGTAAGGAAACAGCCAGAGTGATTACAACTGAAATAATAAACAAAATAAAACAAAAAGCTCTAAAGTTAAACCCGGAATTTTTAGGGCATATAAAACTATTCCTTGATAACGGATCGGAAACCATCAAACAGAGCATTACTATATATTACGAGGAGTCGCAAGAAGACATTTTCAAATCGAACGACGGAGCTACCCCGACATTTAAAGTTCTTTCAGCTGTCTCAAAGGTTGAAAAGGAAGCTCTTGAAAGTGCAGTTAACAGTTCGGTGCAAGAAACCTTTGAAAAAATGGGTATAGTGTATCATCAAGTCGAACACGTGCACGATCATGGCCATCATCATGACCATCATCAAAACTCACACTATCATGACCATGATGAAGATGACGATCACCATCATGAACACGGCTATGATGAGGAAGATCATGAGCATGGACACCATCATAAACATGGCCATGATGAGGAAGATCATGAGCATGGACACCATCATGAACATGGTGAAGATGGTGAAGAGGATGATCACGATGAAGAGGACCATCATCATGGACATCACCATAAAAATAGCTGATCTAAGAAGAAAGGTTACCAAACTTTAAAGACAATTGTCAGGAAAAGATTCCAGTCAACAACTAATATTTTGTTGTAATTTTCAATCCAATATATTTTAATTCGGACTTACGCACTTGAGATACAAAATCAAGCATAATAGGCGTTGTAGCGATAGGAAGATTTTATACAGTTAAATATTTGGAGCTATTGATTTCTCGTTTCAACCGCTTAAGTTCTATTAATTTCGCTTAACCTCCAAAATCGGAGGAGGAATTCTGTGCAGGTACATTTAAAGCTTTGACGCAGAATTGCCACACCTCCCCAAATTAAAAGCAAAATTTATATTTATTCATATTTTGAGCTTTGTTTGACTTTTTAGCTGTAAGCTTCCATTATATGTGTGCTAAATAGCTGACGATGTTTTTTTATCTTATTTAAATTGCAAATTCTATAAAATACCGTAGATCCTCAAAAGCCATCTTATTTTATCATTAAACAGTTTTGAGAGGCAATACATTTAGAGGTAAAACAATATACTTTAAGAACAGAAAAGTTAAAACTTATATCTCCCCGGATCATTAGTCAACGATTTTAAATTATGAGCTGATCCCAAAACTCAAAAACTACTTATTTAAATTTCGATTTTGGAATAATCAATCGAGTTACTGATAAATGAAAGCAGTTATGAAACGCTTGAATATTGGAATAAAAATGTGTTTTGGAATAGGCTCTATATCATAAAAATAAACATAAGTGAAAAATGCAAAAAAGGTAGAAAACGGAGGAAAGGACATGTATGTGATTGTTGTGGGAGGCTTTCTTGGAAGCGGAAAAACCACCACTGTTATTAATATGGGTAAATACCTGGCAGAAAAAGGAAAAAAAGTTGCCATCATTGTAAACGAGATCGGAGAAATAGGGATTGACGGGGATGTTATCGAAAGGTTCGGCTTCGACACAAAGGAGATCACAAGCGGATGTATCTGTTGTTCCCTTAAAGTAGGATTGAGAACAACAATCACTCTCCTGGCTAATGAATACAATCCCGATATTCTGATGATCGAACCTACAGGCATCGCTTTTCCTAATTTGATAAGGAAAGAAGTCGAGCTTATGAACCTGGGAGAAAAGGTAAAAATCGCTCCCCTTGTAACTTTGATAGACGGCAGCCGCTTCAAGTACCTTATGAAAGAGGTGAAAGAATTTGCCATGAGGCAGATTATCGATGCAGAGATCCTGGGAATAAATAAGGTAGATCTGATCGAACCTATCCGTCTCCCAATTCTCGAGGCATCTGTGCAGCAGTTGAACCCGAAAGCCAGGGTTATCTTGCTTTCAGGAAAGGACACCGGTGAAAAGTTTGAGAACTTCATGAAGATAGTGCTCTCGGACATAGAAGAAACTCCTTCTGCACCCTCAGAAACCATAGAAAAGAATAAACCTATTCCTCCTGACTGCCAGAAAACCGAAGATTCCATCGAAGCTTCTGGAGTCGGCAGTTATTCTTCAGAATTTGCTATAGAGAATCTGAGTGTGAGCACGGAATCTGCCAGGGTGCTTACAACTGAATTAATGAATACGATAAAAGGAAAGGTTCTAAGACTAAATCCTGAATTTGTAGGGCATATCAAACTCTTCCTTGACAATGGGTCAGAAACCGTGAAACAGAGTGTTACTATCTATTACGAAGAGCCTCAGGAAGATATTATTAAATCAAAGGAAGGGGCTGTACCTACATTTAAAATCCTCTCCGCAGTTTCAAATGTTGAAACGAAAATCCTCAAAGATGCGGTTGAAAGTTCTGTGCAGGAAACCTTCGGAAAAAGAGGAATTGAAGTACGTAAAGCCAAAAAAAGCCACGATCAAGAACATGGGCATCATGAGCATAAACAGCTTGAGCAGGTACAAAGAATCAAGGGAATTAAAAGCATGAAAGAATGAGAAGAAAGGAAAGGGCAAATAAGGTGAAAGTTTTTTCCTTAAAGCCATTTCCTGATTTTTTTTCAAAATTGCTGCCAAACTTTCGTAAAGTGTGTGACCGAGAATTATAAAATCCACGACTAAGGACGTTTTTTAGTTGATCTTCTTTGAACGCTCTATATAATATTGGGCCAGTTCATTTCCCCATTCCAGAGCAGTGGGGGTAAAACTCATGATCTTTCTGTGGTCGAATTCCCCATCTTTTCCAAAGAGCTTCAACATCATAAAAGTGTCTGCAACCATAAAAGAAGACGGCCTTAATTTTCCAGCATAGATATAAAGAGATACTTTGTTGTCAAGCAGCACATTGTACTCTTCTTCAAAATCATTTTTCAGCCTGCTATGAACCTTTTCATCTAGAATTAGATGCACTTCAGCCCCGTTTTTTGCACAGGTAGCCTGTATCGCCGGGCAATCAGGGCAGAAATACGAATAAAAGGATTTAACTGTTTTTGAACTGTTCAGCCTGTCGCGCAGATGCCGAGGAAACTCGAAAAGGTGGTCAAGATCAGGCTCATCAAGATTGCACTTTCCCAACATATCCATTTTCTTGATCAGGTGTAGAGGAATAGGGGACCGGTCATGTTTTGACCAGTAGTCTTTATTTCCATCAAATACATCCAGAAGAGAAGTCAGAGGAAGCATTTTCTCGACAATCACCTCTCCGATATCCGAGAGTTCGTAGACGTTTCCCTTCTGCACAATGATATCCATATCTTTCAGTTTTTTAATCTGCGGCATTACAGCACATGCCTTTACGTTCAGGGTATCCTTGATCTCATCAATATTCATAGATCCGCTAGCTAACTGGACAAGGAGATTTTTTCTTTTTTCAGAGAAGAAAATTAAGTCTATAAGGGTACTCATATTTATCAGCTTCCAAGAATGATTTTTTTATGCTGAGCCTGCATACTATTTTTCGAAGGAACCATGAAACCACCTCAGTCCTCCGAGCAGGATAATTTCAGAACATATCTGGCGTATCTCGATTAAAATCCGTATCAAACTTTACTGAGAGCTACTATATTTGAACAGACTTGTTAAGAATTTTAACGTTCTTGCTCATATTTATATTGCCCCTCTGTCGTGGGAGGATTTATAGGCTAGACAGAAGCAACTCCAGATATAACATCATTTCTCAAAAATGGAAAATCAATTCAGATCAAAGTCATAATGTTTATATTAAGCGCATTCTAATTATATCACATACATTATAAATATGGTATACATATTCTATTTAATTTTGACCCTTAACGGGATAAACATAAATCACGGATATTATATTTAAATTAGAATAATACGCAACAAATCCAAAATTATAAAGCCGATGTCGGAGATAGTTTAACCTTTTCAGTAGATTAAGTAGAAGATTTTTCCTTTGTTTTTCACCGAAGCATATAAATGCCTTGAGATTGAAAGACCGGATAAACAGGCAATATAGGGTTTTAGGTCCTGTACATCATAATGCCCTTGATAATACTTTCAAACCAGATATTTGATCAATGATTTCAGACTAGATCCTGATCAATGCCTTCAAATTTTCAATCCCCCTCGTTTTTGTATACCATTCAAATATTCAATAGTCTCTCTTTTTCTATAATAGATGATTATTTTCCCTTTACTGAAAAATTGCCCTCCGACAAAAAAGGGTTGGGGACAGAAAAAGGAAATAAACAATAAATTTACTCGAGCACTGAAACCTTGAGCCAGAAAAAAGCCAGCCCATAAAAAATCCGAGGAATACCATATTTTGGAAGAAGGATAAAAATTGCAATTGGCTAAAAAAAAGTGTCGGTTAAGCTATATATTAGAGAGATAGTCTGTCATTAATGATCCTTAGCCCGAAAGGAGTTGTGGCATCCAGGGCTTAACCCCCCATGGACAATCTCCTTCTCTGTGATTCAGAGCTTGGAGAAATGTCATAATCGGGCAAAAGGTCATTGTGTGGATTAAGGAGTATAAATTAGTGGATTTAGAAAATTGACGGGCTGTGGAACCCTTTCAAGGATCTAAATACAGCAAAAAATAGGACAGAGATCTGAAAAAACAGGCAGAAAACTGATTTTTTGGATCCTTCACTAAAAAAGGAGATTTTTGATGGTAAAAGAAGATATTTTTAACGCTTTAGCGGATGCTGTAGTTGAAGGCGATGACGACCTTGCAGAAGAATATGCACAGAAAGCTCTTGATGATGGAGTCGATGCATATGCAGCAATCGTTGATGGTCTTGCAAAGGGTATGAAGATAGTCAGTGATATGTACGAGAGGGGAGAAGCCTTTGTACCAAGCCTTTTGCTTGCAGCAGACGCAATGTATGCCGGAATGGACATACTTACACCTTACATTAAAGTAGACGGCACAGCCTCTCCCAAGAACGTTATCATTGGGACCGTCGAAGGTGACGTTCATGACATAGGGAAGAACCTTGTTAAGACCATGATGACAGCAGCAGGCTTCAACATGATCGATCTCGGTGTCGATGTCCCACTTGACAAGTTCGTTGAAACAGCAAAGGAAAAGAAGGCAACTGCCATCTCCATGAGTACTCTGATGACCACAACAATGGGAGGGATGGAAACTGTTATCGAGCAGCTTCAGGAAAAAGGTATCCGGGACTCTCTTGTAGTAATGGTCGGCGGTGCACCTATTTCCAGGGAATACGCAGAATCTATCGGAGCAGACGGCACAGCTCTTGACGCAAGTGCAGCAGTTGAAACTCTTAGTTCCCTTGTAAGTGGAATTTCAGAAAACGCCTGGAGCGACTCCTCACTTACAGAAAGCAAGATGAAATACAAAGAGTCCCTTGCCCAGAAAGGAACGAGAGAGAAGATTGATATCGGCCTTGTGACCGCTGAGAAAGTTCTGGCAGAATTCGACTCTGTCGTTCCCAAATTCACCGAAAAGATGTCAAAAACCGAAAGGTTTACGTCTGCTTTCCAGGACAAGAAGGTAGACAGGCTCCCTGTAGCTCCTCTAGCCTGCGGTGTCTCCAGGAAGTTTGTACCCTGTTCCTACAAGGACTACTCTACTAAAGCGGAAAAATATGCAGCCTGTGTGGAAGCAGGTATCAAGTACTTCAATATGGATACTTTCGTGGGCTTGACAGATCTCTGTGTTGACGCAGCAGACTTCGGAGCAACTGTCAGGTACCCTGAAGAGGATACTCCCGCAGCAACAGGGCACCTTGAAGATTACGAAAAACTCGAAGTTCCGGAAATTAAGGAAGGTACACGTGCCTACAATCTGATCCAGGGAAACAAGCTTGCAACAGAGAAAGCACATGCCCTTGGAGCACCAATGACAGCTCTGATTGAAGGTCCAATGGTTGCTCTGACTCAGATCATGGGTGCAACCCGCATACTTTCCGATCTCAGGACAAATCCAGACGTTGTCCTCAAGGCTCTCGATAAAACCGCAACTTATGTGGAAGAAATCATGAAGGGCATGTTCGAAGAAGCCCAGCCTGACAACCTCTGTATGGTTACCCTCTGGACAAACAACGTAATCCTCAGTGCTGAAGAGTACATGAAGTCCGAAGGTCAGATTATGCAGAACAGGATTGCCCCTCTATATAAGAAGTACAACAAGCCAACTGTCATCCACAACTGTTCTGATGTTCCACATTGGGACCTCATCAAAAAGTGGGACACCAAGTACTACAGCTACACCTTCTATCCGGATGAAGTCAACAAGGGTTCCAAGAACCACCAGTATCTGATAAACAAGTATGGCAAGGAAACCATGTTCGGTGGAGAAGTCAGCCCGATAGTATTCCTGGACAACAGCCCAGAAGGTATCGAAAAGATGAAGGCAGAAACTATGGCTCTCCAGGAGAGCGTCCTGAACACCCTCAAGGAGAATGGCATGCAGTCCAAGTACATGATTTCAACTGGTTGTGAAGTGCCGCCAGGAGCACCATGTGACTCCATCACTGCCCAGACCTACACAGTAGCACAGAAAGGTCCGGAGATCTACAGGAAGATCATGGGATAAAGCAGGCAAAATACTTCCTGAAAAAGAGGCAAGTTTAGATTTGCCAGATAGGATGGGTTGAAAAGCTCATCCTTTCTTCATTCATTATCAAAATAATGTGGTTCTCGCTTAATTTCTGCAAAAATATATTCTTCTAAAAACGACATCCAAACTGAAAAACTTGTGCAAAAACAGATTAAAAACGACTTTGAGCTGAAAACTTGTGCAAAAACAGATCAAAAACACATTTGGGCATAAATGTGTACACCTCCTTGCAGAAAAATGGCAGAGAACCCATTATAAAAAAATTAAGGAATATAGGTGAAACTGGATGAAATCCCAGAAAAAGCTTGAAGCTGAAGAAAAGCGCATATATTTGAGTCCTACAAGCAGCCTCTTAGTTTATGAACCAGGGTTAAGCCACTCATCTCAAAGATCATTTTTCAATTATTCAGTTATTGACACTAATCCCGTAACCTCTGAATTATATTCAAAACCCATAGGGGCATATGCTGTCTTTGCTCATGGTGATCCGTCCGGAAAAATGGACTTTACTATGAAAAAACCTGATGCTTATCTTAGATGCACAGGAAGATACTCAGACTCGTCAGAAATTCACAATTAATTCATCAGAATTTCATAATTTTAATTTTACACTTAATTTTTAATTTTACACTTAATAATACTTCATGCAGGTCAACCGCATCAAATGGGGAAAAAACACATGGCAAGCGAATTAAAAACACCTCACATAGAAAGCCAGGACGGAATGGCAAAACTGGCCCGGACTATACGGGACAAGATCCTCATTGACGAACCGGTAAAAGAAGACGAGCTGATCGACCATCTCGAAAGGGCAGCCGCAGAAATTGACGATTTGCTGGGATCTTCCTTTGGGCCAAAAGGCATGAACAAAATAATAGTAAACCCCGTTGGGGATATTTTTGTTACCAGCGATGGGAAGGTAATCTTAAAGGAAATGGATGTGCTCCACCCGATAGTGACTACCCTCAAAAAGCTTGCGGAATCAATGGATAAAGCCTGCGGAGATGGCACAAAGACAGCGGTTATTTTTGCAAGCAGCCTTATAAAAAACGCAATCAAGCTTATTAGAGCAGGAGTACACCCTGCAATTGTTATAGAAGGGTATGAGCTGGCTCTCCAGAAAACGTATGAGATGCTCCAGTACAGCATAAAACAGGCTGGAGAAGAAGATGTACGCACAACAATTATGTGCTCAGCAATGGGAAAAGGGGTGGAGAGGCACCAGGCAGAGGCTATTACTGACATCGTTCTCCAGGTTGTCAGGCATTTGAGCGAGAGGCAGGCAGAAAGACTTGACCTCAACAGGAACGTAAAGGTGATGAAAAAAACAGGGGGGCCGGAAATTGTTGCAATTGAAGGCCTGATCCTGGACGAAAATCCGGCAAGAGAGGATATGCCAAAAGAGTTTGAAAATCCGGCTGTCCTGCTTGTAAATTTCGAGCTCAAGGTTAAAAGCGGCTATTTAAACCCCCAGCACAACCTGAGAATGGACTCGGTGCAGACTGCTCTCCTGTATGAGGAGAGACAAAGGGAGATGTGCAGGGGAATTGCCCGAAAAATAATAGATTCGGGAGTAAATGTGCTTTTCTGTGAGGGGGATATTGACCCGTATATTGAGACTATGCTTCGGGATAGTAATATACTGGCGTTTAAGAAGCTCAAGATGAAAGACCTCGAAAAGCTATCGGAAGCTACAGACACTAACCTGATGACCCAGCAGGACAAAATTTGCCCGGAAGATCTGGGAAAAGCTGACAGTATAAGGCTGGAAAAGAGGAACGGAGAAAATCTGGTGTTTGTTGCCGTGAAAGAAAAGGCAATTGCCACGATCCTTATCAGGGAGCCTGTGAAGTACGGGCTGGATAAGGTGGAAGAGGCTGTTGATGATGCTCTGAACAATGCGGCTTTCCTCATTAAGAACAAAGGAATAGTAAACGGGGGAGGGGCAATAGAGTTTGAACTGGCGCATATGGTCAGGCTCTTTGCGGCAACGCAGAATGGAAAAAAACAGAGTGGAAAGAGGCAGATGGCAATCCTGGCGTATGCAGAAGCCCTTGAGAGGATTCCCACAATCCTTGCACGAAATATGGGAATGAACTCGATTGATGCAATGGTGCAGATGAGAAATGCATATACCAGAGGGGTAGAAGCCAGAATGGATATTTCAAGGAAAGTTACTGATAAAGGGCCAAAGGTATATGATTCGGCAACGGTCAAGAAACTGGCCATTATCGCAGGGACGGAGACTGCAAGAAACGTACTCAGAATAGACGAAATTGTCCCAAAGAGATGAGATCACGCTGATGGCAATGTCGCTAATCTCTCCGTGGCATTGTTATCATATCCCATAAGGAGTTAGACCTGCAGCACCTTTTAGCGATGGCACAAATTTGCCATTTTAACGTGCCTTCCTGAAAGAAAAGTCAAACTCCAGGAAAAAGAAGTTGGGGGGGCTTTCCAGACCCGGTGTTGCCATTCACCGGGCAAATATCCTCCAAAACTCGAAAATATATATGGTTCGATGCTCTCAGTCCCAACCCTTCAGACAAGAGAAGGCGCATTAGCCTGTGAAATACGGGAAAGGTCATAAACCCATTTTGCCATTTTAAGGGTTTTTAAAGAAAATACTGTGAAGCCTGAAAAACCCGAAGATCAGTATGCTTCTCACTGCCTGAATCTTAGGGACAGGAACTAGAGCAGTTTTCCAATCCATAAAGAAAACTCTTTATTAGAAGCCAGAAGGAGGCTTGCAAAGCCATGAAGTGCATGATAATCGGCGGATTTCTCGGAAGCGGCAAGACTACTACAATAAGAAAACTTGTTGAATACCTGGGAAAGCAGGGAAAAAAGACGGCAATTATTGTTAATGAGATCGGAGAAATCGGGATTGATGGAGATACGATTTCCAGGGGCGGAGTGGAAACCAGAGAAATAACAAGCGGCTGCGTCTGCTGTACCCTTAGAATTAGTATGGAATATACTCTGATAAACCTTATGACCTCTTACAGTCCGGACACTATTATAATAGAGCCCACAGGAATAGCTTTCCCAAGACAGTTAAAAAGCAACATAGAGAATATGGGCTTAAATAATGTAACCTTTGCTCCGATAGTGAATCTTGTGGACGCCAGTGGCCTGAGTCCAGATGCAGAGGACTTGCAGAATTTCATGAAAAACCAGATCGAAGATGCAGAAATTCTGGGCATCAACAAAGTTGACCTTGTAAGTTCTGAAAAGCTTCTTGAAATCTGCCTGCTCCTGCGCAGATTAAACCCAAAAGCTCGAATGATTCATTTTTCAGCCCGGGAGGGAGGAGAAAATTTCGACAAATTGCTGGAGATGTTTGAGGAGGCGAGCAGGGACAAAAAGATAGCCGATCCAAAAAACTCAATAGAGATGTCAGGAGTTTCAGCTCATTCATCTGAATTTGAAATAACTTCGCAGGAAATTCCTCTTGAAACAGTGATCTCTGTCTCTGAGCAGATACTGAGTAACATAACAACTAGTATCAAAGAACTGAACTCCGAATTCATAGGGCACATCAAGCTTTCATTTTCTCATAACGGAAACTTTGTGAAGGGAAGTGTGACTTCAGCACACAAAAACCCCGAGATCGAAATTCTTAAAAAAGAAAGAGATGCTCGCTCAAGAGTAAAGGTACTTTCTGCTGTAACCTCCGTTCCCCATGATGAACTTATTAAAGCTGTGGATCTTGCAATAAGAAGACAGCTTGAAGACAGGAGGCTTTCTTTCAAAAAAATGGAACGGAGCGCGCAAGCTCATGCTCAGGTGGGAATAAGGACCTCTTAAGGAGGAGTACTTTTGAAGGAAAGACATTTCCGGTTAAGGATAATTATGACCTGACGCACACAAACCTTATATATAATAAAATTGTCATCGATCTTTGCCCGAAAGAGACCCCTCACGTAGAGAGGTAGAGTTCTTTTTCAAACTTCTAGAATAACCTGATTTCAAGATGGTAGCCGAACTCCACATTTTTTCCGAATGATTTCTTGGAAAGAATTTCAAAACAGAGGCATGATAACCTATCAGGTAAAAAAGTCAACTCTATTGAAAAAATAGATAAAAAAAGGCAAAGATACACTTCAAAGAAAGTAAGGGGGACTTGAAAGACCCGAGTTTTGGAGAACACTTTCCATTTTTCAATGGAGAACTCAAAACTTCTAAAATAAGGGGAACAGCTGAAGAAGGAGAGTCACCTTACTTGCGTGCTTTAAAGAAAGCATCTTATGAATCTTATTTTTTCCTTCGTTAAACCCTCTCAAAAAACAAATCAACTTGATCTCTTTCAGAGCTCACAATAAAATCCAGCGTATCTTTACACTCGGCAATAAAAAATATCCTGCAAAGAGGACAATTGCCATCTAAATTTTGACTCCATTGTTTTAATCAACGGGGGCAAAAAAACACTTCTTTTTTATAAAATCATTTGCAGGGAAAAATGAGTGGATAATTATAATATTATAGCAGCGGAAAAATTAGCATCGGTGAAGGTATATGCAATTAAATGTAATTTTGAGTTGCAAGTGCGTTCCCGAGTACTCAAGTGAGTACATATTTTGTAATTAACTGGGAAGAGAAGGTCTGCGAGCAGCAGAAAACGGAAATATAATTGTCCTGAACTCAATAATTTGAGAATACTCCGAAAGGGACCTTAAAAACGGAAAACAGGGCTTTTATTCAGTCTGCTAGTTGACCTGTAAATCACAGTAAGTTATACAAATTCCCCAATGAGATGAATTCGATTATGGAGGTTTTCGAACTCATTTCCATTGTATTCAAGAAGTGTCCGGAAAAAATGTTCTGGAAACTCCAGGGAAATGTAACTTGCAGGATCAACGATCTGAGCAATTTGAGATCCTTTACCAAATGGAGGTTAAAATATGTTGGATTTTAAACTGGAAGACATCGATGGCATATTAGTACGCTACAACGTCGCCCTCGAAAAGGAAATGACACCTGATGCAGCAGCAGAAGAGCTTTACCCAAAAGACAAATTAATCTACCCGATTGCAAAAGCAATCTACGAGGGTGAAGAAGATGACGTGGTTGATGCACTCCAGGCTGCAATCGATGCAGGCAAGAAGCCAATCGCCCTTATCGACGATGCCCTTATGGTAGGAATGGGAGTTGTAACCCAGCTCTACGATGAAGGTATCATTTTCCTCCCGAACGTTATGATGTCCGCTGATGCGATGCTGAATGGTATCGAATACTGTAAGACCAAGACAACAGAAGTCCCTGAGAACAAGGGTAAGGTTGTCTGCCATGTTGCAGAAGGCGACGTCCACGACATCGGAAAGAACATTGTTGCTGCCCTCCTTAGAGCAGCCGGCTACGACGTAATTGACCTTGGTAGAGATGTCCCTGTAGACGAAGTTATTGCAGCAGTTGTAAAAGAAAAGCCCCTCATGGTTACAGGTACTGCACTCATGACCACCACCATGTACGCATTCAAGGAAGTTAATGACAAGCTCCTTGAAAAGGGAATAAAGATCCCATTCGCATGCGGTGGCGGCGCAGTTAATCAGGACTTCGTATCCCAGTATGCACTCGGTGTTTACGGAGAAGAAGCCGCTGATGCCCCCAAGATTGCAGACGCAATCGTTGCAGGTACCAAAGATATCACAGTATTAAGAGATAAATTCCACAAGCACTAATGGAGGGAGCAAAATGGTAAAGAAATACACTTCAATGGCTTACGCTAAAGCAGATGACATGCTTTTTGGGAACTCTAAATTCCCTGTAAAGGCAGGCCTTGGCCTCGAAATCGGTGCCGGATACACAACCCCTGAATTAAACTACGCCCCGAGACCTGAAGCCGGTGCATCCAAGGAAAAACTCGTAAAGGAATACGAGAGAATCACCACAGACGCAATGGCAAGGATGGTCCAGATCGGTGCCCCTTCCATAGTACTGGAAACTGAACACGTTCAGCAGATGTCCAACAACCCCTCCTGGGGAGCAGCAGTTGCACACGCCCAGAAAACCATCATGGAAGAATACCACGATGAATATGGCATAAAGTGCGCACTCCGCCACACAATTGGTGACATCCGTGAAGACCGTGACTACCTCCAGCTTAGAGGAGACAAGTACAGCACCTTTATGGAAGCATTCGAAGAATGTGCCAAGAATGGTGCAGACCTGCTTTCAGTAGAGAGCATGGGTGGTAAGGAAGTCTTCGACCACTCCATCCTGAGAAACGACACTGCAGGTATCCTTTTCGGTATCGGTGTGCTCGGCAGCATGGATATGGAAATGATCTGGAAAGACATTGCCGCAATTGCAAAGAAGACAGGAACTGTTTGTGCTGGTGACACTGACTGTGCACAGGCAAACACTGCAATGTTCATTGCAGGCGGTCTGCTTGACAAGAACCTCGCCCACACAACTGCAATCGTTGCAAGGTCAATATCTGCAGCAAGATCCCTCTGTGCATATGAAGCAGGTGCAGTTGGCCCTGGCAAAGACTGTGGATACGAAAACACCATTGTCAAATCAATCTCAGGTGTTCCAATTGCTCAGGAAGGTAAAACCTCAACCTGTGCCCACTCTGACCTGATGGGTAACCTGACCATGCAGTGCTGTGACCTCTGGTCCAACGAGTCCGTTGAATACCACGGTGAATTCGGTGGTACCACAGTTCAGTGCTGGTCCGAAACCCTTGCATACGACTGTTCCATGATGAACGTCGCCCTTAAAACCGGAAAAGGAAAGGACCTCAGAGACATCCTCATGCTCTCCGACAGGTTCAGAGACCCACAGGGATATGTGCTCGCATACGACAACGCCTACAAAGTAGGACAGGCAATCGCAAAGGACGGAAACAACAACTACCTCCGTGCAAAGAATGCAGCAATTGAATCATGCAAGATTGTTGAAGAAGGTGTCAACTCCGGCAAGCTTAGACTCACAAGATTCGAAGCCAGTGCTCTTGCAAAGGTTAAAGCAGACCTTGTCGCCCTCACAGATGATGCTGACAAGTTCATGAGCGAAAACCTGACCAAATTCAAGCAAGAAGTTGCAGTTTTCAGACCTGAAAACTATGGGCTCTAAGCCCTAACTTCTTTTTTTTTCAATTTTTTTAGAACAAAAAATGGATTCAGGGGAAAAAATCATGAGCGAAAACGTAGGAACTTCTACCATAATAGTCGACAAGACTGCGAGCGCTGCCCCCCTTGGTTTTACCGGCCTGGGCCTTGCTGCCGTCCTGTTGAGTCTGAGTTACATTGGCGTATATCCCGTTGAATCAATGATTGTCTCCATGGCAATATTCCTAGGAGGATTCGCACAGGTATTTGCAGGAATCATGTCCTGGAAAAAAGGAGATGTCTTTGCAGGAACTGCATTTTCAGCTTTCGGCCTTTTCTGGTTTTCACTGGCTGGACTGATCATCATGCCTGCACTCGGCTGGGCTGAACCCTCTTCTCCAATCGCAATGGCTGCATATCTCTTTATCTGGGGTGTGTACACCTTTGTCATGTTGATTATTACAATGAAGATCGGAGTCAAAGCTATTCAATTTGTATTTGTTACATTATTTATATTATTTATGCTGCTGGCCGTTGTAAACGCAACCGGAAACGCAGGATTACTTGTAGTAGCTGGATACGTAGGACTCATTATGGGCCTTGGATCCCTTTATACAGCTTTAGCCCTGGTAATGAATGAGATCCATGGGAAAACTATTGCTCCGCTCTAAAGATAAAGTAATGAAAGCATTACACCCTCAATAAAACCAGAAAATTGGTGAAAAATCTTCGCCAACCTCGACGACCTATATGAACCATAAAAACGGAAGGGCAAAAACAGAAAATATAGCAATAGAAATATTATCCTGTGAAAACAAAGGTTTCAACCTGTGTTTTTAATTTATTCAACCCTCTCCGATCAATCTATTGCTGTCTTAAGTAGAACAAAATGTTCATCCCACTCAAGGGGAGTATAGGCACTCGAGGACCTCTTTATTTTTTGAAACTTATCTTTTTTGTTTATATCGGGCCAATTAAAAAAGGTTCGCTTTACGAAGGTGGATTAGAAAATTCATTGAAGGGGAACTTCGAATGAAAGCGGACGAAAAATTAGATAAATCCCAAAGCATATCATACTCAAAAATTGTTTTGAGTTTCTTGCTCACTATTTTCAAACTATTGGCAGGGCTTTTAGGACACAGTACATTGCTTCTTGTCGACTCAGTTCGTTCCTTTTCCGAGTTTGTGAACGAGTCTGGAAAACTTTTAGACTTTTCTATAGCAAACAAACCTGAAGATAGAAGCCACAATTACGGACATGGAAAAATTGCTACCCTCTGTACGGGAGCAGAGGCATGTGTGCTTCTTGTTGCAGGCCTTTATGCCTTTTATATTGGTTCAGAACACGTATTCATGTTTATAAAGGGCAAGGAGTTAGAGGCTCCTGAAACAATTACACTTTTGACGGCAATCTTGGCTTTTGTGTCAAGAGATATTATTTTTATGTTTGCAGAGAGGGGGGAATTGCAAGCTAAGGGCATTCCCTCAGAAGAACGCATCTATATAAAAGAGGTGTTTGTATCTATCTTTGTTATTCTTGGCATAGGATTCACATTTCTTCCAGGAAAAGGTTCTCATATAGCAGATTCTCTTGTTGCCGTTTTTGTGAGTATCTATCTCCTCGGAAGTTCAGGCAGACTTCTCTATAGTACTGTAAACGAGCTTATAGAAGCTTCCCTTGATGAGGGAACTAATCACAAAATAAGGGAAATAATAACTAAGACCGCAGGGGTAACTGAATCGGGGGAAATTAAAACCCGCAGGATCGGAAAAGGGATAGCTATCAATGCCTGTATCAGCGTAAACAACTCCTTGAGTGTCCGGGAAGCTGCAAAGATCACAAACCTTGTGGAAGAAAGACTGAAAGCAGCATTTGGAGAAGATTCATACACCCTCATAAAAGTAGAACCATGTCCCTTAAAGAACTTTAAATTTCAAAATTTAAGCCGGTCTTCTGAAGAAGGGAGGAGAGAAACAGTAATTTAAATCTGACAAAATCATAAAAAATAGTATCGAAAAAATAAAATAATATAGACAAAAATTCATTGAAATCATATGTTTCTCAAAATTCTCTACTGAATTTTAAAATTAGTTAATCCAAAATTTGTGGTGATACTCTCTCTCAAGTTATCAGGGTTTAGGAACTTTTAGCTTAATTACTATCCACCTGGGTACTACATATTTAACAACTATTTAGCCTTTAAATATACAGGTTTTTCTATCATATGGATTCAATGCAGATCTGAATTTGATCAGTTTTTGGAGAAATATTTATTATCTTAATTTCGAAGTGGCCTGGAAACCCTGAAGAAATCCTATCCAATTCACAAAAGAGGTTAGTAACAAAATGCACTTCAGTCTTGGAATTGATGCCGGGGGAACTTATACTGATGCGGTGATTGTAAGGGATTCTGATGGAGAGGTAGTGGAATCCAGTAAAGCTCTTACTACCTATCCTGATCCCCTTCCCGGGATGAAAAAAGCTATTGACAAACTGGACTCAGAATATCTTAAAGATATTAAGCTGGTATCCTTATCCACCACCCTATCTACAAATACCATTCTGGAAAGTACAGGTTTTCCTGTTGGACTGATAATGGTAGGGGATTATGTGATTCCTGAGAAGCTCCCTACTGATTACTGGATAGCGGTTTCTGGAGGGCATAACAGTGACGGTGAAGAGCTTAAGGTTCTGGATCTTGATTCTGTTGGAGAATTTGCCCTCAAGATAAAAGATAAAGTTTCGGCTTTTGCGGTTTCTTCATATTTCAGCAACCGTAACCCTGAACATGAGCTTGCTGTCAAAAAAGCTGTAAAGGAATTGACAGGTCACCCTGTGGTTTGCGGACACGAACTCTCCCAGGACCTTGGGGCCTATGAAAGAGCCATTACTGCATTTCTCAATGCCCAGCTAATTCCTATTACCCATAAGTTCATCCAGTCAATAATCGGAGAATTCAAAGTCAGAGGAATTAATGCAAACATGCTGATGCTGAAATGTGACGGATCAGTAGTGGGGATCGAAGAGGCTCTCGAAAAACCCATTGAAACCATTTTTTCAGGACCTGCCGCAAGCCTTGTGGGAGCTTCTCATCTCAGTAGGCTTAATACCTGTGCCGTTATTGACGTTGGAGGTACGAGTACAGATGTAGCCATGATGCAGAATGGGCTTCCTCAGCTCAGTAACTCGGGCGCAGTTGTCGGAGGCTGGCAGACCCGTGTAAAAGCCATCCGCATGGAAACCTCTGCAACTGGGGGAGATAGCCACGTCTGGGTGAAAGGTGATGTAATCTATGTGGGCCCTCGCCGGGTAATCCCCCTCTGCAGGGCTGCTGTGATGTACCCTAGTTTCAGGGAGAAATTGAAACAGAACAGAGTTGCAAAAGGTTATCTTTGCGAAAACATCCAGCTGACGAAATTTTTTGTCCGAACAGGTTTCAGGCCTATCGAGCTAAAAACGGGAGAGAGGGAAATCTACCGACATATAGGAAAGGAGCCTGCATCATTCGGAGACCTGCTCGTAGCACTGAAAAAACGTCCTTCCCCCTCGATGCTGGACTCGCTTATCCAGAAAAGACTGATTCAGGCAATCGGTTTCACTCCCACTGATGCTCTTCATGTGCTTGGAGAATATACTGAATGGGACGTAGAAGCCTCAAGAATAGGGGCTTCCATGCTTGGAAGAACATTCAAGCAGAGTCCTGAAGCTTTTAGTGCGGAAGTAAAACGTAAGGTTGCGCGCAACATTGCCGAAGATCTGATCGCCTACCTCATAGAAGGAATGCCGAGAAATGAGATTGACAGGGTTCTTATGGGAAAAAACTTTACCCGTTTCAGGGTAGAAATTCCCGTGGTTCTTCTCGGAGGGCCTGTAAAAGCATATGTTGAGGATCTGAAAAAATTAATTAATGCTGATTTCATAGTTCCAGAACACGCTGATGTGGGCAATGCTGTAGGTGCCCTTGTTGGAAAAGGGATAAAAAGAGTAGAAATTCTCATAAAGACAAGGGTTATTCCCAAATCCCAAGAAAATAAAGCTGAAGAAGAGGGAGGCGGAACTCCCGAAAGTGGCGTTATAGAAAGTGCTTTACAGAATGAAAAGAAAACCGAGTTTATTGTCTTTTCCCCTACTGACAGAAAAATATTTGAAATACACGGCGAAGCTCTTGAGTATGCAGAGGAGCTTGGCAGGCTTCTGGTTATGGATTACATGATCAATGCAGGGCTTGGAAAAGAGAAGATAAAAATAGAAGTAAGCAGAAAACATCTGGCGCCCAGTGGCTGGACGGACATACCCCTGGAAACAAAGCTTGTTTTCGTAGGAGTAGGGGTTCCAAAAAACAGAGAAGGTCTAAAAGAATAAGAGAAATCGGAATGTCAGTGACCGCGCAGATTTATAAGCAGAGATATATATCTTGAGACATAACTTTACAAATCCGGATGAAAAAGGGATTTATACAGCTAAAAAAGGATATAAATTGCCTAAATAATGTAAAAATGGGGCTGTTTTAACATGCACTATAGTCTGGGTATTGATGCAGGTGGGACTTACACCGATGCTGTAATATTAAGAGATTCGGACAGCCGGATCCTTGATACCAGCAAGGCGATTACCACCTATCCAAACCTTATGACCGGAATTCGAAATGCAATTGATAAGTTGAATCCAGAGTACCTAAGTAAAGTAAAATTGGTATCGGTTTCCACAACTCTCTCAACAAATACCATTCTCGAAAGGACCGGCTATCCCGTTGGGTTAATTCTTGTAGGGGACTACACAGTCCCAAGGGAACTTCCTGCAGATTACTGTATTACTGTAAGCGGGGGACATGACAGTAATGGAGATGAACTCCAATCTCTGGATCTCACTTCTGTAGAACAGTTTGCAGTAAGCCTGAAAAAGAAAGTTTCCGCATTTGCGGTATCTTCCTATTTCAGTACAAGAAATCCGGAACATGAACTCAAGATCAAGAACATAATCCTTAAATTGACAGGGCATCCCGTAGTTTGCGGGCATGAACTCTCTCAGGAACTGGGAGCCTATGAACGGGCAGCTACTGCAGTCTTAAACGCCCAACTAATACCCATAACATATCAGTTCATACATTCCATAATGACCGAGATCAGGGAAAGAAAACTTGATGCTAAAGTTCTTATGCTGAAATGTGACGGTTCAGTTATAGATATAAAAGGAGCAAAACTGCGTCCCATTGAAACCATATTTTCAGGTCCCGCAGCAAGCATTATGGGCGCTTCTCATCTTTCTGGACTGGATACCTGCGCTGTAATAGATGTTGGAGGGACGAGCACGGATGTTTCCATTATAAAAAACGGATTTCCGGAGCTTTGTGAGAAAGGGGCCGTTGTCGGAGGCTGGCAAACCCGCGTAAAGGCGATAAAGATGGAAAGCTCCGCAAACGGAGGAGATAGCCACATATGGTTTAAGAAATGTATTAGGCTAGGCCCAAGAAGAGTAATGCCCCTCTGCTTTGCTGCGGTAAAGTACCCTAATTTTAGAGAAAAACTGGAAAAAAATCCAGCTCCTCTGAGAACCATGCTCAGTGAGCATCTTCAGCCTACCAAATTTTTTGTCCGTACTGGAGAAATCCCCCTCAATCCCACAGAAAGTGAGAAAAAGTTATTAGAAGTTATAGGCGACGAGCCTCTTTCCATTCACGATATCTTAAATAAGATGAAACGTTTTCCATCTCCTACAGTTCTTGATTCACTGATTCAACAGCGGGTGATCCAGGCTATTGGGTTTACACCCACTGATGCCCTCCATGTACTTGGAGAATATACTGAATGGGATGTAGAGACTGCTCAGATCGGAGCCAAAAAACTTTCACGTTTTACTCAGATAGGAATTCATGCTTTCTGTAAAAAAGTGAAGCATCAGGTTGCAAAAAATATGGCTTACAGCCTGATATCCTTTATGATGGAAGGGAGAGGAAAAGAAGGGATACAGAAAATGCTGGAGGGAGAGATTCCTGCTCAGTACAAGGTAACTATCCCTATAGTCCTGCTTGGAGGGCCTGTAAAGGCTTACTATGAAGAATTAAAGGCTCTGATTGATGCAGATATTATAGTCCCTGAACAGGCCAGAGTAGGAAATGCTGTTGGGGCTCTCGTAGGAAAAGGAATTAAAAGAATTGAGATTATTATTAGGGCATACACGATGGAAAATCCAGATCAGAACTTCCTGGTATTTACCCCGGTAGGGCGGAAAACATTTGAACAATATAGAACGGCAGTAGAATATTCTTATAAAACCGGCGAAGAGCTTATCCTGGATTCAATGAAAGACTTTGGACTTCCGGAAGGCTCAATAAAAATAGACACAAGTGTAGAGTACCTTTCTCCTCCAGGCTGGAAACAGACTCCTATGGAGACAAAGATAACCTTTGTAGGAGTCTGTACTCCCCGGAATTTCAACTGACTTAAATGGGAATTCTTTATAAAAAAGATTAATTTGAAAAAAGCAGAACAAATGTTGAAGTTGAGCATGAATAGCCAAGGAACCAGCCTGCCGGAAAGAAGGATCTACGGCAACTCAATATAAATAACTATAGGGAGTAAAGGTGCATGGATTCTTCACTTATTGATCTTGTTTTCCGCTCTGATAAAAGAAAAAACCTTCTTATATTGCTGGATAGCGGCTCAAAAAATATTGATGAAATCAGAGACGAACTTGATGTTACAGCTACGTCAATTCTTCCCCAGATTAAGAAATTGATAGATAATGACCTTATTGTTCAGGAAGACCGGATGTATAAACTCACGGTTTTGGGAGAGTTTATCATCAAGAAGGTAAAGCCGCTAATAAGCGCCCTTGAAGTCGTGGAGAAAAATAACTGCTACTGGACAGGCCACTACCTTAACTCGATTCCCCGTCATCTCCTGGAAAGGATCGCAGAACTGGGAGATTGCATTCTTGTTGAGTCTGACCTGAATCACATTTATGAACCCTCTCCAAAAATCATTGACAATATGATCAATGCAAAGCGGGTTTCAACCTTTGCTTCTTATTTCAATCCTGCCTATCTTCCCCTTTATGTTGAACTTGGTAGAAAAGATGCCGAACTTTCCCTGAATTTTACTCAATCTGTCTGGGATCATCTTTCAAACGAGCACTCAAATATGATAAAGGAATTAATGGACATGGACAATGTAAGTCTTTATGTTTCCAAAGAAGGAATAAAAATTACGGAAGTCTCTGTAACTGATAAGATAATGCTTCTAGGACTCTTTGATAAAAAAGGAAAATTCGACCAGCAATTTATTATGAGTTTTGAGCCCAGTGCCCTACGATGGGGCCAGGAACTGTTCGACTATTTAAAGAAGCTTTCCAAGCGGGTAAACAAGATTTAATCTAAAAAAGAATACGAAAAGATGTAGATGAGCCCACAGATCACTTTGAGTTTAGTAGCAGTTCCAAGAGGTTGGCAAATAAAGAGAAAAAAACCAAAGAAGATTGCTGTATAACACTTCATATGAAGAAATTTAGACAAAATAGTGAATAATAATTATATATTTTATAGTAGTAATCTGTTACGTAAAAATGGCAATTCTCTTTATGTCCTCAAGTTCACACTTTAAAGGTCCTTTCTTTCTCAAAAAGAGACGAATGGCAAGGGAGAAAGGTACGCGAAGCTCAGAAGCTTCTGGTATAGAGATATCTACAATGTTACATAATAATATAATCAGACATTAAGAGAGGGAATCAGATGGAGTCGTCATTACTGGATGTTCTCTTTCTTTCGGAAAAAAGGAAAAATCTCCTTCTGCTGCTCCTGGATGGGTCCAAAAATATCGAAGAGATCAAGAATACACTTGATGTCCGTTCAAGTCCGATAATGACCCAGATCAAGATCCTGATGAAGCAAGACTTAATCGTCGAAAGCGACAGGCTCTACAAACTTTCCAGTATCGGAGAAATTCTGGTTCCGAAGATGAAGACAATCCTCGAAACATTCAATGTCTTCGATAAAAATCATGATTACTGGATAAATCAGGATATGACATCAATTCCTCCGGAATTTCTGGATAATATAGGGGAGCTTGGAGACTATATAGAAGTAAACCCTGACAGAAATCACGTGTTCGAATACCCTAAAGAAGTTGTAAAAAGTCTTTCCGAATCCGAAAAGGTGATGATATCCTCCTCCTTTTTCCTGCCCATATATCCATCTCTTTGCATAGAGCTTGCAGCTAAGGGTACGGATATAACTCTGGTGTTCACAGAATATGTTTATGATAGAATGCTCAATGATTACAAAAAAGAGCTTGAACATTTTCTGAATCTGAAATATACCAAGCTTTATGTCTGCAATAATAACAATATGAAGATAGCCTCAAGCATAGTTACGGAGAAATTCATGGCGCTTTCTCTTTTTTGTAACAGTGGCATTTACTATAATCACAACCTCGTAAGTTTTGATGACAGCGCACTCAAATGGGGAACAGAACTTTTCGACCATTACAAAGGCATAGCCAGACCTATTACCAGAGTGTGATCTAAATTTATTCCCTGACACAAGAGGTAGTTATGAAACCAGCACATTTACAAGAAACATCTTCATTATCAACGATTAAGTTCCCCTCAAAAAAAAGAGAGATCTGAAAAACGCTGAGTCAGGCAAAAAAGAAAAAACCCGGTTTTACGGGTCATATAGAGAGATATCAGCTCACGCTGATAGTAACGTTCATTGTCGGTACATCCTTCACAGTGAAAAGATAGGTTCCAGGGTCATTAAAGGTATAGCTGTAAGGTATGCTGTAAGCCATTTCTTTGTCTGGAAATAATCCTTCTTTACTGACAAGAACGTAAGTTCCCTGTCTTTTGCCGCTCCACCAGGACACAGTATCTCCGACCTTAATATCCAGTTCTGAAGGCCTGATGACCTCATAGTACTCAAGGCGGACAATATGGTCATCTCCTGTTCCTGAAGTTGAGTTTTCATTTTGCCCTGCCACACCAGCTTCCGGTGTAGAAGTATTGGAGTCATCAGGTACAACTCCAGTGTTCTTCTCAGCACAACCTGAGGCAAATAAGAACACAAGCATCAGAAGTAAAATAAGAATTTTCCCTTTCATAAGTATCACCATCTTTTGGTCATTATAATATAAGTTCAGCTTATATTCATTATCTTTTTGATCTGAAAAAAATAAGGAAGAAAAATAAATATGATACTCAGGTGAAAAAAGAAAAAGGATGAGTAGAATTAAAGAGAAGTGGATAAAAAAAGAGCAGAAAGAATACAACTAAAGGAAACAAAAAATTGAATTAGAAACACCAAAGAACGACAAAAAATCAAGAATAAAAATTTACGTCCCGACTGAGACTCGAACTCAGGTCTAAGGCTCCGCAGGCCTCAAGGATATCCACTACCCTATCGGGACGCAAGCGAGCAACACTCATAAGCACATTCAAGGATATAAACCTTCTTCTAAGATAGCTGGTTTAACCCAGAATTTACACCACTTACTTTCTTCAAAGCTGAAGACAAAAATCCTGTTTCTCGGGCATCAATGTCAATAAAGATTAAATGCAACAAGTTCATTTTTATAATTTATGTCGATGACCATAGGACTTGCAGGGAAACCCAATGCTGGGAAATCCACATTTTTCAAAGCTGCTACCCTTGCAGATGTTGAAATTGCAAATTACCCTTTCACAACCATCAATGCCAATCACGGAGTTACCTATGTGCGGGTTGAATGTCCCTGCAAAGATAAAGAGAAGATGTGCGGGAGATGTGCGGAGGGGGTGAGGCTTGTCCCAATAGATATAATTGATGTTGCAGGGCTTGTCCCGGACGCATACAAAGGGAGAGGGCTTGGAAATACTTTTCTGGATGAACTCCGGCAGGCTCAGGCAATCATCCATGTAGTAGATGCCTCGGGAGGAACAGATGCAGAGGGCAATCCTGTAGAAATTGGGGACCATAATCCCCTTGAAGATGTGACTTTTCTAAACAGGGAAATTACCATGTGGCTCTATGGTATTCTGGAAAGAAACTGGTTTAAGCTTGCCAGAAAAATCCAGGCAGAAGGACTTAAACTCGAGGTAGTAATTTCAGAACAGCTTGCTGGAGCAGGAATAAAAGAGTCACATGTAAATGCAGCTTTGGTAGAAACGGGGCTTGTAAGAGTAGAGCACGTTAAATGGAGTGAAGAAGATATGATCCGGCTCTGCGACAAAATACGGGAAATTAGCAAGCCTCTGCTTATTTCTGCAAACAAAGCAGACATTGCTCCCGGAGAAAACCTGAATAAACTTAAGGATCTTGAAAGAATAGTGGTGCCTACAAGTGCAGCAGCCGAAATGGCACTCAAATCCGCTGCGAAAAGCGGGATTATCAGGTATACACCTGGAGATCAAAAATTCGATGTGCTTTCCGAGGATCTTACTAAAGCGCAGAAAAAAGGGCTAGAAGCCATCCAGAAAGTGATCGAACGGCTTGGAAGCACCGGTGTTCAGGAATGCATAAATAGAACAGTATTTGAACTCCTTGACCTCATTGTTGTATATCCTGTAGAAGATGAAGGAAAATGGTCCGACAAAATCGGAAATATGCTTCCAGATGCATATCTTATGAAGAGAGGCTCTACATGCCACGATCTTGCGTACCAGATCCATACTGAAATAGGAGACAGGTTTCTGTATGCAGTAGATGCCAGGACAAGGCTAAGGCTTGGGGAAAAACATGAAATGAAGGATGGAGACGTAATCAAGATAGTATCTACTGCGAAATAAACCGAAAAAACCTGTACATATGAAAAAAGATCTGAATTATCATAAAACGATGGAAAAGAAAAAATACTGGATTGTTTGAGCTTGTCAGGGAGGATATTTTTCAGATGGATTTATTTTCTTTTGTCTATCCGCTTTACGAAAGATACCTTGCCTGGCAGATAACCCGATCATCCTCAAAGATCCCCAGGCATGTGGCAATTATACTCAAGGAAGCCGATCTCTTTGATCCAAAAGGAATGGAGAGGCTCGTCTCCGCACTTATCATTCTAAGAAGATTTAAGGTAGGACTTGTAAGCATTTATGTGGATATCCTCAAGACTGACCTTCCATTGAAAATAGAAATCGCATCAACACTCAGAATCCGACTGAATGAAAGTTTTTCCCGCCTTCCTGCAGGTACAGGTTATGCAATTTGCGGAATTGAGGGAGAGGTAAACGGCAGCATCCCTGGGAATGACTTTTTTGTATATGTATCATTGGGATTTGGAGGGAGAGATGAAATTACAAGGGCTGTATTAACCATTCTTGCTGAAGTAAAGGCAGGAACTGTCAGGCCGGAGGAGGTGGACGAAAAAATGCTCGAATCACATCTTCTTGTTAAGCATGAACCAGATATTATGATCCGTTCAGGAGGGCAGAAACTCTCTGATTTTCTGGTCTGGCAGTCAGTATATTCGGAACTCTACTTCACAGACGTCAACTGGAAAGACTTCAGGAAACTTGATCTTCTGCGATTAATAAGGGATTTTCAGAAGAGGCAGAGAAGGTATGGGAAGTGACTGAACTGGAGTTTGGAGAAAAACCGAAAAGATTTCGCTACGCGGTCATTGTCTGCCCAAACTGCAGAAAGCATGCCCAGATCACAGAAATCGGAAAAAACACCCTTAGTTGCCAGCACTGCGGCGCCACCCTGCAAGCCCGAAAAATGAGAGTTCTCTATTCTTCAGAAAAACTGGCAGATGCAGTTGCTTTTAGAACCCATTTGCAAGCTGAAATTTCCGGAAAAGAAAGTAAAACATTTTCGCTGAAATTTTCTGCAAAAGAGGACGAAATATCAAAGTATGAGAATGAAGGGTTCGAAAACAAACTTAAGATTCCTGGAAACGGGGGCTCTGATGCTCTGGCTCCGAAAAAGGATCCAAAATCAATTTTACTGGAGCTGCTGGAAGCCTCTGGCGGAAAAATAAGAGTTCAAGAACTTCAGCAGAAAGCCCTGGAAAACCGAATGAGTCAGGAAAAATTCGGTATAATTCTTAAGAAACTTCTGGAAACAGGAGAACTCTATTCTCCTGAACCTGGAATGATAAAGATGGTATAATGTATTCTGAAAAAGTATTAATTTTAGGACTGTTGAGGGAGAGTAAAGCTAAATTAAAAGATTCTGCCAGCATAACAATTTTGGGTCGTGTCCCCAAATCATTGACTTAATTTTATATAATTTTGAATCTATTATTATTTGGGGGTATTGAAATCACTTCTGAAATCGATTTTTCACAATTTTTTTGCTGGAACAAAGATTGTCCTGATTATGGAATTAAAAATCAGGGGAATATAACCTTTAAAGAGAGATATGGTAAAAATAATCATGTTCTTCTTAAATGTAAAACCTGTAATCGTTGCTTTAGTGAAACAAAAGGTACGGTATTTTTTGGACTTAATACTTCCGATGAAGAAGTTCTAAGAGCCCTAGCTATGCTTCCTGAAAAAGGAAGTATTCGTGGAGTTGCAAGAGCTACTGGGCATGATAAAGACACAATTTGTAGATGGCTCGAAATTGCAGGAACTCATTCAAAAGAAGTTACAGATTATTTCCTCATAAATCTTAATCTTAAGAGAGTAGAGGTTGATGAGATCTGGTCATATATAAAAAAAGCAAAAAAATGTGACTGAAGAGGATTCTGAAGAGTATGGTGATGTATACTCACTTACAGCAATCAAAAGTGACTCAAGATTGCTCCTTTTCCATCATGAAGGAAAACGTAGTACAGAGGATGCTATAGAGTTATTTAACGGAGTTGAGAAGATGCGTTCCGCATCTTCTCCTATTCCTGTATTTACCTCGGATGATTGGGATGCCTTTGAAGAAGGGCTTATAAACGTTTATGGTAACATCGAGTTACCACATTACAAAGGTATTGGGAGAAGACCACTACCGAGACTGGTTCCGCTTGATGACTTAAAATATGTCAAGGTACTAAAGAAAAAGGTAAAGAACTACGTAGTTGAAACAATTCAACGTATCATTTTTGGAGATCCTAAGGAAATATTCGAAATGCTTGGAGCTAATTCGGTGAGTTATATTGGCACTTCATATGCAGAAAGGATAAATCTTACTATCAGGACATCGCTTGCAAGATTTATAAGAAAGGGTATGAATTTCAGTAAAACAATGAAGATGCATCAGAAAGCTTTTGATTTATTCCAGGCATGGTATAACCTTATAAAACCTCATAAGTCCCTAAGATTAGAAATAAACTCTGAAAATAGAAAATGGTTCCAAAGAACTCCAGCAATGGCAGAAGGGATAACTGATCACATATGGAATTTAAAGGAATTACTGACTTTTAGAGTGTCTATTCAATAATTTGGGGACACGACCCAATTTTGAAATCAGTGGAATTTGTTTCTCATAAATTTCAAAGAGAAAAATTCTAAAGCGAGATAGACAAATTATATTAAGTACGAAAAGATTTACTATAATCGCATATTTAAATGGAAACTGAATCAGTCATTAGAAGCCGAAAGAAACTAAGACATGTTCAAAAATTATTTATATTGATCTATTTCGACTCAGATTTATTATTCCAAAAGGGAATTATTCATAGCTTACTCAAAAAAAATTTCAGAATTCAAAAGGATAATGTATATTTTTCCGTGATTTCTCATTTATCAATAATATTCATTATTGTGATTATAGGTATAACGGTGTTATAACATGATGGATCCGCAAATCGAGCGAAAACTCATTGAAATTATGAGGGTAATTCACGAAAGTGACAAACCTATAGGTGCCCGTGCCATAGCCGACGAATTGAATAATCGGGGCTATGATATAGGAGAGCGAGCTGTCCGCTACCATCTGAGGATCCTAGATGAAAGGGGGTTCACAAGTAAACATGGGTATGCAGGGCGCACGCTTACCGAGCTGGGAGAAAGTGAGATGAATGATGCCCTTATCGGAGACCGCTTTGGCTTTGTGATTTCCAGGATAGAAGAAATGGCCTTCAGAACAACCTATAACCCTGAGACAGGGGATGGGGTAGTGGCAGTAAATATTTCTTATTTTGATAAAGACGATCTGGAGACTGTCATTGATGTGATTTCGTATACTGCGCATTCAGGATATATGATAAGCCCCAGAGTGAGAATTTTCGAAGAAGATGAAGAATTGATGTTCATGCCTCCGGGAAAAATAGGAATAGCTACAGTATGCAGTGTTACTTTTGACGGCCTCCTTCTAAAAGCAGGCATCCCTGTGGAACCTTCCTATGGCGGAATTCTCCAGATAGAGAACCGAAAACCTGCACGTTTTCTTGATTTGATTTCTTACAGCGGAACTTCCATTGATCCAATAAAGATTTTTATGAATCGGAAAACCACTTCCGTTCTTGAGGTGCTTGAAAAAGGAGAAGGAAAAATCCTTGCCAATATGCGACAGATCAATTCCTCCGCTTATGAAAAGGCCATGGAAGTTATTAAAGGGGCAGAAAAAGCAGGTTTAGGAAACTACTTCCCACCAGGAGAAATTGATGAGCCTCTACTTGGGGCACCTGTTGAGACCGGGAAGTTCGGAATTGCAGTCGTTGGGGGGATTAACGGGATCTGCGCCCTTGAAGAGACAGGAATTAAAATTGAGACAAACCCCATCTCCACGGTTCTGGAATACAGAACTTTATCCGAAATCTGAGGAGAACAGATGTTTAGGCTTACTGTAGTTTATGACAATAAAGGTCGTCAGGATTTTACAGGAAGCTGGGGTTTTGCAGTGCTCATTGAAACAAATAACGAAACCCTTCTTTTCGATACAGGGTGGGATGGGACTCTTCTCTTAGAAAATATGAAGAAACTCAATATTGATCCTGCACACATCAATAAACTTATTATATCTCATCAGCACTGGGATCATATAGGGGGCCTTCCTGAAATACTTCAGGTAAATCCCGGACTTACAGTCTATGTTCCGCTGTCTTTTTCGGAGAACCTGAAAACAGAAATTAAAAAAAGAGCTGCCCTTGTTGAAGTAAAAGAACCTGTAGAAATTTCTCTAGGTGTGCGAACCACGGGGGAACTCGGAGATAATATAAAAGAACTGGCCCTTATTCTGGATACCGGAAACGGATGTTATGTGCTTGTGGGCTGTGCTCATCCAGGCCTTGCCACAATCTTAGATGCCGCTCTTTGCTACGGAAAAATAAAGGGAATTTTTGGAGGGCTTCATGATAGTGAAGAGTTTGAAAGACTGAGAGGGCTGGAACTCATCGCAGCAGGGCATTGCACTGCTCACATAAAAAAAATAAAACAGATTTTTCCCTCGGAATTCATCGATATTGAAGTCGGTTTACGTCTGAATCTTAGATGAATATATGAAATTAAAAATTTTTATTTTTGCATTTTTCTGATTTTCAATCCTAGCTTTACTCTCTAAGAATAGAATTGTTTTTGATTTCAACTTCTTATTTTTAAAAAATAAAATAAATTTAGAGGGAATGTATAATTAGAAATAGAATGTCCTCTAACAAGAATACAGGACTTAGTGCGGAATAGGAAAGACCGGACAAAGATGCCAGAATTGGCTGGTTTTTACATTATTTCTGCCTTACAGAATATGTTTGTAATAAATGGTACTTTGAATGATTATTTTCTCGAGATATGGAGTAAAGAAAGGGGAACCGTATAAAATATAAGATGAAGGGAGAAAATGTCGATGCTGAAAATAGAGGATCTGACTGTAGAGGTCAACGGAAAAACTTTGCTTCATGATGTGAACCTCGAAGTCAAAAAAGGGTACACTAATGTACTTTTTGGGCCAAACGGGGCTGGAAAGTCAGCTTTGATGAGAACAATTATGGGCTTTAGCGAGTACAATATTGTAAAAGGGAGGATTCTGTTCAACGGAGAAGATATTACAAACCTGCCTGTGGATGAAAGAGCCCGACGCGGACTGGGAATTATGATGCAGCGTCCTCCAGATATGTCCGGGATTAAATTGAGAGATCTCGTAAAGGTGGCCTCGAAAGGAAAGAAAAATCCAGAAGAGCTTGCCGAAAAGCTTGATATGAATCGTTTTCTGGACAGAGATGTAAATGTGGGTTTTTCAGGAGGGGAAATAAAACGTTCTGAGCTTCTGCAGCTTTCAGCTCAGAACCCAAGCCTCTATCTACTGGATGAGCCTGAATCCGGAGTTGACCTTGTAAGTATAGAACAGGTTGGCATGACAATAAAAGGACTACTTGAGGAAGGGGTAGACTGCCCAGGCGAAAGATGCAGTAAAGGGAAATCCGCTCTTATTATTACCCACACAGGTCAGGTCCTTGATTATGTGCAGGCAGATAGAGGATATATCCTTTGCAATGGGACAGTTATGTGTTCGGGAAATCCTCTGAAAATGCTGGAAGAAATAAAGAACAGAGGGTACGAGGAGTGTATAAAATGCAGACTGATGAAGTGAACCTGAAAAAAAGAGCTGAGAGTGCAGCCAGTAAAAAGGCGGCTTTTGGAGAGGACTTTGAACTTGATAAGTTTGAGAAAGGTTCCAAGGTTAGCAAACCTATCGAAGACCTCGAAACCCTTGACGAAGAAAGCAAAAAAACCCTGCTCCATGTAGGAGTAGTAGCAAATGAAGAGGGAAGGTCCGGAAGTTTTCTGATAAGGGATAATACAGTTTCACACTCTTCTCTGAAAAATAAAGATGTGGAACTTATGTCCACCCACAAAGCCCTGGAGAAATACGAGTGGCTCAAAGATTACTCCTGGAAGCTTGTGCAGGTGGACGCTGACAAGTACACGGCAAAAACCTACCTTGAAGATGCAGATGGATACTTTATTCGGATGCCTGCAGGTAAGAAATCTTCACTGCCGGTCCAGACCTGTCTTATGCTGGACAGTAAAAAAGTATCCCAGACAGTACATAACATCATAATTGTCGAAGAAGGAGCCAGCCTTGACATTATCACAGGCTGTACCTCCAGAAAAGGAGTTGAGGAAGGACTCCATATGGGAATTTCCGAGATGTACGTGAAAAAAGGAGCTACTCTGAACTTCACAATGATCCACAACTGGGCAGAGCAAATAGGAGTCCGCCCGAGAACAGTGATTCATGTGGAAGAAGGGGGAACTTACGTAAGTAATTATATTTGCCTCAAACCCGTACGCTCAGTGCAGACCTACCCGACTGTCAGGCTCGAAGGGAAAGGGGCAATAACCAGGCTCAATACCATAGCGATTGCCCATCCCGGCTCTGAACTCGATCTTGGAAGCAGAGCGATTTTCAATGCCCCTGGCACGAAAGCAGAACTGATCTCAAGAACGATCACAATCGGCGGCAGAATAGTTGCAAGGGGAGAAATGATAGCCAATGCAAAGGGGTCAAAAGGGCACCTGGAGTGTAAAGGGCTTGTCCTTACCGACAAAGGAAGCCAGCTGGCAATCCCCATCCTTGAAGCAAACGTTGATGACGTAGAACTTACTCATGAAGCGGCTGTAGGTAAAATTGCTAAAGACCAGGTGGAGTACCTGATGGCCAGAGGACTTTCCGAAGAGGAAGCAGTGGGAATGATCGTCCGGGGGTTCCTGGACGTTGGGATACGGGGAATCCCGGATGAGCTGAAAAAAGAAATTGAAGAAACAATCACACAGACAGCTTTTGGAACATAAATTATAAAAGCTGAAAGAATTTAAGGGAATAGGGGGAAACAAAGACAATCCTCCCCTTATTTCTTTTTCATGTTCTTCGGGGTTATAAACGCTGGGACATATTAAGTGTAAATATTTACTTTTGAACCAATACTAGAAAAAAGATGTATGGATGCGGCAGGAAAAAAGGAGAAACCTGCCGGCTTTGTTGTGGAGTATTTGTGGATTTTAATGAGCTGGAAGCATGAGCAAAAGATGAGTTTCTTTGTGGAAAAGAAAGCCTTAAAGCAAACACTACTCATTAAACCGCAATTTCAGATTGGAAACGGTATATAAAAAGTTATCTGTAAAAAGAAGAGACGGGCAATTTTAGTGGACAATACGGAAGGAAATGGAAAAACAATTTGCCCATATTCCATAAAACGGATAAAAATCATTATTCGGGGAAAAACAGGTTTTTCGTTGTAAAAATATCCTCTCAAGCAAAATTGTTGCTTGAAGAGCGAGAAAGGTATTGAAAAAGTAATGTACTTCTTATTTTTGGCTGGAAAATTCAGTACTTGCCAGTGTATATATACTGCGGCTATAAAATTACAGTACTGTAGTGTTACTGAGGGATTGGAATGATAGACTTTGCTTGTAAAGAGTTCAGAGTAGAAGATGTAATCAAGTGTGCCCTTAATCTCACAAAAGCAGATCTAAAGGTCATGAAGTATTTTTTAAACGAAACGGAACAGTGGGTCGACACTGACTCTCTTTCTAAAGTCCTGAAACTGGACATCTCTACGATTCAGCGCTCCGTTAAAAAATTGCATGAAAAAGAAATTTTGCAAAGGTCCCAGCAGAACCTGGACGGAGGAGGCTATGTCTTCAGGTATAAAATCCACTCAAGAGCTAAAATAAAAAACATTATAATGACTGTAGTGAATTCCTGGGCTGATCGACTCGGACAGGAACTAGAAAAATGGGAAAACGTAGGTTGATTGAACTTGCTTAAAATAACACCTTACCTGGGAGCCCTTGTACTGATTGTTTCCATAGGAGGGCTCTGGTATCCTGCCCTCGGCTATTTCATGCTGTTGATCTTTGCAGCGATCTTCCTTAGCAGTCCCTTCAGGGGAAGATGGTTCTGCGGAAATCTATGCCCTAGAGGAAGCCTCGTTGACTTTTGGGTCAGCAAAATCTCAAAGAAAAAAAAGATACCTGCCGCTCTGCGGAGTATGTGGGTTCGTCTGCCAATTTTTTTCCTGCTAATGGGTTTTATGGGATATAGAATTGTGAATATCGTCGGAGCATTGAACACCTTTGAAAAGATTGGCATGGTCTTTGTCACTATGTGTCTTGTGACAACAGCAATTGCTGTCCTTCTCGGCAGCTACCTGAGCCCAAGAGCCTGGTGCTCCTTCTGTCCTATGGGAACAGCTCAGCGTCTGCTTGGGGGAAAAAGATACCAGCTGCAGCTTGCAAAGGAAAAATGTATTAACTGCAAGAAATGCGAAAAAATTTGTCCTATGCAGCTTAAAATTTGCGAGAATAAAACGAAATCCGACTGTATCAAATGCGGGCGCTGTGTGGCTGTATGTCCAAAAGATGCACTTCAGTTTTAATTATTATTTAAAATCAATATCTAGAAAGAGTCAGAGAAAAAATAACAGACAAAAAACAGAGCGAAATACTATAGATATAATCTGGATGGATATTACAGAGAGATATTTTTTAGAATATATAAAATAGGATCTAACCAAACGAGAAACACATTTCCATAACCTGACTTACCATGACCATCTGAGCACACTGTAAAGTGTCCTTAAATCGGGCATAACCCAGGAGGAGAAGAAAATGACAACAAAAAATGT
The DNA here is from genome assembly GCA_942493015.1 of uncultured Methanosarcinaceae archaeon. Taxonomy (GTDB): domain Archaea; phylum Halobacteriota; class Methanosarcinia; order Methanosarcinales; family Methanosarcinaceae; genus Methanosarcina. The sequence goes on along the minus strand of OW818660.1, from coordinate 3,218,942 downwards.
ACCGGAACTTTCGAAAGTCCAGAAAAAAGAACTCACCGAACTCTTCGGGGAATGCGTCAATCTTGACAAACGTGAATGCCACTATTATAACCACGATATTGGAGCTCTACCCTCACTTGTCAAGAAAGTAATTGGGAACACTGACCCTGCAGCTGTCGTAAAAATTCGGACAGAAGAAGATGCAGTAAAGCTTCTGGAATTTGCAAATCGGCACAAGATTCCTGTTGTCCCCCGTGCAGGGGCTTCCTCCGGGTACGGGGGTGTACTCCCCACAAAGGGAGGAGTAGTTGCCGATGTCACATTACTGAATAAAATCGTCAGTATCGATCCTGAGGAACAGATAACGGTTGTGCAGAGTGGGATTATCTGGGAAAAGTTAGAGAGGAAACTGAACGAAAATGGGCTTTCAGTAAGAACCATCCCTTCAAGTGCCCCCTCTTCTACTGTTGGAGGCTGGTTGGCCCAGAGTGGAGCAGGTTATGGAAGTTATGAGTTTGGGTGGGGCTACGAGAGTATGGACAAAGCCAGGGTTGTCCTCCCAAATGGAAAAATAAGGGATTTCTCAGGCCCTGAACTGAAAACGTTAATAGGAACAATGGGGACAACAGGCATCATTACCGAAATCACCCTGAAGGTCCAGAAGCTTGAAGAAAGAAAGGCCGTTTCTGCCAGTTTTCCCGACGCTTCATCCATGAAAAAAGCTGTCGAAACCATAAAAAAACAGAACATTCCCATCTGGTCCATTTCCTTCCTGAACCCTGAGTGGGCGGACATGAAAAATAAAGCGCCCCGGAAACTCCACTATGGAGAAATCGTGGATAAAGAAAGGCCGGTACTGCCCACAGCTTACATCTGTACCTTCATGTACCCTTCCTCCAGGGACGTCTCCAGCCTGAAAGAAGCAATCGAAAAAGCCAACGGCACAATCCTTTCTGAAGAAATTGCAAAGCATGAAACTGAAGAATGGTTCAAATCCATGAAGGTAAAAAGGCTCGGTCCCTCCTTCATCCCCGCTGAAATTCTGGTTCCGCTTGAAAAGATGGATAGTGTTTTTGAAGAAATCAAAAAGAAGATTAAACTCCCTGTACTTACAGAAGGGATGGTTATCAGTGACGGGAACGTCGTCCTTCTCTGTTTCATGCGCCACTCCGAACGTTCCTTGCTTTTTAATACAGCCTTTGCCCTTTCCCTTAGCATCTTGAAAATTGCAGAAGCAAATGGGGGTAGGGCCTACTCTTCCGGCTTCTTCTTCGCTTCCAAAAAACATAGTGTCTTTGGAGATAGACTTGCTGAAATCGACGCCCTCAGAAAAGAATTTGATCCTTATGGGATTATGAACCCTGAAAAGATGGAAGGCAAAGGGCTTCTTAACACTGCCGTATCTCTTGGATCTTCCTTCGAACCTATGGGCAGGCTTGTAGGCAATATGTCAGGAATAGGAGAAGTGTCCTTCAAGAATGAAAAAGACATCTCTGCAGAGGTTGCAGAACTTGCCTATTCATGTTCCCAGTGCGGATACTGTGTGAGTGAGTGTGATCAGTACTACGGCAGGGGGTGGGAATCCCAGTCTCCTCGTGGGAAATGGTTCTTCATCAAGGAGTATCTTGCATGCCGAGAAAAGCTTGACCAGAGGCAGACGAACACCTTCCTTGCCTGCACCACCTGCCAGATGTGTGATTCCCGCTGTGAGCTGGACATGCCAATAGAACATTCCTGGATGACCATGAGAGGGAAGCTGGTAGAAGAAGAAAAAAAGATGACCTTTCCGCCCTTTGAGATAATGGCTGCAAGTCTGCTGAAAGAGAGGAATATCTGGGCAAACTATAGAAAAGACAGGGACAAATGGATCCCAGATGACATCCGGGCAAAGATGAAGGATGAAGCTGAATATGCCTACTTTGCAGGTTGTACAGCATCCTTTGTGGAAAACGACGTGGCCATAGGGGCTGTCCGTATGCTTGATGATGCAGGAATAGAGTTTACAGGTCTCTTTGATAAGGAAGCCTGCTGTGGAATTCCCATGCTTGTCGCCGGAAGATGGGACGTTTTTGAAAAGATAATGAGAATGAATGTCTCGAATATGAAAAAGAAAGGCGTAAAAACCGTGATTACCTCATGCCCCGCCTGCTGGCTCATGTGGCACACAGTCTATCCTCAGTGGGCAAAAAAGCTTGGGATTGAGTATGGATTTGAGACAAAACATTATTCCGAAGTCCTTGTGGAGCGCCTTGATATCCTTAAACCAAAGTTTAAGCAGCCTCTAAATAAAGTGGTTGCCTGGCACGATTCCTGTCACCTGGGAAGAGCTGGAGGCAAGGTGTACGAACCTCCAAGAGACCTGTTGAAATCAATCCCTGGAATCCAGTTCAGGGAGCTTGAGCATAACCGTGAAAGGGCTCATTGCTGCGGTTCAGTTGTAAGCCTGATTGCCGAACCTCCTGTTGCATACAGACTCGGGGACATGAGACTTCAGGAGGCTGTTGATGTTAATGCTGATATCATTGCAGCTCTTTGCCCATGCTGTATCTTCCAGTTCCGTGTGGCAGCACAGAAAAATAACCTTGATATCCAGGCCCAGGATCTAGGAGCCCTTGTGGGTAGAAGTCTCGGCTATGAAATCCCGGATACGACGAACTACACGCTGCAGTCATGGGTGCCCTTTGAGAAAATGATCGACCTCATGCAACCCCAAAACATGACCGACCTTATGGTAGAGCTCCTTCCCCAGATGATGGCTGCAATGCCAGCTCCACTTCAGGCCATGATGAAGATGGTCAAATATGTTCCCGGAATGGACGCCATGATGACACCTATGATGCCGATAATGATGCCAAGGTTAATGCCTTCAGTCATGCCAAAAGTAATGCCTGATATGCTTAAAGCTGTGGAAAAAAGAGTCCCTATGCCTGATTACATGAGAGAACAGCTTCCTGATCTTCTGCCAAAAGCTATGGAGAATCTGATGCCTAACATGCTTCCCGAGATTATCCCTCTGCTGACTCCACGGATGATTGAGTACATAAAAACTCATTGAACATTCTTCGCAAAAAAACTGTACTGAAAAAGTCGAAGGAAAAGAGGCAGGATTTCTTCGACTTAACTTTTTTAAAACTCTTGTAATCTACCCTTTTCCTTAAGTTAAAGCCTGCTTATTATCCGGTCAATAAATAATTTTAGAACCTGTGATCATTGGATTTTGGGGCCGAGAAAACATTCCTGACCTCCATAAGTAGCGAACTCTTTGTAACATTTACCTATCAACCGTCGGGATACGGAGACTTTTGGTAGTGGTATGAAATTTTGCATTATCTCTCATCGTCGATGATGCAGCAAGGGATAATATATCAACGCTATTTAAAGAGGCTAATTGAGCTCAGTAAACTATATATATTATATCTCATATGTGTAATTTGATGGTCAATAGAGTTAAGCGCAGGGTATCCTGCTTCCCTAAGGCCACCTATTACAAGCCCGGGGAAATCCCGCTTCACGATCTCGAAGTCATCAACTTATTCATAGAAGAGCTTGAAGCCATCCGTCTTTGCGACCTTCTCCAGGTCGAACAGGACGAGGCCGCTGATATGATGGGCATCTCTCGAAAAACTTTATGGAATGACCTCCAAAAGGCCCGGAGAAAGGTAGTAGATGCCCTCGTCAACGGCAAAGCGATTGAGATTTCCGGGGGAGAGTACGTGAATAGTGGTGAGTGTAATGTCGAATTCCTCTGCAAAGAATGTGATCATGAGTGGGAGTCACAGTGCAATGCGAGACGCCCCGAAAGCTGTCCAAAGTGCAGTTCCGGAAGCATTTACCGCATTGGAGGAGACGGGAGAGGAAAGAGGCTAATTGAGAATGATTACTGCTGCCCCAAAAAGGGGAGACGAAGCGAAAAATACTAAATCAAGGAGTGTAAAAAATGACAAAAATAGCCATACCATCGATGAATGCTAACGGAATGGAATCCGATGTATGTGCCCATTTTGGCTCATGCGAATATTTTACCATCGTAGATGTACAGGAAAAAGCTATTGTAGGCATTGAGGCGGTAACCAATGCGTCTCCTGACGGTGAGCACAACTGCGTTGCCCCCTCTTTAGTCCTTAAATCGCACAATGTAGATACCGTACTTGTCCTGGGTATCGGCGGAAGGCCGTTAATATCGCTTGTGGAAAAGAAGATCAAGGTCTTTGCGGGTGCTGCGGGTAAGGTTTCAGATGCAGTCCAGGATTATAACAATGGACTGCTGCAGGAATTATCAACGAATGGCACGTGCAACTGCTCGCATCACTAAAGGGATCTAACAAGCAATTACCAAATTTAAGCGATTGCTGGATAGATTACAGGATCGAAGCGATGACGATAGAAACCATGCGCTTCCCGCACAAGATCAAACGGTCGAACACTTCTTAATACCTGAGGCTAAAAAGCCAGCATCTGCCAGAATTTTACAGATTTATTAATTTGGGAGTTAGAAGTTTAAGATTCCCCGTCCTTTTTGTTGAGGATTAAATAAACTTTCACTCCTTTTTTTCGTTTAAGCCTCTATATCATCGTTTCTTTGTAAGATGAGCTTTGTTGGCATCATGGATGCAGGAGTTGCTCTATTAAGGAAGTCTTGTCAGAGGATACTAAACTATTTCTACGAAACTGAGCAGAAGGTCCGAAGCGGATGCCTGTTTAGGATTGGATGGCCGCATGCAATTAGGTTTTTTTCATATCTGCTTATCTCATTTTTGCGTAAATTGGGAGTTATATCTCCTTTAGAATTTTAACTAAACTTCAATATATTGATTTTTAGTAAACTGAGTAGTTACTTGCGCAAAAATCGAATTGGGAGTGAAAATTTGAGCGGACAAAAGACCAGCCACTCAATAGACCTATCCTCAAAACCCTGTTGAGATCCGACAAGAAAAGTATGAAGAAAATAGTGGAAAAAAAGATCCACTAATAATAAGTTTCTATCTTTCTTTATAGAGGAAGGAAATACAGAGCTCCTTCTTTTTCCTTATTTCATCGGACTTACGTACTTGAGGTATAAAATCAAGAACAATAAACGTTGTAGCTAAAGGTGGGTTTTAGGCAGTTAAAGGTTTAAAAGCCATTGATTTCTCTTTTCAACCGCTTGAGTCCTATTTCAGTTGAATTTCCTGTAGCAAGCTTCAGGGTGCACCAGCGCAACTTTGGTTATCCGGGCAATAAATGAATTTTGTTCAACAGATTATCCCGAACTAATGGATTGAAAATTCTGGACATCATTCTCTTTCAAAAAGATCATAGATATGGCATTAAGAGATTCAGGAGACTCTATTTTTTATATTATGGCTCTGAGATCCAGAGGAATTCTTATATAGAAGTGCTTGCATTAAGAATAGGAAAAATTACGCACAAAGGTAACGTGCTCAGGAATACAACTAATTAAAATTCATACGAATTCATATCATTAACAGGAGATTGAAGCTTGTCAGCACAACCGATTTTTATTCTCAGAGAAGGCAGTAAGAGAACTCATGGTTCCGATGCCCAGCACAACAATATTATGGCCGCAAAGGCAGTTGCCGAGGCTGTAAGAACTACTCTTGGGCCCAAGGGTATGGACAAGATGCTTGTAGACTCCATGGGTGATGTAGTAATCACCAACGATGGAGCAACAATCCTCAAAGAAATGGACATCGAGCACCCAGGTGCAAAGATGATCGTAGAAGTAGCCAAGACCCAGGATGCAGAAGTAGGGGATGGAACCACTACCGCAGCCGTGCTCGCAGGAGAGTTCCTGACAAAGGCAGAAGACCTGCTGGAAAGCGGCGTTCACCCCACAGTCATTGCAAGCGGTTACAGGCTTGCAGCAGACCAGTCTACAAAGATCCTGGAGACCATCACTATCAGTACAACTCCAGAAGATATCGAAACTCTCGAAAAACTTGCAGCCACAGCAATTACAGGAAAAGGCGCAGAGGCTCAAAAGGATCACCTTTCCAGACTTGCAGTAAAGGCTGTTAAGTCAGTTGTTGAGGTAAGTGAGGATGGAAAGATCACTGTGGATATCGAGGACATCAAGATCGAAAAGAGGCCCGGCGGAAGTATCGGGGACTCCGAAATTATCGAAGGTGTAATCGTTGATAAAGAGCGTGTCCACACCGGAATGCCGGAAATAGTGAAAGATGCAAAAGTTCTGCTCCTGAGTGTACCCATTGAACTCAAGAAGACCGAAACAAAAGCCGAGATAAAGATCACCACTCCTGACCAGATGCAACTCTTCTTAGACCAGGAAGAATCCATGCTCAGGGAGATTGTTGACAAAGTAATCAGGACCGGCGCAAATGTTGTCTTCTGCCAGAAGGGTATCGACGACCTTGCCCAGTACTACCTGACAAAGGCAGGAATCTTCGCAATGCGCAGGGTCAAGAAGAGTGACATGGACAAGCTCTCCCGCGCTACAGGTGGAAGGATTATCACCAGCATGGATGAAATTGAGGAGTCTGACCTCGGCTATGCAGGTGTTGTGGAAGAGAAGGACGTTACCGGGTCCAGAATGACCTTCGTCACAGGTTGCAAGGAAAGCAAGACAACCTCAATTCTCCTTCGCGGCGGAACTGAGCATGTAGTTGAAGGAATTGAAAGGGCACTCGAAGATGCTCTCAGAGTCGTAGGTGTTGCCCTCGAAGACCAGAAGATTGTTGTGGGCGGAGGTGCACCTGAAATAGAATTGGCCCTCAGGTTGCAGGAATACGCAGCAACCCTTAAAGGCAGAGAGCAGCTTGCAGTTAAGGCATATGCCGAAGCTCTCGAAGTTATTCCGAGAACTCTTGCTGAAAATGCAGGGCTTGACCCAATCGACATGCTTGTGGAAATGCGCTCCCAGCACGAGAAAGGCAACAAGAGAGCAGGACTTAACGTCTACACAGGTAAGATCGAGGATATGTTTGAAAACAATGTTGTCGAACCTCTCAGAATCAAGACCCAGGCAATTAATGCAGCCACAGAAGCGGCAATTATGATTCTCAGAATCGATGATGTCATCGCGTCCTCCGGTAGTGGACGCGCAAGCCCAGGCGCAGGTCCTGGCGGCGAAATGGAAGATATGTAAAAATGATTTATAAATTGAAGGTTACTGGAGAAATTCAATTTTTTCCGGAAACTTTCTTTTCTTTTTTTCCAATTCTTAAAAGAGTCTTATTTCAGAGTAGAAGTATTTTTTTTCAGAACAGTGAGATTTTTTTAAAAATAAAATCCTTTTCCAGATAAAAGGCCTCTAAATGCCGAATATCCTCTCTTTATAAAAAATGGCTATCAACTAACATTGGAATGCCAGGAAAGTATAGAAAGCTGTTTTTGATGTTATTTTATATTAATAAACGTTGATTGATAAAATAATTATCTGGCTTCGTAGCAGGAAATTTCTCTTGCATCCACCTTCACTGGTTTTCCAAGTTCACTTGAAACGACGCTTCTCACCCTTGCCATGCATCTGCATTCAAGTTGAATACGAGCTGACATGGATTCTCGCTCTTCAATATAGAGATCGTTTGAGCTGACAATAGAATGAACAGAGACCTGCATCTGCACAATCTTTGCTATAAGGGCGGAAGTCCCGTCTGTCATATCCTGAAGGCTGGTAGAAGTGAGGAGAACAGAATCCCCTGCATTGAGCCCGAGTACTCCTAAGAAATTTTGAGGATTCCGGATCTCAAGAGTTCGCAGAGTATGTTTCTTCAGGATCTCGATCACAGAATCAGCAATTCCGGTTAACGCAATGTACTCCATGGGATCACCCGTACATTGGGAACTCCTTCTTTACTTCTCCTTTCTGCTCAGTCGTCTGAACATCTTCAGCGAGCCTCTGCAGTTCAATTTCTATACGTTCAGCCTGCTCTATAAGCCTGTCAGTATTTACTGAAAGCCCATATAGTTCATTTAGGACTCCAATCACAGCAGAAGCCGCCCTTGGGTCTGGATTCTGAGTTCTGGTCGCCCCAAGCAGGCTAAGCGCAGGAATTCCACGCAGCAGGCACTCAGCCATTACGCTACCTGAAATCCCGGAGATAGTTCCCATCTGGAAAACTTCCACCTTTTCTCTGATTTTATCCAGCATCTCTGATGTAGTGGCTGCCCCGAAGACTTTGTGCTCTCCATCCATAATGGCAATCCCTGCAATTGAAGCAACCTCTTTTACATTAACAGATTCGGCCCAATCCACCAGAGCATTGCTTACATCATAGGACACCGTGTGGCTGATAGGGATATCGGAAATCACAATAATCAAGTTGTGTTCCACGTTCTCGTAAATCCTCACAGGCATGTTTATGAGCCCCTCATAGAGCACTGCAATAGAAGGGAAGTATCTGGATTCAATAGAGCCGATATATTCCATCTTCAATTCTTCGATCATATGCTGACTTGCAATATTCCCCACAAGCCCGATTCCGGGAAAGCCTTCAATCAAAATAGGGTTTTTTGACTGTACAGGTTTGGTAATAATCTTCACATCATTGTTATCGTAATCTGTAGTTGACAAATAACCACCTCGATAAAATACAACCCCTATGATTATATCCGACCTAATATCTGACCTAATACTAGATAAATAAGTTCTCAGCAGCCCGTATCTATCTTCCTTCCTTAAAAGACTTCTATAAAAAAAACATGCAATGAACCCGAGTTCCCGAATTCCATAGCCCTCTTATTTAATAAAAGAGAATCTTTTTAATATATATCTTTTCGCTTGACATAGAAAAAATAATTCAGGAAAAGAATATTTAAAGTGAATATAAGGCTACATCTGCTAAATGGAAATTACCTGAGAGACGGTTGATGAAATAAAGAAGAATAGACACTCAAAAAACCATAATAAGGGAACTGAAACGTGAGAAGAGCTCACAAAAAGTAAAAAATTTCACTTAACGAAATAAATCAGAATACAGGAGGAAAAATTCATGGAAAAATCTATTCTCTATCTCGATAGCGTAGGAGAGGTAAACACAGGAGCAGTTATTGAGGCGGCAGCAAAAAGGGCAGCAGAACTGGGGATCTCTCATATTGTAGTAGCCAGCACCAGCGGAAAAACCGCTCTAAAAATGGCGGAGGCTGTAAAGGGAAGCCGCATAAAAGTCATTGGAATAAGCCATCAATATGGGCAGAAAGAAAAAGGGGAATGGGAAGTGGAAGAAGAGTATAAAAAGAAACTTGAAGCTCTCGGGGCAGTAATCACCACCCAATCTCACATGTTTTCCGGAATTGAACGCTCGATCACAAAGAAATTTGGAGGATATTCCAGAGTAGAAGTGATCTCCGATGCTCTCAGATCTCTCTTTGGAAAAGGATTCAAAGTAGCTATTGAGGTTGCAATTATGGCAGCTGACTCAGGCCATATTCCGGTTTCCGATACCACGGAGATTATAGCAATAGGTGGAACTAGGTGGGGAGCAGATGTGGCCCTTGTAGTCAGGCCAGCTCACAGTAGCGACTTTTTCTCGTTGCAGGTTCGGGAAATAATTGCCATGCCGCGGATAAAAGAAGAGTAAGGGAAAAACAGGGGAAGACGATCAGTAAAAAGACAGCTTCCTGACTGAGAAACACTTTGTCCCTTATTTTTCAATCATAGGGGGGTGAAGGCCACAAGCCAAATTTCACTTTATCTGTGCTTCTCCCCAGTCCCCAAAGATAAATATATCTGAGAGGCATCTATATCGCCGGCATGTCAGCAACATTCGAAATTCTCGACAAAGACGCAGGCGGCAGGATAGGCAAACTCAAGACTCCCCACGGGACTGTTGAGACACCTACTGTCATGCCTGTAATTAATCCGAATATCCAGCTTATCTCCCCGAAAGAAATGCGAAGCTTTGGGGCAGAGATTCTGATCACCAATTCTTATATTATCTACCGCAAGGAAGAGCTAAGAAGTGTCGCCCTTGAGAAAGGGCTGCATGGACTCCTGGGTTTTGACGGCCCCATAATGACTGACTCGGGCTCTTTCCAGCTTTCAGTATACGGATCCGTGGAAGTTACAAATGAGGAAATTCTCGGGTTCCAGCAAAAGATAGGGAGCGATATTATTGTCCCGCTGGATATTCCGACGCCTCCGGATGTTCACTACAGGAGAGCTGAAGATGAACTTGCAGTCACAGCAGAACGCCTTGAAGCCGCCCGTAAATTTATTAAGGGTGAACAGCTTCTTGCAGGGCCTGTTCAGGGTTCAACGTATCCTGAACTGCGGGAAAAAGCCGCTTCTCATTTAAAAGGGCTCAATTTTGAAGTGTATCCCCTGGGGGCAGTTGTCCCGCTTATGGAGTCCTATCGTTACGCAGAACTTGTTGACGTAATTGCAGCATCCAAAAGAGGGCTTTCCCCAGCGTCACCAGTTCATCTTTTCGGAGCAGGGCATCCTATGATGTTCGCCCTTGCAGTAGCTTTAGGATGCGATCTTTTTGATTCGGCAGCCTATGCCCTCTATGCCAAGGACGATCGATACATTACTGTAAACGGGACATACCATGTGGAAAAACTAAATTATTTGCCCTGTTCCTGTCCTATCTGTTCTAAGTACACAGCCGAAGAACTAAAAAAAGCAGACAACAAGGAAGAACTCCTGGGAAGACACAACCTCTACGCAACTTTTGCTGAAATCCGGCTTATCAAACAGTGCATAAAGGATGGGAAATTGCTTGAACTTGTAGAGCAGCGCTGTCGTGCTCACCCGAGGCTTCTTGACGGGCTAAAAAAACTCTATACTCACTCCCCCTGGCTGGAACAGCTTGACCCTGCAACAAAGGGTACTTATTTCTACTGCGGGCCAGAATCCGCCTCCCGCCCCGAAGTCCTGCGGTTTGCAAAACGGCTGGAAAGGTTCAGTCTGGAAGGCTCGGTACTTATTCGTACAGGCCAGATAAAAGGCGAGGGAAGCTATGACCAGATACTTACTTTCAAAGCTCCTTTTGGAGCATTTCCAAGAGAAATGGAAGAAGTATATCCCTTCAGCGCCGAAGTATCAAAATATCCGGACTATGAAGCCCTCAGCACAGCTCTCTCAAATACTCTAAAATTGATGGATTTGAATCCGAAAGCAGAATATACTTTTATCTGTGAAAAGGAGTTCAAGCATCCGCTAATTGAAGAAATAAGTAAAAAAGCGAAACTTGTGTACAGGGAAGCCTGGAAAAAGGAATAAGCTTTTGAGGAGCTGATTAACAGCACTGAAAAATCCATACGTCTTTCCGTAAATTCTTCAGACTTTCTCAGAACAAAATTCTGCATCTGGAAAAATAAAAAGGAAACTTTTTTGAGATGCAAACCTTTATACAAGTACCTGTAAAGAACCCTCTAAATTGAGAACGAATCTGAAGTACAAAATACCTCATACAAAACCCTCAGTATAAATTAAAAAAGCACAGGTGAAACTATTGTCCCTTACAGCAAGAATAGGGGAACTCAGCCCTTATCTCCGGCTTTTGAGACCCGAACTCTACTACATGGACCTTACCCTCCCGGCCTCGAGTGCAATCCTGGCTTCTTACCTGGCTACCGGAGGACTTCCTGAACTCATCCCCTTCCTGATTGCAGTAATCGGCGGCTTTGCGGCCATTACCAGTTCATATGTTTTCAATGATTGCTGCGATATCGATATTGATACGATCAATCTGCCCGGTCGTCCCTTGCCCTCTTCCAGAGTTTCAAAGAGTGCAGCGCTTAATTATGCAGTCTTGCTATTGGTAATCGCTGGTGCAGCGGCAGCTTACCTTAACCCTGAATCTCTCTTGATACTTTTTATCGCTGCGGGGACCATCACTATCTATTCCATCTTTGCAAAAAGGAACACCTTCCTCAGCTTTTTGCCTGTGGGAATTTCATACGGGCTTGTGCCTGTGGGAATCTGGCTTGCCTTTGACCCGGCAGGAATTTTGAAAGGCAGCGATGGAGTAATTCTGCCCCTTTCTGCGATCTGTTTCGGGCTCATGATGTGCGTTACGGACTGGGCCTTTACTCTTGGAGGGGTTGCACGGGATGTGGAAGGGGACAGGTTGAAAGGTGCCCCTACAATGCCAGTAACCTTCGGAATTCCCTTTACAGCCAGATTTGTTACTTTCTGGTGGATTGTGGGAGTAAGTGCCTCAGTGATAATAGGCTGGTCTGCTCAGTTAGGACCTGTGTACTTTGCAGGGGCCCTTGCCTCAGGGCTCTGGATGCTTGCCCAGTGTTTTGATTTTATCAAACATCCTACCCCGGAGAGAGGAGGCGCACTTTTCCTTAACGGCTCAAACTACAGAGCAATCATGTTTGGATCAATGATTCTGGATGTGGTGCTGTGCATTTATGCAGGAGCTTACACCTCTATTCTCTGGTGAAAAAAGGTTAGAGAAAATGGACGCGGATATCATCGTAATTGGGGCATCCCCTGCAGGGCTAATGGCTTCGAGGAATGCCTGTAAAAAGGGATCTACAGTCCTTTTGCTGGAAAAAAAAGAAGAGATAGGGAATCCACCTCATCCTGCAAATTCTTTTTTTAAGGGAATGCTCGATAAATGCGGAGAGACTGCAGACCCGTCTTATGTGATACATCATCTCAAAGGGATGCAAATTATTTCTCCTTCCGGGAAGACAGTTGAGGTTGAGACCCCCGGATACTCTATTGACAAGACAAAATTCGACCGGTTCTATGCGGAAAAAATAATGAAAATAGGGGTAGACCTTCGAAAAGGGGTAGAAGTACACAATATTCTCAAAGAAGGAAGGGAATTTACTGTCAATACCTCTGGCGGAGTTTTCAGGTCGAGACTCGTTATTATCTCCGACGGCATAAATTCAAAAATGGCTTCCCTTCTGGGTCTGAAAACAATGAAACATCCGGACGATATTGCATGGGGAATCGAACTGGATGTAAGGGCTCCTGACCTTGGAAAACCTAAAATGTTTGAGTATTATGTAGGCAATCATGCTCCTGGTTGGAAGACTACATATGCACCAAGAGGAGGGAATGATGCCGCAATAGGAGCCTATGTACGGAGATGCGGAAGGGATGCGACGCCTTATTTGAATGCCTGGATTGAAAAGTTCAAAAAGCTCAAAGAACTCGAAGAAATTGAGGTTGTGAGAGCACTCTCTGGCGGAGATCCTATTGTGACAATACCTAATGAGTATATAACCAATGGAGTCATGGTCATCGGAGGGGCAGCCGGTCAGTCCGGAATAGGATATGCGATGAGAGCAGGCCAGATCTGCGGGGATGTGGCTTCAGATGCCGTAAAAAATGGAGACGTCTCAAAAAAGGCCCTTTCAGCATATCGGAAAACCTGGGAAAGAGAATTCAAGACAGAGCATTATCTGGGCCGTATAGGGCTTGAGACTCTCAGGAAAATGACGGACAGGGAAATTGATGAGATGATTTCGGTTTTTGAGGGGGAGGACCTCTCCTTCCTTCATGGAAGCTCAGTTGAGCAGGCAATGCACGTCTTTGCATTCATGCTGAGGAAAAAACCCTCTGCGATATTGAAGTACAGAGCACTCCTCAGAAATAAATGATCTGGGAACTTAAAAACAAGATAAAAAAGAACTGGGAAAACATCAGATCAAACATCATCATCGAACGCCAGGTGCAGGAAATAATATGCAGTACGATTTTTATAAGAGCCCCCTTCTCAGAGTTTATACCGAAATAGAAGACGGACACATGAGGATGAATGTCAGTGGAGCTGCCTCTATCCTCATGAGAAAAAATCTTGCGAAAAACCTCTCAATTTTTGAAGGCGAGAAACCTGCAAAAGTAGAGGGGGACAGGCTCATCTGTTCAACCTGGATGCCCCCAATACCAAGTCCGGGTTTTGACCGCCTTGTTAAAAGCCAGCTATTCTCAATTCTGGGAAAAATGGTTCCAGACCAGGTCACGATCTCTATTACTGAAGACTGCCCTAACAACTGCATCCACTGTGCTCTGCCTGATACAAAAAATCGGGCGAAGCTTGCACCGGAAACCGTGAAATCTGCGATAGATCAGGTCCTCGAAATGGGCACAACCTTTGTGATCTTTGACGGAGGCGAGCCCCTTACCTATCTTGGATTAGAGGATCTGATAAGGCATGTGGATCCTGAAAAAGCTATCACTGGCATGTTTACTTCTGGAGTTGGATTGACTGAAGAGCGAGCCATTAGCTTAAAAGAAGCAGGACTTTATTCTCTGACTGTAAGTTTTGATAGCGCGTACGAAGATAAGCACGATTATGTGAGGGGCAGAAAAGGAGTTTTCAAAAGTGCAGTTGAAGCAGTCAAAAACGGGCTTAAAGCAGGACTGCTTGTAAACATATATGTGGTACTCTCCAGAGACAATGTAAACGAACTTGAAGAACTATATTCCCTTTCATCAGAGCTTGGTGTCCATGAACTTTCCTTCTATGAAATAGTGCCCACTGGCAGGTGGATGGACCACGCTTCCGAAATCATGACCCCCAAAGACATGAGAAAATTTGACAATTTTGTGTCCGAGGTCAGAGGAAAAGAAGGCCCCAGAGTATTTCCTATTCCTCTTATTATGAAGATCACAGGCTGTATGGCAGGGCGAAAGTGGTTACATATTACCCCTGAAGGGAATATTCTCCCCTGTGCCTGTGTCCCTATCTCCTATGGAAATGTCCATAGAGATAAAGTAAAGGATGCCTGGAAAAGAATAAGAGAAGACCCTGCATATAACGCAAAATGCTGCCTTATGAGGAGCCCGGAATTCAGGGAAAAATACCTGAAAATTTTAGAGTAAACAGGGGAAGGAGTTCCAATCCTGCTTCCTTTATACTTTTTTAGAGTAAAAAGCGGAAGCTAGCAAGGCTTGGGCTTTTTGGAATAGAAGTGGTCAATCGAAAATAAGACTGAAATGAATTGCAGATACTAATCGGTCAAATCGTATATAATGGATCTGCAGAAGATAAAAATCGGATGCAGGCAAAAATTGTACCTGCAACAAAAAATGAAGCATTTCAGCAATGCAAATTATGTTTTGTCAGATGAATTAGACTAACCCTGATCTCTGAAGGGTCATCAAGTCTTCTGTGGTGAGTTTTGCTCCGCCTTTGAACTTCTCGAAGATAGACTTTGCATCTTTCTGAAGTTCGGACTTGACAACACGGGACTTTCCGTCTTTGTCTTTCTTTTTGAGCTTGAAAATTTCTTTATCAAGATCGCGAATTTCCTTTTGAGCATTGATGAAAACTTTATGCTGGTCGTCAGCTGCTTCCTGGGCTTTAACAAATTCCCTGTGGGCAATGTCAGACTCTGCCCTGGTTCTGTCAGCTTCCTTGAAAGCGGTGATCATCTTTTCGTGGTATTCCTGGGCCTGTCTAGCATATTCTGCAAGCTCATTATGGAATTCTGAGGCGTCATCCCTTATCTGCTGAGCCTCATCCAGGATATCCTTTAATTCAAGGTTGCCCTCAAGCTGAACTTTTTTTTCCTGATACTGCTTCTGAAGCTGGGTAATCTTGCCAACAAGTTCCCTTTCTTTGGTTGTGCTCAGGACTTCAGTTTGCTGGGCAAATTCAAGACGGTCGATATCCTTCCTCAGGGCTTTAATAGAAGGTCCACCCAGGTTATTCTGTTTCCGGATAGAGTCTGCCTTTGCAAAGAGTTCATTTGCCCTGGCATTGGTATCGTCACGCTTATTCTTGTATTCGCTAACCTTCTCGTTGATCTCGTCCCTGAGAACTTTTAGCTCCTGGGCTTCGTTGATAAGGTCTTTTGTCTTCTTGTTCAGTTCATTGCGCTTTGCGGCGAGAGCGCTAGCTTCTGCATTTAAAGCGTTTCTCTTGTCCTTAGATTCTTCAGAAATGTCTTTCAGATCTGATCTTTTTTTCTGTAGTTCTTTTAGCATCTCTTATTGTGCCTCCCGATCCAGCAAAAAAGCTGGCATTTTGGTAGTTCTAATGTTCGATGTCGACATGCTGTGCCTGATTACAACATTGATAAGAAAGGGATTCAAGAACAGGGATAACGGTTCTAAGATCTTTTTTTATTATGACCACGTCCGCATATTCCCTTAAGATGGGCTTGGGATTGAAAGCTATAGAAAAACCTGCCTTTTCAAAGATACAGGCGTCATTTGCTCCGTCCCCTACAACTACACATCGCTCGGGCCGGACCCCATTAAGCTGGGTTAGTTCCTTAAATACCTCTGCTTTGGAGTCACTTTGTGTGATGGGGCCGGCAACTTTGCCTGTAAGGCGGCCGTCTTTCACAAGCAGTTCGTTGGAAACAACAAAATCAATTCCAAGCGCTTTGCCTACTGACTCGGCAGAAATGGTAAATCCACCGGAAATCATTGCAGTCTTATACCCCTTCTTTTTAACGTAGAAGATAAGTTCTGCTGCTCCCGGCATAAGGTTGATCTGGTTTACCGCATCCAGGGCAGTTTCAAGGGGAAGGCCCTTGAGAAGTCTAACCCGTTCTATAAGCGCTTGTTCGAAATCGAGGTCTCCACACATCGCTTTCTTCGTAATCTCCTCTACTTTACTTAAAACACCTGCAGCCCTGGCGAGCTCATCGATAGTCTCAGCGTCTATAAGGGTACTATCCATATCAAAAACAATCATTTTGTGTTCAGTAGAATTATGCGTAGGACAGTTCACTCAATCAAAACCTGGACCTGAATAACTATAGATATAGCGGGATAATTTCCCGAAAAAGGGCATGCTGCCCGGCGTACCTTTCTCAGGGGTACCCTCGCAACCTAGTAGAATATACTTGCCCTGACATTAAAAGCCCACCAACGGATAATGTTTTCAAATTATAATGCGGGTTCTGCGAAACAAAACCACAAAACAACAGCATTGATGTCAACGTTTTTGAGTGAAATAAATCACATCCCTTTTAAGCTTTTCGGAGGGGCAAAAAACATACTGAATAATAATTATAAATAAAGTATATATTTATAAAATATATGTGATATGTGACTGAGATTCCCAAAAGGATTATAAATCCTTTGGGAAGGCAAAATGAGTATAACTCTTCAGGAAGCCAAAAGGATTATAAACCCTTTAGGAATTTCCACTATTGAAGAAAAAGGTCAACACAGGATTTTGAGAAAAATGGTCAACATAGGTTTTATAAAAATGGGCAACCTGGGAATGAGCCAGGTTATCAATCTGATCCAGGATGAAATTGCAGCACGAGAGGGAATTACAGTAAGGGTATTTGGCACAGGTGCCAAGATGGGCCCTGCCGATGCCGCAGATACTGAAAGTTTCAAACAGTGGAAAGCGGACTTTGTGGTAATAATCAGCCCTAACGCAGCAGCTCCAGGCCCAACCGCGGCCCGTGAAGTATGGAAGGATGTTCCCTGTATTGTGGTCTCAGACGGTCCGACAAAGAAAGAAGCTAGAGAGGCCTTTGAGCAGGAAGGTTTCGGATACATCATCCTCCCGGTAGACCCTCTCATAGGTGCAAAGAGAGAGTTTCTTGACTCAGTGGAGATGTCAGCCTTCAATTCTGATGCAATGAAAGTGCTTTCCGTTTGCGGTGTTGTGAGGCTAATCCAGGAAGAACTGGACAAAGTAACCGAACAGGTTGCTTCCGGAAGGTCAGGAAAGGAACTGGATCTCCCACACATTTTTGCTAAACCCGAAAAGTGTGTTGAACATGCAGGTTTTGCAAACCCCTATGCAAAAGCAAAGGCTCTTGCTGCCCTTCACATGGCCGAGAAAGTCGCACAGGTTAACTTCCCTGCCTGTTTCATGCTAAAGGAAATTGACCAGGTATGCCTTACAGCTGCAGCAGGACATGAAATTATGGGAGCAGCCGCCCAGCTTGCAACTCAAGCAAGAGAAATTGAAAAATCAAATGACACAGTCTTCAGGCAACCCCATGCAAAGAACGGAAACCTGTTGAAGAAAACCAGATTATACGAAAAACCAGAATAAATGTCGAGAAACCTTTAAGGTTTCCAAAGCAGAACCCTGATTGAAGGTGCATAGAAAGAGTCCCTGAAAATGAAACGGGGACAAATCCTTCAATTATATACTCTTTTTATCTCTCTTATAAAGTAATTGTTCATTATTTCATTCATTTTACTTCTTAGCATCCTCGACTTCTTCCAGTACGGAAGTGTATTCTTTGAAAACAGAGGGGATGTCAATGGTAGCTAGCAGATCTACAATCCCAAGAGCTGCAATAACTTTCCCGCTCTTTGAGCAAATGGGTGCAACAACAACGTGTTTTCCCCTGTATACACCTTCTGTGGGGACTTCATGGGCAACCTTGTTGGTCTTCAATACCTCTTCGAGTACTGGCCCTGTATAGTCTCTATCAAGAACTTCCCCCTTTTCAATGCGAAGTCCTTTTCTTTTGAGACTTCGAATGGTCGTGGGAAGCCCAATGAGTGAATGCACTGCGAATGCTATTGCCTCAAGATCTTCAGGACCTGAATCTTCTGATATAAATAGGGAAATTATGTTTTCACCCCCATGAACTACTAGCGACCGATATGGATAAAAAACCAGGGATTTTCAAAAGTGAAAAACTGGGTCCCACTTTCCGGTCACATTTAGAATATGTTTTTTTAAAGAATATATAATCAATCCTTACTCTCAAGCGCTTTTATAAGCGCCTGCTTGTGTAGTTCCCCTGACTCATGTATCCCCCCCAGATCGCCACGTGCCGCTTTGCAGGGATAATGCTGGGTTAAGAGGCCTGCCTTTGGTGGTGCATCTTTTACAGGGACTCCAACGATTTCTTTTGCCATATGCCATGTACTCCCGCAAGGAGCACCTTTTATGACTTCAACTTCAGATATTTTTCCGTCCTTTGTTTTTACTTTCAAAATGGGGGACCCAAAGAGATCTGCAAACGGCCTGTTGAAGGCATTGGGTTCAAGAGTGCAGCAGATTTCATCCACTTCAATATCCATGCCTGAAGCTTCCGAGAGCTTTTTGAGTTCAGGGATTGAAGCCCTGGAAGGTCCACCTGGAATTATCAGGGAGCGCACACCAGCTTCTGCCGCAAGCCGTGCAATTGAAGATGTCAGGTCAGGATGTAAGGAGTAAGTGACTATAATTTCGGCAGAAAAAACGTTTCTGTCGAAGTCAAGAGCTTCCAGAAACTCATCAGGTTCTTCAATAAACATGGGCACGAACTCAGGCAGATCAGCAGTAACGATTGAAAAATCGCTGTGTTCCCTTATAGTCTCAATCAGACGGTGCCCATATTTGCCCCTTGTGATAACTCCTATTACTGTCATTAATCTAAGCTATTTTTAATATTACATAAATAGATGCTTATTTTATCCTGGAATGCTGCCCTGACTCAGCACCCAGATGGGAACCCTCTATAGACTATAAATACACATAATGCGTTTCAATAAAAACTTTTAAAGGAAAAAAAGATGGTCTTTATGAGAGGCAAACTGATCACACTTGAAGGTATTGACGGTTCAGGTAAAAGTACGGTTGCAAAAAAACTTCAGGAAAATCCGGAAATTAGAGCTTTTGAACCTGTCTTTACAAGGGAGCCAACAAGAGGCACTTTTACTGGAACTGCGGTGGAAAAGTCCATCCAGTCAGATACAGACCAGCTTGCTGAGCTCTTCCTTTTTACAGCAGACCATGCCGAACATCTGGCAAAGCTTGTGAAACCTGCACTTGAGAATGGAAAATCAGTGATTTCTGACAGGTATTCTGACAGCCGCTATGCTTACCAGGGAGTAACCCTGAAAAACCGTCTGGATAATCCACTTGAATGGGTAAAAAATCTGCACAGAGGCTGGACTATTGTCCCGGACTTGACTTTTCTGTTTGACATCAGCCCTGAAATTTCAGTTGAACGCTGCGGGAGGCGAGGAGCTCAAAGCAAGTTCGAAAAAATAGAGTTTTTACGGGGAGTCAGAGAGCTTTTCATGAGGCTTGTCGAAGAAGATCCTGAACGTTTTATTGTAATTGACGCTTCTCAACCTCCTGAAAGCGTGGAAAAGGAGGTCATGGAAAAAGTTCTGGAGTTTCTGCACAGAAATTCCAGAAATAAAGCTTAAAAAGAAAAAATTAAATCAAAAAAAGAATAAAAATAGGAATATTTAGTTATATTTCGTTATCGTCTGCAAATTTGATTAGAGCTTCTCCGAGCATTCTGACGTGTGTGGGATTAAGGTTAAACCTTGATTTTTTTACTCCACCACGCTCTTTTGCAAGTTCTACATATTCTTTTTCGAAACGGTCGCTGTGAGCCAGGGAGATTGTCATATACCATCCTCCTCCCATCTTGATCTCTACATATCCGTCTCCACTTTTAGTCTCAGTTTCCTCAACATTCTCTTCAGATATGTTTTCCTTTACCATCCTATAAACCTCGTAACATCTTAGTATTTAATGTGAAATCCATTGTTTGAATACAAAGATAACCAATAGATTATATCCAGACATATAAGGGCAGGAGTAAAAAACCTTCCCTATATGCATGAATTATTGCTTGTTATCCGATTTAAGCCCTGAACCAAGCACTTCTGGAGATATCTTGCCTGAGTGAACTGCAGTTGCAACCAGGACCCCTTTTATTCCAAGCCTGTTAAGAATAAAAAGGTCTTCCATATTCCGCACGCCTCCTGCAAGCAAGACACTGTGTCTTGAGCATTCAACCAGTTTGCGAAGGAATTCCGGGTCAAAGCCTGAGGCAGTTCCAACTCTGTCAAGGTCAAGAAAGATAAGATCTTTGAGAGGGAAGTCGTTTAGTATATTTACAATTTCAAAAGGTGCGCCAGGAATTTCAGGATCCTCTTTCAGGACTTTTCCATGCTTAATATCAATGCTGACACTGACCTGTCCTGGATTTCGGAAAGCTGCATTTTTGATTACTGAAAGCGTACCAGTTTCTGTGCCTATCACTGCAGCTCCAGCAATGGAGAGGGTTTTATCTACATCCTCCATAGACGTGACCCCAAAATCAAGCATTGTGGCTGTCCTTAGACTCAGCTTCCCGGATTACCTCGGCATTCGTCTCGCGAGGTCCTTTGCCCTGAAGAGCATTAAGGTCGGCGATATACACTTCTCTGGGCCGCAAGAATTCTACTATATCCAGAGGGTCCGAGTTGCTGCAGATAATACTTGAATCCGAAACCGGGAGGTACTTTTCCCTGATGCCTCCCTTTGCAAGAACCACTCTACGGTTAAATATATCCATTACAAAAACTACTCGGAACATACTTATTCCATAGTTGCATCATCCTATAAAAAAATATAAAATAAAGTTTATTGTATAAAAAAGAAAATATGTATCATTATGATTCAAATTCCATGCTCAACTAGAGGATTTTTATGAAACTGCTTGTAAGTCCAATTAATAAAGAAGAGGCAATCATCGCTTCCAGAGGCGGCGCAGACATTGTTGATGTCAAAAACCCAAAAGAAGGTTCCCTTGGCGCTAATTTCCCATGGATAATCAGGGAAGTAAAAGAGGCTGTAAATGGCAGACAGCCAATAAGTGCAACCATAGGAGATTTTAATTACAAGCCTGGAACTGCATCCCTTGCAGCCCTTGGAGCGGCAGTTGCAGGAGCAGACTATATCAAGGTTGGTCTTTACGATATCCAGACTGAAGCACAAGCCCTCGAGCTCCTTACAAAAATAACACGAGCTGTAAAGGACTACGACTCAACAAAGAAAGTTGTTGCCTCAGGATATTCGGACTACAAACGTATCAACTCAATTTCGCCTCTATTGCTGCCTGCAGTTGCCGCAGAGGCCGGAGTAGACGTAGTTATGGTAGACACCGCAATCAAGGATGGGAAATCTACCTTTGAATTCATGGATGAAAAAACACTTAAAAAGTTCACTGACCTTGCTCATGAATACGGACTCGAAAATGCAATTGCAGGCTCCCTAAAATTTGAGGATCTCCCAATACTTGAAAATATAGGACCCGATATTATTGGCGTCCGAGGCATGGTCTGTGGAGGAGATCGAAGAACTGCAATCCGACAGGAACTGGTAGAAAAGCTCGTAGCTGAATGCCAGGCATGAGAAATTCTGTGGATTCATCATAAAAATGGAAGTTTTTGCCGGCAGGTCTTTTGGACAGGCCGGCCAAAAAAGAATAATAAACAAATAACTATTTTCACTCTAACCTGAATTTGACAGATTCTGCTAATTAATACAGTGCCCCATCACAAAAAACGTATTTTATCCTGAATTTGACAGTTTCGATTAACTAATACAGTTTTTTATCACAAAAAACGCATTGTATCAGCTCAATGTTGTTTGAAAAATGAAAAATATTGATGCTCATAAAGAAAAAAATAACTTTGAATTGTACTACGAAAACCGAATCATGAAGCCTATTAATACATTACGAAATATACTCTTATGTCAAATTCAGGTTATAAATTTAAACGAATTGTCAAGTCCAATTGAACCAAAGAAGGAGGAAAATATTCAGTACCAATTAGAAGGTAATGTCAAACTTAGGTTATAGTAGAAAAGAATTAGTAGAAAAGAATTTTAAATTTGTGGACAGCAGAAAACAGCGTTATTTTTTTTCTTGACCAAGGCCGGAAACTTGTTTTTAATCTCAGCTTTCAGAGTTGATTTTTCCAAGCAAAATTTATGATTTTCTATATATAATGAAATTATTCCTTTCTCTATTTCATTTCTATTAGTACATTCATTACATAGAGACCAAGTTATTTGGAAAAACCCCGTGCCTCCAGGCCAGGATCAATTTCTACGTCATAGATCTGTTTAAAAAAATATTAATACTATTAATATTGTTTTTTCGACATTCTGTAATTTTTAATATCATCATGAAAAGTTTATTCCGAGATCTTTCAGTCCATTAAGTTTTGCAAGATTGATCAGCAGGGGGGTCAGGGACTCCATAGTATTTGCCTGCTTAAGAGGACCTCCATCCAGGGGTTTGAGGCAGCCCATATTCCGTGTAAGCTCCATAACCAGTTTCTTTGCTTCGGCGTCATCGCTGCATACAAGTGCATGGTGAACAGCCTTACATTTAACAACATCTTTCAATTTTCCAGCCGGAATATTGTGAAAAGCGGCAACAATTTTTGTGGAAGCAGGAACTCTTTTCTGGATTGCAAGAGCTGCTGAGCCTTCAGCTGGGGGTTTATATATAAAAAGGCCTCCCTCTTTTACCATAGGAACCACAGGAGAGACAATAATCTTGTCTTCAATTACCTCTCGGATTTCATCCAGTAGAGGCAAAACATGATCAAAATGAATTGTAAGAACCATTATTTCGGCTTCCTGTGCGGCTTCAAAGTTGGTTTTTCCTTTGATGGTCATTCTAGATGTATCGAACCCGCAATTTTCAAGCTCTGACAAGGCGGATTTTGCGGCTTCCTCTGCAGTTTCCCTGGATCTGGAACCTATAATTATCTCATTTTTTACACCTTCAGTCATAAGGTTTTGAAGGGCTAACCTGAGTACCATACCCTCGCCTATATTGCCGGTTCCTCCCAGGACAGCTATTTTTAACTTTTCAGGATTCAATTTGAACAAGACCTCCAGTTTACTATGTCTTCCATAACATATATCGAGGAGTTAATATAACTTCTGTCTTTATTCAGTAAATTGGAATATTTAATGTTAAAACTTCAATATTTTGCCAAGTTATTTAAAAAAGTCTCGAGAATTAGAATGCCAAAATTTTAGTTGATCTCGTTTTTCTTTCAATATTTTTCAAAAATATCTGTAATATAATATAGAATTATTGCAAAGTAGTCTTCACCCTTTTCAAAAAAAATTAGATAGTTATTTGTTACTTAAAGGCGTCATTTTATTGGAGAACTGAACATCGTTTGTGCCTTTACGCGACTAAGAAAACAATAACTGGAGGTGGAGTTTTTATTCAAGAAGCAAAATTCCGATACATAAAGTCTTTGCAGGTTTGCAGAATTCGAGTGCAAGCCCTGAATTTTCCATTGCCTTATGGAGATTTATCCCCACCGCTTCAGGTGCAAAACGCCTCATTTCCGGCTTTACACATTTTTCGAGGTTGCAGATCCCACATTCGTTGCAGGAGCCAGGTCTGAGAAGATGTGCAAAGGTAAAGCCTTGCCTGAAAGCTTCCTGTTCAAGCTCGAACATTTTACGGAAAGAATCCTTTCTCATTCCTCCCCAGGCTTCAAGAACATCCGACACTTCTGCCGTCTTATATTCATCTACGAGAAGAAGTGAACTGCTATATTCCTTAATTATTTTCCTGAACTCATCTACTGAAATAACATGGGGTGGACAGCTCAACCTCTTCCCGTAACTCCTGCATCCATAAGCGCACTTCAGAGAAATCCGATTTTCAATCGGAATGTCCATTGCGTTAAGATAATAAGCTTTAAGCCCCATCCCTGAAGCTTTTTCAACAAGATCCTCGAATTTTCCAAGCATGATAACCCCTTTTCAAAAAACTTATTTTGTCTAAAGTTTAGTTTCCTTTTAATTTGTTTCCTTTCTAATTATTTTTTCTGCTTTGAAAAAGAACCTGGATGTACAATTCCTCTATGGTTTTTCTTTTTCTCTGTTATTAGATTTATGAAAAATAGCAGTAACCTTTTACAGTTGCTCATATTAAGTTCCTATATTCACTATAGATTATACTTCTATAATTGACGATAAATAAACTTTTTAAGGGATCCTCATGATTAAAAAAGTACCTTTGACTGAACTGAAAAACCGCATGAAGCGCTTCAGAAAACAGATGGACATATCAAGTCCCGGATGGGAAATAGCTGTGGTCTTCAGTAAAGTAAACCTTTATTACTTTACTGGCACGATGCAGGACGGAATGCTGATTATCCCAAAGAACGAAGAAGCAAAATTTTGGGTACGGCGCAGTTATGAAAGGGCTTTGGATGAATCCTTATTTTCAAATATAGAATCCATGAACGGTTTCCGTGATGCTGCAAAAAGTGTAAGTGGGCTTCAAGATACTGTATATCTGGAAACCGAAGTGGTTCCTCTGGCTTTATACCAGAGATTTCAAAAATACTTCCTTTTCAAAAATGTTGAACCTGTTGACACCCAAATTTGTGCTGTCAGAGCAGTAAAAAGTGAATATGAATTATCACTGACAAGAGAAGCTGGCAAGATCCATAAGCATGTGCTTGAAGACATTGTGCCTGAGATGCTTCGGGAGGGGCTCAGCGAAGTAGACTTTGCGACAGAACTATTCTCAGTAATGGTAGAGGAAGGACACCACGGATTGTGTCGCTTTGGCATGTTTGATACGGAGATGTTCCTGGGAAATGTTTGTTTTGGTGAAAGCTCCATCTATCCATCTTACTTTAATGGGCCGGGAGGAAATTACGGGATGAGTCCGGCAGTACCTCTTATTGGAAGCCGGGAAAGGAAGTTAAGAAAAGGAGATCTGGTATTCATTGATGTCGGGTGCGGAGTTGAAGGTTATAACACAGATAAGACCACAACATACATGTTTGGATCTCCTCTTCCAAAGTATGCCATAGATATCCACAATAAATGCGTGGATATACAAAATGAAGCTGCAGCTATGTTAAAACCAGATGCCATTCCCTCAGAAATCTATAATACCATAATGAATACTCTTGATGAAGATTTCCTGCAAAACTTCATGGGTTTTGGGAACCGTAAAGTGAAATTCCTTGGTCATGGAGTCGGCTTACTGATCGATGAACTGCCTGTAATTGCACAAGGATTTGATGAACCCCTGCAAAAAGGAATGGTATTTGCTCTTGAGCCTAAAAAAGGAATCGAAAACATCGGAATGGTCGGAATCGAAAATACCTTCATAGTAACTGATGATGGAGGAGAGTGCATTACAGGAGATAACCCGGGCCTGATTCCTGTATTTTGATTGGTGAAAACCAAGACAAAAAAAGAAAGTGAGAAAGATGGGGTTTGACGACTCCATCTAAAACCCTTTAAATTTACTTTTATTCTTGTTTTCTTGCAAGCTTTTTCTTTGCAAGCTTTTCGATGATTCCCATATTGACTTCTCCGCCAACGCTCAGTTTCCCGTTAGCAACTGCGCTGTCAAGGAGGTGCTGTCCTACAAGAGTGCGGACGATAAGGGTCGTGTAACCATCCGGGCTTCCGACAGAGCCGGCTGAGATATCGGCCTTGAGGGCAGTAAAATCCGTGCAGACCCCACAGCCTGGACGGATTGTATCTTCGAGTTCGGCAAGGGGAATTACGTACTGAACCCCATCATTGAGGGTGATTTCAAGTTTACCCTTGACGTCGATGCGGCAGACTTTCATAGGCTCGAGTGCGTAATCGCTTTTCAGTTTACCCGCAATAAGTTTCTCGTAATCGAAGTTTTCGGTACAGAAGAGGCCAATAACAAAGCGGATTGAATTTTTGTACGGAACGACCAGCTGATGATCGGTCTCAAGCATCTTGCGGATGGCCTGTACTACACAGGGGACTCCGACAACTGCAATGTTCTTGTACTTCTTCTTTACGACGGCTTCCTTGAGGGAAGAGACCAGAGGGACCCACCAGTTGTAGCGGCTTCCAGCCTGGGCAATAAGGGCTTCGCTCCTGGTGATTACCATGGAGTGGGGCTTGAGGGTCCAGGGATCTTCAGTGACTGTTACCACAGCATCTACAAGACCTGTATCCAGGGCATTTGCAAGAAGTGCTGTAACGGCTCCTCCGCTCTGCTTCCTTGGAATATCAAATTCGGCTTTCCCTGTGGTGATTTTTAGATAATCTCCAAGAAGGCTTAAAGGCTGTTCATCGAGTCTTGGGCAGACCTCATAACAGGCTCCACAGGGCACATCGTCAACAGCAGCTTTACAGTAGTTGTTGCTTTTCGGGTGTGTGGAATTGCCGCCTGTTTCGAAGTACAGGGAATCAGCAGGGCAGACTGCGATGCAGGCTCCGCAGCCTGAGCAGAGTCCTTCATCCCATACTTTTGATTTGAGGTCAAGGTAATTCTTACTGATCGGTTTCTGTTCTGCCATTTCTGATCACTCCCAGACGTATTTGCTTGCAAAAGGCCGGCTGCTTGCAGGTCCGATCCTTGTGTAGTTTGTGTCCAGGAACTCTGAGGAGTCAAGATCGAAGTATTCGCAAAAGCTCTTAATCACAGGAGCAATACGTTCCAGATCACTCTCAGTAAACTTAAACTTCTTTGCTCCTACGCCAAGGAGATAGTCATCCACATCTCCTCGGATAATAATCTCTCCGCCGTGGATTCCACTTCCTATGCCTCTGTCGGTCATGGCTTTTTCCTTGCCTATGCCTAGCACAATCACAAGGCCTCCAGCCATGTATTCTCCAAGGAAAGAGTGGGCTGTTCCACCCACTACAAGTATGGGTCTGGCTTCAACCTCATACTGTTTCATGTGGATACCGCCACGGTAGCCAATGTTATTCTTTACGAAGACCTTTCCTCCCCGCATGCTGTGTGCAACTGCATCTCCTGCACTTCCATGGATCACGAGCATGCCGCTATCCATCGTATTGCCAGGAGCGTGTTCTGCGTTTCCGTTTATTATGCAGGTAGGCCCACTCATGAACATCCCTAAGTCCCCACCCGGAACTCCATTAATTACTATCCGGACGTTGCCCCTTAAACCGTCTCCGATAAAACGCTGTCCTAGAATATTGTCAAGGATAATCTCTTCTGCTCCGTCAGCAACTGCAGCTCTTATTTTCTGGTTAAGAGGAGTGTAGTGCATACCATTTGCATCTATTCTTACAGTTTTCATATGCATCAGGCCCCCGCTGGCAGTACATCCAGGATTTTAAGCATTCCCTCATCCAGCATATATCCGCGCAGACGGTCCCTGTTTCCACGCAGACTTTCTATACTGTTGATTCCTGCAGCTCCCATAAGTTCACTCAGTTCCAGAGTCCAGCCTTTAATCAGGTTTGCAACCTGAACTGCGCCCATATCCGGATCAACCCTGTCCATCAGATCGGGCTGCTGAGTAGCAATGCCCCAGGGACAGAGATTTCTGTAACAGTTGCCACAGACTCTGCAACCCAGAGCAACAAGGGCGGCAGTCCCTATATAGACAGCATCTGCTCCAAGAGCAATTGACTTGGCAAGGTCAGCACTGTTCCTTATACCGCCACTTGCAATGACCGAGATCTCGTTTCTTACACCCTGTTCTCTGAGTTTCTGATCAACGCTTGCTATTGCAACTTCTATAGGAATTCCTACATTGTCTCTGAAAACCTTTGGAGCAGCCCCAGTCCCACCGCGGAACCCATCAATGACTACTGCATCTGCAGAAGAGCGAGCAATGCCCGCGGCAATTGAAGCCACATTGTGTACTGCTGCAATCTTAACAAATACTGGCTTTTTCCATTCGGTAGCTTCTTTCAGGCTTCTGATAAGCTGAACAAGGTCTTCAATACTGTAAATATCATGGTGTGGGGCCGGGCTGATTGCATCGCTTCCAAGAGGGATCATACGGGTTCTTGAGACTTCTTCGTTTACTTTTTCTCCGGGAAGATGCCCTCCTATTCCCGGTTTTGCTCCCTGCCCAATTTTAATCTCGATTGCAGCGCCCCTCTCAAGATAATCAATGTTGACACCAAAACGACCTGAAGCGACCTGGACAATCATGCGATCCTGATAGGGATAGAGTTCCTTGTGAAGCCCTCCTTCTCCGGTTCCCATGAAAGTTCCGGTCTCTTTTACCGCCCTTGCCATGCTGAGATGAGAGTTCAGGCTGATGGCTCCGAAACTCATGTGTCCGATCATGATAGGGGTATCAAGTTTGAGGTTTGGAGCAAGTTTTGTTTCCAGCTCTACGTCTCCACTCTCGGTTTTTCTGAACTTGAGTTTGGATGGCTTCTTTCCTATATAGGTCCTGAGCTCCATAGGTTCTCTCAGGGGGTCAATACTTGGGTTAGTAACCTGGCAGGCGTCAAGAAGGAGACGGTCATAGATAATTGGCAGATCCCTGGCGTTTCCCATACCTGAAAGAATGATCTTTCCGCTACGAGCCTGGTTGATTATATCTTCTCTTGCTTCCCTCGTCCAGACCGGGTGGCTGCGGTAGTCCACAGGTTTTTCTGTAATGCTTATTGCGTCCCTTGGACACATGGCAACACAGCGGAGGCAGGCTGTACATTTTCTTGATTCTATCAGGATTTTGTCGCCTTCTCTACGGTAAACACCGTATGAACAATTTTCAATGCAACGGCCGCAGTCCATGCACTGATCGCGGTCAATTCCGACCTTAAACTTTGGGGGTACACTTCCGAGCGTCATTCGATAAACCTCCCGATAATGGGTTCTCCTGCCCTGGGAGTGTAAATATTCTTAACTTCGGGGTCAAGGGTCCTTATTGCAGCTTCTTCACTGGATATGTATAGTCGGCTTCCGTTTTCGCCGACAACCAGGGGACGCAGTTTGATCCTGTCAGTAAAGCCAACAATGCCTTCTTCTGTCCCTACTACAATTGCAAAAGGCCCGTTCATGAGAGCAGACCCATAGGTAAGGCGGATTGCTTTGTTTAGCTCGGCTTCCTTTGCAGTCATTCTGTCTATATCGTCCCAGAAGGGAGGTGCAAGAGCTCTGACAACCATCTCATGGGAAAGCTCATGCTGCCTTCCAAGAAGGTCAAAAAGGTAAGCTACAACCTCTGTGTCGGTAAGTGCAGTGCATTTGTATCCATACCCTTCGACATAGCGCTGGTTTGTACCATATGAAGTGATTTCTCCGTTATGCACTACTGACCAGTTAAGCAGGTTGAAGGGGTGAGCTCCTCCCCACCAGCCAGGAGAGTTTGTGGGATAACGATTGTGAGCAAGCCATATGTACCCCTTGTAATCCTCAATCCTGTAGAAGTTTGCCACGTCTTCGGGCCAGCCGGAAGCCTTGAAGACTCCCATATTTTTCCCGGAGGAGAAGATTGTAGCTCCTTTTATATTGGCGTTTACTTCCATAACCACATACGTGACGACATTATGTTCAGAAGCAATTCTTCCTTCCATAAGGTTTTTTGAGGGTTTGAAGAAATATCTCCAGGGGGTATGTACTTTTTTGATTCCAGGCTGAGGGGTTGTCGGGATCTCTTCCTGGTGAACGATTTCTCCCCACTGCTGGAGGAGTTCATCAACCTTCTTTTTTGGTTCCGCCAGGTTGTCAAAGAAAACATGAAGAGCATAATAGTCTGCGTATTCAGGATAAATCCCATATGCAGCATAGCCTGCTCCGTCTCCACTGCCTCTTTCGTTCATGAGACTGAGAGCGACTTTTATGCTCGACCCGTCCATTCTGGACTTTGTTCTATCTATAAAGCCTATTATTCCACACATTTTGATCACTCTAGAAATGAATAGAAATGAACGTAATACAAAGTATATTAGTTAATAATTTCATGGAGGGGGGTTGGCTCATTTTTGAGAAAAAGTTCAAAAAACTTGCCAGCTGGATAAACTGGATTTTAAGGGTAATTTGTTATAGTTTCCACAATTTAGGGGAATCCTAAACTGGATTTGTCTCATTTAAATTATGTAATTAATGTGAGAGAGTAGTATCTCCTTCGCTTTTGGTTTTGCTCTCTAGAAATGGATTGAGAGGGTTACCGCTAAGGGAAGTAAGTAATTTAGTACCTATTTGACAATATATATATGTTTCTTTTTTCAGGATTAAAAGTTCTCGAAATAATTCCGCAAAGAAGGCGTTTTAACCCTTTAATTTTTCTTTAGTTCTCCGAAATTATTCCCTTGAAGAGAGATTTTCAGCACATTTCCAAAAGTAATTTTCAGAGCCTCAGCATCATTCCTATGTGGAATTTGCTCAAGCTACTCTTCTTTAAAAAAAGTAATACTATTGAATCCGCAGAGTTTCTTAAGGAAAGCATTTTTATACCAATATTCGTTTCAGGTTTCACATTCCGGAAGAAATAAAAAAGAAAATTTTCTATAAACGGCAATTGATTAAGTGGAACCTTTTCTCTTTAGTCCGACGAAGCATCCTTCTGAATAAGGTGCACACCTGCCGGAAAAGGTGTGTCTTTGGAAATAAATTTCCTGTTAGAATCTGCCGCAGCGGATCTTTCCGGCATATGAAACATTCAGGAGGTCTCCTGATGCTCATAGCACAGGAGTTTGTCTCTGACTTCTTCTAGTATTTCTAAATATCTCCTGATGCTTAAAGCATATGGAGGTATCTAGAAATTTCCCAGGGATGAACAATTGTTTTATATTCGTCCCATTCTTTTTGTCTCTCACAGATGTAGTGACTGAATACATGGTCTCCGAGTGCTTCCTTTACAAATGCACTGCCTTTCATCTCATCAATTGCTTCTTTAAGGTCTGCAGGAAGGGACCGGATGCCTCTTTCCTCACGTTCTTTTTCCGTAAGGTGGAAAATATTCACGTTGGTAGGAGATCCTGGATCGATCTTGTTTTTGATTCCATCAAGGCCAGCTCTGAGCATAAGAGCAAAAGCAAGGTATGGGTTGCATGCGGGATCGGGGCATCTGAGTTCGACTCTTGTACCGTTCCCGCGGGTTGCAGGAATACGGATCAGAGAACTTCTGTTTTGTGCAGACCAGGTGATGTAAACCGGTGCCTCATATCCGGGCACTATTCTCTTATAGGAGTTAACAACCGGATTTGTAACAGCTGCAAATTCCCTTATATGCTTCAACAGCCCTCCGATGTAGTACATTGCATCCTGGGAAAGCTGAGTTGGAGTGTTCGGGTCATAGAACACATTTTTTCCGTCTTTGAAGAGGGACTGGTTGCTGTGCATACCCGATCCATTTACTCCAAAGAGCGGTTTTGGCATAAAGGAAGCATAGTATCCCTTGTGGTAGGCGATTGACTTTACTACATATTTGAAAGTCACAACATTATCTGCTGTATTAAGTACATCGCCGAATCTGAAGTCTATTTCATGCTGGGAGGGTGCGACTTCGTGGTGTGATGCTTCTATCTGGAAGCCCATATGTTCCAGAGCGTAGTCAATGTCTCTCCTAACGTCCTGAGCTCTGTCAAGAGGTGCGAAATCGAAGTACCCACCCTGATCTGTGAGTTCAGTGGTCGGATTTCCGTTTGCGTCAAGTTTGAAAAGGAAAAATTCCAGTTCGGGTCCTACGTTCATTGAGAAGCCCATTTTCTCGGCTTCTTTGATTGCACTCTTAAGGACATACCGGGGATCTCCCTTGAATGGTTCCCCACTAGGAAGATATACATCTCCAAGAATCCTGGCGACTGCACCTGTTGCAGGCCTCCAGGGGAGGATTCTGAAAGTAGAAGGGTCAAGCACGAGTTTCATGTCAGACTCTTCAATCCTTGTAAAACCCTGGATCGAAGATCCGTCAAACATCACACCGTTTTCAAAAGCTTCCTCCAGTAGTTCTGCAGGAATTGCCCAGCTTTTGATGATGCCGAGAGTATCCGTAAACTGGGTACGGATAAACTTCACGTCTCGCTCTTTTATAGTCTCTAACACATCTTCTTTGGTTGTACACTTTTTTATCTGCACCATTTGATTTCATCCTCACTAGGCATTCGGTAATCCATTACCTACCTAATTATATATATAGTTTTTCTATAGAGGCTCTGTGATAAAATTCTCAAAAAGTTTTATGTATGTAACATAGTTACTAAAAATATTTATATTCATCCACCCCACTTCAGTATATCCCACTTCAGTATATATCTAATATATTATATAAAGATCATTCCGGAAATGATAAATTTCTGAATTCAATTTGAATTTTATCCCTTTGTTCTTTCTCATTTGTAAAAAGGCTGTAGCAACCCTGAAAAAGGAAATTCTATCTATTATTTAATACCAAGATTAATATTGATTGAGATACAAAATATCCTTGAAACCTTATATGTTTAAGAATGTTAATTTCTTCAAGCTTCTTGCTTCGGTGTTGCTCTGTCAGCTTGCAGGAGCAATTGGATCATTATTTACGGCTTCATCTCTTGCGAACTGGTATCTTCTACTTGAAAAGCCGTTTTTCAATCCACCTTCATGGGTCTTTTTTCCAGTATGGATTTCTCTTTACACGCTAATGGGAATTTCTCTTTACATAGTTTGGGAAAAAGGACTTCAAGAATCAGAGGCAAAAATAGGGGTATTAATTTTCGGTATCCAGTTAGGTCTTAACTCTCTCTGGTCCGTTCTGTTTTTTGGGCTAAAATCTCCTTATTATGCTTTTGTGGAGATCATTTTTCTCTGGCTTGCAGTCTTCCTGACAATCATTCAGTTTAGAAAAATATCCAAAATAGCATCTTATTTACTGCTTCCTTATATTATATGGATAAGCTTTGCAGCGTTACTTAACTATTATATATGGATCCTGAACTAAGGCTGAAAAATCTGAAATCATGATTGAATCTGCACGCTGTTAAAAATAGTTTATCTTAAAATAAGTGCCTAAGCCCAGAACTTTTCATATTTAGGGTTTTCATGATAAAAAAGAAGTAAAAGAAAGTTTGTCCCGCAAGTACCGGATAAACTCTCATCCCATGATTAAATATCTGTATGTAGGGCTCCGCAGCCGCAACTCCTTCCTAGAAGGGTTGATACACGATGCTTCAGGTGATGAATATCGTCTTCGGACATATTCTCAAGTTCTTTATTATGCTCTTTTTCTATATGATCGAACATAATTTTTTCAACCTCTTCAAGTTCGTTTCCAGCTGCCATAAAATTACACTTGAACCCCAGATCGCCGCATTTGACTATTTTCATAAAATCTCCTCGATACAAACAACTATCACAAAAATGATCTACATCTTCAAATAAAATATAATAAAAATTAATAGGATATAAAATTAAGTTTTTCTGGACTTTTTCGGGGTGGAGTTCTTTGCGTCAATCAATCGGAATATTTCTTGCGCACAGAAAACACTCTTTGTACGGAACTTTAATAGTAAGCATTCCTTTATTATTTACCGCAATAGCCTTCTCGGGATCTACTGGCCCGTCAAGGAAAAAGGATCCCAGATACTCCACGGTATTACTGAAAGCCTTCAGGTAGAAACTGTTTTCATGCATTACAAGGGTTATATGTTCACTCTCTACATCAGGAAGTTCAACTTCCAAGGTAAGGTTTTCATGTTTATCATCATGATACATCGCTAGTATCGGAGTTTTCAATATCCTGGGTACAGGATTGTCCATTACACTCTCTCCTCTTTCAGATATTTGCCGTGAAATTAGTCCCTTAAATTTAGTTTTATCCCCACCATTTTTTCAAAAGGCTGTTGGGAAAGCACTGTGACTTTAAGTACACCGCCTGAGTACTTAGCGACCATTTTTCCCAAATTTACCGGACAGCAGACAGAGTAACTATCCTCACACTTTATTCCCCCAGCTTTTGCATAAAAGCCGCTTTTTGCGAGCTTAAAAGGAATATATTTCTCTTCCGTTTCTGACAGAATTAGCTCCATCTTCAGGTTTTCTTATATACCACCAGGATATGCACACATAACTGGTGACAAGCTCAAAGTTTTCGCCACTATATTTATTCCCAAATAACATCACCAATTAACGTATTTATATATATCTTCCTTACCGTATTTAATATACGAGGGGTTGGACGCCAGATTTAGTCTAAATTCATTTTTGGATAAATTCCTTTACTAGAGAAATCCTTGAGTGATTCCAAAAAATGAGCACTCTAATCCCAGTTCGAAACAGGTCCCATAATATAAACTTATCTTTGTCACATTTATTCTACTTCTCTATTCCAGATAATAAGAAAAGGAGTCATGTTCGTGAGTTATTGATCAACCCCAAAAAAGTGAGCACATCATCCCCATTTGGAGGAAATGCGGAGTGTGTCTTATACTTACGGTTTTCAATAACTCACGTCCATTACTAGAAAGGGGATGTTCAATGAAAAAACAAATGAAGAAGTTATTGAAAATTTATTCCACGAAGTAGGATAGAATTAAACAATTTATCAGGTCTCTTTAAAATACTTCCCCAAGTATAATATAAATATCTAACACAGAAAACAAAAAGATATTCTGATGTTAGTTTAGAATTTCAATTTCCTATTTATATAAACCTTCCTAAACACAACTACTTGTGTAAAACTATTAAGATATTTGTTCAAACTCAATAATTTTAACAAAACAATATCAAGCGTCATTAGATATTAAGATCTAATAAGCTTGATAAAGCTGTGTGTAGCACAGCAGTGGGGGGAGTTGATCTATTTATGACCGCAAATGTCATAGAAGTAAATAATCTTGAGCACAAATACGGAGACTTAAAAGCAGTAGACAATATCAGTTTCACCGTACAGAAAGGAGAAATATTCTCGTTTCTAGGACCAAATGGAGCAGGTAAGAGTACTGTAATAAATATTCTCACTACACTTCGGAAACTCCAGAAGGGTGAGGCCAAAGTTAACGGTTATGATGTGGCAAAGGAATCAAAATATGTAAGAAAATCAATAGGCATTGTTTTTCAGATGATGTGTCTTGATTATGAAATGACTGTGTGTGAGAATCTTGAGTATCATGGAAAGATATACTCAATGCCAAAAGAAGAAAGAAGAAAAAGGATAGATGAACTTCTTAAATTAACTGAACTGGATAATAAAAGAAATACCCTGGCTAAAGACTTAAGTGGTGGAATGAAGCGGCGGCTTGAACTTGCAAGGGGATTGATGACAAAGCCTGCAGTTCTCTTCCTTGACGAGCCAACTATAGGTTTTGATATCCAGACAAGAATGAGAATGTGGGAATATTTGAGGGAGATTAAAAAAGAAGGTACCACCATATTCATGACCACGCACTATATGGAGGAAGCCGATCAGCTCAGCGACAGGATCAGTATTATAGATCACGGAAAAATCATTGTAACCGGAACTGCATTGGAATTAAAAAATCAGCTTGGGGAAGACCTTCTTTATCTGGAAACCAGCGATAATAAAGCTGCCGCAGAGATTTTAAGGACTATTGAATCGGTAACAGCAGTAGATGATGATGCTAAATCCCTTAGAATAATGCTCGGGGTAGATGTTACACATATATTACCGAAAATTATGGACAGTCTCAGACAAAAAGGTATAGAGATCACAACAGTAAACATCAAAAAGCCTTCAATGGATGATGTTTTTGTCCACTATACCGGGCATGATTTAAGAGAAGGATATACACAGGAGAAACCTGAAGAGTGCGAAACTGTGGAGGCGTTGAAATGACTTTTGCGTTCCAAGCTATATACTGGAGAGAAATGGTAAAGTTTTTCAGATTCAAATCAGTGCTCCTCAGTTCATTAATTCAGCCTGTGATGTGGCTGGCATTCTTTGGGGTTGCAATGTCAAAAAGTTTCGATGACATGACGGCTTTACTTCCAAGCATTCCAGGTGTTCCACAAGTAGATTATCTTTCCTACATGGGAGCCGGGATAATAGCCATGGACGTTCTATTTAGCAGTCTTTTTGGGGGCACCAATCTTCTATTCGACAAGAAATTCAGCCTATTAAAGGAGACTATTGCAAGTCCGATCTCACGACTCAATATTGTTCTGGGAGTTGGACTTTCCGGCGTGACAAAATCCTTTATCCAGACGGCCATCATAATTGTATTTGGAGGATTGGTAGGGATGGATTTCTTTAAGGGATATACTCCTGTTCAAACTTTTATCTCAGTTGCAGGTATATTTTTATTAGTGGGAATTTTTACATTAGGCTTCCTCTTCCTTTCAGGATCAATTGCAATTTCTGTTGAACAGCCTGAAGGTATGCAGTCTATTCTCACCTTACTCAGCATGCCTTTATTTTTCATAAGCAACGCTCTTTATCCCATTGACGCCTTTCCTGCTGTTCTCAAGTTTCTGTCAATGTTTAACCCGTTGACCCTTCTGGCAGATGGAATCCGTTATTTTGCATTGGGTACTAATTTCTCTGTGATGGGAGGTCATTATGTTTATACGACAATGGATATTGTCCTGTCGTTCGTAGGGCTCATATTCTTTGCTCTCATAACGTTGTCAACTGTACTCTGGAGGTTTAATAAAGTAGATATCTAAATAATTCACTTTATTTTTTTACTTTCTTTTTTCGCAACTATTAAGAGTATAGTTAGCGGCGATCCTTTGAACGTCGCGAGAATACTCCCCATAACAGGCAAATCATTTTGATCCTACGGGAGAAATGCACCATCTAATTTTGCAGGAAGTTACAGATCCTTCTATTATTTAGGGAGTTCATGAGATTTTCTGATTAGATCAATCACCCTGAGGTCTCTTTCAGCGTGTTTACGGAAGAAGCAAAAATATGATTATAGATAAAAAGGGAAGAAGAAAGAAAAGCAAACTAGACAAGTAATATGCACAAAACAGACAGTTTAAATAAATGAAATGAGTAGCATATAATAAAAATTGGCATAGATTGAGAGAGTCTCCGCCGTTTACATTGTAAGAATATAAAAGTTTAGCTTATTCCAAGAACCAAACCAGAGATCATAAAAATAAATCCTACAAGAAGAGGATGTAAAAAAACAAGACAACTTTGATTAACTAAAAACAGATCAGAGACACAAATTAAACGGGCCAATATTTATGAAGGAAAAAAGTTTGCTTAATTTAACTGAAAACCAAGAACCTTTTAGTAAGCAGGTACCTAAGAATCTGTTAGCTAATGTTCTATATTTTATACTAAATATCATAATCGGGCTGTTTCTAGTACCTTTTTTCATCAATTCTCTTGGCGTATCAAGTTATGCACTGGTTCCTTTAGCTACTTCCCTAACAGGTTATGTTAACTTGGTAGTACAGTCGCTTAATACATCCGTATCAAGATACTTGACTATAGACTTACAAAAAAAAAAGTTGGAAAAAGCCAATATAACATTTAATACTGCTCTTTTTGGAACACTTGGGATTATCTTACTAATGCTTCCCTTTATAGTTTTAATCTCTTATTATGCACCTTCATTCTTTGAAATTCCCACCAGCCAGGAGAATTCCGCAAGGGCCCTTTTTCTCGGAGTGATAAGTGCATTCTTATTGCGGGCATGGGGAAGTAACTTTGGAGTTTCCCTTTTCGCATACAATAGACTTGACCTTCAGAACCTGATAAATGCCGTAAATATCCTTGTTCAGGTAGGCCTAATTATACTATTATTCAGATTTTATTCTCCCAGCCTTATTCACATAGGATTAGCTTATTTAATCGGGGCTGCAGTTGCTTTCATTTTAACTATATTTTACTCACGCAAGATTAATCCCCATTTAAAAGTAAACGTAAGAGATTTCCACAGATCAATGGTAAGAGAAATTACAGAAATGGGAGGCTGGGTTATTATTAACCAGATAGGTTCGCTCCTGTTCCTTCAGATTGACCTGATAGTAGTGAATAAATTATTTGGTACTCTTGCTGGAGGAGAATATGCAGTAATACTTACATGGAGTACATTGCTGCGTACTATTGCAGGCATGCTCGTGGGTGTTCTGACACCAGTAATTCTCACATATTATGCAAAGGACAGAATCGACGAACTGATAAACATGTCAAAAAGTACTGTAAAGCTTACAGGTCTTGCAATGGCGTTTCCAATTGGATTTATCTGCGGGTTTGCTCCCCAACTTCTCTCAATCTGGGTGGGTCCCGAATTTATAAAACTCTCTCCTTTAATGTTGCTAACACTATTTCATCTTGTGATTAACCTGCCAGTGATGCCTCTGTTTGCGATTAACGTTGCGTATAACAAAGTGAAGATCCCAGGTATAGTTACACTTTTTATGGGGGTTGGAAACTTTTTGCTGGCTGTATTAATCCCATACCTCACAGGGTGGAACTACTATGGAGTTGCACTCGCAGGAGCTATTATGCTGACATTTAAAAATGCATTATTTACTCCGTGGTATGCTACTAGAGTTCTCGGAATCTCCAGAACTACATTTGTAAACTCCATGCTACCAGGCGTGTTTGCCATGATAATTGTCGGAGTTGTATCTAGTCTGGTCGCTAACTATCTTCAAATTTCAGGTATTACTTTAGTATTAATCTGCGGGATTATTTTGACTGCAGCCTATCTATTAGTTGTGTGGACTTTTATCACAGAAGATAAAGAACGTCAAATTATAAGAGCATCTTTACCTTTTTCAATAAATAAATGGTTCAAAAAAGCGTACATTCTAAAGGCATTTATTGAGGAGTTACTGTGATAACAACTCGGAAAATAAAAATAATAAAAAAAAGGATGAAAGTTATAAAAAACACCATATGTAACACAATAAGGATAATAAAGAGTAGAGAACAACAGGTAATTGCTTTTTGGTGGACAGGAATGGATAATAATTGGGGAGATGCACTAAACCCAATATTAATACAAAATATGACGGGAAAAAAACCAATTTTATCCACAGAAGTTTTCAATGTTAAAAAAAATAATGTATACAGTGTAATTGGTAGTGTATTGGAAGTACCATCTAAAAAGGATTTAGTCGTGTGGGGATCAGGCTTTATGTCAAGCGAGTCTCAATTTAAAGTAAAGCCAAAAAAGATCCATGCTGTTAGAGGACCAAAAACACGAGAATTGATCCTCAAAAACGGAATTTATTGTCCTGAAGTATATGGTGACCCTGCGATACTTTACCCATATTTCTACAGACCAACAATTCAGAAAAAATATAAACTAGGAATAATCCCTCATTACGTAGACCAAGATAGCCAACTATTGGATGTATTCAAGAATGACTCTTCTGTATTAATTATCGATATATTATCGGGAGTAAAAGAAGTAGTAGATAAAATTTGCAGTTGTGAAAAAATTGCATCTAGTTCACTACATGGAATAATTGCAGCAGATTCGTATGGCATTCCAGCAATTTGGATCGAATTTTCAAAAAAAGTAAATGGAGATGGATTCAAATTTTATGACTATTTTGAGTCGGTCGGAAGAAAAAATGAAGTTCCTTTAACATTAACCCAAAATACTACTATATGCGATATAATTGATCATTATAAAGAGTACAAAATTGAAATTGACGTCGAAAAACTTGTAGATTCATGTCCATTTATAGATAATAAAAGGAAGGAAGGTATAAAGAAAGAAATAAAAAAATCGTAGACTTTCCACCTTTGTCTTCAAAGATGAATTAATACAGCTTTAAGAATAAGAGGCTTGAAAATGCTGCTTGTTTCAGTTGTGATCCCTCTATATAACAAAGGACTCCACATCAGAAGGACATTAAACTCAGTTTTAGCTCAGAAAGTTCAAAACTTTGAAATAATAGTTGTAGACGATGGTTCAACAGACAAAGGTGCTGAAGTAGTAAAAAGTTTTATAGATAGCAGAATAAGATTAATACAACAAGAAAATGCGGGAGTATCTTCAGCAAGAAATAGGGGGATAAGAGAAGCAAAAGCTGATCTAATTGCATTCATAGACGCAGATGATGAGTGGACTCCAGGCTTTTTAGAAACAGTCTTGAGGTTAAGAGAAAGATATCCTCAAGCAGGGGCTTATTCCACAGCGTATCTCTTTTGCACCCCTGAAGGAAAAACAAGAATTCCAAACTACGAAAAAATACCTTCTGCTCCCTGGGAAGGGCTATTACAAAGTTACTTTTTATCCGCTGCCAAAGGAGAACATCCAGTATGCTCTTCTGCAGTGTGTATTCCTAAGAAGATACTAGTTATAGAAAAAGGATTTAAAATTGGAGCCTGGTGGGGGGAAGATGATGATCTTTGGGGAAGAATTGCACTGAAATATCCAATTGCATTTAGCTGGCAAATTGGAGCAATTTATCATCTAGGAGCAGTAAACAGAGCATGTAAAAGAGAAGAGATAGTAGAACATCCATTTATAGAAATAGCCGAAATGGCTATTAATAATGGAGAGATTCAAAAAAATAGAATAGATGATTTAAAAGAGTGTGTGGCCAGATATAAAATTGTTTCTGCAATGCATAATTTGTACAGAGGACATCCGGAGATATCACGAAGAATACTGAAAAGTTGCGAAACAAAAGAATTATACAAAGAAAAACTCTTCTGGTATTTCTGGTCTGTAGTTCCATATGGAGTTTTTAATGGAATATTATTAATTAAAAAAAACATAAAAAAGAAATCCGGATCTAAAAAAAGAATTATCAATAGCATGATTCAGAATTGAACATCTTAACCTTTCATAAGTCATGTAAAAAATGTGAGGTATTTTGGCTTAAATAATATTTTTTAGAAAACCAGAATACATCAGGTTTAAAGAAGAAGGGATTAAACAGAATAATCCAAGTTTGTTTTTGAGTTAAGGAGTCTTTTTAACTAATCCCCACGTATCCATATACGGACCCACTGCTATAAATTTTGGAAGCGTTTCTCATTTCTATCGTGGATATAAGTTCAGATATATAGTCATGGTCTGGAAGATATATTGAAGAAAATATATTAAATGGTTTGCCTATAAGATCTGTTCTTATTAAAATGAGATGACCTTTTAGACTAGATATCGAATTATAAAATAACTCATTATCAAACGTAGAAGTGTCATAAGCATAGGACATTGAACGTGCGTAGTAATTATCTGTTTTAATAGGACCACTCCAAAAATTGGAGGTTGTTTTGACTGCTTTCAGCTCTGAGGTAGTTAACGCTTCTCTCATCGAACTGTGTGAGGAAAACTTATTGTAATCAAGATTTGCCGGGGGGCTTAGAATCAACAGAAATGCAAGAATAATAGTAATACTTACAAATAGGGCCTTCTTAAAATAGTTGTATTTAGGGAGATTACAGTATAAAAAAATAGATGTTGCAAGGGGTATAGATAAAAGTATTTGAGAAAAAAAGAGCCATCTTTCAGAAATAATACAATATGACGTGATATTAGAAAAGAAACTCAATACTAAAGGAGTAAGCCCTGCAATTAACACACAAAAAGAATATTTGCTTCCATAATGATTAGACATCATATAAAAGTAACCGACAAAAGAAATCGTGAAGTAGAGTAATGTACCCAGTAAATTAAAAGTTTTTTCGAAGAATGGTACATTGTCGATACTTTGCTGAATTAATTCTTTAGGACTATTAATAAAAAGATCTATATTAAATCCAAATTTCATTAAGTTAGCTAATGTCGTTAAACTCCCTGAAGCAAAAGTCCACCATGCAAACATAAAGACAACAAACAGTAGAAAATAAGAAAATGTATAAGGAGATTTATACTCGTTGAAACGAATTATATTATAAAAATAGAAAGATATCCATGTCGTAAAAAGAATTATGGACATAAACATTGCAGTAACTGTATGTGTTAAAACCAAAGAAACCATAAATATTATTGAAAAAAATACGCCAAGTAACTTATGATTAATTCTTATTTTTAGTAGTGAATAGAGTATCATCAAAATAAATATTGAGGCAAAAGAATTCGGAATCGACCAAAAACTCATACGTATATGGTAATTTGAAAGAACCAATAATAAAGATGAGTATAACCCTACTCTCGTATTATCTAGAACAAATTTAGCAAATAAAAATAGAAATAGTATATTACATACTAACTGGGATAAACTGACAGAGAACATTGTTGCGTATTTATAATTCAGGCCTGTGGTTATAGAGGTCATAGCAATATATAAATGGAACAAAGGAAGTTTTGAGTATGCAAATCCTAATGGTATTGAATGATTTTTAACTATTTGTAAAGTAATATTTTGATGGTACCATGGATCTACCCCCAGCAAACTTGGAAATATTTGCAATTGTGACCAAGTAATTAACATTCCGACTAAGAAAATTTGGAAAAGAATCACTAATGCCATTTTTTTTTGAAAAGAGATAATTTCGGCAGATATGACTCCAGCCATAGAAGAGATAATAATGAAATAGATCAGTGGTCTTTCATATAGTGAAGGCCTCAAATATAAAGAGAAAATACTCAGAGTAAATAATATAAAAAACAAAAAAACATAAGTAAGATTTTCAAGGTTCGTGTTATAAGTGGAGAGCATATAAAAATTCAAGGATGAATTAGTTCTGATTTTGACCCATATAACACAAAAAGTTAACACGAGTAGTCCAAAAAGAATTCGTAATGCATTAGTCAGATATATATTTGCAATTACCCAAATTGTCGAAAATAAAATAGTTAATTTTACAAATAACATATCTAATTCGATTGATTTAAAATTAATTTGTGCTAGAGTGGAATTATTCATAATATACGTCCCCTAATTTTAAATATTAAATTTACACCCCATAAAACTCTGAGCAAAATTTCAAATTTATTTAACAAATGCTAATCTCTTTAGAGAATTAAAACCATAACAATAGCATAGGAATTATATATTTTGAGTTATTTATAGCCAATTGGACAATTTCTTAAAATAAAAAGATATATAATTGGAATAAGATATTGTAAGATTATTTTTCTCTGGCTCAACAAAAATAAATAACCAATTAAAATAAATAACTGTTAATTGGAACTTACCTCCGTAACCTGCTTATAAACATTAATTGTTTTTTCTGCGATGACATCCCAGGACAGCTCTTCTTTCATCTTTGTATATGCATTTTCACCCATTTGAATTCTTAATTTGTTGTCTTTCAAAACCTTAATTATCGCATTGGCTAATGATTTAGAATCCCTGGGTGGTACTATATATCCAGTAATGCCATCTTCTACAACTTCTGGAATGCTACCAACATTTGTGACTACAACTGGTTTTTTGAAAGCATAAGCTATAGGAATAATGCCTGTTTGAGTACTTTCTATGTATGGCAAAACTACAACAGAAGACCTTTGAAAAAATTCACCTACGTCTTCGTTCTCAATATAATAGTTGAATATTTCAAAATATGGCAACTTTTCAATGACATTGATATTATCTATTTTTCCAGACCCAGCTATTATTACCTTTAAGTTTGGAATCTCCTTCACAATTTGAGATGCCGCTTCAATTAAATAATTCAACCCTTTATATTCAACAATTCTCCCAAAAAAGAGAACTGTGTTATTTTCTACATAATTGATATTATTAGAAATTTCAGTGAAAAAAGAATAGTCACCATGAGGCACCACAAATATATCTTTATTTAAACCTGATTCTTTTAATCTGTTTTGTAATTTACTTTTCGCAAGATCTCCATGGACTATAAGGGCATCCGAATATTTTATATGTAGATTATGTGCAAAATTTTGATCAAAGGATCTGGAT
Organism: uncultured Methanosarcinaceae archaeon; assembly: GCA_942493015.1. GTDB lineage: Archaea > Halobacteriota > Methanosarcinia > Methanosarcinales > Methanosarcinaceae > Methanosarcina. Next base: position 3,174,887 of record OW818660.1, on the reverse strand, counting down.
CCAATATGTGGCTCAACATTATGAATAGTTGTTACTATCTTGTATTTGCTAAGAAATGGAAGAAAGAAACACAACCATGGATGAGGGAATTGTATATGAATAATATCAGGATTGAGGAGGTTTATCGTTTTCAAAAATAAACAAAATCTGTTTATTAAGAAGGTATTTAAAAAAAAATTTTTTAGTACATTACCAGTATGTAACTGAATTAAATTTACAGACTTATCAAATAATTTGTCTTCAGCCCCAAAAGGTGTAATAACAAACACTTCACCATGTTTTGAAAGGGCATTTGAAAGTTGTGCTGTGTAATGCACTATTCCACCTTTCATGTCCAAAGTTATTTGCAGTATTTTCATAAAAATCACAGTGTTAAATAAAGAATAGCATCTCAGTGATTTATTCTCGTAGATTCAAAACATAAAGAAAGAATTCTATCAGAGACTGCACGCCAGCTTTGATTATTTAGAACATACGATCTGCCATTATCACTCAGTTTAAATTTCAATACTTTATCATTCAATATTTTGATAATAGCTTCAGATAATTCATGAGGATTTTCGGGTTCAACAAATATCCCTGCATTGGCTTCTTTTAAAGCATCCATCACATCCTCAATTCCACTCGATACAAACGGCTTCTGACAAGCCATATATTCGTATATTTTAAGAGGAGAGCATTTTCTTGATTTTAAAAAAGGAGCGATGCAAACATCACTTGCATTAATATAAAGTGGAACTTTTTCGTATTTGACAACCCCAGTAAAAATAAAGAAATTCTCTACACCAGTATTTCTTACAAGCTCCATCAATTTATTTTTCATAACTCCTTCACCAACAATCAAAAAACGAGTTTGTGGAATTTTGCTTAAAACCAAAGGAGCTGCTTTTATTAGAGTTTCAACATCTTGCCATTTTGCAAGATTTCCTACAAATAAGACATAGTAGTAATCATCTTCCAAATTAAGAATTTTTTTTGAGTCCGTTATTGGCTTAAATAGATCGATATTCACGCCATTTGAAACTACGCAGATCTTATTTGCAGCAATACCATAACTGTTAGAGAGATAGTTTTTGATATTAACTGAGACAGTAACTATAGAATCAGCATGAGTAAAAAGGAATCTTTCCATCTTGTGTATAAATATCAATAAGATTTTGTTTGAAAAATATGATGATGAAATTTCTTCTGCGGTAATCCCATTTACTTCTACTACAACAGGAGTCTTAAAAATTTTCCCTAATATAATTCCAACGCCGAAAACATGATGGCGTTCATAGATTAGATCTATTTTTTTAGAAGTAAGTATGTAGAAACCTAAAAAGAATGCTGTAATCATTGTAAAGGGGATCCAAAACTTACCCTGAGATATTAAGCCCGCGTTTTTAAAATCACATGGCAACGAAATAGCCTTATTTTGTTTATTTCGAGCAATTAAAATAACTTGATTATTTAAATTTGTCAAGTTGCTTGTCAACTCAGTAACGTGAGTAACATCACCTCCAGAGCCATCAATACAAACATTCGGAGCCATAAACAATATATTCATAATATCAATACCAAATTACTTGAGTAAATATATCAAACATAGAATATATTAATAGATAAGTGAAAGAATTGAATTTTTTAAACTAATTAAAATTTGAGATTCACAGAGTTAATTGTTCATTTGACTCATCAAAAGATTGAAATACTTCTTGGAGTTCTGTTCCCAATTAAACATACTATGAATCCTTTTTTGTAACTCTTTTGCTTCAAAATCCGATTCTTCAATTACCGTAATTAAATTTTCCTTCATAGAGTCTATATAATTTTTATTGTAAAGATACGGATAATCATCTCCTAGAATGTATGCTACATCTCCAACATTAGAAGCAACGACCCTTGTCCCGAGACATCCAGCCTCTAAAATAGTCGTGGGAACCGAATCATAGTGAGAAGGACTGACAAAAATATCGGTTGTAGAAAGAATATTTGCAATATCACTTCTAAATCCCAAAAATTCAACATTATTTAATTTCAACAAGTTTACTAATTGTCTGAACTTACTTTCATCTGGCCCCTTTCCAACTACGAATAATTTTATGTCATAACATTTCTCAATTTCAGAGAAAACATGAATTAAATCAAATAAACCTTTGGATTCAACAAGTCTTCCTATATATGTAATTACTATTGATTCATCATGAATATTTGCACCTCGTGACAATTCCTCAAATTGAGAGCAGTTTATACTGTTGGGTATAATCTCGATATCTTTTTTACAACCCAGAATCTGCATGAATTTTTTTGAAGATGGCCCTATAGCAATCGGAATATCAGCAGATTGTATAGACCATTTCCCAATAGTGTGATCATAGAAATTGGAAACTGAAGAAACTAGTTTATTTTTATGAACTAATGGTCCTGCTCCGTGTTCCGTGTGAACAAGGAGTATATCACTATTTAATTTCCGATATAAAGATGCGAAAAATGTAGAGGTGAAAAAACGAGTATGACTATTTATCACGTCAATATCGTTTTCATTTACCAATCTCTCAATGTGAGTGAGAATGTTTGGACCATACAGTGGATACTCTAATGACTTAATATTAAACGCATTTATTCTCTCTACAGGTAATTTATCGCTTGGTATTCTTGAGTTAGATTGCTTAGGATTAAATGTTAAAACTGTGGTATTAACGCCGTAGTTCAAAAGATCCAAGCTTAAATTTTGCGCATATACTCCATAGCCACTTGCAACTGGAGGATAATTAGCACACACTTGTAATATATTCATAGACTCCCTTCAGTTCAATCGTTCATGAGAGAATTAATAAACAATTATTATTTTGACCAAATATCTTCTCAAAAATTCAACGTGCATTTTTTCCGTCTGTGCAAGTTTAAGCCACCCTCGTATCCTTCATGATTGTAGATACCGAGTGCAGCAAGATCCCTGCCAGAGCCACAAATGTCCCAACTACAATGAACAGGACCATAAGTATTGTAGGCCCAAACTGCAGAGCTCCTCCCATTGTGAAATCTCGCAGGAAGTGAGCACCCATATAGAGACCGCCTACTCCAAGGGACAGGCCTGGAACTGTGAAGTAGTAAAGGGGCTTGTTGAACTCTATATCCTTCAGAACCATTAGAAGGACTCCAAAACCGTGCTTTATCGGATTTACGGCTGAACAACCAACGTCGTAACGGATACCGATTTCGACTTCGGTTATTCGAAGGCCGGATTTGCCTGCGTCTGTAAGCATTTCACTTTCTATTGCCATTCCCTGGGCATTAAAGCGAAAAAGGTCTTTTGTGGAAGCTGCAAAGGCACGGAAACCACTCTGTGAATCGGTAACCTTCAGGCCAGAATTTATGATAGTAAACCTGTCCAGGATCGTCTGCCCGATGCGGCGATAGAACGGAGTGTTTCTTCCCAACCCATTTAGATAACGGCTGCCGTTTACCATGTCAGCTTCGCCTTTGAGGATAGGGGCAACTAACTTAGGGATATCAGCAGGGTTATGCTGGCCGTCCGAGTCCATGGTAACTATAATATCTGCGCCTTCTGCAGCTGTAAAGCCGGTCTTTAACGCTCCACCTTTTCCTGTATTGGCTTCGTGGACGATCACTTCTGCACCTGCCTTCCTGGCAACTTCAGCTGTCCGGTCTGAGCTGCCGTCGTCAACAACAATGACATTGTCGGCATAGAATCTGGTAAGGAGAACGATACTTCCGATGGAAACTTCCTCGTTGTAAGCAGGGAGAACCACGGTGATGTTTTGAGGGGCTGGGCCCCTCTTGCATAGATACACTTCTTTGTTACTTATGCACTGGACACTTTTGTCCATAAACAGTTCATTGTTCACTTTGGATAATCCCCCAAATTTATTATGCAAATTTTTGGAACTAATATGCGTATATAAAACCTGAAAAACTGTGTAACCTGAATGAGATAATGAATGTTGAAGAGGCCACACACAGCAAATATTTTCAAAAAGATGATTGGTGCGCAACTATATAAATTTATTTACAATTAGATAATAATATAATAATGACAAAAGTGAGATCATCATTAGAAGAATCTGTAGTAATGGTAAGGAAAAAATAATCATTCAAACTAATAAGTTCTGGAAAATAATGTTGAAGATCAAGGAATAAACAGAATAATTCCGAAAAAATAGATAAGATGATTTCAGAAACCGAGATCATTAGAATCTGGAATTTATCTCAACCTGGTTCCGCTCATTTATGAACTATCAGGAGGATCTCTTGAGGGAGAGCTGAATATTAAGAATTTATCCCCTTTGGAGAGAGCTTGCCGCGTTTCTGGCAGTGAACCAATTTTTCTGTAAAATTACAAATATTCCAAGTGTTCTATTTGAATATTCAATATCATAAGGCTAACTTACCCTTCATAATTCAAAAACTTAACCTGGAATTTACAGCAAAGTCGCGACACTTCCTCTCTTTTCGAGATAAAAGAGATAAAAACCCCCAATCTCTTAATGAATGCTTTAAAAGTTAAAGAAAGGTCGCAAACTTTTTTATAAAAAGCACATTTGCCAACTCCTAAATAAAAAAACCGACGCAAAGAAGCTGGGAATATCACTGGGACCGCAAATCATCATAATCTATAGTCGCAGGTATCGACTCCATGTTAGGCTACAATTTTAGCCTCTGTTTTTAGAGCTGAGATTTCCGGTTAGTATTACGGGCAATCACTGTATCTCCAGTTTTTTTAATGAAGTCATCTGCTTTTTGCTTGGAAGGTTTTTCTGTCAATTTAGGCAAAACATCAGTTGAGAAAAACAATTTATTTAGAAGATGTTAAAAAAATAGTTAAATTAGACAAGAGATTTTTAGAGCTATTTGAAGTTATTTTTAGGACCTGACTTTGACAGTTATATAAAAATAAGTGCTCTTTGTTTTGTGTTATCCGGTCAAATGAACATCACAAAACAGAGAGCATTTCCTACAATTCCTAACAAGAATATATGTGTTCCTATCGGATCGATCCTTGCCGTCCAACTCTTTTATGAAAAGCTTAATTTCTGTGACATTTTTAGCAAACATAAAAACAAGGGTCTTGATCTCAATAGTTTGCTAATCGGTTTGTTAAGCTACAAGCTGACTGAGAATTTTAGTATCAAAGAAGCTGGCAAATGGTTAAATCAGGAGGAAATTCTCGAGATATTGAATCTTGAAAGGTTTCATGAAAGAGTTCTTTACATAACTCTTGAACTCTTAGGACGTAACAGAGAGGAAATTCTCTCTGATATTCTGGATCCTCTATTTTCTGTATATGAGTTTGAAGAGACGAACATAAACCTGGATTGGACGAGTATAGTCCTTTACGGGACTAAATCCAAACTTGGTAAATTCGGATATAGCAGAGATCACAGGCCTGATAAGTTGCAGATAACCGTTGGAATTAGTGAACTTGCTAACCCAATTAACATACCTATTGGAGTTACAGTGAATAGAGGAAATGTTCTTGATTTGGAGCACTTTTCTGACACTTATAACCAGGTGAAAAGTAGACTTAAAGAAGGCTCTCTTCTTATTTTTGATAAAGGAGCTAATACCACAGAGAATATAAAGATTATACAGGGAGATGAGATGGAGTATCTCACTTCAATGAAAATGAATACAAGTGACGACAAAATAATTGAGAACTTTCATCTGGAAAAAGCCGAACTGATTGACGCCGAAAAAGGTTTATATGGGATAAAAATCGTCAAACCTAGCAGCATCAAATATTTATATTTCTCTGACTCTCTAAAGAAAAGGCAGTTAGAATCAAAAGCAAGAGCTGTTATGAGGAAATTAAAGGAAGCAAAAGAGATTCAGAAGGCCATCATAAACAACAAAAAGCTTCCTAAGAAATTCAGAGTAAATAATGAGTTGATTGAGATTGATTACTCTTTTAGAACTAAGCTCGAAGAGCTTAGTGACGAGGAAGCTATAGAACTCCTGAAAGCTTCACTGATTAATGGAAGAGAAGGATTTTTCTGTCTGAAATCAAACAGGGATTTGACACTTGAAGATGCATTGATAACATACAGAAAAAAGGATTCTATTGAAAAAATATTCCACTCGTTAAAAAACGAAATTCAGATTAAGCCGTTAAGAGTATGGTCAGATGATAGCATTTATGGAGCTATTATCCTGGGATTTATTGCCCAGTTATTCATATCGCTGATGCGATATGAATTTGAGGAGCTAAAACACACATCTACAAAATTCATTAAAAAAAGCTTGAAGAATTTGACACTTACAATCAAGTTCAAGATAAAGGGTGTCAAAAACTATATTTTTGCGAATTTTGACTGGATCAATAGCTTGATAGTAGCAAAAAGGAATGGAATTACATAGAATATATAATAAATTTTTATAAATTTAAACGAATTGTCAAGCCCAATTGGACCAAAAAAGAAGGGAAATATTCAGTACCAATTAGTGGGTACTGTCAAACTTAGGTTAGGATATTAGAAAGCCACCAAATAGTTTAAATAATTATAGATAGTATCTTAATAAAAATATATCCTAAAAGAGATTCATTTACTAGTGTAAGATAAAAAATAAAGGTTGAAATTTCTCTGCTTGAAGACTGAAAACCAAATTCGTATTTTAAATAGTAAATTTTTATTGTTTATTTCAAATCACTGTTAATAGGGCCGTATCCATAGGATATTGATCAATTCCAAAAAAGCAAGTTCATTTCCCTAATTTGAGGAAAATGAAGAGAATCTTATTCTTGCAGTTTTCAATAACTCATGCTCATTACGGTTAATAGATCTATTACGGAAATAATATTTACATAATGTCTGCAAGATTTAAGGGATTAACTATCCAAATTTGTTATAAGCAAGATAGTCCTGAGAACATAAACACGTAGTAACAAAAATTGGTATGAGATTGAGTGATCATGTATTTAAAAAAAATAGTAAGTAATTCAAAAATATTCAGACATATTGAAGATCCCTTTATTCAAAATTCCCTGTATATAATGTTCTCTTCTATATTTGGTGCTGGTTTTGGATTCATCTTCTGGATTTTTGCAGCAAAATTTTATTCAACAGAAAACGTAGGAGTGGCAACAGCACTCATATCTTCGATGGGATTTCTTGTTCTATTATCTAAGGCCGGGCTGGACTTCTCTATTATTCGCTTTTTTTCAGCTGGTGAAAGAAACAAAGTGTTCAACACATCTTTAATTGTTACTACTTTACTCGCTATTTTATTTGGACTCATATACATCTTTGGAATAGATATTTTCTCGCCAGAACTTTATCTTTTAAAGTCTCCACTTAATGCTGCTCTTTTCATAATCATTCTCGTAATTAATTCGATTACTACACTGACAGGAATTTCATTTATTTCAGATAGAAAAGGGAAATATCATTGTCTGCAAAGTATAATTACTGGTTCCAGGCTTTTATTCTTAATACCGTTTATAAATTTTAAAGCTATAGGGATTTACAGCGCTGTTGGAATTTCATTCTTCTTTTCCCTGTTAGTCTCAATCTATTTAATTACAAAATCAGGAATCAAACTCGGATATGTAATAGACAAAACTTATCTCAAAAATTCATTTGAGTTTTCTGCAGGAAATTATCTTGTAAGTTTGTTTATGCTGGGTCCCACCATGATTTTACCTGTTTTGATACTGAATATTCTTGGGGCTGAAAATGCAGCTTATTATTTTATAGCTTATTCGATATCTTCACTGCTTTTTATGATACCAAACTCCATTAGCCTTTCATTGTTCGTAGAAGGAAGCCATGGGGAAGAAATGAAAAAAACCGTATTAAAATCGCTTTTTTTAATTTATTCTCTACTAATTCCATCCATAGCGATTCTTTGCTTGTTTGGAGGGAACATATTAAAAATAGTGAGCATTGAATATGCAGAGAAAGGCTTAGAACTACTGCAACTTTTAGCTATTTCCTATATTTTCTTAGGAATAAGTCAGACATATTTTTCCATAAAAAGAATCCAGAACAGTATTCTCAATATTGTGTTTATAAACGGCTTTTCTTTTATTTCTCTAATTGGCTTAAGTTATAAATTTATGACTACATATGGAATCATAGGAGTCGGTTATGCATCAATTCTGAGCAATGCGTTGATGTGCATTTTGATCATCGGAGCTATCTTGTGGAAAGATGGATGGTTTAAAGATATTTCGTTTGAGAAAATGAGCAAACCGGAATTAAAAGCCAACGAGCCATAAATTGAAGCATGAAATGACAACTTATCAAGGCAGAAATAATTGAAGCAAGCGGATCCAGATACTGTCCTGCACCACCAAAGGTCTCTTTAAAAGAAAAATTCAAAAAAGATTTGAGAAGACAGGTACTCAAAAGTTAAAATGTTATTGATTAAAAAAGGAAAAAACATGCAACAAATACGAGACACTTCTTTCGATGCGCTTAAAGGGGTCGCAATAATAGCTGTTGTTGCAATTCATTCAATAGGGTACAGTTTAATGAATCCAAAATTTGAACCCGATTTATGGAGTTATTATTTAGTTATTGCTTGTAGGCAGTTACTGAATTTTGCAGTTCCCGTATTTATATTTATATCGGGTTATTGGACGCCAACGAATATAAGTTCGGGAAAAGAGTACGGAGCTTTTCTAAAAAAAAGAATTCCAAGAGTACTGATCCCTTATATGTTCTGGTCACTCATAATTTTAGCCATTTTTTCATTCACCGGACAAGACTTACATTTTCGTGAGATACTGACAAAACTTATAACAGGCGGGGCTATTGGCCCATATTATTTTGTCATATTAATTATCCAATTATATTTATTAACACCTTTAATTCAAATAACAGATAGTAAAATTTATGGTATAATTTCAATTTTCTTGATAAATTTATTTAGTCTTCTATCATTGTATGTTTTAAGATTGCACCAGCATACAGATATTCCACTTCAAAATTATGCTTTACCTTTTTATTCATGGATTATTTTTTATGAGGTTGGGAGATTAATGCGCAGAAATGAGGAGAAAATCTTTGACAAAAAAGATTCATATATAATCATTTCCGGAGTCATAGCAGGAATTATATTTTCAATATTTGAAGCAAAAATATTACTGCTAAAATATGATAATTTCGAATTTGCGGTTTCAGCTTTAAAGTTTTCATCATTTATTTACTCAATATCCATAATTTTCGCTTTTATGTATTTAAGAGAATTTATTAAAGAATGGCCACAGTTTTTGGTTAGGATTGGAGACAGATCATTTGGAATATATTTAATACATGCACCTTTGATTTATATAGTAGCCAGTATCATAAGAAATATTTATTTTTTTAATCTATTTCATCCATTTCAATTGACATATAGTTTTTTTATAGCTATTATCTCCTTATCGATCTCGTATATGTCAATAACTATTTGCCAAAGAGTTTTTTCAGACTCATTTTGTAAAAAAATATTAGGTTTTTGAAGAAAAAAAATTACATAAAGAGATGAAATCGAGATTAAAAGGGAAAAGAGTTTAAAAAAAATGGATAGCTTAAAAAAGTCTTTTGAAACTGTACAGGTAAGAGGATAGTTATTGAAAAGCACAAGAATAAGAGGTCCACTATTTTTTTGCAAACATGGCAGAGGTGCTCTTTTTATCAGAAAGGGTCAAGGAATTGCGAACAATATCTCAAATCATAACTAAATGAAAATCAAAGCCAATAAACCATGCATAAGAACTGAACATGGCAAACTATCCAATACTCTTGCAAAAAAAATAAAGGTATGATATATGTGATTACATCCCAAAATACAATAAGTAAAGTTGTAAAATTGAATTTATGCAGTGGGTGTGGAACCTGTGCAGCACTCTGTCCAAAAAAAGCCATATCTATGGAAATCGATGAGACTAAAGGGGTTTATATTGCAAAGATAGCTAAAGAAAAATGTACTGAATGCCAGGTCTGTTTCGCAGTTTGTCCAGGGCATGGTACAGATTATAACGAATTAAACATGGAAATATTTGGGAGGGCTCCTGAAAATATTTTAATTGGGAATTATCTAAATTGCTACAGTGGGAATTCAACAAATTATGATATACGATATAACTCCTCTTCTGGAGGCCTTATTACTCAAACACTGATATTTGCACTGGAAGAGGGATTAATAGATGGCGCAATCGTTACCAGAATGAAAAAAGAAAAACCATTTGAACCTGAACCTTTTATTGCAAGAACTAAGGAAGAAATCATTGAAGCAAGCGGATCCAAATACTGTCCTGTGCCACTAAATGTTGCTTTAGAAGAAGCACTAAAGATAGAAGGCAAATTTGCGATTGTGGGGCTTCCCTGCCATATAGACGGACTGAGAAAAGCCGAGAAAGTAAATAAGAAAATAAAGCAGAAAATAGTATTACGCTTAGGCATATTTTGTAATCATTCGCCCAATTTTTATGCTACAAAAACTCTACTTAAAAAATTAAAAGTAGAAGAGAAAGATGTAAATAAAATAAGCTATAGAGGAGAAGGCTACCCAGGGATGTTAAAGATTCTTTCTACAAAAGGTAAAAGAAATCTGGTTCAATCTACTTCCTGGAGCCTTATTGGTTCATACTTTTTTTATCCAAACAGATGTCTCTGCTGCAGTAATGGAGTTTGTGAGCTGGCAGATATTTCTTTTGGGGATGCGTGGCTTCCAGAAATGTCTGAGGAAAAAATTGGAATATCGGTATTGATTTCAAAAACGGAATTTGGGGATCAACTACTTAATAAAATGGAGTCAAAGAATCAGATTAGATTAAATCAACTAGACTCCAAAAAAGTAGTACAGTCTCAAGAAGGTATGCTTTACACCAAGAAGAAAAAAACAAAAGCATATAAATATCTTTTTGGAGCTGTTCCGGAGAATAATAACCTTTTAGAGTCAGATAGAATAGATTTTATGCTCAATCTGTTTCCCTGTCTAACTGTGAGAGTATTCTCCAAGCCAGTATTCAGAAAAATATTGCATATAATACCAACAAAAGTTATTTGGCTTTATAGCGCCCCTTATTATTACTTTATGTTGAAAAAAGCAAAAAGAGATTTTAAAAGGAATAACTGGACAAGTTAAGCACTTAACAGTTCCTTGACCAATTTTCCATTTAACATTGCCCTTTCCTTGACTTGAGGAACTTTTATTCCCAACTGCTCTTTAATAGTTTCTCTATTTTTCCATACATCATCTATTTTTGAGATTAAACTTTCATATGTCAATTCTTTTACATCAAGGATGTATTCTTTTTGTCCAAGCATCTCGCCAACAATTCCGTAAATTTTGTGGCTGTATGCAATCCCTATAGTAGGAACCAGCATTGATGTAGAAGCTATGGTTGCATGCATCCTTGCCCCAATAAATAAATCACAATGACCTATTATTCCTTTTAACTCCTCAGGTGTATAATCTTCTTTTATAGAAATTACTTTTGATTTATTAGAGATTAATTTACATACATCATCTGCAACCCATCGATCATCATTTTTTCGAGGATCTATAACATGTGGAACTATAACTACGGTAGCTTCAAGATTATCTGTTATATATTCAATTGTTTTAGCCATTACACTGACATATTGTTGATACTTTTCTTCCGGCTTCTCTATATCTGCAAAGCCATATCTGGAAATGATTTTACTGATAGATATTCCCACTAAAGGCCGATCATTTTCAGTAATATTTTCGGTGTTCAATAATTCAGTCAGTCTTTTTGCAGTTACTGCCTTTAGTAAAAAAGCGGAATCTGCTGTAAGACATATACGAGGTTTATTTACATTTATTAGATTGAGGTTCTTCTTTGAAATTTCTTCTCTGATTGTTATTAAATTAACTCTATTAAGAACAAAGTTGGCCATTAACCGGGATATTCGACCTCTAAAAGGGCCAATAGATTCTGCATATATTACAACTGGTTTTTTAAAAATTAGTCCAATTAATAAATAACTCAAGTTAAAGGCCAGAGATAATGTACCATAGTCTTCTGTTAGATTATCCCCACCAGTATTAATTACAGCGTCAGATTCCACATATTCACGTAAAATTTCATTTCTTGGGTTTAAACGAATTCCAAATCTATTAAATACCATTAATAATAAGGATGTCACCACTAAATATAATGCTTTTAAGCCTGCTTTTAAAGATGAATTTGACCCAACCGTCTCTATAACCGTGATAGGATATTGATTATAATTTGCCTGATGGGCGAGTGCAGTAAACTTACAGTTGGGAATGAAATACTTAATTGTTTCAATCATTGAATTTACTAAAGCTACGCCGCCTTTGTTAAATCTGCCTCCGAAATTTACAATTAATATTTTTGTCATTTTTACACTCCTTCTATCGAATCTCTAACTGAGTCAGTTTTTCCTGAGTAAGCTTTAACATAATAATTATTATAAATAAGATCATGTCGGGAGGTTTGAAATTGTGATAGGAACTTATCCTCAACAATTTTGACTATACCTAATTCGCCACCCTTCCATTCCATGACCACAGGCTCTTTTGTTATACATTCTCTCAATAGTATCACATTTTGATTTAATGACTCTGAGTCTGTTTCATTAATGCCTTTAATGCTGCAGTTGTACGAAAATTCTCTAAATAATATCGAATAGCTCCCATCTGTGTTAACAATTCCATCGCAAGTATCAGCAATAGTCCTGGATGCCTGAACCTCAGAATCTGTAAAAGAAGCACGTGGCCACCGCTCCTGACAGTAAAGGGGACTATCTCCATTGACATAAGGGGTAGTTATCATTGTAAATGTAAAAATAATAGTTATCAGAACAAAAGTCGCTGTTTTCTTACTATTAAGAGAGTTTACTAAGGAAAATATGGTTTGAGTTGACAACAGAATCAAAAAGAGATAAGCAAATACAAGCCATCTTGTAGAAAGTTGAGCGTTTCCAATTCCAGTGAGTGGTGCCCCATATATGAAGATATAGAGGGAAAATGTAGCTACGATTATAGAAAATTTCTTAGAGTCCTGAGCTTTTGAAGAAAGCCATATCAAAGCTCCAATAATAGCAAGTCCAATGAGAATTAAATACCCTAGATGAAATAAAACGTTAGAAGCCATACTATATTGAGCATAGTAATCAGCATAAACGTTAGAATCATGGGATAAAAAGTCTCCGTACTTAAATACATTAACAACTGGATTAATTGCAAAATAAAAGAAGCTCTTTCCGCTTGTGAGATCCTTGTCTGCATGCATCCAGTAAAAAATAAGCATAACGCCAAAAATCAACAGAGAGTTTATGCTTAAAGTTGTACTTAAAGTACCCATATTCAAAAGTTTAAGATTTCCATGAATATGCGCAAAAATACGTTCTCCTACAAAAATACTTATCAAAATAACTAGCGAAGCAAGTGTACTTAACTGGTGCGTAAGTATCAAGACAGCAATTAATAAAATTTTAATGAAATTATTACTTACAGAGTTTGAAGTGGTGAGTAAAAGATATAAAAGAATTAGAAGCCAGCAAAAGACTAGAGATCCCGGAGTTATGCTGGTCAAACCTGCTACAATGAATACATCACTTACGTTTGCAAGTAGCATTGCAAGTAGTCCAAATTTAACTCCGACTAATTTTTTACCGATTAAATAGATATAGACTGTGCTGACCGAAAAGAAAAAGGCAGTCGAGAAAAAAAGAGAACTTTTAATATCAAAAGAGGAAACTAAACTTAAACTCGCATTAAGTATATGGTAGATAGGAAAATCGAAATATTTCGTATAATCCATGGTTTCGGGAGTAACAAAACCAGAACTCATCACCTGATTAATCAACTTTGCATGCTTAAAAAGATCATTTCCAATCAAACTACTAAACTCATAAAATATTCCATATCTTATATTTAATGATAACATAATTATTTTTAGTAATATTGGTACTGAGCTAGCTTTAGCCTTAAGATGGACAATCTCAATAACAATAAATGAACTTAATAAAGAGATTAATATGAAATAAGAAAGAGGTCTATGATACAAATTAAAGTAAAGTAGTACAATACTAAGAGTATAAACAGCTATAAACACGAGGTTCAGTAACTGAATCCTCATATTATTTGTGTTCTTGGAATTATCAAAAGATTCTTTGAAAAAACGATTTTTAAAAAGAATATAGATTAAAGGCGAAAAGAAAAGTATTAATCCAATATCATACTGAAGTAACTTCGCGTACCAGGAAAGAAACAGTATCAGTACACCAAGAATACTGAGAACTAATGCAGCAACCAAGTCCAGTTTTGAAGAAATCTTCATAAAAAACGTTCCTTCCAATAAATAAAGCCTAATTCTTTGATAAATTCAATTTTATGTAGCAGATTCATTAAGTTGATTAATATAATGCTTAAGAGACTCTACAAGTTCATTTTTCATTCTCAGATTAGAAGATACATATTTAATTTCCAGTAAATGGTGTTCCAATTCGTTCATGGTATAAGCGACCTTTATTCGCCCCTCATTTTCCAGCTCCTTTGAAATTTCGAATTGATGATTGTCAATAACTTCTCCTAAATCACTACTTCGTGGTACAGCAATCACTGGTTTTTCCTTTTCTAAGGAAGTCATCAACGAACCGACACCAGCGTGGCAAACAATTATCCTTGCATCTAAATAATATTGATCCATTTTTTCTTTAGATTCAAATCTGAAGTACCTTGCATGTGCAGGCACATATTCAGTGTTGCCAATCTGCATCACAATTTCTTCATCTAATTTTTCTGCAATTGAGTCCATCCATCTAATTAGTCTGTCAAATCCATACATCATACCAATAGTAACAAATATCAGATGATTCGCCCCCAGTACTTTGCCTTAGTTCCATATCTTGGCAAGAGTGATTCCCATTGGACCAAAAAGAGATCGGATATATGATAAACTAACTTTCCCCCTCCAGAGGGAGTTGTTATGCGCGCTAAAGTTTCAATGAAAATTACTTTTGAACCAAGAAGTTTCCCAATATAGCAGAAAGGAACTGCAATTTCTCCTCCGCCTGTAGTTACAATAATGTCAGGACGTTCTTTTAGGAGTATAAATGAAATTTTTGTGAGGTTTTTTATCTGCAGAATCTTTCCTTTTAGATTCCAATCTTTAAACTCAAGAAAGTAAGCATTTTCCAAATTTTTTGTTGCTTCTGACCTGTAAGTTGCAAAAAAATAATTAGAATGCTCAAATGCTTTAACTAATTGCATCATCTCAGTGAAATGACCGCCGTGAGAACAAACTAAACATATTTTAGTCAATTTAACTACCTCTTAAAAATTACCTTTAATATTTCGAAAATTGACTTTTTCATTGCAGCAACTATGGATTATAGTGAAGGCAAGATTCCATCATAATTTTTCAAAATAAAGGCCTCATTTTATTCTATTTAGGTCACCCTAGCGTCCTTCATGATTGTAGATACCGAGTGCAGCAAGATCCCTGCCAGAGCCACAAATGTCCCAACTACAATGAACAGGACCATAAGTATTGTAGGCCCAAACTGCAGAGCTCCTCCCATTGTGAAATCTCGCAGGAAGTGAGCACCCATATAGAGACCGCCTACTCCAAGGGACAGGCCTGGAACTGTGAAGTAGTAAAGAGGCTTGTTGAACTCTATATCCTTTAAGACCATTAGAAGGACCCCAAAACCATGCTTTATCGGATTTACAGTTGAGCAGTCAACGTCGTAACGGACACCGATTTCGACTTCGGTTATGCGGAGGCCGGATTTGCCTGCGTCTGCGAGCATTTCACTTTCTATTGCCATTCCCTGGGCATTAAAGCGAAAAAGGTCTTTTGTGGAAGCTGCAAAGGCACGGAAACCACTCTGTGAATCGGTAACCTTCAGGCCAGAATTTATGATAGTAAACCTGTCCAGGATCGTCTGCCCGATGCGGCGATAGAACGGAGTGTTTCTTCCCAACCCATTTAGATAACGGCTGCCGTTTACCATGTCAGCTTCGCCTTTGAGGATAGGGGCAACTAACTTAGGGATATCAGCAGGGTTATGCTGGCCGTCCGAGTCCATGGTAACTATAATATCTGCGCCTTCTGCAGCTGTAAAGCCGGTCTTTAACGCTCCACCTTTTCCTGTATTGGCTTCGTGGACGATCACTTCTGCACCTGCCTTCCTGGCAACTTCAGCTTGTCCGGTCTGAGCTTGCCGTCGTCAACAACAATGACATTGTCGGCATAGAATCTGGTAAGGAGAACGATACTTCCGATGGAAACTTCCTCGTTGTAAGCAGGGAGAACCACGGTGATGTTTTGAGGGGCTGGGCCCCTCTTGCATGGATACACTTCTTTGTTACTTATGCACTGGACACTTTTGTCCATAAACAGTTCATTGTTCACTTTGGATAATCCCCCAAATTTATTATGCAAATTTTTGGAGCTAATGCGCATATAAAACCTGAAAAGCCATATAATCCAAAAATATTATAAAACTAATTTTTTAAAAAAAGATCGTAATGATAACTATATAAAGTTATTTAAATATCTGAAAGGTTATAAAATAAGCAAAAGATTTTCAGCATATAGAGATTCTTTAATAAGATAAAAATAACGTGATATCATTGAACTAATAAGCTCCAAAAAAGAACCTCTTAGATTAAAATACAAGAAGTATAACTTACCATGAATACAAATATTTAACCTCCAAAAAGAGGTTTAGAGAACACAAAATCCTTTTCCCTCATATCCTGCGGGCTTCTGCAGATTTAGAGAAAAATTGTCTTAACAGAGATGCTCATTACAAGTCAAGATTACTTTAGAGTGTACTTGCCGCACTTTTCAAGATCGAAAAAGAAGAATATCCAGCAAAAGAAGAATAGCTGAAAAATGAATAAATTTAATATGTATTTCAATTAAAATAGAAATAAATAAACGAAAATTGCAAAAAAATATTTAGTAATAAATAAATTAATCTCCAAATAAAGAACGAAATAATTTAAAAGGTGAATGGAAAGAAGACAGATATTGAAAGAGAAAAAATGAAAAAGATATGAGTAAAGAAGGGGGAAACTGCCAGAGAGATAAAGTAAAGGTAGATGGGTACGAAAATGGATAAATAAACTGGATGTCTATGTGAAACTTGCTAAGCAGGAAGATGCTTTCGGGAGAGATTTCTTCATCATAGGTCGGAAGAATAAGGTTGCTATTTTGAGGATGTGTATTCCTCATGCAAGTTTTGTCGTCTTTTTTTGCTGTGCACCGGGTACTGTTACCCATAAGTAGTTCTATATTCATTTCTAATAACCCCATTTGACTATATTATTCTGAAAATTTCTTGATGTAAATTGTAATGAGAAGTTATGGGGCAAAACAAGGTAATAACGCCCTCTCTAAAGATTGATGGTCAAATATATGCCTGATCCTTTTTGGGGCTATTATTTATGTTTTTCAGTTTTGCATTAGCTGAAAGTTTCATGTATTTGATACTGAGAACATCAGCATCAATTAACTGATATTTGTATGCAGAGAGCTTAAAGAATAGTATCCTCAATTTAGACAGTTTCAGAGAAATTAAGCACTGAAATATGATATCGAAGTTAAATATGAAAATAAAATATGAGAAGAAGCAGTTTTTAAGATTCTTTTTCAATAAATTTCCAATACTATTCAGGCACCTGTGAAAATCAATAAAATTTATTTACATGGTTTTTCGCAGATGTCTGAACAATTACGGAAATAATCATAAAGCGGGTTCAGTTTGCCCGGTAACCTCTGCAAGTGAATTTATTACTATTCCACTTATTGTCATATATACTCCTGCAAGAGCCAGGAAAACCATCAGAAACGCAGGCCCGAAATGCAGGCTTTCTATACCGAGGAAAAAGGCTTCAAGAAACTTGAAACCCATGTAGAGACCGCATGTTATAAGAGCAAACCCTGGCACTGAATAGAAGTACAATGGCCTGTTTACCTCTATATCTTTCACAACAGTTTCCATGACTCCTAGAATGTATTTGATCGGATTTCTTAGCTGGTCTTCAACGTGATGATATACACCAATTTCGACTTCTTTTATATGGAGGCCAGATTTGCCTGCATCTGCAAGAAGTTCATTTTCCAGTGCTATTCCCTGGGCATTGAAGCGAAAAACATCTTTTACAGAGGCTGCAAAAGCAAGGAAGCCACTCTGGGGATCTGTGATTTTACTAGCTGAGTTTATGCTGGTGAACCTTTCCAGGATTGTTTGCCCAATTCGGCGATAGAAGGGAGTGTTATTTCCCAGGCCATTTAAGTAGCGACTGCCGTTAACAATGTCAGCATGTCCTTGGCTGATCTGAGCAACGAGTCTCGGAATATCTTCAGGGTCATGACGGCCTTCCGAATCCATGGTCACAATTATATCGGCTCCAAGCTCAGCTGCCGCTTTAAAACCTGTTTCAAGAGCTATCCCCTTTCCTCTACTAGTATTATGTACGAGCACTGTAGCTCCTGCTTTTTTAGCAATCTCCCCTGTACGGTCTGAGCTCCCGTCATCTACAACGACCACATTGTTTGCATAGAGCCTTGTAAGCAGGATAACACTGCCTATAGAGGATTCTTCATTATGGGCAGGAAGGACCACAGTGATATTTTGAGGGACTTTACCTCTCGTGCAAGAATGTTCTTCTTGCTTGGTCATGCACCTGAAATTTTTACCTGTAGGCAATTCATTGATCAATTTTAATGACCCCCTTTATATTACTTAAAAGTATTAAAGTGAATTAATATGTAAGATCTTTTATGCACAAAACTAAAGCCATTTAATCAAAATGATATCAGGACTGTTTAACAGACCTTACAATATAACTTTCAAAAATTAGATAAGGAAGACGATTATATAAATTTATTGAGGCTAACATAACAACAAAATAGTAATCAAAAAAATAAGAACATTGGGAGAACCTTTAGTAAGATAGGTATAATGAGATATGACTAAACTAACAGGCTCCACAAAATGACATCTGCAATTAAGAGATACTAAAAATATTAGATACAAGAGAGAGAAACGGTATTCAAAAAGAGATATCAGTAAAACACAAAATATTATCTTAACCATGTCCCGCCAGTTTCTGTCTCGTCAGGAGAATTTCTTCAGACAAAATATGAGTCTTGCATTCCAAAATAACCCAACGGGGACTTGCCGCATTTATTTAAACAGGAAAGTCGCGACAAACAAGGATAAAAAGTGGACTGATAAAAGAAGTTATTCCAAATTGTCCGTCAATGGCAAAGCCATTTACATTAAAAAAATCAGGGTGTACGATCAAAAAATATTCATATAAATAAACGTATAGAACTGCAGAATTGGATGAAAGTTTGATAAATAAATATTTGAAGGCATTAGAAGAGAAAAAAGAAAGAATGCCGGAAAATTAAGGAAAAGAAGAGCTAAGGCAGAAACGACAGAAAATATGCTCAAAAACAAAAAACAAACCGAGAAGGAGACTGAAGAAAACCTATTAAATAATTGTATATATAGGCAAAAAATAGAGCGAAAGAATAAAAAGGATGAGGAAAAGATAGTTAATCTCTTGAAAGAAACTGAAGAAAGATAATAATTTTTTTAATAAGGCCAGATGACCTAAATGACTGGAAAACAAATTCCCTCGGACCTTTTGATTGTTATGGGGCTTGTGCTCCTAACAGATATCTTCGTACTCACTCCAGGACTAAATGAAAGTATGCTCAGGAACATACTTGGGCTGCCTCTGGTGCTTTTCCTTCCGGGGTATGCCCTGATTGCTGCTCTCTTTCCTGCACAATCAGACCTTGACGGGATCGAAAGAACAGCACTCTCCTTCGGATTGAGTATTGCAGTCGTGCCCCTGATAGGGCTTGGCCTTAACTATACCCCCTGGGGAATAAGGCTCCTTCCAATCCTCATAAGCCTTTCTGTTTTCACCTTTATCATGTGCGGGCTTGCATACCTGAGGCGAGAAAAGCTTCCGGAAACCGAGGCTTTTGAGGTGCCTTTCAGGAAAACGGCACTTTCGATTAAAGCCGAAATTCTGGAGAAGCCAGAGTCAAAGCTGGATAAAACCCTTACAATCTTCCTAATCCTCTCGATTCTTCTGTCTGTTGCAACCCTTGTTTATGTAGTTATAACCCCAAAGGAAGGAGAACATTTCACCGAGTTTTATATTCTCGGATCTGAAGGAAAAGCTGACAAGTACCCAACAAACTACACGCTTGGAGAAAACGGAACCGTGACAGTGGGCATTGTAAACCATGAATATAAACCCGTAAACTATACAATGGAATTGAGGCTTGAAAACAAATCATTGCCACTATCAGAAAAACTGCAGCAAATAAACCTTGCTCATAATGCTACCTGGGAAGAGCCGGTTACGTTTACCCCTTCACTTGAGGGAGAAAATATGAAGCTTGAATTCCTGCTCTTCAATGAAACAGACAGTGATACACCATATAGAGATCTCCATCTCTGGATAAATGTAAAATCAGCAGAAGCATCTAAAGGCCCAGAAGTTCTAGAGACCTAAGGAGCATAACATCAGAAGCTCTGGATTCTAAAATACTCAGGCCATCACTTATTAAATACTGGTATTTCAAATCGCAGATGACGGAATCTTAGAGGGTTACTTTCTGGAGGATAATCAATCATCCAGACTGAAACTTTCTTCTGTAAAATATCTTTTAATATCAAACGTAGAATATATTTTTGAATAATAACCTGAATTTGACAGAAGCTTATATTTGGTAATGTGTAACTAGGCTTTATGAATCTGTTTTCATAATACAATTCAAAGTTATTTATTTTGCTTTATGAGCATCAATATTTTTCATTTTTCAAACAACATTGAGCTGATACAATGCGTTTTTTGTGACAGAATACTGTATTAGTTAACAGAAACTGTCAAATTCAGGTAATAAAGAAAATTATTCTGTAGACTATGATTTCGGAATAGAAACTGATTTGCAAAAGCAATTATCCCACATTCCGCAGATGTCCTTACAATTTTCACAATTTTTCTTGCCATCGTTTTTTCTGAAAACCTTCTTGGTTACTCAAAGACATTTTTTTAAAATATCCCTCGATTTTCTATCTTTTACTTTCATTGAAAACTTCCAGCTCCCATTTTCCGAGGCTTCAGTTGAAATACTAACTGCAGAGTTTCGAATAATTCTCAAAAAAGATAACGAGAAAAAGGTTATTTTTTTGAAGACAACTGCAGAACGTAGGAATTATAATTCTAATATCGTTTCCAGAAAATTAGGTTCATAAGTAGAAAATGGTCAACAGACCATATAAGAAAAACATAGGCATACACATTTCTCCTGCAGAGTTGTAAGCTCCTTTTATAAAGCTTTCAGTAAACAGCTCATGACCTGATCATTGAGAAAAAAGGAATGAAAGATAGTTTCCAGAAAGTCCAGAAGTTATAAAAATCAAAGTTTCCCATTAAAACTGCCTAACTATCAATAAAAATTTATAGGATATTCACAATAAAGACTTAAAGAATATCAGAGCTGAATAATAACCCTGATAATTAGTGCAGAAATCAAGTAAAAAAGAAATGGAACATACAAAAAAAATAGGTGTGAACTCCCGCTATTTGAATAAGGAGTAATTTCCGTGCAAAAATCAATTATTTCTCATAAAAAGCGAAAAGAACTGAACTTTCTGACCATAACTTCAGCTCTGATTCTGACTTTACTGGCAATTTCTCCTGCAGCAACATCAGTTAGCAATCTGGAGCTATCCTCTTCTATGGAAAAGGGAAATGTTCCGGATCACATATCTTCTGAAACCCGGGAAAAAGAAGGGAACAAAGAAAAATCCAGGATAAGGAACATCAGGATCTTTACTGCAATTCCCATCCTGTGTATAACCATTGCCGAAATTTTTATATTTTCGGGTAGAATTGGGGTAGCTGTCTGGGTACATATTGGAACCCTGATTGCCCTTTCCCTTTCCAACATGTTTATAAAAGACTCTGAAGTCCACAAAATACACCAGGCTCTAATGCTTCTTCCAGTTCTTAGACTTATAAACCTTTCAATGCCTGTCTTTTTTGCGACGACCCTTTATACTTTCATCTTTGTCTATGGCCCCCTAGCAATCCCTGTAGCAGTTATAGTAATCCATCAACGGCACTCCCTTGAACAAATCGGGATTTCCATGAAGAATATCGGGGCCTACATGATTCTCTCGGTCCCCCTGGGTTTTCTGCTGGGGTTTGGAGAGTACATGACCATCCGGAGTGAGTACCTTATCCCTGACCTTACTTTTTGGAACCTGCTCAAGCTCACTTTGATCATGGTTTTCTTTGTGGGCCTGGTAGAAGAAGTCATTTTCAGGTCAATCCTCCAGACCAGGCTGGAGGAGGCGCTGAGTGTGCCAGAAGCCCTGGTAATTACAAGCCTCCTTTTCGGGCTCATGCACTCAGGGTACGGCACCTTCCACGAAATCTTTTATACCGGCTTTGTAGGGTTCGTTATGGGCCTTGCCTTCTACAAGACGAGAAGCCTTCCTTTCATTGCAGTCCTGCACGGCTTCGTCAATGTTTTTCTATTTGGAATCCTGCCTCATTATTTGAGCGGCTGGGCAGGATTCTGACCTTTTTTAGGAAGAAGTCTGCAAAATTTAGTAGGATTATTTCAGAAATTCCTTTGTTTTTCTTTTTTTATCTCTATACCCCCTGAAACCCAAGTTCCACTTTAGAGGAGCATTCAAGGTATCAAATTACGAGCTTAAAATTTGAGAGCGCATCCCGAAAAGATGTAAGAAGATCCAAATACAGGGAAAAAAGAAGAGTCTGCCTTAAAAAAATCATAAATTATGGCTCAGATAATGAGAGTAAACAAACCTCATCCCCAATAAAGGTGATAGAGGCAAAAGAGATTTCCGAAAAATTAGGAGTTAAACAATAGATTCAACCTTTAAGTATACTATTCAGGAAAAAAGAGAGAAGAAGGAAGGAGTATCAGATTAAAAAAGTACCATAACAAGCTGCCTCAAAACTCAAACCATTTCTATAATTGGATAATGAGCAACGCTGCCTTTAAATATAGATCATTAAATATTATGTAAATTTAGGTGCAAATTTACCTTATTGTAGAACTTTTTATCACAATTGTAGAATCAGGTTTAGTTTTGAGACAACATTTTTGAGGCTCTTCGTCATTCTTTATGGATAAGATGATTTTCAATTCAAGCCCACCGTTGGTTTTTATGGAGATATCCACACAAAACAACGAAGAGCCGAATTTGATTCAGTTTTCAGATGCTGAGATGGCCTTTTTAAAAAAAGGAGTATTGTAAACCAGACAACAGCTGAAGCAACATACTGAGAGGGATCAGGGATTGTAATCATAGATATAACACTAAAAGAAAATAGCACAACAGGAAATAAATAAAAACATCGAACTGCAGAGTCGCAACTCTGCTAACAAAACTATGAAGAGAAAAATAGATCTTACAAAAAAGAACAAGTGTGAAATTTTTATTCAAAAATTTCGTATCTTCTTCAAATTCAAGGGAAAATTTTTCAACCCGAAAAATATACAATAATTTTATTGTACATTTCTAAAGTTGAATGCATCGCATGAGGATGTTTTTTAGACTTAGTTAAATTCTTAAATATTCAGCAAATACGTGAAATTTACTTTTACCCATACAATTTGAAGAGAATACAACCTACTTTCGGCAGGTCGACATTATAAATTAGAATATTTTTCTTGATGCCGTTTTTGAACTTTAGCTAACTGTATAGTATGTTTAAAGTTGGTTAACGTGTGGCTCAACTCCCACGACATATATAACCACTGAAACATTTTTTCATCAAAGTTTAGTACGAGAAATTAATGTTTGGCTATATGTAAACCTAACAACTACGTACAATCGTGGAACATTATTTCAAAAACATAATCAGTAAAAATCATTAAAACATAATGTAGACCTGCCGAAAGTAGGATACAAAATTTCGTCTTTCAACTTTTCTCTATTTTAGTGATTCAGCATTCTTTTGGATCTAAGTTTCTGTCGTTACATTGAGGAAATTACTGAAAACTGAGAAAGAGCAAGAGCTGGAACTATGGGAAAAAGAAGAAAAAAATAAAAAGAATGTTCTGGAAATTCGGAATCAGACTATTGCCAAAAAGTTGAAACAGATCACTGCCAAAAAAGCCAAACACAGAGGCAGAATTGCCAGGTTAAAAGAGCTGTTAAGAGAATTGTTCCATTTTTCAGATGCTGAAAAAACTTCGTTCAAAGAAAGGAGGACTATAAGTCCGAAAACAACTGCAAACCCATACTGAGGAAGACCCGGACTTGTAATCATGGAAATTGCACTCGAAGAGATTGCACTTGAGGAGATAATACTCAATAACATCAAGATGCCTCCACATAAAACTTATTTGAGATATTAAAGATTTTTGGAATAGTAACATCGCCAACTATAAAAAACTTTGTACAAAGATCATATGATTAAGGCCAAATAATTGGATAAGTAGTACACAAAATGAGATTAATATTTGGATTGAAGCAAAAAAGAGCATTAAATTGCCTTTTTCCCGAAAAGATCAGAACGAATTACAGGATATAAACCACTCCCACATAGTATAAAAAATTAGAAAGTGATATAAACCTCCAACAACATTACTAAGATATTTAGTCACAAAATTACGAGGTGTAAATTAAATGAATCTTGGGAGGGGGCTTAAAAAGATCCAGAAATGAGAAAGAATCACAATATAGTAAAAAATTAAACTATGTACAGAAACTTGGAGAAACTGGTCAGTAGACAAGAAGATAGGATATAAAAAGGGAGATATTTGCGAGAACAAAAAACTCCACGTTACCTAGAGATGAAATTTCTGCAAATTCTCATAAAAAAATTATAGTTAAAAGCGAAAAATGTGTATAAAAAACTACAATTGAGCTGGTTTGAAAATGGGTGATTCCCATGTGCACGCATCAAATAATTTCTGTAAGAAAAGAAAAATTAGCTTTTATAAGCACTTCCCTTTTGCTTCTGGCTTTACTGTTGATTTTTCCTGTAGCTGCATCAGTTAGTGACTGGGAATATTCACCACAAGAACCTTTTTCAGGGGATATCCTTAGTATAAAAGGAACTGCTTCACCTGATGAGAAAATAGATGCATTTGTAACCTTTGAAAAAACGGTACCTGTCTCTGGAGGAGAGTTCGAATACATTCTTGAAGGCGTAAAGATTCCTGACGGATTTAACAACGTCTTTAAGGTAGAAGCAAACGGAGCCGAAAACCTCAATGTCAGGGTAAAAATGGTGGTGTGGGTGACAAAGAGCTCGGAGGCTTCAGGAAACACTGCCATAGTTTCACAGTCAAATGTTCCCCCAGGGACATACAGAATAAAGATAGACGGAGATG
The DNA here is from genome assembly GCA_942493015.1 of uncultured Methanosarcinaceae archaeon. Taxonomy (GTDB): domain Archaea; phylum Halobacteriota; class Methanosarcinia; order Methanosarcinales; family Methanosarcinaceae; genus Methanosarcina. Next base: position 3,149,533 of record OW818660.1, on the reverse strand, counting down.
CCAGAGAGGGGGGTTCGAATGTGAACCTGAAGATCACGGCTTTTCAGGAGATAGAGGCCGATTCGGACGGAGAATTCAGTTACTCATATGGTACAAAAGCGATTCCATCTGGGGACTTTGAACTAAAAGTAGGGGGGATAACGAAAATAGTAACAATTAAGTCTGAGGAAACTTCAGAATCAATTTCAGATTCGCCGTCCAACGATCCATTTTTAACAGACACCTCTTCTAAGGACACTTCTTCAAAGGATACTTCTGTCGCAGATCCCCAGTCTCCTGTAAAACAAACAACCTCCGAAACTGTGAACGAAAAAGGGGTATCTGAATCTTCAAATTCCGATGAAAAGCTTGTAAGAGAGGACAATCAAACAAAGCTTTCCGGAAAGACTGTCCCAGTGTCCGAATCCCATAAAACATTTATAGAGAAATTCTATCTGCTAGCGGGAATGGGGATGGGGCTTCTGATTCTGATATTATATTCGAGAAGGAAATGAAGCAAAAAACAGCAATTACAGGTGATGATCATGCAAAAACTCCTGCTATCTCAACGCAGGATAACTGAAAAAATTCAATAAATAGGATGGAGGTGTGGACTTGAAAAAGAGTCTACTGATAATTACACTAAGTATATTCATATTAACCTCTGCAACAGCAATTGCAGGAACCAACGAAACATATCTAAGCTCTATTGGCAATGTAAACTTCACAGATAGGGTTGTTAATGTCCTTGACCATACCAGTGACCCTGAGGAAGGAAACTGGATTACGATGGGATACCCATATGACTGGAGAAGGTTTCAGCTCCCCTACCCGATAAATCTCACATACTACGGCCCGAAATCTATTGAATACGGTGGAGCTTCCGGGACCCTGTACAAAGAAAAAAATGAAAGTTACACGATAAGCTACCCATCAAACCTTTCCTATCTCACCCATCCAGTTTACCTGCCAGGGGAAAATGTAAAAATGTCTTTTCATGGAGAGTCCGACCTGGAAGGAGATGTGAAAATCTATCTCTTCAAACTAACTCAAGATTCCGCATTCGGAATCTTTGATGCCTTCAAGAAAAGAGATATAGATAACTTGGATAACCTTTTCCACAGCAACATGGACGGGAATTATAAAAATTATTCTGATGTTCTTGGAGATAATGGGGATTTATTGGATTATGATTTAGGACCGCTTGATGCAGGACAGTACTGTATAGTTATGATCCAGGAAAAAGAAGATGGTAGCCTTACAGTTCTTTCTGCAACGGCCTTCGTAGTTGTGGAATATGAACTACTCGTTTCGGCTCCTGAATCTCTAGTAAACGGGGAAGATCTGGACATAAATATGACTCTGGAAAATGCTTCCGACGAAAGTAACTGTACCTATGGAGCAGTACTTATCAATGAACAGGCGTACAGGGCAGACATAAAAATAAATTCCAACGGAACAAGGAACGGAACCTCCGTAATAGTAAATGATGTAGACCTTATTGATGAATTTGATATCAATTCCTCAAATTACAGATCAAAAATTACCAGAGATGAGCTCCAAAAAGAAATCCAGACTATGATAGGAGAAGGGAAAGGAGCCATATCATTGGGAGAAAAAGGACAGAAAGAACTGTCAATTACCGCTTTTGATCTGCCTGCTGGAGACTATTACCTCCTTGTTGGGGCATATATTCCAGGAAAAGGGCTTGCAGGACTTAATCAACTAGATATTGTGATTGGACCAAAGGACATCTCCGGCGAAGGCAATGGCACACCTGGAGGAGATACCAACTCAGGAGGAGATACCAACTCAGGAGGAGATACCAACTCAGGAGGAGATACCAACTCAGGAGATGATTGCTCTGGAGAAGACAGCTGCTCTGGAGGAGAAGATTGCTCTGAAGGGGACACCACCTCGGGTAATGGTGGAACATCTGGGAACGGTGGAACTTCTGAAAACGGCGGAACTTCTGAAAACGGCGAGATCTCTGGAAATGGGGGAACCTCTGGAAACGGTGGAACTTCTGAAAACGGTGAGATCTCTGAAGGAAACAATAGTTCCGGAGGAAAAAATATCTCTGAAGGAAACAGTGGTTCCGGAGGAAAAAATAAATCTGGAAGTAAAGAAAACAAGTCTAAAGAACCTAAGACAAATGTTAGGGCCAAGGAACAAAATAAGAAAGTCATCACAAATGGCAGCCATGTAAGATTTGAATTCACTAAAAAAAATACTTGTATCGATTACCTGGAATTCAAATCCAAAAAAGCTACTGGAACTACAATAGCCACTATCGAAGAGTTGCGAGAAAAATCTGCACTTGTGTCCACCAAACCTGAAGGGGAAATCTACAATTATGTCAATATCCGGATTGGAGATGGCAAATTTGAAAATCCGAATAATATTGAGAACGGGATTGTAGGGTTTAGAGTAAGTAAAGACTGGATTAACAAAGAACACATTAATAGTGACTCGATAGCCCTTCAGCATTTCAGCAACAAAAAGTGGAATTGCCTCCAAAATAAAAAAATAGACGAAGATAAAGAATATGTTTACTTTGAATCTGAAACTCCCAGTTTCTCTCCGTTTGCAATCTCAGCCGAAAAGAATACAGTAGTGATTGAAGATAAAGACGAAGAAAACCAGGTGTGCTCAGGAGAAACTGCACACGACGAAACAAAGGAAACAAATGAGATTGAGACCGCTTCTCAGGAAAATAAGAACCAAACAATTTCGAAAATTGCAACCTTCCTTGCAGGGTTACTTGTAATCCTCGTAATAGGTGCGATTATAATGAAGAAAAAAGGACCTGAGCAATGAGGAAGAGAGTATGAAAGATAAAAAACAGGAGACCTTGTGCCTCCTGTTCTAACTCTATTTTTGAAAGAAAACTGCTCTTAAAAAAGTTCAAATCAGGCTCTTTAACCCTTCCTGAAGTTCGACCTCTCCTTTCCACCACCCGGAAATTTTTGACACATCTGCCTTTGAGTCCCGAACATCACCTGCTCTTAATTTGGCATGTACTATCCTGCTTGAAGAGCCAGTTAACTTGACAATGTTCTCAGCGAGTTCCAGGACTGTCACACTTTTTCCCATAGCCACGTTGAAGACCTGCCCATCTCCGTGCTCAAGGGCTGCAACGTTTGCCCTAACTACATCTTTGATATGCACGAAGTCTCGGCTTTGAAGCCCGTCTCCGTAAATAACAAGATCTTTTCCTGCCTTCGCCCTCTCTAAAAAAATGGGAATTACAGCTGCATAGGGAGATTTCGGGTCCTGGCGGGGACCATAAACATTGAAATAGCGAAGGCATGTAGTTCGAAGCCCATGGGCCTCATAAAACATCCTTGCCAGGTATTCCCCATCAAGTTTGGAAATAGCATAAGGAGATGCTGGTTCAGGATACAGCTCTTCGCGCTTTGGAAGAATCGGATTGTTTCCGTAAACAGCAGCTGAGGATGCAGTTACGAATTTATCGACCCTAGCTTTAACGCATGCCTGTAATACATTAAGGGTTCCAAGAGTATTGATCTGGAAAGCCTCAGCAGGAATTTCACAGCTGAGAGGAACGGATACAAGAGCAGCTTCATGAAAGACATAGTCCATTCCAGAAACCGCCTTTTCAACTGCAGAAGAATCACATATGTCTCCATGGATGAACTCGATATTTTTGTACTGAGGAACATTTCGGAGAAAACCTGTGACAAGATTGTCCAGAATCCTGACAGTGTGTCCTGCTTCTGCAAAATATTCAGCTATGTGGGAGCCGATGAAACCTGCTCCCCCTGTAACCAGAACTTTCATGTTTGCAGAGAAGGGAAAAGTACAAAATAAAATTTTCTATGAATGCCCTGAAATTTATGAGATAAGGGATGAAATATTTTAAGGATATACAGAAAAAGGCTCAGGCTGGAATAAAGCCTTTAAAATAGGGAAAAATTTTTCATAGGAGGAAGTCATATGAGTAAAGATGAATCAAAAAAATTGAGGAACTAAGCAGATCCTTAAGAGAAACGAAGACCTGAGGAAAGAGCAGACAAGACACGAAATTGGGCCTTCAAAAGAGAAAAAGTGCCAAATGACAGTGGTTTCAGGTTACAAAAGAATATTACCCCTTATTTTTCTGCAACAGAAAACCTGAAAAATATAAGCATTATTTAAAAAAAGATGTGAAAATAGCAGATTGACGGAAGGCTTACATAAGAATAAATTAAAAGAAGAGAGAGTGTTAAAAATTTAATTAGTGATAAAAATGGCCGGAAAAAGAAAACTTCCTCTGGACCTGCTGTTCGTTGCAGGTTTTGTGCTTCTTACTGACATCTTTGTGCTTGTGCCTGTACTTAGTGGAAACTTCCTGCGCACTTATCTGGGTATTTTTCTGGTACTGTTCTTGCCAGGGTATGCCCTGACTGGAGCTATCTTCCCGGCAAAAAAAGACCTTGAAGGAATTGAGAGAGCTGTAGTCTCCCTTGGACTAAGTATTGCTGTAGTTCCAATCATGGGATTCGGCCTGAACTATACTATATGGGGGATCAGGGAAATTCCTGTACTCACAGGACTTTCGGTTTTCACTCTCCTTATGTGCACAGTTGCATACTACATGAGAAGCTTGCTACCTGAAGACGAAAAGTTTGAGGTTTCATTTAAAGCTTCTTTCCTGAACACTAAAACCGAAATTTTGGAAAAACCTGAATCTAAAGTTGATAAAGCTCTTGCAGTCATCCTGATTTTTTTGATTCTCATCTCCGTAGGTGGCCTGGCCTACATAATAGGAACCCCTAAAGAAGGAGACCACTTTACTGAATTCTATATCCTTGGAATAAACAGAACAACCGGAGACTATCCTACAGAATTTGTACAGGGAGAAAATGGAACCGTTTTTGTAGGAATCATCAATCATGAGTACAGGCCTGTAGATTATACAATGGAGATAAGGCTTGAAAACAAATCCCTGCCTCTCCCGAAAAACCAGAGACACGTACGTCTTGAGCATAACATGTCCTGGGAAGAGCCAGTTACTTTTGCCCCCCCCGTTGAAGGAAACAATATGAAGCTAGATTTCCTGATTTTCAACGAAACCGAAAAGACAGTTCCTTACAGGGATCTTCATCTCTGGATTAATGTTACTAAGGAGGCCTGAAATGGCAGTACCAGACTTTCCACCCTCAGATCTGGAGGCAGGACATATTTCTGTATCGGAGCTTGGGAAAATGTTTAAAATGCCAACCGAAGAAAAAACAGGATTCCTGAAAAAAATTTATTACGCAGGAATCCCTGCAATTGCAATTATTTTAGCCGAAATGCTGATTTTTGGAGGAAGATTAAAAGAAGCCTCAATGGCTTATACCCTTCTTCTCCTTGCCCTTTCATTTTCAACAGCAGTTACAAAAAAACAGGAGATACGCAAAGTCCACCAGGCATTTCTGCTTTTGCCAATCTTTCGGCTGGTAAACCTTTCAATGCCGATCTTTTTCAAGATTAACCTTTATTCATTTATCTTCATTTATGCACCTCTAGCAATTTCGGTAATAATTGCTAATGCTCACCAGGAGGTCATATATGAGAAAAAAAGAGAGACTCTCAGAAAAATATGGATCTACCTTCCATTTTCGATCCTTGCTGGCCTAGCTTTTGGGGAGGCTGAATACCTTTTGATAGGACCCAGTGCCCTTATCCCGGATCTTTCACAGGTAAATCTTCTGGGATTTATAATCATAATGGTTTTTGTTGTGGGACTGGTAGAAGAACTTATCTTCAGGGCCGTCCTCCAGACAAGACTTGAAAAGTTTTTAGGCCCTGCGGGGGGAATCTTCCTTACAAGCCTCCTCTTTGGAGCAATGCACTCCGGTTACGGCACTTCCTACGAAATAGCATATACTTTCCTACTAGGAGGTTTTCTCGGCTATTCTTTTTATAAAACCCGAAGTCTTCCACTTGTTATGCTGATTCATGGTTCAATAAATGTTTTTTTGTTTGGAATAATTCCTCACTTAGGCCCGGGACTGGGACTGATCTAAAATCCGAAAAAAATGGTATTAAAAATGTTGGGATTGAGTCCAGGAAAAAAAATTACCTGGCTCAACGTTCCCGGAACGAAGATAACTTCTAAAGCTACTACTGGAGAGCTTTATTCGAAAGAGCCAATAATTGAAAATAGTATTCAAATAACTGCATAAAAAATAAACTTTTTCTACTTGCTAACCGGAATTTTGGTAGGAACCGATTTTTACCTGCTAATTCAGAGGGAAAGATAAAGGTCTGTTATCTTTTCCCGAAAAACCCAGAAAATTATATAGTATACTCATCTTTTAAAGAAGGCTGCCGTTCTTAGTGAATGGAACTTCAGGTTTTCAAAGGAGAAATTATGGCAACGTATGCAGACCGCTTCTGGGAAATTGATTGTCTGCGAGGATTTGCCGTTCTTTTGATGCTCCTGTACCATTTCCTTTACGATCTGGACTTTTTCAAGCTTGCGGAGATCCAGCTCAGGTCTGGACCCTTTTTGTATGCAGGAAGAGGTTCAGCAATACTATTCATCCTGATTTCAGGAGTTGCTCTATCTATAAGCCACTCGAGAGCGCTTGATAAAGAAGCTCGGGGAGATAAAGCAGAGAACTTTTTGAAATACCTTAAAAGGGGATTCAAATTATTTTCCATGGGCCTTCTGCTCACAGGAATAACCTGGATCGTTTTCCCGGATGAATATATTGTCTTTGGGATTCTCCACTTTTTTGGGGTTTCAGCAGTGCTTGTATATCCATTTCTGAAGTATGGAAAAGAAAACCTGTTATTCGGCCTTTTCTTTGGCCTTGGCGGACTTTATCTAAGAAAGAGAATATTTGGGTTTTCCACTTTGCTCTGGCTGGGCTTCATGCCCGAAAATTTCAGCACCCTGGATTACTTTCCCATATTTCCATGGTTTGGAGTACTGCTTGAAGGAATTTTTATGGGAAACTTCCTGTATGAAGGTGGAAAAAGGCGCTTTAAAATCCCATACACAGGAAAAAATCCTTTAGTCAACTTCATTCAAAGTGTAGGACAGTATTCTCTGTTCATATATTTTATCCATCAGCCACTCTTTATCGGGCTTCTACTCCTGAGCAGACTACTGGATCTGAACATGTTATGAAAATACATTTAGAAAATAGATATAAATATATCCGAGATAATTTTGAAGAAGATTAGAGATAATTTGAAAAAAGTACTGGTGGGTAAGTAAGATGTTTATAGATTCAAGACCTTTGACGCTATCTGACCTCTCACTGCTGATGCAGTCCCTTATTTTTATCCTTCTTTTGTATTCGATTTACAGAAAAAAAGAAAGCATAGCCAAACATGGAAAGATTGCAGGAGTCGCCTTTTACCTGGCATTGCCTTCGATATTATATATGATGTATAGTAGATCAAAAGGATTTACTCTTCTATATTATGATTCACTCCTGAGCCTGCACATGCTTCTGGGTACTCTGGCAATAATCATTGGGATTTTTTTTGTCACTAACCAGTGGAAGTGGAAGGGGAAAAAATACATGGACCTGGGAATTATTCTGTGGGCGGGAACTTTTCTTCTCGGATTCACAGTCTATTTGTTACTTTTCGGGCTCATATTTCCCTGAATATTTTTTCCTGAATATGTACAGTGACTTATACACAAAAAAGGTCTTTTGTTAAAGAGATTATAAATATATTCTTATTCATCCAGCCCTGAAAATTAAGGAAACTACCACAAGAAACCAGATATGATGGGTTTATATAGTATCTAACGGACGTTTTTACATACTTATTCTGCTTGCAGTGACATGCTTATCTATTTGTGCCTGCCTGAAAAATGATTAGAATACAAAGGTGAAAAGAGATTTCGGTATATGAATCCAGTAAAAGAGCAGGAAACGGAGAAAAAAAAGCAGATAATGGAGAAAAAAATGTATCTGGAAATTGCAATGCTTGCTTATTTAGTAGTTCTCTTCCTGACCCTTCGGGATATCAGGATCTTTAAACGTACAGGCTATCGTTCTTACAGGAAGGGAGCACTGAAGGGACTTGCAGCTTCTTCCCTTATCCTGATAGGAGCTATTACTGTAGAGGCAAAGCCGGATCTTGGCCTGCTTATTGTTTTGATAGGACTCTTCATCAACCGTAAGGGAGTAAGGGAGAATGTTTTCACAAATGCAGGAACTTTTGACCGCTTCTTGGGAAAGACGGATTATGTGAAGAAAAATAAAGTAAAAAAACAAGTGTAAAAAGGGATACAGAATAAATTCAATAGAGAATACATTCAAGTGACATGCAGTGCAGTGATACTGATGAATGACAGTATTATTGTTGCAAAAAATATATATTTTAAGAAAGATTGTCAGCCATTTATTACACTCCACTCAAATATTTGATAGGAGGAAAGATAAACCTCAGAACTTCAGACAGGGATGGTTACCCCAAAACTTATAAATCTCAAGTGACCTATTAGTCGACAAAATCATTATCACTCAAATTTTTGCATCCAGTTTTCATTAAATCCATCAATCGGAGAGAAGAAAACAGATATCTAAGAACTGTTTTCTGCATCCGGCTTCACGTTAACCAGAATTAACAGGGAAAAATGGTGAGACAAAACAGAAGTAGACTTGAATAACTGGAATAAAAAACAGCAAAAAACAGCAAGAGGAGATACGATGGGAAATATAAGACAGACAAACATAAAAAGAATCGCACTGAGACTGATTGAACACCACGCAGACGTATTTACAAAGGACTTTGATACTAACAAGAATCTTGTGACAAAATACACAACCATTGAAAGCAAAATTATAAGGAATAGGGTTGCAGGTTACGTCACAAGAAAAGTTGCACGCATGAAAGTATACTAAACTAAATAGAGAATTCAGAACAGAGAATTTACTTTCGGGACAAAGGCGGGGATATCTGACATGTTTGAAGGAGCAATGCCTGCTCTGATTACTCCTTTTACGAAGGATGACAGAATTGACAGAGAAGGCCTACAAAGGAATATTGCATTTGTTGAAGAGGGAGGAGTTTCAGGGATTGTACCTTGCGGTACAACCGGAGAATCGGCAACTCTTTCTGCACTCGAACACGAAGAAGTCATCGATATTGCAGTAGAATGTTCAAAGGTTCCTGTGATTGCAGGAACAGGTTCAAACAACACAGGGGAAGCCCTCCAGTTTACAAAACATGCCGCAGATGCGGGTGTTGATGGAGTACTTCTTATTTCTCCTTATTACAACAAACCAAATTCTGCAGGCCTGCTTGCACACTTCAAAAAAATTGCAGAGGCGGTAGACATCCCTATGATTCTCTACAATGTCCCTTCCCGTACAGGGCAGGACATGCCAGTAGACGTCATCGCCGAACTTGCAAAAGTGGGAAATATCGTAGGAATTAAGGAAGCCAGCGGAAACGTCGGCAAAGTTTCCCAAATTCTGGAAGATACCGCAGATGAAGATTTCGTTGTTCTTTCAGGCGAGGATGGACTGACCCTTCCAATACTTTCAATTGGAGGCAGAGGGGTCATTTCTGTTGCCGCAAATATAGTCCCCGATAGGATGTCAAGAATGGTAAATGCCGCTCTTGCCGGAGACTATGAAACTGCAAGGAAGATCCATTTTGAGATTGCCCCTCTGATTCGCGCTCTTTTCCTGGAAACAAACCCAATCCCAGCCAAGAAAGCTGCAGAATTTATAGGGCTTGCAAGCGGGCACCTGAGGCTCCCACTCGCACCCCTTAGTGGAACGAATACTGTGAAGCTTGCAGATGAACTCAGAAAATTAGGGGTAATGGAATGATCAATGCAACAGTATTAGGAGCCTGCGGCAGGATGGGCTCTTTAATTATAGAAAATATCACCAGCTCTCCAGATATGCAGCTTGTTGCCGCCTTTGACATCAACAACTTTGGAAAAGATGCAGGGGAATTTGCCCATGTAGGCAACCTGGGAATTCAGATCTCGGACGTAAAAGATCTTGAATCTGTCCTTAAAAAGACCCAGGCTGATGTCCTTATTGACTTTACAGTAGCTGCCGCGACAATGGTAAACGCTCCGATAGCCGCCAGATGCGGAGTAAACCTTATCATAGGAACTACTGGTCTGACCGCAGAACAGCGAGCAGTAATTGACGAAACTATCCAGAAAAATCAGGTACGTGCAGTTATCTCTCCGAATTATTCCGTAGGTGTTAACGTATTTTTCAAGATTCTGCGGGAAGCTGCAAAATACCTTGAAGACTACGATATTGAGATTATAGAAGCTCACCATAACCAGAAAAAAGATGCTCCAAGCGGGACTGCTCTGCGAGCAGCTGACGTCATCAGTGAGGCAGTTGGCGGAAAAGAGTACGTTCACGGAAGAGAAGGCATTGCCCCACGTGGGAAAGAAATAGGAATTCATGCAGTCCGTGCAGGAGATATTACTGGAGACCATACCGTCCTTTTTGCAGGCAATTCAGAAAGGATAGAAATCCGGCATATGGCCCACTCTCGCCAGATCTTTGCCAAAGGCGCAGTTCGTGCAGCCGAATGGGTCTGCGGACAGGAACCCGGAATTTACTCCATGGACGATGTACTCGGGTTGTAAACAATAACTTAAACTTAGCATAACTTAAAAACGACCGGCCAGAGAAAACTGCAACGTATCTCAGGCCTGTCCTAATTTTGAAGGCAAAAATCAGATACTTTTATTTTTATTTTTCAGATTTTCCCAGGCCTTCCAGGAGCCATGTAGGAATTGTATGTATCGGATTTGCTTCAGCATGCATCTTGCGAAAGTAATAAATAGTATAAAATCGGAAATAGGATAGTGCTTGCTTGTGAGTGCTCTGCCCCTGGAGTCTGAAACACCTAATTACCCACAATATACAATAGGAATACTTACTTACAAGCAAGAAATCCAAATAAACCATTCATCTCAGGAAAACTGTATGGGCCCCCGAGAAAGAAAAACAGAAAAAAAATGGAAAAAACAGATCTCATGAACCCAAGGGAGCCCTGCAAATCCCAAAAGCTTATCTTTTGCTAAAAAGGATTTACCTGAAATATTAGTTGCCTTCACCAGAAATGGTTGGAGAAAACATAAACAAACTAATTACTTCAGACTTTTCAAAAGTTGTTGAAAACTCCTTTCGTCCACAAGCTTCTGGGTGTTAAGCATCTTTTTAAGTTCGTCGGCACTTCCTTCTCTACCCCTGCCCTCAAGCCTGTCTTTTAATTCCATTGCAGCCCTCAAAAGTCCAGTCGCTTCTTCATAGAGAGCTTCAGCCTCTATTTTTGTAAGCTTTTCTGTCTCCAGCAGATCTTCATCTACCTTCGCCCGTTCCCTCAGTTTCGGAATAAGAGCCCTGATTTCGCCAGCTTCATCGGGATCGAGTAATTTTCCTTCTTCCAGTTCCCGAACCAGATCCCTCAGTCTACACTCCTGTCCGTCAATCTCCACGCTTACAGGGATTTTCTTTCCTGCCCAGGCAAAAGCACCCCTGAGACTCCAGAGAAGTTTATTGCGTTCTTCATAACTAAGATCCGCTTCTGCTTTGTTTGTTTTGTTCTCTCCTTTCAACATGAACTTTTCCCCTTCAACTCCTTTTTATTTTTTACTCCTCCCTCTAATCTTATTCTTTTTACCCTCTGATTGCACACGTCAGTCCAGAAAAAAGGAATAAGAACTCGGAAGTCCACAACAACGGCAAAATTCCTGATTAAAGAATTGCTGCTTAAAGAGTAAACTCATCAAAATTGAAATTGCAATAAATCACTTATATTCTGCCCTTGAAGATTATCTGCTGAAACTTCAAAAAAATAAAAAATGTTTGTTAAGCTTATAGAAAATTGTCATTTCACAACAAATTTTCGGCTATATCTTCCGAAATTACGTGTTCGCAGTACAGGCAATGGAGAGTAACTCCCTCATCTTCAGCCTGGAGAACAGAAAATCTGGATTTAATGGGTTCTCTGCTATTAGAAATGCAGTTTGAGTTAATGCAACGGACAACCCCTTCAACATAAGAAGGAAGTACGACGCTGTTTTTCTGGACTACTTCAAAATCCCTTATAATATTGATTGTGGCTTTAGGAGAGATAAGAGCAATCCTATTAAGCTCTTCGACACTGAGTTCCTTGCCCTCGATTTTCACAACGTCTTTTTTGCCTCTGACTCCGAGAGCATTCATGACGAAACTGATAGTAGCCCGAAAAGCACTGGAAATCCCAAGTATTCGCAGGACATTTAAGGCCTGGCCTGCCTTTATATGATCTATCACGGTCCCGTTTTCAATTGCCTGGATCTTCAGGTCCCGCTTTTCTTTCATTCAATCACTCCTGTGGCAAGAGCAAGAAGTGCCATCCGGATAGGGACCCCATAGAAAGCCTGCTCGAAGTAACGTGCATGCGACGTTGAATCTACCTCAGGGGAAATTTCATTGACCCGCGGGAGAGGATGAAGAATTTTGAGGTTAGGATCCGCTTTTTTCAGAAGGTCGCCTGTAACCTTAAGCTTGTTTTTAACCTTTTCATATTCTTCGGGGTCAGGGAAGCGTTCCCGTTGAACTCTTGTCATATAGAGAACATCTACGTCCCCAATTATTTCATCGAGAGAATCGGTTTCTTTTACACTGATCTTATGCTTTTGAAGATCTCTGACAATTTCCGAAGGCATCCTGAGTTCAGGAGGTGAAACAAAAGTCATTTCAGCTCCGTAGAGAGATAAGGCGTGACAGAGGGAGTGGACAGTTCTCCCATATTTCAAGTCTCCTGCCATGGCAATCCTCAAGCCTTCAAGATGGCTTTCCCTGCGGATTGTATAAAGATCAAGAAATGTCTGGGTAGGGTGGTGAACAGAGCCGTCTCCACCATTGATTACCGGAACACTTGCAAATTCAGCAGCCATTCGTGCAGATCCGTCGAGGGGATGACGCAACACTATAAGATCGGCATATTTACTGATCACACGAATAGTATCGGCAAGATTTTCCCCTTTCATAACAGAACTTGCCTCCACAGAACCCAGGTTCAAAACCTGCCCCCCAAGCCTCTGAGTAGCAGCTTCAAAAGACAGCCTGGTCCTTGTGCTTGGTTCAAAAAAGAGAAGAGCAACTATTTTTCCATCCAGCAGCCGGGATTTGTCTCTACCTCTGGCTACAGGCTCAAGCTTTTCTGCAGTATCCAGAACGTAATCGATTTCTTCCCGCGAAAAATCTTTCATTGAGATGACGTGTCTGTTCTTGAATGGCATCCTGTTTTCATAAATGATTCTCAGAGATATAACCTTTGCTCCGGGAATTTTCCATGTTAGTAAAACGGGGATTTAACCCGGTTTTATACCCCCTTTAAGAGACTTTACTTAGATACTTTTTTGAGAAAATTAAGCCAGAGCCTTTCATCTTTAACTCTTTGATTACCAAACTGTTCCTGAAAGCGTTTTGTATTTTCCTGAAGGGTCCCATCCTCTATTTCCTTTAGATCCATTATTGCACGCAACAGGCCTGCAGTCTCGTGATAAAGTGCTTGTGAATCTTCCGAAGTAAGGGTTTTTTCTTCAAGCTCCTTTTCATCTTCCTTTTCCTTTGCCGAAATCATTTCGATACATTTATCTATGCTGGACTTTTCTGCATCTGTAAGTGTTTCTTTCTGGATCAAGTCCCATACATATTTGTGCAGGGGACATTTATTTCCCTCAATCTCCACATGATTGGGAATCTGCTGACCTACCCAGAAGAGACGTGAATGTAAAGCCGCAAGCAACTGTTTGCGTTCCTCGTGGGTGATATATTTTTCAGACCTTTCGTTCTCTTTTACTTTAAGGTTTTTCTCCATACTCTATCCACCAGTGCTTTGTCTAATTACACAAATTTGTATGATGGAGATCTTATACGTATTCTGTCTAACTTACTCTTATCTTAAAACACAAAACATAAAATATCAGCGTTAAAATAAAATAACTTCCTGAATAAAAAACAATATAGATAATGAAGAACTCACATACAAAAAATAAAGCAATAAGTCAATAAAAAATTAATTAAATTGATATAAAAACCGGCAATTTAACCAAATAAATCCGGGATGAAAAAAACAAAGATGAAAGTATAAAAATAAACCGGCGCAAAAATACTAGAAAATTTTAGTTTTTCCGGTTTATCCATTGAGGTGATATTATCGTTCCCATAATTCAGGTTGCACTTGATCTTCTGGAATTGGACCGCTCGGTAGAGATTGCAAAGGAAGCAATTGAAGGGGGTGCGGATTGGATTGAAATAGGGACTCCCCTGGTTAAAAGCGAGGGAATGGACGCCATCCGGACCATGAGAAAAGCTTTTCCGGACCGAACGATCCTGGCAGACATGAAAACAGTGGATACGGGAGCCATGGAAGTAGAGATGGCAGCAAAAGCAGGAGCTGACGTTGTCATTGTGCTTGGGAGTGCAGATGACTCTACAGTTCTTGATGCACTTCGTTCAGCACACAAGTATGGAGTCAGGTTGATGGCAGACCTCATATCGGCCCCTGACCCTGTAAAGAGAGCAGTGGAACTTGAAGCCCTGGGGGTGGACTATGTGAACGTGCACATAGGTATAGATCAGCAGATGATAGGAAAAACCCCTATATCTCTTCTAAGGGAAATCTCCGAGAAGGTCAGCATACAGCTTGCAGTTGCAGGAGGGCTTGATGCATCCAGTGCTGCTCAAGCAATCAAAGCAGGAGCTAGAATAGTAATCGTCGGCGGAAATATCACCCGTTCTGACAACGTGACAGAAGCTGCCAGAAAAATTAGGGAAAGCGTGGACTCTCCTGAAATAGTGGAAATTCGAGATACTGGGACAGTGGACCAGGAAATCAGAGAGATTCTCAGGGAAGTGTCCACCTCAAATATTTCGGATGCCATGCATAGAAAAGGGGCAATGAAAGGCATTCATCCTCTTGTAAGGGGAAAAGTTGTAGGAACTGCAGTTACTGTGCAGGCTTTTGCCGGAGACTGGGCGAAAACAGTAGAAGCAATTGATATTGCAAAAAAGGGAGATGTAATCGTAATCTACAACGAAAGCAAAGATATTGCCTGCTGGGGGGGACTTGCAACTCTGAGCTCCTTGAACAAGGGAATCGCAGGTGTGGTAATAGAAGGCGCTGTAAGGGATATTGACGAAGTAGAAACCCTGGGACTTCCGATTTACACCAGCAATACAGTACCTAATGCAGGAGATCCTAAAGGCTTTGGAGAGATTAACTCTGAAATTACCTGTGGCGACCAGACCGTGAGGCCTGGAGACTACATAGTTGGCGATGAAAGCGGAGTTGTAGTAGTTCCCAAAGAGAGAGCTTACGAACTGGCAAGAAGAGCAAAAGAAGTATATAAAACAGAAAAGAGAATCTTTGATGAGATCCGGAGAGGGGGAACCCTGTCAGAAATTCTGGAACTCAAGAAATGGGAAAAACTTTGAATGGGCATTTCTTGAAATTAAAATAAAAATTGAGGAAAAATAAGAAAGTTACAGGCAAAAACTTCTTTTTCGACCTTAAGGGTTAGAAAAGAAGATTCTGGATAGGAGAAGAGCTCGGATAAATTTCAGTTCTTCTTCCTGACAGTTTTCATCTATCTTTGCCTTAATAATTGATTCGAGTTCAGTTTCTAACGTTTCCAGTGCATCTTTTACCTGCTTTTGCCTTTTCGGAGTTAAAAGTCCCCCAATGTCCCGAACCTTTCCTGCAAGGAGCAACTGTTCAAATTGCCTGAAAACAGTTCCCGTACTAAGGCTCTGGATTTCAGCGATTTCAGAAACCCCGAGCCCCTGGGTAAAAAGAGAATAAGTCCTTTTCAGAGAGTCAGTTTCGAGAAAAGTGGATTCAGAAGACTCTTTTTCAAGAGATTCTGATTCAATTGAACCCTTGTCGAGGGAATTTACTTCAAGAAGATTTTTTTTGAGCAAACCTGTAATTTTTGATTCAGAGAAAAGTTCAGTCGAATCTACTTTAATTGAACCAGCTTCAATTGAACCTGCTTTATCAGAGTTGTCTGCAGAAGAAGCAGTCTCGGACCAATCCTGAATACTCATGTCAAGGTATCTTGCTCTTTTTGGAGGTAATTTGCAAACTTCCAGATTGTTGATTTTAACTCCTGAGCTGTCTTTTTTGTCAGATTCAGGAATGGGTATTTTAACCCTGAATACATCTGCCTCAGTTTGGGGATTTTCGGCCTTTTGACCCAGGAGTTTTGGAATAATTCTCTCATTTTCGGACTCTTTGCCAGCATTGTCTGAACTTTCAGTCTTGCCTGTAGATATTAGATCATAATCTCTGCAGTAATGTTCAATTTCTGTGAGGAAAATATCCCCATATTTCCGCAGCTTATGGTCTCCAACCCCTGTAATGGAATGGAACTCCTCAGGGCTGTGAGGCAATTTTGTGGCCATTTCTTTAAGAGTTGTATCAGAGAAAATTATGTAAGGAGGAAGGTTTTTCTTTAAGGCGATTTCCTTTCTTAAAGCCTTTAACCGTTCAAAAAGGATTGGATCATGCTCTTTTCCGGATTTAATGGCTTTTCTGACTTTTGGTGATTTAAGGACATCAGCAACAACTGACGCTTTTTTGGGAGAGCTTTTTTCTGTTGAGAACTCTTCTGTAGAAAACATTTTTGTAGAATTTGCTTCTGTTGAAAAACTGTCAGGAGAGATATCTTCTGTAGAAAACTCCTCTGTCGAGACCTGAATATAACTTTCAGCTTTTTCGTCCTGTGAATCGAAAGCTATTGAAGGTCCCGGAATTTCTTCAGCCTCTGGAGCAAAACCTGCAGGACAGACAAGCTCTATTCTCTCCGTGCCTTTCAGTAGTTTCCTGCTTATAGCGTTCATTTTCAAAACAGGATACTGTGCTCCGCTAACATCCAGAAAACCGGTATTTATCAGTTCGGAAGCTAACGATTTCCACTGTTCTTTTGTAAATTCCCTGCCACTCCCGTGGCTCTTTAATTTTTCATGGTGATTTTGCTTGATTTTTTTGTTCTTTGAGCCTGTAAGGACATCAATGACGTAATTAGTACCAAAGCGCTGGTTCAGCTCTAGGACACAGTTTATCAGTTTTATGGCAGCTTCGGTTCCGTCAAAGGTGCCTTTTGGCCTGAGACAGGAGTCACAGTTCCCGCAGTACCCTGGAATTTCTTCACCAAAGTATTCCATCAGTGTCTGACGCCTGCATTTATTGCTCTCGCAGTAGGATACCATCTGCCTTAATTGCACAAGAGAGATATCCTTTTCCTTTTCATTTGTCTTCTGCGAAATAAAATATTCAATCTTAAAACGGTCCCCCCGGCTGAAAAAGAGGAGGCATTCGCAAGGGCCACTGTCCCTTCCCCCTCGACCGGTTTCCTGGTAGTAACTTTCAAGATTTCTAGGAAGGTCGTAATGTATCACGAAACGAACATTGGATTTGTCGATCCCCATTCCAAAAGCAATTGTGGCAACTATGATATCCACGTCGTCTTTTATAAAAAGCTCCTGGTTTCGAGACCGCTCCATATCTGAAAGACCTGCATGGTAAGGAAGAGCTTTAAAACCGGCAAGGTTCAATTTTTTTGTAAGGGACTCAACGTTGTTTCTACTCTGGCAGTAGACGATTCCGGCTTCGCCCCTGTGCCTCTTAAGATAGTCACTGATCTCGGAAAAGGTCTCTTTCTTTGGCCTGACTTCATAGTAAAGGTTTTTCCGATTAAAACTCGCCACATAGGGACCTTTTTCAGGAGGGATCGCAAGACCTAGCTGAGATACTATATCTTTTCTAACCCTTTCTGTGGCTGTAGCAGTAAGCGCAATAATAGGCACAGTGGGGAAACCCGTTTCCGGGTTTCTCAAATGTTTCATTTTCCTGTACTCAGGCCGAAAATCATGTCCCCATTCGGAAATGCAGTGTGCCTCGTCAATTGCAAAGAGACTGACTTTTCCTTTCTTTAAAAAAGCAAACGTTCCGGGCATCATAAGCCTTTCCGGTGCCACGTAAAGAACTTTCAACCTGTTTTCTAAAAAAGCGGTTTTCACGTCCCGGATTTCCCTGGCATTCTGGGTACTGTTCATGCAGGCTGCAGCAATCCCGTTTGCATCAAGACCATCCACCTGGTCTTTCATAAGGGAAATAAGAGGAGAAACCACGACTGTAACTCCTTCCATAAGAAGGGCAGGCAGCTGGTAGCAGATCGACTTTCCCCCTCCGGTAGGCATGAGCACAAAGACGTCTTTCCTATCAAGAACATCTCTTATAATTTCCTCCTGCAAAGGACGAAAAGAACTGTATCCGAAGTACTGGTGAAGGGCAGAATGCATTCTGGCGGACAGAGAAGTCCGGGACTCAAGCCCACGTTTACTTGCCTTCAAGAAATCATAGTCAGTACTCGTTTTCTAATCCCTCTGATTTGCAGAATTGATATCATGAAAATACAAATCCCAAAAAGGCTTCAGAGAAGTTAACGTAGGGATATCCTCTCATGGTATGGATACACTCTCGCATAAAAGATGTTATCCTTAATACTTTCAGGTTTCTGATAGACCAAACACTACACAATATATACTTCTTTTTGGCATCTGTAACGCTGTGATGTTTCAAGCTTATTATATTTAAGTTACGGGTGTGCGAGGTGAAAGTATTTAATTTGCTTTATCGACACATAACTGAAATAGTTATTTGGAGATTGAGGTTAGAAAAAAAGAATAAAACCTTTAAATTAGAAAAAGCAAGTGAAGAGTAATAATAAAGATATACAGTAGATAAAATCTCTAGCGTTAGAGTTATTAATGTTTGACCGGAGGTAAATAGAGGAAGATAAGGAGTGCGGCTACACCCAGGCACTTCTTATTTTCCTCTGATTGTCATATTTATTTTTCATAAAGAATTTTAATTTCCATCCCCTGTAGCCTTTTTTATTATATATTAAATATCCCGAACTTTAGGATTTTATCGAGATTTTACTTGAAGATAAGCCCTTTTAGTGATTCAAGTTGCGGCAGAAAAGAAGCCTGAAAAAACAGTCAAAAAACCTATCCCTAAAAATTAGCTTTTTAAAAAAAATCATGTGTTATAAAAGTCATTCATTATAAAACAACCAATATTTAAAAAATAATTTTTCCAGAAGAAATAAAGGCATTAGATTACCTGGACTTTTGTGCCCCTTAATCTCCTGAAAAGTCTCACTTATTTTTAAGCAGATTTCTGCCCGAAAAATATCTCTTAATCCCTTTTTTGTAATCTCTTTTTCGTAATCTCTTTTTCGTAATCTCTTTTTCGTAATCTCTTTTTCGTAATCTCTTTTTTAGCTTCTCCTGCAAGGCTCACTTGTCTGAATTCACAATCCCTTTTTCCTTTGCCATCCACTCCAGAATGTCAGCTATCCTTTCCTGGGATTCTGCCAGGCTTTTCAGGGACTTTGCAATGCTTTCAAGCTTATCGACCACTTCATAATCTTCATTGCCCATTTCGATCACCAATTCCGTTCTATTTATTGGTATCAATATTTTTGGAAAAGCTTTGTATATAACTGTAATTTTTTATTTTTTGGAGAGGGTGAAGAGAAATTTCCTTTTGTCTAAAAATTTTGCTTGCTTTCCTTGATTCAGACTTTTCTTTTTCTACAAAGCATTCAAAAAAGATATTATCAATCCTCTTTGAATGCATCTTAACAGCCAGTAAATTACTGATAAGTAAATATGAAATCAAAATAATTGTCTGGGAATTTAAGAAAACTATATGCCTTACATGAGAAAAAAATTAGAACTTAAGCTTTATTTCATCTTTCAGTATGCTTACAATATTTATTACATAATTTGAACTTCATTTATGATACATTTAAATATCAAAACCCCCATGCACAGACTCATATATCACAATAAAATATAATCAAATCCAGATAATTCTTATAACATTCACCGATCACGATCATTTCTTCAAAGGAATATTAGTTTAGCATCATTTAAGGAGCATTTCAATGGTAAAACCCGAGAAATTCATACCAAAAGCTGTTGAGAAAATCAGCCAGGAAATAAAAGATGGGAGAGCGATTATTGCACTCTCTGGAGGAGTGGACAGTTCTGTTTGCGCGGAACTGGCTTACAGGGCAATTGGAGACAGGCTGCAGCCGATCTATATCGACACAGGGCTCATGAGGAAAGGAGAAACAGACAGAATAAAGCACATCTTCTCCCATATGAATCTGGATATTGTGTATGCAAAAGATAAGTTTCTTGCAGCCCTGAAAGGTATCACTGATCCTGAAGAGAAAAGGAAGGCTATAGGCGAGACTTTCATCCGGGTCTTTGAAGAAGAGGCAAGAAAGATTGCAGCCGATTACCTTATTCAGGGAACGATTTACCCTGACAGAATCGAGTCTGAAGGCGGGATCAAGTCCCATCACAATGTAGGTGGGCTACCTAGCGTAATGGACTTCAAGAAAATCGTTGAGCCTATCGGGGACCTTTACAAGGATGAGGTAAGAGAAGTTGCCTGGGCTCTCCAGCTGCCTGAAGAGATTTGTGAAAGGATGCCTTTCCCTGGTCCTGGGCTGGCCGTGAGGATTCTTGGAGAAATCACAGAAGAAAAGCTTGAGGTAGTAAGGGAAGCAAATTTCATAGTAGAGGAAGAACTTCTTGACAGGTTCTGCCCCTGGCAGACTTTTGCTGCTGTACTCGGCAAGGGGACAGGAGTAAAGGGAGATATCCGGGCTTACGGCTGGATCGTAGCTGTGAGGGCTGTAGGGTCCAGAGACGGAATGACCGCCGAAGCGCTTGAACTCCCCTGGGATGTACTCAAGCACCTGGAAGCAAGGATCACCTCTGAAATCCCGAAAGTGGCCAGGGTAGTCTATGATATCACACCCAAACCGCCTGCAACAATCGAATTCGAATAAAATATTCGAATAAAATATAAGTGAACGAAATAAGAATAATAGAGTGTAAAGCACAAATAATGAAGCTTGAAAACAGCTTCAACGTCTGCTTTTACATTTTAAAGAAGCCATAAAGCGAGTTTTTCGCCCATGACCCTAAATAAAGCAGTAATGGAAATCCGGCAGCGGATTAAAGTTAAACCCTCTCCTACAGACGAACCTGCGGCAAGCTGGACAGGAGTAGACCTTGTAAATGGGGCTCAGATAAAGACCCTCACGGTAATCTTCAAGAGTGCAGGCTGCCGCTGGGGAAAAGCTGGCGGGTGTACCATGTGCGGTTACGTCTATGACTGTGCAAGTGAGCCACCAACCCTCGATGATTACAAAGCTCAGCTTACAAGAGCGATGAGAAAAGCTGAGAAGTTTCCTGAGTTCATGGTCAAAATTTTCACCTCTGGCAGTTTCCTTGACGAAGAAGAAGTCCCCAGGGAAGCACGAGATGCAATCCTCAAAACTCTTGCAGATGATCCCAGAGTTGTCAAAGTACTTGTTGAAACCCGCCCTAATTACGTAAGCGAAGAAAACGTGCAGGAATGTCTCAAGGTCCTTGAAAATAAGCCATTTGAGCTGGCTTTTGGACTCGAGACAAGTTCGGATCGAATCCGCAAAGACTCGATCAACAAAGGTTTTACCTTCAAAGACTTTGTCCGCGCATCAGAAATCGCAAAAAAACACGGCGCAACCATAAAAGCCTACCTTATGCTAAAACCTCTCTTCCTATCAGAACGCCAGGCCTTAGAAGACATCCTGAATTCCATAGACGATGCAGCCCCTTATGCTGACACAATTTCCATCAATCTCTGCAACGTCCAGAAAGGCACCCTTGTTGAAGCTCTCTGGGAAAAAGGTCAGTACCGCCCTCCCTGGCTCTGGAGCATTGTGGAAATCCTGCAAAAAGCGAAAACCGTCCATCCAGACCTTCCCCTCATGTCGGACCCTGTAGGCGCAGGCTCAAAACGCGGCCCGCACAACTGCAAAATATGTAGCTCGGAAGTTGCAGACTCTCTAAGAACTTTTTCACTTACCCAGAACCCAGCAGACCTCAGTAAAACAGACTGCGAATGCAAAGAGCTCTGGAAAAAAGTACTGGAACTCGAGGACTTTACCTATGGGACACCCATTTTAAGTTGAAAACATAGGAAAGATAAATCTGTGAACTACCACTCAGCTAAAGACTGAGTGGTTTTACGCTTTGCTTATAAATCAGTCCGTTTGAGTGAAACGGATATCGTGTTTTTGCACTTGAAGTCCACCCCCAAAAAATCTCCAATTTCCCGTGATCCCGAAGCTAAACTCAGGAGGCGAACCTTGGAGGCAATTCATTTGAAAAAGCAACAGTTTCAGAGTGGTAAGGGCCATTATTGCCCTTGACCTTTCTGTCTCCTTATCTCATTATTATCTTCAGTGAAACCTGGCCTCAGGTCTGACAAGGAGATCTGCACTACTTTTCCAGAAAATCCTGTAAAAGCCACAAACGCCCGCATTTGCTATAATCATTCTTTTGGCTGATTCGACAGGTGAACCATGGTTCCTACCCCGCAGTCAGTAAAGAGTTCGAGAAGCATAGAGTGAGAAACGCTTCCATTTATTATATGAGCTTTCTCAACCCCACTTTTTACGGCCACTGCTGCACCTTTGATTTTGGGAATCATGCCTCCCTTTATAACACCCTCGGCGATAAGAGGATCAATATCATCCAGAGTTACGCGGGAGATGCGGCTACTGGGATCTTTTACATTTCTCAGGAGGCCTGAGACATCAGTCATCAGAATGAGTTTTTTAGCACGCAGAGCTGCGGCAATATCGCCTGCTACAGTATCGGCATTAATATTCAGGGCATTACCTTTTGCATCCACAGCAATGGGAGAGATAACCGGAATATAACCGTTCTCAAGCACTATATGGAGAATATCAGGATTGATGACCTCACTTTCTCCAACCCAGCCAATATCCACTTCGGTCTCAATACCGTCAATGACTACTTTTTTTGCGGCCTGTTTATGCCCTAAAATCAGTCTTCCGTCATAACCTGTAAGACCAATACCTTTTCCTCCGGAAACCCCTATAAGAGATACAATTTTGGTATTGATATTCCCTACAAGAACCATCCGGGCAATCTCCATAGTCTCGTCGTCTGTAATACGCAGACCCTGGAAAAATTCAGCTTTTTTGCCCATACGCTCCATTTTTTCCGTAATCTCGGGCCCGCCCCCATGAACAATAACAGGTTTTATTCCCACATAACGCAGGAGAACAATATCTTTTATAATGTCCTCCATGATCTGGGCGCTGACCATTGCGTTTCCACCCACTTTGATAACCATGATTGAATCATAAAATTCCTGCATATAAGGCAGGGCTTCAATGAGCACGTTCTCTCTTTTCAGTTCCATGCTGTAGGAATCAGAAAATCTGTTTTTAAACTTATCGTTAAATTCTGAGATAAAGCCATGAAAGGAAACAAAAATAACCCGATACAAAAAGAATGAAATTAAAATTTTAATATAGTGATTAAATAAGCTAGCCCGGATAGCACTAAAATTAAGACATGTCCAGGCTAATTCCGTATATGGATATCGAAAAGAAAAGAAAGAACCCCGATTTTCAGGGTATGTGAGGGAAATTATATTACTCGATTTTTTCTATTTTTTCTTTCTTGACAAAGGGCTTGCTGATTTTTTCTGGCATCCAGTCGGGCCTGTTTTTTGGGGCTGCTACAAGTTCTTTCCATGCCTTGAAAACGTGCACCTTCTTTGTCCCGCGTTCCCTGAGGCGGATAATCTCCGGTTTGGATTTTTTGCCTTCGCTCCGGTTTGCAGCCTTTAAGGCAGCCTGCCGAGGCTGTTTGCCAGTGAAAACTCCGTGTTCATTACCTTCTTCGTCTCGTAAAACAAAATTTCTTGTGTTGGACATAAAGGTCACCTCGCAAATTGTATTGCTAGACACTGATTAAATTTTAAAGTATATAAAATCTTTCTTCAGAATGTTGCCGATAGTTAGTGGTTTATGAAAAATTCTCTTTAATCTATAAAGGGTATATAAACTAAATTTTTATATATTGTTGCCAGAATGGGAAATATTTAAATATTTATATCTTGTTAGAAATGCAGTCCAAAATAGTTTTAAGAAAGTGGATTCTGGTCACTTTGAAAATTTAAAATTTATTGTACTTTTGGAAAAAGAAGCTAGAAAGCATAAGCTTTACATGCTAGAACTCCTTATGGTCATTATATTTTTCCAAATACATATAATAAGTTACGTATTTATCAAAAATTTATTCTACAAATCGAACATTCGTCTTTTCACGGATCTGGTTAATATGGAACATTGTACTTTCAACCTCCCGGACGTCCAGGCCAGCAAACCAAGCGTAGCCATCAACCTTACCCGTGTTGGGGTAACAAATATGAAAAAGCTCGTTGAGATCAAACGCAAAGATAAGCGGCCTATCGTTCTGATTTCAACTTTTGACGTTTTTGTTGACCTACCCTCCGACCGGAAGGGAGCAAACCTCTCAAGGAACTTCGAAGCTGTAGATGAGGTGCTGGAAAAAGTACTCAGTACACCGGTATACGAAATTGAGCAGCTCTGCAGTGATATCGCACACAATCTACTTGGTCGTCATGAATACGCCAATCAGGCAGAAGTTAGGATGAAGAGCGAATATATGATCAGACGTGCGTCTCCATCAACCGGAATCAAGTGCCAGGAAGTAGTAAATATCTTTGCAGAAGCCTCGGCTGTAAGGGGAAATGGCAACGAAAACTACTTTGATGTAAAGAAGCTGATAGGCGCCGAAGTTGTAGGAATGACCGCCTGTCCCTGCGCTCAGGAGATTATGAGAGATAAAGCTGCAAATGAACTTTCCGAACTTGGAGTTGAAAGAGATACAATTATAAAGTTCCTGGAAAGGGTTCCAATGGCTACCCATAACCAGCGTGGAAAGGGCATTATCTCGATTAAGGTAGCACATGACTTCGATGTTTCCCTCGAAAGTATTATCAAAATTATTGAGCATTCAATGAGTTCCAGCGTGTATGAAATCTTGAAACGCTCAGACGAAAAAGTCGTTGTGGAAACTGCTCATGAGAACCCGAAATTTGTAGAAGACTGCGTAAGGACTATGGCAGACAATATAGTAAAAGAGTTTCCAGACCTCCCTGATAATGCAGTAATTACCATCAAACAGACTAATGAGGAAAGTATCCACAGGCACAATGCTTATGCCGAAAGAGTTGCCCTGATGGGCGATCTCAGAATGGAAATTAGTCAAAGTTAAAAAATGAATCAAATATAAATTCCTTTTTTATTTTATTAGTCCTTGAAGTCTCTCGAAAAGTTCTAAAGGACTTGACAGAGACCTCTAAAGACTTAAGTCACACAAAATTTATTAGATGGTCTGGATAACCTATAAGCAGCAATTATAAGAAGGGACCTGTAGGGCCTAAAATGCCAGTGTCCTTGAAACTCTTGAGGTGAGATCATGGCTGATTCTGAAGAAATCACGGCGGTAGGAAGAAACAAAAAACCCATCACAGTGGGAGATTCTGTCAAGTACGTAAATAGCGACACCGTAAGCCGTGTAATTGAGATCAAAAAGGACGAGCAGGGAAAAGTCTGGGTTCTGCTCGAAAGTACCAATCTCTGGTACAGAGAAGAAACCCTGGAACCAACAGATATCAAACCGAAAGAAAAGAAAGAAGAAAGAGAGTTCACCCCAGAAGAACTGGAAGAAAGGTTCAGGAAAGAAAAGGAAACAATTCAGAATGTCGACCTTGGGAAAGCAGGAGGAGGAGGGGCAGGAGGTTAATTCTCCTGCCTGAATTTCAATGACATTCTCTTTTAATATTTCTATTTTTTCTACTTTTTAAATAAACGGATGGAGCACCCGGTTCTTCAGTATTATTTCTCCTGTAGTTTTATCCTCTGGGCAAGTATGCATTTCCCACCGTGTCTCCCACCTAGCGGGTTTTGAGGCGAGCCCAGAGAATTCATGCAGCGAGCCATCACGGCTGCGCCTCTGGCCAGTCCATCATCTACAAAAACCACTCTTCCATCTATTTTAGGAGCAAGGTTCATTTCTTCCAGGCATTTCAGGATCAGTTTTGGTTTGTTCCCTGTAATGCCGGCTCTGCCAGTAATGCCGATAGTTGTATCTTCAAAAAAGAGGTTCTCTTCTTTTGCAACCTTGATCAACCTGCAGACTACAGATGCCATTACCTCGTCAATGACAGCGTAAACAACCTGAAGTCCGTGAGTTTTACAGATTTCCATGCCTATAGCACTGAGCTTTCCCATATCGGTGCCATTTTCCCCTACATCACAACCGATAAGTGTTACACCCAGCTCCTCAGCAGCATCCGGCCTTACAGGCACGCTTCCGTATCTAGTTCTATTTTTTGGAACTTTTTCTATGATAATAAGCTGATGAATACGCTTTGCATACTCTTCAATTGCTTTAGCTTTCATCTTCAGGGTAAGGAAAGAAGGAGGTTTTTGCGTTTCAAAGACTTCGAGAGCAGTTCCTACTTTTGAATCCACGATCTTCGAACCCCGAATAATAGCATCAGGAATTGCCCCTGCATAACCGCAGAAATTTCCCACGGTTTTTGCATATGGCTGATCTGAATTTGTGATCCTCCCATCAAGAGTTGTCCCAAAGTCAATTGAAATGCAGGGATTCCTGAAATCAACATCTGTAAGTTTGGCTGCTTCCTTAATTCCTGCTGTTGCAAGCTCCCCTTCCATTTCGTTTGCAACGATTTCAACACCTGTAGAACCTATTGGAGGCAATACTCCTGCTACAGCCCCATCAAAAATAACCTTTTCCAGTTTACTGTATTTCTGGAGCTTTTTAGAGATATTTAAGATAGACATCGGGGGAGTCATATTCTTTGGAGGGACTCCTGCCATCAGGCAGCCATCTGCAAGAGCCTTGATGAATTCCCCCACCTCTTCCGGAGAATCGAAACCTGCAACTACGCCCGTGGATCGGACAACAAAGTTCAAATCAGTTTTTATGTCCAAACTGGCTTTTTCCATCGATTCGGTCAGAGTGCTGCGCACAAGTTCCGCAACAGCTTCACGAGTAAGTTCCACACCTGTAAGTGTTCTTCCGAATACGGTTTCTCCGGGCCTTGGGGGGCGGACATCCCTGGTCATCCGCACGACCTTGTTTATAATGTGGGTCCTGCCAGTGTCCATGTTTGTAGCCGTAAGGATAGATTTGGTTGTGGTATTTCCTACTTCTAAAGAGGCTACTATAAAGAAAGGTTTTGACTTGAGGTCAATCAAACGAACCTGAGGAGATTCTGTAATTCTGGGTTTCAAAGCCATTTTTAATTCCTGCCTGAAGATCTGTAAATAACTGAAATTCAAAGATAATTATGTTACAAGCTTAATCTGAGAAACAATGCAGATTTATTTGAAGTTTATCCGAAATGACCTAAAGTAGATTAGAATGAATCGAATCTGACACTTAGAAATCAGCATTTGAACATCAGAATGTTTCGAGGGGAATTATATCTACAAAACTCTATAAAGAGAATAACAAAAACATAATTTAGTAGAAGTTTAAAGAAAGTATTTATCAAAGCCTATAATAACCTTTGCTAAAATACCTCAAGTGAGCAATTCGGAGAGGTTTCAATTTCCTATGTATCTTCATTTTATCTGCATCTATCTTAATGATATGCCATAATGGTCTATCTTAATCTAGATATTATACTCTATCTACAAAACAAAATTGGAGTTCTACGTCTGAAACACGCCTCTCTCCCTTCATAGAGTATAATTCTTGCATTATTCTTGTTTAATTCTCGTGGGCTTGTCCAGGATTCTTTAGTTCCTGTTTTTTAGTGTTACCTCATGCCTAATTATAAAGAAGATTTCTGACCTTCGAGCAGCATGTACAGATGAAATCCTATAAACGCCCATATACTAAATTATAATATATAATTATAAGAGTAAAAATTATAAAGAATACAACTATAAAAAGATGGATATTAATATACACTTAATAGATATACTCAATAGTCCTTTAGGTTGGCACCAGATTCATTCTGGTAATGACTTATCTGGCAGTGATTCCTGAAGTTTTTGCGTAACCTGCATCGGAGGCCTTTAATGCCGCTTGATCCTATCTGCAAGAAAATTATATCTGACAATACTGAATATGTTTCGGATTACGGGGGAAAAAAGTATTATTTCTGCAGTCCCGAATGCAAACAGAAATTTGATGTGCTGGAAAAAAGTGTAATTCGACTCAAAAGAAACCTCAGTGAAAAAGAGAAAATTTCCTTTGGAAAACTTAAAAAAGATATCATAAAACCAGGCATTTGCACACTCTGCGGAGCCTGCGCAGCAAGCTGTGAGTATATAACCATCGAGGAAGGAGCACCAAAACTGGTCGGCCCCTGCAAAGCCTGTG
The DNA here is from genome assembly GCA_942493015.1 of uncultured Methanosarcinaceae archaeon. Classification (GTDB taxonomy): domain Archaea; phylum Halobacteriota; class Methanosarcinia; order Methanosarcinales; family Methanosarcinaceae; genus Methanosarcina. The sequence goes on along the minus strand of OW818660.1, from coordinate 3,121,211 downwards.
GAGTCTGCTATTACCAGTGTCCAAGAACCATCACCACAGAAGAGGGACTTATTGGAAGTTTCCGACTTGCATACGCTGCACGATCTGCTATTCCTGAAATAAAAGGTCAGGACGGAGGAGTTGTGACCTCTCTCCTCCTTTACGCCCTTGATGAAGGCCTGATAGATTCCGCTGTAGTCACAACCCGCTCAAAAGAAGAGCCCTGGAAACCTTTGCCAATCATAGCAACAACCAGGGAAGAGATTCTGGAGAGCAGCGGCAGTATTTATTCCCACTCCATGACGATTGAAGCCCTTATGAGCGCAGTCAAACAGGGAATGAACAGTGTTGCCTTTGTTGGAACTAGCTGCAACATCGATGCAGTCACAAAAATGCAGAAAAGCTCTTATGGCTTTTTGCACCTCTTCATGCGGGCAAAAGTTCTCAAACTCGGGCTCTTTTGTATGGACACCTTTTCGCATGAAGGAATAAAAGCAGTGCTTGAAAGCTATGGAATCACACTCGAAAATGTAGATTCCATGAAAATCCGGAAAGGGAAATTCGAAGTCACTCTTAAAGACGGAAAAGAACATGTCTTCGAACTCAGTGATTTTGACGAACACAGAAGCTCTTCCTGCCGTTTTTGCACTGACCTGACCGCCGAAAACTCAGACATCTCCTTTGGTGGAGTTGGCAGCCCCAAAGGCTGGACCACAGTCCTCGCCCGTTCAGCAATTGGATATGAAATCTTCAACGAAGCCGTAGACAACGGCTACATCGAAGCCAGACAGCTTACCGCCGAAGAACTTGAAAACGTACTCAACCTGGCAAAAATGAAAAAAGTCCAGATGTATGATCTCCACAGGAGACAGAAGACATAAAACTCTAAAAAATGGGCCTCTTAAAAGAGAATTTTATTGAGTGAGCCAGGCAAGGAGAAATGATCGCTTGCTCATCTTTTTTGGCCTGCCTGAAAAAAGCTCAATTCCAGAGCCCATAGATGAGTCCTCTTAAGCGAGAGGAAGCAAGTGAAAAGAACCTCATACTGTTGCATTGAAAGGGCTACTCCCAGAAAATCTTCGATTTCCTGTGATTCCAAAGTGAAACTCGGAAGAGGCGCAATTAGGAATCACAGGAGACATAAATGAAACAGTAAAAAGGACGTCTCGATTGGTAGTAAACCCTGCTCAGAAATCGGATACAACTTCAAATGACATATTTCACATATGGCAGAGCCTCGTTTCGATAGAAAAAATCTTCATGATGCAGATAATTCGCTTCAGCAAGTTCCCCAAGGCAAAGATACTCAGCTTAAGATTTCTAACCTTCCTTTTTGAATACTATTTCGGGAATAATTGCGGTGGTCAAACAGTAGTAACATGGGCAACGCTGCTTAGTAATCTCATTAAATCTTTCGAGTTCTTCCATACTCATTCCCGAATTAACTATTATTTCGAATTTAATACGTTCATAGATAGGAATTGCAGGTTCTTGAAGAAGTCCAAAGCTTGTACTTAGGTCCATATCAGCTCTGACCTTTATCTTAAACTGATTGAGCACTATACCTTCCATTGCAGTCCATTTGGCAAAACTGGCTGCAAAACAAGCTGATATTCCATAAAGGGCATACTGAACTGGATTGGGGGCAGTCCCTCCGCCTCCGAAAGCTATGGGTTCATCTGATTGAATCAAGAACTCTCCTCCACTTTCAGTATTTATCTGTGTGGAAAATTGAGGCCCTGTATTACCAATTTCCCAGTTCCCTTCGAACTCAATTACTCTTTTGGTTTTAGAAGGATCAGTTCTTGCTTTTTGAAGAGTTTCATTAAATCGATCCACGTCTACTCTATTTATTATCAACTTTTCACCTCGTCTATAAAATAATTTTTGTAAATTTTGAGATTTCAGATTAATTCAAGAGATTTTCTAAAACCGATCTACATAGATGAAAGAATCAACAAATCAACAAAATTTGCAGTTATAAATTTACAGAACATTGCTGCAAAAACATATTTTTAACTAATATGAAAATAACCAGCATTTAGTGTAGCAGAAAAAGAAGTTAGGATCAAAGGTAGTTGAATATCATCGTATTTCAATCCGATCTTGAAAAAAGAGAAATGCTTTCAATTTTTGCTATAGATTGATCTCAATTACTCCAAATGCATTGATCTTAGTAAGAGAATACCTTGCGGTTCCAATGTTACTGTTAATTTTTGTGATTCAACTGGGACAGAGAATATTTCTATTTGATTTCCCGCAAAACTTTTGCTATTACTTCCAAAATAGAAAAGAACAAAATTAGTATTCAACAAACAAAGATCCAGAAGTTTTTATGCTAAAATTATATTGGATACTCCTTTCCGTCTTTCCTGCTCGCAGGGATAAGAAGAATATATATTTATTTCATTAACCTGCTTCTATTATGCAGTACCAAAGGCATCCTATTCAGAATCATTCTATTTTTGAGGAACTTTCATGATCACAAAAGAAGATGTAGAACATATCGGCTGGCTTGCTCGCATTGAGATTAGCGAGAAGGAAACGGTCGAATATATGGAAAAACTTAATTCAGTATTGGGGTACTTCGGGCAGCTTGATGAATTGCCAACCGAAGATGTAGCTCCCACATACCATGTGGCTGAGATCTATAACGTGTTCAGGGAGGATGTAGTGGAAGAATGCCTCTCACAGGAAGCGGTTCTTGCAAACACCGAACAAAAGCAGGATGGGGCTTTTAGAGTTCCGAAGATAGGCTGAGGAGGATTTAAGATGGCAAACTGGATGAGTGTTGCACAGATTAAAAAGAAGATTGAAGAAAACTCAGCCGAAGAAGTAACAGCTCGCTACCTCGAAGTTATAGGAAAGAGCAAAATTAACGGCTATGTAACAGTTTCTGAAAAAGCCCTTGAGCAGGCGAAAAAGATCGATTCCGAAGGGCACGAAGGCCCACTTGCAGGCGTGCCGATAGCAATTAAAGATAATATTTCCGTAGTAGGGCTGCCAAATAGCTGCGGTTCGAAGATCCTTGAGGGATATGTACCCCCATTCAACGCCCATGTTATCGAAAAACTCCTTGCTGCAGGAGCAGTAATCCTTGGAAAGACCAATATGGATGAGTTTGCAATGGGCTCTTCTACCGAAACCAGCCACTTTGGGCCTACTTCAAATCCCTGGGACCTTGAAAAAGTGCCTGGAGGATCATCCGGAGGCAGTGCGGCAGTTGTTGCAGCAGGAGAAGCTCCATTTGCCCTTGGTTCGGATACTGGAGGATCTGTACGCTGTCCTGCAGCTTTCTGCGGCGTTGTTGGGCTTAAACCAACCTACGGGGCAGTTTCCAGATACGGAGTTGTGGCTTACGCAAACTCCCTTGAACAGGTAGGACCTCTTGCAAACAACGTAACAGATATTGCTGTGCTTATGGACGTCGTAGCTGGTTATGACCGCAAAGACTCCACATCCATTGACAGTAAAATCGAATACCAGAAAGCTCTGGTGGACGACGTAAAAGGCCTGAAAATAGGAGTTCCAAAAGAGTTCTTTGGAGAAGGCATCCACCCGGATGTTGAAAAAGCAGTGTGGAACGCCATACACAAATATGAGAGTCTTGGAGCGACCTGGGAAGAGGTCTCTATGCCTCATATAAAGTATGCTCTTGCTTCATACTATATCATTGCAATGAGTGAAGCCTCCTCAAACCTTGCCCGCTTCGACGGTACACGTTATGGATTTAGAGAGAGCGGCGAAAACTGGCATGCTATGGTTTCAAAGACCAGAGCAGAGGGATTTGGCACAGAAGTTAAGAGGAGAATCCTCCTCGGCACCTATGCGCTTTCTGCAGGCTACCACGACAAGTACTATTTAAAAGCCCTGAAGGTCAGGACCCTTGTAAAGCAGGACTTTGACAAGGCTCTTTCAAAAGTTGACCTGCTTATGGCTCCAACCATGCCAAACCCTGCCTTTAAGATAGGGGAAAAAATTGAAGACCCTCTCACTCTTTATCTCTCGGATGTAAATACCTGCCCAATAAACCTCGCAGGCGTACCCTCAATCTCGGTGCCTTGTGGATTTACAAACGGTCTTCCCATAGGCCTTCAGATAATGGGCAAGCCCTTTGACGAGCCTGCTGTTCTTCGTGCAGCCTACACTTTTGAGCAGAATACCGATTACCACACAAAAAGACCTCCGGAGATGGCTTAAATGGCATACGAAAACCCTGACGGAATAAGGATTGGGCTTGAAATCCATGTCCAGCTCAACAAACTCAAGACCAAGATGTTCTGCGGCTGTTCTTCCGATTACCACAACGCAGCCCAAAACACTCACACCTGTCCGATTTGTCTGGGCCTGCCCGGAGCGCTTCCGGTCCTGAACAAAAAAGCTGTTGAAGCCGCAATTAAAGTAGGACTTGCCCTTGAAGGAGAAATTGCCGAAGAGAGCCAGTTCCACAGAAAAAACTACTTCTACCCTGACCTTCCCAAAGGTTTCCAGGTCACCCAGTATGACTACCCCATTGTTGGCAAGGGAAAAGTTGTAATCGAAGGAGAAGACGGGGAGCATGTAGTCGGAATCACAAGAGCCCACATGGAAGAAGACCCTGGAAAGCTTATACACATTGGGAGTATCGAGAAGTCAAAAGGGGTCCTTATAGACTACAACAGGTCTGGAATGCCTCTGATTGAAACCGTTACAGAGCCTGATATGCGCAGCCCCAAGGAAGCAAGGCGTTTCCTGGACAAATTCAGAAATATCCTCGAATATCTGGACGTTTTTGACGGTAACCTGGAAGGAGCCATGCGTGTGGATGCAAACGTTTCGGTCTACTGGGGCACTCGTGTTGAGGTCAAGAACATCTCCTCCCATAAAGGAGTTGAGAGAGCTCTGCTCTACGAGATAATGCGCCAGAAGAACGTGATCAGACGCGGAGGAAAAATCGTACTGGAGACCCGCCACTTCGATGAGGCCAGGGGAGTAACAATCTCGATGAGGACAAAAGAAGAGGCAGAAGATTACCGCTACTTCCGCGAACCAGACCTTATGCCAATGCGCGTGGCTGACTGGGTTCCTGCAATAAGAGAGACCCTTCCTGAACTTCCAGACGCCAAACGTGCCCGTTTCACGGAACAGTACGGCATCACGGATATGCATGCAAAAGCCTTAACTTCCAAGATCATGCTCGCTGATTTCTATGAAGGTGTCTGCGCAGAGGGTGTGGACCCAAAGATTGCAGCTACCTGGACTGCCGATGTTTTCCTGGGAGAGTTAAATTACCGTGACCTTGCAATCTCCTCTTATGAAGAGAAAAAGATCGGCTTCATCCACACAAAAGACCCGGAAATCGAGAACTCTTTTAGGGTTTCGGATATGGTAGAACTGGTAAGCCACTTTGCCGAAGGCAAGGTTAGCGACAGGGCTGCAGTTGAAGTTATCCGCAGCATTCTGGACGGCAATGAAGAAAAGACGCCAGCCCAGATTATCGAAGAAAAAGGGCTCCTCAAAGCCGAAGACGACCTGGTAACTAAGGCTGTTGCCGAAACAATCGCAGAAAATGCAGCCGCAGTCCAGGACTATCTAGGAGGAGCAGAAAAGTCTCTGAACTTTCTTGTAGGGCAGGTCATGAAAAAGACTAAAGGTACTGCAGATGCAAAAACTGCACGCGAACTTATTTTTAAAGAGTTGAAAGAGTAACCCTTAAAGGGTTAACCTTTTTCAATTTTCTTTGAGTCCTACTTTAGTTTAATTCCTTGAGATCAAGACGAAAAGATGCTATCCTGAACTGCACAAATCTTCGAACCTGCAAATGGTCTTTATTCGACTTTGATTTGGCTTTCATTTTAATACAGATCCGGCCTCCTACCCTCAAAAATTGAAGTGGTTTGCCTCATTTCTTTTGCCTCTTCAAGATCGATTTCTCCGATGAGAGCGCATTCACCCTTCCAGGCTTCTGCCAGAATACGGCCCCATCCATCTGCAATAAAAGAGCCTCCTGGATAAGTTGAATACCTGTCTTTTCCGACACGGTTGCAGGCAATATGCGGGATCTCATTTTCAATTGCTCGAGCAAGAGAGATGGTGCGCCAGGAACACGCGAAAAAATCAGGAATTTCAGCAGAAGAAACCAGAAGGTCTGCACCCTCAAGGGCAAGTTTCCTTGCAACTTCCGGATAGCGGAGTTCATTACAGACCATGAGCCCTATGGAAAGCCCGTATTTTTGAAGTTTGATAGGAGCTATCCGGTCTCCATGTGCGAAATGTTCTTTTTCCGGGCCATATAGGTGGGTTTTCCTATTTATCCCTGCAAGTTTTCCAGATTCTATACAGAAACCGAGGTTGAACTGGGAAGGAACCTGCTTTTCGGTATTTATTGCTTCCAGTTCCCTGCGTTCTATCATTGAACCTGCAAGAACACAATTATGTTCTTTTGAAAAAGTGCAGAGAGCTTCGATAGTGGGGCCAGAAGCAGTTTCAGCCACCTCACCTATGCGATCATAGCAAAATCCGGTTGAGAAAACTTCCGGAAAAACGAGTAACTCAGCTCCTTTCGAAACTGCTTCTTCTGCCAGCAAGAGGGCACGTTCAAGGTTTTCATGCTTTGAGCAGAGAGATATATTCATCTGGATGCAGGCGGCTTTCATGGTTGTCACTCTTTCCTTGCACGAAGTACAAGTTACTTCATTTTATTAAGTAGTTCTACTTCTTGAATTTAGATTAAGGTTTCGTGCTACTGTATACTTTACTATCTCCAGTTCAGAATTAATGCCGGAAACAAGTCAATTATCCCTTTAAAGGAAAAGAGATACTTTTTAAAAAGTACGGAAACTGATTAAGAAACAAGTTTGTAACCTGCGAGATGCCTTCTAAAAAAAGGAAAATGAAAAATTTGAACATAGAACGGACACAAAGATTGACAGGTAAATTGAATTATTTTTAGAAAGTTATTCAATCTGCTTTTTTTTGATTTCATTGATTCGGTCTCCAGAGTTATTTTTGAGCGAAATAACTTTTGGAATGAATCATTAGAAGTAATACCCCTCTAAATTTCTGCAATTTGAGATTAGATGTTGGAGGTTGTTTTGTTGGATTTGTGGAGGTTGTTTTGTTGGATTTTTGAAGGTTATTTGTTGGACTTTGAGGGTTGTTTGCAGATTGTTTATTGACAACTTTTTGACCTTATTGGCAATGTGTCCTGTTCATGTTATTTTGAGATTGGATTTATGTTGTGCTGATGACCCCAAGACTTTCCATGATTTTCATTTCAGCAGGAGTGACAACCATTCTATTGCCTGACAAAAATCCATGCAAAATGGATTTTTGAGATTTCTCCTTAACTGCTTCTTTCATATCATGGATCTCCTTTTAGGGGGTTGTAGTTACTTATTTAATATAATGACTACGGAAAGATATTACCGTGTTTTCATATAAATAAGTTTTGTACGGATTGAAAGAGCTAATCTGAAAAGTTCTCACACAATATGCAGATCAAGAAGACCAAAAATAATGGAAAAGAGATTTTCAAAACAGCATTAGAAGTGTTTTCATTTCGGGTGAATCTGCATTCAACAACAGATTTTTATAACAGTCTTTCAGAACAAAATTTATGGCAATTCCCACAGCCAGATACAGAGAAAACGCAACTGTCAGAATCGATTATGAGAAGTGCAGAGTCTGCAAGCTATGTATTGAGGTCTGTAAAGGAGCCCCTCTTTACCTTGAAAACGGCAAAATAATGGTCGATCAAACCCTTTATTTTGGCTGCATCGGCTGCGGACACTGTGCTGCTGTTTGTCCCACAGGAGCGATTTCAGTAGAAGGAAGAGACATATTCCCCACTTCCTTTATGGACATTCCAAAAGAAGAAAACCGAGCCGATTACGAGGAACTTATGGCCCTCATGATTACCAGGCGCAGCATCCGGGAGTTTGAGGAGAGAAATGTTGAACAGGAAAAAATAGACAGTATCCTGGCAGCAGCAAGCACGGCACCCATGGGAATTCCACCTTCGGATGTTGAAGTTTTGGTAATAAGAGGGAAAGAAAAAGTAAGAGAATTTTCTGACGACTTGTTGGAGCATATGAGAAGTAACAAATGGATTTTTTCAAAACCATCACTTCTTCTGATGCGGCCTTTCATAAAAAAGGAAGAGTATGAAGTCATGGACAAATTCATTTCTCCAGCGATCGAGACCTTTGAAGAAAAGAGAAAAGAAGATACTGACTGGCTGCTCTACGGAGCTCCCCTCGCCATGTACTTCCATGTCTCACCTTATGCTGACCCTGCAGACCCCTTTATCACAGCCACCTATGCAATGCTTGCAGCCGAAGCCCTTGGTCTTGGAAGCTGCATGATAGGTACCATCGGCCCTATGCTGAAAAATGGAGGCAAAGAATTGAAAGAAAAGTACGGACTCAATCCTCGAAATCAGCCAGGAATTGCTATCATTTTCGGCTATCCCGCAGTAAAGTACAGGCATACTATCCAGAGAAATCTCGCAAAAGTCCATTATTATTGAAAGATGAAATCCTCTTTTTCTCCTTTTACCATATTCTGATCCTCTACAAGAAACCATTATGGAAAAATATGAGATTTTGAAGAAGCAAAACTTAATTTTGTAAAAGGCAGGTGAAAAACCAGTCCAAAAATTCCATCCAAGCTGTGTAACTTACACGACCTATTGTGTTCCTTTCGCAAGCAAACAGCCTGAACTATACGAAATTTGAAATAAAACAATAAATAAGAAGCGAAATCAACATAAAACCATATATTTCACTAAAATGGGAGCAGAAAAATGAAAGAAAAAACACCAAGAATAAAACTCTACATTGCCTGCAGCCTTGACGGTTTTATTTCCCGAGAAGACGGCAGTATTGACTGGTTAACGGAATATGAAAATAACTCCGAAACAGACTACGGCTATTCCGAATTTTACGAATCTATAGGCACAGTCCTGATGGGAAGAAAAACCTATGAACAGGCCCTTGGGTTCGGAGACTGGCCTTACGGAGAGAAAAAAGCATACGTATTCACCAGACAAAAAGAGCTTCTACATCGCGAAAAAAATGTTGAGTTTATTTCAGGGGATATAGGGAAATTTGTGAGCCAGCTAGAGGAAAATACTGAAGAAGATATCTGGCTTGTGGGTGGTTCACAGCTTGTAAAGGCATTTCTCGAAGAAAACCTTGTACAGGATTTCATTGTTTTTGTGGTTCCTATCATTTTAGGTAGTGGGATTCCTCTGTTTGATTGCATTGGAAAAGAAATCAGACTCAGGACTGGAGAAGTAGAAAGGTATGAAAATGGACTTGTAAAGGTAGAATATGAAGTTGGGGGAGGTGCATAAGAAAAAATAGTTAAACCATAAAAAGAAAGTCACTCAAAGTTCTGAACAAAATTAAGCCAGATTTTGAGTGATTTAATGGTAATTCCAGATTATCAATCCTTATGTAAAAATGGATTTCAATAAGTCCATATACATGGAATTTAATAATTAGTTCGATTTCAAATCAAAATCAATCTCGCAACATACAAAATGTAAATATACCAAAACAGAAATATTAGTTATTGTTGTGAGTTTAGGATAGGGGGTATGTTCCAAAGGGAAAGTAGAGCATACTGTATGAAAGATGAAATTTCCCATTTTGAGAACAAATTATCCGTTTAGACATAATTTAGAATTAATTTTAGATGAGTACGGAAACAAAAATAGCACAATTGTGCCAACCTGCATTATGCAGGAGAAAAATAGATATATACCTGTATACAGAAGAGACGGAATTGATTCTACTCGGTCTAATTTATAAAAATAAGTCCAGAAATAAGAATCAAAGACTGAAAACCCAGACTTTAGCCTGGGAGGACGTCGAGTGAGAAGTCATGAAGAACATGCTTAAAACTACAGTTTTGCTTGCTGCCCTTACAGGTCTCCTGGTTCTAATAGGAGATTACTTCGGTGGTACGGGTGGAATGATCATTGCATTCCTGTTTGCAGTAATCCTCAATTTTGGAAGTTACTGGTACAGCGACAAGATAGTCCTCAAGATGTACAGGGCAAAGGAAGTTTCTCCTGCAGAAGCCCCAAACCTGCACAAGATCGTTGATGGACTGGTTATGAAAGCGAGACTGCCAAAACCAAAAGTGTATATTGTAGAGTCTGCAATGCCAAACGCCTTTGCGACCGGCAGAAACCCTGAACACGCTGCTGTGGCAGCTACTACCGGAATTCTTGAGTTGCTCTCTTTCGAAGAAATGGAGGGTGTGCTGGCACACGAGCTGGCACATGTGAAGAACAGAGACACCCTGATAAGTGCTATAGCTGCAACCCTTGCAGGTGTTGTCACAATGCTGGCTAATATGGCGCAGTGGGCTGCAATATTTGGCGGCTTTGGCAGCAGAGATGATGACAACGGTGGAATTGTGGGCCTCATCGCAATGGCCATTGTGGCACCGATTGCTGCAACTCTGATCCAGCTTGCAATCTCAAGGTCAAGAGAATTTGCAGCCGATGCTGAAGGAGCCAGTATTTCCAGAAAACCCTGGGCTCTTGCCAGTGCCCTTGAAAAACTCGAATATGGAAACTCCCATTACAAGCCAAGCGTATCAGATGTGCAGGCAAAAGAAAGCAGCGCCCACATGTTTATTGTCAACCCCCTTAAGGGAGGGGCAATCCGATCTCTCTTCAGTACCCACCCTGTAACCGAGGAGAGAGTCAAACGCCTTAGAGCAATGAGGTTCTGAGAAAATTTCTCAGGCCTTTCCTTCCTTTTCTCTTTAATTTAACTTGATTCAGCTTCTTTTTGTTGAGCTTTTTTATTCAATTTTGTTTTGAATTTTCTCCTTTTAAATTTTTCTCCTTTTTTCTTGTGCCCGAAATTTTATTAAATTAAGTATGCTATATGTTATCAAGGCACATAGAAAATCTTATACTTATATTGAAAAAACACTAATAAAAGAAAGTGAGAGATAAAGAGAAAGGACAAGAAAAAGCACAAAAACATCGATCCTATGGAAAAAATTAGTTGAGATTAATTCGTCCAACCCATATCCTGAATTTCATGGAGAACTTTGAATGGAAGACAAGTTTGAGATTGGCAGGATCATCAGGGCAAAAAATATTTCTGATGCATGGTACCGCGGGCTTAACATTATCTGGAATCACGGGCAGATAATTACCGATGAGAGAGGGAGTCAGATAAAGGAATTTATGGACATGATGGTGGTAATTGAAGATCCCTATAAAGAAAGGATTCCCGAAAATACTGCCTGGAATGAGGAAAGGCTTGAAGAGTACGCAAAACAGCTGATCTCGGGAGAAAATGTACAGGACTTCGAATACACATACGGACAGCGCCTTCGGAACTGGAACGGAAAAGTGGACCAGATAGAGTATGTAATTGAAAAGCTGCAGGAAAGTCCCACCTCCAGGCGAGCGATAGCCGTTACATGGATCCCGCCCATAGACACAAAAGTAAATGAAGTTCCCTGTATGATACTCGATGACTTCAAAATCCGGGACGGGAAAGTACATCTCACCACCCTTTTCAGAAGCCATGATTTTGGAGGAGCTTACCCGGCAAACCTTTACGGGCTCTCTAAACTCCTCGAGTATGTGGCCGACAGAGTAGATGGAAATCCAGGAACGATAACTACCATCAGCATTTCAGCCCATGTCTATGACCATGATTGGGACATGATTGAAAATATTGTAAAAGGCATAAACTAAGAGTTTTTAATCAGATCCAAAATAACCTATTAAATAACCTATTCAAAATAATCAATTCAAAATAACCAGATTTGGTAGAATCAAAGTCAGAAAAATCAAAGTCAGAAAGCCAAAGGCAAGCCTTGAATTCAGGAAAAAATCCGGAACAAAAAATAGAAGAGCTCTGATATACATGCGCGTCTCAATCAGCAAATCCTCAGTTAAAGGGGAAGTCTTTGCCCCTCCTTCAAAAAGTTACACTCACAGGGCTATAACCCTGGCAGCCCTCTCAAAAGAATCGGTCGTTCACCGTCCTCTGCTTTCTGCCGATACCCTTGCCACAATAAGAGCTTCCGAGATGTTTGGAGCCTTAATTGAAAGAAGGGAGGAAAATCTTATAATTCACGGAGTTAATGGAAAACCCAATGTTCCCGAAAATGTAATTGATGCTGCAAACTCAGGGACAACCCTTCGCTTCATGACAGCAATAGCAGCTCTTACTGATGGGGTCACAGTGCTGACAGGAGATGCTTCCCTTCGCACCCGGCCAAATGGCCCTCTTCTCAAAGTCCTTAACCAGCTGGGAGTCAGCGCCTGCTCCACCCGGGGAAACGAGAAGGCTCCGCTTATAGTAAAAGGCGGGCTTAAGGGGAAGGAAGTGAGTATTGAAGGCTCTATCAGTTCACAATTTATCTCTGCCCTTCTTATAGCCTGCCCTCTTGCAGAAAACAGTACCACAGTTTCTATTATAGGGAAATTGAAGTCAAGACCTTACATAGATGTAACAATTGAGATGCTTGAACTGGCAGGAGTCAAAATCTATACAGATGATACTAACGGCACCAGGTTCATCATCCCTGGAAAACAGAAATATGACCTCAAAGAGTACACCATTCCAGGCGACTTTTCCTCTGCTTCCTACCTGCTTGCAGCCGCGGCTATGACAGATGGATCCGAAATTACCGTGAAAAACCTCTTCCCCTCAAAACAGGGAGACAAAGTAATTATTGAAACTCTGAAACAAATGGGAGCAGACATCACATGGGACAGAGAAGCCGGTACTGTAACAGTCAGAGGAGGAAGAAAATTAAAAGCCATTACCTTTGATGCCGGAGCAACTCCTGACCTTGTCCCGACTGTTGCTGTCCTCGCTGCAGTTGCCGACGGAACAAGCAGGATTGAAAATGCAGAACATGTCCGATATAAAGAAACTGACCGACTGCGTGCCCTTGCAACCGAACTTCCAAAGCTTGGAGTCCACCTTAAAGAAGAGAAGGACAGTCTGACCATCACCGGAGGAGAACTTAAAGGAGCAGCAGTTCACGGATGGGATGACCACCGGATTGTTATGTCCCTTGCACTGGCAGGGATGGTAGCAGGAAATACGACAATTGACACAACTGAGTCTGTATCCATCTCTTACCCTGACTTCTTTAAAGATATGTCCAGGCTTGGAGTGAAGATTGAGCAGAGTTTGGAAGAATGAGTGAGTATTTTTAACTGAGAACTGCAGGACCTTAACTGCAGGACTCATCTAATATTAGGTCAACTGGTCCAAAAAGAGAAGTGATTTCCTGAATTTGTCTTTTTTCATATATTTCCCTGTTTTAAGGCTTTTCTCCTTGAAATTCAAGTTTTCTAAGGATCTACAGTTTGTTCAAGCTATATTATTAGCTGCAAGAATTGTTTTAAGATTTCAGAGATTACCTTCAAAGTTTCAGCATTTCATTGTTCTTGAATCAGCCTGGCTCTCAGGAGTTAGACAGCTCAGTACCTGTGAGCCGAGCGGCTGAAGAAAAGGAAAAAAGCCAAAATCCGGAAAACAGAAAACGCAGTGTAGTTTTAAGGAAAAGCAGTGATTTCCGAAAAAACAATACAAAAAAGCAGCAGGAAAGCAAGTAACGAAAAAAAAGACAAAAAGTAGGCCGAAAGGCCTACTCTGTTTTAATGTGGTTAATCTATTGAGATTATTTTGCCGGGATGATGAGGGCTCTCTCACCAGCAGGCACGAATTCTCTCATGGCACCGCGACCGAACTCTCTCCTGGGTTCAGCGAAGTTGAAGGGCATGAGATCGTCCGCGAAGCAGACCTTGATGAGCGGGTTGACGGTGAATGCGTCGCCGCGGCCTGCGTGGGCTGCCTGAGCGATACCTGCGTATCCACCCTGGTGGCCGACGTTCATTGCATAGTTGGGGTAGTTTGGACCACGGAGTTCGTCTGGGAGACCTTCGTCGCCCTGGTAGGACAGAACGTTTGTGGCACCGCACTGGTCCTGCAGGTCGTATCCGAAGAAGCCGAGACGGCCCCATGCTTCCTTGTGCAGGTACATGGAGAGGTACCAGCCAGAAAGACCAGCATTTGCGTTTGCGGTTGCGAGAGAACATGCAACACCGGCTGCAGCTGCGAGCACGGTTGCTCTCTGGGATCCACCGAAGTGGTCTTCAAGGGCAGTTGGGAATTTCTCGTAGGTCTCGATACCGTAGAGTGTGGACTCGGTTGCGATGTCCTTTACAGCTTCGAGGGTTGCCTTTACCTTGTTGTCCTTTCCGATGTTTGCAGCGCCGTTGTACTTGTCATTGATGTAGTCGACGTTGTAGTACACGTTGTTGTCGAGGATATCATCAGTGTATGCAGCTGTTGCATACTGTGTGAATCCGACACCACCGGACATGTAGGAACCGAGCCAGATCTGGTCGTAAAGCATACAGCCTGCACCTACGACTTCGAGAGAGACCTTTGCTGGGTCGTCAGTCACTGTGCGGCTTGTCTGGATGATGTCTGAAAGGTGACCGAAGGAAAGTCCACCGGGCTCGTTAGGGCCACGTGCACGCCTTGCGGGCAGCATTTCACCCATTGAGACGAGAGCTGCGTGCTTTGCAGCGAAGGACAGGTCAGCGACTGCTGCTTCACCGGCACACATTGCGTATGCGGAGATGAAGGACATACCGATCTGCATGGCTGCCCATCTGGAGGTCTGAGCACCGTCAGTTGTTCTGGAGACAATTGTTGGGATGTGGATTGCCTGCCAGGATGTCTTGCCGATGGAGGCCTTAATCTGGGCTGCCTGTTCTTCCTTGAACATCTTGTTGATGTTGATGACAAACTGCTTGTCGATTTCGTCTGCGAGCTCGTCGTCACCTGTGAAGATCTTGACGTAGCAGTCGTCGACAAGTGCAGGGTGTGTCTCAACCATCATTTCCTGAACCACTGCTGCACCGGGCATTGCGTGGTTGAGGGTTTCAAGGTAGTGGTTGATGGTTTCAGGGGTAACTTCCTTACCCAGCCTCTTCTCAAGAGTCTCGTGAGCGAGGTCAAGACCGACGATACAGGTTCTCCTGATGTCGTCCCACATCTGCTGCATTGCAGCGTTGTTGACGTAGTGAAGGTCGTCAGGTTCTGCAACAATATCTGTGCCGGAGATAACGTAAGGTGTGATTGCACGCTGACCGAGGGGAGCACCTGTGTGCATCATCGGGTTGTAGAATGCAATGCCTCTCTTCTCTGCAATCTCTTTTCCGGCTTTAATCATTTCGACCTTTCTTGCGTCCTGCTCAGGTCCGAGCCTCAGGAATTTTTCTGTCTTGCCGGTGATGTCCGTGGTGGACTGTTGGTTTGAACCAAATTCCTGTGTGAACTTGACTTCCATTGAGTTTTTGAATTTCGCGAAAATGTCTGCTGCCATTGTGGTCACCTCATTTCGGCTGGAATCCGTATGTCGTTCTCTGATCGAATACTCTGTGCACCCATTCAACGACTTCTGCATCGTCCCTGAAGGCTACATTGTCCACACGGTAGATGGTAGTTCTCTTTGAGGCTTCTTCGCTGGACATAGGTTTGCCGAGGTCTACTTTCCTGTCGAGTGGAATTGCAACCTGGTCTTTGTCCATGATGATGGTGCCCTTCTCGAGTCTTCTCCTGTCGACCATGTCGAACATTACGCCGTCTTCCTGAAGACGAACAGAGTGTCCGTGAACTGTTGAACCACGCATACCGGAAAGTGCAGGGCAGCTCATTTCTGTTTCCAGCTGGACCTTTGCGCACTGTTCCATGTCCCTCTCACGAGCTTCGACGATCTGACGACCGGAAAGGGTACCTGGGTCTACACCTCTGAAGTTGATTGCTGCGAAGTATGATCTGAAGTATGGGGTCGCAGGTGCATTGTACATTGAGTCAGCGAACTGAACGTACCTGACCCTGTCACCAGCTTTTGCACCGGGTGTAGCATCAACGATCTCACGGGTTGAGCATGCGGGCTCTCCCATCTCTGCAAGTGGTGGGTGGGTGCTCGGGTAGTCGCTCCCTGGGGCACGGTGTCCGAGAACTGCGGTTAAGTCTTCATCTGAGATTTCCCTGAGTTTCTCAAGTTTCCCAGACATGTGCTTTCTTCTGTTAACGCCAACTGATGTTGCGCCTGGATAAAATTGTGCTTTGTAAGCCATCTCATGCAACTCCTTTGTGATCTTCTAAATGGTCTAATGTAGTCTTGACATATTTCACGATTGAACTTAGCTTATCCCTGGGACATGAGTCACCGCGTGTAACTCCACTAACCATATCCATTACAATTCCCTTTGTACGAATATTTTCATCCCTTGGCATCACTAATCTCGTCTTTATCCCTGCTTCTGCAAAATCCTCAAAATCTACTGGAATCTGACTGACTACAATTGCCGGTATATTAGCCTGACTCAGGATTTCCCTAGCCTTCCTAACTACGTGGTCCTTGATATTTCCGAGGTGAATAACAGCCAGTTTGTGCATTTCAATCTGTGAAACTTCTACTGGACTCAATACAAAAGATCCGGTCCTCATACCTGATTCTGGGATTCCGGAACCTGAGTAAAGCACCAGCACACTGACCTGAATGTTCTCTTTCCTCATTCCGTATGTGATCTCACATACCGGTTTTGTGATATGTCTCTGGCCGGGACTCATGGCAATAGCTACAACCTCAGCACGGCCGGCTTCCGAAAGAGTGCCTCGCTGAGCAAGTCCTCCTCCTCTGCCAAGTCCCGCACCACATCTGCAGTCAACTACCTGCGTTTCCCGATCGATCATCATACTTTTTCACTCATCTTTATCCTTTTTCTCTTGCTTCTCGATGAAGACGAGCTGGCTTGGCTTGGCCTTAGGATCAAACATACCAAGCAAGCGAGGATCTGCTTCAGGACCAAATTTTGCATAGTCAGTTACAGTAGGCTTTCTCCGGAAGAAGTTTCCTTCCCTGAATTCAAAAGAGAACGGGAGCAATTTCTCGCACACTTCCCTTATTTTTTCTTTAGCTTCGGCGTTTGAAAGTTCAATCCTGATCCGACCTGCACAGATCTTCAATTCAATAACCTGATCTCCGATCTGAATAGGCTTTCTTAGTGGATGTTCCACTTTTTCCCCGGTGCCTGGGCCGGCAGATACCCTATCGGGCAGCCTGTTGCCCTGCACCATAACGCGGACCACCCCATCCACCTTGTAGATCTCAGCTATGAGCTTTTGAGCTGTTTCGGGGGATAGGATTCTAATGGGAAAGATTTCGATTTGAATAGAATCTTCCGTATTTGAAGCAGAGTCTGACATCGTTAGACCTTTCGAGTTATATGTTTAGAGCGCTCCTGCAACTGCCTTAATCGGCTCGCGGAATTCTTTGATTCCACCAAACACGTCACCAATGAGGCCTGATGTTGATTCGATTGTGAACATCTGGGTACCTGCATCAAGGGCTACTGCTGCGCATACGCATGGAATTGCAAAGCCTCTTGAGTGCCTGGTAACTACGTGGTTACCGTTGAAGACACCGGGTCCACCGCCACCATAGATGGAGTGACTGAAGAATGAGAATCCTACTGCGACACCCTGTACTTTACCATAGTCGCATCCTGGAAGACCAGTTTCCTTCTCAAGGATGTCGTTGAAGTAGAGAAGTGTTGAAGAAACGTTCTGAGCTGCACGTCCTGCACCACAGTTCACGAGAGTGGCTGCAAGGGTACCAGCTGCTGCATAGGCGTTCCACATTGGGACGTCGTTTGCCTTGTAGAAATTGTATCCAGAGGGAGCTGTCTTGTCAACGGAAATAACACCGTCTTCAACTGCCCTTCCAACGATGGACTGGATAACGGTTCCAATGGTACCGTTCTTTCCGTTTTCCTTTACAACATCATATACGACATTGTTGGCATTGAGACCCTGGCATGCAAGACCGAGGAGCTGATGCCTCTCGAACATACCGACTGCGCCACCCATCTCAAAGATACCAGCCTGCTCGTAGATAGAAGAAAGAGCTGCTGAGTTCATTGCAGAGCGGTTGGTGATTGCTGCAACGTGGTTGGCCATGATGTTCCTGAGGGAGAAGCCGAGACCTTCGTTGTTCTGGGGGATGCTCAGAATGCTTGCAACGTTTCCACCCATGAGGTCCATTGTCTGCGGGTAGCTTCCCCAGACAGCGCCCTTCACTATGGGTGCATCGTACATGTCGGTTTTGAACATATCAAGGACTGCCTGGGTGACTGCTGCTGCACCTACTGTGGTTGCAGACATGTAGTCAGCACCGGCGATCATCCTGGACTCTGGGACCTGGATGAGCAGGCTCTTTCCGCCCTTGAGGACCTTTACGTTTGTGTCGTCGCCTTCGTCGACTTGAACAAGACCCTTTACCTTTTCTGCAAGTGCATCAACATTGCCTACAAGGTCGTAGTTGAGTCCACGGCCCAAGATCTGACGGCCCTTTCCGCCCATCTTGCCGCTGGCAAGTGCACCCTGAATACCTCCGAGGGAGACTGCAACAGACCTCTTGGTGTCCAAGATGATTTTTTTAATTGCTGCGTTTCTTGTTGGAGCAAGGTTCATGATATCGACATTGCTCTCGAGCAGTTTTCCTCTGTCGTCGTAGATGTCTACTGTGTCAGACACTTATAAATTCCTCCTTAATTTATTAAAATCATTTTGGGACTGGTCACCTACTCGAGTGCTTTAGCACTCAATAAATCAAGTACCGCATCGTTTTTAAGTGTCCACTTTCCCAATGAAATCTCATTCGTTTAGAAGGTACTTAAATCTTTTGTGTTCTCCGCTAGATGAATTGATGCATTTTTTTAAAACCTATTTTATTAAGGTAATATCTATTTTTGTATAATTATAAAAAAAAACAACATCAATAGAAAAATGAAATTTCAAAGTTAATTAAAACCCTCAAAAATATATAGAAATACTTAATCAAATTTTACTTTGAGAAAATGGGAAAATGAAGTTAATTTTTACAATATGTTGGATTCCAGGTTCGAGAATCATACCAAAAAGATTTAGTAATATCCTCGTAATACGAAAGTTTAATATGGAAGTAGTTGTCGATGTAGGCGGAAATCCCGGGGTAGACTGCAGAGGTTTTTGCAAATATTGCTATTTCAAAAGAGTAAAAGATACTCAGCCTCTTGGTTGTAAGCATTGTCTTCCCTTTAAAAAAGGGTGTGACTATTGTACACGCAGTGTAAAGGAAGCGTACTCAGGCTTCAAACCCCTTCAGATGGTACTGGAGGAAACTGCAAGAAAACTCTATTTCGCAAGCGGAGAGATAGATAAATTCACTATCAGCGGAGGAGGAGATTTAAGTTGCTACCCCGAGCTGAAAAATCTTGTTGTCTTCTTATCTCAGTTCAAGACCCCAATACATCTCGGGTATACAAGCGGAAAAGGATTCAGCAAGCCCGATGATGCTCTTTTTTACATAGACCGGGGAGTCACAGAAGTGAGTTTTACTGTCTTTGCAACTGATCCGGCTTTAAGAGCCGAATATATGAAAGATCCGGAGCCTGAAGCTTCCCTGCAGGTACTCCAGGATTTCTGTACTCATTGCGAAGTATATGGGGCAATAGTGCTCATCCCCGGAGTAAACGATGGAGCTGTCCTTGATAGAACCCTCAATGACCTGGAAACCATGGGGGCAAAGGGAGCTATCCTTATGAGGTTTGCAAACTTTCCGGAAAACGGACTGATCCTGAACAATTCCCCTATTATCCCTGGCATAACTCCACATTCAATTCAAGAATTCACCGAGCTTGTACGCAGTTTCGCAGCAAAACACCCTGCTATTAGAATAACAGGAACTCCACTTGAAGACCCCTTAATTGGTTCCCCTTTCGCAATCAGAAATGTCCCTGAAGCCCTTGCAAAGCTTCCGAAAGTCACAAAAAAAGCCACTATTATTACAGGCCAGGCAGCAGCTCCAAGGTTGAGGGAAATCTTTAAGGCGCTTGGGGGATCTGTGAACATTGTATCCCCGGAAAAAGATATCGGATGCCTTATCACAATTGAAGATTTCAAAGCACTTGACCTCTCGGAAGTGGGAGAGACAGTTTTCATTCCTGGCAGAGCTTTTGCCCATGATATGGAACTTAAAGAAGCCCTGAAAAGAGACGGGATTGATAGGCTTGTTCGCAGAGGCCCTGAAAGACTTTCTGTTGATGGAGAAATGTCAATAGGCATGACCAGAGAAGAAGTTCTGGAGCTCGAGATAGAAAACTTTACCGAACTTATAGGACAGATTAACTCACTGGGACTGCCTGTAGAATAAAACCGGATCAAATCAAAAAAAAATTCAATTCGGTTCCAAGAAAGCCAATACTCCCCCGAAAAACCTAGTGAGTAGAAAATACAGATAATCAAACAGATACCATATAAATAGCGGTGTAGTTATATAATTACGCAGAAAATGCATAGAAAGTGATCAGTGTAGATAGGATAGAATTTCGCCTGTAAGTGGAAGTCAAAAACTTAAAAGAACCTTTTTCTATAAGAAAAATGAGACTCTGGGCATTGGGATTGGAGGAGCGATTAACAAATAATTCTGTACTTTCAGGCTTTCAAAATGCCCTATCTCATTTCAACCACTCAGAGCAATTATTTTGATACTCTCGACATTCTCTCTTATTTATTTCAGCGCGCAGAACCAGACATGAAATCCGAAAGTCCCATCTGCTTGACCTTGTGGTTTTCAAACAAAGAACAGATATCTTTGTCAAGGAGTTCAATTCTCTGTCGGGTGTAGCTGGAAACCCCATATCTTTCCCCAATTTCTTTTGAAATTTCAAGATATTTGCGAACAGAACCTTCATGCACGGTAAGTATAACATTGCCTCCGCATTTAGGACAGGTGCCGGTAAGAGGAGGCCGCCTGAACTTCTCTGCACACTTGATACAACGCATCTTCTGCCTTGAAAATGATCGGAGGTTTCCTATAAGGTCTGGAAGAAAATGAGATTTAAGCACCCTTTCAGCCACATCTGGAGCATCTACGGCTCTGATCTTATTAGCCAGGGAAAGCTGAGCCTCCATTTTATCTATCATACTCCCAAGAGTCTTATATGAAGAGTTGAGTGGGCCTGCAGCAATATCTGTAGTGTCGTGTGTAAACATAAAATGTTCATACTGCTCCGGCGTCCCAAGCCGACCGCTAACCAGATCCATAATGCCTTCAATTTCAGTGGGATTTTTGATTTCCTGAGTGGCTTTATAAAACTCAAGAGGGTACCTTGCAGGCACGTCTATATTATGTGCTTCCTTATCCACTTCTTTGGGGTCAATCCTTGTAGTGAGTACAAGAGGAGCATCCATTTTTCCTCCTCTTTTATCTGGAAGATAAGACCTCGAAAAATTAAGGATCCCATCCATAAGGAGCATTATGCAGTCTTCATCTCCATCGCAATTCCGGCGTTTGGAAGCATGGAAAAAAGGATGAGCATAACCTACTGACGCTTTCGTAAACCCGATCAGACGCCCGAGTACTCCCGCGGAGGTGTGCGGAGCAAGCCCTATAAGCAATGCGCCTACCATATCCTGGATGGTTTCGGCGTTGTAATAGGGCTCGACCTTATAATACTTCACAAGAAGGTCGTCCACGTATTTTGCCGTACGCAGCATGTACTCACCCCCGTCATAAGAAATCACAAGATCCTGAACCTTCAGGCAGACAACCTGGTCATCCCTATCAAGAGGTTTTCCGTAAATATCCTCCACGTAACCGAGTTCCCGGAGTTTGGCTGCCGTAATACTCAGTTCGTCAGCCCGGATATGAGTAAGAGGAATATCTGACATATCATAGCGGACAGTGCCGTCCTTAAAAATATAGACATCATGTTTTGCGCGCAGGATTCCTTTTTCAAGAGGTTCGGGAGTCATCTGCCCATTCATGAGCCTCTTTACCCCTTTGATTAGACCCATTTTTTCCCTTTCCCCTACATTCTCAAAGGCCTGCTTATAAATAGAACGAAAATCCAGTTTGACATTTGCAACAGACGTTGGTTTTCTCCCGCACTTAGGACAGGTAGCTGCTCCTCTTACATCGATCTTGCAGCGAGTGCAGGAAAGCTTGGGAACCGTGTAGTCTCCGCATTCACAGCGCCAGAAATATGATTCTTTTCGGCAGACAGGACATTCCCTGAGCCCCAGTTCCACTTCAAGCTCTCCTATCTTCCCATTCATGGAAGCTGTGTAATCGGAAGCAGAGACAAGATTTCGAGTAATTCCCCCGGCATTGCTTATAGGAAAGAGGACCTGAGCGGCAGGAGACATTTTTCTCAGATCAGACTTTTCCGGCCTCCCCATCCTGGCCCCTATTCTCGATGGAGCCCTGGGAAGAACCTTAAACCCGCTAAGAAGAGCCGCAGCATCCACCATGTTATCGGTATCAGGCATCTGAGTCTTCTCTTTAAGATTAGTGTCAAGCCCGAGGCAGAAAATAAAAGGAAGAGCTTCTTCTATAAGGACTGTCTCATCTTTTACTCTATGCAATACGAGGAGTTTTTCAAGTACGTATTTAATACCCTCTTTCAGGCAAGCTTCCAGAGGTAACCTGAGAATTCCGTCTTCAGCCGAAAAATTTCCTTTCTCAGCCATGAATTTCCTCAGAGCCTCAAATTCACTTCGGTTTATGTCATGCCAGAGATAGGTAAACTTCGGATGTAGAGGGACATTGAATTCCTCCGAAAGCCTGAGAGCCAGAGCTGAAGAAGGGTTTTTCAATTCTTCATCGGGAATTTTCTCAGGACAGGCTGCTTCATAGTCATAATGCCACCATTCAAAAACGTAGGGAGAAGGCATTAAGGGATGATTGTTTTCCAGGAAATCTCCGTAGTTGATAAGAATCTCCCCGATGTCCACTATTAATTCTACCTGCGGGCGGAGTTCATAAGCTTCTTTTATATTATCTACCCGAACAAGGTCTCCGGAAAAGAGACGCACAGTCGGCCCTTCTATCGAATCCACTGCGGACATGGCTGCAGCTTTTCCAGGCCTTTCGACCTTTAGCTGAGTCCCATTAGTAATAAAATCATCAAGCAAGACCATTGAAGAAGGATTGATCCCGGCAGCCGCAAAAGACGTATTTCTGGAACGTCCGTAGCGAAGCCTGAACCCTCCCGGCCTGGAAGGGTGAGAAAAAACAGGCCTTCCTGCAATCAGGTCTCTTATGTATTTGTCCTTTGGTTTGATCTTGTTTTTCTGCTCATCTTCCTCATCCCCTCCGCTTTTTGCACCCCCTATAAGCGTCTCCAGCCAGTCCCAGCCGTCCATATTCAACTTGTTTACATGTTTCTTGACCTTGGGAGCTTTGAGGGCAAGCCCTTCGGCAAGTACAAGGCACATTCCCCCTCTAACGCGGTTTGTGCCTATCCTTTCCAGATCCCTGTGCCCTTCAACCTCGGCTTCCTCAGTAGGATCCCCGTCTATGCAAACAGGGCAATTCCTGACTATCAGGCGGATTTCATCTTCAGAGGGCGTGTACTGGAGGCTTGCAACTCTCTTGTACAGCAGAATTTCTTCCACATAACGCTCTACTTCTTCTGGCCTTGGCTTGTAGCGGTCAATCCCGATCCCACGCCTTACATAGTCGCCAACAAGCACAGAAAGAGCCTGGGCAGTCCCTCCAGCACTTCGGATTGGCCCGGAATAAAAGATCCTGATATACTGGGAACCGTCATCATTTTTCCCCAGTTCAACCTTATCAATTCCTTCAATGGGAGCTGCAACCACCCCTTCTGTAAGGACAGCCATAGAAACCCGGATTGCAGCCTCAACTGCATCCTTTTTTGTAGGAAAACTTCCCACTTCTCCTTCAGCCACCTGGCGCCCGATTTCAAGAGCGGCCTCTTCCCTGGACATCTTAATCTCGAGTTCCCTGATTTTGGCAGCAACCCCCTCCACTCCTATCAGATTCTCAACTCTATCTGCAAGATCCTTGGCAAGAGGAATTTCTACAATGGGCTTGGGATCTCCTCCATGAGCTCGAGCTCTGTTTGCGATCTCGATTGCCTCATTGAGCCTCGCTTCAAGTCCATTGAAGTATTCATGCATTTCCTTACTTGCTATCGTTTCACCCATTGAAAAGCCCCTTTATTAAAAAAAGAAAAACAGAATTATCTCTGCTTGCGAAGAGATCCAGAGGCGAAGATGCCTGACATAGCCGTTATAAAAAAGACAAACGTACCTGTCCAGAGAAGATAGTTTCCGACCTCTTTCATGCCGAGAACCGTTAAAAGCAGACCTGCAGCCAGCACTACAAGATTAATCTTGTTTAACTTCTTGTTCTTTCCCATGACCTTTTTATAAGCTCGCATTTTTACCATATTTTCTTTTTTTTCTGCTTTCAAAAAAATCCCTCTCAGATGTTAAATAAAAAACTCTTCTCTTTTAGAATTGAACTTAAACAGCAAGCCTTACAGAAGAAGCTTCCCTCAGTCTATTAATAAGAGCCTCCCCAAGGCCGGAGCGGCTGAAAGAGCCATCAGCCACGATTATATCCAGCCCTTTTCTGTCCAGCTCCCTGAACCCTTCAAAGAGTTTTCGGGCAGCCACTTCTGGCTCTTCCCTGGATCCCAGCAAAAAGAATTCTCCGGTATTCAACCCTTTCAAAGTGAAGAAACCTGCAGTTTCCTCACTGAACAGGAATCCAACCTTCTGTCCTTCGCTCCTGTATTTTTCGAGCAGTTCGACAATCTTATCTGAAACTGATTTACCTTCTCCTTCCACAAGAACAACCTTTGTATCAGGAGTGTAGTGCCTGTATTTCTGACCTGCTTTTTTGTCTAGCTTGACTACATCAGTTCCGACGTTGGCATCTTTGTATCCTGACCTGACTTTTCCTATAACTCTTTCAAGCTCTTCAATTCCCACGGCTCCAGGCCTGAGGACAACTGGAGGTTCAACAGTCATATCAACTACAGTTGACTCAAGCCCTATGGCTGCATCCCCCCCGTCAATAATTGCATCAATCCTGCCACTAAGGTCGGCTACGACATGGACTGCCAGGCTTGGACTGGGTTTTCCGGAAAGGTTTGCACTTGGAGCGGCAAGAGGAGTACCTGCCCTCTTTACGAGTTCCAGAGGAATTCTGTGGTCAGGCATGCGTAAGCCTATTGATTGCAGATTTCCCGAAGTAATTTCCGGGACAATGTCGTTTTTTTCCAGAATAATTGTAAGGGGGCCTGGCCAGAAAGAGTCCATAAGCTTCAAAGCTTTCTCCGGGATATTTTTTGCAACCTTCTCAAGGTCTTCCCTGGAATGAACAAGCAGGCTTAGGGGATTTCCGGGAGGGCGCTCTTTTGCCTCGAAGATTTTTTGGACTGCACCCGGGTTAAGGCCGTCAGCTCCAAGCCCGTAGACAGTTTCCGTGGGGAAAGCCACAGTTCCGCCACTCCTGATGATTGCTGCCGCCTCTTCAAGCACGGCCTCAAAGTTTTCTTCGGAAACCCGAAAAACCCGGGTCTTTACCTTATTTCCGTTTTCTTCCTGCACCAGAGGTAAACTCCTTTTTGATTGGTAATCTCCATTGCTCCTTATTTCTGCGGCTTATTTCTTCAGCCATTTGCCAAGAGCAACGTCAAGTTCTTTGTGGCTTTTTGCGTAGTCCTGAAGACTGACTCCTTCAAGGCTTGCTTCAAGGGCCTGCCTGCATGCAGTGGCTCCAGCTGCCGTACCCATGGGGTGTGCATGAATTCCGCCGCCAAACTGCATAATAACGTCTTTCCCAAAGATGGAATACAGGTCAGGAATCATTGTAGGAGCAAGCCCACCGGATGCAACCGGAAACATAGGCTTTAACCCTCCCCAGTCCTGAGACAGGACGTGCTGGCTTTCATCCGCAGGCACTTTATCAAGCACACACTCGTCGCGAAGAGTCAAAACCTCGTGCTTTTCTCCGTGCATTTTCCCGACAACCGTGCCTATGTGAAGCTGGTCAAGCCCTATCAGTCTGCAGAGTTTGGCAACAACGACCATGCTTATCCCGTGGCGTGGGTTTCTGGTATAGGCTGAATGCATACAACGGTGGGCATGAAGAACAAGCCCCGCGTCTTCGGCTTCTTCCCTAAGAGTCTGAAGAGCAGTCCAGCCTGCAGGCATGATGTCGATCATTGCATAGCTGGCACCTAGGTCTTTAAGAATATTCATTCGGCGAGTCATTTCCCTGCAGGTCGGGGCAGTGATATTGCAGAGATACATCTTTCGTTCCCCGGTTTCAGCTTCTGCCTTTTCTGCGAGTTTGAGGGTGAGTTCAGCTCTCTTTTCAAAGCCGTTAAACTTCTGGTCTGTAAGATTCTCGTCATCCTTAACGAGGTCGCAACCTCCTGCAAAGGAATTGTAAGCGACTTCAGCGTGCTTTTGAGGATTCAACCCCACTTTCGGCTTGACGATAGTCCCTATGAGAGGCCTGTCCTTCACACCCACAAGTTTCTGTATCCCTGACAACCCAAAGTTCGGCCCCTTGAACTCGCGGAGCATTGACTTTGGGAAGGCAATGTCCTGAAGCCTTAGATTGTCAACAATTTTCATGCTGAAGATATTTCCTGCAACAGCACTGAGAACCTGGGGGACAGAACCCAGCTCAAAGAGGTCTTCCGAATAAGCCACTCTTACAGTCTGTTCTCCCTCATTTACGTAAAATACATGGGGCTTCAGTTTCTCTGCAAGTTCGGGACTCAGTGTGGCAATTTCAGTCCAGGAATCTATAGAGCTTTCCCCTGCCATGTGAGTTGCAGCGTCTTCAAAATTTACTCCCTCTGCCGGCTCGATGTGGAATTCACATATCAGATCCGTATCTTTGGGGCTGTAGCCCGTGTCTATATAGTCCCTGCGCATTTTCGCTACTCCTGACTGAATATTAATTTCCAGAATAGAATCTTGTTAGATACAATAATAGTCCTGATTGAAGGAAGTAACTGAACATAAATAAAAACTTGTTTATTCGGATGCAGTAAAATTCGAACCGAACAGAAAAAAGATTGGAACAAAGGAAAAAACGGAGCCTCAGGCGAAGTACAGAAAAAGAGAAAAGGTATAAAAAGAAAGTGAGCAAGCCCACAGCTCTTTTCTACAGTCTTTTAGATTTTCTTGACAAGGCCAGTTCCATCAAACAGAAAATAATTCAAAGGTTCTTTATTGCTCCAGTTTCAGAGGACTTCCGACTCCAAGCCCCATAAGACGGGTTTCTTTAGACGCTCCATAACCGGGATTGAGGTCTTTTCGTTCAAGGTCAAAACGGACCTGGTCCTTCTGAAGCCCGTACCCATTCATATGGCCAAAAATTAATTTTTCCATAAGATCCAGTCCGTAATCCACGGCTTCCAGATAATTGTCTGCAATTTTTCGCTCGACTTCAGAAAACACATAGTACTGTTCGGTAGCGGAACCTGCAGGCCTGATAAGGATTTCACTTCTCTTGATAATGTTGCCAACAAGGGCTCCCACAGCATTGCCCACCTCATGGAAGCGAGGAACCCGAATATCTGCATCAATGAATTCTCCGAGTTCGGACACATAAGCTTTGACAGGAGCTCCTATCATCACCAGAGGAATATTGATTTTGAACTTTGTAAACCTGGTGCTGGCAAGCAGTTTTTCGAGATCTTCGCGCTTGAAATCCTTTGTAAAGAAGGCCAGCAGGTCAAGAGCAATATTTTTTGCAAAAGTCCTTTTTATTTCCCTGGAAAAACTTTCAGGGTCGAACCCGAGGTAGGAGCCCAGAAGTTCTGCCCCCAGCAAAGAGGCTTCACTGTTCCAGGCCTCATATTCTCCGAGCACATGGAGAGCGTCAGTCGGGGTGAAGCCTATATGGAAAATGCAGCGTTTCTGGACGAGGGAACGAAGAGCCTTCAAGAATTGCAGGGGATGTTTTCCGACAACTTCTGAGATCTCAGACACTGAAACCGGCTCATACCCTATAGCTTCGAAAATCGGGCGCTCGTAGTTTTCCAGTTCGAATTCGATGGAATAGTTAAGGGCATGTATGTCCTCCTCAGACCCGGAGTTCCTGGCCCTGACAAAGAAACTGGTCGGCTGGAAGATGTCATCCATTACCCTGTCCGAAGGTTTTTCGGTTTTCCTGAGCTTTTCCTCAAGGACAGGATAATCGGAAGCTGCAAGGCAAAGAGGAATGACTCTATTTGGGCCAATGAAGAGTTTTCTCTGAACCCAGACATGGCTGTCTCCTCCCATTGCCGAAGTTCTGATCCTAACAGCCCTGACCATAGTCTTCCAGTTCCCTACAACAGCTCCGTTTTCGCTGATTTCGGGAATTCCGTCCTCCATAAGGGCAATATCGGTACTTGTCCCCCCTATATCCACAGCCACGCAGGTCTTCAGCCCACTTATATGGGCAGCCCCTACAAGGCTTGCGGCAGGGCCTGAAAAAATAGATTCAACCGGTTTTTCAAGGGCTTCTTCTATTCGGGAAAGGGAGCCGTCACATTTCATGACCATAAGAGGAGCTTTGATGTTTCGGGTCCCCATTACGGAGAGGACCGCCTGAATAAAACGGGAAGTTATCGGAATCAAACGAGCATTAAGGACTGCAGTGACTGCCCGTTCGTAAGCTCCAAGACTCAGGGAAAGTTCATGCCCGCAGACCACAGGTTTGTCGGTCAGGCGTTCTATTGTTTCTTTTACTGCAAGTTCATGTTCCGGGTTTCTTATGGCAAAATAAGAAGATATGGCGTAGGAAAAAAGCCTGCCCTGGGTGCTGTTAACAAATTCTTCCACATCCTTCAGATCAAGGCAGCTAATTTCGTTTCCTTTAGAATCATGGCCTCCATCTATGGAAATCATGTGATGGACAGGGACTTCCCCGCCTACTGTATAGCCTGCCAGAATCAGCCCTGCAGGATGTCCTTTGCCTTCCAGGGTGGAGTTTGTAGAAAGAGTCGTAGATACGGAGACAAGTTTTATGTCCTTGAGGTACTCCTGCTTCAGGCAGGAGATTACTTTTTCGATCCCTTCAACCAGATTCGAATGCGTGGTTAACGCTTTATTAGAATCCAGAATCCTGCCGTCTGAAAGGTCCATTAAGACGGCGTCGGTGTATGTCCCACCAGTATCGATTCCTAAACCGAGTTTCATAGTTTATAATTTATTGCCAAGAAAATATAACATAGCCGACAGGGATTTTGCAAGGGGGTAAAATATCGAGGGGTATGAAATAATAGAGGGGACAAAATATTGAAAGAAAAGAATAAGCAAACAAACAAAAAAGAAGATAAAGAATGGGAAAGGAGAACCTCTCTAAGAAGGAAAGCAGGTCTTCAAGGCATTATTGCCCTCAGGTGCCGATTATACCTCAGATGTCTATTATATTTATTATGTATCGTTTATATTTCACAGGTGCCGATTATATCTCAGATGTCTATTATAGCTCTTATGTGTCGTTTATATTTCTCAGGTGTCTATTAGATTATACTATCAACAACTCGCTCTTTTTCTCCGTTTGAGGAAACTCTGTAAACCTGCACATGCCAGCGACTTGATTCGGGTTCTGGAGTGTCAAGCTCAATCAGGTTGTAACACTGAGAGGTTTTTCCACGGATTTTGGAAGAGCAGACCGTTCCCGCACTGATGACAAGCATGTCGTTTAATCTCCAGAACCAGGGGATGTGCCAGTGCCCGCAAAGGACAAGGTTCACACCGGAACGGTCCAGAAGTTCCAGAACGTCTCCTGCATCTACAAGTACATTATTTCCTCTGCCAGTCCTGGGAATCGAAATAAGGTGGTGGTGAAGGGCAAAAACCTTGAAGCCGCTTCCTGAGAATGTCTTCTCTATCCAGCTGTAATTTTCCCTTCCTATGTGCCCTTCTTCAAGATCAGGCTGGGAAGAATCAAGCCCTACCACGGTGACTTCGCCAAAGTGCCCGGTGGTCGATCTGGCCTTGAAAATATCTTCAAAGAAAAGATAGCCAGCATTCCTTGAGTCATGGTTTCCCGGAACTATAACCTTGTTTTTACATTCTATCCTGTCAATGAAGTTTTTTGCTCCATTATATTCGGCTGCAAGCCCGTTTTCCGTCAGGTCACCGGTGATGATTACAATATCCGGAGCACTCCGGTTTATGTTTTGTAGCATTGAATCTGCAATCTCAGGCATATAGTATGCCTCTGAGAAATGAATGTCTGAAAGATGTGCCATTTTTATGATATCTATTCCTCTCTCTACTTGTTCACGTTTCTGACTTTTCAGGATTAGAATTCATCGAGAGCTATAAATAGGTATTCGATTTAGACTATATACAGAAGAAAAACTAAATAGATAATAGATTACCTATATATCCAAACTATATTCAATCGGTAGTTTCATAAAAATTGCTCTGGAGAACCCCACTGCAAGCAACGGAGCATTTTCGCAGCAGCACATAATCCCATAAAAAGAAGACAAAATAATGCGATTCAGCTTCAGTAAAATGTCACAAACAAAAAAGAAGGGCAAATTTGGGTTGCCCGCTTGAAAAAGCAAAGGGCCAAAAAGTATCCTTTTCAAATTAGAGGGAGAATTTTCCCATGCAATTTGAAGAGGATACTCTGATGGATTGTTTCAAGCTAAATGAGCATATTTTGAGCTTAGATTTTGAGCACAAAAATAATTACGAAATAGATAGCCATCGAGACAAGTCCAAGAGGTACTCCAAGCCTTGCCCATTCTTTGCTGGTTATACCTAATTTGCCTGCAGAGATGATGTTCGGGATATTTCCTGGAATCAGCATTCCGCCTGCAATTAAAAGCCCCATAAGTATGCTCTTTATTTGCAATTCGCTAAGAGCAGGCCCGATTTCAGCAGCTGCCAGAGTAGCATTATCAAGAACAGCAGAAACCATATTAACCCAGTAAAGAATCCCTGAAGGTATTTGTATGAAGTATTCGAATATAATGGGCTTGAAACCATCGCCGAGTAATACGAGAGCCATAATAAATACGTAGACTTTAACAGCCCTCATTATAACGTCCTTCACAGTCTCGTTATAGTCTGCTGCTTTCATTCCCGCATCTTTTGGATCAACTTTTCCCAGGAAGAACATTCCAATGAGACCGTACACAAGGATACCCGGAAGAATGTATTTGCCAAGCATATTAAATAAGAACATGAAATCAGCATTGTAAGGTTCACCAGAAAGTTTTGAGATAGCGATCGTTGAAAGAGGTTCTCCAAGAGGGGTAAGCGCAGCGCCAAGGCCGATTGAGAAACATGCAATGATTGTGAGATCGATCTTGGATTTTCGTGAGAGGGGCATTGCATTAACCATCTCAACGAGAATTATTGCCGCAAGAATAGCGGACATTACACTGGAAAATAAACCAAGTACAACAATAAGGAGAAAAGCCATAATCTTCGGAGAAAGCGCATCGGTCAATTTCCTGATCGCTTTATGAATTGGGGTATGCCATTTATAGATGATCAATCCGACAACAAGCACTATCTGGAATATGCCTATTGGAATACCGAATATCTCTCCAACATCCAGAGGAGCAACCAATGCTTCTTTAATGATCTCCATTCTCCAACCTGTTTCTGTACCTTGAATTTCGACAAAACCTGAAAGGGTCATTGCCGCCACTCCGCACATAAACAGGAAGACTTCCAGATTTTCCTCAATAACGTGTATTTTAAAAGGACCTAGCAATACTGCCAAAAATATTACAAGAAATCCAATTAAAACTCCTATTTCAAGAGCCATTACTTTTTTCCTCCTTAAACTATTAGTCTAGAAAATAAACGCCTGTAAAATTCACCTATTGTTAACGGTTTGAGTCCCAAATTTTTTACCTTATAAAGGCCTGATTTATTATATATTCTTCCATAATATATTTTCCCTAGAAATGCAATTCAATTTCCATGCATTTTAGAAAGATCCTCGATTTGTTTCCACTTGAAGACTTTCCCAAAATACCCTTTCTAGAGTTTACAGAAATTGTTTTTGATTAGAACTTCCGTGTATTTTTTTAGCAGGATCAGTTCAACTCATTAAAAAAATAGAAAATTATTTTTACAAAAAATAGTTGACATTAAATACAAAAATTTCAATTTCTGTTTTTATCCACATAAAAAATAAAAAAATAAAAGACTTTACAATATTTTGTGGAATTATCAAAAATCATCCTGATTTTCCACATTTAGTGACAGAACTCAATCGAAAACAGGGAAAAAATAAAAAATCTTATATATAAAAGGTATTTAAAAGTGTATAAATATAAAACTGCCCAGAATTGATAACATTAGGCTTCCTTCTTTTCCGCGTTTAAATTTAAAAAATTGTCATTAAAAATCGAAAAAAAGAGTATCTTCTTCAAATTTATTATTCCAATACGATTCGAAGAAGATACGAGAAAATTCCAATCATTTCCTTATTATTAAAGGGGATTTATCTGGACTCAGCTCCAAAATCCAGCGACTTTTAATTATGCCATCACTGAATTTTGAAACTGAATCCTATGACTAAATGGGTATATTTTGAGCTTAGATTTTGAGCACAAAAATAATTACGTAATAGATAGCCATCGAGACAAGGCCCATGGGTACTCCAAGCCTTGCCCATTCTTTGCTGGTTATACCCAATTTGCTCGCAGAGATGATGTTCGGGATGTTCCCGGGGATCAGCATACCACCTGCTATTAAAAGTCCCATCAATATGCTCTTTATTTGCAATTCGCTAAGAGCAGGTCCGATCTCAGCAGCTGCTAAAGTAGCGTTATCAAGGATAGCAGAGACCATGTTAACCCAGAAGAGTATCGTGGAAGGTATTTGCGTGAAGTACGTGAATATGATAGGCTTGAAACCGTCGCCGAGTAATACGAGTGCCATAATAAACACATATACCTTAACAGCCCTCATTACGACGTCCTTAACAGTCTCGTTATAATCTGCTGCTTTCATTCCCGCATCTTTAGGATCAATTTTTCCCAGGAAGAACATTCCAACGAGACCGTACACAAGGATTCCTGGAAGAATGTAGAGGCCTAGCATATTAAATAAGAACATGAAATCAGCATGATAAGGCTCACCGGATAATTTTGAGATCGCGATTGTTGAAAGAGGCTCTCCAAGAGGGGTAAGCGCAGCGCCAAGGCCGATTGAGAAACATGCAATGATTGTGAGATCGATCTTGGATTTTCGTGAGAGGGGCATTGCATTAACCATCTCAACGAGAATTATTGCCGCAAGGATAGCGGACATTACACTGGAAAATAGACCAAGAACGGCAATCAGAATAAAAGCCATAATCTTAGGAGAAAGCGCATCTGTCATTTTCCGGATTGCTTTATGGATAGGCTCATGCCATTTATAGATAACCAATCCGACAACAAGTACTATCTGGAATATGCCTATCGGAATGCCGAAAATATCTCCAACATGCAGCGGCGAAGTCAATGCTTCTTCGATTATCTCCATCCTCCAGCCTGTCTCTGTACCTTCGAGTTCGACAAAACCTGAAAGGGTCATTGCCGCTACTCCGCAGATAAACAGGAATACCTCCAGATTTTCCTCAATAATGTGTATTTTAAAAGGGCCGATCAATACGGCCAGGAATATTACTAGAAATCCAATTAAAACTCCTGGTTCAAGAGCCATTAATTTTTTCCTCCTTAAATTATTATTCTATAGTGTTCACAGCATAAAGTCAAAATTAATAAATTATATACATTTAAACCCCTTTAACAGCATATAGCTCCATTTTAGAGGGCTGAAATAACTGAATAAATACATAAAATATGTAACAAATATGTGTTTAGTAATAAGGTACAATTGTTAATTGCGAGCACTGTAGATTACAAAACGTTTGAATAACTTATTTCCATTAAACTCTGTAAAGTCTCGATTTTGGTTTTATTAGTTTTTTAAGACCTGCTTTATGTTTTTCTTCAATAGATCAACTCAATTTTCATGCCGCTGAGAAAGATGTTCAATTTGCTTTCTTATTAGATTTTCAATAAGAAATCTCAAATCTACTTTCGTCATTTTTATAATACTCGCTCGCATAAAAGTGAATTCTTCTACCATGAAAAACTACTCTATATTTCAAGTCCGTGCATGATTGTTCGGGAGTTTCTGCCAGGATTGATGCTGGTCTCAGAGATTGAAGAGTCAAACCTTCCTCCTACCAGGGACTATATCTTGAGCTATTATCCCGGACTACACATGCTTCTTTTATTTCGAGACTACAGATTTCCTGTTAAACGAGCATACGTATATATTTTGTGTTTTTGTTTTTATCAAAAGTGTAGAGAGAGGCATAAAAAGGAGCGGCTTTAGAAATTATAATAAGAAGATAACTATCTGTTTGTCTTTTTTTTTAGTGAATCAAATCGTTTTTATATCATCTTATTTAAGAATTTTATTTCATAAAATAGATAGTTCTTGAGTAATACTTTCTATTCTTCCAGAAAAACAGACTATTTTCAGATATAGAAGAGATGTTATGAAAACTGAACTCCGAAAATAGATTTTATATAAAATTGAGAAGTTAGTAAATTTTTCTTTCAAGATGAGGAAGACTGTATTCTTTACTCACAAATCAGAGAAAAACTGTAACAAACCTTCCTGAAATCACGTTTGGAGGAGTTATTCTTCTTAGATCAGCTGTTGTTCAGTGGCTCTATGTTTACTTAGACCGAGAAACAGGAAAAGGACATAGGGCCAATCATATTTCACAGAACTTTCGATAAGCTGCAAATATACCAGTCTAAAAAAAAGAGGCTTTGCCAAAATAGATTCCCCAAAAGAAAAAAAGTATATTGGAGATAGTTTCCCAGAAAACTCCATTCACCAAATTTGTTTAAAAGCCTTGTTGGGGGAAAGAAAATCACCTTGTAATAAAAGAAACCAATCGATGATTTTTCAAAGTGTTACCAGGATGTGATGAATTCGCCTGACTCAGGCAGCATAATTGATGCTAACTATGAATAAGAATGAAGAGTGATCAGCAGGAAAATAAGATTGCAGCAGGAGACAAAATAGTAACTTCTTAGGTACAGTAGTATCGAATGAGAAAAAAATAAAATTAAGAAAACGGAGATGTCAATAAATGGAAGCTTAATGAACGGAGATGTCAATAAATCGAAACATAATGAACGGGGATGTCAATAAATCGAAACTTAATGGTACCTGGAAGTATGGTGCAGAAATATGAAAGGTAGAATACAAAAAGAAATAGTCAAAAGAGCATTCAAAAGTGTAAAAATAGGATAAGACAAAGATGGATAAAGGATAGACAAAAAAAGGTTAAATTTGTTTAGATTAACAGAGAAAAAAGGCTTTGCTCTGTAAAATATTCTGAACACTCTCTGTTTCTAATTATACCATTCTATGCAGATTTTTATCCGGAACTTCAGAAGCAATTTTTTCGGTCTACGGCTTTAAAATCTCATTTTCTGCTCTATAAACCTTGGATTAATCCTTCAAGTTCATTCCGATCAATTAATTTCTATTTCAACGGGTTTTTCTTCAGCACAACGTCTGAAGGTGACCTCAAGCACTCCGTTTTTATAGCTGGCTTTTGCACTCTTCGGATCCACGCGAACCGGAAGCTCAATATCTTCCGAATATTCAGAAGACCCGACTACCTTGAGTTCAAGATTTTGAGCAGTCGCATGCAGCAGGAGATTTTCCTTTTCAACCTCCGGGAATTCTGCAAGTATGTGTACCAATTCCTCGTCTTCAAAGACGTCAATTAGAGGGTCTTTCATTTCAGAGGGGAAGAGATTATCTTCATTTTGAGAGTATTCCGGAACGTTTCCGAACTCCCGGAGTTCTGAATCTTCCCCCGGGCGACGAATGATAGAAAATCCGTAAACGAATGGAACGGACTCCCCCATTTCTTCCAGGAGGGCTTCGATAATTTCTTCCAGGTTGTCAAAAAGCTCAGATCCAAAATCTTCAAAGAAATCCTTTTTTTTTCTTATGCCCACCATTATTACCTCTGCTTTTCCTCGTGCTGTTGCATGTACAGTGCAACTCCCCGAAAATCACTCAACATTGATTGAGGTTCGAGAATTTGATTCCAGCCTCTTAAAGGTAACTTCCAGCACACCATTTTTGTATGTGGCTTTCGCACTCTGGGGGTCCACCTTTACGGGCATTTCCACACGTTCGGAATATTTTGGATTCCCATCTATTGTTTCTATGTCAAGGATTAAATCAGTTGCGTTCAGTACAATGTTTTCTTTCTCAATGCCAGGCATCTCGGCAATTACATGCACTGTTTCTTCAGCTTCCAGGACATCAATAAGGGGTTTTCTTATGTCAAGATACCGCTTTTCTCCGGTTTCCCTCTGCTCAAACATAGGGATATTTCCGAATTCGCGAATTTCAGGATCTGCCCCTGGCCGCTGGGTTACGGAAAATCCGTAGACAAAAGGATGCTGTCCAAAATTCTCCATGCTCATGCCCATTGCCCTGCTGAGGCGGTCAAACATCTCATCCATATCCTGAAGGGGATCAATTCCGAATATTTCATCGAAAAAACTTCTTTTTTTCCTGTCTCTGTCCATCTTACCACTCCATTATTAAGTTATCTACTCTCATTTTCATTATTATATAAACATTAATTAAATAATCATTAATCAAATCAAGGATTATTCTTCAAGCAGCCCCCAACTTTTAAAAAATGAAAAGGACGAAATCTGCCGGCTTTCAGGCAGCAGACTTACTCGGCCTTGAAGAAACCTGGAACATTTTTAGGTTCGCTTTCTTGTTTGGTTTCTTGTTTGGTTTCTTTATTTTGCTCTGAAGCCTCAGAAGCCTCTTCTTCAAACTCAGTTGCATATTTAGCAAAAAGCTCCGCACTCTGTTCATAGTCTGTAAGAGCTTCCCTGGATGTTGTAGGCCTTACACGGCGGATTGCACGTTCAAAGTGCTTCTTCGAAATCTTGACATCCCCTGCCCTTTCCTCGAGATCTTTTCGGCCAATACCGGGAGTAACTATCTCCCTCAGAGCTAGCATTGCCGCTTCCCTGCAGATGCCCTCTATATCTGCACCCACATACCCTTCGGTCATCTCAGCAAGCTCAGAGAGTTTCACATCCTCTGCAAGGGGCTTTCCCTGCGTATGGATCTCAAAGATCTTTTCCCTGCCTGCCTTTTGAGGCGGCTTGATATAGATAAGCCTGTCAAAGCGGCCAGGCCTGAGCAGGGCAGGATCTACCATATCCGGCCGGTTCGTGGCCGCGACGATAATCACATCCTTTAGCTCCTCTACTCCATCCAGCTCGGTAAGAATCTGACTGACGACTCTTTCTGAAACATGCGTATCGGAAACAGAGCTTCTTTGAGGAGCAATCGAATCAATCTCGTCAAAGAATATCACAGTCGGAGCAGCTTGTTTTGCTTTTCTGAAAGTTTCCCTTATCGCACGTTCGGATTCACCCACGTACTTGCTGAGCAGTTCCGGACCTTTGATGCTGATGAAATTTGCCTCACTTTCAGTTGCAACAGCCTTTGCGAGCAGAGTTTTGCCCGTACCGGGAGGCCCAAACAGCAGTATACCTCTTGGAGGCTTTATGCTGACAACTTTGAATATTTCAGGATATTTAAGGGGCCACTCTACAGCCTCAATAAGTTCCTGCTTTGCCTTTTCAAGTCCACCGATATCATCCCAGCCCACATGAGGAACCTCAACATAAACCTCTCTCATGGCTGAAGGCTCAATGTTCTTGAGAGCCTCTCTGAAGTCCTCCTTTGTGACCACCAGATTGTCAAGGACCTCCTGCGGAATTTCTTCTTCGATATCGATTTCTGGAGTTATCCTTCTCAGGGCGTGCATTGCAGCTTCCTTACAAAGGGATGACAGATCAGCCCCCACAAACCCATGAGTTACATCGGCAATTTCCCCAAGGCTCACTTCCTGTTCAATGGGCATGCCTCTGGTGTGAATGAGCAGAATCTGCTTCCTGCCGCTCCGATCAGGAATTCCGATCTCTATCTCCCTATCAAACCTTCCGCCGCGGCGGAGAGCTTCATCGATTGAGTTCGGGCGGTTTGTAGCTGCAATTACGACTACCTGACCCCTGGACTTAAGCCCGTCCATCAGGGAAAGCAACTGTGCAACCACCCTGCGTTCCATTTCTCCCGTTACTTCACTTCTTTTAGGAGCAATCGAATCAATCTCATCAATGAAGATGATGGAAGGGGCATCTTTCTCAGCTTCCTCGAAGATTTCCCTAAGCTTCTGCTCGCTTTCTCCATAATACTTGGAAACAATCTCAGGTCCACTGATAGTGACGTAGTTGGCATCCGTCTCACTCGCAACTGCCTTTGCTATCAGTGTCTTGCCTGTTCCAGGCGGCCCGTGAAGAAGGACTCCTTTTGGAGGCTCAATTCCAAGCTTCTGGAAGAGTTCAGGATGTCTCAATGGAAGCTCGATCATTTCCCTTACAAGCTGGATTTCGCGCCTGAGCCCGCCGATATCCTCATATGAGATCCCTTCTGGCGCCCGGATTTCCTCAACAGACTTCTCCTTGATGACAATCTCAGTGTCCTTGGTGACAACTACAGGCCCTGCAGGTCTTGTCGATACCACCACGAAAGTCAGGGGGTTATTCACAGTTTCCACTCTGATCTGCTGGCCTTTGTTCAAAGGTCTCCCCTCAATAATTCTGAGGATATAGTGGGCACCCCCAACAAGCCTTACAGGCTGGGAAGGAGCAAGGGTAACCCTTTGAGCGTGTTTTGCCTGGATTTTCTGAATCGTGACTCTGTCGTCAATTCCCACTTTTGCATTGCTGCGCAGATTCCCATCTATACGTACCCTGTTTTCTTGCTCGCGTTCCACGTTGGGCCAGACAATAGCATAGGTCTTGGCTTTTCCTGAGATCTCAATTATATCTCCGCTTATCAACCCCATCTGCTGCATCAGCCGGGTGTCGATTCTTGCAATTCCTCTGCCCACATCCTTATGGTAGGCTTCAGCTACTCTCAAATTCATTTCCTCAATCATTCAGTCTCAACTCCAGTCTCACATATTTTCCAGTAATGCTGGTTATTTTTGACACTGTACTCGATAAACCCTCTCTCTGCAAGGTCGGTCAGACTAGCATTGACAATGCCAGGGTGCAGACGGAGGTTGTAGCAGAGGGCAGCTAGAGTGGATTCATTTTTCAGAAGCTCAAACAAGAGTTCGCATTCGACAGGATTTTCGGCAACACCTTCAATTGAGTCCAGGCAGCCGCCCATCAGTTCCGTGTACTCGGTCTGGAGCTGCTGCTGCATCTGTGCAAGCTCTTCCTGCCTTGTTTTTAGTTCCTGAAGCCTGCTATTCAGTTTCAGAAAGAAAATAGATGACTCTTCTCTGGCAAGAGTTTCTTTCTTTTCAGCAACAGGAATATCTCCTTTTTTCTCCCTGTCAAAAGCAATGTCATGAAGTACCACAGTATAGGCATACGGAGACATTGAGACTTCAAGCCGCATGCTATTTACGATATTGAAGTACTTGCGCCTTTGCTCATCAACGCTGCATTCTATCAGTCCTGCCTGTTCAAGAAGGCTCAAATGACTGATTATGGCTTTTGGCCCCACACCCAGCCTGCCAGAGATCTCACTGACATAGCAGGGGCGGTTTGCAAGAAGTTGAATAATCTTCCTGCGGTTTTCATTCCCCAGGATGTCAAGTAATTTTGCTGGGTCCATTTTTTTCCCCCTTGATTATTGTTCCAAATCTATGAGGCATCACAATAATAATGCCAGATTTTTACTTTTTTATGTTTGTTACGGATAATTATTATTCATTACTTTCCTGAGCAAATTCAGACAGGTTTACGAAAAGAATCTCTGCCTGGGATTTGGCCCCTAAGACTAACTGCACAGGAGAGCTCATATGACAGTAACCAATAGTTACCAATAATAGTATATAAAGATTTGCACTGCACGCGATGTTTGCAAAATAAATAGAATAAGGTAGTGAACTCGAGATGATTAAGATGAAAATAAATAAAAATATCAAAATTAAATTGTAATGTATCCAGCATAAAGTAAAAATTAGATTTACGCACCTGAGGAATCGATTAAAAAAATATATTTGTTAGTTTGACACCTGATTTCCTCAGATTTCAGGATACCAGAAAGGAGAAATTATTAAAGACGGACAGGAACATCTAATTAAAATGCCTTAATCATAAGTACTTCAGTTCCATAGTCTGCGGTTTCAACAGTAAGTTTCCATGCAGGATAATATGTGGTCTTACCTATGTATCTGTAAGGATAAGTATCAAACCCATTAAAATAAACGAATTCGACATCAACAATTCTGGTTCTTCCCAGGGACAACAGAGGGAAATGACCTTCAGGAGTCAGGAAATTCCTGTCTCTTACCTGTTGAATTATGTAGGTACCTGAGGCATTGAGGTCCTTCAATTTCACAGGTTGGAGATCGGTCAGAGTATCAGTTGATTTAAGCCTGCTTTCTGCAATTTCATTATTTATGATAAGAAAGCAGAGCTCTTCAGTGCAATTTTTGTAGGCTTCAACTGAGTAAGTAAAGCTGACATTTAGGACACTTGAAGAAGGCCCCCCACGATAAATCGGGAACTTATTTACAGGAATTGAGGGAATTTCAGTATTCAGTGTGACCCTCTGATTTGTAAGAGCACTCCATAAAAGTACACTTCTTCTATAAGGCTGGCCTTCATCCATGGAAGGAGAGTAATTGAAAGTCTCATATAATAGAGGCAAAACATAATAAGATACTGCCAGGACAATAATGATTGCAATTATGATTTTCGTTTTTCCCTGCATGAACCTCAAGCTCCTCAAGCAGATTAAATTCCGAATGCCATCGAATAATCTGCCATTTATTCTCCCAGTTGCAGCAGATTCCCAGATTTTTTCGCTTTCTACTACAACAATTTCTGAATGATCCTAACAATCCTGAACTTTAATAGTTGTCTGGAGCATTTATCTTCTTAATTATATTATCCCTATAGAATTGAAAGGCCCTCTAATAAGCGTCCATTAGAAGCGACTTCAGTAAGCTATTTTTCAGGATCTATGGAAATATTGGCTTTGTTATAGATTTCGATTAAAGCGAAAAGCCCTGAAAAAGCAGCAAAAGCAAGAAGCCTGAAAATACCGTTTTACATGCATAATGCCAACTTTCATTCGAATCTCCCAACGCATAGATAACAAATAACAAACTCTCCAATCAAATATAAATCTATATTCTTTCTGGAAAAACTTTTTTAATATAAATTCATAGTTTTTAAATATAACCCTGTATGACAATTAGAAGAATGGAAAATAAGATGATACGTTAGGAGTACAAATAAGAATTTAGAATGAAAAATGATATCTCAAAGAAAAGAATTTGGGGCCAGAACAGCACAAAAAAGTAAAAATATAACTGAAAAAAGATTGGAAAAATAATATAAGGATGATCTTGAAGATCTTTTTTAAAGATATCCAGGCAAGAAAATTCCGAAAAAATATCAGAAAAAAATATCAGAAAAAAATATCAGAAAAATCTAAAATTATTTAATTGGTCATCGGTTAAGGAATTTTCTTGCCTTGAAGTAGCGGTTTTATAGCATAAATTGGCCTCAAATTTTTGTCTTTTTACCTAAAATCGATACCATGTTCAGGTTCAAAGTCTATTTAAATCTGGGATATTTGCCATGAGACTGGATACAATTTATCATGATTCCCCACTAACCGAAGATGCATGAAAATCATTTAGACTTTTTTGATTTTGATTTTTGTCTTTCTTTCTGCTGATTAAAAACAGAAGGCAAATGCAAAGCGTAAGAACCTTCTTCTCTAATTGCCATAACGAGCTCTCTCCTCTCAAGAAGGGAATCCAGGTTAAGCTCGTAAGAACCGGGCCCAAGGATCCTTACAGATTCTACTCTCTCTTCCTCTTGTTTCGTCTCAACTTCCGGTTCCCGCTTTGTGTGTTCCTGCTCCGAAGCAAGAGCCTCATCGATATTTCTGACAACTTCATCCAGAGAGGATTCCAGATCCAGTTTAGGTTCTTCCAGAGCGGGCCTTCCCTGATTTTCCGAACCTTCGGATTCCCTTTTCACATAAAGGAATTTATTCCAGCCGCAGTTCGGGCAGCCGCTTAGGACGACAGTATCGCCGTCTTCAAAAATGGTTCCGCATCTGGTGCATCTGTGGGGCATGAATTCACCGGTAATAGATAAGTATGAACTTAATTTGTCGAAAATAATACAGCCATACAGTCAGTACCTTAAAAAGATACTGTAAATAAATATTTTGAGCAACACATATAACGATATCTTATGGGGTACATATAACGATATCTTACGGATACTTTAATTAGATACTCTGAATAGATATGTATATTGGTATTTTACTGTTTAATATTTCCTTATAAGCAGAAGAGCTATTTTCAACCATGAAGGATAAAAAGAGCTCTCTGATACTGCAACTCTTTTCTGGCTTTTCAGTAGAAAGCACATATTAGTTAATCCTGATAGTGAAACATAGGTTTACAAGACAAATTTCTTTTTTTATAAAAGTTTCCAGTACTTTTTTCCATCAATACTTTCGGAGCTGATTCTGCACACTCTTTCCATCTCTTCCAGAACTTCAGGAATCCGTCCTGGCTGGGTAATTTCAAAGACTACAGGGTCAACGGCATGGTTTATGTAAAGGCTGTGTTTGAGATCTTCAAGGCTCCAGCGTTTTTTAGACTCTTTTCTCATGCATTTGGTCAGGATGCTAATCATGTCTTCCATAAAATTCCAGGGATAGACTATCCAGGCCCAATCCTCAAGCCTTTCTCCCACATAATCGGGGTCAATTTTCGAACTTCCCAGATACTGTAGAGAAGCAGTCCTGACCTCGATGGGATTTCGCCCTTCCACGTAAGCCTTCGCACTCAGCATACTTTCCCCGGTATCTACAATATCATCCACGATAAGCACTTTTTTGCCTTCTATTACGCTGTCTGAAAGAGGATACCTGATGTAAGGTTCACCACTGTCGATAGCCGCAGTACCTATATAATGCTCGATTTTCAGACTGGAAAGGTCATCCAGCCCCAGAAAATCACAGAGTACACGCCCGGCAAACCAGCCTCCCCTGGCAAGCGCAATAATTACATCCGGTTTATATCCCGAAATTTTGATTTCTGTTGATATGTTTCGGCACAAATTATAAATGTAATCCCAGTTCGTAAGCACACATTTGAACGATTCTATGCAAATCCCTCCCTGATATGGAATTTGACGCAGGTGGCCAGGAAAATTACTGTTTAAGGAGCATAAATTTCTCAGGCTCCGTCTTCGTGCAATATAACTTAGATCATAGACTTTAAGGTTTCTTTTCTTGTTAAAGAATAACATGGGAAAAGATAAAAGGAGAGATATTTAAATTGTACATATGAAACTCTCTCTAT
Source organism: uncultured Methanosarcinaceae archaeon (assembly GCA_942493015.1). Classification (GTDB taxonomy): domain Archaea; phylum Halobacteriota; class Methanosarcinia; order Methanosarcinales; family Methanosarcinaceae; genus Methanosarcina. The sequence continues at coordinate 3,077,894 of OW818660.1, read as the reverse complement.
CCTGATTAATGCCATTAAAGTGAAACTTCAAACAGGCTTTAAGTCCTCGCCCCCAGAAATAACAAGCTTCTTAAGAAATTCTTCCTTAAAATGGAAGAAAAAAGTTCCCACTAAGTTTGAAACCCGGAAAGTGAAATCAATGGATAAAGCTCTGATAGACCTGCTCTTTATGTCCCAGAAAAGAAAGGAGCTTTTGCTCCTGCTCAGAAGTGGAGGAAAAACAATAGAAGAGATAGTAAATATGCTGAATGTCAAATCCACAGGCATGCTCCCTCAAATCAAAAAACTGAAGGAGGAACACCTGGTTATTCAGGAAGATAAGGAATACAGGCTTACTCCTCTTGCAGAAATTCTGGTCGAAAAAATGGAGCCTCTGCTCGATACTCTGGAAGTTATTGAGAAAAACTCGCATTACTGGCAGGAACGCGACCTTAGTGATCTGCCCCCTTTCTTTCTGGAAAGACTTAATGAATTAAAATTCTGTTCTCTGGCAAAACCTGACCCTGATAACATTTTTGAACCTCCTGCAGTGTTTCTCGAGAACATGAAAAAATCAAAAAATATCCTCGCTTTTTCATCAATTTTCCATCCGATATTTTCCGAAACATTTCTGGATAATGAAGACAATGATTCCGAAATAAGCCTCATAGTAACAACAAAAGTTTATGAAAGACTGAAAAACGATTTCGAAAAAGAACTGAAACTTTATCTGTCCAGGGAAAAGAAGAAGCTTTTTGTTTGTGTTGAAGAGATAAAGATAGCCATGCTGATCAAAACAGAATTCTTCATGACCGCTGACTTTCTTACTTCAAAAGGGGCTTTTGACCAGGAGACTATAATAGATTTTGAGCCTGCATCTATGAAATGGGCTGAAGACCTTATCCAGTACTATAGAAACAGGGCTCAGGAGATATAAGGATAAAGCCAGGAAAAGAAGTTTGCAGTTGAAGGTCTGATATTAACATAGATTTTCCCATCTCTGCAGACAAAAAAATGCTTTGAGTTTTCCTTATAAAGAGTCCCGATTTTGTATCCTGATGTGTTACAGATCTCCTTATCAAGAAGTTGAATCCTGAACAGAGATCTGTAAAATCTGTTTTTCTTCAACAGAGTAAAATGATACTTTGAAGTGCCATTTAAAAAATGAAACACTTTCTCAACGTCCCATTCACTCCATCTTATAAGTCCAGGATATTCTTCAGGTTTGATTTTTCTAGCTCTCACAGTTGGAGTGGAAATAGGCTGCTTTATCCTCGGGACATCCCCTGCTTCAAGGTTCTTCAGCATCTTTGAAATCAATTTTGCTCCCGTAAAAGATAACTTTCTATTAACTTTATCAAGTTTCTCCCCTGAATTTATAGTAATCCGTTTCTGGTAAATGATATCACCGGTATCTTCCCCTTTATCCATGTAATGGAGAGTTACCCCGGGATTCAAGACATAATTATGATATTCCCAGAAAATTGGAATCGGGCCTCTGTATTCCGGTAGATATGAATAATGGAGGTTAACAGTTCCAAATTTAGGAATACTGAAGATATTTTCCTTTAAGAGATGAGACATAGAATATACAACTATCAGGTCTGGCTCTAAATTTTTCACCCATGTTTCCAGACCTTCATTGTCCCCCTTTTTAAAGTAATAGTAAGGGATTTTCTTTTTTTTGGAAAAAAGTCTTAAATTTAAGGGATGTAAGGTAAATGAATAATAAACACTCGTAAGAAACTTTCCTGCGGCTTTTAGGAAAGGGTTTGATTTATGTGATGAAGAAGATTCAATTATTCCCACTACTTCATGTCCTGATTCCAGAATAGACTTAAGAACTTCAGAGATACCCTGTGTAATGACTGCAACTCTCAGAAGAATTCCACCAGGACCTGCCCTTGAGATCTAACAAAGAAAAAACCTGTTACGGAAACTTTTTTTAACCTGAATACTGTGTCGACTTCACCCATTTTCTTCAAACTCAAATTGGAATCTCCTTAAACCATCTCTTTCTAGCCCTTACTCTATTTGAGCCTTTATTTGCAACGAATGACCTTATTTGAGATTAGATATTACAAACCACATTTTTGAATACAAGACAGAAAGTTAACGCCGTTATAAACGTATATAAGAATACTACTGTATATGGTTTTTCCTTAAATTATGCTGAAAATAAAAAGTAAATCTTCAGGATTTGAATTGGATCTGTTTATATCGTGATATAAAATTTTTACAAATTACTGATATTATAAAAATGAGTGTTCAGAAATATTCTCGAAAACATCTGAATTATTTTAAAAAGGGAAGAACTGTAATTGAACAAAAATTCCCTGCAATTTTCAAGAATAAAACAAAAAAGAAACCTGGTCTTTAAAGCTTCGAACTGAATCGAAGTTTAAGCAAAGGATAAATCCAAACAGGCACATCTGTTCATAAACTCATTAGAAGGAGTAAGAGGGAAATAATGAAAAGAGCAGCAAATAAGTCTATGAAATATATGAAAATCATGGCAGTCCTGCTTCTAGCCTGTACAGTTATCTTTTCAGGCTGTATAGAGGAACAGAACAATACGGATACTGAACCGGCCAATAACACAACCGATGGTATGGGACCCAGTGGAGAAAAATACATATACGGCACTGCAAACATAGAAAATATCCAGATTATGACTCTGGAATCGTTTCCTGTACAGATACACGTAGTAGCAGAAGGTTACCTGCCTGACGGCTGTACTGAAATTGACGGGATAACCGCTGAAAGAGTGAAGAACACCTTTAATATTAATATCAGTACAAAGCGCCCGAAAGATGCAGTCTGTACACAGGCAATAATGCCCTTCAATGAAACAATACCTCTTGAAGTTCAGGGCCTCAAAGCTGGAAACTATACTGTAAACGTGAACGGAATAATGGGATCATTCGAGCTTGCGATTGATAACATATTAGATGGATCTCCTGGATCTATGCCCCCAAGACAACAGGTAATAACCGAAACTAATAATGGAACAACCATTAGCCTCAAAAAAGGAGAGACTTTTTACCTGAGACTTAAGGAAAACCCCACCACAGGCTATTCATGGGAAATAAACCTGAGTAAGGGGCTCAACACCACTAATGTCTCAGGAATATATTATCCGCCGGAATCTAAAGAAGGTGAACGGCCTCTTGTTGGTGCTGGAGGAGTTCATTTATGGGAAATAAAAACTTTGGATGAAGGCAGCCAGCAGGTAAAAGGAATCTACAAGAAACCCTGGGAGAATACAACAGGTACGGAAGAAAACTTCATACTGAATGTTGAAGTTGTCTGAACTGCATACTCATTTTTCATACCTTTTTCTTCCCTCTCTATTTACTCTTAAATAAGAGAGGGGCATGAAAAGTTTTTATTCATTTTCAAGGAAGGCCAGTTTTTCAGCGCTCTCACAGAAGTCCCAGAGCTTCTTTAAGATCCTTGAGGCAGTTATCGCAGACGCAGGATGTACCGACCTGTGTACATCCGAGGATATCTGCATTTTCCACCATTTCTTTTTCCCCCTGGCTTTCCGGATAGCCTTCGCAGTAAATTCCACACTTCACTTCACAGTAAGCTCCGCAGAATAGACATTTTGTCATAATATGATTTAGGGCTCTGGATTTCAAATATATTTCCTAAAAACCAGGAAACCAAAAAAACAGCAAATAGGAAAAAAATTGGAAAAATTATAATAAAGTTACGGATATCCTTAGATAAGCATTTAACTTCCTTAATGCTGGAGAACAGAGAATCAAGCGAAAAGTATATAAATCATCGTTAGTATGTTCTGATAGCTGTCTCAGGCAAAGAGACATGATCTATAAGCCCCTGTAGCGGGGTGGGGTAGCCAGGAGATCCCGACGGGCTCATAACCCGTAGACCGATGGTTCGAATCCATCCCCCGCTATAAAAAAGTTTTTTAGATCATTTTTCTCTCAGCCTGCATGTAAGCATTGTAGCGGGGTGGGGTAGCCAGGAGATCCCGACGGGCTCATAACCCGTAGACCGATGGTTCGAATCCATCCCCCGCTATAAAAAACTGTTTTCCAGATCAGCTTCAATTATATCGCTTCATATTCGCGTTTAGCCTCATTTTTGAATTTTGTCCTGATTTTCTAGATAAAGGCACTCGTTTATATCCAGAAAATTCAAATCCACTTAAACCTTTTTCAAGCACTGGAAACTCAAAGGCTTATTAAGCAAAGATCACTTTCTTATACTAGGTTAAAATAGATGCAAGAAAAGATCATTTTCTTATACCAGGTTAAAATAGATGCAAGAAAAGATCATTTTCTTATACCAGGTTAAAATAATGCAAGAAAAAATTATTTTCTTACACTAAATAGAAGAATTTAAAAGAAGTGTAGATTATCAAAGAAATATAAATTATCTTTTTATCCATCCTCAAAGACCAGGCAGGACGATTATCATATGGTAATGGAAAAACTCGGAGACTCCTTACAGGGGGCGCTCAAGAAGTTGATCGGCGCGGGGCGAATTGATGAGCGCACGGTCAACGAAGTAGTAAAGGATATCCAGCGGGCCCTGCTCCAGGCCGACGTGAACGTAAAACTTGTTATGGGAATGTCCCAGAAAATCAAAGAGCGTGCAATGAAAGAAGACCCTCCTGCAGGTATGAACCCGAGGGAGCACGTAATCCGCATTGTTTACCAGGAACTGATGGAAATCATCGGAAAAGGAGCCGAGATCCAGCTCAAACCCCAGATCATCATGATGGTGGGGTTGCAGGGGAGCGGAAAAACCACCAGTACTGCAAAACTTGCCCGCTACTTCCAGAAAAAAGGACTCAAAGCAGGAGTTATTGCCGCAGACACCTTCCGTCCTGGCGCTTATCACCAGCTTAAAACCCTCTGTGAAAAACTCAATGTCGCTTTTTATGGAGAAGAAGGAAACCCTGATGCTATTGAGATTACAAAAAACGGGCTTAAATCCCTTGAGAAATACGACATCAAAATAGTGGATACGGCAGGCAGGCATGCTCTTGAAGCCGACCTTATAGACGAGATGGAGAGAATCCACGCTATTGCAAAGCCAGACCACAAGTTCATGGTTCTCGACGCAGGTATAGGACAGCAGGCAAGCCAGCAAGCTCATGCTTTTAATGATTCTGTAGGGATTACAGGCGTTATTATAACGAAACTGGATGGGACGGCAAAAGGAGGTGGAGCCCTTTCAGCTGTTTCCGAAACAAAGGCTCCTATCGCTTTCATTGGTGTGGGCGAGACTCCGGAAGATTTCGAAAAGTTTGAAGCCGATAGGTTCATTTCAAGACTCCTGGGCATGGGAGATATCAGAAGCCTGATGGAAAAGGCTGAAGAAAGCCTGAGCGAAGAAGACGTAAATGTAGAAGCCCTGATGATGGGGCGCTTTACTCTAAAAGATATGTACAAACAGCTTGAAGCCATGAACAAAATGGGGCCTCTAAAGCAGATTATGTCCATGCTGCCCATGGGAATGGGAGGCATGGGAGGCATGAAGCTCTCAGACGAAATGTTCCAGGCGACCAGTGACAAGATGAAGAATTATAAGGTCATCATGGACTCAATGACAGAAGACGAACTGACGGATCCAAAGCTCATTGGAGGTTCACGGATTAAAAGGATATCCAGAGGCTCGGGCTGCAGTCCTGAAGAAGTTAGGGAGCTTCTGAAATACCACAAAACCATGCAGACAGCCCTTAAAGGTTTCAGAGGTGGGAAATTCAATATTCAGAAGATGATGAAGAAAAAACTCGGGATGTAATCCATCCCGGGTTTTTGCCTTTTTAGTTTGTATGCTTTTAGATTTTGGATTCTCTTTGAACCCTTCTATAAAGCATTGAAATCTTCAGGTTATTGAAGGATTCAGGGCTTTTTCACCTACTTTTTGAAATCTCAATGCTGATCACAAACCTCAAAGAAGTTCATAAGCAGTTCGTCTCCTTGCTCGGTGTGGGAGACCTCAGGATGCCACTGAACACCGTAAATCGGTTTTGTAGGATGGCGCATGGCTTCAATTTTGCAGACATCTGAACGGGCAAGATGAAGAAAACCTTCAGGTAGAATGGCAACCTCATCTGCGTGTGAAGCCCATACGGTGGTTTTTGGGCCAAGCCCCCGGAGAATATCGTCTTCTTCGAGCACTTCTATTTCAACCTCTGCGTAGCCGCCTTTTTTCCCGGCATGTACATGCCCCCCATAAGCCAGCGCAATTGCCTGGTGGCCGAGGCAGATTCCAAGGATAGGACAGTCAATTTCCCGAACATAATCAAAACATAAGCCTGCTCTATCCATTTGCGGCCCACCGCTGAGGATTAATCCATCCGGTTCTTCTGCCAGAATGTCCTCGATAGGCATAGTATTCGGAATGATTTTTGTATCCATATCAAGATCCCTAACAGCCCTGTGGATAAGGTGGCAGAATTGTCCGTAGTTGTTAACAACAAGAATTTTAAGTTCTCTCATAATTCCTTCCGTTTCTGTTTTAGTATTGTAATAGAGTTCTAACGCTCTGAGTTTACTCTATTAGCCAATCTTATCCTATTTTAATTCTTGTATCTTTTCTCTGTTCAAAGCCTGTATCCAGTTTCGTGACCAAGAGACTTCAAATAAGAGTAATTCCTGCGAAATGGACTGGCTTTTAATGGAAGTTCCTATAAGCGTGAAATAGAAATCACAAAATTAAGCCAATAAAGATCATTATTATACAGAAAAGTTCAAAAATATTCATTTACATTAGAATGTATAACGTTTCTCACAATTAGTGGAAATACATTTAAATATATGTAACATGCTAGTATGCTACACACTAGCATGCCAAAAAGAGTCTATTAATACAGATCACAAAACGTATTTAGTAAGTAAAAAAACCAGAAATTCGGGGATCATAATGTCAGAAATTGGAAAAAAAATACGCATCGAAAGGCTGATGAACCGGGAAAGCAGAAACATAGTCATTATTCCTATGGATCATGGAATATCCGACGGGCCTATTGAAGGACTTATCAACGTTACCGATACAGTTAATAGGGTTGCCGAAGGTGGAGCAAACGCAGTTCTCATGCAAAAAGGCATGGTAAAATACGGGCATAGAGGATACGGCCATGATATCGGGCTCATAGTGCATATCAATGGCTCCTCTTCCCTGAGCCCTGACCCCAATGCCAAGGTGCAGGTCTGTACAGTGGAAGAAGTAATTAAGATGGGAGCTGATGCTGTTTCTATGCATGTGAATATAGGGTCTGAAACAGAAACAGACCAGCTTGAGCAGCTCGGAGCAATTTCCAGGGACTGTACGGAATGGGGTATGCCTCTTCTCACCATGATGTACCCCAGAGGCAAGAAAATCACCAACCCACATGACCCTGTTCATGTGGCACATGCTGCGAGGATCGGGGCCGAGCTTGGGGCGGATGTTGTAAAAACCGTATACACCGGAGATCCGGATAGTTTCAGAGATGTGGTCAGAGGCTGCCCTGTGCCTGTAGTTATTGCAGGAGGGCCTAAAACCTCAACTGACATGGACCTCCTGGAAATGATTGACGGAGCAATGGAAGCCGGAGCCAGAGGGGCTGCAATCGGAAGAAATGTTTTTCAGCATAAGGATCCTGTCAGGCTGACCAGAGCTATCTGCGAAATTGTGCACCACAGAAGATCTGTAGAAGAAGCCCTGGAACAGCTGAAATGAAAAGAGATTCTGAAAAGCAAGAACCCGAAAATAAAAGCTAAATAAAGAAAAGATCGGATTAAAAAAGAAAAAATACACCGGGGTTGAAGCTCTGAAAAAGAAAAGCGTCTGGATAAAAGCCGATGAAGGCGGATGGGAAGAACAGAAAGAAAGGATCACAACGGGCCTTGAATCAGGAGCCGACTGCGTCCTTGTAAACGCAGGAGATGTAGAAAAGGTTAGAGAGCTGGGAAATATCACAGTAGCAACCTTCGCCCGTGATAATAAATCCGGGGCTGATATCGTGGTCGTTGGAAAGAGAGGAGAAGGAGACGGAACAAAACCCCTATCCCTTGAAATTCCGGGTTCACTTGACATCAACGCGGCAACCCTGCTCATGGAAAAAGGAGTTTCAGTGGGCGGATACGTGGTCATAAGGGACAAACGTTATGAACACTTTGCAGCAGAGATGGGAAAGGTCTGCGATTATCTGCTTGTGACAGGTACGGACTGGAAAGTTATCCCTCTTGAAAACCTGATTGCGGAACTCCAGCGTCATAAAGTTAAGATTATTTTCGGAGTAAAAAGTGCAGAAGAAGCAAGACTTGCCTTCCAGACTCTTGAAACAGGAGCAGATGGCGTGCTTTTAGATAGTGGAAACCCCCAGGATATAAAAGACACGATTCAGGCTGCAAGGGAACTGGAAAGCGAAAGCACTGAACTTGAGTCTGCAGTGGTAACGAAAGTCGAAACTCTCGGGATGGGTGACAGGGTATGCGTGGACACATGCAACCTCATGCAGAGAGGAGAAGGTATGCTCATAGGCTCTCAGGCAAGCGGAATGTTTCTGGTAAATTCCGAATCCGATGAAAGTCCTTACGTAGCAGCTCGCCCATTCAGAGTAAACGCAGGTGCTGTTCATTCCTACATAAAAATAGGAGATAAAACCCGCTATCTTTCGGAACTCCAGACTGGAGACACAGTAACTATTGTAGATTCGAGGGGAAAACAGAGGGAAGGAATTGTAGGCAGAGTCAAGATAGAAAGCCGACCTCTCATGCTGATTGAAGCAAAAGTAGGAGACAGGACTTTGACCGCAATCCTGCAAAACGCAGAAACTATCAAGCTCGTAGGAAAAGATGGAAACCCTATTTCAGTTGCCAAACTCAAGAAAGGTGATGAGGTTCTGGTCCGCCTGGAAGAGGGAGCCAGACATTTCGGGAAGAAAATTGAAGAAACGATTATAGAGAAATGATCTGCCAGATAGAGAAGTAACCTTTCAGCTGAAAAGGAGATCAGGAGCTACAATGAGTCATATTGGCCCCCTTGACCTTGGAAAAAAAGCTGCAGTTGTTGCAGTGATCCTTGAAAAACCTTTTGAAACTTCAAAAAAGGCAGCCGAAATGGGAGCCGATGTCCTGGAAATCCGGATGGATCTGCTTGGGATCAGAGACCCGGAGAAAGCTGCAGAAACAATCAGGCAAATAAAATCCGAAACCGGACTTCCGGTCATCATTACAAACCGTTCGCAAATGGAAGGAGGAAAATGGAAGGGGAAAGAGGCAGAAAGAATCAAACTTCTTACGGATCTCCTTTCCCATATAAACGGACCAGAGGCAGTTGATATAGAACTCTCTGCAGATAAAGAAGACAGAGACAGAGTAGTAAAAGCGGCAAAAATCCATGGAAAAACTGTAATCGTTTCCTCTCACGATTTTTTAAAAACTCCTTCTTTTCAGCAAATGAAAGTAACTCTTGAAGAGGCATTTATGGCAGGAGCAGATATTGCCAAGCTCGCAGTTATGCCGGAGTCGATGAGGAATATACTGGACCTGCTAGGAGTTACACTGGATGCCAGAGAAGCAGGAAAAGTTGTGTGTACCATCGCAATGGGAAAACTCGGAAAACATACAAGAGTAATTGCTCCTTTTTATGGTTCAGTCCTCACCTATGCCTCGATTGAAGATACAATGTCTGCAGCCCCTGGACAGCTTCCGGTAAACGATGTGAAGAAGATAATGGAGCTGCTAGAATGAAGCTAGTTTTTGGAGTATTTGGGGACCCTATAGGTCATTCCCTTTCCCCGGCAATGCATAATGCAGCATTTTCAACTCTTGGGATGGACTGCGTTTACCATGCTTTTAGGGTCAGACCCGAAAATCTGGAAAAAGCAATTCTTGGAGCTGAAGCCATGGGATTTGGTGGGCTCAACCTGACAGTACCCTTGAAAGAAACTGCTGTAAAGCTGGCCTGCATCAAGCCCGACCCACTTGCAAAAAAGATCGGAGCCATAAATACCGTTGTTTTTGGAACTTCTGGAGAAATAACTGGCTACAATACTGACGGATTAGGAGCAAAACAGGCCCTCCTTGATGCTGCAGTGGAAATTGGGGGGTCTAAAATAGTGATTGCAGGAGCAGGCGGGGCGGCAAGAGCTATTGCGTTTCAGCTTGCAACCGATGGTGCAGACATCACAATAATAAACAGGACAGTAGAAAGGGCAATAGAACTTGCAAGGGATATCTCAGATGCAACCTGCCCGGAAAAGATAAGAGGAACCGGACTCTCAGGCTTAAAAAGTCTTCTGAAGGAGGCAGATGTTCTTGTTAACACCACAGCGCTGGGGATGCACCCGAACATAGACACTACTATTGCAACAGCAGAAGAAATGCACCCTGACCTTACTGTTTTTGATATTGTCTATAACCCCCTGGAAACAAAGCTCTTAAGAGAAGCAAAAGAAGCAGGCGCAAAAACCGTAAGCGGAATCTTAATGCTTGTCTACCAGGGAGCAGAAGCTTTCAGGCTCTGGACAGGAATTGAACCTCCGGTGGAACTAATGAAAAAAACAGTTTTTGAGGCGCTGCAGGCTTGAATACAGATCTGGAGACCAGAGGGATGAAAGTAGAAGAAGAAAATAACCAGGCCCTGCAAAACCAGAACCAGAACCAGATCCAGAACCAAAAGCAGACTCAACAGAAAGAGAGCTCTGAAAAAATAAAAGTTCTGATTGTTGGCGGAACTGGAGAGATGGGACAGTGGTTTACCCGTTTTTTCAAAGAAAGAGGTTACGAAGTTACGGTCTGGGGAAAAGGGGGCAAAATAGAGATTGCCAGGAAACTGGAAGTTCCTTTTGCTTCGGATCTTGAAGCAAGCATTCCGGAAACTGATATAGTAATAGTCTCTGTGCCCATCAATGTAACCGAAGGGACTATTGCAGAAATTGCCCCGAAAATGAAGGCTGGAAGCCTCCTTATGGACTTTACTTCTATCAAAGTAAAGCCTGTAGAAGCCATGAAAAAATTTGCTCCTTCTGATGTGGAGCTTATGGGCACTCATCCAATGTTCGGCCCCACGATTAGAACTATCAGAGGGCAGACTGTAATCCTTGTCCCTGTAAAAGGGCGCTCTGAAAAATGGTTTCCGGTAATAAGAGAACTCTTTGAAGAAAGCGGAGCTCACGTTGAAATCACTACTGCAGCCGAACATGACAGGCTTGTCTCGGTTGTCCAGGGGCTCACCCATTTTGCTTACATTAGCATAGGGACAACTATTGATAGCTTAGACTTTGATGTAAAGAAATCCAGGAAATTCGTAAGTCCGGTTTACGATATAATGCTGGACTTCGTAGGGAGGATTCTCGCCCAGAACCCATATCTGTATGCTCTCATCCAGATGGAAAATCCTGGAGTCCTCGAGGTGCATGAAGCATTCATAAGAGAATGTGAAGAACTCTCCGAACTTGTAAGGGCCCATGATGAAGAGGGCTTTGTAAGAAAAATGAAGGCTGCTGCTCGAAAATATGGAGATACTGCTCACGCCCTTCGCAAATCGGACAAGCTGATCAATTCTCGAATAGCAGAATACGAGACCCTTCTTAATTCCGTTGGGAAAGTCTGCGGTTTTTCCCACTTTTACTCAGGAAAAATCCATGTAGGTACTCTGGAAAAGGTGGGCCCAAATGAGGTAGTTCTTACAAAACTGGTTTCAAAAGGGACGGCTCTTCAAATAAAAAATAAATTCATAAAACTCAAGCTTGAAAACCTTCGTCTTCTTTCAGAATCCGAACTTAGAGAATGGAGAAAAAAAGACCTTGAGCATTCAACAAGGGATATTTCGGTCCTTATCCCCCAAGGAGCTAACCCTGAAATTATCCTCAACGCCATAAATACAAACAAGAATCTTGCAGCCTGTGAAATCAGCGATATTTATAGGGGATCTGACCTAGGAGAAACCGAAAAAGAAAGAAGAAAGCTGAAAAGGCTCGGAGTGACATACAGGATAACTGTTTTTGGAGATTGTGATGCAGATTCTGTCGAAACCGAGGTTAAAGCCCTTCTTTACGGCCTTGGATGCGAGATCAGGAAGAAAAATATGAGGTTAAAAGAATAAAAAGAACCCTGCCTTGGAGATCTGCTCTAATAAACAGAGAAAGTGATATAAACAAGGAACAATAAAAAAATATAAAATATGATGCCTGAAGTTAGATGGAAAGTTTACCTTTTATTCGCCCTTATCACTCTCTCCATATTTGGTTCGATTTCTTTAAGCAGGGAGAGGATTGGTGAGGGTATTGGAAATGATAGTGGAAACGAAACATACATCTTGGGAGCTAAGGTTTCAAACGAAACCTCAATAGCAGATCTTATAAATCAGCTGGGAACTGGCGGACATGAAACGAGATTGGACACCGCAGCTAGAATTGGAAAATCAGGAGAGCCGGCGGCTGATGCTCTTATCGAAAAGATTGAAGCCAATGCTTCTAGTTCAGAAGAAATAAATAGTTACATGCTTCTTGCACTTCTTGAAACCAAAGATGGAAGAGTAGAAAAGACCCTTTCTGGAACTCTTGGAAAAAAAGGGACTGCACACAATACTACAGCCGGGAATACTGTAGAAGAGCAGGCACAGGGTGAAATATCAGATGATATTCTGCAGGCTATAGAAGCAAAAGATAAAACAATGAGAAAAAGTCTTGCAGATTCACTTAACATGGACTACAAAGAAAAAACAGATGCTCTTGAAGCAGCCCTTAAAGCAGAAGAACAGAATTCCAGCATCTATGATTCCATTGTACTTTCACAATTTGGGCCTGAAGAACCAGGAAGTGAAACCGAAAAGCTGCTCAAAGCTCTAAAAAGCGACAGTGGAAGCATGAGGATTGCAGCTATAATGGCTCTTGGAGAGAGAAAAGAAAAAGCAGCATTAGACCCTATGATAGGAATTTTGACTAGAGATTATCCTCCAGTGCAAAGCAGTGCCGCCTTTGCACTTGGAGAAATTGGGGACGAGAGGGCAATAGAAATCCTGCTAAAACAAATGAAAGACGGTGAGAGCGATACCATCAAGATCAATGCTGCAATCGCCCTTGGAAAAATGGGGAAAGAAACGACCGTACCAAATCTTATTGATAGGCTGAGAGACAATAAAGCCGCGGTAAGGAGTAGTGCGGCCCTTTCACTCGGAAAAATAGGAAATGAAACAGCTGTAGGGCCTCTCATAGACATCCTTAACAGCGGAAAACTTTCCGACGGGAGAGCAAAAGATTCCATAAACGCAAATGAGGATGTCCGAAAAAGTGCTGTCCTTGCCCTTGGAGAAATAAGAAAAACTGAAGCTACTGAGATTTTAACCGGCATACTTACCGATAAAGAGGAAAAACTTTCTGTCAGGATAGCTGCAGCCTCAGCCCTGGGAAAAATAGGAGATCCTGGAGCTTTAGAAACTATCAAAAAAGTACTTGAAGACAAGAGCATGGATGTGAATATAAGAAAAGAAGCTTTTCTTGCACTTGGCAAAACCAAAAACCAGGAAGCTGCAGGAATTCTTGTAGCAAAACTGGGAGATAAAGAGTTTGGAGCCAGTTCCAGAGAAGCTCTTATAGATATGGGAGAAATGGCAGTTGATCCTTTAATAGGAAACCTGAAAACAACAGATAAAAAAATGAAGGATGAAACCGCCTTAATTCTTATTGAAATAGGAGATCCCAGAGCTGTAAAACCCCTCATTGAGGCTTACCAGTAATTCTAAAAGAGATCACAAAGGAAAAGCGGCTGAAAAAGCCGCACTCTTTTTTACAGTAAATTTTTGTTTCTGACTATATCCGTATTTTAAGAATAAAGTTTCAGAAAGAAAACTTAAACCAGACGGATAAGATCTTCCAGTGCAGCCTTCGGATCTTTAGCTTTCACAATTCCAGAAGCCAGAAGCACACCCTGTGAGCCAAGGTCAAGGGCTGCCCTTAGATCTTCGCCTTTTGAGATTCCGGCACCGCAAAGAACTTTTACTCCAGGATTGATTTTTGCAACTGCTTCAACCGAGCCGCTAACAACTTCGGGGTCGGCCTTTGAAACCGGAATTCCACTGCCTATAAGCTCCGGTGGTTCGATTGCTACATAATCGGGACCAAGGACTGCGGCTGCGGCAGTTGTGAGGACATTGTTGGTACAGATAACTGTTCTGAGTCCGAATTCTTTTGCAGCCTTCAGGGAAGCCTCAATTTCTGCAAGAGTCAGGCGCCTTTCAGAGTGGTTAATCAGAGTCCCTACAGCTCCTGCTTCTGTTATGCATTTTCCGAAAACATGGCCTGTAAAGCTTCCTGCTCCTACTCCGTCCAGATGCTGGGAAAAAACCGGAAGTTCAACCTCAGAGGCTACCCTGTAAATATCAGGAAGCTGAGGAGCCACTGCAATCTCGATACCTGATTCTTCGGATACAACTCTGCAGGCCCTGGAAATTTCTACTGCTCCCTGGCCTGTGCCCTGCACATAAGTCTTGTAGTTCAGTAAAATGAATGGTAAACCCAGGAAAATCCCCTCCTGAAAAATGAAAAGAATAATGGGAGAAAGCGCGAATTTCAACGCTTTCTGATAGGTTTCTGCCAGAATGTTTTGCCACAGCTTTACTTTTTAGCAACTTTTTTGACAAATTATTCCGGCAATCTTTTGATGGGAATTTTATAAATCCAGATCAGAAGTCAGTCATAACTCTGAACTGGTCAATTTCTGGTTTGTTAAGGCTGTTGATAAACTGCTCGGCAACTTCCCTGACATCTTTTGCGTTGGTGATAGCACGTCCGACTACAAGGATGTCAGCACCCTGACTTAGAGCCACTGGCACCTTATCGAGACGGACTCCACCTGCAACAGCAATCAGAGCCTTTGGAGCAACTTTTTTGATATCGTCAATATTGCCCCAGGCGTGTTCAGTACCCTCGATGTCAATTCCACGGTGGAGTTCAATGACATCAGGCATGACCTTGAGCTGCTTTAAGACAGAAATAGGGTCGTGCTGGTTGAGAGTGTCCATGACCGCATAGATGCCTGTCTTGTGGGCTTCTTCAATGAGCTTGTCAATGGTGCTGATCGGGGCAAGGGCGGAGACCACAATGGCATCGCCTGCAGCATCTGCAACCATTCTTGCTTCAAGGTTTCCAGTGTCCAGGGTCTTTAAGTCAGCCACAATGAAGGCATCGGGTCTGACCTGCCTGATCTTCGAAATGACATCCACACCATAGCGTTTGATAAGGGGTGTACCTGCTTCGATGATTACATGGTCACTGTTAGGAATCTGGGAAATGGCAGACATCACAAACTCTATGTTCGGATTGTCAAAAGCAACCTGCAAGTAAGGTGGGTCCCAGAGTCTGATGACCTTAAAGCCCATAATAGCATGAGTGGATTTGTTGCTCTCTGCAAGCACGGTGTCGATGTTCGGGAAGCCTTCTAGAGCGCGTTTGAGTGCAAGCTTTGTGGCGCCGTAGTTGTACCTGTAGATCTTGTTGTAGTCCTGGGCATCTGGATGGATAAAGACACTTGCTACAATGACAAGGTCTTCGGCCTGATCCTTTGAGATTACGCCTTCTTCTACTGAATCTGCTACTGCCTTTGCAACTGCTGACTGGGCAGGTCCAAAAATTTTTGATGCCTGCTCCATGTTCTTTACAGTAACCTTCGGGATAATAAGGGTTGAAGGTTTAGGCGGCAGGTTTGGCCTGATAACGGACAGGAGCGGGGTGTGTCCGGCTGAAAGCTGGGTCAGGCCGTTTGCAAAAGCCTGTCCTACAGGACCTTCCTTGTCTCCAATCATCAAATCAACATGGGCAAGTTCTGCGCCTTGCCCCATTAATGCCTCTCCTATTTGAAACATATTTGACCTCGCAAATGTGATAAATAATATAATCCTGAGTATTGATAACCGTGTGGATAGCCGTATACTTGAAATTTAGTTACCATCAATTAAGGATAAGAATAACCCTTTTGCCTGCTAAATGCCAGCTTTATATAAATAATCTCGTATCGTCCAGAAGGTTTTTTCCAGGCATAAAAGAGTCACAGGATTTCGATTTTTGAATTCAGGGAGCTCCCGAAAATCTCTTTCAAAGGAGAATTTTAGGACATATATCGTTCAGAACGCAGACTCCACACCTGGGAGAAATAGGCCTGCAAATATTCTGTCCTAACTTTACAAGCAGGAGATTGATATGTTTCCAGTATCTCTGTGGAAATATCTTTTTTAATTCAGTTTCAGTTTCCTCAGGAACTTTTGTATTTACCAGACCTAGCCTGTTAGAAATCCTATGAACATGAGTGTCTACTGCAAGGGCATCTTTGAAAAAAGCATGGGCAAGCACACAGTTAGCTGTTTTCCGGCCAACTCCGGGCAATTCAAGAAGAGACTCCATATCATCAGGAACCCTGCCGTCGTATTTTTTCAACAGAATTCCAGAAATTTCCTTTATTCTTCCTGCTTTTACCCTGTAAAAACCCACATCTCTGATAAGAGTTTCAATCTCACCTACGTCAGCATTTATCATTTCTTCAGGGGTTGAATAGATCTCAAAAAGCTTCCTTGCTGCAGGATAAGTTACTTCATCCCTAGTCCTGTGAGACATCACAGTGGAAATTAATACAAAAAAAGGATTCCTGAAGCCGTCGGTATAACCTTCAGGATAAAGCTCAAAAAGTCTCTTCATTAGTTCATCGATGTCCATGTCCGAAAATTAGTCTTTTCTAATATAAAAGCTAAGGTCGCATAAAGAACAGGGACGGCTTGTAGCTTAGAGAGGAGCTAGCTTCACCCCCCGAATCGCACATCGGAAGTACGCGGTCCTTCTCCCCCCGAGCAGATAAAAAGATGAAGAGATTAAGAAAGAAATGAGTTAAAAAAATTATAAAAAAGGAGGGAAGAATTAGTTAAACTTTTAAAGAAGCCAAGATCCGGATTTGAACCAGGAGTAAATCGCTCTGCAGGCGATTGCGTAACCACTCCGCCACCTTGGCAGTCTGTATATTATAACAAAGTATATGATAATATATAAATTTTTAGATAGAGCCCTTAAAGGAAAAGCCAAGATCCGGATTTGAACCAGGAGTAAATCGCTCTGCAGGCGATTGCGTAACCACTCCGCCACCTTGGCAGTCTGTATATTATAACAAAGTATATGATAATATATAAATTTTTAGATAGAGCCCTTAAAGGAAAAGCCAAGATCCGGATTTGAACCAGGAGTAAATCGCTCTGCAGGCGATTGCGTAACCACTCCGCCACCTTGGCAGTCTGTATATTCTAACAAAGTACATGATAATATATAAATTTTTAGATAGAGTCCTTAGAGGAAAAGCCAAGATCCGGATTCGAACCAGGAGTAAATCGCTCTGCAGGCGATTGCGTAACCACTCCGCCACCTTGGCAGTCTGTATATTCTAACAAAGTACATGATAATATATAAATTTTTAGATAGAGTCCTTAAAGGAAAAGCCAAGATCCGGATTCGAACAGGAAGGAGGTCACCACGAGTTTTGCTGGCCGAGTTTCGTTTCAGGATCACAAAAATAAGAGATTTTTGGGAATTTGCACTGCAAGTGCAATAGAATTAGGTCTATTTAATTCGCTACACTCGCTCAAGCAGATAAAATAAGAAAAAGCATAGATAATCCAATCAAAACATAGGCTGAAAGAAAAATCAAAGAATAAAAATTTATTCAAACGAGGAAGGAAGATTGTTAAAAAGAAAAGCCAAGATCCGGATTCGAACCGGAATGGTATCGCTCTGCAGGCGATTGCGTAGCCGCTCCGCCATCTTGGCAATATGTAATTCCAATAAGGAGTTAACATTACATATAATTTATGATTGAGTACTTAAAAGAAAAGCCAAGATCCGGATTCGAACCGGAATGGTATCGCTCTGCAGGCGATTGCGTAGCCGCTCCGCCATCTTGGCACTTTTGATCACGCCTTAGTCGTGTAGATCAATTAAAGGGATTTCTAATATATAAATATTTAGCTTGAGGCAATGGATTCTAAAAAATTTCAGAGAAACATTTAGAAAAAAATAATATGTAATCTCCAAAAAGGGATTACATGATTAGATAAAAGAGCTGACAACAGAACTGGAAAAAGCAAGTAATGCCACAATCATAACCAGTAAGAAGATCAGTATAGCAGGAAGGAGTACAGCTATTGCGGATTTCCCCATGCTTACATTATGAACAAACGCACCTCCTAAGATATTAAGATATATCTCATAAATCCAGCCAATCAAGCCAATAAGAGGAATCCAGGAAACTACCAGCACGGCAGTTGCATAAGACACGAATCTTACAGTGCCTTCATAAGTTCCAGTTCCACCAAGCACTTTATAAATAATATAGAGTATCGCGGCTCCAATAAAGATAGAGATAATACCTACAATAGGTGCCGAAATCGCAGTCATAAGTGCAGTGGAAAGGCTGAATCCTCTGGAGCCACCATACATACCTCCCATCATCATTCCGCGGTTAAAAAGCGCAGTTAAAAGCCCGTATATGGCATAGCTGATTGCTGCAAATGTCAGCGGATCAGTATATCCTCCGGTCGTTGGCATTTTCCTGTAAAAATCAGAGGGTCTTTGAATGACCTCTTTCCAAGTTTCAATATAATCCATATAATCCCCATAAAAAATATGCATGAGTTATATTTAAAGCTGTGTAAAAAAGAAACCTGGTTTCAGATTAAACAGGATATTCAGACTGCAGAAAAATAGAGAAAGAGGAAGAGGAAAAATAAAATTTACTTGAATTAACAGCGTTGTATAAAAACAGCCAGAAGGAATCACGCATCGGAGAATTCATCATCCGGTCTGCACTGCTCATTTAACATTCCACAATTCACCAGATTCAACGCTTCAAATATACCTTCACCTACACTTATTCCTTTTAGAGCGCATTTCTTCATCAAACGGTAGTAAAGGTCTTCATTTTCGCTTTTAATAAAGTCGCACATTTCAGAAACAAATTCATCTGTTAAAAACACCTCTTTTTTGTTGACCCAACTATCGACTGACTCAATCAAGTATTGACGCATAGATTTATTCTTTCCAATATCTCTCAGACTCGTAAAAGCACATTCATCGATGCTTAAAACCCACTTGCCAAGCTTAAAGTAAAACATCTCTCCACTATCGATATCACTCATAGGTATTCCTCCACAAATAATAAGAGGCTTCATAATATTTAACAATTTTAGACGATTTTTATAAATTAGATCGGATCAAAATCATGGAAAACTCATAAAAATTTCCAAGAACGAAAATCCAGGAACTTTAAGATCAGCTGTATGTAAAAGAATAACAGTAGAGGTGAATGAAAAATATACATAAACAAGAAAACCGGAGTTGAGTATTTAGTACGTAACTTAAAGAAGTACATAACTTAGAGAAGAAATCGAAAGATTAAAGGTAAAAATTCCTGGAGACCCACACATAGTCCTCATCCTTTTAACGCAGCGGGGTATAAAAGTCCAGAAAAGTAAGGATATTTTCTATTGGTATAAGAGGCCTTTCGTGAGAAATACAATTTGAGAGAAATACAATTTGAGAGAAATACAATTTGAGAGAAATACAATTTGAGAGAAATACAATTTGAGAGAAATACAATTTGAGAGAAATACAATTTGAGAGAAATACAATTTGAGAGAAATACAATTCCAAAAGACAGTAGAAAACAATATCAAAATAGAAAGCAAAAACTATTGCAGAAAAATATAGAAGAGATTTAAAGTAGTATAGGGTGAGTTTGGCAGCGATCCAGAGTTCCCGAAGACTCGCGTACTTCAGTACAGTAAGGAACGTGGACAGGCTTATCTTCTGTGTTCGGGATGGGTACAGGAGTTTCCCTGCCGCTATGGCCGCCAGACTCTACCTATAAATGGGATTGTGAAAAGACAGAAAGTCATGTATAGGGGTGCTGCATACTGGATTTCGCCTGGACCTGATATGGTGAAAGGAACGGATGGTTAGTTAACGCGGACTGAACACCTCGTTGCCTTGGTGCTTACATCCCGTTTCTATCAAACCGGTCTTTTACCGGAATCCTTAAAGAAGTCTCTTTTTGGGTCAGATTTCGAGCTTAGATGCATTCAGCTCTTTTTCCTTAGCGCGTAGCTGCCCGGCGTTGCCTTGTCAGACAACCGGTACACCAGTGGCGCCGCTGCTTGGTTCCTCTCGTACTAAAAGCAGCTTACCCTCAGACTTCGTGCACCTCTAGTAGATAGTAACCGACCTGTCTCACGACGGTCTAAACCCAGCTCCACGATCTCCTTTAATAGGCGAACAACCTCACCCTTGGCCGCTGCTGCACGGCCAGGATGGAAAGAACCGACATCGAGGTAGCAAGCTGCCGGGTCGATATGTACTCTTGCCGGCAACGACTCAATTATCCCCGGGGTAACTTTTCTGTCATTTTTGGCCCCCACCAAGGAGGCTCAAAAGTTCGCTAGAACCGACTTTCGTCTCGTCATCCACTGCTGTGCTGAATAACGTCAGGCTGACTTATGCTCTTGCACTCTTCAGCGAGTTTCCGACCCGCTTGAGTCAACCATTGCGCGCCCTTGATATCTTTTCAAGGGCGTCCCGCCCCAGGCAAACTGCCCACCTATCGGGGTCCTCTTCTCAGAGTTAGGGTCGTAGTTCCAGAAGGGTAGTGTCCCAATTGCGACTCCACGGATGCTGGCGCACCCGCTTCGACGTCTCCTACCTACACTGTACATCCAGAACCACAACCCAACGACAGGCTGCAGTAAAGCTCCACGGGGTCTTCACTTCCCCCTAGAGGTCTCTAGACTGTGCACTAGAATGTAAGCTTCACCGGACTCCAGTTAGGGACAGTAGGGCTCTCATTGATCCATTCATGCAAGTCGCCAATTAAGCGACAAGGTACTACGCTACCTTAAGAGGGTCATAGTTACCCCCGCTGTTTACAGGCCCTTCTTCCCGTTGAACCGGGGTTTCAGGTACCTGCACTGAGCAGGATTCAGAGATTGTACTAGCCCTTACGGGTTTGCAATCTCCTATGTTGATATTAGACAGTTAGAGCCCCCGGGTCACTGCGACCTGCTTTCTACAAAGCAGGCACTCCTTCTCCCGAAGTTACGGAGCTAATTTGCCGAATTCCCTTAACTGAATTACTCCGACACGCCTTAGCCTTTTCAGCTAGGGGCACCAGTGTCAGTTCTCGGTACGGACATTTAGCTGTCCTTTTCACGGGTCCCTGGGTGCAGCCGACTTGAGCCATTACAGATTCGCCCGCTTCTCGCCATTACGGCTCTCCACAGGTTTCGCTGCTTAGACGGCGCGACGGCGCCGCTCGGCCTGCCCGAAGACGTCAGAGCTCAGTGCTAAATGGTACAGGAATATTAACCTGTTTCCCTTTTGGCGTACTCGAATTACGGTACGTCTTAGGACCGACTAACCCTCGGCTGACGATCATTGCCGAGGAAACCTGGCCCCTTCGGCGGCAAGGATTCTCACCTTGCTTTGCTGCTACTATTACCAGGATTTTCGTTTGTGAACGGTCCACAGGACTTCACAGCCCTGCTTCTGCCCGAACACAACGCCTTCCTACGAGATTACCTTGCGGTACTCCGTGGTATCGGTGGTCGACTTGAGCCCCGTCAATTTTCGGGGCCCCAAACCTCGACTGGTGGCTGTTACGCACTCTTTGAAGGGTAGCTGCTTCTAAGCTAACCTTCCAGCTGTCTAGGGCTTGTGACGCACTTTAGTGTTAACACTTAGTCGACACTTGGGGACCTTAACCACGGGCTGGGTTGTCTCCCTTACGGACTACAAGCTTACCCCAGTAGTCCGGACTCCGACCTTCTACGATGACAGTGGGTTTGGAGTTTGACAGGCGGGTGAGGGATTTCTCCCCCGGAACCGCCAATCAGTGCTCTACTCCACCGACGATCTCCAGTCAGGTCATGCTGCGACATGTTTCGGAAGGAACCAGCTGATGCCGGGTTAGATTAGCATTTCACTACGAGACGCAGGTCACACGAATGATTTGCAGATCAAAACCGCTTGCGGTCCTCCACGTAGCTTTCGCCACGCTTCAACCTGCCCACGCCTAGATCACCCGGCTTCGGGTCGTACCCCAGTGACTCCACGCACTTGTATACGTCGTGCCTCACCCAGAAGGGTTGCGCACATGTTGCTTTCGCTTCGGCTGCCCAGATGAAAGGTTAGCCATCGCCACCAAGATACACTCCCTGGCCCGTTCTTCAAAACGTAAGATACGACACTGGCAGTGACATTCGTACTACACCCTCGCGGATGATTCCTTCATGTCAAAGATCCTTTCATGCCGTATCGTTCTATCACTATCAGGTTTCAGGCACTTTGCACCTCCCTTCTCGGGGTACTTTTCAGCGTTCGGTCACCCTACTATTTCGCTATCGGTCTCAAGGAGTATTTAGTTTTGGAGGTTGGTGCCCCCCAGATTCCCGCACGATATCCAACGCACGGTACTCAGGGACATGTTCCGGTCTTTTGGCTTACACCTAAGTGACTGTCACACTCTACGGTCTGCCGTTTCAGGCAAGTTCGGTTTTGCCGCCAGACGTTTGAACAGCCCTACAACACCACATTTCCCCGAAGGGATTCGGTTTGAACTGTGCCGGTTTCACTCGCCGTTACTCACGGCATCTCAATTGATTTCTTTTCCAGCTCCTACTGAGATGTTTCAATTCGGAGCGTTCCCGATCATGACTGATCACTAGGGGAGGTCCCATTCGGAAATCCCGGGTTCATTGGATCCATGCACCTACCCCGGGCTTATCGCAGCTTGGCACGTCCTTCTTCGGCCTCTTGAGCCGAGCCATCCACCTGATAGCATAATTCCTGTTACACCTAACCAGGTCCAGTTAGCGTCCAGTATTACAGCACCTATACATGACTTCATGTACCTGAGTGTCAACACAGGCAATCCGTCCTTCCCCGATAATTTACTTATCGGGTGCATTAGAATTTGAAATGGGTGAGGTTTTGTCGGTTTATCGGCATCTGATTGGTGGGTTTTTTGGCTTAGGAGGTGATCCAGCCGCAGATTCCCCTACGGCTACCTTGTTACGACTTAACCCCCCTTGCAAAATTCAGGTTCGAACACGGCACAGAGTCCGTGCCCTCACCCATACCTCACTCGGGTGGTTTGACGGGCGGTGTGTGCAAGGAGCAGGGACGTATTCACCGCGCTATATTGAAACGCGATTACTACGGATTCCAGCTTCACGAGGGCGAGTTACAGCCCTCGATCCGAACTACGAATGGGTTTGTGAGATTGCCAACCCCTTTCGGGGAAGGGACCCATTGTCCCATCCATTGTAGCCCGCGTGTAGCCCGGGAGATTCGGGGCATACTGACCTACCGTGGCCCGCACCTTCCTCCGATTTAACACCGGCGGTCCCCACAGAGTACCCATCATCCCGGAGGATATGCTGGTAACAGTGGGCACGGGTCTCGCTCGTTGCCTGACTTAACAGGATGCTTCACAGTACGAACTGGCGACGGCCATGCACCTCCTCTCAGCGATTCAGGCAAAGTCTTCAGCTTGGCCTACATATTGCTGTCGCCCCCGGTGAGTTGTCCGGCGTTGAGTCCAATTAAACCGCAGGCTCCACCCGTTGTTGTGCTCCCCCGCCAATTCCTTTAAGTTTCAGCCTTGCGGCCGTACTTCCCAGGTGGCTCGCTTCACGGCTTCCCTGCGGCACCAGACACGGTCGCGCCATGCCTGACACCTAGCGAGCATCGTTTACGGCTGGGACTACCCGGGTATCTAATCCGGTTCGTGCCCCCAGCTTTCGTCCCTCACCGTCGAACCCGTTCTGGTAAGACGCCTTCGCCACAGGTGGTCCCACAGGGATTACAAGATTTCACTCCTACCCCTGTAGTACCTCTTACCTCTCCCGGTTCCAAGCCTGGCAGTATCCCCCGAAAGCCTAACGGTTGAGCCGTCAGATTTCCCGGAGGACTGACCAAACCGGCTACGGACCCTTTAGACCCAATAATCACGATCACCACTCGGGCCGCCGGTGTTACCGCGGCGGCTGGCACCGGTCTTGCCCGGCCCTTGCTAACAGGTGTAGTTTACACACCTGGACAGCCAGCATATGATGCTGGCACTCGGTGTCCCCTTATCACGGTTTCCCGCATTGTAAAGTTTTCGCGCCTGCTGCGCCCCGTAGGGCCTGGATTCATGTCTCAGAATCCATCTCCGGGCTCTTGCTCTCACAACCCGTACCCGTCGTCGGCTAGTAGGTACATTACACCCACTACTACCTGATAGGCCGCAGACCCATCCTTGGGCAGACGAATCCATTTGACGCATAAAGCATTCCAGCATATATGCGTTATCCGGTATTATCCCCAGTTTCCCGGGGTTATGCCGGACCCAAGGGCAGGTTATCCACGTGTTACTGAGCAGTACGCCATGTTCACGAAGAACATATGACTCGCATGGCTTAGGCGAACACCGATAGCAGTAACCTCTGGCAGGATCAACCAGAATTGTTATAGCACACTTGCTTAAAGGTCTTGGTCGCAGAAACTTGCACTAACAACATCAATTCAGTTAATTTCGTTTCGCGATAGATATTTAGTTAAAAACACCTACCAATCAGAATTAACCGAACCGACAAAATCCTCGTCAGACAGGAAATAACTCCTGGCTCCATTAAAAGATGAAAGAGAGATTCAGATAAACTCACACAATTGCTTTGTGTGAGGGATTCATACAAGACGTTTCTTGTATATAAAGCTTTGTATTGAACGAATTTGAAAGATGAAAACTGAATGTTTAAAAGATTTCAAAAGAGTTGTACTTTCGAATCCTTAACATCTTCCGTTTTTGTGAGCAACTGTATTTTAAACAGTGTCTCCAGGTACCATATAAATCCGTTTTACAGGATCGTTTTTCGATACCCTTTGAGCTCAGTTATCGAACTCCGTTTTTCAAATATCGTTTTTCGCTTTCGGGATGTCTTGTGACGCCCTGAGAGCAACCCTAGAATATGCTATTTATTATAAATAGTTTTCCGTCAGAATTCCAAATACACAAAACAAACATTCCAACATTTAAAAACTTGCGTGGCATTTATATACCAGGGATGTACATCAATGTAGGTGATTACTATGAATGTAAGAACTGAAAGAAGGGATCGATTTTTACATCGAACCCATGCAGAATAAAAAAGTAACTGTTTTTGACACAACACTGCGTGATGGAGAACAAACCCCGGGAGTATCCCTGACTTCTACTCAGAAGCTGGAAATTGCCCGTCAACTTGACAAACTCGGGGTAGACATAATAGAAGCGGGATTTCCTATATCTTCGGAAGGAGATAAAGAATCCGTAAAATCGATTTCTAATGCTGGGATGGATGCAGAAGTCTGCGGACTTGCTCGTGTATTGAAAAAAGATATCGATGCCTGTTTTGATAGCGACGTTGGCCTAGTGCATACTTTCGTCCCTACCTCAGATGTACAAAGGATATACACCATCAAAAAAAGCCAGGAGGAAGTAATTCAACTGGCTGTGGAAGCTGTCCAGTACATCAAAGACCACGGATCTAAGTGTATGTTTTCTGCAATGGACGCTACAAGGACTGAACCTGAATACCTCATGCAGGTTCTCAAGGCAGTTCAGGAAGCGGGATGCGATATCGTTAACGTCCCAGATACTGTTGGCGTTATGGTTCCGTCTGCAATGTACAGGCAGATAAAGGACATCGCAGCTGAAATAACAATTCCTATCGATGTGCATTGCCATAATGATTTCGGGCTTGCGGTAGCAAACAGTCTCATGGCAGTCGAAGCCGGAGCTTCCCAGGTCCAGGTAACGATAAATGGCATTGGAGAGAGAGCAGGAAATGCCGATCTTGCCCAGACCGTCATGAGTCTTACAGCAATGTATGGAGCAAAAACAAACATTCGGACAGAATACCTTGTTGAAACCTCAAAAATGGTTGAAAACTATACTGGAGTCAGGCTTCCTCCAAACACCCCTGTGGTCGGCCAGAATGCTTTTTCCCATGAATCAGGAATCCACAGCCAGGGAGTACTTGAAAAATCAGACACCTTCGAACCTGGAATAATGACTCCGGAAATGGTAGGACACAGACGGCGTATTGTCCTCGGCAAACACACAGGCAAACACGCAGTCAAGCAGTCCCTCGAATCTGCCGGAATAATAAGCAATGACAAGCAACTTGATGAGATTGTTTCCAGAATCAAAGAGATTGCAAACAAAGGTAAACAGATCACAGATGCCGACCTCTATGCAGTTGCTTCTGCTGTTCTTGGAAAAGCAAGTTCCGAAGAAGAACTGATCAAGCTCAGAGAAGTCTCTGTAATGACAGGAAATATCCTGACGCCCACTGCCGTTGTCAAGGCAGAAATTCAAGGCAAAGAAGTAATTTCCGCAAGAACGGGAGTTGGCCCTGTAGATGCCGCTCTCAATGCAGTAAGGGATATCCTTGGAGAGAGTAACCACTTCAAACTCCAGGATTTCAGGATCGATGCCATTACCGGAGGTGCAGATGCCCTTGCAGATGTATACATAGGTCTTGAAAACGAACAGGGAAGAATTGTAACTGCCAGGTCTGCAAATCCAGACATAGTTGTGGCCTCTGTAGAAGCCCTTGTGAACGCCATGAACCTGCTGTATAAAAAGGGATCTAAAATCTGAACTGACAGAAAAGGTTAAAAGAGCCCGAGAACTATTATTTTAAAGTATAGTTCAAAGATAATTTCAGACAATAAAATCGGATAAGGACTTATACTCATTCGTTTTTCGGGTTTGTATTCCACAAATCATGTATAAAAAGTAAAATAAAATGAGATGGAATACAAACCCATGCCTTATCCAATAATTGATTCTCACTGTCACCTTGATTTTCCTAAATTTAACCGAGATAGGGAAGAGGCTATTCTCCGGGCCAGGGAAGCAGGAGTTGTCGGAATGATTAATTCCGGAATTTCTCTCAAAGGCAACAGCATGAGTCTTGAACTTGCTGAAAAGTATAAAGATATTCATGCCGCACTTGGCCTGAGTCCCGATATCGGCAGAGAAGGCGATGATAAAGAAATAAATGCTATCCTTGCCCAGATAGAAGCCAATGCAGAAAAAGCAATTAGTATAGGAGAAGCCGGTCTGGACTTTCAGGACTGCAAAACAAATGATGAACGGGAAAGGCAGACAGTTGCATTCAAAAAAATAATAGAGCTCGCAAAAGACCTGGACAAACCTCTTGTAGTACACGCGCGATTGGCTGAAGCTGAAGTCCTGAAGCTTGTAAAGAATGTGGATACGGTTATCTACCACTGCTACAGCGGTTCTGTTGAAACGATGAAGGAAATCGTAGATAAAGGATACTACATTTCTCTGGCAACTCTTGTCTGTTTTTCCAAGCATCATCAAGTTCTTGCGGCCGAGGTGCCGCTTGAAAGCCTTCTTCTGGAAACCGATAGCCCCTTCCTTTCTTCCCGCAAAGGCAGAAATGAGCCTGCCTTTATAGTGGATTCAATCCCTGTGGTCGCGCAAATTAAAGATCTGGATCCTGCAGAAATTGCCAAATCCGCCACAGAAAACGCACGCAAGGTTTTCAACGTCTAAGGTTTTGAAATAGTTCTGGAAAAAAGAAAGAGGAGTAGAGGAGAAAGAAATATGGAAGTCCGATACATTTGCCCCACAGCCTACGATTCCAGCGTCTACCTGATAAATGGAAAGGTCCTGATAGATGCGGGAATGAGTAGCGACCTGATCATTAAACAAATCGAGAAATACATCAAACTTACAGACCTGAAACTTATTATCCTGACTCACTGCCATTATGATCATACAGCAGCAGCAGCAGAAATTGCAGAAAAAAGCGGTGCAGAAGTTGGAGTTCATAAAGACGATTTTGAGGGTGTAAACGACGAATACCTTAGTGTATCTGTCCTTTTTGGAGACCACGCACCTGCTGTTAAACCCACAATTACATATGAGGAAGGAGACAAGATTGACATAGGAAATGGGGAATCCCTCGAAGTGATCCATACTCCAGGCCACTCAAAGGGGAGTATCTGCCTTTATGAACCGATCTCAAAGAGTCTCTTTTCCGGGGACACTGTATTTTCAGGCGGAGGATTCGGCAGAATGGACTTTGAAGGTTCAGAACCCGATAAGATGCTGGGTTCCATAGAAAAACTCACAAAATTGGATGTAAAAACGTTGTATTCTGGACATGGAGCCCCTAATGACAGGGATGGAAACAACCAGATCATGGCTTCATACAGGATGCTAAGAATGATGATGGGAGTATAAACACAAGATCCAGTAAGATCCGGCAAAGTGATCTGAGTATGAAAATAAATTTAATACCTATTTAATTGGGAAGCAAGTGAATAAGGAGCCCGGAAGCAGATCATGGCGGAAGAAGCAAAATTTTCAAAATCAAATAAAAAATCTGATCCGAAAAAATCAGATAAAGAAAGGGCGGGCAGGAAAATCGGTTTTTTTGTCCCAAAAAAAGTAGAATCAAGACAGGAAACAAAAGAAGAAACAAAAGAAGAAAAATCGGGAGCCAGGTCCAGGCCAAAATCCGAAAAAGCAGAAGAAAAAGAAGCAGAAACAAAATCCCTGGCAGAAACAGGGAAAAAAGCAGGAAAACGCTCCGAAAATAAAACAGGAAAAAAAGAAAAAAAGGAAAAGAAATCTGAAAAGTACTTTTCTTCACGCATACCTGTATCAAAATTCCTTCCAATGAGCCCCGAGGAAGTAAGAGCTCGCGGCTGGAAAGAGCTTGATATTATTCTTGTCACCGGAGACGCTTATGTAGACCATTCCAGTTTCGGAACTGCAATCATCGGAAGGGTTCTTGAAGACGCTGGCTTCCGAGTAGGAATCATTGCTCAGCCCAGATGGGACAATCCTGAAGATTTTAAGAAGCTTGGAAAGCCCAGGCTTTTCTTTTCAGTAAGTGCCGGAAACACTGACTCCATGGTCAGCAACCTGACCCCAGGTCTGAAGCTACGGGATAAGGATGCTTATTCCCAAGGAGGCAGAACAGGGCTTAGACCTAACCGCGCAGTAATCATCTATTCGAACAGGATAAAAGAAGCCTTTCCAGATGTTCCGATAGTACTTGGAGGCATTGAGGCTTCCCTGCGGCGCCTGGCACATTATGATTATCTTTCAGATAAGGTGAGGCAGTCCATTCTGGCTGATGCGCCTGCTGATCTTGTTGTCTACGGAATGGGAGAGCTTCAGATTGTGGAACTTGCAAAGCGGTTGCAGGCAGGGGAAGAGATCAGAGATATTCCGGGCACTGCCTGGAAAATGGAGATTAAAGCATGGAAAGAGCTAAAGGAAAGGGTCAAAGAGAAAGAGAAAAAGCAGGATGTAGATAAACCACATAATTTATGTGAAGAGAAAGATGGAGAAGTATATGAAAATGTAGCAGAATTTTTCAAGAATTATATAGAAATTCCTTCTTTTTCAGACGTTTCCCAGGATAAAACAGCCTTTGCAAAGGCTTTTCGCGTACATTTTCTGGAACAGAACCCCGTTACCGGAAAGGGAATTGTCCAGCCTCACCCAAAAACAGTCATTGTGCAGAACAGACCAATGCGGCTTTTGACAGATGCTGAACTGGACCATGTATATGAGTTGCCTTTCACAGGTGAGGCTCATCCCTCCTACACAGAACAAGTCCCAGCTCTTGAAATGGTGAGATTTTCCCTGACAACACACAGGGGATGCTTCGGAGGCTGTGCCTTTTGCGCAATTACACAACACCAGGGGCGCATAATTGCAAGCCGCAGCATTGAATCCGTCCTGCGTGAGGCTAAAAGACTTACACAAAAGCCCGATTTTAAAGGTATTATTAATGGAGTTGGAGGCCCAAGTGCTAACATGTATGGGATGGAGTGCAAAACCTGGGAAAAGAAGGGGGCCTGCCTGGACAAATCCTGCCTTTACCCTCGTATTTGCCCTTCTATGAGTACCAGCCACAAAAAACTGCTTGAACTAATGCGCCTCCTCCGCGAACTTCCAGGGGTCAGACAAGTTTTCACAGGCTACGGAGTCCGCTATGATCTGGCTCTTGAGGATGAAAAGTACCTCGAAGAACTCTGTGCCCACCATATCAGCGGGCAACTGCGGATCGCACCTGAGCATTTCTCAAAAAGGGTTACGAATTCGATGTGCAAACCTGGCAGAGAAGTCTACGAAAAATTTTCCGAAAAATTTACTTCCCTCAACAGAAAATGCGGCAAAAAACAGTATATTGTAAACTACCTGATGTCAGGCCATCCGGGCTGCACTCTCGAAGATATGATCGAAATGGCAGAATATGTGCGAGACCACGGAGGCTATACAGAACAGGTACAGGACTTTACCCCAACTCCTATGACTGTCTCGACATGCATGTATTACACAGGGTTTGACCCTTTCACCGGCAAAAAAATATACGTTGCAAAGGACAAAAAAGAAAAAGCGATGCAAAGAGCCCTTATGCACTACAGGAGCCCTGCAAACTATGAGCTTGTATATGAAGCCCTGGAAAAAGCAGGAAGACTTGATCTTGTGGGAAACGCCCATAAGTGTTTGATCAGAAGAAAAAAGGGATGAAATCCAGAGCCCGACTTGTCAAAAACATGCAGGTGTGAACTACCCCCCCTAAAATCTGATGATTTTTGAGGAAGGGGCTTCTTGGTTCATCCTTCGAACTACTGTTCGCAAGTCCCCAAGCCCATCCCCTACGTTCCGTAGGTGTCAGATAACTATAAGATTCTGATCTTGAAGAGAAAACTTCTTGATATTGATTGCTGCATTTACATCTCTATCATGCTTTGTTTTGCAATCAGGGCAGATCCAGTCTCTATCCTTCAAGGTTAAGTTAGAATTGTGATAACCGCAAACATTACATAATTTAGAGGATGGTTCAAATCTTCCTATCCTCAGAATAGTTTTTCCTAACCACTCGGCTTTATACTCTAATTTGGTTACGAAACTACTCCATCCTGCATCTGAGATTGATTGAGCCAGACAGTGATTATTTACCATTCCTTTAACGTTCAGAGTTTCCAGCGATATAGCTTGGTTCTCGCTGATAAGTTTAGAAGAGAGTTGATGCTGGAAATTGGTTCTCTGATTGCTAATGGTTTCATGGATTTTCGAGAGATGTTTTCTTGCTTTATTGCGGTTATTAGAACCTTTAACTTTCTTTGATACTCGTTTCTGCAAACATTTCATTCTTTTAAGAGAGTTTTTGAGGTACTTCGGGTTTTCAACTTTTTCTCCATTTGAGAGAACTGCAAAATCTTTGATACCTACATCAATTCCTATGACATTGGATTCGGATATTTTCTGTTTGTCAGGAAGTTCTTTTCCATCATCCACAAGAATACTAATGAAGTATTTTCCTGTATTTGATTTAGAAATGATTGCAGTCTTCATAGTACCTTCAAACCTTCTATGAAGAACTGCTTTAACTTCTCCAATCTTAGGAAGTTTGATAGTGTTTGTATCAAAATCTACAGTATAATGCTGTGGCAATTGGAAAGATTGTACTGGATTTTTTCTTGATTTGAAGTTAGGAAATCCAGCTTTCTCCCTAAAGAACTTAGTAAATGCTGATTCTACATTTACCAATGAAGCTAAAAGAGCCTGTGAATTGATGGTTTTCAGCCAAATATTCGCAGGTTTGACTTCATGAACAAGTATTTTTTGTAAGTCAAATCTTGAAATAGATTTATTTGATTGTTGATAAGTTTTGATCTTCTGTTCTAAAGCCCAATTATAGATAAATCTACAAGCACCAAAATGAACTTTGATCAATTCTTCTTGATCTTTTGTTGGGTAGATTCGATACTTATAAGCTTTGAGCATTAGATATTACTAGGTTTAAAGAGATATATAAGTTCCGCTAAATGGTAGTTAATTAAGTTTTGAAGTTGTATTGACTATTGTGCGAGGCTGCGCTTTCATCCCCCACCTGTCGGCTGATGCCTCCGAGGAAGGGGACTTCCCGCTGTGCCTCTGCGCTCCCAAGTTAAAAGAGCCAGGATTTAAAGAAATTATATGTTAAGGAGGAGTGAGAGTCTTTCAATACCCCTGGCACTCGCGCAGGAAAGCCCTCAGTTTTCCGCTTACCTGCCCGCAGTAAGCAGTTGAGGGTCTTTCTTTGACATCTATTACCAGGTTTGCGATCCCATCCCAGCTAAAGTGGGCAACTATTCCGTTTCCTTCAAGCACTCCGGAAGTTCCGGGTGAAGTTTCGATCCCGTATGCCTGAAGTTTTTTCTTCATGCAGGAAAATACATCAGGAGTCACATTTTTAAACTTAATTCCCTGACAGCCTTCAGTATCCAGTTTTCTTCCACCCATACTTCATCCCGCAATATTCGAGATTTCCCTTAAGAACCGTGACATTCTCTTACGAAATGTTTTATTTTCTGGGCTGCGCTTTCACAGCTGATGATGAACGGTTTTTCCGAGATTGTGATTGTAAGATGGGATTGTCCATCCCATTCGAAACTTGCAGTAATCCCTTTTCCAGAAAGTTCTCCTCTATTTCCCGACGGGGCATAGATACCAGAATCCTGAAGCTTTTTTTTCATACACTTAAATGTATCAGGCGAAACATTACGAAATTTTAGAGGCCTACAACTCACGATTCTATTCTCCTAACATACTTCTAAAACTTATATATGATTATGAAATTCAGTAAACAAGAGTCGTTTTACGAAAATAAAAATGTGCTGTTAATAGCGACAGAAAAAGAATAGGTGACCGGATAAAGTCGACACCACGTAAAAAGTTGGGTGAAACAAGGAAACAGCTAAACCCATAGAATAAACTTAGAAACAACTAAACAAAGAAGTTGTAGAGATTACTCCATTGCCATTGCCACGAGTTCTACAATATCTATAACCTCGATATTTCCACCTGCGTCTCTGAGATTCCTTACGCAGAGAGGACAGGAGGTAACTATGTAGTCCACACCTTTTGGCACGTCTTCGAGCCTGTTTCTGGCAAGCTCCAGAGAGAGATCCGGATACCCTATCCTGACCCCGCCGCCGCCGCCGCAACAGCGCGAGTTTTCTTTGATATTTTTCATTTCTTTGAGGGTACAGATAGCCTGGATAACTTTCCTTGGTGCATCGTAGATCTTGTTGTGCCTGCCCAGGTGGCAGGGATCATGGTAGGTGACTGTAAAGTCAAGTTTTTTCAGCTTGAGCTCATCCAGATGCTCGGCAAGGAACTCAGGGAGACTGATAACCCGAAGCTCTTCAGGATAGTTGTTCTTGAGAGTTGTGTAACAGCCGGCACAGCTAGTGATAACTGTTTGGGCCCCTACCTTTTTGATCTGCTCAAGGTTGTGCTCCATGATCTTTTCTGCTTCCTCTAGGAACCCTGTACGCAGAAGGGGTGAAGCGCAGCACTGTTCATCCGGTAGGAGAGTTACTCCGAAGTGCTGGAGAACCTTAAATGTCTTTTTCGCAAATTCCGGGTAGCGGTAGGAATCAAAGCAGCCTACGAAATAGACGTAATCTGATTTTTCAGGAATTTTTGAACGCTCTGTTTCGGAAAGCCAGTGCTTGCGACCCTTTGCTTCCCCTAAAGAGTTTCCGTATGTTATGACCGCCGATTTCAACTTTTTCTGGGCGTCTGTTGTAATGCCGCATTTTACAAGCTGAGCACGGGCAGCTTCCACAACCTCCGGCGGGTTTGCTCCGGCAGGACATTTAGCAGCACAGATCCCGCAGGTTGTACAGGAAGCAAGGCTTGAGAGAACATCTTCTGAAGGGGGTCTGCCCTCAAGCAGGCTTTTGATAATGAGCATTCTGCCGCGAGTATTGGCAGATTCCCAGCCCACTACGTCAAAAACAGGACAAACTGAACGGCATGTTCCACATTGAACACATTTGTAAACAGATCTGCGGTCAACTTCAAAGAGGTGTTCGTTTCCTGTTTTATCGCTTATTTCGCTTTTATCCAGCTCTTTTGCCTGCTTAGTTTCCTTTTTTTCTTCGTTTTTCATTGTTTTCACAACCCCAGTTTGCCCGGATTCAGTATACCTTTCGGGTCAAGGGCTTTTTTGATTGCGCGCATTACCTCAAGGGCTGGTCCCCACTGGGCTTCCATGTATTCAGCCCTGGCCGCACCGACACCATGCTCGGAACTGACTGTGCCCCCAAGCTCAATTGCTGTCCTGTGGATCAGATCTGCAGCCTGGTTCAGACGATCCCAATCATCTCTATTCAGGACATCAATGAAGAGGGCAAGGTGCAGGTTTCCGTCGCCTATGTGCCCGTACTTCATAGCAGGCAGGTTGAATTTCTCAGAAATTTCCTGTGCCTTTCTTAGCAGTTCCGGAATCTTTTTTATGGGAACTCCTACATCTTCCCCGACGTAGATACGAGTCTTTGTAGGGTCCAGACGAGAAACTGCGGCTCCTACAAGCTTCCTGGCTGCCCAGATATCTGCCATTTCCTTTTCACTTTCCGCAAGCTTTATGGAAAGAGCCAGAGGAGAACAGACCTGAATTATCTGCTCTGCAGCCTCATGTGCCGAATTTTCAGTGCCGTCCACTTCGAAGAGAAGAACATCTCCTTCCACAGGAAGCACAAGCTTGGGGTCGTAGCGTTTGAGAACCTGCAGAGAAACCCTGTCCAGAATCTCACAGGCTGAGGGAATGACCCCGTTCGAAAAAGTCTTTACAACTGCCTGTCCTGCAAGTTCCGTATTTTCAAAGGAAGCAATGACCAGTTTACGGGTTTTCGGAAGAGGGGCAACTTTCAAGCTGGCTTTTGTGACGATTCCGAGTGTGCCTTCAGACCCTATCATAAGCTGAGTCAGATCGTAGCCTGCAGCTGATTTCAACATTTTTGAGCCGGTGTGGATGACGGTTCCATCTGCAAGAACCACTTCCAGATCACGAACATAGTTTCTGGTTGTGCCGTATTTAACACAACGCATCCCACTTGCATTGTAAGCTATCATGCCCCCGATGGTACACATTGCAGAACTTCCGGGATTGGGAGGAAAGAAAAAGCCATACTGTTTTAGCGCTTCATTAAGGGTGTCCTGAATAATTCCAGGCTCCACCACTACCTGGATGTTGTCAATATCGATTTCAAGAATGCGGTTCATGCCCGACATATCCAGCACTAAACCCCCCCCAACAGGGACAGCCCCACCTGCAAGTCCGGTACCTGCTCCCCTTGCAGTCACAGGAATATTATTCTCATAGGCAAGCCTGACAATACGACTTACCTCGTCAGTACTTTTCGGGCGTACTACGTAATCAGGCATTCCCTTGACCTGGGATGCATCAGAAGAATAACAATAAAGTTCGGAGGGCGAGACTGAGAGTCTTAAGCCTACGATTTTTCGAAGTTCTGCAGTTATATCCATTCTAGACCTCAAATTGAAATTCAGATGTGAAAAATAGGATTTCTGTCACGGCTGGAGACAGATGAATGAAAGATAAGTTGCAGCACATAATCAATATTAATAATATATAAGAATATACCATCCATTTTCCACCTAAAAGCCCATTTAAGGAAGAAAACGTAAGGAAGAGAACCCGGCGCACTTAAAGAAAGTAGATAGTAAAAAGGCACTTTAGGAAAAAAAGCAGGACAAACCTTTACATTCTGATAGACATAAGAGGACAGATATGACACAGTACTTTGAAATAGAACAGAGAGACGGAGCAGCAAGGATTGGAAAATTCCTGCTTTCTCCAGAACTTCGTACACCCTGTATTCTGAGAGCAGCAGATCTCGGAAACCTGGTAAACCCCGGCCCCGTTGTCGATGCGGGCAGCTTCTGGGGAATGGAATCACAAATAGAGCTTGAAGCCCACATAAAGGAAATAAGGGAAAAAGCAGGAAATGAAAGTCTCATAATCCTGCCGCATCAAGCTTATCCTCCTTCTGTCTCAGCCGATTCAAGAGGAAAAGAGAAAACATTTACCGGGGAGAATGGCGAAAAAATGGAAGGTCCCACAGGCTCCCTCCTCAGAATAGAAGGAGAGGTTCAGAAGAGTGATCTCTATGTGATGGAAGGTGCGGGAACCCTCGAAAATAATTCTCGAAAGTTTCTTGAAACCCTCCTCAAGCTAAAGGACTGCACCCCTCCAGATACAGCTTTATATGCCCCAAACCTGGCCCTTCCTGAAAATGTAGCAATGCTAGTCTATTTAGGAATAGATATTCTGGACGATACTCGGGTAGAAATTGCAGCTTATTCCGACATTTATCTTACAGCTGCAGGCAGATTTTATCTTGATTCCCTGACGGAGTTTCCCTGCAGGTGCAGAGTATGTGCTTCTGCCAGGCCTGCAGAAATACTAAATCTCTCGAAAATCGATAGAGCAAAATTCCTTACAGCCCATAACAGGGATTCCCTCGAGGCAGAACTTTCTCTTGTCCGAGAAAAGATCAGGGCAGGAACACTAAGAGAATACGTTGAAGGTCAGTGCAGAGTCAGGCCCTGGCTCACATCCCTGCTTCGTCTAGGGGATTTTGAATATGATTACCTGGAAGAGAGGGTTCCTGCGTTTCGGCAAAACCAGCTCCTTGCAGTTACTTCAGAAGCCTTATCTCGAATAGAAGTGACAAGGTTTGCACAGCGCATACAGGAGCGATATACCCCTCCAGACCTTGATATCCTTCTGCTCCTTCCTTGTGCGGCAAAAAAACCCTATTCAATTTCCCAATCCCATCAGAAGTTCATTCTGAGCCTTGGGAAATACCGGAAATTTGTCCATGAAGTGATCTTAACCTCCCCTCTTGGAATAGTGCCCAGAGAACTGGAACTTACATATCCTGCAGCCCATTATGACACTGCGGTTACAGGACACTGGGACGAAGAAGAAAAAGTATGGGTTTCCGGCTGCCTTGAGGCTTATCTTTCAAAACACAAATATAAGGCAGTGGTTGCCCATGTAGAAGGAGCATACAGGGAAATCTGCGAAAGAGTAGCCAGTAAGCTGGGAATTGAGATTATTTACACTGCTAAAGAAAGCCTTGTGTCTATGGAAGCTCTTTTGAATCTGAAAAGTGCTGTTGAATCTCTTTGCACAGCCGAAGATTTCAGCAAGAAAAGTCTGAATGCAGAAGAGGATAAAAAAAATTTCCTGAGAGGAATTGCAGATTATCAGTTTGGAGAAGCTACTGGCCTTCTTTTCTCTGAGGAAGCCGGAAATCTTGTGGTCAAAGGCCGTTTCCCTAAGTACCAGCTCTTTGTCGGGAAAAAACAGCTTGCAACTCTGATCCCACAGTACGGAATACTTGCTCTTTCTCTTGAAGGGGCGGAACTGATGTCAAAAAGTGGGAAATACATTGTAAAAATTGATGATTTTGTCCCACGAGGGTCCATTCTTGCCCCCGGAGTGATTCAGGCAGATCCGCAAATACGAACTAATGATGAAGTAATTGTTCTTGGAGAAAAAGCCCTCTGTATAGGCCGAGCCGTAATGAGCGGAAATGAAATGGTAAAATCCAGTAGGGGAGTTGCAGTGGACATTCGGCACGTTAAGAAACTATGAGAATGGATGCGAAAGAAAGGCTGTAAAAGCTACCTTTCGAACATTTGAATGTGGCCCTGCCAGTTTAGATCGATACAAATTCTGTAATAAGTTCTGAAAACCCATTAATTATAAACCAGATTTATAAAACATCTAAACTTTAGGACTCCTCTAAGAAACCATTTCCTCTCGAAGAAATAATAAAATGGCAAGGATATATAAGATATCATGATAAGGCATTTTGCACCTGAGGACTTCCAGGAAATACTCGAGATTGAAAGAGAGGCTTTTTCGGAGCACAATTCCCTGGTGTATATTAATTTTTACGAAATGGTCGGAGACGGTTTCTTTGTTGCGGAAGAGAATGGAAAAGTCGTGGGGTATGTCGTAGGCTACCGGTCCGCAGAAAACGAAGGGCACATCTTTTCAGTTGGTGTCAAAGAAGAATACCGGGGAAGAGGGATTGGGACAGAGCTGATCCATACGATATGTGACATTTTTGTTGCAAACGGGCTTAAATATGCCAGACTGGAAGTAAGAAGTAGTAACACAGAAGCACAAAAATTGTACAGGTCGATAGGGTTCGTACCCTGCTGGACAGAAAAAGAGTATTATTCAAATGGAGAAGACGGAATGGTAATGAAAATGCACTTGCACCCATACCGTCTCTTGATCTCAAAACAAAAATACCTCGAACCCGTATTTTCAGACAACGAATTCCTTACCACTTTCAAGGGCCCTATCAGTTATTACCCATGAGCTTAATGACGGAATTAAGAGATTCCCTCATCTGAGCTGATGATTCTTCAAAGATAGGGTCATCCCGGGACATGAGAGTCGCAAGCTCGCCTCCTAAAATAAAAATTGCGCGCTTGTGATCTGCCTTGCTCCGGTGAATGTGTACAGGGCTTATGGATAAAGCCTTGTAATCATCGAATTCGTGCGTTACCCCGTGCCTTTCAAAGTACCTCTTCATTTGTGCCATATATGTGTGCAGTTGTATGAGCTCTTCCTTGTGCATAGCGAACAGACCTACAATTTTACAAGATCAATTTAATATTATCTTGAATTGGATAAAAGAATTGCCCGAGGAAATACATTTCCTAGATTTCATTAATAAACTTTTCCATATAATGTTTATGATAAATAATGAAGGATTATGGAAGAAAGTGTGAAATTTAGCATTTTAGTGTGAAATCATGCCAAATCGTAGTGTTTTTAGAGATCTCATACATAATATTACACACAAGATAATAGCTAAGAGATAATTATCTTTAAACAAAAAAGAAAGGATACAGGAATACTAATTTGGAAAATCGGTATGGAAAGAAATATTTTCAGGCGAAATAAAATTAGATTATAAAAAAGAAAAAGTCAGAAGCCTGAAAAGAAATAAAAGAGAGAATAAAATCTAAAAAAAACGAAAGAGAAAAAGAAAATAAAAAGAAGTAGAAGACCTCTCAGAGCATGCTGGAGGTCAATACTTCCATATCAGCAGGAACTTTGGCAATGTTCCCTATTTTTACACCAATCAGATTCTTAATTGCATTACTTGAAGCAATATCAACAAGCCTCTGAGTTATTACGCCATCAAAAACTACACTTTGAATATTATCTTTTGAGGTTTTCAACCTGCTGGCAAGATCTCGAACTGCAATTTCTTCCATTACCCTGTCCTCAGAGTCCAGAATCCTGGCTGTCAGAGTTCCCTTCAAAGCTTCAGCATGGGACCTGAACCTGAGGGCTTCTGGAGAAACAACAGGAGTCTTTTTTACGGGAGCAGGAGATACCCTGACAGCTTCACCCCCAGGAACTTTTACAGCTGAAACTTTTTCAACCGGAGATTTTCCTCTTGGAACTCTTGTGGCAGGAACTGCCCTTGACGAAACCGGAGGTTTTGCAATAACAGATCTGGCCTCAAATCTTTCTGTTATTACGGGATTTTTATCAGAGATCTTTTCAAAGGTTTTTTCGAGAACTTTTTCAGGGGCTTTTTCAGAAATTCTTTCAGAGACTTTTTCAAATGCCTTATCAAGATCTTCTTCCTCTATCTCTTCTTCCGGAAACTCCTCTCCATAAATGTCTGACTTTGAGGAGACCCTGTGTACCTTAACACGCTTGTGGAGTTTCTTCTCCGCAATCCGTGGGACAACTTCTGGTGCTCTCATTTTTCTTTTGGAAATCCTCTCCAGCCTGCAGGCACCTTCTTCGTTTTCCTTTTCCTGAATTCCGTATTTTTCAATTATCTGCTCCACAGGAACTTTCCGTCGAAGGGTTCGGATAATTTCCTTCTGAACAAGGTCTTCCACACATTTTCCATCAGGAGCACGAGCAACATAGTCTATATCTGCAACCTGAAGAAGTTCGCGTATAATTAGTTCCCCGCCGCGATCTCCATCTGTAAAAGCAGTTACTGTCTTCTTTTTAGTAAGCTCGGCAACCTCAGGAGGAATATTTGTTCCACCTACGCAGATAGTATTCTTTATACCATAACGGAGCAGGTTGAGGATGTCAGCCCGGCCTTCAACAATAATAATAGCGTCTGAGTTAAGAACGTTCGGCCCACAGGGAATTCTTGACTTTCCATAATAAGTGAGTTCGTCAACTCTTACAGACTGCCGAACTTCATCAGCCAGTTCCTGTGATTCGGGCACTGTCTCATCAAACATTTTGGTGAAAATGAGTTTTGCCCTTTCAATGATTTTCTTGCGCTTTACGGCTCTTACATCCTCTACCTGGAAAACCTCGATTTTGGCACTGCAGGGTCCTACCCTGTCAATGGTCTCAAGAGATGCGGCAAGAATGGATGTCTCAACCTTATCAAGGCTTGAGGGAACAAAGATATTGCCTTTGGTCTTCCCTCCTTTAGCAGTAACCATTACCTCTATCCTGCCAATTCTACCGGTCTTTTGAAGATCACGCAGATCAAGATCAGCCCCAAGTAACCCCTCAGTCTGGCCAAAGATTGCACCTACGATATCAGGGCGTTCAATTACCCCATCAGCATTAATTTTGGAATGAATGATGTACTTTGTAGTATCTGTATTTTGCATGTAAATTCTCCTATGAATTTTTTTAATTGTGTATTGTGAATGATTTATCGTGAACGATTTTTTCGAGTTACTTCCCAAAGGAAATTGTTTCAGTATCCCCGAACAATTACAATATAACTTCATTTATGGATGTTTATCAGTGGCAGTTTCCTGATAATATAAATTTATCCTCTATACCCTGAAAATTCGTAAAGGTCCAGACGATGCAAAAATAGTAAAAATCAGATTTTAGACCAAGTCAGGGATAGTACACCCTTGAAGAGGCAGATCTAAGAATTGAAGAAAACTACGATCGGAAACAGAGTTCCGGCTCATCTTCAATTTCTACCTTCAATTTCTACTGTTACCTATGCCAGGAGAGTTAATCCGACAGAATGCCCGGAACGACGTTGTTGGATGGAAGCTCTTCCATATGAAAGCCAGGTAAAGTGCCAGCCTTGAGCTAGCTTAGCTTAAAGCTCTCTTAGATAGAGATATTCCTTATTTTCGAGCCGGGCAGACAATAAATACTTTCAATGTCCCTGAGACTTTCTAAACATGTCCGAAAGTCCTCGCCCTAACATAAGTTTATTTGTGACCCTGAAATGACCTTCAGAGCCAGAAGCCAAAATTTGTATTTGTCATTCAATGAGCCTGATAACTTAAGTTTTCCAGAAATAACCCCGAAAAGCAGGTAATACGGACATGAGCAACCGAAGGGTGCCAAACGCCTTATCCCGTAAACAAGGAACTCCCTAACGATAAGTGGTGAAGCAGTGAGTGGAATAAATATCAGGTTTATTGATAGCAAGTTTTGACTTTTTACTTCATGGGTGATGATGAATGAATTTTGGTTTTACGTTAGTGACTTGAGCCCTGAGTTGGTAATAATATGTAAATCTGAAATTTTAATTATATCTGCATGTGGATTCGTTAAATTGAATTATCTTTACGAATTAAGCAATGATGAATAGATGAAGTTGTTAATTTTGATATGGCATGACAGAACAGTTCCCGCCCGCCTTAAAGGAAGTTCGGCAAAACAGGTACCCTGTAAGCCACTTATTTTAAATGCACATGTTTAATGCCGGCAGGATTTAAGAACTTTGTGGTTATTTAAAAAGTTCCTTTTGACTCAAATGATTTTATTCATTCCTGATATTCTTGAAAATAATTAATTTTCAGAACAATTTTAGACATATTTAGAAATTATAAAGAATAATGAGCTAGAAAAATTTAGAAAAGTATATATAAAACAAAAGACTTGTAAAAAATTGAACGGGCGAGGCATAGAAACTTTTTTATGTATTAACCCCCCCACTCCCAAACTCGCTCGTTCAAAATCTCTTAACTCACTGATCCAGATTCCTTTATAAATATCATCAAGGTTGTTCATTTTTTTTGAAAATTTCTCGATAAGAGTTGAAAGCTTTCCTTCCCTTTAAAAACTTATAATAAGCGTGAAAAGCCATTATTAAGAGCATGGGAAGAGATTTAGGAATTCAAGATCCAGATCCTGTAAATAAAGAAGTAAAGAAAGCAACCGGAATTAAGGGAAAATTTCCGGAGGAAGTTTCCGCACAAAACCCTGCGTCAAACGGCCCTACAAGAGTAGTTATTATAGGGGGAGGGGCCTGTGGCATGGCTGCTGCTACCAAAATTAGAAGACAGAGTAATTTTGAGATAACTGTACTTTCAAGAGACTCTCATACTGCTTACAGTCACTGCGGAATACCCTTTGTTTTAAGCCGAGAAATTGATAGTTTTGAAAAACTTGTAGTAAAAACCCCGGATTTCTTCAGGAAAAATGGAATAGATGTCAGGCTAAATGAAGGAGTCAGATCACTGGATCTTAATTTAAGAAATGTTCAGACAGGAGAGGGAATTTATCCCTTTGACAAACTTGTGATCGCCACAGGGAGCCTGCCATTTGTATCTCAAACAGGTCACACAAACATTCTCCCTTATGGAGTCTTTACCTTGAGGAGCCTCGCTGACGGTATGCTCTTTGAAAAAGCCCTGAAAAATGTCGAGAAAATCTGCATCATAGGGGGGGGAACAATAGGAATCGAATGTGCAGTGGCACTTGCAAAAAGAGGAATTAAAACTTACCTCATAAGCAGAAGCAAAAGCCTTCTTTTCAGGCAATTAGATCTTGATATTGCGAAAATTATAAAGGAACACCTGGAAGCTCTGGGTGTTGAAGTAATTTCCGGGGAACCTGTGATCTTTCCTGAAGTATTCTGGAAAGAAAAAAATCTGCAGGTAGGAGATAGGCAAGTTTCTGCAGACCTTGTGCTCCTGGCAAGCGGGATAAAACCCGAAATTTCCCTTGCCCTCGAAGCCGGAATCGAGACAGGAAACGCCGGAGGAATAATTGTGAACGAAATGCTCCAGGTAAAAGCGGGAGAGAAATTTCTTCCCTTTGTATATGCAGGCGGAGAATGTGCGGAAGTAACTGACCTCATAACGGGGAAATCCAGACTCAGTCAACTGGGTACAACAGCTAGGCGCATGGCCGATGTAATCGCCAACAATATCACAGGAAAACATACAACTTTCGGACCCCTTGCAGATCCCTGGGTAGCTGTGGCAGGAGATTTACAGTTTGGTGGAGTGGGCATTACCTCAAGGGCAGCAGAGCTCCATGGAATGAAGCTGCTTACAGGCTTTTCCCGTGGGCGCACAAGAGCTTCTTATTATCCGGGGAGAAAAGACCTGTATATCAAACTCCTGTTTGAAGATGACTGCCTGGTGGGCGCACAGCTTGCAGGCGGAGAGGGGATAAAGGAAAGGATAGATGCCCTCTCCCTTGCAATCAGGAAGAAAACCACAATCAGAGATCTCCTTGATCTGGAAACCTGCTACGCTCCTCCTGTTTCAATGCTTGTGGACCCTCTCCGTCCAGCAGTAAAGGCCGCAATTCGAAACATGAAGGAAAAAGAAGATAATAAAACGAAGTAAAGAAGAAATTGAGAGGAAACATGGGGGAATAAAATGCTAGAAATTGATGGCTCTTACGGAGAAGGAGGAGGACAGTTAGTCAGGACCGCTGTTGCTCTTTCCGCAGTCACAGGTAGAGAAATCAGAGTCACAAATATAAGAAAAAATCGGCAAAAACCTGGCCTGAAACAGCAGCATTTGAAAGCTCTGGAAACTGCGGCCAGGATCTGTGGAGCCAGAGTTTCTGGGCTTTTTCCAGGTTCAACAGAACTTTCTTTTGCTCCAGTGGAAATAAGGGGGGGAAAGTATGATATTGATATTGGAACCGCGGGGAGCATTACCCTGCTCCTCCAGTGTCTTATGCCTGCCCTGCCATTTGCGAAAGAAAAGGTTGAAATCACGATAAGAGGAGGAACGGATGTGGCCTGGGCTCCGACAATGGATTACCTGCAGCAAGTGACTTTCAGAGCTCTGGAACGATTGGGTTACACAGGCAAAGTAACCCTGATGGAACATGGCTACTATCCTAAGGGAGGAGGAAAAGCTTCAGCTTTTTTTGAGCCGTGCAAGCTTCGAGAATTTCATTTTTTAAAAGAAGATGAGGAGATAAGAGGAATTTCTCATGCCTCGAATCTTCCGGCTCATGTACCTTTACGCCAGGCAGATGCTGCCAGAGACAGACTTCTGGAGGCTGGATATACTTCCCGGATAGAAACCCAATCCTTTGAATGTTTTTCTACTGGAAGTGGGATAACTCTCTGGACAGGCTATAAAGGTGAAAGCGCTCTTGGGGAAAGAGGGCTGCCGGCAGAAAAAGTAGGTAAAAGCGCGGCAGAAAAAATGATTACTGAACTAACTAAAGAAACCTCTGTGGACATACATCTGGCAGACCAGTTAATCCCTTATATGGCTCTTGCAGGAAACAGTTCTTACACTGTCAGAGAACTTTCTCTCCATACTGCGACAAATATATGGGTCACTGAACAGCTTCTGGATGTAAAATTTATGATAGAGGAAAGAGAAGGACTTTTTAAAGTATCGGTAAACTGAAAACAGAAGAGAAGAAAAGAGAAGAAACAAAAAAGAAGGAAAGAGAAGAAACAAAAAAGAAGGAAAACCAAAAAAAGTAAAAAGTAAAAAATAAAAAAATAAAAAGTACTGAAAAAATCTACATAAAAATCTCGAAAATCAGTCCTCAACAACAAAAAGGTATTCAGGCGG
Source organism: uncultured Methanosarcinaceae archaeon (assembly GCA_942493015.1). Lineage (GTDB taxonomy): Archaea > Halobacteriota > Methanosarcinia > Methanosarcinales > Methanosarcinaceae > Methanosarcina. Next base: position 3,033,204 of record OW818660.1, on the reverse strand, counting down.
TATCTTTTCCGCAAGGACTATATAATCAGTTGCAAGCTTAAGAGAAAGGCCATCTTCCTGAGCTTTCAGAGCGTCGATTTGAAGAATCACTGGGCTTTCAGTATGGATAAGGGCCACTTCCGCTGCCTTTTCATATGAAGTGCTGAGGTGAACATATCTCTGTTTTATTGGGGAAATTCCATTCTCCAGTAGAACATCGACTTCTTCAGGGCTTGCCCCATAATATACGTATGGGAAATCGCTTTCCTCATAGTCCAGCTCAATATTGACAGAGTGCCCGTAACGTGCCCTGATCATGGAATCATGGACCTCGTACCTTCCCTTTTCATCGGATTCGACAAGGGCATAGAGATACTCCTTCCTCATCCAGTTATACCGTTTTTTCATAACTTCACAGAAAGCGTTTAGATTCACCCAGCCGTACTCGTCCATTTCAACTCCGGCAGATGCCGGGAAATGCCGGAGAGTGCCTGATACAAACCTTCCAAGCTTTTCCTCCTTGCCGTCATCAAGCAAGTATCTGCCAGGGCGTTTACACTGCAGACAGCTGCCTCCTCTAAAATAGCCGTGCTCAGTGCATTTTCGAATCATGGTATCATGTACATAATAAAACTCTACCATAAATAAGGTTTTGTTTTTACAAGCCGTATTTTTTGAAATTATTTTCTTATATACAATTTTTTCTCGATCTGCATGGGAATAGTTAATTAATATTTTTTCCTTTATGTTGAAAAATACTTTCACCCAGCATACGGTAATCTTTAGTAAGACGCATTGCATACCGTAGCACGAAACCAAGTACTTTTTCAGACCTTCATGCTCAAGACCCATTAAAGGATATATAAGTTTGAAAAGCATTTAATCTGAAACTTCACCTGAAATGTTTTGAATTTCCATAACAATACTCAGTTTGTAATCGAGTAATCTTACAAAAACAGTTTTTGAACCCTTACAACATAATACCGAAACCGAAACGAGAATAGTAAACATCAACAGTTATTGCCTGCAAAAATAGAGGCAAATAACAAACATTGAAGATAGCATCATACATTAAAGGGGATAATATGACAGATATTGAATCGATCTATAAAAAGCTCAACCATGTAATAAGTAAGGAAGACTTCCTGCAGCGCATCCAGGACAAAGTCGAGAATATGGGAGGGCTTTGCGATGAACCTATGGCTGCAATGCTGGTTGCCAACGAACTTGGATTTTCGGATGTAGGTCGGGACAGTGTAAAAATTGAAAATATTACAGCTGAAAGCGGGCCAGTTAATTTCGTTGCAAGGGTCGTTTCAGTTTTCGATATTAAAGAATTTACCCGAAACGACGGAACCATAGGTAGAGTAGGAAACCTGATCACTGGAGATGAAACCGGAAAAATTAGGGTAACCCTCTGGGATAATATGGCAGACCTGATAAAAGCTGAAAAAGTTAAGGTAGGACAGACACTCCAGATCAGCGGCTTTGCGAAGCAGGGATATTCTGGAGTGGAAGTTAATGTAGGAAACAATGGTGTCCTGACAGAAAGTGAAGAAGAGATAGAAGTGGCTGCGAGCAGCCAGAAGATAAAGGATGTTAAGGACGGTATGGGAGACCTGAATCTGACAGGAAAAGTTCTGGAAATTTCAGAAGTAAGAACCTTTCAGAAAAAGGACGGTAACAGCGGTCGTGTAGGAAATTTGCTGCTTGGGGATGCCACAGGCACACTCAGGGTCACCCTCTGGGATGAAAAATCTGACTTTTTAGGCCAGATAGAATACGGTGACACTGTAGAGTTGATTAATGCTTATGCACGAGAGAACGCCTTTACTCAGAAAGTGGAACTCCAGATAGGAAACCGAAGTATAATCAGAAGAACTGAGAAAGAAGTTGATTACGAAGAGGAGTTTACTTCGATTGCAGATATCAAGGCTGATATGAATAACATTAACGTCTCAGGAAGGGTGCTTGATATCGCAGAAATCCGGACTTTCGAGAAAAAAGACGGCTCAGCAGGAAGAGTGGGAAATCTTCTCATTGGAGATTCCACAGGAAAAATCCGGCTGACGCTATGGGATGAAAAAACCGATTTTCTGGACGAAGTTGATTTTGACGAGACAATAGAAGTGCTTCATGCTTATTCTCGAGAAAATACCTTTAGTCAGCAGATAGAACTGAACCTGGGATCCAAGGGGATCATACAAAAAACCGAAAAAAAGGTTGAATACATGGAAAAATTTACAGATATTTCCGATATCATTCCCGGGGAAAATTATTCAGTTCAAGGGAAAGTGTTTGAAATAGGAGAACTCAGGGAGTTTGAAAGGGAAGATGGAACTGCAAGTATGGTTTCAAATCTTGAACTAAAGGATGAAACAGGCAGTATCAGACTGACTCTGTGGGGAGAGCAGGCTTATGTTATTGAGGATCTTGATATCGATTCTGAAATTCAGATCATCGATGCTTATGCCAAATATGGTCTGAACGAAGAAATCGAGTTGAGTGTCGGGAATCGAAGTAGAGTGATTATACTCTAATCATTCTATTTTTATACTTTACTCATTTTCCTTCTCTACCCTGAGAACTATATTCTCTAATTATCTTCTATTTTTCTTCTGTTTTTCTTCTGTTTTTTTCTTTTGCATACCTGTTTTTTCTCCATTATCTTTAACATTTTTTTCGTATATTTTACTCCTGTTATTTATCAGTTTTCCATTTCCACTTTTTCTTCTTTGTTTTAGTCTACTTCTCAAGCAGCTATTTTGTCATTATGTGTTCCCATTTATGAAGGATATTAATAGCTTCAAATCTATAATATTGCACTATAAAAACTTATAAAGTAAACTCCAGTGGAAATGGGGGGGTCTGAAAAATTTCCTGTAAGAAAAATCAATAGCATTACAAATATAATTTGAATTATTTTTAAATCTTGTGAATCTTCTTTTTGAAATATACTTGTCTTCTGTACTTCTTCCTAATATTTTTTTCAACAAATTAGATATTTTTCAGTCTCATGATAAATCTCCAGTGGAAATTGAGGGGTCTGAAAAATTTCCTTCCGGACCGTTGTCACCCTTAACCAGAAAGCAGAGACATCAAAAAAAGAAGTTATTGATCCCATGAAGCCTTTTGCCCTCTGCAAAAAAAACAAATCCCGTTATCATTATGTACCATTGACTCGTATATTATAAGTGTCATAAAAACGTCCGAAAAGTGAGGGAAGGACAGCTTTGAGGGGGCGGACGAGAAAATATATCCGGTAACAACATTTTCGCTGAAATTCAGGCTTTAAGAAGTTATAATTGCAGAGTTTGAATTAAGGAGGAAAAATGAAATAACCTGGAATATTTTTCCACAGGAAACTAGCAAGATGAAGAGATTTATATCGTAAATTGCTGGGTTTGAGAATGCCGAAGGTAAGGGGGAAAGACAGTCGATGGTAGATGACCCTGAAAAGGAAACAGTCACTGATATCCACAACAGAGAGATTGAGAAAGAGGTATCTGTTGCTGAAGTTATGAATAAAACAGTCATAATAATGGATATCAATTCAGATATTTCTGCTATTGCAAGGGAAATGGTCATTCGTGATGCGGGAAGCGTTATCATTACAGAAAACGGAAAGGCCATGGGAATAATAACTGAAAGAGATTTTGTGAAAAGTATCGTTTCAGAGAACAGAAAGCCAAATGAAGTAGATGCAAGCGCAATTCTCTCTACTCCACTGGTAACCGTGAAGCCTGAAACAAGTGTAGTAAAAGCTTCCGAAATCATGTTGAAAGCAAATATCAAACGGCTTCCAGTCATGGAAAACGGTACAATAATAGGAGTAATTTCGAATACTGATATTCTAATGGTAGCACCCGGACTCAGCGCCATACTAAAAGATCTCATTGATATGAACAGGGAAGCCCTCCTCTCAACTCCTTCAGTTGAAGAAATCACAGAGGAATTCGGCACAGGAATATGCGAATCCTGTTCTTATCACTCAGCAGACCTTAAATTGGTTGACGGTAGGTATTTATGCGAAAACTGTCGGCAAGAAGAAGGAGATAATTACGAATAAATCACGAGTTTGAAATCTCAACTTTTAAATTGTCTGTTTTAAAGAAAGTTCAGGGAGGTAAACAATGGATGTTAGCGAGATTATGACATGTGGGTCTGTAAATATTAAAGAAGGGGATTTTATAACTCACGCCCGTCAACTAATGCGTGATTACTTCCTTCGAAGCCTTGTGATTGTTGACGATGGGAACAGGCTTGTGGGAATGCTGAATGACCAGGACATCCTGAGGGTAACATCTACACGTTCAAATGTCACTGTGGGAGGATATGCAAGACCGTCCCCTACAGTCACTCCTGATATGAATATTATGAAAGCTGCAAAACTGATGGTGGAATCAAAACAAAACAGAGTCCCTGTTGTCGTATCAACTGCAGACCATACGGTTGTTGGGGTCCTGAGTAATGTGGATATTCTCAGAAATGTGGAGATTCCAGGAAATGTTCCCAAAAGCATTCAAGCAATTATGACAAAGAAAGTCGAGACCTGTTCGCCAGATGAGAAGATCGCCAAAGTCTGGGGACACATGCTTGAGGCAGACTATACAGGTATTCCTGTGGTTTCAGCGAAAAATGAACCCATTGGGATGATAACCAGAAGGGACATAATCAAATCGGGATATGTACGGACTGGCATAGAAGATACAAGAGGAACCAGACCAAATGACAGTCCAAAAGTTGAAAAGATAATGTCAACTCCGACTTATACTCTTTCGGAAAGCGATTCAGTCCGGAGTGCTGTTGAGCTAATTATTCACTATGACATCGGAAGAGTAACCATAGTAAACGAACAGAGAAAAATATCCGGAATCGCTGACAGACAAGATCTTCTGGAATCGATTGTCAATGGATGGGCTCAATAACCTTCCGGAATGACCGAGATCGTAGTCTCATATAATTATTTTTAATAGCTTCAGATATTTTCGTGACAGAAGAATTTCCATTGAAAATACTCAGTGAAATAACTCTCAGTGAAATGATGGAAATTAACCAGAAAATTAATGTAAAAAATGGAGAGCAAGCTCTTACTTGAAGGGATGCTCGCACTCAAAAGGATTATAACATCATAGATTGTCATTAATAATGATTATATATCTTCAAATCGAAAAAAAAATGTTCGGGAAGATTCGAGAGAAATTGCTTCCATGTTTTGTTTTTTCCAGAAGCTGCCCTGGATTTGCTAAGAAATAAACTGCAGACTCCGGGAAAATTCCTGCAAGCAGGCAGGAGAGGAAAAACGGCGTATGCAAAAAACCAATTAGCTGTAACTCGAATTCGGTGATCCTAGTGAACAAAAATACGACATTTTCGTCAACCGAAAAAATGAAGGTTCAGGGAAAGATGAATAAAGAAAACAGAGGAGTGCAACGGAACGATCCAAAAATGATCAGCAGTACAGGCACAATGAATATAGGTCCTCTGGATTTCAAATCCCGTATTTCGGAACACCAGGGAAGGATCCTCGCCCTGGCAACAAGGGATGTAGTAACCCTTCCTCCTACTGCAACAATTATGGAAGCAATCAAGATCATGACTGAAAGGAGATTCCGGCGTATTCCTATTACAGACGCCGGAACACGTAGGCTGGAGGGAGTCGTTACTTCTGTGGATATTATCGATTTTCTGGGAGGCGGGAAAAAGAATCTGCTTGTTGAAAATCGTTTCAAGGGGAACCTCCTGGCTGCAATAAATGAGGAAGTAAGAGAGATCATGGAAACTGATATTGCATACCTCCACGATAAGGCAGATTTTAAAGAAGCAGTTTCAACGATGCTTGAAAGAAGGACAGGAGGCCTGCCAATCGTGAATGAGGAAATGCAGGTCGTTGCAATCTTTACAGAGAGAAATGCAGTAGAACTGATGGGCGGACTCGTGGCAAACAAAACTGTTGATGAATACATGACCAAGAAAGTTAAGATGGTATCAACTGATACACCCATTGGACACGCAGCAAAAATAATGGTAGAAAACAGGTTTAGAAGACTTCCTGTAGTTAAGGATGGAATCTTTGCCGGAATAGTTACTGCATCTGACATTGTCCACTTCCTTGGAAGAGGAGAAGCTTTCAGCAAACTGACAACTGGAAATATTCATGAGGCTCTTGACCAGCCTGTGGGTTCCATTATCGCAGAAGAACTGATATGGACAATTCCGGGCACAGATATGGGAAAAGCAATGGGAATCATGCTCGAGAAAAAGATAGGTTCACTCCCGGTTCTCGAAGAAGGGATTCTGCGTGGTATCATTACAGAAAGTGATGTTCTGAGATCTTTGAACGAATTCTAAGTATCTTATATAACTGGTCAAAAACTGAGTAGAGCTTAATTGAAGGAAGCTGAAACTCAAAAAATCTAAAGGCTCAATTTTTCAGGAGTCTGGAGAGGAAGACAATTCCCGAATGCAATACAGAGAGGAAATTCTAGACTCAGAATATTCAATATCTGAGATTGTAGACGATATAAAAATAAAGGCTTTTTCAAATTGGTCTGAATTTCAGGAGAAATATAGATTAATTCTCAAAAAATTTGAGATTTACAGCTAAAAAATGTAAAGTTAGCATCCGATTCAAAAACTATAATTATTGATACTTATATATTGTAAAAATGAAGGAGGTATTCCATGAAAGTGGCGGACATCATGAGTTCACCTGTGTATGTCGTAAACGCAGATGATCCCGTGTCACATGCAAGAAATCTGATGTTAAGGCACAAAATCAGTACGTTGCTTGTCCTGAATGAGGGCAAGATGGCTGGAATCGTCACTAAATCAGACATTACTAACAGACTGGCTCAGGCAGAACCCCTCTGGAGGAGGAGGCCTATAGACCAGATTCCTATCAAACTGTTGATGACCGAATCAGTAATTACCATCTATCCCGAAGCCTCCATTTCCCAGGCAGCTGCCTTAATGCTTGAAAACGGAGTTCATGACATCCCCGTGGTAAAAAATAACATCGTAGGTATCGTCACCAGAACAGATCTAGTGCGCTATGTTGCAGAAAACAACGAGGAGACGAAAACAAAAGTCCTCAAAATGATGACTGAAGATATTGTTTCTGTTCATAGACATCACACTATAAACCATGTAATCGATGAAATGAACAGAAACGAGATCGAAAGAGTGGTCGTAAAAGATGACGCAGGAAAACCTGTAGGGATCATTTCCAGGAAAACCCTTGCTTTGAACCTCTTAACTGACAATGAAGGCAAGCTTTCCACAAAAAACATCAAGATGGCCCGAAAATCTTCCCCTGCAGGTGAGAAAACCTATAGATACATAAAAGAGGTTCCTTTGACCGCAGAAGACATTATGATCTCGCCAATAATATCCATTGACTTAAATGAAAATGTCAGTGCAGCTGCAAAAAAAATGATGAGCGAAGGAGTTACGGCCCTTCCTGTAAGTGATGGAGAAGAGATAGTGGGGATACTAAGCAGGACCGATATCATCAAAGCCGTGCTCTGAAATATCGAAGTATGGAGGTGGATACGGCTAAAGAAAAAAAAGCAACATAAAAAGACAGTAAAAAGTAAAGAAGGATGCGAAGTAAAAACGCAGAAAAGTGGATGAAGAAAACACGCAAAAATTGCGGAAAATATAATTGAAAATTCTGGATACGCATGAGGTGAATTGCATGCAAGTTAAAGATATAATGGTACAGCCATACAGGATTGACAAGTCAGACACTATATCTCACGCCCTGGACATTATGGAAAAAAAGGACACAAAACGCCTGCTAGTAGTCCATGACGATCAGATGCTCGGTATACTTACTATGAGAAGTCTGACAGAACAGCTCGGAACTCGAAAGAAACTGAGCAAACCTGCATCCTCTCTGCATGTTGCAACAGCCGTATCCGACAATTTTGTAAAAGTCTTGCCAGATACCGACGTCAAAGATGCTCTCACCCTCATGAAAAAGAAGGGGGGAATTATCATTGTCACTGATAACGGGAATGCGATGGGTTGGGTGACCCCCCAGGAGTTTATGAAAATAAACCGTTTCACAGGCTTTGTAGGGGAAATTATGGAGAAAAATCCTATTGTTGTCAGCCCTTCTGACCGGGTAAGCCACGCCAGGCACCTCATACTCGATAAGAATGTGGGAAGGCTACCAGTAATTGAAAATGGGAAGCTTGTAGGTATTGTTGCAGAGGACGATATAGCTTCTGCCATGCGTTCTTTCAGGGATCTGGTGGCTGACAATCAGCAGGATTCAAGGATCAAGAACCTCCTTGTAGGGGATATTATGACACGCAGCGTGATCTGTGTATATACCAATACCCCTCTTTCAGAGGCCGTTCAGACAATGATGGAACACGATGTCGGAGGTGTTCCGGTTCTTAACCTGGAAGAGGAGCTTGTTGGTTTCCTGGCCCGCAGGAATGTCATAAATACAATTGCGGAATAAATTGAATTTTAGGGAAAAACCCAGAAAAACTAAAATGAAGCAAAATAACTAAAAAACAAAGTGATTAAAAAAGAGGACCTGTCCCTAAAAGGGACAGGTTTTTCTAATTTTCTGAAATTTTCAGCTTTTGAACAGGTCTGCTTTAGGGTTCTGTTTTAGAATGATTTGTCTCCGCCAATCAGACCGCCCAGGACACCACTTCCTCCAATGCCAGTGCGTTCGTCCCGGCGACTGTAGGCAGAAGCTGCAAAGATCCTGTCAGCAAGACGGGAGAAAGGCAGACTCTGCATATACACAGTACCCGGCCCTGTGAGAGTTGCAAGGACAACTCCTTCACCGCCGAAAAGGGCGTTTTTAAAGTCCTTTGACCAGGTGATATCGTAACTCACTGTTTCGGTAAAGGCTGCCACGCATCCCGTGTCAATGTGATAAGTTTCGCCAGCAGCCAAATCTTTTTTAATTACTGTACCTCCAATATGGACAAATGCCAGGCCGTTACCACGCAGCCTCTGAAGGATAAAACCTTCACCACCAAAAAGCCCTGCTCCGAGCTTTTTTGTGAAAGCTACTTCCACTTCTATTCCACGGGCAGCACAGAGAAAAGCGTCCTTCTGGCAGAGGATACTTCCTCCAAACTTACTAAGGTCAAGGGGAATGATCTTGCCAGGGTACGGAGCCGCAAAGGCTACATGTCCTTTTCCTGAACCTTTGTGAGTAAAGCTTGTAATAAAGAAACTCTCCCCAGTCAGGGCTCGTTTCAATCCTTTTTTCAGACCACCCAGAAGTCCGCCACCTTCACTACCCATGCTTGTCTGCATCTGGATTCCGGGCCCCATATAAGCCATAGCCCCAGCTTCTGCCTGAACGGCCTCGCCTGGATCGAGTTCGATCTCAACGATCTGCATGTCGTCGCCAATAATTTCGTAGTCGATTTCATCTGCCATTTTGCAGTCTCCAACATTTTTAGAAATTTAAATACACTAAACATTAGAGACTGAATCCTTAAAAAGATTCTTGATGGGCGATATCATTCCTTAGTCTGTCCCTTATTCTATAGCCTGTTCTCTGAAAAACAGATTATTCTGAAATTTGGCCTTAGAAAGATAACGTATTTCAGGCCTGAAAACAGATAAATAAACATGAATAGAGAGGGGAACGAGGAAATAGCTCTTGAATTTGTAGACCGGCTTTCTGATAGCCTGGGGTTTGATAAGGAAAGGATTCAGCACCTTTTTGAGAAAAATTATCTTGCACGGAACTGGGGAAAATACGAGCATTTGCTTCGTTTCGACAAGGAAATTTCCCATATAGAGCATGGGACAGTACTTTATGAGAAAGGCAGCTCTTTTGAATTTATAATGGGCTTCCCGAAAATTCGGAGAGCCATGGTACTGTATCCAACACTTAAAAAGCACTTCAACGGCCTCAGTAAACTGGCTGTAGAAGAAAAGATGAACGGTTACAATGTCCGGGTCGCGCAAATTAACGGAGAGATTCTTGCAATCACCCGGAGCGGGTATATCTGCCCCTACACAACAGAAAGGGCCAATGTGAAACTGAATCTGAAATTTTTTGATGATTTCCCAAAACTTGTACTCTACGGGGAAATGGTAGGCCCAGACAATCCATATGTCCCAAAAGCAATCTATGATATCGATTCCGTAGAGTTTTACATCTTCGACATCCGGGAGAAGAACACAGGCAACCCCCTTCCAACAGCCAAGAGAAGGGAACTGATGGAAAAATACGGTTTTTTGCAGGTGAAGTCCTTCGGAGAAATTCCCCTGAAAACTGCCCCGGAAGAAATTGCAGACATCATCCGGAAACTGGGAATAATAGAGCATGAAGGCGTGGTCATCAAAGATCCGGAAATGATCTTCCCACCTCTGAAATACACATCTTCCCAGAGCAACTGCTCGGACCTCAGACATGCCTTCAGGTTCTATAATGAAGCAGGAAGGGACTATATGCTTTCCCGCATAGTAAGGGAAGGTTTTCAGACAGTAGAGTGGAACGAAGATGAAACTGAGTTCAAAAAACGCTGTATGCAGCTAGGGGAAAGCATCCTGAACCCTCTAAGAGAATCTCTCAGAAGTGTAAAGAACAGCCAGAGGCTCTATGAGGAAGTAAGGATCAGGGTAAGGAATTTGAAGACCGCCTCAGATTTCGAGGATTACCTAAAAAGACTTGGAGTCGATGCCGTCTTTGAAGAACCGTATTCTGTCGGAGCTGAGTATTTGATTACTGTTAGAAAGCTGAACAAGAGCACCAACGATAAAACCCAGGCTATATGGGAAGGAGAACTCTGGTGACGGTTTTCCCTGTACTGAAGAGAGTTAATTTAATATTTCTTTTGTTACTTTTCATGAGAATGACATCTTTTAGTGAACACTTTTAGTGAACACTTTTGGTGAACACTTTTGGTGAACACTTATAGTGAACACTTTTGGTGAACACTTTTGGTGAACACTTTTAGTGATTTAACCTATTGTTGATAATGTTGCGAAAAGAAATATATTGCAATATATTAATACCAGTGGCAGATAACAAAGTTAACTAGTGTCAGAAAAAGTCAAATCTAAGAAATTGCAGATTTCAAAAAAATACTTTGACGCTTAAGCTCATTTTTATACTCAAAACTAATCCGAATACTCGATACTGATCCAGAAAAGGAACTCATCATGACAAACGTTGCAATCATCGGGACTGAAAAAAGCGGAAGGACTTCCCTTGCCGCAAATCTCGGAAAGAAAGGGACAGCTTCCGATATAACCCTGTACAACAACGACAAGGAAAGCCGGAAAATGGTTTTTTTGGATGCCCACAGCTACCCTAAAACCCTGAAATCCCTGGTCACGACGCTAAACATTTCCGACATGGTAATCCTCTGCATCCCTCCGCAGGGCCTGGATGCCCACACCGGAGAGTGCATCATTGCCCTTGACCTGCTCGGCTTCAGGCATGGAATCATTGCCCTGACACGATCGGACAGCACCCATATGCATGCAATCGATGAATTGAAAGCAAAAATAAAAGCAATTACTGCAGGCACTGTGCTCCAGGACTGGGAATGCATCTCCATTAACACTAACAAGAGCGCAAAAAACCCCTTTGAGGGAGTAGAAGAGCTTAAAACCAGAATAGATGAGATATCGGAAAAAATAGAAGCTGAACAGTCTGAATTGAACAGCCTGCCCGCAAGGATACTCATAGACCACGCCTTCAATGTTATGGGAAAAGGCTGCGTAGTACTTGGAATTGTCAAGCAGGGCATTTCAAAGGATAAGGATAAAACCAAAATTTTCCCTCTTGACAGAGACATCGAAATCCGCTCCATCCAAAGCCACGATGTAGACATCACCGAAGCCCCAACCGGCACAAGAGTTGGAATGCGCCTGAAAAACGTCCAGGCAAAGGATATTGAGAGGGGTTTTATCATATCCGATAAAGAATTCGTGACCACAGATTACACCCTGGAGTGCACCTTCTCAAAGTTCACGAAAAAGATCGAAATCGGAAATGTGCTCCACCTCTTCGTGGGCCTGCAGTCCGAACCCACGCGTGTGGAAAAGATTCTGGTTGGCGGGCAGGAAGTAAAGGAGGCAAAACCTGGCAGTACCTGCGTGCTGGAACTTTCAGGCGGCAAAAAAGTTGCCTACAGCAAAGATGACCGTTTCCTGCTGGCAAACCTGGACCTGACTCAGCGTTTTGCAGCTTACGGTTTTGCGAAATAAAGTAAGTGTATACAGAGAATACCCTCTGGAAAAATACTCTGAAAATGGAAAACTCAGGGAATGGAAAAATATTCAGGAAAGAGAGAATTATCAAGGAAAAAGTAAGCCTGTAGGGAAAAACATGGACCTGGAACAGGAAAAAACTCTTTACGGCAGCGCCTTTCATAGAAACATCTGCTGGCAACGCTCATACGAGAAGGCTGAAGGCAAAGAAATAGTAATGGCTCTCTATGGAAGCCTCAGAAATGAGCTCTATAACAGTAGGCGTTTTGACCTCCCAAACAGGTCAGAGTTTCTGGGAAAAACAAGAATCAACGGGTATGCCCTTTACCCTCTGGGCCCCTACCCTGCCGTATACCCTTCAGAAAACAGCTCTGTGGTAGCAGAAGTGCGAAGGTTTTCAGGAAAACAGCAACTTGAAATCGCGAAATCAATCGATTATATGGAACTTTTCGGAGGGTACCACAGGGAATATGTGGATCTTGAAATAGAAAAGCAGAAAATCAGAGGCTTCATCTATGTTTATGATGAAAAACCTGAGGCAGAAAAAATAGAGCATGGTGACTGGGTGCATTACCTGAGAGAAAAAGGTGAAAAAAACTGAAAAAAACTGGAAACAGAGGTTTCAAATGTCTTTTTTATAGTATTTTATAATTTTCTTAAAAACTCAAGACATTGAATTCCCTCTTCAATCGAACTCATCTCAGTAACAAAAATTCCCTTATAATCCGAAAGCTTTTCCATAACCATTTTCCAATTTATTGTACCTTTTCCAAGAGGGAGATGTTCATCTTTTTTGCCCATGTTGTCATGAATATGCACATGGGCAATTCTTTCTGTAAGGAGATCCAGGAAATCATCAACAAGCCCTACAGTGTTTGCATGTCCTACATCGAAGGTAAAACCTACATTATGACTTCCGATAGAGTCGAGCATCTCTAGCATTTCGTCGGGATATTTTCCAAAGATTTTCGGGAGATCGGGCATATTCTCAACAGCTACCAAAATTCCGAAATCCGCTGCAAAGTCACAGATTTCCCTCAGAGATGCAAGGTTGGTCAGATAGGCTTCCTGCGGAACCTGCACACCGTAAGGGGAAAGATAGCCAGGGTGTATTACGGCAAGATTGACAAAGTTGGAAGCCAGGGTCAGGTAATGTTTCATCTGCCTGAGGACTTCTGCCCGAATTGAGTCATTGAGGCCTGCCAGATTCATATCTGAGAAAGGCAAATGCAGAGTCAGTTCAAGACCTGTCGTTTCATCAATATTTTTCAGATTCTGAATGTTCCTGCTGTTCAGGCACTGAGACCCTTCCTGTACGATTTCCCAGCCGGTATATCCATGGTCTTCGAGAGTATAAGCCCATTTGAAGGGATCCTCGACAGCTGCGCGAGATGAAAAGCTGATTCTGTTCAAATGCATGACGACAAGTCATTCCTTTTCATTCATTAATATAGATTTGTTAAGGGAATTGAGAGTCAATGGAAATTAGTGTTACTCTCAGTATCACACATTAAATAGTTAATTGAGAGTTAGTGGGAATAGAGAGTCAGTGAGAATTTGGATCTAGTTAACTAGCCTCAGTTAAATAAACCCAGTTAAATAAACTCAGTTAAATAAACCCAGTTAAATAAACCCAGTTAAATAAACTCAGTTAATTAAACACCTCGCCCTTTTTCCACATAGTCCATTTCCACTTCAACAACTGGTTTTCCTTCTTCAGTAAGAGGCAAAAGCCACTCAAAAAGTCTTTCCATTTCTTCCGGAGAGTCGGCTCTGATAACTACTTCAATGGCTCCCAGAGATTCTTCTCGAGCAGGAATACTGGGGATCCCAACAAAAGCAGCCTGTTTGTTGAGAAAAAAGCGGACAGAAAGCCCGTCACGGGATAAGCCTTTACTGAAAACTTTGTTGCGGATACTATCTATAATTTTTTCTCTTCGAATAAGTCCATGAAAAGTTAGCAGTAGGTCAAGACCTCCGCCCCCTGAAAGGAAGAAAGAGGGAGAAACTTCTGTCTCAGATCTGGCAGGTTCGGTGGTTTCGATAGCCTCCTTTTCAATTGGGATGCCAATAAAAAGGGCTGAAATTGCTCTAGTAACTTTTTCCGAGTCTTCAGTAGGATATACGGCTGCTGAAACTTTAACATGTATCATAAATTTACTCCATTTGTCTTTGAAACATTTGCCTTTGAAATCTACTGTACAGGGTCTGCGCCGGAGTAGTTACTCAAAACGTCAACAACATCTTTTTTGAAAGTATCAAGAGTGGAATTGTTCTCAATTTCAACATTGGAAGCTTCTATAGCTTCCCCCATACCCCAGCCGAGTTCTCGTTCATCCCGGTGGCGGAGCCCTTCTATACTGTTCATGTCATCACTTCTGGCTCTTTTCTGGACTCTGCAAAAGCGAATCTCAATAGGCGCGTAAATAGAAATCAGGACAAAACCTTTTCCGAATTCTTGCCTGAAGCATTCCACTTCGGCAATCCCGCGCACTCCGTCCACAACCACAAGTTCAGAACCTGTTTCTTTGATCTGAGAAACACAGCGTACAGCAACTGCATCCATGCCCTCATATTTACGGAGATCCGTTGCAACCATTCCGGTATTAGAATCATTGGGTTCAAGCCCACGACTCAATACCTCCCTCCGGATCACATCACCCATATTGATGACAGGAATGCCCATTGCAGCGGCAATTCTGGCAGCTTCTGATTTTCCAGAAGCCGGCATGCCTACGAATGCTATTATCTTCATCAAAAATTCCCTTTTAAACCTGAATCATTAGACTGAAATTATAATGTGAATTAGAAACTTGAGTCAATAAACCCTAGTCGCACTTAATCTAAAATCTGAATAGAATCTGAATATTCAGTAGAGCCTGAATACTTGAATATTTGGATATAATGAATACTTGAATAATAACTTGAATAATAGAATCATACTTTAAGCTATGAATATGTCTATGAATATGACATGATCCTAGTCAAACCACAGGATCATATATATTATTTCCTGAAAAGCTGGATGTCTGCAGGAATAAAAAGGTAATTATGATTAAGGAAAAGTTAAAAAAAGAAGGAAAAGTTAAAAAGAATGAGTAAAAGGCAAGAAAGAAAAGAAAAAGGAAAGGAAAGGAAAAAACGAAATAATAAAATTGTAAAGATGGGGTGGTTTCACCCTCATGAAAACATCTTGTTGAAAACTGAGGCCTTAAAGTCCACAAGGGGCTTGAGCCTATAATCTTCAAGTAGTACCTTGCGGGTGTTTTCTACTGGAACACTCAGGGAAATTTCTTTTGTTCGGCCGTAACGACCTTTACTTACGACAACTGCATTGACTATGCCCAGCATATCGAGTTCGGACATCAGGTCAGTAACTCTGCGCTGGGTAAGGATATCCACATCAATGTGGTGACAGAGCTGGCGATAGACATTGTACATCTCTCCAGTTGTAACATTTTTACCTTCTCTGCCCCGGCTACGCAGCAGTATAATACTATAGAGCACGAGTTTGGATTGTGTGGGCAGGGTCCTTACTACTTCCACTACACGGTCGATTTCGATCTTTTCCTGAGCGCGCCTGACATGCTCTTCAAGAACCTGAGGCAGGTTTTCTCTTTCAGCAATTTCTCCTGAAACACGCAGGAGGTCAAGGGCACGGCGGGCATCACCATGTTCCTGGGCGGCAAAAGCGGCACACAGGGGAATTACCATTTCACCAAGTACTCCATCGTTATAAGCCATTTTTGCCCTTTGTTTCAGGATATCGCTGATTTGTTCAGCATCATAAGGAGGAAAAATTAATTCTTCTTCACCCAGAGAACTCTTGACCCTTGGATCCAGAAACTCAGTGAACTTCAGGTCGTTTGAAACCCCTATCATACTGACTTTGGCTTTCCGCAGATCCGTATTGATTCTTGAGAGATTATAGAGAACGTCATCGCCTTTTTTGATCAGCTTGTCGATTTCGTCCAGAATTATAATAATAACCTGCTCTCTGGAGTCAATTGCTTCCTTAAATTTCATGAAGACCTGGTCAGTAGGCCAGCCAGTCATAGGAACTTCTTCTTCAAAGTGTCTGGCAAGATTTGCAAGAAGACGGTATTGAGTATCTATAACTTCGCAGTTAATGTACACAACAGAGCAAAAAAGTGATTTGTCTTCACTTACCCTCTCAAGTTCCTTTCCAACATAACGGGTCACTGCAGTCTTTCCTGTTCCTGTCTTACCGTATATCAGTACATTGGAAGGAGTCTCTCCCCTGAGTGCGGAAACAAGGATTGTTGCAAGGCTATTGATCTGCTCATTCCGGTGTAGCAAAAGGTCAGGTGTGTAAGAAGGTCGAAGAACTTCTTTGTTTTTGAAAATTGATTTCCCGTCAAGTAATTTTTCGAATAAGCCGTCTAAAGATTGAGCTTTTATCATGAATGACCCTCTATAAAAATTGATGATAACAAGAAAGTTGCTAATCAAATTAGTTCATATAAATTATGTAGATTTAACACAATTATAGATAAATAATATATTCAATTAATTGTCATAGTAATAACCATATAATTTATCTTTCCTGGACCTCATTCCCAATTATGCTTATAAGTTTGAGCAATCGAAAATCTCATTTAGGGAGTGTACTTTGAAGGAGTTATGCTATTATATTTTCCAAATCGTCAGCCGCAGGAAAAATCTGCATTTTTAATTTCAAAATAATTGAGATTTTAAACAACAGGCTTTCTAAGACCAGATTACTTCATAAATTAAGCTTTTTAGGTGTTTACCTGTGTTATGAAACCAGGGGAAATTCTTACATGTTTTCGCTGTTCTCAGTTAACGAATCTATATTGTTGAATATATTTCTTTTAAAGCTCCAATTATCTAGAGCTCTCTTCAAATAATTGTAACCTTAGATAGTCATCATTATTGGACAAGCTTTAACTTAATAATGTGATGGTTACTGCATGGAATATAGATAATTATTATAAAGATACCTAAATGATACCAGTACTTTTTATCATGATTACTAAGTTTTTTAGATGGTCTTGGAAATGGGGGAAATAGACGCCAAAGATAAAATCCTAGACCATGAAGAGAAGTGGATAGATAATGCATATTTATTAAAGCTGATGCCTGAAAGTCAATTTCTGAAAGTTAATACGCGAAAATATTTCTCTATACAAACTGCAGGTAATGAAGCGCAAGTCACACAAGTTGAATCAGTTTTCAAGCTCTGATAAAACCCCTATTCTGGATCGTCTTCATTCAAATTTTCATTATAATTTGGTATATAAACTTGTTATTTTAAGCCATATTTGCAGTAGATGCAATGGAAGTACACGATATTAATAGTTATGGTAAAGACCCTGTGATTTCCACTGGAAAGAAAGATTACACAAAATATTCACAAGAAAATCAATATCAATAGAGATCTTATAATTGAAAGAAAATATATTAGATTCCAGAACCAATAGAGGTAAGATTAAAATCCTTCTTTTCAGATGGAAGAAACTATAATAATTTTTTACTTTATTACTGAAATTAAAAGAATAAAAAAATTTAATATAAAATCGACTGATTTTGTAAGGATAGTTTAAATTTTTAACTTCAATTTTAGTGCATAATTTGTCCAGATACGACATTCATAATCGACTTATTTTTTAAAGATGGTTTAAGTTTTTAACTTCAATTTTAGTGCATAATTTGTCCAGATACGACATTCATAATCGACTTATTTTTTAAAGATGGTTTAAGTTTTTAACTTCAATTTTAGTGTATTATTTGTCCAAATTTGACATTGATAATCCAACTTTAGTATAGTATTATTTCAATTTTAGTATGTTATTTTTCAAATAGTAAAATCAAATTTGGATAGATTTTGAAGTACTTTCTTTTCGAATCCATTTTTTGAGTTATATTCATCGAGAACTTTAATAAAACACTTCTTGATTTACGATGTAACAAATGATTGAAAGAATTTGAAGAAGAAATGGAAGAAATAAAAGAATATGTAAAAAGTAAGGAAAAAAACAGATTGATAAAGTCTGAAGGCAGAATTAGAAAAACAAGAGAATTGAAAGATTAGTTGGTGGAAGACCCCCTTATTTCCACTGGAACGTTTATATAACCCCCGGACCCCATTGTTTCCAATGAAAAGGATTTTGATTTTGAAGAACAAAATAAAATAAACATTTATTTTGTAATAGAAACAAAATAATGTTGTTTATTTATGAAATTAATAGTATATATACATTTGTATTAAACTCAAAGAAAAATGGTCGAAAACATTTTTTTAAGACACTAAAATAAATTTGTTTGTTAAAGTAAAATTTACTGATATATTGGCTATAAATCAATCCTGTTAAAACCCTTCCACCTCCTCCAGTGGAAATAAGGGGGTCCCTCTTTGCATCAGACATTCTTAGATTGCTGTAGCCTTCTATTCCTGTTTTTTTAAAAATATATGCTAAGTAAAGATTATATCTAAAATTTCAGTTTTTTGCTGTGATCTGTCGTTTTATTCAGGTAATTACACATATAATATAGCTTACTTTTGATGCAGATACATTAATGCATATATGGCTTCTTGTCTTATTTAGACAACCCATACGAATTTTTCATAGATTTATCGTAATATAATTTATCGTAATATAATTTATCGTAATATAATTTTTTTCTCATTACAGACTTTTTTCTCAATAGATTTTTTTTCCTTACTGTTTACTTTTTTGTAATACTCATTTCTCATAACTCATTTCCCATAATTTTTTTCTTTTTTGTCAATTTTTGTTTTTATATCAGTTACATTTTGTTTCTATATCAGTTACATATCTTTTTTGTAGATTTTTATTATGTTTATATTTAGAATTACTTTGAGTAATTTTGGGCTTTTCTGGATTATCATGAAATTATTTCGTAGCTATATTTCATAAGTAGCTATATTCCATAAGTCTTTTAAACAAAACTGGTTTTACCTTATCCATATGAATAACCAGGGTCTTTCTGAAGAAGAGATATTTTCCTATCTGGAAAATGCAAAGTCAGAAGATACGGACTATTATCGAGTTTTAAGTTCAATGTGCACTCACCCTCATAAAATAGCGGTTGAGGCTCATAGGCTCTTTATTGAGGCAAATCTGGGTGATCTGGGACTCTTTGCGGGAGCTCACAGGCTGGAAAAAGAGGTAATCAAAATGCTGGGGGAACTTCTCCATGCTCCGTCTATTGGAACTCCTTCAGGAAATTCATTTGACAGTTCTGTTTGCGGCTACCTTACAACAGGAGGTACAGAATCCAACATCCAGGCTGTAAGGGGAATGAAGAATCTTGTAAATGCTGGCAAGAAAGATGTAGGGAAAATTCCCAATATAGTAATTCCCGAATCGGCTCATTTCTCCTTCGATAAGATCGCCAATATGATGGGTATCGAAGTTCGAAGAGCCCTTCTGGATTCAGAGCTCAAAGTGGATCCTGCATCTGTTGAAAGTCTGATAGATACAAATACTGTTGGGCTTGTAGGCATTGCAGGAACTACGGAATTTGGTCAGATAGATCCTATCGAGGAACTCTCAAGACTTGCTCTTGAAAATGAGCTTTTCTTTCACGTTGATGCAGCTTTCGGAGGTTTTGTAATCCCATTCCTTGAAAATCAATACCCTTTTGACTTCGAAGTCCCGGGTGTTACTTCCATTGCAATAGATCCTCATAAAATGGGTCTTTCCACGATCCCATCAGGTGCCCTCCTTTTCAGGTCTCCTTCTTTCTTGGAGTCCCTCAAAGTGAGCACTCCATATCTTACCACAAAGTCCCAGTTCACTCTTACAGGCACCCGAAGTGGGGCTTCGGCTGCCGCTACCTGTGCCGTAATGAAACATCTCGGCCGGGAAGGTTACGTGAAAAATGTACAATACTGCATGCATCTTACCACAAAACTGGTCGAAGAAGCTCGAGAAATTGGTTTCGAACCCTTGATTAAACCTCTAATGAATGTAGTTGCCCTAAAAGTTCCAAATCCTGATCTTGTCCGGCAACAGCTCCTCAAGAGATTCGGCTGGAATGTCTCAATCACCCGTAATCCAAGATCTCTTCGCCTGGTACTCATGCCCCACAACACAGCCCTTGATATAGAAGAGTTTCTTCAGGATCTGAAAAAAGTGACATCAGAACTTTAAAGTCATTATTTTTTCTTTTTTAACCTTATTTTGACCTTATTTTGACCTTATTTTGACCTTATGTTTGCCTTATTTTGACCTTATTTTGACCTTATTTTGACCTTATTTTGACCTTATTTTGACCTTATTTTGACCTTATGTTTGCCTTATTTTGACCTTATGTTTGCCTTATATTTGCCTTATTTTTACCTTATATTTGCGTTATATTTCCTTATTTTTACCTTATTTTTACCTTATATTTGCGTTATATTTGCCTTCCGTTTCATTTTCAATTTATATATGTATAAGCAAATATCTATAATATTATTATCAAATAATACATTGAAAGCAGTTGGTTTTTATTAGGGAATTTTATTAGGGAAAAGTTTAGAAATTTTATAGGAAACTTTTAGGGAATTTCATTGGAAAACACAAGGGAAAAAAAATTATTTCATTGGGAAAACGCTTAGGGGATTTCATTAAGAAAATTAGTGAGGTGAATTTAATTAGGAAAACTTATAAGGGAAACTTATAATAAAAAACAATAAGGTATATTTTGGAGAGAAACTTTTCCAAAATGAAAGTTCATGAAAAGATAATTATACTATCTAAAATAATATAATAGAAAGCTACCTGTCTATTATAGTCCGTCGGTAAGTTAGGATTTCTTGGTAATTTATAGTTCACTTGTAAATATTTAGAATTTAGGCTTTCATGTCATTATTTCAGGTTAAAATTTATAACTTAAAATCCATAACCTACTAAAGATATAAATATTCAGAAATCTTTTAAAGTTTAAATTTAGCGTTTTGTCACGTATTTAATATTATCTAAACTAGAAAGGGGGTATTTCATTTATGAAATCGTCATTCAAAATTGGAAGTGTAATGGGTATACCTATCAAGCTGCACATAACTTTCCTTCTTGTACTTCCTATGTTTGCCTATGTGTTTGCGATCAATCCGCAACCTTTTGGTTTTGAGGGAGTTGAGCCCCCCATGACGAGGTATGCGTTTTCAGTCCTAACAGCCCTCCTTCTTTTTGCCTCAATTCTTTTACATGAACTTGCACACTCATATATGGCAATGCGTTACGGGGTTAATATTGAAAGCATTACTCTTTTCCTCTTTGGAGGAGTTTCTGCTATGGAAGAGATGCCCAGGAAACCAGGACAGGAAGCAAAGATGGCTTTTGCCGGACCCTTAACCAGCCTTATTATAGGTGCTATCTGCCTTTTCATATACGGAAACTTCATATCCCCAAATCCTTCACTGTCTCAAAGTCCGATATACCATATTATCTGGATTCTTGGAAGTATGAACGTAGTGCTTGGAGTATTCAACCTGCTGCCCGCTTTTCCCATGGACGGAGGCAGGGTTCTCCGTGCTTTCTATGCCAGGAGAATGTCTTATGTGAAAGCTACTCAGAGTGCAGCAGCTGTCGGAAAGTTTTTTGCCATTCTTATGGCGATTTTCGGACTTTATGTTGGAAATCTCTGGTTTCCTCTGATTGCTCTCTTTATCTACGTCGGCGCTTCTGAAGAGGAACGCTCCACTCAAGTCGAGGTAACTCTCGAAAACATTCTGGTCAAGGATATTATGTCAAAGAATGTTGTTTCTGTTCAGCCTTCCATGAGCGTAGAAGAACTGGTTCAGTTTATGTTTGAGAAAAAGCACATGGGTTACCCAGTAATGGAAGGAGGCAATCTAAAAGGGGTTGTGACTTTTACCGATATCGAGCGTGTTCCAGCTCTTGATCGTCCTGCAGCTCAGGTTTCGGACATCATGACCAGAAATGTCATATCCGTTCCTTCAGATGCGCAGGCAAGTGATGCCCTGAAACTGATCACATCTAAAAATATTGGAAGAGTATTGGTTATTGATAACGGCTCGCTTGTAGGAATTCTTTCCAGAACAGATCTTGTACACGTTTTGAGACTCAGGTCGGAGTGATCTTTAAGAGGATTCAAACTGTCCTTCAAAATAAGTCAGGGTGATATTGAAAAGGAAATTTTTAACTAAAGATAAATTGCGTATCTAAAGGAAATTCTTATCAAAAGGAGTTTTTCAAGATCCTTTATAATAAAGGAAATTCTTATTAAAAGGAGTTTTTCAAGATCCTTTATAATAAATGTTCTGAATGGAAATATCTCAAATAAGTTGAGAAAGGTTTTTAAATAAAATAGTGGTTGTAAAATAAAAATTATATAATAAAATATATTTCTTAATGAAAATGAAAATTTTAAGGTAGCAAAATATAAATTCATGGCAGATAATTACCACCAGTTAATTATCTGCCTGCAGCTAAATTCTTTTATAGCTTGTTTATTTTATGAGCAGAGCTTAATTATTCATGTGATAAAATACAATCTTTCAAGTAATGTATTTTTATCCATTACTTCTAATTCGTAGCAGCAGAGAGATTGATAATGGACAAACCTGAAATTACAGATTCTCAGGACAAGGACCCTGACTACAATTTTCACAGTTCATCTCAGGAGTCAATATATTCTATGGACAAACTCGTGACCGAATCCGCAGAAAATTCCATTTCTGTCGGGAAGTCTAAACTTTCTGATTCTTCTATTAACACATCAGAGGAAGATAGGGGGTCTATCCCTGCATCCACATTAGAACCAGGAGATGTCGAAGGGAACCTCGACATAAGTTCTGAATTTGTTGCAGAACCTCTTCCCGATTCAGCTTCAGAAGTTTTAATTGCTTCACCTTCCCAATCTACTGACGGGGGCCAGGCTGAATACCAGCCCTCTAAAATCGTACTTATCGGGACAGCCCATGTCTCGGAAAAGAGTGTTGCCGAGGTTAAGGCTGCGATCAGAAATCTGAAGCCAGATGTTGTTGCTGTCGAGCTCTGCAGGGGACGTTATGATTCCCTGAAGGGAAATGTGCAGGAAAACCAGGCTGTTCCTATCAAGGATATCCTCTCTCAAGGAAAGATCAATTACTACATTATTCACTGGCTGCTTGCCTATGTGCAAAAAAAGATCGGGGATGATATGGGTGTAAAACCCGGTGCTGAGATGCTCTCCGCGATCGAGGAAGCCGAGGCCATTGGGTCCAAAGTTGCTCTAATTGATCGGGACATTCAGGTAACTCTTCAGCGCTTCTGGGGCAAGATGAAATTCCTGGAGAAAATCAAGATGATTGGCTCCCTGTTAGGCGGCCTTATAGGAATTGGAAAAGGAACCGAGATCGATATTGATCAAATCACAGAACATGACGTTGTGACTGCCCTTGTAAGTGAGCTCAGGGGTTTTGCCCCGACTGCAGCTGAGGTCCTTATTGATGAGCGGGATGCTTATCTTGCAGGAAGTCTTGTTAAGGTTGCTGCAGGTGGAAATAAAACTGTTGTTGCGGTAATAGGAGCAGGACATAAGCCCGGAGTGACCAACTATCTTAAAAATCCTAAGACCATTCCTCCCCTTAGCTCTCTTATGGAGATTCCGAAGAAACATTTTGGTATTGGCAAAATTATTGGCTTTGGTCTTGTCGCCCTTATATTTGCATTTTTTTTGCTGCTGCTCCTTTCCGGTGTTTCGTTAAAGCTCCTTTTGATAGCTTTCGGATGTTGGTTCCTTATAACTGGCGTCCTTAGTGCAGTCGGTACTCTGCTTGCGGGCGGCCATCCTTACTCAGTTCTTACTGCTTTTTTGGTTGCCTGGCTAACCACTCTGCATCCTTTGATCGCTGCAGGCTGGTTTGCTGGACTCGTAGAAGCAAAACAGCGAAATCCTACTACTGCGGATATAAAAGCCCTTGCAGGAGTAGAAACCTTCAAAGAGATGTTCAAAAATAAGTTCATGCGGGTTCTCCTTGTTGCAAGCTTCGCAAATATTGGAAGTGCAACAGGAGCCTTCATTGCAGCTTATGTCATGATGCAGATTACTGGCCTTGGTCCAATGGATATTCTACACGCCGGTTTCAATGCTCTTGGCCTCTGAAGCTGTTCAAACTCGAACTCTTGGCCTCTGAAGCTTGTTCAAACTCGAACTCTTGTCCAACTCTGAAGCTTGTTCAAACACTGAAGGGTATGATTAACTGGTTTTGGAATCTTCTTGTTGGGGAAATTCTTCTTGCTTCCCCCAAGCTTTGGAAAAATATTCAAAGTTTGCAAAACCATTAAGGGAAGCTAATTTTCCTTAAATTATTATTTTTTCCTTATTTTTCCCTCCCTTCTTTAACTCTTCTTATTACTTTTTTCCAGTCTTTTTTCTTCATACTTTTCTTGTCTAGTCTCGTTGGTCACTTTATCTCTTTCACAAACAGCATCATTTGTCTTTCCTTTTGTAAAAAAACTCTTTGTGGTACATACGATCCACTTCCAATGCAGGATAAGATGGAAGACTACAAAAATCACCATCAAGATTCCAGCTCTGCTATGTATCCAGATCCACGCAGCCTTCGTTAACCCCATATATACTACATACCTTCCCCTTGGAATTCCCGAAGGTATAAAGAAATACATGAATAACCCTGTAAATGCAATGAAAAAAAACAGAGTTGTCAGAATAAGGTCTATTAAGTAGTTAGTTTTCGTTCTGTTCAGGTTTCCACTCCATTTTTATTCTGATCTAAGTTATAAAATGAATCCGTTTAAATATATATCTAATAAGTTGATTATATATCGTCTCAATTCCTGAAGTAATATCTGTTTCAAAGTAGTTTTCTCTGAAGAATGATTTGTTCTGAAAAATAAAAAGCTACGTGAGGAAGATTTATGGATTGAGAATAAAAAATGTATGGATTGAGAATGAAAAATGTATGGATTGAGAATGAAAAATGTATGTAGTTGAAAATATGAAAAAGATATATTAATTAAAAATATAAAAAAGATATGTGGACGATTAATACATCAATATAAAAAAGAATTATTGAGCTCAGAAGAGCTCGTGAAGTTTGAACTGATATTTTCCGAGTTTTCCGCCATAGTTTCCTGCGGAGATTTTCTTGATCCCTGGAACAGTTACAGCAGCATTGATTCCTGCTTTCATGGCAGCTTTTATGCTTTCTTCATCAATCCCGTTGATGACTATTTCATAAACAGCATTGACATCTGCCGGAATTTCAGTGTTCTCAACCTTATCCTTTATTGAGGGACAGAATTTTTCATTAGCAGTAGCTTTCAGGAATTTGTACTTGTTTGCTCCTGATTTGGATCCACTGGCTACAATGCCGCCAGGGAAGGGTGTAATTGTGCCCTCAAGTTCTGCAATTGCATCAACAGCTACTTCAGCTGCAGTCAGGGCGCTCATTTGAGAGTCTCCGAAAATGAAAAAGTTCCCGCCTGCAATACCAGCTATAGCCCCAATATTTTCTTCGTTCAGGAAGTCCCCTTCCATGATAGGGATTTTGTATACCTTTCGACCTGCGATCTTAGTTTCAGACTCCATACCATCTGCGAAGAACTTGAGTTTAAAGCCTATGTTAAACTGTTTTTCAGCTTCAGGAAGACCATTGAAAACTGCAGTTGTAGGGGCTGTGAGGACGCACTGTCCAATCCTTTCAAGTAGCTGTTCTTCCATAGCCTCGTACTTGAAAGTACAGATCTGTATATAAACACCGGGCCTTCCATCAGGAGTTTCACTAGGACTTGCCATTCTTTCGATTCCTGCTTCTGCAGGGCACATTATAACTGACGTCCCAAAGCCTGTAGCTTCAGTAGCTGCCACAAGAGCCCAGCGCTTGGTAACAGCTGTTATGAGTACCCTTGCAATCTTGATCGGAAACGCTTCTGCATATGTGTCTTCAATTTCTACTCCATTGATTTCTATAAAAATCCCCTCCGTTGCTTGTGGTTATTTAGTTTACGATTAATTACGTGTAATTTACGGTTAATTTAAGGTTAGTTCAGGGATATTCAAGTTTAGTATTTTCTGGTTTTTGGGTATCTGTTATCTTCAATAGTTTTTTAGATTTTTCAGATACTCTAATTTTACTATACCTTAATATTTTTTTGACTTTTCGTGCCTTATGCACTATATTACTTAATTAAAGTGTTACTTAATTTCAGACATACACTTAAAGTTTTATTCTACTTTTATTTTTCTTCTTTATTGATGAGTTAATTAATGTCAATTATAATATTTATATCAAATATATAATTTTTCAGAGAAAAGACTAGAAATCAAAATAAGTTGCACAATAAGCTCAGAAAGCTCTTTTCAATAAAAGCTCAAAAAATTAAACAGTAAAGGGTACGGGAACTCAGAAGAGTCCATATTCTTATCTATTTAAGCTCTTGGAGTCCTTGATCTTTTCATAAAATGTTCTATAAAGTTTCTTTCATATACAGGCG
Organism: uncultured Methanosarcinaceae archaeon; assembly: GCA_942493015.1. GTDB lineage: Archaea > Halobacteriota > Methanosarcinia > Methanosarcinales > Methanosarcinaceae > Methanosarcina. The sequence continues at coordinate 3,006,556 of OW818660.1, read as the reverse complement.
CTCTCTTGAATTGTAAGGCTTAAAACAGCAGGATGCGCTTCCAAGAAGTGTTTCTGCTTTTCCAATTACAAAAAAACCTCCTTTTTCCAGGGCCTGGTGAAAATTAAGCTGTAATTGTTCCTGAATTTCCTTTTTAAAGTATATCATTACGTTTCGGCAGATGATAATATCAAAGTGATTGAGTTTTGGGCCTGATATCAGGTCGTGGTATTTAAAATGTGTTATATTCTTCAACTGATCAATTACCTGATATTCTTCTCCTTGCTTTAAGAAATAATGTTCCTTTATGCTCGCATCGATATTTTTAAGTGAGTTTTCACTGTAGATCCCTCTCCTTGCTTTTTCAAGACTCTGGGAATCAATATCCGTACCTGTGATTCTTATTCTATATTTATTAAAGTCCGTTTTCAAAATACTGTGCAAAAGGATAGCAAGAGAATAGGCTTCCTCTCCTGCTGCACAACCAGCACTCCAGATTCGAATTGACTTTATCAGTGATTCTGATCTGCATTTGACAATAGAAGGAATAATCTCTTTTTCGATTATCTCAAAGGTTTCCGGATTTCGAAAAAATTCACTGACATTTACAGTAAGCGTTTCAACCAGATGTCCATATTCTTCGGGGACTTTTTTTAAGAGCTTCAGGTACGCTCCGTAGCTATCGGAATTTGTAGCTCTTACTCGTACGTTAATTCTGCGCCTGAAATGAGCTTCCTTATAGTGTTCACAGTTAAAGCCAGTGTTTTCAGTAATGATTTTCTTTAACAGCTCGTATCCAAGGTCTGCCTCAAGGACTCTAACTGGCTCTTTTCCTTCATCACTTGCTTTGTTAACAGAATCACTGCTCATTGAACTACTGCTCATTTCTTCACCGGTGGCACTCTTTTTTATTCTTTTTCAATTTACATGGTATCAGGTGAGGGAGTTAACGTCAATTATTAAAATAACATCTCCATCTCCCAGAATTGTCGCTCCTGCAAAGCCTCTGGTATTATTAAGGAGTTTACTTTTAAAATTTTTCACAATAACTTCCTGTTTCCCAAGCAGTTTATCAACAATGATTCCAATCTCTTGTCCTGCTTTTTCTACTATCACTATGGGGATACTTTCTTTTTTATGAACAGCTTTCTGGACAGGCAGTTGAAACCGTTTTTGCAATCTCAGGAGTGGGAGAATTTTTTTATTTATTATAATAACCTCTTCTCCCTTGATACTCCTGACTTCTTCTGCCCGAACTTCTATATTTTTTATAATGTTTGTGAAGGGAATGGCATATCTTTCGTTTTCAACTTTTATCAACATAGCCTGATAAAGAGCAATAGTTAAAGGCAATTTCAATTCGAAGCTCGATCCAGATCCGGTTTTTGACTCTACGTGTACAGATCCTCCGAGGCGTTCAATTCGGTTTTTTACAACATCCATTCCAACCCCCCTTCCAGAGACATCGGTAATTCTGCTGGCAGTGCTGAAGCCGGGTGCAAAGATTAACTGAATTGCTTCCTTTTCCTGAAGTTTTTCAGCTTCTTCTTTTGAGATTATTCCTTTTTCTAATGCAACTTTCTTAATTTCTGTTATGTCCATTCCACGGCCATCATCTTCGATTTTGATAAGGGCAAAGTTTTCCTGTCTTGAAGCCGTAACTGTTATCATGCCAGTTCCTTCCTTCCCAAGTTCCACACGCTTCTTGGGAAGTTCGATTCCGTGGTCAACTGCATTTCTTAAAAGATGCAGCAGAGAATCTCCTATTTCTTCCAGGATAGTTCTGTCTAGCTTGATCTCTTTTCCTTTGATTACAAAATTAATTTCCTTATTTTGCTCTCTTGCGAGATCTCTTATCATTCTCGGATAGATATGGGTAATCTGATCCAGAGGCAGCATTCTTGCCTCTGTTACCTCTTCCTGGAGTTCTCGTGTCAGCTTATAGGATTCAGAAAGCGCAAATTCAAGTTCTTTAGATTTTCGGTTCCCTATAAGCTCGTTTATTCTGCTTCTGTTAATTACGAGCTCACCTACAAGATTCATTAATTTGTCAAGCTGTTCTGTGCTGATTCTTGAGCTCTGGATATTCTTTACTGTGAAATTCGATTTTGGAAAAATAGAGGCATTTCCTTCTTTCGAGGTCTTTTCTTTCTTTTCATCTTCAAAAACTTCTTTTTCTGTCTCAGGAATATATTCTGAAACCTTTCCTACCCTTCCAGCCTCTTTTTCTAAAATATTTCCCTCTTGACTATCTTTTTCTTGATTATCTTTTATTTCTACAGATAGAGAAAAATCTTCATTTTGTTGGGAAAATACTTCTTCGGAAAGATCATTTACAGCTTTCAAAGTTTTCAATACTTCACATGCTTCAGGATAATCACAGTCTCCATAAGAGGGTTCATGTGTTTCATCTTTGTCTTTTTTTCTTTCTTCTGATCCATTTTCTTTATCCTTACATACTTTTTCCACAAGCCCCTCAAGGGCATCCAGACATTTGAAAAGAATGTCAATTAAAGACGAATTAAGAATGATCTCTCTCGTGCGAAGCCTGTCTATCAGGTTTTCCATTTCATGGGTTAACTCGACGATCTCTCTGAACCCCATCGTTGAAGCCATGCCTTTAAATGTATGGACTGCACGAAACATCGTATTCATTTGTTCTATATTCTCAGGATCTTTCTCAAGCGCCAGCAGGGAATCGCTCAATTCTTTGGTGTATTTTTCAGACTCTGCCCTGAAAATATCAATATATTTTGACATATCCATAATTTTTTTCCTGCCTTTTTGATCCGAAAAGTCAACCTACTATTTTTATAATTTCTTCAGCCATTTTATCCAGAGGGAGCACAAAATCTGCCAGTTTTCGCTTCACTATTTCTCCGGGCATCCCGTAAATTACACATGAACTTCGGGCTTCAGCGATCACTTTACCCCCCTTCTTTTTTACGTCTTCAGATCTATCAGCTCCGTCACAGTTCATTCCGGTCAGGATCAGGGAAATTACTCTGTGTCCATAAATCGAGGCAACAGATCTGAAAAGGACATTTACTGATGGTCTGGATCCCAGTTCCTTCGGGCCGCAGGATAAGTGAACTACTTCTTTTTCAAAACCTTTAATTCTTTTCTGCACAATTTCCATATGATAGTTTCCAGGAGCTACAAGTACAATTCCTTCTTTTACTATATCCCCTTCCTTTGCCTCTTTTACCCTGAGGGCCGAGGTTGAATTCAGCCGTTTAGAAAGAGATGCTGTAAAACCTGCAGGCATATGCTGTACCACCAGAATCGCAGCCGGAAAATCTACAGGAAGCGAATTTATAAGTTTTTCCAGGGCCCTTGGACCTCCAGTAGAGGCGCCTATTGCAAGAACATGTCTTGCAGATGCTTTTTTCTGTTGGGATTTTCTTTTTTCTTTTTCTCCGGACTTTTCATTTATTTCCAAGTTTTCCATCTTATGGTATTTCATAAATTCCAGATTTTCAAGATTGGTTTTTGCAGCCTCCCTGATTTTTCTGCAAATTTCTTCTGCCATTTCGGGCATTTTCTGGCTGAGAATTCCTTCTGGTTTCTGGATTACATCCACTGCTCCATATTCAAGGGCTTTAAGCGTAATTTCTTCAGCTCTCTTTCCAAGAACCGAAATCATCACTACAGGAGTTGGATAATTCTTCATAATCCGGGAAAGAGCTTTAAGGCCATCAACGATAGGCATAAAATTATCAAGAAGAACAACATCTGGCCTTAATCCCTCTATTTTTTCGAGACCTTCCTTTCCATTTACTGCTGTTCCTATGACCTTTATATGGGGGTCTTCACTCAGGATATCGGAAAGAAGCTTGCGTATTAAAGCAGAATCATCTATTATGAGTGCGCGGACAGTCATCTCAAGCACTTATTGTTAAGTATTGGAATTTTATTTATGGAGACTTTATTTATGGAGATTTTATTTATAGAGATTTTATTTATGGAGATTTTATTTATGGAGATTTTATTTATGGAGATTTGATTTATAGAGATTTTATTTATGGAGATTTGATTTATAGAGATTTTATTTATGGAGATTTTATTTATGGAGACTTTATTTATGGAGATTTTATTTATGGAGATTTTATTTATAGAGATTTTATTTATGGAGATTTGATTTATAGAGATTTGATTTATAGAGATTTGATTTATAGCAATTTTATTTTATCTTTTCTGAGTTATATTATAATCCAGAGCTGAAGGTATCTTTTTGGAGATTGAGTGTGTCAACTCCAAATTTAATTGCGAATCTCAGACTACTTAATTTGGCTCAGCAAGTTTTCTAATTACATCCAGCATCCCATCAGGTTCAAAAGGTTTTACTATAAAACCCATAGCACCGATTTTCATTGACTCAGTTATCACGGCCTGCTGACCGAGAGAAGAACACATAACCACTTTTGCTTCCGGATCCATAGCAAGAATTTTCTTCAATGCCTCTTTTCCATCCATGTCCGGCATAATTATGTCCATTAGTACGAGATCCGGCTTTACTTCAAAATATGTTTGAATTGCCTCTTCCCCATCTGCCACTTCAGCAACTACTTCATGTCCGTGAATTAAAAGAATGTCCCTAATTATCATTCGCATAAATTCGGCATCTTCCACAATCATAACTCTGGCCATGTGTTTTCCTTCTCCTACTTTTAAATAAGTGACAATATAGGATTATCCTTATACGCCTACCCTTCTGGAATATTTCGATCCTTTATTTCTATCTGTGCCGAACCGCGCCTCTTGCCTGTATTTTTTTTTCTATTCCTTTTAATAAGTAACGTTATGAATTTGATGACTTAAGTTTAAAATACTTCAAATAGAAATTGGCAGGTTAACGTAAGTAACCAATTCAAGTTTTCTTGTTTAGATAGATCTGTCTCAATTATGTAAAAAAATATATGCTAAACCTGCTATATTAAACTTTTTTAATTATCTTGCGCAAATTATGTAGTTACAAACCTGTTTAGATATTGTTAGTAATAGGGGGGTTAACAAACTGTTTACAAAAGTATATTGATTTATTCTCTTCTTTCAGCCCTTTTTATTTGTTTTCCAAAAATCACAAATTCGAAAGTTAGTGGTATTTATTTTAAATTTTAATTTGATATTTTTTTGAATCTTTTCTTCAGAATAATAATATTTAAGTCTAAATAAATGACTTTTATTTCTATTTATATATTAAAAATATGATGTATATAGTTCACAAATAAGTTTATATTCTCTTGAACTTTATATATAACTTGTAAGTTGGGGAATTCGACTCTTTGCAGGTTAGTCAATTATTCACGAAATAAATATGAAAATCGAATGAACCTTTTTATATAGTCTCAAAATATAGGTCAAATTTAGCTTAAAAATGGTTGAGTAATTAAGTGACTGAAAGCTAATTGATTGACTATTTAAGTTATTGAACTTAGCTAATTGATTGAGTAGTTAAAAGGGTTGTAGGTCTGGAAATATATATAATCGAAATATTAATGAAAAGAGTTTATTTCATATTTTCCAGCAAAAATTCACTTTTAACGATGTCTGTAACAAAATCTCACTTACAGAAATCTTCAATTCAACCCCCAGGAGTTGATTTAAATGCCTGAAATCCTGATTGTTGAAGATAATTTACTTAATATGGTTGTCGAAGCAGATTTGCTTAAATCTTTTGGATATGAGCCGAAAAAGGCAAAAGATGGCTTTGAAGCTCTTGAAGTTCTGAGTGAAATAAAGATTGATCTTGTATTGCTTGATATGGAACTTCCAAAGATGCACGGGCTTGAACTGCTTCGAAGAATGAAACTTAATCCCGAAACCCGAAACATAAGGGTAATTGCAGTTACTGGATACTGTGATTCCGAAAGTGAGCAGGAGTTCCTTAAAGCTGGATGTCATGCTGTTCTTGCTAAACCTATAAATTTTGGTAGGTTCAGATCACAAGTTGAAGAATTTCTCACATAACAGTTTTCCTTCATTTGAGATGGAGAAGTAAACTTTTTGAAGAATTCTTCTACATGAATACTGGCTTCTCTTCTTCCTTCTCTTTAAATAAGTCAGAAAATTTACCAATTCTCTCAAAAATCACTTAATTCTCTCAAAAATCACTTAATTCTCTCAAAAATCACTTAATTCTCTCAAAAATCACTTAATTCTCTCAAAAATCAACTAATTCTCCAATAATCTATACTGAGTTATTAGTTGGGCAAATAGGACAATTTTCTGTAGAGGCCTTTCCGCCATTTTACATTTCTCATCGGGTGTCGTTGACAGTTAAATTCTAAATTGCAGATAGGAAAGATGGAAGGCGGAAAAATTGGAGGCACAGGTGGATGTATAAAAACACGAAAATAGGGCATGTAGTAATAGGCTTTGTTCTTCTTCTAATTTTGATTTTCTTTGTTGGGTATACAGGCTATCAAGGTATGAACGAGGTTGAAAAGAAGAGCAGAGCCATTCAAAACATGACCTTTATCGTGAATAATATGCAGGGGGCCCTGGAAGCTGAGGAAAGTTATGTCATTCACGGTGACCCCGTTTACAGGGAAGAAGTTTATTATCATCTTGACCTCGTGCCCACACAGGCAGCAATTTCCAAAGAAATATATCTGGGCTATCTTGATCCTGTGAATCAGAATCGAATGGATTCTATTCTGGCAAACTCCAGCAGTTTTAGGAAGGCTTTTGACAGGTATGTTAAAGCGGATAATGAAGAGATAGTCCTGAGAAAGGAGATAGTTTCCAATGGAGAAATTTTGTTGCAGAAAGCTGATGAGATTTATGACGATCAGATGTTTCAATATCAACAGTATGTAGAAAACGGCTCTACAAGTGAAGTCCTTCAGTTAAAATTATCCCACGCCCAGGAAGCCCAAAAAATCAGCATACTTGCTATGGAGGCTAGGAATGAATATCAGAATTATATAATCACTCCCGAAAATCAATCTGCGAAAAAATTTGATCAGCGTATGGGGGATATAATTAACGTTACTGAAAATCTGGATGAGCAGCTAGTAAGACCTGAAAATATTGAGCGCGGAAATACAATACTTGTAAATGCTAAAAAGATCCAGGATGATTTCGATCGCCTGAAACTCCTCAAGGAAAAAAAAGCTGTCGAAGTGCAAGATATGGCAACTATAGCGGCACAAGTTGGCGAAGTCGCTACAGCTGCAAGTACCGATCAGAAAGAGAAGCTAGAATCTCTGATTGTGGGCTCCGTAAAAAAGATCTTTCTGGTTACTTTTCTTTCAATTCTTGTCGGAGCTTTACTCGTTTTTGTGATTCTAAACGTCTACAGGAAACCTATCAATGAGTTGCTTGAAGCGGCCGACAGAATATCTGAAGGGGACCTCAGTCTTGAGATTAAGGGAAATTCGAGGAGCGAAATTTCTCTACTCTCAGAAGCTTTTAAATCAATGGTTGAGAACCTGCGAGGTTTAATTAAAGAAATTCAGGAAAGTTCGCTTCACCTTTCTACACTTTCGGAAGAAATGTCTGCTTCTTCTGAGGAAGTGGCTTCGGCTTCAAGGAAGATTTCTGACACTGCTGCCGAAATTTCGAATGGAACAGAAGTTCAGAGCACAAAGATAGTGGATATAACTCACGCAATGCAGGATATGACATATAATATCCAGGAAATTGCAGATAATACTCAGAAAGTCTCTAAAAACACGAATCTTGTCAATCATACTGTTGGGAATATCGGGAATGCTTCAAAAGAGGTCCTGGTAAAGATGGATCTTATTCGTTCCTCTGTTGATGGGACTGAGGAAGTAATCAGGGAATTGGACTCCAAATCTCAACAGATTAATGAAATTGTTACTCTTATTACCAGAATTGCTGATCAGACCAATATGCTTGCGCTGAATGCTGCAATTGAGGCTGCTCGGGCGGGAGAACACGGCAGAGGTTTTTCTGTTGTAGCCGATGAAGTCCGCAAGCTTGCTGAGGAATCTGGTTGTGCTGCCAAAGACATTTCGAAGTTAATCGATGAGATTAGAAGCAGTATCAGCGACACCGTGGAAAGCATAGAAGCCAGTAAAAAAGACGTTCAGATTGGTACATTATCCGTTAATGGAGCAGTTGAAATGGTTGCAGGGATTGTTTCTACAATCAACGAAATAACTAATATGATAGAAGACGTTGCAGCTGCTACAGAGGAGCAGTCTGCATCTATTGAAGAGATTACTTCCACCTTAGAAGACATTTCCTCAATATCGGAACAATCTGCCGCAGGAACCCAGGAAACTGCAGCGGCTCTCGAAGAGCAGAGTGCCTCGATGTCAGAGCTTGCCAGTATGGCCAGTGATCTTTCCCTTCTTGGAGATAAGATGCGAAAAGCCACTGAAAAGTTCAGGCTTGGTAACTCAACAGAAGGGCCAGAAAACACGGCTAGTTGAAATTATTTGATTATTTCTGAGGCATCCAAATGTCTGAAGAAACAGCTGGAGAAGGTTCAATGTTCTCAGAGGAGAAGCTCCAATTAGTGATCTTTGAACTTGCAGGCGAAGAATTCGGAGTCGAAATCATGCAGGTCTCTGAAATTATTCCGATTTCAAGGATTACTCACATTCCTCAGGCTCCTGAATGTGTAAAAGGTCTCATTAATCTTCGAGGAAAAATTATCGTTGTGATAGATCTCAACAAGCGTCTCGGCTTCAGTTCGAAAGAAACCGATAGTCTTTCCAGAATCGTTATAGTGGAAGTCAGGGGAACCTTGATCGGAATGCTTGTAAACTCCGTAAGTGGAATCATGCGATTGCCTATTTCTTCCATTGAACCCACCTCTGAAATGATTAAATTGAAAATTAATGCAGAATATTTAACCGGAGTTGGAAAAGCAGAAAACACTCTTATTATTCTCCTTAACCTTTCCAGGTTACTTGGAGAAGAAGAAATTGACGAACGCAATGAGCTTTCTTTTCCTGAAGCGAATATTTAAACACTTATGGACAAATTCATAAAACATGCATCCTGTCCTTATCTTTCTTTTTGCCCTTTTTTGCATCCTGTTTTTTACAGCCGGACTCAGGTTACACCCTTTTCTCAGTCTGGTTCTGGTGGCTATTCTCACAGGAGTTCTTGCAGGAGAACCTCTAGCTACAGTTGAAGCAGTAACTGAAGGTCTAGGTAGTGTTTTTTCTCGTTTTGCTATTATCATTACATGTGGAAGTATAATTGGACTTCTACTTCAGGCGACTGGAGGAATGTCTCTGATAGCCTCTGACATCTTACGCTTTTCTCGAAATCCTTTGCTTGCCCTGAATCTCCTTGGTTTTCTCTTTTCAGTACCCATGATGTGCTATATCCTTGCCTATGTAATCTTTGTTCCAATAGCCAGAGAGTTGGCTACCAGACTCGATAACCCCCCTGTTTCCACTGCAACTTCCCTTGCACTTGGTGCTGTTGCCTCTTTTAATCTCGTATATCCTTCTCCTGTGATTATTTCGGCAGCAGAAGAACTTTCGGCCAATACTGACAGGCTTTTTGTTCTTGGATTTCTTATTGCAGTTCCCACTTCTATTGCAGGTTACCTGTATGCAAGAAGGTTAGGACATATTGAAACAGAAAAGGTAGCTTCTGTACAGGAGATTCCCACAGCGAAGGAAAAGAAAGCCGAAATTGAGATAAATGGTATTGATACTTATAAAAGCCCTGCCGAAAAATCTGGAAGGTTTGAAGCTTACTCGCCCATATTTTTTCCTTTAATTCTTATCCTCCTTAAGACGGGTTTTGAGCATCCTCATCCTGCTCTTGTGTTTCTGGGAAACCCGAACATTGCACTCCTTATAGGTGTTGTCCTTTCCCTTTTTTCCTGTAGGAAGCTTGGACTTGTTGAACTAAGGACTCTGGTTGAAAAAGCCGTTAGAAGAAGTGGAGTCGTCCTGCTCGATCTTTGCGGAGGCGGAGCTTTAGGTGCAACTCTTGCCATGACTGGGGCAGGGGAGTCTCTTGGACGGTTTTTCTTGCAGTTGAACCTTCCTCATATTCTTGTACCTTTTCTTGTTGCCGCAGCTCTTCAAACTGTACAGGGGTCAAGGGTTGTAACCATGCTTATCGCACCTTCCCTTCTTCTGCCTCTGGTTTCGGAACTCGGGCTTCCTCCGGAAATCCTTATTCTTTCAATGGCTTCCGGTACTTTTGTGATTTCTCATGTCAATGATCCTTTCTTCTGGATTTTCGGAGAGCTGGCAGACCTGAAACCTTCTGAGGTATTCAAATCCAATACTCTTGGAGGTGCCCTGATGGGTTTGGTGAGTCTTTTGCTGGTTTCCGGAGCATATATTTTCCTCTACTGACTCTTCTATGCCATATTTTTTAGCAGCATTTTGTCCATTTACCTCTTTTTTTGGTACAATACAACTATTCATAACTAATTTGGTGTTGGGCAAATAATAAATAAGAGTTTTTTATATTTACCTCTATGAATGATCAGAGTTATCCTGAGTTTACGGGCCTTGAACTCTCTCCGAGAAAGGTGGATTACCTTAAGTTCATTCTCGAAAAAGGGGGAACTGTAAAAACCACAGAAATCTCTTCCGCCCTGCAGGTTGATCCTTCTACTACAAGCAAAACCTTAAACGAACTTGCTGCTGCTGGCTATCTGAATCACGTTCCCTATAGGGGTGTTCATTTGACAGAAGTGGGTAAGGCATATGCTGATTTTCTTGTCCGGAGGCACAGGATTATGAGTCTTCTTTTGACTCATTACGGGCTTTCCTCGGAGGAAGCATGTGATGAGGTTTCACGCTTGGAGTCTTTTGTTTCCAGGGATGCTGTAGATAAAATCTGCAAATCAATGGGCCATCCGATGTTTGGCGTATGCGGAGTAATAAGTCATGAAAAATGCTCCCATGAGGAGCACCATCATTGAGTACAGGAGTAAATGACGCACTACGGAGTAAATGATGCATTGAATAAAGCCTTTGATATAATTTGGAAATTAATTTGGGTAATCACCAAAGATTTATTTGAATATTTTATTTTTTTGTGTATATACCAACTTTCATTCTATTAAATGTAAATGTCTATCTTACCTTCTCAGTAAGTACCTTCCAGAAGCTAAAATGATGAAGCAATGAAGTAAAAATGAAAATGAAGAGAACGGGATCTCAATTATGAAACTGAAACTTATATCTTTATTATTGCTTTTGACTGTTGGACTAAGTCTTTTTGTCAGCGGCTGTTTGGATTCAGGCGACTCTCCGGTTAATGAAAGCACAGGACAGCAAGTCGAAGCGACAGCAATCAGCAAGCCCATAATAGTGGCCGTTAGCCTTCTTCCCCAGTCAGAATTCGTAGAAAAAGTCGGGGGAAATAAAGTAAAAACTGTCGTCGTAATTCCTCCTGGAGCAGACCCTCATACCTATGAACCTTCTCCAAGGGAGCTGGGGGAGGTAAGCAAAGCCAGTATGTATGTTACAGCCGGGGTCGGAATGCCGTTTGAAGAAGTCTGGATCGACAGGTTTGAATCCATCAACAGTGGGACTCTTATCGTAAATTCTTCTGATGGGATAGAACTTAAGAAACTTGTTGGCCATCATCATGAAGAAGAGATCGAATCTGAAAATGAAAGTGATGCAGATCACGAAGAACTGGACCCACACATATGGACATCTCCCGCAAACTCAAAGAAAATGGTCGAAAATATTTATGAAGGGCTTGCAAAAATTGATCCCGGCAACGAAACTTACTATGCCGAGAACAGGGATGCTTACCTGAAAGAACTGGATTCTCTGGACGCGAGGATCCGGGCAAAGCTTGAAGGGAGAAAGGAAAGGAACTTCATGGTTTTTCACCCCTCCTGGGGCTATTTTGCAGCTGACTACAACCTTACCATGATTCCCGTTGAGATCGAAGGCAAAGAGCCGAGTGCTCAGGACCTGGCAAAGCTTGTGGATCTTGCAAAGGAAAAGCAGGTTAAAGTAATCTTTATCCAGCCCCAGTTCAGTACGCGAAGTGCCCAGGCCGTAGCTGAAGAGATAGGCGGTGAGGTCATAGCAGTTGATCCTCTTGCGAAGAATTATGTTGAAAACATGGAAAACGTATCCGATATTTTTGCCAAAAACCTTGTATAAAAGCAGCATTTGGGTTCTATATCTAAATATAAAAAGAACATAATCCGGAGTAAGATAAAAACGATAGTCTGAAGGGAAATTAATGGAGAAGGTTATAGAGCTGGAGGATGTCTGGGTTCGCTATGGAAACCAGACAATTCTTGAAGCCGTAAATCTGGAATTAAAAGAGCCCAATGGGTTGCTCGGCATTATTGGACCTAATGGTGGAGGAAAAACCACATTTCTCAAAGTGCTTCTCGGGCTTCTGAAGCCTTACAGAGGCAGTGTGAAGCTCTTTGGGAAATCCCCGGAAAAAAGCAGAGACCTTGTGGGATATGTTCCCCAATACAAAGGTTTTGATTTCGATTTTCCTATCAGCGTCTGGGAAGTGGTTTTGACAGGCAGGATAAGCCATACGGGTTTCCTGAATAAATACAGGGAAGAAGATAAAAAGGCTGTCGAAGAAGCCCTGAAGACCGTGGAGATGTTCCAGTATAAGGACCGGCAGATCGGTCAGCTCTCAGGTGGTCAGAGGCAGAGAGTCTTTATTGCCCGGGCTCTTGCCACAAACCCCAAACTTCTACTCCTGGACGAACCCAATTCCGGGCTTGACCCCCACATGCAAGATGAACTCTACCGTCTTCTGGATAGGCTCAAGCAGGAAATGGCAGTTATCATGGTTACGCACGACCTTAGCGCAGTTTCTGTCTATGTCGACAGGATAGCCTGCCTGAATCGCACGCTCCACTATCATAACTCCAGAGAAATTCATGTTGAGGATCTGGAAGCTACCTACCAGTGCCCTATCGAACTGATCGCTCATGGAGTGCCTCATAGGGTGCTGGAGATGCATAAAGGAGATTCCTGAAGATCAAAGAGTGGTTCGAAAAACAGCTTATGAAGGAGTAATAAAAAATGTTTGATCTTCTGCAATATAGCTTCATCCAGAACGCCCTTGCAGCTGCAATCCTTGCAAGTGTAGCCTGCGGGATTATAGGCGTTTATGTTGTCGTCAAAAAAATTGTCTTTATCAGCGGCGGAATCGCTCACGCTTCTTTTGGAGGTGTCGGCTTGGGTTATTTCCTCGGGATCAATCCCATGCTTGGTGTTCTTCCCTTCAGCCTTATTTCGGCCCTGGTCATGGGGACAGTGAGCAAAAAGTCTAAAATTCCGGAAGACAGTGCAATTGGGATACTCTGGTCTCTTGGAATGGCTCTTGGGGTCATTTTTGTTTACCTGACTCCAGGTTATGCTCCCGACCTTATGACCTATCTCTTCGGAAACATTCTGACTGTGCCTCGTTTTGATCTCTATATGATGCTGGCTCTTGATCTGGTCATTGTAGGTGCAGTCTATTTACTCTATAAAGAATTCCTTGCTCTCTGTTTTGATGAAGAGTTTACAACTGTCCAGGGTTTGCCTACAGAGAAACTTTACCTTTTCCTTCTGTGTATTATTGCCCTGACAATTGTTGTTCTTATCAAAGTTGTGGGTATCATCCTTGTGATAGCCCTTCTGACTATTCCTGCAACCCTTAGCCGCAAATTTACGCATAATCTGAAGCAGATGATGCTGATTTCTATTGTCTTTGGAACTGCAGTAAGTGTAACTGGAATAGGTCTTTCATATGCTCTGGATGTCCCTTCGGGCGCAACGATCATTCTTGTTTTGAGCCTCGTATATGGAATTGTGGCTATAGGTATGGAGATGCTTGAGGGTAGAGGGGCTTCAGGGAATTTTAAAGAATCAGGGGAGTTAAAAGAACCCTGAACTTTAAATGAACTCTTAACTCTATTTTTGCGGCGGGTTTTTTGAGCCTGTTACTTTTTTGTGAGAATATATTCTTAACAAACGTGACTTTCAAAATCAATTGTCTGCGGGAGTTTACAATATAATCTTACAGGCTCAGGTTTATATTCTAGCATCTATAGTATATTACCTGTTTAAGTGGAGATTTTTACAACGCCGAGTAAACATTCCTGTATAATTATATTTATGTAGTTTTATTAAGACATAATTTTATATATGGTGAGATGCAAGAGCCCTAAGAGGTTAATCAAATTTATTTTATAGAACTCCAGGATTAGAATTTCAGCCTGGATTCGTAAATGAAAAACGGAGTCTAAAGCATTGAAACGTGTGCGTACAACTGCTTCGAGTGGGGAAGCAATGGACATGCAACGGGATAACTTAATTGATACACCTACTTACAGCCACCCTATATCAAAGTAAGTAAGTGTGTCAGAAAGCCACCTCTAAGACCAAGTTATTGAATCCGTTATATAATGCGGAAACTACAGACCATTTACTGAAAATAAAATACCATACCAGGGTGATAAAATGGACCGTGATACAACCCAGGATCAAAACGTAGAAGAAAATGAAACCTTCGATGGAGAATGTCTCGACCTTCCGGATATCCCCCTTCCGGAAACAGACAACGTTCTTTATTCAATCCTAAACTCCTTAAACCAGAATGTGGCAGACTTTTACACGTTTGTGAAATTTACCTCCTATCTATCCGAGGACCATCTGAATATTGAACTGCTTAGAAGGAGTATGGGCATTCACAGGGACTTTACAGCTTTGTTCCTGCACACAAAAGAAGAACTGGTATTCACCTACCCCGAATTTATAGAGAAAACCGAAAAGATATTGTTCAAAGGGGAAGTTGGTACAAACTGTCTGAAATATACACACAGACTGTGCAGAGTAATAAGTGACTATAAAATAGCCCTGCACAGAGAGGGATATTTGCCAGACCTGAGGAGACAGTTACCGCTGGTTGATATGTAATCATCCGGCAACTTACTTTTTTCTATAAAATTTCTCTTTTTTGTGAAACATAGAGTTTAAGCTCCAGTTCAGGTTCCAAAAGATTCTCATACCTGATTTTAGCTGAATTTAGAAAAACGATTTATCTACTATTTTTAATGTTTTACTCTCTATATAATTTAGAGTACTTCTGGAATTATATCTCCTATTTTCAGTACATCCGTAGTCTTATATTTACGAACAGATATTTGGCGTTCAAGGCATCTGTGAAAAAAACGGTATCTCTAAAAACGGTGTCTTAAAAACGGTGTCTTAAAAACGGTATCCCAAAAACGGAATCTCTAAAAACGGAATCTTAAAAACGGAATCTTAAAAACGGAATCTTAAAAACGGAATCTTAAAAACGGAATCTTAAAAACGGTATCCCAAAAACGGAATCTTAAAAACGGAATCCCAAAAACGGAATCTTAAAAACGGAATCTTAAAAACGGAATCTTAAAAACGGAATCTCTAAAAACGGAATCTTAAAAACGGAATCTTAAAAACGGAATCTTAAAAACGGAATCTTAAAAACGGTATCCCAAAAACGGTATCCCAAAAACGGTATCCCAAAAACGGAATCTCTAAAAACGGAATCTCTAAAAACAGATGCCTATTCATATTTGATTCTCATTTTGCTTATTCTGCTCGTTTCAACAATTTTTAAGCTACTATATCTATGATTCTTCATTTTAACCGCTTGATGTCTCTAAAATTTATCCCAAAGCTTATTTTTTAAACCTTTCCCTAATTTTTTTATATTAAGCATTTATCAGGGTAAAAATGTACAGATTAGATGAAGGCTTAAGTCCTCCACCTAATTGTTTTCCTCAGTAATTTCATTTACTCTTTTCACTGCCTATCTCTGTTATTGCCTCCTTTTATACATGTATATTGCAAGCAGCCCGCTGACACCATAAACGGTCTCAAATCCAGGAGCACTTGCATTTTCTTCTTTTTGCTTCTCTTTTTCAACGTCGGCTTCTGTATTTCCAGTGTTCTGTTTAACATCTTCAGCTTCAGGTTCAATCTGTATTTGGTTGACAGCTTCTTTTGCTATCGTCTTACCTGTTATTACAAAGGGCGAGAATCCCTGTGTTTTGGCTGTGAAATACAGGAATCTTTCATCTTCCCTCAACAGGCTGGTTGGAAGCTGTTCCCATTTTTTATCGTTATACCGATTCAGGGTTATAGAAGACGGCTCTATTCCTTTATCCTGTATCCAGGATTTTTCAACCTTGAAACAGATCACCGGATTTTCGATATTCTTTGAAGTTGCAAACCCGCTGTTTCCAACCCAGATATTGAGGGATTTATATACTTCGCCAGAAGGCAGCTCTGAAACCAGCGTTGATTTTCCTTTCAGCATCTCGACAGTTGCTGTAGTCTTACCAACGGTCTTTTTTGAATCGAAGCTCAGATATAAAACACAGGTAGCGTTCTTCGTGAAGTCAAACTTTACTGGTTTTCCGTTTGTAATGAACGCCTGTGCAAGTTCCTTCACTTCAACGTTCTTTGCAGGTTCAGGAGAGCCACAGGCACCACCGCTGCTTCCACCGCTACTGGAACCACTGCCGCTTCCACTGCTTCCACCACTGTTTCCACTGCCACTTTCAATGTTACTGTTTCCGCTACCGCTTCCATTGTCTCCGGAATTTTCATTTCCACTCTGGCCGGTGGTAGGTTTTGAAGCTGTATCGTTTACATCGATTAAGGTAAGGAGAATAGGCTGTTTTACACTGCTGCTTTCAACAGAAAGTTCGTTGCAGCTTACTGTTGCTGTATTCTCTATGAATCCATCCCCCTCGCCATTACTGGTTATATCTGCCTGGGTTACCGTATAATTTCCGAACAATTTCCATGTCTCTCCCTGATTCAACACACCAGGATCAATATCATCTCCAGCAGAACCTGTCAGTGTAATCATCGGATCGTTTACTAAAATTCCCGTCAGATCCACCTTTCCTTCATTCTTTACTGCAATCTGGTATTCTATTATGTCTCCTGGCTTGTTGATTATACAGTCTCCGGCATTATCGACTCCAATTATTGATTTGTATATGCACAAATCCATCTTCTGAGCTACCAGCTGCTCTACATTGCAGGTCTCGATAGGGAGTTCATTGCAGCTCACAGTTGCCGTGTTGTCGAGATCTCCATCTCCGTCAATGTTACTGTTTATGTCCTCTTCAGTTACCACATAATTTCCGAAGAATTTCCATGCCTCTCCCGGATTCAATATTCCTGGGTCAATATCATCTCCAACAGGACCTGTCAGTGTAATCATCGGGTCGCTTACTAACACTCCAGACAGGTCTGTATTGCCTGAATTCTTCACCACGATTTGATATTCAATTATGTCTCCAGGTTCATTGAGTATACAATCTCCAGCCTTATCGACTCCGATTACTGACTTATATACACAATAATCCTGGATCTCTTCTATCGGGACCTCTCCTATCGGTACTTCAACACTGTCTGACACCGGCCCCAGCTGATCCGAATCAACAGTTGCCGTATTTTCGATGAACACGTCCCCTTCGCAACTACCGTCTATATCTGCCTGAGTAGCAGTGTAAATTCCAGTATATACCCACGTTTCCCCTATTTCGAGAACTCCATCAGCAATCAGAGACTCTGCAGGTCCATTGAGATAGTCAATGAGAGTATCAGTTACTATTACGTTTGTCAGGTGAATGTTTCCTGTATTGGTAACTGCAATCTGATAGGTGACCACATCACCAGCTTCTGTTACATCTCCTGTCGGCCCGTTGCCGGCAACATCAGTAACTATTTTTTCAATTATGCAACCAGGCTCCTCTCCCGGTCCCTCTCCTGGATCCCCACCCGGCTCTCCTCCTGTAGGCTGTTCTATCGGTACTTCAGCACTGTCAGATTCCGGACCCAGCTGATCACAGTCAACTGTTGCTGTATTTTCTATGAATCCATTTCCTCCTCCATTACTGAATATGTCTTCTAGAGTAACAGTGTAAGTTCCTGTATATGTCCATGTTTCTCCTACTTCCAGAACTCCATCGGGATTCAGAGATTCTATTGGTCCTGTCAGCGTAATCAGAGAATCATTCAGGGTTACGTTTGTCAGGTGAATGTTTCCAGTATTAGTTACATTAATCTGGTAAGTAATGATGTCTCCAGGTAATGTTACTGTTCCTTCTGAAAGGTTACAATCTATGCAGAACTGGCTTTCAACATCTGTAACCGTTTTATCAATAGTGTAATCCGGCATCTGGTTTGCAATTACAGTTGCAGTTACATTTGTCGAATTTACTTCTGTACCGTTGAAAGTGCCTGTTGCAAATGCTGCATTGGTAACTGATCCTGAATCAAGGTCAGCTTGAGTTACTGTGTAATTCGCTGTCCCTGTTGCACTCTGTCCAGGGTTCAGGTTTCCTGCAGTTATCAGTACTGTTCCCACTTTGTCATCTGTAACGTTGATAGGTCCTGTAATGATTACGTTTCCTGTGTTAGTTACATTGTAGGTGTATGTGATGTTCTCTCCCACAGACGAATATGTTGTCGGAGACGCTATCTTTACCGTCAACAGAGCAGGATTCTGGTTTGCAATTACAGTTGCAGTTACATTGGCAGAATTTACTTCTGTACCGTTGAAAGTGCCTGTTGCAAATGCTTCATTGGTAACTGATCCTGAATCCAGGTCTTCCTGAGTTACTGTGTAATTCGCTGTCCCTGTTGCACTCTGTCCAGGGTTCAGGTTTCCTGCAGTTATCAGTACTGTTCCCACTTTGTCATCTGTAACGTTGATAGGTCCTGTAATGATTACGTTTCCTGTGTTCGTTACATTGTAGGTGTATGTGATGTTCTGTCCTACAGAAGAATAGGTTGTCGGGGACGCTATCTTTACCGTCAACAGAGCAGGATTCTGGTTTGCTGTTACAGTTGCAGTTACATTTGTCGAATTTACTTCTGTACCGTTGAAAGTGCCTGTTGCAAATGCTGCATTGGTAACTGATCCTGAATCCAGGTCTTCCTGAGTTACTGTGTAATTTGCTGTCCCTGTTGCACTCTGTCCAGGGTTCAGGTTTCCTGCAGTTATCAGTACTGTTCCCACTTTGTCATCTGTAACGTTGATAGGTCCTGTAATGATTACGTTTCCTGTGTTAGTTACATTGTAGGTGTATGTGATATTCTCTCCCACAGACGAATATGTTGTCGGAGACGCTATCTTTACCGTCAACAGAGCAGGATTCTGGTTTGCAATTACAGTTGCAGTTACATTGGCAGAATTTACTTCTGTACCGTTGAAAGTGCCTGTTGCAAATGCTGCATTGGTAACTGATCCTGAATCCAGGTCTTCCTGAGTTACTGTGTAATTTGCTGTCCCTGTTGCACTCTGTCCAGGGTTCAGGTTTCCTGCAGTTATCAGTACTGTTCCCACTTTGTCATCTGTAACGTTGATAGGCCCTGTAATGATTACGTTTCCTGTGTTAGTTACATTGTAGGTGTATGTGATGTTCTGTCCTACAGAAGAATAGGTTTCAGGAGATGCTATCTTTACCGTCAACAGAGCAGGATTCTGGTTTGCTGTTACAGTTGCAGTTACATTTGTCGAATTTACTTCTGTACCGTTGAAAGTGCCTGTTGCAAATGCTTCATTGGTCACAGAACCGGAATCAAGGTCAGCTTGAGTTACTGTGTAATTCGCTGTCCCTGTTGCACTCTGTCCAGGGTTCAGGTTTCCTGCAGTTATCAGTACTGTTCCCACTTTGTCATCTGTAACGTTGATAGGTCCTGTAATGATTACGTTTCCTGTGTTAGTTACATTGTAGGTGTATGTGATGTTCTGTCCTACAGAAGAATAGGTTTCAGGAGATGCTATCTTTACCGTCAACAGAGCAGGATTCTGGTTTGCTGTTACAGTTGCAGTTACATTTGTCGAATTTACTTCTGTACCGTTGAAAGTGCCTGTTGCAAATGCTTCATTGGTCACAGAACCGGAATCAAGGTCAGCTTGAGTTACTGTGTAATTCGCTGTCCCTGTTGCACTCTGTCCAGGGTTCAGGTTTCCTGCAGTTATCAGTACTGTTCCCACTTTGTCATCTGTAACGTTGACAGGCCCTGTAATGATTACGTTTCCTGTGTTAGTTACATTGTAGGTGTATGTGATATTCTGTCCTACAGACGAATAGGTTTCAGGAGATGCTATCTTTACCGTCAACAGAGCTGGATTCTGGTTTGCAATTACAGTTGCAGTTACATTGGCAGAATTTACTTCTGTACCGTTGAAAGTGCCTGTTGCAAATGCTGCATTGGTAACTGATCCTGAATCAAGGTCAGCTTGAGTTACTGTGTAATTCGCTGTCCCTGTTGCACTCTGTCCAGGGTTCAGGTTTCCTGCAGTTATCAGTACTGTTCCCACTTTGTCATCTGTAACGTTGATAGGTCCTGTAATGATTACGTTTCCTGTGTTAGTTACATTGTAGGTGTATGTGATATTCTGTCCTACAGACGAATAGGTTTCAGGAGATGCTATCTTTACCGTCAACAGAGGCTGGATTCTGGTTTGCAATTACAGTTGCAGTTACATTGGCAGAATTTACTTCTGTACCGTTGAAAGTGCCTGTTGCAAATGCTGCATTGGTAACTGATCCTGAATCCAGGTCAGCTTGAGTTACTGTGTAATTCGCTGTCCCTGTTGCACTCTGTCCAGGGTTCAGGTTTCCTGCAGTTATCAGTACTGTTCCCACTTTGTCATCTGTAACGTTGATAGGTCCTGTAATGATTACGTTTCCTGTGTTAGTTACATTGTAGGTGTATGTGATATTCTGTCCTACAGAAGAATAGGTTTCAGGAGATGCTATCTTTACCGTCAACAGAGCTGGATTCTGGTTTGCAATTACAGTTGCAGTTACATTGGCAGAATTTACTTCTGTACCGTTGAAAGTGCCTGTTGCAAATGCTGCATTGGTAACTGATCCTGAATCCAGGTCTTCCTGAGTTACTGTGTAATTCGCTGTCCCTGTTGCACTCTGTCCAGGGTTCAGGTTTCCTGCAGTTATCAGTACTGTTCCCACTTTGTCATCTGTAACGTTGATAGGTCCTGTAATGATTACGTTTCCTGTGTTAGTTACATTGTAGGTGTATGTGATATTCTGTCCTACAGAAGAATAGGTTTCAGGAGATGCTATCTTTACCGTCAACAGAGCTGGATTCTGGTTTGCAATTACAGTTGCAGTTACATTTGTCGAATTTACTTCTGTACCGTTGAAAGTGCCTGTTGCAAATGCTTCATTGGTAACTGATCCTGAATCCAGATCTTCCTGAGTTACTGTGTAATTCGCTGTCCCTGTAACGTTTTGACCAGGCGCAAGTCCAATGTTGCTTATTGTGAATGTGCCAATTCTGTTATCTGTAACGTTGATAGGTGCTGAAATCCCCACATTTCCTGTGTTATTTACATTGTAGGTGTATGTGATGTTCTCTCCCACAGAAGAATATGTTGTCGGAGACGCTATCTTTACCGTTAACAGAGCCGGACTCTGATTTGCTGTTACTGTTTCGTTATCAGTATTTGATGTTACATTGTTTCCATTGAATGTACCATTTGCAAATGCTGAATTTGTTACAAATCCTGAATCAAGATCAGCCTGAGTTATAGTGTAATTCG
Source organism: uncultured Methanosarcinaceae archaeon (assembly GCA_942493015.1). GTDB lineage: Archaea > Halobacteriota > Methanosarcinia > Methanosarcinales > Methanosarcinaceae > Methanosarcina. The sequence goes on along the minus strand of OW818660.1, from coordinate 2,985,052 downwards.
CTGTTCCTGTAACAGTTTGTCCAGGTGGAAGAATCAGAGGAGGGCTTACAGGAGTTATAAACTTTCCAAATGCCCGTGGCCCATTTCCTACAGGTACAGTATCTATAACGGTGTTTGTGGCTGTATCAATTACAGATACATCGTTGCTATCGTTATTTACCACATATAGCTTTGTTCCATCAGGAGTAATTGAAACTCCATCCGGATAGTCTCCTGCAGCTATCGTGGTTATAAGAGTATTTGTTGTTGTGTCAATCACATAAACATCGTCGCTGAAGGCATTTGACACATACAATTTTGTTCCGTCAGGAGTTACTGCAACTCCATAAGGTCCAGATCCTACGGGTATTGTGTCTGTAACAGTATCTGTAGTTGTATTAATTTCCGAAACAGTGTTGCTGTTAAGATTTGCCACATATGCTTTTGTTCCTGCTGGATTTAGAGTAATCTCATAAGGATTATTTCCTACAGTTATTGTAGTTATTAGAGTGTATGTGCTTGTGTCTATTACGGAGACCGTTCCAATGCCTTCGTTTCCAATATATGCCTTTGTTCCATCAGGGGTAAATGCAACTCCTAAAGGATTGCTAAATCCGCTTATTGTTGTTGTAACAGTGTTTGTGGCTGTATCAATTACAGAGACAGTACTGGCTTGATAATTCGTTACATATACTTTTGTTCCATCAGGGGTAAATGCAACTCCCAGAGGGAAATCTCCTACAGGTATTGTTGTTGTAACAGTGTTTGTTGCTGTATCAATTACAGAAACGTTATCATTAGCATTGTTCGGAACGTATACTTTTGTTGCGTCTGGACTGACTGCAATCCCAACAGGCCCAGTTCCTACTGGTATTGTGGCTATTACAGTGTCATTGGCAATGTCAATTACAGAGACAGTATTGCCAGCTTCGTTTGTGACATATGCAAATTTAGTGGTGTTGTTTATCTGTATAATTCCTGTTTTGTTATCTGTAACTGTAATAGGCCCTTTAATGTTCACATTTCCATTGTTAGTTACATTGTAGGTGTATGTGATGTTCTCTCCTACAGAAGAATAGGTTGTTGGAGACGCTATTTTTACCGTTAACAGAGCAGGACTCTGGACTGCTATTACAGTTGCAGTTACATTGGCAGAATTGACTTCGGTACCATTGAAAATACCTGTTGCAAACGCTTCATTGGTCACAGAACCTGAATCAAGGTCAGCCTGATTTATTGTGTAATTAGCTGTCCCTGTAACGTTTTGACCAGGTGCAAGTCCAATGTTGCTTATTGTGAATGTGCCAGTTCTGTTATCTGTAATGTTGATAGGTGCTGAAATCCCCACATTTCCTGTGTTATTTACATTGTAGGTGTATGTGATGTTCTCTCCTACAGAAGAATAGGTTGTTGGAGACGCTATTTTTACCGTTAACAGAGCAGGACTCTGGACTGCTATTACAGTTGCAGTTACATTGGCAGAATTGACTTCGGTACCATTGAAAATACCTGTTGCAAACGCTTCATTGGTCACAGAACCTGAATCAAGGTCAGCCTGATTTATTGTGTAATTAGCTGTCCCTGTAACGTTTTGACCAGGTGCAAGTCCAATGTTGCTTATTGTGAATGTGCCAGTTCTGTTATCTGTAATGTTGATAGGTGCTGAAATCCCCACATTTCCTGTGTTATTTACATTGTAGGTGTATGTGATGTTCTCTCCTACAGAAGAATAGGTTGTTGGAGACGCTATTTTTACCGTTAACAGAGCAGGACTCTGGACTGCTATTACAGTTGCAGTTACATTGGCAGAATTGACTTCGGTACCATTGAAAATACCTGTTGCAAACGCTTCATTGGTCACAGAACCTGAATCAAGGTCAGCCTGATTTATTGTGTAATTAGCTGTCCCTGTAACGTTTTGACCAGGTGCAAGTCCAATGTTGCTTATTGTGAATGTGCCAGTTCTGTTATCTGTAATGTTGATAGGTGCTGAAATCCCCACATTTCCTGTGTTATTTACATTGTAGGTGTATGTGATGTTCTCTCCTACAGAAGAATAGGTTGTTGGAGACGCTATTTTTACCGTTAACAGAGCAGGACTCTGGACTGCTATTACAGTTGCAGTTACATTGGCAGAATTGACTTCGGTACCATTGAAAATACCTGTTGCAAACGCTTCATTGGTCACAGAACCTGAATCAAGGTCAGCCTGATTTATTGTGTAATTAGCTGTCCCTGTAACGTTTTGACCAGGTGCAAGTCCAATGTTGCTTATTGTGAATGTGCCAGTTCTGTTATCTGTAATGTTGATAGGTGCTGAAATCCCCACATTTCCTGTGTTATTTACATTGTAGGTGTATGTGATGTTCTCTCCTACAGAAGAATAGGTTGTTGGAGACGCTATTTTTACCGTTAACAGAGCCGGACTCTGGACTGCTATTACAGTTGCAGTTACATTGGCAGAATTGACTTCGGTACCATTGAAAATACCTGTTGCAAACGCTTCATTGGTCACAGAACCGGAATCAAGATCAGCCTGAGTTATGGTGTAATTAGCTGTCCCTGTAACGTTTTGACCAGGTGCAAGTCCAATGTTGCTTATTGTGAATGTGCCAGTTCTGTTATCTGTAATGTTGATAGGTGCTGAAATCCCCACATTTCCTGTGTTATTTACATTGTAGGTGTATGTGATGTTCTCTCCTACAGAAGAATAGGTTGTTGGAGACGCTATTTTTACCGTTAACAGAGCCGGACTCTGGACTGCTATTACAGTTGCAGTTACATTGGCAGAATTGACTTCGGTACCATTGAAAATACCTGTTGCAAACGCTTCATTGGTCACAGAACCTGAATCAAGGTCAGCCTGATTTATTGTGTAATTAGCTGTCCCTGTAACGTTTTGACCAGGTGCAAGTCCAATGTTGCTTATTGTGAATGTGCCAGTTCTGTTATCTGTAATGTTGATAGGTGCTGAAATCCCCACATTTCCTGTGTTATTTACATTGTAGGTGTATGTGATGTTCTCTCCTACAGAAGAATAGGTTGTTGGAGACGCTATTTTTACCGTTAACAGAGCAGGACTCTGGACTGCTATTACAGTTGCAGTTACATTGGCAGAATTGACTTCGGTACCATTGAAAATACCTGTTGCAAACGCTTCATTGGTCACAGAACCTGAATCAAGGTCAGCCTGATTTATTGTGTAATTAGCTGTCCCTGTAACGTTTTGACCAGGTGCAAGTCCAATGTTGCTTATTGTGAATGTGCCAGTTCTGTTATCTGTAATGTTGATAGGTGCTGAAATCCCCACATTTCCTGTGTTATTTACATTGTAGGTGTATGTGATGTTCTCTCCTACAGAAGAATAGGTTGTTGGAGACGCTATTTTTACCGTTAACAGAGCCGGACTCTGGACTGCTATTACAGTTGCAGTTACATTGGCAGAATTGACTTCGGTACCATTGAAAATACCTGTTGCAAACGCTTCATTGGTCACAGAACCTGAATCAAGGTCAGCCTGATTTATTGTGTAATTAGCTGTCCCTGTAACGTTTTGACCAGGTGCAAGTCCAATGTTGCTTATTGTGAATGTGCCAGTTCTGTTATCTGTAATGTTGATAGGTGCTGAAATCCCCACATTTCCTGTGTTATTTACATTGTAGGTGTATGTGATGTTCTCTCCTACAGAAGAATAGGTTGTTGGAGACGCTATTTTTACCGTTAACAGAGCAGGACTCTGGACTGCTATTACAGTTGCAGTTACATTGGCAGAATTGACTTCGGTACCATTGAAAATACCTGTTGCAAACGCTTCATTGGTCACAGAACCTGAATCAAGGTCAGCCTGATTTATTGTGTAATTAGCTGTCCCTGTAACGTTTTGACCAGGTGCAAGTCCAATGTTGCTTATTGTGAATGTGCCAGTTCTGTTATCTGTAATGTTGATAGGTGCTGAAATCCCCACATTTCCTGTGTTATTTACATTGTAGGTGTATGTGATGTTCTCTCCTACAGAAGAATAGGTTGTTGGAGACGCTATTTTTACCGTTAACAGAGCAGGACTCTGGACTGCTATTACAGTTGCAGTTACATTGGCAGAATTGACTTCGGTACCATTGAAAATACCTGTTGCAAACGCTTCATTGGTCACAGAACCTGAATCAAGGTCAGCCTGATTTATTGTGTAATTAGCTGTCCCTGTAACGTTTTGACCAGGTGCAAGTCCAATGTTGCTTATTGTGAATGTGCCAGTTCTGTTATCTGTAATGTTGATAGGTGCTGAAATCCCCACATTTCCTGTGTTATTTACATTGTAGGTGTATGTGATGTTCTCTCCTACAGAAGAATAGGTTGTTGGAGACGCTATTTTTACCGTTAACAGAGCCGGACTCTGGACTGCTATTACAGTTGCAGTTACATTGGCAGAATTGACTTCGGTACCATTGAAAATACCTGTTGCAAACGCTTCATTGGTCACAGAACCTGAATCAAGGTCAGCCTGATTTATTGTGTAATTAGCTGTCCCTGTAACGTTTTGACCAGGTGCAAGTCCAATGTTGCTTATTGTGAATGTGCCAGTTCTGTTATCTGTAATGTTGATAGGTGCTGAAATCCCCACATTTCCTGTGTTATTTACATTGTAGGTGTATGTGATGTTCTCTCCTACAGAAGAATAGGTTGTTGGAGACGCTATTTTTACCGTTAACAGAGCAGGACTCTGGACTGCTATTACAGTTGCAGTTACATTGGCAGAATTGACTTCGGTACCATTGAAAATACCTGTTGCAAACGCTTCATTGGTCACAGAACCTGAATCAAGGTCAGCCTGATTTATTGTGTAATTAGCTGTCCCTGTAACGTTTTGACCAGGTGCAAGTCCAATGTTGCTTATTGTGAATGTGCCAGTTCTGTTATCTGTAATGTTGATAGGTGCTGAAATCCCCACATTTCCTGTGTTATTTACATTGTAGGTGTATGTGATGTTCTCTCCTACAGAAGAATAGGTTGTTGGAGACGCTATTTTTACCGTTAACAGAGCAGGACTCTGGACTGCTATTACAGTTGCAGTTACATTGGCAGAATTGACTTCGGTACCATTGAAAATACCTGTTGCAAACGCTTCATTGGTCACAGAACCTGAATCAAGGTCAGCCTGATTTATTGTGTAATTAGCTGTCCCTGTAACGTTTTGACCAGGTGCAAGTCCAATGTTGCTTATTGTGAATGTGCCAGTTCTGTTATCTGTAATGTTGATAGGTGCTGAAATCCCCACATTTCCTGTGTTATTTACATTGTAGGTGTATGTGATGTTCTCTCCTACAGAAGAATAGGTTGTTGGAGACGCTATTTTTACCGTTAACAGAGCAGGACTCTGGACTGCTATTACAGTTGCAGTTACATTGGCAGAATTGACTTCGGTACCATTGAAAATACCTGTTGCAAACGCTTCATTGGTCACAGAACCTGAATCAAGGTCAGCCTGATTTATTGTGTAATTAGCTGTCCCTGTAACGTTTTGACCAGGTGCAAGTCCAATGTTGCTTATTGTGAATGTGCCAGTTCTGTTATCTGTAATGTTGATAGGTGCTGAAATCCCCACATTTCCTGTGTTATTTACATTGTAGGTGTATGTGATGTTCTCTCCTACAGAAGAATAGGTTGTTGGAGACGCTATTTTTACCGTTAACAGAGCCGGACTCTGGACTGCTATTACAGTTGCAGTTACATTGGCAGAATTGACTTCGGTACCATTGAAAATACCTGTTGCAAACGCTTCATTGGTCACAGAACCGGAATCAAGATCAGCCTGAGTTATGGTGTAATTAGCTGTCCCTGTAACGTTTTGACCAGGTGCAAGTCCAATGTTGCTTATTGTGAATGTGCCAGTTCTGTTATCTGTAATGTTGATAGGTGCTGAAATCCCCACATTTCCTGTGTTATTTACATTGTAGGTGTATGTGATGTTCTCTCCTACAGAAGAATAGGTTGTTGGAGACGCTATTTTTACCGTTAACAGAGCCGGACTCTGGACTGCTATTACAGTTGCAGTTACATTGGCAGAATTGACTTCGGTACCATTGAAAATACCTGTTGCAAACGCTTCATTGGTCACAGAACCGGAATCAAGATCAGCCTGAGTTATGGTGTAATTAGCTGTCCCTGTAACGTTTTGACCAGGTGCAAGTCCAATGTTGCTTATTGTGAATGTGCCAGTTCTGTTATCTGTAATGTTGATAGGTGCTGAAATCCCCACATTTCCTGTGTTATTTACATTGTAGGTGTATGTGATGTTCTCTCCTACAGAAGAATAGGTTGTTGGAGACGCTATTTTTACCGTTAACAGAGCAGGACTCTGGACTGCTATTACAGTTGCAGTTACATTGGCAGAATTGACTTCGGTACCATTGAAAATACCTGTTGCAAACGCTTCATTGGTCACAGAACCTGAATCAAGGTCAGCCTGATTTATTGTGTAATTAGCTGTCCCTGTAACGTTTTGACCAGGTGCAAGTCCAATGTTGCTTATTGTGAATGTGCCAGTTCTGTTATCTGTAATGTTGATAGGTGCTGAAATCCCCACATTTCCTGTGTTATTTACATTGTAGGTGTATGTGATGTTCTCTCCTACAGAAGAATAGGTTGTTGGAGACGCTATTTTTACAGTTAAAAGAGTCGGATACTGATTCGCTGTTACTGTTTCATTGACAGGCTCAGAAGTTATGTTGTTCCCATTAAACGTTCCATTTGCAAATGCTGAATTTGTTACAAATCCTGAATCAAGATCAGCCTGAGTTATAGTGTAATTCGCTGTTCCTGTAACAGTTTGTCCAGGTGGAAGAATCAGAGGAGGGCTTACAGGAGTTATAAACTTTCCAAATGCCCGTGGCCCATTTCCTACAGGTACAGTATCTATAACGGTGTTTGTGGCTGTATCAATTACAGATACATCGTTGCTATCGTTATTTACCACATATAGCTTTGTTCCATCAGGAGTAATTGAAACTCCATCCGGATAGTCTCCTGCAGCTATCGTGGTTATAAGAGTATTTGTTGTTGTGTCAATCACATAAACATCGTCGCTGAAGGCATTTGACACATACAATTTTGTTCCGTCAGGAGTTACTGCAACTCCATAAGGTCCAGATCCTACGGGTATTGTGTCTGTAACAGTATCTGTAGTTGTATTAATTTCCGAAACAGTGTTGCTGTTAAGATTTGCCACATATGCTTTTGTTCCTGCTGGATTTAGAGTAATCTCATAAGGATTATTTTCTACAGTTATTGTAGTTATTAGAGTGTATGTGCTTGTATTTATTACGGAGACTGTTCCAATGCCTTCGTTTCCAATATATGCCTTTGTTCCATCAGGGGTAAATGCAACTCCTAAAGGATTGCTAAATCCGCTTATTGTTGTTGTAACAGTGTTTGTAGCTGTATCAATTACAGAGACAGTACTGGCTTGATAATTCGTTACATATACTTTTGTTCCATCAGGGGTAAATGCAACTCCCAGAGGGAAATCTCCTACAGGTATTGTTGTTGTAACAGTGTTTGTTGCTGTATCAATTACAGAAACGTTATCATTAGCATTGTTCGGAACGTATACTTTTGTTGCGTCTGGACTGACTGCAACCCCAACAGGCCCAGTTCCTACTGGTATTGTGGCTATTACAGTGTCATTGGCAATGTCAATTACAGAGACAGTATTGCTAGCTTCGTTTGTGACATATGCAAATTTAGTGGTGTTGTTTATCTGTATAATTCCTGTTTTGTTATCTGTAACCGTAATAGGTCCTTTAATGTTGACGTTTCCTGTGTTAGTTACATTGTAGGTGTATGTGATGTTCTCTCCTACAGAAGAATAGGTTGTTGGAGACGCTATCTTTACCGTCAACAGAGCTGGATTCTGGTTTGCAATTACTGTTGCAGTTACATTTGTCGAATTGACTTCTGTACCGTTGAAAGTACCTTTTGCAAATGCTGCATTGGTAACTGATCCTGAATCAAGGTCTTCCTGAGTTACTGTGTAATTTGCTGTCCCTGTAACGTTTTGACCGGGTGCAAGTCCAATATTGCTTATTGTGAATGTACCGGTTTTGTTATCTGTAACGTTGACAGGTGCTGAAATCCCCACATTTCCTGTGTTATTTACATTGTAGGTGTATGTGATATTCTCTCCTACAGTACTGTAAGTTTCAGCAGAAGCAATCTTAACAGTAATCAGAGAAGGACTCTGGATTGCTGTTACAGTTGCAGTTACATTTGTCGAATTGACTTCGGTACCGTTGAAAGTACCTGTTGCAAATGCTTCATTGGTCACAGAACCATTATCAAGATCAGATTGAGTAACTGTGTAGTTAGCAGTTCCATTAACGTTTTGACCTGGTGCAAGTCCAATGTTGCTTATTGTGAATGTACCTGTTTTGTTATCTGTAACGTTGATAGGTGCTGAAATTCCCACATTTCCTGTGTTATTTACATTGTAGGTGTAGGTAATGTTCTCTCCCACAGTACTGTAAGTTTCAGGAGAAGCAATCTTGACAGTTATTAAAGATGGACTCTGGACTGCTTCGACAGTTGCATTATCCGTATTTGATGTTACATTGGCTCCATTGAAAGTTCCATTTGCATAGGCAGCATTAGTCACAGAACCATTATCAAGGTCAGACTGAGTAACTGTGTAATTAGCACTTCCATTAACACTTTGACTTGGAGTAAGGTTACCGCTAGTTACAGTTAAGGTTCCTACCTTGTCATCGGTAACATTGATAGGTCCTGTAATATTTACATTTCCAGTGTTAGTAACGTTATAAGTATAGGTTATAATGTCTCCAACAGAATCGTAAATTTCAGGAGATGCTGATTTGTTGATCAACAAAGCAGAAATCTGAACTATGGGTACCTGAGCGGTTTTTGACTTTGATGCCAGTTGATCACAGTCAACTGTTGCCGTATTATCAATAAACCCATCCCCGCCACCATTGTTACTTATGTCTGTCTGATTGACAATGTAAGTCCCATTGTATATCCAGCTCTCTCCGATTTCCAGAATTAGATCAGACGTTAGAGACTCTGTTGGGCCTGTCAGGTTTATCAGAGGATCAGTAACAGTTACATTTGTGAGATTGACCTGTCCTGTATTGGTAACATTAACCTGATATGTAATTGCCTGTCCTGCTGCTGTTACATTTCCATTCAGGCCTTGGCTTGCAACATCTGTAACTATTTTGTCAATATTGTAAGATATAGGTAGAACTATTGGTGCATTTTCACTGTCGTTCTTTGGGTCCAGCTGAGTTGAGTCTACAGTTGCTGTGTTATTTATAAAACCCTTGCCTTCACTATTAGTATTGTTTATATCTGCCTGAGTTACCGTGTAATTTCCTGTGTATAGCCAGGTCTCTCCCACATTAAGGATTCCCGTTGGAGAATTATCGCCGAGAGGGCCTGTAAGGTTGATCAAAGAATCAGTAACATTTATATTTGTCAGATCAAGGTTTCCTATATTGCTCACATTAACCTGATAACTTATGATATCGCCTGCTGCTGTTACATCTCCAACTGCCCCTTTCCCGGCAACATCTGTTATTATTTTGTCAATCATATAGACAGGTGTTCCTAATGGTACTTCGGCAGAGTGTGATTTGGGATCAAGCTGATCACAGTCTACAGTCGCTGTATTATCAATATCACCCTCCATACCTGTATCAATATCCTCATCAGGTGTACCATAATTGTCTATGACTTCCTGAGTTACGTTGTAAATGCCGCTATAAGTCCAGATCTCTCCGATCTCAAGAATTCCATCAGGATTCAAAGACTCTACAGGTCCTGTCAGGTTGTCAATGAGAGTATCATTTACACTGACATTTGTGAGATCAACATCTCCGGCATTTGTTACATTAATCTGGTAAGTAATGATGTCTCCTACTGATGATACAATCCCTTCTGGACCCCTCCCAGCTACATCTATAATTATTTTGTCGATGATGTAAGCAGCAATTTTAATAGGTACTTCAACAGTATCGTTTTTAGGATTCAGTTCATTACAGTCCACAGTTGCTGTGTTGTTTATTAACCCGTCTCCTCCCCCATTGCTGTTTATGTCTGCCTGAGTTACTGTGTAATTACCAGTGTATGTCCAGATTTCCCCTACGTTCAGGATTCCCGTTGGAGAATTATCACCGACGGGGCCTGTGAGATTTCCAAGCAGAGAATCAGTAACAGTTACATTCGTCAGATCAGTATTTCCTGAGTTACTTATGTTGATGTGATAGCTGATGATATCTCCTGCAGCCATTACACTTCCTGAAGGGCCATTTCCTGCAACATCAGTGACTATTTTATCAATTGTATACCCATAACTTTGAATTATCTGGACTTCAACAGTATCGTTTTTCGGGTCCAGTTCATTACAGTCAACGGTTGCTGTGTTGTTTATTAACCCGTCTCCTTCCCCATTGCTGTTTATGTCTGCCTGAGTTACTGTGTAATTACCAGTGTATGTCCAGATTTCCCCGATATTCAGAATTCCCGTTGGAGAATTATCGCCTACGGGGCCCGTGAGATTTACAAGAAGAGGATCAGTAACAGTTACATTCGTCAGATCGGTATTTCCTGCGTTACTTACGTTAATCTGATAGCTTATTATATCTCCCGCTGCCGTTACACTTCCTGAAGGGCCTTTTCCTGCAACATCAGTGACTATTTTGTCAATAAGGTAAACTGCTGATACCTGTAATGGAACTTCAGCAGTGTGTGATTTTGGATCAAGCTCAGAACAGTCAACAGTTGCTGTGTTTTCAATTAATCCGTCTCCTCCACCATTACTGTTTATGTCTGCCGGAGTTACCGTGTAATTACCGGTGTATGTCCAGGTTTCTCCGGCATCAAGAGTTCCCGTAGGAGGATTATCACCATTGGGTCCTGTAAGATTTATCAGAGTATCATTCAGAGTTACATTTGTCAGGCTAACATTTCCTACATTGGTCACATTAACCTGATAGCTGATGACATCTCCTGCAGATGTTACGGAACCTGCAGGCCCTCTCCCTGCAACATCTGTAACGATTTTGTCAATTGTGTAAGCTGTTATTCCCTGTAATGGTATTTCAGCAGAATGTGATTTGGGGTCAAGCTGATCACAGTCAACGGTTGCGGTGTTATTTATTAACCCGTCTCCTCCTCCATTGCTGTTTATGTCTGCCTGGGTTACTGTGTAATTACCTGTGTAAGTCCAGATTTCTCCAACATTTAAAACTCCCGTTGGAGCATTATCGCCGCTGGGGCCTGTAAGGTTTATCAGAGTGTCATTGAGGGTCACATTTGTAAGGTCAACGTTTCCTGTATTGCTCACATTGACAATGTAGGAAATATTCTGGCCGGCTACACTTATATTCCCAGTAGGGCCTTTTCCGGCAACATCAGTAACGATTTTGTCAATAAGATAAATGGGTGTAGCATGGACGGATACTTCAGCAGTGTCTGATTTGGGGTCAAGCTGGTCACAGTCAACGGTTGCTTCGTTATTTATTAACCCGTCTCCTCCTCCATTGCTGTTTATGTCTGCCTGGGTTACTGTGTAATTACCTGTATAAGTCCAGACCTCTCCTACATTCAGGATCCCCACTGGTGAATTATCTCCTGTTGGATTGGTCAGAATTCCAAGCAAAGTGTCATTAAGGGTTACGTTTGTCAGGTCAACGTTTCCTGCGTTGCTAACATTAACCCTGTAGGAGATATTCTGGCCTGCTGTGGTTATATTTCCTGCAGGACCATTCCCGGCAACATCAGTAACGATTTTGTCAATAAGATAGATAGGTGTAGCATGGACGGGTACTTCAACTGAATGTGATTTTGGGTCAAGCTGATCACAGTCAACGGTTGCTTCGTTATTTATTAACCCGTCTCCTCCTCCATTGCTGTTTATGTCTGCCTGGGTTACTGTGTAATTACCTGTGTAGGTCCAGGTTTCTCCAACATTTAAAATACCAGTTGGGGAATTATCGCCGCTGGGACCTGACAGGTTTATCAGAGTATCATTAAGGGTTACGTTTGTCAGGTCAACGTTTCCTGCGTTGCTAACATTAACCCTGTAGGAGATATTCTGGCCTGCTGCGGTTATATTTCCTGCAGGACCATTCCCGGCAACATCAGTAACGATTTTGTCAATAAGATAGATAGGTGTAGCATGGACGGGTACTTCAACTGAATGTGATTTTGGGTCAAGCTGATCACAGTCAACGGTTGCTTCGTTATTTATTAACCCGTCTCCTCCTCCATTGCTGTTTATGTCTGCTTGAGTTACAGTGTAACTACCAGTGTAAATCCAGGTTTCTCCAACATTTAAAATACCGGTTGGGGAATTATCGCCACTGGGACCTGTAAGGTTTATCAGACTATCATTAAGGGTCACATTTGTTAAGTCAATGTTTCCTGTATTGGTCACGTTTATTTGATAGGTGATAATGTCTCCTGTTGTTGTTACATTTCCTGTTGGCCCCTTTCCCGCAACATCTATAACTTTTTTGTCAAACATGTAAAACGGATGGGCAAGCAAAACGTTCGTTGGCTGGTAGTATATATTATTAGTAGTGACTGAATCACTGGTAATGGAAGTCTTTGAGACTATATTGAGCAGATCATACAATGTAGGCTGAGGGCCTGCAGTGCCTGCTTCGGGGTTCGTAGAAGTATCGTTAAGGGTCCACGCCGTAGTGGAAACAATTGTGGATATATTGATTGTCACCGATTGACCGGGGCTCAGTGCGCCAACATTGAAGCTGATAATATTTCCACTAATTGTGTAAGAGGCACCGGAAGCTGAAACAAAACTCGTGTTGGATGGAAGTGTATCATTAACCACAACCCCGTTTGCAATAGTGTCAGGAGAATTGTTTTTTACCACAATAGAATAAGTCAGATTTTGCCCCTGAATCACAGGATCAGGGCTGTCGGTCTTCACAACTGAAACGTCGGCGTTGCTGCTGAAAAATTCTCCCACCCTTAATAGGGGGACTGTTTGTGCTCCACTGCTGATTGAGTCACCAGTGGCAGTCTGCGCGCTGACCACGCCTGTCTGAACATTGCCTGAGGTTCCTGCAGGAATTGCAGACTTCAAGACAACCCAGATCTCAACGACTACCCTATCACCATTATCAAGACCAGATACATTGAATGTGCCCTGGATACTCTGAGAAGAGCCGCTGCCTGTGAGCGTGGAAGTGAAATTATCCACTTTGGCATTATTTAACGGATCGGTGGTGCCGACATCTGCGGTATCGACGAAGGCGGCGTATACCATATAAGCTGGATCAAAGCCGAAATTGGCGCCCCCAGTTGTGTTGGTATCAAACCTGGTTGTGAACCGGATGGTTCCGTTTTCAGGAGCCGTACTGCCGCTGACGGTTATGACCATCTCGTAAGGTACTATCTGCCCGAGAGCTAGGCCTTGTGGAGATAGCGATGTCACAGCGTCAAGACTGGAACCAGTAGGTCCATATGCCACAGCATTCGCCAGAGGATCTGCATATCTTCCGGCAATGCCTGGAGAAGGAAGTTGAGCTGGAGTTAGTTTCGCATACGTCGGCGAATAGGAACCGCTGTTTAATGAAGGATCTGCTGCATACCATTTCAATGTATACGCACCGCCTGCAGCCTGAGCTTCGAAAGGCACCACACTCATTAAGACGGTTGCGCTTAAGACTATTATCAGCATTACTGAGATCATTGACCTGAGCCCGGCTTTATCGAGCTGTAAATAGGTGTTCTTCAATATGCTCCTTCGTGTCGCGGCTTCGCCTGTTCTTGGTATCAAAGCCGCTAATAAAATGCTTATAAAAGCGAGATTCGTATTATTTATATTCATCTTTTCTACGCCCCGATTTTTGCCCCACAAATTTGAATCATATTGTGGAAGTGAATTAAAAAAAATCAATATTTGCTGAAAGCCAATTCCAAAACTCAAATTAGTTTCCTTGAATCTGGTCTTTGAGTAAGTAATTGAATTTTTGATCCTAAAGGCAGTCTGGAAAAATTTTAATTAACTGATGTTGAAGTGGTTTTTAGGGTCAGTTCCTCAACCGTTTTGTCTTTGTCAAATCCCGTTTTGTCTTTGTCAAATCTAAATTTTTTTACAAAGATATCAAGTACGGAACTATAAAAATTTATTTAGAAACTAATATTAGTATAATAATGATTCAGAAATAGCGGTATCTAGAGACTCTTTAAAAATATCTACATTCCTTCGGATAATTGAATGAATATGAAAAATAATCAAAAAATTAGTATTTCAAAATACAAGTTTGGTAATTAAAAACCAGCAATATCAAAAATTCGGAAAAGAAAACTAAAAGAAAAAAATAAAGAAGAATAAAAAAGTAGAACTTCAGTTTTTACTGAAGTCCGTAGTGTTTTATGTTCCAGTCTGCAGTAGCCTGAATTTTCTTAATTTCTTCGTCCCCGCCTTCCATGGTGAAGAGGTGCTTGAACCGCTTTTGGGCTCTAAGGTACTCCTCAACTGGCCTTGGATCCTTTACCTTTCTAACCTGGGTGATTTCCCCGTTTTCCATCTCGTACATGGGCCAGAGACAGGTTTCGACTGCAAGTTTTGCAATCTCCAGGGTCTTGGAGGTATCAAATCCCCATCCTGTTGTACAGGGGCAGTGGGCGTGTATGTAGGTCGGACCTACTATTTCAGTGGCTTTCTTAACTTTACGCATCATGTCCCTTGGGTAACCTATTGAGGTTGTTGCCACATAAGGAGACCCATGGGCTGCCATAATGGCAGGCATGTTCTTCTTTGGGCGCTGGTTTCCAAAGGAGACTTTTCCGGCTGGAGTTGTCGTGGTGCTGGCATCGAAAGGAGTTCCACTGCTGCGCTGGATTCCTGTGTTCATGTAGGCTTCGTTGTCCATACAAACATAGGTGAAGTCGTGGCCGCGCTCAAAAGCGCCTGAAAGGGCTCCGAGTCCTATGTCCATTGTAGAACCGTCGCCTCCTATTGATATGACCTTGGTGTCATTCTTTTTGCCAAGGGCTTTTAAGGCAGCTTCCACACCTGAAGCCACTGCTCCTGCGTTTTCAAAGAGGGAGTGGATCCAGGGGACCTGCCAGGAGGAATTCGGGAAAGGAGTGGACATCACTTCAAGGCAGCCCGTGGGGTTAACTACAATACAGTTAGGGCCTACGCCCATAAGTGTGAACTTTGCAGCAAAGGCATCACAACAGCCTGCACAGCCGCTGTGTCCAGAGGCAAGATATGTTTTCGGTGCAGCTTTACTCATAGCAAATCCTCCTTGAGATCCAGGAACTGGCTTTCAATCGTGATTCCGGACTTTGCAGCTTTCTTGGTTTCTTCAATAACCTTTGAAATGCTTTCCGCACGGATGTCACGGCCTCCGTGTCCCACGGTATAGCCCATAACTGGTACGCGGATCTTACTGTTGTAGAGGCAGGACTTGGTTTCGGTAAAGAGGGCTCCTTCGTTTGTTCCTATGGAGATATTCTTATCAAGTACGACAACTGCATGAGCATTCTTAATAGCCTCTCTAACCTGCTCCTTCGGGAAAGGTCTGAAGGATCTGACTTTTAAGACGCCGATCTTTTCTCCTCTTGCCCTGTACTGATCCACAACATCTTTGACAGTCCCGAGAATAGATCCCATAGACATGATGATTATTTCGGCATCATCAAGCATGTATCCATCAACAAGCCCGCCGTGGAATCGGCCGAAGACTTCCTCGAACTCCTTTGCTGCTGCTTCGATCTTTGGAAGCGCTTTCTGCATTGCCTGTTCGTGGAGGTACCTGAATTCTTCATACGTATCCGGGGCTGCAAAGGCTCCGAAAGTCTTGGGGTTTGCCGGGTCAAGCACATTTTCAGGCTGGAAGGCAGGAAGATAATTGTCGGTAAGTTCCTGTTCAAGCAGAATAACAGGCTCATAAACGTGGGACAGGATAAAACCGTCCATACAGACCATGCCTGGCATCATGACATCATGATCTTCTAAGACCTTGTAAAGCTGAGGCAGAGTGTCAGATGCTTCCTGTACATCTTCTACATAGAGCTGAATCCAGCCGGTATCTCTCTGGGCAATTGCGTCCTGGTGGTCGTTCCAGATATTGATTGGAGCCCCGACTGCCCTGTTTGCCACTGTCATTGCAATAGGGAACCTCATTCCTGCAGCGTTAAAAAGCGCCTCGTGCATGAGAAGGAGTCCCTGGGAAGTGGTAGCTGAATAGGTTCTTGCACCTACTGCTGCAGCTCCGATGAGTGCAGAAATTGCTGAGAATTCTGATTCCACATTAATATACTCACAGTCGGGAATTTCCCCGTCTGCTATGAACTGGGACAGGTCTTCAACAATATGCGTCTGAGGAGTTATAGGGTAGGCGGAAATAACATTTGGACGGCATACTTTTGCTGAATGGGCCACAGCATATGAACCTTCCACTACCACCATTTTTCCCTTGTAAGCTGGATTAATCATTATTTCTCCTCCAGAATCATTTCAATTGCATCCGCAGGACATTCATTTGCACAGATGCCGCAACCTTTGCAGTAATCATAATCATACTCAAAAAAGCCGTCATCCCTTGGTTTGACAGACATGTCAGGGCACACGATCTCACAGATTCCGCATTTGGTGCATTTTTCATAAATGTAAACAGGACGGAAGTTTCTCCAGCCTCCTGTCTTGTTTTTAAGGGTCGAGCCAGGTTCACAGACTCCGCCGCGTGTGATCTTTAGACTCATGCTTCTTCTCCCCTGATAATTTCGTAGGCTTTTTGAATTGCTTTGGCGTTCTTTTCTCCGACTTTTCCCGGAAAACGAGCCTTTATTGCATTCTGGATTGACTCCACATTTATTTCTCCGGTTGCACCCGCAAAAGCTCCAAGGAGGACTGTGTTTACAATGGGGAGGCCTATAATATCCATTGCCACCTTTGTAGCATCCACGGTCATCACCTTAGCTTTTGTTTCAAGCTTCAGGCTTTCCGGTGTTTCTGTTGTGTTGACGATAATTATCCCGTCATCTTTTATCCCGCTTGCAACATTAACAGTTTCAAGAAGGGTTGCGTCCTGGACAATAACATAGTCTGGGCTGTAGATCTGGCTTCTGAGCCTGATTGGACTGTTATTGATCCTTGTGAATGCCTGCACAGGGGCACCTCTACGCTCTACCCCAAAAGCGGGGAAGGCCTGGCTGAACTTTCCGTCTTCAAAAGCTGCAATGGAAAGCATTTCAGCCGCGGTAACAGAACCCTGGCCTCCTCGACCGTGTATTCTGATTTCCTTCATCTGGATTCTCCTTTTTTATGCGGTTTTATTATATATTATCGGATGTTTTTCTGCGTTTTTGCTGTTCTCGGCAGTCTGTATGGCAATTATTGGTTGGTTGTCTATCACACTGCTGTTAATCGAATTAACCTGATGGACTTTGATTATTAGTTTATGTCAGATGCGTTTCAGAATCTGACTCTTGTTCCAGGCACCACTGCGATATTCACAGGCAGATGCAGGGATCCAGAAATCTGGACGGCTGATTGTTAACCTGATGTATTCATATGATTAAGCCATGATTAATATTGACTATGATTTATAAAAACCAAACAGATATTTTTTAATTATATATTCACACCGTTTGGTGCCTGATATTTCATGGATAATAGTGTAGATTATTATTAGTTTTTCGGTAAACGTCGAGAAATTGCTTATATATATTTCTAATTCTAAATTATTTTTTAGACGTTTTATAATTATTGTTCTCAGGTTAACATGTCTTTAAACTCTGTTTTTTCTCACTTTGGTTGTAAACAAACTCTACTTCCAAAAATATGAAATATTTTAATATTTATCTTCACATGAAGTCCTTATCAGATCAATTATGGCCTTTCCATCTTTTAGAGTATTAATCTTTTCCCTGATTTGCCGCGAGCCGGGTAGCCCCTTTGTAAACCAGTGGGCGTGCATCCGCAGGTTGAGGGACGAAAAAAGACCATGTTCTTCAAGCAGGACGATATAGGCTTCAAAGTCTTCCAGCTGCCGGGTTCTGTCCACTTCCAATTTTTCTCCAGTTTCCAGATAATGCCTGATCCTTCTGAAAATGAAAGGATTTCCCATTGCCGCACGTCCTATCATGAGCCCGTCACAGCCTGTAAAGTCAAGGGTATTTTCGGCAGATTTTTCATCCACTACGTCTCCGTTTGCAATTACTGGGATAGAAAGCTCACTTTTGACCACTTTTATCGCTGCAAGGTCTGAACTTCCTGAGTACATTTGCTCTGCCTTTCTGCCATGTATAGTCAAGGCCGATGCCCCTGCTTTCTCTATCTGGTGCGCAATCTCAAGAGTCTTTTTATCACTCTCCAGAATACGGATCTTTGCAGTTACAGGAGTTTTCAGGGCATCTGTTAGCTCTGAGATTATTTCATACACAAGCGTATGGGAGTTGAGAAGAGCTGAGCCACACCCTGTCCCTGTAATGCGTTGTACGGGGCAGCCCATATTCACGTCGATAAGTTCAGGCCTGTATTCCTCTTCAACAAAAAGAGCAGCTTCTCGCAGCTTCTCAGGGGAACTTCCTACAAGCTGAATCCCGAAAGGCCGATCTTTGGGAGAGCTCAGTCCTTTAAGAAGAGATTTTCGGTTTTCGCTAAGCAGGGCATCTGCGCTGATCATCTCTGTGTATGTGAGGTCAGCCCCATGCTGTCTGCATAGCAGTCTGAAAGCCAGGTTTGTCACGTCTGCCATAGGCGCAAGAAGAAGGTTTCCAGGAGTTTCGGTCTTACCGATTTTTAATTTATTGAGCTTCATTTTTTCGACTTTTTTTGACTGTTTTACTAATTATTCTTCTGGTTGTTTTTTTCATTCATTTCCTTTATTTATCTTTTTTGGAATCGCCTCCTTTTTTCCTTTTTTCAAAGTCATTATTTTTGATTAATATGATCTTTAAATCCTACAAAAATTTCATACATGATTGGCAAAAATTTCGAACATTTATTAGAAACTATGGAAGGGCGCTAGATAAGCTACACAATAGAAAAGGATCTGAAAATGCAAAAATAAGGAATAAGGTGCCTGAACCAGTGAGTTAAAAAAACTGATTAAGGACCTTAAAATCATGAGTTAAGTGCTTATATATGGCTGTCTGCCTCATGAAAAGAACAGCCTGACATATCCAAGATATGGAATCCTGTACTGTGCAGTCCCTATAATCCACTCAGCTTTTACAGGCATAAGGTAACTTATCTGTCCTTCCTGGTCAAAGTGCTGGTTAGTTACAATATTGTCCCCTTTAGTAATGTAACCGGCATATGGAGCCAGAGGCCCTCCTTCCCACATCTGTTCTCCGGCTTCGACCCTGTACATGGCCCTATGAATTATCGGGGTTACGCCTTCTTGCCCATACGGGCGGTAAAGAATCACATTTCCGTACTCTTCAAAAGACTTATAACCTGAATTATTCCCTTCTTCATTTGTGATAAGATTCACTCGATCAATACTTTTGATGAAAATAATGTCTCCTACCTGCATATGTGGTTCCATACTTCCTGACTCGACTGCAACCATAGGAGTCCAGAGCCCGAATACCAGCTTGGAAAGGATCAGAAAAGTGATCAGGACAGCTGCAACAGACAGCAAATCCTTTCCAAGGGAAACCCAGAAGCTTTCCTTCTCCTGGGAACTGTTTTCCTTATTATCTTTGCTCATAATCAGCCTTTATTCTTTGATTTTATTCTTTTGATGTCACATTATATTCGGTCTTTTCAGGCTCGAAGCCTTATTTGATTAGCTATTTGTCTGAAGATTTGTTTTTATCCTATATTAATTTTCAATTTATTCAGCTGCTTATGATATTTTTCCAGCTATTTGCTAAAATAATAGACAGATCACTTCTATTGTAGACAAAAACTAATTACTTCTATTGTGGGCAGAACTAATTACTTCTATAGTAAACAGGCACTAATAAATTAAATAGTTTGGTTGGGACTCACAAATACTTACTAAAATTCTTCAGTGCAATAAATAATTAATTCAACACATTAATTTTGTATCTGATTAATTTTTATATCTTAAACAGGTCTTTGGTTTGAGCCTCTTCAAGTCCGGAGTTCAATGGTTCTCATGCAAAATCCAGTTCAGAAGATTTAGAAAAGCTCAATCAGTTCAGGCATTTCAGGTAGGAATTATGGATAAAAGCGATATTATAAGGACGGTTATGGAAAAAGAGTACCAGATTAGCCCTGAAGCCGTAGAACTCATCAGAGCCAGTAACTCTCCCGAAAGTCTGCTCAAATATGTCCTTTCAACTGTCAATGATTCTGTTGTTGTAATAGGGGTCGAAAATATAGATCTTGAGGATTTTGCTGCTCAAAGAAAGGCTCCAAAACCAATTTCTGTAAAGAACGGAGGACACCCCAAGTTTGAAGAGTTCACCGAGGATCCATCTTCTTATGAAATACAGACCTCTTCTATAAAACCAGAAGAGTTTCTTGCCGGGCCTGAGCTGCTTTCTTCCAGATCAGATGAACCTCTCTCAGAGCCTGATATTCCGGTTTCGATCCCTTCTGCCTCTTTTCATCAACCAGTAATTGATATTCAATCAGATACTGTTTCATCCGAGGAAGTTTCGGCTTCTCACCTCGCCTCAGACTCTCTTTCTTCATTGAAAGCTGTTCCTGATCAGGTTTTTTCCTCTTCATCTTCACAGGCTGGAAGCCTGTCAGCGTCCTCTTTTTTTGGCCATGGGAAATCTCTTCCTTCTTCTTCAAATCGGGTTTCTATGGCAGATCCGTTTCTCTCTATTTCTGAAAAGGGACTGTCCTTGAATTCCAGGGATGGAGGGTATAAACATTATCCTGGCAGAAATCCCGTGACTGTTATTTCCGACATAACAGGACATTCCACCTGCGTTGGGGAATACATGCAGTTTGTGCAATATTTTAGGGATAGGTACAGCCGGCTTTCTGAAATTATACGGGGAAGAATTAATGCACGTCCTATCGAAAGTTTAAAGAAGAGAAGTTTTCGCCGGGGAGGAGACGGAGGTTCTGAGGAAATCTCTATTATCGGGATGGTTTCTGATATAAGCACAACCACAAATGGCCATAAAATCTTTGCTCTTGAGGACCCAACAGGTTCTTTTTCGGTTCTCATTCGAAACACAGAAAAAGAACTCTTTGAACTGGCTTCAAAAATTCTCCTGGACGAGGTTGTCGGCGTAACAGGTTCTGTAACCAATGATGGGAATCTGATGATCGCTTCAAAGCTTATCCAGCCTGATGTCCCTAATTGCATCCAGCGCAGGACCGGAAGTCATGGAAAAGTTGTACTGATCTCGGATGTGCATGTGGGAAGCTCCCAGTTCCTCGAAGATTCCTGGCTGGAGTTTCTGAACTTTTTGAAAGGAGAATCCGATTCCGAAGCTATGAGGGAGCTTGCAGCCAGTATTCGTTATCTGGTAGTTGCAGGTGATCTTGTTGATGGGATCGGGATCTATCCTGACCAGGAAATGGAGCTGGATATTCTGGATGTCTACGATCAGTACAGGAAGGCTGCCGAGTACTTCAGGGAAATTCCTGAGCATATTCGCGTAATAATAAGTCCAGGCAACCACGATGCTGTCCGCCAGGCAGAACCCCAACCTGCCCTGCCAGAAAGAATCCAGGCAGATTTTCCTCAAAATGTCATTTTCGTTGGTAACCCTGCTCTTGTCGACCTTGATGGGGTCCGCATCCTCATCTATCACGGCAGGTCTATTGACGACCTTGTCGCAAGCATTCCAGGTGTATCATATCAGGAACCTGCCGGTGCAGTCCTTGAAATGGTAAAACGCAGACACCTTGCTCCAACTTACGGGAGCAGGGTTTCTATATCCCCCGAGAAAAAAGACTATTTCATAATCGACCCTGTTCCGGATATTATCCATACAGGACATGTCCATACCCTTGGAATTCAACGTCATAAAAATGTCCTCCTTGTCAATTCCGGGACCTGGCAGGATCAGACAGAGTTTCAGAAACGTGTAAATCTTATGCCCGTACCTGCGCGAGTCCCAATTGTGGATCTTGCAGATTTTGATGTTAAAGTCCTGGGATTTGATTGAACTGGGCTGAAAAACCCTTTTTTATTGACTGAATACCTCGCAGATTAATGGATCTGACAATTCCTTCAGCCTAAATTCTGTCCGTCTATAAAGTTTTCCTAAATTATTTTCCGATCCTTATATATACCACAAAGATTCAATATGCGAAAAATGCCGCTGGAAGAAAGAAAAGAAAATGCCGGGGAAGATTTCCCGGAAATTCAGGAAGAAAATCTGGATGAAGAGGGTACTTTGCTCCCTTTTGACATCCCTGATTTTAAGACTCTCCTGAAAAAACAGGGTTATGCCCTGGCAGGCCGTCACTCAGCTGTTAAGACATGTCTCTGGCTCAGACACGCTATGAACGGTCAGGGCTTCTGCTACAAATCCAAATTCTATGGAGTTCAATCTCACCGCTGCCTTCAGATGACTCCTACTCTTATGTGCAACCAGCGCTGTCTCTTCTGCTGGCGTCCGACTGAGGTTCCGGTTCCTTTGCCGGGAGAATGGGACTCACCTGAAAAGATAGTGGAGGATAGCATTGCCTGCCAGCGAAAGTTGATCACGGGTTTTGGCGGTTCTCCTAATGCACTTAAGGAACGCTGGCTTGAAGGCAATGAACCTAATAATGTTGCAATCTCTCTTTCCGGAGAGCCCACTTTTTATCCCTATCTTCCAGAGCTTATTGAGGAATACGAAAAAAGAGGTTTTACGACTTTTCTGGTTACAAACGGAACGGTTCCGGAAATGTTTGCGAGGGTTTCTCCTTCCCAGCTTTATATGAGCCTGGATGCTCCTGATTTGGAAACCTACATAAAAGTCTGCCAGCCCAAATCGGCTGCACTCTGGGAAAAGATCAACAAGTCTCTTTCCCTGATGAAGCAAAAAAACTCAAGGACAGTAATCCGGACGACTCTGGTCAAAGGCGAAAACATGTTCAACCCGGAAGGTTACGCTGAACTGATCAAAAAAGCCTCTCCTGATTTTGTAGAAATAAAAGCATACATGCATCTGGGTTTTTCAAGACTCCGACTTGACCGTTCTGCCATGCCCACTCATGCAGAGGTGCTGGAGTTCTCACAGGAACTTGCAAAACATCTGGGGTACGAAATCGCAGATGAATCTGAAATCAGTCGCGTAGTCCTTCTGTCAAAGGATGGAAAAAAGTCTCCGCTTAAATTGTTTTCTGGCATGGATTAAACGTCCTCACTACAGGTGCACCCTAGTGTCACGTCAATCCTCAAAGATTTAACGATTCTGAGTAAATGCAAGCGATTATATACGACACTTTGTTGTTGACTCGACACTAGTACCCTTGCCGTTAAAAAGATCCACTTCCTTGACTAGATCCAATTTTTTAGAGAACATTAGTTTCTGAGGCAGTAATTAATATATTGCAATATACAGTAAAATTTTTATCTATATATGAATATATAAATTAAGTTAGGGCATAGAAACAAATATAAACTCAAGTTTCAATTAGGATATGATCCCTGCGGGGACTAATCCAATTTTAAACTAATTATACACAGTCTGAGTAAAAATATGTCTCATATCTAGTGCGATTGACAGGACACGAAACAGGGCAAGTTTGCGTGGCATAAGGGCTGGCTTTTTACCCGAATTCAGGGATGTTAGCTTTTTTGGCAGGCATATTCTTACTCTCGGGTTTGTCTTGTTCTGAGCGGTTTTTATATTCGGATTTCGGTTGAGACATGAACTCGCTGTGTTATTTGTCCTTATCAAATCCTGCGTTTACCCTTTGTTACGTTGACCAAAAAGCTAAACGAATTGTAAACTGAATAACTAAATTTATTATGATTGCAGACTGATAATCTCAAGTTAAATCTTAAATTAATTTGCTTTAAATTTATCATTTTCAATTCAAATCTATCCGCATCAAATTCATTACAAATTTAATCTCAAATTTACCAGAATTACCAGAATCTTATCAAACTACTTTCTTGGGGAATTTTTGAAATGACTGAACAATCCGCACATGAAAAATATGAATTTAAGAAGAAGCTTGAAGGCCTCAGGGATAAGAAGGGAAGAAGTACTGAGCTTATTTCCCTCTACATCCCCCCTGACAAGCAGATTTTCGATGTCACAAACCAGCTGAAGGATGAACACGGCCAGGCTGCAAACATCAAGTCCAAGCTCACCAAGACGAATGTACAGGGAGCCATTGAATCTCTGCTCTCAAGACTTCGATACCTGGACAAAGTTCCTGAAAATGGAATCGTATACTTTACAGGGGCTGTGGACATTGGGGCTAACAAGACGAGCATGGAAAGTGAGATGATCATCCCACCGGAGCCTATTACTGTTTACAAATATCACTGTGACTCCTCCTTTTACCTTGAGCCTCTGGAGGACATGCTCAAGGACAAGGGGACTTTCGGGCTTTTAGTTCTGGATCGCAGGGAAGCTACAATTGGGCTACTGATCGGTAAAAGGATCCAGGCTTTCCGTAATTTAACTTCTACGGTTCCGGGGAAACAGAGGAAAGGAGGTCAGAGTGCCCACCGTTTCCAGCAGTTGAGGCTCATTGCTATCCATGACTTTTACAAAAGGATCGGAGATGCTGCAAGTGACATCTTCCTTACTATTGACCACAAAGATCTCAAAGGAATCCTTATAGGCGGGCCCTCTCCAACAAAAGAAGAGTTCTATGCAGGGGAGTTTCTGCACCATGAGCTCCAGAGAAAAATCCTTGGACTCTTCGATATAGCTTATACAGATGAATCCGGGCTGTCCGAACTGTTAAATGCTGCCGGGGACAAGCTTCAGGACCTTGAGCTCATGGGGCAGAAGAATGCTGTCAAGGCTTTTTTCAAAGAACTGATTTCTGACTCGGGCAAAGTAGCCTACGGAGAAACTCAGGTCCGGGCAAACCTTGAAATCAATTCAGTGGATGTGCTCTTGCTTTCAGAAGACCTGCGGGCTGAAAGAGTGTCTACTAAATGCAGTGTTTGCGGATATGAGAATAAGTGGACAAGGCGCTGGAAGCCTGGAGAAGCCGCACCTACCGCCGGGAATTGCCCAAAGTGTGGTTCTTCTCTTGATGTTACGGATGTTACCGATATCGTGGATGAGCTCTCAGCGCTTGCTGACAAAAGCAATGCGAAGGTTACTTTCGTATCTACGGATTTTGACGAAGGTTCCCAGCTAATGAATGCCTTCGGAGGCATTGCTGCAATCCTGAGGTACAATACAGGAATCTAATATCCCTCAGGGGTAAGACTCCTATCCAATACTTTTTTTTACACAATACTTTTTTATCCAATACTTTTTTAATTAAACTGCCCTTAGATCAGTGGATAAGAATTTAGTAAATTAAGTTTATCACATTATTTTCATAATTTTTACAGGTGGTTTATCTTGTTCCTTGAACTCAAAGCTCAGGCTACATCAATCTTAAAAGACGCTATCAAAAAGGTCGGTTTTGAGATTGAGGATTCCGAACTTTATTTCGAAACCTCTTCTCATGCCGATCTTGCGAGCAGGGCTGCCTTCAGGCTGGCAAGCCTTCACAAACAAAATCCGAAGGAACTTGCATCCCGTATCGTTTCTGCAATCGAAATTCCCAGTGGCTCATACATAGGAGAAGTAAGTGCCTCAGGTCCTTACATTAATTTCCTGGCAGGTAGGCACTACCTGGACAGGACAGTCGCTGCAGTTCTGGAAGAGAAAGAGAAATTTGGATGCGGAGCCCCAAAGGATAAAATTCTCCTCGAACATACTTCAGCAAACCCTAACGGCCCCCTGCATGTGGGACACATTCGAAATTCCATTATTGGTGACACTCTTGCTCGCATTCTCAGGCGCGCAGGGTATGACGTAGAGGTTCAATACTATGTCAATGATATGGGTCGCCAGATTGCGGTAGTTTCCTGGGCTTGTGAACGCTTCGAGCTTGACCTTTCCAGGAAATCCGATTCAGCCATTGCTGACGTGTATATTAAAGCCAACGTCGAGCTGGAGAAAAACCCAGAGTATATAAAGGAAATCGATACCCTTATGGAAAAGGTGGAGGCCGGGGATATAGAGACTATTGAACGTTTTGACAGGGCAGTTTCCCTCGCAGTTGCCGGGATCAAGGAAACCCTTCTCCGCTTAAACGTGGTCCACGACCGGTTTGTCAGCGAATCTCGTTTCCTTAAGTCCGGGGCAGTACATGACATTGTTGAAAGGATAAAGGCTACCGGCAGGACAAAGATGGACAAGGGAGCTCTTGTGGTAGATCTTTCAGATTACGGATTTGAAAAAACCCTTGTTATTCAGCGTTCAAATGGAACTTCTCTTTACACCACAAGAGACCTTGCCTACCACGAATGGAAAGCCGAACAGGCAGACCGTATAATTGATGTCTTTGGGGCAGACCACAAATTAATCTCAGGCCAGCTTAGAGCTACATTAAATGCAATCGAAATCAAGGTGCCTGAGGTAGTTATTTTTGAGTTTGTATCCCTTCCCGAAGGCTCTATGAGCACCCGCCGCGGCCAGTTCATAAGTTCCGACGATCTATTTGATAGGGTCACTGAAGCTGCCTTTGAACAGGTTGAAAATCGCCGTCCTGAAGCCTCAGCCGAGTTCAAGAAGCAGGTTGCGGAAATGGTTGGAATAGGTGCAGTAAGATACGACATAGTCAGGGTTTCCCCGGAAAAATCCACAGTTTTCAACTGGAAAGAAGCCCTGGACTTTGAGAAGCAGGGAGCTCCCTATATCCAGTACTCCCATGCCCGTGCCTGCAGTATCCTCGAAAAAGCAAAAGAGGAAACAGCCTGGGCCCCCTCTCTGGAAATCAATCCCTCTCTTCTTGTCGAAGATAGCGAAATCGATCTCATCAAGAAGATGGCAATGTTTGACAGCATAATTGATCTTGGAGCCCGTGATCTCAAACCCCATGTGCTTGCAATCTATGCCCGCGAACTCGCTGATGCCTTTAATCAGTTCTATCGCTTTGTCCCTGTCATTGCTGCCGAGGATGAAAATGTCAGGGCTTCAAGACTGGCCCTTGTAGACTGTGCGAGAATTGTGCTTGCAAACTCTCTTGATACTCTGGGAATCGCAGCACCTGAAGCTATGTGAAAAGGAAAGATAAAGAGAAGGCAAAAGATAGAAGATAGTTGATATGTGAAAAGGAAAAATAAAGAGAAGGCAAAAGATAGAAGATAGTTGATATGTGAAAAAAAGGTAGAAATTAAAAAAGATTTTCATGAAATCTTTTATCCTTCTTTTCTCATTTTTTCTGAGTTTTCTTTTTGATCCAATCTTTGTTTGTTGTTGAATCCTCTTGAATACCTTTAGAAAAGTTGACTGTAAAAGCAGAAACAACAGATTTTCACACAAATTTTTTGAGAAAAATATAAAATCTTTTGCAGCAAAACTAGTACATATACAGGTACATATACAAATACTACTCAAGAGATTAATATGACCACTACAAATGATGCTTTTCGGAAATTCTTGAATAAACAGGAAGCTTCTTTGAAATCTGAGACCTTTCTGGACTGTGAAGAGGTAATTCTTCTTTACGAGGAATTCCTGGAATTCAGTGCCGAAGATTGTCTATCCGATGAGGAAGTGGACCTTTACACTGCTCAACACAAACGAGACAATAAAAGTTACTGTGATATTTTTGGTCCTGAACACCTTACACCCTCAGGAATTAAGGACTTTCTCGAAGATTACATTGTTGAGGTTGGGGCGGGAAAAAAGTTCATCGGAACAGCTGCTACAGTCCTTGATAGTTTTTTTGAATGGGCCCGAGATGAGGGTTACATTGAGGAGAAAGCTTTTGAGACAAACAGTGAAGTCCTCGAGAAGTATAAGAAAAGGCATTAAATATCTGGTAATGGATGGGAGTCATTGAAAACCTAAAGCACAGGAATCTCTCAATATTTTTTCCTCAAATAATGGAGTATATACTCGCTTTTTCGGAATTGATCAATAACTCGTTTACACGACCAAACATTTGAAAATGGGAAAATTCACTTTTTGGGTATCCTATTCCCAGGTAACCCTTTTATTTTTCTTATTGTTTGTTCATTTATTCGTCGTTTTCATTTTTCTTACATCTTTCTTATTTTCGTATTAGTTACTTAAAAAAAATTTTATTATCGGGTAACCAGTGGATTCAGAATCATTTTTGTCTCTGGACGAATAATTCTCTCCATTGATGTCTGCCAGATATTCAAGAGAACTTATTCCATTTATTGAAAGAGAATATCTGTTTTCGTTTTTATATTCCACAATCCTCTTTATAAGTGGATACTTCTCAACAGCTTTGTTGCCATATCTGGTAAATTTTGTTAGGAACCTTGAGATTAGAGGGTTTTCAAAGTATCTTCCCCATATCGGGTTATCAATTACCTCGTCATAATAGCTGTGAATAAATGTTTTGTAATAAAGGAGTTTTTCATACTTTGTACGATTTTCAAGAGGTTTAAGGTTCAGTATATCAATAGTACAATCAATATTTTTAAGTACAGTAAGGGAATCTGAAAACAGTAAGTCTCTGGCATACTTTCTGTACAGTTCCTGATTTATCCTGTGTTCTATTGGAACCATTAAAAAGAAATTGATTAACTCTGTATCCCAGAATGGGATTCTCCATTCATATCCAAAAAACTCGTAGACCCTGACTGAATTAACAATAAACTTCGCCTGTCTGTCGTTAAAGTCAAAAAATTCGATTGCACTCGCGCATGTCTCATTGTCCTTAATTTCCAGCCCTGATATTGAGTTGTTTAATTTTTCTTTAAAGGTATTTTCAAGCTCATACCCAGATGGCCAGTTCCATAGATTGTAGTGTCTTTTTAAAGAATCAACCAAGAAGGTTTCGGAGTTATAATTTATTGAAGTATCGAGATAGTAATGGGGAATATGGCTGCCTGCAAGCATGTCTCCTGTGTGTCCAGGGACAAATACTGAATTTTCTGGAATCTTTCCCTGACTTTTCAATTCTTGAACAGCCAGATAATCCTGCATATGTGGCAAAGAGGACAGATTTCCAGCCAGTTTTCGGAAACTATCAGCTTCTTTAGAGTGATAGCACTCCTGCCACTTCCGAGCTGTATATTCTACAAAAATCCAGTCATATCCAAGAGCCTTTGCGACCTTTTTGCTTATTATGGATTCTCGGTTTCCTTTTCTTCCATAACTGATACAGATAACATCATCTACTCCAAGCCTTTTTAACATTGCAACAATAATGCGCGAATCCAATCCTCCGCTTAAAGGCACAACCAGCTTTTTTCCCTGTTTTATGGTACTTTCAATGAGTCTTGAAAAGGCATTTAAAAAAGCCTGATCCATCGTTTCGAGAAGTTTGCTTTCAGGAAGTTCGTAGTAATTTTCATGTAAATATTTGAAGTATCCGACGGTTTTTAGAAGATTTTCTTTCTTTTGATACGTTAAAAATTCTGCATTTCTTATCTGTTTTATGCCATCAAAGAGGGTTTCGTTTCCTGTTACATAGCCAGCAACCATAAATTCTGCCGCATTTTTTTCATTAAGATGCGGATTAGTTTTGTCTTTTAAAAAATAGGCGTCATCTGATACAATAAAATTGCCTTTTGCTGTTGTATAAAATAAGGGCGTGCTTCTTAATTTGTCAACAGCACAAAATATCCAGTTTCTGGTTTCGGCAACAATTGCAAATTCTCCATTTAATTCTTTGAAAAGGTCTCTTATTTCTGTTTCCTGGGTTTCGTCCTCTTTGCAGATTAGGGGATACACTAATTCCGCCAATTCTTCCGGACTCAAGAGCTTGTTGTTGAAAAATACATTTCCTTTTAGATAATATCTAATTCCATTGGAGTTTACTTCTTTCCATGGAGAATACTTACTCATTAACTTTATTTCACTTTTCATTTTTTATATCCCCCTAAATTGACCTTTCCTTAGTGTATATATTATGTTATCACAGTCATATTTTTCTCCTCAATCAGCAGTTTTGAAGAAGTGTTGAACCTCTCTGTAAAGCGCCAATTGGCAGAACAAAGGAAAAATATTTTACAAACAAATAAATTCGGACAAGAATACTTAATAAATTTTACCTTACTGATATACCCCTCACTCCCTTAAATTTATTTTTATATATGTTTTCTAACATAATTTACACTGTTTCGATTAAATTAATTCCAATACCTATAATACTTCATCTGTCTTAGATATCAAACATGCAGGATATCATTTTTATCGATGGAGGCAGCCTTCCCATACCTGAGGGTTCCACAAGGGAATGGGTAAAGGCTGCAGCTGAAAGCCGAGATGAAGACCAAAAACTCTTTTCCATGATAAGGGAAGCTTTTCGGAGAAAAATTGATTTGGGAGTGCATGTCCCAACTTATCCTCAGTTTAGGGATATGATTGGACAGTTTCTGGACATCATCAAAGACGAAAAGAACTGTTATGAGCCTTACGTATTGAAAGAACAGAATGCAGAGATCCTTGAGCTACAGATAATTGATGAGGTTGCAAAGAAGTACAAGGAAGAGACAGGAGAGACTCTTGAAGTCAGGGTTTGTGTTGCAGGCCCCACAGACCTGTATCTACAGGCATTTGGAGCAACGGCCTATGTTGATGCATACCATATCCTTGCTCTGGATCTCGAAAACTTCATAAAACAGGCTTTTAAAACTGCGAAGAATTTCAAAATCAGGGTTATAGCCCTGGATGAACCCAGTCTCGGGATGAATGATCAGATTCGTTTTTCTGACGCTGACATCATCTCTGCTCTTACTCTGGTTTCCACCTACGCCCGGAAGCAGGGAGCAGATATGGAGATCCATCTTCATTCTCCCTTAAAGTATAAGCTTGTCTGCGAGACTCCTATCAATGTCATTGGATTTGAGTATGCTGCAACCCCTTCCTACCTCAACCTTCTGGACAGAAAGGTGCTTGAGGACTCCAACACTTATATCCGGCTCGGAGTATCGAGGACCGACATTTCCAGTCTTATAGGAATTGTCAATGAGACTTATGGAGTTAATGCTTGGAAGGAAAAGGAGTATATGCAGAAAATCGTCACTGACCTCGAGACTCCAGATGTAATAAAAAAGAGGCTTGAAAAGGCTTATTCAGTCCTTGGGGATCGGATAAAGTATGCAAGTCCAGATTGTGGACTGGCTTTCTGGCCTGATCAGGAACTTGCCTTCAGGCTCCTTGAGAATACTGCAAAAGGCATCAATGAATTTAATTCCGAAAAGAATGATCAGGAGAACAATTTCTCCTGAGTGAATTTTTCTGAAGCAGTAATGCATAGTTTATTCTGCGTGACTAAAGTTTACAGCACTTCCTTTCTCTTTTTTTATATTTTTTATGTCTTTCCAATAATGCTAAATTCTTACAGGTCTACTAAGGAAATATGGAAGAAATCATCTTTGACGATATCGGAAGTTACCCCCTTCCTGAAGGAATTAGCAAAGAATGGGTTAAAAACGCCTTTAAAACGAAAGCAGATGATGAAAAACTTTTTAAGGTAATTAATGACGCTTTTCAGCAGAAAATAGATGCAGGCGTACAGGTTCCTACCTATCCCCAGTACCAGGACATGAATGAGCAGTTCTTGAGGGTTATCCGGGATTCTAGTTGTTGTGACAGTCCCTTTGAGATAAAACTTGAGTGTGCAAAAATCGAAGAGCTCAAGGCTATAGAAAAGGTTGCAAAAGCATACAAGGAACAATTTGGGGAGACTTTGAAGGTCAGGATCTGTGTAACTGGTCCAACTGAACTTTACCTCAAGGAGTTTGGGGGTACACGATATACGGATATCTATTCTCTTTTTGCAAAAAGTGTGAATAAATTTGTCCGAAACTCCATGAAAGCTGCGAAGCATTTTAAGATCGCAACGGTTTCTATTGATGAGCCAAGCATAGGGCTGAACCCCGAACTTGCTTTTGATGAAAATGATATTATTTCTGCCCTTACAGATGCCTCAAAATCGGCAAGTAAGTGGGGTGCAGATGTTGAGATTCACCTCCATTCTCCTCTTTACTATAATTTTGCTTGCGAGACTCCTACAATCAATGTCATAGGGGTAGAATCGGCAGGTACGCCTTCATATCTGGAACTGATTGACAAAAAAGTTCTGGAAAACACGGATTCTTTCCTCAGGCTTGGAATTGCAAGAACTGATATCTTCACCCTTGCAGGAGTCCTTAATGAAAAGTACTGTACTAATGTCTGGAAAGAGCAGCAGTATCTTCCTGAGATCGTTACAGAACTGGAAACTCCGGCTGTTATAGCAAAGAGGCTCAAGCTTTGTTACAGGCGTTTTGGTAATCTGATAAAGTATGTTGGTCCTGACTGTGGGCTGGGTTCCTGGCCTAACCAGAGAATAGCTTTCATCTTGCTCTCCAACGTAGCTCAGGGAATCAAGGATTTCAGGGAATCTCTTTGACCCTGAATCTTTTTTTCAGTTACTGTCTGTAAAAACTGCACAGGCAGTCAATAGACTCGAAATTAAAAAACCAGATTATCTCTACTCTGATTTTTTATGCTAAAACAAAAAATGTATGGGAATTGGGCCCCTCTTTAAGGAATATCATGCTTCATTTTACTTTTCAGTGGAAGCTATTCTGTGATTAGTAATTCTTCAAAAATAGTCTACTGATGTCAAAACACAGTAGAAATAAAGGGGTGATATTTTCAGGGATGCTTGGATAATTCCTTTTTTATTTTAGGAATTTATGATTATTCATTAAGTCTTCCATGCCTTCTATCAATCTCATCCATCATGTCCAGCATCTTGCGAATTGCAGTGCGGATAGCATCTGACTGGTTGACGAATTTTTTATTATCTCCCACATGCTTGTTGAGGTCATCCAGAAGTTCCTGAGGGATTTCAACACTTACTTTTGGCATTAGAATTGCACCTATTTTGTGTCAAATGTAAGACTTAAACACTTCTATTATTTCATTGAAACAAAGCTTGATGCAAATATATTCTTTGAATTTTTAAAAAAGCTTTGAGAAAGAGATCAGCGGGCTCGAAGGGATTTGAACCCCCGGCCTATGGATTAAGAGTCCATCGCTCTGCCTGACTAAGCTACGAGCCCACGCATTGTCATTCTCATTGAATGAGCGACTCTCACAATGGATTTTGTAATATTTATAGGTTTCGGCATGGGTGTACGTTCTCTGAATCTTTCCAAACTTGAATCTTAATTTTGTAAGGATTTTGTTCTTATGGTCTGAGTAATATTTGTTTTTATGCAGAAACTCAATCTTTTATATGAAAACTCTACTTTATTATGAGTACTTTTCTTTTTTATATGAATTACTCTGATTCTAGCATCTTCAAAATAAGAAATCATAAGTCTGAAAACCAGGTTTTAGATATTCTCCCAACTTCGTTATTTTTCTTTTTTTAGAAACATTAAAGCAAAATCTTATATACAAGCGAATATGAGTATGACCAATTAATTGACTTATCCGAAGCTCTGTTGGGGATCAATTAATCAAATAGATTAAGTAGAATGTGTACTGCCTAAATTTGGTTTTTCAAGTTTGGTTTGTTAAGTACTGTTTTTACTCTTTTCTGTCAATGGAGCTTTCTTAAGCTGGTTAATAGAAGTTAAAGGAACGAATCTAATGTTTAGAGATGACAGCATTTCTGTGCCCGTTGAAGAGGGCGAAACTTACGATGTAACTATTCAGGATATTGCTCGCCAGGGAGACGGCATTGCCCGTATCGAAGGCTTCGTAGTTTTTGTCCCGAATACAAGTGTTGGCGATGAAGTTCAGATTAAGGTCGAAAGAGTCCTTCCCAAATTTGCATTTGCAACCGTCGTTGAGTAATGCAGGTAAAGGAAATCAAATAATTGAATTTAACTAAAGTAAATTAAAGGAATGGTTTTTATGTTTAGAGAAGAAAGTCGCTCAGTCCCTGTCGAAGAGGGCGAAGTTTACGATGTAACAATTCAAGACATTGCTCGCCAGGGAGACGGCATCGCTCGTATTGAGGGTTTTGTGGTCTTTGTCCCAAATACGAGTGTTGGCGATGAAGTTCAGATTAAGGTCGAAAGAGTCCTTCCCAAATTTGCATTTGCAACCGTCGTTGAGTAATGCAGGTAAAGGAAATCAAATAATTAAATTTAACTAAAGTAATCAAAGGAATGGTTTTTTATGTTTAGAGAAGAAAGTCGCTCAGTCCCTGTCGAAGAGGGCGAAGTTTA
Organism: uncultured Methanosarcinaceae archaeon; assembly: GCA_942493015.1. Taxonomy (GTDB): domain Archaea; phylum Halobacteriota; class Methanosarcinia; order Methanosarcinales; family Methanosarcinaceae; genus Methanosarcina. Next base: position 2,950,799 of record OW818660.1, on the reverse strand, counting down.
CGATGTAACAATTCAGGATATTGCTCGCCAGGGAGACGGCATTGCACGTATAGAGGGTTTTGTAATTTTTGTCCCGGGCACCAAAGTTGGCGATGAAGTCCGGATTAAAGTCGAAAGAGTCCTCCCTAAATTTGCATTCGGCAGCGTTGTCGAGTAATGCAACTCTGGGGAAATTTAATAATTACGTCAAATTTCAACTAAATTATTAAGGGATGGTTTTCATGTTCAGAGATGAAAGTAGCTCTGTTCCTGTTGAAGAAGGCGAAGTCTACGATGTAACAATTCAGGACATTGCTCGCCAAGGAGACGGCATCGCTCGCATTGAGGGTTTTGTGGTCTTTGTTCCGGGCACCAAAGTTGGCGATGAGGTCCGGATTAAGATCGAAAGGGTTCTCCCCAAATATGGCTTTGCTAGCCTCGTTGAATAAACAAGGCATTTCAAATGAAAAAGAGCTAGACTGAAAAATCATATCTATGATTAATTTTTCAGTCTTTTTCTATTCATTTAATATCCTTTACTGATTTTTCAGAATTGTAAATTGCCAAAATCACTACTTCTTTAATCTTTTCGTGACTTATTTTGAGGTTTCGTTTTTTGTTTCTTTTCAGTGTTCTTGTATGTGCCTGTTTATCGAGGCATCTGATAGTGAACATTCGATGCTATTATATAATAGGTGTTCAATCATATTCTGAAAACTCAATTGAGAAGATTTTTGTAAATGCTTTTAGATAAAACACTTATCCTTCATCGATAGCCGGGGAAAGTAACCCGGAGTGATTTCTAATGATTCGTTTTATTAAGTACCACCCCCGGTCCAATACCTTTGTGATTGAAAAAAGAGCTTTTCTTGATAATGATCTTATGCTGGACGGCAATGTGATTGTCGGGCAGGAAGTGAAATTTTGGAGAGACCTTACTGTTACTGGAAGGCTTGAACTTGGTAAAGGTTCGGTTGTTCAGGGTAACGTGAAAGCCAGAAGTGCCCTTGTCTGCTCAGAGGCGAAAATCCTGGGAAGCATCGAGACGGTATCTGAGCTTGTCCTTCTTGATGGAGCTCGAGTAAATGCCGCAGCTTGCGAGGGAGATATTCGCGCCAGGCCGGGGTGCGCTTTTGGCTCTGTAAAAGCAGGAGGGACTCTCGAACTTGTGGGAAAGGTTGCTGTAAAGAGAGTAGAACCATTGACTAAAGTGATTATTCGGGCCGAAGAATAACCTTCGGCTTTTTCAGGATTATGCTCTTTTTTCTTCAATAATTCACCTGTTGAACCGTTCCTCTTCCAGAAGTTTCAGGACATGGTCCCTCAAAATATTGGCTTCGGGACTTGTCCGACAGCGTGGACGGGGCAGGTCTACCTTTACAATCTCCTTTATCCTTCCTGGCCTTGTGGTAATGACCACTATTCTGTCCGAAAGAAAAACCGCTTCATCCACACTGTGGGTCACAAAAAGGAAGGTCACATGTTTTTGTTCCCATATCTTCAGGAGTTCGTCCTGCAGAATATTTCGAGTCTGGGCATCGAGGGCCCCAAAGGGCTCATCCATGAGAAGAACTTCTGGCTCATTGGCAAGGGCTCTTGCAATGGCTGCTCGCTGCTGCATGCCTCCGGATAGTTCATGCGGGTAGCTATTTTTGAACTGTTCTAAACCCACAAGTTCTACATACTTTTCTGCATGTTTCCTTGCTTCAGCCTTTTTGACTCCCTGCATTTCTAGTCCAAAGGTGATATTATCTATAACGTTTCTCCAGGGAAAGAGAGAATACTGCTGGAAAACCATACCTCTTTTAGGGTCTGGCCCTGTTATCGGGATCCCATTTAGTGTAATTTCTCCTGACGTCTGGGTTTCGAGCCCTGCAGTGATCCTGAGCAAAGTTGTTTTTCCACAGCCTGAAGGTCCGAGAAGGCAGATAAACTCCCCGTCTTCAACGTCAAAGCTCACGTCGTGTAAAGCTTCTGTCCCGGCCTCATCTTCTTCTTTTGTAAAGGTACGTGAAATATTTTTTACACTTACTCTGCCCATCTTATACCACAGTTCCTGATTTCCATCTGAGTAATTTTGCGTCTACATAGTATCTGAAGAACCGGTCTATAAAAAGACCTACAAACCCCAGAAGAAGCATGTATACTAGTACGAAATCCATCCTGTGCAGGTAGTAATTGTGCCAGATCTGGTATCCAAGTCCTCTATTGCTGACTCCGAACATCTCTGCAGCTACAAGGCACATCCAGCCCACTCCCATGGCAATTCTTATTCCTGCAACGATTGAAGGCATGGCTGAAGGGATCGCAATAAACCTTATAAGATCCATATTTCGGGTACAACCAAGAACCTTTGCTGCTTCAACATAAATTCTTGGTACATTTTTGAAACCTGTATATGTATTGATAACAATAGGAAAGATCATTCCTACAAACACAACAAAACCTGCAGCCTGATGGGTAAGCCCGAACCATACGATTGCAAAAGGAATCCATGCAAGGGGGGGAATCGGGCGCAATATCTCTATTATTGGATCTATTGCCTTGTCTGCTTTTTTGAACCATCCCATGACTATTCCCAGGGGAATTCCTATTGCAAACGCAGCAACAATGCCGATTGAAAAGTGAAGTAGACTTGTTAATGTATCCGTAAAAATTAGCCCGCTTTTAACAACAGCAAAAAAAGCGATTATCACATCATAAAAACTCGGCAGAAGCAATTTGTTCTGTATGATCCTGTCCGCTGTAAACTGCCATATTAAAATTGCAAATATGAGCGATAATACTTCAATGCCTTTTTCTTCGATTGTCTTTATGAAATTCATGTTCATGTCTTATTAAAAGAATTCTTACTTTTTTATCTTTCCGGCAAATTTCGTTTTTCGAAATAAATTGGGGTTCAAACTGCCCCTTATATATAATGAGGCAGATGAACACCTTTTTCATTTTATTCTTTCATTTTTTTTATTTTTTATTTTGTTTTATTTTTGATTGACAGCTTTCTCATAGAAGCTTGTATCAAAGATTTCTTCTTCTGTCAGAGGTTTCTGAGTGTAATTCAGTTCATACTGAATTCTCGAGTAATCGACAGTTGAGTTTTTAATCAGTGCAGGGTCTGTAATCCAGGCTCCATCCCATTCCTTAAGAGACTTCTTTACAACATCAATATCTTCTGTAGTCTTATTCGAATAAATCTGAGCAGCTTCATCTATATTCTCTTTGTTGTAGTCTGTTGCCTTTATATGGGTCTTTACAATCTGCTCCACAAGCTCAGGGTGCTCTTTGATAAGTTTTCCACTAATCAGGAGTACACAGCAGGCATGATTCGGACTCATCTCTCCAGACTGTACGATGGTACGCCCATTACCTTCTTTTTCGATAACTGCTGGGGAAGGATGAGGCAGGAATACGGCAGCAATCTGTTTGGCTGAAATGGCTGTGACAGCATCTCCAGGGGCCATTCCAAGGATTTCCACATCTTTCTCAGGGTCAAGTCCGTTTTTCTTTAACCAGTCTCTGAGAAGGGTGTCTTGAATTGTTCCTGGCGGGAAGGTAGCGATCTTAAGTCCCTTCAGGTCTGCAGGGTTTTCATACTCATATTCGGGTCTGAGGACAAGACTTGAACCGTTTATCTGGACAGGCTCAACAATTTTTGCATCAAGACCACTGCTAAGGGCTGTAATTGCAGGTGCTGCCCCTACATAAGCTACATCCAGGTCTCCAGCCATCATGGCCTGCATTTCAGGAGCACCTGTCGGAAATTGATATTCGTTTATTTTTTCGATTCCATAGGGCGCCAGATCTTCTTTCCACCATCCTTTTTCAGCTGCAGTCATGTATGCAAGCTGATGGGTACTTGGCTGGTAGCCAATATTCAGTTCGGTAATTGCAGGTGCTTCTTTAACTCCGCTTTCATTGCCTCCATTATTGGATGCACAGCCGGATGCGAAGGCGAATGCGACCAGCAATAAAGTAAGTGTAATTATACCTATTTTTTTCACAGCTTCACCTCTATAATGCCTATAACTGCTAATAATCCCTCTAAATGATAACTTTCATTAGCTAAATAACATCTTCTGAAATATGGTTTTCTTGTGGAAAATCCACATATTTTCTGATTTTTCTATGCCAGCTTTTTGTTAATTTTTTTAAAAATATTTCTTTAAGGAGAGTTCGAGTGAATATAAATGCATATATCTTAAAGCATTAATATTTTTTGAAACTTTCGATATCTAAGTTATCAAATAGCTCTCGATTATGCCCCAAATGTATTAATACATTCGGATATATTTCTCATTCAGGAATAAAATCTGTTTGATATGTAATTCCTTATATCTATTTGAAAGTTTTTTATCTAATTTCAGAGGTTTAATTTTATGAATGTTGCAGACAAGGTTATCAAATCCGCGTTCGAATCCGATGAGGTATTTCAAAAAACATTTTCAACTGTAATCAAGGAGGATCTTAACCTCACTGCAGTGGATTTTGCAAAAAAGGCAAATATTCCTCCGAGTACTCTTTATAAGATCCTATCCGGTAATAGGGATCCTAATATCAAAACCCTCCGTCAGATAGTGAAAACTATTCGTGAAATCAAGGAGTCAGATAGTGGGGATTTTATAGCTGTAATTGCAGCTCGCTCGGTGCTTGACAATATTGTAGAAACAAAGAAAAAGATCGCTGGTAGGCTTGTCACTATAAGGGAATACTCAGCAACCTCAATGGAGGAAGCTATAATAGCAGCTGTTAATGCTGAAAGAGACGGAGCTAAAGCCCTGGTATGTGCTCCCATAGTAAGTCCTACAGTGGAAAAAATTCTGAATATTCCTGTTACGACCATTATCCCGAAAAACAGCCTTATAGATGCTATCGAACTTGCGCTCAAAAAGATGGAGTAAAACTCAATATAATAAATATTCTAAAAAGCCGTTGAATAACCTTGAAAGGGTATTGAGTAAGTATCTTATAAAACCCTGAAAATATCGATAAAAGCCCTGAATAATTGCGGAATATAAAGAAGATTTGATTCAAATTAAATTTTTTAAAAATTAAAAGAAAACCCGCGTTAACTAAAACGCGGGAATTTAAGTTTTATTTTTTCGTTTGGTTTTCTTCAATTTCCTGTAGCTTTTATCTTTTAGACTTTATTGAGTCAATAAGTTCCTGTACCTTATTCTGCAGCATTGACATATCTCCTCCTCCCTTGGTGAAGAAGTAAGCAGCTCCGCCGATTAGTAACAGGATAAACGCTCCAAGGATATAATACAGCAAAGAAGATTTTTCTTTTACTGTGTAGGTGGCAATCTCTCCTCCTACTTTTACCGTATAGTTTCCTGGCACTTCTTCACTGTGTTCAAAGGTCACAGTGGTGTTTTCACCTACACCCAGGGAAACGTTCTGTGAAGCAGCCACACTTTCGTTTACAGACAACTCCGCATTATATTCTCCTGCAGCATTGCCTGTGTTTTCTATCTTGGCTGAGATTGTCGTATTCTTTCCAGAACTTACCTCTATGGGGTCAACTACCAGGTTAGAGACCTTAAAGATAGCTTCGAGATCCTTTACTTTTAAGTCAACGCTCTCATTTGTGAAGCCGTCTTTTGTAGCAATGACCTTGATTGTACCTTTTTCTTCTGCTTTGTATATGATCTTTCCATCGGATCCGGTTACTCCAAGGGCTTTGCTGTTGACTGAAACATTTGCACCCTCAATTGGATCTCCTCCAATCTTTTTCAGGGTTTCTATAGTGATTGTGTCTCCGACGTAGACTGTTTCAGAAGAAATGTTGAGGCTCATTTCCTCTTTCTGAGGATTAACATTGATATTTTTGTTTGCTTTAGTGTAATCTTCTTTTTCTGCAGTTATCTTGAGGGCTCCTATTTCTTCAGCTTTATATTCAAGAATCCCATCAGCATTGGTTTCTCCTGCACTGCTTTCATTAACCGTTATGACGGCACCTTCTACAGGTTCATCTCCTGCAGTAACTTCGATGTTAAATGTGTCTCCAGCATAGATCTCATCAGGTACACTTATTTTCAGTGCATTGCTGGCATTACCTCCGCTTTCAATCTGCACGAAGGGGTAGAACCTGAGGGTACTGTCATCAGCGGTCTTGAAACTGACGTTGCCCATGATCTCGGTTGTTTCGCCTTTGTCAAGTCCGATGTCATCACTGTTTTTCATCGTGATGCCGCTCTCTGAGACGCTGCTGACCTCCATATTGCCAAAGGTGTCTCCATTGTTGATTTCAGTGTAATCGTCCGAGATCTGGAAGAGGCCCTGCACAAAGACAGCAGATGTCTCGCTGCCTGAGAAAACTGTGCCGAAATGGACTATAATGAGAGGTATGTCCTCAGCTTTACCAAGGGTGGTTTTGTAAACATAGTCCTGACCAGAGGAAACGAAGTTATCGTCTACAACCTCTCCGTCCTTTTCTAGCTGCACCCATACACTGTTTCCGTTAACATCTACTTCCTTAATACTCAAAGAATAGCCATTTTCAAGAGCAAGAGCAGAACCTGAAGACACTGACTCTTTGTCATCGCTGTCTGTAAGAACTTTGGCAAGGATATTGTTTGAAAGAAGGCTCACATCGTCAACTGATCCGTTAACGGCTCCATCCTGATACCCGGCAAAGTACTTGTCTGCCATAAACCCGACAACTGTGAAGTTGCCCCAGTTACTGTGTTCGAACTTAACATCCTGGGGAGCGGATCTGTAGACCAATTTGTCGGCGGGAATATCCGCACCGTCAAATTGTTCGACTGTCATATTTTCGGTCCCTATTCCCTCATCTATATTGTAATAGAAACCTTCGAAGTTGAAAGGTGTCCAGGCAGGAAGGGAGTTTCCAACACTCGCATCGTAGACAGTTCCGCGCAGTTCGTAAGTGCCGGATTCCGAGGTATCCAGGATAGGGGCAAAGCGAAGTGTGCTGTCATCAGCTACCTGAAACTTTATTTTGCCCATTAGGTCTATTATCTCTCCCTTGTCAAGCCCTATGTTGTCACTGTTTTCCATCTTTATTTCACTGCTGCTGATGGATTTTACTTCCATTTCTCCGAAGGTATCCTCATTTCCAAGTTCAACATAGTCGTCTGAGATCTGGAAAATGCCCTGTACGAAGACAGCAGAGGTTTCACTGCCTGAAAAAACTGTACCGAAATGGACAATAATTGTAGGTACGTCTGTTGCTTTTCCAAGATCAGTTTTATAAACATAGTCCTGACCAGAGGAAACAAAGCCTTCATCTACAACTTCTCCGTCTTTTTCTAGCTGTACCCAGACACTGTTCCCGTTAATGTCAACTTCGACAACGTTCAGGGAATACCCTTCTTCAAGGGCAAGTGAATCTCCTGTACTGGCAGACTTTTTATCATCACTGTCAGTAAGAATCTTGGAAAGAATTCCATCGGAAATAGGGCTTATATTGTCTCCCACAACTTTGGAATTATTTTCACTGTAGCCTGCGAAGTATTTCTCGGCCATGAAGCCGATTATCTGGTACGAACCCCACTCGTTGTGTTCAAATTTAGTTTCAGTAGGTTTTGTGACGTACTCGATGTTTCCTGAATCTATGCTTCTGCCTATGTCCGTAATGGTCATCTCTTCTGAGGACACTCCGGAGTCAAGGTCATAGTAAAAGCCTGAGAAACTCTGGGCATTCCATGTGTAGGTAGTGGGCATTCCCTCTTGCCAGATTCTGTTTCCGGTGGAATTGTTTGTGGAACTGGCTTCAATATAATTATCTTTAGTTGTTACCTTCGGGTTCCCAGCAGTGTCGGTTATAGTTAATGTCACTGTGTACGTGCCTGCACTGGTATAGGTATGTATTGGGTTCTGTTCTGTGCTGTTTGAGCTTCCATCTCCAAAATTCCATTGCCAGGATTTAGCATCTGTTGATTTGTCAGTAAAGCCAACAGTTAAAGGTATTGATCCTTTTGTAACATTTCCGTCAAAAGCAGCAGTTGACTCTGCTGGAGCTGATACGGTTATGTAATTTTCCTTAGTTTCCGTATCAAGTGTTCCATCAGGATCGGTTACAGTTAGGCTCACTGTGTACGTGTTTGCACTGGTATAGGTATGTATTGGGTTCTGTTCTGTGCTGTTTGAGCTTCCATCTCCAAAGTTCCACTGCCACGAAGTTGCGTTTATGGATTGATTCGCGAACGCTACACTTAGAGGCATCACTCCCTCTGTTATGTTAGCAGTAAAACCTGCAGTTGCTGCAGTTGCAGCTCCGCAAAACAACCCTAACACCAGAATTGCTGTAAATATCTGTAAAATAGCTTTATTCATGTTTTTATCCTTCTGAACCTTGTGCATAAATTATATTTGCTAAAAATTACGTTAGAAATTTTCAATTTGATTTTGTTTTTATGATCTCTGTGAGGTTTCTCAATCAATAATTCTTACTTTTTCCTCTGACTATAAGTTTTGATCTGGGAGCTTAGTTAGTTTTAGATAAGTATGATTTATCAACTTCTTCGGCTTTTAGCTGCAGGTATCCTCGCTGCTCTATTGTTGTCAGCTCGCATCCGGGGGATTCGAGCATAATGCCCGTTTCATACTTTGTGCATTCTCCTATAACTGTTAAGTTACATATATTTTGTACTTTTTTCAGCTTTAGAGGGTCAATTGTTATAAGAAGTTCGAAGTCTCCACCTGTGTAAAGAGAAAGTTCAGTCAGTTTTCCGGGACTTGAAACAAATTCCCTGACATCCCTGAGTATTGGGAGGCTACTTTTTCTGATTATGAAACCCACGTGACTTTCCCTGGAGAGGTCATAAAGGGACATGGCAAGCCCGTCACTTGTGTCCATCATGGATGTGCCTGCTCCTGACTCAGCCAGTATTCTGGCTTCCTTCGTGCGGGGAATGGGTTCGAAAAGAGCTTTAAGGACAGTTTCACTTACTGGCTTTCCATACTGAAGAGCCTCAAGAGCGGCTCCTGCAGATCCTGTATACCCTGTAACGCAGACAAGGTCCCCAGGTTTTGCTCCGCGGCGGAGAAGGAGCTGGCTTTTTTTAACCCTGCCCAGAGCTGTTCCTGTAATTGTGAGTTCTACATGGGTATCAAGGTCACCTCCGATGACTGAAGTGCCGCAAAATTCGGCACATGCCTGAATGCCTTTTGCAAGTTCCTCTACAAAAGCAATTTCGGTATCTGCAGGCATACCGATTGCCATAAGGAGCCCCGAGGGCTCTGCGCCCATGGCTGCAATATCACTCAGGTTCACAGCAGCAGACATCCAGCCCATCTGCCAGGGCGACATTTCTGCCGGAAAATCTGTGGTTCTGTGCAGCATATCTGTGGTAATAACAAGGCAGTCTTCGCCTTTCATGTCAAGGACCGCACAGTCATCTGAACCTGCACCTATGAGAACTCCTTTTTCTCTACTCTCCTTTCCACCAGGGGCTTTGAAAATCTCGGATAAGCGGGAGATTAAATCACGCTCTCCGACCGATGAGACTTTTATTTCTGTCATGGTCTTTTTCTGGAAGTGATAACTCTTGATTTCTTTTTTATAGATACCTGTTCCTGTCCGGGCCAAATGGACTGAGTCTCTCCCCTTTATCTAATTTTTGTAACGCTGGAAGTTACACTAAGTTTGGCAGTATCAATCGAGGAGTTTTTAGTATTTGGAGGGTCATTATGGAAAAATTCTGACATTTGTTCACGGTATTAAGTAAATAAATTCCGATTTGTGAGTTCACCTGTGTCTTTTACCTTTTGGATGTATAAGACTTTTGTAAACTTCAAATTCATTTGAACTTAACCTCTTTTATGTAAAATTTTGGAAAGGGAAAATATTGGGAAACTGAGCAAAGAAATAGAAACGAGAAAATGGAAAAAGATATACTGAAAAGAGAAAATCGAAAGATAAATTGAAAAAGGTAAATCAACTAAAATCTTTTTTACGGGGGCCAAAAAGAAAAACGTAAGTTCAGATAATCTCTTCTCCGGCTTCTTTTGTCCTTATTCTGACGTTTTTCAGGAAGTTTTTTGCTATTTTTCCCAGTTCGTATAGTTCTTCCCTTTCAAAAACTCGCGTTTTTCTAAGATTTTCCTGCAGGCTGTGTTCAGGAATGCCCTGCTGCAATACATAGGTAACTTCTCTGTTTTTCATGTGCTTTGAAATCCAGGAAGCTATACTGGCTATTTCTTCTCTGCTTCCTACTAAATCCCTGATGACTGTTGTCCGGAGTTCAGGTTCCAGGCCGCAGGACTCTGCGGTGTCAATTGTTTCGATGACTTTTGCAGTGATCTCTTCAGGAGTTTTTTTGACTGCCTCATATTCTCCCCAGCCTGCAACTTTTCCATAAAGTTCGGGATTATCCGGGGGGGCTTTTATATCAATAAAAAATTTATCAACCAATTTTTGCTTAACGAGTTCTTTCGCCATTTCAGGATAGCAGCCGTTTGTGTGAATTCCGACCAAGAGCCCTATTTCTTTTGCAAACTCTGCCAGGGGCACAACTCCCTTCTGCATAAGGGGTTCTCCTCCTGAAAATACAACTGCACTCACAAAGGGTCTGGAGTTCCTTATCTGCTCCTTTACAAAATCGAGTTCTACAAGATCTGGCTCTTCCAGATAGGGATGGTTCTGGCAGTAAGGGCAGCGAAGAGGGCATCCTCGAAAAAAGATAGTAATTGCGGCTTTTCCTCTCCAGTCAAGGGTTGAGAGGGGAACCGTATCTGCATAGTTCACTTTCATAGCAGTTACCGCTTCTCAGAAGATCAAGTCTAAAAAAAGGGTTAAGGAACTCTTACCTGAGTTCCTTTGTACTGTATCTTTTTCTGTCCAGAAGTTCCTGGCGCTTGCCTCTATTCCAGCCTTCCACGGACTGGAGGTATCCCGTAATTCTTGAAAGGTGCTGCACGTTTTCAGACCCACATTTCGGGCATTTGTCCAGTAGGCCGGGGGCTACGTATCCCTCATCAGTGCATATGGTCATGTCCCTGGTAAAGGCAAAGTAACCTGTCTGGGTGTTCTTTGCTATATGCATGGCAAGCTCCTGCAGGCCGTCGGGATCTGGTTGTCCTTCTCCAAGCCAGATATGCATGATATTTCCACCGTCTACGATCGGGAAGAAAGTATGCTCATACTTTATTCTTTCAGGCAGGGAGACATCAGCTCCCGGGGGGATGTGAGTCCCGTTGGTATAGTAAATAGGCAGGTCGTGGGTCACATTAAACTCTTTCTTTGCGGTTTTCAGGTCCCCTTTAATTGTGATTTCGGCTTTGTCGGCATATTCTCTGTGCAGGAGGTCCGAGACTGCAAAGCGCTGGGCTGTAGTTTCTGCGGGCGTTCTTGCAAGGGCAATTTCCATACCGTTTTCCTTTGAGAGTTTTTGGGCATGCATTTTCATTTCAAACATAGCCCTGATTGCAAGTTTATACGCAGCAGGAGACTCATGGATCTGGTAGCCGGTGTGGTACTGGACCATCTCGTTAATTCCTACTATTCCAATAGTATACACAAGGCTCTCGAAATCCACAGCCATTGCCCCTGTTTCCCCTGTGTTCGGGTCTTTGGGGCACTGGGCTGCAAAGGGAATCCTGTTTTTCTTGATCAGGCTGTTCATCCATTTTCGCTTGATCTTGAAAACTTCTACCCCCCTGTTCATCAGGGTCTTGAGTTCAGTGAAAAGCTTCTCGTCATCATATTCGGCTCTGTATGCTGCCCTGGGGCAGTTTAAGGACAGGACCATCCATGATCCCATAGAAAAATGTCTTCCATTCTTGAAATGGAGTTTATCCCCGAAATCTTTATCGTCTGTAGGGTTTGAAGAGAACTGGTAGGCACAGCACTGGTAGCATGAAATTCCTTCTCCTGCCCCTCTGTACTCCGGAAGCTGATTATCAAAGTAAGGAGTTCCGAATTTGGCAGCCAGCTCGAAGGTCATCCTGTATAGCTCTTTATAAGTGGAAAGTTCAGGGTGGGCTCTGTTGAATTCATCGTCCTCTTCCATAAAGTCAGGCTCAAGGGAGATCTCTGGCTTTGGGAAGCTGAAAGGTTTGCCCCAGGCATCTCCTTCAAGCATAACGTCCATAATGGCTTTGAATCCAAGACGGACTTCTTTCTCAAATTCTCCGTAGGTTCTGAGGGGCGCCTGCTTGCCGTCCCAGACCTTACCCTTGGCAACAATCGGAATGTTTTTCCAGAGCTTGGGAACACCGGGGGAAAGCTGTATTGATGAAAAGACAGTCTGTCCACCTCTTGCACACATCATCTGCATCATTTCATAGACGAACATCTGCATAAGCTGCCTGATCTCGGTTTCTGACTTTCCTTCGAGATAGGGAGCCATAAAGGTCAGAAAATTGTAAAAGCCCTGTCCACCTGCGAAATTTGTCTGAGCCGAGCCCATGGCTTTTACAGCGTGCAGGAAAGCCACTTCTGCATTCTTTGCTGGCTTTGCTACGCTGGATTGGGTTCCCACTCCATCAGGCATGAGCCCGTAATAAAAGAAGTAGCGAAGGTCCCAGTCCTGGCAAAAAGGCCTTGTGCCCATGTATTCGAGGTCGTGGATATGGAAATCTCCATTGAGATGCAGGTCAGCAAGCTCTTTTGGCATCAGAAGGAGATTTTGTTCTTTGGACATTTTATCGGCTTTTCTTTTATGCGAGGTTTCGGCATTATTCAGCTGGTTTGCATTGTCATTTGCCCCAAAGCCGTATCCTGAGTCGATTTCGTAGGCATCGTAGACAGACGCCCCGACTCTTGTCATTATGTTTCTCCATTCTACATGCCCTCTGTCAAGAAGAATATTGTTCACTATTTCCCGGATAAGAGGTCCTGAGAGGAACTTGATATTCATCTTTCGAATGAGCCTTTCAGCTTCTTTTGCGATATCAACGGCTTCTTCTTTTGTGATTGCAGGGCTGTTGTAGAAGATCTCGCTTAACTTTGTTTCTTTCAGAAGTTGATTTACAATGATGTTTCTATTCCAGTTAACAATGAACCCGTCTGTAGTCCTTACTTTTGGGAGCGGGGAGACGGACAGTCCGTCAAGTGTCTTTTGTACTGGCTGGTTGTCAGACAAATGTTTATCTCTGGGGAGGGAAGGGATGGAGAGCCCGCTAAGTGTTTTTTTAACTGGCTGGTTATCAGATAAACTGTCATCGGGTAAGAGAATCTCGCCTGTCATTTTCTCATCTTCAGTTTTTGTTTTAAGAATAAAATTTGCAAGTTGTTTGAGGCATTTTTGAAGCTTCAGACGGCTTGTATCACAAAATCACCCGGAGTTTTTCCGGGTTCACTTCTTCCCCGCGGAAGATTTCCGCATGGGTCAGGAAAGTGTCATTGATCTGTAAAACAGGCGCTGTCACAGTAAAAACTCCATTAAAACGCAGTTCTGTCAGGGCTTCAGGAGTAGACATGTCTGCTACTTCGAAGGGCACTGAATTTGCCTCAAGGAACTTTTTTAATTTATTACATTTGGGACAGCGTTCCGTTGTATATACGATTATTTTTGCCATGCTTTACGACCCTCTAATTTCTCACTATTATATCTCATTACTACATACTACGATAAGTACATCATATTTTTATTTCAAGTGTTGGAGGGGTGAGCGCGCCAGCGCAAAGCGCATTACGGCAAGAAAACAAACCCCCAAATGGCTTACTTTTTAAATGTGCCCCTTCGATATCTTTCCACTTTCCTAAGTGAATATTCTCTTTTTTCCAGGTAAATACTCTAAATGTACTAGCAGTTAATAACCGTTTTTCAACTCAACTCTGGATACAATAACCCTCTTGTTTTGTATACAAAGATCATATTTTGTTACCAGGTCTGATAACAATCATCACGGGTTCTGTTTTTTAAAAGCTGCCTGACTTGAGAGTTCATTTTCAAGTACAGGGGGCATTATCGTGTATTGAAGCCGTTTAAGAGAATATAGGTACGGATACCATCTATATGGCTTTATTCCTCGTGTACTTTATAATATATTAATAAAGGATATATTACTAAAAGATACTTTCAGTTTCAAGATATTTACTGGTAGACCCTTCTTTCATCTTTCAGGTATGGAACCACAACCGGGTATTTCTTCTATGTCTCTTTTGTTTCTTTTTTGTTTGAAAATCTTTAATCTACTTTGGAAAGGTTGAAAATTACAAAAAAATGTTATATCATTGGTTAGTTATACCTCTGTCAAGTGCAAAAAGAGGTGTCATTCTATAGAGAAATTAATGCCTACAAGTTGCAAACCCCTTGACGAACTTCTGGGAGGAGGCTTTGAGAAGGGGATTGTGACTCAAATCTTCGGAGCTGCAGGGACCGGAAAGACAAATATTTGTATCCAGCTTGCAGTGGAATGTGTAAAGCAGGGGCAGAAAGTCATTTTCATAGATACCGAAGGTCTTTCTCCTGTTCGTTTCAAGCAAATTGCAGGGGAAAATGCAAAAGAAATCGCCAGGAGCATAATCATCTACGAACCACTTAGTTTTGAAGAGCAGTATGCAGCCGTAAGAGAGGTGGAGAAGATAGCAGGTGAGAACATCGGGCTTGTAATTCTGGATTCGGCAACTTCATACTACAGGTTTGAACTTGAAGACGAAGAAACAGGTATTAAAAGCCGCAGAGAGCTTGCCAGTCAGATAGGTTTTCTGCATGCTCTGGCCCGCAAACATGCCTTTGTTGCGATCATAACCAACCAGGTCTATTCCAATATTATTTCAGGAGGAGTGCGTCCATTAGGGGGTAGTTTCCTGGAGCATATATCAAAGACTATTATCCAGCTGGAAAAAACAGGGGAAGGAACCAGGCGCGCTATTCTGTACAAGCATCGTTCCCGGCCTGAAGGCTTAAGTGCGGAGTTTAGAATTACGGCTGAAGGTATCCGTTAACTAACAAAGGATCCTCGAGATAAATTCTGTAGAGAAATATCATTTAAAAGATAATCCTTGTAAAAGAAAAAAACGTAAAATTCCCGGGGATTTCCGGGATTTTTCGGCATCAACTGTCTTCACTAAAACTTTCGTCACTATCCTGAATTTTTTCAGTTGGAAGTTTTTCTTCTTAATTCAACGTTCTCGGGTGCCTGCTATGAATTCTTCTGTCTTTCTGTAGGCTTCGTCATCTGGGTACTGGATAGCCGGGTGTTTCATAAAGTACGATGCTGGAGAATACAGCACTCCTCCTATCCCTCGGTCGAGAGCCAGCTTGCAGCAGCGAATGGCATCAATTACCACACCTGCAGAGTTTGGGGAGTCTTCTACGGAAAGCCGGAGTTCAAGGTTCATGGGTACGTCCCCAAAGAGCCTGCCTTCCATTCTCAGGAAACACACTTTATTGTCTTTTTGCCAGGCTACGTAGTCGCTGGGCCCTATGTGAATGTTTTCGTCCTCAAGCTTGTGGGAGAGAACAGACTGTACAGCTTCGGTTTTTGATTCTCTTTTGGAAGCAAGTCTGCTCCTGTTGAGCATGTTAAGAAAATCAGTGTTTCCCCCGGTATTTAGCTGATATGTCCTGTCGAGCCTTACGCCACGTTTTTCAAAAAGGTCTGCAAGGACCCTGTGGGTAATGGTAGCCCCAAGCTGGGCTTTGATATCATCGCCAATAATCGGGATATTCTTTTCCTCAAACCTTTTTGCCCATTCAGGATTGCTTGCAATAAAAACAGGCATATTATTGATTAAAGCAATTCCGGCTTCAAGGGCACACTCGGCATAGAAACGGACTGCTTCTTCAGAACCCACAGGCAGGTAATTTAGGAGCATTTCTGCGCCTGAATTCTTCAGTTCATTTACTATGTCTGCTTTTGTAGCTTCCAGTTCCTTACTGGCAATAAAGGTATACTTTTCCTCATAGGTCTTCATGTGGTCAGAGATGCCGTCAAGAACCCTGCCCATTTTAACCTTCACGCCTGTAGATGGAATGTCCGGGCAAAAAATCGCTGTACAGTTCGGGAGAGCAAAGATAGCCTCAGCCACATCTTTTCCTACTTTTCTGGCGTCAACGTCAAAGGCAGCAACAACTTCGATGTCTTTGGGCTTATATCCTCCAAGGTCCCAGTGCATCAGCCCAATGGATTCTTTGTTATCGGCTTTATAATACTCAATGCCCTGTATCAAAGAGCTTGCACAGTTCCCGATTCCCGCAATTGCTATTTTTATCTTTGTCATAAGCGCTTACTCTCCGATGAATACCCTGATTCTCATAAACCGCATTAATGAAGGGACAGATCTTTAATTATTTTGAAATTTACAGATTCAAGGATTTACGGATTCAAGGTCCATGAAATTTATGATTTTATATTCCTTAAATTACGACTCTTCCTGTATCTCAGCTATGGATTTTAAATCTTCTCTTATTTGTGCTGTTACTCTATAAATCTATTATATCTAAGTTTTCCTTTATGGGATAAAATATTATGATTATTTATATATATCCAGAAGCTCACTGTTCATTTAATAAATAAAATTCTTACTCTGATTCCGGGCTCAGGATGCTCCACTCATTACCTTTTCTTTAACTATCCTTCTTTCTTAAGAGTTAAAGAGGTCTCTAATATAATTTTATTTCAAGTTACTTAGCTTGTTCGCATAATGAAAGAGAAAAGGGGGCAGTGGCTTCTTCCGGGGCGTTTAGTTGAATAGGTTTTTATCAGATGGAGAGCTTGAAATGGAAGCAGCCGGATTTTCTGGCAGAACCTGATGCTGACATCGGAAAGTGATTTCATGAGGACAATTGACTGGAAAGAAGAGTCCAACTCGGTGGTGCTGGTAGATCAGACCCTGCTCCCGAAAGAGTACAGGATTATAGAATGCAAAACCTTGAGTTCTCTATGTGAGGCTATAAAGTCCCTCAGGATACGGGGTGCTCCTGCCCTTGGTGCTGCAGGAGGGTTTGGGATTGCTCTTGCAGCTTTTCTGAGTGGAGCTAAAGATATCGAGACAATAGTAAAAGACCTTGAGGTGGCAGGAAAAGCCCTTAAGTCAACCCGTCCAACTGCAGTAAATCTGGGGTGGGGTGTGGACAGGGTCTTAAGAGCAGTTTCAGATGCCTTTGATATCCAGGGAATCCGGGATATTGCTCTTCAGGAAGCCAGGGATATTGCGGAAGAAGATGTTGTAACTAACAAGCTGATAGGCAAGTATGGGGCAAAATTTTTAAAAGACGGAGACACCGTACTCACTCATTGCAACGCAGGCAGACTCGCCTGTGTGGACTGGGGTACAGCCCTTGGAGTTGTGCGTTCTGCCATAGCTGAAGGCAAAGAAATTAAGGTTATAGCCTGTGAGACCAGGCCCCTGAATCAGGGGAGCAGGATTACTACCTGGGAACTGATGCAGGACAAAATTCCAGTAACTCTGATTGCAGACTCAATGGCTGGATGGGCAATGCACCAGGGCCTTGTAGACAGTGTGCTTGTAGGGGCAGACAGGATTACTCAGGATGTTATTTTTAACAAGATAGGAACCTATACTCATTCCATTCTTGCAAGAGAGCATGAAATTCCCTTCTACGTGGCAGCTCCGATTTCCACTTTCGATTTTAATGGCTGGGAAGGCAGTGTAAAAATCGAGACAAGAAACCCTGATGAGTTGCGGTTCTTCGGGTCTGAACAGCTTGCTCCAAAAGATGTGGAAGTATTCAATCCTGCTTTTGATACAACTCCAATGGAAAATGTAACAGCGATATTCACAGAAAAGGGAGTGTTTTATCCGCCTTTCCTGCTGGACGAGGTTCTTGTTTGAGAATTATCTGCTTTCATCCACTTTCTGGAGCATAACAAACTCCACCTTTTAATCCACCCAGAATCGGACTGTCAAGAAATTGCTCTGCTGGATTTATATAGCAGAACTGTATTATCTGATGATTACCAAAGTTAACAAGAAATTTAACAGTTAGTTACATTTTCTAATTTCTTGATAATCATTTCAGCATATGCCGTAGCAATCTATAATAGGCAACGAAATCTATATTCCAATTACAGTGCATTCTTACAGGTGTTAACTCATGGCTAAAAAATCAGGTACCGGACTCCAGTCCTCTGCAGGGCTCATGCGCTACTATGAAGCAGACAAAAATTCCGTTCATATCCAGCCCAAAACAGTTCTGATTATCGGAGCCCTTATGGGCATAATAGTATTATTTTTAGGTGCTGTAAACGGCTTTTGGCCGTAATTACAATTTTTCCGGGCAGGGTTTCCTTGAACAGGCATAACTCCGGAAAAATAGAACGCAAAAAAAAGGCTTCTTCAGGGGGTAAAACTCCTAAACCCACTGTTTTTCTTCTGGGTTTTCTTCTTATACTCGTGGGTGTCTTTGGAGTCCTGTATAATCCTTCAAACTCCACTGATGATGCAGTTTCCTGGGATGTTTCGGAATCAGGCACTTTATCTTTTCATCAGAGAGAAGAGCCTGTATTTACAGCTCAAGAAATCGAGGATGTCTACTTCCCTGAAAGTTCAGATACTTTGAAGCTAATATCTTTTGAAAGCAAAGGCGATAAAGTTCAAAGTCTCTTAAGGCTTCCTGCAAATTACAACTTTTCTTCTTCGGGTTCTCCGGGAATAGTCCTGCTGCCGGGAGCGACAATTAGCAAAGAAGCTGAACAGGGGCTGGCTGTGGAACTTTCAAAGATGGGATACGCAACCCTTACTCTTGACCAGCGCAATCTTGGCGGTGTGAATACGGAAAAGGACATTGAACTTTTCAAGGCTGACATTGAACCTGTAGAATATTCCATGGTTTATGATGCCCTTAAAGCCACAGATGTGCTTGCAGTTCAGGCGGAAATCGATCCCAAAAGGCTTGCAATTATCGGGGAAAGCAATGGTGGAAGATTTGCAGTTCTTGCCTGTGCTCTTGAGCCTTCCCTTAAAGGGGTTATCGGGATCAGTACTTCAGGATACGGTACTGAAGAAATTGATCCTGCTGACGTAGATGATTCTGAAAAATATCGTTTCTACCGCTCAATTGACCCGGACACCTATCTCTTTACTCTTCCCCCTTCAAAATTCGTGCTGATTCATTCCTTCAATGATACAGTAATTCCTCATGAAATGGCACTCAAGACCTTTGCCCTTGCAAAAGAGCCAAAGGCAATGTATAACGTTACTGAGGCAACGCACGGATATACAGGTTCCATGAGTCCTTATCTCAAAAAAGAACTTGCCCTTCTCCTGAATTAAAAGGTTCCATACTTTGGGGCCTGAGCTAATTTATTGAAAAAAAAGTGTTTTGCATATGATATCTCCTCAGCCGTTTTCAAGCCTGCGGGAAATTCATGGAATAGGTGAACGAGTAGCTGATAGGCTGGTGGAGTACTTTGGAAGTGAAGATGCGGCTCTTCAGGCTATTTATGAGGGAGATATAGCCTCACTTTCTGAAGTTAACGGTATCAGCCACAATTTCGCCCTTTCCCTTGCCAGGGACGCCATGTCCAGAGTTGAGGGGTGCGCGATCTCCGATTTTCTCAAGACAAAAGAAGCCATGAACCTTTATTCCCGCCTTTTAGAGCTGATAAAAAGTTTTGCTCATACAACTCATGCCAGGGACAAGCTAAATCTGTTTTATCCCTTTCCTGCCTCTCGTATGGACCTGATTCAGAAGAGACAGGCGTTTGCAGGAAACTATCTGGAACTGGGATACGCCTTTTCAGAAAACTCCGAATTTCTGCAACTGATTTCAAAAGTTCGAAAACTCAGACCAGTTCCTGGAAACCTGAGGATCAGAGACAGGATAATCCTCTGCGGAGATCCTAAAATTCTGGAAGCAGCCAGAGAAAGATTCCAGACATTTTTGTCTGTTCAGGCTGTGGAGAGTCTCTCTGAATTTGTGGATCTTGCACGGGGCTATTCCAGTGTGGTTGTTTTTGATGATACTTACCTTGGCTTTGATCTTCCTGAAGGTATTGAACCAGAGTTTTTCCAGGATCTCTCAAGATCTGAGTTCTGGCAGGTTTTGCCTGAGAAAGAACTTGCTTTTTTTGCGCGAAACCTTGAATGTGTAAGGGCTTGCCTGAGTATAGTATCCACTCTTCGCTCCAGAAATTTTGTTTTCTTTGAGGAACTTTCACAGGAGGGTTTTGATACTCTCGAAGCAGCTCTTTCAAAGCTTGGAGAGGATGGAAAGCCTGTTGAAGGTTTTGACCCGGAACTTGATAGACTCGGAGAAGCCCTGCAAAACCTTGATCCTGTACTTACATCTGCCTTGAATGAAGCTAACCATAGAATGAACCGGACGCTTGAGGCAAGTTCACTTACTCTGAAAGGGCAGGAACTCATAAAGCTTGTAAGCGGGGGAATGGAAATTAAAGATCTGCTTGCAAAGGAACTCAATAGAATCTACAAAGGTGAAATTGGAGCCTTAAAAGAAGAGCTTTCTGAAAAGCTCAGGCTTCAGAAACAGGAAAAATTGGGGCTTGACTCCCTTTTTGCCGATGAGATTTCATACCCTATGAGGGCAGATCAGGCTCAACTTCAGCTTTTCAGACAAAAACTGAACATGTCTCTTGAAAAAACCAGGCTTGCCCGGAAAAGAGAGCTTGCAAAAATTCTCTCAACCTTTCGTCAGCCTGTAGAAAAGCTTGTCAGAGATGTTCTGGATTTTGATCTTGGATTCTCAATAGCCTGCTTTTCTGCGAATTTCGAGCTGAAACTGCCGAAACTAATTCCTGAAACCGGAATAGGTTTTAAAGCAGGAGAAAATCTTTTTTTAAAAGCCCGGCACGGAAAAATCGATCCCGTCAGTTATTCTGTCGGAAAAACAGGTTTTTCTCCTGAAGGTCTCGAAAGCCGGGTTGTGCTTTTGAGTGGAGTAAACTCCGGGGGCAAGACTTCCCTGCTTGAACTCCTTGCTCAGTGCGTTATTCTCGGGCACATGGGTTTTCCGGTTCCGGCAAAAGAACTTGAACTCGGGCCTGTGGAAGAGTTCTATTATTTCGGAAAATCAAAAGGGACCCTGGACGCAGGAGCTTTTGAAACCACTCTCAAGCAGTTCTCCGTGCTTTCTGAAGCTTCGGGAAAACTGGTTCTTGCAGATGAGCTGGAGTCAATAACCGAACCTGGAGCCTCGGCCAGGATTATAGCAGGGATCCTTGAATATCTGTCCAGAAATGAGCAAAGTCTTGGGATTTTTGTTTCCCACCTTTCAGAACTGATCCTTAAAAATGCTGAGGCGGAGATAAGGGTGGACGGGATTGAGGCTGAAGGTCTGGATTCTCACCTGGAACTTATCGTAAACCGGAATCCTGTGTACAATCACATTGCACGAAGCACTCCAGAATTGATTGTGGAAAGACTGCTAAGGAAGACCACAGGAAAAGAACAGGAATTTTATGCTCATTTAATGGATAAATTTAAAAACTGACTTGAAGGCGGAATCGCAACCTGATTAATAAAGTGACTTTTAAGAGCAATAATTGATTTCTTCTAAAATATATTAATCCTCTTTTTCTATACTTTATTTTTTCCTGCTAATCTTTTATCAATTTCTTTTTCCTGAACTCAAGGCGTCTCTCTTTTTTTCTGTCTTTAATTATCTAAAAAAGATAGTGTTATAACTCTTTAGCTGGATATATTAATAAATAGTAGTGAGTTAGTGAAGATTCCGAGAATCCTGACAATTTTGTTAATCCAAAAGTCTATATAGATGTTAGTGGCAATGCATCTCCGAGCACTTAATAAGGAGACTTGCCTTCCCTTATGCAGGAAAAAAAACTTTAACCGGCTAAAAGGGTTGATATGTGATTCAGGGGAAACTTCCCTAAAATGACTATCTTCGGTTGTTTGAGTGTACTTGGGGGCTATCTTCTTTTCAACCTTGAAAGCGGGTGACTATCAGGTAATGAAATTGAATTACGAAATATGCAGAGATACTACTTTCATATCTTATTACATTTTTGATGACGGACCTGAGAAATTAGAAAAACCAGGCCACGTGTGATAGCAATGGAGCGGAATTTCCCCATTCAGTGTGCAGATTTTGATAAGTTAGTTATGGATAATGTTGAAGGGGCTCGGGTAGAAGTTTCCGGAATGCCTGACCTCAGTGACCCTCGTCTGTATACGGACCGCGAATATAGCTGGCTCCAGTTCAATGATAGGGTGCTCGAAGAAGCTTACGACCAGCGCAATCCCCTTCTTGAGCGAGTCAAGTTCCTTTCTATTTTTGGGAGCAATCTTGATGAGTTTTTCATGGTCAGAGTTTCTGGAGTCCTGAAGAGAATATTGGAAGGGGTAAAGGAAGACCAGACAGATGAACTGGCTCAACAGCAACTTCGTATCATCCGAGAAGAGCTTCTCAGGCAACTTCCTCTTAATGACAGCTGCTGGAATGAAATGCTTGAGCCTGCTCTCAGGGAAAACAGGATTAAAGTCCTGAACTACTTTGAACTTTCTGGAGGGGAAAGAGAAAAGCTCAGAGACTATTTCGAGAGAAACATTTTCCCTTTGCTTACTCCTCTGGGCTTCGATTCAGGGCATCCTTTTCCACACATTTCAAACCTGAGCCTTAACCTGGCAGTACTTATTGATGATCCTGACTACGGAGAGCGCTTTGCCAGAGTCAAAATTCCTCCAATGTTCACGAGGCTGATCGTAGTCCCTGAAAATGGTCCGGAACAAATAACTTCCAGTTTTGAGGAGTTAAAAGAAGGATCTTTTGTCTGGCTTGAACAGCTTATTGCTGCAAATCTTGATCTCCTGTTTCCTGGTCAGCGCATCCTGGGAGCTTATCCTTTCAGGGTCACACGAGATGCAGATCTCGGCTTTGATGAAGATGGGGATAAAGACCTTTTGACTGCTGTAAAGCAGAGAGTTGGAAGAAACTACTTTGGCCCGGCTGTTAGACTTGAGACAGACTATACAATGCCCCCCAGAGTCTCTGATATCCTGCTTAAGAACCTGGACCTTAATGCTTCCCTGATGTTCAGGTCGGCAGCCCCTCTGGGTCTCTCAAGCCTTATGAAACTTGCTCAAGTTAATCGCCCTGATCTTAAATACAAACCTTTTGAACCGAAAAAACACTCTCAAATGGTTAATAAAGAAAAAATATTTTCAGTTCTGAAAAAGAGAGATGTGTTTCTCTACCATCCTTATGATAGTTTTGAATCCGTAATCGATTTCGTAGAAGAGGCCGCCGATGACTCGGATGTTCTGGCAATCAAAATGACGTTATACAGGGTAGATGACAACTCCAGGATTATTCAGGCCCTTATGAAGGCTGCAGATAGGAAAAAGCAGGTAGCTGTCCTTGTGGAACTCAAAGCTCGCTTTGACGAAGAAAATAACATAGGCTGGGCAAAGGAACTGGAGCGCAAAGGTGTTCACGTAGCTTATGGCTTCCCCGGGCGTAAGACCCATGCCAAGATGTGCCTGGTAGTCAGGGGCGAAAAAGAAGGTATCAGGTATTATGTGCACATGAGCACTGGAAACTACAATGCTGTCACAGGCAAGCTCTATACGGACTTCGGCTATCTGACAAGCGACTCATTTATAGGCAAGGATATCTCCGATCTTTTCAATGCTCTTACAGGTTATTCGAGAAAGGATCATTACGTTAAGCTCCTTGTGGCTCCTCAGACCCTCAGACACCAGATTCTGGAGCGCATCAGGCGCGAGATTGAGCTGCACGAAAAGCATGGAGGCGGACACCTGATCTTCAAGATGAATTCCCTTGTGGACTACCAGTGTATCAGGGAACTCTACAGAGCTTCTCGCGCCGGAGTAAAAATAGACCTTCTTATTCGGGGCATCTGTTGCCTCAGGCCAGGCATCTATGGACTCAGTGAAAACATCAGGGTTACTTCGATAGTTGGTCGTTTTCTTGAACACTCCAGGGCATACTACTTCAGGAACGGCGAAAATGAAGAAATCTTTATGGGCAGCGCTGATCTCATGCCGCGTAATCTTGATAACAGGGTAGAAGTGCTCTTTCAAGTATCTGCTGCATACATTCCTATTGTGAGGGATCTCATTCTCGGTATCCATCTTAAAGATAACGTCAAAGCCCGCCTGCTGCTCCCTAATGGCAGGACTGAAAGGATCTACCCGCAGCCCGAAGAAGAAGAACTGGATTCTCAGGTATGGATGCTTGAAAATAGCGGAAGCTGGGATTTGAGTTCTTAAAATATCGCAAAGGTAACTCCTTCTTTTTTGTTTTTTTCTCTTTTTCTTCTCTTTCTATCTCCGTTTTAAAATTTTAGATGGGCAGAGTTTTTGAACTTACAATTTTACATATATAGAGAGAAAGAAATCAGAATAATAAAAATCTCAAAAATAAATCTCAAATAGAATAAAAATCTGAATGAATATAGTGAAATTGATTTTGAGGCTCTTGACCCCTTCGAAGAAAACGAAAGAAAGGGCTTTCAGGTGGTAGTCAATGGAACCCGAGAAAATTTCCGAAGGCAGGGTTGTTGCGTTTATAGATATAGGGACTAACTCGGTCCGGCTCCTTCTGGTCCGGATTAATCCCAATGGATCTTTCCAGCCCCTGACCAAGCAAAAGGAAACAGTCCGGCTTGGCGACAAGGAATTCATAGATAAGATTCTGCAGCCGAAGGCTATGGAGCGCGCGGTTATCGTCTGCAAAAAGTTCATGGAACTCGCCAGGGCCTACAGGGCAGAAGAGGTCATAGCCGTTGCTACCTCGGCGACGCGGGATGCTAGCAATAAGGTTCAGCTTCTAGAAATGTTGAAAAAGGAGGCAAACCTGGAGGTTTGCACAATTTCTGGAAGTGAAGAGGCTCGCCTGATCTACCTTGGAGTCTCAAGCGGGCTTCGGCTAGGGAACTCAAAGGCTCTGTTCATTGATATCGGAGGTGGGAGTACTGAAGTGTCAGTAGGGGATCAGGGGCAGTGTTACTTCCTTTATTCCTTTAACCTTGGGTCTATCCGTCTGACAAATATGTTCCTTCCGGATGAGAAAGGCCCTGTTTCCGAGGAGCAATATGGGCAGATTAAGGATTATATCCGGCGCCAGGCTACAGATATAATAAAAGAGCTTTCCAGATACACTGTAAGTTGCGCTATTGGGAGCTCGGGAACCATAGAAAACCTTGCAAGGATCGCTTTTGTTTATCTGCACAAGACATCCCTTGAAAGCTATGAAAAGCTAGATTATGAAGACCTGAAAAAAATTGTTAGGGCAATGTGCATCCTGCCCCTTGAAGAACGGCGCAAGTTTCCGGCAATCAATTCTCAGAGAGCAGATATTATACTTGCAGGGGCTGCAATTATCGAGACTTTTATGGAAGAGTTGGGGCTCTCTGAGATAAGGGTCAGTAAATATGGGTTAAGAGAAGGACTGCTCGTAGATTACATCTCTAAGAGCGAGTTTTCCTACATGGTTACCCAGATGTCGGTAAGAAAGCGAAGCATTATGCAACTCGGGCTCACCTGTAACTTCGATGAAGAGCATGCTCATATTGTCACCAGACTGGCTCTGGAACTCTTTGACAGTATTCAGGCGTTAGGAATATACGAGTTCGAGGAAGGGGAAAGGGAGCTTCTTGAGTACGGATCAACTCTTCACGATATAGGGACCTTTCTCTCCTATGACACCCATCAGGCTCATGCTTATCATCTTATCAGGGAAAGCAACCTTCCGGGTTTTCAGCCCGAAGAAATCGAAGTTATTGCAAACCTTGCCTATTTTCACAGAAAAAACACTCCTAAAAAGAAACATCCCAATCTTGCAGGGCTTAACAGAGATACAGTAAAAAGCATCAAAGTCCTGAGTGCCCTGCTCCGCATTGCTGAAGGACTGGACCGTTCCCATAACGGAATTATTTCCCATGTCAGATTCTATATTGCTTCGACCGACAGCCTGGTGCTTGAAATGCACGCTCAAAGAGAGTGTCAGCTTGAGATCTGGGAAGTAGAAAAGCAGAAAAAGTATTTTCAGAAAATTTTTGGGTACGATCTCCAATCCAAAGTTCTTATAGAACAGGAAACTGGCACTCCTTTAGTTCTTGAAGGAATTACCGAGTTTGAGGAAATGCCAGGGGTTAACATATCCTCTAAAAATTAAATTGAAATATTCTCGATTTGAGGTGAAAGTGAATTTGTGTGAAAAAGTCAGTAAAAAATCAGGGACTTTCGTACAGGTTTTTTATTGCACTTTCAATTCTTCTCCTGAAATCTCCATTCCTTATCTTTTCCCAGGCTTCTGGAAAGGTATCAAGCAGCAATTGAAGTTCTTCTTCTCTGTATGTGAGGTAGGTTTTAACTCCTTCAGTACCTTCAGAATACTTTTCTTTTCCGGAGACTTTTTCATTTCCGACAGATCCCCATTCCCCCGTTCTCAGAAAGGAACGAAGCAGACCAACTGCAATCACTGAATCATGCAGGTCTCCCAGGTGGTCCTGGAGGGTTTTAAAATCTTTTATCAGGGTTTTTGCGTCTTCCCCAAGCACGCTCTCGAAGAACTCAAGGGTATACCGCATTCCTTTGGCTGCAATCCTGAGCCTGTGCAGACGCTCTACAGAAAGGTAAGGACCTTCTATCCATTCTGAGTAAGCAGTAATGTCAGCTAAACGTGCATAAAGTATTGCAGGAAGCACGTCTCCTACCCTGTGAGGTAAAGCATCATGTTTTTTATTAGTTGTTGGGAGAGTTAGATTTTCAGGGGAAGCAAGGGCATCTGACAAATCCTTCTTGAAATGACTGTACTTTTCGCTGTCCAGATAATCAAGCATATTTTTCCTGGCCCTTTCTCTTTCTTCTGCAAGCAAAATAAAAAGCGGATCAAGATTGTGTTCTTGTCCTGAAGGCAGGGATTTCAGGTAGTTTTCTGCTTTTTCCCGGAAAACATCCAGATCTCTGACTTCACCGAGTGAGCCAATGGTTCTTTTGAGTCCTTTGAGATGGGGCTCAAGCTGTTCGGAATCAAGATAAGCTTCAAAGACCTTTGATGCCGCCCTCATTCTGCGGACTGCAACGCGCATATCATGCAGCTCTTCGATTTCTTCTCCTTTAATAGTTCCCTTTTCATGGGAGACCATAGAAGAGAATTGAAAGGAAAGTATCCTGCAGGAAAGTCCGGTCATAGAGTCGGTTGTTTTGACAGTTACCTTACTGGGTAGCTTAGATTTTTTCTTCTCTGCTTTTTTGGCCTTTTTGCTTTTTTCGTCAACACCAAACTCTGCTTCATTTCTGACTTTTTTTTCTTCAGCAACCTGGGTGAACAGGAGTTTCTGTCCAAAGATACATTTCCAGAGTTCACTTTTTCTCTCTGCTTTTTTTGCAGCTTTTTCAGTCTCAACTCCTATCACTTCTATATCCAGGTTTTCTCCAGACTTCCTTATCTTTCCTGGCCGGGTTTCGGAAGATTCAAAAAGGGCTGCAATCCGTAAAATTGTTGCAAGTATCAGAGCCTTGTTCTGGAAACCTGGAGGCAGTTTAGTATGGGAACCTTTAAGGGTTGAAACAAAATCTTTTTCGCTTATGTCTGGATCCTGGAGTTCGGCAGTGAGGGCGAGCATCAGAATTTCGTGGGGCTTGAGTCCCTTTATGGGGTGTGTCAGCAGAATCTCCCTGAGCATGCGAGCTTTTTCTTCAGGAAAGTCCGAACCTCCAATGTCTTTCAGAAAAGCTGCAAGGCCGAGAAGTTTTCTCTCTTCCTGTCCCAGTCCGTGGCAAGCAGATAGTCCATCAAAAAGAATGAATGAATTCTCTCTGGCTCTTTCTGCTCTGTTTTTATCTTCTCCGTAATATTCAAGGAGGTTTTCCGGACTCCATTCCTTAAATCCTGTCGTTTTCTTCCCCTTTTTCAAAGCAATGCTTCCAGAATGGGGATGGAATGTCTGGTCTTTTTCTTTATTAGTTGTAAAAGGAAAAATAGCAAGCCTTTCTTTTTTAAACTTTGAACAGAGGCTTTCTATTTCGGTTTGAGGTATGTTCAGGAGAGAGCTCAGTTCTTCACAGGTTTGGCCTTTATCAAGCTCTATAAGAATCCTGGCCTTTTTTCCGTATATGTTTTTCTGGTTGGCAAGTTGTGCACAGAAAGCTCTTTCTTTAATGTCCAGAAGAGTTTTTTCAGGAAGGTTCTCCATGAAAAGGAAAGCGCCCTCAAACTTGGAAAATGGATTTTCGGTCAGATTATAATGCTTAAGCAGGAAATTCCGAATAGTTTCTAGGTCTTCAGAGGTTCCTTCGGTTTGAAGTTCCACTTCAAATTCGTTGTAGAGCTTTTCTCTGCCTTCATTTTTCAGAGTCACCCTGTCAAGGTAGCTTTCGGCTACAATTTTTTTTCCCATTTTTACCTGGCGAATCAGCCTCTTTTGTTTGAGGGACAGAAGGGGAAAAAGGTCAAGTCCTGCAGTAAGTTCAAAAATCATGTTTCTGATGCGGAAATCAGGACATTCAAGTACAGATGCCTTCTCAGGTAGGAAACTGACATATTCCTCTCTTCTGTGAGTTCCGCCTTCGAAGCCTCCGAGGCTTTTAATAGTTACCCATTTACCTTCTTCTCCCAGAGCTTTTCTAACCCGCAGGTAGTACCCTGAAGCCATAATGGTTCTGTTCTCAGTATCAAGAAATATGTCCTCAATCTCTTGAATTTCGGCTTTGGAGAGGGCGTATGAAGCAAGCCCCGCCAGGTTTTCAAGTGCCTGAAAATCTGTCTCTTCTGTTACCAGAAATTTGGATTCTATTTCCATACTCCTTTTTCCCCTTAATTTAGACCTTAATATGCTTCTTTACTCTGTTTATCTTCAGTTACTTTTCTAAGGTCATTCTTTTTGTCTTTACTGTATTATATACTCGTTTTTCTTTTAACGTCTTTGCGGATGAAACAACATATGGATGTTAATCCCAAAAAGCTAAAATGAAGTAAAACATATCTATTAAAAATTTAAAAAGATCAATAGATATATTTATCAAAAATTTAGCTGATTTATATTAAATCCTGGCTTTAATCTTTAAAGATCTTCCCATCAAATATGCGGAACTTATCTTACTTCCTACCCCTGTATCCCTGTAAGCTCCGCTCCAGAAAAACATGCTTTTACAGTCCCATATCTTTCAATATCATTTAACAATATACAGATGGAGCAAATTTCCTTGACAGGTAATGACATTCTACTTTGGGATGAGACTCTATTTAAGGACCTTTCCGTGCTTGAGCCTGACTATCTTCCGGAATATTTTCCCCACAGGGAGTCACAATTGAATTCTCTCAGGTTTGCGCTCAGGCCAGCCCTTCGCGGGATGCGTCCTCTGAACTGTCTTCTGGTAGGTCCCCCTGGAACAGGAAAAACCAGTGCAGTTATGAAGGTATTTAATGAGGTTGAGGTCCATGCTCCAGGGGTTGTTGCTGTAAAAGTCAACTGCCAGATTGATTCGACAAGATTTGCGGTAATCTCCAGGATTTACAGAAAACTTTTCGGAATTTCTCCTCCTAATTCGGGGATTGCATTTCGAAAAATCTTCGAAACAGTTGTTAATTTCCTTGTCTCTTCTGAAAAAGTTCTGCTTGTTGCTCTGGATGACCTCAATTATCTCTGTTACGAAGGGCACGCCAATGAGGTGATGTATTCCCTGCTCAGGGCCCATGAGCAGTATCCGGGAGCGAAGATAGGGGTAATAGGGATTGTGAATGATGCATCTGACCTCTACTGTATTGATTCCAGAGTGAATTCGGTTTTTTTGCCGGAAGAAGTCCCTTTCCCGAGGTACGGGGGTGCCGAAATTCTCGACATTCTCAAAGATAGGGTAAAATACGGCTTTTATCCCAGGGTAATTTCTGATGAACTTCTGGAACTTGTGGTTTCTTATGTAGAAAAAACAGGAGATCTCAGGGTCGGAATCGATCTTCTTAAGCGTTCAGGTTTTAATGCTGAACGCAGGGGAAACCGTACTATCTCTTCTGCAGATGTAGAAAAAGCTTATGAAGCATCCAAGCTGCTCCACCTGTGCAGGGGGATAAGCCTCCTCTCAGACCCTGAAAAACGTTTACTCGAGTTAATTGCAAGAAAAGGGGAAATTCAGGCAGGCGAGCTCTACAAGCCCTTCCACGAACTGACACAGCTTGGATACACCCGATTTTACAATATTGTTAACCGGCTCCAGGTTTTTAACTATGTAGATGCGGATTTTACTGGCAAAGGGCAGAGAGGCAGGACCAGAATCATAAAAACAAAGTATGGGGCTGAGGACATCCTTAACTGTCTTGAAAAAAGCTGAATACAATTTTTGAGTCGAAATGCCAGGATTTCAGAAAATTAAAAAACCTGAAAAGGAGAAAAGAGATTCACATGGACTTCCGGTGAGAGGCCGGAGAAGATGTTTTTCAGGCTTAAAATCTTTTTCAAAACTAAAAAGGTTGAAAGCACAGCTTGAAGACTGTGCCTCTTTCAGTTTAGCTTGACGTGATTTTATAACTTCTTTTTTGGAATTACATCATTCCTGGAGGCATTCCGCCCATTCCTGGCATTCCGCCCATTCCTGGGGGCATTCCGCCCATTTCTTCTGGTCCAGCGGCTGCACGGGTAGAAGCGATGATGTCGTCGATCCTAAGGATCATAACTGCAGACTCGGTAGCTGCGGTGATGACCTGGGTCTTGACTCTGAGAGGCTCAACTACAAATTCCTTCCACATGTCAACGACCTTCCCTTCGAAGACATTAAGCCCTGCGGTTTTCATGCCCTTTTCGTGCTGGGAGCGAAGCTCCATGAGCATGTCAATGGGGTCGAGACCGGCGTTTTCTGCAAGAGTTCTCGGAATAACTTCGAGAGCTTCAGCATAGGCTTTGACTGCAAGTTGTTCCCTGCCTTCGAGGGTTGCTGCGTATTCCTGGAGCCTGAGTGCAACTTCAACTTCAGGGGATCCGCCGCCTGCAACGAGCTTTTCATCCTCGATTGCAACTCCAACCACACGGAGAGCATCTTCAAGAGCACTGTCGATACTGTCAACTACATGCTCTGTGCCGCCGCGCAGCAGAATGGTTACAGCCTTTGGGTTGTTGCAACCTGTGACAAAGGTCATGTTGTCGCCGCCAACCTTCTTTTCTTCCACAAGGCCTGCGTATCCGAGGTCTTCAGGAGTGACTTCATCAAGGTTGGTAATGAGTTTGCCGCCTGTTGCTCTTGCGAGCTTTTCCATATCGCTCTTCTTAACTCTGCGGACTGCAAAGATACCTGCTTTTGCAAGGTAGTGCTGGGCAAGATCCTCAATGCCCTTTTGGCAGAAGACAACGCTTGCTCCGCTGCCAATGACCTTCTGAACGATCTTTTTGAGCATCTGTTCTTCCTGGTCAAGGAAAGACTGGAGCTGGTCAGGAGAGGTTATAGAGATTTCTGCATCGACTTCAGTGTCTTTGAGTTCGATTGCCGTGTTAAGAAGAATGAGTTTTGCATCCTTAACTTTTTGAGGCATGTTGGGGTGGATTCTTTCCTTATCAATGATCATACCCTGGATAAGCTCGGAATCTTCTACTCTGCCTCCGACTTTCTTAACAACGTTGATATTGTCTCTGTCAACGCTCTTCTTCCCGTTTGTGTCCACAACGCTTGTTACGGCGTCTACAGCAATCCCTGAGAGGAGTCTTTTGGAGGATTCTGCACCCTTTCCGGTCATTGCGGTTTCAGCAATGCTGACCAGCAGGTCACGGTTGGACATTTCTACTGTCATTGCAAGGGAATTCAGGACTTCTACGGCTTTTTCAGCTGCAAGCCTGTACCCTGCTGCAATAATTGTCGGGTGGATTTCCTGCTCGATCAAATCTTCTGCTTTCTTTAAAAGCTCACCTGCGACCACTGCTGCGCTGGTAGTACCGTCTCCGACCTGTTCATCCTGGGTCTTGGCTACTTCTACTACCATCTTTGCTGCAGGGTGTTCGATGTCCATTTCTTTGAGAATGGTTGCTCCGTCATTTGTAATGACTACATCTCCCATGGAATCGACGAGCATTTTGTCCATACCCTTGGGACCGAGGGTTGTTCTAACTGCTTCAGCTACTGCTTTTGCAGCCATAATATTGTTACTCTGGGCATCTCTGCCTCTGGTTCTCTTGCTTCCTTCTTTTAAAATGAATATTGGCTGTCCTGCCATAATTTAATCCTCCATATTAGTGTGAGTTTGGAATTGTTCTTGAATTAAAATCGCGTTTTACATGTTTGTACTTCTATATAAACTCATCTCATTGAGGTCTCTGAGATATACCCACATTCCGCAGTATTTTTTTGAAAATCAATATTTTACTTGATAGCGTTTTTGGAGTATATTAAAATAATTCATATTCTAAGTGGAACTTGGTGAAAATTAGGTGATATCGCTTTTTGGTCTCTATAATACACCTTATAGTTGCTGTTAACTTCTGCACAGAAGTCCAAAAATTCATGTTAAATTAAAAATCGCTAGCAGGAAAAAATGTGAATATACGAAATTTTACTGCGGAAGTGGGATATAGATTTTATTTACTAATTTTCTCAAAAAAACAGATGAAGTCAATCCTTTTTTCATCTTTTTCCACAGAAATTTGTTTGGAGAAAAGCGGATTCTCGACTAAGGACCTCTTTCTTTCGAAGAGGGGGTTAAAGCTTTTTTAGATGAATACAAAGCTTCTTTTCTTGTTAATTAGGGAGAAATGCAGTCAAAATATTCTTTTTATAGAAAGGCGTCGGTTTATGAAGACAGAAGTACAGGCGTACAGGCTTCTGGAGTAATTGACACATAAAAAGATAAGGGTGTTCCTGGCCATGGCTACGTAATTTCTCTGGCAGTTTTTAGGATAGTTAATTGCTTGAGAATATCCCAAAATAAAATCCACTAAAGAGGTATTTTGGGCTTCCTTTTTCCTATAAAAGTAGGAGGGCTTCAATAGCTTTTTACTCTCTGGTTTTCGGAAGTTTTGAAAGCCCATTTTCTATTTCTGCTACTTTCTCAAAAGAGAGCCCCAGAGGAACTTCAAAATCTTCATATCTGCTGTGCTTTCTCGACCCCTTACATCCAAATGAGAGGCCGATGCCTTTTTTGAGTGCAATGACGGTACAGTCCCCGCAGATCGAAGCTGTACCCATTGTATCCAGTATTGCTCTTTTTCCTTCGGCATAGGCGCTGGCCTGGACAATGCGCATGGCTTTTTCGGGTTTCAGGAAAAGAATCAGCACATCGAAGTTTCCCTTATTTAGAGACAGGGGCTCGATTCTTACGGAGTAAAATTTTTTATTTAATCTTGGAAGGGACAAGGCTGCTTTTTCTGCAGCATGAGCGTTTCCGTATCTTCCGGAATTCAGGTAATATGCAGCAGGGCTCTCTTTTGAGAGGCCCAGCACATAGTCTCCCGGAGAGCAGCTTTGTCCTGAGATCCGGAAATCTTCTCCTATACGGGCTTTCTGTACAAGTTCACAAAAAAGAAGGTCGGATTTCTCAGGAGGTTTTTCATATTCTTCCTCTACTGTTTCTTCGGCTTCTTTTTCGGTTAGCTTTTCTGTTTCGAAGGTCACACATACAGGTTCATCGGATTCCATCAGCTGGCTGATTTCCGGATATCTTGAAAACGGAATTTGCTCTTTTAGCATGTATTTTATCCCTTTTTTACTGCGGTCTTTTCATATGAATTCTGCTTTTACAGACGTGAAAACCGGGCCTCTCAGATCTATCTTTTTATTTTTGCCTGTTATATAACGCTGGGCAGTAGGACCTATTTTCACGTTAATTTCGGATGGAACTTTTACAATTCTCACCCTGACTGTATGCTCGTTTGCTCCTGACATTGCAGCTTCTTCGATTTCCCTGGCAGCCTGTGCAGCAAAAGATTCTATGAAACGAATGCCTGCCCTTGCAGAGTGGTTTTCAAAAGCTTTTTGCCATTTCTTGGTATTCGGAATTCCTACGATATCTCCCTGATAGGCTACCACTTCGTTGAAAGCTGCAGGACCGCAGAGTTTCGTATTTTCTTCAGGCTCGATTACGGAGACTTTTACTTTTTTGCCGCAAATTTCTCCTTCCCAGGCAGGAAATTCACAGGGACTTGGCTCTTCCCCATGCAATTCGCACTGGAAAACCACTGCATCTGCAATTTCGCGTCCTTGAGAGGTCTCAGGCGTTTTATCTACAAAAACCTGTTTTGCAAGCTCACTGTCCGACATTTCCCATTCACTGTACTGAGAGATCTGTGGATAAGTCAGAGAGCGGACGTCTGGGGCATCGTGGAGTATCATGGCAAGTCTCTCCACTCCAAGCCCAAGGTTCATGACAGGGCATGGGATGTTGTATTCGGCAAGAGCTGTTGGTGAATATATCCCGAAAGTTGCAACTTCTATCCAGCCGTCCGAATATTTTGAGTTGGAGCCTACAAGTTTTGGATGGAAGGCAAATACTTCAGTCTGGGTGTCAGGCACATAGTATTTGCTGCGTTTCTCATCAGGCCTGAAAAGAAATTTTTCAAAGCCAAACTGAGATAAAAGCCCTTCTGCAACGGCTTTTCCATGATCAACAGTAACATCTTCATCCATGATTACGCAGGAAGCCGAGTAATAAGTCATGAGTCTTGAGGCGTCTTCCTGCTGCTCTCTCCTGAAACAGCGGTCTATGGAGAAGAAATGGAAGGGCGGCTCTTTCCTTTCAAGGAGAGAACTGAGGGAAATGAACCAGCCGCTTGTCATGTGGCTTCTGAGCGTCTTTGTGCTTGCCTGCGGCACAAGTTCTTTAAATTCCGGGAAAACTCTGTCGATCATATTGGCAACAAGGGCATCCGAAACTCCAAGAGCTGCCGAAATTTCGGGGACAAGGTCGTCTCCTTCAACTTTCCCTTTTTTGTATGAATGGAGAACCTGCCTTATTTTGTCTATCCCTTCTTCCCCTATATCCCCCAGAATTCCCTTTATCTGTGCGATGCGCTCATCTGAAATTCCCACATTCGGACGGGGAAGACCTGCAAGGTAGAAGCAGCGGTCAAGAACTGCAAGAGCTTCACTCCCAAACTGTTTGTGGACCTCTTTATCATCCACTATCAGAGGGTTCATCATCTCTTCAAAGCCCATTCTTAGATAAGCCTCTCGAAGCTTCTGGATAGTATCGTAAACAGGATGCGCTGTTCCGTATTTCAGAGTGGTTCTGGGATAGCGTTCGTTCAGGGTAGATGTTCTGATCAGCTTTTTACCCTCGTTCCACGTAAGGTCAAAATTTTCTTTTGCATCCTTTTTTATTTTTTCTGGATCAAATCTCATGCATATCCTCTGTAGTAAATTTTTAAAATTATAAATTTGTCAGTTTTTGAATTTTATTTATATGTTTAAACAGTTCTAGTAAATAATTTAAACGTTAAACAATTTTGTAACTGTTAAAATAATTATATGGGTAAGTTGTATATTAGTAAGTCGCAGTTCAAATTTACAATCCCAATCCTTGTGACTCAAGACTATTGATCTGCTCCTTTTTGAAGTGTATGTTATGCTTAAAGCCTCGACTCCAGATTTCGCATTGTAGTCTCAAGTTTTTTCTGACCAATTGCGTTGACAACATCTCCGCGTGTCTTTTCTATCAGTGCACGGGATACATCGGTCTTTCTCCTGAGCCCTCTGGTTATCGCATCAGGATAATCAAACTCAATAAGAATTGCGTGGATATTTTCCATTATCCCCAAAAATACTTCGGCTTCGTCAAAGGATTCTTTCCTGATAAGGTCCAGGACGTGCCTTCTTAACTCTCCCACAACATCTCCCAATCCATTAAGGTAGGCAGCATATTCCACTTTCAGTTCATCAGGAGATGGAATCTTCTTCATCTCACCCTCTTCTTTCAGGAGGTTGCTAAGGACTGAAACTTCGGAATATTCTTGTTGGGCATGTTCTACAAACCCAGCATGATAAATATCAGGATGCCCTTTGAAAATAACTTCAAGTTTCTCCAGTGCTTTTCCTGCTGCTTTGATACTGTTATCTGCCTTTTCAAAGTTCTGCCCATGCAAGGCAAAAGTTGCAGTTCTGCATTCTCTGACAATTTCCCGGGAAATTTTCAATCCTTCTTCCCTTACACTGTCTTTGGCCTCGAAATTTTCCCTTATCTGGGCCGAAATTCCTTCAAGCATTGCTTTTATACCCCCCTTTAATGCTTTTCAGCCTTTTAAAAGCTTTAGTTTTTCTTATTGAAAGATAAATAGTACTCTAAGATAAATTGTATTCAATATCTTACAAAGGTTATTAAGGACTCAGGAATTTCATCTGATAATTTCTCATCAAGTGTATTATTCCTGTAAGTATAATTTTCTTTTGCCTGTATAACTCGAATTTGAGGTTTCTTATATTTTTATCCCTCTTATTCTCTCTTCTCTCTGTTTTAACTCTTCTATATTTATGGGCACATTTAATATACGGTTTCTGGAACCCAGTTTAAATTCGAGTAGTGAAAAAAAGATAGAAAAAGAGGAAAAAAATTCTTTTTCCTTGTCGATATCCCTCAACTTTTGGATATAACTCCCAAAATCAGCTAGAGATAGCTAGCAAAATAATAAGGTTGCTCCTTTCCGGCTCCTTTTTCAGAATCAGAAAAAGTTTGGGATTTTTTAACAGGGTCATCTCAATAGACTTACCTGAGCTCGTTTTATCTTCAGGAGCTTATCACTTTTCAGTTTATGCTCTCGAGAAAATTCGGTTTTTATGGTTTCAAAATTTTTTATAACCTTACTCATCTACAGGAATGGTTTCAAGCTGGCTTGAGAGATTCCATATCAGAGTCCTCGTGTGAAGAGGAAGGTTTGGATCATTGCTTACATCTTCTAAAATGGAAATGCTTGATGCTGCTCTAAGGAACAGGGCTTCGGAGTCGTTGTTCAGTATGTTCATGATTTCATTCACGGAACGCCTGATATTTCTTGGAACTGAAGAGTCACTGGTTATGCTGTCTAAGACCTGAAGACATTGTCTGATAACTTCTGCTGAATCATTTGATGACATTCGAATCACCTTCGCAGTCAATTATGATGTAAAAACTAGAGCTAATAAATTAGTTTAAGACAGGCTTGTTATATAAAATATTATCGGTGATTTTCAAAACTGCCTGTGTCCGTGTCCGCTCATTCTTATTATGAAAAAATGGATTTTCAGGGTTCCACGGGATGAAGGTAGTTTCATATACAGGGAGCTACAGGAAAATCTTATAAAACACGTGAGAAGCTGTGCATAAAGGAAGGTCAGATACATGGATTCTGAAAAAGATAAAAAAGTAAAGAGAATAGCACGTTTCCTTGAATTAGGGGGCACGATGCTCGCAGAGCATTGTAAAGTCTGCGGAGCCCCAAGATTTCGTTATCAAGGTACAGTAATCTGTCCCATATGTGATGTTCGGGAAGAAGGGGAACCTACAGAACTGGAAACTTCGGAGCCAGCTGCAGAAGTCCAGGTTTCTGAATCCAGGAGGTATACAGAAAAAGAGAGGCCTCCATTTGAGGACGAAAGGAGAACTCAGGCGGACAGGCAAAAACCACAGTCCGGGCTGAGAACCTCTGAAGCCGCTAAAGAAGAGGAAGAGGCTCTCAAGTTCGAAGAAGAGAAACTTTCTGAAATGCCCTCTATGACTGGAGAAGCACGAAGGAAAACTTCTGCATTTCAGGGTACACCCTCCGAAAAAGTAGAAAAATCAGCCGATATCTCAAGACAGTCCGGAGCTCATGCGGACAGGAAAGTGCTGGAGAACCTCCTCTTTAAAAAAATGGTCGGTATTGCAAGCTCCCTTCAAGATGAAACGGATCCTCGCAGTATTGCTGAAGACTTTGAGCTGATAGAAAAAGGTCTTGGCCTTATAGAGCGCCTGAGGCAGGTGTAAAGGTAAGAAGAGCCGAAAACTAAGAGACAAAGAAGAGCAGAAAACAAAGAAGAGCAGAAAACAAAGAAGAACGGAAAACTAAGAGACAAAGAAGAGCAGAAAAAAGGAAACATGAGAAACTAGCAGAGATTTAAAAAGGAGTGGAAAAGGGGGGGGAAGCAGAAGTTCCTTTGCAACATTCTCTCTTTCCGATTTCTGTATATCATTAAAGTTCGATTTTTTCCACTTACCCTTTATATGGGCTCTCAAGAATCTCTTTGATTCTGGCTGCTGTTTTTGGTCCTATTTTTTTTACCATCCTTAACTCTTCGGTTTCAGCCTTCATGACAGCCGCAACGGAGCCGAAGTGCAACAGCAGGTTTCTTGCAGCTTTTGGCCCTATGTTCGAGATAGAAGAAATCAGGTATTCCTGCTGTTCAGCAAGAGTACTGGCGGATTTTTTCCCATGAGGATTGATTTCACGCTTATTTTCGGTCTGCTCACGTTTTGCAAGTATTTTTAATATCGCCGCTGTCTCTTCCTCGTCTCTGGAGTAGAGAATTGATACCCCAAAATCAATCGCAATGGATATAAGGGAACCGTAGATGGCATTCGGGTTCAGCTGTCTGCAAGTGAAAAGTTCTCCACCTTCAATGATGAGGACAGGTTTTTCATACACTCTTGCAAGGTCCGAAAGCTGCGCAAAAAGATTACGTTTTCCATCGATAAGGGAACTTGCAAAGTCGTCTGTTCGTTTTCTTTCTACAGCAAGACGGTCGCTTACAACGTAATCCCCAATCTCCAGGGCTGCGAAACTGAGTTCCATTCCCAGCCTGTCCAGAACTTTTGCAACTCCGCTTTTTGTTTCCCTGTGGTCGATCACTATTCTGAGAGGGTCTGTTTCGGGTTCTATCCCGGATGTCTCTGCTTTATTTACAGATTTCTTTCCGGAAAGAGCGTCGAAATCTACAAAGGTTTTTTGTCTCTCTTTTACGTTTTCATCTGTGCTTCTGTCCAGATTTTCATCCGTACCTCTTTTCAGATTTTCATCCGTATTTCTTTCCAGGTTTCCGTTCTTAAACTCTTCTTTTTTCCTGGAGTCTACAGGGTTTCTGCTCCTACTCCATTCTTCAGTCCTGTTTTCGATTTCGATTTCTTCCAGTTCCAGCTTGGAGTCTGAATCAAAGGGTAAACTTTCAAAATCTGAGAGTTCCGGGCTTTTCTTTGGGCTTTTTGGGCCTAGAACAGCTTCAAGCCCATGCATACTGTTCAGCATCTTTTTTTCTTTGTTTTTGCTGCTCCAGTAGTAAGCTTCATCCCGTGTGCCCTTTGTCACCAGCACCATCACTCTGCCTTTCTGCTGCCTGCCGGTCCTGCCCTTGCGCTGGATGCTGCGGATTTCCGACGGGATGGGTTCGTAAAATAACACCATATCAGTGGAAGGGATATCAAGCCCTTCTTCTGCAACTGAAGTGGCTACAAGTACGTTGTATTCTCCTTCCCTGAATTTCTCGAGAATTTCTGCCTGTTGCTTCTGCGTAAGTCCTTTGTCCTTATGGCGTGAACCCTGCCCCACAAAGCGAATAGGGATAACTCCTGGAGCCTCAGAAAGAGCACCTGCAACTATCTCGGCAGTATCTCTGTAGTTCGTAAACACAATAACTCTGGAATCAGGGTTTTCTTTGAGTTGTTCGGATACGATCTTCCGTGCAAGCTCAAGTTTAGGATGTTCTATGTTGCATTCCTTTACCCTGTACAGAGCTTTTCTCATGTAAAGGTCGTCCATGAGTCTTTTTGCAGCCTTACTCGCACTGCTTGAAGAGGCTTCAGCATCCAGCTTTTCCAGATACTTCCTCAGGGTTTCAATCCCCTGCGTCTCTACCATTTCCACAGCATGGTTCACTTTCATCATTTCAGCGACCACAGACATGGCAGAGAATATCGCAGGATCTCCCCCTATACGAATTTCCCCCTGGAGTTGTTTCTGGAGAAGCAGGAGGTCTTTTTTTGAAACATATTTTCCACTGCCTGCAGAAAAGCCCAGACCCCTTATAATTCCGAGCCGATCATCAAGGATTTTTTCCAGATAGCCTCTTATTTCCGCCATCTCTGCAGGAAGCTGGACCTGAAGCCACTCAAGCTCTTTTTCCTGCACATAAGGGCGAACATCCCTGTCTCTCTCAGTTTTTACAGCCACATTTTCAACATGAAGGGCCTGGCATACCTCTGCTATTTTCTCATCTGAGCTCCCAGGGCTTGCAGTAATTCCTAGCACATGAGGATTTTTTGCACTTTCGAAGTACTTTTCCGCAATAAAGGTATAAGCATAATTTCCGACTGCCCTGTGGGCTTCATCAAAGGTGATGTGGCTTACGTCTTCAAGGCTGATCCGTTTTGTAAGAAGATCGTTTTCAATCACCTGTGGGGTGGATACTATCAATTTTCCCTGTGTCCAGAGCCTTTCCCGCTCAGCAGGAGCAATACTGCCTGTAAAAGCCAGAATTTCTTCTTCGGGAAGAGACATCACCCTTTTAAAAAAAGCGGCATGCTGGTCTACAAGAGGTTTTGTAGGAGAAAGGATCAGGGCTTTTCCCCCGAAACGCTGGAGTCTGGAAGCAATTACAAAAAGAGCTATAATGGTTTTTCCCAGACCCGTAGGGAGCACAACCAGGCTTGATCCCTCAAGGGCTTTTCCTGCAAGGTTCAGCTGATAGAGCCTCTGCTCAACTGTGTCGGGTTTTATCAAAGGGTGCTTCATGCATGCTAATTTTTCAGGAAAAAGATTCTCATTCATTTGCTTCAGGTCTACTTTGTTCCAGGCTTGTTTTATTTCAGGGCTTTAATTCAATTCTAAAAAAGTAATATTAATAAGTAATAAAAATTAAAACTTTTGCTGTGGGCCTTTAACCCACAGTCCAGGAATTTAAAAGTATCTTTTATTTCTTTTTTTAAAAATTAAAAGGCTTGCCTGCGGATTCGAAACTTCTTCCTCTGTAGATCAGCTCATAGAGCATGTGTTCGAGTCCTTCTATAGGAGCGCGGACCTGGCGCATGGAATCTCTGTCCCTTATGGTTACAGTCCCATCTTCAAGGGTATCATAGTCCACGGTAACGGAGTAAGGAGTCCCAATCTCGTCGTTTCTCCTGTAACGGCGCCCTATAGTTCCGGAGTCGTCATAGTTGACAAGCAGGGTCTTTTCCCTGAGTTTTGCAACAATCTCCTTTGCAGGGTCTGCAAGCTCTTTTCTGGTAAGAAGCGGAAGGATTGCGACCTGCACAGGGGCTACTGAACTTGAAAAGTGCATAACGAGGCGAGCTTCCTCTTCTCCCTCTACATCGCTTTCATCCTTTACGGCTTCAGCTTCTTTTTCAGCTTCCTCTGTACCTTTAAGTCCGAATTCGGCTGCCTTTTGATCCACGTTTTCTTCATCAAATGCATGTTCCATGACACCGTAGAAGATCCTGTCAATACCATAGGAAGGTTCGATTACGTGTGGAATTACGTTTTC
This sequence comes from uncultured Methanosarcinaceae archaeon, assembly GCA_942493015.1. Classification (GTDB taxonomy): domain Archaea; phylum Halobacteriota; class Methanosarcinia; order Methanosarcinales; family Methanosarcinaceae; genus Methanosarcina. The sequence goes on along the minus strand of OW818660.1, from coordinate 2,909,605 downwards.
TCCGCTGACCTTTACAGTTTCTTCCGCGAAGCTAACCATGTCGGAACTGATTATCAGCTCTTCTCCGTCCAAGGTAACTTTGATTTGATTATTAGAGAGCTCCTCTTCCGAAAGCTGTTTTAAGGCATCTGCAACGATTTTTGCTTTGCCCTTAAAAACGGGACCTAGTTTGCCCATGTTTGGCTTTACAGAAAAACGAGTCACCATCTTTGGCTCATCGTATTCCACGTAAACGTAGAGCTCAGTCTTGCTGACTCTTGCATGAGCTTTGAGGTCATAGTCCGTTCTGTCGGCAATTCCCACAATCTCTACCCATCCAAAGCGTTCTGTCTCTATCTCGGCGTCCCAGCAGTCGATTGCGTAATGCGCCATCTCATCTTTCAGGTGCTGTCTGAACCTGAGTTTTGAAGGGTTGATCCCTACCTTTGTCAGGAATTCGTTTGTAAGCGCTATATTGTAGCCCAGGACCTCATGAGCAATAACTCCAGCCTCTACAGCTTCCCGCACAGTCATCCTGAAGGATTTGCCTTCCTGCTGTGCCTCCTGCGAATAAAGCACAAGCTCCTTCTCTGCGAAACGCTCGAAGTTGGGATGCTTTTTGTTTCTGGGGTCGACAAAGATCTCACATTCGGCCTGTGTGAACTCTCTGAGCCTGATTACCCCCTGCCTGGGGGCAATCTCATTTCTGTAAGACTTCCCTATCTGTACTGCTCCAAAAGGCAGCTTATCCCTGTAGAAACGGGACAGTCTCTGGAAATCCACAAACATCCCCTGAGCCGTTTCCGGCCTGAGGTATCCCTGCCTGCCAGTCCCGGGCCCGATTATGGTTTTGAACATCAGGTTGAACTCATAGGCATCCCCAAACTCTCCGCCGCATTCTGGACAGGTAACCCCCTTTTCCCTTATTACCTTTGTCAGGTCTTCTGCACTCAGGGTTCCCGCAGCACTCATTATGTTTTCGACAAGGTGGTCAGCCCGAAATGCTTCTCCACATTTCCTGCACTCGCAAAGGGGATCCGAAAAGCCTCCAACGTGCCCGGACGCGACAAAAACATCCTCGATCCCTATTGTCGGGCATTCGATTTCCATATGCCCTTCCTGAATTACATAAAACTCTCTCCAGGTCTGCTCAATCCGCCTCTTCAGCGTGCTCCCAAGAGGCCCATAATCATAAAACCCGCGGCTTCCGCCATACAGCTCAAAGGAGTTCCACAAAAACCCCCGGCGTTTAGCCAGCTCGAATACCTTCTCGTATTTGTCCATTCTATAAATCCTCGTAAAATTGATTGGGGATATCAGGGAATTGTAAATTCTTGATTTGTCTGAAGTATTAGATGGATAAAGGGAATCAATATATTAAATTTGCACTGCTCTGCATTAGTTGAGGGTTATAAAGGTGACTTTGGTAAATAATAATAATTTACCCATTATCGAGAGTATTCTAGCGGCGCTCAAAGGAGCGCCACTAACTATACTCTGAATTGTTACGAATTATTTTAATATATTCCAAAAACGCTATCATGTAAAATATTGGTTTTCAAAAAAATACTGCAGAATGTGGGTTCTATTCAAGCACAGCGTCGAAATTTTCTGGAGACTTATGAAAGATTACCTCTGTATCCTTGAATGATTTGTCTGCAACTCACCGAAATCGTGTCTAAAAATGGCTTTCATGGTAGGGCTCATGGATGAAACATAAACTGTCCAAGCTCTCGAAATGATTGATATCAGGTTCAAAAGTGAACACATCTGCAAAAAAGAAGCTGTAGAAGCAATCTATCGCCAAATAAGGGATTACTGGAAACTTATGGATGCGGTTTGCAGGAGGATTGTTATAAAAGTTTAGTTGGGTTTTTGAGGCAGGCCGGCAGAAAAACAAAAATAAAGTTTTAAAAATTCTGTAGGGCTTTTTTATTCTGAATTATGTAGAAGCATCGTGGTAAAAATTCTCAGCAAAACGTCTTGAAAAGGAATCCGAAGCCCATTCAAGGTGCAGGATTGAGGTGCCAATGTTTTCTTTCATTTCAACTCTGATCTCATGATAACCTGCAGTGAGATATATTGTTGCTGCATTTGTGGTTTTGGCGTGCCTTGTTGAAGCTGTTGGTTCCTTAATGACCGTTGTGCCATCTATATAAAGCTGTGCCCAATCATCTGAAGTCAGATAAAACGTATAATTGGAGTTATGTTCTATTTTTATTAAACCTTCATAATCAACACTAAAATTATTTGTTGTATTCAGGATATCATAAGGCCAGTTTTCGATATCACTGCCATAAAGCTTGGCTGTTGAATATGAACTTTCTGCAAACTTCAGCCTTAAATCTGTACGTTTAACTGCAGTGCCACTAAAATTTACACCCCGATAGTAGTAACCGATAAGTCCTGACTGGTATTTTGCTTCTGGCTCATACCCTTCCTTGAAAGTTATTTCCTGAATAAAAACTGGTTTTTGAGTCCTGAGGTCAATGACTTTAAAAGTGGCGAAATCTCCTGCATTTATTGGAATTGAATTTCCATCCCTGTCTTTCATGGGAAGCAGTTTCTCATCCCCTACTCCTAGAGATTCAAGAGCTGACGCATCAAAGAGATAATCTTTTCCGGCAACATTCAGGATTACTGAAGTTGTCGAATTATCAAACTCGAGAAATTCCCCTCCATTATGGTCAATTTTCAAGGTAGTGTTGTTATATTCACCTACGCTGAGGCTTGCAAGCGGGGCTGGAGCTAGTTTCTCTTCCTGTTCTCCTCCCAATAAAGAAGCAGCAATAACCGCTCCCATAAGGAAAACAATTAGAAGCATCAGAAGAACCCCTATCACCGGGGAAAGTCCATATTTATTCCTCAGCAGATTGTCTGGTCTCATATCTACCTTTTCAACAAAAGTTATTGGGGGTCAGTGTGAAATTGTCATATATGTTTGCGATATGTTTTGAATTCTATCAAACGCTTTATGCTCGATTTCTGAACTAAAATCAATCTTTATTGACTGTTTCTAAAAATCTTCTTATAAATTTAAGTCTATAAATACAGATTATATATTTTTACAATTGGATATACTTTTCGGCTTTTTGAACCTATACTTCAACAAGAAATCTCCAGGAATAAGTCGCAGAGTAAGTCACAAATAAGTCGCAGAATAAGTCACAAATAAATCGCAGCAGAAATCTACTGACAGGCAGGGGATTTCTGGATGCTGATAGACAATATTGCAGGTGGGTTGTTGAAAAAGTTGAGTTGATTTTTGAGGTCGATAATCAGACAAATCAAAATAAAGTTGTGAAAATTCGAGCATGCCTTATTTTTTGATTCTGAAAATTGAGTTTAGCTCTTTTTCTTTTGTTTCTTCACAATTTTTGTTCCCTAGCTATCTGAGGTTTTGATTCTAAAAAATACTTTTTAATCCCTTTTTTTGCCTTATTGGGTTTTCGTGTTTTTTCTTGCCCTGCAGGGTAGAGGAACTAACGGACTAATTTTTTTCACGACCATATTTTTTCGATCTGCACTTTTTATGCTCTATCCTGAACTTATGGGTCGTTTAGTTTTTTTATAAATGCTCCAGTTTTTCGTAGAGCTTCTTGATTAAAACGTTGATCGAAACGTCTGATTATTATCTGCTCATTCATATAAAATTCTTTTATACAAGCTCAACAACTTTTAATATCACAAGCTTCTAAAGCTAGAGTCGGTGGGGTAATTAATGCATTTTCGATATGAAGATGCCTTTTTGATATTACGTTGGATAGTGTATGCTATGCAAGGCACTTTCTAACATAGAGTGCCTGTTTGAGATACAGTTGGATTAGGGTACGTATTCAGAGCATTTTCTACAGGAGATGCTTTGGAATAAATGGATAGAATACATTATCAGTGGGGTTTTGATAATATGTCGTTAAAAAATTTAAAAGAAAAAGTAAAGACCGTTGGGAAAAGAATTTTACATCCGGAAAAGATTATAGAGATGACTAACTGGCTCCATCATCTGGAGTTTCTGGTAATAAAGGTGATGATCTTTGCCATAAGTATTCATCACCTGTATGTGTATACCATAAAAACTATATTCTGAGTTTGAAATTTTGAGTTTCAGTGTACATCATCTCTTAGATTCGCCTCCCACAGTAAAAACAGAACTATTTGCCACCACAAAATTGTTTTCGGGTCATAATTTGGGAGAACCCGATGGGGGGGAGGCAATGATTAGTTCAAAACCAGGAGGAAAATTGCCTGTATCTACCCGGTTAGAATTTATGCAGTTGAACAGAGAAACTACAAACCTGGGAGCCGGGATTGTTAAAGCAAAGAGCTTTTTCAAAAACCAAGGTGTATCCAGCTCTGTTTCTTGACTGCGTAAGTCTTGTTCCGAAAAAAAGGGATTGATTTCAGAAATTCTCAGGCTAAGGAGAAACAAGTGCCATGAGAATCAAATACCTGATGACTTCTCTAATCCCTTCATTCGATGCCTCACCAGTTTCAAAAGTCATCAGGTTAAATGAATCTCTCAGGTTACAAAACCTTCTAAAAAGGTCTTTTTGGAGCTGAAATTGCTCTTTAAAGGGAACTGTTGCTTTAAAATAACAGGGCTCAGCAAACGCAAAATAACAGCCCTTATATTTACTTCTCTTTTTGTGGCGTTTTTCTTTTTTGTCACTTTATTTTTTTACTGGTTATTATTCAGTATCTTATTCTTTCGGTTTCCCTTCAAATCGGGACAATCGTCTTTCCGTATGCATCATTCAGCACTATTCCCAGAGCAGTGTACAGGGCTCCAAGACCCATGACAAGTCCATCATAACCAGCTATGACGAGCAGGCCTGCATTCCCCGTAGCGTTTACGATCGCCAGGAGCATGAACAGCAGGAAGAGGGTCACGAATACGAACATTATCGCTTTGCTTCCCAGTTTCAGGGTGGCTATGAGCATAACGAATGTGTAAACTCCCCAGAGGGAAAGGTAGGCTGCAAGCGATATAGGGGTCGGAGCTTCTACCCAACCAAGGGCAGGCATGAGTATAAGAGCTGCAAGGGAGAACCAGAACAGGCCGAAGGCGCAAAAGGCGGTACCTCCAAAAACGCTTCCCTTTTTCCAGGCCATTAAGCCTGCAAAAACCTGAGCAAACCCTCCAAGGAAAATTGCCATGGCCACTATCATCGAGTCAACAGGGAAAAGCCCTATATAACTAAGACTCAGGAGAACTGCTGACAGGCCTAGCCCAGTAAATCCCAGAGGTGTCGGATTTGCGGTTTTGTCCTTTATATCTGTTACCATTTCCTGTGCTTCTACCATCAATACCACTCCCCGGATTTCTCCGGCTTTTTAAAATGAATTTCTTTAGATTTTCTTTTACGTGCGTTTTTTCCACTAGTTTATTTCCACTCCATTCTTAAACGGGTTAATTTCGAATATGGTTAATTCCAAATATAGTTGTTAATTTTTAGCAGTGATTGGTTTATTCTTATTATAACAATCATCAGCAGCATTTGAAGGTCCGAAACGACCTTCTCACGAATATTATGAAAACAAAAGTACCGGAACATTGCCCTTAGTTATTTCTTTTATGTCGAAGCCTTCCGGTTTATTTCCACCCCCCGGAGACATATTTTTATTAATAAAATATCTCGCTCCCTATATATTATTCTTGTTTTTATATTAATCTTTTAATTGAATTATTTCTTTCTGGCTCTTCATTCCGCGCAGCTTTTCCATTAATTTTAAATTATCCTGCAACTTATGGGAAAGCTGATGGCCCCAAAAATTCTTGTTACCAATGATGATGGTGTTTATTCCACAGGCCTGAAAGCTGCCTTTGACAGTGTTTCAGACCTTGGGGAAGTGACGATTTCAGCTCCTGCTGTTCAGCAGAGCGGGGTCGGACGTTCGATCTCTATCTTTGAGCCTCTTCGGATCACAAAGACAGATGTAGGAGGCATACCTGCTTATGCTGTGGGAGGAACTCCTACGGACTCGGTAATTCTTGGCATTTTTGCGATCCTCAAGGAAATGCCTGACCTGCTACTCTCTGGTTTTAACATAGGAGAAAACATAAGTACGGATACGATCACCACCTCAGGGACCATTGGAGGAGCCCTTGAAGCTGCGAGCTATGGGATTCCTGCAATTGCCGCTTCCATGCAGGTACTTGATGAGGGGCAGAAATTCGATGATCCAAGAGATTACCATAGAGAGCGCTTTGAAACCGGGATAAAAGTCGTAAACAGAATTGCCCGAAGCGTTCTCAAGCACGGTATGCCGGAGAATGTGGATCTTCTGAACATCAATATTCCCTATCATGCCGAAGAAGATACCCCTATAGAGGTAACTCGCCTTGCGCGAAAGGTCTTTAAAACTGCTGTCGAGGAACGTCGTGATCCCAGAGGCAGATCCTATTACTGGATTGCAGGTGATCTGATCCGCGAAGAAGAAGAAGGCACCGATGTACATGCTATCATGCAAAAAGGGCATGTCTCAATAACCCCAATTTCCCTGGATTCAACTGCCAGGATAGATTTTTCGGAGATCGAAAAATATCTCTAAAAAAGTATCTTTAAGGATCTTCAATTGTAAAATTACTTTGAAAAAAAAGAAGGCTCGATCCCGGAGAAAATGATAAATTTTCTTTTTTCCCGGAAACTCTATTTTCATTCTTTCCCTTCATCTTTTTCAATGTGAATGGAGATTTCTTTCCAGCCGCCGTCAATAGTATGAAGAGTTTCTACTATTGCCTGAATAACGTTTCCCACTATTTTCTGGACAAAATCATTCATTGGTACTTTCCTTCCGTCTACTAAAAGCTCTATTTTCACTGTTTTCCTCCTTGTTGTATCTTCTTTTGTATTTGCTTTTGTATCAACTTTTTCTCTTACTTTTTTCCTTCTTCAGGAACTTTAACAGGGGTACAATATGGTTTCCTCCTGCTTACCGCAAGCCTGAGCAGTTTTTCTACTTCTTCCGGTTTTGCCTTCCGAACATCAACCAGATTGTCATTAACAAGCAGGCAGGGCTTGAATTTCCCGTCGGCTGTGACCCGCAGCCTGCTACAGTGGGCACAGAACTCCGAGTTGTCCATAGGACGAACAAACTCCACTTCAATCCCATCGATAATGTATTTTTTTCGGTGGTGCAGATGCCTGACTCTTACTTCGCTTGACCTTTCTGCCAGGCTTTTCTCAAAGGCCTTTGAGTCAATCATGTATTTCGAAAGTTTTGGATCGATATCCATAAGCTCTATTAATTGCAGGATGACTTTTCCTTTATATGGCCTGATAAAGTCCATCATGGAATCAATTTCGTTATCGTTTATACCTTTCAGGAGTACCATATTTAGCTTTACAGGAGTCAGTCCAGCTTCGACTGCACTGTCAATACCTTTAATAACTTTTTCAAGAGAGCCAGGGGGAGCTCCGGTAATTGACTCATATTTTTCGGGGACAAGAGAATCGAGACTTATGTTTACCCTATCCAGGCCCGCAGCTTTCAGGTTTTTTGCGCGTTGTTCAAGCAGTATCCCGTTTGTGGTTGCCGAGACTTCTTTGAGAGGTGGAAGGCAGGCCAGGATATCTTCGAAATCTTTCCGAAAAAGCGGTTCCCCTCCAGAGAATTTAACTTTGCAGGCTCCTAATTTTGCAGCTTCCCTTACAATTCCGCATATTAACTCAGGTTTCATTTCGTGCCCTATTGGCCCGAAGCTACAGCAGTCTGCCCCTTCATTATGGCAGTACATACATGAGAGGTTACACCTCTCGGTAATGGAGATACGAAGCCCCGTCACCTTTCTCCCGTAAGGATCCACAAGAAATTCTTCTGAGTTTTTTTCCCCAACTTCAGGGGTTTTTCCTGGATTTTTCTGCTTCATGGCTGGCTAAAATCCCCTTTAAATATTTGACACGCAATTTTCTATTACTCACATTCATGGTCTTTTCTGATTCTTATTTTTTGTACCATTTTGCGAGATAAAAATGTATGTAGGAGATGATTTGCTCGTAAATTCTACTTATTTCAAATAGATGGCATTTTTGAGAAAAAGCCCTGAATGTTATATAAATAATGTGATCATATTGAAATCAGGAACTGCTCATATAAAGAAATGCCGTCCGAACTAAAAAATTCATTCCTTTCAGCTTATAAACAGAAAGCTTCTTCTTAGATTCTTTACAGTGTAATCGAAATGTAGTGACAGAAAAAGACTAAGTCTTGAGATTCAATTACTACTGCATTACCGATCCCAAAAATTCGGGAAAGTAACTATTCTAAAAATGTTAAAAAAGATAGAGTAAATATTTAGACTTAACATATTGTGCGGAGAGTGTGTCTACCTCTCCGTCACAATCAGTTCTTTTTGGCCCATTGATTATTATACTTATTCACTTGCTTTGTATAATATCAATATCTTCAGGGCTTACCTGTTTTCTTCTGCTGGAGCTTCTTCTACAGTGTTGCAGTCTTCAGCTGGAGTTTCTTCCACAGATTCACAGTCTGTTTCTGAAGCTTCTTCTACAGATTCACAGTCTGTTTCTGGAGCTTCTTCTACAGATTCACAGTCTGTTTCTGGAGCTTCTTCTACAGATTCACAGTCTGTTTCTGGAGCTTCTTCTACAGATTCACAGTCTGTTTCTGGAGCTTCTTCTACAGATTCACAGTCTGTTTCTGGAGCTTCTTCTACAACTTCTTCTGCTGGAGTTTCTTCTACAACTTCTTCTACTGGAGTTTCTTCTACAACTTCTTCTACTGGAGTTTCTTCCACAGATTCACAGTCTGTTTCTGGAGCTTCTTCTACAACTTCTTCTGCTGGAGTTTCTTCTACAACTTCTTCTACTGGAGTTTCTTCCACAGATTCACAGTCTGTTGCTGGAGCTTCTTCTACAGAGTCACATTCTGTTGCTGGAGCTTCTTCTACAGAGTCACATTCTGTTGCTGGAGCTTCTTCTACAGAGTTGCAGTTTGCTGCTGGAGCTTCTTCTACAGAGTTGCAGTTTGCTGCTGGAGCTTCTTCTACAGAGTTGCAGTTTGCTGCTGGAGCTTCTTCTACAGAGTTGCAGTTTGCTGCTGGAGCTTCTTCTACAGAGTTGCAGTTTGCTGCTGGAGCTTCTTCTACAGAGTTGCAGTTTGCTGCTGGAGCTTCTTCTACAGAGTTATAGTTTGTGTCTGCGCTTTCATCTACAGAGCAAGAATTTGACTGACTACAGTCTACAATCGATTTACAATTGCATGAGTCACAGTCACATTTTGACTGATCACAATCTACAATCGATTTGCAGGCACATGAGTCACATTTTTCTTGACCACATTTTGCTTGATTACAGTTTGTAATATCTTCAGTGTTTACCTGTTCAGAGTTTGCAAGAGCGCCACAGGAATTTATAGAGTTTCCTGTAGAGCATTCAGCAGTACAGGAGTTTGCACAGTCTCCTGTAGAGTCTGCAGGCGCGTTACAGGTAACTCCTGCAATTGCTCCTGCGGTAATTACACTTAATATAATAGAGACAGATACCAGAATTCTTAAAAATTGATTTCCACTTAATTTCATTTTTTTCCTCCGATTGTTTCTCTGATTTTGTTCGATCTTACTCATTTAATCCGAGAAGACTCGGAACCAAAAAACTATCCGTTAAAATAAAAATATAAACATACTTATCGTAACAGCGTGAACTCAAAATCTAAAAATGCATTTAAAACTTGATGATGGCAAATTAAAGGAAAAAAAAGAGTTTAAAACTTGATAAAGCTGGATTAACGTTTAAAGACTCATTTAAAGTGTTTTAATCCTTTATTTTCTTATACAATGGGATTATTCTGTATTAAATTATATACTAATTTATGTATCATAAATATTGACATTAATTAAATCTGTCTCGATCGTATTTTATCCCCAAAAATGTGATTTATTCACACTATTTATGTAAATGTTTAAAAACTCTTTTCATTTATTTTTTTTTGTTGGAAACGGTTACAACACGCTCAAAACAACCGGATTAATAGCCTTAATATATATTAAAAGCAACAATATCCAGCAGATGACAAAAGGAATACTTATCGCAGGAACCCACAGCGGGGTTGGAAAAACCACAGTCTCCATGGGTATCATGGCTGCTCTCAAACACAGGCAGTTTAAAGTCCAGCCTTACAAGGTAGGGCCTGACTATATTGATCCTTCTCATCACACTGCAATCTGCGGACGCCCCTCCAGGAATCTGGACACTTATATGATGGATACCGACGGGGTTAAACAGACTGTAGCCCGGACGGTTGCAGATGCGGACATTGTGGTGGTAGAAGGTGTTATGGGGCTTTTTGATGGAATAGATTCCACGGAAATTGCAAGCTCGGCACATGTTGCAAAAATCCTTGACTTGCCGGTAATTCTGGTAATTAATGTACACGGTATGTCCAGAAGCGCCGCAGCTCTTCTGAAGGGATATTCAGAGTTCGATCCTGAAGTCAGGATTGCAGGCGTTATCCTTAATCAGGTTGGAAGCCCACGCCATGCGGAACTCGTGAAAAATTCGCTTCCTGGAAACATTCCTATAGTGGGCACTATTCCCCGAAGGAAGGATATCGAAGTTCCCTCCAGACATCTTGGACTATATATGGCTCATGAAAAGGACTACAACACCGAGGAACTGGCAGCATTTATTGAAGAAAACGTTGACCTTGATGCATTGCTTGAACTTGCTGAACCCTGTTCGGTTCCGGAGATTACGGATATTCAGAAACCAGATGCAGATCTCAGAATCGGGATTGCCCAGGATCCTGCTTTTTGTTTTTACTATCAGGATATGTTCGATGCCTTTAGAGATTGTGGGGCCGAGATTGTATTTTTTAGCCCGATGGCAGGAGAAGTTCCGGAAGTGGATGGAATTTATCTTGGGGGGGGCTACCCTGAACTTTATGCAGAAACTCTTGAAAATTCAGAAACTACTCGAAAACTTAAGGGGATTGCAGCTGACGGTCTGCCCATCTATGCAGAGTGTGGGGGTCTGCTTTACCTCTGCGGGACCTATGAAGTAGATGGCAGAACCTACAAGCTGGCAGATGTTGTGCCGGCTAATACACGCATGACAAACCGGCTTAAGGCTCTGGGATATACTGAAGCCCGCCCTCTGAACAAAAATTTCTCTTCTCACAATATCCGGGGTCACGAATTCCATTACTCTCTTACGGAATGCGACCGAGATGCCAGGTTTGCATACGAAATGCTCCGCGGAAAAGGTATACAGGACGGGTTTGACGGCCTTGTCGAGCACAACACCCTCGCAGGGTATATGCATTCTCATCCTGCCAGTTTCCCGGTAGAAAAATTTGTGCAAAAATGCAGGGAATACAGAAGACGGTAAAGCTTGAGTATGTAAGAAATAGAAAGGAGAATTGAATAAGAGAGGTAGGATAGAAGTAGGAACAGGATAATGGAAATTTGAGTGGAAGGTCTGAAGAATTCGTCTGAAAAAGGTCTGAAATTACTGTTTTTCAATCTTTTTCAGAATTTAACTTCCCTTGCTCTTTTTCCCCTCCTTTTTCATCCCCCTTTTCATTTTCTTTATTTTTTAGATATATTTTTTTCTCGTAATATGCCATAGGATGGTTGATTTTCTCACACAATCTATCTTTTCCTATGCAGTTTCCGTAGGTCCGCATGGTGTCGCAGGCTGGAGGCTTGTATGTATTTCCTGTGGCACCTGCAATATGCTCTATCTGGTAAAGGGTTTTTTCCGCGTTAAAATCAGGGGAGATATTGAACAGATTGAGGATTTCTTCTACTGACATTCCTACACTGAGCAGAAAAGAAGTCATGGCAAACCTCATCGAATGAGCCAGGTTCACTCCTCCCTGCACGTTTGCAAGGGCATGGGAAATACAGGGAGGAAAAAGTCCAGGCTCTACAGTTCCGAAATCTGTTGCCCCGAATTTTTTCTTCTGGATCTCGAACTGCTCCCTTATCTCGGCAACGTAAAGGGCACAGAAGCTCGAAACCTCCTCAGGGATTTCAGGAATCGGAAAGGATCTCTCAATACGTTCTCTGACTGCTTCTTCAAGAAGCCTTGAAAATTCTTCTTTGGTAATTCTCACTTTACCAGCCCTGAAATGGCGGTTTGTCAGTTTCCAGGCAGGATCTTTCAGAGAGTTTGAAAAGCGAATATAGTCCGTAAAATGTATGATGAAATAAGAATCTTTGAAGTCTGCTAAGATTCCAAAATCTTCTCCGAATTCAAGCAAAAAAGTAGGGGGTTCATTCTTCAGAAGAGTATATGCAGCTTTGGCTTCCGTCAGAGCATATCGTCGGGTAAAAAGCTGGTCGTCAACACATGCGACAAGCATCCTGGCAAAAGGATAGGAAAGGATTTCTGAGAGAACCTGGGCCTCTCCTGACACAGGAGGTTTTTTTATTTCTCCTTCCAGAGCCTCTTTCACTCTTTCTATTCCTCGGACCCTTGCGGCCCTGTAGGCCCGGGAATTAAGCAAATTATCCAGAGAAATGCCCAGGTTTTCAACGTGGGTAGATGCCTCTGAAATAAAAGGATAAGATGCAAGTTCTTCGGCCTGCATACCTATTAATCCGACTCAATTCTCGGAGCCAGGAGGTAAGAAATTCTTCCTGCACCGTTTGCAATTTCAAAATCTATAAGGACGGGGAAATCTCTTCCTAGGGAGAGGGTAACCTCATTGACTTTGTTTGTGGGCTTGACTATATCTGTCAGATAGTCCAGGGAGAAGAGGGAACAGGCTTCACCTGCTTTCAGATCGATTAACTGGTCTCTGCCCATCTCAAGGCGAACCTGGTCAGTATCACCCCTTGCCTCCATAAAGAAGGTCTCTCCAGAAACTCCCATGAGCATGTGGTCGCTTATTTTTTCTGCGGCTTTTACTGCACGCCTGAGGTCTGCACCGTTGAGGACAACTTTTGCAGGCAACTCGAGCTGAGGAACCCTGGGTTCTGCACGAATTGTGGAAGGATCAAGGAGAGAAAGGGTATAAGACAGCCCTCCGACATCAATCAGGAGTTTATGGTTTCCTTCTTCAAGTTCCATTCGGACTGTGTCGTTCTTGTCCGCAATTCCTAGCAGGTCTGTAATCTTGTTCAGGTCAATTCCTATTTCGCATTCATCAGCGCTATATTCATCGAAAGCTGATGATCCAAGCTCAAAGATTCCCATTGCAACGTTTGCAGGGTCAACTGCTTTTACCGAAAATCCTTCCGGTTTTATTTTGAATCTGACCTCATCTACAATTACAGCCAGTGCGGCAATCGCGTCTTTCAGAAGTTCTGCATTAATTGCTGCCTTGAACATAATTCTTCTCCACTAAATAAATCTAAATCTTAAACTCTTTATTATCCTTGAGATATATAAATTTCTTTACAAATTAGGAAGTTTTCGGTCTGTTCGAAGTAATAACTTTCCGAATACGGACAAACATCTCTCTGGAATCGGAAAAATCATTAGATTCAAACTCCCGGTAACTATATAAATCTTGGTCAGAAAATCGGAATGCTTCAGACTCTGCCTTGAACAGGAAATAAGATTTGATCTGATAAATCCATTTTTCCGGAAAGGGTGCTTTTCAAGGGTTTTATAGAAGGCCAATCGGATCTCAGTCGTATTCTCTCCAGGTGAACCTGCATTTCGTACATTTGAAGAAACGGGTTTCAGACTCATCTGCAGACCTGAGCTGTCTAAGCCACCAGGATGCAGTGTTATTTCCGCACTCTGGACATTTTGCACTTGTTGTTGGCAGACCTGATGTCTGTTCACCTTCCAGAACCACTACTTCACGATCGTCGATCTTGGATTTGGATACAAAATTCTTTGCGTCATTTTTTATGGGTATTATGTTTCCACACTTTCTGCACTGGTAATTACCATCTTTAGGAAACATCATACTTTTGCATTTGGTACAGAACTGCATTAATATCACTTTTTGCATCATTTATTATTTTATTGTGGTCAAAGGCCAATTCAGGAATCGAATCAAGCTCAAAAAGCTCAACAGAAGCGGCATCAGAACCTGATTTTAACTTTCCTGATCCCTTTGAAAGGTAACATATTGAAACCGTATGTCCTCTGGGGTCACGTTGAGGATCGGAGTAAACTCCTACAAGCCCGATAATCTCCACACAAAGGCCCGTTTCTTCAAAAGATTCTCTTATTGCTGCTTCCTCTGTACTTTCCCCTATCTCGACAAAGCCACCAGGAAGGGCAAGTTTTCCCTGGTATGGAGGATTTTTTCTCTTCACAAGAACAATCCTGTTTTTAAAGACGATTACGGTATCAACGGTTAAGCTAGGGGTTTGAGGTTTCATAAAACACCTTCGCATATTTCCCGTGAGATCTCATTTTCTGCCGCCAATTCTTTTCTGAATCAGCTGTTACTGGCATCAATGCCAGGTAAAATAATATATTATTATTGTGCATAACGTAGAAACTCGTTATCGTATTTCAATTGTTCTTCCAAATCTTTTAGAGTGTTTTCTCAGGAGCATCCTCTTCTGGATTTTTCTCTCGAGTCGCTTCTAAATCATTTTTTTAATCTTTTACACTGTAAATCGAGTTTCTATCAAGCAAAAAAGACTCTTACGCAGTAACCTCTCTTAAAGGTTTCTCTTTTATTGAAATTAAGAGCTCTTTTTTTCTTTCATAAGGGTATTTTTTTATATAGATAGGATCACTTTTGTAACGTTATTTTTGTATAATAGAAATTTGTTATCTTATCTACAAGGTTCATTTAATCCTCATCTCCAATGGAGGTAATAATTTTTATATATTCATTAGGAAAGTAAAATCCATAACATTTGAATCCCTTATTATAAATAGCTGTAAATCTATAGTATAAATTCTTAAATTTCTTAGAAACTTCTATGGAAATCTATTAATTATTTTAGAGTATTTCATATGTCACTTTCCGGAAACTTCATAACTTGCCCGAGGTTTCTCTTAGATCGCAGAAATAAGGAAAGCAAAATATCGAATTCATCTTTCGGGCAAAAAAGGTGCGTAAAAAAATGATCGAAAATGTACTCTGGCTCGCAGTCGGATTAATGGTTGCGTCATCCGTCATCCCCAGAACCATCAGGGTCCGTAAACTTGTCGGAGGGATTGGTTGGGGTGTGTTTTCCATCCACTGGGCTTATCAGCCTCTCCATTATCTTAAGGCCATGGACTATGCCAACATGTTTCTAACAATAGTAGTTACATTATTTTGTGTACTTGTAGCATATATTATGTTTCGCGAGTACAGGGAAGGTCCTTTCCATATACTAAACAATAGAAAAGTCCTGCATTCGGAATTCTCAGATCAGGGTGATGATAATTTCCTTGATATATCTTCAATGCTTACAAGTGCCAGCGCACTCGGAGCTCTCGTTTATTTTCCATTTGCGAATTTTTCGGCTCTGAATACCTGGATTATTGGAGAAGTTACCTCGCAAGTCCTCTGGGTCCTCAATTACTTCGATATTCCTGCTTACCTGAAGGCTTGGAACATGATAACTCTTAATGGGTATACAGTTGAGATCATTTTAGCCTGTACAGCAATTGAGAGCATCGCTCTATTTATGGGGCTTATAGGTGCGGTGAGAGCTCCCCTTAGTCGCCTTGCTACAGCTTTTATTGTATCCGTACCAGTGATTTACGTGCTAAATCTTATCAGGGACATTTTTGTGGTAGTGGCTTACGGAGAGCAATGGTTTGGTGCGGACAGTTTTGTAATTGCCCATAATTATATCGCAAAAGCAGGTTCCGGAATTGCCCTTTTTGCAATTTCATACATGGTGCTTCGAATTCTGCCCGAGTTACTGGGAATGATTGACGGTATGTGGGTCATATTTTCTAAAGAATTAAGATCCCTGATGCATATGTCTGAGGGGGACTGAGATCAGTGCTTGCAAAGGGCTCGGAACCCTGGCTTTTTACAGCTGCTTCTGTAACTGCACTGTTTACGATTCTCTCCAGGGCAATGAACAGCTCCCCTCTCCACCATGCTGCCTACATAGGGGTGGCACTAACGCTCTTTATGGTTGTTTTTTTCAGAGATCCTGAAAGAAAAGTGGAAGTTTCAGACGCTTACATGATTTCCCCAGCCGATGGTACGGTTATAGACATTAGAGACAGGAAAATTTGTATTTTCATGTTTTTCCAGAATGTGCATGTAAATAGAGCTCCGATTTCAGGAAAAATCCGGGAAATTACCTATAAAAAAGGTGGGTACCTTCCTGCTTACCGTAAAGATTCTGAAAGAAACGAAAGAAACGAGTTTATTATACACAGCAAGTATGGGGATGTCAGTGTTACACAGATTGCAGGCACCATTGCCCGCAGGATTGTTTCGTACTCTAGGGTAAACGATATCATTGAGCAGGGACAACGCATAGGAATGATTCGTTTCGGATCAAGGGTTGATGTAACAATCCCTCATGATTTTGACATCACAGTAAGAAAAGGGGAGCGTGTACTTGCAGGCAAGACTGTTATAGCAACAATTAAAAATGACAGGGACTTTTGAACATGAATGTATTTCAAATGTTAAGGCTCCCGGACCTGGTCTCTCTTTTGAACCTCATCTGCGGAATTGGCTCTATTGCAGTAGCTGCCCATAATGGCTCTTTTGGCTTTGCTTTAATCTTACTTCTGCTTGCGGCAGTTGCAGATGGGGCGGATGGATATATTGCTCGAAGATTTAAAGGGGGGGAACTGGGGGAACAACTTGATTCTCTAGCAGATGCCGTCTCTTTCGGGGTTGCTCCTGCTCTTCTAATATACCTTGGGTTTGGAGGAGAAGACCCTCTTGTTGCGATATTTCCAGCATTTTATGCTATATGTGGTGTGCTTCGACTTGCACGTTTCAATTCCGTGACTACTCCCAAAATAGGATTTGAAGGACTTCCAATAACTGCAGCCTGCGTTATGCTTGTTACTTACCTGTTACTCGGCCAAACTCTTGTCAGAATAGATTTTCTTCTGGCTCTTACCCTTGCCCTTTCTATCCTTATGGTGAGTACTGTAAATTATCCGAAGATCAGAAATATCAAGATCCTGGCTTTTGTCGCTTCCATTTTCGGGCTAACTATGCTTCTTTATTTCATAGATTTGAAATATAATATGGAATATATGCGGATCTTTTCTCTCTTGCCTTTTATCCTGATGCTGATATACATTTTTTCTCCCTTTGTCAGGATTCCTTTATTGAACAATATAACCAGCAAAGAATATAGAAATACAGGGCTGAAGGTCGGAGGGAAGAAGGGGAAAAACTAAACCTTATCTTCTCACACATTTGCCATAAATTCCCATGGAGGATTTATTTGATTCAAGAAAAGGTAACTGACAGAGACAATGCACTTTTTGAAGCAGGAATAAAGCTTGGAGCTCTCTACCATCAATTTACAGGCTCTCCTGTAAATTTGAACACTGTTTCAAGCCTCGAAAAGGCTATTCAGGAAAGCATTTCAGTCCAACCATACGTGGAAATCATCTCCGTAAAAATCGACCGTGATATGCTGAAAAGTAAACTGAGCAGCGAATTTGGATATTCCGAACTTCAGGGACCAATGCTTAAAGTGAAAATCTCTGTAAAATACGGTTCTGCAAAGGTGAATGTTGGGATGGAATATGACTCTGAACTAAATTATCCGCTGATGAGAATTGAAGAAATAGAAGAATTAAGTGTTTGAAAACCCCAATGTCCAAGAAGCTTTCAAACGAGGGCATAAAAGCAAAAGGTTTAAAAATAAAAAAGTAAAGGTTTTCAAATCTCTTTTTTTGCAGCTATAAAAGCTCTGACAACCTTTTCATTTTGTTCTGGGATTCCGACTGTTACTCTGATAAAGGTTTCTCCAGCCTCTCTAAAAGAGTCGCAGGAACGCACGATTATTCCTTTTTTCATAAGGTATTCGGTGACTGCTTTTGCTTTCAAAGGAGCAACATCCACAAGTACAAAATTTGCCTGAGAAGGATAAACTATGAAAGGGATTTTTCCTTTCAAATATTCTCTGCCCTCTCTTGCGATCTTTATACTTTTCCTAAGATGGTCGGTGTCCGAAAGGGCAGCAATTCCTGCTTTTAAAGCTGGAAGGCTTACAGAAAAAGGAGTCGCTGCTCTTATATACTCTTTTACCAGCCATTCAGGCATGATTCCGTAGCCCAGACGCAGGCCTGCAAGTCCGAATACCTTGGAAAAGGTTCTGCCTACAACAAGGTTATCGTATTCCTTTACAAGCTCTGCAAGATTTCTTTCCGCAAACTCAACATAAGCTTCGTC
The DNA here is from genome assembly GCA_942493015.1 of uncultured Methanosarcinaceae archaeon. Lineage (GTDB taxonomy): Archaea > Halobacteriota > Methanosarcinia > Methanosarcinales > Methanosarcinaceae > Methanosarcina. The sequence continues at coordinate 2,891,365 of OW818660.1, read as the reverse complement.
AACAAAAACAAGAGATCTGGTATTCTCAAGGATTTTTCTGAGATCCACTTCTGGAAGAAGGTTGCCCGATGGGTTGTTAGGGGAACAGAGAAAAATTATTTTAGTCCGGGAAGATTCAGCTTCAAGAACTTTCTCAGGGTCCAGAGAGAAGTCAGAGTTTCTCTGGACAAAAATAGGCTTTCCTCCGCATGCCCGTGATGGCAGTTCATAATAGGCAAATGTTGGAGTGGGGACTATTACTTCGTCTCCCTTTTCAATCATGAGCCTGCAAAGACCGTCAAGTAGTCCGTCCATTCCAGGCCCCGATGCTACGAGGTTTGAGGCCGGAAAGCCTGTGTACTCTGAAAGAGCTTCTCTAAGCTCCAGAGCATCTGCTGAAGGATATATATTTGCCAGGGGAGCTGCCTCTACCAATGCTTTAACGGCTTTTGAAGAGGGTCCTAGAGGATTCTCATTTGAGCCGAGTTTAATAATCGAGGCAGGATCAAGCTTGTAGGCCAAAGCTATCTCTTCGATGGATTTTCCTGGGATGTACTCGTCTATATCAAAAATTTCTTTTTTTATCAGTTCAGGCCTGCTCAAGAACATCAACTACCGTATCTATCTGTTCTTTTGTAATTACAAGTGGAGGAACAAGGCGGAGCACCGATTCCGAGGTACAATTTACGAGTACTCCGTGTTCCCTTGCAAAATCTACAAACTTACTGCAGGGATACTTGATTTCAACTCCTATCATGAGTCCCTTCCCACGGATTTCTACAACGTCGTTCCTCTCCATATTCCTTAATTTTCCCATGAAGTAAGCTCCCATTTCTTTTGAGTTTTTCAGAAGCTCTTCTTCCTTTATCGCTTCAATCGACGCAAGGGCTGCCGCACAGGCCAGGGGGCCGCCTCCAAAGGTGGAAGCATGCTGTCCGCGCTCGAAGCTTATCCCTTCGGTGGCTGCAATAGCACCCATTGGAAAGCCTCCTCCTATGGCCTTTGCCATGCCCATTATGTCTGGCTCTACTCCGAACTGCTCTTTACAAAACCAGGTGCCTGTCCTTCCAAAACCTGTCTGCACTTCGTCAAATATAAGGAGAGTTCCGGTTTCATCACAGATTTCCCTTACCTCTTTGAGATACTCGGAACCTGGTATGTTTACTCCACCTTCTCCCTGAATGGGCTCAAGGATCACTGCTGCGGTATTTCCCGAGATCGCCTGCCTGATAGCCTCAGCATCGGAATATGGCACAAAAGTGGTCTCAGAACTTACGGGAGGCATGAAAGGATCCCTGTACATGTTTTTATGGGTAACGCTGAGAGCCCCTATAGTCCTTCCATGGAAGGAATGTTCAGCTGCTACAAAGGCGCTTTTTCCCGATACCACACGGGCCAATTTCATTGCAGCTTCTACGGCTTCTGCTCCTGAATTACAGAAAAAAACACGTTCCATACCTGTGACTGAAACCAGAGATTCTGCAAGTTCTGCCTGGATTTCGGTGTAGTAAAGGTTGGATACATGAATAAGTTTCTCAGCCTGTTTTTTGATAGCCCCTACGACTTTAGAGTGGCAGTGCCCAACATTGTTTACTGCAATTCCTGCAACGCAATCGATGTACTCCTTTCCGTAAATATCCTGGACAATTGCTCCCTTCCCTTTTGAAAGTAAAAGGGGCTGACGCCCATAGGTCTGCATTACGTATTTCGAATCTTTTTCTATAACTGAATCATACTTTGCTTTTGGATCCCTGAGTCCCTTTATTTCTTCTATCAATTGAAATCCTTCCTGAAATTTGTGATTTTGCACTGATCATGATGTTTAAAGAGTGAGTTTATGGATTATTTAAATCTCTATCCCAATCTGGAAGCTTAAACCCTGAAGTCACATATTCATTTCTCAAATATTTCCTTTGAGGATTTAATTAGGTTATCAGTTGAAATTTTTCCATGTCCTCAATGAAATCCAGATAATCCCTTTATACTCTAAGAATGTTACTGCTCCCTCTAAAAAAGAAAAATTATCTTCTGCATTTCTATGGGACGCGAAATTTCCCTGTTATAAGAGCAAATCAGGACCTTAAGATCAGGATTTAAAGAAGAATCGAATATTTCAGGGAGCAAGTTTATCTAAGGAAACACAGGGTCAGGAAAACTCCCGTTTCTTAAATTGAGTCAAGCCTGGGTTTGGATTAACTTTTGTATTCTCCGGATTCATGCCTTCTTCTTAATCTTCTCACTCCCCCAGTACGCCGGGTCCTCCCTAATGCCAGAGTCCTGGCAGACATTCCTTCTCTACCGGGTACAAATCCGTTTTTAGCTTTTGAGCTTGTTTTAATGAGTGAATCTATCTCGATTAATTCCAGAGCTTTTAGGAGTTCATCTTGAGGGTATTTCCTTATCTCGCTTAGAACTCCTTTCCCTAAAGCATTAACTTCGACAAGAACTGGTTTTTCTGCAGTGTCCCTTAAGAAAGATACGCCTGAAGGTGCTTTTATCGTGCCCTCTACTCTTGCGTTTTCATGCATTAAGACGGAGTCAGCTTTTATTCCCCCAAAGACTCTGCTGTTTCGACCAATATGTACCTGTCCTTTTGAAGATAAATTACCATAGACAGTACTGTTGTCCCCTATGATGATCTTACCATCTGAATAAGCGCTTCCTTTCAGAATCAGACTTTTTCCTGTCTCTATTGCCTGTGCCCTGATATTTCCTATTAACAGGCAGTTACTCCCTATAACAGCTTCTCCGGCAACTTCAATTATTTCAGGGGACATCCTTGTGTCGGCAGGTATGATCAGTATCTTTTCAGCAGGTTCTTTTCCTTCAAAGTCCTGGATATCCTCGGAATCTTCAAAAAGTTCTTCTAAGGCCTTTTCTATTTCCTCGCCTTTTCCAAGACGCATCATTTCCCTGATATAAAGAAATAAAAATATAATTACAGGAACCGGATTTCTTACCATAATCCATCCCTTGGCCTCGAATCCTCCTTTTATTTTAACTTCTTTTCCTACGTCCAGGTCCCCTTCTACGAAAAGCTTTCCATCTATGCTTACAAATTCTCCCAAATATGCATTTCTGCCGACTTCAACCCTGCTCCCAAATTTTGACCACATGTCAATTCTGGCATCGGAACTGGCTACTATATCTCCAGAAACCGTCACTCCCTCTCCTATAATGATTGTGTCCCCTAGTATTCCGTACTCTATATTGGAGTGGTTGCCGATAATAACGTCTCCCTCGACTAGAATCCTGTTTGCTTCTATTCTGGTGTTATCGGGAACCAGGAGGTATTTTAGAATTTGTTCTGGCTCTGGAATTCTTTTCACTCTCCGGGAAAACTGTTATCTGAGTCTCTGGTATACACATTCCAGGGTATAATTTTGGGGCGGTCTTTTGAATATCCATTTCTTTACTTTATTAAGGATATTCATTCAAAAATTACTATCTATAATATATTCTTATTCATTTTCTTCGTTCATTATAAGAATATTTAAACAATATGGATAGTGTTTTATATATTATATCTAACTATATCTAAATTTGTGTAAAATTTAAAATATCTTCTATTTTTAAGTATAATGTTTAAGACTTATCATTACGTGTTTCTACCTTACTTTTCGCTTTCCTTGTTCTTTATTTCTTTTCTCTGCCTTTATTCTCTTATTTCCTCTGATTGTTCTCCTGAAGTTCCGAATTTTCATTCTTCCTTTTTGGAAGCAACTCCTACTCTTACATCCACAGCTGCGCCACTGTCAAGAGCCAGAATTTCGGCAGGAGATAGAAGCAGTTGCCCTGTTGCAAGCAGTCTGTCAGATTTATCTGTCACAAGTACTTCTTCTCCGGCTCGAAGTTCAGGATCAATTTCAACCACATGTTTTATAAAAGCAGTTTTACCTTTTTCCACAAAAGGAGCAGCCTCTTCTGAAATAACAACTCTTAACTTTTTTTCTGGCAAAAGGCTGTGGACAACGGAAGCTCCTTCAATGCTAAGGGTAAAAAAGCCATCTTTTGCCCTGGCTGTAGCTATGCGCTTTCCTGAGTGGAAAACCTGACGTACCCTTTTAGTTCTTGATAACTGGAATGTTGCCCCGTCAGGGAAAAGCTCCTTTCCAATACCTTTCCCAAACTGATAATCCGCAATCATGCGGACTCTGTTAAGTCTTTCTACGTCGCAATTCATAAGGGTAGGTAATATATGCAGACCTTAAATCCGTTCCGGTTATTCCAATTTTTTGGATTTAAGCCGAGGGAATCTTTGTAATTTATATTATCCGTGTGAAATAATAAACTATTTATATTTGGTATTTTAAGCAATATCTATCAGGCAAGTGTCAAATTCAGTAATAATGTAAAAAAGAATAAATCCTTGTATATGTTTAAACAGAATTATAATCTTTTAATATCTTGAAATATTTTTTTATTTATAATCTGCAGGACGAACTTTCTTCCTGATGAACCATATTCTTAAAAAAAGGTTGAGGATTGTGTGATCCGAAAAAATGTGTCCCTTGACGAAGCTCACCTTCAGAAGCTTCAGCCCCTTCTTGAAAAGCACAGAGGGAATTTAAGCGCAGCAGTAAGGGAAGTCATTGATCTGGTTAGTCTTGGTCTTGAAAGCCATGGCAATCCTGATGAAATGGCTGTAAATCTGAAAACAGAGGGTGCATTTTCCAGAATACAGGAGCAGCTCATCAAAAGTGGGGAATGTGTGATGATGAACCAGCAGATGGTAAAGTGGCTTGTGAGAAGCTGTGCTGGTAAACTTATGGATGAAGATGTTGTTCATGGTTTAATCAATCCTTATATTATTACCACTCTTCCCGAACTGGAAGAGTATCTCAACTCCAGCAGTAAAAAGATGGGTTGGAATATTGAGGTTTCTGGTCCTTATGACGAAGGGCTTGAAACTGGAACCATGATAATGGATTTCACTGGTGGGGATAGAGACTTTCGTGAATTTCTTGTAGAAGCTGTCTGCATTTTCTTTTCACGCTGGCTGAATCTGGATGTGGAGGCGATGCATCGGAAGTCTAATTCGATTACCTTATACCTGAAAAGTTTTATCAGGCGTGACATGCAGGAAATACCTTTCGGGGTAAAGAAATACTTCGGTTCCAGAGATAACCTGTACAGGGAAATTGAGCAAAAACCTGAGTTTTGGGTAACGCTTGCGGAGTTGTACCAAAAATTCAATTACCAGAGGGTAAACCTGGATAAGGATCTTTTTGAATCCCTGGTCGCAGGAAAGCTCCCTGATATTTCAAAGTATTTTGAACTTAAAGCTGACCGTTCTCTTCGTGAAATCCAGCTTTCTGAATTACTTCCTCTTTTCAAGTACCTTTTAATGGCTTCCAATCTCGTGAATGATGTGGAGCTATGTACCGAAAAAGGAAAAGAGAAAATAAAAATTCGACATGATTACTCTGATGAAAGAGTTATTACAAAATTGGTACAGTTGTTTTCCAATGTTTTTGACGCTGGGTGGCATAAATTCAGTGTAATTTCTGTATCGGAACTCATAATATTTGATTTTTCTCTTCCTGATGTTCTTGAAGGGGATACTAAAAAAGTTCCACTTGATCTGGGATTTTAACAAAAATAACAATTTATTTATATAAGTGTATATCTTGTAAGCATGCATATAGTCTTTAAGCTCAATAGTGCCTCTTCACTGCCGAATTATCTTTAGAAAAGCGCTCTTAAAAAGTGAGGACAAATTTTGATCCGTAAAAACGTTTCCATGGAAGATGAATATATTCAGAAATTACAGCCTTTTCTGGACAAAAATGACGGGAACCTGAGTGCTGCAATAAGGGATGCAATAGAGCTTGCAGATGCTGCTCTTCAGGGTCATGAATCCATAGAAGAAGCATTGAACTTTTTTATAGAGGGTCCTACGCAGTATCCTGCAATCCGCAATAGTCTGATTGAGAGTGGAGAATGCATACTCATAAGCCAGTTTTCCTTCCGGTGGTTAGTCCAAAATACCGATGGAATTCTTGTTGCTGATGAACTTGTAAGTGAACTTTTTAATCCCTATAGGATAAAAAATATTTTAGATCTTCTGGAATACCTGAATAAACGTAGTCTAAACCTTGGCTGGGGAATTGAAGCTTCACTCACTAATTGGGAGGAAGAAAATACCGATATAATAGTGCTTGAACATGGGGACCCCAACTTAAGAGCATTTCTTGCTGAAATACTCTCAATGTTCCTTGGCCGCTACCTGAATCTTGATGTTTCTTTTGTCCATCGCAAATCTAATTCTATCCGGATTTTTCTTAAAGAATACAGATCTGATACTGAGATCCCTCCCGGGGTCCGAAAAAAATTTCGGAATCCTTGATTATACTTTCAAAGAAATAAAAAGCAGACCGGATTTCTGGACTTCTCTTGTGGAAAGATACAGGCTGCACAGATACGAGAGGGTAAATCTCAATAAAGATGTATTCGAAGTTTTCCTCTCCGGTGGGATTCCGGACATAACAAGCTTTTTTGAAGCTTCTGCAGGTAAATCTATTCGGGAAATTCCCCAATGTGAACTGTTCGTTATCTGTAAAAAATTAATTTCAACCACCCAGCTTGTAAGTGATGTTGAAAGAACCGTCGAAGGGGGAAAAACTCATTTAAAAATCAGACATCAGTTTTCCGATGAAAAAGTTATCTCTAAATTGGTAGAACTTTTTTCAAAACTATTTCGGACAGCTGGATATGTATTTGAGGTCAAGACTATTTCAAATCTTATTATCTTTGAGTTCACAGAAACCTGTTAAAAGACGCCTCTGATTTTTTAATTTTCTCTGAATATCTTCGTTTTTAACTTCTCTTACATTCTATTTATTTTAATTGTGTTTATGTTGTAGTCTTAATTATATCTATTTGTCTTTACATTTAATTTTTATTTTATTGCTATCTTTTTTTCTGTTAACATCTTTTCTTTAGTCTTCTTTGATGTACATTTTTTTGCCCTTCATTCTAGCAAAAAAATTAATAAGTATGAGCTACAATTTACTATCTGGCTTATGAAAATGGAAATGTGTGAAGCACGAGGAAATTTTGAGTTCCTTTTTATCTCAAAAGGCAGAAGAGGAAATCCCTTTGATAGTCCGAAAAAATATCTCTATTGACCAGTGCTATGTGGATAAGTTAAAGCCCTTCCTGGAAAAAAATAACGGGAACTTAAGTGCGGCGATAAGGGATGCTATCGAAACTGCCTCTCTGGCTCTGGCAAGGAAAGAGGGTGAAAATGGAGAAAAAGATTCAATTAAAGCTTCACAGAATGCAGAATTCCGAAATAAATTAATTGAGGAAGAAGAGTTTCTGCTTGTCCATCATACTCTTTTTGAATGGCTCATTAAGCAAACTTCAGGGATGCTGATTGATGAATCGATTATATACGAGCTAATTAATCCTTATAAGGTTAAAAAAATTCCCGATATTGTCAGTTCTCTTAACGTGCTCAATGAGAAAATGGGTTGGAAAATTAAGGTTGATGCCGAGTGCGTCCAGGATTGTGAACCTGAAACTGCAAACCTCACTCTCTCAAATGGCAATTCCTGCTTAAGGGGAATAATGGCTCACAGTCTGGCTTTTTTCCTTGCAAAGCAAATGAAACTGGACGTTCGTGGCCTTTTTAGCAGATCGAACGTAACAAAAGTCTATTTTAAGCGTTTCGAGTTTCTTGACTACCAGAAAGTTCCTAAAGGGGTCGAGGAGCATTTCGGAGCAATGGAAAGCACTTGCCGGGAAATCCAGAAAAGGCCGGATTTCTGGAAAAATCTTATCAAAACGTACAGACATCAGAACTATCAGCGGCTCAGCATGAACAGGAAGATTTTTGAAGCTTTTGTTTCAGGTAATGTCCCTTCCGTAGCTGATATGGCAAGAAATTTTGAATTGGTTGTAGGCAAACCTCCAGAAGCTTTCACTCTTGCTGAACATATTATGATTTTCAAAGAACTTTATCTCACGGAAGGTATAGGCAGTGATATCGAAATTTGCACTGAAAAAGGCAGTGAATATGTGAAATTGATTCATGACTATTCTGACAGTAAAGTCTGTGAGTATATTACAATGTATTACTCAAACATTTTCAAGTCAATTGGTTATCCTTTTACAGTCATTGCTAACCCTCATATGATAGTGTTCGAATTCGGGAAAGTTCTGAACTTCACCTCTATTTCTGAATCCGGAATAATGGGTATGGAGTCCTGAGATCTTTTGATTCTTTGAACTCTTTAGTAGATAGATACATTCGATACATTCATATGTGGTAGTTTCTTATCCCTTTTCATGAGTGACGTAATCTTGCTGTGGGACTGCCCCCTCCTTTTCGAAAAACTTTTTGTGGAATACGGGCTTGAGTGCACCCGTGTTCTCTCAACGTCCCTTGGGACTCCTTATCTTCCTGCCTGCAAGGTTCTGGTCTTGCCGACAGGTTTTGCAAATAAGCAATATACAAAAACAGGTTCAGGACTTGAACGTGGCAAACGCTCCCTTGAAAAATTTGTGACAAAAGGGGGAACCCTGCTTGTCTTCAGTCCTCTAGTCCCTGAATACGAATATGAATGGCTTCCTTTTTCTCTGAAGTACGTAATGGAAGAGAACTCATGCACACCTCGACCTGTGGGCGAACATGATGCCCAAAAACTTATTGAAAATATTGTTCTTCCTGCAGGCTGTGATGGTTATTTCACGGAAAACGATGCTGATGTGGTGCTCAAGGATGATAGAGACAGACCCATTATGGTAGTAAAAGAAATCGGAGAAGGCATGGTTGTTGCAACCACAATACATGAACTTCCTGCAGCTGAGTTCTTTGAGTGCAGGGTTACGTGTACAAAAAAAGTGAAAGTCTAAAATCAGAATTTTTTGCTTACAGCTATCGAAATTAGACAGATATAAGAAAAGTCAAAATAAGAGTCATGAGTTATTAAGTATAAATAAAGCATCAAAGGGAAAACAACAGTTGAATGTGGCAATCTCTATTTTTAGCCCTTATTGAACCTTTTTTACATTTCTATCCTTCTTATACCGATCTTTAAGTTTTTTTACTTCCTCTTCCTCATTTTTTAGTCTGATTACAAAAAAACCGAAACAGGGTTTTGTGAATTGAAATAAAATATCATTTCTTGAAAAGCCTACTGGAATGGCTGGGCCTAGAAGAACAAAACTTTTTACCTTATATCCTCCAGGCACTAAATATACCTCGTCAGAGTATTCTTTAATAAATTCCTGGCACTCCTTAAGGGTTGTGTTTTTTAGAAGAATCTCATGATCAAATTCAGTTAGGCACACCATTTTGATACCTTTTATGATTTTTTAGATCAAACGAGATTATGATTGATGTCACTGCATCAAGTGGATACTAAATAAATATATAAATATAAATTACGGGGTAATAATATATAGAGATAGTTCATTTTAAAAAGAAAAAAATGCAGGGATCTTTCATTTAATTCATCTATTTCTCCACTATTTTTTCTAGTCTGCAGATTATTCTGCTGGCCTTGAAGGTTTAGATAAGCTATTTTGGATTTTTTCCTATCTATGGATAATAATTCGAATCTGGTGCGTTAATTGCCGTAGTAAAGATTTTTCTCTATGTGGGTAAAATAGCTTTACAACAGTTGTTAATTACAGAATGTTTAGCAAGAAGAAATAATTGTGGATATAAGTATTTCCGGAATAATTGAAAAAGTAATCTTCAACCTGGAAGACTGATCAGTTTAAGACTGAGGTCAACAATTTATATATTAAATTGATAATAATTTAAGAACGGTTGAAAGCAGACAAAGGATTGAAACTAAGACCTTTGGGAAGTGTAGCCGAACAAAAAAGTTGCCCAGGTTCCAAGAATTTTCGTCGAATAACAGTTGCAAAAGTTGAAATTAAGGATAACTCTATTCATCCTTACAGATACTTATAGATAGAATAATCAGAGATGAAATGTATGACCGGCGTAAAAGTGCTCCTTATGATGGGATGTCCCGAGGTCCCAATTCAAACCAGCATTGCCCTGTATCTTTCCCATAAGCTAAATAAATCGGGATTTGATGTAACTGTTGCTGGGAATGATGCCGTAACCAAACTTTTGAAAATTTCCGATATCGACGGATATTATGTAAAAAAAATGGTTAATCTCGATAAAACCTTAGAGGATATTATTGAGAAAAGATTAGATTTCGACATGTGCTTTGCCTTTATGCATAACGATTCTGGAATGACTTTTGCAGCGACAATGAGCGCCATTTCTCAGGCCAAAATGTACTCCGTTGTTTTTGGCAAGAACGCTGAGGCTCTCGCAGAAGCCATAGAGTTCGATTGTGAAAAAATAGTTGCAAAAGACGTTCATAACCCCACTCGGCTCAAGAACAAGCTGGATAAGGTGATGGAGGAGATAGTTAAATGAGCTGTATTGAGCAGATGAAGTATGAGATCCTCCTGGAAAGGATAAGTTTCAAGGAGTCCAGGGAGTACATTGAGAAAAACTCAGATGAGATTTATTATGTATCCCCTGGATACAAAATCTTCAAAGACTACTACATAATAGGAATACCACCTATTGCTGTGGGAGCTAAAGGTAATGCTCTTATTTTCCCTTTTACAAAGCCCTGCCATGGAAGCTTTGTCCTGAGTGTAGAAAACGAGGATAGCATAAAGGAGATTAATCGGCTCAGGGAGATGGAAAATGAGAAGGTAACTGCTTCATTGAAGAAGGGCAAACCTTTTGAAGGCTCTAAGGAATCCCTATCCAGCTACAAGGATATGTGGAAAAAGGAAACCTGAGAGGTGCCTATAGTCACGAGGCCAAATAATGCAACTACTCAATGAGATCAAAGTGGATTCTATTGCAACAATTACAGGCGTGACTATATAATCAAGACCATATCAGAGGATTTCAATATACAGAAACAGTAAACATAGAGAAAAAGTAAACTTGGAGAGAAAAGAGTTTTATCCTCACTTTCCCCTAAGTTTTCTTTCAAAATAGTATTTTACACTTTTTACTTTTACTCTATCACAAGGTTTTTGACTCTGATCCCGCTTTCCACTATTTTTCCTACGATTTTTCCACCGGTAATCTCTGCAGCTTTTGCAGCATCTTTTTCTGGCAGGATAATCAGAAAGCCCATGCCCATATTGAAGGTTCTGTACATTTCAAGATCTTCGACCCCACCCTCTTTCTGCAGGAATTTGAAAATTTCCTGGGGTTCCAGGGGGTCATAAAAGTCAAAGCCCAGTTTTGTCACCCTTCTAAGCTTCAAAAGCCCACTGCCTGTTATGTGGGCAAGCCCGTGAACCTCACATACCTTGATGACATCAAGAATCTCAATATAAATTCTTGTAGGAGTCAGGAGCTCGTCTCCTATGGTCTTTGAACTGTCATAGGGACAGAGGTCATGGTAAGAGTATTCAGATTCTTCTACAATCTTCCTTACAAGAGTGTAACCATTGCTGTGAATGCCTGTGCTTGGAACACCTACAATCACGTCGCCAACCCTTACTTTTTCCCCTTCAATAACCTTATCTTTTTTGACAATTCCAAGGGAGGTGCCTGCGAGGTCAAACCCTTTGATTATCTCAGGCAGGGTTGCGGTTTCTCCCCCTACTATGGACATCCTGGATATCTCGGCACCCTTCAGCAACCCGTCCCCTATTTGGGCGGCGAAGCCTTCTTCATGTTTTTCAAGGGCAAGGTAATCCACAAAGGCTACAGGTTCGGCCCCTATGGCTAGAAGGTCATTGACGTTCATTGCGATGCAGTCTATTCCTACTGTATTCCATCTCTGCATTTCATTTGCAATAAGAACTTTTGAGCCTACTCCATCCGTTGTCATGGCAAGGGCGTATTCTCCGAAATCTAGAAGCCCTGCATAGTGCCCTATTCCTGTGAGGGGTGCTCCGATCCCTTTTCGAACATAGCTGAGTTTTTCGATAAGGGTTTTAACGGTTTTCTCTTCCTTTTCAATATCCACGCCTGAATCTGCGTATGTTAAGTGCTTTTCGCTCACTCTCTGCCCCTTCCTGTCTGCTTCATAGCTGTTTTTCAATTCCGTTTCCATTATATAATTGAAATTCGTCGTGCAGGGTCTTGACTGCTGCAAATGCGTCATCTTCCCTCACCACAAAAGAGATATTATACTGAGAAGAGCCCTGACTGATCATGATAATATTAATCATTGAATTCCCAAGTGCTCCAAAGACTCTCTTTGCGACGCCTGGAGTCCCTGCCATACCTGCACCTACAACTGCGACTACACAGACATTTTTGTCCGAAGTGATTTCTTTTACAATTTCGCGGTTGAATTCGGAATGAAGGGCTTTTAATGCAGGTTCCACATGTGCTTCACTGACTACAAAAGAGAGATTGGACTCGGAAGAGCCCTGACTGATCATAACAATGTTTACTCCGGCTTTTGCAAGAGCTGTAAAAAGTCTTGCCACAGTCCCGACTGTCCCTGCCATCTCGGCGCCTGCGATATTAATTAAAGCAACGTTTTTGATAAGGCTAACTGCTTTTACAACGTGCCTGCACTGGAATTTTTCAGCAACAACGAGTGTGCCAGGGAACTCCGGGTCAAAAGTATTTTTTACACGCACAGGAATGTGTTCGCGCATTGCAGGTTCAATTGTACGTGGGTGCAGCACGTTTGCCCCAAAGTAAGAGAGTTCCATTGCCTCTGCATAGGAAATTTGCGGGATAGTTTTTGCTTCCGGCACTATCCTCGGGTCAGTTGTCATGATCCCGTTAACTTCTTTCCAGAGCCAGATTTCATCAGCTTTCAGGGCTGCGCCCAGGATGGAAGCCGTGAAGTCAGATCCGCTTCTTCCCAGGGTGGTAATAATACCATCTTCATTTTCCCCTATAAAACCTGTGACAACGACAACCTGGGAGCAAAGTCTGCACCCCAGCCTCTTTTCCACAAGTTCGTAGGTCTTTTCCAGAGGTCTTGCATTTCCGTAATCAGATGAAGTTACAATCCCTGCTTCTCCACCTGTGTATTCGGTTGATGCAATTCCCAGAGAGCGGACTGCCCCTGAAACAATTGGGGCTGCCAGACGCTCTCCATAAGAGGAAATGTAGTCAATGGATCTGGGAGTAAGCTCCCCCAGATAGCAGATTCCGATCAGGGCTTTTTCAAGCTCTTCGATTCGGAGGTCAAGGACCTGGAGGACTTCTTTTGCAACCTCGGGGTTATCAATGGAAACCCTTATAGCTTCATGGTGTTTGTTTGTAAGCTCTGTTTTAAATTCTTTTACAAGGGCGACTTTGCCTTTTGTTGAGGCAAGATGCGCATTTTCCAGAAGCCTATCAGTTACCCCACTGAGCGCCGAGGTTACTACCACGATCTGGCTGCCTTCTCCATGGTACCTTTTCAGAAGCTGGGCAACATGACGGATTTTCTTGCCATCCCCAACTGAAGTTCCTCCAAATTTCATTACAATTTTCATGATCGGATCACGTTTTGATATTAACTGGTTATTTTCACACCGTTCTTTGATTTTAAAATGTTAATCTTTATATCTTTGATTTTAATTAATGTTAATAATCATCTGGATTAATTATTCGGTTAATTCGGGCATATATGTATGCTCCACAGGTCACTTTTTTATAAAATCATTTCTTTTGTAAAGAACGCTATGCTCTGGCTTTTTCGTCACTTCTGATGTTTCAAGCTGAGAACCTGTCCTGTATAGGATATGGATACTATATTATAATGTTTGTGTAAAATGAGTGTAGAAATTAAAACGTTTGAATCAGCAGAAAAACCTGCTGGCAGATGCCCGATAAAATGCTGGTAACTCGTATCTGTAGAAAGTGATATGTTTTATTCCCAAAATGAATTTAGTAAAACAGTTGAAAACAGGTGAAGCAATGAAATATGCCGTACTTATAGGAGACGGAATGGCTGATTACCCTCTCGAAAAATTGGGTGGCAAGACCATTCTTCAGGCAGCTCGAACCCCTGCTATGGATTACATTGCAGCTCACGGAAAAACCGGGCTTGCAAAAACTGTACCTGATGATTTTCCTCCAGGCAGTGATGTTGCAAACATGTCCATTCTCGGGTACGATCCGGCAGTTTATTACTCTGGGAGGGCTCCTCTTGAAGCTGCCAGTATGGGGGTAGCTCTTGCTGCCGATGATGTGGCTTTCAGATGCAACCTTATCACCATTGAGCATGGGAGAATAAAAGATTACAGTGCAGGGCATATCAGCAGTGACGAAGCAAAAATTCTCATAGAGACACTTGATACGGAACTCAGCACCGAAGAATTGCGCTTCTATCCAGGAATCAGTTACAGGCACCTTATAGTCGCCAGAGAAAACCTGGGGATTGAAACTGAATGCACTCCCCCGCATGATATTACAGGAAAAAGAATAGGGGAGTACTTGCCGGGAGGAAAAGACGGAAAGTTCTTTTCCGGATTAATTGAAGCCTCTATAGTTGTTCTTGAACTTCATCCAGTTAACTTGAAGAGGATTGAGGGTGGAAAAAATCCCGCAAATTCAATCTGGGTCTGGGGCCAGGGACATGCTCCAAAGTTTAAGCCCTTTAAAGAACTTTACGGGAAAACCGGAGCAATTATCTCGGCAGTTGATCTCCTGAAGGGTATTGGAATTTATGCAGGGCTTGATGTAATTGAAGTACCTGGAGCAACAGGCTATCTGGATACAAATTATGAGGGAAAAGCCAGTGCAGCTATTGAAGTTCTGAAAACCAGAGATCTTGTCTTTGTTCATGTAGAGGCTCCAGATGAAGCCGGACACGAAGGGAGTATTGATAAAAAATTGCAGGCTGTTGAAGATTTTGACAGCCGGATAGTGGCCCCAATCCTTAAACATGCTGAAGCTTCAACTGAGCCCTTTACAATTCTCATACTTCCTGATCATCCTACTCCTGTTTCCTTAAAGACTCATACACGAGATCCTATCCCATTTGCAGTCTACAGGACTGATAAAGCCAATCCCGACGAAACAGATGCTTTTGATGAGGAATCGGTTAAAAAAGGCTCTATGGGCCTGGTAAAAGCCTCGGACCTTATAGGAATACTTGTAAGGGATAAATGATGGTATCTTTCAGGTTCTTCATTTGATTTTCGATTTGTTCAGTCCCTTTAAATCTCCCGAAAATCTCTCTGCTTCAGGTTTTCGGAAATTTTTTACTTTTTACTTTTTGGCATCTTCTCTTTTTGCTACATCTTACTAAATTTATTAAAGAAAACGTATATATCCTTCCTCAATATATTCAAAATAGTACATATATTTTGGTGTTATAATTTTACCTAAGGGGGAATTTTATATGAAATGGCCTGCCAGAAAATCATTTTCAGGACCTGCACGCTGGGATCCATTTGAAGAGATAAGACGGACGCAGGAGCGTCTGAACCAGATGTTTGAAGACTTCATGCCTATGGAAGAATGGGGTGGCGGCAAAGTATACACTCCTGCCGTTGACATCAAGGATGAAGAAGACAAGCTTGTGGTTACTACCGACCTGCCTGGGATTAATAAAGAGGATGTCGAAATTAACCTTAAGGAAGACATGCTTGAGATCAGTGCAAAGAGCGGAAAGGAAAAAGAAACCGAAGAAGAAGGATACCTGCGGCGAGAGAGAGCATATACTCGTTTTTATCGGGCAGTCCGCCTGCCTGCCAGTGTTAAGGAAGACGGTGGCACTGCAAAAATGGAAAATGGAGTCCTGACAATAACTCTTCCAAAAATGAAGCTGGAAGAACCAGCAAAGAAAATAGAGATCGAGTGATCTTTCAGAAGGATAATCTTCTATGCAATATAGGACTGCGGGAGATACTCGCAGTTTTTTCTTTTCGATATCATTTTGGTTAGATTTTTGCTTCTATTCCTATCCCAAATTTGCTTTTTTGAATTTTGTATTCGAATACCTTTCATAGCCTGTTTCTATTATTTGCCCTGGGCGTATCAGGGGTATAATATTCAGAATCAGAACAAGGCTCTACACGAATTGAAAAATGACCATTTTTTCCACAGATTTCCTTTAATCTGTCTTCTACGTGTGTTGATATTTCGTGCGCGTCCACAATGCTCAGATCCCTGTCGACCTCGATATGGACATCTGCAGCCATGGCGTTTCCTATTTTTCGAGTTTTGAGTTCATGGAATCCCAGCACGCCTTCAGTGGACAGCAAAGCTTCCTCAATCCTTCTGTAGGTTTCCGAATCCAGTGAAGCTTCTAGAAGCTCATTCAGGCTTTTGTACGAGATATCGAATGCAACTTTAAAAATAAAGAAACTCAATACGACTGCGGCTATTGGGTCGAGAACCACCCATTTGCCTCCAAGAAAGATCGCGCCTCCGATCCCTAGCATGGTTCCTACTGAAGAAAAAGCGTCCGAACGGTGATCCCAGGCATTTGCGATTAGAGCATCACTCTTAAGTTCTCGACCATACGCTATGGTGTAACGGTACAACCATTCTTTTACTACAATTGAAAGGATCGCCGCAACAAGAGCAATTTTACTTGGTTCTGGAAGTCCTTCTCCATGGTAAAAAGCAATAACTTTCTGAAGACCGCCCCAGAAAATTCCAAAAGCTGCCGCAACAAGCACAAGTCCTATAAACGCTGCAGTTAAGGTTTCAATTTTACCATGCCCGTAATTGTGTGTACTGTCTCCCGGTTTTCTGGCAACCTTTAAACCCACAATAACTGCGACATCGGTTATGAAGTCAGACAGAGAATGAGCAGCATCAGCAATCATTGCTGAACTATTGCCTACGATCCCCGCCGCAAACTTAAAACCTGTCAATAAAAAATTTAAAACCATCGAAACTTTTGTTACATAAGATGCCTGAGAATACCTGGCATTTTCCGTGTCACTAGAACTATCTAACTTTTTTGTATTCGTGTCATCAGTATCTTTCATAATTTCTCAGTATAGTGATTTCTTTGAATAAATTTGAGATATTATGTTTGAATTATTATATATTTCTAAACAGGAGCATATAAACATGCGATTAATAGATATAAAGATTTTCTTTCATTATTTGTGATCTTAATTAGGCTGTATGGGGCTGTTTTTTCAGTTTTGCAGCTTCTCAAAACTATTCTACAATATCATGAAAATCTTACTTACAATTATACTACTGATATTATATAATGACACTACTTCATTTCTTTTCCGTCGAATACCCGCGGTTTTCTGGGAGGTTTGCCCTTGCGACTTTTCTTCTGTAGTTTCTTCTTAATGAAAGTTCAGCCATAATGTGGAAAGATGTATTTTACTTCCTTGAGTTTTTCTCCTTCTTCTTCCGTTTCATCTGGAAACTCTTTACTTTTCAAGGCTTCAGCCTTTGCAACTTCAGGGTTCTGTTTCAAAAATTCAATTGAATAATCAGTAGTTTCCTTTGCTGATGATTGAAAGGTCTTTTCGATTTCTTCCCTGCTGAACTGTCCATGGTAAAGAAGAATTTGAGTTACTTTTTGTCTGCTGGCCTGAGGCTCGTTTTCATAGTTGAGGGAATAATAAAGTTTGCTGACGATAACTCTTAAACTCCAGGGTCTGTTTCGTTCATTGTCTTTTATTTCAAAAGGGCTTTTACTCTTTACTTTTTGTATAATTTCATTCAGGTCATACTGGCTCGTACTTAACACCCCTCAAGAATTTGGTTTACAAGCTAGATAAAAATTCTTAAACGTACCGGAAAAATAGTATTGGAAATAGATTGAAAAATTAGGTCAATGGAAATAAAGTAAATTGGAAGATATAATTGAATAAATAGAAAAATCTATAAAAAGTGCGGCATCAGGAAATTGTTCTCATCATCTTTTGCTCAGTTGGGGTAACTCTCATCATCGCCGCAAGGTCAAGTATATCGGTGGTCTTATATTATGGTTACTGCTTTTATTGCTGCAAATTGTTCCTGTGCGGGACTATTTCTTCGTATTTAATAAGATAAAACTCTATCATTTTGTACTTACTGATTTCAAATACTTTTGAGGAAGATGCTTGAAATTCGAAGCCATAGCCGTAGAAAATATTCCCCTTATACAAGATGGGGATGACTTACCCTCGATAATATGTGAGAATATCTCTCTTCAGGACAGGGATATTGTTATCATTGCCTCGACTGTTGTTGCTAAAGCTGAAGGGGAAACCTTCAGGCTCGAAGATGTTCCAGCTGGAGAAAAGGCACTTGAGATTGCAGCTCGAATCGGGAAAGATGCAAGGTTTATTCAGGCTGTCCTGGCCCGAAGCAGGGAAATCCTTGTGGAGAGGCCGTTTATGCTTGTGACAACTCTTTCCGGGCACACCTGTGTAAATGCAGGAGTTGACGAGTCAAATATCGAGCACGGGTTTTTGCTCTATCCTCCTAAAGATCCGGACCGAAGTGCCGCAAGGCTCGGAAAAAAGCTTGAAGAGCTGACCGGGAAAGAGTTGAGTGTCATTGTCACGGATACAAATGGAAGGGCTTTCAAGATAGGGCAAACCGGTGTTGCCATAGGGATTTACAAAATAAAGCCAATAAAGCGCTGGATTGGAGAAAAAGACCTGTTTGGAAAAGTTCTTGAGATCACAGAAGAGGCAGTTGCAGATGAACTCGCAGGTGCCGCAAACCTTCTTATGGGAGAGGGGGCAGGCGGAATTCCTGCGGTTGCTATTCGCGGGCTTGATTATTATTGTGAAGATGACACCTGTATAAAGGAAACATACCGGCCTGAAGAACAGGACTTTATTAAAAAAGGGCTTCGCTGCCTGCAGAGAAAAAGTTGAATTAAAAAATATATCTCTGGGACTTCTTATTTTAATTTTTACTGGAAGCCCCATTACTCGGTTTAAAAGGTATATATTCTACTTCCACACCTGCATCCCTGAAAAAGTTTAGTGAATCCGTATCTGGGTAAGGAGTGGCGTATACAACCCTTTTGATATTTGAGTTGATAATCATTTTTGTGCAAAGAATACAGGGCTGGTGCGTACAATAGATAGTTGCCCCAGATATGCTGACTCCATGGATTGCGGCCTGGATAATAGCATTCTGTTCCGCATGCACTGCCCTGCATTTTTCGTGTCGAGTGCCAGAAGGGATCTTTTCCAGATCTCGGATACACCCTATTTCAAGGCAGTGCTCCATGCCGCTGGGGGCCCCGTTGTATCCTGTTGAAAGGATACGCTTATCCCGAACGACCACAGCCCCTACATTGTTTCGAAGGCAGGTGGCTCGTTTGCCTACCACGAAGGCGATTTCAAGAAAATATTCGTCAAGGGGAGGTCTATCTGTCATTATTTTTAATGAACAGTAACAGGTATATATAGCTGTGACGTTAGAACTTGTACCGTTTTTAAGAGTTAGTTTTAAGTGGAATGAACTAACGGTGTATAGAGAAAAACTACCTTTCGAGGAAGAATTGATATATCCTATGAGAATACAGAATTAAAAAGAATTAACTTATTTATAATATTGACTTATTTATAATATTAATTTATTTATAATATTACTTTATTTATTTATAATGTTACGATATCCAGTAAATTATCCTCTGAGCCTGAATCCTATTGGATTTCAGGGTAAGTTCAAAATCATCAAGCAAATCTGGTTATAAATTGCGATGTTTTTGAATTATACATCTGGATTATACATCTGGATGTGAAGAATTGTTCGGATAATTTTTATAAAAAAATAGATGCATGCATCCGGAGTATTAAATTATGGCAACAGGTTTGACCGAACTTTTAGATAATTTCGTGAAAAATCACAATGATCGCCAGTTGCTGGCAATTCCTCTTGCGATACTCGCAGTTTCTTTAGTAGTACTGCTGGTTTCCTTTGTAAGTAGTGGGTCGCCGGTAATTCTGGGAATGGAATTTCAGGGTGGTACCCAGATTTCGGTAGAAACTACTGACTCCCCTGCTGTGATTGAAAAAATGTATTCTTCTTACCCCATCACGGATGCCCGGCAGACCGGAAGCAGGGTTATCATGCAGTTCGGGGTCATGGACAATGAGCAGCAGCGTCAGCTTGAAAAAGATGTTATGGGCCGCTATTCTAATGTTGAAATCAGACAGGTAGGGCCCATTTACGGCCATGATCTGCAAGTACAGGCTATGCAGGCCCTTGTCATTTCTTTTATAGGGATGGCAATTGTGGTATTCCTGCTTTTCCGGACTTTTGTACCTTCCTTTGCAGTGATACTCTCTGCCTTTTCGGACATCATAATTGCAGCTGCCTTTATGAGGGTTGCAGGGATCGAACTTTCCCTGGGAACACTTGCGGCTCTGCTTATGCTTATCGGTTATTCTGTAGATAGTGACATTCTGCTCACAAATAGAGTAATTAAACGTCGGGGCCCTGTAGAAGAGAAAGTCTCCCGGGCTATGCATACAGGTATTACTATGACCACCACAACTCTTGCAGCACTTGCGGTCATGTATGTGGTCTCAACTTTCTCTTATCTGGTCATTCCCTCATTCACACAGATTACTCTGCTTTCGCAGATCTCAATAGTTTTGATTGCAGGGCTTTTCGCAGATATTATGAATACCTGGCTTCTTAATACTGCAATTCTACGATGGTATGTTACGAAGCCCGAATTCAAAGGGAGGTATAACAGATGAGCGATAAAAAAAGCCTTTTTAAAAATACAAGGGTCATTATCTTCACCCTGCTCCTCCTTGGCTCTATAGTGGCTATCCATCCGGGGTATACTCCCGGAAAAGGGACCACATCCAACCTGAACTTTGGACTTGACCTGGAAGGTGGGTCCTGGCTTCAGATAAAATTGGAAGGTGCGCTTGCCCAGATAGATGCAGATTCTGGAAAGCTGCTCAGTGGAATTGTCGAGCCTTTAATCGGAGCCCCTATTGAGGTCACAAAAAATGATCTTGAAGTCGGTGGCTCTGCCGATAAATCTATTACATTTACTACTTCTGCTCCGGTCAGTGCCTCCCAACTTGAGTCTCTGGGCACTGTAAGTGTGGAAAAATTGAGTGGGAACACAACTCAGGTAACTATTTCCTCTACCAGCAAGGAGGCCCTCATCCAGGCTTACCTCTCAAAAGCCCTCGATGCAGAAATAGTTCCCATGGGTACTCCCAATGGAATTATCTACGAAATCAGGACTGCAGTCACTGAAGCACAGCTTGAAGCTCTACTGGAAAAGGCTGGAGGGTCGATCCACAAGAACGAAGACGGAACTTCAACTTATAAAGAAGGAGTCAGCAGTGAAACCAGAGACCTTACAAGGGACATCCTTAACGATAAGCTCAACTCTATGGGGCTCAAGGATATTCCTGTCAGGACCGTAGGGGACGAATATATCCTTATTGATTTCGCAGGCATTGATCTGGCCACTGCCAAGGAAATTGCAGAAAAACCGGGAAAGTTTGAGATCAGGATTCAGACAACTGGAAATGAAACTGTACATGTCCTTTATGGTGATTCCATTGTAAGTGTGGGAATTCCAAGTTTCCATGACGAGCAGTGGCATACTCCTTTCACTCTGGATGACGAAGGGGCCAGGACACTCCAGAAAGTTGCACTCGAAACCGGAGCTATCGACAATCCGGATTCCCATTACCTGAATATGTATCTGGACGGAGTCAAGATCTATGGAGCTCCTCTGAGTTATTCTGCAGCTTCCAAACTGCGAGAGGGCCCTATATATTCCTGGGAAGCTTCCACAGGCACTGATGACACTGCCAAAGCCGAATCTACGGCACTTCAGGTTCACCTCAGGGCAGGGGCTCTTCCTGTCAATGTGCAGCTTGTAGGTTCAGGACATGTGGACGCAGGTCTTGGAGCGCAGTTCAAAACTGCAGCCCTGGTTACAGGTCTGATTTCCCTGATTGCAGTAGCGGCCGTGGTTTTCTTCAGGTACAGGAAGCCAGAAATTCTGGTGCCTATGGTCGGGACTTCCCTCAGTGAAGTCATTATGATTCTTGGAGTTGCATCACTTATAGGCTGGCAGCTTGACCTGGCGTCAATTGCAGGTATCATCGCTGCCATAGGTACTGGAATCGACCACCTTGTAATCATCACAGATGAGGTGCTTTACGAAGGCAAACTCCCTCCAACAAAGGTCTTCAATTCCAGGATAGGAAAAGCCTTCGCAATCATTTTGGGGGCAGCCTCCACAAATATAATCGCTCTGTCTCCCCTGGTTGTAATGGGCTTTGGCTCTTTGAAAGGCTTTGCAATTACCACTATCATCGGTGTCTTCATCGGTGTCGTTGTTGCAAGACCTGTTTACGGAGTAATAATCAAAGAACTTCTCCATGTAGAAGAAAGTGAAAACGTAGGTATGACTGAGTAATAGATTGGGGGAAAAGCAAGATAAAATTCCCTTAATTTAGTACTTAAAAGTGAAAAACCAAGGTGGAATAGATGCAGGATCTCTGGACTTTGAAATACAGGGCAGGTACTCTGGAAGAAATGCTAGGGAACGAACATTCAGTGACCACGCTTTTCGAACTTGCTCAGTCCGGGACCCTGCCCCACCTCATTTTATACGGTCCGGAAAACTCTGGAAAAACAACGGCTTCTCTTGCTCTTGCCAGGCAGATCTATGGAAGTACATGGGAAAACAATTTTGTGTACTTCAATGCTTCGGATTTTTTTGACCAGGGAAAACGTTATCTTGTCCGTGATAAGCGTTTTGTGCGTTTTCTTGGTACCGATGATCCCAAGAAAATCTATAAAAGTGTAATTGATATTTTTAAAGAAATAATCAATGAATATGCTGGAATGGCTTCAATTGATGCCGATTACAAGCTAATTTATATTGACAATGCCGAATCTCTGAGTCCAGACGCACAGCATGCTCTCAGGCGAATTATGGAAAAGTACAGTGCAACATGCAGGTTTATTCTTTCAACTACAAAACCTTCCAAACTTATTGCTCCTCTTAGATCGAGGGGTCTCCAAATCTTTTTTACATATATCCCTGACTCTCTTCTCAAGGCTCATCTTGAGAGGATCGCCTGTGCCGAAAATCTGCAGTTTTCGGAGGACGCGTTTGATGCGGTCCTTTATTTTGCAAAAGGCAACGTTGCAACCGCTGTCCAGACTCTTCAGCTTGTTTCGCTGCGGGCACAGGATGCAGTCATTACTGAAGAGCTTGTATACGAAGCAACAATGAAGGGCAGAGATGAAACTGTGGATGAACTGCTTTATGCGGCTCTTGCAGGAGATTTTTTTCGAGGAAGGCAGCTTATTGATGATATGATCATAGAAAAAGGGCTTTCAGGAATCGAAATTCTCGAAGGGCTTTCAGAAGCACTGATAGATTCAGGGGAAAATGATGTAGATATTGCCCGTCTTATTGTCAAAATTTCCGAAACTGATGCTAGACTTGTAAATGCGGCAAATGAAAGGATACAGCTTGAAAAACTTATTTCCATTTTCTCTTAATTTATTCTTCACTTTCTCTTAATTTATTCTTCACTTTCTCTTAACTTATTTTTCACTTTCTCTTAACTTATTTTTTCGCATAGGGGGTTACATTTCCCTCTTTTTCGTTTGATAGTACCTTTTTTACTTTTGTATATATATATTCTTCTATTTGCACTATTCTGTAAATAGCAACCTATTTATATTAATTTCCTTAATCCCCTATTGTATTAGTAAATTATATATACTATTACTTTTTATCTTTAATTGCAACAAGGCTAAAAGTTAAGGCTTCTCAGGAATTAAAGGGCGCAGCATACTCTTATAAACGAAGTATGGGCCTGAAATTTCAGGATACATCCTTAGTGGTGTTCCATACATCTAAATAGGGTTCAGAGTCCGGATTCCCTTGAGCAGAAGCCAAACTCATGTCTTCTTGTAAGAATCCACAAAAATCTCTCCATTGCTCCCTGAATAACTCCCTCTTTTCAGGGAGGTTACACTCTTGAGGTGGAACTGTTTGTATCCCATACGGGAAAGAAGAGTATTCTGCCGAATTTCAAAAAAATGTTGTCTGCCTGAATTCCTTCCTTCAGGCAAGCAACTTCTCAAACGGTTTTTTTCAGCTTTTTCAGTACTTATAATGCTTTACTGAGTGATACAGGATTACCACAAAGAAAGCAATTATGACAATTAAGAAACTGAAGAAACCGACCGGGTCCCATACAAAACCTATTCCTGCTCCTCCTTCTCCCCAGGAAACTAGTACAGCTCCCTGGAGTACTGTGGGAACAACCACACATGCGAAGGCCAGGACAAAGATAAATATGATGTCAAAAGCATCTGCAATTGCACTTTTTTCTGCCATTTTTCTGCCTCCTCAATCGTAGTACTTAAACTCGAACATATGCTTCTTTATCGAGTTGCGCACACTCAGACAGCCGATTGTTTCAATTACCACCAGCAGGCCTACGAAGATCACATAGAGGTAGTAGAAGCTCCCAGCAATCTCCCATGTTTCGGAAAGGACCTTGTAAATAACAAATCCTTCCACGCCTATCAGCAGGGCAATCATGCCGATGACAAGGATGGTGTCTCCGTTTAGTTTGCTGTGGTACTTGCTTTCAAGTGCCGGGTCATTCGTCTCCAACACTCATCACCTCCGTTCTCCTCCTTTCATTTTCCGAACCTTTAGGTTCGGGCCATCCCATTTCAGCCCAATTGTTCTCTGCTTTTGAAGTCTTGTGCTTGTAGCTGAAGTAGAAGTACGCAATGCCGTAGAACACGAACCCGAAGATCAGGTTATACTTGTAGCCCCAGAAGAGGGTTGAAAGGATCGTGATTGCGATTGCGATTGAAAAGTAGGCGATGAAAGGCTGGAGGGGGCCTACAAAAGGACGCACTTTGCTTGTTGTTTGCGGGAAGAGGTTCCTGAAGCGGATCAGGGAGAAGGGGATGAGGACATAACAGAGAAGTCCCGAGATAATGGAGAAGGTAATGACCTGGTCCAGGAATCCGCTAAAGGCAAATCCGATTGCAACAGGCACTGTGAAGATCACTGCTCTGTAAGGGGTATTGTACCTGGGGTGCACTGCTGAGAACCAGGAAGATACATAGTGGTCCCTTGAAAGCGCAAACCAGGAGCGCGAGGAGTCGCAAACACAGCCGTTGGCACTGGCAATGCATGTCAGGAAGGTTCCAAGGCCAAGAAGGGCAATGAAAATAAACATACCGCTGTTCTGAGCTGCCTCAAAGAGTGGATAGACGGAGACACCAAGTGCGTCTGCGGGGATCAGCACTGCGCAGAGGTAGAGAGTCATTGCCGCTCCTATGAGCAGGGTAATCATTCCGGCCTGTTGTCCCAGAGGCACTGCCCTTGCAGGGTGTTTGCACTCTTCGGCACACATTGCTGCTCCTTCTATTCCCAGGTAGAACCATGGCCCAAATTGCAGAGCTGCAAAGAGCCCTATCATACCGTTTGGAAGAGCCCCCTGGAAAAGGTATTCCGGGTGGATGTCTACTGCTCCAAAGGCGGTTGCGAAGAAGAAGAACACTATCGCAATGAAAGCTATCATGGTCAGGACAAAGTTAAGGGTTAGAGCTGCAACGACGCCTCTGTAGTTTATGAAGGTAAGAAGTGCAATAACAAGCAATGTTACAGGGAAAACCTGCAACTCCGGGAAAATGCTCTGTGCAATGAATGCAACAACAATGGCGTCTGCCGCCTCAAGGGCGATATATTCCATATATACCGCAAGGCCTACACTGGCAGCTGCCCCGGGTCCTATAAATAGCCTTGCCCAGTCATAAGGGCCTCCTGCAAGTTTGGTTGATGATCCGAGTTCACTGGCACAAAGAGAAATCATGACATACATGGTTCCTGCAACCAGCATGGCAAGCAGGGATCCCAGAACTCCTCCTTTTGCGACTGTGAAGTTCCAGCCCATGTATTCTCCTACCAGCACGATCCCTACACCTAGGGCCCATACATGGAAAGGTCGCAAAGTCTTCACTAAGCTTCCAGATTCGTGGTTTTCAGACATACTGTCTCAGCCCCTTTTTTTCGAAATCTTACTGGCATCCAGTAAGACCCAGCCCATCAATCCGAAAGCCAGGAGATATATAAGTCCGTTTATAACAGTCCACATATCCATTTTAATATCCCCTTTTTTTATATTCTGAATTTTTATATTCGGTAACCTATGCGTAAAAAATTTTCGCATAAATCGTAGTCTATCTCTATATAGTATCGCCTGATTTTTTCAAAAAAAATTAGCCAGCGAGAGACTCGCTGACCTTTCGGTTACTTCAATATCAACTTCAGGCTTCTATTTTCTTCTTAGAATACAAGTCCGAGGTCTTCAAGCTTCTTTCTTGCTCCGTCGTAGACCTGCATGTATTCATCAGTTGGAGTTACCGTCTTTACGTCATAGCACTCCTGGAAGGTCTTTCCTGCTGGTGCACTTGCGTAATTCTTCTCGTAGAGGGCTACAAGCTTGTCAAGTATTACGTTAATCTCTGTGATATCCACACCTGCAGTTGCCCTTGCTACTTCTCCCATCATCCTGGCTTCCATACCAGTGGTCTTGTCGGTCACGACACCCTTTGCTGACGCGACACCTGAGAGTATTTCTCTTCCTGATGCAGTGTCAGTAATGGACTGGGCTGAAGCCTCAAGTAGGCACATCTCAGTGCACGGGCCTGCACATGGGTAGTACTGGTTTCCTGACAGAATGTCTGTGAACTCTGAAATTGTTGCACATGCCCAGCCTGCAATCATGAGGGTTTCCCTGGTGTTGGTTGAACCCCAGCGGATGTGGACAGGACCATCAAGGTGCCAGCTTGCATTGCTCATAACAAAGGCATTGATATGGGTTGCAATGTCAACAATTGTTGTTTCTTCAATTCCGCCTGCGTATCCACCGAAAATCGGCATCTGTTCATCCATAATGATGTCGCTGTTTGCATTGTAGTGAGCAATAACTGCAATTGCATCCAGGTCAATCTTAAGCTCGTTTAACTGTGAGACTTCGTGGCTGTCTGTGCTGGCCATGCCTGTGTAGCAGTCAGCAGATATATTTCCCTGAGCAGACAGGGAAGTCTCTGGGCCCTATATGCCCATTCCCGGGCGGCCTGCCATTGCACATGCCTGCTTAATCAAGCGAGCTTCTGTCTTTGCGGCAAGGACTTCATATGGGCTGCCTGGTATAGGTGGTCTCCCACGAACAGAGGTCATGACCCCGTCCACAATTGTGTCTACTTCCTTTTCCAGAGCATAGCTCATGTGAACAGGCATAAACACATCTTCGGAAATAGGAGAACCAGTAGGACCGCCCTGAACAATGGGCTTTCTCTTGTCCCCTACCCCTCTCTTCCTTACGTTTACTGCATCCCTGCCTGTACCGAGGGTGAATTCTTTCTGGACATTGTTGATTGCATCCCAGATTTCAGCTTCAGTGTACTTTACGATCCTGTGAGTGTCAGTACAGTAGATACCGCAGTCAAGGAGCATCTCGATTCCTGCATTGAAGAGCTTTTCCATCATGCTCTTGTCAGTAGGAACAAACTCTCCTTTGAAGTCAAGCCCGTATTTCTGCTTGAGCTCCATTGCCTTCATAGGGATCTTCATAAGGTCCCAGTCATCCTGGGTGCATTTTTCTCCTACTTTTGCCCTGTCGTAGAAGTCATAGCAGTCAAATGATTTTCTGAACGTCATCGTCTTTTGCCTCCTCAGGATTATTTCATTACTTCGAGTGCAACTTTTGCGGCTTCTGCAGCGTTTTCTGCGGTTGCATCCGCTCCGATTTCAGCAATCCATTTATCGGATACCGGGGCTCCTCCGAACATGCACTTTACGCTGTCCCTGAGGTTTTCTTCCCTGAGCCTGTCCATAAGGTCTTTCTGGCCGAGCATGGAGGTGGTCATGAGGGCAGAGCCAACAAGAATGATCTTTTCTCCCTTGTGCTTTGCGGCTTCTTCTACAACGGTTTCGTTAAGGACGTCAACCCCAAGGTCAAGGATCTGGAACCCGTTTGCTCCGATCATGGTGGTAACAAGCCTGTGCCCGATGTCGTGAATATCTCCTTCAGCAACAAAAGTGATTGCAAGTCCCGTTTCATCTCCTTCTGTCTTGGTCTTAGCAAGTTCAGGAGTGAGGACTTCCATTGCATTGCTCATGGCTTTTGCAGACATCATGATTTGAGGCAGATAAATCTCGGCAGCTTCGAACTTGTCACCGATAATCTTCATTCCAACGGAAAGACCCTTTGTGATGATGTCAATAGGTGGAACCCCTGCAGCTAGGGCTTCCTTGCATAACTGTGCAGTGCCTGCGACGTTCTGATTTACGATCGCATCGCGTAAATTATCAAAAATCTTTTGGTTTGCCATTTTTGTAAACCTCCACTGAAACTCGTTGTTCTACGGTAACCTCGGGTACAATGTCCATTAAATATCTCAATCTGAAATACCTTGGAGTTGACAACTTTTCTCTCAAAGGTTTTAATGCATATGTATCAGGCCCAAGCTCCGCTAATTAAGAAAAGCATTTGCGTGGGGTTCTTACTTATGGCACAATCCCTGTTACCTTATTTAAGATATTAGATATAGGGAACGCCTTTGAGGGTTTTAATTGTCTGTAAAATCATTCACTACATGTGCCATTTTTTTGTCTGAACGAAATCCAGACTCTTCATGAATAATTTTTTTCTCCTGACATTGTTACTTGGGAACATATTTGTTGGAAACTGCAAGTTTACCTGTTTCCTGGTCAAATTAGCAACTTATATCCCAAATTTCCTGACAGATTAACCGCCAAACCTATCCTTTTTCAGTTTTTCATCAGAGATCAGTGAGTCACAGCATATTTCTACATAGAGCCGATATGACTACAGTCATTCTCTGCAAAAACTGTTTTTAAGTCGTTACAAATTTTAATTTGTATCTGTTGTCGTTTTTATTGCTGCTTATCTCTTTCTGATGCCGTTTTTAACCCTCTTGAAATAAACATTTGTTATTTGTCAAGGTAATTTACTATTGGATTTTTTAAATTCTATAAACAGCTATCTATTTATTCTTTTAATAATATATAGCCCAATCCGAGTATCTTTTTCTAACTCATTAGGTAATAGAAATAGATCTATGTGAATTCAAGAGCAAAGAGATTTTTTAATAGCTTTGAAATTTTTAAGTACTTTAAATTACGAACTAAAAATATTCTTTCTATCGTTAATGTTCTCTAAAAACAGATCATAAAATCAAGCATGCGAATGCTTTGATAAAGCAAACAAGTAAGATAAGGAAATCGGAATGTTATGTGATGGATAAATGGTATGATTCTGAAAAAATTCATGCTCTAATCAGGGAAGAAATAAAAGCAGACTCAATTATACCTTTAAGCCTGAATTTGACAGTTTCTGTTAACTAATACAGTATTCTATCACAAAAAACGCATTGTATCAGCTCAATGTTGTTTGAAAAATGAAAAATATTGATGCTCATAAAGCAAATAAATAACTTTGAATTGTATTATGAAAACAGAATCATAAAGCCTAGTTACACATTATCAAATATAAGCTTCTGTCAAATTCAGGTTAAGAGTAAGAAAATTAAAGGAAAATATAGAAAAGTTGCATCTGAGTTTTGACAAAATTAAATATAATTAAAGGAACATAGACGGGACAACATTTTCTGTAGTAAAAAGGAAATTTGCAGAAACTCCTGGGGCAAGAAAGTTCCCTATCAAGTAAAAGAAGTAAAAATTAAACTTATAGTGTGTGACATATCAAAAAGGTTGTATAAGTTGCCTGCATTAAATTAAGGATTTCTACAAACGATTTTATATTCTGAATTTTTATATTCGGTAACCTATGCGTAAAAAATTTTCGCATAAATCGTAGTCTATCTCTATATAGTATCGCCTGATTTTTTCAAAAAAAATTAGCCAGCGAGAGACTCGCTGACCTTTCGGTTACTTCAATATCAACTTCAGGCTTCTATTTTCTTCTTAGAACACAAGTCCGAGGTCTTCAAGCTTCTTTCTTGCTCCGTCGTAGACCTGCATGTATTCATCAGTTGGAGTTACCGTCTTTACGTCATAGCACTCCTGGAAGGTCTTTCCTGCCGGTGCACTTGCGTAATTCTTCTCGTAGAGGGCTACAAGCTTGTCAAGTATTACGTTAATCTCTGTGATATCCACACCTGCAGTTGCCCTTGCTACTTCTCCCATCATTCTGGCTTCCATACCCGTGGTCTTGTCGGTCACGACACCCTTTGCGGATGCGACACCTGAGAGTATTTCTCTTCCTGATGCAGTGTCAGTAATGGACTGGGCTGAAGCCTCAAGGAGGCACATCTCAGTGCACGGGCCTGCACATGGGTAGTACTGGTTTCCTGACAGAATGTCTGTGAACTCTGAAATTGTTGCACATGCCCAGCCTGCAATCATGAGGGTTTCCCTGGTGTTGGTTGAACCCCAGCGGATGTGGACAGGACCATCAAGGTGCCAGCTTGCGCTGCTCATGACAACGGAGTTGATGTGGGTTGCAATGTCAACAATTGTTGTTTCTTCAATCCCACCAGCATATCCTCCGAAGATCGGCATCTGCTCATCCATAATGATATCGCTGTTTCCTTTGTAGTGGGCGATAACTGCGATTGCATCGAGGTCAATCTTAAGTTCATTTAGCTGAGAAACTTCGTGGCTGTCCGAGCTTATCTGGCCGCCAACGCAGTCAGATGATATATTTCCCTGAGCAGACAGGGAAGTCTCTGGGCCCTATATGCCCATTCCCGGACGGCCTGCCATTGCACATGCCTGCTTAATCAGGCGGGTTTCTGTCTTTGCGGCAAGGACTTCATATGGACTGCCTGGTATAGGTGGCTTTCCGCGAACAGAGGTCATGACCCCGTCCACAATTGTGTCTACTTCCTTTTCCAGGGCATAGCTCATGTGAACAGGCATAAACACATCTTCGGAAATAGGAGAACCAGTAGGACCGCCCTGAACAATGGGCTTTCTCTTGTCTCCGACGCCTCTCTTCCTTACGTTTACTGCCTCTCTGCCTGTACCGAGGGTGAATTCTTTCTGGACATTGTTGATTGCATCCCAGATTTCAGCTTCAGTGTACTTTACGATCCTGTGAGTGTCAGTACAGTAGATACCGCAGTCAAGGAGCATCTCGAATCCTGCATTGAAGAGTTTTTCCATCATGCTCTTGTCAGTAGGAACAAACTCTCCTTTGAAGTCAAGCCCGTATTTCTGCTTGAGCTCCATTGCCTTCATAGGGATCTTCATAAGGTCCCAGTCATCCTGGGTGCATTTTTCTCCTACTTTTGCCCTGTCGTAGAAGTCATAGCAGTCAAATGATTTTCTGAACGTCATCGTCTTTTGCCTCCTCAGGATTATTTCATTACTTCGAGTGCAACTTTTGCGGCTTCTGCAGCGTTTTCTGCGGTTGCATCCGCTCCGATTTCAGCAATCCATTTATCGGATACCGGTGCTCCTCCGAACATGCATTTTACGCTGTCCCTGAGGTTTTCTTCCTTGAGCCTGTCCATAAGGTCTTTCTGGCCGAGCATGGAGGTGGTCATAAGGGCAGAGCCAACAAGAATGACCTTTTCTCCCTTGTGCTTTGCGGCTTCTTCTACAACGGTTTCGTTAAGGACGTCAACTCCAAGATCAAGGATCTTGAACCCGTTTGCTCCGAGCATGGTGGTAACAAGCCTGTGCCCGATGTCGTGAATATCTCCTTCAGCAACAAAAGTGATTGCAAGTCCCGTTTCATCTCCTTCTGTCTTGTTCTTCGCAATTTCGGGAGTAAGGACTTCCATCGCATTGCTCATTGCTTTTCCGGACATCATAATCTGGGGCAGATAAATCTCGGCGGCTTCGAACTTGTCACCGATAATCTTCATTCCAACGGAAAGACCCTTGGAAATGATGTCAAGAGGTGGAATTCCTGCAGCCAGGGCTTCCTTGCATAACTGTGCAGTTCCTGCGACGTTCTGATTTACGATCGCATCGCGTAACTTGTCAAAAATCTCTTGGTTTGCCATTTTTGTAAACCTCCACTGAAACTCGCTGTTCTGCGCAGTATCGTTGGGCGGGACAATGTCTCATCACTGTCTTTGGACAATCGACTTTTCGCAAAGGTTTGAATGCCTACATCCTGTAGGCCCAAGCTCTGATAGCTAAAAAAAGCATTCGCATGGGGTTCTCATTTCTGGTGCAAATTCCTGCTGCCTTATTTCAGCCATTAGGCGTGAGGGAATGCCTTTGCGGGGTTTGATTATCTGTAGACGAAAATAATTCACTGTTATTTGCCATTTCTTATCCGAAAAGACTTCGGATTTCTTTGTGAATAATTTCCCTTCTTCTTACATTATTACCGGGAATTTATTTGCTGGAAACTTCAAATTTGTTTCCTTTCCCAGTCGAATTAGTTACTTATATCCCAAATTTCCCAACAGTATACCTGCTGGAACTGCCTGGAATTGTATTGAAAATTCAGATCCAATTCCTACAACAAATAATAAAAATTATACTATATAAACGAATAGGTCACCCATCATTGTACAGTTGATGTTTTCACGATTAATTTTTCAGTGTTGGAAATGCTTACATTTGGTGTATTTCGAAGTATGTCTACTATAATCTCACTAAATTGCAAAAAAATATATGATACGTCATTAAGGGTGTTTTGGAAATAATATCCACCAACAAATAGTGCACGGCCAAAGAATATTATATTCGTCTTTTATATGTATCTACAGAATATATTAAATGGAAATCTTTTGAATGTTGCGATAATAATTCAGATCTTTTTTCTTTTTCCCCTGAAGTCTTAGATATGGTCGTTAAAACAAAAGATTTAAATATAAGTGTCCAAACGGTCTGGTGACCTACTCTAATATGGGGTTGCATGTCTCAAAAGTCATGCACTAAAACTATTTTTCAAAAAGAAATCTTTAAATTCGTGACTTTCTTCCGATGCCATAAATGATTATTTCTTCGGAAATAAAGGAATGAGAAGTCAGAATGAGCTCGATTTTAAGCTCTTTTTTTCCGGGAAATTGTAAAAAATGAAGCCGGCTTCGGCGCCGGCATTTCGTTTCAGTCTTTTTTTATTCTGATATTTTCAGTTCTACGCTCAATATTTATGGCTGATGGTGCACTCGATCATCTTTTGTAGGTTGGCAGTGGGGGTCATGCTGACAATTCCGCAGCCTGGGGAGAGTAGCCCGACACCTGCGTCGAGTACCTTCTTTGAAGCTTCTTCAATACTCTCAGGAGTTCCATTCCAGAGTGTTGCTACAGGGTCAAGGTTTCCGATGATGATTGCATTTTCCACGTTGCCTGTTGCGGTCTTGATGTCTACCCTCTGGTCTACACTGATCCCGTTTACTCCGGTCTTATCCATAATTCCAAGGCCGTTGGTTGTGTTCCCGCAAATGTGAAGAACTGTAGCCACATCGAGTTCTTTCATTGCGTCAATGATTTTCTTCTGGTAAGGGAGGGCATACTTCTCGTAGAATTCTCCGCCAATCAGCTCGTAGCTTGCCGTCGGATCAATGATGGCTATGGTGTCTGCTCCATTTTCAACCATCGCTTTTGCATATGCTACATTGAAGTCCGAGCAGAAGTCCAGAAGTGCAGGGACAACGTCTTCTCCTGTGAATAGATTTCCGAACCAGGCATCTCCGTTGATGTGCTGGGCAAGAGAGAAGGGGCCGATCATGGAGCCGATAATCGGAAGTTCTTTTCCGTATTTATCGGACAGGATCTTAAGGGCGTCGAGGATCAATCCTATTCTGCCTTCTTTCAGGTTGTAATCCTTTATTTTGTCCAGGTCTTCCAGATTCTTTACAACGTGTTTTATGACGGAAGGCTGCTGCTTGAGGTCTCCTGCCTTTATTCCACAGCCAAAGAGTTCAGCTTCAGCTGTGATGTCGAAGGGGACTCTCACGGCTTCAAAGCCTACAACAGTGTGTCCTGCTTCTGCAAGAGTTGCCATTTTCTCTGCGTCTGCATGGGCTTCGGGCCAGTAGGCTCCACATGCTTCCATCTGTTCTACAGTTGCGGTCTGGGTGAAACAAACTGCGGGCATTCTGTCCACTTTCTGTTTCCTTAATGCACGGTATAATCTTTCTTTTGGTGTGTATTTTGTCATCTATAATCCCTCTCTAAGTTATATAGACAGCGCTAATTTCAAAAATCCATACTATAAATAAATATGTATTATTATTCTTTAATTAAAGATTTTATTGTAAAAAACTATCAATTAAATTGCCGTAATAAGCTGAAAAATTTCTCAAAACAAGTTTATTTGTTTTATTCTATCTTTTCGGGGAAAGTTTAATGTATATAAGTTTGGAATACAGTTAAAGCTAAATTTTAAAACTAAATTTCAGACGGGTAATCGCATTAAAAGTATCGAGTCTGAAGATTTCTGCTTATATTTCTGCCTCTTTCATTTCTTATAACACATGTAATTCCATGATGCTTTGGGTTTTTGCAAAAAGCCTGAGAAATCACGAGTAAAAAAGGTTTTTTTTGTGAATCTAAATTAACTTATAGTTTATATGTGCAATAATGATTCAATACTCATCCAATGTAATAGTTTATCAATGTAATAACTTATATAATTCATAAGTTCTAAAAATATTGTATTCTCTTCAAGGTATCGGATTAGAATTACTATAATATCCCATTTTTTCCGGGGCAGTCTATGGTGCCGGACACCTCGAGATTATGTACATTTCCGGAGGAGCTAAAAAATGTATGGAATAGCACTTGATCTGGGTACCAGCGGTTTTCGATCCCAGCTTATTGATCTTGAAACGAATGAAACCTTAAAAACAGTCATAACTATGGGTCATCCCCTTCCAGGAGGAAATGTTATGGACCACCTGGACTTTGCTATCACAACGGGTGAGGATGTGGCTCATGGAGTAATTATCGAAACCATCAGGAGGATGTTCCTGAAATTCGACGTTGACCTTTCTAAGGTAAACCGGCTGGCAGTTTGTGGAAACCCTATCCAGCTTTCCCTTTTCCAGAATATCGAAATAAGAGACCTTGCATACGCCGGAGAAAACAAGCAGAAACAGCTTGGAGTCCAGAATGTAAAAAGAGACGCTCGCGTGTTTTCTGCCTCAGCAATTTTTGGAGATAAAGACCTGCCTAACTGTGAAGTCATTGTCCCGCCTGCAATTAAGCATGAAATAGGGGCAGATGCCCTGGCCATGATGCTTGAAACCGATTTCCTTATTCAGTCTGAACCATCGCTTGTAACGGACTATGGGACAAATGCCGAAATGGCCCTCAAAGTAGGAGATAGAATTATCACGGCAAGTGCCGCCGCGGGGCCTGCAATTGAAGGGCAGGGCATAAGTTGTGGAATGCTTGCGAGTCCAGGAGCCATCTGTGATGTGAAACCCAAAGGGCAGTACTGGAAAATTCTGGTCCTTGATAATGAGATGGAGAAACAGGACGCTTACCTGATTGATCCGGTCACAGGTGAGATAAAAGAGTCCTATGGATGCGAAGCAGTGGGAATCACGGGCACAGGGGTAATCTCAGCTTTTTCTCTGGCCCTTCGAAGCGGGTTGATTGAAAAATCTCCTAAACTTCCTAATGGAAAGTTGGTTTTGGGACCTGGAATTGAGATCACTGAAAAAGATGTAGAGGAAGCCGGAAAAGCTATAGGGGCAATCCGGGCTGCTCACATGACCCTTATCGTTGAATCCGGAATTAAGTACGAGGATCTGGAGTACGCATACATGTCAGGAGCCTCAGGCGCCTATGTGGATGCCGAAGATGCCCGCAGACTTGGAGCCGTGCCAGGGTATGCAAAAAACATTGTTCAGTTTGGAAACACTTCCCTTTCTCTTGCGCGGGAACTAGTACTTGATAGGGCCAGGCTTGATGACGTAGTCAAAATTGCAAAAAAAATTACTGCAGATCACCTTATGATGGCAACAAGTAACACCTTCAACAACTTCTATCTATGCGAACTCTCCTACTGGACTCAGGGTATGCCCCTAGAGATGTATGACCAGATGCTTGAACTATACGGCCTGCCAAAACTTCCAAAAACCCTTGAACATGCCGACATAAAAAAGAAAGTCCGTAAAGACATAGAACATGTGGGGGCCGGCGGGCTTTCGATCCTCAAAGAAATAGGCATATTTCTCGAAGTCCCCGTAGACAAGTGCATCTTCTGCCAGAAATGCGTAAAAGAATGTCCCGAAGATGCTCTTGAAATCGTGGAAATCGATAGCCAAAGAATCGCAAAATACGACAGCCAGAAATGCCTCGGTACAAGCTGCCGCCGCTGCGTCAGTATCTGTCCTGAAAGTGCCATCGATATCACAAAACTGAAAATCACAGCAAAATAAGTTACAGTGGGATCTTACCCCCACTCTTTTCTCTAATTGTTTTTTTTCTTTTTCTTCATTCAGCGTGCTGAGATCAAAGTTTATTCTCCTCCATAACTTAGCCCTCTTGAGCAGATCGAAAAGGGCCTCTTGCTATTGTACTGAAAAGTACAACTCCCTAAAAATCTTCGATTTCCTGTGATCCCTAAGCGAAACTCGGGCGAGACGCAATTCGGGTTAAAGAACAGAATACAGCATTGATACTGTTCCTATCCCGAGGGGTTCCATTACAATCTCAACATCGTATTTTTTTCGAAGCTCATCGGAAATTGCGCAGGGAATTCCGGGGGTAGAAATCACGCAATTTTCTGAAATTACGACTTCAGGAATTGTATTTGCACATGGAGTTGCCTCGAAAATTGTGGAAAACTTTCTGGGGCTGGAGGGGTTGAAAGGGATTATTCCTAGATTGGAGACAGCTTTCTCAAGAAGTAGTTTGTCAGCATCGTAGCCGTAAACATTGAACCCTTTCTTTACAAGATGTGCTGCTCCTGGAAAACCTACTTTTCCTAATCCTATGACAAGTAAGTTATTTGAGTCGGCTTTCAGGTGCCTGGAAGCTATTTCTGCATAGATTATGCCTGTACAGGGTTGGTTATTGGCTATTTTTCCATTTTTGAGGTTATGGGCAAGAAAGGTATGATCATCTGCCATAAGGATAATTTCTGCACCCTTTTGCAATGCCTCATAGTAGCCGCTAACATCAGGCATATCCGTTACAAAACTCTCAAACCCGAAATATTGTGTAATTGCATTCAGGGACGCCGAAAAATTCCCTATGATCCCATTTCCTGAAGTTACAGGTACGATACCTACCTTCTCACAGCAGGGGGAAGTACCGTAAAGGGCTTTACAGACTTGTTTTACGTCAAGTCCTGTTACCCTCCGGACAGTAGAATCGGCTTCTTCAAGCTGTTTATTAATATTCTTCAGGTCTTCTGGGGTTAAAAGTGCCATTTTTATCACCATTTTCTGTTTATAAGAAATCTTAATCCTCTAAATTTTTCCTCTAATCTTTCTTTAAATTCCTCTCTAAATTTTTTTCTAAATTTTTTTCTAAATTCTTCTCTCCTTATGCAGCTGCTCCAAAATTTTCCTTTAAAATCAAAAGCCCTTTCTTTTTTCTTTCGTCTACTTCTTCCATATCCTTGCCCCAAAAGACGAGAGTAAATACAGGGTTCTCCCCTTTACAGAGGAAAATCTCAATTCCGGGTTCTTCATGGTATTTTCCGTAGTCATTTCCCATGGAAAGTGCCTGCTCTCCCACGGGAATGAGGGCTCCTTTTTCTCCAAGCATCAGGTGTTCATAAATGCAGTACTTATTTTCAGGCAGAGTTTCGATCTCCTTGACACCTTCTCCAAAGGCGCGAAACAGGAGTTCTATAAGGTTAATTCCTGAAGAGTAATAGACAGCTGTTGGCGTCTGGCTTGGAAAACGAGCATCGATTTCAATCACTTTGAGCCCTTTCGGACCGGAAATTGCTTCCACATCCATGATTCCTTTTAAGGAAAGATTTGCTGCAAGGGCATAGGATATCTCTCTGAATGAAGGATCAAAGGGTAGTGGAGTTACCATATGGCAGTCGTAGCTTCTGTCAATGTGGATCAGGGTTTCCTTTACCACAGCAAAGCGATTTCCATCTCCTATTACTTCAAGGGAAACCACTTCTCCCTCCACGTATTCTTCAATCAGCATGCCAGGCTCAAGGTCTTTGAGCTCTCCTTTGTCATAAATAATCCTGGCACCCACACTGCTGCTTTCACAAGGTGGTTTTACAAAATAAGGTGGTTCTAAGGGGTTATCCCGCGGAGTCGGAACTCCTATGGAGGCAAAATACTCTTTTGATTTTTTCTTGTCCCTGCTGATCCAGTAAGCCTCAAAATCGAAAAGGACAGGACAGGAGAAATTGTCTTTTACGGAACTCAGAAACTCAATACATTCAATATTTTCATTTACAGGGAGTAAAGCATCAACTCTTTTTGAGATCTCAAAGAGCTTTTCTGGCTCCTTTGTTACGTCAAAACAGTGAAACTCATCCGCGTAATTCCGGATCAGTGCCTGAAAATTTTTGTCTACCACAATTACATTCATTCCGGCCTTTTTTGAAAGGTATGCAGCCTCAAAGCCCTGGAGTTTTCCACCTACAAGACATATCGTTTTCAATCTAGCACCTCAGGACTGCTTCAAACTCATCCTGTTGGGCAGGCTCCATTCCCATACTTTCAAGCCTTTTAATCACACTTTTGATGTCCCTGTCCCGTTCTTCAAGGTCGCGGTCATAGTTTGCAACGCCTTCTAATCGGGAATCTGAGGGTAGAATAGAGGTAACAATATTTGCCCCAGCATTCAAACGGTCAACCATGCCGTCAATCCCCTCCAGGTCAAGGGAGGCCGGGATCAGACACTTAGGGAACATTAACCTGAGAATTGAGATGATCTTCAGTTCTGAGAGGCTTGAAGCTACTCTAAAACCTGAAAGTGGGGTTCCTTCCTGGGGCAGGAAGGTCATAACCCTTACCATATCAGGGTTGTTT
Source organism: uncultured Methanosarcinaceae archaeon (assembly GCA_942493015.1). Classification (GTDB taxonomy): domain Archaea; phylum Halobacteriota; class Methanosarcinia; order Methanosarcinales; family Methanosarcinaceae; genus Methanosarcina. The sequence continues at coordinate 2,852,538 of OW818660.1, read as the reverse complement.
GTTTTCATTCCTCTTAAGGATAAAATGGTTGACTCTATGCCATTTCCGACTCCTGTAAGAATCCCGTCTTCTACGCAGTATCCCTGCTCCTTTGCAAAACGGCGGGCATTGACCCTTCCTTCGAATGACTGGCCAACTCTGAGTCTCTGATAGAGTTCGGTGTCATATGTTTCCTGATAAAGGGCGAAGAAGTTCGCTCCTTTTTCTCTGGCTTTGAGAAGAGTGGCATTATCCATCACTCCGGGAGAAATCATTATTGGAAGCCCAAGTTCTTCTTTCACTATCTGGACTAGCTCAATGAAGCGGTCCGGATCTTCATAGTAATAGGGGTCTTCTCCCATGGTCAGGTCAATCATATGAAAACCTGCTCCTTTTAAGGCTTTGCAGGTTTCATGGATTTCTTCCCTGGTCAGGCGGTAGCGGTTGATTTCGTTTTTACAGTTATAGTAACAAAAAGCGCACTGATTTTTACAGTGAGTGGAGAAATAGATGAAACAGTTAAGAAATACCCTGTTGCCAAAATAGTGATTTCTTACTTTTTGGGCTGCATAATAAAGTTTCTCCAGATCTTCTTCGGACTCAAGAGAGAGAAGAGCCCTCAGGTCATCGTCAGATAATTGAAATCCTTCAATTATTTTTTCCCCGAAACTATCAAGTTCGTCAAGTGCCATTTTTTGGATCAAAATTTCACCCTCTCATAGATTTCTTGATACTTATGCCGACCCTATTCGGGCCAAATTGCCATTTCAATATCCTTATTCTGCTTTTTTGCCGTTTTGTTATTTTTGCCGTTTTGTTATTTTTGCCGTTTTGTTATTTTTGCCATTTTGTTATTTTTGTCATTTTTTTATTTTTGCCATTTTAATATCTTTCATCTGTTCTTAGTTGCTCCACATTACTTTAAGCGGTTTTTTCAGCTCACAGATTGGTTGAAATTCCATTATAGTAAGATTCTGTTCTTGCAGCTCTTTTGATATTCTTGAAATCATGTTTAACTTTTAGCAGACGCTCAAGCCCGAAACCTGCACCTATCCAGGGCTTATCAATTCCCCATTCTCGATCAAGGGGTATTGGCCCGACAACTGCTGATGAAAGCTCCAGGTCTCCGTGCATTACGTCAAGGGTATCCCCATAGACCATACAGGAGTCTCCTACTATTTCAAAATCGATTTTCAGGTAATCCAGAAATTCCTTTATTATGGCTTCGAGATTTTCCCGGGTGCATCCCGAGCCCATCTGACAGAAGTTCAGCATGGTAAATTCTTCAAGGTGTTCTTTTCCCTCAGACTCTTTCCGATAACAGGGTCCTATTTCGAAGATCTTTATGGGGTCAGGCAGAACCCTATCCAGTTTTCGCAGGTAATTGTAGAGGTTGGGGGCAAGCATTGGCCTTAAGCAGAAATTTTTATCTACCCTGAAGATCTGCTTTGAAAGTTCAGTATCACTGTCAATGCCCATCCGCTCGATATATTCTGCAGGGATCAGAATCGGAGATTTTATTTCCAGAAAACCCCTGTCTACGAAGAATTTCGTAATATCGCGTTCGAGTTTTCCTAGATAATTTTCCCTTTCCTCTGCATAAATCTGCTTCATATCGTCTTTTCTTCTGGCCAGCAATTCTGACTCAAGCTCTCTGAAAGGCATCCCTGAATTAAGGGAAATTTTATCCCCCGGACTTAAGAGAGCTTCAAGCCTTTCTGTCTGGCTTCGCGTAAGTTCAGGAAAAGGTTCTGGAGCCTCAACAGGTAAAGATACAGCTGATTTTATCACGGCAGGGTCGGATGCCGGTCCGGAAGCATTTACTGGTGCCTGTGCAGATATCGGATTTTCGAGTGGTTTTGGGGCTCTTGAGACGGATTTTGGCATGGCCTTCCTGATCCTCGGAGCAGAAACTACCTTAACTTTCACACTGCTTGCGCTTTCGCTTGTTTTCGTGAGGAAAGTGGTGAGATCTTCGTCCGAAATCCTGCAATGTCTGCAGGTTTTTCTATATTTGTGGTGCCTGAGCGCCCTGGCTGTTCTGCTGCTTTTAGAGTTATTGGCAATAAGCCGCTCTCCGCATGCCATCTCAATATATATTTTCCTCTTTGAAACCTCATGGTGCTTTATTTTGTGGAGCATCCCGGTCCTGGACATCCAGAGCCCGGTTGAAGATATTAGAGCATCTAATGGTTTTTTATCCATAGTGTCACCCCTGGTGAATTACAAGCCCGGATGATTTCCAAGAAACAGTATTTCAGAATCCCGGCTTACTGAATATAAGCACGGAGTCAGCAATTGCTGACAGCTACCCGGAAAAGAAAAATGATCCTACAAAACAGAAACAATTTATAGACTCTGGAAAATACTCCAAAATACTATAAAAATTTCAGAGGAATGTTATGTATGCGCCATTCCGGGATTCAGAAACGTGGCGGAAACCCCGGGAATCTAACCCGGCTGAACGGATTTAGAGTCCATTCGATCTACATGATCAGGTTTCCTCCTAGGTAAAATAGATTGAACAAGATGTTTTGTTTCCTATATGGTGTTCTGAATTAATGATATAAAATAATATTGTTTAATATATATGTTTATTGGTGAAATCAGGACAAAAATCGAGTTTGTATTTATATTTATTGCATGATAGTTATTTGCAGCAACCAGTTAAAAATGAAATAAATAATAGACGAAAAGAATAGATAGGATGAAGAAAGGATGAATTTCCCCTTTCAGGTTCTGTTATAAAGTCCCAGAGTGCTCAGAGTTATCGCAGTGGCATTTATATCTTCTTCTTTGTTTCCCCATGCCCCACTTTTACGGACATTTTCAAGAAGCCAGTGGACTGAATCTCCTATTTCGTCTTTAAAACCTGCAAGAAGCAAGGCCTGAATTGCAAGATTGCTTGTGGAAATATGTTCCCAGCCTCCCTCTGTCCCTTTTCTCGAAAGGATCCATTCAGCCCTGTCCTCAATAAAAATCTCGAAATCTTTGCTTTCTGCCAGCTTTTCCTGTTTTTTAAGAGCCGTAATAATAAGAGATGTAGTGCCAACCTGTTCCCAGGCGGGACTATAATTTTCGTATAACCATCGACATCCGTCTATGTCATGAGTTCCCATATCTGCAAGAGCTCCCAGGGCATAGGCTGTATCGTAGACATCCTCATTCCAGAAATTTTTGCTTTTTCTTTCAAGCAGCCATCTTTCAGATGCCATGAATATAATTCCTTCAGTCGAAAGGGCTGAACAGGCCCTTGCAGTGTCCCTGATCGAAGAGTTCCAGGAGCCATTTTCCTGTTTAAGAATCAGTTGAATTAGGTAAGGATTCGGGAGTTCCCAGAGGGCATGCGCCGCTACTGTACTGGAAAGTTCCTTTACGGAATCAATTTGCTGGGCAGAGAGCCATTTAAATCCTTTTTTCACGATATCGATTTCCAGGTTGCTTAACATTTTACTGTGCTTTTCAGACTTCATATATTAAAACCTGACCGAACACCATTGAAAGGGTTGTCATCTTCGGTAACTGTTTTTTCTGAAGTTGATGCCTTATTTTTTTCTATCTTTATAGCAGAAAAATAGTGCATAGACACTAAAAATAACACTAATGAAAATTTTTCTTAAAAAATGGATCTGAAGCTTTTTTTTCTCCACTTTTCCCTTAAGGTTATTTAGGGGAAAGCCTCTTTGCCAGTTCTGCATCAATTTCTGCCAGGGTACTTTTGTTTTCCTCAAAACTTTTAAGTTTGTCAATAATTTCGTTGTCGTTTTCTTCCTCTTCTACCTGCTCCTCAACGTACCACTGGAGGAAAGAAGCTGTTGTTTCATCTTTTTCTGCGCTGGCAAGGTCCATCAATTCGTTAATTGATCCGGTGATGAATTGTTCATGCTTCAGAGTCTGCTGAAACATTTTCATAGGCGTCCCGAATTCCATTGGAGGCTCTTTTATTTCCTTCAACCTTACCCTTCCGCCCTGATTGTTTATGTAGTCAAAGAGTTTCATTGCATGGATATTTTCTTCTTCTACCTGTACTCTAAACCAGTGAGCAAAGCCAGGCATTCCGATAGTTGAGCTGTATGCCGCCATGGAAAGGTAAAGATAAGAAGAGTACATTTCTCTGTTTATCTGTTCATTTAACGCTTCTTCCATCTTTTCGTTTAACATTAACTTCCCCCTCATTTTGTGTTGTATCCATCTGATGATTATATTCTGATTTTTCTTTTCAGGGGCAGGGTGAACGTACGACAAGAACTTCGGCTTTTGCATGCCTTATAACCTTCTCAGTAACTCCTCCAAGCAGGAATCTGTTGATTCCGGCTTTTCCCTGCGTCCCCATCACAATCATATCTACACCATTCTTTTCTGCAAAATCAAGAATTTCCTGAGCAGGATGTCCCTGTAGCAGGACGGAGTTTACAGGAACGTTTGCTTCTTTTCCCATTTCCTCTATCTCCGTAACTGCTTCACTGCCCTCTTTCCCTATTTCCCAGTCGTAACTTTCGGGCATGATAGGAGAACAGCAGGAGATGCCGGCAACGTAGACCGCATAGACCTCAGCTCCGGTATTTTTTGCAATTTCGAGCCCTGAGCAAGCTGCACTTTTTGCATTTTCCGAGCCGTCAGTTGCGAGCAGGATTTTTCTGTAAGGTCTTCGTTTCATAAAGTCTCCTCTTGATACAACTTCCTTTCTTTTTGGCTCCGGTTTTTCACTATTCTTTTTTACTTACGGCAGGGGCCAGGACTTCTGCATCTCTTTGGGAATGCCTGACGAACTTGGGAAAATCAAAAATTTCGCGTACGACAAGGACCGGAACTTTCGAATTCCGCATGACTTTTTCGGACACATTTCCCAACGTAAGACGTTCAACTCCGCTTTTCCCAAGCGAGCCTACTACAATCATGTCAACTTTCTGCTCCTCTGCAAAATCTAAAATTTTTTTAGCTGGATTCCCTTTAAGTAATATTGATTCGGACTCCAGTCCAGCGGCTTTTGCCTTTTCCTCAACATGTGCTGTTGCTTCACGACCAATTTTCTCAAACTTCTCGGACATATCTTTTGTCCATGTTTCATCCATCAGAATTGAGTCATAAGAAGTTATATTGATTACATATACGGCATAGACCTTTGCTCTACTCAACTCCGCAATTTCTATACCGGAATCAGCTGCGTTTTCAGCGGCTTTTGAGCCATCTGTAGCGATCAAAATTTTTTTATAAAAATCTCTCCCCATATCTTCTTCTCTCCAACCTGTTTTAAGTTAATTCTGTAACTCAAGAAGCGGACTCTAAACAGATCTCAGATTGTTTCATTTATCTTTTCAGAGCTCATTTTCTTTTATGCCTTTCTCAGACAACCAGAACCGGAACTTTTGCGTGCCTTACAATTTTTTCAGATACGCTTCCCAGCACTACACGCTCAAATCTGCCTTTTCCAAGCGACCCCACTATAATCATGTCAACTTTCTGTTCTTCTGCAAAATTCACAATTTCTTCAGCCGGATTCCCATTAAGTAGTATTGATTCAGCTTCAAGTCCTGCAGCTTTTGCCTTTTCCTCCACATAGGCTGTTGCTTCACGACCCATTTTCTCAAACTGTTCGTACCCTTCTTTTGACCATATTTCATTCATCGGAATTGAGCCATAAGAAGTTGTATCGATGACATATACGGCATAGACCTTTCCCTTTCCAGATCCAACCATTTCTATCCCGAAATCCGCTGCTTCTTCGGCGCTTTCTGAGCCATCAGTAGCGATCAAAAGCTGTCTTTGAGGTTTAGCTTTAATCTCACTGCTTTCTTCCATATTGACCCCCGAATGTTTTGGATTACTGTCTCAATATTCGGATTTCCATCGTTTTCACAGGCTCTTTGCATGTACGACAAGAACAGGAACTTTTGCATTCCTTGCTACCTTTTCTGACACGCTGCCTATCAGGAAACGTTCAATATCTGTTTTCCCGAGCGAACCTACTACGATCATATCAATATCCTGCTTTTCCGCAAAATCGAGGATTTCTTCTGCAGGGTGCCCTTCGAGAATCAGGGCTTCAACCTCTACACTAGCGTCTTTAGCCTCTTTTTCAACATCAGAGACTGCTTCTCTACCCAGCTCTCTGGACTGGGCGTACATTGCCTCTTCCCACTTGAGGTCCTGCGGCATCGAAGAATAAGCAAAAATATCAATAACATAGATAGCCTGGATTTTTGCTCCTATAAGGCGAGCGAGTTCAACTCCTGCAGTTGCTGCAAATCTGGCGCTCTCAGAACCGTCGGTTGCAATCAGAATTTTTCTATATAGCTTGCTCTCCATGCCCTGGATCCTCAAATTTTTCCCATATTTGAATATATATGTATTCATATTAATAATTTTCATCTAATAAATTCAGAAAAAAGGAAGAAACGCTTACGAGAAAAAAAGAACATACACTTCAAAATATTATTTTTACTGGGGAAGATGTTCTACTGGGAAAACAAGGAGTCAGGTGTAAAGTAATGGAACAGTAATCCAAAAAGATGAGTAAAGGGTATAGAGGAAATTTTACCGAAAATTAGGTATACAGTCATTTATCCAAAGAATATTTAAGGAACATACTCAAAAATGAGTTTACAAAAGTATCAAAACAATATCAATTAGTAATTCTCATGCATAATCGGCAAACAGCGGGAGATGCAGGGAATGTAGACGGCATAGACCACATCTCCAGCCTTTTTACAGTTTCAAGCTCTAAACAATCTATGTTTTTTAATTTTCAGAGCAATCTGTTGAGAACAGGATTTTTTGTAAACGGCTCTCCTGTCCTCTAATCTACATTTAAGCCGTATTAAACTAATGCTTTAACTCAATGATCTAACTTTAAACAGAATCTAATTGCTTTATTTATTTATTTATTTATTTATTTATTTATTTATTTATTTATTTATTTATTTATCATGACTGATTATGCTTGTATCAACTTTTTCTCACTTTTATGTCTTTCTCGGACAATCAGGACCGGGACTTTTGCGTGCCTTGCAACTTTTTCAGATACACTTCCCATTACAAGACGCTCATATCCGCCTTTTCCAAGCGACCCTATTATAATCATATCAATATTATTGTCTTCTGCAAAACTCACGATCTTTTCAGCCGGATTTCCTTTAAGCACTCTGGATTCAACTTCCGCTCCGGCAGCTTTTGCAATCTTCTCTATGTAAGAGGTTGCTTCATACCCCGCCTTCTCCACATCCTCAAGCACCTCTTTTGACCATATTTGATCCAGTGGAACTGAGCGGTAAGGTGTTGTTTCTATGACATATATAACATAGACCTTTGCCCCACTGCACCCAACCATTTCTAATCCGAAATCTGCTGCTTCGTTTGCGGTCTCTGAGCCATCAGTAGCAATCAAAATCTGTCTTCGTGGTTTAGATTTAATCTCATTGCTCTCTTCCATATTTACCCCTCATATTCTGATTTATTTTCCCTATATTCTGAATTTTTATATTTTCCACAGGCTCTTTGAACTTACTACAAGAAGTGGGACTTTTGTATTCCTTTCAATTTTTTCTGACATGCTACCTTTCAGGAAGTTTTCAAAATCTTTTTTCCCGGTAGAGCCTACACTAATCACATTAATTTCTGTTTTTGAGTAAAATTAAATTTTTTTCTTTATCTCTGCACAGAAAATAAACAGAGATGCCGATTGATTATATGTTGCCTGAATTTTTGTCCCTTAAAGCTTAAAGATTTTGATTTTCATATTTTTAACTTTTCAGGCAGGTTCAAAGCCTTTGCTGACAATCGGGACTTTTGTAAATTTAGTCCTCATGCTCTAGTCCCACAATTTTATCTCCTCTCTGAATATTGGTGCACTTATATTAATAATTGTCATCCACTAACTTCAAAAGAAAGGAAGATCTACCCACAAAATGCGAATATGCTCACACTTCCAAATATATTTGCTGAATATTAGGGGGGTAGAAATCTTCCTTGTCATTCGTTGTCAAAGTCTATATCACTAGCGCAGCACCATTAAACGTGAGGTTAATTAAATGACATAAACTATGCCGGCTATTTTCTTTGGACACGGCAATCCGAATATGTATAATCATGTTAATTTTTTTATCCAGAAGTATCCAAAGAAAGAACGAAACATCTATGAAGACTAAAGGACATGTTCTTTTAAATTTCTTTACTGAAGAGGAGGCTAGATCTTGGGTAAACTGGGGACCAAGCCGGTTCAAATCTTATTATTAATATCCTTCGTTATTGTCTTCGCCTTTGGAAGCGGTTGTGTCCAGAACTTTGAAAAAGAAAGTTATTACAGTATCAAGGATATGGACATCTCGGCAGACCGTACAGGGACTGCTTTTGTAGATCTCAATGTCACGACATATATTGAAAAATATGACGGAGATTCAATGAAAAATACTTCTCTTCTCCTTAAAGCTTATAGCAGGGAAAGCGGGCTGCTTGAAGCACAGAAAGAGGTAAAACTAGGGGTGCTGAAGAAAGGAGAGACAAAATCAGTAAGTCAGACGCTGAGTCTCCCGAAAACAGGAGGATATAATCTTCGTTCTGTTCTTTTTGAGGAAAGTACACAGAAAAGTAATGGAGAAATCGATATCCACAATCTGGATTCTCTGCCTCCAGATGTGCAGGACGTAGGCCTTGAGATTTCCGAAATGGACTTCAGGGTGAAAGGGGTCGAAGGCGGGAAAGTCCTTGTTGAAAGCGATATTTACCTGACAAACGAAGAAAAGGAAGTCAGTAAGGATCTTCGTATGCTGGTTAAGGTCCGGGAGATGGATGCCGGCCTCCTTGCGGATAAGGTCTGGACCCAGACAGGAGAAGTCAAACCTGAATCAACGGTTATCCGAAGTGTCAACCTCACAATGCCTGACCAGTACAACTACATTGTCGAAGTCATGATCTGGAACAATGATACAATAGTCAAGAGTGGAGAAGGTTATATTCAGCTCAGTCCCAAAGTTAAGGTTAAAGACAGAAACACAACCGAAACCAGGAAGATCCAGACAAGCGAATTCGAAAACGTGCAGGAAACTGAAGCAGTTCCTAAAGAGGAATCTCCAGCTGAAGAACCATCCACACCAGGGTTCGGTCTTCCGTTGTCTGCAATCCTGCTCTTTTCGGCAGTAATTCTCAGGAGGAAGTTTGGATGAGTGAAGCAGATCTAAAATCAGAGCCAAAAGCAGAAAATATGTCCGAAATGGCGGAAAACTTCAAAAAAGGAGTGCTTATAATTGCCATGTTGCTCCTGTTTGTGGCAACCTTTCAGCTCTATTTTTCCATAGAGAAGATAATAGATACATGGTTCCAATACCAGTACGCCTCAATTTTCAAGGCTGTGTATTACCTTTTTGTCCTGGTTGTAAGCCTGTATATTATCAGGCTCTATATTTTAAAGCGCTGAAGAAGCCTGAGAAATCAAAAATCACTGATTTGAAGAAGCCTTGCGTTTCAGGCCTCTTCTATCAGCTTTTTTACCGTTTCAAGCACGAGGATTGCATCTTGCCTTTTTACATCAACTTCATTTTTGGTGCAGAACTCAAACAGTTTTTTTCCTTTCTCTTCCGGGATCAGGCATTTTTTAGTCCCTTCTTTTGTAAGTCCAAGATAACTTCTGTCCGGATAATATGTGTTAATTGCAAGCTCCAGGAGGTCTTTATACTCTTTTTCGCTTATAATTCCGGCAGAAAAAGCGGCTTTCAGAGTTTCTCTTATGTTGACCAGAGCCACAGAAATGGGTTCGAAAGTATCAGGGTTGGTACTTACGGCTACCTCATCATCGGACTCGATTACACCGTCCCTGTACCATTCGTAAACCTTTCCCACTCCTATCATCCCATGGGTATCAAGTTCCGAAGCTCGTAGAGCTCCCATGCTGGCACCCCCTACAACTGTCACTCCTGCATTAAGGGCAGACATGATTTCCCTGTGTCCTACCGCAGCCCTGTCAAAGAAGATCCCGTCTATGATCCCTATTACCCTGTACCCCTTCTGGATAATTTTTTCAAGCTGGAACCTGCGTACAGGGGGCTGGTAATTTGCCCGGAGGATTTTTTTTGCGTCTTCATGGCTGATGCTGTTTCCGGTGAAGATTACTGCTCTTGCTTTCATCTTCTTTTCCACGGCTTATCGTTTCTGTCCCTGGAAAAGTCTTTCTTCTTTCCGGAGTTTATTCTTCTTCCTTTGCGGTCGCGGTCAATAGTGAATAACTCAAAGCCAGGGATGATTACTCTGACAACTGGTACTGCAACTTCTTCCCTTGAGAGGTCTACTACCAGCACCCTTTCTACAAGGCCCTTTAGCTTTTCGAGTATTACGTCAATATTTTCAGCAGGGCTGTTTCTGGACAGATCCTCCATTTCAGAGAGGGATATTTTTTCTCCTTCTCCGAACCAGAACCAGTTCAGGCGTTTCATCCTGTCGTATCCCACACTTCGGATAAAGCCTTCCCTGTCCGTATCTTCTCTAGCTCCCTGGATCTGGACTACCCGCGACTGGGCAGCTTCGGTTATGGCTCTTGCAATTGCAATTTCAGGTTTCAGGTGAGAGCCTGCCCCCATTACCAGAAGAGCCGGATCTTTCAGTTTTGCGTCATCAGTTGCCGCAATTACTGTTGGGATTCCTGTGTCTGTCGGAACCAGCCAGACCTTCAGTTCTATTCCTGTGTCTTTGAACTTTTGAGCAAGCTCGTACAGGTATCCATCTGCTTCAGTCAGCACTATTTCCTTTCCAAGGTCTCTGGAAAACTGGGCTGTGCTGATTGCATCCCTTTCTATAACCTCAAGCAGTCCGTGCAGAATAGCTTCTTCAAGCACGTTTCCGGATGCCAATCCATTGGTGTTGCTCAGGAAAAGCTTCTGGCACTGCCCTGGAGCGTCGTATGGATGGTAAACTGCATTTGCGCTCACGAAAACTTCTTCCCTGTTCAGCAAATCATATGCTCCCACCCATTCCATTAAGGATTGTGGAATATGAGGCTGGGGCAGAAGAAGGGTTTTTGGGTCCAGCACTTTGCAGCTTTCTATGGCACTTGCATAGGAGTCCACGAGTGCTGGGGCTGAGATTTCGCCTTCAATGTTTGCGTTCAGGCCGGGTCTTTCTGCCAGACAGCGTTCAAAACTCTCCATTATCGCAGAAATCCGGGCCCTCTGTTCAGTCGAGCCCTTTCCTGAATAGATACTGATCGCTCCCCTGGCGGCACTGGGACGAATTGCCGAGAAAATGGGGATTCCCAGCCTGTCCAGATTTGTAATATCTGCAATTCGGGTAACACCTATCTTTTTTAACTGATCTTTGGTGTTTTCCAGGGTCGTGGCTTCGTCATACACTCTCTGAGTGCCTTCAATGTATGAGAGAGACCTGTCAATTTTTATCTCGGGCATAGTTAGAAACCTTCTCATCTCTTGTTATATATTTTGTGATTTTTCGGAAATTTACGGATATTTTACAGGGTTTCCACAGCTTTTCTGTGAACTTTTTGACACGTGAAATATAAACAGAATACAAGGGAATACAAACAGAATAATGCTATATATTGAGGGATCTATAAGTATGTAAGAAGGTTTATAAGGGGGTTTTGTCCGACGGACCTCAAAAAATTGTTTTTGGAAGAAAATGTAGGTGGCTTTGATCTCCTGTTCCGAACCACATTCGGAGTACTGGCAATTATTGCCCTGGCAACGTGTCTTGTGAAAACCTCTCCCTGGAAATGGGTTGTTGCGTTGGTCGCTTTTGTGGGACTCTTCAGCTCAATCCTGAGACACTGCACTCCCTATGTTATCCTTGGGATCAACACAGCAAAAAAGTAATAATTTCTATCTTCTTTGACAATTGGTCTATATGAGTTTTCCAGTATTGGATTCTTACTTTTTCTGGTTCCTTTTTCTGCCTTCTTTATATTGAGCTAACTACTCTTTTTCGTATCTTGCATGGAGTTATCCATCTCAGAAAATTCGCCTGAAAAAGTTTTTATTCAATCCGCAACATGCAACCTGCTTAAAATGTGCCCTTTGAATCTTTAAAACTATCATGAATAATATTACCCATTTGTTCACTTTTTATATACTGCTCAATTTTTTGAATCATGAGTATTGTTGAAGCTAATTATGAATTCAGTTCCCTCATCTCTTTTCAGTTCTAAGTGACCGTCTATCTGGTCTACGAGGAGATTTATGAGCTGAAGTCCGAGAGAATCCGTATTTTCAATATCTACTTCCGGGAGTCCAGCGCCGTTATCAGCTACCACAAGGGTATATAGCAAACGTTTTTCACTTTTAAAGCCGATATTTTCTTCTGGATCTGCAAATTTTTCCCGGCTTCTTTTGGAATTCTCAGACCTGCAGAGGCTTATTCGAATTTCCCCTCGACGTTCTGGCTGAAAAGCGTGTTTCAGGGAATTTGATATAAGCTCGTTTACAATAATTCCAAGAGGAATTGCAGTATCCATATCAAGGTAGATTGGTTCAAGGTTTAGTTTAAGACTTACATTCTGACCCTCTACAATATAAGAATTGAGAAGATCTGCAGTCAGCTTCTGCAGATAACTGGCAAAATCTAGCGTAGCCATATCCCTGGATTTATACAGCTCCTGATGAATAAGAGCCATCGAGATCACGCGGTTCTGGCTGTCCTTAAATGCATTGAGAATCTCCTGGGTCTGAACGGCTTCCCGTTTGCTGAACTTTTCTGCCTGGAGGTCAAGCAGAGAGGTGATTACCTGCAAATTATTTTTTATCCGGTGGTGAATTTCTTTTATGCGGGTTTTATCGTATTTTTCCAGAGATTCCATAATATATTTCCGTTCAGTGATGTCGTGAACCGAACCCTGGAATTTTGCTCTTTTTCCAGCCATTTTGGGATTTTGTCTTATTATCTCCCTTAACCATCTTACTCCCCCCTCTTTTTTCTCTATCCTGTATTCAAATTCTACAGACAATTCTGGACTGGATACAGCATTACCCCTTTTTTCATAATATATGGATAGGTCTTCAGGTACTACAATTTCATCCCACTTTAAATTCCCGAAAAGAAAGTCCTCTTTACTGTAACCTGTAATTTTCTGTACAGCTCCTTCCATAAATATCAGTGAAAGGTCTCTATCCAGCTGAAACAGGATCCCACTGAAATTTTGCATAAATGAATGGTAATCTTCTTCGATTTTCGGCGAATTTTTTGGTGCAGTTTCTTTTTTGAGATCGTCTTTTTCTGCTCCAAAAAGAGTGTAAATAAGAGTCTTTTCCGATTTTTGGAAAGTTGCCTCCTCATTTAAGGCTTCTTCTCTCTGCTTAAGTTCCCTGAAAAGAATACTGTTAGGCTGTCCAAAACCAGTCACTACGATTGCTTTATAGGTAAGGTAAAGAGACAGCATTTTAAGCATGTGGCCAACGAAGCTTGGAAATTTGTCCATATGGTTGTAACCAATAAAAGGCAGTTCTCCGCATATTGCCAGAACTATGGACACTGATATCAATATGAACACTTTTTTATCGAATCTCTCTCGCTTTGTATATAGGAGAATAAGTGAGAAGCAAAAAATGAGAGAGATCAAATATTCGCTTATTTGTTTAAATAAAGTAAGTCCCAAATCTTCGATATTGGATAACGGAAATTTAGTTAAATAGAAAACTAAAATGAATATACATGCTGCAATTATAGCATAGATAAGGAACACATTTCTGACAAATCGAGAGTTTTCAAAGAACATCAAATCATTCTTTTCAGTATTATTCTGTACCAAAAAAAGTGGAGCTATCATAAAAGAAATACTTTCAATATATCTTGCAAAGATCCAGAATTGATTCGTCATCTTTAGGTCAATTATCGGTAAAATCCCAATCCCTCTGAACGCAAGAATATGTAAAAGATCAAAACTTCCTATAAAAAAGAACGATGAACCTATTAACAGTAAATATCTATTTAAAAGCAAGCTTTTTGATTCCCATATTATAAGAAAAACAATATATGCGACCAGAGCGCTGAATAACCCTGCAAGTGTGTGAAAAAGAAGAAAGCTTTTGAGGCTAATTATATAAAGTAAAATAGTTACAACTATCCATATTATTATATTATTTATATCTATGAAGGATATTTCTTTTTCAGTTTCCGCTATTTTCACTTACAAGAGGTAGTATTCTTTCTATATATTCCTTGTTAAGATCCTTAAATAAAGGAGAGCTTTCTAAGGATTATAAAGCTTTATTTTTGAGAAAAAATCTTTTTTGGTGTTTTTCAATGGAATTCAAGAATAATAGGATTTTCCTAATTTCAGGATACAGATGAAATCTCTATAGAAAATAATCTGAGAAAAAAGATATTGAGTTGAAATAGAGAATTTTCCACTCAATTTGAATAGGATACAAAACAATCTCTTTTTGCACTTTATTTGAGACTTTGACCCTTCTAATCTGTAACAAAAGCAAAGTTCTGTAAAGTTTTTAACTTCTGGATACTTATCTCTTTTCAAAGCTAGTTGAAAAATAATACAAGATCCCTTATTTTACAGAATTACCTGTACTAAGATTTGAATGCTTCCTTTGAAGGCCATTCTATATCTCTAGAGCCGCCTATTGCAAAATATTTCTTATCCCTTCTGCTACTGGTTATTAAGTAGATCCACCACAGTCATTTACAGTGTCATTAAGTTTTCCCATTATTGTCCCACAAGGGAGAATTAATGGCTTGCTCGTAATTGTAATAGTAAGATTCGTTGCTCCATCCCATTTGAAATGGCCTTTAACCCCATATCCTTCTATTTCGCCTTCATTTCCTGCAGGTACTTTTACACCGGCATGTTCAAGTTTCTTTTTCAAACAATCAAATACATTTTGTGTAACGTTGTGATAAGTTACCGAATCGCATCCACCCATACTTTTTCCCCCTTTGTTTTTTGACAGAATACTATTTTAGGACTCAAGCATTTTAACTCAAAATTAATGAGCGTCATTTTATCAGTATTTTTCATATCTCAAAGTTGACTGTTCTTTATTTTGTATATAAACGTGTAACCTCTAAATATTTTAATATGATTCTTCCGTAGATTATATGGATGTACTCCCAAAGAAGGCAATTGCGTAAATCCTGGCCTACTTTTGACAGGTAGCTTGTTTTTTCGTAATATTTTTACAGATCGCACTTTGTCTATATACCAATATAATACAGTTACATTTATATAAACAGTATGATATAAATCCCTTATAGAAACTATATTTAGAATAACTCGTTACTACTGAATCTAAAATGAATTCTGCAGACATTAAAAGCGGGGATATCTTTTATTTCACTCTCTTCCTAAAGAAAGTCGTTGAAATGGGGCCATTTTGAAGGAGATTCTCTGTGTTTTCAATAACTCACTGCAGTAACTCATATCTTACATAAAATTGAAATTAGGGGCATTGGGGATATGCATGCTGGAGAGAAAACTCAAACTCATGAATTGCAAGAAAAGATGAAACATGAACGCCATGAGTCGGCTGGGGGGAAAGATCACGGCAATCATCATGTTCATATGCTTGAAGATTTCAGAAAAAGATTCATCGTTTCTTTTATACTGACCTTCCCGGTTTTAATCCTCTCTCCTACTATTCAGGATTTTTTTGGATTTGAACTTCATTTTCCCGGTGCGGATTTCATCACCTTTTTGTCGTCCTCTGTCGTTTATTTTTATGGGGGCTATCCTTTTCTCAAGGGGATAAAAGAAGAGCTTGCTGCGAAGTCGCCTGGAATGATGACTCTGATCGCGATTGCTATTAGTGTGGCTTATTTTTACAGCTCTGCTGTGGTTTTCGGGCTTCCAGGAGGAGTATTTTTCTGGGAACTGGTTACTCTTATTGATGTAATGCTCCTCGGACACTGGCTGGAGATGCGTTCGGTGATGGGAGCTTCAAGAGCCCTTGAGGAACTGGTAAAGATCATGCCGTCGGTTGCTCACCTGAAGAAAGACAGAGAAATTGTTGATGTGGGAGTTGACAAGCTAAAAGTAGGGGATAATGTTCTGATCAAGCCCGGGGAAAAAGTGCCTGTAGATGGGACTGTGGTAGAAGGGACAAGCAGGGTCAACGAGTCAATGCTTACAGGGGAGTCAAAACCTGTCACTAAAAAGCCTGGAGAGGAGGTTATTGGTGGTTCAATAAATGGGACAGCATCTTTTGTAGTGAAGGTGGAAAAAACAGGAAAGGATACTTATCTCAATCAGGTTGTCGAACTCGTCAGAGCCGCTCAGGAAAGCAAGTCAAAAACTCAGGACCTTGCAAACAGGGCTGCAATGTATCTTACTATCATAGCTCTTACTGTGGGAACTCTCACCTTTCTGCTCTGGATTTTTGTCGGCAAGGAACTTGTCTTTGCTCTTGAAAGGGCAGTTACTGTGATGGTTATTACCTGTCCTCATGCCCTTGGGCTTGCAATTCCTCTGGTGGTCGCAGTTTCAACGTCCATTGCCGCAAAATCAGGACTTCTCATCAGGGACCGGCAGGCATTTGAAAGAGCGCGCAATCTTCAGGCTCTCATTTTTGACAAAACAGGCACCCTCACAGAAGGAAGGTTTGGAGTAACGGATATCGTTTCTCTTTCTGGAGGGGAAACCAAAAGCGGAGACAAAAACGATATTATCCTGAGCCTGGCAGCTTCCCTTGAAGCCAGTTCTGAACATCCTATTGCAGCAGGCATTCTGGAAAGTGCGCGGGAAAAAGGAGTAAAAACTCGGTCTGTGGAGGAATTCAGTTCGATCTCCGGGAAGGGTGTAGAAGGGTTTGTTGAAGGAAAGAAGCTCCTTGTCGTGAGTCCTGGTTACCTTGAAGAAAAGGGGATCTTTCTCAAGGATAAACAAATTGAAGAGATAAAAGCACAGGGGAAAACCGTTGTTTTCCTACTTGAGGGGGAGAAGGTGCTTGGAGCTCTTGCTCTTGCCGATATTATCCGGAAGGAATCCAGAGAAGCTATCTTGAAGCTTAAGGGCATGGGAATAAAATGCTTCATGCTTACCGGGGATAATCGTTATGTGGCTGCCTGGGTAGCCAGAGAACTTGGGCTTGAAGATTACTTTGCAGAAGTTCTTCCTCATGAAAAGGCAGAAAAGGTCAAAGAAGTTCAAAAACAGTATATCACAGGCATGGTCGGGGACGGAGTTAATGATGCGCCTGCACTGGCTCAGGCTGATGTAGGAATTGCTATTGGAGCAGGTACGGATGTTGCAATCGAAACTGCAGACATAGTTCTGGTCAAAAACGATCCAGGGGATGTGCTGAACATCATCGGGCTTTCCAGAAGGACTTACTCCAAAATGTATCAGAACCTTCTATGGGCAACTGGATACAATGTTTTTGCAATCCCTCTCGCAGCAGGAGTACTCTACGGATACGGAATTTTACTGAGCCCTGCCATGGGTGCAGTTCTCATGAGTCTCAGTACAGTAATTGTAGCTATAAATGCAAAAACTTTAAAGATGGGTGATTGATTTTGGGAAAAATTCGCAGTCTGAAAAAGATACTGACTTTAGCCTCACTGGCTTTTGCAGGAATTCGATTTATTTCAAGGCATATAGGGAAGAAAGGGAAAAAAAGCTGAAAAGCTGAAAAGTTGAGGATTAAACCCTTTTTTTCATTTTTAATTTCTCTTTTCCTCACGATTCGCTTTCCATTCAAGATTGTATCTCTTTCTCAAAATGTTTGAGCCTGAAATTTAGCAAAAAAACGATGTAAATAACGATGCCTGCAATCAAAAAAGAGCT
The DNA here is from genome assembly GCA_942493015.1 of uncultured Methanosarcinaceae archaeon. Classification (GTDB taxonomy): domain Archaea; phylum Halobacteriota; class Methanosarcinia; order Methanosarcinales; family Methanosarcinaceae; genus Methanosarcina. The sequence goes on along the minus strand of OW818660.1, from coordinate 2,834,831 downwards.
TCCTGCAAGCACTTCATATAAAAGGCCTCCAAGAATCAGTCCTGCGATACTGGCAAGGCCTCCGAAACTGCTGGCAAACCCCTGTACTGTACCCTGGTAGTCTTTTCCTGCAGTTTTAGATAGAAGAGACAGAAATGAAGGCCACATAAGTCCATCTCCAAGCGCGAAAAACCCTGTTGCAAGGTATGTCAGGAAAAGGTTCCCCGGAATCAATAATAAAAAATTTGTACCTAGCATCAGGCTTCCGAAGGTTATAAGGGTTGCATCAGAGTACTTTTTTGAAGCCCTCGAAAGCACAGGACCCTGTACAATTATCAAGAGGGCGCTCAGAATTGTGAAGTATACCCCCATTTGTACAATGTTCCAGTCCAGGACTGCTATTGCATGCAGGGGAAAAGCAGTGTAGAAGATATTGAAGCCTAGAAAGATCAGGAAATAGAGGACAAGCATATAGGGAATATTCGGAAGTTTCAAAACCTCACCGAAGGTAGGTTTTCTTTTTTTCTCTGTGGTTCTGCATTCTTTTATCTCGTAGCCAAAGAATTTTCGAATATTTCCGGAATCTTCAGGCTCTCTGAGAGAACACTCCTTGTTTTCTGGGATATAATATAAAATAAGTACGGTTCCTATCAATGAAATTATTATTGCGCCCAGGACAGGAGCTCCATCTCCATATTTCGTTACGCTCAAGATGCCGGCAAGGGCAGGGCCAATTATGAACCCGAGATTTGAGGAAATCGACATCTTCCCAAAGTTTCGATTCCTATCCTTTTCTAAGGTAATGTCTGCCAGATAGGCATTGGCTACAGACACATTTCCCCCGGTCAGCCCGTCGAAAGCTCTGGCAAAAAAAAGTACCGCAAGGGGCAAAGTAAAGGTAAAAGCTCCCAGGATTTTCGAATCGACTTCAAAGAGGGTTACAACCGGCAGAAAAAGAGCTCCAAGAAAAATAATCCATGATAGCAGAGTTCCTAACTGGCTTAAGAACAGAATCTTTTTACGCCCGTAGATGTCAGACCATCTGCCCAGAATTGGGGCACCTATGAGCTGGAAGGCCGGATACATAGAACTTGCCAGCCCATAAATAAAAGCGTTGCCTCCTAGCCTGTCTACCAGAAAGACAAGGAAAGGAAGCACAATACTGAATCCGAGAGTCCCTATGAAGTTTACAGCAAGGAGGGGTAGAAGTGAAATACTTTCCGTTGTCTGAGGGCCTGGATTGTTTTTCTCCTCTATTTCTACATTTTCCTGTTTGTTTCCGGAAGCCTTTTCCCTTTTCGCTTCAGGAACCTTTTCCTCTTCCTTCTTCACAACCAGTATTGCTCTTCTCCCCAGATAACAGTTCACTCCTTGCAACCATTATGCTTTAGTTCTCAGGATCTCAGCCCAGGCTCTTTTTCTACACTTCGGACATTTGAGGTATTTCTTATTTATGCTGTTAGGTCCCAGGAGGTCTTCAAATGTTGAAATCTCGAAAACCTCTCCGCATCCGGGGCAGCGGTAAGCAAAATTTTTAGTGTGCCATATCACAAGAAGTGCTACTCCTGCAACAAATATCAGGATCCAGAAATACCAGTGGTGAGGAAGCAGAAAGATAGACGAAAGGCCCACCACAGCTCCAAAAATCCGAAGTAACAGAGCTGTCCTGTCCCAGTCCATTTCTGTAGCTTCCCAGTACTTTTCTGCGTCCATAGCTGCTTTTTACCCCCTTTCCTCCATTTATTCGGTTTGAAGTTTTATACCAAAAATTTGGATTTTGGGTTATTTAAGGGTATTTTCCCTCGCAAACTTTTCAGATACAGATACAGGAATATTTTTCCTGAAGAACAAGCACTTTTTAGAAAAGGAAAGCTCAAAAAGTGAAAAAATTTCATGTAGTCTGGAAAAAGCAGAGTTTGACTTTATTTCAGTTGAAGGTTGTAAGTCGGCCCTCAAGCCGACTTTTGGACTTATATTCTGCAAACTTCGCTCTTTCTGAGCCAGTCAATGTCTGACTGGTAGAGGAGTCTCAGGTCCTTAAGCCCGAGTTTCAACATTGCAAGCCTGCTGACTCCGAGTCCCCAGGCAAGAACAGGTTCTTTGATCCCGAAAGGTTCAGTAACCTCTTTTCTGAAGACGCCTGCGCCTCCGAGCTCAACCCATCCGAGGCCGTCCACATAAACTTCGGGTTCAACACTCGGTTCGGTGTATGGGAAATATCCAGGGCGAAAGCGGATCTCTTCGAATCCAATTCTGTGATAGAACTCTGCAAGCAGCCCTAGAAGATCTGCAAAGGACATGTCTTTGTCCATAACAACGCCTTCAAGCTGCTCGAATTCAGGAGTATGGGTTGGGTCAATTGTCTCCCTGCGGTAAGCCCTGTCAATACAAAAGGCTTTTACCGGGGGTTTTGGATTGTCGGCCAGATATTTGATAGTGACTGCAGTTGTATGGGTTCTCAGTACATTGCGTTTGGCAAGGTCCCTGTCCCAGATTCCTCCCCAACCACAGGAATCCATGTCTCCTCCGCACTCGTGCATTGCAGCCACTCTCTCTGGATAATCAGTCGGAAGCTGGCAGGTGCTTCCCAGGTGGAAGGTATCCTGCATATCTCTTGCCGGGTGGTCCTGGGGCTGGAAAAGGGCATCGAAATTCCAGAAAGAACTCTGGATGATTCCACCTTTGATCTCTGTAAAGCCCATTTCCAGGAAGATCTGGCGCATCTGTTCTATAAGGCGTCTGTAGGGGTGTATCTTGGCTCCGTATAGGGGTTTTGGAGTTATGTCTAGCCTATAAGGTCTGAACTTTTTCTCTTTCCAGGCACCGCTCTTAAGTAAATCGGATGTTATCTGGGCAATTTCCTCTTCAAGGACAAGCCCCTGGGCAGCAAGAGTCGTCCCTGCATCAGTTATGGAAATTGTCCTGAATTTCTCTTCGTGCTTTAGGACAAGTTTGCGCTTCAGGAGGTCTTTTACTGTCCCCTCGTCAGCTGCAAGCTCGTCAAGGGTTTTTGCTTTGCCTGTTAAGGAGGCAAGGGCTTCTTCGTCTTTTCCTGCATGAGTTTTTTCTGAAGGAAGCATTACTCCGTTTTCAACTTTTGCCCATCCTTTTTTTACGAGCCACCCTGTTGCAATTCCTACCATCTGAGGAGAGAAGCGTTTCCTTAACTCTTCAAGGGAAGTCGGAGCTTTAAGGGCGTCAATAATCTGTCGCTCCGGGAGCCCGCTTTTTTTATACTCTTCTCCTTCCTTCGTAAGGGAGTAACGTTCAAGCACTTTTTCGGAAATTGAAGCCAATTCTTTCTCTGCAAGCATGAAAGCTGCCTGCATTGCCGCATCGACCTGCAGCCCTGATTTCTCTTCCAGTCTTTCGGGGGCTGCAGACCCCAGTTCTTCGAGGGCAAGCAAGACCTTTTTCTCATTAATTGTGAGGTTTTCCTGAACACTCATACATGATCATATCCTTAGATTCCTGAAAATTTAAGATTTTGACATTAGAGTTTGATGATTTTATGGATGATTTAATTTTTGTAGATGATTTATGGATGATTTAATTTTTGTAGATGATTTTATATTCATCCAGTTGTTCCCTTGCAAGTTCCCTTTTTTCCTGATGATCTTTAAGGAACTCGTACATTTTTTCCGCTGCAAGCTGTTTACATGAACCGCACATTCTGGTTCCGGAGACACACTCCTGTCTTATCTCAAGCAGTTCATTATCATCTTCTAGCAGGTGGAAAAGCATGAGTTCAAAAACTGAGCATTCGTCGGGCTTCCCGCCCAGTTTTTTCTGCTCTTCAAGGGTCACACAGCCCCCTGTTTTTGCCTTTTTTACCTTTTTTGCCCCTGCCTTTGGGTCATCTGTGAGAGCTATATGGCTGTCAGGGATACTGCTCGACATCTTCCCTCCCTGTAGTCCGCTCATGAAGCGGTGGTAGGTGGATGCAGGAGGAATGAAAGCATAGCCTTCAAACTCAAGGGCCACATCTCTTACAATCTTTTCAAGTCCTGCACGATCGGAATATTCTATAACATCCAGATGCTCTTCATACAGTTTTAGTTTTCCCGGAATTCGTTTCTTGAGTTCCTGCAGAGCTTCCTTTGGAGCGGTTTTTCCCCGTATGCTGAGGTATTTCCTGCCTGTTTTTGTTTCTTCTCGCTCCTCAACCCTGAACGTATTCATTTTGCCGGCAAGCCCTCGCGTCAGGCGAAGGTGTGGGTCCTGATCAGGACCTACGGGAACTACAACAGGTTTTGGTCCTCCAAATTCTTCTAACTGGGGCTGGAGGATATCTGCAGCCTGAGTTGCCACGCTGAGCATGTGAGAAAGGTTTGTCTCTCCTGAAAATCCGTAAATTGCGCTCAGCTCCGAGGAATTTACCTTAACCCCAAGCTCAAATGCCAGGTCTTTAACGCTTTTGCAACCTGACTGGAAATAAATAAGGCCTTCGGGTTTGAAACCGAGAGCTATAAGGCTTAATATGTACTCTTCTACCCCAATTTCTCTGCATTTCTGCCAGGAAAATCCGCGCACTGAATACGCTTCTCTGTCTGCGATTCCAACAAAGGCACTTGCTCCCTTTTCCTGATGCCAGACTATCTGGTCCATAACCATTTTGTGTCCCAGGTGAACTTTCCCGGAGGGCATAAAACCATCCATCACCGAAAATGGGGCACCTGTCCGCATGGCCTCTGCAATCTGTTCATAATCTCGGTGTCCGAAGATAACTTTTCTCCGCATGTACATGTGCGGGGAGGGGATTTCAGGAAGCAAATTTTCAAAGGGAGAAATCCCGAATTCTTCGAATAATTTAGAATAGTCAGTAATGTCGCTTGAACTCCACGGGTCAAGTTTAGTATGCATGAAATCCCTCATAAACTGCCAGCTTTCTGAAGAAATACCTCAGGCAGGCAGCTTTCTCTCTCTACAAATAATTAAGGATATAGATGTCATTCCAGCTAAATCTCTCTTTAAAAATACCTGCTCATATGTAAATGTTTATCTTCGAGCATCCAGATCCCGTAATTGACCTTGACTTTATGCCCTTTTATTGACTTTCCGGTTTATTTTCTCCCTCTCTAAAATGTATAGGGAAGACTCAACTGAAAAAGATAGGCTAAAAAAAGAGCTAATATACCGGAAAATTTCCTCAAACGAATACTCTGAAAGGTTATTCAGGGTTATTTCCTGTAAACCTTTTCAAAAGGATAAGGCAATTTTGCTCCTGCAGGAATTTTATCCAGGAATTCCATAAACTCGGGATCGTGCATTGGGGTCAGGTTTTTCTGTTTCTGGAAATAGGGGTAACTTCTGATCTTCTGCCAGCTTTCTTTTAAGGATTTTTCTTTTATGTTTCCAAAGCTGAACGGAGGATAAGGGCTGGGTTTTACGTCACCGTCTGCAGTCACATGCATCCAGCGCCTGCCTGCCATTGCTCCCATCATCTGCCCTTCGAAATAGGTGTTTGCAAACATTCGAGGCCCTTTGGGGCTGGAATTTATTCTGTAGTACATTTCAAGGATATCTCTGCGATTCTCATTAGTGATTGCTGGCTCATCCCTTGTTTTTGGCATGGCTTCCCATACTGAAAATTCGTGTACCCCCAGTTCCGATGCAAGGGCATAGAGGGAAGGAAGCTCCTGTATGGTTGAGGGGGATGCATGTGTTGTCATTACGACCACGAGCCCTGCTTCAAGGGCCAGTTTTATGGCCGAAACAGCCCGTTTGTACGCTCCATCGGCCTTTCGGATGGAATCGTGTTTTTCAGGGTCAGTTGAGTAAATACCAACCATAAGGGAATGAAGTCCTGCTTCTTTGAGGCGGAAGGCAGTTTCTTTTGAAAAATCCGTGCCCCATGTGGAACAGTTCACTATAGCACGTTTTTTGTTCACATAACTGATAAGTTCGAAGACTTCTTCTCGAAGTATAGGATCATTTTCTGTAAATGTGATAATGAAAGTGCCAAGTTCAAGGGCTTCGTCTATTATTCTTTTAATTGTGCCTGTATCAAGCTCATCTGGGACTGTTCCAGGCAGGTATCTCAAACTGTTCTGGCGGGTAAGTTCAATGGATACGGTTTCTGGAATGTATTTTCCAAGGGCTATCTGGATTTCTGCAAAAATAAGGCGCTTGAAAACCGGACCTGGTATTGGGGGGAGCCAGGCCGAGGCAATGACTCTATCTTCCTTTACGAGGGCTGGTTTTTCTTCCTTCAAGCGGGAATTTATCTTTTTCAGGATAGGGCTGAAGGTTGCTTTTAGAGTTCCACTTGCTGCGAGTTCCAGGTTATCTCCTGAATATTGAAGGTTCACTGCTAATCCGGGCAGGGAGATAACTTCTATGTTTTTGTCCTTCAAGGCAGCTTCTGGCAAATTCTTTTTTTCAGGAGTCATTTTTTTCCTCACAGGTTCCTGATTTGACTTGTGGTTGATTGGTATATATTTATAATTGCTCCTGGGTTTTCTCGGAGACTGAACTCCAGAAGATCTTTAATCAAAAAATCTTAATAAAAATGGCTGAACAGAGTTTGATAACTAAAAAAAGGCAATGTCTTATACGAGATTTGTCTCTAGATATGAGGCAATCTCTGAAAATAAGGACTTGAGCTGTCCGGGCACGAAAACTGAATACAGATGTAGTCGGCCTGGACTGCTTTAATGATGCGAAAAAAGCTTAAACCTCATGCCCTCTCTGAGAAGGCAAGGTTTCCACTTATTTTCTTTATTTTTACTTTGACCACGTCGCCTTTTGAGGCCCCGGGCACGAAAACCGTATATTTGTCTATCTTTGCTATCCCGTCACCTTTGGATCCGACGGCATCGATACGAAGTTCGTAAGTTCCGCCTTCTTCGATGGCATCCCTGACAACCACATTACTGACCTTTCTCTTTTTGACAGGTCTGTGAGCTCCGCAAGCAGAACATTTCAGGACAAGCACCCTGTCCACCCTTACAAGCTGGGTGTCCGGGCGTTCACATTCCGAACACATGACGTATTCGTCCACATATGCCTGAATGTTATCAGTGATCTGAGCTCTCGTAAACCTTCCCTGGAAGACTGCGCGTGTGCCTTCTATCTTCCCTGCAGTCCCCAGTTCCCTGGTGAGATATTTCATCAGGTGGTCAGGATCCCGGTTAAGGATATCTGCAATATTTCCAAAGTTGTCCAGAATTGTGGTTTTACCTTCGGAAAACAGTCTGGGATCAGGGATTACGAATCGAGCGTCCGTAGTCTCGGTTTCAGGCATTTTTGCCATTGCACGGTTCAAAAGCTCTTCGTAATCGTACATTATTATACTCCCTTTTGACTTCAACAATTTTACTGGTTACTGGACCAGCTCTGCCCCTTGATCGACAACGATTCTGCAAGGGGTAGGCAGCTTCTGTCCTGCATGCCAGAGGGCTTTCTTTGCGGCCTCAAAGTTTTGCTTTTCAACAGCTACTGTGAAGATCTTCTGCATTGCTTCGACTCTTGCTGCAGTACCTACATTCTTCCCAAAAGCCCTGCGCATTCCACTGGATACACGGTCAGCACCAGCGCCTGTTGCCTGCTTGTTTTCCCTGAGTACTTCGTGTGGGTAAACACGGAGCTTCATGTAAAAGCCCATCTTTCCGGCATCTGCGCTCAGGTGCCTGTTTGCTGTAATACGGGCTGCTTCAAGAGCAACGTGCCTTATCTGGCACCTTTCTTCTACAAGAAGGGACACTTTAATCGGGAAGGAGTTATTTGCTTTGTCTCCCATGTCATAGTGAATAACCTGACTTCCGGGAACACCGCCCATATATTTTCTTCTGGTAAATGAGCGCTGCCTCACGTTTCTGTACATACTTCCTGGCTTTCGTACCATAAGCTTGATTCTCCTGAAAGATAATGATTTTAATAAAAATTTATTGTAACGGATTTGTTTCCGCATATAAATGTTTGCATCACGTTTGCAAAAAATCGTTTAGCAAACCATTCAGTATGAGATATGTGCATATAGAGATACCTGCCTGTATTTACATTTATCTGTAAACCGGCCCTGGTGGACTTTAGCAGGCTACTTCTTCATTCCCATGCCCTCTGATTGGGATTTCTGATTTGAAATTTCATAACCCATTAATATTTTTATATCCCGGGCTTAGATAACTTACTCCCTACTACTTAGTGGTTTATAAGTTTTATTGATGGTTCTGGATATTTTTCAAAAAATCCGGCAAGAAGCCCAAAGCAGCCTGAAAGCATCATGCTGCCGAAAGGTGCGGCAAAATGAAGCTTTTTTGAAATCTCTTGCCTGATCTCCGAGCCCGAAAGCTTTTCAAGCATTTCTCTCTTCGGCCCTGTAACCATTACAGACCTTATTTGCTCAAAACCGATAGCTTCCTTTATGTATGAACCATGTCCTCCATCCTCGAAGACCTCCTCAAAACTGAGGTTTCCGTCGGCAAGCCTTATGATGTATTCCTGCAGTTTTTCGGGGTTCATGAGGAAACTGTGGTGCTCAAAAATTGCCGTTATCTTATTTTCATTCACAAGAGCTCCCAGCGTATGCCCGTTCCCAATATTAACCACAATGGACGGCTGCACAGCCGCAGAGTCAGTAAGAGCTCCAAAGATAGCTGCAGGGCCCGTATCCATGAAAATTGATTTCGTTTTCCGTTTTCCTGCAACTTTGAGAAGTGAATCTGCCTGGGCCTTCATTCGGGTAAAGGCCTCAGGAATTTCTTCAGGCTTATAGACGAAGTTTTCAAGTTTCCCTCCCCTTTCGATGAGTTCTCGAAGCAGTTCAAAACGGTAGATCCTGTTGCTTTTTTCAGGGGCATTTCCATGATCCTGCACTGCTACAGCATAATTCTCCGGCATCTGAACCTCAAAGACTGAAAGTGCGGATGAAAGTGATTCTGGATCAAAATCCTGCATAACAATCTCCAGCGCATTCTCTCCGCATGCAAGCTTCTTTGCCTCTTCATCGGAGACAATCCGAACCCCGAAAGCCTTCACGTTTTCAATGTTATCATTTATTGTCAGAGCAGCCTGTTCTGTAGCATATACCGGAAAACCTGCCTTGAGGTGGTCCCTTATGGCAAAAGTTGACGGTCCTCCTCCCATTATGTTTCCGGTAAGCACTATTGCCTCTCCCTTTTTGGTCGCTGTCCTTACCTTTTTCGCAATGATCTGGGTAGGGGCAGGCATGACCATAAGCAGGCTATTCTCCATCTCTTTTTCCGAATTAAAGAGCAGGATATCCTGTGTTCCTGTTCCTATGTCCGCTGCAAGTATGAGCATATTTGAGCATTGGCTGATAAGCTATTAAAACATAGGGAAGCAAATAAAAGTAAGCCGAAAGCTGGTTTAAGAAGAAACTGGTTTAAGAGGAAACTTGTTTAAAGAGGAAACTGGTTAATTTCCTTAAAAGATAGAATTCTTGGGACTTCCTGCCAATAAGGTATAAAATGGAGAGTGTTGTTTTCATGACAGAACCCATACCTGAAATTCACAAAAAAGATGCTAAAAAATCCTTTTCTTTTGCCTTAATCACAATTTCTACCTCAAGGTATGAAAAATACGGAGATTCCTCTTTGCCGGAAGAAGCTGAAGACCTTTCAGGAAAAGCTATAAAGGGACTTCTTGAAGTTGCTGGCCATCAAGTTTCTTTCTACAGGCTAGTTTCCGACGAAAAATTCTCAATTACGGAGGCAGTTCTTGAAGCCCTCAACAGTTCTGCAGATATTTTAATTACAAGTGGAGGTACAGGGCTTGCTCCTAAAGATCTTACAATCGAGTCCATAACTCCTCTTTTTGAAAAGGAAATACCCGGTTTTGGGGAGCTTTTCAGGTACAAAAGCCTTGAAGAGATAGGAACGTCTGTAATCCTTACAAGGGCTTCAGCAGGCGTGATTAAAAGCAAAGCAGTATTCTGTCTGCCTGGCTCCCCTAATGCAGTGAAACTGGCTCTTTCTAGTATTATCATTCCGGAAGCCGGTCATATTGTCAGGCATGTTAGGGAATAATGTGGCAAATTTTTGTCTATTTATTCATGTAAAGTCTGTTTGGGGTTTCATAGGCTTTTGCAGCTAATGTCAAATCTCTTAGTTGCTCAGTCCCTGAGACTTTACGAAACTCTTTTCTTACTTAGTTTTGTTAGATCCCAATTAAACTTAGATTATCATATAAAAATCTTTTGTGAGTCTCAGGTGATTTACTTATAAGGCAGATTAAAAAAATGATAAGGACAAATTAATAAATGATAACTAAACCTGTTTTTTAATTAATAAATACAATTAAGAATAAACATCAAGCTCCTTTTTCTCTTTGGCCTTTTTCTGAAAAAATATGAAGATTATAGACATCTTCTATTCTTTATTCTTGAACTTTTTATTTTATATGTAAACGGTAAAATTGGTCAATTATATTTTCAATTCTAAAAAAATAGCTAAAGACTTGCAGGAGTCATAATCTATTAAAAACCTGTCAACATGCTAAATAAATTTATTTTTATTATATTTTAGAATCTTAAATCTGTAGAAATAAATTTATATTATATAATTGTAAAACTATTCAATATTGGTATCAAAGGTTTCATTTAAAAATATTTGCTATACAAAATTTTTTTGTTAAATTGTTAAAAAACAAAATAAATATTATTTTACTGAGTCTAAAAAGGAGTACCTCCCGTGAAAAAATTAATTAGTTCCTTTAAACGGCGAAAAGAACTGGCTTTTATAGTCGCTTCTCTTTCGATTCTGCTTTTACTGTCGATTTCTCCCGCAGCTGCATATGTTGGCTATTGGGATTATTCTCCCCAAAAACTTGTTTCTGGCGACGCTCTTAATATCAAAGGGAATGCGTCTCCTGGGGAGAAAATCGATTTATTCGTAAATTTTGAAAAAACTGTTCCTGTCTCAGAGGGGAAGTTTGAATACTTCCTTGAAGACGTAAAAATCCCTAAAGGCTTAAACAATAGGTTTACGGTCGAAGCCGTTGGCGCTGAAAACCTCAATGTTAGGGTGAAAATGTTAATCTGGATTACAAAAAGCTCTGAGGCTTCAGGAAATTCTGCAATCGTAACTCAGTCAAGTGTACCTCAAGGAACATATAAGATAAAGATTGAGGGGGATGCCGGAGAAGGGGTCTCAGAAGTAAAACTCAAGATTACAGCTTTTCAGGGAATAGAAGCTGATTCTAAGGGAGATTTCAGTTACTGCTATAGCACAAAATCAACCCCTCCAGGTAATTTTGAGGTAAATGCAGGGGGAATTACGAAAGAAATAACTATTCTGCCTGAGGAATATTCCGACTCAACTAATTTTATGAGTATTAATTTTACTGATAAGGTTGTTTATTTCCTGAATCATACCAGCGACCTCTCAGAAGGAAACTGGATTGAAATGGGAAGCCTGTATGAAGGACGAAATATCCAGCTTCCTCAGCCGATAACAATCACTTATTCAGGGCAGAAATTTGAGAATTACGGAAGAGTTTCCTGGAATCAATCCTCTGGCGATAATGTAAATTACACGCTGAACTACTCTTCGTTTTCTCCCCGCAATACCTTCCCCGTATATCTTCCTGATGAAAACGTGAACATGTCTTTCTTTGGGAATTCATCTTTGAAAGGCAAGGTAGATATCTACGTTCTTAATGTGACTTCTAAGTCCTTATATGGAATCCTTGAAGCTTTTAATACCGAAAATATGAGCAACCTGGCTGATATTTTCAACAAAACCACGGAAGATGGCTACAAAGATTTCTCTGCGGTTTTTGGAGAGAATGGAGACCTATTAGATTATGATTTAGGAGCTTTTGGTCCTGGACAGTATTGCGTGGTAATGGTTCAGAAAAATGAAGATCGCAGTCTTACAGTCCTGTCTGAAACTGCCTTTGTAGTTTCGGAATATGGGATGAACGTTCTGGCTCCTTCAAGCCTGGAAGAGGGAAAAAATCTGGATATATTCATGGAACTTGAAGGCACCCCTGAAAACGATAACTATACCTATGGGGCTTTTCTGATCAACGAACAGGCATACAGGGCAAACATAGAAATCGTTTCAAACGGTGCAAAGAACAGTACTTCGATAATGATCAATGGAGTAAACGTCATTGATGAATTCGGTATCAACGCGTCAAATTATAACTCAAAATTAACTAAATATGAACTGCAGAAAGAGATCCAAACCTTAATCGGAGAAGGAAACGGGTCAATAGCAATAGGTGAAAACGGACAGAATAATCTTTCACTTACCGCCTCTGATTTGCCTGAAGGTCACTATTACCTCTTTGCAGGTGCATATGGTCCTAACAAGAAAATTGCAGGGCTTACGCAGTTCAGAGTTGAAATTACTCCAATCCCTACATCAGAATCTCCTGTAGCAAACTTCACAAGCAGCGTTACTGCTGGTTATACTCCCCTGGCGGTGCAGTTTACCGACCTCTCGGAAAATGAAGCTGGAAGGATCTGGGACTTTGGAGACGGAACTAATTCAACCGAGCAGAATCCGGAGCATACCTACTCTGCAGCAGGAAACTACACTGTAAACCTGACCTCAACAAATGAGAACGGAATATCTTCAAAACTTTCCACAATAACTGTATTAGAGCAAGAACAGTCTGCAGTATTGATTCCTTTAGCGAATTTCAGCAGCAGTGTTACTGCAGGTTATTCTCCCCTGACTGTCCGGTTTACAGATCTCTCTGAAAATGCAACCGGATGGGACTGGAACTTTGGAGACGGAACTAATTCAACCGAGCAGAATCCGGAGCATACCTACTCTGCAGCAGGAAACTACACTGTAACGCTTATGGCCAGCAACACAAACGGTACAGCTTCAACACTTGCCGCGATCAATGTCCTTAACGTCACAGGCCCGTATGCATATGCATATATTACAAACTACCACAACAGCACTGTTTCTATAATTGATACTTCCACAAACACTGTTATAAAAACGGTTGATGTAGGCCGTAATCCTTTTGGAGTTGCAGTTAGTTCGGATGGAACAATGGTATATGTGACAAACTGGGGCAGCAACACTGTCTCTGTAATTGACGCCTTCACAAATACTGTTACAGCTACTCTGAAAGTAGGAAAACGGCCTTATGGAGTTGCAGTCAGTCCTGATGGATCAAAGGTATATGTGACTAACGAATTAAGCAACACTGTATCTGTAATTGATGCCATCACAAACACTGTTACAGCCACTGTGCCTGCAGGTAGCTATCCCTCTGGAGTTGTGTTCAGTCCCGATGGTGCAAAAGTATATGTTGCAAACGAGGGTGGGACTGTCTCTGTAATTGACACCGTCACAAACACTATGACAGCTAATATAGCTGTGGGAAGTACCCCAATTGCAATTGCAGTCAGTCCTGATGGAGCAAAAGTATATGTGACGAATTATGAGAGCAACACTGTCTCTGTAATTGACACATCTACAAACACTGTCACGGCCACCGTGGCTGTAGGATCCTGTTCTGGGGGAATTGCAGTCAGTCCTGACGGATCAAAGGTATATGTGACTAACGAATTAAGCAACACTGTCTCTGTAATTGACACATCTACAAACACTGTCACAGCCACTGTGGATGTAGGAAGCAGTCTTTGGGGAGTGGCAGTCAGTCCGGATGGATCAAAGGTATATGTGGCAAATGAAAACAGCAATACTGTCTCTGTAATTGACGCAGCCACAAACACTGTTACAACCACTGTAAAAGTAGGAAGCGGACCTATTGCCTTTGGGAAGTTCATAGGACCTATCCCGGCACCCACTTCTTCTTGCAATTCCTCAACAATCTACGGTTACGGTTTCAATGACTTCAACATGAATAAAAAGAAGAATGGGAAAGAAGCAGGGATTTCTAACATGACAATAAGCCTGAATGGCTATGATACATGTAAAGGAAAACTGGTTAGTAAAACAATGAAAACAGATTTTGCAGGATACTATGAATTCAACGGCGTTAATCCTGGTGTTTATGTGGTTTCGGAAAGTTTTGCCATTGGCTGGTTGCCCACAACAAATGTAGCCTATACCCTGAACGTTCCCTCGAATTCGACAAGCATCAAAAAAGACTTCGGCAACACTAAATTTCTTAAATAAGTAAAGATAAGCCGGATATCACTGAAAAGTAAGTGAACATCTATAGGACTTACTCAATTTAACTGAGATGCCAATAAGCTTTAAACCTCAAATGGCCTAAAAATGTGAATTTAACCACAAGGTCTAGTGAGCTCGATTTGTATCTCAGGTGTGTAAGTCCTGAATTTTTTACTTTTTTAATTTTCCTTGTGAATCAATATCTGACAAAGATATGGTTTGCTATTTCTCTGTCCACAGCATATCGCGTCTGGTCCACCTCAAAGAGGTATGAGGGGGACCTTCTTAGCAGGATGATAGGCATTCCTGGAAGGATGCCCATAGCTATTAGTTTCTGCAAAATTCCCCGGTCCTTCGTGTCAAGATGGGATATTTTTCCGGTTTTTTCGGGTTCCATTGAGCAGAGAGTCGTAGTTTTCAGAGGCATGTGTAAATTTTCTGTTAACATTTGAAGAACTTCCTTATGGATTGTATTATCTTTGCTTCTTTTACAAGCTCATAACCGCAGTTAGGGCAGCAATTCTTGTTGCAGTTGTGCAGTTTCCCGCAGCCGGTACATTTTATTTCGTCAGCTTTCTCAAACTCATTTCCGCAGAGTGGGCATTTCACAGGCTCACCCTCAGAAATGTTAGCAGACTGTTTACAATAAAGCCTGTGAGGAATGCAAACGGAAAAATGAAGCCCGATATTAAAAGGGCTGTTTTCAATCCCCTTTCTTTTATTGTCATCATTAACTGGGCTATACAGGGCATAAAGAGAGTTAGAGTGACTGCCGCAACCACAAGCTGTCCGCCTGTCAGTAGGCCAGCATCGTGCATTCCATAAAGCCCAGCTGCCCCAAAGTCCCTTCTGAAGAAACCGAAAAGGAACACATCAGCCGCATCAGGAGGCAGGCCTATCCAGACTGTTGGGTATTCCATTACTCTCAGGGCAAGGGCGAAAATGCCTGTTAGCCTTCCTATCCATATCAGGATGCTTGCCACAACAAAAAGGGGCAGAACTTCCAGGAAGTACCAGTGCATCCTTGAGTACGTTTTCACCAGTATGTTCGAGAGTTTTGGTCTTCTTAGAGGGGGCATTTCTAGTATGAATGTAGGCGCTTTTCCTGGCAGGACTCTGGCAGCCAGATAACCTATCAAGATAAATTCAAGGCCTATAACGCCTGCCCAGACGAGCAGTCCTTTTTGGTTTCCTGAAAGGATTGAAAGGATGATACCTAACTGCGCCGAGCAGGGAATTGCGAGTGCCAGCAGGATACTTGCAATCAGCCTTTCCCTTTTTGTCTCAAGGGTTCTGGTGACCATCGTGGCCATTGTGGAACAGCCAAATCCAAGCACCATTGGAATTACTGCCCTTCCGCTAAGCCCTATTTTTTTGAACATGCCGTCAAGGAGCAGGCTTAACCTTGGAAGATATCCTGTGTCTTCTATGATCGAAAACACGAGGAAAAAGGCTCCTACTATCGGAAGTATAAGGGCAATTGCATATGTTACTGCCTGGGTAAAGATCCCGTATTCTCCCACAAAAAGGTCCTGCAGGGCAGGGTAGGGTACAAAGGAAATAAATTTTGCAGTTACCAGGGGGTTTATGTACTCTCCAAATACGGTGTTTTCCAGAAAGTCAACAAGAGTCCCGGCAGCAAAGACGCCTACAAAAAGGTAGAGCCCAAAGTAGAGGACTAGAAACAGAACAGGTATGCCAAGTACAGGGTGGATGAGAGTATTGTCAATCTTTTCTAAGAGTATGACTTTTCTCTTTTCTCTTTTTCTTTCTGCGCTTCTTCCTGCTTTCAGTTTAGTTTCCTTTTTTGCTTTTTCTTGTGGATTTCCGTCAGCATTTTCTTTTTCTCCACAGCTTTCCTCCTCAAGAGTTCTGCTAAGGACTTTGTTGTTTTCTTTTTCTCTTCCCGGAACTTCCATTACCTGATCCACAATTTCATTTACAAGTTCCTGGCGTTTCAATGTTAGCATATATGAGAGTGGAACGTCTGCTTTTGTTGAGACTGCTTCCACAAGTTTCTGGATTACTTCATAATTTCTTTTGCAGCTTTCATCTTTATCTGCAAGTGTTTTTTCGGCGTTCAGTGCATATTCCTGAGCTGTCCTGTCTCCCTGGAGCAGCAGGAGGGCAAGAGCTTTTTTTGAGATTCCGACTTTTTCTGAAGGTTCAAGCCAGTTTTCAATTTCTGCAAGGTATGGCTCAACTTCTGTTCCGTAATCTATTTTTTGCTTAGTTTCCGCAGGGGTAAACTCCGAAATTGCAACTTTGAGTTCCTCTATCCCTTTTCCTTCACTTGAAATTGTTCCAATGACAGGAATTCCCAGGAGCCTGCTTAGTTTCTGCACATCTATTTCAATTCCCCTTTCTTCAGCTTCGTCCATCATGTTCAGGACAAGGACAAGGGGCAGCTCTGCCTCGAGGAGTTGCATTGTGAAAGAAAGCATGCGTCTGAGGTTTCGGGCATCTACCACGTGGAGGCAAACCAAAGTCTTTTCATCAAAGAGCAGTTGCTGAGACACTCTTTCTTCTTCACTTACAGGTAATAAGGAATACATTCCTGGAGTGTCAATTATCTCATATTCCCTATTTCCTATCCTTCCTTTTCCCCGGCTGATCTCCACTGAGGTTCCCGGATAATTGGAAACGATTGTATAGTTTCCTGAAAGGGCATTAAATAGGCTGCTTTTTCCCACGTTTGGATTTCCGACAAGTACCACTTTCAGCAGCCCTTTTCCAGGAGTGCATTCTTTTTTCCCGTGGCAACATTCTCCTTTCGGACAGATGAGCGGTAATTTCATACTTCTACTCTCTTTTTTTCATTCATATTTTTAGGTATGCCTAAATTTCTGCGTTTTCCATATTTAGGTATCCCTAATATTTAAGGCTAGTCCTGTTAACAGTGTTAACTCATCAGTCCAAACTCCTGCCTTTCAGTTTATTCTTATGGGATCATCTCAAAATCCGGTCGTGTCCCCAAATCATTGACTTAATTTTATATAATTTTGAATCTATTATTATTTGGGGGTAATGAAATCACTTCTGAAATCGATTTTTCACAATTTTTTTGCTGGAACAAAGATTGTCCTGATTATGGAATTAAAAATCAGGGGAATATAACCTTTAAAGAGAGATATGGTAAAAATAATCATGTTCTTCTTAAATGTAAAACCTGTAATCGTTGCTTTAGTGAAACAAAAGGTACGGTATTTTTTGGACTTAATACTCCCGATGAAGAAGTTCTAAGAGCCCTAGCTATGCTTCCTGAAAAAGGAAGTATTCGTGGAGTTGCAAGAGCTACTGGGCATGATAAAGACACAATTTGTAGATGGCTAGAAATTGCAGGAACTCATTCAAAAGAAGTTACAGATTATTTCCTCATAAATCTTAATCTTAAGAGAGTAGAGGTTGATGAGATCTGGTCATATATAAAAAAAGCAAAAAAATGTGACTGAAGAGGATTCTGAAGAGTATGGTGATGTATACTCACTTACAGCAATCAAAAGTGACTCAAGATTGCTCCTTTTCCATCATGAAGGAAAACGTAGTACAGAGGATGCTATAGAGTTATTTAACGGAGTTGAGAAGATGCGTTCCGCATTTTCTCCTATTCCTGTATTTACCTCGGATGATTGGGATGCCTTTGAAGAAGGGCTTATAAATGTTTATGGTAAAATCGAGTTACCACATTACAAAGGTATTGGGAGAAGACCACTACCGAGACTGGTTCCGCTTGACGACTTAAAATATGTCAAGGTACTAAAGAAAAAGGTAAAGAACTACGTAGTTGAAACAATTCAACGTATCATTTTTGGAGATCCTAAGGAAATATTCGAAATGCTTGGAGCTAATTCGGTGAGTTATATTGGCACTTCATATGCAGAAAGGATAAATCTTACGATAAGGACATCGCTTGCAAGATTTATAAGAAAGGGGATGAATTTCAGTAAAACAATGAAGATGCATCAGAAAGCTTTTGATTTATTCCAGGCATGGTATAACCTTATAAAACCTCATAAGTCCCTAAGATTAGAAATAAACTCTGAAAATAGAAAATGGTTCCAAAGAACTCCAGCAATGGCAGAAGGGATAACTGATCACATATGGAATTTAAAGGAATTACTGACATTTAGAGTGTCTGTTCAATAACTTGGGGACACGACCCAAAATCCGAGGGTCTTAAAAATAGCTTTTAAAATTATATCTTCAATTCTAATTTGATTTCCCTACTCATGTTTCTGTAATACTCGAACAGCTCTTCTCCCCATTTTATTGCTCCAGGTTCTAAACTTATCAAATACTGGCGATCAAATCTGTTGCTCTCGTTAAACAACCCAAGGGTCATTATTCTGTCAGTGGAAGCAATAAGTGCAGGGATCTCAATGTCTTTTTTTTCGAGGATTAAGAGGCTCGTATTTTTCATTTTGAGGAATTCCTCGCATTCTTTTCTGAAATCTTCCTCAAATCGCAAGTATACGGCTTCACTCAGGATAAGGGAAACTTCAATATCCTTTCTGGAAAGGCTCAGGAAAAAAGCAGGCAGTTGAGGGTGAAAATAAGAGAGGAACATGTGGATACAGTTTGAGGTTGAAAGATATTTTACAAATTCAGGGTTCAGATCAAAAGTATGACTCAGGTCCGGTTCTATCAGGCGGTAGTCTCCAAGCTCATTGATCCTTTTTATGAGATGATGGGGAATGGGAGTGAGTTTTCTGTCAGCCCAGAAATCTTCATTTTTCTCAAAAACTGCCAGAGTCTCAAGGAGAGGCTGCATCTTTTCGACAACGATTTCTCCTATCATGCTTAGCCGGTACACTCCTTCTTCCTGTATTACAAGGTTCTCTTCTTTTAGCTTCTTTATCTGCGGAAGGAGGGCTGTCCTTGTCACCTGAAGCTTCTCAAGTGTTTCTTCAATATTCCTCGGTCCCTCCTTCAGGAGCACCAGAAAATCCTTTCTCTTCTCCGAAAATAGGATAAGGTCAAGCAAGCCGGGGTTCATTTTACAGTCACCTTCCGGAATTTATGACATGGAATTTTGTTTTCTGCTTTCGTTTTCTTCTTTATTCTTAATGAATACCAAACTGTTGATAAAGATGTCGAAATTGGTTGAAAATGTTGTTAACTCCTTCTCAATCTTGAAAAAAACCTTACTTTCAACAAATAAGCAGGTAAAACTCGAGATCTGCTCTTATTTACTTTGCAAAGTAAATTTGAGGAGAAGGGGTGACAAATTTATATGGAATCCGAATAAAAATATTAATCTACTACCTTTTGGTTTGCTAGGAAACTTTGATATAGATGCTGATGAGAAAAGGGGGAAACCTGTTTCAATGGAAAAGAACTCCCAGAATGAGCCGATTTTTCCTTATTAGTTATATTTTTCATTAATAATACTAATAATATACATCTCATAATTAGCAACATTAATTTTATAACCATCAATCTGAGGAAGGGCAATGGAAAAAGAAAAATTATATCAGTTAAAAGCCGAAGCAAACCAGATTAACCCTATTCTTAATATCGGGAAGAACGGGGTAACTGAGACTTTAATCGATGAACTCAATAAACAGATTAAAGCTAACAGGCTTGTAAAGGTAAGGGTTCTGAAAAGTGCTGAAGAAGGAAAAGATGTGAAGACTGTCGCAGAAGAAATTGCAAACGCTACAAGATCCACATTAATAGAAGTGCGTGGAAGGACTGTGGTTCTATACAGGTAAAGAATCCAGAGCGCAGGAACTATCTTTCCTCTTTTTGGTTCCTGGGCAGGTTTTCCGAATAAAAAGCCTGTTTTTGACTTGAATACAAATAACTTTTTGCCTTTTAAAATGAAGAAGAAGGTTTTTCTGTAGAATTACCTATAGGTAAAGACCCATGACTATGGTTCTGATTTAATACAATATTATTATATATCTCGTTAATGTTGTGTAAATACTTATGTTAAAAAAGTAATTTCGAGTTGCAAAAATTTATGCACACATAAATCGCAGAGATTTCACTATTACTTCAGGTTAAGTCCCTAATTACCTGTATAATAATTAACTGATTTATCAAAATTAACGGATTAGTTGACTTATCGCACATGCACTTAATCACTTAATATGCCTGGAAATTCCTTGAAGCGGTTGAGTTGGGGTATTTCTGCTTTCCTTTTGTCTTTGATACAGCGGGGCAGAGCCAACCCTATCCTCCGGAGAGATTGCTATGCTTGAAGATGAATATCAACTTGATTTTTTCAAAAATAACGGGTTCGTCCGGAAGCAGTGCCATAAATGTGGCAAGTTCTACTGGACACGCGACCTTGATCGAAATACATGCGGAGATGCGCCCTGCGACCCTTATTCTTTCATAGGGAGTCCGGCCTTTTCCAGAGAATTCGATATCTCACAGATGCGTGAGTATTACCTCTCTTTCTTTGAGGCCAGAGGGCATACAAGGATTGATCGTTATCCTGTAGTTGCCCGCTGGAGGGACGACATCTATCTTACCATTGCATCCATTGCAGACTTCCAGCCCTTCGTGACTTCAGGGCAGGTTCCCCCTCCTGCAAATCCCCTTACTATTTCCCAGCCCTGCATTCGTCTGAATGACCTTGATTCTGTGGGTAGGAGCGGGCGTCATCTTACAACCTTTGAGATGATGGCTCATCATGCCTTCAATAAAAGGGATAACGAAATCTACTGGAAGGAACACACTCTCGAACTTTGCGACGAGCTCCTTACCTCGCTAAAAGTAGACCCTCTTGCCGTAACTTACAAAGAAGAACCCTGGGCAGGTGGAGGCAATGCAGGTCCCTGTGTGGAAGTTATTGTGCATGGACTTGAGCTTGCTACCCTCGTTTTCATGGATCTGAAGACCGACAAAAAGGGAGATATTCTGATTAAAGGCGAGAAATATTCCAAGATGGACAATTACATTGTGGATACAGGATATGGTCTTGAGCGTTTTGTCTGGGCTTCAAAGGGTTCTCCTACAATCTATGATGCTCTTTTTCCTGGAATAGTAAACGAACTTATGGGGCTTGCCGGAATTGAACATGAACTGGATAACTCCGAGTATGCAAACATCCTTTCTCAGAATGCACGACTTGCAGGGTTTATGGATGTCAGTGAAAAAGCAAACTTGATGGAACTTCGGAAAAAGGTTGCCTCAAGCATCGGAATGACAGTGGATAAACTCTCGGCAATCATGGAACCCGTAGAAAATGTCTATGCAATCACTGACCATACACGCTGTCTGACTTTCATGCTCGGAGACGGAATTATTCCCTCCAATGTCAAGGCAGGATATCTGGCCCGCCTTGTTCTCAGGAGAACTTTGCGCATGATGGGTGATCTTGACATAAGGATCCCGCTCTCCGAAATTGTGGACATGCATATAAAGAACCTGCCTGAGTATCCTGAGTTCAGGGAAAACTTCCCGGTTATACAGGATATCCTGGAGTCTGAAGAGGAGAAATTCAACGCTACCATGGATAGAGGCCGAAGAATCATTCAGAAATCGGCATCTCACTTTAAGAAGAGCGGGGAGAAGATCCCTCTATCGCAGTTAACTGAACTCTATGATTCCCATGGAATCCCGCCAGAGATGGCAAAGGAAGTAGCGGCTGAGATTGGGGTGGGTGTTGAATTCCCTGACAACTTCTATTCCATTATTGGTGAGATGCATAATAAGGCAGAAGAAAAGGAAGCAGAAGTTATTCCTTTTGCGAACAGGCTTAAACACCTCCCAAAGACAAAGCGCCGCTTCTATGAAGAACCTACTCGCCTGGAATTCGAAGCTGTTGCTCTGGACGTCTTTGATAATCACATAGTTCTGGATAACACCCTTTTCTATGCTGAAGGCGGTGGGCAGCCTGCTGACATTGGAACAATCACTGGTGGCTATACTGTTTATAGGGTAGTGGACGTTCAGGTCTACGATGGGGTAATCTTACATACTGTAGAAAACCCAGATGGGGATCTTGAGATCAGGAAAGGCGACATTGTCACAGGGAAGGTTGACGAAAAGCGCAGAATGACTCTTGCCAGGCATCACACAGCAACCCACATAGTAAACGATGCCGCCAGAAAAGTTCTAGGAAAACATATCTGGCAGGCTGGTGCTCAGAAATTTGAGGATCATTCGAGGCTTGATCTTTCTCACTACAAGCATATTTCTCCTGAAGAACTGAGGCAGGTCGAGCTTCTGGCCAACCTCACAGTTATGGAAAACAAGCGTGTGGTCACTGAATGGATGCCAAGGACTGAAGCAGAGCAGGAATATGGATTTGGGCTCTATCAGGGGGGGGTGCCTCCTGGAGACAGGATCAGGATTGTAAAGGTTGGAGACGACGTTGAAGCATGCGGGGGTACTCACTGCATCAGCACAGGGATCATTGGTCCCATCAAGATCCTGAAAGCCGAGAGGATCCAGGACGGGGTGGAAAGGGTCGAGTTTGCAGCTGGTACTGCGGCAGTTTACGCAACGCAAAAGATGGAGTCTCTTCTTAATGATTCCGCAAAGACTCTTAGTGTGCCGACTGAACACCTTCCTACAAGTGTTGAGCGGTTCTTTGGGGAATGGAAAGACCTCAAAAAAGAAAACGAGAAACTCAAGGAAGAACTTGCCCGTTCAAGGGTTTTCAGGCTGCTGGGAGAAGCTTCTGAGATTGCAGGCCTCAAGGTTATTACTGAATTTGTTTCTGGAGCCGACTCTCTTGAACTCCAGAAAATCGCCACTGAATTCCTGAAACACGAAGAAGTGGTAGCCCTTCTTGCAAGTGATAATGAAGGTGTTAAGATCGTAGCCGCCGCCGGAGAAAAAGCCCTGAATTGTGGAATCAATGCAGGAAGCCTTGTCCGTGAGATGTCGAAAATTGTCGGAGGAGGAGGAGGCGGCAAGCCAGCTCTTGCAATGGGCGGTGGAACCGATCCCACAAAGATTAAGGATGCTCTTGCTCGCGGGCTTGAACTCGTGAAAGAGATGTGCAAGGAAGCCTGAATAAGTCAAAATAATTTAGAGAATAGTAAAAAAATAAAATAAATTGAGAAAATACTCAAAAGCGATACCGGGGTTTAAATCCCGGATTTTTACTTTTTTTAATTTTTTTGTTTCTTGCCTTCAAATATTTTTCAGTTAACTCTCTTTTTCTTCTTCAAAGAGTACTTCACAGAGGATTGCAGTGCTATTTTTTACAAAGAGGTGTACTGTTTTTTTGCCTTCAAGGCCTTTTTCAACCTCGTTTCTGACTTGCCAGTAGTCCTCTGGTTTTACGCCTGCTCTAAGCACAACACTCCCGACATTCATATCTTTCAGAAATTTATTGATCTTTCTGGGGTCAAAGGGACATACCTTCAGAACCAGATAATGATGTTTGATCATGGATTGCTTTATCAGGGCATCCGAGGTTAGCAAAAGCCTTTTTTTGTCGACTTTGAAGAGTTCGAAAGCCCCCATAAACGGTCCTGCTATTTGTATCATGGATTCCACAAGTTCAGGCAGCAGACCGGCTGCAACTACCGAGGGTTCAGGTTCATAAGCACAGAGCTTCATTTTTTCGGTTTCCCTTATTTGCGGGAGTAGTCCATTCTTTGAAACCAGGCCTTCGCCTGCAGGGAGGGACACAGCCATCAGGTCATACTGCTTCACCCAGCCAAAGTAGAGCGTCAGGCGGTTGAGCTGCCCGTCCAGAGATATATACTCTTTTTCGCAGTCGAAAGGAATTCTTTCTGGCGGCATCTGGGGTGGAGCTTCAAAGACAAAATTTTTCGTCTTTTCCCAATAAGCAGACAGCACATTAGGGATTCCGGGCTCAAGGCATGAGACATGTCTTTCTTCTTCTTCAGCCGGGCGGAAAGGATCTGAAAATACTACATCAATTGCCGGAATCTGCTCTATAACCTTCGGGTCAAGGGCATCTCCGCATATGAATTTTACGTTTTTAAGTCCGTACATTTCGCAGTTTTGCTTTGCATACTCGATTTTTATGGGGTCTATTTCCACTGCATAAACGAACTCGCACTGCTGTGCAAAAAAAACTGTCTGTCCCCCTATTCCGCAGCTTATATCCGCCAGAGTCTTACACTTCAGGCGCTGAGCTCTGTAGCGGGCAATAGGCTCAGGGGTTGCAAAACGCACGCTTTCCTTGTCCCCGTGCAGGGGTTTCTCAAATTGTTTTCTCCGTGCCACTTCGATCAGGAAATAGTAGATCGTTTATGGGATTTAAAGGCAACTGAAAAGGAGATTGTGTAGAAGTCCCGAAGCGAGGAACAAAAATCTGAATTCTCAGTTTAAAGAATCTCAACTGTCTGCAGCGTCATAAGCTCTTTTCCTACAATTTCTCGCAGCTTCGGAACCAGAGCTCTTATTTTTTCTTCCTTGTCAACCGCTTCTACAACCACTGGCAGATCATTGCTCAACTCCAGGATTTTCAAGGTATGGATCTTTCCATCTGTCCCGTAACCTTCAATTCCTCTGAGAAGTGTTGCGCCACTGATGCCTGAATCGCGCAAGAGTTCGAGGACTGCTTCGTGGACGGACTTGCCGTGGTGGGTTGAATTTTGTTTCAGGTAGATGCAGAGAAGTGCAGATGGCATGGTCAAACCTCAATTGCGAGTCTTTTGAAAAAAATGATTATCTTTCTATCTCCAATACAGGATATAAATTTGATCAAAAATAGTTCTGAAATTACAAAAAATGAGCCAGAAAATTCCGGCAATTATATTTTAATGAGAACGAAAATGCAAATAAAGGGAGGAGTTTGAATTATTCTCCCTTTATTATCCTTGCAATGTCGTCTCCGACATCCGAGGTGCTGCTCTTGCCCCCCATGTCGTAGGTTTTGACTTTGCTGTCGAGAATGTTTTTCTGGATTGCATGTACTATCGTGTCTGCAGCCTCTTTTTGTCCTAGCTGCTCTATGAGCATGGCACCTGCCCAGATTGTGGCAATCGGGTTAACTTTGTTTAAGCCCTTGTACTTCGGGGCTGAGCCATGGATAGGCTCAAACATGCTTGTGCCTTTCGGATTGATGTTCCCACCGGGGGCAAGGCCGAGGCCGCCCTGAATCATGGCACCGAGGTCTGTGATGATATCTCCGAACATGTTAGGGGTTACGACTACATCGAACCATTCAGGGTTTTTCACAAACCACATGGTTATGGCATCAACGAAGTTGAATTCCGTTGTAACGCTTGGATGTTTTGCAGAAACTGCACTGAATTCTTCTCTCCATAAACCATAGATCTCGGAAAGAACGTTTGCTTTGTCCACAGAAGAAACATGTTTCTTCCGTTTTTCTGCAAGGTCAAAGGCGTACTCTATGACTCTTTTTGTGCCCTCTTTGGAGATCAGGCCTATCTGGTATCCTATTTCTTCGCTGTCGGTCTCTATATCAAGGCCGAACTTTGCGGAGTAGAGAGTTCTTTTGACTTCAAGGAGGTCTTTACTATGGCCCTTCTTTGCTCTGCCTCCTATTCCTATGTAGAAGTCCTCGGTGTTTTCCCTGACAACTACAAAATCGATATCTTTTGCGGTTTTGTCTTTGAGTGGAGTCCAGACTCCTTCAAGGAGCTTTATCGGACGAAGGTTGACGTACTGGTCAAAGTAAAAGCGTGCAGTTAATAAGATTCCTTTTTCAAGAATCCCGGGGGCAATCCTCGGGTCTCCGATGGAGCCAAGGTAAATTGCAGGGTAGCCGGATAATTCTTTTAAGGTCTCTTCCGAAATCAGCTCTCCTGTTTCAAGGTAATGGTCTGCTCCATGCGGGTATTCAATCCATTCTACATCAAAACCGAATCTTTCGCCTGCGGCATCTATGACTTTTCTGCCTTCGTCGATGATTTCTGGGCCTATCCCATCTCCAGGGAGGACCGGAATCTTATACTGCGTCATGTTTGTACTCCTTTAAAATTTTTTAGGCAAACTTGCCTTTTTTATTGCGAGATGTCAAACGCGGACAGGTCTGTCCCGTACAGATTTCCTGCTTTTCAGCGCTCAGAGACCATTCTTCTGGCATATTCTATAAGTCCTCCTGCATCCACGATCCCACGAACGAAATCAGGGAGGGGAGTTGCCTGGTAGGTCTCTCCTTTTGTTTTGTTTTCAATAACTCCTGTTGCAAGGTTTACTTCAAGTTCGTCTCCGTCATCGATCCTGTCAGTGTCAGGACATTCCAGGAGAGGAACTCCGATATTTATCGAGTTCCTGAAAAAGATCCTTGCAAAAGATTTTGCAATCACACAGGATACCTTTGACCCTTTCAGGGCAAGAGGCGCATGCTCGCGCGAGGAGCCGCAGCCAAAGTTGCTTCCTCCAACTACGATATCATTTTCGTGAACTTTTTTTGCAAATTCAGGGCGTACGCCTTCAAATGTGTACTTTGCAAGCTCTTCGGGGGTATTGAAAATAAGGTACCTTCCGGGAATTACTGCATCAGTATCCACGTCATCTCCGAATTTCCAGGCTCTTCCTTTCATAACATCACCATTGTTTTGCTGCAATTAAATGCTATTGTTAGAATACTTACAGCCTGTAACTCAGCTGCATTCACAGGGTTGAAGTATCACAGCTAATATTTAAATTATTTTCTGGCAGGATATAAAAATTGGTTAACAATTACCTTCTCGTTACTTCTAAACGTGTTAACTCTAAATTTTTCTGAGAAATGTGAAAAATAAGTTACTTTGAGAGTTGAACTGCTGTTTCTTTACTTTTTTCTTCTGCACCTGGTTCAAAAGCACATGGTTCTCCTCCTCCGTGCCAGCTTACACGTGGACGAATACGCACAAGATGAACCGATTCCGAATGGTCATCCACTATCAGGGCAGCCCCTCTTTCACTTCCCATCTTCTTCAGGTAAGCCTGGATACTCTCCTGCATATAAAGAGGTCGTGAGCTTTCCAGAGCCAGGATGTCGTCACTTGCGGTAAGGCGGTGGCAGATAAGCAGGTCACTCTGAGAAACAACATCCGGATGTAGGCTTGCTGGCCTCTGGGTTGCCAGGATTAGAGACAGGCCGGGTTGTCTACCCTGCCTGAGGCAGCGATTAATAAGTACTCCCGTTGCAAGGCTTTCATTCTTTGCGGGTACAAAAATGTGAGCTTCGTCTATAAACAGCCAGACCATTGGAAATTCTTCTTCCTCCGTCTTTTCTCCCATAAGCTTCTTTTCATAGACTCTTCTAGCCTCAAGTCTTTCTTCATATAGCCTGCCTGCAAGAATTGAGACTGCTCCAGCGCAGACATTTTCGTTTTCAAGGGTGCTCACGTCAAGAATTGTTGTTTTTCCTCCTGATACAAGTTCTGATAAAGAAGTTCCTTCAGTTGAAAAAAGTCCCCAGGAATTCACTGCTCTGAAGTAGTTCTCTGCAGCACCTTTTGAAGCCGTATCAGAGCGAGTATCCTGCCGCACTTCGTTGATAATTTCCTCTAAAGAATATGCACAGCCTCTATCTCTGAGCGATTCAACAGTCCTTACCAGCAGAATTCCAAGAGGTGAAACCTCTTCTATTTTTAAGAGCCTGCACCACTGGCTTCCTGAAAGTTCCCTTATCGATATCGAAAATGGCTTTACATCGATATCTCGTTTCCTGTAAGCCTCAACTTTACCGGCAGGCACGAAAATCTCTGTTTCGACTGCTGTGGGATTGAGCTCCCAGTCCTTTAATCTATGTGCTTCAAAAGTATTTGGATGGCTCATTGTCCAGAAAATTCCCATCGTGTCAATGACAAGGGAAGCAAGCCTTTTTTTAATCGCTGGCTGGAGAAGGGCAAGTTCTTCCAGCAGACAGCCCATTGTATAGGATTTCCCGTATCCTCTTTTTCCACAGATCAAAATAGCATGAGGTTTCAGGGCATCAAGATAAACAGCAGCTCCCCGGGAATGGTCAAGTGCCATATAGTTTCCAATCGACAGTAATCCTTCTCCGCAGTTTTCCTCATTGCCAAGCACGCGCAATGTTCCAGGAACTTTTCCTCCAAAAGCAGGTCTTAATTCTTTATTTTCCCCTTTTGACATCCTGATAATATCTGAATGGTAACTACTTAAAATAATTTATTTAGTATTTAGCTTAATAAAATCCCTAAAATTAAAATTTCTCAGGGTTTGGCATATTTTTTCTTTCCCAATACTTAATTTATTTGGAAAACAGAAGTTATCTAAGTCTCAGGGCTGTTGTAGATATGCAACTTTAATCGACATGTGGCTATCCGCGAAGGAGAGGTAGAGAAATTGATGAAGATCTCAGTAATTCTTGGGCATCCAGGTAAAGGTAGTTTCAATCATGCGATTGCAAATACGGTTGTTGAAACCCTGTTAACTAATGGGCATGAAGTATTTTTCCATGATCTGTATGAAGAAAACTTTGATCCAATTATTTCAAGTCAGGAAATTCCTAAAGGTGCCTCTTTAGAAAAAGTGATAGAAAAACATTGCAATGAAATTAGTACGGCAGACGGAATTGTTATAATTCACCCCAACTGGTGGGGGCAGCCACCTGCAATTTTAAAAGGATGGGTGGATCGAGTGGTACGTCCGGGAGTAGCATATGAATTTGAAGAAGACGATAATGGTGAAGGAATACCAATAGGATTATTGAGAGCAGAAACAGCCTTAGTGTTCAACACATCAAATACACCAAAAGAAAGGGAACTGCAAATATTTGGTGATCCACTTGAGATACTCTGGAAAAACTGTATTTTTGATTTTTGTGGAGTAAAAAATTTTTACAGAAAAATGTTTGGAGTTATAGTTGCCAGCAAGCTTGAAGAAAGACAAGGTTGGTTAGAAGAAGTGAGAGAAACAGTAGATACATATTATCCTGCTTCAGTGTTTTAATCATCCTTTTAATCTATTTTCTTTAATTTTTCGAGTGTCCTTTTTACCCCGATCCTGGGATTAATTTTCAATGCGGTTTCGAAATGTTTTATCGCCTCGGCATCATTTCCCTGTAAATGGAGAATTTCGCCCAAGACCCTATGAATTTTTGATTTTGCATCTTTATCAGAAAATCTTTTTAATCCTTTTGTTAGAGGAGCTATAAGTGCATCATATTCACGAGGATCTGTATTTGTGGAAAGCTCTTCTTTTAATTCCTTAACGGCTTCAAGAAATTCAATGTCGTTCCCAGTATTGATGCAATCATATCTATATGATTTAGAGTCAATGAAAGTTCCTTCAAAAGTGTAACGGTAAATTCTATTTTTATCATACCTCAGATACATGACTTTCTTTTTCGTATCAAAGCGGTAGCTTTCCGGCCAACTAAGTTCAGATCCAATCGTCTCAGGCAATTTGTTCCATAACAGCTTTTTATTCTTTATATCAAAGAAATATAGTTTACAGCTATCCGACTTATTTGTACTTTCTAAAGCCTGGCAAACAGCAAAATTTCCGTCATCTGAAATGCCAGTAGGACCCAGATTTGCCTTACATCTTTGCTTAATTAGGGTTTCTCCTTCTGCATTAATTATATGGAATAGTCCATATGTACCTTTAGAAGTCAAATCGCTGAGAATAAACACTCCTGAGTTTGAAACCATCCCATTATTAGGGCGTCTCATTTTATCCTGGAGTTTTACCTTCCCGCGTTCTAATAAAATATATTTCCCGTTTTCATTTTGATCTTTCCATGCTAAAATGAATTTACCATTTGGAGATTGATGGTATTCCCCCGTAAAATCCCCTATTGATAGAGAATTGCCATTTATCGAATAATTCAATTTGGGAGATTTTTGAGAGTTTTTTGCTTTATTTTTAAAAAAATTAAATAAACCCATGCTATGAACACCAAAAACATATATTTTATAATCAAGAACCAATAATCGTGAATAAGTCTAGAATTCTGTAACATTTTTTGAATCTGATTGTTCTTTCGTTGCCTTATTTTCTTCTAGTTTCTTGACCTTCTCAAAGCATTTATAACTTACTCAAATAATATCTAATCTGATAATATTTAAAACCGATGAGAGGGTAAGCCTTCTCTTTTTGTTTAAAAAAGTTATTTAACTGGTTCTGGAAACTTATGAAAAATCGAAAAAATGAGGGTTGAAATGAGGGTTGAATAGATATTCAACCATGAAGTGAATATTATGAAGGCTTTCTAAAAATCAAGCACATTCATAAATATTTTTTAAAAAGATTCGCTGTTGAGGATATTCTTGCTCAGGATATTATTTTATCGAGCTGGTTTGTTTGGGCAGCTATTTTAATTTCCCGGGCTATTCTCCTCCCAGTTGAGAGGTTTTCTTCCATCAGGTCTGCGTAAGGAGAGCCTGAAATGTAAAGGTTTGTCCCTGCCACAATCCTGGCTGAAATCTCAAATACCTTAATTTCAAGTTCATCCGTAAACACAGTTTCAAGGCAGAAAGCTCCTATCATCCCGCCAAAAAGGCCCAGGGACTCTTCAACTACCCTTTCTCCAAGAGAAAAGATAAGGGGCAGGAGAGACTCTCTTGCTACCAGCGGTACATTTCCTGTGACTACATATGTTGGGCGGATGCCAGCTTCTATAAGTTCTCTGGGTGAGCCAAGTCTGAAGATCTCGTCGGCATTGGACTCCACTCTGCGGTCCATGCTCAGGAGCTCAAGGCTGCCTTCGCTTAAAGTGTATCCTTCAGTTCGAATTGGGGAGTAGAAGTAATGCAGGTAATAGCGAGTTCCTGTGATAAATTCCTGAATTGTGTACTTCTGGGTTCGGTCTACGAGCTCTTCGAATTCTTCGTAGGTTTTTGCAACGAAGAAACCTTTTCCTCCCTTTGCTCCGTTGTACTTAACCATTACAGGCCCGTTGATATCATGAGGGTCATCTATTTTCCCAGGCATATGAATACCTGCTCCAAGCAGCCATTCACGTTCTTTATCCCTGTCCGATTCCCATTCGAGTACAGCCCGGTTCCCGAAAGTTGGCACTTCCATCTCTGCAAAATTTTCTGTGCCCAGATAAGCAACAAATGAGCCATGCGGAATGATGATAGTGTTTTTCTCTCTAAGCTCTTCAGCTTTGTTCATTATGTCTTCATAACTATCGACAATAAGGTACTCGTCGGGTTTTGCCTTGGGGAAGGCCTCGTAGAATTTCGGGGGTTTCCCTACGCAGATTCCCAGAGTTCTGAAGCCTTCTTTTCGTGCTCCGTCAAATATTTGAAGGCTTGAGTGAGAACAGACTGTTGCAATAGTAATGTTATTTAAATCATAATTTTTCAGAAGTTCTTGAACCTGCTGTTTCGTTATCATGATTGCTACCAGCGGAAAATTTAGATTAGAATATACAATGTTATATTTAAGGTTAAGGACTGGATTCTATATATAAATATAGTAGTGCATGTATATTTACCCATAAAAAATAAAACTTTATATTAAGATCGGTTTAAATTAGAGCAAAAAGTAGAATGAAAAATAGGAAGATTTTTGACTCAGGAAGTAAGCATGAAAGGGCTTGAAGATCTAGACGGTTTATCTGAAGCCGGCGAGCCTCCTCAGGGGCCTGAAAGAGTGGAGCAGGAAGACAGGGTGCTTGTTCTCCCTGTAAATGGGGATTCAAGAAAGATTACCCAGATCCTTTCCAATGGGACGTCATTGAAGATCCTTGAACTGCTCGGGAATAAGAGCATGTCTGCAACCAATATTGCAGAGGAGCTGAATTTACCCCTGACTACTGTTAAGTATAATCTTGATTCTCTGGTTGAATCTGATCTGATTAAGGTCAAACAGATAAAATGGAGCCAGAAAGGACGCCAGGTAAAAATCTACGAATCAATGGAAAAGCTAATTGTTCTTGTTCCTTCAAGGAACTCAATGGACAAGCCCTCCATCATCAGTATACTGCAGAAGTATATCGGTGTAATTGGGGCTGCTTTCTTTGCAGCTGCAGGAGTAGAATATTTTTCAGCATACATGCAGGCAAAAAGGGTCATTGATGCTACTGCTCCTTTGAGAATGGGGGTAATAAACACAACTTCTGATCCCCTCTCTAAAGCAATGATTGTGGGAACTAACGAGAGCGATAATATGAGCTCGACGCTTGCTCTTGATCAGCAGATGCCCGAAAATGGAGCTATGAATGTAAGTTCTGAGGCTCTGGATGTTGGATCAGGAAATGCTTCCTCAGGATTTGAATCTGGTCCGGCCAATGGGGCTGCTGAAGTTTATGTTCCCGCATCCAATGTTTCAGATTCGGCCCAGAGTATGCCTACTGTCCCGCATGAAGGTCTTGCTCATGCTGGAGGGATTCATGGGCTTTATGATTTTCTTTCTCTTCACCCGGGAGTTTGGTTCCTTTTCGGGTGTATTTTTATAGTATTCCTGATGATTGTAAGAGAAGTCTATTATAAGAAAAAATCTAAGTAATCAGAGATTGGTATGAGAGTCGCTTTAAAGCTTGCATATATAGGCACCGAGTTTCACGGCTCCCAGATCCAGCCCAATGTCGTGACCGTGGAAGGAGAACTTTTCAAGGCTCTTCGGAATCTCGGGATCATAGAAAGCCCCAAGTCTGCTAATTATACCTGTGCTGGCAGGACTGATGCGGGAGTTCATGCCCTTGAACAGATTGTTGCTTTTGATACGGACAAACCCAACCTGGCAATTCCCAGGGTCATAAACTCCGAACTTCCTCCAACAATCTGGGCCTGGGCCCATGCAGAGGTACCTCTTCACTTTGATGCGCGGAGAGATGCGGTTTCAAGACACTATCGCTATGTTATGAGCGGAGAAGGATATGATATCTCCAGGATCCGGGAGGCTTCTAAATTACTTGTCGGAACCCATGATTTTGAGAACTTTTCGAGAATCGATGGAGAAAAAAGCACGGTTAGAACCGTGGAAAGGATCAATGCCCGGGTTGATGGAGAGCTTACAAAAATTGATGTTGTTGGAAATAGTTTCCTCTGGAATATGGTCAGGAAAATCGTAACGGCACTTTCAATGATCGGAAAAGGAGTGCGTGATAACGACTGGCTACTTCAGATGCTAAATCCAGACTTCTATGAAGAAGGAATTGAGCCTGCTCCTGCCTATGGGTTGACCCTTATGAAAGTAAATTACGAAGAAAAATTAGAATGGATTGAAGACAACTATTCTATAAGAAGAGCAGGTGAGCAAAACCAGAAACGTATTCTCAGACATAGAGTTATGGCTGAGGTTCTGGGAGAACTGACTTCTCAGGAATAAGAAATGCCCCTAAAAGGCATTTTTCGTGTTTTATATTTCATCCCCTTTTTTCTGAAAAATAGTTATTGTCCGGGTAAGGCTTCTATGTACTCTCTGGACATAAATCTCAAGAACCTTAAGTCCTGCCTTTTCTCCATATTCCAATGCTGCCTTGTCCGAAACTACAACTGCGATACCTCCTGGCTTCAGGACCCTCTGGATTTCTTCAAGGGCGCAGGAATAAAGTTTTTCTAAGGATTCTGCAAGGATTGCTGCAGACCTTCCGTAGGGCGGATCAGTGACGACTGCGTTTATTGTGGAGTCCTTTAACGGTACCCTGCAGGCATCTCCCTCCAGCAGGGCATAGTCCAGTTCGAAGGCTTCAAGGTTCATGCGTGCGCCCACAACAAGTTTTTCCTGAGCGTCAATTCCTATTACTCTGGCTCCCACAAGCCCTGCCTCAACAAGTATTCCTCCAGTGCCGCAGAAAGGGTCAAGAGAAAGTTCTCCTGGCTTTATACCAGACAGGTTTGTAAGCGCTCGTGCGACTCTGGGCATAAGGACTCCAGGGTGGAAAAAAGGCTTATTCTGGGGAGTTCTGCATTCGTATGCGCTTCTGTCGATAGAGGACAGAAGAGTTCCTAATACAGCCTTTTCACTAAGAATCAGCCGGAATTCCACATCAGGGTTCTGCATGTTTGCTCGAAAGCCCTTTCTGTAGATGCACCCTCCGATTTTCTGTTCCAGGAACTCCCCTGGAAAATCTACATGATGTCTGATGCGTTTTGCTCTTACCACAAAATTTTGTCCTTCTTTTATATAGGCTGAGGGCTCAAAGGCTTCTGCAAGTTTCAGGACTGCCTCCTGAGTGTTGTCGGTAATCCCTACAACTTTCAGGATATGGTGGGTCATTGCCAGCCTTTCAGTTATATGTCCCTTAAGAGCTCTTTCAACATCCTCTTCTTTACCTGCTATATCCACTACCAGACACTGATCAACCCTGATATGGGGCCGAAAATCAAGTTCCTCTATTTTGAGGCAAGCGAAGACTTCGGCAGCTGGCAATTCTTCATGTTCTCCAGAAAGTTCAAAAGCGTATAACATTGACGATCCTAAATAAGTTGATAATTATAGCTCGAAATAATATTCTTATCATATAATTTAAAAATAAGTATAACATGCCGTGTGCAAAATTTGAGGATAAATCTATTAAGCGAAAATATGTCAAAAAGTAAGATAGGGGAACCTGCCAAAATTGCCTGAATATGTCTTAGTGTTACGTCAATCCTCAAGAATCTGATAGCTTTGAATAGTTACAATCGATTTTATACGACATTTTGCTGTTGACTCAACACTAGTTAAAAGCAATTTTTTTGACTTATTTCTTTCTTATTTCTTTCTTAATACATTTTTTCCAGGGCTTCTCTTCCAGTCATACCGAGCTCAATCCCGAGTTCTCTGGCCAGCTTAGTTACTTCGACAACGGGGGCATTGAGCATGTCTTCAAAACTCTTTACTCCTTTAACCTTTGCTGCCGTATCCTCTAACGTCTCTGCTGCATTTACATTCAGGTACCCGCACATAAGAAACCCTTTTTCTGCCCTTATTACAAGAAGGGGATATTTTTGCATCTCAAAGCGGAGGCCAAGGGCGCATCCATTTTTGAGCTGAATTTGTTCAATGAGCATGTTTTTCAGAATAAGCTTCAAGCCAGATTAACTTTTTGGGCTCAGGTGAAGTCGCGTAAGGATAGCTTTGAAAAATCCGAAGTATTCCTGGAAATCCACTTTACTTTCAGTTGTCCCAGTTTTGTTCTCTTTGTTCTTGCTCGCGTTTTCTACATCCTTCTCAGTATTTCCTTTTGTTTCAGGCAACTCTGCAAAACTCTTGTTTTCCGAAAGCCAGATGGTTATATTTTTCTCTGAGGCGAAATTGCCTTTAAGCACGCTCCGGTTATTTTCAAATTCCATGCTTTTGTTATCCATACCTTCGGTTCTTGTTGCATCAAAGCCCACAGGTAGAGTGATTGTAACATTTGATTCTGGAGTGCCCATAAACCAGATATCTGTGCCATGGCAAAATTCCTTCTCGAAACTGTAACTGACACTGGCATAAGTAGTAATCGACGAGTTTTTTCCAGTCTTGCCCAGAGCTTCTTTTTGGATCCAGAAATTGAAGTCTTTGGCTTTAACAGTCTCTGAAGTCCCGTTGAGCTTTACATCGGGCTTTTTTTCAATGGATATTTTCAGTTTGTCTCTCAGGGACATCTCTGCTTTCAGAATTTCCCAGGCGTTGACAAAGTTATCATTGTTTCCTTTTTGCAGATCTATAAATTCCCTGAAGAAAATGGCTTCATTGTTTGTAACTTGTTCTTTATATTCCCAGTTCATTCCGTTCCTTTCCAACGTAATGTTATTGCTTGGGAAAAAGGCAGCAGAACAGGGCTCTGCAAAAAGGGGTACAAGAGGGGTCATTACAAGAAGGGCTGTTAATAAAAACCCTCTTGAAAGAAAATGATTAATTTTCAAGGCTTTCAACTCTTTTTTATTCTTTTTCAGCCTTCAATTGTTAGTTTCTCTATTCGGTTTATTTTGTTGTGACTTCGCAGCCGTCCTTAGTTATTATTATCGTATGTTCTGCCTGGGCCACAAGCCCACCTGCACTTTCGAGAAGCACAGGATATGCATGAAGGATTCCGGCCTTTTCCAGCTGTATTAATGCAAATTCAAGTTTATCGGACTCAAGCCAGCGCTTTGCAAAGGGTAGCTCCTTATATTCTTCTACCTGTTTCAGAACATTTCGGACTACAGGCATACGAACTGGTTTTTTTCTTATAAGGCTGTATATCTCTGCCCAGCTTCCGTCATGAACAATCCCTGCTCCGTTTGTTGCAAAGGGCTCGATTGCAAGCACATCCCCCTCTTTTAGAATAACTCCTCCTTCCATATGTCTGTTCGGAACAGAAGGGTTGTCATGGGCCTCATATCGGGAAAGCCCGTGTCCCGTAAGGTTCACTATCGGGTTTAAGCCATAACTGCGAATGCTGTTCTCTATTGCAGCCCCAATTTTTCCTGTAGTGATACCTGGTCTTGCAAGGTCAATTGCTGCAGCAAGGGCTTCCTCTGCTGCTTTTACTATATCTGAATTTCCTGAGAGATCAACAGTTACAGCTGAGTCTGCGATATACCCGTCCACATGGACTCCAAGGTCCAGCTTCACCATATCTTTTCCGAAAATATCAGAGTCTCCTGCTTTTGGGGTTGCATGTGCTGCCTCCTCATTTCTCGAAATATTGCAGGGAAATGCAGGTCTTCCTCCAAGCTCTATAGTTCGATTTTCCACAAATTCCGCAACTTTTAGCAGACTGTTTCCAACCTTTACCATTTCCACGGCTTCGGTCCTGACAATCTTCAGGATACTGCCTGCCTCCCTGTATTTTTCAAGGATCTCTTGCTTATTGGTCACATTATCAGTCATATTAATCACTTACTGGATGATGATAGATTCCTGTTCTGAATGGACAAGAACTAAATTTTTAAGTACTTGCTTTTTAAGTACTTGCTTTCTGAGTATGTGCTCCTTACAGTAATGCTGCTAATTTTTATTCAAAGCAGGTTAAATTTCGGATACGTATAGAATTTTTAAGTTGTAAGATTTTATAATACAAATCTCTTTTCTAGCCCTGTAAGGTTTTCATATCCATTTTCAGTAACCATTACCATATCTTCGAGTCTTATCCCTCCCGTTTCCGGGTAGTACAGCCCAGGCTCAATAGTAATCACATTACCTGCTTCAAGCAAGACTCCGTTTTCTCCGACTCCTGGAAGTTCATGTACATCGAGTCCAACCCCATGTCCTGTAGAATGAATGAATCCTACCTTCGATCCGCTTCTGTATGTGTCATAGCCTCGCTTCTCGAATACATCACAGACCGCATTGTGCACATCAGATGCCGGTATTCCTGGCTTAACTGTCTGAAGCCCTTTTTCCTGGGCTGCGAGCACAGATTCGTACATTTCTTTCAGCTCTTTCGAAGCCTCTCCGTGAAGCACGGTGCGAGTCATATCTGCAAAATAACGTTTCTTCTTGCTTCTCGGGAAAATATCCAGAATAATTGGGGCATTTGCCATTAGAGGGCCATCTGTAGTCCCATGGGGATTTGCTGTATCCTTCCCACATGAAACGATAGTTTCTTCGGCTTCACACCCAAAATCGAGCAGTCTATGGTCAATGGCTGAATTCACTTTAGTCCCGGTAAGCATTTCTCCCTCATGATAGAGGATGCCGTCCCTCTCCTCGGCCTCTCTAATAATCGCTATGGCCGCGCCCATGGCTTTTTCTCCTGCCATCTGAGCATATTTTATAGCTTCAACTTCTTTCGGCCTCTTCAGGCTTCTGATCTTCTGGAAGGGACTTTTTACGGGCACTATGGAGAAACCTGCTTCTTTGAGGGAATCTGAATAAAATATAGGAAAATCATAAGGTACTGAAACTTTCTTTACTTTTTCTCTCAGGAGTAACTCAGATATACAGGCGGCATAGGCGAGAGATGCATCTTTTTTTTCCTTGATCTTTTCTCTATATCCAAGGTCTTGGGTCGTCTTTATGTTGGAAACCCTTGACTCTATTTCAGCCCTCCCCTTTTCCATCTCCGAAATAAAAAGGACTTCTTCTCCTGTTCCTGTCTGAAGATAAACAAAATCGTCCGAAGCCAGGAAATGGGTTGCATAGTAAATGTCGGAATTATGGAGATTCCCTGTCATAAGATAAGCATCAGTTTCTGCTTCCTCAAGGGTCTTTTTTATGCTGAATTCTGGCTCTGTCATACAAGTTAATTCAGGCGTCTGTAGATAAAGTTCTTATTGTCAGATCTTTTTCCCTTTTATTCTTTCGATTTCTTCTTTTATTTCATGATCCAGAATAAGAAGTTCTTCCAGTCTCTCAAGATAACGGTTTAGGGATGCTGTCATTTCTTCAGAAAACCTGAGAAAACACACATACTTTCTTCTTCCTTGCTCTTTTACCCATATTTTATTCTCAGGCTCTTCTTTCTGGTCGCCAAAAATTTCTGAGGCGCACCCAAGAATCATTCGAATGCTTGAGGTCAGTTCCCTTCGCATTTTTTCTTTTTTATACTCAAGGTAATCCTGAGAAACCCCTGCATGGAGAAAAGAGCTTCTATGAATCCAGTAATCTTCGTTGTTGAGGTTAGTTTCAACAATATACTGAATCGTGAGAGGTAACTCCTTCAAATCTGATTTTAACTTCCTGAGCTTTTCGCTATTTTCACTATCATCTCTGAAACTATGAGGTGGAGATCCATTATCTGAAGAAATTGTGGGCAGTTCCATTTCTCTTTTAATCCATTCGAAGGTAAACTGTTTTGTGGCCTCCACAAAAATAAGGGCCTCAATTTCCATTTCTTCTCTGGTGTCTTCCAATCTCTCCTTTATGCGGTTGATTTTATCTCGGGGTTCATCAGGAATATCCGTTTCAGTTTCCATCTTGCCTTTCCACTTTTGCCTTTTTCCTAATTTTCTATGTATTTCTCTTACATAGTTTCTTTTATCCATTGTACTCCAGGATGAATTACAAGATTTTTAGGAGGCCGATGCCTGGTGAAATGAATTAAGCCGGAAGTGGTCCTGGCATCAAAGCGGGAGAACAATCTATAA
This sequence comes from uncultured Methanosarcinaceae archaeon, assembly GCA_942493015.1. Classification (GTDB taxonomy): domain Archaea; phylum Halobacteriota; class Methanosarcinia; order Methanosarcinales; family Methanosarcinaceae; genus Methanosarcina. The sequence goes on along the minus strand of OW818660.1, from coordinate 2,795,986 downwards.
TTGAGTCTAACAGACGCTTTAAATTGGGTATATGTAAAAAATAGAATCTTTTTAATTTCCCTGAATCTCTGGTTCAGGTTTAATAAAAAGCGGAAAGATAGATCAAATGTTCTAGATTAAGTGTTGAAACATTATAATGGCACTCAAATAACTATACGATAATCCTTCTTTACCAGTTGGATCTATGAAAAAAAAGAAGCGCCCGGACCGGGATTCGAACACGGGTCGGAGCCTCGACAGGGCTCCATGATAGGCCTCTACACTATCCGGACACTTTTGTTTCTTTTGCTACTGTTTTTGCCCGCGTTGCGAGCAAACCTTAAATGCCTTTTTAATATATAAATGTTCCCGTTAAAGCTTTTCGATCTGGTAATTTTTCAGGTCCCGCCTCCCAGACTCGAACCGGGGACATCGCGGTGCCTGCGCAGAAATGTACGGGTGATTATTTTTCCCGCACGAGCCGAACTACAGCCGCGCACTCTACCACTGAGTTAAGGCGGGACAACGTATGTTGATCCAGTGCTGCACAGGGCTACACTGCCTCAGTGCACCATCTCCATATATGGTGATGATATTTATGTTTTTCGCTGGAAGTGAGTATTAAGCTCTCATATTGATAATATTTTGTATATATCTTTTAATTTTTTTATAAAGTGTATACTTGAAACCTTCTCTTTTGATTCATGCGATATTTCCAAGAAACAATTCCTTATTTAGGACAAATTTATTCTTATAACAGTGAGTAAAAAATGTATGAAAAGAACCTAAGGTTCCTCTCAAATCTTTTTTATTTAGAAAGTGTTCAGCTCTCCTCTGACCACCATTTCTGTGATCTTTGTCACATTGGAAAGCCAGTCATCAATGACAACTTCGGCTTCTGCTTTGACCTTTGAGAATGAGTAACCTTCCTTGGGAATAATCTGGGCACTTGCTACAAGCGGCTGGTCAATAGGTGTCCCTATCTGCGAGAGCAGCCTTATGTAAACATCCTGCACCTCTGGAACTGTCTTTACGACATCCCTGGCCATCTGGGTTGAGAGAAGGTTGTAGATTTTTCCGATGTGGTTAATCGGGTTCTTTCCACTGGTTGCCTCCATGCTCATAGGTCTGTTTGGTGTGATCAATCCGTTGCAGCGGTTTCCGCGCCCTACAGAGCCGTCATCTCCCATTTCTGCCGAGGTCCCGGTAACTGTAAGGAACACACAGCTCGCTTTAAGGTTATCAGCAGTGTTAATGAAAACCTTCACATCTCTTTCTGTATAACGAGTTGAGAGTTCTTCTACGTAGGTTTTCATCTCTTCCGTCATGTTGATGTAGCTGTCCAGATCGTCGATATATCTCCCTATCATTCCGCTGCATATGGTGAGAGTTATGTCTTCTCCGTCCCTGAGCCCCATTACCTTCATGTCTTCTCCGATTGCAGGCATTCGGGATTTAAGGTCGGTAAGAAGCTGTCTCTCTGTATTATAAACAAGATTTTCAAGTTCGGAAAATGGAGCGTGTCCTACCCCAAAAGAAGTGTCATTTGCAACTGGCACTCTATCTCTTTTGAAGACATCCCTGAGATCTGAAGATCCTGTCCCGAGTTTGCAGTCCATAATCACGTCCCTCTCAAGGTCCATGTTTACGAGGGTGTTCTTCAGGTATTTACGGGCGGCCTGAAGGGCTACAGACTCAGTGGCAAGTTCGACGCCTTCGAACTCTTTGGTGGCCCTGCCTACAAGAAGGATGTATATAGGCTGCAGAACTTCTCCTCCCCCAAATTTGGGGCTGGATCTGCCGGCTACAATCTGAGTTTCGTCTGTATTGTGGTGGAGTACGGCCCCACATTTGGTTATGTATTCCCTGCAGAGAGAGCGGCTTACGGCTTCAGCAAGTCCGTCCGATATGCTGTCAGGGTGCCCTATCCCTTTGCGTTCTACAAGCTCTATCTGCTGTTTTTCAATCGGGGTTTGCAAGAGCTCTTCCACTTTGATATTTCGGGCCATTTGGATCCTCTTTTTTCAAAATCATTAAAATTTTATCAGTAGCTATGATTTTATCGGTTTATTATTTTTCGGTCAGTTTATCGCATCAATTTGCTTTTCATAGCACTTAATTTTTATCAATTCACATCTTGCTATAACATTAATAATATTATATATATAACTCGAAAGTCTGTTCTTATTAAATTATTAAATCTATATAATTGTTCCCATACATTCATTACCAAAAGTAATACACTCTCTAAATATAGATTTTATTCTCTTTAGCATCAAATGTTCAATTCAGTCACATTTTTGAAACTTATCTCTCTTCTAATGCTGCTTTTCTTTCTCTATTTTTTTTTCTCTCTCTTTTTCTCTATGCTCTTTTTCGATGAAAGAATTCTCATGATCTCTTACCGTGAAGTCTATATTATACAAGAGTATTCAAGATAAACGTTTTATGTGGATGAACCTATCCGGGAGAATTCCCGACAGATCACTTATTAGAGGACGGAGCAGATGATTCGCATTGCAATACCCAATAAAGGGCGCCTTTACGAACCCACAATATCCATTTTCAAAGATTCAGGGCTTCCTGTTAGTGGAGGAGCCGAAAGTCGGAAACTCTTTGCAAAAACTACGGATCCAGATATCCAATTTCTCTTTGCCAGGGCTGCTGACATTCCTGAGTATGTGCAGGACGGAGCTGCAGATGTTGGTGTTACAGGCATGGATCTGATTACGGAGCGAGGCGCAAGGGTTGAAGCCCTCCTTGATCTGAAATTCGGAAAAGCAAGCCTTGTTCTGGCGGTCCCCGAGGATTCTAATTTCCAGGCCGCTCAGGAGCTAGAAGGTAAAAAAGTTGCAACTGAATTTCCGGAAATTGCGGGCCAGTATTTTAAAAAGCTTGGAGTTAACGTTGAGATCATAAAGGTCAGTGGAGCCTGTGAGATGACTCCACATGTTGGAATTGCCGACGCAATTGTGGATATCTCAAGCTCAGGGACAACTCTGATGATCAATCACCTTAAGCCTATTGACACTGTTTTTTCTTCAACAGTCTACCTTATCGCCAATAAAGAAAGCCTCAGGACAAAGGAAAAAATCCTTGATATAAAAACCGCAATTGAAAGCGTTCTCAATGCAAAAAAACGGCGCTATCTTATGATGAATGTTCCCGAGTCTTCTCTTCAGGCAGTAAAAGAGGTCCTTCCAGGGATGTCAGGCCCAACGGTCATGAAGGTTGAGTCATGTAAATTATCCGGAGAATCAATCCTTGCTGTTCATGCTGTTGTGGATGCGGACCTGATCTTTACCATCGTAAATAAGCTGAAGAAGGTCGGTGCAAGGGATGTTCTTGTTGTTCCTATTGAGAGGATAATGCCCTGAGATGAAAAATCTGATTAAATGAAGACCTGAAAAGAATGAATTGAAAGAGGTTTCTTAAAAGGCATTCCGGAGATGTGGCTTTCAATGGTTTTTGAAGTAATCCCTGCGGTGGATATGAGAGGAGGAAAGTGCGTTCAGCTTGTGCAGGGAGTGCCTGGTAGCGAGATTGTATCACTTGAAGATCCTCTTGCTGTCGCCCTTGATTGGGTCGAGAAAGGGGCAAAGACTCTGCATCTGGTAGATCTGGACGGAGCAATTGAAGGAGAACGCAAAAACTCCTCGATAATTGAAATAATAGTCAGCAGGTGCAGAGAAAAAGACGTACATATTCAGGTTGGGGGAGGTATCCGAAGCTTTGAAGATGCGGCTTCTCTTCTTGAGCTTGGGGTTTCCAGAGTGATTCTTGGTACAGCTGCCCTTCAGAACCCTGAACTTGTAAAAAGGCTCTCCAATGAATTTGGAAGCTCATGCGTTAATGTTGCACTGGATGCAAAGAATGGGAAAATCTCAATCAAAGGCTGGACTGAGGAGTGCGCTCAAACTCCTGTGGAAATGGGCAGGAAGTTTGAAGAGCTGGGTGCAGGCAGTTTGCTTTTTACGAATATAGATTCCGAAGGGCTCATGCAGGGTGTAAATCCTGTTCCTACGAAGGAGCTTGTTGAGTCTGTACGCATTCCTGTAATCGCATCCGGGGGAGTGAGTTCTCTGCAAGATCTGCAGGTCCTGAAGGAAACCGGAGCATCAGGAGTTGTGGTAGGAAGCGCCCTTTATACAGGTAGGTTTACCCTCGAGGAAGCTATTGAGTACATCCTGAAATGACGGATCTGTTTTTTTGGTTGGGTCTTCAGGCAATCCATCAGCCTTTAAGTTATTTCCCTGGGTTTTCGGAAAGGAGACCCTAAATGAGCGAACGTCTAGATACAAAATGTTTTATAAATTTAAAGAAAATGTGATGCTGTATGAGAACAAGCAAAATATCCCGCAAGACAAAAGAAACCGATATTCAGCTTGAACTGAACCTTGATGGTTCAGGGGTTGCAGATGTAAGTACTGGGCTTGGATTTTTTGATCATATACTTACTTCTTTTGCGAGGCACGCGGAGTTTAACCTTAAGATTCGTGCCGAAGGTGACCTTTACGTAGACGAGCATCATCTGGTCGAAGATACAGGCATAGTTCTTGGGAAAGCTCTTGCAGAAGCGCTTGGAAACATGGCTGGAATTGCTCGTTTTGGGGAAGCCCGAATTCCTATGGATGAAGCTCTTGCAGATGTTGCCCTGGATATCGGCGGGCGCAGTTATCTTGTACTGAAAGCTGATTTTGCCTCTCCCCTTGTAGGGCAGTTCAGTACCCAGCTGGTCAGGCATTTCTTTGAAACTCTTGCCTCAAATGCAAAAATTACTGTCCATGCAAGTGTTTATGGGGATAACGACCATCACAAAATCGAAGCTCTCTTCAAAGCTTTTGCCTATGCCATGAAAAAGGCTGTAAAAATTGAAGGCAAAGATGTAAAAAGCACAAAAGGCACTTTATAATCTTTTAATTTCTGCTCGTTTTCACTCGCCATTCATTGGCGAAGATGAGCATAGATTCCTGTCTGAGCTGTCCCACAAGGCACATATTTGCTTTTTTTGCAGCTTCCACTCCTGAGTCAAAGGGCATTGCTTTGGTGGCAACAAGGGGGACTCCTGCTCTTGCGGCTTTTGTGACCATGTATGCAGGCTGCCTGCCTGTGGAAAGCATATAATGCTTTGAAATGTCGAGTCCCTGAAGAAAAGCGGCCCCTACGGCCTTGTCAACTGCGTTGTGCCTGCCCACATCAACGATCTGGATTGCCAGTTTTCCTTCTTTATCTATAAGGGCAGCAAGATGGGTCCCTCTGGTAAGCTTGTATGTATCCGATTCAAGGTAAGCAGTACTTGCAAAAACGGCTTCTGGCTCAAAAAGAATTTCCGAATCTACAAAGACCTGCTCATCCGATCCATTGTTCTGAGAGAGATGGCTCTCTTTTTTAGTCCGGACATGAACTTCATTTCCTTCCACGTTAACTCTTGCAATATCTATGAAGTTGAGAACTCCCTCTGTGATTAGATGTCCGACTGCAAGCTCTTTTAGTTCGAGTGGGGAAGCAAAAAGAGTAGTAAAGGCTTTTTCATCTAGAACAAGTTTGACAGGACATTCCCTTGCAAGCAATACTTCAGTTTCTTCGGCCCTGCCATCTGAATAGATTCTTCTGGCAGGGTAAGGAGTGGTATATTTTTCAGGCATCTTCATTCCTGTACTTCATATGTTCTCCAGAGTTATTATTAATATTTGCTGACGAATTTATCGTTTTTTCGCTTTTTTTCATGGAATTATAGTGAAGGTGTGGATATACCCCTGTTTGTAGCAGGGTGCGCCAGCACAACTTTTATTTTTTTTCTTTATAAGATATGCCGTCTCTTCAGGATACTGTGATATATTTGGGCTTTGCTGCCGTATTACTGCCTGCCCCGTTACTTACTGTCAAGATTACGGTATATTTTCCTGCTTTACTGTATGTGTGTTTAGGATCCTTCTGTTTTGAGTTAACTCCATCTCCAAAGTCCCAGTTCCAGTCAGTTGGTGATCCTGTGCTTGTGTCATTAAACGTGACTTGAAGCGGTGCGTTTCCTGAAATTGGGGCTGCTGTGAAACCTGCTACAGGATTTTGAGGAGATGTCTTTACATTTATTATGCTTGTCTTTGTACTCTGGCCGTCTCCATTGATTGCTGTCAGCTTAGCAGTATAGTTTCCTGGAACTAAATATAAGTGTTCAGGATTTGTTTCTGTAGAGTTGCTTCCATCTCCGAAATCCCACTGTAGTTCGGCTGCGTTTTCTGAAAGGTCGGTAAACAGGGTAGACAGAGGGGCATACCCACTTGTAGTACTAACACTAAAGTCCGCTCTTGGCATCTGTTGTGCGACTAATGTGCCTGTCTTTAAGCTAGTTTCAACCCAATTGCTTGCAGTAAGAGTTATTGTGTAAGTCCCGGGATTTATATATACGTGTGTTGGGTTTGAACTTGTATCGATTGCACTGCCATCTCCAAAGTCCCATGAGACTCCGCCTGTTGCAAACTGAGAAGCATCGGTGAATTTAACTGCGAGAGGAATCTCCCCTGCGCTAACGTTGCTTCCGAAGTCTGCTATTGGCATCTGCCTGATTGTTATTGAATCAGTCGCGATTTCAGTGCCATAGGAATTTGTAACTGTCTGAGTGACGGTGAATGTTCCAGATTTTGTATATGTATGCTTCGGGGCTGCTTCTGTTGCTACAGATGTTCCGTCTCCAAAGTCGTAGATGTAGCTGGTCGCATATTGTGATATGTCGGTAATCTGTATCTCAGCTGGAGCGCAACCACTCTGTGGATCTAAACAGAATCCAGATACAGGGGGCTTCGTGCCAGTTCCGCTATTCCCGTCTACATTATTTGGATAAGTTAAGACGCTTCCGATTCCAATTTCTGCCTTGATATCCGATTTGCTTATATAGATCCCATCGAGTTTTTTGCCTCCCGTAGACGTGAAATTGAAATATATTTCGTGGCTGTCGTATGGGCTAATATAAAAATCAGTGCCGTATTCAAGTCCTGCTTTTTTTGCGGTTTCGTTGAGGTCTTCGTTGAAATAAGATTTCCAGGCATTAGGATATTTTGTGGTAATGATGCAGTCAAATGAGTCAATGTTTCCTGAGTATGGAATAATGGAGCTATCTCCATTAAGGCTCAAAGAAGCATCGTTGTTTGAAGAGAGGGTATCATTATTTCCTTTTATATTAATTGCCGGGATAAAAAAGTTATAATGTCCATTGTTATTAGTTATACTGAATGAGGGTGACTGTTTCATCACTGATCTGCCGCCCTGGTCAAGAATCAAGGCTCCATTTTCATATCTGAAAATTTGATCTACATATTCTCTGTTGTTCGAACGATAGGTGATGCCTCCATGAATCACGGTTTGAGGAAATGTTATTCCTGATAAATTTTTAGGAGTTATGACCATTGTGAAATCGTCGTTATTTACTGAAAGTGTCCCGCTTGATTTTGAAGGTTCCAGAATCGGTATTTCCCCTCCACCCATGCTAAATGGAACTGTTAAAGGGGGTAGAGCTGAATAACTTGTGTTTGAAGCCGTAAGAAAAGCAATCATATCTACTGTTGATTTGAGTTCTGTCATTTCTTTCTGGACTTCACTCATATGCGATTGTTCTGCATCAGTTTTCCATTCCGGAACATATGCGATCCTTACCACTGCAAATAAAGTAAATATGATACTCAAGAGCAGTACTGCTGCAATTACCGTGGCTGCTGCGGATTCTGAGCTGAATAGGTTTTTTCTGGTTTTCATAGCAGGACATCGTATATTTTTTTAATTTTCTATTATCTGGTTTCGCTTTCTTCATTTTCCATTCTGGAGTGTAACTCTTTGTATTACCTGTTGAGATGGAGTGTGTACAAAGTACATATCAATAGTATCGTCGCTCTTCAGATCAAGTCCTCTTTGACTCGTATTGATTTCAATAAAGTCTCCCAGCATCAGAACACCATTATTGGATTCAGATCCGTTTGAACTAAAAAAAGTAACACCGGGATCTGACAGGTTAAATGAAAATGGGTCTCCGTTGACACTGAGTATGATCTTGATTGCTTTCAGGTCAATGGCTTCTCCGCCGTTGTGAATGATCTGTACGATATCTGTATTGGTGTTCATTTTTTCAGAAAGGTCTGTATGTGGTATATGAGGGGGATTTACGACTCCTTCGTCTGAAAATATAGTAATGGCTATTGAAGAGAAAGCTAACACAACTATAGCTATCATGAGCACCTGCCCTATTACCTCTGAAACTGCCTGGCAGTCCTCTCCAAGCTCTCTGTATTTTTTTCTCTCCACTTCCAAGACAACCTTCTTAATATTTTTACTTAACTTCCACCATTCTTATTTATTGAATATTAATCTAACTGTATGAGAAAAATTATTAAATAAGTAGTTATTAATATCTATCTTACTAAACTATCTATAATTTCATTCGTAAATAATTTTTCACTGTATTCGACAAAACTTTATATATTAACGGATAATAAGATTGGATGCAGTTATAAAAATTATTAATTGTTTATAATGCGTTTCAAGTGTTAAATGTATCAAGGCAGGCTTTCCTGTCCGAATACCTTTAGCCCGGAGGGAGAAAAATATGAGTCTCAAAAACTTGTTTAAAAATAGTGATGCAGTGTCCCCGGTTATCGGTGTCATCTTGATGGTCGCAATAACCGTCATCCTCGCCGCCGCAATCGGTTCATCCGTATTCGGTCAGGGACCTGAGAAATCTGCGCCGCAGGCAAACATTGAAATTACACCGGTGAGTACCTATGTTAGTCCTTCTTCACCAGCGTCTGTAAAACTCGAGCACCTCGGTGGAGATCCTATCGATTTCGGAAACGTTGAGGTAACAAAAGTTATGGTGTCTGTCGATGGAGGTAATTCTACTGATGTCAGTGCTACTAGTCTTGGCACCATGAATGCTGGTTCTGTAACAAATTTCGATTTGGGAACAACCAATGTTACAAGTGGGAGCAATGTCAACATTAAAATTATCGATGTGAAGACCAGTCAGCTTATCAGCGACAAAGATATTCGGTTCTAATCATTGATTTAAGCACCTTTTTAAGGTGCCTTCTCTTCTTTCTTTGAGCAATTTGCTTTACTGGATCTTCTTTCTTTATTTTTCTTATGGATTCTATAATCTGCAGTTTTGTTATATCATTTTACAAATTCATTATATATTAAAGTCGGGATTTCTGGTTTATCTTACTCTTTGAAAATCAAATCTTCATTGTAATTCTGCTGTAATATATGGAATCATCTTTAATTATTTAATAAATTACACAGTATTAATATATTATTAATCTACTTGCCCTTTCTTATTTTATTTTTCTTAGTTACTTCAAAAAATTATTATTCAACTAATTCCCTAAGTTCTGGTGGCGTGGGTGAAATTGCAAAATATAATTTTTATTGAGTTATGTGGTCTCTTATTAATGGGCTCATCTCTCCGCTGAATTTTCATTTTGAATTTTTTTAAGGGTTTGTAGATGTCAATAGAGATCATTATTTTTGAGGGCGGGAAAACTGTATAGATCTCTTTGCTGAGTTTATTCCACCTTTTTTGAGAAATAGATTGTTTGAACTTCCTAATTCCGTATTATATGTCCTTCCTTTTCTCAGCAGAATGTAAGCTTTAATTAATTCATTTTTCCGGACACTGAATCTGCTCCCGGTTATTGGTGATCATACGACCATTGTGAAGACCATATAGGTAAGCATCATCATGCTGACGCTATATTTCAGGCCCATGTATACGGAGCCCTGTCCCATCTTTCCGGCAACGAGCCCTGAAGTAAAAGCCTGAATGAGGGCTGAGTGATACATGAGCATTGTGTACTCCTGTATATTGAAGGATCCATTCCCGATTCCTGCGGAAGAGATTCCTTTAGAAGAGCTTGTAAATGAAGTGGTTTCAGGAAAGAAATACATAGCCAGAATATAGACTATGAAAAGGAAGACAAAAAAGGCAACATAGATAGTGACAACGTAGACCACCATGTCTGCAGAACGCTCTTTTTTCATGCCCTCTTCAGTTTTAACCTGTTCCGCAGTAATAGAAAGCACACTTTTAAGGTCACTTGTAGATTCATTTGCTTTTATAAGTATGTGGAGAACCCGGCTTGAAGTAGCGGTTCTTATATTATTTTCAAGTTTCATGAGGGCTTTTGAAGTTGAAGTTCCCCAGGAGATGTCCTCTTTTAGCTTTTTAAGTTCATTGGTAAGGATGCCCATTTTAGATTCTGCCATTATTTTTAGAGAATTTGATAGCAGAATCCCGGACTGGTTCATGCTGGAAAGGTTTCTCAATAAATCAGGCATTCTCTCATCAATTTTACGCATTCTCCATGCCCTTATTTCATAAAAAATGATGAATGGAATAAGAGCAATGATAATAAAGATCACGAAATAATCATCAATTTCACTAATCAGCTGGACGCTACTGTCACTGATGTGGGCAAAATTTAGAATCAGGTGGAAGTTCAAATTGAGATTGTCTGCAAGGCTTCTTGGGGAGTGAATGAGGTAATATAGTCCCAGAGGAATTCCAAAGAAAAATGTGTATCTGGGTTCTTCCCGGATAGTTTTGTATGGGTTTAACACCAGATCTTTGATATTATTAAGTTGTCTGTATAACATGAATTTTTTATTTCTCTTCCCCTCTTCTTCTTCGCTAAGTCCTGAATTGATCTCTGGGATATCGGAAAATGCTATGGAAAAGCCAGAAACATCCTTTTTTTTAGGGTTCATAGAGAGTTCTCCTATGGTATCCAGAAGAACTAGGAATAGAAGAGTTGCAAGAGGTATTATCGCATAAATGAGCAGATAAAGAATCTGTGCTGAAGCCGGCCGGAGTAACTGCAGCACAACAAGGGTAGTCATTATGAAAAGGGGGCCTGCAACCAGCACTGTCACGTAGACTTCGGCAAGAACGTCAAGTTTTTTTAATAAGTTTCTGTTTGCCAGTTCTTCCATGTTCTGGTATTGCTCTGATTTGTTCTTTATGTACTCTATTATGACCTTGCTGCTTGAAACAAGAATTAATCCATCAATAAAATCCTTGAAAATGTCTGAAGGGGTGCGATCCTTGGCAGATTTAAGAGCACTTATAAAATCTTTTCCCAGGTAGTCCATATCCCGTACAATATAGGATATTTCTTCTGAACTTGTACCGAATATATGGGTATACCTGCTCAAGGATCTGAATACCTCATAAATAGACATGCCTCCTCTGGTCAGAGCATACATGTAAGTTACTGACGAAAGCATGGATTTATCGATGCAGGCGTGTCGGATATCTGCCTGAAAATAAGGAAAGGTGTATATCAGACCAAAAATGGTCAGAAAACTAAGAAGGAAAAATAAAAGAGAAATTAATAATCCAAGGCGATAAAGATGTTCTCCTGCAAAACTGGAGTTTGTAGAGTTTACAAAAAGGCTGAAGCTGGATATAGGGCCTCCAAAGGTTTTCATTCCCAACCAGGCTCCGAAAAATCCTCCAATAAGGCCTGCAATTGTAGAATAAATGCAGGCAGAGGCCAGGTACTGGTCTACTGACATGGGAATATGGGAGTGGCGTATTTTTACCTTCAAACTCTGAAACTTTTCTCTATTTTTATAAAAAAAAGCCCCGAATATTCTGTACGCCAGTTCATCCACTGCAGTATAAGTCATACTCCCTCTCTCAAGCAATCATATCCTGTATCATTCCCTGCAATGTGTCGTTTTTTATAGCCTCCATAACCATCTTCTGATAACTCTGATAGGTCTGGACTACAAGGGACACCTGGATGTAACTCCTCATATTCTTTTCATACATGTATGTCAGGATTTTTCTTCTATTATCCATTTCACTTCTTAACTGGCTTGCATCCCATCCTTTGACATGCATGATATCCTGCATGAGGTGGGAATCTCCTACTTTGAAGAAACGATCTTCTGAAGGCTCCCAGTTGAAAAGCTCATTTATCCCGAGGTCTCCTGTCTCAGGGTCTACAGTAAGGACTTCCACAAAACTTCGGCTTCTTCGAACTCTTTTTTCATTTATGTACACCTGCTCCTGGATACAAAGTACATCCAGGGACTGCAGCATCAGTTGGGGTACATTTATAGGTTCGTGTGTTAGCCGGTTTATGACAGTTTGTACGTCTCCTGCATGCATGGTTGAACTTGTTGCATGCCCTGTTGACATTGCCTGGAAAAGAGTAAGGGCTTCACTACCCCTTACTTCCCCCACAATAATGAAGTCTGGACGCTGTCTGAGGGCAGCCCTCAAAAGATCATACATGGAAACTTCTCCAGTCGCATCCGAAGAAAAACTCTCTCTTGCAATCCCGGAAACCCAGTTGTTATGGTAGAGCAGGAGTTCTCTTGTGTCTTCAATAGAGACTATCTTGGCTGTGGAGGGCATGAATAACGATGTAGCATTGAGCATCGAAGTTTTCCCTGAAGCCGTTCCCCCTGCAAAAAGAATATTGTAACCATTTTCAATAACCAGCCAGAGATATACGAGCATTTCCAGGTCGCATGTCTTAAAACCAAGCAGATCTATGGGGGTTATGGGATCTCTCCTGAATTTACGGATGGTAAAAGAACTGCCTCTGGGGGTGATTTCTCTTCCTAACATAGCCTGAAGCCGCGAACCGTCCTGAATTGTGGCATCCACTATTGGTTGGCTTACAGATATATGCTTATTATTTAACTGGCACATTTTGATTACAAAGGAATCAAGTTCTTCTTCTTTAAAGGAAATATTACTTTCAACATTGAGATACTTCGTATGATACACATAAATTGGAATTTCCACTCCATCGCATGAAATATCTTCTATATAAGGATCCGAAAGTAGGGGGTTAATTTTGTCGTAACCTAAAAGGTTTCTTCTAAGGTAATAAATAATTTTTTGAATCGATAATGTTGAACTTTCAGCCTTATAACGTTCAAGAAGGAAGAGGGTCTTATCTACCAGAAGTTCATCCTTTTCGAATTTGGAAGTTGTAGGATTCAAAACTAGAATATCCTGAAAATCCTCATAAATTCTTTCTAGCAGCTCTTTCTCATACTTTGTGAGTGCAGGCTCAATGAGTTTGTAGTATCTTGTTCTCCGATCTACCAGAATCGAGGCAAAAGTGTAAGGTTCTTGAAGCCAGTACCTTTCGATTTCTTCTAATCCTTCCGGCACTATAAACTCTACAAGCGGTCCATCTTTTTCCTGGTCATAAGCAGGGAGGGTCCGCAGAGGCTCTTCAAAGTAACTTCTAGCTTTTTTTACTATTTCTGAGATGGAGCTCTTATCCCCCCCTTTCCCCAATAACCCCGAGATAAAGTTGTTCTTCGCCAGTATTTCTTTTACTTCATCCATACTCTCGCCTTCAGGTTTCTTTAAGTCATATAAGATCAACACATTATAAAAACTTTATACCACTTTGAATCTTAATAATTAAATTATATTTAAAGTTATAACTTTAATTTGAGCTCTATTTAGCTTTTTATCTAATTAATAGCTCTTTTTATACTTTGGTTAACTCAAATTCTCTTAATTAATATATTTAGTTTTTTTAGACTGATCTCATTCTATGGTATCTCAATATAGACCTCAGCTCAGATTAGGAGGCCCCCCTCTAAGGATGCAGAATTTATGATTAGAATCAGGAAAAACAGTTTTTTTTGAGTTGATTGTCATTATTTTATTGAATGTGAAAACAGGATTATGAAATTTTATTTTATTTTATTTTGATTCCGGAGGGGACAATTTCAAAGGAAAGATTTTCTTCTGGCATATTCATGGCTCTCATTTTTACAACTGAAATATGGCGTACAAATTTTCCATTTGCAGGATCTTCTTTAAATTTCAACTCTATTTTTCCAAAGACAAGATAATCTGCAAAACCCTGGTGCTGTTTGTGAGCACGTTCATCCATGAGAATCAGAGATGTACACCCATGTTTTGCCAGAATGCTGTAAATTGCATCAAATTTGCTCAGAGCCTCGTTACCCACGCAACTCTGTGTCTTTGTAAGGGCTCCAAGGCTGTCCAGAACTACAACATCCATATTTTTAGAGAGCTCATTCACACGGCCAACTCGGTCTTTTTCCGCTACCTCAAGCCCTTTGCCAAGACGGGACGCAAAGAGAGTCTCCTGAAGCCTGCTCTGAAATACATTTTCTATTAACAGCAGATTGGAATCTATAAAAGGTTCAAGATCCATTCCGAGAGCTTTTGACTGGAGGATTAAATCTTCTAGGAGTGTTCTTGTGAGGATCAAGAGTCCCCTTTTTCCTGCAGAACAGTTGCTGTACAGGAAATGTATTCCCATTATTGTCTTTCCTGAACCTGTCGGCCCTGTGATAAGAATACCCTTTCCTTTCGGATACCCGCCGCCGAGAAGTAAGTCAAGGTATTCTATCCCACTAGCTATTCGCTCCATCAGTTATCTCCAGAAGAGTTTCGGACTTCTTTGAAACTTAGTCTTTTTATTTATACTGTATATATTCTCCTGTATTTATATCAATCTCAAAAAATAAGGAAATAAGGTTAAAAATTAGTGAATGTGTTATATCAAAAATTACTCACATCTTAAATTATTCACATTTCAACATATTTACATTTTAACTTATTCGCAGTTTATGGTGGCTGTTCTTCAGGAAACAAGTGCTTTGAGCCCTTCAACTGCGTCTACCAGTATATCTACTTCTTCTCTTGTATTGTATAGTGCAAAAGAAGCCCTTACAGTACTGTCTACTTTCAGGAAACGAGTAATCGGAATTGCACAGTGATGTCCGCTTCGGATACATATTTTTCTTGTCTGGTCAAGGATAAGGGCAACATCATGGGCATGAAGGCCTATTACATTAAAGGGGACGATTCCTACCCTTTCTTCGGGCCCGTAGACTTCCACATGCTCAAGTTCTGAGAGCCGTTTTGCAGCTTCCCTTGAGAGTTCCATTTCATGTTTTTCGATTTCTGGAACCCCTATCTTCTCCACATATTCGACTGCTTTTCCCAAGCCTATAACTCCTGGAATATTTGGGGTGCCTGCTTCAAAGCAGGCTGGAGAAGGTTCAAGCACATAGGTAAGCCCTGAGACATCCGAAACAGTACCTCCTCCCAATGAGGCACTTTCGAGAGTTTCTGGCTCTTTTATGTAGAGTACGCCGGTTCCCTGCGGTCCGAGCAGGCCCTTGTGCCCTGCAGTTGCAAAAAAGTCACATCCAAGGTCTTTGAGGTTGACTGGCATATGTCCTGCAGATTGGGCGCCATCAATCAGGACTTTTATTCCGTTTCTGTGGGCAATTTTCGTGATGCTTTTTACGTCCTGTACGGAGCCAAAGACATTTGAAACCTGGGTTATGGCAACGAGTTTTGTTTTCTCAGTAAAAGCATTCTCTATTAGAGAATTGTCAATTCTACCCTTGCTATCCGGGTTTACAACCGTAACACTTACCCCTTTTTTTTGCAAACGCAGCCAGGGAAGGAGATTTGAATGGTGTTCGAGCAGAGTTGTGACAATGTGGTCCCCTGCTTCCCAGGGATAACTATTTGCAATAAGGTTGATCCCCTCTGTAGTGTTTTTCATGAGAATAGTTTTTGAAGGCTCTGTGTTTAGAAAGCGAGCAACAGTTTCTCTCGCATCCTCATAGCGGTTAGTGGTCTCCCGGGCAAGGCGGTGTGCCCCTCTTCCATGATTGCCAGCATACTTGTAAAAGTACTCAACCATAGCTTCAACTGCAGGTATAGGGGTCTGAGTAGTTGCTGTGCTGTCAAGGTACACGACTTCTTTTAAAACAGGAAAATCCTCACGGACCGCATATACATCGTACATGCTTCTTTTCTAGGAATGAGAAATAAAAAAAGGTTTTGCAGGTTATTTACCCTGCACTCCGCCTATCATATAGCGGTAAAGATCTAATTCATCTGAGTCCAAGCTGTCAGTGCAGCCTTTTTCAACGGTGTGATACCGGTTTTCGTCGCTTTTATATCCATATTCGTTTCTTTTTCTGTATTCGTGAGTTAGTTCACTCATAATTTTCCTCCTGTCTCTTCAACATTTGCGCTCAATGCGGGTTAGAATTTCAGTCCTTCTGGATACTGTCCCTGCAGTTCAGGTTAAAATTTCCAGCCTTTTCTGATACAAGTCGCTGAGTGCAGTTTAGAGCTTTTAAACTTTCCAGGTAATTTTTAATGAAAGTAAGAACTCTAAGTCCTTCAGGATATGAATTCCTGCGTTCAGGTTAGCGTTTCCCACCCTTCTGGGTAGGAGCCCTAAAATGCAGGCCCAAATTCTACGTTCTTTGGGTTACAAACCCCATAACAGCGCAACAAGCGTTGTTCTTACCCACAACAATGTATTAATTGTCAATTGTATTATATATTTGTTCCGGAAAATTTTTTTGAGTTAATTCGGATTATGCAGTTGAACAGAGGCGGCGTAGCACAAGATTTCAAGCTCTCTGTATTCTATTTATGACAGACATCCTTATGGTTTGCTTTGCTCTTCATATATGTAAGTTCTAAGGATGTTAGCTAAGAATTATTTATTGACAATTCTTTTTACCTTTTTAACCATATGTCCTTTTCCGGTCCATTTAAGTTTAGATTCTTTTTTCACAGATGGCTCTGAGATTTTTCCATAATTCTCATTTCCACGGGGGGAGTGAAAACATTCTATTACCGGACAGAAACCCATGTAAAACGGGTTTGGGACTTTCTTTCTATTGTTTCTTTCATCGTCTGGGTCTCCTATTCTTAATTTGTAGTTCATCTTCTTCACAGGAAGGCAGTAACCTATTTCCTATGTTCTATTATATATAGTTTATCAAATACATGCTTCATGGTCGATAGAAACTACTCCAGGAAGCCAAAACAAAATAACCAACCGAAAAATATTTTCAATTCTGACCAACTTGAATCCAACAAAAGATTCTTAGAATGGTCATTCAGAACAAAATATTTTTAATAGGATTTATAATCGGGTTTGAGTACTCAAAGCACAAATCAAGTACGATATACTCCGTGATCAAATATTCTAAAGAGGCTGATTGTACATGATTTTACTATTTAGCCGCATAAGTTCTATTAATCAAAATTTTTGAATGACTTCTCTGTAACAAGCCAGAGAATTTGATTTCAGAAACCTAAGCTCAGGTTTTAGTTTTTACCTTCCAGATTTGTCATTAGTCCTGACAGATTAGCCGGAATTGCTCCAATGGCAGTACAGGTTTCCAGGGAAAGCCCTTTACAGGTAATGTCAAGGTGGTATTTCCCTCTCTCAAAAAGCTCCTTGGGAAGCCCTTTGTGCCCCAGGCCTACAAGAAAGAGAAAAGAGCGGTTTCGAAGGGCTTCCTCAGCAATTTTTACAGGCATAACATGTCTTTTTGGGTCCGGTTTTGAGGTTGTAATTACGATCTCCCCGAATTGGGATGGAAATCCTTTCTTTGGAAGATCAGATACTGAAAGATGATTTTTTTCGTAAAGAGTTTTGAGGTAACTTCCCGACTCCCCTATAGTTGTTTTTTCCATCACGAAAGCCACAAGTTCTTCTGCGGTCATTTTGAAGGGAAAGTCATAAAGGGCAAGATGAAATCCAAAAGCATGGCAAATTGGAGCAGCTCTTGCAATTGCACGGTAGTGAGCATCCAGAACTTTGATTTTATCGTAGGTGTTTACTATCCCAAGGGTGAGCATAAGGTGCTTCATTATTCTTTTTCGTAAAATAATGTTTCGTCAACCTTTACAGGTTCTGTTCAAAGCTTACTTTTTTCTTTTTTCTGGTTAGAACTCCTGGACTTTGCTGCTTCTATCTGGATATTTGATGTAGAAATTTAATCATTGAGCTGGCAAATTACCAATTGGGGGAATATTTCATTGCATACTGTGCGCATTTCTCAAAATGCTCACATTTTTTGCAGTCTTCCCAGAGAAACAGCTTTTCAGAGCGCTCTATTTTTGCGAAATTTAATTTTTCAAAAAAGACAGGAGCCGTTGTCTTAACATACAAATCGCAGGCTTGATCTACAATTGTTGTCAGGAGATGCTCAATAAGCCTGGTTCCGATTCTTTTTCCCCGGAAGTTCGGATGGACTGCAATGGAATGAATTTCCATAAACTCTTTTCCATGGGATTCGGATTTTATAAGGGCAGCACACCCTGTAATTTTTCCCTCGATCTCAGCCAGCACGAAATCTTCCGGCTCAAGTTCTTCCATGTCAAGGAAGTAGGTAGATAGAAGTCTCTGAATTGCCAGCAGGTCTGATTTTTCGGCTTTTCGGATGAGAATTTTTGTCATGTCTTCTCTTTATTAACTGTTTCTGGCTCTTCAGGCTTTCTTTCACTATAAGGTTCGTCCATGCTCCCACTCCGAAAACCTTCAAGGTCAAGGGTTATGTAATTAAAACCCAGAAATTTCAGATGTCTGGTTATTTTTTCTCTTTTCCTGAATGCATCCTCAATTTCTTCTTTAATTATCTCTATTCTAGCCAGATTTTCATGCATCCTGATCCTGAACTGGGTAAATCCCAGGGAGAAAAGATATTCTTCGGCTTTTTCTATTTTCTCGAGGGCCTCTGTAGTTATAGGTTGCCCATAAGGAATACGTGTGGCAAGGCATGCCGCAGATGGTCTGTTGGCTGCCGAAAGAGAGAGGTTCGAAGCAATTTCTCTTATCTCTTCTTTTGTTACATTCAGCTCTATGAAAGGGGAAACAACCTTCTCACCGGCTTCCTGTACTGCCTGGTATCCCGGACGATTTTCTCCCTTTATTTCAGAGGCATTTGTGCCCTCAAATACATAATCATAACCCAACTTCTCTGCAAAGTCTAACAGGGTTTTAAGCATGGCTTTTTTACAGAAATAACATCTGTTTATTGTATTTGTGGCAAAATATGGTGCACTCATCTGGGAAAATGGGAGGACTTTATGCTGAATCCCGATTTCACAGGCAGTCTGGATCGCTGTTTTGAGCTGTTGTCCGGGAAAAAGGGGGGATTCTATGGTTACGGCAAGAGCCTTATCCCCCAGTACCTCAAAGGCAAGGGCCGCAAGAGTCGTACTGTCCACTCCCCCTGAAAAAGCAATGATTGCATTTCCTCTGGCTTTTATAGCCTTCTTTATCATTTCGATCTTTTCGGCCATCAATAATGGATTTTCAGCTAATAAGATATATGTATTTGCCATCCATATAGTCAAACGCTTTACATAATCGAAAAAAGGGGTTTATAGTGCACTTTAGTGGACATTATTTTTGAATCTGAGAGTGCTCTTGAAATAGCAGTATTATTAAGAGTCATTTTGTTTTTACTAGCAGAGTTCTATTTCCATTGGATCTCTGTTTTGTATCACAGCTTTATTTACTTAATATCTCTAATTACAGAGCAAATTTCCCTAAATGGCATAATTCTCACTTAATCACCTCAATTGGTACAATTCTCACTTAAATAATAACAAAGGAGACCTTATATGGCATTATTTGGAACGAACGGTGTACGTGGTATCGCTAATGAAGACATAAATCCAGAACTGGCAGTTAATTTAGCCAGAAGCCTTGGTACATACATGGGTTCAAAAGGCACTGTTGCTATAGGTTGTGACACCCGGATTTCGGGCCAGATGCTGAAGTCTGCTGCAATTGCCGGAGCTCTTTCCACAGGCTTGAATGTAATTGATGTAGGGCCTGTTCCCACTCCTTCTATTCAGTATTATGTGCGCGACTTTGCCGACGCAGGGATTGTCATTACTGCATCCCACAACCCCAGAGAATACAATGGAATCAAGTTAATTGCAGGGGACGGTTCGGAGTTTCCCAGAGATGGAGAAAAAGAAATAGAGAAAATTTATTACTCTGGAGAATTTTCCACCGTATCCTGGGAAAAAACAGGCAATTTCAAAACAGATCCCGGAGTTAATGAATACTACCTCAGGAGCATTATCAAGGCAGTAAATGCAGAATCTATCCGCAGCCGCAGATTCAAGGTAGTCGCTGACACTGGATGTGGAGCAGGTTCCCTTACTCTTCCTTTTCTGCTCAGGGAACTTGGCTGTGAGGTGTTGACTTTAGGAGCCCAGCCTGACGGCACCTTCCCCTGGAGAAACCCAGAACCCACCCCTGAAGCTCTTACAGAACTTTCCGAACTTGTGAAAATGACCGGAGCAGATATGGGAGCTGCTCACGATGGGGATGCAGACAGAATAGTCTTTATGGACGAAAATGGGAAGTTTATAAACGAGGAAGTTTTGCTTGCCATGATGGCAAAATATATGCTTGAAAATGAAAAAGGTCCTATTGTAACTCCTGTCAGCTCTTCGCAACGCATGGCAGATATCGCAAAGGATGCTGGAGTCGAACTCCACTGGACAGCTGTAGGATCTATCAATGTTGCCCGAAAGATGATGGAAGTAAATGCAGTCTTCGGAGGCGAAGGCAACGGAGGCCTCATCTTCCCCAAACATCAGTACTGCAGAGATGGAGCAATGGCCTGTGCCAAAATCCTCGAAATCCTGGCTGGTGGAAAAAAGCTTTCAGAGCTTACTGAAAGTGTGCCTGAATATTTCAATGCAAAGACCAAAGTCCCGTCTATTGATACTCAAACCACCATGGAAAGGGTTGAATTTGAAGCTTCAGAACTTGGGCTCAAAATAGAAACCATCGACGGAATCAAAATAAGGTACGAAGACGGCTGGGTTCTTGTCCGCCCTTCGGGCACAGAACCAATTTTCCGGATCTTTGCAGAGGCAAAAAAACAGGGACGTGCAGAAGAACTCATGCAGGAAGGCCTTAAAATTGTTAAAAAAGCTGAAAAAGCTTCAATCAGCAAATGAATTGAGTTGCAGGCTATCAGTGAGTGGATTACAAAATCCAGAGCACAGCAGGTGGTAAAACAAATCTTGATTATCCTGCTGAAGCTATGGTAAACACGGAATACTGATTTTCCTGTAAATCAGATTGAGAAAATGAGACCCCGAAATATCTTGAATCTTTTCGGGGTTTCAGTTGATTCAAGGGTATAAACTCTCTTTTCATGTCTTTTGATTTTTGAGTTCTTTCACATTTATTTTTTTATTTTCCCAGGGCAAAGCTTTGCTTCTAATACCAATCTCTTTTTTCTTATGAAAATAATATTTTTATATTGTTTTGTATGCTTTTATTTAAAATTAGTAACAATAAATTATAAATAGGTTAATTACTTTATTATTTATGGGACTAAAACCGAAGTGTCCTCCCTTTATAAGTATGTCTGTATGAGAGCCTCCTATGCCAAAATACGTGTATATTTCAAATTGAAAAGAGTAGCAGAAGGTTCTAAAGGATTGTTTGGTTAAAGGAACAGCTAATGGTACAGGATCAACAGAAAACGCAAGATCAACAAAATTAACCTAAAAACATATATTCAATTAAAAATAAGGAGTTAGCAAATACAGTAACAGGACCAAAAGCAAATCACTTGTGCGGAATTATCTCAAACAGTCTATTAATCCAAAACGATGAGATGGAGTTCTCAAAGTCGGTACTGAAATTTCAGATATCCGGCTTCCACTCCAATCTCTCATACATCTTTTTTTCAGATTGACCTTATTTTTTCAGATCTTTCGGTATTTTTCCCAATATCCTGTGAGTTTACCACCGAGGGCAAGTTTTCCCAGTTCACTCCTGACTCTGGCACTCACTTCTGCAGGAGTTGCAGATGAGTAAGGAGTTCCTGGAAGTGGGGTCAAGTAATGAGCTCTGACTGTGCCTCCTTTCCCGCAGATCCAGCGGACAAGTTCAAGGCTTTTTTCCTGATCTTCCTCAGTCTCTGTCGGAAGACCAAAGATGAAATCAACTGCAGGAACAATTTCGTGTTCTATACAGCACTCCACAGCTAAAATACTGTCCTCTACGGTATGCCCTCTTCGGATCTCTCTAAGAATACGGTCACTGCCTGACTGAGCTCCAAGGCTCAGACTATCGTTTGCACAATATTTACTCACAAGTTCAGCTGACTCGTTGGTCACGAATTCGGGGCGTACCTCTGAAGGGAAAGTTCCGAAGAAGATTTTTTTATCAGGTATTTCATGAAGAGCAGAAAGCAATTTTTCCACTTTGTCAAATCTGGGGTGAATTCCGTCACTCCCGTAGGCGAAGGCATTGGAGGCTATAAAGCGAAGGTCATTATAGTACCGTGCATTCCTCAGGATGGAATCAATGCTTCTGTGCCTTATTTCTTTTCCAAAAAGTCTGGGAGTCTGGCAATATTTACATCCCCAGGGGCATCCCCTGCTTATTTCAATGGGAGCACGAAGTTTTTCTGGATTGAAACAGGGATAGGTATCAAGGTTTACATAGGGTCTTTTTGGGGTTATTACAACCTTGCCAGTTCCGGAGTCTCTGTATGCGATACCCTTGACTTTTTCCGGATCTTTCCCTTCCTGGAGCACCTTTACAAGTTCTGGGAGGGTTTCTTCCCCTTCCCCGAGCACGACATAATCAAAATACTCAAGTGTTTCCTCTGGAACTCCGGAGGGGTGCGGACCTCCTGCAATAAAAATAGAATCAGTGCCTGCATTTTTCACTTCCATGAAAATCTTTTCTGCCTGGCGTGTTGTAAAACTGTAGATCATGATCCCTTTTAGAGGTATGTCTGAAAAACCGGCATCTGGCAGTAAAGGGGAAAGGACTGCAAAGCTGTAAGAGTTTTTCTTGCTGTAGCGGAAATGGACATCCATTCTTTTTTTCTCCATTTTTGAAAGCCTTTGTTCTCTTCAGGTGATCGGTTTAAAAGGGATCAAAGTAAAGCAGAGAAGACCAAGGATAAACATAATAATTCCAAGGAGGAGGCGTCTTCTGTCCAGTTCTACTTTGTCCTGAAGGGGAGAAGGATGCCCGGCTGCTGCGAAAGCCCAGAGGAAAAGAGCCCAGAAAACCCATATAAATCCATCCTCATTCAACCAGTAGATTACATAAATTCCTATCAGGAACATAATACGGGGCATCAGAAAAGAAATGCTTTCCGCCTTTTTACCGAGCATAGCCCTGAGCATATGCCCTCCATCAAGCTGTCCTGCAGGAAGAAGATTGAGAAGGGTTATGAACATCCCTACCCAGCCTGCAAAGGCTACAGGATGCAGGTTTCCACCCTCAACTCCTACAAGGTTCTGAATAAATATAAAAAGAGGCGGCAGGCCGAGATTAAACATCATAATATTTGATAAAGGGTTGGGTGAAGATGTTTCAAGATTAAGGCCTATGAAAGTAACTGCAATTGACATTATCAGCCCTACAAGAGGGCCTGCAATCCCAACATCAAAAAGGGCCTTTCGGCTGGGAACTGGCCCTTTGTAGCGGATTATTGCTCCAATGGTGCCGATAAAAGTCGGGAACGGGATGAAATAGGGAAGAGACGTCTTCATCCCATGATATCTGGCCATTACATAGTGGGCCATTTCGTGGGAACCTAGAACTGTCATTATCGCAAGGGTGAAAGATAAACCCCTAAAAACCTGCATAGGCTCGTTTATGAGGTCTACTCCAAACATCAAGGCTCCGGAAATCATTGTTGTAAAAAAGGTCGCTATGAAAAGAACAAGGTTTACCCAGATTTTTTCTGTTGTCTGCTTTTCAGGAGCAACCAGCAGAACATATTCTCCAAGTTCGTGCTTGAGAGTACACCCGAAACCAAACTGTTGGAATGGAGCCCATAGTTCTTCAGTGACGGTTTCTTCATCATTTTTCGGAGTTCCGTAGAAATAGAGAACTTCTCCGGAATTCTGAATTTCATACACGTCAAATACCCTGACTATGAAAGGGTATAAACGCGAAATTGTGTCTTCGGCATTGAATTTTTCGTAGCCTTTAGTATAAGTTTTTCTTTCCTGGGTCATTTTTGGGCTCACGTCTCTGCAGCTTAAAGTTTCCTTTTCTTCCATTTCCCATTTAAAACTTCATCCATTTTTCTGTCTTAACGATATTTTTCGTCCTTACTGTTTATTCCTCATTCTTACCGTTTTCCTGCTTGATAAGTTCAATATATCCCTCGCTTCCGTTTACCATAACCAGGTCCCCATTCTTTAAGACTTCATAAGGATTCTGTTCAAGCTTGTCAACGAGCGGGATTTCGGAAATAATGGCTCCAACTGCAACTATGGGTTCAGTTTCCACATTTATAATCGCTGCTGGGGCAGCTCCGTTTTTTTTCAGCTGATACATTACATACGAGCCAACTGTAGAGCCTTTCCCATGGGGGAAAATAAGGACCTTTCCTTTTATTGATTTCCCGACAAGAGAATGTTTTTCTTCGATCACAATTCCGGTTTTAGGGTCTACACTGCCAAGGAAGGAAATAGGGTCTATGGAGAGCAATACTTCCCCCTCCGCACATCCTCTGGAAATTGTCCTGCCTTTGAATTTAATGAAAACCACCTGCCTTTTTTTGTGTTCTGCCAACTGCTTCCTCTACACAGGTCTCCATATCTCCATATACGGCTTTAGCCCCGCACATTCCCGGCACATAAGCAAAAGCTTTTCCTGAGTTTACCATGACACAGGAGTAGCTGTTTGTAGCTGGCGAAACAACCATACAGGTATCACAGACAACTTTTGCTCCGCTTTTTTCAATAATTCTAATATATTCCTGATAGCGTTTTGCAAGTTCCCGGGAGGTAAAAATCCAGAACTCCTTTGAAACTGTTTTTCCTTCCAGGAGTTCAGCTGCCATTTTAAGCTCGGCTGCAGAGCAGTGAGGACATCCGATAGTAATTAATTCGGGCTCTTCACTTGCTTTTCCCCGGCTCTCATAAACTTCATCAATTTGATTTCTTTCAATTGTAATTTTTTCTGCAGTTTCTGCAAAATCCAGCTTGCAAGCCTCAGGTGTGACTCCATTCACATGGTAAAGGGCAACTGCTCCTGAAGCCGCCATTGCAGCTCCGAGAGCTTTTAATTCATCTGCTTCTGGAATACTCTTTAAACGAAAAATAGGCACTTTGCTTCCTACAAGTTTGCCCGCAACATATCCAAGTGCACCGTAATCTGATTTCTGAAGTGAGCATTCAACATCGATTGAAACTTCAGGAACCCGGTTTTCGTCAAGGTGGAACCCGTAATTTGCAGTTTTTCCAAGAAGCGCCGCAGAAAGGGCTGATGGTCCTCCTTCCCTGTTTGTCCTGGCTCCGATCACGGAATTTGCATAGGATACAGCTGACGATTCACTCCATGCCAGATGATCTCCATAACCCACGTCAAAGTCCTCAAGGGCATATGGTGTGCACGTGCATTCACAGCGAATCCCAAGCTTTTTGTATGCCTGAATAATTGACTTTTGTTTTTCTGCAAAATCAGGTGAAATCCTGAGTCTTTCCCAGGCTTCCAGATCCATTCCAGCAGGGTTCAGGATTGAAGGGACCTTAACTTTCCCCTGCAGGTCCGAAATCCATTCAAGACCTGCATCACCCATAGTTTTGTAGGAAACGCCTGCTATCTGGGCGCTTTTGATAGGGATAAGCCTATCTGCGCCGTAGATATCTCCAAGAGCCACAAGGATCTCAATAGCCTGCCTTAGAGTCTCTCCGGCTTCTCCATTCAGGATTTGCTCTTCTTCTTTTGTTAGGTACATTGAAATTCACTCTATAATCGCCAACTATAATTGTTCTTGCCTGAAAGCATTTTGATGCCTTCATCTTCAGGCCTTTACGCTAAAGAGTCTCTGAAAAAAGAGTCTCTGAAAAGTTGCCTGCTTTTTACTCTTCCGAAATTTACTTTTCCGGAATTACTGCCCTTTCGAAATTTTCTTTTTCTACAAGGACTTTTGTTGCGTCAATTCCCACTTTTGTAGTTGTCCCGTCAGGAGCTCCTCTCGGGTCTAAGGAACTGCCGCGAACATTGGAGATCATAAGAATATCCATATCTCCTTTTACCCTTGTAGCAATTGCAAACTCAACATCATTTGGATCAAAGATATTTATATCGTCGTCCACAATCACCACATGCTTGAGGCTTGTATGGGCGGCAAAGGCTGCCATAATGGCGTTTTTCCCATCTCCTTCAGTCTGCTTCTCGATCTGTACAACTGCATGGAGATAACAGCATCCTCCTTCTGTTAGTACCACATTTTTTACAGTCGTAACTTCGCCGACAGCCCTGTAGATCCTGGGCTCATACGGTATGCCCATCATCAGAAGATGTTCGGGGCCAGCTGGCAGGATTCCGTGGTAGATAGGGTCTTTTCTATGGATAATTCGGGTAATTCGGATCACAGGCTCTTTTCTTACCACATCGTAGGTTCCTGTAATGTCCACGAAGGGTCCCTCATCAACCGTTTCTACAGGGTCGACATACCCTTCAAGCACAATCTCTGCATGAGGAACCTTTACTCCATTTTCGCATTCAAAAAGCTCTACAGGGCTTCCACGCAGAGCAGCTGCATATTCGAATTCTTTTCCTACAGGGACCCTTGTCGAAGTCGCATAAATTATTGTCGGATCGCATCCGATTACGATTGCAACAGGCAGAGACTCGCCTTTTTCGGCGGCTTTTTTGTGCAGGAGGTAGGTATGCCTCGGAGGAACCAGACGGGCCGCAAGTTTATCTTTTCCTGCAAGCATAAGGCGGTGAATTGAAGCATTCATTGTGCCCTCATATTCGGAAACCACAATTCCTGCAGTTATATAGGGCGCTCCGTCTTTTTCAAAATGAGTAAGGATAGGGAGTCTCGTAAGGTCAACGTCATTTTCCACTACTTCCAGGGTAGGTGACTCTGATACTAACTCTACCGTGCCCTTTGGAGAAACTTCCGAAAGCCTCTGTATTATTTCTTCTTTAGGAACTCCTAGCATAGAAGCCAGTTCATCCCTGGACCCAAGAAGGTTCATAATGACCTTTGAGCCTGAAACATCGTGAAAAAGAATCGGGTCTTTTGTCTTTTTTGCGATTCGGGAAGCTTCGAATCTAGGGGAAACGGGTTGCGAAAACTCAACCAGCTTTCCGTTTTCTTTTAACTGGTCGATGAAAGTTCTAAAACTCATGGGTATCTGGATATCAAAAAGCTGTCAGATGATAAAAAGATTATCTGATTACCAGCGTAAATAACTCCCTGACCTCCTAAAATGTATCAGTGAGTAGACAAAATAAGATGAAACAGGGATTCCATTATTCATAACCCTGTTTCTGAAATTTTAACATTCATCAAGCATAAAGGCTCTTGGCCTGATGATCTTTTTCTTCTCATATTGATCGAAACAGTGAGCTATCCAGCCTGAGACTCTGCCAATTGCGAAGATGGCCGTTGCAAGTTGGGGGGGGATATCCATATACTTGTAGATAACTCCTGAGTAGAAGTCTACGTTTGGATAGATTGGCTTTCCTTTTTTCTCTACAAGTTCACGGACAACAGTGTTTTCTATTGCTTCGGCTGTGTCGTACCAGTGCATGTCCCCTTTAGCTTCTGCGAGTTGCTTGGAAAGCTGCTTGAATATCGTGCCTCTGGGATCATAAGTTTTGTACACCCTGTGCCCGAAGCCCATGATTTTTTCTCTATTTCCTATTTTTTCGAGGACATACTTCTCTGCATTTCCCGGATTGCCTATTTCTTCGAGCATGGTCATCACTTCTGCTCTTGCTCCTCCATGCAGGGGTCCTTTAAGGGTACAGAGCCCGGAAACAACAGCAGAGTACAGATCTGAAAGAGTGGAAGCGGTAACTCTTGATGAAAAAGTGGAAGCGTTTAGCTCATGTTCTGCGCTGAGAATAAAGTCTTTTTCCATGACCTCAGCTTCCAGTTCACTTGGCTTTCTTCCTTTCAGCATGTACAGGAAGTTAGCTCCGTGAGAGAGGGATGCGTCAGGGGGAACAGGGTCTTTTCCATTTGCCACTCTGTAGTAAGCAGCAACGATGGTGGGGATCTTGGCAATTAACCGTATGGCTTTTCTCATATTTCCTTCAGGAGAGCTGTCGTCAAGGTCTGGGTCGAATTGTGATATAAACGAAACAATCGTACGCAGCGCTTCCATGGCGTCAATATCTAACTTGCACATGCGGATAACATCCATTACCTCCCTGTTGATTTCACGCTCCCCATGCAGGCGGGCTGAATACTCTGCAAGCTCCTGATCTGCTGGAAGTTCTCCCTGGATAAGCAGATAAGAAATTGCATCATAGGGAAGCTCAACCAGCTGATTGATGTCTATTTCCCTGTATTTCAGAATGCCCTCCAGCCCGTCTATGAAACATATATTTTTACTCATTTTCTACCTCGCAGTTATGCCTAGAGGATTTTCAAAAAATTTTGAAATTTGGGGAATCCTCTGCTTGTACGTGAAAGATTTAATACGAAGGGCCTTTTGGGCCCAAAAATAGGGTGATAATGCATTTCTATTATCGTTGAATAAGTATATTAAATTTGTTGAATTTGTATCTCCTGATCTCTATAATTATTTTATCCATTATAAAGATGCTGCGGCTTTAAACCATCTCTTTATATTTAATATGAAATATAATATTTTCGGGATGCCAAATTTTTGGAACTATTTTTTTTACCCGAAATACTCCTTACCTGATCAGGAAAAAAAGAAAAGTTCCAAAAAAGAAGAAGCTTTGTGTAAAGCTTACGGAACCTTCCAAAAATATTTTTTCCACGTAATTCAGGATTGATTACCTATTACTTTTTCTTCACCGAATCACGCAGGAACTTATGCAAAATCCCGCCGTTCATGTAGTACTCTATTTCTATGGCTGAATCCAGCCTTAATCTTGCCTGGAATAGGATTTCTTCCTTATTTCCCGTCTTTGCCTTTACAGTAAGCTCTCCGTGGGGTTCCATGGTTTCAATGCCCAGGATAGCATAGCTTTCCTTTCCTGTAAGCCCGAGAGTATCTGCATTTTCTCCATCTTTAAACTGAAGTGGAAGAACTCCCATACCTACAAGGTTGCTTCTATGGATTCTTTCGAAAGACTCCGCAATAACTGCCTTTACTCCGAGGAGGAAAGTGCCTTTAGCTGCCCAATCTCTGGAGCTGCCTGTCCCGTACTCTCTGCCTGCTATAACTATCAGGGGAATATTGTTTTCCGCATAAAGCATAGCTGCATCATAGATAGGGAGTCCTTCACAGGATTCCGGGGGGAAATCCTCTGTCTGAAGATTATATACAGTCCATCCACCTTCTCTGGTCACCAGCTTGTTCCTTAGCCGGATATTCCCAAAGGTTCCGCGCATCATTACCTCGTGGTTTCCCCTTCGAGAACCATAGGAGTTGAAGTCCTTCGAATCCACTCCCCAGGATATAAGGTACTTGCCTGCCGGACTGTCTGAAGGGATGTCTCCTGCAGGTGAGATGTGATCTGTAGTGATACTGTCTCCGAACATGGCCAGGACCCTTGCGCCCTCTATATTTTCTGGCAAAGGTGCAGCAGGCGGAAAATCCACAAAATAGGGCGGTTCCTGAATATAGGTGGACATGGGGTTCCAATCATAGAGGGTACCTGCTGGAACATCCAGTTCTTTCCAGAGCTTGGGCCCTTCAAGAACACCAGCATACTCTTTTTCAAACATTGAAGGGTCGATACTGCTCTTTTCAGTACTCCTTATTTCCTCTTCTGCAGGCCAGATATCCTTAAGGTAGACAGGCTTTCCATTGGGGTCATATGCAAGGGGATCCGTTTCCAGGTTTATGTTCACAGTCCCTGCAATTGCATAAGCAACCACAAGAGGGGGTGAGGCAAGGTAGTTTGCTCTTACAAGCGGATTTACTCTTCCTTCAAAGTTCCTATTTCCGCTAAGCACGGCTGCGACTGTAAGGTCATTTTCTTCTACTTCCTTTGCAACAAATTCCGGTAGAGGCCCACTGTTTCCTATGCAGGTCGTACATCCATAGCCAACCTGATGAAAACCAAGGGCTTCGAGATAAGGAAGAAGGCCTGCAGCTCCCAGGTATTCCGTAGCCACTCTTGAACCCGGAGAGAGACTTGTTTTTACGTAAGGTTTAACTCGCAGACCTCTTTCTACAGCTTTTTTTGCGAGCAGTCCGGCTCCTATGAGCACCGAGGGGTTTGAAGTGTTGGTACATGAAGTAATGGCCGCAATTACAACGGAACCGTGTGTAACTCTGAGAGTCTTTTCTGGGGATCTCGCTTCCTTTCCTTCTTCTTCACTCAGTGACTCTGATTCCCCTGCAGGTGTCCCTCCTTCTCCTATCCAGCGCTGGTAAGCCCGGTCCCTTGAAAGCTCAATTCCAGCCTCTTTCTTCCGGCTAAAGGTTTGTTGCATTGTTTCACGGTAGTTTTCAGGCACTTCGCTTAAAAATAGCTGGTCTTGAGGACGTTTAGGACCTGCAAGACAGGGCTTTACCGTACCCATATCAAGTTCCTGGATACTGCTGAACACAGGTTCAGGCTTGTGTATCGAATAGAGAAGGTCCTGAGCTTCAAGATACTTTTTCACAAGGTCAACCTGCTCTTCACTCCTGCCAGTTCTCCGCAGGTAGTTCAGAGTCTCGGCATCAGGTGGGAAAATCCCAAGGGTTGCTCCATACTCCGGAGCCATATTGGAGATCATTGCCCTATCCGGAAGGCTAAGAGAGTTCAGGCCGGGGCCGTAGAATTCTACGAACTTGCCGACAACTCCTCTTTTTCTCAGAATCTTTGTGATTGTCAGGACAAGATCTGTGGCAGTTACGCCAGGTTCCAGTTTTCCGTAGAGTTTAAAGCCAATAACCTCAGGAACTGGCATATAGTAAGGCTGCCCGAGCATTACCGCCTCGGCTTCTATGCCTCCCACACCCCAGCCTAGCACTCCTATCCCGTTGATCATTGTGGTATGGGAGTCAGTCCCTACAAGAGTATCAGGGAATGCAGACAATTCTCCATTCTTCTCATTGAGGTGTACAAGAGGGGTCAGGTACTCAAGGTTAACCTGATGGATGATCCCTCTTCCTGGAGGGACAACCCTGAAGTTGTCAAAGGCTTTCTGAGCCCAGCGGAGTACAGAATATCGTTCTTTGTTGCGCTCAAACTCCTTTTTCTCATTTTCCTCAAGAGCATATGATGTCCCGTAAGAATCAACCTGAACTGAATGGTCAATGACCAGATCTGCAGGGATCACAGGGTTTATTTTTGCAGGGTCGCCCCCGAGACGCTGCATTGCCGATCTGAGGGCTGCCAGGTCTACTACAGCGGGAACACCTGTAAAATCCTGCATAATCACCCTTGATGGAATGAATGGGATATCCCTCTCACTTATATTCTCAGGATCCCATAAAGCGAGAGCCTCAACGTCTTCGGCAGTTATTATATGCTTTTCAGTATCCGCATGCCGGAGCAGGGACTCAAGCAGAATCTTTATCGAATAAGGGAGCAGGGAAATCCCTTCAAAGCCCTTTTCTTCCAGTTTGCCCAATCTATAAATTGTGGCTTTTCCGGCAGCTGTTTCGATAACGTCTCTTACCCCAAAGGGGTCCGGACCTTCTCTCATGTATTTCTTTACCTCCAGCAAAAATATGAAATTAAAACTATGATCTTATATGACTTTCTTTTATCCTGTGAAAGCCCCATGTTATCTTTTGACTATTTATTCCTTCGGGCTTACTATCTCTCATTTATTGATATGAAAGTTTATGTGTGCTTAACAGTTTTTCTTACTTTCTCGTGAGTCCCAATAAAATTACGCTTCAACTAAATTATATGACCTCTTCTATAATAATGTTGATTTTTAATGTCAAAGCCTAAAACATGCTGATTTTTCATTCCTGCTGCTTCAACGTCTATTCTCTCAACGTCTATTCTCCAAACTTTAGCAGGGATATTGATAGAAAAATAAAGCAAAGGATAAATAAAAAAGGATTAAAAACAGTGATTTTAGAAGAGTTTTAAAATCCCTTTCGTGACCTTATGTTCCTTATTTTAAGGAATAAAAAAGATTCCGTCTTTTTTGTCTTTTCCGGAATACTTCAAATTAAAAGGAAAAAGATTGAAATAAAAAAGGGGGGGCTCTTTTATTCCTCAGAGTCCCCAATTGTGACGGTATACTCAAAATTCTCGGTGTTTTTTGGAAGGATTGAAAGAGTCCATTTTCCTGCCGTCCCTGGAACAGTATAGGTTTCTACAAAGGTTGTAGTTCCACCCTGGTAGCTCCCCTGATCATTAGTCACTGTATTGCCCGCGATTTTCGCGGAATCATATAATATAGGGTATGGCTGTGGGGTTGTACCATCTACTATGTTTATAGAGCCGCTGGATTTTGTGTTTACAAGGGTAGGTATTACCTCTTTTCCTGAGGGGTCTTTCAGGCTCACATTAAAGGAAGGGGTAAGGTCCTGATTTCCTCCAGTGGTATACATGCCGTAGCCGTACTGGTAAGCTTTAAGCTCTATGGTTATGGGCTCTTCTGTCCTGGCTTCAAAGGTTGTTTGATAAGGCTCTTTCAGAACCGGAAGGATACGGAAACTCAGATAAACTGTTCCTCGGCCTATGATTCCTGGATCATCAATATTAAGGTTAAGGCTGCCACTGTAGCTTCCCTTTGCATTTGCAGGAACCGCAAGTGTCAACTTTACGACAGCTGTCTGCCCTGCTTTTATTTTTTCAGGGGCTTCCACAGTTAGTGCCTCCTTTCCAAAGGCCTGTGCCGGTCCGCCCGAGGGAGCAATATCAGAGGAGGATACAGTCGCTGAAGGCGCACTTTCGGAGTAAATAATACCTCCTCCCTCAGCAAGTTCGGGGGAGAGTTCAATGTCCTTATCTCCGGTATTTTTGAGCTTTATCTCATAAGTATAATCCTTTCCGGCTTCAACCAGGTCATTAACATAAGGTGTAAGGATCTGGACTGTTGGAGGAATCCATACCTGCACATTTAGCTGCATTGTACCCGGGAAGTTCGGATAATACCCTGCTACATCTCCTTCAGGCACATTTTCCGTAAAGGCTATGAGCACGGCATAGTTTCCAATATCCGCATCTTCGGGTATGTTGACCTTTATCTCAAACTCCTCTTTCTCTCCAGGCTTCAGAGACTTTTCGGAGGGACTGATGTTGACCCAGCTTTCGTTTATGAATTTTTCAGTATAGGGAATGATCAAAAGTTTTGGCTTCAATTCTATTGTTTTATTGTCGTTATTTTCAACGGTCACTGCAAAGTTTTCACTGTCTCCGGGTTTCAGTTGGAGGTACTTATAACTCGGACTGACTGTGATTTTTTCAAACTCCGGGAAATAATCTCTTGCAGGTGTTCCAGTTCCTGGAAAAGAGCCTTCTCCGACTTTTGCCTGTACTGCTACTTCTTCGTTTGCAGGCACAGCCATCTTTCCTACCCCCGCTCCTGAGAAAACAATCGAAATGATTGATAATGCAAGGAGCCCACATATGATTCCTTTTAATATTTTTGTATTAATTATACTCATACTTTTCACCTCGCTTACCATTAACAAGGCGTGATACTTATAAAAGAATTACTTAAACTACGAATCTATTTGCAGTTATTTTTAGAAAATATGGCCTTAAAATCCTTATTTTTCTTTTTCTTCCCCTACTCGATTTCCTGTGTCCTGTAAAATCCTTTTTAGTCTCATTTTTTGGAAATCGGTATTTGTCTCCATTTATGGATATTTCGGCTTTGTAGTAAAAGGTTAACAGAAAGAGATATCACATCTAAGGATTTAACTCTAGGTAAATAGTTATTATTCGCAGGGGAAATAGTTACGAATCGTAAAGTAAATAGTTATGATTCGCAGGTAGCTACAAATTGATACTAAAATTCACTCAGGCTATGAAATGTCCGACACAAGTAACGGCTTTTTGTTTCAGGAAGGGATGTGATTTTCTTGCTTAAAAATAAAAGGGGAGTATTTGCCAGGCTTTCAAGTGCAGGTCTCAGTATCAGAAAAAAACCTGAAATCAGGACGTCTCCCTCTCGTGATTCTCTTTTTGAATCAGGTCATTTAATAGATGCTGATTTTGTGGAGGTAGATGAAGATCATTTTTCGGGTTCATTTTCCTCTTCTAAACTGAACTCTGAAGCAGTTGACTCTGAACTGCTGGAAAACCTCCGAGAATACCTTAAAACGAGGTCTCTGGAAGAAATCTCCGAGATATTTGACGAAATTCGTAAAGTTCTGGAAAACAGAGCTTCAGAAAATGAATCCAAAGGAGGCCAGGAAAAAGAAGTCCCTTATAATGAAAAAGTGAATCTAAAAGATATCTCTCAGGCCGCTTTTAGAATTTTTTCGAAAACTGCTTCCTGTGGAAAGAAGGGAATAATAAATGTCTCAAAAGCTGCTTCTTCAAAAGCTTCCTCAATAGCATCCGGAGGAAAAGAATCAATCAGGGTCTCTTCGAAAATGCTCAATGATAAGTGGAGTAATTTAAGCCCCAGAGATCGTAAAATCATTTCTGAAGTTATAGTTGCAATGATTGAAATCGGGGTGCTCAAGGGTTCCAGCCGAGGTAAACAGGCAACATTTGCCATTTTATCAAGTATTTATAGACATCAAACTCCAGTTAGAAAAGATCTGGAAGAGTTTGTAGAAGGCCTGCAGAAACTCTTCAAACGCAGGCATTAGAACCTTATAGGCTTGCTTATCGCTTTCACAAAGCTTGCAGGGCTTTCCCCTACTTCCCAGTTTTCTGCATTCCTGATAAAGTATGTGTGGTCGGAAACCTGCTCCAGCCCTCCAGCGTCATAGTTGCCTATTATAAGAGAGAAAATTCGGGCTTTTCTTTCGGCTTTAATTTCATTCCATTCTCTTATAAGAGGTTTTTCTGAAAGTTCGGAAAATCCATCTGTAAGGAAAAGAAGATCTGCCCCCTCAAAGGCTTTCTCTCCTTTCATCGCTTTCAGGCCTGCGCGGAGAGCGGTATTGAAATCTGTGCCGCCGCCGAAAGTAAATTTGAGAAATTCTAAAAATTCCTGGCCCATGCGCTTTTTATCTGTAAGCTCTATCTCAAATGTCTGCCACTTCGAGGAAAAGAGAATTACTTTAACATCTCTGCCCTCTTTCAGCATCCTTCTTGCAACTGCCAGAAGTACGGATTTTGCCAGGATTTCGGGGCTTCCTCGCATAGAGGACGAGGTATCTACAAGGGCAACTACAGGTCCTTTTCTCTTTTTTCCTGTAGCGCTCGAGTTCCAGTTCTTCCCTTTCAACTGGTATGTCAAAAGTTTTCCTTCAAGCATGTCAGCATAGAACTTGCGCTTTAGAAGAGGGTTTTTCAGCTTTACGGCTTCTACCGGAAGCAAGGTCTGGAGATCCCCTGAAAAGGTAATTGAGTGTATCTCACTTTTGCTGTATGGCGATAGATTAAGCCTTTTTGAACCGTATTCAAGTTCGATTCTTCCAATCTGTTCCATAATTTCGTGAAGTTCAGAACTCTTTCTAAGAATTGCCGCATATTTTTCCAGATTTCTAAAATATTCCCTGTGCAGAGCTTTCAAGGAATAGTCCCAAATCCTTCCCGGAAAAAGCATTGAAAGGATTTCAAGCATCTCAAGGTGGTCTTCAAGGACAGGGATAAGTGCTTCTATTTTTGCAGCTATCCTGTCTCCTATGAGGGAATCCAGAATTTCTCCCGCTTTTTCGCAGGACATGAACTCTGTGGTCATTGAGGCAAGTTTCTCGGAACCTGTCAATTTTTCCGATTGCTGTTCAGAATTTTGCCAGATCTTGTCCTCTAGTTCGTTCTGGTAATTTTTCTGATCTTCTTGGCCTTTCTGCCATTTCTTATCCTCCTGTCCTTTCTGATCTTCCTGTCCTTTCTTACTTTTCTGACTTTCCTGGTTTTTCTGGTTATACTCCCCAAGTACAGGTTTTCCCAGGGGCGTATCCGGTTTATCCTTCTGCTGGAAGTTTTTGTCTATTCTCTGCAGTCCTTTCTTTTCCCACAATTCCTGAGTTTCATTGATCAGTTTTTTCAGGGATATCAGGGTTTTTTCCAGGTTTTTGGGAAACTTTTTTGATAACGTGGACTCTATTTTTTCATAATCATCCAGCAGTGAAAAGAGTTCTTCCAGAAGGGATCTCATAATAAAAACTCCGGTTATCCTGTTGGTTTCTGCAAGAGTTTTCAATTCTGTCCACCCTTTTAAATTCCTCATATTCAAAAATATCGGATAAAAAGCTCCAAATTTTCCCATAAACAATTTTTCATCCTTTATTTCGTATTCTCTCTCTGAAAAAAGCTCATAACTAAGAATTTCTGCAATTTCTTCCCTGAGAGTCCTTGGAATTTTTCGCGGAGCTGCCAGGACTTCTCTAAGCTCAATGTTCAATATTGTGGAGAGATTAAAGGCATGGTCGAATGATATGGGTGAGCCTGATCCGGATATCCATTCAACCTTTTCCTTCCGCTTTTTTGTTTCCTGCATATCTTTGTTTCCTTCTCGGAATTTCAGGCTACTTCTTCTGCTTTTTCAAATGCCACATCGAATACCTTTGGTTTCTCCAGCAGGAGCCTTATTTCGTTCAAACTGTTTGCGATCTCGTAGATATCTGTATTTTTCGAACGGTATTTCATCAGAATTTCCTGACTATCCTGCCCTGAAACCCATATATTCTCGCTCAAAGTCTTTTCAAGAGCTTTTTCTTCTTCTTGAATCTGTTTTTTGAAATAGTTCAGCCTGTCTTCCAGATTTTCGTACTCTTTTTCATAGAGCTTCTTATCTCCGTAATCGAGGCTGATCTTGAATTCAAATTCGTATTTCCTGCAGAGCTGGTCTGCTACGGATTCGAAGCTCAGGGAACTATTGAGATTATTGTAATCAAGTCCGAAACTGTAGGTATGAGCAGGGAACTCAATGTGATGTTTCAAGAGATCCAGGGTATTGTCAAATGTAAGGCTCTTCTGGGTCTTCATTCCGGAAAACCTTGAGCTTCTCATGCCGTCTGTTGTTCTTTTCTCTTCTTCATAACACTTATTGCAGGCAACAAGGTCCGGAAGTTCCTGCTGCAGGCAGTTGTAGATGGAATCTCTCAGGTCAAAAACATCCAGTTTCAGTTTTCCGGTATCTGTGCCTCCGGAAACAATTCTGTCCAGGATAAGCTTCCGGATAGTTTCTTTCTGTTCCGGAACATCCCAGAGCATATGCTGGAGCAGGGCAACAGTCATCCTGTTTACACTTGCATGCCCGTTTACAGCTGAAGCGACCCTCAGCACATTTACGATCTGCTTCCAGCGCCTGTCCGAGACGAAGATATTGGAGTTTTTAAGTTCTCTTCTTAGCCCTTTTATAATTTTCCGGACCTCAGGGTCAACTGGCAGATCTCTTGCTTTCTTCCTAATTTCCCTTATTTCTTCTATATTGAGTTTAGTTGAGGGTAAGAAGTCTTCTGTGTTTTCGAAAATAAGGCTTTCAAGGTTTTCTTCGTACTGGATATAATCCACTCTGTACCTGAAAAGAAAGCGGTCGTACAGGGCTTCGAGACTTTCCTCTTCTTCGGGCAGCTCATTGGATGCCCCAAAAACGGAAAAAAGGGGCACTTCAATAATCTCCTTTCCATTATGGTACTTCCTTTCGTTAAGAACGGTTAGCAGGCTGTTTAAAATAGAACTATTTGCCTTGAAAATCTCATCAAGAAGGGCTACATGGGTGGTTGGCAGGTAACCCTCTATTCTCCTGCTGAACTCATCTCTTTCAAGCGCCTTTAGAGAGAGCGGTCCAAAAACTTCTTCAGGAGTGGAAAAACGGGTTAAAAGGTAATGGAAAAAATACCCTCCTTCTATAGTCTCACAGATTTTGCTCGCAAGCAGGGTTTTTGCAGTTCCCGGAGGCCCCAGCAGGAGGACATGTTCTCCTGAAAGGAGGGCAAGAAGAGATCCATTGATTTCGGCATCTCTTTCTTTAAAGTAAGCTGAGAACTCCTGTTTGATACTGATGATAGTATTTTTTAAATCCAAAACTTTCATAAATTCCAGAACCTTTCTAAATTTCTCTTTTTCGGAATCTCGTCTGTGATACGCGAAAATAATTTTTCCATAATGAGCCGCAGTAGCTGTTAAAATGACCTTAACTGGCCCGAAAAATGAACCCACCATTTTTATGGGTCCAGTCTTAATTAATTTTTCCAAAAAACTCAAATCCTTAATACTCGAATCCTCAATACTCGAATCCTTAAAACTCGAATCCTTTATCCTTACATGCCTGCGGGTTATCTCATCTTTTCAGTGATATCCTTTTTTGAAATGACCGCTGGAACCGGAGTCCCCTATACTACAATTTGAGGATTCTCTATTTGATTTCGAGCGTTCACTTGCTGCCTGCTTGTCTCCTGCTACCCGAAGAGGTTATGCATAAAGAAGTCAATCACTACTGGAATGATTCTAACTCCTCTGTAGTTATAGCTTTCTTGTAGATGAATTCTAAGATATACCTGAGAAGAATCAATATTCTGGAAGATCTATACATGAATGATTTTGAGCGTGAAAAATACAGCCGACAGATCCTTCTTTTTGGAGAAGAGGGGCAGGAAAAGCTGAAGAATGCAAAAGTACTGGTCGTCGGTGCAGGCGGGCTTGGGAGTCCGATTTCCACATATCTTGCAATAGCCGGGGTCGGAAAAATAATTCTTGCAGATTTCGATTCAGTGGATCTCAGCAATCTGAACAGGCAGTTTCTACATCATGAAAAAGATATTGGAAGGGCTAAGGTAGAGTCGGCAAAAGAAAAGCTTCTTTCTATGAATCCGGGAATTGAGGTTGAAACCATTGGGGAAATGCTTTCCGAATCAAACATCGAATCCCTTATTCCTGAATGTGACATTATAGTCGATGCTCTTGATAACCTCGAAACGAGACATCTGCTTAACAGGCTTGCCGTAAAAAGAAGAATTCCTTTCATTCATGGGGCAGTTACAGGGTATGATGGGCAGGTGACTACGATAATCCCTGGAAAAACTCCCTGTTTCTACTGTATTTTTCCACGAATTTCCAGAAAAGAGGTTTTTCCTATTTTAGGGGCAACCCCAGGAGTTATCGGTTCTATTCAAGCAAATGAAGTAATAAAATTCCTGACAGGAAATGGAAAACTTCTGGAGGGTCGCCTCCTTTTTTGGAGTGGACTTTCAGGGACTTTTAGTGAAATCTCCCTCTCAAAGCTAAACAATTGTCCGGTTTGTGGATTTCTTAATGAAGTAAATTAAAATAAATAAAACTGAATGAAATTGAGTGAAATCTCTACCTTTTTTCAGGCAGAATAAACCTTTATTTCAATTTCTTGCCTGTTGATCATTTTTTATATATCCTCAGTAATAATATCCTATGGGATATATCATAGGAGGAGATTTCATGAAAAGGAAGGTTCAGCCAGTTGAGGGTCAGGGCTGCAGTTGGCAAGACTACTCAGGCTCGTGGTCTCAGGAATTTCATGACCTTAATTCATTTGCTCCTTATTTTTCTTACGTTTCTGTACCTAACGTTCCCTACCTTGATGTTGGAATATATAGAGAATCCAGGGTTAAATCATTGATAAAGGCACACAGTAAGGATATGTACCGGCTGCTTGAGAAGGTTCATTTTGATGGAAATTACTACAGGATAAAGTGTGTTAATTCCGGGGAATGGGAGTGCTGCTGGGACCTGGCTATCAGGGTTCAGTTTTTTGGGAAAATTCAGGGAATGGTTCTTTATCCCAAACGTCTGGTTTCCCAAAAAGAAAAAAAAATAGTTTACAGATCCGTAATCCTGGTTAACCCTTACCAGCTATGGGACGAGGCTCTTGTAAACAGATTCTGGAACTTGCAGGAAAGAGTTGAATTCCTTATAGCAGGTATTCTTTTTCATGAGTGCATTCATGTTATGATTTCTCTTGGAAATATACTGCCTTCAGGCTTTGGAAATACGGATATTTTTCTTGAGTTCAGGAAGATGCTGGAGGTTTCCAATGCTAAAATACTTTCCTCTGAACTTCATGACGTGCAGTTCCGTCTATGGAACCTTGTTCTGTTCGGGGCTTCTGGTTCTGAAAATGAACCCAAACTGCTCGAAAGGGTCCAGGAGATCTACGAATTCCTTATTAATGAAAAATACAGCAACCAGAAAACAGGAAAGGTTTTTCACTCTCCCTTTAAAAACGAAAAAATAGCCCGGAAATACGCATGGATAGCAGCTGTCAAAGCAGGAGGCAACATCCAGGTCAGCAAAAGGGTATGGCAGGTAGAAGTCCGAAGGCTCAGCATAGCATTGAGAGAGTTGTATAATGGGATTGATATGCAGCTGAATGGCAATTGAACAGGATGAGTTTCTAATTTTTTCCGGGTATGTTTCTTAACTTTTTATCTTTAATTTTTCACCAATCCTTTGATCCAGTCTCATTTACTCAATCTCCTTTTGCCGTTTTCCTGTTCATTTCCTGTCTTTTTTCCCTCTGTTCTCTCATTCTTCAGGTTGATCTTCTTTTTCAAGGAATTTTATTATTTCTGTTATATCGGGAAGCTCATGCCCTGGATATTTTTTGAAGAATATCACTTTCTGTTCCTCGTCAATAATTATATTTGCCCTTTCCGACACTCCTTCCTTTTCCCTGAATATTCCATAGGTTCTGGCAAGTTCCCCGTGAGGCCAGAAATCCGAGAGGAGCCTGATGTGCGTAATTCCCAGTTCTCTGGCCCAGGCTCTTTTTGATGGTATGGGATCCACGCTTATTCCAAATGCTACTGTGTCCAGGCTGGTGAAAAGTTCCTGATTTTCCTCAAGTGAGTTCATCTGTTCTGCACAGATCTTAGTCCAGGCCAGTGGATGGAATGATAGAATTACTTTTTTGCCGCTGAAATCATCGAGGTGCACTTCTTTTTCCTTATGGTCTCTTAACCTGAAATCCTGAATTTTATCCCCTATTCTTATCTCGGCCATGATATATTTCCTCACTTTAATAAAAGCATCTATATATAATAATTTTCCTGTCTTAATTTGTTAACGTCTTCACCTGTATCGAATTATTTCTCTGGAAATATGAAAATAGAATCAAAAATGGTCTGGAATTGAAAAAAGCAACACATGCGGATCTGAAATTTATGGCTACTCTTAATTATTCTATGTATAGTATATGTTAATCCCTCAAAGAGAGTCTTAACCGGGAAAGAAGGGGGCGGAATGGCTCCACAATATTCAACAGTTTCTGTTGTTTCGATTACAATTTCTATAGGAGTGTTTAATCGGAAAGAACATGGTATTCTCTCTTCCTTCGAGATCCCAGGAAGCCTGAAAAAAGGGAAATGCAGGTTTACCTCAAGTCTTGCACCTACATTTCTTCTGATTGCCAAAATTTCGATTTTTTGATATATCTCTCAATACGTTCAGCATCCCATACATCCTCCATCCGGGACAAATTAGATGCGCGGTCTGCAAATTTCAGAACAATCCCCCTTATAGAGTTCAAATGCGGGAAGTACCAGCCTGTATCGTCGGCTCGCCTTTCGTGAGTTACTTCCTGGACGAGATCGGCTATATCAACACCGAATTTCTCAAGCAGAACTTCATATGTTACATTAGTGTCTTCTAATGTATCATGCAGCAGAGCTGCTGCGTGTAGTTCCACGTCTTCAGGATATAGTATTTTGACAATTTCATAGACTTGACAGCAGTGGGCCCTAAAATAGTCTTTTCCGGCATCATCAAGCTGTCCATCATGCGCTTTTGCCCCAAATTCGATTGCTTTTTCAACTGTTGTACTTATGTCGCCCATTTTCATCACTTTCTCAATAAACAATATATACTATTCCATCGAAAATACGAATTCTATACACTGAAAATACAATCACAATACATACAATTCGGCATTGTCAAAATTTGCTGTAAATTCAAATTCAAGTTGTTGCACACAGTGTGTAATTTAGTTCTGATGATACTGAATTTTCTACACGATATCTTTCTTAGATTTGTGAGTTTTCCTAACTTCAGTACACTGTCCCTTTTTTTCGATCTTGTCAAAATTAGGCTGAATTCTCAGAGCAATGGCTTTTAGAGCTGAGGCATATTTTAAAATAAGGTGTTAACTCAATATTTCTAAAAAATAATGGTCCACAAAATTCAAAAGTAAATGTTTGTGTACATCAAAAATAAAAAAGAGTTTAAAAATTTCAACCTTTTCTGAATACTTCATTTATATATACCCACATCCGCTGTATCACTTCTTTAATCCGAAAAGTGGGCTTTATACTGAAAAAAACGATAAGCCTCGTGCGTGATTCGAACACGCGACCTAGTGATTACAAGTCACTCGCTCTACCGGGCTGAGCCAACGAGGCAAATTGGTACTGACTGCAGACTTATCTAAATACAATACTCACAGATAAACTTTATGGCAGAGATCTCCTTTCAGGAGTCAACTGAGCTGTTTTAACTCCTTTGCTTTTCTCTTCTTTTGCCTTATTCCACAGGTTATGACACATAAACCTTATGGCATTCTTACTCTATATCTCGCTAAGATGTGGCAGGAACTAGCAAAATACGGGCGCAAGTTAGTTGAACACGGGCTTGTCGAATCCAATTTCGGAAACATCAGCATCAGAGCTGGTGATAAGATGCTCATTACCAGGACCGGGGCCGCGCTTGACGAGATCACGGAAAATAGTGTTGTTGAGGTGGACATTCAGGACACTTCGTCCCTGGACATAATTGCATCTTCCGAAACGGTCGTACACAGGGAGATCTACAGGCAGACCTCTGCTCTTGCAGTTATTCATGCTCACTGTCAATATTCAGTTGTGGAATCTTTACTTGCAGGCCCCGCCGGGATAATTCTGCCTGTAGACAGTGAAGGGCAGTACTTCCTGGGAGACATTCTAGTAGTCGGAGGGGGAATTGGCAGTCGCGAGCTTGCAGACAATCTTGCAGATGCCCTTTCGAGACATCGAGGCGCTGTAGTGTTCAGCCATGGTACTTTTGCAATCGGGAGAACTCTTGGAGAGGCTTATATCGTGACCACGCAGATTGAGCATTCATGCAAGATTAAATATCTGTATGAACGTGCAGTTGCAGAAAAAGGGAAATAAGTACATTTATCTATTGAATGTGCAGATTACCAGACATACAGCCTTAAGTATAAATATAAAAAACAGGTAAACACAGAAACAATATGGATTAAGCAGATCAAGTCTGGAATACTGGGCAAGACAAGTTGCCTGTTTTTTTGTGACGGCTTTCTATCACGGATATATAACTAAAGGAAGAATCTCGAGTACCATGACGTTTAATACCCTGAGACCTTTTGCCTCAAAAGTTATTGAACCGCTGGCAGACTTTTTCATCAGATGTGAGGTCTCACCTGATACGGTTTCCCTGGCTTCCCTTGTCTGCGCCTTTTTTGCAGGGCTCAGTTTCTACTATTCCCCGGCCGCCAAGGAACTCGTCCTTCTGGCAGGCGTTCTGGTGATATTTAACTCCCTTCTTGATGCCCTTGATGGGGTGATTGCAAGGAAATCCAACAGGGCCACTCGTAGAGGCGATTTTCTGGATCACGTTATCGACCGTTATTCGGATGTTTTTATTATATGCAGCATCTTTTTTGCAGGTTATGTTCCCTGGCAGATCGGAGTCACGGCAATTGTAGGTGTGCTGCTTACAAGTTATCTCGGTACTCAGGCTCAGGCCCTCAATCTGGGAAGATACTATGGAGGAATTATGGGCAGGGCTGATCGGCTTGTAGTCATAATCCTTGCCGCTTTCATCAACTTTGTCTTTTCAGATCCAGTTGCAGGTTTTTCTATTCTGGGCTGGGCTGTCATTTTGATTGCCGTAACCAGCCATATAACTGCAGTCCAGCGGATTCTCTATATCTGGAAAAGGCTGAAATGATAGCTATCCTTTAATTTTTCCAGTTACAGGATGTTTTCCATGCCTGAATACAGGCTCCTGAATCGCATAAGTTAATGTAACCCAAAACACAATACTTGACTATGCCGTCTCAACAGAAGAAGTATGAGTATCTGGAACACACTGCAGACGCGAAGTTCCTTGCCTATGGAGATACTCTGGAAGAAGTATTTGAAAACGCAGCTCTTGCGATGTTCAATATTATTATCGATACCGAAAAAGTCTCGGGAGAGATGGCAACGGAGATCTGTCTTAATTCTCCTGATCTGGAGTCTCTGCTTGTAGACTGGCTTGCCGAACTTCTGTATCTTTTCGAAGTTGAAGAAATCATCTTCAGGAAGTTTCAGGTTAAAGAGGTCAGGGAAGAAGAAGGCAAGTACTCAATAAATGCAGTCGCTTCAGGTGAAAAATTCTATCCTGAAAGCCATCCCTTTGAAACCGAAATAAAGGCTGTTACCTATAACCAGCTAGA
Organism: uncultured Methanosarcinaceae archaeon; assembly: GCA_942493015.1. Taxonomy (GTDB): domain Archaea; phylum Halobacteriota; class Methanosarcinia; order Methanosarcinales; family Methanosarcinaceae; genus Methanosarcina. The sequence goes on along the minus strand of OW818660.1, from coordinate 2,751,784 downwards.
ACTCGAGAAAACACCCACTGGCTGGAAAGCACAGGTGGTTGTGGACCTCTGACCGAAGGAAGCATTTATAAGCTGTAATTTATGAACTGTAATATATAAGCTGTAATTAATGAGCTGTAATTTATGAGCTGTTGTGTGACCTGTCATTTCTCTTTTTACCTTTCACACATATCTTCATGTACCTGAATTATTATCCTATCCGGCATCATTATATCTCAAATTATATTCAATTTTATCCTGGACTGAAGTTTAATTATCTTTCAATCTGATTTCACTAAATCCAGATATAATAAGCAAACAATGAGCAGGGAGTATCAGTTATGGTAGAGAGCGAAGAAAGAGATACTGAGGAATTAGCGGTAGGTGTACGGCCAGATGTTAAAAGCATGGTCCGGAAGCTTTCTGAAAACAGCTGGGAAATTCCCATAGGGCACATTCCGGATATGAAGGTTCCAGGCCGCCTTTTTGTTTCTGAAAGTTTGCTTGGCAGCCTTGAACAGGAAGCTATTGATCAGATTGCGAATGTGGCAACCCTTCCAGGCATTCAGAAATATTCCATGGCAATGCCTGATGTCCATCTGGGTTACGGATTTGCAATCGGCGGAGTTGCGGCTTTTGATGTAGAAGAAGGAGTTATCAGCCCCGGAGGGGTGGGTTTTGATATCAACTGCGGTGTACGGCTTATTCGCACTAACCTTCAGAAAGAGGATGTAGTCCCTCATATAAAGGAACTCACTGATGAGCTCTTTAACAATGTTCCTTCGGGAGTCGGTTCGAAAAGCCGTTTCAGGGCTTCTGACCGGGAACTGGACGATGCTTTCCTCCATGGTGCAAGATGGGCAGTGGAAGCCGGTTATGGTGTGGAAGCCGATGTGGTTCACTGTGAGGCAGACGGTTATATGGAGGGAGCTGATCCTTCCCATGTAAGCACAAAGGCCAGAAAAAGGGGAAAACCCCAGCTGGGAACTCTTGGAAGCGGGAACCATTTCCTTGAAGTCCAGTATGTGGATAAAATCTACGATAGGGAAGCAGCAGCTGCTTTTGGGCTTGAAGAAGGCCAGGTCACAGTTATGGTCCACTGCGGGTCAAGAGGAGCAGGGCACCAGATCTGCACGGATCATCTAAAAGAACTTTCCCAGGCCGTAAGGCACTATGGCATTCATATCCCGGATAAACAGCTTGCCTGTGCTCCTGCCCAATCAAGAGAGGCACAGAACTACTTCAAAGCCATGCTCTGCGCTGCAAACTATGCGTGGGCGAACCGGCAGATGATCACTCACTGGACAAGGGAATCCTTTGAAAAGATATTTGGTATGGACTCTGACGAACTGGGGATGGCCCTCCTTTATGACGTTGCTCATAACGTGGCAAAACTTGAAGAGCATAATGTGGACGGCAAGAAAAAAGAGGTGTATGTGCACAGGAAAGGCGCAACAAGGGCATTTCCCCCCGGGCATCCTGAAGTTCCTGCCGTATATAGGGATGCAGGCCAGCCTGTTTTGATTCCTGGGAGCATGGGGACTGCTTCTTTCATATTATGCGGGGCAAAAGAGGCTATGGATATTTCTTTCGGCAGTGCATGCCATGGGGCTGGCAGGGTCATGAGCAGAGCGCATGCAAAGAAAGAGTTCCATGGGGAGAGCATAAAAGAAAGCCTTCAAGCTCGAGGCATTACTGTAAGGGCAACTCACCCTTCTGTTATTGCAGAAGAAGCTCCGGATGTGTACAAGTCCAGCAGTGATGTAGTAAATGTTGTGCATGACCTTGGCATTGCCCGTAAGGTTGCAAGAGTTCTTCCTCTTGGGGTTGCAAAAGGTTAAACAGGTTAAATTCCAGAAGGAATTCTGAATTCGAGTTCAGAAAATGCTTTTAGTTAGAAGGGTGAAGTTTCGACCTTCTATTTTTTTAATTTTTTGTATTTTGTCTTCTGAATATTTTCACTCTTTTGTAGAGTATTGCGGACTTTCAAGTTCTTCTATGTATAATTCAGGACTGTTAGTTCTGGGCTCCTTATAAAATCTGAAGACGATCATGCTTGAGTAGGAGGATGTCTCAAAAAGAGTCCCGTTTTCCATGAAAATATTCGAAAAATATTCAACAAGGTTGTGGATAAATTTTTCATTTTTGAAGTCATGGAAGATTGTCACGGATTCTCTGCCGGGTTCAAGGCAGATCTCTATATTCTTGACTAGCTGGGTTGCCAGATATATTCTCCTGAAGTGGATCAGCAGGTCAGGAAGAGTCATATCACATACAGACTGCTTGCACAGACGTTCCAGAATTTTTGTCGGATTCGGGATTTCTCCTGTTGCAAAAATTTCGAACTGGCTCCGATGTAAGGTTACGAGATTGAACCTTTCAACATTATAAGTATACATTAGCTGAGTCCAGAATTCTGTATTATCATCGAGTTCCTTACAGACAATATCAAGGTACCCAAAATGTTTCCGGAGTCCGGGCATAATCTCGTTCGGAGATATAGATAGATTCTTTTTGAAAGAAATCTGGGTCGAGTTTGCTCTTCTGAAAATATGCTCCACGTCGAGTTTTTTCCATCTGGCCAGAAAATGAGCCACCAGCTGGGCAAAAAAATCTCTGCTATTTACCGTAGAATTGGAAAGGAGGACAAGTGCAGATTCAGGGTTATGGATATCCTCACATTTTATTGAGGTTCGGATTGTCCACTGGTAAGTTCGGGAAACCCAGTTAAGGTACTCTTCGAGCTGTTTCATATCATGAATTTCGAATGGATTGATAAGCTCATTGACAAGTTCCTCATCCGTGAGCCGGCCTTTGGTGTACCTGAACAGCCACTCTAGCATCGTCCTATTTATGATGACATTTTCCCCGCTCTGAATTGTATCATTTAACTCTTCTTTTGCAGGATTTTCTTTTAAAAAGCTGATTGCTTCGTCAATACTTTTATGATACGTAAGTGCCGTGTCTGCAATTTCAATGGTATCCCTTACTGCCGCGCTCAGGTTTCCATCATTTGCATCCAGAAGAGGCTGTAGCTTTTTAAGGTACTTGTCATCAAGGGATATATTTTTCCTGATCAGCATATTCCCACCCTACTTGATCCGGTTTTCTGGTCCTTTATTCTATGATCTTTTATTGGGATCTTAAATCAGGACTTTTTATGGCTTCCGGCTCAAAACCTTAGGCAACTCTTTTTTAGGAAGAAGCGTAAAACCACTAAGTCTTTAGCTTAGTGGATATAAGCGTCAACTTCATCACGTTCTCTTTTTACTTATTCTGCAAACTTATTTCTATTTTTAGACCTATTATACTATGCTGAAATCCTAAAGCGATAACCAAGCACAGGATAGAGGTATTTTGCTGTCACCACAATCCGAAAGGAAGTTGGATAACAGGGCAAACTTCACGTTCATACTCTCTAAGGGCTAGAGATTGTGCCGGAGAAAACCGGAATCCGAAAGGAAGCTCAAGTACAATTTTCACCGAAGGAACTTCGGGTAGAGCCTGTATGACTTGTTGCTGTTAGGCAGAGGGATGACTCAGGAAGCCGGTAGGTCTTTAGCCTAGTGGTGGTTCACAACGAAATATTTTACAAACCCTGAAAGTCTTTACTTATAAATCGATTTTTCAATACACGTAAGTGCTACCGAATATTAAATCTTTCTGTTTAGTGCCATTTTTTGATAATTTTTTCAAATTTATTATTCATCAGAGATGTCATTTATTTCAACAGTTGTGTATAATATTCCCCTATTCTTTGACTTTCTTAAGCTCGCTTGATGCCTAATTTTTTTCTTAATCTTTTATTTTCAAATCTGAATTGAACTTTTTCTTTTATTACCAGATTGAAATCGTGACAACTGTTCAAAAACCAATAATACCGATTCACAACTCTTTATATATATATGGTAAGACAGTGTACGATATGTGAGTTACAAAATATGGTATGTGAGATAGGACTGATATAACCTGAAGGTCATGTTATTGATTTTACCCTTTCCTTACAGTCGGTCTAACCTTTGATTGTCTCTCTTGTCTTGATGGTATTGGTTGACATCCTTATACACTGTAAGTTCAGGAATGGATTTGTACAGTCTCTACTTGAGTAGTGGGGGAAGTATCATAACTCATTCAGGCTCGTACAATCCTTTAATAACTGACGATCTTCAGAGGCAATAAAAGTCCTGAAAAAAGCGAGTTTGGGAGTGGATTCATGGTGCCTGGCCGATTCATATTGAATCATCCAGCCAGCCAGGCACTTTCCTCCTAAGAAAAATGGATACTTTTCTTAATGTTATTTTTCTTTTTCTTTCCTTTCCTTTTCTTTCCTTTCTTTTTTGCTTTGTTCAGGCAATGATATTCTATTCATGTTATTTCTGCTCTTTTTCAGCAATTTTCTTAAATGGGTTTGAAAGAGAATGGCGAAGAAACTTCAGGAGACAGACGGAAATACTCACAATAGCAGTTTTCAGAAAAATAAATAATCAAAATAGTAATTTTGAGAATGTAATTTTTCAGAAAAGAAGTAATCAGAGAATAAGCTAGTCAAAATATATTTTTTCAGAAGAGAAGTGTTCAGAGAATAAACTAATCAAAATATATTTTTTCATAAAAGATAGTCAGACAAGAAATCTGGCAGAAAAATCACATTGAATAAAAAATCGGGAGAAAAGCAAAGGAGAATTTTCCTCTGCTTTTGACCTTAAAATGCTTTTTAATTTTGTTTTTGTTTCGTTTACGTCAGCTTGGTAACCGGGTGGTTTGCCAGGTCTGCAATCTCGACGCCAAGTTCCTTTGCAGTTTCACCGAGCATAATGTCGACCATTGCGACAGCAGGGAAAATCTGGTTGACGTTTTCGATAGGACCGTAGAGCAGGAAGTCAGATCCTGCAATCTGGGCTACCAGGTTGGTACCAATGTCCGTAGGCATGTAGATTGCTTTTGGGTCAGGCTGGGTTTTCTTGAATTTCCGGAGCCAGTCCCAGGCCGAGGCCATGTTGTGGTATCCGCCGCCAACAGGCAGGCCGAGTTTCGCTTTGATTGTCGGAACTGTGCGGATTGTTGCACCTGCGCCTGCACCGAGAGGCATGGCTGCAACGTCGATCAGGGGAATCTTTATTCCGCATTCCTTGGCAACCTGGAGCATACCCTTGGTCTGTCCGGAACCGCCTACTTCAAGGATGTCCATCTTTCCTTTTACGGTCGGGTCAGTTGCGTTGAAGGCAAGGACGATTGCAGCTTCCACATCGCTTTCCCTGAGCACGTCCATTTCTGCCTGCTCAATGCTTGCATTGATTGAGTTGTGGATTGCCCTGTTTGCAACACCGATTTCAGTACAGTATTTGGCTGCAGCTGCACGCACTTCTCCGGCTGAGGAGTCAATAAGGAAGGGGGTCTTGTTGTCGATCTCAATGAACCAGTCGATGTAGCGCCTGATTGCTTCTGGGGTTTCTCCCACAATCTGGTTTACATAGGGGTTTCCTGTGGCATCGCTCATTGAAACCTGGGTGTTCCAGAGGGTTTCTGCAGCGGCTCTGTCAAAGAGTCCCTTGTCCTCATCAGTCACAATTTTGTGCCTTGCATAGAACATGGTACTGACTAACACGGTTGGGTATTCACCCGGCTGTCCGCCGAACTTAACTCCTCCGATTTCAAATACTTCCTGTTTCTTGTCAAACTTGAACATTTTGATCCCTCACTTACATGAACATTGATGATACCGAGACATAGATCAGGAAGAGTAGAAGGCCAATAACTCCGCCGTACAGAATTCCGATGTCTCTTCCTACTTTCTTTCCGATTCTCTGTGCAATTTCACTGTTGACAAACTCTACCTTTTCATCGATCTTATCGAGCCTTTTCATTACTTCGTTAAACTCGCCTGGCTCTACGAATGCTGCTGGTGCTTTTCCTACCATATTGTTCACCTCTTAAGCTTATAGACCGACGGCTAGTGGGAGTATAATTATCATCACCAGTGAAAAGAGGAAACCAGCTACAAAGCCGATCATTCCGGTAGCCATGACTCCGGAATCCAGCTTCTGGTTTCTCGCAATCAGCTGTGCTCTGTACCGAATGCTCTCAACAGTAGCGTCAATTGCCCCCATCTGGGGGGCAAGCACCATTGGAACCCCTTTTCCGTATTCTTCTGCCATTTTAATTACCTCCCGAACAGTAATATTCCAAGCAGGGATATGGTTATGGCCAATCCGATCATGGCACCTTCAACTTTGCCTGCGTGAACACCAGAGTGGAACTTGTTCCAGTTTCCTATGTCAAGCATGCGGGATTCAATTCCCTTCAGCCTGGCGCGGATAACTGCAATTTCACCGGAGACCGGCCTGATTATAGCGCCCTCTTCTTCGTCTCCGCCTTCTTCACTGATCTCCACTACCAGTGGGTCTGCATCAAAGGCACCCGGGTCTTTTGAAGCGAGTTCTCTTACTTTGGCGGTGATGGCACCCATGTCTTCGGTATCAAGCAGATTGACAACCTGGACCTGTTCCTGGAAGCGGGCAATTGCGGCTGGATTCAGGTTTTCCACATACGGAATTGCACCTAATGCTCCTGCAATCCTGTTATCTTTTACACCGTTTGCATGGAGGCTCATCATTGACTGTCCGGTAATGTGCCCCTTTACCTCTGAGCCGGTTACAAGCAGGTATCTGATGTTCGGGTTTGAGATAATGTGGGCAACGACCTTTTCAATACCGAGGTTTTCGGTTTTACATGAGCCGGTAATTGCTGCACCTGCATCAAGAACAGGCTTTCCCGGCAGATGTGATCCGCAGGTAATTACCAGTACACTGTTCTTGACATCGCCAACTTCATATTCACCTTTTAGAATTGGCCATCCTGGGGCAGGCTCTCTTTTATTCACCATTTTACACTCCTCCTCTACCTGCGAGTATGGCTAGAGCCAGCAGTCCGCAGACGGCAAGACCTACAACGACTCCAAAGAAAGAGTTGCTGTAGAATCCTGCCATGTAGGATGTATTTTCACGACCAGGCCATGAGTTCAGGAGCGGCATACTTGGAGCAAGGGAATTTACGAGGTCGTCCGCGATTGCATCAAGCTTGTCCAGCCTCTCAAAGACAGGTTCCATGGAATACTCAATCGAGTCTTCCCTTTCTTCTGCCACAGTTGCTGTGTCCGGGTCAAGGACCAGATGTAATTCGGGGGCTATGCGAATCATGCTCATTGCAGTTCCTCCGCACTGGGCAACAGACCGGTTCCTACTACCTGGTATGCATCTCTCTTAATAAATTCATAATACTTGCTGAAAGCAATATACCAGATGACGATCCCCACAAGCATATTCACTCCAGCTGTCATCAATCCTTCATGGAGTGAAGATGCAAAGCCCGTAATTATTAATGCAATAGCTGCCTTTTCAACCGCAAGAGTCAGAGTTCTGTCCTGATGCTCATCAGGGCCCAGGCTAGCATTGAAGGGGTGAAGGATTCCCATACCGCCTATTATAAAGATCAGTGCAATGTATCCATTTGCGACCACGTTTTGAACAACTTGAGCATAATCGAAAGATCCTGCAATAACGACGCTCAGCCCGAGAATTACAAGAGTACCTGCACATGAAATCTCTACCATCGCCTGTTCCATTATGGGGATGCCCATGCCGATTACCTTGTTTGAAAGGGCACCAATAACGCCGCCTATAATTGCTGCTACAGCGATGGCTACTATGGGCCCTGCAATACCTCCTACTGAAAGTCCGAAGAGGGCTGCTAAAACACCCATACCAAGGGCCAGCATACCAATTGATGGAACACCTGTACCAAGCCCGTAGCTTGCAACACGGCGAACTGCATCAGCACCCCAGACCGTTGCACAGATTGCCCCGATGCCTCCAAAGAAGGAATATGCTGGAGGCATGAAATGACCGAGGTAAATTCCGACAAGGCCACCGATTATACCTAGAGCCATTATTGTTTGTGGAGGATACCCGCCTTTAGCTTCTCCTCCTGCTCCACCTGCAGACATTTTAGATACCTCCAAGCTGTGAAATTGCAACTATTGCCACAATAGCACACAATAGTGTTGCCACGAGAGAAGAAATTACCGCTTTCGGCCATTTTTTGAATTTCGGATCGTGGAACCCTTCAATCGTACCTCCTATGTTATAGGAAGGAATTACAGCGTTTACGAAGAAAATACCTATTGCAAACATTGCTGCAACTGCTACAAGCGAATTTCCTGTAACAGAATTGGTGACTCCACCACCCTGCAGACCCGCTTTTAGACCCACTTCTATGAGCGCGTAGTAAACAAGGGCTCCTCCTATTCCACCAAGGCCGCCGCCGATAACTCCGCTCACAAAACTGACTGTTGGAAGCCCGTGTCCTTCAGTACCCTGAGAGACATAGAGATCCTGCCTGTATTTTGTGATAGGGTCAACCTTTACTTTTGCTGAAGAGGGGACACAACCCACACCGTAAACGTAGACCCACGTTCCAACAATCATGGTTACAGCTATCATGATCATTGCACCCACTGCGCCTGAAGCGAGAATCAGGGGTAGGTCTTTTGTTACGTTCATCATGAACCCTGCACTGACAAGCCCTGTGAGGCCTGCTCCGGCCGCCAGCTGCACGGTACCTGTTCCAATACCAGTTGCCTGAGCCATAGCTGCAGGTGCACCGCCCACAGGCACGAAGTGAACGCTCCAGGAGATAAGAGCACCGCCGACTACAATAAAGACCATCCAGATGATGTTTGCCATCAGAGCTTCAATCATGCTGAAGCCTCCTCAGCCTTGTCTTCTTTGTAAGGCCCAAATGATTTACGGGCATCGACTTCCATCTTCCAGTTCCATATAATTAAAATAAAGACAATAACAACACCTGCAACAGCGGAAAGCCATCCCATGGTCAAGCCTTTTGCAGGATCAAAAATAGTGGTTATCCAGCTTCCCAGAAACACGGTCATACCAAAAGCAAGTCCTGTGACAGGGCCTCCAAACTTGGCACAGAACCAGGAGTTGTCGTATCCATTCCTGAGCCCGGATTCAGCATATCTTACAATGTTTCCTGAGTTCGAAGCATTTAATCCAGTACCAAATTCAAACTGCTGGAACTCACGTTCTGCACCATAGTGGACGTCGCCTGTGGACGATCCGATTGCACCTACTGTGATACCCCAGATAAAAGCCAGCATAGTTAGCGGGAAGGGGTGTCCAAGTACAACGGTCATCAAATATGATACCACTAGAACACAGAACGTTGTTATGAACGCATATCCCATAATTGCTGGGGTGTGACTTCTTATCATGTCCAGATAAATCGGCTGCTTGAACCTACTCTGGCTGGCACATCTGCCCATTGTAGCAGTTACGGCAAAAGTACCGTGTACACATGCTGCGATAAGAGAACCAAATACCAATGCAAAGAGTGGGGATATAGTGAATTCACTTATTAATACTGTTGCAACGGCTGCTCCAATCGAACACATTAATGCATTGGATGGTGGTTCTCCAGAAATGGCTTTATTATAAATCCTATGTGGATACGCCATCTGGGGAGCTAGCTGCACCTGTGAGTTGGGGTTACTCTGCGAGCCTATATCTGATTCCAGGTCCTCTGAGGCACCTGCAATGGTCGCAGCCACTCCGATAAGGGCGAGCACTCCCATGCTTATGAGTGGTTCCATTCATTTTCCTCCTTTATATTATTGAATGTAATAAGTTGGATTCAAAAAAACGCTGTACATTTTTTTAATATCGTCTGCCATATCATCACAAAGAAATATGATTATGACGCGCGTTAATTTTTGGATTAGAGAGGATCATTCATAAACCTTTCGAAATATGTAGGCTTTTAAAATATTATTATACAATTATATATTATACAATCAATTTTATATGATGAAAGGAGGGGGTTAAAATAAACAAAATCCTATATATATATAAAAAAATAAATTCTACTCTATTCAATATCATATAAAGATTCCGATTCTTACTAGTGATTTTTTTTGTTTCCTCTTAAAAAATATATTTCACATTTTTATATTAATGAGTTTTCCTGATGTGGTTTTTATATTAATAATTTTTATAAAAAGTAATCCGTACTAATCTCTCTTATTTATTAGAGGGACAAATAAAACACGGCCGCCGCATCTAATACTCTAAATTCTTTCATTATGTGCGGCGCTCGAATGAAACTATATCTATAATGTGAAACTATGTATTTTCTTTGTAACTATTTATAAAATCCTTTCTACAGTCTGGCGTGTAACACATATTTATATATAAATATGTTGGCTATTTTTGTCCTTTACAGGAGAATATAAGAATTCAAGTTCGTTTGAGAGTAAGCTCCGGTATTTCTGTCTCTGCAGTTTTTAGAGGCTTGATTATTTTGTAGAGTTTGCCACCTTTGATTTCTAATGGAATCAGAAAAGAATTTTTATATCTGGTCTCCCTGCTTAATTTGTGATTTTCGGAGCCTCATCTTTTGCCGGTCCCCTTGCGGATTTGAAGGGACACGTTGGATCTATAGAACTGTATATCCCCAAGCTGGGAATTTACAACGGTTCGGCACTTGAAACGGAAAAACTTGACAGAATCCTCGACGAACTATCTGTCCATGATTTTGCAAGCACAGTTCATGCTCCTTATTCTGCAGCAGACTCCAAATATCCTTCAGCCCTTCAGGTAGACACCGCATTTATGGGGGAGAGAGAGTTTGCCCTTATGGAAGAATCCCTTGCTCTTGCAAACAGGATAGAATCCTCGGTAGTCGTTTTGCATCCGGGAAGAGTTGGACAGGAGAGGGAAAAATCTTTTACTTCAATGCTTAAAAACCTCTGTACCCTTGCTTCCATAGCTGAAGATTACGGCGTCACTCTGGGCCTGGAGAATAAAGAAGGTACCGATCCTTCCAACTTTTGCTGTAAAGCAGAAGAGCTTTCAAGGACAGTCGAAGCTGTAAATTCCGAATATCTAAAGGCTACCTTTGATATAGGGCATGCAAACCTAACCTGCGGAGGTGATTCTGAAAAACTCCGGGCTTTTGTCAGGACCTTAAAAAAGCACATTATTCATATTCATCTCCATGACAATAGCGGGCAGTGGACCGAAAAATACGATGGAGACGAGCACATGGCTCCCGGAATGGGCTGTACGGATTATTCTGTCCTTAAACTGCTTTCCGGATATAGAGGTGTGTATAACCTGGAGGTCTTCTCACTCGAAGAGATCCTTTTCGGAAAAAATACGCTGAAGAACGCTTTCAAGGTTTAAGAGGAATTGATATAAATCTCAAAAAAGAGTAATAGCCGGGGTTCTATTAAGAACCTCAGCTCTTTCTTAATAGAAATCCAGATTTACGTTTTTCTGGCCAAGTACTTTTTTCAACTCTTCATAAGCCGTGAAAAGCTCTTTCTTCTGCCTGTCAACGGTTTCAAGTTTGGGTTCAGCCTTGAGCCAGATGTCTCTTTCTCCGGTCCCTCTTGTGACTGCAACACAGGCAAGCATGTCTCCATGGGTCAGCCTGTATATTGAGTCGAGCCCTGTAGGAGTTACCCAGGCAGGAGAGACGGTTTTTATTTTTTCAACTAATTCTTTCCAGCTGAGATTTCCCGATGCTCGGAGGTTGAGCTGGAGATGGGTGCGTTCTCCTGAGACGTTTTCATCAACGTTTTTGAGGAACGCGCTGTACTCAGGGTCTTTCTCGTCGATTTCTCTTGCTTCATAGCGGGAGAGTTCTTCGGCTTCTTCTTCGAAGAAAGGTGCAAGGTTAACCCTGCTTGAGGGTTTTGTCATCAGGGAAACCCCAAAGAAAGCAATCGCACTCAGAGCCATTCCCACAATAACTCCGTGGCTCATGAGAATCGGGTGAATGCTTTCCAGATAATTGGGAGCCAGAGGCGGTGTATTTACATAATCCAGAACCACAAGAGCAACCTGGGCTGTAAACCCTACTATCATGCCTGCAAATGCTCCTTCTTTTGTAGCTCGCTTCCAGTACAGGCCTCCCATGAGTGGAAAGAAGTAGGAAGAACTTGCAATGAAAGTTGCGATGTGAATGGCATCGATAATGTTGTGGATGACAAATGAGCCTGCTGTTGCAGCAAGTATGATAAACAGCACACTTACTCTGTTTACCAGCATCATTTCCTTCATTGTTGCATCTGGCTTTATATATCTCTGGTAAATGTCCCTTGAGATACATGAAGCTCCTGATGTTGAAAAAGTATCAGTACAGGACATGGAAGCAGCTGCCAGTCCAATCGCACTGAAGGCTATTATTGCGGGGGCAGAGGCAAAACGTTCACTGACAAAGGTAAGGAGTGCAGGCTCTGCAAGAGCCATGCCTGCAGGAAAGCCCATTTTTGCAATCTCAGGATATATGGAGTTGAGGGCTATTGCAATCACAGCACAGGCTACAAAGACCACAGTAATCATGAGAGCGCCAATTATCATTCCAAGGCTGGCAGATTTTCCATCTCTTGCTGCCCAGACCTTCTGCCAGGGGTCCTGCTCGGAAATCCAGCCTGGGACTATGGCCAGGATAAAGATCAGGACCATCGGAAGCCCGATTGAGAAAGGATTCCACCAGTCCCCGGACACGTTTCCAAAAAGCGTTGAAGCGCTTATAGCGGAAGTGCTAAGGCCTCCATCGGTGACTGTTGCCACTGCGGCAAAAGCCATTCCTACTGCAAAGATAGCAAGGAAAGCGAACTGGATAGTATCTGTCCAGATAACTGCATACAGCCCTCCAAGAGTTACGTAAAGGGAAACTGCAATTGCAACAATGGCTGCAGCATAGAACGGATCAAGACCATAAAAGACCTGCAGCACAAGGGAAAGCCCTGTAATGTCGGCTACTGAAAAAAGAATCATTACAACAGTGATGATCAGGGCAATTGGCCATCTGACTATACTGCCATAGCGCTGTTCCAGGAGTTCAGGCTGGGTGATTGCAGGAAGGTTTTTGATTTTCCCCACAAGCAAGGCAATGACAAGGAGGGCGATGATGTTAGGGGCCACAAATCCCCATATAGAACCCATTCCCTGAAGCATATAAAACCCGACAACCGCCAGAATTCCTCCGGCTGTCAACCAGGATGCTGCAGCTGAAAATCCCAGAGCTGCGGGGCCTATCCTGCGGCCAGCAAGCCAGAAGTCTGTAACGGATTTCTGTCTATTATTAAAATACCAGCCAATAGCCACAAGTCCGGCTATATAGACTGCAAGCATTACAAGAAAAATACTATAACCATCCATAAGAGTACCTTCAAAAGTATTATATTATGTATCCACTTCTACTCGTTTATCGAAATTTTCTGAGATATTATTGTCATTTCTGAAATATATTCCTGTTTATATATTCTCTTTTATTGACATGTAAATAAATAAACTTTTACTTTGGTTTATACTGTTTAACTCTCTTTTTGCCGGCGGATGGTCTCTTTTTCTGATCTTCATTCAAGTTAACTTGAATTAAACTCATTTTTATTTTTATGTTTCTATTTTTTATACCTTTTAAAAATATCCTGTGGGTACTTTTTCAGTTTCTTTGATTTTCGTGGCTTTTTCTGATGAAAAGAATGTTATTATGCCTTTAATATCTCTTTTTCTCAAATTTTACTTTTGGCATGAAAAAAACAGGAACTCAATTTCCAAATATTTAGAACAGTTATTCTGCTTCAAAAGACTTATATTTGTTATGTTCAAGATCACATAACTATGAATATTAAATCCAGAATTTTCAAATTAGTATCAGTTCTCTTAATCTTGATTGTATTTGCCAGCCTCGGCTGTGTTGACAACAGGGCAGAGAATGAAAGTGCCGGGGCAGTGGAAAACGGTACTGGAAACGTTTCTGAAAATATCTCTGAAAACGCATCTTCTGGGGAAGTTCTTACAGTTTTCCATGCCGGAAGCCTTGGTGTGCCTTTTGAAGAGCTTGAAGCCGAGTTCGAAGCCCAGCACCCCGGAGTCGATGTTCAGCGGGAAGCTGCAGGCAGCGCACAGAGTGTAAGAAAGATTACCGAACTCGGGAAAAAGGCTGATGTCCTGGCATCTGCTGACTATGGTCTGATACCTTCTCTTATGATGCCTGAATATGCTGACTGGTATGCAGCTTTTGCAAAAAACCAGATGGTGATTGCTTACACCAATGAAAGTAAGTACAGTGACGAAATCAGCGCAAGCAACTGGTATGAAATCCTCAGGCGGCCTGATGTAAGCTATGGTTTTTCCAACCCTAACGATGATCCCGCAGGCTACAGGTCACAGATAGTAACTCAGTTAGCTGAATCTTATTATAATGACAGTCAGATCTATGACGATCTTATGCTGAAAAATACAGGCATGACTGTTACTACACAGGAAAACGGTACAGTCCTTATACATACTCCTGCATCCGAAGAAATTTCCCCCAATACCAGTAAAATAATGCTCCGAAGCATGGAAGTCGAACTTTCTTCTGCCCTTGAAACCGAGGAAATCGATTATTTCTACATTTACCGGAGTGTTGCAGAACAGCACGGCTTTAAATACGTGGAGCTACCACCTGAAATTGACCTTAGTTCACTCGATTATGCTGACAATTACTCAAAGGTCCAGGTTGAAATGGCAAATGGAGAAGTAGTCACTGGCTCTCCTATAGTATACGGAGTAACTATACCCAAAAACGCCGAAAATCCGAAACTTGCTGCTGACTTTATAAAACTCCTCCTCGAAGAGCCAGGCCAGCAGATCTTCATCAAGAACGGCCAGCCTCCAATTGTCCCTGCTCTTGCGGAAGGAAAAGATAAAATGCCTGAAGAATTGCAGCCTCTTGTGAAATAAAGAAAAATATCTTTTTCCCTGGTTCTTCAGAGCATAGAAATTCGGGGAATACTTAAGTAAAAACGAAGTAAAAAGGTATAAGATGAAAGCCATAATCAGAAAAACCAGAAAATTTGAGCCTATGACTTTCATTTTTTCCCTTCTACTGCTTGTCCTTCTCCTTTTTATTTTCTTAACTCTCTCAAACATGATCTTCGGGCAGATCTTCGATGATTTCCAGGGGCTTGTAGACGCTGCAAGAAATCATGCTATAATTAGCTCTATTTTTCTCTCTCTTTATGCAGGCTTTCTTGCAACCCTTCTTGCCCTTTTTCTTGGGGTACCTTCAGGCTATATCCTTGCAAGGTTCGATTTTCCCGGAAAAAGGCTTGTTGAGAGTATCATTGATGTGCCTGTAGTAGTTCCGCACACAGTTGCAGGGATTGCCCTTCTTACGGTTTTTGGGTCAAGAGGGCTTATTGGAGGTCCTCTTGAAGACTATATTCAGTTCCGTGATGCACTGCCCGGAATCGTGGTTGCAATGCTCTTTGTGTCCCTCCCTTATCTGGCAAATTCCGCCAGAGAAGGCTTCAAAAGTGTTGATCCAAGGCTTGAAAAAGCGGCTCGTTCTCTGGGAGCTCCTCTCTGGAAAGCATTTTTCTTTGTAACCCTTCCTCTTTCTGCAAGGCATCTTTTAATAGGGTCTATTATGACATGGGCAAGGGCTATCAGTGAATTTGGAGCAGTTGTGATGATTGCCTACTATCCCATGATAGGACCCACCCTTATCTATGACCGTTTTCTTTCCTACGGGCTGTCTGCATCCAGGCCCATAGCTGTCCTGCTTATACTTGTCACGCTTTCGATATTCATAGCTATAAGGGTCCTTTCTGCAGGCTGGAGTATATATGATAGAGATTGAGTCCCTCTCCAGGAAATGGAAAAATTTTGCCCTTGATAATCTCAGCCTTAAAATTGAGTCAGGGGAGTATTTTGTGATCCTCGGCCCGACCGGAGCCGGAAAAACTCTGCTTCTGGAACTTATTGCAGGTTTTTATTCTCCTGATTCCGGAAAAATCCTGATCAGTGGAAAAGAAGTAACTCATCTGCCTCCTGAAAAACATGGTCTTGTCTTTGTCTATCAGGACTACTCGCTTTTTCCTCACATGAACGTAAAAAAGAATATTGAATTTGGGATGAGGATGAAAAAAATAAAATCAGAGGAAAAGCTTCTGGAAATTGCCAGTTTTCTGAAAATCACTCATCTTCTTGATCGTCATCCGCTTACGCTTTCAGGGGGAGAACAGCAGAGAGTTGCCCTTGCAAGAGCTCTTGTAACTGATCCTGAAATTCTGCTTCTCGATGAGCCTCTAAGTGCCCTTGACCCCAGAACGCAGGAAAGTGCAAGAGAACTGCTTCTGGATCTCCACAAAAAGAAAAAACTGACTGTACTGCATATTACTCATGACCAGACCGAAGCTCGGATCATGGCTGACAGAATTGCAATAGTAATGGATGGGAAACTTATGCAGGTTGGGACCCCTGAAGAAATCTTCGAAAAACCTGTTGACAGCAGGGTAGCTAATTTTGTGGGGTTTGAGAACGTATTCAAAGGCAGGGTTATCTCTACTGAACGGGGCCTTATCAGGATTGAAACCGGGGAATTAATAATTGACGCTTCAGGGGATATGGAGGCTGGAAGCCATGTATATGCTTTCCTGAGGCCTGAAAACATAGTCTTAAGTAAAAAGTCCACACAATCCAGCATCAGAAACTCTTTTCAGGGCAGGGTTACCGACGTCTTGATACTGGGCGCTCTTGTAAGGGTAAAAGTTGACTGCGGAGTCATCCTTAATGCCCTGATAACCAGGCAGTCGGCAGAGGAACTGGGTATTTTTCCGGGCGTTCCGGTCTACGCTCAATTTAAGGCAAGTTCTGTCCATGTACTCCGTTAAAGGTGAAGATCTGTGAAAGCGAAAACAAAGCTCTGGTTTACGGAAGACGGAAAAACTGTCATGGGTGCTGGAAGGGCTGAGTTACTGAGAACAATTGACAAAGAACGCTCCCTTCGGAAAGCCTGCAATGTTCTTGATATTTCATACAAGCATGCCTGGCTGATGCTTAAAAAAATGAATGAAGCTCTCGGAGAACCCGCAGTAGTCACGGTTCGCGGAGGAAAGGATCAGGGGACCTTTCTCACTGATCTGGGACGAAAACTCCTGGCTGAGTATGAGACCAATAAGCAGATTATCAATGAAACAATTGGAGATGAAACTGCCTGGGAAAACGTAGGCTTCAAGTTATCAGCCCGAAATCAGCTCCCAGGTAAAGTGCTTGAAGTGGAAAAAAGCGGGCTTGTTTGTAAGATCACAATTCAAATGGAACCTTCAATTATCACTTCAGTAGTCACCGAGGAAGCCGTAGAAAAGCTGGATATAAAGCCCGGAGACAGGATTTATGCAGTCATCAAATCGACTGAGGTAATGGTTGCAAAAGCTGTCAGCGAAAAAGGGAAGATAAAAGCCGATTCTGAATACTAAATCTTTGTGGCTGTAAATTATTTTCTTACAGTCCGTTGAATTTAGCGGCTTATTCAATTTAAAGAGCTGAATCAATTATTCAGAGTATATTACACGTATTAATGCTTAATTTTCTTCAATAAAGGTGTTTTTTGCAGCAATTTGCACCTTTGAGTCCTTAAAACCCTGCTTTCTTTCTCCAGAGGCTTCCAGTTCTCTGAAAATTTCAGCTGTTCTCTTCTCCCCTTACCACCATGACCGGGACCTTTGAGCCTCTTACTACTTTTTCTGCAACGCTTCCCATTAGAAACTTTTCGAGCCCGGTTTTTCCAAGAGTACCCATTACTATCAGATCAATGTTATTATTTTCTGCGAAATCGATAATTTCATTGCTTGGGTACCCGTCTAAAATAACCTCTTTTACCTCCACCCCTGAGGCCTCTCCAATCTTTTTAACTTTAGATACTACTTTCTTTCCATCAGCTCTTATAATTTCGTAGATCGTTTCTTTGCCAGCAGTCCAGTTTTCCGAAATTATAGAGGGTGTATCTACTACGTAAAGAGCGTGAACAGTGGCTCCGCTAAGTTTTGCAAGCTCAATACCGTAAGAAATGGCTCTCTGGGTATTCTCAGATCCGTCTGTTGCAAGCACTATATTTCTGTAAAATTCTCTTGTCATGTGTTGTTCTCCACTTGCTTTACGCATAAAGTACCGATATGACAGAAAAGACTAAGTCAGTTCTACTCATACAGGTTCGATTTTTAGAATTAGTTACGTTATTGCTTGTAATTTGAGGCAAAAATTCAAAATTATAAAGCTGGATGAGTATTTTTCTAAAATAAAGGGTTGTAGCCTTTTAAAAAGGCTACCTGGATATTTCTTTAGATATGCTGCTAGCTAAAACCTTTTCACTTTAATCCTGTTTCTTCTTTTTTAACATGACGAAACAGGCCGCAAGGGCCATTGCAATACCCGTCCCAACCTGATAGCCTGGAAGTGTATTTTCAGCAGGCAGGACTTTTGTGTTGATCTTGACACTATCTGATACCTGGTCATGTCCGTCGGCATCTTCATAGAGGATCTCGCTAGTCAGAGAATACGGTTTGGGGGTTGCTGTATCGTCTACTGATAATTTAAACACAGCAACAGCGCTTTCTCCCGGGTTTAGAGTACCGAGATATGCCTGGTCGTCAGTGGTACTGAAGGGATCAGCTGCACTGATTCTGACAGTTGCATCTTTTGCCGGTTCTTCTCCAGTATTTTTGTATGTGACTTCAAGCATCCCGCTTTTGTCAGGGTAAAGATCAGCTGTTACATTTGTGGCTTCAAAGAAAGGTTCTTTTTTAACTTCTATCTCAATAGTCTGAGTCTGAGTCTTGTTTTCGTACCATATGCCTACCTCCTTATTTGTCACAAGGCCTGTAGTACTGTCAAATTCATCTCCGCCTACCTGAACATTGTTCTGGTACTGGTATGAAAGTTCAAGAGTTAAGGGATAGGTTCCTGCAGAAGCATTTTTGTTAATCTCTATCGTAAATTTTGTAGGGCTTGCGCTCTGTTTCCCCTGCTTGAGAGTACCTGCTTCCTGGGGTCCTGATTTGACCTTAATATTCGGATCGTCAGATTTGAGGTTTGCAAGGATGCCTACTGCAGTTACAGCCTGAGCTTCATACTGCATTTCTGACTGCTGGAGCATTTCATCCATGTAACTTCCAATCTCTACATCCTTTTCAGACTTAAAGCCGGTAACTTCTCCCTTATTCATCATATCTACATTAAGGGTTACAGTATCTCCTCTGGAATACTCATTGTCTCCAATGAGTGTTGCATTGAGGTCAGGTCCTCCATATACAGTGTAGTAATTTTTACTAATATCAAAATTTTCTGGTAGAGCTGCCTGTGCTGGCAGGGCTGCAAAGCAAAGGATTAGAAAGGCTATGACAGTAAAAAATCCATTTTTATTCATTCTCATCACCTGATGCGTTCTCATTTTTCTGGTTTCTTTTCCGATGTACATTTAAGATCTGATAAAGGGCGACAAGGATAATCAGTATGATTGCTATGCCGGTTGTGCTGAATTTCTTCTCTGTGGCTTGAAGGGGCACACTTACTTTCATGTTTTCTGAAAAGGAAGTTTCCTCATCTTCATCAACATATTTTATTTCGCTGTTGATGCTGTAGTTTTTTACAACTGCTTCTTGACTTGCCAAAATATCGAATCTGGCAGTTTTCTCTTCCCCGGGCCCTATATCTCCAAGCCTTACTATAGATTTCTCAGTGCTCAGGGGACTCATTATAATTATACGGGCTAAGGCGTTTTTTGCTACGTTTTCTCTGGTGTTCTTATAGGTGACTTCAACGACCTTACTCTCTCCCTGCACCAGGTTTCCGGAGACGTTAGTTACTTCGAATTTAGGCTCGCTTTTTATGGAAATAGGTACTCTGAGAGTCTCATTTTTCATTTTATACTCTCTTGTGTACTTCGTATCCGTAAGCCCCAGGTTTATTACATCCGCAGTTGCAGTTCGGACGTTTGCCTGGTATTGATAGGTTACAGGCAGGAGGAGTTCATAATTTCCTGCAGGTGTGTCGCTATCGATTTTTATCGTGTAGCTGAGAGCCGCTGTATGTCCTGTTTCGAGTTCTGCCACATTTTGAACGTTATTTGTGGCTTCTACTTCAAAGTACTCCGTTCCCGATTGAAGCTCAGCATCGATGTCTTTTGCTGTTGTACATTCTTTTTCTTCTCCCATCTCTGCCATTGCAATTGTTTCCTCAACTGAATCATTTATTTTTTTCTGATTCACGTTCAGCCTCTGAAAACCATCTATAACTCCTGCATTCACGATTTTCACCTTAAGGTCTGCAGTTTCTCCTCTGCTAAACTCGGGATCTCCTGTGATTGACGCCTGCAGGGCTGGCTCTCCGTAGCTTCTGTAGTAATCTACGGTGTACCCATGGTCTGGAATGAGGAAGTTTGTTTCGTCATCGTCACCGTTATCTGCTCCGAGGGCCGGAAATGCAGTCACTGATACTATTAACAGAATTAACGTAAATGTAGCAACTTTCTTAATCATTTTTTGCCTTAATTTTTTTATGGGCACTTGTATCATATTTCGGCCCCCTTAATTTGTTTTTTTGTCTCTGTCTCTTTATTTGCCGTTCTGAATCCTTTTCTTTTATCTCGCCAGGTATCAAGAATAATTATAAGCGGCGGGAAAACTATAAAGGTTGCAAGGAGAGCCAGCACGACATCGATAACCGTAACCATACCGAAGTCAGCAATCATTGGGAAAGGAGACGCCATCAGGGCCATGAACCCGAATACTGTCGTGGCCCCTGAAGCAACGATTGCGCTTCCGATTTTGGCACTTGCCATATGGATTGCTTCCATAGGGCTTTGTCCTTTATCCTTTTCTTCAAAGTAACGTTCCATCATAAGGATCGCATACTCGGATCCAACTCCTAAAATCAGAGCTCCCAGAGTTGCTGTTAGAGGAGTGTAGCTGATATTAAGGTAGCTCATAACTCCTCCTGACCAGCCGATCACTATAACCATCGGAATTACAGGGACCAGGGCTTTCACCCAGTCTCTGTAAACAACAAAAAGCCCTATGAGCACGAGGACAAGGCCGAGGAAAGTCATTGCTACTCTTCCGCTTGTAAGGGCGGTGATGACTTCTATAAAGACGACTGAATTTCCAGTAATCGTTACCGTGGTGCCTGGTGGGGCTGGCATCCACTGCATATCCTGCTTTACGATGTTTGTAAGTTCTTTAATCCCTGTTACCTTGATGTCTGAAACCGCATTCCCTATGTTGAAATTCAGGAGAAGCATGTTTTTTCCATACATATAGCGGTCTTTTTGTGCCTCAGGAATTTTTGAATAAATATTCTCTATTTCCTGGCTGGTGTCAGGAATAACGCCTTCATTCCTCTCCTTTACGAGAGATACGATACTTGAAGCGCTGTAAATATGGCTACTGGTTGCCACTTCATGGTCGGAAAACTTGTCAATCCATTTAAGGACATCCGGATTGGCTGTATCCTCAACCTTGATGATGAGATTTAATTCATCGTTTCCCCCCATGATATTCCCCATATGCTTCAGATCCAAAAGGGCTGGCATAGCCTGGGGTACAAAGGTTTGAACGTCAGTCTGGATAGGTACGGATTGATCGAGGAAGAGGCCACCAAAGCAGAGTAAGCATGCGATTCCCAGTACGATAACATCGTATTTGATGGTCAGGTCTGTAGTTTTCTGGAGGACTCTCCCTATTAGACGGTCGCTTCCACTCTCTTCCTCAGGCTTTTTCTTCTTTCCCGAATCTGCAGGTTTTATCTTATTTGCGATCTTCCTCAAGGGGTTTTTATCTGAGTAGCTGTCAAATAGTGAAAGCGTTACTACCCCTACGAATATGGAGGAGAGATAACACATAACAATGCCTATCATGAGCAGTTTTCCAAAGTCCTGGATCATTGGCACAGTGGATGTAAAAAGGGAGAAAAAACCCAGAGCTGTCATTGCCAGAGCTATGAGAACTGCAGGACCTGTATGCTTTACGGTTTCTATAACGGCTGTTGTTTTGTTCCCTTTGTCCTGCAGTTCTTCCTCGAGTCTGTTATGGAACTGGATGGCATAGTCTATCCCTACGCCTATGAGGATCGGGAACGCAGACATGGAAACCATGGACATTGGAATCCCTACATAACCCATAGCTCCGAAGGTATAAACAATTCCGAGAAGAACTACCGGCAGAGGGAGAAGACACCAGCGGACGTGCTTGAAAACCAGGAGCAGTACTATGACCATGAAAATAGCGGAAAGTCCCAGAAGGATGCCCATACTGGAATTCATCTCTTTATTCATGGAGATTTGGAATGCCGGGTCCCCGGTTACGATTATATTGTAAGAAGGTGAAAAATCAGCAAATGAGACCGCCTCTTCAGTAGCAGTAATAATATCTTGCTGTGTTTTGTCACTGGCTGAACCGGCCATGACTACCGAAATAAGCATATGAGTATTGTCGGGGATAATCTGGCCGAAAATAGCAGGGTTTCCATCTATGATAGCTTTTATTTCTCCATTCGTTTCTGGAAGGGCGTACCTTCCTGTCATCTGGTAGTTGACTTTTTTGATCAGAGAGGCAGGGCTTGTAGTCTCGATCACTCCATCCGTCACCTGTAGTTGATGTTCTAACCTGTCCACAGATTTCATCAGGTCAGCATTTTCTACGTCGTTGCCCTCTACCATTACCACAATAGATTGTGTCTGAAAAATATTCTGATAAAGGTGATCGAAGTCCTGGTAGAGAGAAGAATCTTTTCCGACAAAGGTCTCTGTTCCTGATTTCATCTCAATTAGCTGTGCTCCCTGCGTTGCTATGATTATGCACAGGAAAGCTATCAGGAGTACGGAAAAACGGTTATTTTGAATAAAAAACCCCAGTTTTTCGAAAGATTTTTTAATAGTTGATTCCTCTCATTTTTTAGTACGAAATACAATTTAGGAGCCTTGATTCAGATCTGCAACCTGCCGATTATCTCTTAAGGCCGCAGGTTTCTCACGCAAGATTTGTCATTTTAACATATTTAAATATATTTCACTGTACGGCTAATTCTTAAACATCATAACTCTGGTGACGTATAATATATAGAAAAGATTTAAATCTATTGTTACTTTAGGGGTTACAAATGTTTTCGGAAATTAATCCTCAGCTAATTAGCAACCTTGAAAAGCTCGGGCTAACTGAAAATGAGGCCAAAGCCTATGTGGGGCTTGTCAGTTTGAGGGAAGCTACAGCTCGCGAGGTACATGAACTTACGAATGTGCCAAGAGCCAAAATCTATGAAATTCTTAAGGTGCTTGCGAAAAAAGGTTTTCTGGAAGTGCGACAGGGAACTCCAACTTTTTTTCGGGCAGTTGATCCGAAGCAGGTAATCGGAAAGATAAAGGACGAATTTCTCAACTGCACAACTGCTACTCTCGACCAGTTAAACGAACTGAGTTATGAACTTCCGAAGACTTCTCTGGTATGGTGCATCCAGAGTGAATGGGGAATAAAAAATCGAATTCGAGAAATCCTTAGCGAGGCAAAGGAAGACCTCATTATCTTCTCATCCAATCCTGCATATCTTCAGGAATTTGAAGCAGAACTACAAAAACTGCAAAAAACTTGCAGGTTGATTTTTATTGCAGATGATGTTGACAGATTCAAATCGCTGCCTTTTGAGTTTAGAGAAGTTACACAAGAGTTCAAAGATTCTATCAATAATATTGTAATTGATGGCACTCAGTATAATGAAGAACTCTTCATAATTGCTGACGGGAAGGAATCAATAGGTGTGCATAGCGCCGGAAATAAACGAGAAGCGGTAGTTATCAGACTGCCGGTTGTCTGTTACCTTCAGAAAATGATCTACAGCAAGGTCATCGAGCCAGGTTTCGTCAAAAAAGATCTATAATCGGCCTCTAGTCAGAATTTTCTTCATCTTTTCTTTTAGCTTCGGGCATTCTCTTCATTTTTCGCAGTCCGGGTTTGCTGAGAGTTCCAAAGGGTTCTTTTTCTCCTCAATAAAGAGAGTCAACTCTATCGGATACTATTAATATGATCCTGCAGCAATTCTTCTGTTGGGTTTTCTTATTAATGAAGGTTATAGAGTCTCTATAGGTGTATGAAATGGACAGTGTAAAAATTGGAAGTGTTGGAATTCAATGGCTGGGTCATGCCGGGTTTTTGCTTGAAGGGGATGGAAAAAAAGTGTATATAGATCCGTATGAACTCAGTGAAGAACCGGCTTTTGATGATAAGGCCGATATCTTGCTGATAACCCATGAGCACTCTTACCACTGCAGCCCTCAGGATATCCGGAAAGTCCGAAGGTCGGACTCAACGACGCTGATCCCCGAAAACTGTTCTCTGGAATTCAGGGGGGATGCAAGGCGAATTACTGAGGGAGATCTCCTTGCTGATGGGCTCGAGATTAAAGGGGTCAGGATTGAGGTAGTTCCGTCCTATAATCTCGATAAGCCCTATCATCCTCGAGGTGTCGGAGTCGGGTATATAGTGGAGCTTGGAGGAATCAGGATTTATCATGCGGGAGATTGTGATTTTTTCCCTGAGATGAAGAGCATCAAGGTCGATGTCGCTCTTTTGCCCATAGGGGGGACATATACTATGGACGAAGAGGAGGCTGCCAGTGCAGCTGCAGTTCTGGCTCCAAAGGTCGTAATTCCTATGCACTACGGGAAATCTGGAAAAATAGATGGAAACCCCGAAAAGTTTAAGGCTCTTGTACACGGCAAGAATCCTGAAATTAATGTGATAATCCTTGACTCCTGATTTTTTGATTCCTTATTTCTCTCTTTAATGAAGAATCATAAATCGGCTTCTGAGTCCAGATCAACTGCAGGATCGATTTACCCATGTCTAAAATGGCAAGAAAACAAAAGAAGAATTTGATTCAAGTCGTTGCAGGCCAGCGTATGTGGCGGCTTTTTGAGCTTGCGAAAAAGGAGTTTACGGACTATCCTGACCGCAGCGAGCGCTACGTGCAAATTATCCGGAATATCTCAATGAGAAACAGGATGAGTATTCCAAGGGAGATCAAAAGCAGGATCTGTAAACATTGTTATGCTTTTCTTGTTCCCGGGAACAATGCCCGCTACAGGCTGAAAGAAGGATATGTCGTTGTTTCCTGCCAGTGCTGCGGAAAAGAAATGAGGTATCCCTATAAAAGGTTAAAATAAGAGCTTTCCGGAGTTTTTTATTCTAAATTACGCTCAATTTAATAGCGAAGTTAATATCTGTCTCATTGAACGGGTTACAGGAAAAAGTAGTGTCAGAGTCTTCAGGTGCACGAAAATGTTTCTGTAAACCACATCTTCTTCATAACTCTACTTGTCCCGGAAGTGTCCGGGCAGCTTTCACAGGAAGCCGCTCCATCCCTTCACTTTCACTCGAATTTTATATTTTTTCACAATCTGAATGTGATTTGTAACTTTAAGTTTTTCCAGAGCCTTCATGCCCACGCATCTTCTTTATTGATGCAGCTATCTGTTTTGCAATGACGGATTTAGGACCTTTGTCTTCCACAAGCACTCTTCCGCTTACTTCCCACCATGTTTTGGGGTAAGCTTTTTCCGGCTCTACTTCAGGGTCCAGCCCAAGTTGTTTTGCTGCTTCTTTTATCTCATTGAGATGGGGCTCCTTTATCGCATTTTTCCGGGAGATTATTCTGCCACTGCTCCTTGACTTTGTCTGGTCGATGTATGCGGGCCAGATTACAAGTTTTCCCTTATCTTTCATCATCATACTATCTTCGTTCTAAATTGTTTTCATGCAATTTAAAACTGCCCGAGTTACGTCACTCGAATTGCGCCTCTCCCGAATTGCGCCTCGGGAGTACGCGGTCCGTTTCACTCACTTTGTTCGTTCAAGCAGACTAATTTATGCCTTATAATTTTGTTTTAATTTCCATTGAGTATAACTGGGGAAACTGGAGGAACTGGAGAATTCTTTCTTGTTTCGTAAATTTGTAACCTGTAATTATTTATCTTTCCTCGGACAAGTTCTGCATGGTGTTAATATGATTCCTGCGTTTTCAATTGATGAGAGGGTAAGGGCTTACATAAGGAAGACTGGGCAGGATTTCAGGCTCTCAACTTCGGCTGAGGGGCCGGTACTTCTTCTGCTTGGCAGTACTGCTCCCAAACCTTCAGATCTTAAAATACTTATTGGCAGCAATGTTCTTTATATTTCCAGGCTGCAGGCAAAGTATATTAAAAAAATTGATTGGCCTATGGTGGAAAGATCTCTGAACTCTTCTGGAGAGTCCAGTGCTTGAGTTTCCGGTTGCCTGCCAGGGTCTCTTCTGATTTGAGAAATCTAAGCTCTGCCTTTGTTTTTCAGGGGTGTCTATCCGTTTTGTTTATTAAGAAGAGAGAGCATAGGATAAAGGCTGACTTATTCCAGATCCTGCAAGGGTTTCTCGGGAGAGAGGGAAATTGCCGCAGGCTGAAAAAAGATCGCTTCAAGCCCAAGGGAGAATTTGTCTGTGAAACTGAGAACTAAAATTGTGTTTATGCTCCTTGCCCTGCTGGTGGTCTTCGTCTCGGGCTGTATGGAAGAAAAAAAAGAAATTGTCCTGAATGAGCACGGCAATATCTCTAGCTATAAATTTGAGGTTTTTCTGAATCAGTCTGAAAATCAAACGCTTGCAAATACCACCACGTACTACCTTCAGGAAAACAAAACAAGTGTACAGATTGTAAAGCTTGTAATAAATAGCAGTAAGCTTGAAATTTACCCTCCTGAATCTCTGGGCGGCCGTTCAGAAGGCGATCCAATTGAAAATTTTGTATTACTTGTGGATCCTGCAAATGAAACTGTAGTCAATCCGGATACTTTTCAAAAATTGCCTCTCAATAATGCGACTTCCGATGTCAATTATACGCTGACTCAGGAAATCAGCCAGAGCATGAAGGTTATAAATCTGGAATTTGAAGAACCTGTTACAGGGTTTGTTGCGTATACTCTTGAGACTCCTGCAACCCAGAGCTTTGCATTCATAAAACCTGATTCCGAGTTTATTCGAGTGGTTCTCCCTCAGGGGTATGTTACCGGCAGCAGGGTATTTGGGATATCGCGCCCTGAACCTTACAACGTAAGTTTTGATGAAACAGGAAGGCAGACCCTGCTGTGGATTTCTTCTAAAATGGGAGAACGAGAAGAAGTTATTCAGGTAAAATATTACTCCGAATCGGCACCTTTATTTTTCTTAGTCGCAATTGTAGTCCTGCTCTTTGGAGTTGTTCTGGTGCTTTCGCATTATTCCAGGAGCAAAAAAGAACTCGAAGCTGTCAGAGGAATTTTTGAACTCGAAAAGGAATATGAGAAGAAGTCGCGGAGAAAAAAATAACTCTTAGAGAATCTGTTCTTATTCCCTCTTCTTTTATTCTCTTACCTCTTCTTTTATGTTCTTCTTTTTATTTTTTCAAAAGTAATTAGCTTTTTATTGAAGTTTGCCTATATTCTATTTGGTGAGGATCCTGGGGAAAATCCTGTATAAACCATTCTTTTTACCACATTCGGGTTTAGAGGCCCTAACTCCTGTACTCGGTTCTCTTCTGCTTTTGCTAATTACGGTTGCACTTATGGGTGCAGTTGTTGTCAGCTTTAATAGCGTCAGCGGTGAAGAAAACTTTCAGTCTCCTGTGGCAAAGATCACTCTGGAATCCTGTAGAGGGGGACTTTACGGAGTTGGGCCAACGGCTGAGAGAGCAAGGCTTGAAGAGAACAGGATCGTGCTTATACATGAAGGGGGTAGTTCTCTTCCCATTGATACCGTTTCCATACGGATCTATGGCGATGGGAATTCCTATCAGGGTATTCCTGGATATGGGGGAAATTCCATCAAAGGGGACCTCTCTGTCTTCTATCTGGACATGAGTTCCCAAGGAAAAAACCCCAAATATATGGCTCTAAACGGCGCAGTCCTCAAAAATGGCTTCTGGGACGTTGGAGAAAAACTGATCCTTTGCGGACAGGACAGTTCGGTGAATGCCATTGATTCCAGTGTAAAAGTAAGTGTCAATGGAGTCGGTAATACCTCTGATAATTATGGCTTCAAAGAAGGATCTGAAATTACTCTGAAAGTTATTGACACTAAAAGCAGAATTGTTCTCGCTGAACAAAGAGCTGTTGTAAAGCATATAGAAGGCAAAAATTAAAAGAGAGGAGATTTCCGTTTTTATTAAGTCTTTTTTGGCAACGGAGCAGCCGTAATTTAAGATAGGCTAAATAAGTCCCAAATCAGTATTATTTGATAAAATAGATGGAATATTTCAATCCACAATAAAATGTGTTATTTGTTAAGTTAAAAACTATAAAATACCACTACTTTACTCATTTCCAATTTAACCAGGCACAAATCACCTGCATGCAGGTTAAGGGAATCAACAAATTGTGCAGGCAATTCTGCAGTCAGAGTTTTATTATGCCTGACGAGTTTAAGTGTAATTCGTTTTTTCGGTCCTTTATTGATGATACTATTGACATGTGCAGAATAAATGTTTTCATTCTGGTCCTCAGAATCTGAATCATGCACAAGAAGAGTTATGTTTTCAGGATGGATTCCCCAGGAAACTTTCTCTCCTGCTTTGAAATTCATATATTTTATTTTTATCCTCATATCTCCGCTTTTTAACACTGTTCCTTTTGACTTCTCATCATATTCTTTAACATAAGCATCGTCGAAAATATTTGATACGCCAACTAGCTTTGCCACATTCCGGTTTTTAGGATGTAAGAGGATTTCTTCCGGGGTTCCGAACTGCTGGGCCTTTCCTTTATGTAAGACAAGAATCTTGTCGGCTAGCAGGAAAGCTTCTTCAAGGTTGTGGGTGATGAACAACAAAGGTATTCCAATCTTGTTTTGAAAACTTTTTATTTTTTCTGCAAGTTCGGTTCTTATCTCCATGTCAAGTGCAGAAAAGGGTTCATCTAAAAGTAGAATTTCCGGTTTTGGGGCAAGAGCCCTTGCCAGCGCAACTCTCTGATTCTGTCCGCCTGACAGCTGGGAGGGGTAACGGGTCTCCAGCTCCTCAATGCGGAGAAGGCTCAGCATTTCCCTTATCCTTTCTTCCCTATCTTCTTTTTCCCATCCCTTGAGGCCACATTCTATGTTTTTTCTCACATTCATATGGGGGAAAAGGGTATATTTCTGAAAAACATAGCCAAGATTTCGCTTCTGGATAGGCAGATTGATTTTTTTGTCTTTGCTGTAGTACACTTTTCCGTCTACAGTTATGTTTCCGTCATCAGGTTCCGTGATTCCTGAAATGCATTTGAACAATGTGGTTTTTCCGGACCCTGAAGGCCCGAAAACTACTACAAGTTCGTTTTCCATTTCAAAGCTTATGCTCAGCATAAAAGCTTTCCTTGATTCTTTTTTCCCATTGTTTGCAGTTTCATGATAGCATTTTCTGAGGTCTACTTTAACACTCAAGTTTATACCTCAAACTTTCCTCTGCTGACAATTTTTCCGGTAAGAGCTATTGATAGCAGGGATATAAGGATCAGAACTAAAACAAGTATATTGGCAAGTTCGTTGTTCCCTGCTTGAAACGCGCTGTATATTGAAATCGACATCGTGTTCGTTTTTCCTGGAATATTGCCTGCGAGCATAAGGGTTGCTCCAAATTCTCCAACAGCCCTTGCAAAACTTAGCACCAGGCCTGCCAATATGCCTCTTTTTGCAAGGGGCAATGTTATTAATAAGGCAGTTTCAATCTCAGTTCTTCCAAGGATGTAGGCTGCATACTCAAGTTCTTTATCCACTGCTTCAATAGCTGCCTGTGCGGTTCTCACCATAAGAGGAAGGGAAACCGTATAAGCTGCAATGACTGCAGCCTGCCAGGTAAATAGAATCCCAGTTCCCAGTACGTTGTAAATCAATTGTCCAAAAAAGCCGTTTTTCCCTACTAAAATTACCAGAAGATATCCAATTACTGTAGGTGGAAGGATCAGAGGAAGTGTTACAAACAGTTCTGCAAGCTCTTTTCCCCGGAAGTCACGTCTCGCAAATATATAGGCTATGACTACGCCGCTGCACAGTACGAGGAAGGATGATACGGCAGCTATCCAGAGAGTAATTGATAAAGGAAACCATATTTGGTCTAACATGGAGATCAAATCTAATTATTTTTTTGATACACCTTTGAATCCGTATTTTTCCAGTATATCCTGTCCTTCTTCCCCGGTTACAAAATCAAGGAACTCCTGTGCCTCTTCTTTATGTTCTGACGAGGAAACTACAGCTATCGGATAACTTACAGGAGTGCTAACAGGCACATTTGTAACGATTTTGATAGTTCCGGGCTCTGCAGTCTTTGCATCAGTCATATACACAAAACCCGCATCAGCTTCTCCCCTTTCCACGTATACAAGGACCTGTTTGACATCTTCAGCACGTATAGTTCTGTTTTCGAGCTGGTCCCACAGGCCTGCTTCGGTCAGTGCAAGAAGTGAGTATTTGCCCACAGGAGCTGTATCAGGGTTTCCAATGCTTATTTTATCTATTTGAGGGTCTGCGAGGTCTTGCAGGCCTGTTATATTAAGAGTACTGTTTTCAGGGACAATTAGCACAAGTGAATTTTGAGCAAAGTCTTCTCTGGAACTTTTTTCTATAAAGGTCTCATTGCCAAGTATATCCATCTGACTCTGGTCAGCTGAGGCAAAAACATCTATAGGAGCTCCTCCTTCTATCTGCATACGCAGGCTCCCTGAACCTGCAAAGTTCAGGTTTACATCTGTCCCCGGATTTTCCTCTTCAAAATGAGAAGCTATGTCTGTGAAAGCTTCAGTCAGGCTGGCAGCTGCAGAAACTGTAATGACATCAGGCTCCGGCTTGGAAGCTGGCAACATCTCTACAGCTGCAAGTGCTAAGAGCAATATTCCAAGAAGAGTAGCAGCATAAATAAGTTTTTTATTATTTTCCATCTTTACTTCCTCTTAACGGTTGTAATATTGAGTTCTGAATGATGTGTTATGTTTGATCAAACATAACGGTTTTTCCTCTTTACGTTAAAAGTATATGAACATTTCTGGTGCCAGTTTCAAGAACTACTTTATAGCGCGGATATTATTCTTCTGAAAATGTCCTTATATCTTGATTTCAAGGAAAATTGGTATTTAAAAACTGCCTCTCTCATAACGTTTTTTAGTTCATAATAAATGCATATCGAAAACATATGGAGTTTTTATGCGGATGGGCCAATTGGTTGATTACTGGACTTATTTTATTGTCTAATCTGGCAAGTCCAGTTACAGTCCCGCTCTTTCAACCATTATGTCTGCCACATGTTTTGCGTCTTTGAACGGGAAATCCTTTTCAGTAATCAGGCTTTCCGCCTCTTTTGCAGTAACTTCCACATCCCCTATTCTGCATGTGGTGTCCAGCCCTTCAGGTAAAGCAGCAATCAATTCCTCCATAGTGTTTATGGGAAATTTTGCATCTTTAAGTATTGCAAGGATCTGTTCGTAAACTTCTTCTTTTACGTTCATTTTCTCCCTCCGATTATGGTCTTTTTTCTCCTTTTTGCTTGAAAAAATCATTCTCTATCGATAATTTTATAAAATACTTGTTTATATAATTAGGAGCGCAATAGTCTTATCTTACGTTCTCATGGATATGTTGAACCTAACATATTTATAAAATCTTGGAGTTAGGTCATCCTTAATCCCCTAACTCCTGCAGCAGGCCTCTAATTCCAAAGGCTGGCGCCTGTCAATTCGGCCCTTTAAAATGACTTATTTCCTGTCAAATTTATTAGAATAATCAAGTTGGATTATACTATCTCCGTTCAGTTATGTTTATCTCTACATAATGAGTTATATCGAATCTCACTGTTTCCTGATATTTTTGCATGTGGGTTTTCCTTATATTATCCGTTATGTTTGAATGAACATATCGTTTAACCCCATGGTGGTGAATACATTGCATAAAAACTCAGATTCTGAAAAATCCCATATGGAAGCAATTTTAAAACAGGTTAAGGACCCTGTGCTGCTTTCACAGATTGAAAAGGTAGTTCCCTTTCACGGCTTCCTTACATCCGGGGCATTAATCGGCATCCAGATGCTCAGTATTGCAAGAAGGGTGCTTGATGTCCGGGACGGGGAGCGCATATACGTGACCTGCGAAACGAAAAGTTGCATGCCTGATCCCTTCCAGATCCTTGCCGGAGCTACCATCGGAAACAACGGGTTGAAGATCAATAATCTGGGAAAGATGGCTGTCACTGTAAACAAACAGGCGCCTGAAGGAGTTAACAGTATAAAAGGTGTCCGAATTATCCTCGACTCTGAGAAGACAAAGACCTATCCCAAACTCCATGCCTGGTACCTGAACACTGAAAAGCTTCCCCATGAAGAGGTTGTCCCAATCCTTCTGGCTGCAGGGGAAAAGGTGTACTCCTGGAAACTTGTGGATTTAGAAGTTCCGGTCAGGAAGAAAAAGCGAATCCAGTTCTGTAAAAATTGCGATGAACCATTCATTCAGCATAGTAACGAGCTGCTGTGCGGCGGATGCACAGAATAATGTTGAGAGGTAAGCAAAATGCAAGATGATATGCGATTGTCTGTCTTTTCCGAAAAAAAAGACCGGCAGCTGGTCTATAAGCCTGAAAAATGCATTGGCTGCGGGACCTGTGTACAGGCATGCCCTAAAGGTAACCTGGCAGTGGGGGCCGTGGGAGCTATAATAAGAGGGCTCCTCGATGCTGCTTTCCTTGAAATGAAGGAAAGTGAAGATTGTATTGTTTGTGGAATTTGTGCGAAAGTTTGCCCCACAGGCGCTCTTGAGTTAAAGCAGGAAGGAAAAAGTCTCATTGACATGTCCTATATCTCAAGGGCAATGAAATCAACGTCAGTTAATGAAAGCTGCGTCCACTGCGGGCTTTGTGAAGATATCTGTCCCGAAGGCTGTATTGAGGTAACCAGGGAGATTTCGCCGGATGGAAGCCTGAAACTGGTCGGAAAGACACATATTGATTCGGATTGCTGCGTGCACTGCGGCTGGTGTGCTGCCGTATGTCCGGTGAATGCCATTACTGTAGAAAAGCCCTTTGCAGGACGCTGGACCCGGGGAGAAGATATTTGCCAGGCCTGCCACACCTGTGTGGAAGTATGTCCTGCAAATGCTCTTTTCAATAAAAAGGCTAAATCCGGGGAAAGAGTCGAAAAAATTACGCATCGCCCTGATGCTTGCATTTACTGCGGGGCCTGTGCTGTTGCCTGTCCTGTAAACGCCATTGATGTCCGAAAAACTGCAATTCTGCCGGATGTGGAGAAAAAAGGCCTTCTTGAGAAAAAGCTTCTTGAAGCTCCTGTCCCGGCGGCTCTGCTCCGCACATGTCTGGAAACGGATGAAGCTGCATGTCTTGGCTGTGGAAATTGTGTGATTGTCTGTCCGGTAAATGCTCTCAACAACCGTGAACTTGCTGCAGGGTACCTGAATGACATGGACGAAAAAGCTCTTCTTGAGGTTAAGAACGGAAGAATTTCGGTAGTTAACCAGAACCTCTGCGGGGGAGATGGAGCCTGCGCCATGATCTGCCCTGTTAATGCTATCTGGCTTGTGAAAAGAGAGGTGAAATAAATGGCTGGAACAATTGCAATCAAGAACGGATACGTCTTTGACCCCCTCAATGAAATCAAAGGGGAGATCATGGACATCTTCATCAGGGACGGGAAAGTTGTAAAAGAGCTTTCTGCGGCTGAACTGAAAAATTCAAAGGTTATTGATGCCTCTGGTATGACGGTCATGCCCGGTGGTGTTGACTCTCACTCTCACGTTGCAGGTGCAAAGGTCAATGCCGGCAGGATGATGCGCCCTGAAGATCACTATAAAGCGAATATCCAGAAGGGTTCACTCACCCATTCAGGTTCAGGTTACACTGTACCCTCTGTCTACAAGCAGGGTTATGATTACGCAGCAATGGGTTACACAACTGTCTTTGAAGCTGCAGTTCCTCCACTTGAAGCTCGTCACACTCACGAAGAGATGCGTGCAACTCCTCTTCTTGACATGGGCGGGTATCTGGTTCTCGGAAACAACTTCTTTTTGATGCGCTACCTCAAGGATGGGGACACAGAAAAGGCAGCTGCTTATGTGGCCTGGATGATGAAGACTCACAAGACATATGGGATCAAATGCGTTAACCCTGCAGGAGTTGAAAACTGGAGCTGGGGTAAAAACATAAGTTCTCTTGACGAGGCCAACATCCATTTCGAAGTTACCCCAAGAGAAGTTATAAAGGGGCTTACCGAGATCAACGAACTTCTCGGCATGCCAATGCCTGTCCACCTGCATGCAAATAATCTGGGACATCCGGGCTGTTATGCGATTACCAAAGACTCCCTCAAAATTCCTGACGGGATAAAGACCAGGCAGAACATGGATGTGGAATGGGCTGAAACCAAAATGGACTCATCAAGGGACCGTTCAGTATACCTCACCCACCTCATGTTCAACAGTTTTGCAGGCACCACCTGGGCAGACTGCGAATCCGGAGTAAAAGATATTGCAGACTACATCAATAACAAAGACCACGTAGTAATCGATAGTGGATGCACTCCCTTCGGAGAAGCCACAGTCATGACCGGAGACGGGCCTGCCATTCACGACCTTTACACGCTTACAGGAAATAAGTGGTCGAATACTGACGTTGAGATGGAGGGCGGGTCAGGTGTTATCCCTTTCACTTACCTCAAATCCAACCCTGTACACAGTTTGCAGTGGGCGATGGGCCTTGAATGTCTCCTGCTTATCAATGATCCCTGGAAGACCATCATGACCACGGACAGTCCTAACGGCGGCCCGTTCACGAAATATCCTGAAGTTATGACCTGGCTCATGTCTGAGGCTTTCAGGAAGCAGACCTTCAGTGAGTGCCACAAGTGGGCAAACGATAGGAGTGAACTCGGAGGCGTAAACCGGGAACTTTCCCTCTATGACCTTGCGATCCTGACCAGGGCTAACCCTGCTAAGACAATTGGCATGGTCCACAGAAAAGGCTCTCTTGGAATAGGCGCGGATGGAGATGTTACTGTCTACAATATAAACCCGCAGCAGCTTGACCCGAACAATTACGAGGCTCTCATCCGGACCTTCAGAACGGCAGAATATACCGTAAAGGAAGGGGAAATCGTGGCTGTTAAAGGAGAGATCGTTTCCTTGCCTGAGAAACGGACTTACTATTCCGAAGTGCATGTAGAAGACGAGCGGGAAAAGGAGATGCTGGCTGACGTGAAGGAGTGGTTCAGGTATTACACTCTGGGCTTTGCCAACTATCCGACTCCAGAAAAGTATCTGGCAAATCCTACTCCCATACAGGTTAACGGTGAGAGGTGAAGTAATGACAGAGGGAGTGCTTATTCATAAAAATACGATTGATAGTAAACTTGAGGCAGTGATTAAACCTGGCTCATTTACTGGCAAAAATACTGAAGAAATGGAAGAAGTAGTGCTTATTCCTAAAAGAAAGATTGACATTAAAGTGGAAGCAGATGTTATAACTCCTGACTTCTTTGCAGGCAAAAATGCAGAGGAAATCGGAAATCTATCCGTCTGGCAGGGGCCAAGGACGTATCCTCTTTCCGAGTTTTTTGAAGTGAAAGGCAACGGAGGCAGTTCTGCAGCTGAGACCCTCATCCGGATAAAAGGAGATGCAACGAGGGTCAAAAGGATCGGAGAAGGCATGAGTGCAGGAAAAATTGAAATTGAGGGTTCTGCAGGCATGCATGTCGGGACCGGGATGAAAGGAGGCGAAATCCTCGTTTCCGGAGATGTGGATTCCTGGGCAGGTATGGAAATGACAGGTGGACTTTTGCATATTAGAGGCAATGCCGGAGACCATGTAGGCTGTGCTTACAGAGGCAAATGGCACGGCATGAAAGGCGGTCGCATCGTTATCGAAGGTTCAGCTCGACACCAGCTTGGAGGCGGCATGGATGGAGGGGAAATTCTTGTGGATGGCAATGTTGAAGGCTTCTGCGGGATCCGCCAGAACGGAGGGCTCATCGTTGTAAAAGGCAGGGCTCTTCGTGGAGTAGGCGCTGAAATGGCAGGAGGCACCATAGTTATAGGGGGCAAAATAGAGCGCTTCTCCCCGGGTTTTGAATATGTATCTATGGAAAACAGGGTTACTTCTGGAGATGTCGAGTTAATAGGCGAATTCAAGAAGTTCACAGGGGACTATGCGATCAGCAAGAGGGCAAAAGGAGTGCTTTACGTGGTTGCAGACGCAAACCCGGAGCTTTGAGGTGAGTAGCATGGAAGTATTACTTATTACCGGAAGTACGATTGAGGAAGGCAGGCTTGCCAAAGGCGGGGACAAGTTCACGGGCGAGTACACTATGGAGTGTGCATCATGCTGGATTTCTCCTGTGGATTTCGCGTCACTCTGTTCTCCTGATAAAGTAAAAGTAACAAGTCGGGACGGGAAATATTCAGTCGTAGTTTATACGAAATGTACGGATTCAGTTTGTCCAGGGCATGTTTTTATGCCAAGAGCCATCTGGTCGAATGTTGTCATCGATCCTGATACCCTGTCTACGGGTTCCCCTCTCTATAAAGGAGCCCCCGTACAAATTGAGCCTACGGAAGGAGAGGTTCTTAGCGCCGAAGATGTAGTGTTGAAAGTTTATGTCGGAGGGCAGTGAGTATGATTTACAAAAACATAGTCTGTCCGGTCTGCGGGGCAGCCTGTGATGACATCCAGGTTGAATTCGGGGACGGAAAGATTGAAGCTAAAAATGCATGTAAGATGGGAAATGCCAAATTTCAGGAAGTTGTAAGTTCCCACAGGCTCAGACAGCCTCTTATAAAGGGCGAAGGAAAACTGACACCTGCAGCATGGGATGAAGCTCTTGAAAGAGCTGTCGATATCCTTGTTTCGGCAAAGCGTCCCCTGCTTTTCATGGGCAGTGAAACCTCCTGTGAAGCGCATGAAGTTGGACTCAAGATCGGGGAATATCTGGGTGCAATTGTTGATTCCAATGCCACCATCTGCCATGGGCCAACAGCAATGGGAATCCAGGAATCAGGAAAAGTCGGTGCAACCGAAGGGCAGAAGAAAAACAGAGGAGACCTCATAGTTTACTGGGGAACAAATCCTCTAGAATCCATGCCCAGGCAGATGTCAAGGTACGGGGTTTTTCCTCGTGGATACTGGACCAAACGCGGACGTTTCGACAGGACAGTTATCACCGTGGATCCGAGAAAAACTCCAACAACTGAAGCTTCCGATCTGCACGTACAGCTCAAACCCAACTCCGATTATGAACTTATAAGTGCACTTCTTACCCTGCTTCACGGAAAAACTCCGCATCCGTCTGTAGAAGAGATTACAGGAGTCCCCATCTCTGTTATGGAAGAAATGCTCGATATGATGAAGAACTGCAACTTCGGTGCCATTTCTGTGGGGCTTGGCCTTTCCTCATCCATCGGAAAACACAGGAACGCCGAAATTGCCATGAACCTCGTAAAGGAGTTGAACAACTATTCCAAGTTCACCCTTGGAGCTCTTCGCGGCCACTGCAATGTGGCAGGCTTCAACCAGGTCGCTTCCTATATGTACGGCTATCCCTTCGGGCTCGACTTCACACGCGGACACCCGCGTTACAACCCAGGCGAATTTACAACCGTGGATGTGCTTCGAGAAAAGGATGTAGATGCAGCCTTTGTGATGTGCGCTGACCTTGTCTGCCACATCCCTGCAGACTGTGCAACTTATCTTGCCCAAATACCCATGGTCTGTCTGGACATTGCTCCCTGCCCGACCACAGCCGCCTCAGATGTCGTGCTCCCAGGAGTCATTGATGCCATGGAATGTGACGGGACCTTCTACAGGCTCGATGACGTGCCAGTTCATTTTGAACCTTTCACGAGTTCGCCCTTTGCATTCACAAAGAGCAACGAAGATACCCTGAAGCAGCTCTTTGAAAAGATAAAAGAGAGAAAGTAAGTTAAGTCTGTTTTCACGGATTCTCAGTTAAACGATAGTTCAAAAACAAACAGATGACGTGAGAGTAACATAAAGCTCTCACTTTTTTTATTTTTTCATTTTTCGGTGGACACAATGCCAAAATCTAGTCACGAATGTAGAATTAAAAATTACTAGATTTTGAAAATAGTCTCAGTCCTTTGAATGTGATTTATTGGTTGCTTCCGAAAGATCTCGGACATCGAGTTTGATTGAAGCCCGTATTCTTCTTGGAAATCCAAAATTTCGATCAAAAAATGCAAAATTCACTAGATTTTGAAACTAAGTCAATTCTACAGAATCTAAAATTATTGTTTGGTAAGATATTGACTTGTACAAATCCCCCAAATTCCGATAAGTTTTCACAGAGATCCTTTTTTCATCTTTCAATCCCTTCCTCTTTCCATTACTTTATGTGTATTTTTTTCCTTCAATATCATGTGACTATCATAACTGCGACTGGAGTTGAAGTTTA
Source organism: uncultured Methanosarcinaceae archaeon (assembly GCA_942493015.1). GTDB lineage: Archaea > Halobacteriota > Methanosarcinia > Methanosarcinales > Methanosarcinaceae > Methanosarcina. The sequence continues at coordinate 2,713,470 of OW818660.1, read as the reverse complement.
AGCAATTCTTTAATATGTGGGTGTATATTTATGACTTATAGAACTGGCTGAACCGCCAGTTAACAAAGCATTGAAAAAGGAGTATGGGAAAAATGTCACCGGAAAATAAAAATGATAAAGCTTATTACGTTATCATTGCGCTGTCAATTGTTTTGGTGCTGATGTCAGCAACGATCTATGCCATTTCACAGAGTGGGTCCGAAAAGGATGCCGAAAATACTATTTCCATGAGTGGGTATGCTGAACAGAAAGTTATCCCTGACACAGCAACATTGAACATAGGTGTTGTAGTTCAGTCTGCAACTGCAAAGGAAGCGTCCGATAAAAATGCAGCCCTTATGAGCGCCGTAATAGCAGAACTCAAAGCAACGGGATTGCAGGACAAGGAAATAAAGACATCCTATGTTTCTGTGTCCCCGATATACAACTATGATACGAATGCTACGACACAAACAATCACAGGTTACTCTGCATCTAACAGTGTGCAGATCACAACCACGAAGCTCGACAACCTGAGTGAGATCATTGACAGGTCAACAGCCGCCGGAGCTAATGAGATTGGAAGCATTTCCTTCTCAGTATCTGATGACAGGCAAAAGCAGCTTAGTGAAGACCTGATGAACGAAGCAATAGCTGATGCATCATCAAAAGCCACTATGCTTGCTAAGAGCCTGGGGGTTGAGATAACTGGCGTGCAGACTTCATCTATAAGTGAAAGCGGCGGTTCCAGAATATATTACGATATGGAAACAGCAGCAAAGGGCTCCGAGACAGTTTCCACTCCTATTCAGCCAGGCGAGTCTACCGTCTCAATGTCAGTACAGGTCACGTATTACATTGGATAAAAAATTTGGACTAAGTAATTTGAACACTGAAGTATACAAGTGATCAGGAGTTGCAGATAACGAATGTTGTTTGCAACTTCTCAACTCAATGTGTCTTCTATGCATCATCCATAGGTTGACGCCTATGGTCTTCTCTTTTTACTTTTTATTTGTGATTTTTTAACTTGGGAGCGCAGAGGCACAGCGGGAAGTCCCCTTCCTCGGAGGCATCAGCCGACAGGTGGGGGATGAATGCGCAGCCTTGCACAATAGTCAATACAACTTCAAAACTTAATTAACTGCCATTTAGCGGAACTTATATATCTCTTTAAACCTAGTAATCTCTAATGCTCAAAGCTTATAAGTATCGAATCTACCCAACAAAAGATCAAGAAGAATTGATCAAAGTTCATTTTGGTGCGTGTAGATTTATCTATAATTGGGCTTTAGAACAGAAGATCAAAACTTATCAACAATCAAATAAATCTATTTCAAGATTTGACTTACAAAAAATACTTGTTCATGAAGTCAAACCTGCGAATATTTGGCTGAAAACCATCAATTCACAGGCTCTTTTAGCTTCATTGGTAAATGTAGAATCAGCATTCACTAAGTTCTTTAGGGCGAAAACTGGATTTCCTAACTTCAAATCAAGAAAAAATCCAGTACAATCTTTCCAATTGCCACAGCATTATACTGTAGATTTTGATACAAACACTATCAAACTTCCTAAGATTGGAGAAGTTAAAGCAGTTCTTCATAGAAGGTTTGAAGGTACTATGAAGACTGCAACCATTTCTAAATCAAGTACAGGAAAATACTTCATTAGTATTCTTGTGGATGATGGAAAAGAACTTCCTGACAAACAGAAAATATCCGAATCCAATGTCATAGGAATTGATGTAGGTATCAAATATTTTGCAGTTCTCTCAAATGGAGAAAAAGTTGAAAACCCGAAGTACCTCAAAAACTCTCTTAAAAGAATGAAATGTTTGCAGAAACGAGTATCAAAGAAAGTTAAAGGTTCTAATAACCGCAATAAAGCAAGAAAACATCTCTCGAAAATCCATGAAACCATTAGCAATCAGAGAAACAATTTCCAGCATCAACTCTCTTCTAAACTTATCAGCGAGAACCAAGCTATATCGCTGGAAACTCTGAACGTTAAAGGAATGGTAAAGAATCACTGTCTGGCTCAATCAATCTCAGATGCAGGATGGAGTAGTTTCGTAACCAAATTAGAGTATAAAGCCGAGTGGTTAGGAAAAACTATTCTGAGGATAGGAAGATTTGAACCATCCTCTAAATTCTGTAATGTTTGCGGTTATCACAATTCTAACTTAACCTTGAAGGATAGAGACTGGATCTGCCCTGATTGCAAAACAAAGCATGATAGAGATGTAAATGCAGCAATCAATATCAAGAAGTTTTCTCTTCAAGATCAGAATCTTATAGTTATCTGACACCTACGGAACGTAGGGGATGGGCTTGGGGACTTGCGAACGGTAGTTCGAAGGATGAACCAAGAAGCCCCTTCCTCAAAAATCATCAGATTTTAGGGAGGGGTAGTTCACGCACGTAGTTATAAAAACAAAAAATTTAAAAATTATTATATGTTCTTCCAGCCTCTTATTAAAGAATATGTGCAGTTGAGCTCTGAAATGAGTTGCATAAAATGTCTAATTATTTAACTCCCTTGTTCTAAACAAACTCGCAAGTTCTTGATTTTGAGGTAAATTTTGAAACAATAATAAGAGTTAGAACTATGAGGTAGCTTGGTAGGGGCTGATTAAAATGCTCAAAAGAAGAAATATTGGTAAATGGATGATGCTTATCATTTATGTTTCTATTTTTTTGTGCGTGCCTGCAAGTGCAGATGATAGCAAATTGAATGATTCCAAATCTGATGAAATCTCTTATTCTATAAGGGAATTTGAAAATGATACCTCGTTCATAGCATACAGGGGGACCGTGCCGGAAACAATTGGTCAGGAATGGGGAAATTCAATTGCAGGCTGTTGGTTAAGTCTTAATCAGATGGGACCTTCATATTCCGAATTTGACACTTCTATAAAATGTGTTGCTGCAAGTGATATAATAATAATTGAATTAAACCCTGCCTATAAAGAAGAAATGAATGATTCCAGAATAGACGAGATCTATTGGAAAATTGAGGATTACTGTGAACAGCAGAAGGGTATAAGTGAGATCCCTGTTGTCTTTATTTGGGCACAGGAGGAAGATTTCTCGTTACCGGACTATGGTCCCCAGATTTTCGAAGAAGCAAAAAATGAGCCCGGATTCATAGCTACTCGAGGAACTATGCCTGTAATCACAGACGCTGAAGAAAAAGTGGAGTGGGGGGAGACAGCAGGGGATTGTATTCATAGTTTCAGAAGTGATCTTAGTCCCTACATGAAGTCATCTGGTGGGATACTGACTGGCTATGGTTATAACTATAGAGGATATATATTTGTGGCTTTTGATCCCAAATCCATAGAAAGTGTTAATGATTCTATGATCGATGAAATCTACCTGATAATTGAGGATCACTGTGAACAAGAAGGTATCAATGAGGTACCAGTAGTTTTTGAGTGGATAGAAGAGCCAACTGACGATCTAGCACCAGCAGATGAACCATCTGGAGATGAAGAAATGATTACTGTAATGAATAAGGATGGAAATTATGTCGATGTAAATAAAGATGAAGTATATATCGACAAAGACGGGAATTATGCACTTAAAGATAATGAAACTACACAAAAAACCAATGATGCAACCAATCAAACGCCTGGATTTACTTCAATGATGTCCATTTTAGGATTTTTATTGTTGCTAAGTGCCAAACGTTCGTAAAGTCTTTATTTTTTAAAAAAGAAGAACTCCTATTTGAAATCCTCCATCAGCACTTCTAATTTTTATTGCCTTCTCTCATCTGAAAAAGATAAAGGGTTTAATGCCGAAGATGAGGACTGTGGAAATGGGTTAAAGAAGAACTTTGGGTGATATATGATCAGTAATATGAAACCCGAAAATGAGTCCAGTGTGACGTCCTCTTCTGTCGCTGATTGGAAACTTCAGGAAGCCTTTTAACATCCTGTCTTTTTTAATGCTTTGATCATTAGTATTTCCTGGTTCATGAAGTCCTAAATATTATTGCATGATATTTGTATTCGTAATACATTGATTGTACACAAATCATTTCAAAACCATTTTTATTTGCAATTTTTTTAATTGTATTGGGATTATGGGAATACCCTAGAATATCTCTTGGACGATTTTTCAAGCTTGCCGATATTGTATTTTTAACCCCGCAAACTGCTTTGCATATAAATTTCCAGCATCTTTTGTCCTGTGAGAAAAGCCCTATTTTCCACAATGGGTATAACCGGGGGTCCAGCAGGTCAAACAATACTATTTTACCCCCTTTATTAAGATACTTTGACGCATTATAGATAAATTCATCAATTTCTTGATATGTCAAGTACTGAAATACTCCAGCTGCGGTTATTCGGTCGAAGGAAGAGTCCAACTTCTTCCAGACCGTTTTGTTATCAGCCAGAACTAAGGTTGTATTTTTGCATTCTCTGTTCCTTATTCTTTTACTTGCTTCTTCAAGCATGGATGGGGAAAAATCAACCCCTATAGTTTTTTCATATTCTGACGCGTAGTAAACCAGCAGTTCTCCAGCCCCGCACCCAAAGTCAAGAAGTGTTTTGCCGCCATCCAGATGGAATAATTTTTCCCTTGCTTCCATAGCAATAAATTCTTCAGCTGAAGACCTGTGGCCACCACTTCTTTTATCTGCAAAAAATTCTTCCCATACATTCTCTGGTTTTGATATATTTTTTTCATATGCCCCAAACACGTTTTTTTCATAAACTCCCGATATGTTCTTTTCAGGCCCCCCTGACATGTTTTCTGATACCCCCGAATCTTGCTTTTTTCTATACCTCTCCTGATGCAATCTGATTTTTCTAGATTTATCAATTCTTTTAATTGTAATCCAAGATGGCTCTTAACTGCGAAAAGGTACTTAACTATGAAAAGATACGACTGAGTTCTATTTTTCCCTGTATATATAAATATCTATAGCTGCTAAAGTTTCTTCTAATTAGTTTTTAATTTTCTTGACGTTTACTATTCTGTTTTTCTGATTGTTCATACATGTGAACATCTCTCCAATTTATTACAAATTCGGATACATATCTCTCAGGTTAATTAAGGAATTCTGATATATCGAATCTATTTCCCAAAAAAATTTTTTCTAAAATATTAATTGATGTGAATTTAAAGCAAATTATTTATTATAGGTAAAATAAGGCAATATCTCATGTCGGCATCTGCTGCAAAATCTATTGAATCAAGGCAAGAATATTTCATTCAGTCGAATACCCCCGCAGCCTTGCTGCGGAGTACGCCAGCGCAACTTTGATCAAGGTCCAAACTTTCAAGCAAATGACTTATACAGTATCTAATCCTAACCTGAACATTTTCTGCTTGCACTTTTCCAGTTCTTCAATTCCTCTTTCTCTTGACATCCCGCTCGCTTCGTAGATTATGTGGGAGGGCAGCACTTTCAGTCCCATAAACTCAAATACACAGTGAGTTATGGACTCCAGGCGTTTGTTAAGATCTCCATGTTCTCCTCCTTCGGAATACATTTCTTTGGGAGCCCCGGTGGTTGTAACTAGCATTGCGGACTTTCCTTTGAAGAGGCCTGTATCGTAAGCGCTTTTAGTTATCGGGTTAAAACCGAATCCCGGAGCCAGAACACGGTCTATCCAGCCTTTCATAATTGCTGGCATGGATGTGAAGTAAATCGGGAACTGAAAGATCAGAAGGTCAGCCCATTTTACTTTCTCCATCTCTTCTTTAATGTCCGGAGCAAAAGCCCCTGTCTTTGAGGCTTTGATAGCCTCAAGGAATGGATTGAAAAAATCCGGATTTTTCCTTTCTGGAAAATCAGAGGCTGTCAGAACAGGATTAAATTTCATCTCATAAAGGTCAGAGAGCTTTACTTCGTGCCCTTTTTCCTTCAGGGCAGCGAGAGCTGTGTCTTTCAGGGCAGAGTTAAAGGATTTTGGTTCCTGATGTGCGTAAATGTACAAAATTTTCATATTATTCCCCTCAAATTGTATTTATGAAATTCGTTTTCCGGAATAAAAAAGTAAGGTTTCCTTCTCTTTGAGGCAGGGTATTCAAAACGTTATTTGTTGAACTAAAATTAAATTCGTTGAACTTAACTCTCTGAACTAAATTTGAGTTATGGATTGGGCTAAATTTATGAGTCGTGAATTATGCATTGAGCTTCTTCAAAAGCCAGGCCATATTCTGTCCCAGAACCTCCATGGTTCGGATGCCTTCTTCATCTTTTTCAACTTCCCCTTCTGAAAGACCTATCCCCATATTCCAGTAGCTTGATCCGGGAATTATCATCTGGGAGATTGTGAAGAAATGGTTGATGGAGTCAAAGGCATGAATTGAGCCTGCTCTTCTTACTGCAACAACGGCTGCTCCTACCTTTCTTCTGAAAAGTTCACCGTTGGCTTTGGAAACAAAGCCTGCTCTGTCTATAAGGGCTTTAAGCTCAGGAGTCAGATCTGCAAAATAGGTAGGAGAGGCAAGAATAATACCGTCGGCTTCAAGCATCTTTTCGATGCAGTCGTTTACGATGTCCTTATCTATGACACATTTCTTGTCTTTGTTTTCAAAACATTTCCCACAGGCAGTGCACCCGTGTATGCTCTTTCCTCCTATATGCACGGTTTCTGTTTCTGTTCCTTCCCTTTCAAGCTCATCAAGGACATGCCTGATAAGGGTGGCTGTGTTTCCGTCCTTTCTAGGGCTTCCGTTAAATGCAACAACTTTCATTTATCCATCTCCTCAAGTTAGCTATCTTTCTTCATTTTTATCCCTTTTTTCTTATTCTTTCTCTTTCAGGCTTTTTCCTATCTTCCAGGCTTCTCCTACATAATCTCCCACGGCCCAGTAGCTGTTGTCAGGCATGGTAAGGAGCAGAGATTCCATCTTCTTGATGTCAGGTTTCCCCTGAGTAAGGTACTGCTCTTCAGAATAAGCGGCAATAATTTCTCCTACAAAAAAGTAGTTTGTTGGAAATTCCAGGGTTTCGACAAGCCTGCACTCAAGATTTAGAGTACACTCTTTGACCATGGGCGCTGTTTCTAACTCCCCATAAAATACTTCAAACATGTCGGATTTGTCAGTTTTTTTCCCCGAAACAAGCCCGCAGTAATCAGTTTCTCTAACCAGTTTCACACCGGGGAAATTGACGCTAAAGCTCCCGTTTTCCTTTATACCTTCTGGCGTGTAATGAGATTTGTGGACTCCCACTCCAATCATCGGAGGGTTTGCATTCACACGGCTGATCCAGCCCAGGGCCATAAAATTGGCTTTTCCTTTAACGTTTGTCCCGAGGAGGGTTACTGGCATAGGGTAGACGAACACATTGTTATCGATCTTGATTTTCTCTGCCATGGTTACTTTCCCCCAGCTTATTTACGCATTCATATCGTATATCGAGTTTGATGGCGTTTCTTCAAAAAAATGCATTGGAGTATAATTTGAAGAGTGAAAACGACAAATCACAGCTTTTTTTTGTATATATCAATTTCAGGCTCTCTTTCAAGATACTCTGAAAGCAAAGGAAATATCTCTCTAAAATGGTTGGAGTTTAAGTGTTCTTCCAGGCTGCTTTCATCCTTCCACTCTTCTAACATCGTCAGGATTCCTGAATTCTCTAATTCCTGATACACCCCATATTCTATGCAGCCTTCTTCTTTTACTGATTCTTCAACAAGGGTTTTACACAATCCTATGAATTCTTGAAGTTTGTTGGGGTTGACATAATTTTTTGCAACTACTCTTATTGTCAATAAATCACCAGCTACTTACGAAAACTCTGTCTCCTAAAATTTCCTTATTTTTTTCCTTTGCCTTTCAGCAGCCTTATTTTTTCCATTATTTCCGTGGAAAAGTACAGAGTCTTGACTCTTCCGTTTTCAGAGCTTCATTTTTTCTTTTGACCGTACCTGTTGTGATAAACTTTCTCTTCCCTGTATCTTTCTTCAGGGCTAGGTTGCTGGACTGGATATCCTATGGGTACGAAGGCCAGGGGGATCACATGTTCAGGCAGCTCAAAAGCTTTCCTGAATCCTTCAATCCTATCTTTCATCGGATAGATTCCTGTCCAGACAGCTCCAAGCCCTACGGCATGAGCTGCAAGCAGGAGGGTCTGAGTGGCTGCCGAACAGTCCTGCACCCAGTATCCGGGAACTTTCTCCTGAGTCGTGTCTCCACATATAAGGATTGCAAGGGGAGCTTCTTTGCACATACTGGCATAAGGGCTGAATGTGGGAATTTCTTCGAGGAGTTTTCGGTCATCGATGACAATGAAGACCCAGGGTTGGGAATTGACCGCCGAAGGAGCGCTCATAGCAGCCCGGAGCAGTTCAGTAACAAGCTCTCGCGGAACTGGCCTGTCTGTATATTTTCGAATGCTCCTCCGAGTGTGAATTGCTTCAAGAGTATCCATGTTCATACTTCCTTATCCATTCCTGAAAGATCTGGGGGAGGAAATGTCTCTACATATTTATTCTCCCCCTTTTCTATTTTCCTTTTCTTCTTTTTCTATCTTCTATTACTTGAACAGGTTCAGGCCTGTATCCTTTGCTTTCGCCATAAGCTCTGTATTATTTTTGACTTCTCCTGGAGCCTGATATCCGGCTGAAACAAGGGTACCTTTTACTTCCATGCCCATAAAGCGGGAAATTTCGCCTCCGAACTCTTCGTAGACTCCTTTATATTCTGCAGGATCAGGAACACCCTGGGCCCCTACAATAACAGCTTTTTTTCCGGCTGGAATGCGGGAGGAGTAATCCGCGTTTATAAGGGAGTAGCAGCGGTCCAGGAAGAGTCTCATCTGGCCTGAAAACTGGGCAAAATAGACTGGGGCTCCGAAGACTATCCCGTCGGCAGCTGTTATTTCTTCAAAAAGCTCTGCAAGGTCATCTTCCAGCTTGCACTTCTCATGAACTTTGCAGTAGTTACAGGCCTGACATCCTCTGTAGTTCATCTCATTGAGGATGAAGTTCTTCGTTTCAGCTCCAGCTTCAGCTGCTCCTTCAAGGACTTGCTGAACAAGAGCATTTGTGTTCCCATTTTTGCGGGGACTTCCTACAATACCTATTACTTTCATTCTACTCATACCTCTTTTTTTTAAACCAAATCCATCATGAATTTATTTTTTGAATTTACACCTTATTTTTCTTCTTTAAGCAATCTATGCTTATTGATATCTAATTTGTAGCAACTATACTTATATACTATACATCCTATCCGGATACTAACTAACAAAATGGATACTATGAGAGCTTATGGTAAGTGAGAAAATAAATAATAGACATTACCAGTGTCCTGTGGAAGCCACCCTGGATGTAATCGGTGGCAAATGGAAGCCTATTATCCTCTGGCAGTTGAGAACATAAAAGCTGCGTTTTTCCGGGCTCCAGCAAAACATGCAGGGAATTTCTCCCAAAATGCTTACTAAACAGCTTCGGGAGCTTGAAGGAAATGGGCTTATTCTCAGAGAAATTTATCCTGAAATTCCCCCAAAAGTTGAGTATTCTCTGACCGAATTAGGAAAAACAGTGCTTCCAGTCCTTGATGCTCTCTGTAAGTGGGGAAACGAGTATCTTGACAGGGAATGTCTTCTGAATAAACAATGATTATTTTCAGTTTGTCCTTAGTTTATTCGAAGTAGATTATTTTTATTTCTCTTGGGATGTTTGACAATTTCGTTTCTGTTTAATCAAAGAAAGGCTATAAATACAATTATTCACGCAATAAGTAAAAATAAATCCTATTCCTGTATGTTGATATCAGTATTGGATTCCATTTTTACTCTATCCAGAGATATACTAAATTTATTATATATTTTATAATATTTTCAGAAACATTCAAAACTTTTGAATGTTTTATTTCTCATTACTAAAAGGTTCAAAATCTACTACTAACTTTCGAAAGTCGGAGAAGTATAAGGGTTAAACATATGATGCAAAAGAATGGATACATGCGATTTTTTACAAAACAAAGCTGTTACCCGAATCAGGCAGAAGCCATGGAGAAAATTAACCTGGCTCTCTTGCAGGAAAAAATCGTGCTTTTTGAGGGGGCATGCGGAACAGGCAAGACACTGAGTGCCCTTGCTCCTGCATTGAGTGTGGGGACGAAACTTAATAAAATCGTCATCATAGTCACCAATGTCCATCAGCAGATGGTCCAGTTTATAACCGAAGCAAGGGAGATTTCCCAGGACAACAGCATAAAAACAATCGTTTTCAAGGGTAAGACTTCTATGTGCCCTGAAAATCTCGACTACGAAGAATGTAAGCTAAAAGGAGAAAACACCTACGATCTCCTTGATTTCGAGAGGGAAGTTGCTTCAAAAGAAAAAGAGCTTAAGGATGCATATGAAAAGTATAAGCGGACGAAAGATCCTTCCCTTTATGCTTTAAGGAATGATCTCGAAAAGGAAGTCGAAGAAGCCCGGAAAAAGGTTCAGTCCCTGAGGAACCATTCCTGTCCAAAGCTTTACGAGGTCCTTAAGTTCGAAGGAAACGAGTTTTCCTCCTGGCTTTTCTCCGATGTAAGGAGTCCAGAAGAAGTAATAGAGTATGCAGAAGATCGGGGCATGTGCGGGTACGAACTTCTTAAAAAAGAGCTCAAAAATACCGAACTTTTGATCTGTAATTTCCATCATGTGCTCAGTGCCGATATTTTTATGACCCTCCTCAAATGGCTTGAGAAAGAGCCTGAAGATATTATCCTTATCTTTGACGAGGCACATAATATTGAAGCTTCTGCTCGTTCTCATTCTTCTATAATGCTTTCAGAGCTGACCATTGAAAAGGCTCTTTCGGAAATAGGGGAAGTTCCTGATTCTGATAGCTCTCCTGTGTTTGGGATGGGCGCTGGTTCAGGAAATGGGATCCCTCTTGACCAGGACTATGCAGTCCGACTCTATGCTAAAAGGCTTTTTTCCTGCCTGCTGACTGCTCTCAAGGACACTTATGACTCAAAGTTGAAGTTCGGCGAAAGAAATAGGCTTGGAAAACACTGGCAGGATATTCAGATCAGTGACCCTTATGAACGCCTTGACATCCTGAAAGCTCGCTTTTTGCGGGATGCCAAAAAAGAGGGATTCGCAGATGAAGAACAGGTTCTAACCCGTCTGCGGGAAATCGGGGAGTTCGGAGGCAGGCTGGAAGAAATTTATGCGGAAAATTACAAAAAAGGGCTTCTTTCCTCTCCTAAACGTTCCCAGATCAGGTATGTCGCTGATTTTCTTTCCTCTTACCTTGTACTCTCAGACAGGCAGAACTATTATCCTATTCTGAACATTCGAAGGGACTTCAAAAGTGACAGGGTCGTTGGCAGGATCGAACTCTTCACATGCATCCCTAAAAATGTGACCCAGCCCCTGATTGATTCCGTTTATTCTGCAGTACTAATGTCGGCCACACTTCGCCCCTTCTATATGGTAAAATCCACTCTTGGGGTTTCAAGGGAAGTAGAAGAAATAGCTTATGCAACTACGTTTCCCGAGGACAGAAGGCTTACTCTTGCGGTTTCAATTCCTCCCCTTTTTTCAAAAAACAGGGACAGTCACGAGACTCTGGAAAGTTTGAAAGAGGCTCTTCTTGCAGCAACTGTAGCTTCTTCCGGGAATGTGATAATCTACTTCCAGAGCTATGCGGAAGCACTCCGCTATACCAAACTTCTTGAGCCGGAACTCTCTATTCCAATTTTTCTTGACGAAGTAGGTGTTTCAGCTCAGGAGGTCCGAGAGAAGTTTTTCGAAATAGGTGAGAAGGGAGGAAAAGCCGTTCTTGTAACCTATCTCTGGGGTACTTTGAGTGAGGGCGTTGATTTCAGAGACAATCGAGGCAGGACAGTCATAGTTGTAGGGGTGGGATATCCGGCTCTAAACGACAGAATCAAGGCTGTTGAATCTGCTTATGATACGGTTTTCGGCTGCGGAGAAGGTTGGGAATTCGCAGTTCAGGTGCCAACAATAAGGAAAGTCAGGCAGGCAATGGGAAGAGTAGTCCGTTCTCCGGATGATTTTGGAGTAAGGATTCTCCTTGATTCTCGCTTTCAGGGCTCTCAGATGCGCAAACTCGGTAAATTTTCTGTTTTCGAGTACTTCCCTCCGGAAGAAAGAAGAGAATTTATTGATGTGGCTCCCAGAGATGTGGGAAACCTGGTGGAAGAATTTTTTGCACATATAACATGTAACCCGGAAAAAAAGGAGCCGGAATCTCCTGCTCCAAGCCGGCTGGATTTTGAGAGCCTCGTTGAAAAGCTCTGAGATGCTTGAACTCTGAAATCTTTGAGGCTTCAACATTCTTTGAGCTAAATATTTTAAAACTTGTATGGCTCCCTTTTGGATTTTTCAGCTTTTTTTATTTTGTTTTTACCTCTTTTTATTAAGGAACAATGCAAGTAGACATATTACCCCATAAATTATTTCAAAGCCTGGGGTTTTTGAGCTTTCTTTCTGTTCAGCTTCCTGTTTAATTTCTGGTCCTGTATTTTCTGTATCATTTTTATCAAACATTCCAGTATCCATTTCAGGTTGCATTTTTGTTTTGTTTTTCATAGTCTCTTTTGTTTTGCCTGTTATCGCAAAAGGAGAAAACTCCGGGACTTTTGCTGTAAAATACAGGAATTTATTATCTTCTTCTAGCAGGCTGGGGGAGAACTGAACCCATTTTTTCTCGCTATATCTGTTAAGGGTTATTGAAGCCGGATCAATATTTTTCTCCTGTGCCCAGGCTTTTTCAACCTTGAAGCATACTACTGGATTTTCTATATTCTTTGAAGTTGCAAATCCGCTGTTTCCAACCCATATGTTAAAGGATTTATATACCTCCCCTTCAGGCAGTTTGGAAACAAGTGTGGATTTTCCTTTCAGCATCTCGACAGTTGCTGTAGTTTTGCCAGCTGTCTTTTTTGCATCGAAGCTCACATATACAACACAGGTAGCGTTCTTCGTGAAGTCAAACTTTACGGGTTTTCCGTTTGTAATGAACGCCTTTGCAAGTTCCTTCACTTCCACGTTCTTTGCAGGCTCAGGAGAACCACCAACGCCACCGCCACCACTGCTTCCTCCACTGCTGCGGCTCTTTCCTCTGTTATCTCCAGAGGCATCATTCGTTGCTATAACATTTATTGTGGACTGTTTTGAAGACATTCCGTTTTCGTTAATTACAATGAGGTTTACTATGTAAGTTCCTGGATTTGTGAATACATGAATTTCGGTTTCTCCCATTGAGTCTGCCTTTCCGTCGTTTTCAAAATCCCAGGTCCTTGATGTAGCATAATGGGAGAGGTCTGTAAATTGGACTACAAGAGGGGCATAACCTCCTGTTACATTGCAGGTGAAATTTGCAATAGGAGATATCGGCTGAGACTTTTTTATAACATTTATCGTAGTACTCTTTGAAGCCGTACCATTTTCATTTTTTGCGGTTAGTTTGACGGTATAATTTCCGGGAACTCTGTACACATGGACTTCTGTTTTATTCGTCGAGTCGACTTTTCCATCGTTTTCAAAGTCCCATGTCCTCGATGTTGCATTTTGGGAAAAGTCCGTAAACTGAACAGCAAGAAGAGCATAGCCGCTGGTGGTATTACAGGTAAAATCTGCAACAGGTAGTTTTGGTGCTGGGCTCTCTCCTGAAATAGTGCACATATAAATATCTGATTTTGGATGCCAATTGTGAGTATCCACCCACACAATTCTGTTCCCGTAGATTTCAGGACTCAGCTCTTGTGAATTATTGGTGCTTATCTGAGTTTCTTTGAAAGTGGAAAGGTCGTACATGTAGATATCGGTATTTTCTATTCCCCCATTGCGAGTATCTACCCAGATAATTCTGTCTCCATAGATTGCAGGATCTGCCTTTCCCGACTCATTGGAAGTGATCTGAATTTCAGTGGATGTGGAAATATCGTACATATAGATATCACTCATTTCAAGAGCTACCCAGATTATTCTGTCCCCGTAGATAGCAGAAGCATAGCTTCCGATGTTGTTTATCTGGGTTTCTCTGGAAGTGGATATATCATACATATAGACCTGGGAATATGCTTCATATTGCCCATTTCTATAGTCTGTCCATACTATTCTGTTGCCGTAGATCGAAGGTCCCCACTGGAGAAACTCATTGGTAGTTATCTGAGTTTCTTTAGAAGTGGACAAATCGTACATATATATATCAGAGTTAAATCCACTTTTATCATTGCGATAGTCTGTCCATACTATCCTGTTGTCGTAGATAGCAGGCTCATCCTGCGCGGATTTGTTTTTGGTTATCTGGGTTTCCTTCTTCGTGGAAATGTCGTACATATAGATATCCGCGTTTCCATTGCGGTCATCCACCCATACAATTTTATCCCCATAGATTGCAGGAAGGCTCTGATTTGATTCATTGGTGGTTATTTGGGTTTCTTTCTTTGTTGAAATGTCGTACATGTAGATATCTAAGTTTTCAACATTCCCATAGATATCATACACTCCATTACGTGCATCTGTCCATACTATTCTGTTGCCGTAGATTGCAGGAAGATCCTGCCATGATTCATTTGTGGTTATCTGAGTTACCGTAAGAATTGGTTTGCTATCTATGGGCTTCACAGATACTGTTATCGTAGATAATTCTGAATCAGTGCCGTTTTCGTTAATTGCTGTTAGCTTGACGGTATAATTCCCAGGAAATGTATACTTATAAACCTGGTTTTTGTTTCTTGAGTCAATTTTCCCATCATTTTGAAAGTCCCAGGTTCTGGATGTTGCATTTTCTGAAAGGTCAGTGAAAAGTACCGTAAGAGGTGCATAACCACTGGTGACATTGCTGCTGAAGTTTGCAACAGGTAATTCCCACTCTTCTGAAATGGTAAACATGTAGATATCGCTTAATCCATTGCGTCCATCGTTCCCAACTATCCTATCACCATAGATTTTAGGACCGTATGACGATCCAATGGTGGTGATTTCGATTTCTCTGGATGTGGAGAGATCATACATGTAAATATTCCATCCGTTGCGATAGTCTGTCCACACTATCCTATTGCCGTAGATATCAGCTTCCCACTGACGTGCTTCATTAGTGGTAATCTGAATTTCTTTGGAAGTGGAGAGGTTGTACATGTAAATATCGGCGTTTTCAATGTCTCCGTCTTCATTCAATCCTCCATTGCGCTCATCCTCCCACACAATTCTGTCCCCATAGATCGCCGGATCCTTCTGGTTTGCTTTATTAGTGGTAATCTGAGTTTCCCTGGAAGTGGAGAGATCGTACACGTAGATATCCGAGTTTCCATTGCGCTTATCCTCCCACACTATCATATTCCCATAGATAGCAGGAGAATACTGATCTGCTTCATTATTGGTTATCTGGGTTTCTTTGGATGTGGATAGGTTGTATACATAGATATCAGAGTTTCCACTACGATCATCCACCCACACTATTCTGTCCCCATAGATTGCTGGATCACCCTGGTCTGCTTTATAGGTGGTAATCTGAGTTTCTTTGGAAGTGGAGAAGTCATACATGTAGATGTCTTCGTTTCCATTTCGAAAATCAGTCCATACAACCCTGTCACCGTAGATATCAGGACTCACCTGATTTTCTCCATTGGTAGTGAGCCGGGTTTCCTTGGAAGTGGAGATATCGTACATATAGATGTCCTGGTTTTCATCTCCATTGCGCCAATCTGTCCATACGATCCTATCGCCGTAGATATCAGGAATACCCTGCTCTGATTCATTATTGGTAATCTGGACTTCTTTGAGAGCAAGTTGACTATCTACAAGTTGGGTAGAAACTGCAGATGCACTCCCTACGGTCATTAACAATAAAACAAAAAAAATTCTAAAACAAACTTCCGCGCTTTTGTTAATTTCCATCTTACTCCGCCCCTTGATTCCAAATGAAATTTTTTGATCTGAATTTCTTCTCTATTCCAAAACCCAGTTATTTCCCTGCACTTCTTGCACTCTTAATTTGAAAGAAGAATCTATTCTATTGTTAATTCATTATTAGATGCCCAAAGCCTTCAATATAATTTATTTTTAAAATATTGCCTGCTACAAAACTCGGTGATTTTCCGCTTTAAGCTAAGTATGGATTCTGGAACAGCGTTATTAATCTGGCATTAAAAAAATCTCAGCAATTTAATTAGCCCACGAATCCGAATTAGAACCACAAGTGTTTACTAATTCTATAAAAGTATCTGCATAAAAGAATATATAAATTTCCATTAAAAAAAGAATCTAATAATTTTATTATTTTTATATCCTTATCTTCTTTTTAATCGTAAAAAGATAGTATTCTTTGTCGGCAATTTCATAATTATATATACCTCTTCTATTGCTAAAAAACTCCGGGAAAGTTTAATCAATTGACATATTTTCAATTGATCATTACTCTGAAAAAATGATTATTCAGGGGGAGTGTTCTAATTATTACTCAGATTATGCCCTATATTCAGGAATTGATTTTCTTTTCAGATAAAAAAGAGTTGCCTTTCGTTCATGTTTGAACTTCAGGCGAGTACTTTATTCTCTTTGCACAGATTCACTTTCTTTTGTGCAGAAATACCGAAAGCAAGCCGATTAAACTATAAATTATTTCAAAGCCAGGCGTGCTGGGGCTCGTTTTCTGTTCATCGTTCACTTCATTATCGCTTTTATTTACTGCTCCAGTCTCTAATTCCGGTTTTATTTTAGTTCCATTTTCTCCAGATGTATCTTTTTCCTTGCTCGTTATCGCAAACGAAGAATAACCTGTTACATTGGCTGTAAAATACAGGTATTTTTCATCATTACCTAGCTGATTCGTTGGTATTTGTTCCCACTTTTTTTCATCATACCTATTCAGGATTATAGAAGACTGGTCGATTCCTTTACCCTCTATCCAGTCTTTTTCAACCTTGAAACACACTATCGGGTTTTCTAGATTTCTGGAGTTTGCAAATCCGCTGTCTCCAACCCAGACGTTGAAGGATTTATAGGGCTCTCCTTCAGGCATTTCAGGGACAAGCACGGATTTCCCTTTCAACATCTCAACTATAGTTGTGATTTTACCTGCATTTTTCTTTGAATCAAAAGCTACATACACAATGCTTGTGGCATTTTTTGGGAAATCGAAAATTACATATTTGCCTTTTGTAACAAATTTCTGTGAAATCTCTTTGATTTCAACGTTCTTTGCAGGTTCTGGGGAACCGCCTGTACCTCCACCACCGCTGCCCTTGTGACTGCTTCCTCCAACGTCTCTTTCACTCTCTGAACCTGTTGAACCGTCACCACCGCTGCCTTCATTTCCACCTGTCCCATTATCTACAGCTTGTGTGACAGTTATTGTGGTATTTTTTGAAGATATACCATTTTCATTGCTTGCCGTTAGCTTGACAGTATAGTTCCCAGGAACATTATAAATATGGATTTCTGTGTTATTTATTGAGTCAATTTTTCCATCATTTTGAAAGTCCCAGTTCCATGAAGTTGCGTTTTGTGAAAGGTCAATAAACTGGACAAAAAGAGGCGCATCCCCCGAACTGACATTGCTTGTGAAGTTCGCAACCGGTAATCCCGACAGGGGCTCTCTCAAAACAGTGAACATGTAAATATCATGGTTTCTATTGCGCCAGTCTTCCCATACAATCCTGTTGTCGTAGATTGCTGGCTTTCCCTGTAATGAATTGTCGATAGTTATCCCGGTTTCTACAGAAGTGGAAATGTCATACATATAAATCTCGGTGTTAGAGTCATCGTAGTCACGGCCATCTAACCACACTATTCTGTCTCCGTATATTGCAGGGTCTGCAGTTCTTTGAGAGGCAATCAAAGTTTCCATGGAAATGGAGAGATTGTACAGGTATATTTCATAAAGTCCTGTAGAATTTTCACTTTCATAGACTACCCTGTCACCATAGATAGCAGGTTTCGTTGCTGCCCCATGTGAGGAAATGATTCTGTTTTCTCTTGAATTAGGGAGGTTGTACATGTAGATTTCTGGGATTCCATTCCTGTCATCTGCCCATACTATCCTGTCTCCATAGATAGCAGGATCACTCTGATTTGCCTCATTTACAGAGATACTGTTCTCAGTAGAAGTTTTGAGGTCATAAATGTAAATATCATGGTTTCCATTTCTTTCATCCTGCCATACTATCTTGTTCTCGTATATTGCAGGTTTCCACTGAGTGGAGTTGTTGGTAGTTATCTGAGTTTCTATAGAGGTGGAAATATCGTACATGTAGATATCCCAGTTTCCATTGGGTTGTCCATATTCATCTCGGCTTCCTCCATTTCTATTATCTGCCCAGACTATCCGATTTCCATAGATTGCAGGTTCCATCTGTGTAGATTCATTTATAGTGATTTTGTTTTCATTGGAGGTGGAGAGGTCGTACATGTAAATATCCCAGTTTCCATTGGGTTGCCCGTATTCATCCGATCCTCCACCATTCCTGTTATCCATCCACACTATCCTGTTCCCATAGATATCCGGAGACTCTTGAGCTGCTTCGTTGGTGTTTATCTGAGTTTCAGTACCTTTTACCTCATCTGCAACTGCATCTCCTAAAGTCGCTATTATAAAAAGAAGAAATATCACAAAAAAAACAGCCATAATCTTATTATTTTTCATCTTATTTTGCCTCCTCATTCAAAATAAGAAAATATATCCTGAGTTTATTTGCATAATGAATATCAATTGAAACTTCAATGTTTCTTGCAAATTCCTTTCAGAGATTTGTGGAAAAGAATATATCTGTTCCTATTTTAGCTACTATCGAATACTTCTTTTGTGTACAGACTCAATAATTTCATTGAACTTCACATTACTAACTAGCAGAAAGTATCCTCTGATAAATTCCAAATCTCTACACCAATTAGAAGCTTAATTTCAAAATAAAAAACTCTCAAAGTTGAGTTTTATCTAAAATTAAAAAAGGATTGCCTGTCATTCATATTTGAACTTCAGGCATTAAGCGGTATACTTAATATATTTCTTTCTAACACACTTTTATAGAGCTGTTACTTATGTTATCTTTAGATAATTGGATCTTGTCTTTGTCCCACTTCCGGCTGCATTACTTGCTGTAAGCGTTATCGAATAAGTTCCTGCTTTTGAATAAGTGTGTCTTGGATTCTTGAGTGTTGAATATGTTCCATCTCCAAAACTCCATTTCCATGAAGTGGGAGATCCTGTACTTGCATCTGTAAAACCAAGGGTTATAGGGGCTGTTCCTGAGGTTCTTGATGCCCAGAAGCTTACAACAGGTTTTGCTACGCTAGGTGGTGTATTCGCTGTCACTTTTATGTAGCTGGCTTTTGTTGTGGCATTACTACCAGCTGAATTACTTACTGTAAGTGCAACGGTATAGTTTCCTGCTGCAGAATATGTATGTGTTGGATTCTTTATTGTTGAATTTGCAGTTCCGTCTCCAAAGCTCCAGTTCCATGCGGTTGGTGTGTTCGTACTTGTATCGGTGAATAATACATTAAGTGGTGCAGTTCCTGAGGTCACATTGCTCCCGAAACTTGAAACTGGTTTTTGTGTAGTTATAGCCGTCCCTAAATTTACATAGCTGGGTTTTATTGTCGTATTACTACCTGCTGAATTACTTACTGTAAGTGCAACGGTATAGTTTCCTGGTGCAGAATATGTATGTGTTGGATTCTTAACAGTTGCATTTGTTGTTCCATCTCCAAAACTCCAGTTCCATGAAGTCGGTATGCTTGTACTGGTATCAGTAAATGCTATGTTTAATGGTGCATTTCCTGAGGTCACATTGCTGTTGAAACTTGCGACCGGTTTTTGTGTAGTCGCAGATGTTCCTACATTTATATAACTGGGTTTTGTTGTCGTATTACTACCTGCTGCATTGCTTACTGTAAGTGTTACTGTGTAATTTTCTGCTGTTGAGTAGGTATGTGTTGGATTCTTAACAGTTGCATTTGTTGTTCCATCTCCAAAACTCCAGTTCCATGCAGTCGGTATGCTTGTACTGGTATCAGTAAATGCTACGTTTAATGGTGCATTTCCTGAAGTCACATTGCTGTTGAAACTTGCGACCGGTTTTTGTGTAGTCGCAGCTGTTCCTACATTTATATAACTGGGGTTTGTTGTCGTATTACTACCTGCTGCATTGCTTACTGTAAGTGTTACTGTGTAATTTTCTGCTGTTGAGTAGGTATGTGTTGGATTCTTAACAGTTGCATTTGTTGTTCCATCTCCAAAACTCCAGTTCCATGCGGTCGGTATGTTTGTACTGGTATCAGTAAATGCTACGTTTAATGGTGCATTTCCTGAAGTCACATTGCTGTTGAAACTTGCAACAGGGAGCTTCGAAGCGGGAGAGTTAGAAGCATTTACCAGAGGCAGGTTATCCGAATAGATGCTGCTTGTTATATTCTTATATGCAGAGTCGGAAATTCCATCTCCATCTTTATCCACTGCGGTTTGTGAAAATCCCGTTCCATCAGGTTTTCCCCAGAAATTTCCTCCAATATAAGGTCCACCTACGATGTTTGTACCTGCAGTTTTTGTAGTGTAATAAGCGTTTCCAACTCCGTTTCTAATGGTCATATTGATGTTATTGAAGTAATTATTGTAAATGCTGTTTCTGTCGCTGAGGCCACAAACGAAGATTCCGTAAACACTGTTGCTTTGAACAGTGTTGCTAGAAAGCCTGTTATCGTCAGATGTACCAAAATAAACACCTCTTAGATTATTCGAAGCCCCATTCTCTGAGATTGTGTTGCCTGTGGAACCTTGAAGTGCAATCCCGTATTCTCCACTAGTCGCAACATTATTCTTTGACACCGTATTCCCACTGGATCTCAGGAGATAGATTCCGCGTGAATTATTCAAAAGTTTGTTGTTCTCAATTACGCAGTTACTGCAGGAGGAAAGATTAATTCCTGCGTAGCTGGATCCGGTTGCTCCAGTAATCTTGAACCCGCTAATTTTTATGTTGTTCCCTTGCAGAAGGAAGACATTTGCAGTTTTACTCTTGGCTTTGATTATTGTGTTGTCAGGGTTTCCAGACTCTGACCGGATTGTAAGGTTTCCTTTGGTTATCTTGATATTTTCGGTGTAGGTTCCGGTTTTTACTGTTATTCTATCTCCTGAATTTGCACTATTTACTGCGGTTTGTATTGAACCCCCTGACTGAACAAAAATCTCAGCTGCTGTCCCAAGACCCGAAATTAATACAAAAATAAGAAAAGCTAATAGTAAGGTTGTTAGCTTATTCATTACAATTTCTCCTTCTCTTCCCAAAATACATTTTCATTTTATATATTTAAGTGGATACTTCTATTCCATACCTCTGGGCGCATAAATGTAAATCATGCATTTCTCAATAAATTTAATCTACCGTCTTGAACTCCATTTAGTGGCTCAGTTTAGTGAACGAGAATTTATGATTAATATAAAATTCATATTTTAGACAACTGGAATATATAAAAACACATGCTTAAAAAAAATAGTGACGAGGTAATCTATTTATAAATACATATCTTTTTTTAGTTAGACTGCCGAATTTGTGGAAACTCTTGTTGAGGGAAGACATCTCCTGCAATTTCCGATCTTTTGCCTTCATTGAAAATTTCCAGGGCTTATTTCCTAAAGCTTCAGTTGAGATTATAAATGCAGGCTTTCGAATAATTATTCAAAAACGATTCAAGGGTACTGTTATTTTTTGGGCCTATGCGGAAAGTCTGACCTGTTGTCTCTTTAAGGAAATATGGCCAAAAGAGACTCAAAAATTCTGAGAAACAGAAGAGTTTACAGTTTAAAGTATATCCACTTCTTAGAGTGAAGACGTCCTCTGAAATTTGATTCAATGTGTTTTTTACTTTCTCTTATAACAAGGTTTACATTCAAAAATGATTTTTCTGGGACCGAAGATCCCAGAAATTTGCAACCATATTTATGGAGCTGTTACTTTGTTACAGTTATATAATTTGCTCTTGTCTTTGTCGTACTTCCTGCTGTATTACTTGCTGTAAGTGTTACTGAATAGGTTCCTGCATTTGAATAAGTGTGAGTTGGCTTTTTGTCTGTTGAATTTGCTGTCCCGTCTCCAAAGTTCCAGTTCCATGCAGTGGGTGTTCCTGTACTTGCATCAGTAAATGTGATCGTTAGCGGTACAGGTCCTGATACTTTTGATCCCCAGAAACTTATAACTGGTTTTTGTGCTGTTGTAGATGTTGCTACTTTTATATAGTTCGTTTTTGTTACAGTGTTAGTACTGCCTGCAGCATTCTTCACTGTTAATTTAACAGTGTAGTTTCCTGCTTTTGAATAAAGATGCGCTGGATTCTTCACCGTGGAATAAGTTCCGTCTCCCAAGCTCCAGTTCCATGCAGTTGGCGTTCCCGTGCTTTTGTCGGCAAAAGCTACATTCAGGGGTGCAGTTCCTGAGGTAACGTTACTGCTGAAGTTTGCAACCAGCGCTGGCGGAGTTGTACTCGATGCTGTTATGTAACTGGATTTCTTAATCGTGCTGCTGCCTGCGGAGTTAGTTGCTGTAAGCGTTACCGTGTATGTTCCTGCATTTGAATATTTATGGGTTGGATTTTTGACGGTTGAATTTGCTGTTCCATCTCCAAAGCTCCAGTTCCATGCAGTAGGCGTGTTTGTACTTGTATCGGTAAATGCTACGTTGAGAGGCACAGTCCCTGAAGTTACATTACTGCTGAAGTTTGCAATCGGGAATTTTGTACTTGAAGAAATAACCAGAGGCAGATTGTCCGAATATATGCTTCCCGTTATATTTTTATATGCAGAATCTGAAAGCCCATCTCCGTTAGCGTCAACGGCAGTTTGTGAAAATCCTTTTCCATCAGGCTTTCCCCAGAAATTGCCTCCAATATACGGTCCACCCACGATATTGGTGCCTGCTTTTTTTGCAGTATTGTATGAGTTTCCGATCCCGTTTCGGATGGTCATGTTTACATCATTGAAATAATTGTTATAAAAGCGGTTTCTATCGCTTAGCCCACAAACAAAGAGCCCGTACACACTATTTCCTTGAACAGTATTGCTTGAGAATATGTTATCGTCAGAACTTCCACAATGGATTCCTCGCCCATTGCTAGAAGCAGTGTTTCCTGAGATCGTATTGCCTGTAGAAGCCCCTAGCACAATTCCATATTCTGTATCACTAGTTGCTGTATTCTTTGATATTATATTCTTTTTTGAACTTCGAATGTAGATTCCACGAGCATTATTCGTAAGTTTGTTATTTTCAATTGTGCAGTTAGTGGATGAAGAAATATTGATTCCTGAGTAGCCGGATCTGCTTGCTCCGATAGTCTTTAAGCCGGTAATTTTTATGTTGTTCCCTTGCAGAAGGAACACGTCAGCTCCCGTACTTTTTGCTTTAATTATTGTATTGTCGGGGTTTCCTGATTCCGATCTGATTGTAATGTCACTTTTATTTACTTTGATATTTTCGGTGTAAGTTCCGGGTTTTATGGTTATTATGTCGCCTGAATTTGCATTATTCACTGCGGTTTGTATTGAACTTCCTGGCTGGACAAAAATCTCAGCCGCTGTGCCAATACCTGATATTAATACCAAAATGAGAAAAGCACATATTAAAGTTGTTAATTTATTTATTCTAATTCCTCCGTCAATTCAAAAAATTATGTGTGATTTTATGATAATGTAAATATTTTCGCTTTATATCCAGATGAACACACAAATGTAAATCGTGCGTTTATTCAAAAAATTTAATCATCTTTCGTAAATTTCTTGAGTAAATCTTCTTAATTGAACGAGGATAAACATAAACCGATATAAACACTCGGATATTAAATGATGTGTATATATAATAACCGATACATAAAAAAATAATAAAGCAGTAATTTATTTATAAACTAAGGTTTCTGTTATTTTTACTCTCTAAATATGTGGGGGATAAGATTAATCTAAGCAACCTTCACTCTTTGTTTTTCCTTCTTCTTTCATTGACTTTATCTATCATGATTCGATACTTAATTTTTTTATTAATTTCCTTTGAAAGTCTCAAACTTCCATTTTCCAAGCTTCAGCTGAGATAATAATTGCAGATTTTTGAGCAATTATCAGAAAAATGATTACAAGAAATATATTATTATCTTGATAAATCTGCGGAAGGTCAATATAAACCTCTAATCGCAATGAAGTGTTCATATGTTCCTATAAAGAAACATTCTAATCCTGGGTTTTTAAGATACTCATGAAAATATTCTGAACATTTGTAAAGACTACTTCTCATAAATTGGGGGAATCATTTTTAAAACAAAATGTTGCATTACTTAATAGTGACTATCCTATTATTCAAATATGGTAAAGTTAAAGGTTAATTAGATTATGTTGAGAATATATGAGCATAGAAAACCTTTATTATCCTATAGACAAAAATATATCGTAAGCATACGGGGATGAAAAAGATGGGTGTAGAAGCAACTATCAAAGAAATTGCAGGCGAACTTGAGAAAATAGCGACCACTAAGACGGTAGTTGGAGAGCCTATCACCGCTGCCGGAAAAACAATTATTCCCATTTCAAAAATTACAATGGGTTTCGGAGCCGGAGGAGGGGAAGGCAAGAAAGATAACGAATCTGGGTACGGAGGAGGCGGAGGCGCAGGTGCGAAGATTGAGCCTGTAGCTTTCATTATGATTTCTGAAGAGGACACGAGAATTTTCAGGATCTCTGAAAAGAACGATGTGGGATCAATTCTCAGTGCCATCCCTGAGCTCGTGCCTGATCTTATGGATAAGCTAAAAGGCATAAAAGGCAAATATAAAAAAGAGGAGAAACCGGACGAAAAAGAGACTAAAGAAAGAGAAGTCCGAGAGAGTGAACCAACAGAATCTGCGGAAGTCCATGTTGAGAAAGGGGGATGCTTTAAGTAAATTCTCGGGGCTGCAACCCGTTAAAAGATTTCCCCTGAACTGAAAATCAAAAGGTCAGGATTTTCAGAAAGGTCAGGTTTCTCACGGTAGTTAGCGTTTTCAGGATAGTCAGGACTATCCTTTTCCTCTTAACTTGTTTAGTATGCAGATTATTGTCTCTCTCTTCCTTCTGGTTTTTTTGCTGGCTTTATTTATACTTTTTACAGCAATAGGTCTCACTTTCAAGCTCAAGGTTCTAAGTCTGGCAGATAAAATAGAAGTTGAAGGCACATTTACTGTAAGATGGCTGCTTTTTTCCCACACTTTCTTTATCAAAGAACCAAAAGCAAAAGAAATTCTTTTTGAAGAATCCGAAAAGTCGAAGACGGAAAAAATATCCCCAAAAGAAACCGGAGATTGGCAGGCTGAAGAAGGGATTGAGCTGAGTAAAAAAAGAGTCGAAGATATTCAAGAAGCCGAAAAAAGAATGCAAGCCGAAAAAAGCAGAGATATTGAGGACAAAAAACCCGGAGAGAAAGCAATAATTATTGAGGATAAAGGGAAAATTGAATTTAAAGAAAAAACTGAGGGTAAAGAAAAAACAGGCATAGTTGGCAAAATAAGAGGGAAAAAAAGAGTTGAAAAGGGAGGTCGATTAGAGCCTGAAGAATCTAAAAAAGGTCTTACCACCAGAGAAATACTTCATTGGGGGCTTGAAGCATTTAAATCTCTTAGAAAACCTTTATTTCGTCTATTTTCCGATTTGCTGAGTGGAATAAAAATTAAGCGCCTGGAATCCTGCATGACTTTTGGGCTCTCTGATCCGGCAGATACGGGTATTCTTTGTGGGGTTATACATTCTATTGCGGGCTTCCTCTATAGCCGTTGCAGGTACTGCAGTTTTTCCATCAATCCTGTATTCATGGATCCTACGCTGGATTTTCGAGGAAATGCAGAGATCCGTGTAAAAATATACTCCCTGATTTTCCCATTCCTTAAATTTATATTAAACGGGAAAACTTTATCTTTTACTTACTCGATTGTTAAGGAAATACTCCAGCAGAAATGGAAGTCCAAATGGAATCCCAAATGGAAGTCCAAATGGGAGTCCAAATGGAAGTCCAAATGGAAGTCAAACTCTTAAGCTTTATGAATAGGTAATGAGGATACAGATGAATATGATTAAAGTAGTGTCTCCATCCAGACTGCATCTTACCCTGATAGACCTCAATGCGGAGCTTGGCAGGGTCGATGGGGGGGCAGGAATCACTCTGGAATCTCCCGGCCTGGAACTTTCGGCAACTGAAGCAGATACTATCGAAGTCTTCGGGGATTCTCTTCTAGCAGTCAGAATGAGAAAAGCTGCAGAAGCTCTGCTTCCGGAAGGGAAAGGAATCAGACTCCATATTAACGACAGTCTTCCTGACCATGTAGGGCTTGGCTCCGGAACTCAGGCAGCTCTTTCGGCAGCAGCAGCTGTAAATAAAATTTACGGACTTGGGAAAAGCGTTAGGGAGCTTGCAGTTGCTGTGGGTAGAGGAGGAACTTCAGGAATCGGGGTTGCTGCTTTTGAAAACGGTGGTTTTATTCTGGATGGGGGGCACAAGTTCAATGATAAACGTGCTTTTTCTCCTTCTGCTGCCAGCCACGTACCTCCAGGTCCTGTTCTCTTCAGAAGAGATTTCCCGGATTGGCCTATTGTCCTTGCAATCCCCAATACTAAAGGGGTTCACGATGCTGAAGAAGTAGATATCTTCAAGAAATTTTGCCCAATTCCCCTTTCCGAAGTTCAGGAACTCTCCCATGTAATCCTCATGCAGATGCTCCCTGCCCTTGTGGAAGAGGATCTGGAAAGCTTCGGCAAGGCAATTAACCATTTCCAGATTGTAGGTTTTAAGAAGCGAGAAGTCGAACTCCAGCCAAAGCCTGTTCTGGATATCATGGAGTACATGCGGGACAACGGGGCAAGTGGTTCAGGCATCAGTTCTTTTGGGCCGGTAGTTTATGGGATTGTTGGCAGTGTTGGAGAAGGCAAAAAACTCCAGCAAGAAGCCCAGAGGATGCTTGATGAGTCTCTTGGGGGAAAAGTATTGCTCACAAAGGCGAAGAATCGAGGCGCAGATCTCATCGGGGGTCCGGATTGAAAGTCACTACATGGTTTGGAGTTCTTGATATAGGCAGGACAGGAGAAATTCTGGAATCAGATCTTTTCTCAAAAGACGTCCGGGAGCTTGCTCACCGTTCCCTTGTCCTGAAAGAAAACAGGCAGGGTCTTCCACCTGCAGGCTTTGATCTTAAAGACGCAGCTCTCGAGAGCAGGTTTATAGATTCTTCTGCCGAATATTACTCCCTTTTACACGAAGTTACTCTGGAAGCTGTGAAAATACAGGTTTCAGGGGCTCTTACTCCTGATCAGCGGATCATCCAGGCAGTAGAAGCTCTCGATGACCTTAATGAAACTACAAATTCCCTTTCTGAAAGGCTTTTCGAATGGTATGGAGGTTATTTCCCTGAAAGTGGGCTTATCGGAGAAGCTCTTGCCATTTTTATCGCAAAATACGGCTCCCGTGAAAATATTGGTTCTGATAATCCCCTTTATTCAAAAGCCAGGGGTTCCATGGGTGCACAACTCGAAGCTGCAGATGAAATCCTTCTTAAAGGGTTTGCAGAAAATGTCTGCAGCCTGTATGAACGGAAGAGACAGATAGAAGTTTATATTGAGAACAGCATGGAATCGGTCGCACCGAACCTGAACCTTATCGCAGGGCCCATGCTCGGGGCAAGATTAATCAGTATTTCAGGAAGTCTTGAAAAACTTGCTGCTTTTCCTTCCAGCACAATTCAGGTCATAGGGGCCAGTAAGGCTCTCTTCAAGCACCTCCGATCCCGGGCTCCATCTCCCAAGCACGGTATTATCTATAGTAACCCTCTTATAAATACTGCTCCCTGGTGGATAAGGGGCAAGATCGCCAGAGCCCTTGCAGCAAAGCTTTCTCTCGCTGCGAGAATTGATTTTTATTCCGGGACAAAAGATTCTTCCCTTGTAGAAAAACTTGATACAAAAGTCAGGCAGATAAGGGCTTCGAATCCCAAACCTCCTCAAAAAAAGCAGGAAAGCGGGCCAAAGTCAAAGAAGAATAGGAGGAAGTAAATGCCTGAAGTCAGAAAGCTTTCAGATGGAATTTTTGAGCTTGTAAAAGACAAAAAGCATCTTGCTACAAGGAATCTTGATCCTGGTAAGGTAGTCTACGGAGAAAAGCTGATCCCTGTTGAAGGGGTTGAGTACCGGACATGGGATCCCCGCCGAAGCAAGCTTGGAGCTATGGTTCTCAAGAAGTTCGATATCTCTCTGAAGGAGAATTCGAAAGTTCTCTATCTTGGCGCCGCTTCAGGAACAACCGTCAGCCATGCTTCTGACATCGTCTCAGAAGGTGCAGTCTATGCTGTCGAGTTTGCTCCTCGAAGTATGAGAGATCTCATAGGACTTGCGTCTCGAAGGAAAAATATCTTCCCTATTATGGCTGATGCGGGAAAGCCGGATAGTTACGCCCATATTGTTGAGCCTGTGGATCTTATTTTTCAGGATGTTGCCCAGCCCAACCAGGCAGAAATAGCTTCAAGGAATGCTTCCCGTTTTTTGAAAAAAGATGGATATCTCTTGCTTTCTATCAAGGCCCGAAGCATTGACACTGTAGCAAATCCTAAAGAGGTATTTAAGGAAGAAGTAAAAAAACTGGAGCTGGCTTTTGAACCCAAATTCGAAATCCTCAATGCAAAGGATCTGATGCCCTTTCATGAAGATCACCTGGGAGTTCTGGCAAAGTTGAGATGACACACTTTCCTTTCAGGAATTTCTAGCTTTAGGGAATTTATTGCTTTTTAGGAAATGTATTATTTTTCAGGGAAAAGTTAAGATTCTTTTAAGGCTCTATTAAAGGATGTGAGCCTCTAAAAGGGTTTTTTTAGGATTTTTTATCTCCTTATGTTTACCAGCAATCTTTTTTTCGTTACAGGTACTAACTTTTTCCACTCCACTACCGCATCCTCGTAAAAAGCGTATTCATCCACTGTCTTATCAGAGAATTTGCCGTCCACTTCATATATGTAAAAACCTTCTTCCCCGTCCGTAGAGATAACCTTGAGCCGGTTCCCCATTTTCTTAACCTCCACAGCAGCTACGCTTTTAAGGGCTTCAAGGAGGGTAGTGCCCTGTTCAACCTCTATCCTCTTGTTTTCCGCAAAGTGGTTCAGAAAAGAATAGACATTGTTCATTTTGATGCCTATCATATGAGTATTTCCGAACTTTTTCCTTTCTATAAGTTCGGCCTTTTCAAGAATTTTCACATGTTTGGCAGCCACAGGCACGGAAATCCCTATTTCTCTTGCGATGCCGGATATATGTTTATCCCCTTTACTCAGGTGTTCGAGAATTGAGAGGCGTGTATCACTTGAAATCGCTTTGAAAAGGTTTTCTCCACCGCCGTTCATTCCAGAATCTCGCATAATACTTACTACCATGATGATCTTCTATTTTATCTCAAATACTTATAAGTATTGCCTCCATTAACAC
This sequence comes from uncultured Methanosarcinaceae archaeon, assembly GCA_942493015.1. Classification (GTDB taxonomy): domain Archaea; phylum Halobacteriota; class Methanosarcinia; order Methanosarcinales; family Methanosarcinaceae; genus Methanosarcina. The sequence goes on along the minus strand of OW818660.1, from coordinate 2,684,087 downwards.
AAGTAAAGTACATTATGCCATCTCTTAATTGCTTTTTTTATTTTTGTTTTTAACAAATTTACTTTAATTTCTATCTGCCTCTTCTCTATTTCTCTAAAAAATTACATGGTTAACAGAGCAAATTGTTACATATTTTTTATTAAATTCTGTTCTTTATTTGCTATTTATGCCAGATAACTCCGTTTTTAAATGGAAACTAGCTCATTTTTTTTAATGGGTATTTTTTAATTTACTTAATTATCTCTTATTATTTTTAGTAGGTCACAGAAGGAGCATTAAACCTTTATTCAAAAAAATGTAATCAATAAGCCCTTGTTACCCAAAAAGATAACAAATGTTACCCATAAACCATCCTTTATTTAATTCTACTATAAATGCTCAGAAGGTATTATGGACTCTGCGGCACTAACTGTTATTGGTATTTTGATAGGTATCCTTCTCTTCGGGATTAAATCTGGAATAGGTTGTGGATTTTCAAGCATTACAACAAGAGAAATTTTGACAATTGGAGGCAGTTATTTTATCCTGGCCCTTTTATTCGGAAGCATCTCTGACCGCATAAGCCTGGATGCTTTAGGGGGATTTTCCTCAGTGGGAATGGGAATCCATATACTTGTTTCCCTGCTCCTTATAGTGACCGGAATTTATACCCAGAAAAAGTGGAACTCAGGAAAGGATGTCTCCAGACACACTTTTTTTGTTTTATCCCTGCCTTGCCCTGTTTGCCTTGGGGCACTTGCCGTCTCCTGTATGCTTCTGGCTTCTACCCTTGAAATCGGCGGATTGAAAATTGGATTTCTTGTTGGAAGTGTCTTTTTCATGGCAATTGTTGGATCTTCTTTTTTGTTCAGGAAAATTGGCAAGACCCCTGAAACTCTGGGAGGTATCATGATGATGCTCGGGATTTACTATATGCTGGGAGTAATGTTCATTCCGGCGTACATGCAGACCAAATCGATGAATGTCTCTTCCTCAGGAGGGGATGAAATAACAATACTGCCTCTTCTGATTTGTGGGGCCATTGTCCTTGCAAGTTTTTTCCTGGCAAATAAGAGGAGGCATAACCAATGAGCATGATGGATTTCTTATCCAATATGATGAATGTCTTTCAGGTTTCTTTGATGCTTCCTGTAATGCTCCTCCTTACTATCCTTATGTTTGTTACTCTGATGCAGGTAGGAGATTTCATCTCAGAGTACACAAAAAGGCACAGGAACTGGAGCAGCTTGGAAACCCATTGCAAAAAAATTCAGCATAACCTGAAGAATTCGGATTTTTCGGGAGCATCCAAAACTCTTGAAGACGTACACCAAAACCATCTGGTAACTTCTTTTGCAAAGGAATCTGCACCATATCTTGAAGAGCAGCATATTCCGGCGATCGAGAGGCTCTCACAGGAATATGAGATCAAAATGGCAAAACGTCTTGAGCATACAAAAATAACTTCAACTATTGGCCCGATACTCGGGCTTATGGGCACCCTGATCCCTTTAGGTCCTGCCCTGATCGGGCTCTCGGCAGGAGACCTTGAAACCCTTGCACACAATCTGATGATTGCCTTTGCAACTACTGTTGTCGGGCTTTTTGCGTCCGGAATAGGCTACGTGCTTATGCAAATCCGGAGGCGCTGGTACTGGGAGGACATGGCGGATATCAATTATATTGTGAATACGATAGAAGAAACGACCTGGGAATGAGTGCTCTCTGTTAAAAATGAGGACTAAATTATGAAAAAGTCAAGACGATACAGGCGGGGCGGAATCTTAATTGGCGAGGAAGACCCCAGTCCCATGAACGGTGTTGGCAACCTTTTTGACACGGCAATGGTTTTTTCTGTGGCACTGCTGGTAGCCCTTGTGATGTCCTACAGCCTTCCCGAGCTTCTGAATCCGACCGAAGATCTCACAATTGTAAAAAATCCGGGATCCAAGGATATGCAGATTATTGTCAAGGAGGAAGGAAAACCTATAGAAGTCATGAATATGACCGAAAACATCGGTGGAGGTACGGGTGAAGTCCTGGGAACGGCATATCAGCTTGCAGACGGCAGGGTGATCTACGTGCCTGATGATTCTGCAGGTAATGGTACATCCACTTCAGCTAATACATCCGCTTTGACTAAGTCGGCTTCGATTAAATCCGTTTCAAATTAATTTTTTTCAAAGACTAGAGAAAGTTTAGTTGTTTTTATCTCTTCATATCTTTAGTACATCAATGTTGAATCTGTCAAATCGAATTGGCAACTCATTAGTTTTGGAGGTTCTGGATTTGAATTATGAGTCCTAATCGAGAGCTTCCAATTTTTCTTCTAAAATTTGACGTCTGTTTCGGTGTAAGTATCAAGAATTTGTAAGCTTTTATACTAAAATAGTCTGGTGAACCAGGCATCCTGGTTTTTTTCTCTTGGGGTGTTCCAGGGTTCATGATATATTGTCTGGGGATAAGATGCAAGAAAAATCTATAATGCTATCGGTTTTAGTTCTATTGTTGTTGACATCATTATCCACGATTCTGTACTGGTGGAACCTACCTCGGATTCATGAAAAAGAAGTTTTAAATTAGTATTTATATTTCGGTGCAAAATAATTAGCTCCTTATCTTTTTCTTCTTTCTGGGGAAGAGTATTATTTTTTTAAAAACTTGGCTTATAACTCGGTTACCGAAAAGTTGTCAGAATTAACATAAAACTGTCCTATGAATCTGATTTTAAGAAAAAAATTGAAGAATTTACATGTAACTTCGGTTTCGAGGTCATAGAACTGAAATGAAGCACTGAAATAGTGCAAAAATCGTACAATCAGATGCGAAACATGCTTCTCAGACCGCTTAAAGTCTGAACATTTTTATTCAAAAAGCTCTTTAAGAGCTTTAAATAGCTTTAGTACCGGATAATTTCCTGAAAAACAATTACCCTTTTTTGAAATTCAAACTTTTGGCTCTTCGTTGTTTTGTGTGGATATCTCCATAAAAACCAACGGCGGGCTTGAATTGAAAATCGTCTTATCCATAAAGAATGACGAAGAGCCAAACTTTTCTTGAAGGCATTAATTCACGTTATTGAAATATATCTGATGGGCAATCAGTGTATTATAAGTCGTCCAGAATTACGCTATTGATGCTTTCAAACATCTAAAAGTCAGTTATTTGGATTTGGTTAAGGTTCTAAACATTAAAAAGCGGTATTTTTATGTTATATCCAGGAAGTTTGTTGGAACACTTATATACTTGGCATTCAAAAGTATACATAAAATTCATTCATCGGTGACAAAAGAATCCCCTTATTGTGTTAATCTCAAAGATAGCCCGTTTTGATTCAAGAACTGCATGTATAAATTATTCATATTCTTCAACGGTGAGAACTTTTGTTCCGTCTCCATTTACAAGACGATTTTCCATGAAGACGATCAAAGCTACAAAATATTAAAAGGTAGCTATCTTTTGCTTATATGTTGGTTATTAGCTTGGTAAATTAGCCTAAAATCAAAGAAATGGCTACCTTTTCGGGCTAAAAGTTGCTGTTGTGTTTGATCCTTGTTTAGAACGGAACTTCCTAATTTCGGAAGATGCTTTACACGCTTATAACCATAAATTCAGGTCTCGAAATCATCATTTTGGTGCTTGTTATAATCGACTATAAAAAATACAAAAAAAGAAAAAATTTAATGGAGGTTTACAAGCAAATCACTTCAGGAAGACTGCAGGTTTAGGAGATATAAAATGGCAAATAACTCCTGGAAGACTGCAGGTTTAGGAGATCTAGAATGGCACCTTTCAACACTAATCAAGTAAATCTGATTTGCTTATTGGTAAAACCACGTCTGAATATATAAATATTTCGTATTCTATAGGATCTGTCTTTAAAAAACAAAAATAACAAAACAAGTTAAACTGAAGAATTTCTTTAAATGGTGGAAACGAACACAAACAGTCCTAAAATACCATCTTGGTGAAGTTGTAGATGTTTACTGTGTGGGGGTCCTGATATTTTTAACGGAAAGGTGAAAGCCTGCGCAGACAATGTGCTCACTCTTTAATAGAATGGAAGGTACATGCACATAGCAATTGATCAGATTATAGCTCTCTGGAGAGCGTAATTAAATAATAAGGCTCTTTGCTATTTCGAGTGGGTAATTTATATCTGACTTATGTACTTGAAGTATAAAATCAAGCTCAATAGGCATTACGATTAAATGCGCATTTTGGTCAGTAGACGGTTTAATGCTATTGAGTCTTCATTTCAACCGCGTAAGTCCTATTATAGTAACGTTCTAAATTTGATACAACCCTATAATATTTGAAAAGATTTATTGAGGGGAATCACATTCAAAATCGATGATTATCTATATTGTGTAGTTACTTTTCAACTGAAAAATTATTTTCAACCCATACAAAATAGCGAAGAGGCATAAATATTATTTTTCATAGGATTTTAAGCTTTTATTCAACTTTATTACTACTTTTAAATATCAATGTTATTTATTTTTCCAAGTATGGGATTTTGAATGAATATTTTTACTTAGAAGCCCTTCATGTATGTTTATTTGAATGATTAAAAGTATTTAGTCACATCTTTTGTATTTTTTTAAACACTATTTTGGGTATTCAATCGGTCATTATTAAAAACTTAATTGAGTGTCATAACTAAAAATAAATATATTTGTTAATCTATTATGCGTTTATTCTACTTTATTACTGCTTTTAGTGATAAATATGGCTTATTTTTGCAAATATGGTGTTTCTAATACATTTTTCTTCTAAATAATTTCTAATAACTGTTTATTTTCAAAAATGATCTCTTAATACCCTTTAATTATCCTCTTATTTTGGAGGACTATCTTATTATACTTTGTGTAAAATCACCATCTATCGATCTTTTTACCTGAATGACTAATAATTGTAAGCCAAAAACCGTGTTTTATGTATTTTATTCCCTAATGCTCCGAATGTTGAAGATATAATACAGAATCAGCTGCTCATTAGTTTTAGGAAGTTCGGGATTAGAATTAAAAGTCAGAATCGAGAGCTTTCAACTTCACTTTTAAAACTTGACAGCTGTTTCCTTGTAAGTTCCTAAAATTATCAAACTTTTAATGGAAAATAGGTTAGTGGGCCAGGCATCCGGGTTATTTTTCTCCGGGTGCCCGAGGTTCATGATACATTGTCTGGGGATAAGATGCGTACGGCACAAAGTAGGTTATTGGTTTTATGTGCAGTGGTCCTTTTACTGCTAGCACAGAATGTATCGGCTGGAGGAAATCAGGTAAATATTACATTTATCTGTTATGATGGAGGCGCCCTTGCTGCTGCAGCGGAGTCCAATCCATACAATGAAAGTATAAATGTAACATATATTTCGGGATATTCCAACTTTACTAATATCACCTTTGAAAACCAGGATGTGATATTTTCCTACATGCTCTGGTCTCAATTCAAAGATATCGGGGATGACCTCGAGAGGGCTAATGAAAACGGGACGGCACTCATAGACATTACATCTATGATTGATCCAACATATATCAACACTTCAAGTTATGAAAAGATTTTTGCCGGGACCAGCCCCTACAATTCTACCGATGAGAAATTCTTCTACAATATGGGTTCTAGAGGAATCCTGAAGAAAAACGCTGAAAATTTCCTTATCTATCTCGCGAAAACTTATGGAGATAAACCTGAGCTTACGGACAGCTGGGTTTATCAGGATCCTATCGAGTTCCCTGAAGCCGGGCTTTACAATCCGGACGCTCGCTCTTCTACAAACGAATCTCAACCCGACTGGTTTGAAAATACCACTGATTACCTTGATTGGTACTCTAACGCAACTAATGTAAGTGGGTCACAACATATTTTCGATAAGAGCAAACCCACTATTGGGATATGGTTCCATGCTTCAGATTATACAGGTGACAACCTTGAAGTCATAGATGCTCTCATCCGTGAGCTGGAAGGAAAGGGCTGCAACGTTATTGCAGGTTTTGATACATTCAATGACATCCATAATTTTTACTTTGACGAAAACGGAGAACCTCTTGTACAGTGTATCATTTCTCTTAAGAGCTTCCGTTTGAATTACGAAGATCCTGATAAAGGTGTTCAGGAGCTTGAAGACCTTGACGTTCCTGTCCTCACGGGATTGGTTGTTACAAACCCTGCTAATTCTACTGATTTGGCTGACAGTAACAGGGGTATCCCTAATGACGAGATTGTGTACAAGACCTTGCTTCCGAGCATTGACGGAATTTTCGAGTACATTGTAATAGGAGTTGATAATTATGATACCGAAAATGGTAAAAGCAACTACAACCCCCTCCCTTCTCAGATTGACTGGATGGTAAACAGATCAATTAACTGGGCGGAGCTGAAGTTAAAGGATAATGAGGAGAAGAAAGTAGCTGTCATCTATTACAACTACCCTTCAGGAAAGGACAACATAGTAGCAAATTACCTCAACACTACTCAGAGCATGCTGGATCTCCTTAACGAGATGAACGAAACCGGCTATGGAGTCTCCGGAATCCCGGAAAACAGCAGTAAACTAATGGAGATGCTCCAGGCGCAGGGTATCAATGTCGGTTCCTGGGCCCCCGGTGTCCTGAATGAAATGGTCGAAAACAAGACTGAGTGGGGATTGCAACTCATACCTATTGAGACGTACAAGGAGTGGTTTGAGTCTGAAATTCCGGAAGACCTGAGAGCTAATGTGACGGCTCAATGGGGGGAACCTTGGTCTGAAGATCTGCCTCAAGATAAGAGCGTTATGATCTATGAGAATGAAACTGGAAAGTACATTGTAATCCCTACAGTGCGTTTCGGAAATGTCTGGCTTATGCCTCAGCCTGCCAGGGGAACAGGACAAAATAACGATACTCTTTACCATAGCAACGTTGTGCCTCCAACGCACCAGTACATAGCTTTCTATCTCTGGCTGAACCATGACTGGCAGCCTGATGCACTTATTCATATGGGTACTCATGGTACGCACGAATGGCTTCCGGGTTCTACTTATGGAATGAACAGGACTTCGGATTGGTCCCCTCTCCTGCTACAGGACATTCCTAACATCTATCCCTATATAGTTGCCAACGTGGGAGAAGGAATAACTGCGGAGTATAGAGGTAATGCCCTTATAATTGACCATCTGACTCCAACCCTTGAACGAAGCGGACTTTATGGAGGCTTATTAAACCTCTCAATTGATGTTCAGCAGTATTATGATCCTGGCATTTCTGCCCAGACCAGAGCAGGATACCAGCAAGCCATAATCAACGAGATAATAGCCCTCAATCTCAGTGTTGATCTGGGACTGGATAACGTAACTGCTCTTCAAAATTACAATGACGAAGAATTTGAGGGTTTTGTCAAAGACGTCCTTCATGAATATCTGGAAGATGTAGGTAATGAAAATATCCCCTACGGAATGCATAGTCTCAGTCACGTTCCTGCAACAAACATGACAGACCCTGAAAAAGACGAACTTTCCGCAATGGTAAGGGCTATGCTTGGAGCAGACTTTGAGGAAAATGTCACTGCTGCCTTCTATCCCGAGTCTGCTTACCCTCTTGGTATTCCTTTAAACGATACAAAAGTTACCAGGCTTGTCTGGGAAGTTGTAACCAATAATACGAGCATTTCCACTGCACAGGTTGAAGTCTATGGGAAAACCAACAGCACAGTTACACTTGATCTTGAACAGGGACTGGATTATAAGGGCAGACTTCTTGACTGCGATGTGGAAATTGACAATATTCTTTCAGCTTTGAACGGAGGATTCATTCCGCCGGCTTCGGGGCTGGATCCCATTATGAATCCGGATGCAGTACCTACAGGTCGCAACTATTACAGCATAAATTCGAAGCTCTATCCTTCGGAGGCAACCTGGGAAGTCGGAAAATCTCTTGCAATCCAGCTGCTTGAAGACTACTATAGTGGGCATGGAGAATACCCTGATAAAGTTTCATTCTCAAGGTTCGGGGTAGAGTTTATCGCAGACCATGGAACCCTGGAAGCAGAAGTACTTTACATGCTTGGAGTGAAGCCTGTCTGGGACGAGTACGGGTATGTGACCGGAGTTGAGGCTATTCCTGAAGGAGAACTCTTGCCGAATTATGATACTTCAAAGCCGGGAAGGCCGCGTATTGATGTTACTTACACAACTGCAGGAATGAGGGACGCTTTCCCGGATAAAATAAAAATGGTAGACAGCGCCGTAAAACTTGCGAGTTCTCTTCCCGGAGTAAACTATCCCAACTACATTAATCAGAGTTCCCTTACGCTATATGATACCCTGGTTTCTGCAGGATATGACAGTGAGACTGCAACAAAACTCTCCACAATGCGCTGCTTTGCAGTAATGGACGGTACTTATGATATAGGGGTCTCGGATGCTGTCAGTGCAAGTGGAACATGGGAAAATGAAGAAGCTATTGCAAATGTATACCTGGACAAAATGGGATACGCTTACGGAGAGGACTTCTGGGGCATAAAGTCCAGAGAACTCCTTGAAGGTAACCTGAAAAAAGTTGAAGCGTCGGTGCATTCGTCTTCTTCAAACCTTTACGACTCCCTTGACAACGATGACCTTTTCCAGTACTTCGGCGGCATGAACCTGGCAACAAGGTACGTAAAAGGTGACGGGACTACTCCGGAGATGTATATTTCGGATACCAGTGACCCTGATAGGGCTGAAATGGTTGGAATGCAAGAATACCTTAGCAAGGACCTGAGGGCCAGATATTTCAATGACAAGTGGATCGAAGGGATGCAGAGCTCTGGATATTCAGGCGGCAGTATGATGTCCGAATTTGTGGACAACCTTTTTGGCTGGGAAGTAAGTGACCCTGAGCTTGTTGATGACACTGTCTGGCAAGAGGTGTATAAAACCTATGTTAATGATCCTGCTATGAGGGAATGGTTCAAGCAGAATAGTCCCAGTGCTTACCAGTCGATCACTGGCAGAATGCTTGAGGCTGTCAGACACGACTATTGGGCTCCCTCTGATGATGTTATCGAAAGCCTTGCAACGGAATATGAACAGTCTGTTGCTGAGAGCGGAGCTTCATGCTGCCATCACACCTGCGGAAATCCTCTGCTTAATGAGTTTGTAAGCGGGATGGTATCTGTCCCAGGCTACTCTGAGCAAATGGAAGCCGCAACTAAAGCCAAAGCTCAGGAAAACTCCGAAAACACTCAGGGAAGCAGTAGTCATAGCAGTAAAAGTACTGGAAATGCTACTGTAGTATCAAAAGACAATACATCCAGCAACCAGACTTCTAAACCGATTTCTGAAGAGTCGGATAACAATCAGACGTCTCAGGATTCAGGTTCAGGATACGGGACTGATTCTTCAAAGCCTGCCCCTGATATCCAGAAATCGGCAGACTCCAATTACGTTGAAGGCTACGAAATGGAGAGTAGTTCCGCTGAAAAAGCAGATAATAGCGGTTTCTCTTTCTCGGGCTCTGATATTTTTGGAATTCTCTTCGTGGTAGCAGCAGTTGGTGGAATTTATCTTGGATTCTATAAAAAGAAAATGTAAATGAAATTTAGAAAGGGGTTTACCCCTTTTCTTTTTCATCTAAAAATAGGATTTTCTTGATTTTTGATTTCTCTTTTTGCTGTACTAATTTTTTTGTTCTTTTTCAGTCTGTTGTTTCTCCATCCTGTTCTTCAATCTTTTTTATGTAGGGTTTAATATCCAGTACAGGGGTCCCATTGATGGCATCAAGCCCTTTTACATATAGCACATTTTCTTCTACCTTCAAAAGCTCTACAATCGTAAACCCTATCCTGTTAGGGCGATACGGGCTTCTGCTTGCAAAAACTCCCGACATTTCTCCATCATAGCGTCGGCGGTGGATGAGTTCATAGCCTTTTGATTTACTGAAATAAAAGAGGATATACAGTTTTTCAAAATCATCTATCCGGAAAAGTCCCTCTGTCAATTCTTCCTTCAGGACGATTTTTGAAACCTTCTGGTAGATCTCTTCATCATATATCGGCTCAAGGTAGTCATTTTCTACGTAGCCGATAGGGGTCATTTCGATTATTCTGGGAGTGCTTTCTGGATTTTCATTCATTTTTTGCCTCAAAGCAGGGAAGACAAATTATTTTTCCTTTTCTTACCCTGCCCAGGGGCTCCATAAAACCTTCTCCACATTTACTGCAGATTATGGTGGGATAAATTATGGCTTTTTCCGGAGGCTCTATTTCCACTTCCTTTATCAGGAAAAGTTCTTCCTCTGGCATTTCCAGGACCTTCTGGCTTTTTGCTTCGTGTGAGGCCTGAAACTCCTTTGTTTCCTCAGGGCTTGCAGTGCCTGCCCTAAGTTTTGCGAAGAGTGAGGTGTGCTTTTCGTCCTGAGGCAGAACATCGGGTTTTAGGGAAATTCTCAAGGCCTTTTTATCGCCTCTTTTGAAGTACGTGTAAACATGTTTCCCGTAATCTTTAAAAATAAGGTTTCCTTTTCCGCATGTACAGCCGTTTATTGCTTGAATGGCATCAACAGCGCAGGATTTGTTTTCTACAATTGCAACCAGTTCTTCGTCTTTGCTCCGGTCTTTAAAGTGGTTTGCAGCAAGTTCCGCTACCCTGTAGCCGATGGAAAGCCCAGGGCAGACATGTCCATGAAACTGTGCAGCAGTCTTGAAATTAGCGTTATCGAAATCCAAGTTTTTAACTCCTACTTCTTCTAATCTTCTCGTTAGATTCAGCTACTTTTGAGATGATGATTTCATATTATTTAATCGTTATTTATATATTTTGTGTTCTTCTAATATTACAAAAAATATATTTGGTATTAAGCGGAAGCTTATTTTAATACTTTAAAAATCTAAGTATATCTCTGACTTCTATATTATGATTTGTCAGTTTTTATTACTGAAACTGCAGAAAAATCGAAGACCTACGACGGTGTGATGTTCTGGGGTCTGTCACATGAATAAAATAGGATTAGAATCTAATTATTTAATTTAAGTTTTCCTTTAATTTATTAAATTCACGCTATATTATTTTTCACGTAAAAAGTATTTTATACTAAAATATTTATTCTATACAAAAAAAATCTTTAAAAACTTTTGTTATAATTGGGAGCCTTTTGCCACCTCTGATTTTGGCTCCCAATTGCGTGATTCAACCCCTGCGATTAAGAGATAAACCCTTTAACTCTTAATCGTCGACTTCCCTTTTATGTTATATATGTATATAACCTGCACGACTTCAAAATTTGCCCCTCATTAAAATATTTTGCCACCTCAAAATCCGATTCATTGGACTGCAAAATATACTTATTATCCTAATTTCGTTTACTTTATCAGAAAACTCATCTTCGACATATTCCTAAATTTAATACTTCAGTGTGTCTCCAATTTTTTGTTAAGAGCTAATGTTTTCCATATAAAAATATCCGTATAAATCCGGAAGATATTTATCAAGTACTTGCATATATGTCCAAAATATGAACAGCCCTCTTCTTGAATTAATTTTCCTCTCTGAAAAAAGGAAAGATCTTCTTTTATTTTTAAGGGAAGGGCCAAAAACAATTGAAGAAATCAAGATCTATTTAGATGCAGGTCTGGTGGCAATTCTTCCTCATATAAAAAAATTGAGGGAAAATTCCCTGGTCTTAAAGGCAGGAGATGTTTACAGCCTTTCTCCTCTTGGGATAGCGGTAGCTGGCAGAATGCAGGCAATGGTAGATCTCTTAAATGTTTTCGGAAATCATTATGATTACTGGGCAATCCATGCAGTCGAGTGCATCCCGTCTCCTTTACGGAAAAGGATTGGAGAGCTTTCCAACTGCACATTTTCCGAGCCTCCTGACAGGACGCGCCTCTTTGAACCTCATAGAGAATTTGTAGAAAACCTTGCCAAATCAAAAAAGATAAAAGGCACTGCCTCGATTTTTCATCCCATTTATCCATCTCTTTTCCTTACTTTTGCAAAAATGGGGATGGATGTTTCTCTTCTTGTAACGCCTCCTGTTTATGAAAGAACTAAAGGAGAATTCGAGGCCGAAATAAGCGAGTTTCTTAAATTCGAGAATGCGAATTTTTACGTATGCAGCAAAGAAATCGAACTCTCTCATGTAGTTACTGACAGGTTCCTATCTCTTACACTGCCTTTTTCTGACGGCACTTTTGACCATAAAGAAGATGTTCTCTGTTTTGACTCTGTTGCCCTACAGTGGGGAGAAGATCTCTTTGAGTATTACAGGAACAGATCTGAAAAAATAACTGAAATCTGAATTTCTATTTGTGAAAATCCCTAATAACCAGAAGATAGCTATAAATCGGACTCTCTCTATCCTTTATATTATGGAAAAAGTTCAGGAAACCGCAGAAAAGATTCGGACAATGGAAATCCGGGGAGCAGGCAGGATCGCAAAAGCTGCTGCTGAAGCCATCAGAGATTATGCCGCAGGGCTGAATGTAACCTCAATGAGGGAGTTCAGGGCCAGTATTGGAGAAGTATCCAATTTTCTTATCAGCACTCGTCCCACAGCCGTTTCCCTTCCTAATGCCGTAAAAATTGCTTCGAAATACAATTCAGACAATGTAGAAGAAGCAAGGCAGGAAATAATCACGAATGCAAACCTCTTTATCGAGAGAGCAGACAGCGCGCTTGAAAAAATCGGGAAAATCGGGTCCAGACGAATTCAGGATGGAGACGTTATTATGACCCACTGCAACTCCCATGCTGCTCTTTCTATTATCACTACAGCTTTTGAAGATGGAAAAGCTATCTCAGTAATTGCCACCGAAAGCCGTCCCAGGCGCCAGGGATTATTGACGATCCGACACCTTAACGGTTTTGGTATTCCTACAACCCTGATCGTGGATTCTGCAGTTCGCTACTACATGAAAGAGGTGGATAAGGTTATCGTTGGGGCGGATGCCATTGCGGCTAATGGTGCACTGGTAAATAAGATCGGAACCTCTCAACTTGCTCTCGCTGCACACGAGGCCAGAAAAAGTTTCATGGTGGCCGCCGAGACCTTCAAGTTTAGCCCGAGCACAATTGTGGGAAACCCCATCGAAATCGAAGAAAGGAATGCAGAAGAAGTTGTCGATCCTTCTCTCCTTGCAGACCTGCCTCATGTGCAGGTAAGAAATCCGGCTTTTGACTTCACCCCTGCCGAATACATTGATATGATTGTAACGGATATAGGGATCATCCCCCCGGCAATGGCTTATACCGTTATAAAAGAGCAGCTTGGCTGGGAACCTGGGGAGATTTGAATCGAAATTTGAGAGGTATAACAACTGTAATTTTTAATTCTCTCTCAATCTTTTTGTCATACCTATCTCTTGTCCTCACTCACTTTTCTCTAACTTTTTTCTTTCCAGCTCTTTTAATAATCTTTTATCATTCCGTCCTTGATCTGGAGTACCCTGGAGCACTCCTTTGCAACCTCTGGATCATGGGTGACAACAAGAATTGTCTGCCCTTTTTCACTTAATTCTTTAAAGATCCGAACAATTGAGTCCCTGGTTTTGCTGTCTACCTCTCCTGTGGGCTCATCAGCGAGAATAAGGGCAGGTTTGTTTGCGAGTGCTCTGGCAATAGAGACTCGCTGCTGTTCCCCTCCGGATAGTTCCGAGGGTTTATGGGAGAGACGGTCTCCAAGACCCAGTTCTTCAAGCAGGTTCCTTGCTCTGTCTACCCTTTCTTTTTTTGGCACCCTGGAAAAGCGCATGGAAAGCTCCACATTTTCAAGCGCAGAAAGTGTGGGGATCAGGTTATAATGCTGGAAGATAAAACCTATTTTTTCTCTTCTCACGCGAGGAAGCAGTTTTTCAGGTACAGAAGTAAGGTATGTTCCGTCAAGGATTATTTTTCCGTCCGTAGCTTTTTCAAGTGTGCCAATCAGGGCGAGAAGAGTCGATTTTCCTGAACCCGAAGGCCCCATTATCGCAAGAAGCTCCCCTTTTCTTACGGTTATGCAGGCGCAGCGAAGAGCATGGACTGGAATTTTTCCCATTGTATAGGTCTTGGAAAGAGTTTCAACCTGCAAGATGATTTTCTGCCTCTCTTTTCCAGGATTTCCTTGTTTATCTTCATCTTTTTCTTCTCCTTCTTCTTGCTCTTTTGTCATTTTCAGTTTTTTAGTCATTTCCAGCCTTTTGATTCTTGCTTCAGGCATGCTTCAAAGCCTCCATAGGACTCATCTTTGAGGCTCTGTATGCAGGATAAAGTCCTGAAAGAGCGCCTATAAGTAAAGCAAAAAGCATAGCAATTACAAGAAGCCTGGGAGTTATCAGGAATAGCACTATCCTTGTCTTTGCAAGCCAGGCGTTCATGACAAAGACAGCCACGACTCCCACAAGAATTCCTAAAATTCCGCCGAAAAGCCCCATGCATGAGGCTTCCCCGAGTGTCAGGAGTAAAATATCCTGGGTTTCGGCTCCAATTGCTTTTAAAATCCCGAACTCTCTTGTTCTTTCGGCAACGGACATGAGCATTGTGTTCATTACGCAGAGCCCGCCTATGATTGCTGCAAGAAGCCCGGAACTGATAGTTATTACGCTGAAGATCATAAACGACTGTCTTGCCTGAACCGCAAGTTCTCCTGGAGAAAGGGTACTTGTGCCCTTTACGCTTAACTCTATGCGTTTGGAGAGCATTTCTGCATCTACCCTTTCATCCGGCACTGCAAAGATATAAGATACGGAATCGTTCACATTATAGAGGTCCTGTGCAGTTTTGAGGGGGATAATTACGGCATTGTCAAAAATAGAGCCAGTGTAGTCAAGGACTCCCACAACGGTAAAGTACTTGTCGTGGATCTCAAATTTGCTTCCGGGCCGGAGTTCATACTCCCTTTTTATATTGTTTCCGACAACGACATTATAGGAGTCCCCCGGACTGAGGAAGCGGCCTGCTTTTAGTTCCACAGGGTTAAGGGCAACGCCGGATTTTTCCGGAGGAACCCCAAGGATCTGTTTTCCGGTCATTCCCATCTTATCTTCATCAAAAGTAGTCATTAAAATTCCATAAGCATCTTTTACTCCTGCAACTCTGAGCACATCACTTACCTTATCATCTGTAAGCCCTCCTCCGAAAACGCCGCTTTCGGCAAAGACCCGGATCTTATCGCTTGTCACACTCATGGAGCGCTCAAAGGTCTGATGGAAATTTTCGGACATTGCTCCCATGACGATAACTGCAAAAATGCCAAGGGCGATTCCACAGACTGTCAATGCGCTCCTGACTTTCCTGTTCATTATATTTCGGATGATAAGGTCAAACATGATGATCCCGAATTCGAATTACGTGGTTCTGAAACTTTAAGGCTTTTTTATCTTATTTTTTTCTTTCAGAAAAACTCCTGGAAAACAGGAAAATTCCAAGCATTTCAAAAAAGCCGAAACCAGGGGATTTCTCTACAGGTCCTGCTTCAGCTGGAGGTTCAAAGACTCTGAGAACTGTCTCATGGCTGTCCAGAATCTCTCCTTCCATGTTCAGCACATAAATCTTCACATTATAATCTCCCTTCTGAACTCCCTGCCAGATTATTCCTACAGTATCTTCTTTTTCTGCTGTAAGGATATTTACGGTTTCTTCAAAAACCTGCTCTTTTCCCTTTTCAGGAGTCAGCACAACTCTTATGATCCCGTCAAAAGGTACCTGAGATTTTCCTACAATAGTAACGCTTGCACCATATTCATCCACGTCAATATCCTGATCGAGGATCTCTACTTTCTCTTCTGCCCTGAAATCCGATCTGTAGACTGTAGTAATATCAGGAGAGTGGGAATGTACTTTGAGGAGAGCCGTGTAATTTTTATCCTTTTTGAGGAGGAAAGGCCAGTACATTGGTTTATAATAGGCGTCAGTAACAGGGACATTCGCCTGGCTTTCCGAGTACACGATTTCTGTACCCGAGAGGAGCTTCAGGTCGAGGTCTATAATGCTGGGCTCAGGGGCCGGTATGGATCTAAGATTTGTGGAGCTTGTAAGGGTTATCAGAGCAGAAGCTTTTTCGGAATCTGCAGAAAAGTCCACAAGTTTGAACTTTGAAAGAGTAGGGTTGCGGTAGGAAAAAGAAATTTTTCTAGAATCAAGGACTTTGCTTCCATTCTTTACAAAAAGCTGTGCTGTGTAAGACTCTCTGTCTTTTCCGAAATCTTCTTTAAGCTTCCAGAAAAGAACCTTTGTAATTTCCTGATCCTTCTCTACAGAACCTAGAGGCAGAGTTTCAGATTTCAGTACTTTTTTTCCTGAGCTCAAAGTAAAGACCAGAGAAACATTTTCAATGGGTTGTTCAAACCGAACTGTTGCATCCGAGAGATTATGATCCGAGAAAAAATCGATTATCAATTCATTTCCTGCCTTTCCTTCTTCAGGGGCTGTCCCAGTAGTCGCTGATACAACAGGACTGATATGAGTGCAGAGAATAGTCAGGAGTATAAGTATAGGAAAAAAATGGAAAATAAAACCTCTAATTTTTAGAGAGCTCTTCTTTTCTGGCAAATCCAAGCCCGGGTCCTCCTTTCTTCCAAAAATTGCCTGGAACCTGAGCCGGCATTCCGGCCTGGTTCTCTATAATAAAATGCATGGTAGGAATGTATGGTAGGAATGTATGTCGGAACCTGTATGTTTAAGTTTTGATTTTCCGAAAGTTGCGGGTTTAAATTTGATTCTTAATTTTTGTATTTCACTTTGCCTTTCTGGCTATTTAGACCTTTTTAAGTTTTTATTTTCTTACTGTAATCCAGGTGCCACAGGATACAGGAGATTTTTTGCAGGCCTCTTTGTCGAGGATTTCTTCCAGCAGGGCAGGGTCCCTGGCATCCATAACAAGAGCATCGAGCTTGCACCGTTCGATAATCTTTGCAGCTACAGGGTCTACAGGGGACTTGGAGCCTGCTTTCATCTCGATTGCCATAACTATGCTTATGAGTTTCTCAGGAGAAATTATATCATATTTTACTGCAGTGGGGTCACAGTTAGGGTCTGAGGAATAAACTCCGTCAATGGAGGTTGCAATTGTGAGCAGGTCTGCGCGAAGGTATTCTGCAAGGATTGCAGCTACTGCATCTGTGGTCTGGCCAGGGGTTACTCCTCCCATTACCACTACTTTTCCCGGGCTTATGGCCTTTGCAGCTTCAAGATAGTTTGTCGGAATTTCCGGGCATGCATCGGGCCCAAGAGCTGCGATAAGCAGGCGTGCGTTCAGGCGAGTAATCTCAATGCCTATGTAGTCACAGGTTACTTCATCGGCTCCCACAGCCCTTGCTGCAGCGATGTAGTGCCGCGCCGCTTCTCCGCCCCCTGTTACAACCAGCAATGTGTGCTTTTTCGAGACGCTCCTAAGAACTTCTGCATATTTTGAAAAACGATCCGGGTCAAGATCTTTTGCGAGAATTGAACCGCCTAATGAGAGTACTATGAGCATGATGATCTCTACACATTAACAATTCGGAGTTTTAAATGTATCGCTGATATTTTCTTAATATATTATCAAAAATCTCCATATACTAAAATACCTGGCTGAGAGTGAAGAAAAAAACACCATAAAGTATTTATAAGAACGTAATATTACAATCTAACTGACTAATCAGTCAATTGATGGGATTATGCATGAAGGGACAGATCAAAGACAAAAGAACAGCTATTAGGGAAGCAGCCCTGAAGCTCTTTACTGAAAGAGGCTTCCAGGGTACATCCACTGCTCAGATTTCAAAAGAAGCAGGTGTAGCCACAGGCACCCTTTTCAACTATTTTTCTACGAAAGAAGATCTCATCAATGGCCTATATTTTGAGGTAAAAGGAGAGCTAAGCCGTAGTATGGGGGAAGGGATTGAGACAGAAAGTACTTTCCAGGACAAGTTGAAAAAACTCTGGTCAAATTTGATCAATTGGGGTGTGGACAATCAGGAGAAATTTCTTTTTGTCGGCCAGTTCTGCTCTTCTCCTTATATTACTAAATTTACACGTGAAGAGGTAATAAAGGAATACGTCTTTCTCCATAATCTTGTGGATGAAGGAATAGTAACGGGAGAGATCAGAGATTTTTCTTCGGATCTGATCATTGCAATGTTTTATCAGGGCAGCAGGACGGTAGTGAATCTGATCATTGATTCAGATCCATCGCAGGATGGAAATAAGGTTTTAGAGGATGGATTTCAGATTATCTGGAGAGGTCTGGCTAAAAAATAGTTTTTTTCATCCCCTATTGAGTGATTAGTCAATCAGACATGGGGATCAATCAACCCAACATACATGAAAATAGTTTGAAGAAACCAGGTGAATGGAATATGTTGTACAGAAAAATGCCTAAGAATGGAGACGAACTTTCTATACTTGGGTTTGGATGCATGCGCCTTCCAGTGAAAGAAGACGGTAGTATAGATGAAGAAAGAGCCATTAAGCAGGTACGCTATGCAATTGACCAGGGAGTAAACTATGTTGATACGGCCTGGCCCTATCACATGGAACAGAGCGAGCCTTTTTTGGGTCGTGCTCTTGCTGACGGATATAGAGAAAAGGTTAAACTCGCCACAAAGCTTCCTTCCTGGCTTATAGAGAGCCGGGAGGATATGGATAAGTTCTTGAATGCTCAGCTGGAAAAACTCAAAACAGACCACATCGACTATTACCTTATCCATGCTCTCGTTGGTGAACTGTGGGACAATATTGAAAAGCTGGGTGTAGCTGATTTCCTTGACAAAGCCAAAGCTGACGGCCGCATAATTAACGCAGGTTTTTCCTTCCACGGCTCGGGAGAGGATTTCAATCGGATAGTGGATGCCTATGACTGGGATTTTTGTCAGATCCAGTACAACTTCCTGGACGAAAAAAACCAGGCAGGTACCGAGGGTTTGGAATATGCGGCTTCAAAAGGTCTTGGAGTAATCATTATGGAGCCCCTTCGTGGAGGGAACCTCACAAGCCCCGTGCCTCCTTCTGTGAAAGGGATCTGGGATGAGGCTCCTACGAAGAGGACCTCTGCAGAATGGGCTCTTCGCTGGGTATGGAACCATCCAGAAGTCACGGTTGTCCTCTCCGGGATGAATGAGGAAACCCATATTGAAGAGAACCTTGCAGTAGCAGACAAAGCATACCCAAATTCTCTGACTGAAGCTGAATTGCAGCTAGTAAAGAAAGTAGAGCAGAAGTACCGTGAAATCATGAAAGTAGGCTGTACAGGCTGCAGATACTGTATGCCCTGTCCTGGAGGAGTGAATATTCCATTCTGTTTCGAAGCGTACAACAACCTTTACATGTCCGACAATCCAGACGAGGCAAAGTTATACTATGCTGTAAGGTTGAGTGGGATCCTATCCGTTGGAGAGCCTGAATTTGCATCCCAGTGCGTTCAATGTGGACAGTGCCTTGAAAAATGTCCCCAGCACCTTGATATACCAGCGATTCTCGAATCCGTTGTAGAAGAGCTTGAAGGGCCTGATCTGGAGAAGAGAGTTGCCATAGCAAAACAGGTATTCAAGCGGACTTAAAAGTGAGAGCTATTTGAAGTGACGAAAAGACAAAATGAAGATATTGTTTAAGTTAACTTTATTGAAAGATTAAACGATATCTCCATTTTTCGCTGCTTGTCCTCAAGTTCAGTTAACTATACTCATCCAGCTTTAGAATTTTCACCTCAGGTTGCAAAGTAATAACTCGAATAATTCTGAAAATCAAACTTGTACGAATATAACGCGAAACTCTAAAGAGCCTCCAAACTAATAAATTGTTATCTAACAACCTGGTATTTAGACTGTTTATTACTAAAGCACATAATTCTTTTCGGCAAGGTGACATATGGATCTAACTGATATACTTAGAGCTGTCAAAGACGGAAAAATGGATCTTGAGACTGCAGAACATCAGGCCCGTGGGCTGGGTTTCGTCTCTTATTCAGATATTGCAAAGCTTGATTCCCACAGAAAAAGCAGGACCGGAGTAGTTGAGGCTATCCTTGCCGACTGCAAGGAGCCCGAGGATGTGGTGGAGATTGCCAGAGTAATGGTTTCACAGAGCAAAAGAGCCCTCATTACACGTGTCTCCACAAAACATCTTGAGGCTTTGAGGGTGGTTTTTGGTCAGGATAACCTACAGTGGAACAGCCGGGCCCGTACGGTTGTTATCCATGACGGTACCTCTGTTCCCAAAACAGGGGGAGTTGTAGGGATCATCTCGGCAGGTACGGCAGATATTCCGGCTGCTGAAGAGGCCAGAGTTGTAGCTTCAGAGATGGGCTGTGAGACTGTTGCTGTATACGATGTAGGGGTTGCAGGAATCCACAGACTCATTCCTGAACTCCAGAAGCTAAAAGCCATGATGCCAGGCGCAATTGTTGTTGCAGCAGGAAGGGAAGGAACGCTTCCTACAATAGTCTCGGGACTTGTCGATGTGCCTGTTATCGGGCTTCCGGTATCTACAGGGTACGGAGCCGGAGGAAAAGGACAGGCAGCCCTGCTTTCAATGCTCCAGTCCTGCTCAACTCTTGCAGTGGTGAATATTGATGCAGGCTTTGTTGCGGGGGCGTATGCAGCCCGAATCGCAAACATGATTGCAGCTGCCGAAAAACATTGTAAGGAAGGAAAGGTAGCGCAGGACGGCGAATAACAGCGGGATAAATTGAAAACAAAATTAAGGCAGGAATCTTTATGAAAGCACTTGTATTCAATCCTTTTTCAGGGGCAGCCGGGGATATGATCCTGGGGTGTGCTCTAGACCTCGGGGCTGACAGGAAAGCGGTCAAAGAACTGATAGAAGCCTCAGTACCAGTATCCGTTGATATAAGAGAAGTTGTGAAAAATGGAATAAAAGCTATGGACGTTCGGATAAATGTGCCTGAAAAAGAGCATGTACGCACATATCCGGAACTAGTGGATCTGGTAAAGGCTGCAAAATTGCCCGGTCGGGTGGAGGCAAGTGCTCTGGATATTTTCTTGAAAATGGCGGAAGCCGAAGCTTCAGTCCATGGGCAGCCTGATTTTGAAACACTTCATTTCCATGAGGTGGGGCAGAGTGATGCTCTTGCAGATGTTATTGGCTCTTCGGCAGCCATCCATGCTTTGAAATGCGATTCTGTTTACTGCACACCTATCAATGTGGGCAGTGGAACAATAGAATGTGCACATGGAACTCTGCCTGTGCCGGCGCCAGCTACCCTTGAGCTTCTCAGGAAGGGAAAACTCTATTTCAGGGGCGGCAGTGAAAATAAGGAACTTCTTACTCCCACAGGGGCTTCTATCCTTGCTCACTTTGCAAGACCTGTGGAAACTTTTCCTCAGGGCAGGGTGCTTTCAATAGGTTACGGAGCTGGAGATGCTGACCTTGCCGGACCAAACGTGCTTCAGGGGGTATTGTCTGAACTGGACTCCTGCCTGATCCCGGACATAATAGAGGTTCTTGAAACCAATGCCGATGATGTGAGTGGAGAAGTTCTGGGCAA
Source organism: uncultured Methanosarcinaceae archaeon (assembly GCA_942493015.1). Classification (GTDB taxonomy): domain Archaea; phylum Halobacteriota; class Methanosarcinia; order Methanosarcinales; family Methanosarcinaceae; genus Methanosarcina. Next base: position 2,662,686 of record OW818660.1, on the reverse strand, counting down.
CCTCTTTGAAGAACTGCTCTCCATGGGGGCAAGAGATGTTGTAATTATCCCAGCAACCATGAAAAAGGGCCGTCCAGCTCATATTATCAAGGTAATTTCAAAGCCCGAAGACAGTGCAAAGCTTGCCCGAAAAATAATAACCGAAACCGGTTCTCTTGGCGTAAGGGTAATTCCTACCAGGCACAGGCTTATGGCTGCCCGAAAAATCGAAAGGATTAAACTTGAGGTTGAAGGACAGATCTATGATACTGCAGTCAAGATTGCCAGAGACTCTGAAGGTATTTTGCTCAACATCTCTGCCGAGTTTGAGGACTGCAAGATAATCGCAAAAACTAGTGGTGTGCCTTTAAAAGAAATCATAAGAAGGGCAGAAGAGGCTGCAAGGAAGCTATTTTCCTGATTATCTGAAATGATAACAGTGTAATGATGGAATGTAATTTACTAAAAATTTTGCTACTGTATTTACTGAAAATTTTCATAAATCATATCTCATTTTGGAAAATTAAAGTAGAAAAGTAAAGTAGAAAAGTAAATGTCTAAAGCTCTCATACTTTTACTTCACTTCTCTTTCAATTCTATTCTAATCTAAGATCAGAGTTTACCCATGGAATGAAGGAGTTCTGCATTTAGGACACTGGCCCCTGAGGCTCCGCGGATGGTGTTGTGTCCCATTGCGATGTAGCGGATCCCTTCTCTTATCCGGCCCACCGATACGCTCATGCCTTTTCCCATATTGCGGTCAAGGCGTGGCTGAGGCCTGTCTACTTCGTCTCTTACGATCAGGGCTTTTTTAGGCTCAGAAGGAAGGTCTCCAAGCTTTGGGTCAAATCTCAGGAAAGTTTCCCTTACTTCTTCAGGTGTTGGTTTATCCCTCATTCCGGCCCATATGGCTTCTGTGTGCCCGTCAATGACAGGAACCCTGTGACAGGAAGCGCTTACTTTTATATCTGCAGGGATGATTTCAGAGCCGTTAAACTCTCCAAGGAGTTTTAAAGTCTCAGTCTCCATTTTCTTTTCTTCGCTGCCTATATAGGGAATTATATTGTCATAGATTGCCATGGCAGGAACCCCTGAAAAGCCGGCTCCGGAAATTGCCTGCATTGTGGCAACCTGTATGGTTTCGAGTCCGAATTGCATAAGGGGCTTTAGGGTAAGGGTCATGACAATTGTGGAGCAGTTAGGGTTTGTGATGATGTACCCGTCCCAGCCTCGTGTGTCCTGCTGGATATCAAGGAGTCCGAGGTGTTCGGGGTTTACCTCAGGGATTACCAGAGGGATATCCTTGTCCATCCTGTAGGATGAGGCATTGCTTGCTACTGCAAAACCTGCTTTTGCAAAAGCAGGCTCCACTGTGAGGGCAAGGTCTGCAGGAAGGGCCGAAAAGACTACGTCTGCATCAACGGCTCCTGGGTCTACGGGGACAACTTCTATGTTTTCAACACTTTCAGGCATGGCTGTGTCTAACCGCCAGCCTGCTGCCTCTTTGTATGTTTTGCCGGCGCTTCTTTCTGATGCTGCAAGGGCTGTTATCTCAAACCATGGATGGTTTGCCAGTGCTTCTACAAATCTCTGCCCGACAGCGCCTGTGGCGCCTAAAATACCTGCTTTAACTGCTGCCATCTAAAAAGCTACCTCCGGAGAGATAAGAACTGTTTTGTAAAAAGGAAAAAGAAAAATGGAATAAAATGATTATTCCATATTAATTGCCGTTTTACTCTTCTACTTTGATTGCCTGGTTCGGGCATGCTTCTTCACATGCACCGCACTCTACACATTCTTCCTGGTCGACTACTGCAATTCCCTTTTCTTCATCGAGGGTAATTGCCTCAGAGGGGCATTCATCGACACAGCTTCCACATCCTGAACATTCATCTGCATTAACTAATGCTGGCATATTTCTTCACACTCCTTATGATGGCTCGATATATACCTGGAAATTGGATAGGGCGTTTTGAAACTTCCATAGAATATCGAAAAGTTTGGTCATAACGCCATTAATCAGATTACCATAAAAACTTATCGCTTTTTAGCAAAAGGCAGCCTTATAAAATCAGGATGGAGTTAAGGCACCGACTATCTAAAATTATATGATCTAATGTATATAAAAAGAGAGGGGAATATTGCGTGTTTTATTCAACACACAGAGTCATGCAGAGCAATTCCGGAATCTGTAAGGTGGTACATTTCGTCCTCTAATTTCAGAAATTCCTCTTTGATCAGGAAATCCATATGGTATTTATATAAGAAATCGTTCAATCCAGACTCTTCCTTTAACTGTTCTTCAGTCTTCCCGAATACCCCAACTATCCTTAGAAGCTTTCTTCTTGAAGGGTTCACTGACACCTTTTCCATCATCATATGTTCCAGTTTCACAGCCTCTCCTTCTGTAGGCTCTCTTTTTTTGCTGAAATAAGCATCAAGCTCGTCTATTTCCTCATTCATGTCAAAACTCCATTTCTCATTTTTGATGATTGAATTCGGATTTTTTTAAAGTTCCGAAAAGACTAAGTGTTATTATAATTCACCTATCTTAAGTCGTACGTTTTAATTCTCTTTATTCCTCTCTGCAGTCTTTTTCGTGCTCATTGCCAGGGTCGTTATCCTACTCTTCTTAGTTTCCCTGTCGACTTTTTTCTCAAAACTGGTTCCCGATTCCTCGAGTTTTTCTTCGAGAGTGCTCTCTACTATTTCAGTAAGTTTATTTTTTGGGACTTTTGTAATTGCGGAAAGAAGTCTTAGTTCGGTTTTCTTGCTTTTTCTATCTGGAAGAAGTTCCACCTGAGCAAGCCTTTTCGAAGAGGTTACACTGCCCTTAACTGTAGATTCGGGAAGTTTCAGGGAGAGCTTCACATGCCCTACAAATTCAGGGTTAATTTCCATAATTCTATCTCGAATATTGCACAGGCTTTCCTCTATCAAACGCATTCCTTTTTCAGGGTCAAGATTTCTGGAGGTCAGAGTATAAAGAATTGAGTAAGCCGAAACTTCAGAAAGCTCGATTGAGTTTTTCTTTTCTTCAGGAAGTTTTTTGAGCCCCTGCACTGCAAGATGAAGAAGCAGACTGTCGAATTGCTCGTCTCCAAGCTTGGCCGAAAATTTTAAAATATGTGCTTCAGGGTTTATCTCAAGGAGCATCTTCTCTGTAGCAATAACAATTTCTGCAGGTGTTATGTCTATCTTGTTTATGCAAAGAATTTCGGCATCTCTTATCTGTGTCTCAATAAATTTAGGAATCTCTTTTACCTCGGTTCCGAAACGTCCCGGGTCCACAAGGGTCACGACTGGAGAAAAGGAGAGCTCTGAAAGTCCCATTGTTTCTATCTCCTCCCTTATCTGCCCCGGGAAGGCAATACCTGTTGGTTCGATAATGACAATGTCAGGTTTGAAATCTTCTTCAAGGGTTTGAAGGGTGTACTGCATGCTGATTCTCAGTGTGCAGCAAATACAGCCGCTGGTAAGTTCCTCAGTTACAATGTTGGGGTTTGTGAGAATATCCCCATCAAGTCCAATGTCCCCTATCTCATTTACAATGATTGCAGTCCTTTTTCCTGCGTCCCTGAGCTGCCTGCTTATTTTCAGTATTGTAGTTGTTTTCCCGCTTCCGAGAAAACCTCCTATGATCATGACTTTCATGTCTTCGTATCCTTTTTTATTCCAATTAAATTATTTTTGAGGTTGTCTTAAGCGTATAATCTATCTACTGATATATATAAAATTGGACATTCTGACCGATTCCCTCTTCGAGATCACAGGATATCGGAGATTTTCTGGGGGTTGATATGTTTTAGAAAATACATCATAATCGACATCAACAGGATAAAATGGGCTAAATGTATACCGTGTGGGGGTTTGCCAGTTCTCAATTAGTCGCAAAGGTACGGTCGAAAATCTTGAAGTAACTTTCTATCTGACTCAACATTGGAAGTAGTTAAGTACCCGATAAATGACTTATTGATAATAATAATAATAATAATAATAATAATAAGAATAAGAATAATAGTAAATCGGAAAAGGCGTGGTGAAAATATGAACTATAAATTAATTATTATATTGTTATTAGCAGTTGTAGCTTTGATGGGAGCACCCATGGTATCAGCTAAATCCAGCTATTTGGCATCTTTCAATCAGCAATATGACATTGGAGGCACAAGGCTTGATTCATGCACTACCTGTCATAACGGAGAAGCCATAAATCCTTATGCTAGGGCATATTTGGGAAGTGGGAGAAATTTTGAATCAATAGAAACTCTTGACTCTGATAAGGACGGATTTCCGAATCTGGATGAAGTCAAAGCCTTGAATTTCCCCGGAGATCCTAATGATCATCCGCAAATCACATCTGAAATTCCACCTGAAACAACCGTCAACGTAACTGAGCCCTTAGTAAATGCAACTCCAGAACAGCCAACTGGTGAAGTGACTAGCAACACAACTCCAGAACAGCCAACTGGTGAAGTGACTAGCAACACAACTCCAGAACAGCCAACTGGTGAAGTAACAAGCAACACAACTCAGGAACAAAAGTCTCCGGGATTTGAAGCTATTTTCGAGATTGTAGGATTATTAGCAGTAGTGTGCCTGAAGAGTAAAATCCAAAAATAATGCTATCAGTCACTATTTAATATAATCTATAGGTGCGACGATTCCCCTTTAAACTATCAAATGGGGCTTATGCGGTTGAGCTGATTAATCAATAGTTCTTAAGCCTAAAACAGTTTAAATATCTATTTTGATAATAAATTCGATATCATTTGATTTTGTACCTCAAATGCGTAAGTCCTATCAAATAAAAACAAAAAAAGGTCTAAACAAAAACCAAAAAAGACATGTATTTAAATCGAATTGCTCTCTTAATCGGACTTCGTTGGAGAAACTAATTTTTTCAGGAAAGAGAACCGATGATTATTGTAATAATCTGAAAATAGATTCGCGTTCCCATCCAAAAACCTGGAAGTTCCGAACGGCATTAAGAGATGCTTTTTATTTCTGTCTGGGAAGAGATACTGAGGTACTGGACTTACGGGTTGAAAGCTTTTGTTGTGCTTAATTCCCTCTCCCGCTTTGTCCCTTTATCTGTGGAGTAGATATTTACTAGTGGGGTGTTGAATAGATGAGAACGCAAATTATACTAAGTGCTCAAAGTATATAATATTTTTAACACTTAATGCTATTTTATTTGTATAATACTTGCATATGCTTATAATTTTAGTTTATTGTTTCAATGTTATATTATTGATATCCTGAGTTCTGACTATGAGGTGAACTACTTCTTCAGTTTGAACTCTGACTAAAACATAATCTAACGACGCTATCATAAATTGCTCGCAAGCTTCTTTAGGTAAATTAAGGGGTGAACTAAAAAAATTGAGTCGATTAAAGGAGAAGCTCTGAGTAGCATTCAGAAAAGGTCTCTTTGAATTAAGTATGGACAAATGTTTAATAAAAAAATAAGGAAGTCTTTTGATTTCCTTTAACAGGCACAAACTGTTTTTCTAAAGCAAAATGGGTAAATAATTTCTATACATCTTTTTATGAACTCTGGGTAATTTCCGTTACTTTTCCGTCTTCATCGACAGTTCTCATCTTGCCGTCTTTCATACTAAACTCGGAAATTTTTGCTCCTGATTCGCTATATGCAGTCCAGAAGAACGTATTTCCATCTTCGGACCAGAGATATTCCACTTTGGAAAAGTCTTCATCTTGACTATTAGTTTCATAGACAGCTTTGCACATCAATACTCCGTCAACGGTTTCGGTCCCTGTGACTTTCATTGTGACCTCTTCCCCTGTCTGAGGATCTGTTGTTTTCCAGGAGGAACCTACAGGGCACCAGTCATTAGAGTTCTCGGTGGATTCTACTTCTACTTTTTCCGTCTCTGAGGGGTTAGGGGAGTTTTCCTCGTTATCTTTAACTGTATCTGCAGAAACGCTTTCGTCACTATTTTCAGCCGTGTCTGTTGTCTTGTCTTTTCCACTTTCGCTGCAACCTGAAGAAACAGCAAAAATCGTGCAGGAAAGCACTATAAGTACTATAAACCACTTTTTCAACAACGCTTCTATTCCTCCTTGACTATTTGAAGTTTCAAATTGTTTTTTATTTATTTATATATGCTGATTTTAGCTCACAAGGGGGAGGGTAGAAAGCTTTTTTTCAGGTAAAATAAGACAAATTTATGGTCTAAGAAAATTTTTCTCCTTTTTCCTAATCTGGTCGCTAACAATTTAAATTATCTCAACAGAATAATTTATATACTTATCAGTGAAGATCAGAGAAAAAGCCGGAAATACAGAAAAACAATTATTTTGAGGGATATTTGCATGCAAAGCAATCCAATTACGCCGGAGTTGAAAGCTTTCCTTATCTCCATAGGTTCAGTTTCCGTAGCCTCTTCCCTTATTCCACGGGCTCGAGGCTCCACTGCAGGCCCCGGGGCAGGTACGGGTTCAGTTTTCTTCAGAACAGGGGAAAAAAGGGTAAGGCTCAGTGTAAATAAAGACTCTCCTATTTCCATTCAACGGGCAGAAGGGGTCGGAAATGTTGTACTCTTCTATGAAGGAAAAGAACTTATTCGGGGAAAACTTGAACCTGCCCCTGCTCACTGTCCTGAGCAAGCTTTCATAACTCTTTGCGAAAGGTGCATATTTGACTGCAAATACTGCCCTGTACCCAAACTACAGGGGCATGTTAAGAGTGAGGAAGAGGTTCTAAGTATAGTTGATGAGGTCTTAAATACAGGAAATTTGAAAGCCATTTCCCTTACCTCAGGGGTTGAAACCTCTGTAGAAGGAGAAGTAGAACGAGTACTCAAATTGCTTCCTGCCCTCAAAAAGTACAATGTCCCTATTGGAGTTTCTGTATACCCGACAGCAGGCTGTTCCAGAAAATTCTATGAAGCAGGTGTTTCCGAAGTCAAGTATAATGTTGAGACTATGGACAGTGAGATCTTCAAAAAGGTTTGTGGAGATCTAACTCTTGATTATATTCTGGACAAACTCAAAGAAGCTGTGGATATTTTTGGGAAAAATCGAGTTTTCAGCAATTTTATAATCGGACTTGGAGAAAGTGACGCTTCTGTTCAGAAAGGGATCGAAACTCTCGCAAAAATGGGGGTAATTCCTGTTCTTCGGCCAGTAAACCCTCACCCTCTTAGAGTTGGAGACTGTTTTACTGAACGTCCGTCTCCTGAGCGGCTTTTAAGGCTTGCAAAAATTGAAGCTGAAATCCTTGAGAAATATGAGCTTAATCCGGGGATTGCAATGACTATGTGTTTGAAGTGTACAGGTTGTGATCTTGTTCCTTTTGTTGACCTCTAATTCATAACTCTGTTTTCTGTTTTTTACTGAAAGTTAACTTTTTTAAGGTTACTCTCCTTTTTACTGTTTGTTTTTATTCATCTACTATTTTAAAATAAATCTTCTTTTTACCGTCTATTTTTTATTATCCAATATCAGGTGAATCCTCTTAAACTCCTACTATAGTTTTTGATCAGCATAACTTGCTGTTTATTTATTTCCCCTCTCAGAATCTTTTAAATCCCTGTATCTCACTCCAGAGAGAGTTCCATATTTCCACTGGAATTTTATGTGGGTCAATTTTTTTACTATTATTATCTTTTCTGTCTTCTTCTTTTTTGTCTTTTTTCTATATATTTTTCAATTTTCCGTCTACTGTTTTTTTTTGATTGGAGTTGATTCTCTCCTCTTTTTTGCTGAGATTGTTGAGGACTTCATAAATTCCGGTTTTTAGTTGTGCGTTATATTAACAGCTTGAATTTTTGCAAATGTTTTTTCGTTTGAAGGCTATCACTCTCATATTTTTATTTCCTCCTTCTATAACTATATTACCCCATTATTTCCACTGGAATCTATGGGTAATCGACTTGTTCGTCTCGAAATATGTGGATAAGCAGGAATTTTATTCAAAGTGTGTTCTCTAAAGAGGGATTCCCTTCTTGAAAAAAAATTCTTATTGTAAAAAGATTAACTTTTTTTTATTTTTTTTATGTGTTTTAAGGGTCTATTCCTATATCCATCGTTAAAATCATGATTTTTAGGAATATTCCCTTTAAAAAAGAATGTAATATTCATAAACAGGGGCAAGACCTTGAAAAGCATCTTTCAATTGAGATCCATTAAGTGGATAAGGGGTTTTAAATCTCTATTTCTTGATTCGGTATTGTTTCTTTTTTCTGAAACTTAACTGAAGTCTTAATTCATATTTCTGATTCTTTATCTTTCGAATGGAGTTTTCCTTTTGAAAACTAAATCCCCTTCATTTCCACTGCGGTCATTACTAAATTTGCTCTTTCTAACCTCTTCATTCTCAATTTCTTATTTCCTCTTGGTTTTGCACTCCATTTTTTATTCCACTTCAGTTTTTTAGCCTTCGGAGTTACTTTCCCATCTTAATTATCTCTTCTGCGCTCATTCCTTCATGAACGATTTTTGCAATTCTCCTGACAAGTCCTGTGGGATCTTCTGCCTGGAAAACATTCCTTCCTATGGCTACGCCTTTTCCACCGGCTTTTAGAGAGCCTTCTATCATTTCCAGTAAATCCTGCTCAGAACTTACCTTCGGGCCGCCCGCAATGATTACAGGTACAGGGCATCCGTCAACTACTTCTTTAAATGTTTCAGGACTCCCTGTGTAGTTTGTCTTGATTATATCTGCTCCAAGCTCGGCGCCGATTCTGGCTGCATGCTTTACAACATCCACATCATATTCCGAGCGAACCTTCTTTCCGCGTGGGTACATCATGGCAAGGAGGGGAATTCCCCATTCATCACATTTTCCTGCGACATAGCCGAGTCCCTGCAGCATCTCATATTCATCTTCGGCCCCAATGTTGATATGGACGGATACTGCGTCAGCCCCGACTTTCATAGCTTCTTCTACGGTTGTTACCAGAACTTTATGGTTTGGGTCCAGGGAAAGGGAAGTTGAAGCAGATAGGTGGATTATAAGACCTACATCGTGCCCGTATCCTCTGTGCCCATGTTTGGCAAGCCCCATATGCCCGAGCACAGCGTTTGCTCCTCCTTCAGCGACCCTGTTTACAGCTTCCTGAAGGTTTTTAAGCCCTGGTATAGGACCTGCACCAACCCCATGGTCCATAGGAATAATAATAGCGTTACCTGTATTTCTATTGAAAATGCGTTCCATCCTTACGGATTTACCTATCGTGCTCATAGGCTTTGATATACTGATTAGATAATATATACTTTATCTACATATTTTTTTAAGATGCCGGATCTCATTATTCCTTTTGCTGGATATCACTGATTCTCTTGTTTAACTTGAATGAATCTGTCTTTTGAGAAAGGGCATCTATAAAGCTTTTTCTTGAAAGCTCATTTTGTGTTTTCGTTCTGATATACGCCGGAATATCCTTTTTCAACGTCAGAATCCAGAGTATAAAACAGGAGCTGCATAATTCGGGCATCTTTCTTTAACCTGAAGCCTGCAGTGTTGTAAACTACAAGCATTGACTCGCTGCGTCCTCTGTATCCTGCATCCCATACTGCGGTTTCAAGGGTAGCTCCGCAGCGAATAAGGGTTGACCGTGGTTTTGCAATTGCAGCCAGGTTCATGGGGATATTTACTATTTCATTAAAGAGTACTTTATAAATCCCCGGTGGAAGATGAATCCAGCCATCGCTCCCAAATTCAAGGTTTTTTGCTTCCGGAAGCTTTCTTTCGGAGTTATCAAAATCTACAGCGCCAGAGCCTTCTATTGTCTTTACCTCTTTTAAGGTGAGTTCAAGCCCATTAGGCTGGATCTGGGTTTCTATATCAACTGCATCTTCAAGCAAAGAAGGTGTCGCACGTATCAGTTTTCTCAGTTTCTTACTGGATAGAAGAGTCATTGGAGTTGTAATTGGAAAGATTCTTTATTATCATTTCGGATTATCTGTTTCTTCCTGGGTACTTTTTATTAGTTTTCAATCTCCTTTTGTCACGATTACTATTTGTCCGAATCTTTAATATTTTCGATAAGTATATATGAAAAGGTTTATTGTTTTTGGGTAAATAACTAGTACCTGCCAAAATCTCGATGTTTCATCTTGATCTTCCATCTTGATGTTAAATTTTAATGCCAATGCTTAATCGGGTTTATAATGGGCTGATGAGAGGCTGCTATAAATGAAAAAAAGATTTATTATATGCGGGATTGCGTCTGTGTTCTTGATTGCTTTTTTCACAGGCTGTGCCCTGGCTAAAAATGATGACGAGGGAAATTTTTCTCAGAAAATTGTCGTTACTGAGAATTCAGGGAGAATCCTGACAGACTATCCTGTTCCTGTTGGTTTGAACTCTTCTAATTTCAATTTCTCAAAGGCGCAAAGCGATGGTTCAGACATCCGCTTCTTTTCCGAGGATAATGCGCTTAATTACTGGATCGAAAAGTGGGACTCTGATAATGAAGAAGCTCTTATCTGGGTAAGGGTTCCGCATCTTTCTGCAAATGAAAAAAGCGTAATTCTCATGAACTATGGAAATCCTGAAGCTAAATCCGAAAGCAGTGGGGTGGAAACATTTGATTTCTTCGATGGTTTTGATGGCAGTAATCTCAATGACCTTGATTGGAATGTTAATAGTGCCGGAGGAGGCACAGTAGACGTCGATGATGGGTTATGCCAGATTTTAGTTCCCAAGGCTCATGCTTATGACTCCTCTACGATTTACAGCAGAGACAGTTTCGATATTAACTCTATTTTCGTAGTCCGGAGAATGAAGATTACCACAGGCACAGATGGCAGGGGGCCTTTGCTGCGTCAGGGTTTCATAGACCAGATAGAAAGCACAAAAAACAAGATTACGCATGAAACCGAGCTTGCCGATGAAAGCTATGTTATCTGGGACACAGTTTCCAGAAAAGGAATATATGAGTCCCCAGATCTTACTGACGTCAGCGTCCCTGAAGGGGAATCTTATGTTTCGGGCATTGCCTGGTTTGAAGAAAATGATACTCGAAAAGTAGCCTGGTTTAAAAATGGCGTTCAGGAATCTAGCATGGACTATGCTTCAAATGAAGCTATCCCTAATTTACCCATGCATGCTTATCTTTACGCAGCCTCCGATTCGGACGCCTCGAAGAATACAGGCTATATGGCAGTTGACTACGCGCTGGTTAGAAAATTTGTCGAAATCGAACCAACAGTCAGCATTTTTTCAACGGAGATTCCCTCCGAGTTTCTGGGTGAAAAAAACATATCTGAAAACGCTTCTGAAGAAGTTTCTGATATTTTTTCTGAAAACAATTCTGAACCTGATGTCGCTTCCGAATCAGAGTTGGATTCTGAAGTCTCTGCACAGGAGGGAATTGCACAAACACAGAAAAATACTACTGTAGGGGGGGCAGGGGCCTCAAATGCATTGTTCCCTGGCTACGATGTCAATATCTCTGGAGTTAAGCTTTCTGCTCCATACCAGTTTGACTTTCAATCCCTTGTAAAAGAACTTGACTCTTCAGGCATAAACACTATTTTCCTGAGTGTGAAAAGTGAAGATGTTTGGCAATATGAACGCTTTGTAAAAACGGCTCGCGAAGAGGGAATCTCCGTACATGCTGTACTTATGGAAGATCTGAACTGTACAGAAGAAGGCGATTTGGGCATCTGCCAGGACTCTTTAAACTCTGTACTTGATTATAACGAAAAGTCTCTTGCACCCTTTAACGGAATCGACATTTACGTAAAACCCTCTGTTGAAGAAGACTCTGATACTAGTTTTATTGAATACAGGACTCTCTTTGAGACTGTACAAGAAAAAGCCGGAGACAATGTGTCCATTTCGGCAAGCATTCCATCTCAGTATACTACGTCAAAGATTGAAGAATTAGCTCCATTAGTCGATTTTTTCATAATCAGAGCTTACAGCGGGGAAGCTGAAGAGCTTAATTCCGTGCCAAATATTGTTGATGTCATTGCTCCTCAGATGGGTGAAATTAGAGGTGCGGATTCCAAAGGGCTGATAGAAGTCTCTGTGGAAAAGGTTTTTGGAGATAAAGTTTCAGTACAGAAACTTTTTGCTGATCTTGCAGATTATTATTCAAGTGACTCTGCTTTTCTGGGAGTTTCTGTTTCCGATTATGAAACCTATGCAGCTTTGTCTTTAAAGGCAGAGCCAAAAGAGCAGGAATCTCAAATCCCCGGATTTAAAGTATTTTCAGCATTTCTTGCAGGTCTTGGGGTTTTTGTCCTTCTAAAGGTAAAGAGGAAATGACAGGGGGAAAATGACAGGGGGAAAATGACAAGGAGAAAATGACAAAAAAGCAGAAAAACACAAAAACATTTTTTTAAGAAGATTCTCTCTTTCTTTTCCTTTATTTTTCCCTTCTTTTTTTCTGCATATTTACTTTTTTTAATTTCTTTCTATTCAGTTCTCCTCCTCTCTTTTTTTCTTTTTGTTTCTCTCTTCCTTAGGATGTTCAGAGGGGCAACATATCAATATTTTTAAACAATAGAAACATTTTTATCCAGATTGGTCGTTTATACTTTTGTTTATTTTTGATCGAAAGTTAATCCTTTTAAATGTTTGAACGGGGGTTCTAAAATTAAAGTTCTCGGATTGGTGGGTAGTCCTAACATTAACGGAAATACTGCAAAGCTTGTCAATTCAATTCTTGAGGGAGCTGCCGAAAATGGCGCTGATAAAGTAGTTTACAACCTGGCTTCTCTGGATATCAAAGGCTGTGATGCATGTCGCAGATGCCAGGAGTCAGGCTGCTGCATTATAGATGATGATATGCAGGATATTTATAGGGAAATTCAGACTGCAGACACTGTCGTACTTGGAACTCCTATCTACCTGTGGCAGATGACTGGACAGACCAAGATCTTCATTGACCGTCTGACAGCCTTCTTAAAGCCTAATTTCTCAAGCAGACTTGATAACAAAAAACTGATTCTTGTCTTTTCCCAGGGTAGCTCGGATAGGGATGCCTTCAAACCCTATTTTGAATACACAGCAGGCATTCTCTATTATCTGGGCTTTGACGTACTTGATACGGTTATTGCGGCAGGCACAGATAAGCTTGAATTATCTTCCAGGCCTCAACTTCTCGAAAAAGCCAGGGACCTGGGGAAATTGGTCTCCGCTTCCCGTCTTAAGCATCCCGACTGCAGCAGAATCGAGTCAAGCTTAACTCCATCGCTCTGAATTTTTATTCTTTTTGTATTTTTCCTTTTCTGAGTCCTTTTCCTTTTTAAATCTCGAGGAACTCTTCAGGGTATTCTGCAACTCCACCGACACCTTCAAGGGCTCTCTCATTTAACTCCAACGCCATAAGCACTTCAGCTGGCGCGCCGAACGGATCTTTTATGCCCCATTTAACTGTCGGTTCAAGTCCGAATGTCGGGTAATACTCAGGATGTCCTTAGACTATAACAGAATCGTATCCTGGCTGGTGGCAAGACTTAAGCCCTGCTCTTATGAGTTCACCTCTAATACCCTGTTTCTGGAACTCAGGCCTAACTGTTACAGGTACAAGAGAAATGTTTTCTTTTTCCTTTCCTGCCTCTGATTTGATTTTTATAGGAAAAAGAGGATCTGATCAACGATTTTTTTCATAAAGTTCAGCTACAAGTGAAAGTTCGGAACGAATTTTTGGTTTCTCCTGAGGTTTTCAACGAAGTTTCCTTCAGCTGACTGCCCGAAGGCAAGTTCTTATACTTCGGTTATTGCAGAGTAATCAGCTGGAGTTTCGGGGCGGATTTTCAGGGCCATTTAATTATGCTCTTATCTATTTTTTCCATAGTTTCTCTGTTTTTTCTTGTAGCACTTATTTAGTTCATCTTAATATTACTTTAAAAATTATGTACATTTATATTCTTAAGTGCAAAATTATCCCCTTAAATTGTGAAGCCATTTCCCTTTATTCAGAATGGGTATTCTCCACTTCAGTATAATTTATATGTTTGATGTATTCATTTAACGAAAGTTTATGGAAATTAGTTTTGATCTTCAATTCTTAATTTTATCCTTCCCCAAAAATCATTCAAAAAGGAGCCTAATTCATGATCCCCCTGTTCAGTGCTGGAAAAATAGCGCTTGGAAGTATTAAAAGTGCAAAACTTCGTTCAACTCTTACGATTCTTGGAATCGTTATTGGGGTTGCAGCTGTGATAGCTAATGTGTCTCTTGGGGCAAGTTTTAACCAGCACTTCACGAACGAGGTAACAAACCTCGGGTCGAATTTCATTTATATTCAAGGGATGGAGCCAAAGATCTTTTATGATAATGAGATGAAAATCGTTGAAAACACTCCCGGAGTGTCTGGAGTTTCGCCTTTGAAGGCCCAGACTGCGGAAGTTACGTACATGTCCCAGACAAAAAATGTTATGATAAGCGGCGTAGGGGCAGATTATGACGAGGTGGCAAATACCAAACTACAGAAGGGGACTTTTATTAATGACAACGATGGGTATGTGGCAATTGTCGGGTATGATGTTGCAAATGAGAATTTTGACCGGAATATTTCGGTCCGAAATTCCATAGATATAACCTTCAGGGTCGGGGAAAATGAAACTGTTTCAAAAACGTTTCGGGTCAAGGGGATCATCCAGAACCCAAAAAATACATTTGTCCAGGCATATAACGATAACACTGCTGTCCTGATTCCTATCAATGTCATGAACGAAATCCTCGGAGAAAAGGACTATGGTGGGGTTTTTGCAATGGCTGACGATCCTGCAACCATCGAGAATACTTCAGATGAAGTGGACAAACGCCTTTCCAGGGATTTAGGAATTTCCGAAAGGGAGTTCGAAGACAAAGATTCGCGGCCCTACATGCTCATTAACCAGGCTGATATCTTGAAGCAAACTGACATGATGGCAGCAGCTCTCAGTTCTTTTTTGACGTCAGTTGCCCTTATTTCTCTTCTGGTTGGTTCAATAGGGATTATGAATATCATGCTCGTAAGTGTTACCGAAAGGACAAAGGAGATAGGTTTGCTCAAGTCTCTGGGTTTTACGGGCTTTGATATCCTGTTTCTCTTTATGATTGAATCAATCCTGCTTGGGGTTTTTGGGGGCGTCCTGGGAAGCACAGTAGGCATTGCTGGTGCATATGGAGTAGAAAATTTCCTTAACCTCCCGGTCGTATTTCCGTTCAGCCTGATAACAGCCGGATTCTTAGTGGCTGTTATTGTGGGTTTTGTATCAGGGGTTTATCCGGCAAGGAAAGCCGCTAAAATGAAACCTGTAGACTCACTCAGGCACGAATAAGCCTTTGCTTCGCAGAAAGGAGTTTTCCGGAAAATCAAAATGCAATTCGATTTTCTCGGGTTTTTTCCACCTGTTTGAATTCTTTTTCCTCTTTTTTCTTTTTTTCGTAGCCCCAATGTCCAGATCAGAAGAAACAATAATATTTCCGGAACGACTAATCTATTATACATAAAGGGGGCTTGCAACTGGCAAAGAACAAAATTGAAAAATCCGACGAAGAATGGAAAAAAATTCTTACTCCTGAACAATATCATGTCCTGCGACAGAAAGGCACAGAACAGCCTTTTTCCGGAGACCTGTATTACAACAAAGAAAAAGGGCTCTATACGTGTGCCGCCTGTGGCCAGGAAATCTTTTCTTCAGATGCCAAGTTTGAATCTGGAACTGGCTGGCCAAGCTTCTCAGATGTTATTTCCAGTGACAAAGTTCGGCTTCAGGAGGACAACAGCCATTTCATGCACAGGATTGAGATAGTATGTTCCCGCTGTGGGAGCCATCTAGGGCATGTCTTTGAAGACGGACCTGCAGCAACAGGGAAACGCTACTGCATCAACGCCATTTCTCTTGACTTCAAGAAAGAAAGTGAAAAGGGAAAGGACGTTGAGGAAAGTAAGTAAAGAAGGAAGGTGAAGAAATAATCTGAAGTGGAGATTACTTAAAAGAGTAATATAAAAATAACTAACTCCTTAACTAACTCACTAACTTATTAACTAACCCACTAACTCCTTAACTAACTCACTAACTCATTAACTAACTCATTAACTAACCCACTAAATAAATACCAAAATATACTCCCGCAGACGTGCGTCACATGTCTGCAATTCCTACATGCATGGATTTGAAGAGGAGGCAATGATTAATCTGAATCCTACGAAAATACAGGTTGAGATTAGTGGATTTATTATTTTTTTGCTTTCTTATCTTTTATTTTTCAATTTGTTCTTTCACTTTCGAGGATCTGAACTGCCTATCTATGCTCCGGGAACTCTTATCTTTGCGTTTACGGGGTATTGGCTCGGCGGCTATCTGTACGATAAGTACCTCAAATGAAGAAGAACTATTCTGAGTTCCTCCAAAAACATGAACTTATTCTATATAGAGATTTTATTTAACTTCTTTTTTCATAACATTTATTATAGATTATAATAATCTATTGAATAGATGTTAAAAGCGATTATTTTCGATGTTGATGGGGTTCTTGTAGACTCCATGCGTTTTCAGGCCGATGCCTGGATCAAAGCTTTTCAGGAAGTAGATATCACTATTAGCAGGGCAGATATTTACGAGCTTGAAGGCTCAAACGACAGAAGGCTAATTAAAGCAATCTTCAAAAAAGCCGGAAAAGAGCCTGAACCAGTTCACTTCGAGCAATTGCCTGCAATGAAACGTGAGGTTCTTGAGTTTGATAGCATAAAACCCTTTGAAGGCATTCCTGAATGTCTCAATCAATTGAAAAGGCATTTCAGGCTCGCAATGGTTTCCGGATCGAATTTTGATGTAGTCGAAAAATTTGCAAATTCCTTTTTTTCAGGATGCTTCGAGGTTATTATTACCGGAGGCGATCTGAAGTGTGGAAAACCTGCTCCAGATCCTTACCTCAAAGCGCTTGAGAAACTCGCTCTGACAAATAATGAATGCATTGTGATTGAAAATGCGCCTCTCGGAATCACTGCCGCCAAAAGAGCAGGGCTTTATTGTGCCGCGGTTGCAAGCATGCTTGAACCTGAAAAGGTGAAACATGCCGATCTTGTTTTCGAAAACCACGCTGCCCTTCTCGACTATCTGAATAGTTTTCTTCCAAAGTGAATATTAACTTTTTTCGTAACTATTCAGGAGTCTTTTTAAGGTTCCACAATTTTTCCTCTTTCCGAGGAAAAATTGGATCTAAAATGACTTATTTTTCTGTATTATGAAGCGTGAAGAGATTCTAGCACTGTGTACTTCAAATCCTGAATTTATTGTAACTTACACTGAGAGCTTAGAATCTCAAATAAAAGAACTCACTGAAAGATTAATAGCCTTAGAATCTCGCTTAAATCAAAATAGCAGAAACAGTAGTAGACCTCCTTCTACTGATTATTTTGTCAAAGAGAAACCTAATCCCAAGAGTCTCCGTAAAAAGAGTGGCAAAAAAGCTGGTGGTCAAGATGGTCATCTTGGAACAACTCTTGAAATGACTGATGATCCTGAGTAGGTAATTGAACATTCTTTGAGTTGCTGCAAAGAATGTGGTCATACTCTTGAGAATGTTGAGATTAAAGCTTATGAGAGAAGACAGGTTTTTGATATTCCTCCTGTAAATCTAATTGTTACAGAACATAAAAGTCAGATAAAGACCTGTCCTTGTTGTGGAAAGTTGAATAAAGCTGTTTTTCCCGAATCAGTGAAATATCCGGTTCAGTATGGCCCTAATATTTTAGCTTCAGCTATTTACTGTAAAAATTACCAGTTTATCCCATATGAAAGGATTTCTGAGTTTTTTAATGACATTATGGGGATAAAAATCTGTCCTGCTACGATAATTAGAGCAGAAAGAGAATGTTTTCAGAATTTAGAGGAATTTGAAAGTATTATTAGAGAGGAGTTATTAGCCTCTCCTGTAGTCAATTTTGATGAAACTGGAATGAAGATTGAAGGAAAAAGACACTGGCTTCATGTAGCTTCTACTGACAAATGTACCTGTTATTTTGCTCATTCAAAAAGAGGATCAGAAGCAATTGATGCTATGGGAATTCTTCCAGAGTTTAATGGAGTAGCAGTTCACGATGGATGGAAACCTTACAACGTTTATAATTGTGATCACGCTCTCTGTAACGCTCATTTACAGAGAGAACTTACTGGAATTGAGGAGAATTATAAACAACAGTGGGCTAAAGAAATGAATGAACTGCTGACTGAAATGAAAAAGTATACTGATGAGTGTAAAGAGCAGGTAAAAGAACTGGATTTTAAACAAATTAAAGCATTAGAAGAAAGGTTTGATGCTATCATCATTAAAGCGCTTGAAGAAAATCCACCGGCTCTAAACCCTGAAAAACAGGGAAAACGCGGTAAAAATCCAAAAACAAAAGCAAGGAATCTGTTGGAGAGGTTTATACAACACAAAGAAAAGATAATGAGATTCCTGACAGATTTGAAAGTTCCATTTGAGAATAATCAGGCAGAAAGAGACATCAGAATGATGAAACTACAGCAGAAAATATCAGGAACTTTCAGAACAACACAGGGAGCGCAAGCTTTCTGCAGAATTAGAGCGTATATTTCGACAATCAGAAAGAATGAGTTGCCTGTTTTAGAGGGTATTCTAGCGGCGCTCAAGGGAGTGCCGTTAACTATACCCTAATAGTTACCTTTTTTCCTTTACCTCTTTTTACTCAGCTCAACATACAGGGTACTGAGAGGGTTTTTCAGGAGGCTTTTTCCCTTACTTTTTTTTGAACTTCTTTCTCAAGCATCTCTCTTACAGCTTTAGGGCCGTCAAGTTCTATGGCAAGCCTGCGCAATTTTTCAGTTTTATGCCTGTATTTTTCATCTTCAAGGATTTCCCGGACGCATTCAAGAAGAACTTCAGGAGAGGCAGAGTAACTGAGCATTTTTCCGTAGCCTTCTTCCTCTATCGCCTCAGCATTTTTCTCTTGCTCGCTGTGTCCTTTATCAGGGAAAGAAAGTATCGGGATTCCAAAGCTCAGGGCCTCCATCATAGTACTGTGTCCTCCAGGCGCTATAACTGCCTCAGAACTTCTTAGATAGGGATAGGTATTTTTTATAAATTTGAGAAGCTGCACGTTTTCTGGTAGATCAGCCAGTTTTGAGGGGTCAAGAGATGGGCCTGAAATGAGGGTATAATTAATGGAGGGATCAAGTTTTGCGGTTTCTAGTACTTTTCTGAAAATAGGTTCCCTGTATCCGAAGCCCCCTATAAGTGAAACAACGTGTGGTTTCTTGAGGGGAAGCTCTTCCACTTCTTCATACTTTTCTTTCACAAGGGGGCCGCTGTAAAACAGCTTTTCCTGAGTCTTGGGGGTAAAACTCAGATTTTTCTTGCAGACCGTGTAGGGGAGAGGATAGTCAGGAATAATTATTTTGTCGACTTTTTCAAAAATCTGCGTGTAGAACTTCCTGGTCAGCTCCCCAAGAATTCTGAGGGCAACGCCTCTGTTTTTGAAAAATTCTTCCATATTTGACTGGTTGATGATAAGGTATACAGGGATTCTCAGAGTAAATGCAGCAAGAGTTCCTAGATAATAGCTGTCAGAGATTACTAAATCTGGGTCTATATCTCTGATAAGTTTCAGGAGCTTTGGTCCCCCCAGAAAGTCGGCATTTTTGAGAGTCGCCTCCACTGATCCTGTGAAGTCCAGAGTTCCAGCCTTCCCAACTAGCTTTATTTCCGAAGGGATTTCGTGTGCCGAATACCCAGCTTCTTCTATCATCTCTTTTGAGTAGCCATAAGCTCCAAAGTCCACTTTATGCCCTGCAGCCAGAAACTCTTTTCCCAGCGCAAGGCATCTGCTTGTATGTCCAAGCCCTTCTCCGCATATTAAAACCACGATTTTCATTCTTTATGCCTCTTTTTTTAGAATTTGATCCTTTTTATTTGCTTTTTTGCTCCGACCTCACAATTTTTTTTATTTTACATTTTTCTTCCTTCAAAATCAGACTCCAATCCTTTCTTCCAGAAACTTTCTGACAGCTGCCGGTCCGTCGAGCATTTCTGCAAGTTCCCTGAGCCTTCTGGTTTTTTCATAGTAATGTCCTTCCTCCAGAACTTCTTGAATACAGGCAAGGATAACTTCCGGTCTTGTCAGGTAGCTCATCCTTTTTCCGTATCCTTCTTCTTTGATTACGCTTGCATTATTCTCCTGTTCAATATGTTTTTCGTCCGGAAAAGACAGTACAGGAAGCCCAAAAGCAAGACTTTCAAGAATTGTCCCGTGCCCTCCTGCAGTAATTACAATGTCAGAACCTTTGTAATAGGGAAAAGGATTTTCTGTAAATCCAGTAAATTCAACATTTTTCGGGATATCTGAAAAATTTTCAGGACTTATTTCAGGCCCTGAGATAAAAGTATAATGTATATTCGGGTTCAATTTTGCAGCTTCAAGAACACTTCTGAATATGGCTGATCTATACCCGAAAGCGCCTATAGTTGACAGGACATTTGGGCGCAGAAAAGCTCTGGATTCAACCTCACGATATCTGCACCTGATCAGGGGGCCGCTAAAAAAAATAGTATTGTTTACATTTTTTGCAAGCATGAAATTTCTCCGATTTATGGAATAAGGAAGAGGGTAGTCAGGCACTATAATTCCATCCACACTGTTAAAGATATGGTCATAAAATTTCCTGACCAGTTTTCCTGCCATACTTACCATAAATCCCTGTTTTTGGAAAAAATCTGCCATATTGAACTGATGCCCGATAAAATAGACTGGAACCTTCTTGGCCTGTGCAGCAAGGATTCCTGTGTAGTGGCCATCCGAAAGCACAACATCTGGTTTGAGTTTTTCAATAAGCTTTAGGAGCCTTCCGAATCCAGAAGGGGAAATATTCCTGAAAGTTTCTGTGATGGATTTTCGGATATCAAAGCTTCCAGTCTCCCCAGCCAGCTTGATCTCAGGGGAGATTTCATATGCTACATACCCTGTTTTTTCGACCAGCTTTTTTGAGTACCCGTACGCTCCAAAACTGACTTCATGCCCTGCTGCCAGAAACTCTTTTCCCAGTGCAAGGCAGCGGCCTGTATGCCCGAGTCCCTCTCCGCATATGAACAGTAAAATTTTCACTTCATGTCAGCCCCTTCTCTGAGCCTGCAGAATCTCTTTTTTATATTTATTTCCATTTTAATCATTTTTATCAAAAAACACATACTTTTTTGTTTTTCCAGGGGCTCCTCTTATCTTTTTTGTGATTTTTCCTTCAAGATCCTGAGGATAAGCAGCGAAAACAGAATGAATAGATCTGATCATGAGATCTGGAATCAGGTTATAGGTTCCCCAAAAAATAGAAAGAAGAGATTTGAGGTAACATCTCACTATAAATGGTAACATGGGAGATCTGGATTTTTTGTTGATGGCACATTTCTCCGGTCTGTTCGTATATTTCGGTCCCACGCTACTAATCAGTGATATTCGTTCCATGTATATATATTTTTCTTTTTTTCTATGTAATTATTCAATTAAATATGGTTATCCTTTCTTTAAATTCATATTTTCATTTTTACCTTTACTTTTTTCTAAGTTCTTTTGGACTCTTTTTAGCTTAACAATGGGACTTTTTACGAAAGTCATCTTCTTCCTCTCTGCTTATTCCTTTTTCTCTCTCCTTTTCTCTCTCCTTTTCTCTCCCTTTCCTTTTCTTCACTTCCCTCCATTCTTCTATTTTATTATCTTTGTTTTCTTTTAAACATCACCCTACTTTTTCTAAAATACTATACTAAATTTAAAAAATATCATTTTAGCGAAATATCTATATAGTTTCTTCTTCATTCTTTTTATTGGATACGAATTTCGTGAGGCTTTCCATAATGAAAAATCTCTAACCAAAATGGTCGTGCTTGTTTATGCAAATAAAACACGAAAATAATGTTAAAACGACTGTAAGCTCTGGGGTTGCTGAAACTCTACTCCAGGAAGGGTGGAAAAAGATGGATCTTCATGTCCATTCCTCCTGTTCCTACGATGTGCCCCCTGCAAAGACAATGCACCCTGCAGTTCTTTTTGAAAAAGCAAAAGCTCAGGGGCTTGATTTTGTAACCTTTACAGACCACGATACAGTCAAAGCTTATGAGCTTCTTGGCTGGGATAAAGAAGGGCTTGTTCCAGGGGTTGAGATTTCAATCAAAGATTCTGAAAATGTAGGGCATACTCTTCACGTAAATGTTTTTGAACTTGACTTAGAAGAATTCGAAGAACTTGAGTCGATTGCAAATGAGGAACAAAATTTCAAAAGTTTTATCCGTTATCTCAGGACGCACAATCTTCCGCACATTTATAATCACCCATTCTGGTTTGCCATAGGGGACCGTCCTAACCTCCGGACTGTGCCTGAACTAATAAAGCAGTTCCCTGTTATCGAATACAATATACAGGACTTAACTGAAAAAAACCTTATTACGGCCGCTCTTGCCCGAAAATATGGGAAAGGTCTTGTTGCCACTACGGACAGCCACACAGGAGGTATGGGTGCAGTATATACTCTTGCAAAAGGAGATTCTTTCAGAGAATATTTTGATAATATCAAAAATAGCAGGTCCTACATGGTAGTTGAAGGAGGATCCTTGCGGCACCTTACAAAAGAGCTGAATGCCTGGGTTGAACTTGTCTTTTCCATGGATAGGAATGTAAGGAGAGAGGCGGATTTCACCACAAATGTGAAGACTTTTGACAGGCTGATAAACCTCTTTGCAAATGAGAGAATTAGGGAGTTTCCCAGGATTAACGGACTGGCAATGAGTTTTTTCCAGTATTTTTCCCGCTCCGGGCTTCCTGCTTACATGTACATGAGATCTGAAAAGTCTCTGATCTCAAGGATAGAAAAAGTAGTTAATTTGACGGCATAAAGCATTATCAGATCCCCAAAAATCAGGTATAGAAGTTGGCAGAGATTTTTCTGGCTAAAGTACGTCACTGAAAACCCTATACATACTCATTCAAAGGAATGTGAGATATAAGTGCCTCGAAAGTGTATTCGATGGCTAATAATTAACTTCTTTACTTAAAATCTTCTCTTTTTCAATGTTTTATCTCTTATTTTTTCTGTTATATATATGTTCCATGGGCTAAATAAGTATATTAGTGCAAAATATTGGTACTTGGGTAATATCTATATACTTTGGTGCTGATCTTAGTATTAATGAAAATTTCTTCTATGCAAATATAACCTCAAAAATTTAAAAATAAAATGGAGAATTCCCATGCTCCAAAATGGAAAAATTAAAGGTTTAATCTTTGATTGTTATAAAACTCTCGTTGATATTAGAAACGATGAAAGAAGCTGGGAAACAAACGAAAGGGTCAGCAAATGGTTACTCTATCAGGGAGTAAGAATTGAACCTGATAGGCTCAGAGAAGAATACAAGTGGAAAGTAATAGGCAGACTGGGTAACTCAGGCCAGAAATACCCTGATATATGTATAGAAGAAATTTTTGCTGAAACTTGTGTAGAGAATGCTTTTAGGGAAATCGATCCATTCTGGCTTGGCATTGAAACCGCTAAGGTCTTCAGGACTGCTTCATTAAGAAAACTTGAAGCTTACCCGCAGAGCCTCAAACTTCTTGAAAAATACAGAAATATTCCTAAATGCATTGTTACCAATGCTCAGAGAGTTTTTACTGGGAAGGAACTCCGCTTTCTGGGTATATATGATCGCTTTAATTTTGTGATCATGTTGTCTTTAGACCACAGAATAAAAACCTGATATAAGGCTTTTCAAAATGGCTCTAGACCGCCTTATGCTTCAACTCCGAGAAGTGCTCTCAATCGGTGACACTCCGGAAAACGATATATATGCTCCCCAAAGCCTTGGAATGAATGCGATTCACATTCGTGATGATTGGGGATATGCATAATCCCGCTGCATGGTAGTGGTTTGAATATCTCAATTTCACAGGACTTACGCATTTGAACCGGAGTTAATAAAAATATTGATCAAGTAAAAATTGACCTTGGAGCAGTAACCTGGATGATACTGACCTATAAAGTCAAGCACAATCAAAATTTTGCAGAGGAATTAAGAAAGGCACAAAAGGTTGCTGAGTTCTGTATCAAACATCAAACTCAAAAACCCTGCCCGAATCCACCTCCTGTTCCAAAAAATGTCTCTTCTGATCCTTATTTCTCCGTTTCCACTCTTTCATTTTCGCGGTCATCCTCTTTTTTTACTTCTTCTGAGTCTTTTCATGAATTCTCAACTATTCTCTCTGTTCCTCCTGTCCTTGATTCTTTATCCATATCTGACTCGCTTTCGGTTTCTGGATCCTTTTCCCCAAAAGATGTCAGGCACATAGGCTTGAAATCAATAATATCCGGCCAGATTATCAGGAAATATTCCCATAACCAGAACCTCAGGTCCGCAAAAAGTGTAAAATTAATCATACCTTTGAGGGCAATAGTTGTCAATAAAAATGAAAGAACCCTTTTCATTCCCTGCTTGAAACTCCTGTTGAACTATCGTTTTTCCAACAACTTCAAAAAAATTTCTCAAATCGAAATTGATAATATTTATGCTTATGTAGCAGTTGTCTTTCCAGATGAAGAACCGGAAAGCACCGGGTGTTATATCGGAGTCGATCGAAATACCATGGGGCATATAGCAGTTGTAGCTGACCCAAATTCCGGTAAAATCTGGAAGTTAGGAAAAATGCGCTACCACACACATAAAAAATACGAGAACATAAAAAATCGGCTCAAGAAAAGAGGCAAAAACAAACAACTAAAAGCTGTCAAACAAAGAGAAAAGAACATTGTAAAGGATCTGAACCATAAAATAAGCCGAAAAATTGTGGAAGTCGCTCTGTATAATGGATGTGGGATTAAACTCGAAAATCTTAAAGGAATCAGAAAACTCAACAGCAAGACCTATGGCACAGGAAAAGGTACGAATAATCAAAACAAAGACAACAAAAGGGAGCAAAAAGAAGACAAAAGCAGAATCAACGAAACAAACAAAAACTTCACCAAATACAAAGTCCAAAAAAACATGCAGTCAAATGAATACTCTCTGAACAACTGGTCTTTTCACCAGCTCCAGCAATTTATCGAATACAAGGCCAGGTTGCGGGGAGTAGAGGTAGTCTATATTGATCCCTATGCGACAAGCAAGAAGTGCAGCCGCTGCGGACATACAGGCAATCGACACAGCAAGCGATTTGAGTGCCCACACTGCGGGCACGTTGACCATGCCGATGTCAATGCTGCATTTAACATAGCGTTGACGCCAAAAGGTAGTGGTCAATTCTCTGCAGAAAGAGATGCAGGGAAAGGGAGCACTGATACCCCTCAAAAAATACTGGCACGTAACACCTTCAGTAAACGTGCAGCCAGAGAAAAAACTTCTCCACAGTTTGCGTGGGATGTATGTCAGTTTTTAACTTAATACCCTTGAACTGGATGACTAACAACAGACAAAAACGAAAGAGCGTCTCTATTTAATGATCAGATTCTTCAAAAATTTAATTATTTTTTTTACAACTATAGGAGAATCTAGAAGAATAAAATACGCATTAATACAACATTGGCCAGAAGGAATAAAAGTTTCCAAACTTCTCGAGCCTATAAGGTCTATAATTTGAAGGAATAAACGTACTAACAAGAGTCTCAGAATTTTTTCTTCAGCAGAGAATATCCTTCAAATTTTTCAGTGAGTAGGGGACCTTTAACGATAAGTATAGCTATTTACTTAGAAGAAAAAACCCTATTTTCACCCGTTATTTAGAAGAGGGTACTATTTAAGAAGTGAACTTTATAAGGATTTATGATGTGGTGAGGGGCGTAATCGGGCTAAATTCTTCTTGCCTAAAAGAATATTTTTTTCTCCTATTTATATATTATCCTAATATCTATGTACCTTTTCTATGGTACTATTATGACTAAAATACTCTATATCTTTTAGAGTAATCTAATTAAAGAAGTTTAAGAGTAAATCATAGAATGTTTTATCTTATCTCTTTCTTTTTTCAGATCCGGTTAATGTGGAAAATTGTGAAATTGATTTTTTTAAATGTTTGTCTTCACTTCTATGGCCAATAAGTTTCCAGTGCAAAAGCAAGCTCTCTCACTTTTGGGAGTAAATCCGGAGTCATGGTAAGCGCAGTAACTGGGGGGCCTGTAGCCATTCCATAGGGAAATCTTTCTGTGAAGGCATTTGTGGTTCTAATTAGGCATAATGGGAAGAATATAGACATATATTTTGCCAGACTTCAAGTACTGCAAAATAGGGTTATATAGCTGCATTTTTCCAATGTTGACTATCGTCTAATATATATTATATATGTGAAAGATTCAAATACAGCTGGCTACTTCTTCAAATTTGAGATCTAATATTCGAGTATGGTGAAATAGGGCCTGCTCTTAAAAATCGTTTCTCTATTTGAGGTAGTTTTCATGGATACTAAAGAAACAAACGTTCTACTAACCCTCTTCATAGGGCTTCTGCTGCTGGGAAATGTTGGTTCTGCAGTAGCTGTGGAAGGAAATTCGAATACTGAAGATTATTCAGGAAATTATACTTATTTCAATGATTCCGTAAACTGCAAATCCTGTCCAGGATCGGAAGCCAAAATTAAAAACGTGATAGTTCTAGTTCCTGATGGATGTTCTCAGAGTGTCCAGACCCTTGCCAGATGGTACAGTGGAAATCCTTTGATGCTTGATGAAATGGTTGCAGGGACAGTTTCAACTTACAGTGCAGATTCAGTTATTACCGATTCTTCATCTGCTGCAACTGCTTTTGCCACAGGGTATAAAACAACAAATGGTTTTGTAAGCGTCGGACCAAGCAATGCTTCTGTTTTAAGTCTACTGGAAAGCCCTTCCGAAGAACTGCAGTACAGCCCGCTTGCAACAGTGATTGAAGGGGCAAAGCTTGAAGGTAAGGCTACAGGGCTTGTAGCAACTTCTCGAGTCTCCCATGCCACACCTGCAGCTTTTGCTTCTCACATAGATAACAGGGATAACGAAAACGAAATAATGGAACAGATGGTTTATGAAGGCATTGGCGTGGTTTTCGGAGGAGGCTACCGCCATCTTATACCTGAAGCAGAAGGAGGAAAAAGGACTGATGGAGAAAACCTGACAGAAGTGCTTCTTGATAGAGGCTATCAGTATGTTGATAGCAGGGATGAAATGGAAAATCTGTCCTCTGGAAAAGCATGGGGACTTTTTGCCAGCAGTCACATGGCACCGGATATTGACCGTGGCGAACTTGCACCCGAAGAACCCTCTCTTGCAGAGATGACCGGAAAAGCCGTTGAACTGCTTTCCCAGGATAAAGATGGCTTTTTCCTGATGGTGGAAGGAAGCCAGGTAGACTGGGCAAATCACGCTAATGACCCTGCTTATGCTGTTACTGATTTCCTGGCTTTTGACGAGGCTGTCAAGGTTGCAGTTGAATTTGCAGAAAAAGATGGGCATACCCTTGTACTGGCCTTCCCTGACCATAACACAGGTGGGATGACCATTGGTAGTGATTCGGATTCCAATTATACCTCTACAACCGTAGAAGATGTCATTGATCCTCTCAAAGGTATGAAGCTCAGTTCTGCAGGCGTTGCAACAAAAATAGGAGCAGATGTCTCCTTTGAAAACATTAAAGCCCAGATAAAAGCCTGGTGGGGAATCGATGCAACAGATAATGATGTAACTGAAATTCTTGAGATCTATAACGATGGAGAAGGTCTTTCCCTCGACTATGCGATCAGCGAAGTAATAAGTAGGAATCATACCGTTATTGGATGGACCACTCATGGACATTGTGGAGAAGATGTCCCTCTGTGGGCGTATGGACCTGCTTATCCTGCAGGCCACATCGACAATACAGAGATTGCAGGATATATCGCTAAAGAACTCGGATTTGGCCTGAACGAGACAAACTCGTGCCTGTTTGTCGAGGTAGGGGAGTTTTTCTCCAGAGACAACGGAGACGGGAAACGGGATGAAAATGAATATTTACTGGACACGACAAACACCTCAAACCCTGTACTGAGGATAGGTGATGCCGAACTACCAGTAAGCAAAAATATTCTTATCAGAGACGGTGTAACTTATGAGCTCGAAGGAATAGTCGTTTATGCTCCGGTAACCGGCAAAGTTTACATTCCCTTTGAAGCACTTTCACTCATTAACGGGACAAAACCAAATAGAATTTTAAGAACAATAGAAACTGAGTGAAATTTGAGCTAAAAATAAGGAATTTTTTCCTTTTTCTTATTTTTTGATTGTGAAGTTTTTGGTCGTGTCCTTGAACCATTTGGTGAATTCCAAAGAACAAGCGCATCCATAGTGTTTGAAGAAAAGTTTTGGTGATGTTACTTTGGTAGGGCTTGATTCTTCTCAGCCGGAATTTGAATAAAAGTATGCCCTACGTGCTGTATTTTTGGATCATGCGAGAATTCTTTGCTCTTCACTATTTCGAGTGGGTAATTTATAGTTACTTTGTAAAAGTAAGTTCAAAATACACAATATTTAGAAACATTTACTATGGAATATCAAATCCATAATCGATGTTTATCTATTTGGTATGGCCACTTTTCAACTGGAAAATAATTATCAACCCCACAAAACAGCGAGGAGCCGAATTCTCATGCATATGGTATCAATAACTCATGCACGTTATTATTCTGAACTAAAAAATAAGGACAAATATGTGATTTAAACTGAATTTAAAAAAGAAAAAGAGAACTGAGGGCTTAGAAGCCGTAGTTCTCTGGAAGGAAGACTTTAACTTCACTCTTATATTTTGTGAGGCAGTCGTCCATGAACTTGTCCATGTCAGATGGAAGAGCGTCGAGAGCTGCCTTTGCGTCTGCGAGGGCTTTGGTTTCGAACCTGGAGAGCTCGAGCTTGCCAGCTGCACCGGCGCTGACGATGTTACAGCATTCGATTGCGGCGTTCTTTGCTCTGAGGTAAATGTTGTCTCCGTCCTTAACAATTGCCTGGCCGACTTTGTATGCGTTGTCGTATGCAAGCACGTAGGACTGAGGGTCTCTGTACCTGTCGGAGAGCATAAGAAGGTCCCTGAGAACTTTTTCGTTCTTGGTTTCAAGAGCGGTGTTCATGAGGGCGCAGTCATATGCAAGGGTTTCGGACCAGCACTGAACTGTGGTACCACCGAATTCACCGTGGTATTCAACAGACTCGTTGGACCAGCAGTCACAGCACTGCATAATGAGGTTACCCATTACGTCAGAGTGAGCGCAGGTGGAGGTCTTACCTTCCTGGGTCATTGGCATACCGGTGATGGCTTTAATGATGATGTTTTCATATCCGCAGTCCTTACCTGGGCCTTTTGCGCCGCATTCGTATGCAACGAGGGACCTGGGGGCGGAAATTGCCCTTGCGAGGATTGCGAGGGTGTGGGCGAGGTTCTTGTCGAGCAGTCCACCGCCGATAAACATTGCAGTGTTTGCCTGGGCACAGTCTGTGTCACCAGCTGCAACAGTGCCGGTCTTCTTTGCAATTGCTGCAATGTCGGTCCAGATCATTTCCATGTCAATGGAACCGAGGCAGCCGATTGCGTAAAGCATACCGCCGATATCGTTTCTGAGGACTGCGTGGTCGAAAACTTCCTTACCACCCATGCTCTCTACTGAAAGCAGGTCTGCACCGGACTTGGCGCACTGTTCAAAAGCCTCGAGGAAGACGGAGTACTTGTCGCCTCTAAGCTGGAGGAAGTCTCTGTTCTCACGGATGTCACCAATTGTGTGGCGGAGTGCGCACTTTATGCCATATTCATCGTGGTATTCTTCCATGATGGTTTTCTGGGCGTGTGCAACTTCTGCTCCCCAGGAGGGGTTGTTGGACATCTGCTGAACGTGTTCAGTTTCAAGGATAACTGCTGGGAAGCCGACCTGGACCATTCTTGCCATAATGTCAGTGGTGATCCTCTCGTATTCCTTTACGAGTTTTTCTTTGGATGCACCGGCTTCAGGTCTCGGGGCGTAGTTAACTTCAGGAATTGTGTAGCCTGCACCGATCTCGAGGCCAAGGCCTGCCTTTACGGGGTGCTTGGATACGCCGAAACTCATGTCATCTGCTTTTGCGTATGCCATTGAAGTGTATCTTTTTGCTGCCATTTTCATTCACCTCAGTGCTTGTGGAATTTCTCTCTTAATACTGCGATATCTTTGGTACCTGCAACGATTGCGTCTGCAATCTTGGGGGCATCAGCGGCTTCTTCTCCGTAAACACCGAGTGCATACTGGGATACGAAGTCCTGATTAACTGCGCCGCCACCGCATGCGAATGGGATCTTTATTCCCTTTTCAAGGAGCTTGTCGTTAACTTCCTTGAATGCGTACATGGTGGTGGTCATGAGTGCAGTACCTGTAACCATGAGGGGCTTGTTTGCAATAACTGATGCAATAACTTCGTCCACAGGAACGTCCCTTCCAAGGTCAACTACACTGTAGCCGTTTGCCCTGAGGAGAGCGGTAACGATGTTCTTTCCGATGTCGTGGACGTCGCCTTCTGCAACGTGGCAGACAACAGTTCCCTTTGTTACCGGAGCAGTTGAGGAGTTGTCCTTACAGAACTCGATACCATTCAGCATGGCGTCAGCAGACATCATGACGTTTGGGAGGAAGATTATACCTTCATCGTAGAGCCTTGTGACAACACCCATACCGACCATGAGAGCGTCGTCGATAAGGGCAATTGGGTCCTTGCCTGCATCAAATGCTGCCTGGAGACCCTCTACAACGTCATCTTCTTCTCCTTCAAAGATGGCTTTTGCGATAGGGTAAATTAATTCGTCTTTCGGGTAAAGCTCTTCTGCGGCTTCTTCAGGAGTCATTTCCTTTTCCAGAGCCACATTGTATCTGGTTAATACCTTTTTCAGACTTGCTTCTGTAAAGTCCAACATATTTCTAAACCTCCATTTAGATATTTAGCAAAAAGGTCGTTACCGATCAGGGTCTGCAGTTCCCTGAAACCTTCGGCACAGTGAGGTTCCGGCTTTACCTCCGTGAAGTTTTTTCGTTCGGTGGCATTTACCCTGAGAAACAATCTGCATTTTATCCGTTTTATCGGATTTTATCTCCAGATTTTCTGCGGTATACACCTTTGAAAGAATTTCTCCTTTTTCTGCCGGAACTTCTTCCTTTTTGATTGATTTGCGTGTCTGAATGCTGACACGTATGCAGCATAATTAGGGGAAATCATTCCATATACCATAAACGACGGAAATTTTTTTCTGGTTTTTACAGGATGACACGAGGTCTTAAATTTTGAACCTATTACGTCCCTTTCTCCCTCCAAATATTTTGTTCTGCTTTCTCCTGATAGATGCCTTCTTACTTTTTGAGGTAACTATTTGTTATTTTTTTCAAACTTTTCGAATGGTCAAGTGTTCTAACCCACTCTTCTTTTTTTTGAACAGTGCCATTATTTAGATAAAGCCTGTCAAAAATTTCAATGTTCGTACTGCATTTTTTTAACTTACATATTTTGTTAATCTCTCCTGTTTAACTGTTATTTTTTTATGAATACTTCCTATTGATCTTGTTTTAACTTGTTTTGTCTTTTACTTATTAACTGTGTAAATTATCTCGTCTAGATGCCCTTGCTTTTTAAATTATTCATCCAAATTCTTTTATATAAATGGGTATATCGACTACCTTCAAATATGGCACAAACTTTTCCTCCTGTTCAGGTCTTACATGACCGGACTGGAACTCGAGTTTTTATTTGCCTCTGTGAGGACTTCTTAGTGTCAGATTATACAGATATCCTATATTTACAGAAAAATGAGATAGAGGTGGTTTGAATGCAACCTGAGTTAATAGATGTCGTATTTCGCTCCCTGAAAAGAAGAGACCTCCTTTTACTCCTGGGAGAGGAACCCCGAACAATGGAAGAAATTAAGATTCTTCTTGATGTTTCTCCCACAGCTATCTTGCCTCAGATCAAAAGGCTTACAGACAGTAACCTTGTTATTCAAAAAAATGGCAGCTATGAATTGACAGATATGGGAAGTCAGATCTTTAAAAAAGTTCAATCTCTTGTCAATGTCCTTACTTTGCTCGAAAAGGATAATTACTGGATTGAACATGACCTGGGCGGAATCCCTCAGTATCTTCTTGAAAGGATCGGTGACCTGAAGGACTGTAATCTGGTCAAAACAGATCCAATCCAGATTTTCGAACCGAATACGGAACTTTTGAATTTCTTTTCTTCTTCCCGTTATTTGATGGTATTTTCATCCTTCTACAGGCCTGAGTTTCTTCCCCTTTACTCAAAGCTTGGGAGGCTGGACTCAGAGGTTACCCTTATTTTCACTGAATCAGTACTGGAAAAGATCCTGCATAATTACGAAAGGAAAATAAGGAAATTTGCCTCGATGCAGAGTACTGAACTTTTCGTCTGCAACGACGGAGTCAAGTTAGCTGAACTTTTTGTTTCAGATCGCGGGATGATGATCTCTCTCTTTGACAGCAATGGGAGGTTTTACCACGACTATATGTACTGTTCCGAGCCGCAGGCGATGCACTGGGCCAGGGAGCTTTTTGAGTTCTATAAATCAAGAGCCTGGCAAGTTGATAGCGAAACAGTTATTGACAACTTTGTCTGTCCATCCGAAAACGGGACGCTTTCTAAATCTATGCTGTTCAGTCTGCACTGAAAAACTTATGCAGGTTTGTATGCAGATTTTGTCTATCTGTGTTCGGATATCCAAGTTAACTCCAGATATCACTTGAGAGTCCTTTTTCGGAGGCTATATTGAATGAGTATGGAACTGCAGTTAATTGATACGATTTTTTTTTCGGACAAAAGAAAAAATTTGCTTTTGCTCCTGAAGGATGGTCCAAAGACAATTGAGGAAATTAAAACCGAGCTTGAAGTCAGCTCCAGCCCCATTATGGCCCAGATCAGAATTCTTCTAAGGGACAGGCTGCTGGTCCAAAGAGATGATGTTTACGAACTCTCGGTAAAAGGGAAGCTTATTGTCCCTAAAATGGAACCCCTTCTCTCCACTTTTCAGGTCTTTGATGAAAACCACGAGTACTGGGCAAGGCAGAATTTATGTACCCTTCCTCCTCACCTGCTGGACCGGATTGGCGAACTTGGTCACTGTAAGGAGCTTGTACCAGAGAGAACTCATATTTTTGATTACCCCCCTGAAATTATGGGTCCACTTTACAGGTCCAGAACAGTTATGGAAGTCTCTTCTTTTTTCCGGCCGGGGTATCCTGGCCTCTATCTGGATCTCGCTAAAAGAGGGATACAAGTCTCTCTTGTTCTCGAAAGGCCAATATACAGGAAACTGATCTCTGACTATCTAAAAGATGTAGGAGAGTTCTTGGCTATGGAAAATACCTGTCTATTTGTATGTGACCATAAAATTGAGCTGGCTTCAAGCATTGTTACTGACCGTTTCATTTCTTTATCCATGATTTCAAAAGATGGAAGGTATTATAACCATGAAATGGTGAGCTTCGAGAAAAGTGCGCTTCCCTGGGGACAGGAACTTTTTAACTATTACAAGGATATGTCAGAAAAGATTACTCAAATTTGAATTTTCTTCGGCTCCAAAATTTAAAATATCCCCTAGTTCCAGTTTTCTTACAGAATGATAAAACAAGGTTTTTCAGCAATTGTTGACGAAAATACGGAAATCGTGATTCTAGGATCTCTTCCCAGCGATGAGTCCATAAAAAAGCATCAGTACTACGGAAACCCGGGAAATGACTTCTGGAGGTTGCTCAGCCGCACCATAGGAGAGGACCTCCAGGGAAGAGATTACGAAAGCAGGGTTGAAACCCTGAAGCGTAACAGGATAGGGCTCTGGGATGTATTTAAATTCGGAGAGAGGGAAGGAAGTGAAGACGCAAATATCAGGGGCGAAGAAATTAATCAATTTTCAATGTTGAAAGAAATGGCTCCAAAGCTAAGACTTATCTGTTTCAATGGCAAAAAGGCAGGAAAATACGAACCACTTTTAAGAGAAATGGGGTATAAAACAAAAATCCTTCCTTCTTCAAGCGGAGCAAACCGAAGATTTTCAAAAATTCGAGAATCGGAGTGGGAAGCTGTTTTTAAGCGCTGAAATAACTTCCTCTGATAAGTTTTCTTCTTCCCCTTCTCCTTTCTGGAACTCCAGATATTCCGGGTTTCGCTTACAGAATGTCTTTGAAAGCTATAATTCAGGCTCTTTAGATTATTCACCCTTTATGGCTTCTACAGGGCAGCTTTCTGTACAAACTCCACAGTCTACACATTCCTCTTCGTCTACAACTGCACAATCTTCGTCCTCATCAATAATTATTGCTTCTACAGGACATTCTTCCACACAGGTTCCGCAGCCTGTACATTCTTCTTTCTTGATTTTTGGTGGCATATTTTATAGCTCCTTTATTTCGTTTTTCCGTGCTCATCCTGAGAGCTGGAATTGGAGTAAATCTAACTAATTTTTATCTATGTAATTTTTATATATATAAATTTATTCTTCTTTTTACTCTAATTGCGTTTTACTTTTTCCATTATGTTTTGTTTTTGTTCTTCTCTTATTATCCGGTCTTCTCCCATCATATCCAGAATTTCAATTAGTTTTCGTTTACGCTTGTTCGATTCCCTTATCTCCCTGAGATAGGCTTCCCATTCTGTCCCTTTTTCAATTGCTTTCAATGTCTCCTTAACTTTCCGGATATGCACCGATGCCGCTTGATATGAGTCTACTTTTGTTTCGGAAATCAGCTTATCTGCCAGTTTTTTCCATATCTCAATCGCAATTTCAGGATATTTGTCCTTTAATATATTTGCGATTTCTTTTTCTGAAACCGAATTCCTGTATTTCTCGCCCTCACCCTTGTTTTTCTGGAGTTCCTCATACCAGTGGACAACTTCATCAGGGTCTTTTTCTTGAATAGCTATCTTTATTAACAGGTCAAGGACAGGAGGTTTGATCTGCTTTTTTGAGCCAATATCTGGTAGCCCTGTTTTTGGAAGAATTTCAGGAAGGATTGAAGTTTCTTCCGTACTTCTGGCCTTACTGGCTGGCAGTTTACCTTCAATTAGATATTGGAGGGCAGTCTCCCGAATTTCCTGCCATTTTCCGGTTTTTGCGGCTGCCTCCTGCATCCTTATATAACTGGCCAGATGAGGATACCTGAAAAACTCTTCTGTTTCAATAGCAGTTACAGACAGCCAGTTTCCTTCTTTTTCTTTTATTCCAAGAAAGATCTGCCTGAGCTGGTGGGCAGTACCTGATTCATATTCTCCGGTTTCTTTGATCCCTCGATAGATCCATTCTTCTGCTTTCTCTTTCTGCCCTGAATCGAGCAGTAATTTGATCAGCCTGACATAATTGCCTGATTTTTCGGCTTCGAGCTCGCAGGTGGGGATAATCTCTTCAGAAAGGCCGGCTTTTCCCAGGGCATCAATAAGTCTATCCACGACATAATCCCAATCCCAGGATGAATCATATAGGGTATTTTCTGTTCTTTCCGCTTCCTGCATCCGAACTTTCAGGGCTTCTACAAAAAGTTTCCACTCTTCCTTAGTATAATCTTCTTTCCAGAAAGTATGGTCATTAAGAATGCTGTAATTGTCTTTTAGCTCAATGTCAAGGGCATAAAGCATTTTCTTATGTGCGGGGAGAGACGATTGGGACAAGGCCTTGAACACCACGTCCATACAGCCGGATATTTCTGTTCCTATTTCTCCTTCTTCGTCGTATTCTTCAATTCCTTCATACTTTTCCATGAGCTCTTTTCCAATATCCAGCAGTTCTTCTGGATGGCCTGAATCAAGCAGGCTT
Organism: uncultured Methanosarcinaceae archaeon; assembly: GCA_942493015.1. Lineage (GTDB taxonomy): Archaea > Halobacteriota > Methanosarcinia > Methanosarcinales > Methanosarcinaceae > Methanosarcina. The sequence continues at coordinate 2,626,982 of OW818660.1, read as the reverse complement.
TCCAGCCGAATCTGCAAGTCTGAAAAATCCAGTTCATTTTCGCCTTCATAACTCCAGTAATCATAACCTTTTGTTTCTCTCCAGAGTTCTTCCAGTTCGGAATAGATTCCCCCAATAATTCCTTCTATGTTTTCTGATGCAAGATTCTGCCTGTCTCTTAGGTATCTGCCAAGCTTAGCATCCTTTTGTGCAAATGCCACCAATATCTCGATTAACTCCGATTTTTCCAGCTGTTTAAGATACTCACGAAGAATGGGGGAAGAGGATTCGTCAGCATCAAAGGTTCCTGAGGTTTCATATCCTGTATATCCCCTTCTGGCTTTTGCAATAAGCGGATCTTCCTCTGCAATAACAGAAACTTCTTCTCCCTGCTCGATGCGTTCGAGATATTCAAGCACAGCTGCAACTCCGTGTTTACAGTCGTGTTCCACAGGGCAGGTACAGATAGAGCTCAGTTTTCCATTCTCCATGGACACTTCTGTGAAATATTCTATTGTCCCTTCTACTCGCGCGACAAGGCTGTCTTCAGAGGTACGCTTAATATCTTTTACCCTTTCTTCTTCCTGGTATTTGATTCCCTTTGCAGTGGCCTTTTCCCCAGCCCAGTCCTGCAGATCACTCCACTTCAGTTCCTTGAATTGATCGATATTTTTGCTTTCTGATGGCATAAGCTACTATTTCTTAAGGTAATATAAAAATGGAAATCATGAATTTGACTTTTAGGAACCAGGCTCCAAAATGAGTTTTTGGACGATTAGGAGAAATTACCTGAATTCACATTCATTGCTGCTCTCTTAAAGTAATTTTGGCTCTCTTAATCTACTTTTATTTCATAAATCTGTTCTGAATCAAATGGCTGATGGAATAAATCTACGCAGAAATATCATGTTTTGACAAAAATGTGAAATTAACATGTTGAAAATTCAAAATTAAGTTACAAAAGTTAAACTATTTACTGCTCAAAAATGTATGTTTTCTCATCGACTGCATATAATAAAATTAAGGGAGTTTTTCAGAAGCTTTCTGTGGCAAGAAAAGGTAAAATCCATCTGACCTCGTAAAAGAGGTGGAATTTCAAATATGGGAGTTTTTTCCCGAAATTTTAAAAAAATATTTAAGCTGGAGAGTAGATTGCAAAGGTCTCATGAGGATCTTTGAAATATTCAACATTTTTCTTTACTTTCTAATCTCCTTTGAAAGGTTTTAATCCCTTTCTTATCCTGCCTTAATTCAGGCAGGAGTTTCCCTTGTCAGGATATAAGCGACCATTTCAGGGTTGAGCTTGCTTTCCCTTGAAATTTTTGCCTCAATATCCTCAGTGGATTTTCCTTCTATTTTCAGTTCCTTGATCTTTTCAATCACCGAGGAGGGAACGCGGTAGTACTCGTTTATGTCTTTCCTATGACCCCATACGTCTCCTTCAATAAGCTGAATTCTCTGCATTTCAAGGAACATTTCTATTGATTTTGAGACCGTGCGTTTGTAAGATGGAGGTAACTGAATTACCTCTACTCTTGGGCAGGTTTCAACTAATGCAAAGATGTCTTTGTTAGAAGGCCTGAAGGCCAGGTGAATAATGCGCTCATTAGGGTTAAGTGTGATGATTTCTTCTCTGGAGCTAACTACTCGAATTTTCATGTTTTTCCCCACTGTATTGTTTTTTTTATTTATGCCTCGATATAAACTATTTTAATCGTATTATAAATATTTATCTTACAGTACTATTATTTTTTATATAGTATTTCGGATTTCTCGCCCCTGGCACATCTCTCTAATCTACTCGAAAAGGCCTCTAAATGAATATAAGCTATTTTTTATAAATTATGCCTAATTTTTTCTGTGATATTTTTTCCTATTTTTCTTACTATAGTTTTTTCCAAAAACTACTTGAATTATTCTGATCTTTGAGGGCTTCCTGAAAATCTCTCATTTTGCACTCTTATTCTCCTTGTTAAATCTATTAAAAATATTGAAATTTCTAAATTAGATCCTCACGCAAATAAGCAATTTTAGCTACTATTTAAAGTCTGAAGTGCCCTTTAAAACACCTTTCTAATTAATTATATAAATCAATTAAAATAATATCTCCATTTAGGTAATATTATATAATATCATCAAGTTTGAAAAACACTGATTGATATTCAAAGACCGTTGAATCGATCTTTTTTACATATTCCTAAAAATGTCACCATCTAATCAATTTATCTTTTAAAAGCCAAAAGCTTGTGTTTTTAATAATTAAGTCAAATCGAACATTAAAACATATTCTATTCGGGTGTTTGTCGTGTGGAAAATAAACAAAAGTGGAATGATGTTGTTTTCTTTGTTAACTGCCTTTATGATATTAATGGCGGGTTCTGGAATAGGGGCCGCAATTGATGAATCTGTACTGGCTTTGGGGAATAATTCAACTTCAGATGACATATTGAGCGTTGTAGCAGATTTCAACGTGAATACTAATAAGGGTCCTGCTCCTCTTTCAGTTCAGTTTACAGATCTTTCGCAAAATGCAACCGCGATAAACTGGGACTTTGAAAACGATGGAAAAGTTGACTCAATGAATAAAAACGAAGTCCATGTGTACACAGTTCCTGGGACTTACATCGTCAAGCTAACTGCAAGCGACGAAAAAGGCTCTGCTTCAAAAAGTGTTACAATAATTGTTACGCAGGCTATTGCAGATAATAGCAGTACAGGAGATAACGGAAACAATGAAAATGGTGAAGATGATAGTGGAAGCAGTAGTTCTGGCGGAAACCATCAAAGCAGTAGTTCAGGTGGAAGTTCCGGGGGAGCCGGGGGGTCCCCTGAGCCTCAAAGTAATGTAGAGGTTAAAGAGATTTCACAGGTATTCATTACAAACGGCAAAGAGATAAAGTTTGATTTTGCAAAGAATGTAACTTGTGTTGTTTATGTGAGCTTTGATGCAAAAAAGAATGCTGGAAAGACTACAACAATAGTCGAGATGTTGAAGGGAAAATCTGCACTTGTTTCCAAACTGCCTGAAGGTGAGGTATATAAATCCTTTAACATATGGGTTGGAAACAGCGGATTTGCAACTTCAAAGAATATAGAAAATCCAGTAGCATGCTTCAAGGTAGAAAAAGCCTGGGTACAGGAAAAAAATATAGATCAGGCCTCAATAACCCTTAACCGGTATAATGAAGATAAGTGGGAAAAACTGCCTGTCAGCCAGTCAGGTGAAGATGGGACGTACTTGTATTTCATAGCCAGTGTGCCAGGCTTTTCTTCATTTGCGATAACAGGCATCTCAAAAGGCACTCCAGAGAAAACTGTGTCCAGCGTGGGGTCTGTAGTGCTCACAAGTGATGCTAATGATACTGTTATAAAAGGCGGGAAGGACAGTAGTACCCCCGGATTTGAAATTGTTTATGGTGTCATCGGTATGCTTTGCGGTTTTCTGTATCGAAGAAGGTAAAGAAGAATTTCGCTAAAAGCAGGTGAAATACTAAAATTAAACATGGAAAATAATCGGATGTAGGGATCGATATCTCTGCATCTTATTTTTTGTATATTTTTGCAGAATCTCAATCTTTTATTAGAGTGTGCCCCTAAAATCTATTTGCTTTTTTAATCTGTAATCGTTTCCGAAAAGAATCGTACTTAAAGTAGGCCTTCGTTGTTCAATAGTTCAAAGCGCCAATATTTATGGTTATTTTTAATTCTTCTCAGGAGGTAATTTCTGAGAAATACCCGGATCTTAAAGATTCAGGGTTTAAGTATAAATACTGTTTTGAAGAAGAGTTGCTTATAATATTAGGATTTCAAAGGGAACTAAATAAGGCTATTTTATCGCCTTATTTAGACTTTCACGTGATTTCTGGCTATATTACAATTAATTAAATCATATAATATACTATTTATTTTATATAATCTTAGCTAATGTATTAATAATCGTTAGGTAGCTTCTTTCTTCCTGGTAAAGAGATTACTGGCCCTGTCCTGTGTGAGGCGACACACAAAGTGAATTCTTCGTGATCGGAGAAGATCTGAAATGAGAGCTAAACTGAGAAAATCAGGTATTGATATAATTGGGGACATTCCCTGGGGAACGCACTTTTGCCAATTTTATCAGACAAAAGAAGATTTAATGGACATACTTGTCCCCTATTTCAAAGCAGGGTTGGAAAATAATGAATTCTGCATCTGGATTACGTCAAAACCTCTTGAAGTGGGGGAGGCAAAAGAAGCTCTTAGAAGGGCTGTTCCTTATTTTGATGTTTATCTGGATAAAAGACAAATTGAAATTATTCCCTACACATGCGGGTACATGAACGATGGTGTCTTTGATTCGGAGAGAGTCATAAAAGGATGGGGTGGAAAACTAAACCAGGCTCTGGAAAATGGTTATGATGGACTGAGGGCTACAGGGGATACTTGCTGGCTGGAAAAAGAAGACTGGAGTGATTTCGTTAATTATGAGAAAAAGATAGATTCTGTCATTTACAAACATCGGATGATAGCGTTGTGTCCATATCATCTCGACATGTGCAGCCCAACCGAAATTATTGAGATAGCTTCTAATCACCAGTTCTCTTTGATCAAAAGGGCAGGAAAATGGGAGCGGATAGAAAATTCCGGAAGGCAAAGAGCGGAAGAAGCTGTGTATCAGGCTGCAAAGGATTGGGAACAAACTTTTGATACCGTGCCAGACTTGATAGCCATAATTGACAATGAATGTAGGGTTACTCGTGCAAACAGAGCCATAGCAGTAAGATTGGGAATGACTCCTGAAGAGTGTGTAGGATTGACATGCTATCGTGCTATGCATGGGACTGACGAACCTCCTTCTTTTTGCCCACATAAGCAATTGCTTGAGGATGGAATTGAACACATCGCAGAAGTTCACGAAGATCTTCTGGGTGGTGATTTCTTATTAAGTGTCTCACCACTATACGATTCCGATGGAAAACTCACCGGGTGTGTTCATGTTGCTCGTGATATCACAAAGCGCAAGCAGATGGAAGAATCGCTTCGCCAGAGTGAAGAGCGTGAACGAGCTCGCTCGGACGAACTGGCTATATTATTGGATGCCGTGCCTGCCGCAGTGTGGGTAACACACGATCCCCAGGCGCTTCAGATAACCGGAAACCGGCTCTCTTATGAATGGCTTCGACTTCCTGAGGGTGCCAACGCGTCTAAATCCGCTCCTGTGGGGGAAAGGCCTGAGACATTTACTATGTTTCGGGATGGGGTGGAGCTCCAGCCTGAAGAGATGCCTGTGCAGATGTCAGCAGCGGGCACAGAATTACGCAACTACGAGTTCGATATAGTCTATCTTGACGGCACAAAGCGACACATATTGGGCAATGCTAGACCCTTGCGTGACGAGCAGGGTAATCCAATCGGGTCAGTTTCTGCGTTCATAGATATCACCGAGCACAAAAAAGCAGAAGAAGCTCTAAAAAAAGCACATGAAAGTTTAGAAGAAAAAGTTAAAGCACGTACATCTGAGCTTGAAGAAGCTTACAAGGCATTAATGGACAGCGAAAAAAGTCTTGCTGAAGCTCAAAGAATGGCACACCTTGGAAATTGGGATTGGAATATTGTAACCAATAGATTATACTGGTCTGATGAAAGTTGTCGCATTTTTGGCCTTGATCTTCAAGAATTCGGCACAACTTACGAGTCATTCTTAAGCTATGTGCATCCCGACGATCGAAACTATTTAGATAAAGCCGTTAAAGAAGCATTAAATGGAAAGCCCTATGAAATTGATTACAGGATTATCTCGGCCGATGGGGAAAACCGGATAGTCCATGCGCATGGAGAAGTCATTTTTAATGAGGAACATATTCCTGTTCGAATGAGGGGGACAGTTCAGAATATTACTGAGCGTAAGAAGGCTGAAGAAGCTCTGGAAAAAATACAGGAAGTCCATATAAAAGAAATTCACCACAGAATAAAGAATAACCTGCAGGTAATCTCATCTCTGCTTAGCCTTGAAGCTGAAAGGTTCAGTGATGCAAAAATGCTTGAAGCTTTCAGGGAGAGCCAAAATCGTGTAGCTTCAATGGCTCTGATTCACGAAGAACTCTACAAAGGAAACGAACTGGATACTCTTGATTTTGCAGCTTATCTTCAGAAGCTGACTGCAGATCTTTTTGGTTCATATAATCTTAGTGATAATATTAGCCTGAAACTGGACCTTGAGCAAATTCATCTTGGAATGGATACTGCAATACCTCTTGGTATTATTTTGAACGAGCTGGTCTCAAATTCCCTGAAGCATGCTTTCCCCTCCAGAGGAGCAGGCGAAATCCACATAACTCTTTGCAAAACTGAAACTTTTGCTGCCAGATATGAGGTTTCCGGTGCAAAGCGAAATTGTCTAAATATAGATCATTTCCATTACATGCTCACGGTAGCAGACAACGGAACAGGCATTCCTGAAGAAATGGAATTTCCAAATACGGATTCTCTTGGACTCCAGCTTGTAAATATTCTTGTTGAACAGCTTGATGGTTTTGTAGAACTTAAAAGAAATAAAGGAACAGAATTTACTATCTGGTTTAACGATATAGAACCGTAAGTCAACAATGTTTATTAGAAAGATATCCAGTGTCTTCAGGGGTAAAATATGTGCATTAAAATGCGATTTTCTTTTTCTCTAAAGATCTCCATCTCCCATACAGATTAATTCTTCCCTACAACGTATATTTCTTTCCGATGCCAATGACAATTCTATAAAGAAAGTTTAAGTATGCAAATGCCTGGAAGTAAGCTCATTTGAAATTCTTTTCACCCTTTTACCTTTATTGTGCCTGCACCTTGTATTTCTGCGTTATTAACTTCGAGCCTAATATTGTTCCTCGACAAATTCTCTTAAATTGAAGACTTTCCATAGAGTCAGAGTTCAAAAGAGAATTAATCTCACCTGACTATAAGTGCAACTCTGTTATTAAAAAGTTAAGTTAACAAAAAATAAATACAAGCGGGTAATATAACGATTGACGTATCTTTATATTCCAATACCAGGCTTGAAGTTTATAGGCGGTTGTTCTAATTTGGAATGGTTCAAAAAGTTTTTTCTCCTTTAAATACAATGTCACATCTCATCAATAAATCTATATCATCCAAAAGTGAGAATTTTTGATGGTCAATTAAAGTGAATATACTAACTTTATTGGGGTCTTTGTCTTGTGGAATACAAAAAAAGGTATAATAATTTTATTTGCAATGGTTCTTGCATTTCAGGCTATTACTGGCAGTGCTTCTGCTGTAACTATTTATGTTGAATCTGGAAAATCAATTCAGACTGCAGTAAATGATGCACATTCTGGTGATACAATAATTGTAAAACCTGGAACATACACCGGAGATATAACAATTTCAACTCCAAATTTAACCATAATGTCAAGCAGTCCGTATAAAGCAATAATTAAAGCTAAAAATAATGCCTTCAATATATATGAAAGTAATATTATAATAAAAAATTTTGATATAAGAGGTCCGGGAAAATCCTCAGGCGTTTGCATTTCATTTGGCCGCAGTGAATCTACTAACGGTGCTTTTTCCTGCACTGTTCGAAATAATAAAATATCTAATTTCCGTACAGGTTTTGATGCTGGTTTTTATATGGACAGCGGAAGTGAATCAATTCTCAACAATGATATTTCTAACTGTAAAATAGGGATATATGCTTTTGATCTAATGAATCAAGCATTGATAATTAAAGGAAATAGAATTGCGAATTGTGATACTGGATTATATTTTGTTGATGCTTCATGTGTAGTTACTAATAACCATTTTAATAATACTGTAAATATAAACACTCCTGAAGGAGCAGGAGGTATCTGGAACACCACAAAAACATCTGGACATAATATTATGGGCGGTCCTTATCTGGGGGGTAACTATTGGGCAACACCTTCAGGAAAGGGTTTCTCCCAGACTCATTTAGATGCTAACGGAGACGGTTTTGCAGAGGTGCCATACAAGTTGGATGATTCTTCTATTGATTATCTACCTCTTATACCTTTGAAAGCTCCAGTTGCTGCTTTTTCAGCATCTCCTCTTTCAGGAAAAGCGCCATTAAAGGTTCAATTTACTGGCAAAAGCTCCGGAACTCCCACTTCATTCAAATGGAGTTTTGGGGATGGGACATATTCAACATCTAAGAGTCCTGCACACACATACAGTAAAGCAGGAAAATACACTGTTACCCTGATGGCAAAGAATGCAGTGGGAAGTAACACTAAAACAATGTCCGTATATATAACAGTTAAAAGTAACTAAATATATTAAATTGAGATAAATAAGAAGGCCATGGCTAAGGGTAGTGGGAATTTATTGGTCAAATAGGGTAAGTGCGCACATTCGCCTTTTTAGTGATATTTGAAAGCTGCCTTTCTGTTTACTATTTTTTGTAATTATGAGGTAGCTGATCCATAAAGAAACTTGGAATAAATACGAAAGTTCTTTTATTTTTTCCATAATTACTGTCGAAGGCAAAGGAAAGTTAAGCTTCAAAAATTTAGCAGAGAAAACCCAGACACATCCCAATTATTTCTAGAGCATTGGGATTTTCAGTTTTAAAAAAATAACCCTTTTCTCTCCCGTCTTTGAAAATTTCTACTCCGTTTTCAAAGCAATTATAAGATAAAACTTTGTTTAACGGGATACTGATAGGTTTATGCCCTGGGAATGGATGTAGCAAAATACGTTTATTTGTAATAATTAAATATCCAATGGAAGTTTGTACTAACTTGTCTTCTTTTTTTACCTGGCCTTTATATGCACCAAAGCGATAACTAATTCCTTTCGTAACTCTTATACTAACCCCGCTTGAACCACCTGCATATCCCAGATTTATAGTTTTCATTTCCATTAAAACAATATATGTCACAAAATGAACTTCTTCACTTTTCTTTATGACTATGGTACTCATACCTTCTTTATATTTCAATGAAACTTGAGGCAGTTTACCATTTTCTTTGATCATTTTGGCATATTGTTCACACTTCATATCTTATATTACATCCATTATTTTTCAGTTCTTAATATCCTCTTCAAATTGCAGGAATAGAGTAATCTCACATATATCAGGCGACATCTCTTGATATATATCTCTCAAGCAACATGAATTCTGCTATTATTCACAGGTTTTTATCTCATGTTTCTTAATATATCAAATGCAAGACTTATATATAAAATTTAATCAGTTTTCTCCCTATGAAAGCATCACAGAAAATATATTATGAGGGTAATCCATGTGAGCCTCAAATCCGCAAGCTAAGTAAACGGTCCTAATGAACTATCCTGGAAAATAAAACTTTTTATTATTTTCGGGGTTTTTGATTGATAACGGTCAACTGAAGTGGCATCAATGCTAGATTTTGACGAAGCCCGAATATACTCAAGAATTTTAAAAATAAATTTCTTTGTTTTCTTTCCATTGTCTAAAATTTCTAAAATTATTAAACACATTGGGAAATTTATTCTGTTATCTTTTTATATATTCAAGTTATCTATGTGTTTTCATTACTTATCGAAAATTTGACTGGAATTCTCTTAAAATAAATATATCTATCCTTAACTTGACTTTGTCAGATTAGATAGTTACTCAATTGCTGTTATCGATTTCTCTACAAAAAATATTTTTAGCATATGAGATTTAATGATGGAGCTTTACCTTGTAATGTGACATAGTCGAGCTAAATAATTTGGAAAATTAATTTTTGTGAGTGAAAGGTGATAAAACGTGTTGAAAAATAAATTAATAATAATATCTGTAATGTTGTGCTTGATCCTGGGGACCATTCCATTTGCTCTGGGAGCTACGGCTCAGACAAGCTCAAACTCGGTTTATATCAGTGGTTTGTATGTTGGCGCTCCTCATCAAACCGTAAATCAAGAGTATGTTAAGATTACAAATAAGGGAACAACAGCAATGAACCTGAAAGGTTGGAAAATCAAAGATAAAAACGCGAAACATACCTACTCTTTCCCGTCTTCTTATACATTGAAATCTAAGTCTACAGTAACTCTCTACACTGGAAAAGGAGCAAGCAGTGCAACTAAGTTATATTGGGGAAGGAGTTCGTATGTATGGAATAACGAAGGGGATACAGCATATTTGTATAATGCTCAGGGAAAATTGGTTTCTACGAGAAACGGATGAATTTTTAATGAGGATCTCCTCATTTCTTCTTTTTTTAATTATACAGTAGCCAAAATAAATGATTGAGCAGGCATATATTCTCATACTGTCCAGTCTCTTATTAGAAGTACAGGTGGCTTGATATTAGCTTCAATTTTGTTCAAAAAACGTCTTCTCATTCTGATATTTATACTTTTGTATCTTTCTTTGTTCTTATTTCCCCATATTGTCTTTTAAGGTCGTGTCCGTGAGTTATTGATCAATTCCGAAAAAGCGAGTACTTCTCCCTAATTTGAGGAAAATACAGAGAGATTCGTGTGCTTATGGTTTTCAATAAATCATGCCCATTACCTCTTTTAATTCTCGGTCTAAATAATGGAAATAAAGTACTCCGAAAATAGGCTCGCTTAGATTCAAACTCAGGATCTTTGTCCTTCGAAGGCTTCATAAATATGCGCTGTAATGCCCTTGATGACTGCACAAATCGTCTCGGCATTGGAAGAGAATATTATGCTTAATAATTGCAGAGTTTCAAAGCCGTCCTCTAAATTTCATTTCCTGAGCATCTTAAAACAGTATGCGGATTATTGATCTTCTCGACAAATCTCTATAGCCGCGTTTATGCAGTCCTTAATAATTCCGATAAACGCAAAGTAATGATAACAGGTTGCATATCATCTGACCTCATTCTCACCAAAAGGTATTGAAAGAATATTTCAAATCTATTTTTCTGTGTCTCTCTTTTCAGATCTCAAGAATTTAAGTACATGAGGTAATATTTTAATATCAGAACCTTGTCAGAGCAGATAATAGTTTCAATGATTAAAAACATACAGTCAATAAGTAGGGAGTGTTGATATGACTGAAAGACAAGTCGAAAGTGTAATTATCGAAATTCAAAAAGGAAGTCGGAACAAATACGAGTACGATAAAGAAAAGAAAGTAATTAAATTCGACAGAATGCTTTTTTCTTCAATGGTATACCCCTCTGATTATGGTTTTTTCCCCAATACTCTAGCCCTTGATGGGGACCCGTTAGATGCTATGGTCTTAACATGGGAACCTACATTTCCAGGCTGTGTAATGGATGTACATATTGTTGCATTGTTTGACATGGAAGATGATAAAGGGAGAGACCAGAAAATACTCTGTGTTCCGGAGACTGACCCACTGTGGAATCATATAGAGACAATTGATCAGGTTCCGCCTCATCTATTTAAGGAGATCACTCACTTCTTCCAAACTTATAAGAATTTAGAAGACAAATGCGTGCGAGTTATTGGTTGGAAAGGTCTTGAGGAAGCACTTACTGTACTCCAGGAAGCCAAATCTCGGTACTCCAGGCAGCTAAATCTCGATACATTGAACAAAAATCTATAATGCAATCGGGGATGAGTTTTTCCCTACAATTATATTTTTATTTTATAGGAATGAGTGATCCCTCAAAAATTTACTATTGCAAATCATGTTAATGTCCAGAAAACAGATTATTCTTATAAGGTATGGCACAGTCTTCTGTACCACTTCTGTTCTTTCACATTTTCTGTATTTTTGACCATTCTATCCGCCGGTTGCGAGCCATTTTCTGAAGGAAATCCTCTCCTGCTTCAGAGGAATTACAATATTCATGCCAGAGCCACCCACCCGGCTGTTCTGGCACCAGAATTATTCCCTTTTTATCTTCAACGCCCTCAAGGATTATCTGGGCGGCTTCCTCCGCTGGAATTGCATCTTCAGGGGCTTTTATCTCTTCATGGGTCGGACCCAGTATCGGCTTTTTCCATATACTTGAAACGACTGCAGAAGGGCATGTCACAGAGAAGTTAATGCCTTCATCTGCAAATTCGTATCGCATACTTTCACTCATCCCGACCACTGCGTACTTGGTGGCGCAATAGAGGGCCTGGAATGGGAAAGGTATCAGTCCTGCAATCGAAGCCGTATTAACGATGTGCCCCCAACCCTGGCGGCGCATGATTGGCAGCGCGGCGTCAATGCCGTATATTACACTCCAGAGGTTAACATCAATGATAGCTCGCCAGTGCTCAAGCGTGGCTGCGATAGTCGGCATCGTACCCCCGATACCTGCATTGTTAAATAAGAAGTCAATTCTGCCTTGCTGGGTTACCGTGTCCTGAACAGCCTTTGCCACTTCCAACTGTTTTGTCACATCAACAAGCAAAATACGAATCTGTCCGGCATACTCGTCAAGATTTTTAGCCGCTGATTTCAGGCTTTCTTTATTCCGACCAGCCATGAAGACTGTTGCTCCCTTCTCCAACAGTGCTTCACTTATCGCATAACCGATTCCAGAGTTTGCACCGGTAACCAAACAGGACTTATCCTTGAAATACTCATCAATCCCCAGTTTCACTCCCCCTTCTTCTTTGCACTGGTTCTGTTTTGACTGAATTTTTTACATCCGGATGAATGAATCAAATAAGGATTTACTTCTCCCGATTCAAATATATCATTATATTATCAATAAGGCTTTCTTGTCAATTCTGTCAGGGACGCATCAGAATGTATGCAGAATATGGGATTATTTAGTAGAATACAAATTTCTCTGATACACTGTCCTGTAAGGTTATAGCTGGCGAATTATTGCCAGACGGGCTACGACATAGGCAATCGGTCCGGTATAAACTGTCTTGAATAGCGCCAGTCTATCCACAGACAGCTCTGTAATGCCTAATAAAGAGAACAGGGAAACGGTTAAAGTTACCATGATCAATGCCGTACAGATGAACAGTACCATGCCCAATAATGCTCCCCGTCTCGGTAACCGTGATAGTATCGGTCCTGGCTGAGGCAGATCTTCATCTTTGAAATGGCCGATGCGAAGCTGATGGTTCACATCAGCTGCTGAGAAGATTGTCACAAGCCAGGTCATCACGATTGAGGTGATTATCGTATCGATTACAATACCTGGTAAGTCAACGCTGTCCACATTGCGATTGAGGATAAATGCCAGGAAAGGATTTATCACCGTATTAATCAGGGCAGCGGTCAGGGCTTGTTTGTGAATATATGACTCCATCGAGCTCAGGCCTACCATGCCTCCTCTCCACTGCCAAAGTGAGCAGTGAAGACCTTTCCTGGGTCGTCTGTCTCATCTACATTCGGTATCCTGCGTGCCTCCAGGCTCCCGTATCCCACAGGAACATACAGTGTGAAGTCGAGAGGGTCTGCGCCCTCAGAGATGGCCTGTAAATAGTTTTTGATAGAAGCGGGATTGCTGGTCATTTGATCCGTGCTTCCGGTATAGGCACCACCTTTTCGGGTTTTATCTGCATACTGGAATGCTGCTCCGTATAGAGATTGGAAGTTGATACTCTCAGGTGACTGAGAACCGTAAATGCCGTTAGTGATCTGCATATAGATGGCAAGCTGCCAGCTCGGCCACATGCCTTTGCCCCAGTTCATCCCCTGGACAAATGGGTCCTTACTCCCTTCTTCAGACCGTGACATATCAAAGGCCAGAGTTGCTGTCCACATGAGTGCATACTCCTGAGCGAAATTATGTCCCTGTGGATTCCAATTTTTACGGGCAGGCTTGAGACTGAGATCGGCGATAGTATAGAAATTCCCTCTGAGCTGGCCATACTTTTCGGTTAACATAAGGTGATAAGAATGATTCATTATTCTGAAAGCGGGTGTCCAGAACCCTTTCCGTCCATTCTCGTCGTAATCTATTATTCCATCATTGTTCTCGTCGAAGCCATCCATGAATTCTTTTACAAGCGAAGAACCGGTCAGCCTATCATGGGCTTCTGCGTAGCTCAGGAGGGTCTTCTGCATATCCCAGAGCATGCATGAAGGATTATAATACATCGTATTCGTCATCATCTCCAGGAATTTCGCATCTTCTATCCTGCCCAGGTGGCCCTGCAGGGAAGCCATTGGCGTCTCTGTCAGGGTGTCCCAGCCGATGACATAGTACTTCTGCTGTCCAATACCTCTCGCTTCAGCATAACGATACAGGTTATACCTGAAAAGAGGCGAATCGAGGCCTTCTTTGGTTGCGATATTTGTTCCATCAATTATTGCCACGGGTACGTGATGGACAAACTCTGTAGGCCAGCCGTTCTCCTCCTTGAACTTCAGCGCTTCACGCAGGGGAACTGTTTTGAAACAGTACCTGGCGCAGAAGAGGTCTAGGGCCACGCAGTCCAGGGATGCCCAGACATAGCCTTCGGGAACTCTTACGGCTCTTCCATCCGGATTATGGCTGATGTTAATCATGTCGATTCCATCACTGATATGTACCATGAAAATATTTTGGTCCTGCACTGCCCTGATAACATCCGCCTGGGTTCCAGGCATTCCTGCGGTCTTTGTTGCGATATATTCTCCTTTTTCATCTTTCACAGGCAGGTTAGTGTCATCATCCATCCGAACTACCCAGGGCATATGTGGAAGCTCACCTTTGAGAACAGGGACCGGTGTGAACGGAGATGCATATTTCCATCTAGTATCTCCGCGTTCCTTCCCGTAGGGGGCCTGCGTGGGATAAAGGCCGATACCCAGGTTTTTGATGGAATTGGTGATAAGGTCCTGAGCGTGGATTTTCAGCTTGGGGACGTTGACCAGGACGCAGCCGGGGTAATTTATCAGGTCGTCACTGTCATGTGGGTCCCCCCCGACGATCACCTTGTGCAGTGTGATCTTTTTATAGTTGGCTCCCTCCGGAACCATGACCGTCCTTCCTCTGGATGCATCATCATGAAGTTTGTTCAGGTCATAGACCATCAACCGCTCTCCGGCTTTGCCTGGCGGGAGGAATCTTCCGGCAACGCTATCCTCGTAGCCTCTCATGGGATCGTCTTTATGAGAGGGAGGATGGCGCTCGGACAGGTATCTTCGGACGAAGAAGAAACCCCAGCCGCCGTAGAAATCTTCAGTTCGTCCTTCTAAAAGTGCTTCTGTTTGGATGGTCTTTCCGGAATTTTTGCTGAAAAAGGCTGCATTCAGCTGGGCAGCAGTTGAAGCCTCCCCCAGAGCCATCTGATAATAGTGTATGTCAAGCCTGTCGTGGAACCACCTCATCAGCGCAGCTATTAATGTCCATTCGGTACAGATGGGAGCACCCAAACCTTCGCCATTAGTCTCTGCGTCAATGGCAACCGGGCCGACCAGGTTGGGCTTGAATAATAATTTCTTGCCGGCCCGTATCTGCGACTTCACCTGGCTAGCAAAACCTGTCTCTCGATCGAGCCCAGCCAGGGAGTAATCGACGTTAGCATAAATATAATCAATTTTTTCGACTATCTCTGCCCAGGCTGCTGTATCATTCTCGTTGATGACTTTCTGGAGCAAACCCGGAACTCCGGCGTAGGCTTTTGAGACATCCATCCTGCTGCCAGCGACCGGTGAACCCTCATAATCGATTCTCCTCTTGCCCAGCTGTGAATCGACAACTGCACCTTTTGAATACTCTCCCTTTATGGCACTCATCTTTTCTCCCTTCATGTGAAGCAGATAAGGTGGCATCAAACACTTCTCAATAAAAAGAAAATATTTCTCAATTGTACAACATATTCAAGCATTCTACAGCCTGTTGTGATGCCTCTCTTTGATCCCATTGATCCCTTGACCTTTTGCTGCATACCTGCAAGATCTGTTTATTCCTTATGTTATATGCATTTCCAATGTAATTTAATTATAATATATATCCTATATTTCTTATAATATTGTATATTATATTCCGAATATCTTGGGGGGTTTGACCATGTTCCGTTTTGAAGAGAATAAATGTTACAGAATGCCAGCCCACTTTGGCGGTTTTGACTGCCCTGGACCTGAAGCAGCCTTATACTATAGGGATGCAGTTTCCGTATCCTTCACGTATACCACAGATGGAGACCAGCTTGCCAGCTACGTACCAGAAGGCTTTGAGCTGATACGACCTGAACTGAATATTTCTTACAGCCAGTTTAGGGTGATTGACTGGATGGCGGGAGGAGCGTATAACCTCATCCAGGTCAGTGTGCCAGCCCGTTTCAATGGCAAACGTGACCAGCTGGAAGGACAGTTTATTCTGGTGGTCTGGGAGAACAAAACCTGGCCGATTCTTGGAGGAAGGGAAGAGACCGGCATCCCAAAAATCTATGCCGATATCGAGGACCTGCATATCATCCAGCCAAACTACTACACCAATGCCAGCTATGAAGGAAGCACATTCCTGCGCCTGGAGGTGATCGGGGCAAAGCCTGTGGACGAGCAAACATTGCAGGCCTCTGCAGCTACGATCAATGCCCTTGGGTGGCGGTATATTCCCAAAGTAGGCGGCCCAGGCGCGGATCTGAGCCAGCCTATACTGTATCCCCAGGGTGCAGAGATTCACAGCGCCTGGAAAGGAAGTGGTACTGTCAAATGGACAAAGTTAAGCTGGGAGCAGAACCCTGGCCAGTGGCATATAATCAAGTCGCTGGCGGAGCTGCCCATGCTTGAGATGGCCCCGGCCTTCATGACGAAAGGTGTTGTCATTTTGAAACCCAATAATGGACGTGTTCTCGAGTAATTGAACACCTGCCCACTTCGGTTGGCAGGCTCTATATTTCTATTTTTTTTGGAGTTGGCTCCCGCAAAGGCTCTTCTATTTGAAAACTCAGATCATTCTGCATTATTTTTCTTCTTTTTTTTCTATAGGTTCCTGTAATTAGGGATGAAAAAATCAGAAAAAAGACAAGAAGGAAAGTTCTGTATTTTGGTATAATTCATCGAAAACATATACTACTTCTTGCAATAACTTTTAGATCAGTAGTTGCCTGTAAAACTTATATGTTATTTTTTACATAAAACCACAGTAATTATATACAGTGACAATCGCAAGCAAATACGGATCTTCCCGGGAAATAGATGGTTGAACTTATCCTGCTTGAAGCGACAAACAAAGTGAATTCTTTTTGGTCGGAGAAGATGTGAAATGAGAGAAAACCTGCGAAATTCTAGTATAGATAAAAAACAAGCAGAAGAGGAACCTGGCCAGAATGAGCAATGTTTCAAGCTGAAGTTGGATAACAACCTCTCACCTTCTCCGAGGGCAGAGAACCTTGAGCTGGCTGATATTATTGATATTCTGGATATCCAGCCCCTTATGGATGTTTTCTATAAACTTACTCACATTCCTATAGGCTTAAACGATCTCAAAGGCAACGTTCTGGTAGGCGTCGGATGGCAGGATATCTGCACCAAATTCCACAGGATTCATCCCGAAACCTGTAAGCACTGCGTGGAAAGCAACATAAAGCTATCCGAAGGCGCTCTCCCTGGCAAGTTTAAGATGTACAAGTGCAAGAATAATATGTGGGAAGTAGTGACTCCAATCATGGTTAGCGGTCAGCATGTCGGTTATGTCTTCATAGGACAGTTCTTTTTTGAGGACGAGCCTCTAGACTATGAGCTTTTCCGGTCCCAGGCCAGACAATACGGCTTCAATGAGGACGAATACATAGCAGCGCTTGAAAGAGTTCCACGATTGAACAGGGAAGCTGTGGACACAGGTATGGCCTTTTTTATGACATTTGCAAGCATGCTCTCAAAGCTAAGCTACAGTAATATCAAGCTGTCCCAGTCGCTGGAGGAATGTGATGTTCTGGTGGACGCGCTGCAGGAGAGCGAGAAGCGGTATCGCATGCTATTCGACCACAGTATGGATGCCCTTATCCTGAGTGACCCCCGAGATGGGGGGAGAATTCTGTCAGTTAATCCAGCCGCCTGCCGGATGCTGGGGTGGTCGAAAGAAGAACTAATTGGCAGGGGGCGCGATGTGATGTTTGATCTGGAAGATCCGGCGGTATCCGACGTATTACAAGAACTTATAAGATCCGGATCAACAAAAGCCCAGCTCACTTACAATCGCAAGGATGGAACTACTTTTCCTGGGGAGATAAGCAGCGTCCTTTTCATGGATAGCAATGGGGAGCCTCGAATAGTTATTATCATCAGGGATATTACCGAGCGCAAAAAAGCAGAAAAAGTTCTAAAAAAAACACACGACAATTTAGAAAAACTGGTTGAAGAGCGCACAATCCAGCTCGAAAATGCTTATCTTTTATTGAAAGAAAACGAGAAAAGCCTCTCCGAAGCTCAAAAAATGGCACACATTGGAAGTTGGGATTTTGATCTCGTGACTGGTAAAGTGCACTTGTCTGATGAAGTTTACAGGATTTTTGGGCGTGCACCTCAAGAATCAAGTGCATCTTATGAAGAGTTTCTTAACTATGTGCACCCAGATGACCGGAATTATGTGGACAATAACATTAAGAGAAACTTAACCGGGGGACGCTGTGGTATTGATCATCGGGTCATCCTGGATAATGGGGAAGAGCGTACAGTCCATACGGAGCGAGAAGTTATTTTTGATCAGAATAACTCCCTTGTTCGATCCAGGGGAATAATTCAGGATATTACTGAACGCAAGAAGGCTGACGAAGCTCTGGAAAAAATACAGGAAATCCACATAAAAGAAATCCACCACAGGATTAAGAATAACCTGCAGGTAGTCTCATCTCTTCTTAGTCTCGAAGCTGAAAAATTCAGCGATGATAAAGTGCTTGAAGCTTTCAGAGAAAGCCAGAATCGCATAGCTTCAATGGCCTTAATTCATGAAGAGCTCTATAAAGGAAACGAACTGGAAACCCTTGATTTTGCAGCTTATCTTCAAAAACTGGCTCCAGATCTTTTCGATTCGTATAATCTTAGAAATAATGGTATCATCTTGAAGCTGGATCTTGAGAAGATCCCTCTTGATATGGATACTGCAATACCTCTTGGCATTATTGTAAACGAGCTGGTCTCAAACTCCCTGAAGCATGCCTTTCCCTCTGGAAAAGCAGGTGAAATTCACATAAGCTTCTGCAAAAAAGAGAATTTTGCCGCAAACTATGATATCCCCGATCCGGGTCCTTACTGTATGGGAAAAAATGAATTAACTTACATACTTACCGTAGCGGATAACGGGAAAGGCATCCCTGAAGAAATAGAGTTCCCAAATACGAATTCCCTTGGACTCCAGCTTGTCAATCTTCTTGTCGAGCAGATAGATGGTTGTATAGAACTCAAAAAGAATCATGGAACAAAATTTATTATCTGGATTAGAAATACAGAAATATGATCAACCAGTGATGAAAAGCTTACTGCCCGTGCGGTGAATCTCCAAACGAGCCTTCCAAAGTTTCGATACTACAATCCGGCAGGCAAAAGGTCAGCACATTTTTACTTTTAATATTGACAAAGAAACCATAAGGAATTGTTATCATAACTGCCGTTACTTACTTCATTGGTTGTTTTGAGGGGTAAGAAGTCTTGTAATAAATTTTTAAATGTTTTCTCCTTTCCATTCGCATTTCTCATCGACCCCGAACTTCCTGTTGTGTGCTGAAGGCTGGCAGAACGTCTAAGATTCTTACTTCCTGATTAGAGTCCTATTATTGCAACGGTGAACCACTGCGGTTGTATGCCGTTGAATTCAATAAAGCCAGCCAGTCGAGATAGGTAAAACTATGAGGAGTTAGTGTAATTATACTCAAAAGTTTCTTTTAACGATCAGACATTCAAAGCCTCATGTAGTGATAATATTGTCTTATTTGAATAAAAAATGCATATTGTATAAATAAAAAACATACGTTTTTCCTTTTTCAACTCTGTCAGATTATTTATGGATAGCCACAATCCTTTTTTAATATCTGTCTATTAATTCGAAAAGTATTTTTTTAATAGGATGTCTAGATTATGGATAAACGATTTTTTGTATGTATTGCACTCTTGATATTATTATTGAATTGTGGAATAGGTATTACAGCTGCCGAATCATCCGGAGATAATTCAACTACTGTGGAAGAAACACCTGCAGAAGATCCTGTGGAAGAGGTTACAGAAGATCCAGTTGATATTCCTGCCGAAGATCCTGTAGTGGATGAAACTCATGCCGAAGAACCTGTAGTGGATGAAACTCCAGAGGTTGAAACTAATATCAATGTGACAGATGAAAGCACTCCGATCTATGACAACTCATATGAGTACTCCCCTGAATCACAGACTAATATCAACTACACAGAAATTAAACAGGTGAATATTGATAACAGCCAGACTATATCCATGAATGTCACAAACGTCAACTCAGTAGTCAATAACATAAACTTCTATGCGCCAAATGCTACAGGTAAGGCTACTGTCGTTGTTGAGGATCTAAAAGGTAAGTCTGTTTTGACTGACAAACCACCAGCCGGGAATATCTACAAGTCATTCAACATATGGATCAACAACGGCGGCATAACTAATATTGAAAACGCAGCTGTTAACTTCCAGGTTGAAAAGTCCTGGCTTAAAGCAAATGGAATCGATAAATCCTGCATCATCCTGAACATGTATAGTAAAGGGAAATGGGTAGAAGTGCCTGTAACGATGATCGGAGAAGATAACAAGTATGTCTATTTCTCGGCTAAAGTGTCAGGTTACTCTACGTTTGCTATTACAGCCAGGCCGGTAACTGTAAATACAGTTCTTGAAAAGCAAATTGTAAACAATACAATAGTAGTAAATAACACCACAGCACCTGTAGAAGATATATCAAACAAGGCTGAAATCATACGCCTTTTAGAATACATTATTGAATTACTCAGATAATTTTTTTCTAAATTGGGAGGCTGTACCTGAACTCGGGTACTCCCTTCGTATAACCGTAAAAAGGAATTCTACGGCAAACATAATTTTACAAAAACGTTGAATTTTGCGTGAAAATACCTGGGCTACTTATCCTTCACTTTTTATCCATAGCTTTTGAAGGAGGGGATATTGCAAGCAGTCTTTAATTCAATTCCTTTGCAGAATTCCCTATTCAATAAGCTTCTTTTTATGTCCATGAGTCCATAATTAGTAAAACTCAGGCTCTGGTTTCGTTTCAAGTAACAAGCCCGTTTTCGATGCTGACTCTATAGCGACAAAATGATAAAACGTTGATATAATCCACGTAACAGTTATGAAAAACTGCAGGAAACAAGCCTTAAACAAGGAAAATAGCAATATTTTGTTAAAATGTTGCTATAAATGTTAGAGAAAAAGCCTCTTAGAAAATGTTAATTTATATGTTCAACCTATTGAAAAAAGATGAATGTAATGTTCGGAGTCATCGTATTTATAATAACATTTGCAACAGCAATTCTATATTTTTCAAAAATAAAAACTTTAACATTTTCAACATTCTGCGATTCGGTTTTTATAGCATTATTATGTGGGGCAATAACTGCAAGTAGACAAGAACTACGTGGTTAAACTAAAAAACCAGCAACATTTTAGGGCAAAACGTTGCTGTCAAAAAATAAAATTAAAACGATAGGCCTGGCCTACTAGTGCATATAGTCACGAGGCCAAATAATGCAACTACTCAATGAGATCAAAGTGGATTCTATTGCAACAATTACAGGCGTGAATATAAGTCCTGTTAGTATAATCATTTGGAAACATAAATATCTGGAGATGGAAGCATGTTGGAAAGCAGAATTATAGCCGCACAATCTGATGACAATTATATGGAAAAGATGCGCTTTGAAGGCGAGATGCTTTCGGACGTCGATATCGCAAGGATAGAATTTGAATCGGTACAATTTATACAATGCCAGTTCAGCAAATGTAATTTTTCAAAAACCAGCTTTTACAATTCGGTGTTTGATAACTGCAATTTTGCGAATTGCAGTTTTATGGACAGCTACTGGAAAGGCTCCAAAATGTTAAAGTGCAAGGGCGATGGGAGTAACTTCAGCCAGATCCACATGAAAGAAAACTCTTTAGAGGGCGATTCATTTCGATATGCAGATTTTTCAAGTTCTGTATTGGAGAACTGCATCATTGATGACTGTAATTTCACGGAAGCCTTCCTATCCGAGATTAGGTTAAAGAATCCCATGCTGAAAGCGGTTAATTTCACAGGAGCGGATTTCTTTAAAACCTTACTCAAAAACATTGATTTATCGGATTGTATTATTGATGGGATCGCAGTATCCGATACATGCAAGGAACTCAGAGGGGCTATAATCAATGCCGTGCAAGCAATAGAACTTGCGCGGATTCTGGGAATCATAGTTGTGTAAGGCATTGAATCACGCACATAAATCAGAGGAGAAATGAATAGATCTGTCATGAATCGAACTATGTAAAAGTCAGCGAAGCAATAGGATCTTTTTTGTGTGAAAACGGGTTCTGACCTTAAAGAATTCTTTAATAGCTTGGGACTGCAACAACAGGGACTATAACAAGTCTGCACTGTCCTCAAGAAAAACGACAATTTTACTTTTTTTTGTAAACCTTGATGGATGATCAGACATTACCAAAACTTCCACCAAGACTTACTACTTTTCATTCTCCAGAAGTAACTTAATCAGCCTGCTATTCTCCTAAATCAAGGTTCGGATATGGACTGCTTGCTTATGTATTTAGATGGGATGTATTCTTAATTTTTCCCTCAACTGCTCAATTGAAACTTTACCTTTATGTAACATAGAATGGCAGTTTGGACATACGGGTCTTAAATCATTGATAGGATCTACTTGATATTCTTCATTAATTTCATTTAAAGGCTTTAGATGATGAACATGAATATATCCAATTCCAATCTCTCCATAAACTTCTTCAAAATCGAATCCACACACACCGCATTTAAAACCATATTTTTGGAGACATAGCTTCCTAGCCTTCGGATTTCTTTCATAAGCATTCACAGTAATTTGCTTTTTTGCTCCTTCAGGCAATTTATCAATTTCTTCATCAAATAGTTCTTCGGCTATTTTGACTCCTTTTTTACTGCTTATTGAAATCGGTGAATATGGTATTCTAACTTCATCTGCATACGATAACTTTTCAATGGCTTTCTTTAGTTCTGGACGTAATTCCCACAAAAATTGTCCTTTTGTTTCAGCATCTTCTCCCCAAAAAGGAATGTGCCAATATCGAATAGCTCCATTTTCCCTTGTTGGAAATTGGATATCTGAAAATTTATTTACTATCCTTTTTCCTAACCTGCCTATTTGAAGATTCAGCACACTATGACTTGAAACTCCAATAAGCAGAGCAAGTACTGAAGCTTTTTGACGATAATCTGGACATTCATAGAGAACTTCTAGGAGGGTAATGTCATTATCTTTGAAAACAGTCTTGTCACTTAATAATTCAACCCATTGTTCTGTGGAAATACCAAGATAATGCCTGTAAATACTCATAGATACACCTACAATTTATGTAATTTCGATTTTCGGTGAAATTAACTCTTCCTATTCAGATATCTTTGCAGTTCTTTAGTGCCCTCCAGTTCAATATTTAACGTGCTCTTGCCTTCCTGCAGTTATTCAATAATGTAACAACCTTATTGAGCAAAATCAATGGGAACATAGCATTCATGTAACTTTTTCTGTGAAATCGCCTGGGCCGTGGTTCAAAATCTAAAGTAAACCTTGCCGGAGAAACCGCTTATGTTTTCAAAACAGAATACAACGGTAAGCCTGTCTATGTAATCTCCTTAGACGAAGAGCTTAACTGTGAACTTAAAGTTACACAACCAGAAATAAAATCTGATCTTGAAGCAAGAGTTGAAGCATTAGAAAAGGAGGTCTATAAAACCTCTAAATCAAAAAAGGAAGTTGAAAAATTAAGTGGGCCCGCTGAGATTCGAACTCAGGACCTCCGCCGTGTGAAGGCGACGTCATAACCGGCTAGACCACGAGCCCATAAATTGCATTTGAAAATTAATAAGGTTAAGCAACCATAAAATAGAACTTCTTGTGTATAAGCTTATCGCTTGTTGATTGGGGAAGAGGCTTTCCAGATACGGTATGGAATTAATTTTTATACCTTTTCTGGTTGTTTTTTAGTCTTGTTTTCATTCCGATTTCATTTTTTACACTTTGAGGGTTTTTCGTTTATAACTGAATTTCTTGCCGGGTTCTCTTAAAATTATTCCTCCAAATCTCTGCAAATTACTTACACTGACAATAAAGTAAATAAGTAATAAATATAAATAACTACAGAAATTATTTAAGTGCAGGGTCAAAATGATAGAAATCCTCAAAATACTCTTCAGCATGCCTTTTTTGCTGTACTCATGTTATACGGACCTGAAATCGCGCAGGGTCTCGAATAAGGTCTGGAAATACATGCTGGCATCGGGTTCAGTATTTGTCCTTTATGACGTTTTTACCGGCGGTGTTTCCTACCTTAAACCTCTTATTTTTTCAGGAGTTATTGTTTTTGTTTCAATTTATATTCTCTTTCAGCTTGGAGCATTCGGGGGCGGGGATGCAAAGGGGCTGATAGTGCTTTCCATCCTCTTTCCTTTGTATCCGGTCTTCCATTTCTCAGGAGACGTTTTTCCCCTGCTCGGGCTTCCTGCAGTAGGGCTTTTTACTTTCACAGTTCTGGGAAATGCGCTTCTCTTGACAACACTTGTTCCTCTGGGGATGTTCTGCTACAACCTTCTGCACTTCTCGCCTGAAATGATGAAAAAGCCTCTTTACATGTTCATAGGGTACAGGACCGATATCCCTTCTTTAAAATATAAACAACATCTTGGCTTGCTCGAAAAGTTTGAGGTTGACGAAAGCGGAAGTCTCAAAAGAAGATTTGTGAGGGCAGGGCTAAATTTCGATGCAAATCAGAAACCCGAACTTGAGGAATACATGAAAAAAGGGTTAATTGGAAAAGATATCTGGGTAACTCCTGGCCTGCCCTTTATGATTTCAATTACTGGGGGCTTTGTTACTGCAGTTCTTTTCGGGGATTTGATCTTTTATATTGTGATGAGGCTTATGGTTGGCTGAATCAAAGGGTGAGTTTCCTGCAGTCAGATTGTTTCCTGTTCCGCTTGGTACACAGGTTTCATGCGCTCCATCGTTTTCATTGGTCCTATTGGCTTCGCTGGCTTTACCGGGTCCGTTGGCTTCACTGGCTTTACTGGTCCCATTGGCTTTACTGGCTCCAGTGGTTTTACCGGATTTCATCGGTTTTGCCAGGTTCATATTCTGCAGGATTCAGCAGATTAACCGGTTTAAAGAAAGTTTACCTTTTTTGAACGACAAGCAGCCCATAGAGAATTGTTTCAGCAATAGGGGGATTTTCAGGGGTGCCTTTTGCAATTCTCTCTTCAGGATATCCAAGGTTTTCGCAGGTGTAAAGTTCAGCTTCTATTCCCAGTTCTTTAAGGACTTCTGCAACCTCACGGGAGCCAAAGGTTTCTTCCGGAAGCAGGAATATATTTCTTCCGTTCTTCAATTCCCGGATCAGCTCAGCTTTTGCCGGCTCAAAGGCCCTTCCGTGGGCTGTGATTGCACAGAGGTTTGTCAGGTTCACTTTCGTACGGGCACAGGCCACCTGCATTGAAGAAATCCCCGGAATCACGGTGTCCTTTTCCCCTGCAAATTTCCCAAGCCCTGAAAACATGGGATCTCCTGTGGACAAAACAACAGCATCTGCAGGCAGGAGGTGGAATGACTTATAGTCCTTAATCGCCTTTGCTTCGCAGGTAATGTACTCCTGTGCAAGTTCAATGGCTCTTTTTGCACCGTAAACCACTGAAGCTTGCCTTATTGCCTTTATTGCTTCTTCCGTCAGCATTCCGGGACCTACTCCGACTCCTACCACAATCATTCTTTTTTCCCCTCTATAGGTTAAGCTTTTTAAATTTCACTTCTACTGCTAATTTTTTTCCGTTTATTTTCTTCCGTTTAAATTCTTCTGTTTAGATTTTTCCGTTTAAATTCTTCTTTTTAGATTTTTCCGTTTAAATTCTTCTGTTTAGATTTTTCCGTTTAGATTCTTCTGTTTAGCTCTCTTTTTTGCTGTCCATAAGGACAGATCCATCTCTGTCAATTACCACGATTCTTGCGCCTTTTCCTTTCTCAACGGCCATTTCAAAGGCTTCTTTCATACGCTCGTGTTCAGGTGCTTTTTCAAGCATCTCGACGACGGTTACGTATCCGCTGTCTTTAAGCATTTCAGAATTTCCCCATTTAAGGACAAGTCCAGGAAGGCCGCAGATAATGATATCTCCTGACGCAGACTCAAGTCCTTCCGAAATTCTGCTTCCTACCATTACAACAGTGTATTCCGGAAAAAGCATATGAGAGTAGCGCATTCCTATTCTGCCTGTAGTCAGAACAATTTTATCCGTGCCGCGGATCAGGTCTCCTTTCATTTCTCCAAGGTGGTCGTTCCAGGGTTCAACAAAACCTGTGCTTCCCAGAACCGAAATTCCGCCCTCGACTCCTATCCTGCTGTTCAGAGTCTCCTTTCCTATTCTTTCTCCTTCAGGAATAGAGATTGTAACCTCGGCTCCCTTCAAGCCCAGTTCTTCAACGGCTTCCTTCACTGCGGCTTTTATCTGTTCCATTGGATTTGGGTTTATTGCTGGCTGGCCTCTTGGAACCTGTAGCCCGTCCCTTCTTACAATACCTATACCCTTTCCGCCGAGAATTTGTATCCCCTCAGTTTCTCTGGCTTCGCCCACAAACTCAATTCCCCTTGTAATATCGGATTCGTGGTCATTAGATATTTTCTTCACAACTGCATGCCCCGGAGAAGATTCGCTAACCTTGAGGTAGGCTCTCAGCCCTACAGGAGTTGGGACGGATACGCTGTCAATCGTTTTCTTAAGAGAAAGGACCGCGGCTTTTGCAGCGGCACTTGCTGTGGTTCCTGTAGTGTACCCTCTTTTGAGGACAGACCCATCACTCAGGACCACAATCATCCCTGATGCTACTTTTTTTTCAAGCTCTTCCCTGGGCTGCCCGGTGCGGGCAATCCATTCTTCAGGGATCTTGAAATTGTTAACAGGATCTATCATGGAAGAATACTCGGAGGTTTTTTATTATAAATGTATTGACGTGAAAATCAGAAAAGATCCATTCATATCCTTGATATTCTCTGCCTGAAGTCCTCAGTTCTTCTGACCGATTTAATAAAAGTAATTACTAACTCCGGCCTGAAAGGCGAAATTGACCTTCGGTGTTGAGGCTCTGGAGGCTCAGTGAAAATTCAGATAGAAATCTAATTTATATTCAATCTAATCTACATTATTTGATACAGTTCTAAGTTACTGTATTATCTTGAAAGGCTATTTAAATGTCTATAAAGATATTTAGAGAAAGGAACTTAGTTTATTAAGAAAACAGTCATTTAGAATAGAAGTGGCATCATTCCAGGAGTAGGACTTTCGTTTTTTTTTTGGAAGTTGGGGTTTTTCCTGGATTCTGGAACGCGGGGTAACGTTCTCTATTGGAGTTGTTGGGGTTTGGGGTTGGTGTGTGAAAAATAGCCTTGTGGAATGATGCCTTTTCAGACGTCAGCACTTGTCTGACATCAATAATACAATTCAATTCTATTATATAAATATATAGGAAGCCTATAACCTCTTTTCAATATAGATACCTATTGGCTTATTACTGGTATCTCTCCTATATACCTTCTATATACTCATTCTTATGACTGCGTTTTTTAATCACGTGAAGCTCAACTGTTAATTTCTAAGGGACATCCAGTTTTACTGTATCCTTGCAAACATGCGGTCAAGTTCGCCTTTTGTAAAGGTTATCAAAGTAGGCCTTCCATGGGGGCAGGAGTAGGGATTTTCGGCCTTTTTGAGCTGTTCTACCAGCTCTTCCATCTGCTTTGGGTTACAGGCTGCTCCCCCCTTGATTGCCGCCCTGCATGCCAGGGTCTTGCAAATCTTTTCCGAGATTCCGGTGTCCTTTTTAACCTTTCCGGAAGCTAAAAGATCAGAGACTACGTCATGGATAACTTCCGGACTCTCAAGCCGTCCGAAAACCTCTGGCACGAAAGTTACTACATAGGTGTTGTCCCCAAACTCCGAGATCCCAAAGCCGTACTCTTCGAGATAGGGGATGTATTCTTCCATGAGCACTTTTTCCTTTGGAGTAAGGTCTATAGTCACAGGGGTTATAAGCTCCTGCACCCTTGATTTTTTCATTCTTAGAACCTGCTCGTAAAGGATTCTCTCGTGCGCTGCATGCTGGTCAATAAGCACAAGGTCTTCTCCCTTTTCAGCAAGTATATACATTTTAGAGACCTGGCCTATGATCCGCAGGTCTTCAAGAGGGTCTGTATTTGGTCTTTGTTTTGGCTTTTGTCTCTCTTTTGTGCTTATTGATCTCCTTTCCTCTTCTTTTACCTTCCCTATTTCCTCTTTTCTTTCCTTCCCGTTTTCCTCGTCATTCTCCTTCCCTTTTTCTTTTTTACTATCCTGTTCTTTTTCTCCTGAGGCTTCCTTTACTTCTTTTTCTCTCGAAAAATCCAGAAGACGCTCCGATTTTTTCAGTTTTCTTTCAGTATCTTTTACAGGATAAGTGTAGATTTCGGTTTTCTCTCGAAGTATCTTACCACTGATCTCAAGAGTCCTGGGTGCCCCTGCAAATTCTGCGTCTTTCCCATACCCTTTTTCAGCCGTCTTTTTCTGGAAGGCTTCCTGATCCTTCGATACTTCTTCTAATGCTTGCTTTGACACTTTCTCTGATACTTGCTCTACCTGCTCTGATGCTTGCAATCTTTCTGAAGAAGCTGAAGCTTCGAAGGTCTTCTGAAAAGCTCCGCTCCCTTTTTCCCTGATCTCCGGAACAAGCCCATGTTCAGAGAGAACCTTTTCAACAGCAAATGTGACGGCATCTCCAAGCTCTTTTTCTCGGCTGAAACGGACCTCGGCTTTTCGGGGGTGCACATTCACGTCCACTTCTCCTGGATCAAGAATAATGGAAAGCACTGCTACAGGATAGCGTCCTTTTGGGATTTTTGTGTAGTATCCTGCACGGACGGCTGTAGTGATAGCTCTTGAAGCTACAGGGCGGGTATTTACAAAGAGGAAAAGCTGGTCACTTTCTCCCCTAGTTGTTTCGGGTTTTGAGATATATCCCTGAATTTCAAAGTCTTCTGTTTTGTGTTCCAGGGGAAACATGGAACGAGCTGTTTCAGGCCCTAAAAGGTTTACAATACTGTTGAAAACATTTTTTGAGCCTGTGTTTCTTATAACTGTTTTTCCTTCACTTAGCAGGGTAAAGGAAATTTCAGGATTTGCCAGGGCAAGTTGCATTACTGTGTCTGTAATATGGGCAAGCTCCGTTCTGTCGCTTTTAAGGTATTTGCGTCTTGCAGGCGTGTTATAAAAAAGGTCTTTTACCTGCACTGAGGTGCCTGGAGTCGTGCCCGCATCCATTGTTTCCAGTACCTTTCCCCCCTGGACTACCATTTTAGTGCCTGTAATCTCTTCTGGAGGCCGGGTAAGGATTTCCACTTTTGCAACTGCAGTGATTGAAGCAAGAGCTTCTCCTCTGAACCCCATTGTGGAAACAGTATCAAGATCTTCTATTCGAGTAAGCTTGCTTGTTGCGTGCTTTTTGTATGCAAGAAGAGTATCTACTCTGCTCATTCCGCAGCCGTTGTCCCGGATAAGGATAGAATTCTTTCCTCCTTTTTCCACTTCAATCCGGATGTCGGTGGCTCCTGCATCAATTGAGTTATCTATCAGCTCTTTTACCACGGACGCCGGGCGTTCTATTACTTCTCCCGCTGCAATTTTGTTTATTGTGTCCTTATCAAGGATTCGGATCTTATTTCCCTGCACTTCACTATTTTCTTCTTTCATTCCTTTACTCCATCAAGACCAGAATAATATCCTTTTAACGCTAAGAAATCCTTTAAAATATCCTAAATCCTTTTACTTTTTAAAAACATTTTAAAATTCTTTAAAGTATTGCAAGTCCATTAAAACATTACAAATCCTTTCTTAGATCCTGTTAAGTTCCTTAATTAAGCAGCCTTTTGAGCTCATGAAGCTTATTCAGGGCTTCTATTGGTGTCATTTCTTCCAAATTCAATTTTTTCAAAGTCGCTTCTACAGGGCTGGATCTATTTGCCTGTGCCGAAGTTCTTCCACCGCTTCCCGGCTCAAAAAGCATCATCTGCGTATAGCGGGCAGTTGCTTTGCTTTTTTTCTTTTTTCCGTTCTCGCTTTCTTCGGCTTCTTCGAACACGTTTTCTTTTTCGAGTTCCTTAAGGATCTCGTTTGCCCTTTCGATTACCTTTTCCGGGACTCCTGCAAGCCTTGCAACCTGAATCCCGTAGCTCCTGTCGGTTGCTCCTGGAACTATTTTTCGCAGGAAGACTAGTTCGTGGCCTTCTTCTTTTACTGCTATATGGTAATTTTTGACCCTTTTCAACTTTTCTTCAAGGGCTGTGAGCTGGTGGTAATGGGTTGCAAATAATGCTCTGACTCCTACTTTTCCCCTGTTGTGCAGGAATTCCACCACAGCTTTTGCGATGCTGTATCCATCGTAAGTACTTGTTCCCCTGCCGATTTCATCCAGAAGGATCAGACTTCTCGGACTTGCGTTGTTCAGGATATTTGCAAGCTCTACCATTTCTACCATGAAAGTACTCTGCCCGCTTGCAAGGTCATCGAAAGCTCCTATTCTTGTAAAGACCTGGTCAATGACCCCTATTGAGGCGTGGGACGCAGGAACAAAAGAACCCGCCTGAGCCATAATTGCTATAAGGGCAGTCTGGCGCATGTAAGTAGACTTTCCTGCCATATTCGGACCCGTTACCAGCAAAAATTGGTCTTCCTTACAGTCCATTTCGGTATCATTAGGGACAAAACCTCCGGGTACGGTATTTTCAACTACTGGATGCCTTCCGTCCCGGATAAGGATCTTGCAGTCGTCTGTAAGCTGAGGTCGGACGTAATTGTTATTTCCTGCAGCCTCTGCCAGAACTGCAAGGACGTCAAGAGCTCCTATTCTCTCGGCTGTTTCCTGAAGTTCTCTTGAATGGGCTGAAAGAGCCTGCGTAATTTTCAGAAATATTTCATATTCAAGAGCCATGGATTTGTCATTTGCTGTCAGGATAAGGCTCTCTTTTTCTTTGAGCTCAGGAGTAAAAAAGCGCTCTGCGTTAGACATTGTCTGCTTCCTTATGTAATCTTCAGGCACCTGGCTGCTGTTAGCATTTGTTATCTCAATATAATACCCAAAGACTTTATTGTATCCAACTTTCAGAGACTTGATCCCGCTTCTCTCTTTCTCTTTCTGCTGAAAAGCCGCAATCCACTGTTTGCTGTTGCTGGCAATGTCTCGAAGTTCATCAAGTTCTGCGCCGTATCCTGGCTTTATCATTCCCCCCTCCCTGACCGATACAGGAGGCTCTTCAACTATTGCTTTTTCTATCATTTCAGCCAGATTTTCAAGTTCGGAAAAAGATGCAAGCCCTTCTGCAATCTCTTTTAGTAATTCGGACTCGATTTTTTCCTTGAGGCAGTCTCTAATAGGGGGTACGGCATCCAGAGACTTTTTCAGCGCTATAAGGTCTCTTGCATTTGAGTTCCCATACACAACCCTGCCTACGAGGCGCTCGATGTCTCTCACCTCAGAGAGCCATTTCCGGATATCATAGCGGAGAAGGGGGTCTGCTGCCAGCTCTTCTACGGCATCAAGCCGAAGATTGATGTTTTCTACAGACAGCAGAGGCTTAAGAAGCCATTTTTTGAGAGTACGGCTTCCCATTGGTGTTTTTGTGCAGTTTAAAATGCGGTAAAGAGAGTTTGCATCTCCCTCATCTCTCACATTTTTCACTATTTCGAGATTTTTCAGGGTTATCGAGTCCAGGATCATAAACTCGGAGTTCGAATAGGTCCGCAGAGTATTGATATGTCCAAGATCCCTCAATTGGGTAGTCTGTGCATACTCAAGAGCAGCCCAGGCAGAAGACACTGCAAAATCCAGTTTTTCACAGCCCATTCCTTCAAGGGTTGCAACCTTAAAATGGTGTTTCAGCTTTTCTCCTGCCTCTTCGCTTCCTGAGATCTCAGGAGCAAACACCTGAACAATAGTCTGACCCTTCAGCCTATCCACAAGGTCTGAATTTCCGTACAGGGACGGTGGCAAAATGCATTCTGCGGGGTGCATCCGGGCAAGTTCGCTCAGAAGCTTTTCAAAGTTTTCCGAGTCTCTGAACTGGGTTGTAAGAAATTCCCCTGTAGAGATATCCAGAAAGGAAACTCCCATTTCCATTTCTTTTTCTGAGTTTTTCTCTGAGTTTTTTTCCGTGTTTTTCCCGGATTTCCCTACTTCTTTTCCTGCAACTGCCATCAGGTAATTATTTGAAGCGTCCGAAAACATTGAAGAGTCTATTGCTGTTCCCGGAGTGACGACCCTGACAACCCCTCGCTTTACAACTCCTTTTGCCTGTTTTGGGTCTTCGAGCTGTTCGCAGAGGGCCACCTTGTACCCTTTGTTTATAAGCCTGGGCAGGTAAGTGTCAAGTGCGTGGTAGGGAATTCCTGCAAGCGGCATTTTCTCCCCTTCCCTGTTCTTTCCCCGGGCTGTCAGCGTAATCTCAAGTTCTTTTGCAATGGTTTTTGCATCTTCTCCAAAAGACTCGTAGAAGTCCCCCATTCGGAAGAAGATCAGGGTATCTGGATATGCCTGCTTGGCTTCGTAGTACTGGCGCATTGCAGGGGTCATCATTTCAGTCATTTTTTAACTCACTTTAAGCCTTGATAATTTTGGTCTAAAACTGGGAATTGATGTGATTACAGGATAAATTTATCGGATGCTATTACAGGATACGTTTATTGAA
The DNA here is from genome assembly GCA_942493015.1 of uncultured Methanosarcinaceae archaeon. GTDB lineage: Archaea > Halobacteriota > Methanosarcinia > Methanosarcinales > Methanosarcinaceae > Methanosarcina. Next base: position 2,594,233 of record OW818660.1, on the reverse strand, counting down.
TGCGGTTAATCTGAAAAAACAGCTTTTTTTCTATATTCCAAATAACTTAATTTCACATTCCTTAGATACTATATCTTTATCTTGAATCATCCTTCTTATATATAATTAACAATTCGATACTGTAAGCCATCTCGAAGGAGGAAACTGTTCTGAGTCTGGAAAAGCTGATTGAAGTCTGTCCTATCTGCGGAAATGCGGACATATACTATGAGGTTGGCGGGTATACAGGCGCAGTCTACCACTGCAAAGAGTGCGGATATATCGGAGCTTTCGTTGTTGAGGCTAATGAGGAAATGATAGAGAAAATCCGGGAAAAGTATAAGCGTGAAAGAGGAAAAGAGAAGCAATAATATAGTGTATTGTTTTCAGAATTCAAGGTCAAAATACTTTTATTTTCTTTGGAATAAGCTCAATTCTTTAACCTTCTTGTTCTTACTCAGTTGTTAATTTCTCTTTAGCTTTTTAGTGTGCAGCTGCTCATAAAGTGCCTGTATCTAAGTTTTCCGACCTTCTTTTCTATCTTGGAGAGGCCGCCTGCTTCGCAGTCTTTGAGATCACGGGGTCCAAAATACAAACTCAAAAACCTGAACATTGACTAAAAAAGAATCTGAAAAATGGAGTTTTTTCAACAAAAAAGGCAATAGTAAAAAAGTGGAATAGAAACATGCAAAAAAATCTAAATCAAAATATGAAGTTTGGTGGGGCCGCTGAGATTCGAACTCAGGTCGCAAGACCCCCAGCCTTGCAGGATGGACCAAGCTACCCTACGGCCCCGCAGAGTAAGTTGTGCTTTTTCAATGGCAAACTTCTTTCCTGTTCACCATCGTCAACTATTGTAATCAAATATGTTGTATAAATGCGTATCGGTATGAGAAAGCCGGGGTCTTCTTTTTGTTGTTTTTTTAATTGTATGCAGGGATTCTCATCCGGCATTTTTGAGGATTTGAGGTTATTCTTACCCCTGTGGTTTTTTAATCCTGGAATCTTATGGCTTTTACACAGCGGGATCTTAAGGTTTCTGGAAATCGGGTTCTGAAGGATTACTCAATATACTTTTTGCCCGCAGGACTCTCTGAATTATGGTGATGTGGGAAAACACGGCTATCAGGACGAGAGCCCAGCCAAGAAAGCCGGCAAGGGCTCCTAAAGCCAGGAGGAGCATTCTTTCAGTACGTTCGGCAATTCCTACAGACAGTTTTCCGCAGCCTGCAGACTCGGCGCGGGCGCGGGTATAGCTTACCAGAAAAGAGCCTATAAGGGCAAAGCCTGCCCAGAGCCAGCCTTCAATTTGCATAATCGGTGTGAGAACAAGCCTGCCATTTACTGCGCCTGCTATTATTCCGAGAAACATCAGTCCGTCGGAATAGCGGTCGCAAACTGAGTCAAGCACGCCTCCGAAAGGAGTGATTCTGCCTTTTGCTCTTGCAACTCCTCCGTCAAGAATGTCGAAGACCCCGCTGAAGAGAATCAGAAACCCTCCTTCATATGGTTTTCCCAGGGCGAAAGCCGCACCTGCAGCCATACTCACAGCAAAGCCCAGCAATGTAAGCGTGTTCGGAGACAGGGGGATTAGACCGGCGATAGGAGTTATCAGCTTTCTTGCGCTGTTTTTTGAATCTTCGAATATTTCAATCCCTTCCTTTCATCTGGCTATTGATACTGCATCTTTACATATTAGTCTTATCTTTTTTTGAAAGATCTCCGGGGTCAGATCTTTGAATTGCTATCTGTGAGTTCTTGGTTGAGAGATGCCTATCATTATCTATCAATTTTGAAGGGCAATTTTTCTGAGACCAAATTTTCTTATATTCTGACCTTCGGTTCTTATTTTTCTGGGGAAGTTCTCTTCTTTTTCTGCTTTCGGCCTTTCTTACTGAATTCTTTTGGGCGGAATTGTCCGGAAGGAAATTTTAGTAATCTTTTTTATGGATAGGGTAAGTCAGATAAGTTTAAAACGATATGGAGTTGAAAAATGGACATAGTAGAAGTACACAGGGCAAAATGCACACAATGTGGGCAATGCCTTGATGTCTGCCCTCGATATGATGACATCGGGTTGATTGAAAGTCTTTACGGCTATCTGGAAATTAAATTGGACATTGATCCTGACTCTCTTATGCGCTGTCTGACCTGCGGGCTCTGCGTTGATGCTTGTCCCGAAGGGCTTGGGATCAAAATGCTGATCTCTCCTGCCCGTCAGAAATGGGTGAATGAGCACGGCCTTACTGACAGGCAGACCATGGTGGACCCTGAGGCTGAAAACAATATCTTCAAGAACATTGCCGAAGTGGATGAGATTCCTTCTTATCGTAAAGGTCCGGGATCTGTAGTCTATTTTCCGGGCTGTGCCGGCACCTACATCAACAAAATTATGGCAAAAGCTACCGTTGCCTTGCTGGATAAATCCGGGGTAGATTATACCGTTCTTAGCGGGCTCGAGTTCTGCTGCGGAGCCGTTTCTGCAGGTGCAGGAAATTCAGGTCCTATTCGCAGAAATGGGCAAAACAATATTGCAGAAATCCAGAAAAGGGGTGCAAAAATCCTTATTACTGCCTGTCCTGGTTGTTTTAAGGCTTTTAAGGATATTTACCCGAAGATGTTCGGAAAGCTTGATTTTCAGGTTATGCAGATTTCTCAGTACCTTGAGCTTCTTTTAAGGGAAGGTAAACTTACTCCGAAGGCTGTCCTCAATCACAGGGTTTTTTACCATGACCCCTGTCATCTTACCCGGGGAATGGGAGTATATCTCGAAGCAAGAACTGTGCTTGAAAATATTCCTGGGACGGAGCTTGCCAACAAGACCCCTATGAATTCAGCCTGCTGTGGCTTTGGTGGCGGGGTAAGGGTTAATTATCCCTCCGAATCTTTAGAGGTGGCTTTGGACCGCTACAGAGCTGCAGAAAAGCTGGGCTGTGATGTAATCGTCACAAACTGCGGGGGCTGTATGCAGAACCTTATTGAGGCTGGGGAGGAGAAAATAAAGATCTTTGACCTTGCTGAGTACCTTTCGATTGCCTGTGGAATTCAAATAGATAGAGAAGACAAGAAAATGCTTGAGCTTGTAAACAGGGCTTACAGGCTTTGTATTTCAGGCTACGGAGAATTCAATACTTCATAATTATGCCTCTGGAACTCCTTGTTGCTCTTGTATCTCCTGATTCTTTTGAGTATTCAGTTTCTTTTTGTAAAATTCTGACTCTGAAAAAATACTTGTATATCTATTTTTCTCTTTTTCCTTATTTTTTTAATCAGGCAATATCCATATTTTTCAAAAACAGAATGCAAATTATTAAAAACGTCTCTATCTGCTGTTTTCTCAAACTATGATATTTTATTCTTTACTAAATCAACTTCTTTTGTCTTATTTAATCTGGAACAATCTTAATTTATGTGACCTCTTGCAGAGGTTTCCGAGGAAATAATGTTCATATTGATATTGTTTTTGTATGTCTGCTCTCTAATTTGCAATTTTTGCCCCAACTGAAGCTTCCGGAAAGCGATCTTATAAGCTTTTCATGAAGGCCTAAAATCGAATAGTGTAAGATATTTCAAAAACACATGCTTGAATCAGCAGAAAATTTTCCTGAAAAAACGATAATAAGAACAACTCTTTTACTCAGCGTGGCATCTATGGGATGTGAGATACATGCACATTTTTTGGAGATTATTTTCTACATTATCTGGTTTAATTTTATGAAGATTCTCCTTTCCAGCTTTTGTCATGCTACTCTCTGAAAAACCCAATTTTTATATTTAATATTTATATCTTTTGTTTTAATCTTTTAATTCTCTTCCTAAATTTCCATCCAAAACCTCTTTAACCAAAACTTATTTATAGAACCCCTATTTTCCTTCTGCCTTTTCTCCATAAATATTTATACGAGTAAATCTCATTCTTAATTGGAGACATCTGTGAAGATGAGTTACTAGCTGGGATTTGAAATGGCACAAAAACGTTCCCGTTGCTAAAATACTCATGAACCCAATCAAGAAAAATCATGAACCCTTCATGATTTCAGTGCTTCGCTTGTGGTAATTGTGGTTTCCCACCCATGAAGATCATGAGTTTCTTCTCTGCATATCACGACCTTATGAATAGCATGAGCTTAAGCTCTATCTGTCATGAATAATCGTGATTGTTAGGGCGGAGGAGTCTCCATAGTCTAAAACTAATAACGGAGGATGCAATAATTAGCAAAGAAGAATTGCTTCAGGAACTTGCAGATGCTGTAATCTCCTGCAAGAAGGATACAGTACTCGCTGCAGTTGAAAAAGCGAAAGGAAAAATGGAGCCTGCAGAAATCATTGATAATGGACTTGCAGCAGGTATGAACCAGGTTGGTGTCCTCTTCGAGAGAGGTAAACTGTTCCTGCCACACGTGATGATGGCCGCTGATGCAATGACTGCCGGGGTTGCAGCTCTTAAGGATCTTATGCCTGCAGGGGCTTCCAGCTCAACACTTGGTGTTATTGTAAACGGTACCGTCGAAGGTGACGTGCACGATATAGGTAAATCAATCGTGTCCACAATGCTCCAATCTTCCGGTTTTGAAGTATACGACATCGGTCGTGATGTTCCAATCAAGGACTTTGTCGAGAAGGCAAAGGAAGTAAATGCTGATATGATTGGAATTTCCGCTCTTATGACCACAACCCTCCAGGGGCAGAGAGGTGTTATTGAACTCCTCAAGGAAGAAGGTCTCAGGGACAGGGTAAAGGTCATGGTAGGCGGTGCACCCGCAACCCAGGCCTGGGCTGATAAGATCGGTGCAGACTGCTATGCTGAAAATGCAAGCGAGGCTGTTGCAAAGGCAAAAGAACTGCTTTTATAACTTACTTTTATTGGAGGTATAAAAATGGCAAAAAATAATGCAGTTGCAGGATTCAACGCACTTAACGGTGTAGAATTAAACCTTTTTACTACTGACGAACTCAAAGCTATTCACTACGCAACCATGGACGTTCTTATGAACCCCGGTGTTCAGGTTTCTGACCCCGAGGCAAGGAAGATCTTCAAGGAAAATGGCTGTGAAGTTGATGAAAAGACTCAGATCGTAAAGATTCCTGAATATCTTGTAAGAAGAGCTCTTCAGCTCGCACCATCCAGATTTGTCCTCTGGGGCCGCGACAAAAAGAACAACACCGTCCAGGAATGCGGTGGAAAAGTACACTGGACCTGCTTCGGTACCGGTGTAAAAGTCTGCAAGTATCAGGACGGCAAGTACGTAACCGTTGACTCCGTCGAACAGGACATTGCAGACATCGCAAAACTCTGTGACTGGGCTGAAAATATTGACTACTTCTCTCTTCCAGTCTCTGCCAGGGATATTGCAGGCAAGGGCGCACAGGATGTCCACGAGACTTTCACCCCTATTGCAAACACCTCAAAGCACTTCCACCACATTGACCCTGTCGGCGAAAACGTCGAATACTACTGGGACATCGCAAAGGCCTACTACGGCGGCGACGCAGAAGAAGCCAGAAAGAAACCTATCTTCTCCATGCTCCTCTGCCCGACCAGCCCTCTTGAACTCAGTGTCAATGCCTGCCAGGTCATCATTAAGGGCGCCCGTCTTGGAATCCCTGTTAACGTCCTGAGTATGGCAATGTCCGGTGGATCTTCTCCTGTCTATCTTGCAGGAACTCTCGTTACTCACAACGCTGAAGTTCTCTCAGGTATCACCCTCGCCCAGCTCACAGTGCCCGGAACAAAGGTCTGGTATGGAAGCTCAACAACTACCTTTGACCTGAAGAAAGGTACTGCACCTGTTGGTTCTCCTGAGCTCGGTCTTATCAGTGGCGCAGTCGCAAAGCTTGCCCAGTTCTATGGCCTTCCCTCCTATGTAGCAGGTTCCTAGTCTGATTCCAAGGTCCCAGATAACCAGGCAGGCCACGAAAAAACCATGACAACTCTCCTGCCTGCTCTCGCTGGTGCCAACACCATCTACGGAGCTGGGATGCTTGAACTCGGAATGACTTTCTCAATGGAACAGCTCGTCATTGACAACGATATTTTCAGTATGGTCAAGAAAGCCATGCAGGGAATTCCTGTCTCAGAAGAAACTCTCGCAGTCGAATCTATCCAGAAGGTAGGCATTGGAAACAACTTCCTTGCCCTTAAGCAGACCAGGATGCTTGTGGACTATCCATCCAACCCCATGCTCATCGACAGGCGCATGTTCGGAGACTGGGCAGCATCTGGCTCAAAGGACCTTGCAGCAGTTGCACACGAAAAGGTTGTAGACGTCCTCAAGAACCACGAAGTCAAACAGATCGATGCAGACCTCCTCAAGGACATGAAGGCAGTCGTGGACAGAGCTGACAAAGCCTTCAGAGGCATGTAATTACAGTATCAGGATATTTTCAGGAGAGCTAAAAATGGCAAACAAAGAAGCAATTATTGCAAAAGCAAAAGAAGCAATCACCGAATTCGATGATGAACTTGCAGCAGAAGTGGCAGAAGAAGCCCTTGCTGCAGGGATCGACCCTGTAGAGCTCATTGAGAAGGGCTTTACAGCCGGCATGGAAGAAGTAGGAGATAAGTTTGGCCAGGGTATCCTTTTCCTTCCTCATGTGCTCGCAGCAGCTGCGGCAATGAACGCAGGCATAGAAGTAATCAAGCCCGAAATGGAGAAGCGTCATTCTCAGACCAAGAACCTCGGAACTGTCGTTATTGGAACCATCGAAGGCGACATCCACTCCATTGGAAAGGACATCGTAGCTTCCATGCTCAACATTGCAGGTTTCAAAGTTGTGGACCTTGGAAGAGACGTCCCAATCAAGACCTTTGTCGAAAAGGCAAAGGAACTCAAGCCCCAGGTTATCGCATCCTCAGCACTTATGACCACCACCATGGTCAACCAGATCCAGATAGAGGAACAGCTCAAAGAAGCAGGCGTCCGCGATAAAGTAAAGACAATGGTCGGCGGCGCTCCTGTTACTCAGGACTGGGCAGACAAGATCGGCGCAGACATCTACGGTGAAAGCGCTAACGATGCCGTCAGCAAGGTAAAAGCAGCCTTACTCTAAAACTGTTTAAATTGCAGAAAGTGTGTTCTCCGGAATATACTTTCTGCCACAGTTTTATTTTGTGCATTTTTTGCGAACCCCTTGCTGTGGACATACTCAAGAAAGCTCTTGTAGTTCATGCCGCACAGAATTATTATAATATAACTGTTATTATCTTTAGCTGAGAGACAATCAAAAAAATGGCAATTAGAATTATGATTGTCAAAGCAGCTGCAAACGGAAGTAAAATACAATCCCTTGAGATATGTTCCCGGAGAATGGGTTCGCAGGCTGCAATTTCAGGCTGTGGAATTTGGGCTGAGATGATCTTTGCCCTGAGGGAGTTCCACAGCATATCTGAAAAATGGAGGATTTTTCGTGGATCTGAAACTCTTAAAAAAACAGGAAAATAAAAGGAAGATCAGTAAAGGGTATATGTGGGCCTTTTTCTGTGCTGTATTCTGGGGTATCTGGTATCTGCCAGGAACCGTTGTGTGGGTACTTAACCCATTCGATGAGATGTACAGTTCTATTGCCACAACGGGCGGAGACGGTACAGCTCTCATTGTAACTGCTGTCCTGATTACGGCTTTCAATGCCCTAACTGTCATGCTTGCGCTGATGATCTGGAATGGAGTGCTTGGGAAATACGGAGAACTGGGCAGGACTTTAAAAGAATTTCATCCATGTTCTAAGTGGTTTTTCCTTGCCTCTATCTTCGGAGGCCCGATGGCAATTCTGGGTTCTTTTATTGCTATGGGCTTTATCGGCGGGGCATTTGCAGCCGTTGCAGCTCTTCTTTACCCTGTAGTAGGCTCAGTTCTTGCTTATTACTGGTACGGAGAAAAGATCTCCAAAAGAGCAGCAATAGGCATAGGAGTCATCATTGTCGGAGGTATTACAATCTTCGGTGGCGGGCTTCTGACTGAGCTCTCTTCGGGTAATGTTCAGTGGATAGGCTATCTAGGTGGTTTGATGGCTGCTGCAGGATGGGGTATCGAAGGTGCAATTGCAGGCAAAGGGCTTGATATCGCAGAGCCGGATGCTGGACTGACTCTTCGCTTCCTTGGAGAAAACATTATCTGGTGGATCATTATTGTTCCTTTGCTTGCGCTCTTCGGTTTCCCAATGTATTCCTTTGCGCTCCAGGCCTTTGAACCCCTGACCATGCTGGTCCTGATCTTTGCAGGAATTACCTTTGGTTTCTGTTATGTCTGCTGGTACAAATCCTTCCCGCTCATTGGGGTTGGAAGAGGCCAGGGTATCGGAAACCTTTACGGGTTGTTTGCTATTATCTTCATTTTCCTCTTCTTTGGAGATGTTCCAGAGTGGACTATCCTTGTCGGAGGCACTCTCTGTGTGATTGGCAGTTTTGTCATGTTTACGGAAGAAACAAGTGCACTTGAAACTCTGAGGGGTGAATGAGATGAGCGCAAACCGTCCTATCAAGTTCAGGATTCTGGAACTTTTCCTGGATGGGAATGAATACTGGAACTATGAAATAGTTTCGAAGATCCAGAAAGAGTACGGAATGAACAGCAACTACGGCAGGGACAGCATCAACTTTGATATCATCGAACTGGCGTCTGGAGGAATGCTGAAGGATGTGGAGCAGAAAATCGATGAAGAGGGAATCTATAAAAAAGACTTCCTTCTGCACAAGTATGTGATCACAGACTTCGGAAGAGTCCGAGGCTCTGATGCCTGCCTCAGATATGTGTGATTGGAGGATAAGATATGACACAAACCGCATTAGCTCTAGAAGCTTACAATAAATACTGGGAAAATTCCTTCATACCGGCAGCAGATGTCATGTGGATGGTTTTGATCCTCATCCTGGCGGTAATAGCCCTCTGGCAGGCCAGAACCTTTGTATCCAAATTCTGAACCCCAAAATACGGCTTTCCATATTTAATAATTAATCAAAATATAAGGTGAAAATAAATGGCAACAGAATATGCTTTGAGGATGGGAGACGGTAAACGTGTCTTCCTTACCAAAGAAAAAATTATAGAGGAGATTGAGGCTGGAACTGCAAATGCTGCAGATCTTGGTGAGATCCCTGCCCTTAGTGCCGATGAACTGGACAAACTTGCAGGAATCCTTATGATGCCTGGAAAGTCTGTCAGTGTCGAACACGGTATGGAAGTTCCTGTGACACATGACATTGGGACAATCCGACTTGACGGCGACCAGGGGAACAGTGGCGTAGGTATTCCTTCCAGCCGTTTAGTGGGCTGCATGATGCACGAGAGGGCATTTGGTGCAGACACAATGGAACTCGGGCACATTGACTACAGCTACAAGCCAGTGAAACCTGTTGTTTCGAATGAGTGCCAGGCAATGGAAGTCTGCCAGCAGAACATGATCATCCCGCTCTTCTACGGCGCAATGCCCAACATGGGGCTTTACTACACCCCTGACGGGCCATTCGAAAACCCTGGCGACCTGATGAAAGCTTTTAAGATTCAGGAAGCCTGGGATTCAATGGAACACGCTGCAGAACACCTTACAAGGGACACCGTATGGGTCATGCAGAAACTCTTTGCCTCAGGAGCAGACGGTGTCAACTTTGACACAACTGCTGCAGCCGGAGACGCTGATATGTATGGTACCCTCCATGCAATCGAAGCTCTTAGAAAAGAGTTCCCTGACATGTACATCGAAGCAGGCATGGCAGGAGAAATGGTTCTCGGGATGCACGGAAACCTTCAGTATGACGGCGTTACCCTTGCCGGACTCTGGCCTCACCAGCAGGCACCTCTTGTTGCAAAAGCCGGAGCAAACGTCTTTGGGCCTGTATGCAACACCAACACCAGCAAGACCTCAGCCTGGAACCTTGCCCGTGCAGTTACTTTCATGAAGGCAGCTGTCGAAGCTTCCCCCATACCCTGTCACGTTGACATGGGAATGGGCGTTGGCGGGATTCCTATGCTTGAAACTCCTCCAATAGATGCTGTTACAAGAGCAAGCAAAGCAATGGTTGAAATTGCAGGCGTAGACGGCATATAGATCGGGGTCGGCGACCCTCTGGGTATGCCGATCGCACACATAATGGCTTCCGGAATGACTGGAATCAGGGCTGCAGGAGACCTCGTTGCAAGGATGCAGTTCTCAAAGAATATGAGGATAAAAGAAGCAAAAGAGTACGTGGCAAAGAAACTCAACGTTGGCACCATGGACCTGGCAGATGAACACGTAATGCGTGAACTCCGTGAGGAACTAGATATCGGAGTCATTACCTCCGTGCCTGGCGCTGCAAAAGGCATTGCCGCAAAGATGAATATCGAAAAGTTGCTCGATATCAAGATTAATTCCTGCAACCTCTTCCGAAAACAGATCCGTTAAGGAAAATAATTCAGGCAGCCGCCTGAATTTTCTTCCGCAGCAGGGAAATACAAGATCAAGACCAATAATTCGGACCTGCCTAAAACAGCTTAAAAACAGTTATTGAGGCTGAAGCAGGTCCGAAAAGCTCTTCACTTAAAATAATAACTATCTCCCTGCTTTTTTTTAATGAATTCTTTTGACTTAATTTTCCAGCAGGCACTTCTTATTGAATCATTTTTGAGGCATTTTTGCTGAATATCTCATGTTGAGTTTTTGAATTGTTTCCTGGTTTTCCATGTTATTGTTTTCTTTGAGGCTTTATTTTCAGTTTTTATATTATTTTTGTTATTTTTTTCTCTGTTTGATGTTCCAAAGTCATTTACTTATTCCTTATTTTTTCCTCTTCTCTATTCAGGGTAAATTGTTTTCACATAACTTGCTCTATTCAACAGTTTTTTTATGGCAGTGTCCTTCTCATTCCGAAATATTTATATATTTTTAGGTGCTTTTATCTATTGGTAAATCAAATTTACTTGATTTGCTCTGTAACGTGCCATTTTAAATCTCCGTAAATCTGCAGACATCTAAAACAATTTGCCTTTAAACCTCCATTACATTTTTCTCCTTTTTTTTATTTTTTGTTTTTGTTTTTGTTTTTTGTTTTTTGTTTTTATTCTTCAAGGGCCGAAAATAAAAACAACCTTAGATTCCTTACCCTCAAGCCCAAAGTTTATTAGTCGATAAGGGAATTATGCAGGAATCCAACCTTTAGACAAATGCATGAAGATATTCTAACTTCCTGTTTTCACGCCTTATCCCGGGTTTATCAACAATTTTGGTGAGAATTATGGCTGACACAATTCACTGGGCAGACGTCATAGCCGAAGACGTGTTGCAAAACGAAGGCAAACATCTTGTTGCCACAGGGATCACTCCCTCTGGCCATATTCACATAGGCAATATGAGAGAAGTTGTGACTGCAGATGCTGTTTATCGAACTCTACTTGATAAGGGTTCAGATGCCGATTTTATCTATATTGCCGACAATTATGATCCTCTTCGCAAGGTTTACCCTTTTCTCCCTGAGAGTTATGCCGACCATGTGGGAAAACCCATCTCAGAAGTTCCCTGCCCCTGCGGAGACTGCGCAAACTATGCCGAGCATTTCCTGCAACCTTTCCTTGAAGCTCTCAGGCGTCTGGGAATTTCTCCGAAGGTTTACAGGGCAGATAAAATGTACAGGGAAGGCAGGTACACCGAAGCAATAAAAACTGCCCTTGTTAAAAGAGATGCCATTGCAAAGATCCTTGAAGAGGTTTCCGGAAAAACTATCGAAGATGACTGGAGTCCGTTCAATCCCAGGTGTAATGGATGCGGGAAGATTACAACCACGAAGGTAAAGGGTTTTGATCTGGAGGCTGAAACTGTGGACTATGCCTGTGCCTGCGGGCACATGGGGACAGTGCCAATGGCAGGAGGGGGGAAACTTACCTGGCGCGTTGACTGGCCTGCCCGCTGGGCGGTTCTCGGGGTGACAGTCGAGCCTTTCGGAAAAGATCATGCTTCTAGAGGTGGCTCTTTTGATACTGGAAAAAGGATTGTAAGCGAAATCTATGGATGTGAAGCTCCGTATCCTGTTGTCTATGAGTGGATAATGCTTGGAAAGCAAGGGGCCATGTCTTCTTCCACAGGAGTTGTTGTCTCGATTTCGGAAATGCTTGAAGTAGTGCCTCCTGAGGTTCTTCGCTACCTGATCATTCGTACAAAACCTGAAAAACACATCCAGTTCGATCCTGGTCAGCCTCTTCTGACTCTCGTGGATGAATACGAACGCCTCAGGGTACAGTCCAGGAAGAATGATCCTTCTTCTGGGATTTTCGAAAAAAGGGTATACGAACTCTCCAGAGCAACAGGTATCTGCCAGTCTGAACTTCCTTTCAAGCAGATGGTGACTATTTTTCAGGTTGCCAGGGGAGATTTTGACCAGATACTGAAGATCGTAAAACGTTCAGGCTTTTCTACTGAAAATGAAAAGTGCATAAAGGAACTTGCAGATAACGTTTCCAGATGGCTTGAAATCTATGCCCCGCCTTTTGCAAAATTTAGTGTAAAAGAGAAGGTGCCTGTGCAGGTGGCAACCCTGTCTGAGCTGCAGAAGGCTTTTCTTTCAGCCTTTGCAGCCCTTATTGAATCCAGAGGGAAAATCAGTGGTGAAGACTATCATATGCTTGTCTACTCCGTAAAAACGGAGGGTTCTGAGCTGAATAAGCAGATTGCTGAGAAACTGGATACTCAGGTTTTGCCACATATAGATCCTAAAGACCTTTTCAAAGCCATTTACATCTCAATACTCGGGCAGAGTTCAGGCCCCAAAGCAGGCTGGTTCCTCTCTTCTTTTGAGCCGGAATTTCTGGTAAAACGGTTTTCAGAAGCTTCAACCTATGTCCCTGAAAAACGTGGGTGATTATGGATAAACCGGACACTTATTCTCGCGTAATCTCCCCGACAAGTTCTGAAAAAGAACATTTTCTTGCCTGGGATAAAGAATACTCCCACCTTAAATGGGGAGGACCCGCATCTGTCAGGGGCACGCAGGCTTATCTTCTGCCCGAGTCCAGGGTTCTCGACGCAGGCTCAGGAAATGGCAGATATCTGGGAGAACTTGCAAGGTACTACTGCAATGCGGTCGGAGCGGACATTTCTTTGATTGCTCTGAAAAGTTCCAGAGCGCTGATTGCAAGAAGCGGGAGGTTTGCCGAACACCTCGGGGCAGGTATTCATGAACTCCCTTTCAAAGCTCAAGCTTTTGATGGGATTCTCTGTTATGGGGTACTTCAGCACCTTTTTACAGACGAAAGAGAATCTGCGGTCAAGGAATTCATGCGTGTGCTCAGAAAAGGAGGCTTTGTCTTCTTCGAGGCTTTTGGCTGTGAGGATATGCGCTGTGGGGGAGAGTCTTCATCCCCCCTTGAAGAAAGAACTTTTGTCCGGCAAAATGGAATAATCTACCACTACTTTACAAAAGAAGAAATAAGGACACTTTTCAAGGACTTTGAAATTCTAGAGCTGGAAAATGTAATAAAAGAAAAAACTTTCAAAGGAGAGGTCCATAAAAGGCATATGGTAAAAGGAATCTTTCGGAAGCCTTAAATTTCCCTTCCCATAAGCTGTTGACACTTTGCAACTTCTATATGGGCCTGTGATTTCTGAAAATCTTGAACTTCTTTATTTCTGAATTTCTTCTTAATCAGAAAGCCAGTTTAAGGTAATTCAACACGATTATAACAAGTGCTCCGAAGATGCCTCCTATTGCGCAGACAAGAACTGCTATCCAGGTGATTGCGATTTCAAGTCCAAGAATAAATTTTGCTGCGATCAGGACTAAAACGCCAAGAACTGCATTTATTGCAAGGCTTGTGGCGGTCTTGAGGACTTTATATAGCACGATGGCTACTATAATTGCCAGAATCAATACTGATATTTCTGCGATTCCAACTACCATAAGTCATACTTAGGAGCTCAACTTATTTATAATTATCATTGAGTTTTCTGGCACTGTGGTTACACTTTATAGCATTATATTACGCAGTTTTGGACAGGCATTTGCTATTTTTCTTTCAGAAGGAAGGTGAATTCTGTTTTTTTCCTTCAGAGAATCTCTATGAATTCATTAATATTTTTCACAAGTATGGCTTCGTTTGGATAAGCTCGTACTTCAAGTAAAGGGTCCGGATTTCCCAGTACCATTGCCGAGACTGCCGCATCCTGCCTGTGCAGGCAGAGCACAGGAATTCCCTGGACAAGAGCCCTGCAGATTTCGTAACCCACACCTGTGGAAGGTATAGTAACTTCGGCGACCAGAGCATCGCTTTTTACAAGCAAGCTCATATCTCTAGCATAAATCTCTCCTTCTGTCATTTTCGACTCTGCGTTTTCCAGTTCAGGGTCTGCGACATGCCAGCTGAGCACTTCAGCTCCTGCTTTTTTCAGGGTATCGCACATTAGCCGGTAAGTCTCAAGTAGCTGCCTTCCTCCACGGATCGAGCCCGACAGGAATATTTTTGGGCTCCTCTGTTCCGAAACCCTAATTTTCTCCATTAATTCCATATCTATTCGCCTTTCCATCTTTTATTGATTTTTTTTCCTGAAACCCTTACTGCACACCTCTAAAATAATGCCCTGTAGTAAAGCCTCTTCCTTCACACTTTTCTCTCTCCTGCTTTCCTGTCTCAAGGTATGTATCAATAGCGTTTCTATATGCCCGGGTTATTCTCTTTATTTCGTCGGCGTTTTCCAGCCCGAGAGTTTCGATTCTGAGGCTTGAGACTCCGCTTTTGATTAATTCTGGGATAAATTCAAGCATGCACAGAGCTCTTGAGTTAAGGAGATGCATTCTGCATTGAGAGTCCATGAGCAGTGGAAACTCATAATTTTTCTCATCTACCAGTGTAAAGTTTCCTGACATGCAGGGAGCACTACATTTTCCTTTCTCTTTTTCGAGCAGGCCTCCTACAAGACAATGTTCAGATTCCATCAGTTCCAGATTCCCGTGGACAATACATTCCGCAGGCCCATAAGAAGCGATGTCTTTTAATTCCTCAAGTGTTAGCTCCGGAGAGATTACAACCATTTTGGCTCCTTCCTGTAAGAGGAGGGTAAAAGTACGGCTGTTAAAGATATTCAGAGGACTGTCTGCAATAACAGGAATTTTCTCTGCTTTTGCGAGGTTAAATATCCCCAGGTTTGGAGCAAGAATACCGTTTGCCCCCAGTTTCCTGGCCAGAGAGCAGATCTTTTCCACTGATTTCATTTCGGGGTCTTTCACGATCTTTGGGGTGATGAAATATATTTTTCTGCCGGCTTTTCGGGTTTTTATGACAGCGTTCTCGAAAATTATCTCAGGGTCCATTTCAGTAATTTCTTTTTGGTCTGCAGTTTTCGGCTTTTTGAAAATACCTTCTCCGAAATATATGCAATCTGCTCCACCTGCAAGAGCTCCTTCAAGTCCTTCGATGGAATAAACCGAAACTGAGATTAGAGGAATTGTCAGGATATTCTCAGGCGCAATTTCTGCCTCTCTCTTCTGTATTTTTTCCGCCAGTTCAGGGAACTTCAGGTTCTGAAGAGGTTTTCGCTTCCATTTTGATATCCGCAGATTTTCAAGCTGAAGGACTGCTTTTGTCCTGAGCTCATTCAACTGCCCCATAGGAATAAAAATATCCCCTTCAACATTCACATGAAGCTCAGCTGCCTCAAACAGTGTGTTTCCAAGTTTTGAGAGTTGTTTTTCAATCTGGGCTTTTGAAGTAGGCTGCTTTTCTGCCTTCTCTACAAGATATTCGGATTCAATAGTTACTGCGTTTGAATCCACATCTTTTATCTCAAGCCTGGCAGGCTTTCCCTGCATGACTGTTGCGTTGATATATACGGGAATTTTTGGTCTCATGCTTCTGGATTCACTTTCTTTTTTCAGGGAATCCATGAGCTTTTTGTCATGTGTCCTGTACACCGTACTGCCTGCTGGCGCTCTTGAGTCAAAGGGGATCTCTACTATGTCTCCTTTCCCTGCCCCGTATACAGGACCCTTTTCGGTATACATTGACGATACGATTTTTCCTTTATCTTCTGGCCTGGTTTCGGCGTTTTCTACCATTATTCCGTCTCCCAGGCGAAGATAGTTTGAAAGTTTTATGCGTATACGATTCAAACGCCTGTCGTACTCAAGAACCGTGCCTGCCGGAATTCCCCTGTTATGTGGGTTCTCTCTGCTCATTAGATCCCCACGTGGGTTTTCAAAAAAGTAACCTCGAGTAAAACCCCTATTAAAAAGCTGGGTGAGTGTTTCCTGTTCTTCTTCGGAAACGGAGTATTCTGCAGGATTCTCGATATATCTGTCGATAAGGCGGCGGTATACCCTGACAACTCCTGCCACATACTCCGGTCTTTTCATTCTGCCTTCTATTTTGAATGACTCTATTCCGGACTCTATCAGGGCCCCCAGTTCAGGACTTGTGTTGAGGTCTTTTGGGCTTAAGAGGTAATTCCCGTTTGTTTTGATCTGTTTTCCTTCGCAATAAAGCCTGTACTTCTTGCGGCAAGGCTGGGCACAGTATCCTCGGTTTCCACTTCTTCCCCCTATAAGACTGCTCAGAAGGCACTGGCCTGAGTAGGAGATGCAGAGAGCTCCATGAATAAATACCTCTATTTCAGCCCCACTTTTTTCTTTTATCTGTTTTATCTCTTCAAGAGAAGACTCCCGCGAAAGTACAACTCTTTCGATTCCTAATTTTTTTACAAATTCAACTCCTTCGCTGTTATGCAGCGTCATCTGCGTGCTTGCATGGAGTGGAAGGTCAGGGAAATATTTCTCGGAAAGGGAAATAAGCCCAAGGTCCTGGATAATAATTGCGTCTGTTCCCATTTCTCTAAGGAGGGAAAGTAGTTCAAGGGCTCTTTCTACTTCCTCTTCCTTGAGCAGAGTGTTTACAGTTACGTATACTTTTGAGCCTCTTAGGTGAGCATAATCGATGGCTTCTTCAAGCTCATTTTCTGAAAAATTCGACGCATACCCCCGCGCACTGAAAGCCCAGGCTCCAAGGTACACAGCATCAGCTCCACTTTCTACGGCTGCAATCAGGGCTTCCATACTGCCTGCTGGTGCCAGCAGTTCCGGTTTTTCAGGCTTCATCAATGGAAGTACATAGCCTGCCCTTAATTAAGCTTTGGCATCCTTCTCCGGTGCAGGGAAATAAAAAGTCTTGAAAATAAATGGCTGTGAAAAATTGTTTCATGCAGAACCTGTTCATAACTTTGTAAGAGAGGTCCTGCCTGTATTCTCTGTGGTGATCATACCACTCTTGAGCAAGAATACATTTTCAGTACTAATTTTGTAAAACTAATAAAATGAATTATTGAAAGTCTGCCGAATAGGGCAGGATCTTTTTATCTGTTTCCAGGCTTATACTTTTGGCCCGATTATCCAGGTTACGATTCTTTCGTCTTTTTTGTCTTTTGAGGTTTCGCAGAGCATTTTTCCATCGTGCATGTGGGATTCACAGGAATAACTTACTTTGTCTGTCTTTCCTGCGTATTTGAAATGTATCTTGCAATATCCTTCTGAGCAACCTATTCCATACTTTACCCATCCTTCTATATCAGCTCCACCTTCACAGCTTCCGTCGCACGCAATGAGTTCAAATCCTTTCTCTTCATAAGCTCCTATTTTTGGCGGAGCATGTTGTCCCTTTTTGATCTTCCCTTTCTCAATTTTCTCAGCCTGAAGCACAAGGTCTCCGTCTGTATTGTTCAGGATCTTCAATTGCAAACTCTCAAGAAATTCCGTGGTTTCTGCTTCTGACATCTTAGATTACCCCGATGAATAAAGAATCCATATAAGAATTCCTAATAAGAGATAGACTCTATGAAATAAAAAAGTATCTCAAAATATGGATATATATATATAAAAAAGCATGAATATTACTCAGATCCTCATGATTGCGAAAATCTTTTTGCCTGCCATACTCCGTGAATTAAGGCTCAATCAGTGCAGATGCAAGGCTTTTGCCCACAGGTTGGGCATACTCCAGGATATTTTTTCAGGAACGCTTCTTCAAGATCCACTCCATAGAGGTTGGCAAGCGCCCCTATCCAGGCAAAACAGTCCGCAAGTTCCTCTTCTACATTTTCAGGTTCCTCTCTGCGGATAGCTTCGGCAAGTTCCCCAACTTCTTCAACAAGCCAGAGCATTGTAGCCTTACCTCCCCTTCTCCTATCATTGTGGGCATAGAGTTCGTACATCAGTTTCTGAAATTCCGAAAGCTCCATTTTTTCCGCATCCCAACTATCTGCTTAATCTCTATTTTAGTCCCTTTAATGCTGTTTTTCCTCATTTTATATTTCTGTTTTTTTCCCTTACTTTCCTTTCTTTTTTTCCTTGCTTATTCTCTCAACTTATAACCTTACAGGAATTTTTCTTTCTTTAAGGTACTCTTTGACCTCTTTTATTGAGTAATCGCCAAAGTGGAAGATACTTGCTGCAAGGGCCGCATCTGCTTTTCCCATGGCGAAGCCTTCGAAGATGTGCTGAGGATTTCCAACTCCTCCAGAAGCTATAATCGGGACATCCAGTTCTTCTGAGAGCGTCCTTGTAATAGGCAGGTCGTAACCGGCACAGGTCCCGTCCCTGTCCATACTGGTAAGCAGGATTTCTCCAGAGCCCAGTTCTTCTGCCCTTCTGGCCCACTGTACTGCATCAATTCCTGTGTTTTCCCTGCCTCCGTATATTACTACTTCGTACCAGGCAGGTTTCCCGTCTTCAAGTTCCAGAATTGTCTTGTCTAAATTATTCTTTACATCATAATTTCGCCTGCAGTCAATGGCAGTAACTATACATTGGGCTCCGAATATTTCGGAGGACTCTTTGATAAAGTCAGGGTTCTTTACTGCCGATGTGTTGACAGAAACCTTATCTGCTCCGGCCCTAAGAATCTGCCGGATGGCATCAATGGAACTTATCCCTCCTCCAACCGTGAGAGGGATAAATACCTCGTCTGCAGTCCTTTCAATCACATCTATCATGGTTCCTCTGCCATGAGCAGAAGCTGTGATATCCAGAAAAACAAGCTCATCTGCGCCCTCTTCATTGTAGCGCTTTGCTAGTTCTACAGGGTCTCCGGCCTCTTTTAGGTCCACAAATTCCACACCCTTAACAACACAGCCGCCGGCTCTGTCAAGGGTCACATCAAGGCATGGTATGATTCTTTTGGTGAGCATCTAAGGGATAATAAATTTAATTGTTATTAAAAGCTTATCTAATTTAAGCCGATTACAATCTCCTCAGGCTTTTTCTACTAAAAAAAGTTTAGATATTATAGTCAGTCACGAGGCCAAATAATGCAACTACTCAATGAGATCAAAGTGGATTCTATTGCAACAATTACAAGCGTGACTATATGTTAAGAGGCAAACCTCTAAAGCGAATTCTAAAAATAGCTTCCCGAAGATATGGGTAATTTAAGTTAATCAAAGTCCTTTGCGTGAATTCTCCGAGGCACCGGGATAAAATTCTTTTGCGCTTTATCCAAAAATGTTCATCACACGGGCACCTTCTAGCCGCGACATCTCTACTTCGGAACACTCCAACACCTTTTTTCGAATCCTTATTGGAGCTCCCACACGAAGGGCAAGGGCAATGCAGTCACTTGGTCTTGCATCAAACTGCATAACATTATTGTCCTTTTTTATCAGAAGGCGGGCATAGTAGATTTTGTCTACCTTTTCATCGATAAGTACACCCTCAATTTTAATACCCATCCGCTCGAAAATATTTACCATAAGGTCGTGGGCCATAGGGCGAGGAGGGGAGATGTTTTTAAGCACATTTCCTATTGAAAGGGCTTCCAGGTGGCCTATGTATATTGGAAGCATATTCCCTTCCATATTTTCAAGGAGTACCACCGGTGTAGGGTCTGTGAAAACATCGACTATATAGACATCTTTGACGCGAATCTCTTCAAAATCCTCATAATTATCGATGTCCATACTCAGTATTTAATTTCACACTTATTAATACTTTATTTAATTATTTCACATTTATTAAAAAGATGCTTATTTCTTTATTTCAGATTTTTTCCTCTTTTATTTTCCACACTCTCAGCTTTTTCGAAAGCCATATTTGCCAATCAAAGGTACGAAAATGACTCCGCCTTTTCTGTTTTTGTGTATATGGCCTTTGATGTCTTTTTTTACTCGGAAAAGCTCCTGGGTATAACTTCCCACGGGAATTACCATTATACCTCCAGGCTTTAACTGTTCCAGCAGAGGTTCAGGAATATAAGGAGCAGCGCATGTTACAGCTATCCTGTCATAAGGAGCAAAATTTGAATACCCCATTGACCCATCTTCATGGATCACCGTAACGTTCTCATAACCTGTTTTTTTCAGGTTCATCTTTGCAAAATTCACAAGGGATTCGATGCGCTCTACAGTGTATACATGTCCGCTTTTTCCTACCAGTTCCCCCATTACTGCAGCATTATATCCGGAGCCTGCCCCTATTTCCAGGACTTTATGCCCTTCAGACAGCTCCAGGATTTCACACATTATTGCCACCATGTGAGGGGCAGATATCGTTTGTCCGTGACCGATTTCCAGCGGCCTGTCCACATAAGCTGCCCTTTTTTCATATTCCGGAACAAACTTATGCCTGGGGACACGGAGCATGGCTTCGAGGACTTTCTCCTTTAATATATTAGCCTCAAGCCCCTCTACGAGGAGCTTGCGCAGTTTTTCGAATTCTTTCTCCTCTTCATTTTCTTTTTTATGAATTCGTTCACCACGGCCCTCTTCGCATATCACGCTGAACTGAACCTTCCCATTTCTTTCTTGCATAAATCCTTTTTACGTATTTTGCAAGCACAACATCGCCTTTTCTGGACCTGAATTCTCCATCCCTCACCTTGATTTTGTGGATGAAAAGGCGCTTGTTTCCTATTTTTTCTTCTGCTCCGACAACAAACTCATAATCTCCGGGTACGCGCTTTTCGACAACGTCAGTTTTTTCAACTCCGGATTGTGCAGAAAATTTTATCGTTATCTCATCGATGGCTCTGCCCCATATTGTCTCGATGTTTTCTGCCTTAGCTGAGGGAACCCTTTTTCCTCCTGCGTCAAGGGCAGTAATCAGGATCGGGCATACTAACCCTGTTTCCTCATCATCTACAACAAGTTCATCGTCGACCTGAAGGACTGTTTCGGAATCCAGTTCAGTATTGTGGGTATTTGAAACATCCATCTTGCTGACTATAACTCTCAAACGGACTAATTTTGGGGTTTTTATCTTCGCTGCATGTACCTGTCCGCACTCAAGACAGCGGACTAGCGGGCTTTGTCCTTCTTTCAGAACGGCATGCCCTACTTCTTCTTCCGGGGAACATGAGGGGCATTCAACTTCAATTTCTCTTATCATGGTCTAATCAATAGATGGATTCAAAATACTAAATACTTAACTTCTCCGGTGATGTTTTTTCTGGGAGTATCCTGAAGGGGGAACTGATGCAAAAATATTCATCAGATAATTGGACATAAAAAAAGATGTTTAAGATAATTGAAAATAAAAACTAAAATAAAAATTTGCGGGAGTTCTAAGTAGCTATTTTAAAAACCAATTGTCCTGTAAATTAGTTGTCCTGCATTACCTGTAAACCTTTCGAAGGAATAAAGATTCCAATCGCTGGCTTCATACTCTCAGAGCCTACAGGATGTTTTTGTCTCGTTTTCTTTTTCTTTCCAAAGGTAATCTCGTTAAGGGGTCTTGCCCAGATTGTGTCAAGTTCCTCAGCCGGAGCCGAAGGCACGCGCCTGACTCCAACCTGCAGGGAGGTTATAACAAAAGGATTGTCACTTGTGGCTTTTCCAGTATCTATAACGATTTCTTCATCTTCAGAAAGAACTTCTCCTGCGCTTAGCTTCACCCAGCGAGTGAAAGGATGTTCTATTCTGTTTACATAGACTCTTACGCTTATTTTCTCAGGTATGTCCAGACCTGAGGCAACGTACATGATTCCGCATTGCAGGCAGTGAACTAAGGGGCTTTTTCCAAGCTTTAGCAGTTCATGAGATACTTTCTCCTCAGGAGAACATGAGGGGCACTCTATATTGATATTTTGTGTCATTGCAAGTCTATTCTTAACTCATGTTCTATACTATTTAAGAGTTTCGTAAAGCTTTTTATATGTATTTTAGGAACACTCCTTCCGTTTTCCTTCTACTTCGATGGCTATCAAAAGTTTTATTATAGCGAAATGCATAGTCTAACATCTCATTATTGAGATGCGTCTCAAAATTAAGATGGGTGCCTACAGTGCCTGACATTGAACACCTGAAGAAACTTGCCCTTATAGGAGCAGTAAATAAGACCATCAAGGTCTCTTCGAGTGAGTTTCAAAAGCATACCGGGGCGAGCTCCAAAACTGCAGCAAGAAAACTAAAGCAGCTGGAAGAAGAGGGGCTGATCGAGAGAAAGATCGTTCCCGGTGGCCAGTTGATAAAAATGACAGAAAAAGGAATTGAAATTCTTAAGAGTGAATATCTGGAGTACAGCAGTATCTTTTCTCCGGAATCTGGTATCCTGGAGCTTGAGGGAAACGTGCTTAAGGGCCTGGGAGAGGGTCAGTACTATATAAATATCCCCGGATACAGGAAGCAGTTTGAGGAAAAATTGCATTTCATCCCTTTTCCTGGAACTCTAAATGTGCAGCTTTCTGAAAAAAGTTCGGTTCTTCGAAATCTACTCCGAGAGATTCAGACTGTACGGATAGACGGCTTCAATGATGGAGAACGCACTTTCGGAGGGGGAAACTGCTATTCTGTTAGTATCGGTGGCATAAAGGCTGCTGTTATCTCCCCTGAAAGAACACACTACCCTTCAGATTTGATTGAGATCATTGCACCGGTAAAATTAAGAGATACCCTGAAATTGGAAGACGGAGACAGAGTTGTGATACAGGTAAACAAACAGGGTGCGGAGAGCCAAGAATGAGCAAAAGTACGGTATACAAGTGTCTTACGTACGGAAATGAGACTATTAACCGGGCGCTGGAAGCTCTGCGGGCCGGAAAAATGATCCAGATTTATGATTCGGACTCCAGGGAAGGGGAAACTGATCTTGTAATTCCTGCAAAAGCAGTCACATCCAAAGATGTGAAGTGGATGCGAAAAGATGCTGGCGGCCTTATTTGTGTTGCAGTAGATCCTGTGGCATCCAGACAACTCAAACTGCCTTTTATGGCGGAACTAGTTCGGGAAGCCAGTAAAACCAGCGCTGTTCTTGGTGAAGTTGTCGAAAAGGATGGAGATCTTAAATACGATTCCCATTCCTCCTTTTCCCTCTGGGTCAATCACAGAGATACCAGGACAGGCATCCCTGATAATGAAAGAGCCCTTACTATCCGAAAAATAGGGGAAATTACTGAAAAAAACCTTTCCGGAAGCGTAGTCCGTTTTGGAGATGAATTCCGAACTCCAGGACACGTGGCTCTCCTGAGAGCCGCAGAAGGCCTTCTGGATGAGCGCAAAGGGCAGACTGAACTTTCAGTTGCTCTTGCCCGTATGGCAGGAATTACTCCGGCAATGGTGGTCTGCGAGATGCTGGACGATTACAATGGAAAAGCCCTCTCCAAAGAAAATTCAAAAGAATATGGTAAAGAGCACGGACTTATATTTCTGGAAGGGCAGGAAATAGTGGATGCTTATATGACCTGGACAGGTTCAGAACAATAATTCACTTTTCCCTTTTTCTCTTTCTCCAGTTCTATTTTTTGCTTCCACTCCTTATCTTTTTTCTTTTTTTAAACGTAGAATTTTATATAAAAGAGTAGTAAGTCTATAATTGACAGTTTTTTGATAGCTCCTAACTTTATTAAGTTTTTTCTATTTACTGCTTCATATCCAGGTTTTTTACAGTTCGCCATGGAGGTTCAGACTATGTTACAGAGGTTTCAAAAAATCCAGCGAGTCCTCATCTATGTGCTATTTCTGAACTTTGCAGTTGCGTTTGCCAAAATTATTTACGGAACTCTAACCGGCGCTTTAAGTCTGATTGCAGATGGATATCATTCTCTTTTTGATGGAGTCTCCAACATCGTGGGACTTGTGGGAATTTATATTGCGTCTCGTCCGCCGGATAGGAAACATCCTTACGGGCGTCAGAAATACGAGACTGTAGCCTCTATTTTTATCGCTCTGATGCTGATCTTTATAGGTTTTGAAATCTTTCAGAACGCTCTGAATCGTTTCCTTATTCCTGGCAATCCAGAGGTTACAGCTATGAGTTTTTTTGTAGTTCTCGGGACAATGTGCATTAACTATCTTGTCACACGATATGAGTACAGCCAGGGTGTATCTCTAAGGAGCCAGGTACTTATAGCGGACTCAATGCATACGAAAAGTGACATTTATGTCTCCCTCTCAGTTATAATAAGCCTGGTTGCCATAAAATTAGGTTTTCCTCTCCTGGATCCTGTAATTGCCTTAGTGATATCTTTCCTTATTTTCAGGGCCGGATACAGGATTATAAAAGAAAGTTCAATATCCCTTCTGGATATTTCACGGATAGAAGATAGTGAAATATGTGAACTGGTCATGGGCGTGGAAGGAGTAAAGGGCTGCCATAAAATCCGGACCCGCGGAAGCATGGGGGATATAAAGGTCGATTTGCATCTGCTTGTTCAATCTGATATGCCTCTTGAGGATGCCCACCTCATTTCTCACAGGGTCAGTAAAAAGCTGAAAAGCGAGTACACAGATATTTCTGATGTAGTCGTGCATCTTGAGCCCTCCTTGCCACAACCCCAAGAATCAAATAGCAAAAAAACCAGTTAAGATGCATGGCTGGAAACGTTTTCGGGCAGATGTTTCGAATCACTACCTGGGGTGAGTCCCACGGCAGAGCTGTAGGGGTCGTTGTAGACGGATTACCTGCAGGGCTTCCTTTCTCCGAAGCTGATATCCAGAAAGAGCTGGACAGAAGGCGTCCCGGGCAGAGTGAGGTTTCCACTCCCAGAAAAGAGGCTGATAGGGTGGAGATACTTTCGGGGGTTTTCGAAGGAATGAGCACAGGCGTTCCTGTCTCAATGCTGGTCTGGAACTCCGATGCCAGGTCTTCGTCTTATGATGCTATTAAAGATACTCCTCGCCCAGGACATGCTGATTTTACCTATATGGCCCGTTACGGAATTAGGGATCACCGTGGGGGAGGGAGGTCTTCAGCCCGTGAAACGATAGGCAGAGTTGCAGGCGGAGCCCTTGCCAAACTCCTGCTCTCCAGATTCGGAATCCAAATTGCCGGACATGTGCTCGAACTCGGAGGAATCAGGGCAAAGCCTCTATCTTTTGAACAGATCCTTGAAAATGTGGAAAAAACTCCTGTACGCTGTGCCGATCTCGAGGCCGCTGAGAAAATGCTTGAAAAAGTTGCAGCCCTGCGGCAGGAAGGGGACAGCGTTGGAGGCGTTGTCGAGATTATTGTAAAAGGTGTTCCCGCAGGCCTTGGGGAACCTGTATTTGACCGGCTGGAAGCAGACCTCGCAAAAGCCCTTCTGAGCATTCCTGCAGTCAAAGGCTTTGAAATCGGAGCTGGTTTTGAGGCTGCTCGCCTGCTAGGAAGTGAAATGAATGATCCTTTCCGCATTGAAGAAGGAAATATAACCTGTTCGAGCAATAACGCCGGGGGAGTTCTCGGAGGAATTTCAACAGGTCTGGATATCATCTGCAGGGCAGCAGTAAAGCCCACTCCTTCCATAGGAAAAGTCCAGCAAACAGTTGACCTTCCATCCCGAAAAAACACCGAAATTGCGATCAAAGGACGGCATGACCCCACGATTCCTCCGCGTATGGTTCCGGTTGCGGAATCCATGGTTGCCCTTGTAATTGCCGACCATATGCTCAGAAGCGGCTTTATCAGTCCCAGAACCCTTTTGGAATAAAAGAAAGACAATCGAATCAACGAATTAAAATATCATTGACAGTAAAGTCTTCACTCTTTCAGTAAGATGAAGACTCACTTCCTGCTCTCTTTTTACAGGTCTTCGTTTGAAATGGCAGAATATTAATATTACTTTATTAATATGAACTCTCAAGTTTTAATTATGCTATTTCAGTAAAATTGATTCTGATCTCTACTCCGTCTTCAGATTATGATTCTCACTTCCTAATTATCGTTGATTTGTAACTCTTATTAACCTTTGACTGCCATCAATAAAAACTCTTAATTTAGGATTGCTATGACAAATGCACCAAGGCTTATCGCATGGGAACTGACTGCAGGCTGCAACCTGAACTGTGTACACTGCAGGGGAGCTTCCACTTCCTCGGTTCCAACAGGTGAGCTTACCACTGACGAAGCTAAACATTTCATTGACGAGGTTGCAGAAATTGGAAAGCCCATCCTCATACTGAGCGGAGGCGAACCTCTTACAAGGCCTGACGTTTTGGAGATTGCCCGCTACGGAACTGATGCCGGGCTTCGAGTAGTGCTCGCAACAAACGGCACTCTTCTCACTCCCGAACTTGTGGAGAAATTAAGAGCCTCCGGGGTCCAGCGGCTCAGCATCAGCATTGATGGAGCAACTGCAAAAACGCATGATGAGTTTCGGGGCATGCAAGGAGCTTTTGAAAGGACTCTTGCAGGGATTGAAGTCCTCAGAAAAGCAGATTTTCCTTTTCAGATCAACACTACGATCTCAAGACGCAACCTTGAAGAAATCCCAAAGACCTTTGAGCTTGCAAAAGAGCTCGGAGCAGCTGCCTATCATGTCTTTTTCCTTGTGCCCACAGGCAGGGGGGAAGAATCTGATGAGGTATCTCCTGCAGATTATGAACGCATTCTGCACTGGTTCTATGACATGCAGAAAGAATCGAAAATCCAGCTGAAGGCAACCTGCGCCCCCCATTATTTCAGGATTATGCGCCAGCGGGCAAAAAAAGAAGGTATCGAAATTTCAGTGAAAACTCATGGTTACGAGGCCATGACAAAAGGCTGCCTCGGAGGGACAGGCTTCTGTTTTGTCTCCAGCGTAGGTGAAGTTTACCCCTGCGGCTACCTTCCTGTGCTTGCTGGCAATATCAGGGAACAGTCCTTCAGAGATGTCTGGGAAAACTCCGAAGTCTTCAGAAAACTAAGGAATCCAGATGAACTTAAGGGTAAATGCGGAATCTGCGACTATAAAAAGGTCTGCGCTGGCTGCAGGGCAAGAGCTTATGCTGCCACTGGCGATTATCTTGAAGAAGAGCCTTACTGTGTCTACAGGCCCGAAAAAAAATGATAGTGATCCGGATGATTGAACTTGAAGATTACAAAAATCAGCTCCATCAAGAGGAGGCCGATTTCACCCCTGAACTGGAAACTTATGATGGGGAAGTTCCTGAATTTGAACTTGATGAGACGGACAAGAAAATTTTGAACCTGATCCAGCAGGAAGTTCCCTTAGAAGTAGAACCTTTTGAAGAATTAGGCAAAATACTCGGTCTTTCCGAAACCGAGGTTCTTGAAAGGCTTCGCGAGCTCAACAGGAAAGGGGCTGTAAGGCGTATAGGGCCGGTTCTCAGCACCAGAAATATGGGCGGAGTAGGCACTTTAGTGGCCCTGAAAGTCCCCGAGGTCCGAATTGAAGAAGTTGCAAACTTCATTAATGAGTACCCTGAAGTTTCTCATAATTATCTCCGAAGTGCGGCAAAATACAATGTCTGGTTTACGCTCTCTGCTCCGGATAAAGCCAGGCTTGAGGATATAATTTCTGAAATCCAGGAGAAAACCGGCTGTCTTCTCTTAAACCTTCCCACAAAGCGTCTTTTTAAGATAAAAGTAAAGTTCGATATCAGGTGAAAAAATGGATAAAACGGATGTAGAACTGCTCAAGCTTGTCCAGGATGGGATTCCACTTATTCATTCTCCTTTCAAAGGGCTCGCTTCCGAACTTGGGATAAGTGAGCAGGAACTTGTTGAAAGGCTTAGAAATCTTCAGAAAGCCGGAAAAATTCGGCGCTTTGCAGCTTCAATAGGGCACCGGGCAATAGGAATTACAGCCAATGCGATGTGTGTCTGGAATGTTCCCGATGAGAGGATAGAAGAAGTAGGGGCAATAATGGCCGAATTTCCTGAAGTGACTCACTGCTACGAGCGCCCTCGCTATCCTGACTGGCCATATAACCTTTTCACCATGGTTCACTCCTATACTTCGGGAGACTGTGAAAAGGTAGCTGTCAGGATTTCCAAAGCTACTGGAATTAAGGATTATACTCTCTTTTTCAGTGAACGAGAGTTCAAGAAAACCGGCGTCCGGCTCTAAGTTCTGGTCTTAATATCAAGTATACATAAAGTAAGATGTTTTTCAATGAGGTTCCTGAAAATGGCTGATACACATAATTTTCTCCCCCTTATGCTTGACCTTTCCGGCAGGAAGATTGTTATCTTTGGGGGGGGCGCTGTCGGGGAACGCAAAGCCGAACTTTTCTGCGGCTGTGCCGAGACCTTTGTTATCAGCCTCGAATTCTCCCCTCGGCTACAGGAGCTCCAGGCTTCTGGGCAGGTCCGGCTTTTCCAGCTCGATCTTCTTTCGGCTACGGATTTAACATTAAAGGAACTTATTTCAGGGGCTTTTATTGTTATACCTGCAACCAGCATTTTCGAACTTAATCAAAAAATAGCTGGTATCGCACGGGAAAGCGATATTTTGATTAATCAGGTCGATGCTTTAGGTAGTGTTGTAATCCCGTCGGTCATCAAAAGAGGAGATCTAATGATCGGGATTTCCACTCTCGGACACAGTCCAGCAGTCTCAAAATATACCCGCAGGCAGATAGAAAGCGTCATAACTCCTGCATATTCGGATATGATCCGGCTTCAGGATGAACTCAGGAATTATCTTAAAAATCATGTGGCTGAGCAAAGAAAGAGGAAAGACCTCCTCTGGAAAGTCCTCGAAAGCGAGACTGTATGGAAAGGTTTTTCCGAGTCCTATGAAAAGGCAGAAGAAAGGGCATATGCCATAATCTCGGGTTACCTTGGAAATTCCAGCCAGTAAAACCTGGAAACAACTGCAGGAATTTTCACAGAAAAAAAAGACTCTGTAAATAGTATTATTCTGCAAATAGAATTGTTCTTCATTTGTATTCGGTTAAGATACGACCCATAAGAAATGTGTTATTTTCGTTGCCGTTTATGTAAACCTATAAATGTAAATCGAGATGAATAGATGATTGCAGTAGTCATGTTAACATTAACAGATTCCTTAACTGAATACAAATGAATTGTTCTTTGACTGGAATATTCTGCAAATAAAATTATTATGTGGATTAATATCCTGTGAATTAAAATATTCTGTGAATTAAAATATTCTGTGAATTAAAATATTCTTTAGTGAAAAACGGCTGAGGAGTTCTGGACAAAGTTTAATTTACCACTCCTTATATTATTATTCTATTCCCTTTATTCATTCTATCTGGAGGCTCTCTGTGACAGAAATCTCAAGTATGGTTATATCCCATAAAAAAGCAAAAGTTGAGGAAATGGAGTCCGCCTGGCACGGAGATCTGGACGGACTGCTCCATAACCTGTACAGTCATGAGTATGTTTACGAGTGCGTTGTCTTAAAAACCTGTAACCGCGTTGAAATCTATGTTGTTTCCCCCAAGAGCAGCAGTATACTTTTCTCTTTTGCAAAGGAAATGGGAGCTTCTACTCATATTATCGATTTCTATGGACATGATGAATCTCTGGAGCACCTTCTCAGGCTTTCTGGCGGGCTTGAATCCATGATCGTAGGAGAAGACCAGATCCTCGGGCAGATAAAAGACCTCTACGCCTATTCCAAAAAAATGGGTACAACTGGCAAAATCCTGGATACTGCCTTTGATAAGGCTATTCAGGTAGGAAAGAGGATCCGCAATGAAACAAAAATCAACAAGGGTTCGGTTTCCATAGGTTCTGCGGCCGTAGACCTGGCAGAAGATATTCTGGAAGGGCTTACAGGAAAATCTGTGCTTGTAATAGGAGCAGGTGAAATCGGAGTCCTTGTTGCAAAAGCTCTGGCTGAAAAGGATATTGAGGGAATATACATTGCTAACCGCACCTACAAGAAGGCTGAAGAAATTGCCTATGAGCTCGGAGGACATGCAGTCAGGCTAGATGACATCCAGATCTACCTTAAAGATGCTGATGTGGTAATCAGCGGGACAGGAGCTCCCCATTACATTCTTCCTCGAGAAATGGTTGAAAAAGCCATAAAGAACAGAAGCAAGAACCGTAAACTCCTCCTTATAGATATAGCAAATCCCAGGGACATTGAAGAATCCGTTGTCGAACTTGAAAATGTCGAGCTGTGCAATATCGATAATCTCAGGGTTATCAGCGAAAGGACTCTTAAAATGAGGAAGGAAGAGGCTAAAAAAGCCGAAGCTATAATTCAGGAAGAGATTAGACTTTTAAACCTGCAGTACAAGCGCCAGAAAGCTGACCGCCTGATTGCCGATCTTTATCGGCAGGTTTACGATGTCCGGATAAGAGAAAGGGAAAAGGCAGTCAACCGACTTTGTGCCTATCATACCATCGGGGAGATTGAAACCGAGGTACTTGACGATCTTACTCATTCTATTGTTAACAAAATCCTGGCCGAGCCTACAAAAGTCCTCCGTCAGGCCGCAGAACTCGGAAACGAAGAGTTCCTTGATGTTGTTTCAAGGGTCTTCTGCCTTGATAAGGAGAAGGTAAGGTTTGATAAAATTAAACCAGGTTGCGGAAATGAGTTAAATCGAATTTCGGAAAAAGGCAATTCATAAGCAATTAATTCATAGTTAAAGGAGTGATCACATGTTTCCAGATGTCAGGTTGAGAAGGTTAAGAAAAGGAAAGATCAGAAACCTTGTACGTGAGACCACCTTATCCGTGGATGACCTGGTTCAACCCATTTTTGTTGATGAGACTATCAACTCCCCGGTTGAGTTCTCTTCCATGCCCGGAATATACAAGTTCCCTCTCTCAGAGGTTGCAAAAGAAGCAAAAGAGATCGCAGAACTCGGGATTCCTGCAGTGATCCTCTTTGGAGTTCCGGCTTTTAAGGACGAAGAAGGGAGTTCCTCATGGGGAGAAAATGATGTCATCCAGGAAGCTGTTCGCAGGATAAAGGCCGAATTGGGCGACAAACTTGTGGTAATCACTGATATTTGCATGTGTGAATACACAAGCCACGGCCATTGTGGGCTAATTGATTTTGAAACTGAAGAGGTTCTAAATGATCAAACCCTTGAGGTTCTTGGAAAGATTGCAGTCAGCCATGCAAGAGC
The DNA here is from genome assembly GCA_942493015.1 of uncultured Methanosarcinaceae archaeon. Lineage (GTDB taxonomy): Archaea > Halobacteriota > Methanosarcinia > Methanosarcinales > Methanosarcinaceae > Methanosarcina. Next base: position 2,563,060 of record OW818660.1, on the reverse strand, counting down.
AGGCGCTGATATGGTTGCTCCTTCGGGAATGATGGATGGAATGATAGAAGCCATCAGGGCAGCGCTTGATTTTAATGGTTTTGAGAATATTCCTATCATGTCTTATGCCGCAAAATTCTTTTCCTCTTTCTACGGGCCTTTTAGAGAAGCAGCTGATTCAGGTTGTTGTTTCGGAGATCGTTCTACCTACCAGATGGACCCTGCAAATAGTGATGAAGCTCTGAGGGAAGTAACCCTCGATATAGCTGAAGGAGCGGATATCATAATGGTAAAGCCAGCTCTTTCTTATCTGGATATTGTTTATAGGGTCAAGACTGAATTCGGAATGCCAACAGCTGCATACAACGTGAGCGGGGAGTATTCCATGCTTAAAGCAGCAGCAGCTAACGGTTGGCTTGATGAAAATAAAGCCATATATGAGTCTCTCATCTCCATCAAGAGGGCAGGAGCGGATATTATCATTACTTACTTTGCAAAGGATGCAGCTCGAATGCTGAAGTAAGCACCTCTTTTTAAGGTGCTCCTTCTTTTTCGGGAACTTCAGCTCTTTATCCCTTTTTGCCAGCAGCTTTTCATTTTTTATGAATTGATCCTTATCTGACCCATACTCTCATAATAACTGCTTAATAGGGGAAAGCTCTGTTATAAAGATAACAAGGGAACACAGAAAAAGAGGAAATTAGCTTACATAGAGGTTGAATAAATCTAAATTTCAATTTGATAACTTCAATTTGATAACTTCAGCTCGATAAATCCAATTTGATAACTTCAGCTTGATAAATTCAATTGAATATACAGCTCCATTTAAATTCAGGATTAATTACGAATAATTCTTTCATTGAAAATTTTCAGTCCAATCCGGTGAGATTTCATGATATCTGAGGTAACACTTGAGAAGTCCAGGCAGATGTATGAGAAAGCAAAGACCCTTATTCCGGGCGGGGTAAGCAGCCCTGTGCGTGCAATCAAGCCCTATCCTTTCTATACAGCGTCAGCTGACGGCTCCAAAATAAAGGACCTTGACGGGAACGAGTACATTGATTACTGCCTTGCATACGGTCCTGCAATCCTTGGGCACAACCACCCTGTAATAAAAGAGGCCATTAAAACCCAGCTGGATAAAGGATGGCTCTATGGGACTCCCACAGAGCTTGAGGTAACCCTTGCAGAGAAGATTGCAGGGTATTATCCAAGCATTGACATGCTTCGCTTTGTTTCTACGGGGACCGAAGCCACAATGAGTGCCCTTCGCCTTGCCCGAGGCTTTACGGGAAGGAACAAGTTCATCAAAATCGAAGGTGGCTTTCACGGAGCCCATGATGCGGTTCTTGTAAAGGCGGGTTCGGGAGCTACAACCCTGGGAGAACCTGATTCATTGGGCATTCCTGCGGATTTCACTAAACATACTCTGCAGGCACCTTACAATGATATTGAAGCAATGGCCGAACTTGTCGAGAAGAACAGAGATGAACTGGCTGCAGTGATAATAGAACCCGTGCTTGGAAATATAGGTCCTGTTCTCCCTCTGCCTGGCTACCTTGAAGAACTCAGGAAACTTACCCGGGAAAACGATGTGCTTCTTATTTTCGATGAAGTCATTACAGGATTCAGGCTCGCAATGGGCGGGGCTCAGGAATACTTCGGAGTCGTGCCGGATATGACAACGCTCGGAAAGATCGTAGGTGGAGGTCTGCCTATAGGGGTTTTTGGCGGTCGCAGAGACATTATGGAAATGATCTCTCCGTCAGGAGCTGTCTACCAGGCAGGAACTTTCAGCGGAAGCCCATGTTCTGTAGCTGCAGGCATTGCAATGCTTGATTATCTAAAGCAGGAAAACATCCATGCAAAACTGAATTCAACAGGTGACTACCTGAGGACTGCGCTGTCTGAAATCGTTGAAGACGAAGGTCTTGATTATAACGTATGCGGAATTGCTTCCATGTTCAAGATTTTCTTTGGAGATGAACCTCATAACTATCAGGAGGTCCTGAAGTGCGATAAGGAGGGATACTTTGCCTTCTTCCACAGGATGCTTGCAAGCGGAATTTTCCTGCCTCCCTCCCAGTTTGAGACTAATTTTGTCTCTGCGGCCCACAGCGAAGAAGATCTCGAAAAAACTCTTGAAGCATACGCTGAAAATATCTGATCTTATTTGCGTCTTTGAAAACGAGGATTCCACATGATTATAGGTACAAGGGGTAGCCAGCTTGCGCTTGCCCAGGCCGAAAATGTTACACGCCTTTTAAACGAACTGGGCGTTGAGACCAGCTTAAAAATCATAAAGACCAGCGGAGACCGATTTACGGACCGTCCTTTGCATGCCGTATCCGGGGGAGTTGGGGCTTTTGTTAGGGAACTGGACGATGTTATGCTTGCAGGAGAAATCGATATCGCTGTCCACTCCATGAAGGACATGCCTACTGTCCGTCCCCCTGCTCTTCCAACAGTTGCTGTTCTGAAGCGAGACACACCTTTCGATTTTCTTCTGACTTACGACGGGTCTACTCTGGATGAACTTCCCGAACTGGCTATTATAGGCACCAGTTCTCTGAGAAGAGCTGCCCAGATCAGGCGCTACAGGCCAGACCTTGTTACTCAGGAGTTAAGAGGCAATATCGACACAAGGCTCAGGAAGCTTAAGGAAGGGCAGTATGATGGGATTCTGCTTGCAAAGGCAGGGCTTGAACGCATGGGCTGGGAACTTGAAGGGGAAATCCTTTCTCCGGATTTCTTTTGTCCTTCCCCTAACCAGGGCACGGTTGCAGTGGTTACAAGGGCAGGCACCGAGGCTGAAGCTGCAGTTTCCAGACTTGACCATACTGACAGTCGGATTGTCACTGAAATCGAACGCATCCTGATCTCCGAATTAGGGGGAGGCTGCACTACTCCTATAGGTTCCTATGCCGAACTTACTCCTGATAAAAAAGAAATTCATGTCCGGGCTGAGGTGCTGTCTCTGGATGGGATGGAGTCTGTCAGGATAGATGAGTTTATCCCTATGCTCGGAGGAGTTGAAAAAGCCAGGGAGCTCGGGCACAGGCTTGTGAAAATGGGTGGCAAGAGACTTGCTGAAGAAGCTCTCCTGCAGCTCTCCAGAGATTCGTGCGACTCCGGAGATTTATACGACTGATGATATATTTCCAGGGCAGAGAGGGGTTTGTATGTATACTCTTACCGGACTTAAATTGAAAAATCCGACCATTCTTGCAGCCGGCGTGCTTGGCACAACAGGGGCATCTCTGTGCAGGGTTGCAAGTGAGGGAGGAGCAGGTGCAGTTGTGACTAAATCCATAGGCCCTGCACCTAAAACTGGCCACTCCAACCCGAGCATGGTCAAGCTTGAATGCGGTTTTTTGAATGCTATGGGGCTTCCGAATCCCTCCTATCCGGGCTTCCTGCAGGAACTTGATATTGCAAAAAAGGATTCAGATGTTCCTGTAATTGCAAGCATCTTCGGCGGAACACCGTCTGAATTTGTGGAAGTTGCGGAAGGTCTGCTTCCCGGAAAGCCCGATGCTTTTGAGCTTAATGTGAGCTGTCCACATGCCGAAGGGTACGGGGCTGCTGTCGGCTCTAACCCCTGTCTTGTAGAAGCGGTCACAGCGACAGTAAAAGACGTGTCAAAAGTACCAGTCTGGGTCAAGCTTACTCCGAATGTTTCGGATATTACATGTATAGGAACTGCAGCTGAATCTGGAGGCGCAGATGCTGTTGTTGCAATCAACACAGTAAAAGGAATGGCTATTGATATTGAATCAGGATATCCCGTCCTGGGTAATCGTTCAGGTGGGCTCTCAGGAAAGGCTATAAAGCCTGTAGCTGTCAAATGTGTTTATGACCTTTACACGGCTCTTGAAATCCCTGTAATCGGGGTAGGCGGGGTATCTTCCTGGCAGGATGCGGTAGAAATGATGATGGCTGGGGCGAGAGCTGTCCAGATCGGGTCTGCGGTATATGACAGAGTTGATATATTCTCCGAAATTAGTACGGGGATCGAAGCTTTCCTCCAGAGGAAAGGCTATTCGGATGTAAAAAAATTAATAGGGCTTTCCCATGAGATGGTCTGATGCTTCCTCTTAATGCTACAATAGTAAAAATAACTGAAGAGTCTCCTTCGGTCAAGACTTTTTTCTTTGATCTCCAGTTTGAGACTATGGAACCAGGCCAGTTTGTAATGGTCTGGGTCAGAGGCGTGGACGAGGTGCCCATGGGCCTCTCCAGAAAAAACTCTATTACTGTCCAGAAAGTTGGGGAAGCAACCTCAAAGCTTTTTGAGTTGAAAGAAGGAGATTCTTTCGGGCTTAGAGGGCCTTTTGGAAGGGGATTTTCTTTTTCCTCTGAGGGTGAAAAGATTCTGATTGTTGCTGGTGGGGTCGGAGCAGCTCCTCTGTCTCCTTATGCAGATGCCGCCTTTGCAGCCGGCTCTGAGGTTCATACAATTCTTGGAGCCAGAAGTGTAGAGGATCTCCTTTTTGAAGAGCGTTTTGCAGAGGCAGGCGAGGTTTATGTTTCTACAGATGACGGCTCAAAAGGGACAAAGGGTTTTGTAACAGATGTTCTCAAGGGGCTCAATCTTCTGGCTTATGACAGGATTGCTGTTTGCGGGCCTGAAATAATGATGGCTTCTGTCTTCAGGCTTCTCGAGGACAGAAATGTTCTTGAGAAAGCGGAATTCAGTCTCCACCGTTATTTCAAATGTGGAATCGGAGTTTGCGGGGCATGCTGCATGGACAAATCCGGGCTTAGAGTTTGCAAGGACGGGCCTGTGTTTTCAGGTGTTCAGCTCCTCGATTCCGAACTTGGGAAATATACCCGGGATGCCAGTGGGCGAAGAGTTAAAATTTAAGTTTCGATATATCCTCTTAAAAAATGAAGGAAAGCAGGCGAATATATTCCGAAGAGCAGGAGAAGACAAAGATATGATTGGAAGATTCAGGTCAGGAGATGAAATTTTTTATGGAGAAATTGAAAATGGGCGTGTATACTCCAATGGAAGTGTTTCGGGGGGGATCTTTGAGCTTTCGGAACTCCGCGTCCTTCCCCCTTCATCTCCCTCTAAAATCGTCTGTGTTGGCCTGAATTATCGAGACCATGCGAAAGAGCTTTCCATGGAAATCCCGGATACTCCTGTTCTCTTTTTGAAGCCTCCTTCTGCAGTCATAGGACACGGAGACAAAATCATTTATCCGGCTTCCAGTTCGAGAGTGGATTATGAAGCCGAACTCGCAGTCGTAATAGGCAAGCGCTGCAAGAACATTTCAGCCTCAAAGGCTGAAGACGTAGTTGCAGGTTATACCTGTTTCAATGACCTGACAGCACGGGATCTACAGCAGAAGGATGGGCAATGGACAAGGGCAAAGAGTTTTGATACCTTTGCAGCATTCGGGCCTTATCTTGTTTCTTCTGACGAGTTTGATGTTTCCGATGCACAGATCTCCTGCAGGGTAAATGGGGAAACCCGACAGGAGTCAAGCACTTCAAATCTTATTTTTGACATTCCTTACCTTATTGAATTCATCTCTGAGATAATGACTCTGGAAGTGGGGGATGTAATCACTACAGGAACGCCTCCGGGAGTTGGAGAATTGCAGCGGGGGGATACTGTGGAAGTGGAAATCCAGGGAATTGGAATACTTAGAAACGAGGTTATCTGATGCTTCTTGAGCATATCGGAACTGAACTTGACCTTACCGAGCGCCACCTTCTGGTACTCAAAAAAGTGATTGAAGATGCTCCTATTGGAATTTTAAAACTTGCAGAAGTTACCGGAATGCAGAACCATAAAGTGCGCTACTCCCTCAGGGTTCTTGAGCAGGCAAATCTTATCAAGCCCTCAGCCCAGGGGGCAGTGCCTGGGGATGCGGTCCCAAAGTTTCTGCAGGATTTTGAACGGGAGCTTGAAAAAATCAAAGACAAAGTGTCCCTTATCCGGGAAATTGAAGCCTCCATCCCTAAATAAGCTCCCTTCTTGCAGGGTACACTTCCAAAAGTGGCTTTTCACTTTCATATTTTTTCCGGATTTTTGGGGCTTCGGTGCATTTTTATAATCATATTCACATGTTTTTTCCTGAATCATAGGATTCAGCGGATCGCATGGGATGCTCACTTTTCAGTGAGTATGATGCAATTGAATTTGTAATTGCTTTGAAAGCTAATCTATTATCGAATTTGTAATTGAATTTGTAATTGAATTTGTAATTGCCTTGAAATTGAATTTACCTTACTTTCTTATTTCATTTAACTCATGTATTTTTGGAGAAACTCCTATGACCTTAAGTCCTGAAGATCTCAAAACAATAGAAAAATACGCCTTTCAAAATGCCGTAAAATACGGAAAAGCCCCACAACCCAAAGCTGTTATGGGCAAAGTAATGGGGGAATGCCCTCAACTCAGATCCGATCCAAATGCGGTATCTGAAGCTCTTGAAGCTATTGTTTCTGAAATTTCTAACGGAAGCCCTGAAGCCTGGGAGGCCCGGCTTTCAGAAATTGCACCCGAACTTATAGAAGCCCTCAGTGTGAAAAAAGAGCCCGATAAAGGCTTAAAACCCCTCGAAGGGGCTGAATCCGGCAAGGTTGTAATGCGTTTTGCCCCTAATCCCAATGGGCCTGGAACCCTTGGTAGCTCAAGAGGGATGGTCGTAAACTCCGAATACGTGAAAATCTACAACGGAAAATTCATCCTGCGTTTCGATGACACTGATCCTGATATAAAACGCCCTATGCTTGAAGCCTATGAGTGGTACCTTGATGACTTCAAATGGCTCGGGGTTGTGCCTGATCAGGTAGTCTACGCTTCCGATCATTTCCCTCTCTATTACGATTACGCAAGAAAACTCATTGAAATGGGCAAGGCTTATGTCTGCTTTTGTAAAGGAGAAGATTTCAAGGCGTTTAAGGATGCAAAACAAGCCTGCCCTCACAGGGATGTAGACCCTGAAGAAAACCTCATGCACTGGAAGAAGATGCTTGCAGGAGAATATGAAGACCAGCAGGCAGTGTTGAGAATCAAAACCGATATAGAGCACAAAGACCCAGCTTTACGGGACTGGGGTGCATTCAGGATAAGAAAGATGTCCCACCCCAGAGCTGAGATCGGAAACAAATACATTGTCTGGCCCCTTCTGGATTTTGCAGGCGCTATAGAAGACCATGAACTGGGCATGACCCATATCATCCGGGGTAAAGACCTTATAGACAGCGAAAAGCGGCAGAGTTATATCTACAATTACTTTGGCTGGACCTATCCCAGGACAACCCACTGGGGCAGAGTCAAAATCCATGAATTTGGAAAGTTCAGCACCAGTACCCTCCGAAAAGCTATCGAAGCAGGAGAATACAGCGGCTGGGACGATCCAAGGCTTCCTACAATCCGGGCAATTCGGCGCCGTGGAATACAGGCTGAAGCCCTCAAAAAGTTCCTTATAGAGATGGGAGTAGGGATGACTGATGTAAGTATAAGCATGGAGTCCCTCTACGCTGAAAACCGCAAAATCGTAGACCCTATTGCAAACCGCTATTTCTTTGTCTGGAATCCTGTAGAACTGGAGATTATAGATTCAGAACCTGCAGTTGCTAAACTTCCTCTTCATCCAACTGATCATACAAGAGGTGTAAGAGAGATTGCCGTAAGAAATAAGGTGCTTGTCTGCATGGACGATGTCGAAAAGCTTGATGTAGGCGCTATCCTCCGTTTAAAAGATTTCTGTAATATTGAAATCACTTCCCTCTCTCCACTTCAGGCAAAACTCTCTGATATTTCTCTTGAAGCCCTTAAAAAAGCAAAAGCAAAAATTTTCCACTGGGTCCCAGTTGACGGAATTTCCGTTATAGTACGCGGCCCTGACGGCGATATTGAAGGAATCGGAGAACGCGGGATCGCAGCCGAACTTGACAAAATAGTACAGTTCGAACGCTTCGGCTTCTGCAGAATTGATGCCGTAAGCGGAGAAAAAGTTGTGGCATACTTTGCCCACAAATAATTTTTCTGAGAGAAGGGGGACAGAAAATCAGTCCCTCTTCTTTTATTCGTTTCCTTCATTTCTTTTTCTATTTCTCTTGTTTTTGCGTTTTTTTTGTGCTGAATAACTCTTATTTTCTACTTATTTTCGGTTTTACGCACTTTTTTCCGAATATTCTCGCTAATTAGGGAATTATTATAAAATTTAAATCAAAAAGAATAAATTTAAAACCAGAGGTGAAGTTTTGAAAATTACTGTTTTTCATGAAAGATAGTGGAAAATGTGGAAGGAGGAATTAAATGGGAAATAAGAATAAATTATATTCAATAGCTTTAGCTTCAACAGCTCTTGTTTTATTTTTTATTTTCATCTCATCTACGGCATCTGCAGCTCCGCCAACAATAACTGAAACCCGGATTATCGCCAACGATTCATATCAGGGCATGCCTGATATCTACGGGAACAGAATTGTATGGGAGGATTACCGCAATGGAGAAAACTACTATGATTTCACTGGAAACCCGGATATTTATATGTACGATATCTCAACTTCCAAGGAAACTCAAATCACTACAGATGGCTCTGCTCAGTGGAACCCGGTTATCTACGGAAACATGATTGTATGGCAGGATTATCGCAATGGTAACTGGGATATTTATATATTCGATATCTCCACTAAAAAAGAAACTCATACCACCAATGGGGCAGACCAGATCCGGCCTGATATCTACGGGGACAGGGTTGTATGGCTGGACGGGCGCGATTCTGGAGGATATCTTAGCATAGACGGTGCAGGGGGAAACTTTGATATCTACATGCAAAATCTTACCACTAAAAAGCAAACTCGGATCGCCACCACAGAATCATTGAAGATAGATCTTGCAATTTATGGTAACCTAGTTGTGTGGTTGGATGGACGCAATGGGGACGGTTCGGAAGAACGTACCAATCATAACTGGGATGTTTATATTTACGATCTCTCTACTAAGAAGGAAACGCGGCTCACCACCAGTGGGTCAGCAGAAGGTCCGGCTATCTACGGTAACAGGATAGTGTGGGCTGAAGTACGCAATGGAAACAGAGACATCTACATGTACGATCTTTCCACTAAAAAAGAAACTCGTATTACTACCAATGCATCCGACTCATATCATCCTGCAATCTACGGTAACAATATAGTATGGTCCGATGATCGCAATGGTAACTGGAATATCTATGTGTATGATCTCTCCAGCCACCAGCAATCCTTCACAACATCTGGATCAAATAAATGGAGTCCTGCCATATACGGAAACAGGATAGTCTGGCGTGATGACCTGAATGGAATCTCCAATATCTATATGGGTATCCTTGGTTCTGGTTCAAGTGCTCCAATTGCCTCTTTTTCTGCATCCCCCAGGTCAGGAAAAACTTCCTTGAAAGTGCAGTTTACTGACAAAAGCACAAATAGCCCAACTTCATGGAAATGGAGCTTTGGAGATGGAAAATATTCAACAAGCAAGAGTCCTGCACACATATACAGTAAAGCGGGAAAATATAATGTCAGCTTAACAGTAAAGAATGCAAAAGGCAGTAACACCAAAACAATGTCAGGATATATTGTAGTATCCAAAAAATGAGCTTTAAATTGAAAAACTAATAAAAAATTTCAAGGATAATGGGAGTCGGAAAGTTTGTTATTAAGGTTCAATTATCCAACTGTCCATTATCTTTTCCTATTTTCTATATCAATTTAAGTTAAATACTTCTTCTTTTGTTGTGTGTGTACCAATATATTTTTCTCTTTTCTTACCCTTCCCGCCTCAGGAAATAGGCAGCTCCCCAGGCCATTGCCACAATTCCCAGCCCAGGTCCAGGGGTTTCTTCTTCTGAAGTATTTGCTTCTGTAGTGTTTTCACTCGAGGATTCATTTGTTCCATCAGTTTTTTCTTTCTCGGTTTCTATTTCCTCTTCATAAGCACTGGCACTGGAATTCAGCTTGTTTTCAAGGATCTTAACCGAATTTGGGAATTTTGGGAAAAGTGGGGACTTATCGATTCCTCCTCCTGTTAAGTTATATGAAGTGTCGCAAATTCCGTTGCTGTTTTCATCTGCGCAGGTCTCGCTGTAACCCCTGCCTTCAAGGTCTGCCCAGAAGTTCCCGGCAATGTAAGGGCCCCGGACAATATTCTGTTTGGTTACGAGGGGACTCTGCCAGATATTTTCCACGTTTACAACGTTTTCTTCGACGTTTAAGGAGTTTTTGAAGTAATTATTATAGATAACATTCTTTTTGCTTTCATCAATGGAGATTCCAAAACCATAGTTGTAGGCAATGATGTTGTCCTGGATAGTGTTTGAGGCGGAACTTTCGAGCCTTATACCCTTTTCGTTCAGGGTAATAATGTTATCACTTATTGTGTTACTTTCGGAATTTGTGAGGAATATTCCATATTCTGCTCCCTGGGCTTTATTGTTGTTTATAAAACAGTTTTTGACTTCCGTGAGTGAAATTCCTGCTTTTTCCGAACCTTCAATACCGAAGCCGCTAAATGAGACTCTGTCTGCAGTGATTTCCACGGTGTTTTTTGTAGAGTCTGCTGCCCTGATAACCGTGTCCTCCGGTTTCCTGGAGTCGGACCAGATTCTTACTTGCTTATCAATTTTGAGGTTTTCAACATAAGTCCCAGGGCTTATAAAAATCGTGTCTTCGGGTTTTGCGGCATCTACTGCGGCCTGTATAGATGTATAATTTCCTTCTTCTGTGGAGTTTACTCTTAAGTTTGCAGCAGAAACGGTAGAGCAAGTACAGATTACTGCTAGAATGGTTACAAGTGCTGTTATTTTAACAATTCTTGAATTTCTGTCTTTTATGATTCCCATCTTCAATTTCCCCTTGCCTTTTTATCTCTGTGTTGCCTTCCAATTAGGCTTCAGCTTCTTCGAAGCAGTTAATTCCCTCTTTTTTTGGGTGTACTTTGTTCTTCATAACTAATTCTTTCAATATTTTGCCGGGGGAGGAATTTTGTTCAGAAATTAATATACCTTTGGAATTAGAATTTCTGAATAATTCTTCTTGAATAGTTCTGAATAATTCTTCTTGAATAGTTCTGAATAATTCTTCTTGAATAGTTCTGAATAATTCTTCTTGAATAGTTCTGAATAATTCTTCTTGAATAGTTCTGAATAATTCTTCTTGAATAGTTCTGAATAATTATCCTTAAATAATAGTTTGATCTCCATCTGGGCTGGAAAAGGTAGAATTAATTTTTAATATATTACTGCTATTAATTCGTAGATATTAGCTGGCAACAGGTGACTCGTTAAGGGTATCCACTATTCAATATTTGGTTCTCTAAATGTTTTAACGTCTAACAGGCTGTATAAGCCAGTACAGGTTGCAAAAGCTAATAACTTAAGGGCTGGCAAATTTCAACAAGTTGAAAAATATTGCTGTTACAAATATCCGAATAGTATATGGCCTTAGTAAAATCCTAATCACTTTAATATCTTAATAACTGTAAAATTTTAGTAACTGTATACTCTGAATTATTTTGTCATTGTCTCGAATGGAGGCTTAAAATGGATGAAAAAATTGCGCCCCACCTTGAAGAGCTAATCCGGGCGCTTGGAGATCTTGAAAAGACTGGCATCCGGGCAGAGTTTGATAAGCTTATTGCTTTTCGCGTACCTCCGGATCTTGCAAAAGAGAGTATTCTCCGCAAATTTGGGGGGAAAAAGAAAGTTCTTAAGGTAAAGGACCTGTCTGCTAATCTGAAGAATTTTGAGCTCACAGGCAGGGTCCTGGACATTGGGGAAAAGTCAATCCGTCCTAAGGAGGGGGCTCAGGAAGGAACTCCGTCAGAAACTCCAGAAAGACCTTCCAAGCTCTATACAGGGGTTATTGCAGATGAAACCGGTTCTGTAATGTTTTCTTCCTGGAAGGAGCTTCCCGGTTCAATAGGAGATGTAATCACTATTCGGAACGCTTACACCCGAATCTGGCAGAACAGGGTCAGGCTTTCTATCGGAGAACAATCTCTTGTGTCGAAAACCTCTGACTCTAAGCTTCCACCCCTCTCCGAACTTTCTGAAAGCCAGACTAAGAAGCTAGTTGATATTGGTTCTGTGGATTTTTCCGTAGGGGCTGTAGCCTGCGTGCTTCAGCTTTCTCAGAGAGAGGTTCTGGTAAGGGGGCGTCAATCAACGGTGGTTTCAGGTGTGCTTGCAGATGAGACCGGCAGGCTTCCTTTCACAGCCTGGATTGCCCTTCCTGGAATTGACATCGGAAGTATAATCCGAATTGAGGAGGCTCAGGTACGGACGTTCAGAGGAATGCCGTCTGTCAATATCACGAACAACACAAAAGTTTTTTCCATCGGGCCGGAAGAGGCTAAAAATCTTGCGTTTACCTTCGAATCTGCGGGCAAAGACCCTGTCCTCATGAAAATCGAAGAAATCGATTCGAGAGACAGCATGTTCGATGTGGCCGCAGCAGGAAATGTGGTTTCAGTCCGACCGGGCTCAGGCATCATCTCCCGCTGTCCTGAATGCAGCCGCGTGGTTCAAAAAGCAAGCTGCAGGGCGCACGGCAAGGTGGAAGGGATAAGGGACATGAGGATTAAGGCCGTAATGGATGACGGGACAGGAGCCATGTCAGTTATGTTCCCAAGGGAACTTGCAGAAATTATCTATGGGAAAACCCTTGAAGAAGCCGAACAGCTAATGTTTTCTGATGTCTCTAAAGATGCAGTCTATGAAGACCTCAAGCGTTTTCTTACAGGTCGCTATCTTGCAGTTCGGGGGAACGCCTCAAAAGGAGAATATGGAATTTCCTTTGTAGCTGAAAAAGTCTGGGTACCTGAAGATGATCTCGCCTTCAGGGTAGTAGAACTGCTTCACAGGCTTGAGCAGGACGAAGGGGCTGGAAAGGAACGGAACTCCCAAGTTCCCGGTGGAGGCGTCAATCTTGCTTAAACGTGAAGTTGCAAAAAGGGTTTTTGCAAGGGAGTTTGAGGCCTGCAGGGAACTTGATAAATCAGCCAGACCTGATTCAGATGCCTCAGATCCTAAATCTCCCAATCTGCTTATCAGCCCTCTTGGGCTTATTCTCAACCGTATTTTTGTGGTTGGAGTAATAACAGAACTTGACAGCATAGGCACACAAAATGAGATGTGGAAAGCGAGGATAGTTGACCCTACAGGGGCTTTTACTGTATATGCAGGGCACTACCAGCCCGAAGCAGCTATTTTCTTTTCAACTGTCAAGATTCCTGCTTTCATTGCTCTTACAGGCAAAGCCAGGATATACGAGCCTGAGCCTGGATCGGTTTTTGTCTCTATTCGGGCTGAAGAAGCAAATGTAGTTGACGAGAAGATCCGGGGTAGGTGGGTTGTGGACACTGCAGAGCAGACGGTTGAGAGGCTTGAAGCCTTCTTAGATGCCGCTGCTAGCGCATATCGTGGAGAAAAACTCATCGAATACCTTCTGGATAAAGGTGTTTCTTCCGAGCTTGCGGAAGGTATTTCTATTGCCCTTGAAAGAGAAAGAGCTCCTCAGGAGTTTGCGGCACTGCTTAAAGTCTCCATTAGAGAAGGGCTCAGGGCCCTGGATTTTGAAGCAGAAGGCGATTCAGGGGCAAAGGCTGACCAGAAAGAGTTTGTGCTCGAGCTTCTAAGGGAAATGGGTGGCAACAGGGGAGTTGACTATGCAGCTTTTGTGGAAACTGCAATTTCCAGAAACATCCCTGAAGAAGTTGTGGAAGAAGTTGTGCGTTCTCTCTTTGCAGGTGGGCAGTGTTACGAGCCTAAGATAGGGATAATCAGGCTGGTCGGTTAATTAAGTGGAGTGGAGAAATCTCGATAGATCTCAGAATGATCTGGGTTTGCCTATAGTTCGCCTCTAAATATGTGTGATAATGCTTAAGTGTGATTAAGTTGATTGGTATTCTCTGTTAAAAATTAATTTTTCACGTTTATCGTATTTATCTGGAGAAATTGAAATGAAAGTATTGGTCAGTGATTCCCTCTCCAACGAAGGCTTGGAGATTCTAAAAGAGCACTTTACTGTTGACGTGTCCACGGGGCTTTCCGAGGATGAACTGGTGAAAATAATTAAAGATTATGACGCCCTTGTAATACGCAGCGGCACTCAGGTCACTCAAAAAATCATCGAAGCTGCCGACAACTTGAAAGTTATCGGAAGAGCCGGTGTCGGAGTTGACAATGTTGATGTTGATGCAGCTACCAAGAAAGGCATCATTGTGACCAACGCTCCCGAGGGCAACATGATTTCGGCAGCAGAGCACACCATTGCCATGATGATGGCAATGTCCAGGAACATTCCTCAGGCAAACGCCTCTCTGAAAGCCAGGGAATGGAAACGCAATAAATTCACAGGTGTTGAGGTTAAGGGGAAGACCCTGGGAATTATAGGGCTTGGAAGAATTGGTTCTGAAGTAGCAAAAAGGGCTTCAGGGCTTGAAATGAATCTTATAGCATACGACCCGTTTATTTCTGAAAAGCGTGCTGTTGAACTTGGAGTCAAGCTTGGGACAGTGAATGAAATCGCAAAAGGAGCTGATTACATCACAGTGCACACTCCTCTCATCAAAGAAACCAGAAATATTCTTGACGAGGAGCAGTTTTCCCTGATGAAACCGGGTGTCAAGATTCTCAACTGTGCTCGCGGCGGCATTATCAGCGAAGAAGCTCTTGCAAAAGCTCTTGCAAGTGGAAAAGTAGGCGGGGCAGCAATAGATGTTTTTGTTGAGGAACCTCCTTTCAACAGCCCTCTTTTGGACTTTGATAACGTTATAGTAACTCCTCATCTCGGTGCCTCTACGCAGGAAGCTCAGGTTAATGTGGCAATCGACATTGCCAAGGAAGTAGTTTCTGTCCTTACTGGCGGGCTTGCAAAGAATGCAATCAATATTCCCTCTGTAAAGCCAGAAGCGATGGCAGTCCTTGCCCCCTACATCCGGCTTTCGGAGATGATGGGCAAAATTGCAGGGCAGCTTGCAGCCGGCAATTACGAGAAGGTAGAAATCGGGTACAATGGGGAAATTTCCGGAAAAGACACCAGACCCCTTACGGTTTCTGCTCTCAAAGGGCTGCTAGAAATGGCTCTTGGTGCCGGAGTAAACTATGTCAATGCTCCTATCCTTGCAAAGTCCAGAAAGATTGCAGTAGTAGAAAGCAAATCCGAATCTTCCGAGGAATATTCTTCAACCATCAGTATCAAGCTTATTGGTGGAGAAATGACCAAGCTGGTTGCCGGAACTGTTGTTGGAGATGAACCCAAGATCGTTTCAGTTGACGGTGACAAGATGGATATCTTCCCTGCAGGACGTATGATTTTTGCCAAGCACATCAACAGACCGAATGTTATCGGGCCCTGCTGTCTGGTTCTTGGCAAAAACAATATCAATATCTCAGGCATGCAGGTCGGAAGGGCCGAAATCGGAGGCGTAACCATGATGGTTCTTAACGTAGACTCTGATGTCTCTACCCAGATCCTTGACGAAGTCCAGAAGGTCGAAGGAATACTCGATGCTAAACTTGTAACCCTTTGAATTATTTTCTTTGCTTCGGCATTAATTCTGCATAAGAATCTGTGCCGAAGCCTCAATCCTTTTTTCAGGAACTACTTCCATAAATCCTGTTGTCCTGATATCTGTTATGTTTATATTGTGAGCTCGTTATACTATACTCTCCTTCATAATATCATTTTTTTAGGGGGTAATTAATGGAAGAACTTAAACGTGTAGTTTCGGTCCCTTTTAAAAAAAATCTTGCAGTTTCCCTTTCAGTAAAGGATTTTGAGTTTTCCCTGGCATTTGACCTCAAATGGTTTTCCCCGAAAATTGCCTCCAAAGTAAAGGATCGGGCTCTTGAAGCAGGTCTGCTCTCTCTTAAGGCTGGTGTCCTTGTGCCTGGCTTTGATGTTGAAAGTGTCCGGCTTCCCCACGCTTTTAAGCCGGCGGAGAATTTTCTCGAGGGCCAGGAAAATTCCGGGAAAAAGCCCTCTTCTCTCAAGGAAGAGATTTCTTTTGAGAAAATCCTTGAGTTCATTTCCGCGGACACAGGAGTAAACCGGCAAAGGCTTGTTTCTGAGATCAATTCCATGCAAGACCGGCTTTCTTACCTTGTGGATATAAGGGTCGTAGCTCTTATTGTGGCAAAAAAGTTCGGATGCGATATCGAAGCAATCTTTGGCAAGGTCTCGATGTCCGTGCTCGGCTTTTCGGATTACACATAATCTTTATGTACTAGAAATGTTATTCAGATCATACCAATTCCGACTAATCGCTTGATCTTTAATTTGCGATTTCCGGACTTAAGGTTTCGGATATGCAATTATAGCGATGTTCGAACGCGATAGGGAATTTTTTTCCGCGTGAGTGAGATTTTATACTAATCTTGCGGAGGAACACACATTGGGTAAAAAATCACTGGTAAAACTGACAAGAAAAACAAATCCAAGAATCGTTTCCCTGATTCTTACCCTGAAAGAGAGGGCCAACGGAGACGTTGCCCCCATCTGGAAGGATATAGCGAAACGTCTTGAGATGCCGGCTAGAAGCTATGCGGCTGTGAACATAAGCAAGATCAACAGACACACTGCAGAAGATGATGTCCTGCTTATCCCCGGAAAAGTTCTGGGTGCAGGTCTCCTTGATCATCCTGTGACTATTGCAGCTGTAACCTTCAGTGAATCTGCATTTGAAAAGATTACTGAAGCCGGCGGCAAGTGTCTGAGTCTCGAAGAAATAATGGAAGCAAATCCAAAAGGGTCCGGTATCCGGATTTTCCGCTGAGGTGTCGAAGATGACGGTTATCGATGCAAATGGGCTTATTCTGGGACGTCTTGCAAGTACAGTTGCAAAACAGTTGCTTTCAGGAGACGACAAGATTTTTATTGTAAATGCCGAAAAAGCCATAATTTCTGGTTCAAAGGCAGCTACCCTCAGAGAATACCGGGAAACTCGGGTGAGGGGTGCAACTGAGTTTGGACCTTATTTCCCGAAGCGTCCGGACCGTATCCTGAAGAGGACGATCCGTGGTATGTTGCCTTATAAGAAGTCAAGAGGCAAAGACGCAATGTCCAGGCTCAAAGTCTATGTAGGTGTCCCCTACGAACTCAAGGGCGCTGAAGTGATCACCATTGCAGATGCCGATATGAGGCTTCTGAGCTCTAGTAAATATATAGAGCTTGGTGAAGTGAGCCAGAAAATGGGTTCAAAGTTCTAAAGGGTGAGTCCTCATGGTCAAAGTAGTTAATTCATCTGGAAAGCACAAGACTGCAACTGCACGTGCAACAGTCACTAAAGGAACCGGTAAGGTCAGGATCAACAAAATTCCTCTCGAGTTATACACCCCAGAGCTTGCAATGATGAAGATCTCCGAACCTCTGCTGATCGCAGGAAATGAAGTGGTATCCGGTCTTGACATCAATGTCGATGTCCGGGGCGGGGGAATTGTAGGACAGGCTAATGCGGTAAGAACCGCTGTTGCTAGAGGTATTGTGGAATGGTCTAATGATACAATTATCAGAGACAACTTCGCAAGCTATGACCGCAATTTACTTGTAAGCGATTCCAGGCAGAAAGAATCAAAGAACTTTGGTGGACCTGGAGCAAGGGCTAAATACCAGAAATCTTACAGGTAAGACTATGATCCCAGTCCGATGTTTCTCATGTGGAAAAGTAATCTCTAACTATTGGGATGAGTACAAAAGACGTGTCAACGATGGCGAAGGCGCTGCCGCAGTGCTGGATGATCTTGGGATCACCCGCTACTGCTGTCGCAGAATGATTTTAAGCCATGTCGAACTCGTTGATGTTCTTTCGCCGTACCAGTAAGGGACCGTAGGGTAGCTTGGTCCATCCTTCGGCGTTCGGGACGCCGGAACCTGAGTTCGAATCTCAGCGGTCCCATCTCCCTATTTTCAGGGTACTGGTTTTCAGGCATGTACTGAACTAGAATATCAAATATCATGCTTATCAATTGTCGGAATTCATCGGAGCGTTTTTAAGTGTAAGGGTGATCAGTTGGTCAAGGAAAAGTATACCCGGTTTGAGCGTGCACGGATTGTAGGTGCTAGAGCGTTGCAAATTGCAATGGGGGCTCCTGTCCTTGTTGAAGATGACGGGCGGCTGGATCCTCTCGGTGTCGCTATGGAAGAGTTGAAGGCCGGAGTTATTCCTATCACGGTCAAACGTAAAAGCAATTGAAAACGTAGTGGGATTCATTTTCAGATGTTGAATGTGTTTTATTGTTGATCTATATTATGAGGTGACTTTATGGAGGATATTGAGCAAACAGGGCAGGAGGAAACCGAAGCACAGCCTTTGCCTGAAGAAGATGTCGTGGCTGAAGCAAAACCTGTACCTGAAAAGGAAGCCGCAGCAAAAACCGGATCTGTGCCTGTAGAAACCGAGGATGAAGCAGCTTCTTCTAAAGAAGGGTCCACATCTCTTGTGTCCATTGACGAATACCTGGCAGCAGGTGTTCACATCGGAACTCAGCAGA
Organism: uncultured Methanosarcinaceae archaeon; assembly: GCA_942493015.1. GTDB lineage: Archaea > Halobacteriota > Methanosarcinia > Methanosarcinales > Methanosarcinaceae > Methanosarcina. The sequence continues at coordinate 2,544,587 of OW818660.1, read as the reverse complement.
AGACCCAGGATATGATGCGTTTCGTATACAGAGTCAGAACTGACGGATTATATGTGCTTGACATTCAGTCAACAGATGAAAGAATTAGAGTAGCATCAAAGTTACTGTCCCATTATGATCCTTCAAGGATTCTTGTCGTTTCTTCAAGACAGTACGGACAGCATCCAGCGAGGATGTTTTCCAGGGCACTTAGTACAAGGGCAATGCTTGGAAGGTTTATTCCTGGCTCTCTTACAAACCCTCAGATCTACGGTTTCTTTGAGCCTGATGTTGTGATTGTAACCGATCCTGCAGGAGATGCCCAGGTTTTGAAGGAAGCTTCAAGCATTGGGGTACCTGTTGTAGCACTCTGTGATACAAACAACCTGATTTCAAATGTGGATCTTGTGATTCCCACAAACAACAAAGGTAGAAAAGCTCTGTCAATTATCTACTGGTTGCTTGCAAGGGAAGTGTCCAGACTTAATGGCACCCCCTTCAACTACGAGTTGACAGACTTCGAAACACCTCTCTGATTTCGGGGCAGTCCTGCATACTGCAAGCATAAATAAAAATGACCCATATATCTTATATGGGTGATTCTAAATGAGACAGCCAGCAGTTGCAGGGCAGTTCTATCCACTGCGTTCTGAATATCTAGAGAAAGAACTTAAGAAATGTTTTGAAGGTCTGGAGATCCGGGAACGCAATGTTCTCGGGGCTGTTTGCCCGCATGCCGGGTACATCTATTCCGGGAAAGTAGCTGCGCATGTTTATGCAGCCATTCCATCAGCTGATACGTATGTCCTTTTTGGCCCCAATCATACGGGCTATGGCTCGCCTGTATCAGTATCCAGGGACACATGGAAAACTCCCCTGGGAACTGTTGAGGTTGATTCAGAACTCGCTGATGGGTTTTTGGGAAGTATCGTTGATGCGGACGAGCTTGGACACAAGTACGAACATTCCATTGAAGTTCAGCTTCCCTTCCTTCAATATCGTTTCAAACGGGATTTCAGGATCCTTCCTATTTGTATGGGTATGCAGGATAAAGAGACTGCAATTGAGGTAGGTTCCCTTGTTGCTGATCTTGTTTCCGAAGGTGGGAAAAGAGTAGTCTTTATCGCATCCAGCGATTTTACTCACTATCAGCCTTCAGGGTTTGCAAGGGAAATGGACAATGAAATCATCGAGTCTATTCTGAATCTGGATATTTCAGAGATGTATGGCAGGCTCTATCGGAGAAATGCGTCTGTGTGCGGATATGGGCCAATTGCTGCGATGCTTACAGCCTCCAAAAAGCTTGGTGGGAACCGGGCTACTTTGCTTAACTATGCAAACAGCGGGGATATTTCCGGAGACCTGGATTCAGTTGTAGGGTATGCCGCGATTATTGTGGAGTAAGAGGTATTCTAAGGGGAAATGAAATCCACTCGTTTTTGATTTTGATGGGAATGCCCGGGATAGTCACAGTTACTTATGCCCGGATAAGTTTTTCATACATTTTTATTCTATATCATTTCACATCAGCCTGTAAACTACGCCACAAGTTCAAATAATAAATTCACTGCTTTACATATTTCAACAGAATTTCAGAGGAGTAATATGATTTCGTGTTCTGCACCCGGGAAAATCTATCTTTTCGGAGAGCATGCGGTTGTCTATGGAGAAACTGCAATAGCATGTGCGGTTGAGTTAAGGACCCGGGTTAGGGCTGAATTTCACGATTCTATAATAATCCAGTCTCAAATTGGCAGAACAGGGATTGATTTTCAAAAGCATCCCTATATTTCCACAGTCATTGAGAAAATGAAGGAAATTACTCCTATTAAGGGTGTTTTCCTTGAGGTTGATTCCGATATTCCTGTGGGTTCAGGACTCGGGTCATCTGCTGCGGTGACAATTGCAAGTATAGGTGTTCTCAACGAGTTATTTGGCTGCGGCCTCTCTCTCGAAGAGATTGCAAAAATGGGGCATGAAATAGAAATTCAGGTTCAAGGGGCTGCAAGTCCTACTGATACTTATGTCTCCACATTCGGGGGGGTCGTGACCATTCCCGAAAGGAGAAAACTGAGGACGCCTGATTGCGGGATTGTGATCGGAGATACAGGAGTTTTTTCTTCTACAAAGGAGCTTGTAGCAAATGTCAGAAAACTTCGTGAAAGTTATCCCGATCTTATAGGGCCTCTGATGGCTTCCATTGGAAGAATTTCCAGGATAGGGGAATCTCTTGTCCTGGCAGGAGACTACCCTTCAATTGGCAGGCTCATGAATGTAAATCAGGGCCTTCTGGATGCCCTCGGTGTAAATATTCTTGAACTTTCCAGTTTGATTTACTCTGCCCGGGGAGCCGGAGCTTTCGGAGCAAAAATTACAGGCGCTGGAGGTGGAGGATGTATGGTTGCCCTTGCAGCACCTGATAAATGTATACAGGTTGCTGAAGCCATTGAAAATTCAGGAGGTAAAGTAACCATAACAAAGCCCACGGAGCAGGGTTTGAAGTTAGACTGAACAGTTAGGTTATTATTATCATAATTTTCATGGTTATCATATAGGAAACTGAAGTTTGTTTAAAAAGGTATTAAGTGATATGGTATGAAGGTCTCAAATGAACCTGTTATCCTGAAACTTGGAGGAAGCGTCATTACTGACAAGGGCGCAGATGAGGGAGTCGTAAGAGAGGCTGATCTCTTCAGGATTGCCCAGGAAATTTCCAAATTTCAGGGAAAAATGATTGTTGTGCACGGTGCAGGTTCCTTTGGGCATACCTACGCCAAAAAATATGGGCTCGACAGAAACTTTGATCCTGCAGGAGCTATTATAACCCACGAGTCGGTCAAGAAACTTGCCTCCAGGGTTGTAGGTGCTCTGAATCATTTCGGAGTCCGCGCTGTGGCTGTCCATCCTATGTGCTGTACAGTATGCAGAAAAGGGCGAATAGAGAGCATGTATCTGGAAAACATCAAGCTCATGCTCGAAAACGGTTTTGTCCCGGTGCTTCACGGAGACGTTGTTATGGATACTGAACTTGGGGCGTGCGTTCTTTCAGGAGACCAGATTGTTCCTTATCTTGCAAAAGAACTTGGGATCACCAGGCTAGGGCTGGGATCTGCAGAAGATGGGGTGCTTGATAACAATGGAAAGCCTGTTCCTGAAATCACCCCTGATAAATTCGAAAGTATCAGGCACTATATAGGGGGTCAGGGAGCACCGATGTTACAGGCGGCATGCTCGGGAAGGTACAGGAACTTTTGGAACTCAGCAAAACGTCTTGTATTACTTCATATATCTTCAATGCAGGAAAAGCAGATAATATTTACAGGTTCTTAAATGGGGAATCCATAGGAACCAGAATTAGTCCGGATAAAAGGGTATGAAATATGATCAACAATACCTCACGGCGAAAGATCGAACACCTTAAACTATGTGCTGAAAGCCCGGTGGAATCTCGAAAGGTCAGTTCGGGCTTTGAAGATGTAACCCTGATCCACAGGGCGCTTCCGGAACTCGATATGGATGAGCTGGATCTTTCTGTATATCTTCTTGGAAAGAGGCTTCAAGCTCCCTTTTTGATTGCCTCAATTACCGGGGGGCACCCTGATACCATTCCAGTAAACGCTGCTCTTGCAGCTGCAGCTGAAGAGCTGGGGGTTGGAATCGGGGTTGGAAGCCAGAGGGCTGCGATTGATGATCCTTCTCAGGAAGAGTCTTTTAGGGTTGTAAGAGACAAAGCTCCCAATGCCTTTGTTTATGGTAACGTGGGCGCTGCCCAGATCCGTAAATACGGGGTTGATGGGGTTGAAAAACTTGTCGAAATGATCGACGCCGATGCTCTTGCAATTCATCTTAACTTCTTACAGGAAGCCATCCAGCCAGAGGGGGATAGAGATGCCACTGGCTGTCTGGACATGATTAGAGAGATCTGTTCCGTGCTGGACACTCCTGTAATCGTTAAAGAAACAGGGTCCGGAATTTCAAGGGAAGATGCCCTTATGCTCCAGAAAGCGGGTGTTTCTGCAATTGATGTTGGGGGTGTTGGAGGCACAAGCTGGGCCGGAGTTGAGGTCTACAGGGCCAGAGAAAGTGGAGATTCGGTCTCAGAAAACCTTGGGGAACTCTTCTGGGACTTTGGAATTCCCACTGTTGCCAGCATCATCGAATCCAGGGTTTCCCTTCCAATTATCGCAACAGGTGGGGTCAGGACAGGACTTGATATTGCTAAATCCATTGCTCTTGGAGCCAGTGCGGCAAGTGCAGCTCTCCCTTTTGTAGGTTCTGCTCTTGAAGGAGAAAAGTCCGTTGTCAGGGTCCTTTCGCGTATGCTGGATGAATTCAGAACTGCAATGTTTCTTTGCGGCTGCGCAAATATACAGGACATGCGTAATGCTCCTGTGGTCGTTACTGGTTGGACTCTTGAATATCTTGGACAGCGCGGTTTTAACGTAAAAGACTATGCAGCATCAAGGGACTTGTTTTAAGGTACAGGGCTGTAACTGCCTTTTGCCTGCGGCTCTTTGAGGCCACAATAACACCGCTAAGGTATAATAGCAGATATGTTCAATAACAGCTTCATCTCATAACAATATTTATACATAATATGAAAGTAATGTTCCACAGGAAATGGTTGCCTATTAAATGAATAACTGTTAATATTTCAGGATCCGGGTAAATCTGGTTTGATTAATCAATTTATTTTCTTGAACCAAGGAAAAAATTAATTAGTTTATGATCCTTTAGGGATTCCTAATAATAGGAAATAGTCTTATCAGAAATTATCTGGATAATATAAAGAAATTATAAATTTATCTAGATGGTAGGAAAGTAATTACATTGAAAATTTGCTTTCAGTATCTCCACAAGTTCCCAGGATTGTCTTACTGTATATGTTCAATTGGTAAATTGACTTCATAATTAGTTTCATTGTTATTCAGTTCAAGATCATTCATTTCGAGATCATTTAGTTCAAGTCTTCGTTATTAGAACAAAAATCATTCATGAGAGTTATTAAATAAGGAATCATTTGGTTAGACTTCTCATGTAAGAATAATTCAAGTAAAATTTAGTGATAAACGAATTTAGTGATAAACGAATTTAGTGCAAGAGTAAAATATCGATTATAACAAAGTAGGGTACTAAATAATTTCCCGAAGAAGCGATTGTAATGGAAGAATAAGTTCTCAAAGCATTTTGAAGGCAGAAATCTTACTTCATAGGTTGGTTGGAAATCAGGCGATTTAAAGGACAATTCCGGTAAGGGAAGAGTACGAGAGAGCTGCTTGTTATTTGAATTCACAGCCGGAATTTCTTTTATCCGGCAGGAAAATCCTTTGAAAAAATGTATCGAAAGAAAAAGGATTGAAAATAGTCTCCAGAATTCTTAACTGGCATTCAAATATTTGTATACTGAAACAAATATATATTTAAAGTAGTATTCTTCTGTAAGAGATTGTAGCCTGAGATATTTCATTTGGGAGTGGATTTCGTCCCTGAATAAGGGTCTAAGAAGTGGCTTTTCTAAGACTTATTCTATATTATGTATTGTAATGTTTGCATTCATGGTCATTGATTCAAGACCGTTCTCGGATCTGTTTTCTGAGTTTTCGGTTTCACAAGGATAAAAATTCAAATAAGAGGTTAAAAATATGACTGAAATAGGAATTGTTGCAGTTGGCGGCTATAATGAGATGGGCCGTAATATGACTGCGGTTATCATAGGCGAAGATATTATTATTCTGGACATGGGGCTTCGGCTCGATAGGGTTCAGATTCATGAAGATGTTGAAATTGACAAAATGCATTCTCTCGAATTGATCGAGATGGGGGCAATTCCTGATGATACCATCATGAAAGAAATTAACGGAACTGTACGGGCAATTGTATGTACCCACGGGCACCTTGACCACGTAGGTGCGATTCCTAAACTTGCCCACAGGTATAATGCCCCCATCCTTGCTACTCCTTATACAGCAGCTATTATCAAACAGCAGATAGAGGCCGAACGCAAGTTCGAGGTTTGCAACAGGATTATCCCTCTTAATGCAGGTGGAACTTACCAGGTTACGGAAGACATCTCTGTCGAATTCATCCGCGTCCAGCACAGCATCATCGACTGTGTCATTGCAGCTGTTCACACTCCAGTAGGAGCAGTTCTTTATGCCTGTGACTTCAAATTGGATCGGACTCCAACAATGGGGGAAGCTCCTGACTTTGAACGCCTAAAAGCCCTTGGAAAGGAAGGGGTTATTGCGATGATTACGGAGAGTACGAACGCCGGACGCTCAGGCAAGACTCCTTCGGAACAGATTGCAAAAGATATGGTAAGGGACGTACTGCTCGGAACGGAAGAGTCCGATGTCGGGATGATTATCACTACCTTTGCTTCTCATATTGCTAGGCTCAAAGCAATTATCGAAGCTGCTGAGGAAATGGGCAGAATTCCCGTGCTCATGGGTCGTTCCATGGAACGCTATGTGAGGGCCGCCAAAGAGGTAGGTTACCTTGAACTGCCTTCTAATGTCGAGATGTACGGCCAGAGGAAAGATGTCGATAGGGCCTTCAAGCGTATCATGCAGGAAGGAAAAAACAAATATCTTCCAATCGTTACCGGTCACCAGGGAGAACCAGGTTCCATCCTTGTGCGTGTTTCTAACGGAGAAACTCCCTATACAGTTGAGCCAGGGGACAGGGTCATTTTCTCGGCAAACGTAATTCCAAGCCCCCTTACACAGGCCAACCGCTATGCTCTTGAAACCAAACTCAGGATGCGGGGTGCCAGAATCTATGACAATGTGCATGTATCAGGACACGCATACAGAGAAGACCACTGGGAACTTCTGCGCATGGTGAATCCGGAACATGTAATCCCTGCCCACGGGGATCTGGAAATGCACGGGCACTACATCGAGATGGCGGAAGATGCCGGGTACGTGCTGGGAGACACAGTACACCTTCTCAGAAATGGTGAAGTGTTATATATAGAGGAATAATTGTATAGGAAGTATATTCCGTATTCTCGTGATGCTTATGACCCTAATTGATGAGATCAAAAAAAGAAGTGTCCATGTTGATGCTTCAATTGATGAGCTGCTCCCAGTAACTCATCCAGAGGAGCTGTACAAAGCCTCTCGCTACCTGGTAGATGCCGGCGGAAAACGCCTCCGGCCTGCAGTCCTTATTCTGGCGGCTGAAGCTGTCGGTTCCGATCTCAAATCTGTTTTGCCTGCAGCAGTGGCCGTGGAACTTGTACATAATTTCACTCTGATCCATGATGACATCATGGACAAAGACGATATCCGAAGAGGAAGGCCTGCAGTCCATATGATATGGGGTGAAGCAGGAGCTATTCTTGCAGGAGATACTCTTTACTCCAAGGCTTTTGAGATCCTATCAAAAGTTGAAAATGAACCTGTCAGGATTTTGAAATGTATGGATGTCCTCTCAAAGACCTGTACTGAGATCTGTGAGGGCCAATGGCTTGATATGGACTTCGAGAACAGAGAAAGGGTTACAGAATGCGAATATATTGAGATGGTGGAAAAAAAGACCTCAGTTCTTTATGCAGCTGCAGCCAAGATCGGTGCTCTTCTTGGAGGGGCCTCTGATGAGGTTGCTGAAGCCTTATCCGAATACGGACGCCTTATAGGGATTGGTTTTCAGATGTATGATGATGTCCTGGACATGATCACTCCACAGGAAGTTCTCGGAAAAGTCAGAGGCAGCGACCTTATGGAAGGAAAGCACACCCTTATCGTAATTGATGCTTTCAAAAAAGGTGTGAAACTGGATATTTTCGGGAAAGGGAAAGTCACTAAGGAAGAAACTGACGAAGCAGTCAGGATACTAACAGAGTGCGGATCCATTGATTACGTAAAGAATCTTGCAATTTCATACATCAATGAAGGCAAGGCAAAGTTGGATGCTCTGGCAGATTGCCATGAAAAGGATCTCCTTCTCCAGATTGCCGATTATATGATTGCAAGGAACTACTAATTAAGAAATCTTCTTGAGGGGATTTATGGAGATTGTAGCTAATTGATCTGCTCTATCTCCTATTTTTCTTTCTTTTCTCACAGTTAATTTTTTTTCTGTATATCTTATTTTGAGAAAAGATCCCTCTTTTTATAGCTGCTAACTAAGTTTTTAGAAAGATTTAGAGTTTCCACTCTTAATTAATATTTTTCAGAAAAAAAATAAGAAAATGGGCAGAATTTTCATCCTGCCTCTTTTTTGAATTAATATACTATTTCAGGATTTTAGTTTGCTTTTCTGGATTCAATTGTGCTCTGTGCAGCTACGAGTCTTGCTATTGGGACCCTGTAGGGGGAACAGCTCACGTAATCGATGCCGATTTTGTGGGCAAAGTGGATGGACCTCGGCTCTCCACCGTGTTCTCCACAGATTCCCATCTTCAGGTTGGGTTTGACGGAGCGTCCTTTCTGAATTCCGATCTTCATTATCTCTCCAACGCCTTCCTGGTCCAGGACTGCGAAGGGATCGTGTTCAAGAATACCTGCCTTCTGGTAGATTGGCACGAATTTGGACACGTCGTCACGACTAAACCCAAAGGTTGTCTGGGTCAGGTCATTTGTCCCAAAGGAGAAGAAATCGGCTTCCGCTGCGATCTTGTCAGCGATGATTGCGGCTCTTGGAAGTTCGATCATCGTTCCTACATGATAATCGATCTTTGTCCCTTTCTCAGCCATAACCGTTTCAGCCATCTTGCAAACTTCCTCTTTGGTAAGAGTGAGTTCCTTTACAAGACCCACCAATGGGATCATGATTTCGGGAACAATCTGCATTCCCTCAGCCGAAAGTTCACAGGCTGCTTCCATGATTGCGCGCACCTGCATATTGTAGATTTCGGGGTAGGTGATTCCGAGCCTGCATCCTCTGTGTCCGAGCATAGGATTGAGTTCTTTAAGGGAAACTACACGCTGGATTACCTTCTTGACGTCGTCAATCTTCCCGCAATCTCCTGAGGTTTCAAGCTCCCTTAGCTTTGCATCCAGTTCTTCCTTGTCCGGGAGGAACTCGTGAAGAGGGGGATCAAGCAGCCTGATAGTTACTGGCAGACCTTCCATACTGCGGAATATGCCAAGGAAGTCTTCCTTCTGCATCGGGAGCAGTTTCTTGAGGGCTTTTTTCCTGGACTTTTCGTCTTCGGCCATGATCATTTCCCTTACTGCGGGAATTCTGTCTTCTCCGAAGAACATATGTTCAGTTCTGCAAAGTCCGATTCCTTCTGCACCAAGTTCTCTGGCCAGGGCTGCATCTGCCGGATTATCTGCGTTCGTTCTTACTCCGAGTGTTCTTATTTCATCAGCCCAGACAAGAAGATGCTTCAGATCGTGATTAATTTCTGCATCAATAAGCTCTACTCTCCCAATTATGACACTTCCAGCGCTTCCGTCAATGGTAATATAGTCATGCTCTTTGATAGTGTGACCGTTTACCATGAAGATACCGTTTTTCATGTCTATTGAGATTGCTCCGCAGCCTACTACACAGGGTTTGCCCATGCCTCTTCCAACGACGGCTGCATGAGAAGTCATTCCTCCGCGCACGGTAAGAACTCCCTGGGCAGCTGCCATCCCTCCTATGTCTTCAGGGGAGGTTTCGGTTCGGACGAGAATCGTTTTTTCTCCTATCTCGGCCATTTCCTCGGCGGCCTCGGCAGTAAAAACAACCTTTCCTACAGCAGCTCCTGGGGATGCCGGAAGCCCCTTTGCGATTACTTCAAGCTTTGCTTTGGGGTCAATTCTCGGGTGAAGGAGCAGATCAATATGTTCAGCTTTTACCCTTGTAACTGCTGTTTCTTTGTCTATAAGCCCTTCTGCTACCATTTCCGTTGCAATCTTCACGGCTGCGGCAGCTGTGCGCTTTCCTGTTCTGGTCTGCAACATGTAGAGTTTACCTTCCTGGATGGTGAACTCTATATCCTGCATGTCTCTGAAGTGGGCTTCAAGCTTCTGGCAGATATCCACGAGCTGTTTGTAGGCTTCAGGGATCTTGTTCCCAAGAGTGTCAATAAAATCGGGGGTCCTAATGCCTGCAACCACATCTTCGCCCTGGGCGTTGATAAGGTATTCTCCAAAGAACTTATTTTCTCCTGTGGACGGGTTCCTTGTGAAAGCAACTCCTGTACCGGAGGTGTTTCCTTTGTTCCCGTAAACCATGGTCTGTACATTGACGGCTGTTCCCCAGCTGTCATCAATTTCGTTGAGCTTTCTGTATGTAATGGCTCTCGGATTCTTCCATGATTCAAAAACAGCGTCAATAGCCATCTGAAGCTGAACTTTGGGGTCCTGGGGGAACTCAAACCCTTTTTCAAGTTTGATTACTTCTTTGAACCTTCCAGCAAGCTCTTTTAATGCTTTTGCATCTAGGTCAGTGTCGGACTTGACTTTAAGTTCCTTCTTTTTATCTTCGATGAGGGACTCAAACTTTTCAAATTCAATTCCCAGTACCACATCCCCAAACATGGAGATAAATCTGCGGTAGCAATCATAAGCGAACCTTTCATCATCGACCTTGTTTGCGAGCCCAATCACGGATTTGTCCGTGAGCCCCAGATTGAGGACGGTATCCATCATCCCCGGCATGGACACCCTGGCTCCAGACCTTACAGAAACGAGAAGTGGATCATTTGGGTCTCCCAGTTTTTTGTTGTTTAAGGCTTCGAGCTTATCGATTGCCTCTTCTACCTGTCTGAGCACTTCTTCTGGATATTTTTTTTTCTTCAGATAGAGTACACAGACTTCAGTTGTTATCGTAAAGCCTGGTGGCACAGGGATTCCGAGATTTGCCATCTCAGCGAGATTTGCGCCCTTGCCTCCAAGCAGGTCTTTCATGCTACTTTTTCCTTCAGTTACATCCTTTCCAATAAAATATACGAACTTGGACAATGAGTCTCCTCCCTGGAACGAGATCATTAATCGGAGTTAGTGTTTGATAGAAGTGATAGTTGTATTGCCAGATTTCTGGCACGATTGTTGCCAACAACGTTTATTTGATATATAAACTTTGTTTACTTCCCCCTCTATTTTACAGTATTTACTTATTTTTATTTGAAAGTTTCGTGTAATATAGGTCTTGCGATATCTTTATATATTATAAACGTAGACTACATATGCTTTTCAGTCTACAATATATTTCTTATTCAAGGCTGACAGTTTTACTCACTCAAAATCGGGGGATTTTTGCCCTGAGCTAGAGACAAGCTATTAATTATTCGTGGCTGATATGAAACGACTCGGTACAGTGCTGCACAGGTCAGGTGTAAAGAACCTGATAGTCATAGGGGATGAGATCAAATCCGATAACGTCTCAGGTAGTCTTCCAAAGTTGAATTCGATTGTTGTGGATAAGGCCCTGAACCGAATTGGTGCAATTGTCAGTGTCTTTGGACCTGTAAACCATCCATATTTTTTAGTGAAGGGCTCTAAGCGAATTTCGGATTCAGAATTTCGGGTTCTGATCAATGAAAGGGTCTATGTTCGGTGAGATCTCTAAAATTTGATATAGATATGAATTCTTCATATGGTTTGACCTTAACTGGTTTATATGTTTTGTGCTAGTTATAATCGTAATATTTTCTTGTCCCATTTTTTATATATTTTATGTTCTTTAATTGGTGCAGGTTCTGGATTACGGGGAATCATAAATACGTCATTTTAACGTGTAAGGTGATATAATATGGTAGAAGTCGAAAGAGTTCGCTATTCGGACAATCTTGAAAGAGAAAAAATACGTGCCATGATCAAAGCTCGCAAAGAAAAGCAAAAAGAGCAAAGTTTTGAGAACGAAAAGGCCGTGTGTCCGGAATGCGGCAGCAGGAACCTTGTTCACGACTATGAGCGAGCCGAGCTCGTGTGCGGTGACTGCGGACTTGTCGTTGATGCTGATTTTGTGGATGAAGGGCCCGAATGGCGAGCTTTCGATCACGATCAGCGCATGAAGCGTTCCCGTGTTGGCGCGCCCATGACATACACAATCCACGACAAAGGGCTTTCCACAATGATTGACTGGAGGAATCGTGATTCCTACGGAAAATCCATCTCCTCCAAAAACCGTGCTCAGCTCTATCGTTTAAGAAAATGGCAGCGTAGAATCCGTGTAAGCAACGCAACTGAAAGAAACCTCGCTTTTGCTCTCTCCGAACTGGACAGGATGGCTTCTGCTCTGGGTCTTCCGAGAACTGTCAGGGAAACAGCCGCCGTTGTCTACAGAAAAGCTGTGGATAAGAACCTTATCCGTGGTCGGAGCATTGAAGGTGTAGCTGCAGCCGCTCTGTATGCTGCTTGCCGCCAGTGCAGTGTCCCAAGGACTCTTGATGAGATCGAAGAGGTCTCCAGGGTAAGCCGGAAAGAAATAGGTAGGACCTACCGCTTTATCTCCAGGGAACTTGCCTTAAAGCTCATGCCCACTTCCCCGATTGATTATGTTCCGAGGTTCTGCTCGGGCCTTAACCTTAAAGGAGAAGTTCAGTCAAAGAGCGTCGAAATCCTCAGGCAGGCCTCCGAAAAAGAACTCACCAGCGGAAGAGGTCCCACAGGAGTCGCTGCTGCTGCAATCTATATCGCTTCAATTCTCTGCGGTGAAAGGAGAACTCAGCGGGAAGTTGCAGATGTTGCCGGGGTTACTGAAGTTACCATCCGAAATAGGTATAAGGAACTAGCAGAAGAACTGGATATTGAGATTATCCTCTAAATTCTTCTCTAAATTCTTCTCTATTTTTTCCTCTATTTTTTCCTCTATTTTTCTCTGTTTTCCTCTGTTTTTCTCTGTTTTCCTCTGTTTTTCTCTATTTTTTCCTCAACTTCTTCCTCTATTTCTTCCTTAGGTAAATTTTCCAATAAAGATAAGATAGAGCAACATCCCTCCACTGAAGGTAAGCGTCCATAAAGCCAGCTGTATTCTCATATTTTCTCGAGTTTTCCAGTTCCATCTGTTAATAACAAAAATAAAGCCAAGAGCGAGGGTTATGGCTCCAAAAAGGCCATGAATATATATTACTGAAGGAGCATTTCCCGTAATGATAAGATTGTATGCAGAATAAAGCATATAAAAGACGGATAATACGGCGAGAGCATATCCCCCGGTTACTATCTTCCCATGTTTTATTACTCCTTCTCTTTTCGATTTAGTTGCCTTTAATACTATCAGGCTTAATACAAAAATCAATAAAGCTACTATTTGTAGACCAAAAGATATCGCTCTAAGTTCATATGTGGTCATGCCAGCTACCAGGTTACCCCTTCCCCTTTGCTTAAACATTTTTTAATAATTCTTCTTTTTTATAGGATTCCAGATATAATTATTATTTTGGAAACAAAGTTTCTAAGAGAAGTTCCTTATCCATTTCCTATATTGAGAAACCTTAATAACAAAAGGATAGCTTTAGAGTCTCAGAAGGTCGGAGCTCTATGGAACGTCAATGCATAAAAATTCCCAAAAAGAAAGGAGAACCTGCAAGGAGAATCCTCCTTGATTTTGAAATTCTTGATATTTCTCTTAAAATCGGTTCGGATGAATCTTTTCTTTATCTTCCCCTTTCCAGGGAGCTTCTTTTGCACGAACTTACAGAGCTTCCTGCAGAAGCCAAACTTGCTGAATTCAATTTTGAGCCTCAGAAGAATAAACCCACCCCTGAGGATATTCTCGGTTTCAGCCCGGCTTATGAGCTAATTGGGGACGTTGCTCTTCTGGAAGATTCAGACCTTGATTCTCAAAAGGCCTTAAGAATTGCCTATGTTCTCCTTCAGACTCATTCAAACATAAAAACAGTGCTCAGACCACTTACTCCTGTAATTGGGGAGTTCAGATTAAGGGACTTTGAGGTTGTAGCAGGTGAACCAAGGACCGAAACTGTTCACAGGGAATATGGGTGCCGCTACAAAGTTGACCTTGCAAAAGCCTATTTTACCCCCCGTCTTTCTACCGAACGCTCAAGAATCCTCTCCTGGATTAAGGAAGGGGATGTAGTTGTTGACATGTTTGCTGGTGTAGGCCCTTACAGCATCCTGCTCGCAAAAAGCAAAAAACCTTCAAAGGTTGTAGCAATTGACAAAAATCCTGTTGCAGTACACTACCTGATAGAAAATATTACCTTTAATTCTGCGAAAAACATCGAAGCAATAGAAGGCGATGCCAGGGAAGAAGCAAAAAAGTTTGCAGGCACTGCGGACCATGTAATTATGAATCTTCCCCATAATGCCTATGAGTTTCTCGACTCTGCTGTTCTCCTCACAAAGCCGGGTGGAATTATTCATTACTATGGAATGACCCCGGAAGATGACTTATTCGAAAGTTCTATTAAACTGATAAGGGAAGCTGCAGAAAAAGCAGGACGGCAGGTAGAGGTTCTGGAGGAAAGGGTTGTCCGTTCATATGCTCCTCACCAGTATAATATATGTATTGAGATCAGGATAATTTAAGGGCTTGAAATGGAGTGATCTTTCACGAGCGAAATAATTAAATCCTTAATCGTTATTCTAAGTCTGCTTATTCCTCTATCCATGTGCCGTCGTGGCTTAGCGGTATAGCGGCTGATTCGTAATCAGCAGGCCGGGGGTTCAAGTCCCCCCGACGGCTTTCCTCTATTTTTTTCTACTCTCTTTTTCGGGGAGTGGCCTGAGATCGCAAAGATTTTTGTAATCCGAATCTTATAAAGACTAACATACTTAAAAAGTCAAAACATATCCGAAGTCAATAAGCAATTGATTTTAGATTTTGTTGAAAATTGTTTTTGTGAGGGGGTTAGGGCAGCAACTCATTTTAAAGTACAACTTAATCTTAAAAATTACAGCAATTCAAATTAAAATTGATTTCGATGAGGTTGAGAAAAGAACTTCGTTCATTTTTATGTTTTAATTATCAAGACTCTTTTTCAAGTTTACAAGTTGGATGGCTTCTTTTGCATCAATCCCTTTCGCTGATTTTAACGGCTGGTTGTGTGCACTATTGACAAAACCGGCCAAGTCATTCTCTTTTTTTTATACGTTATGATAGCTTTATTTATAACTAATAATTATTATATATGTGGTGATTTAGCGTGTGTCAGTCCAACATCTATGTAACTGCAGATCTTCATCTCGGATACTCCAATATAATTCGGTGCCATAATCGCCCGTTTATGGATGTGGAAGAGATGAACAGAGTGTTGCTCGAAAAATGGAACGATACAGTGTGCGTAGACGATTTTGTTTATTTTTTGGGTGACCTTTCGTGTGTAGAAAACGTAAAAGATATAGATTACTGGTTAAAGCGCCTGTCAGGAAACATTGTATTTATTAATGGAGATCAGGAAAGTTCTAAAAACATAGAATTTCTGGATAATGTTATTGTAGATGTGGGAGATAATCATTTTTGTCTAGTTCATAACCCTGAAGATGCACCTGAAGATTTTGATGGTTGGATAATTCATGCACACAGTCAAAGCCATGATCTTGAAAAACATCCGTTTATAGATCGCGAAAGGAAAACAATAAATGTCTCAACAGAGCTTACAGACTATCGTCCTATATCCTTTGCTGAGCTAGTAGAAATTATTTCCTGGGCTGACTCCATCTATTCAGAGCCGGACTACCTGGCAACCTATGAAGTTCCTGTGGTTACTCAGGACTAAACAATCATGATTAAGAGGATTCCCATCGCAGGTCATTTCTCATCCCTGGGAATCCATTGAACTATTTTTGTAATTGTTTTTTGTGATGCACCCAGAGCTCATGGGATACTGCAGTATTGTGGTCTATCTGCCTTGTAGCTCAGACGACATCTCCCTATTGAACGCTATCTATTGCCCTGTTTCTAATTCTTGAGCAGGATATATTAAAACAGTACACATACAATCTGATATCGGCTTTGAAATTTTTTATATCAAAGTATTTTTTACTCGAAAAGAATCTTTTGCAGAATTAATTTGAAATAATTGATCTTATTACTATATTCTGGAGATTGGGTCCAAAATGGGGTACGAGATGGGGTCTAACTCAAGATAAAAGCAACAACTGCCCGGAGGTCGTTGATTCCTTCTTCAAACCAATTATGCTTGGGGGAGTATAACATTTGAAGAAGCTGTGTTGGGGGATACAGTGAAAGGAATTCATCATCTCCGGGTCTTTTCTATCACTCTACTGACCTCATTTATTGAAGCATTTATACACAAACACTCTCTTTTTTTAAATTAAAACATTTACTATTTACTGATGTGACATCATTCGATACTTTACGTTGTTGAATCTTCTGGATTAAAATCAAGTTTTTAGCAATGACTTTTCTGCATGTATCTCTTTTGCAGGAGTTTGCATATGAAATGAAAAAAAGTAAATTCTCTTCTAAATTTATTTTGCCCTTTCCATATATTTTATATAGTGCTCTCTCTTTATTAATCTTCAAGCTTTTTTGTTTCTAAACTGCGGGGTGTCTGTATAGACCTGAGTAAAAAGGTTCTTATAATTACCCTTTTAATTTTTACCTTTCTTACTGCTGTATTTACATTTACCTACAATATGCAGCTTTCCAACTTTTTGGAGATCGAAAAGGCAGACATATTGGATAATGTAGAAAGGGTACAAAACGTAGTTTTGACTGAACAGGGGTATCTTGATTACACAGCCCAGGATTGGGCCTGCTGGGATGATACTTACATGTTTATTGAAGACAGAAATCCGCAGTATATAGATGTAAATCTTCAGAATCTGGCTCTTGTAGGAATCAACGTTAATGTGATTATTTTTGTAGATACGTCTGGATCTGTAGTCTACGCAAAAGCGGTAGATATCCATAGTGGGGAAGAAAAGCCAGTTCCCCAAGATCTTCTTAACCTGATCGAGAACGGTACCCTTCTCACAAAATCAGAAAATGATACTATGAGCGGTTTAGTTTTGCTTGACGAAGATCCGATGTTTATTTCCTGTTCTCCTATCCTCACGACAAACCATCTGGGGCCTTTAAGGGGCACTTTGATTTTCGGAAGGTACTTTGACAGTGTACTCCTAGATTCTTTTAAGGAAGTTACCCGCTCTTCTCTTTTAATGTACAGGGTTGGTAGAGATATGCCTGATGATTTTCAGACCAAAATTAAATCCTTTTCTACGCTTCCTGGAAGGACTATTGTCGAACCCCTTGACGAAGAGAAAATAGCAGGTTATTTTGAATTAAAGGATATTTCGGATAGGCCTGCTATTATTATTAGAGTGGATTTTCCGAGAGAACTCTATTTGCATGGCAAGAAAACCCTGAATTACATGTATTTTTTCCTTTTGTTAACCGGACTTATGACAGGAGTAGGGGTGAAATTTTCTATCGACAGGTTATTCCTTTCAAGAATAGTCGTAATCGATGATTTTGTTGCAAAAATCAGGTCAGAAAAAGATCTTTCCAGCCGGCTGTCTCTTGAAGATAATGATGAGCTTTATCGTCTGTCGAAGGAAATAAACAGAATGTTAACTGAAATTTATCTGACAGAGCAGGAATTAAAGGCTCAGGAACGAGAGAAAAAAGTTCTTTTAGATTCTCTTGAAGAACTGGTTGTTTTTGTAAATCCTGGCCTTAATCTTATTTGGGCAAACAAGGCGGCTCTTGATTATATGGAAATGAACCTTAAAGAGGCGGTAGGCGTGTGCCTTAAATCCTCACCGGGGTTAAGCGGGCCTTTATCTGAGTACTTGCAGCTTGAACAGATTTTTGTAACAGGCAGTAAAAAGGCAGAGGAATTTACTGCAAAGGATGGAAATGTCTGGTTTGTTCAGGCAATTCCAGTGACCAATGAGAATGGAAAAATCATAGGGATTCTGGAAACCTGCAGAGATATTACGGAAAAGAAGAAGATTGAGCAATTGCGGAAAAAAGAGATTAATCATAGAATTAAAAATAATCTACAGATTGTTTCTTCCATGCTGGATCTTCAGGCTGAAAAGTTCAGTGACAAAAAAGTTATTGAAGCTTTCAAGGAAAGTAAAAGCCGAATCTTGTCTATGTCTCTTATACATCAGGAGCTTTACGAATCCGGAAAACTTGATTCCCTTGATTTTTCATCCTATCTCTGCAAATTAATAGCAGATCTGACTCGGTCATATTATATGGAGAATTGCAAAATTCAGGTAGATCTGGATGCAGGCAGTGTTTTTCTCTGCGTTGACACTGCAGTTTCTCTTGGTATCATAATCAATGAACTTTTCACCAACTCTATAAAATATGCTTTTCCAGCAGGAATCGAGGGAGAGATCCATATCTCACTGGTCAGAGAAATAATAAGGGACGAAGTGAACAAGAATGAAACCTCAAGCGAAACTTCCTCTGAAAACTCCCGGGAAATCTCTTGGGAAGGCGAACGCTACAAGCTTGTCTTTGCAGATAATGGAAGGGGATTTCCGGGAGAAATTGATTTTAGAAATCCTACTTCCCTGGGTTTGCAGCTTGTAAATGCTCTTGTAGATCAAATAGAGGGCTCTATTGAACTCAAAAAAGGTCATGGAACCGAATTTGAGATAAGGTTTAGTGGCTCTGGGAAATAAAAATCGAAATTTCGGATCGATTTTGTGAACTTTCTCCTTACAATATATTTTTTGGGGTAGATTATGGCGCGGTTTTCAATCCTCTCAAAGGTATTTTTTGAACCATTCTCCAGCTAGATATGCGACTTCTTCTAATGCTCCTGGTTCTTCAAAAAGATGAGTTGCACCCGGAACAATCTTAAGTTGTTTTTCTTTTACGGTTAATCTGTCTAAGGCCCATTGATTCATATCTATTACTTGAAAATCCTCGCCGCCTACAATAAGCAGTGTTGGTGCCTTTACATCATGAAGAGCTCTTTCAGCCAAATCAGGTCTTCCTCCTCTGGAGACAACTGCTTTTACCACATTTGAATGCTCTTTTGCAGCTATCAGTGCAGCTGCAGCTCCCGTACTGGCTCCAAAGTAACCTATATTAACTTCTTCAGTATCAGGATTTCTTAAAAGCCAGGTTGTTACCTCAGCAAGCCTATTTGCAAGCAGATCAATATCAAACCTGAGGTGGCGTGTTACCATGTCAATTTTTTCTTCCTCAGCTGTCAACAAATCAAATAACAGGGTTCCAAAGCCCTCTTTTTGAAGTTCCTGTGCTACATATTGATTTCGTGAGCTATGACGACTGCTCCCGCTCCCATGTGCAAAAATAACAATCCCTTTTGCTCCTTGAGGGATAGTCAAGTTTCCTTCAAGGATGATAGAATCAATTGGGATTCGGACTTCACTATCTCTTTTATCTTTATTCGAGGATTCTTTCACATTGACCCTCCATTCACTTATGAATTCCACGTTTACTGAATTGCAAGTTTGACCAATTATAAATTTACTGCAGTTATCACTTTTATTGGAGAATCGCTGCTTTTTCCAGCAATTTGCAGACTTCTTCATCAGTAGTTTGACTGAAGTCTCCATACCAGGCGCCTACTCCATAGAAAGGTTCAGGGGTAGCAATACATATTATCTCATCTACCTTCTCTTTAAAGGCCCTGCAAGTATCCGTTGCAGCCGTGGGAACCGCAATTACTATTTTAGCCGGATTTTTAGTTTTAAGAGCAGCAGTAGCTGCCCACATTGTTGCCCCTGTTGCGAGTCCGTCATCTATCAAAATCACAGTCTTCCCACTTATTTCCGGCTTGGGCCTGTTCTTGCGATAAGCTCTCTCCCTGCGTTCCAGCTCTTTTAGCTCATTGGCAGTTACGTTATCAATTACATTTTCAGGTATTTGGAAAGACCGCACAACGTCTTCGTTCAATACGCGAATGTTGTCTGAGGCTATAGCTCCCATTGCCAGTTCTTCGTTTTGTGGTACTCCTAATTTTCGTACTATAAAGACGTCTAGTTTTACATTCAGTTCCTTTGCAACTTCAAAGGCTACAGGTACTCCCCCACGCGGAAGCGCCAGTATAAGCACATCTGAACGATTTGCATATTTTGAAAGTTCTTTTGCCAGTTTTTTTCCGGCATCTGTTCTATCTTTAAAAAGTGCCATTAGTCCCCTCAACTCCATATTAAACTGGATTAATTGCTAAAATAAGCTTGTTAATTCATAGTATCTATGTTCAAACCCTTAAATGTGTAAGTATAATTTAATTTTTAATTATAATACATCCCTCCCCCAAATCATAGGAGTCAAGTTGGACAATGATGCGATTATCGTAACAAAGGCCTGTTTACTGCTGTGAAAGCGGGAACAGTGTATAAGTTTCATCCCAAAGAAATCTTTCATCCGATTTGGTTAAGGAGATTTCCAGTTCCATACAAAAACCAGTGGTATAGACCTGTGTGTATTTTCTGTTCCGGCACCTTTAGCCAGGTCCTAAAATATGAGCTCAAAAAAGATGCAGGTTGATGGAAACTTTGTCTTCTTCAGATCAGCTTCTATCAATTTCACGGTTAAGAGGCCTTAAAATAACCTTGTTGGAATATGACCTGCTGCGGCAATGGAGTCTTTCAAAAATTTGAAGGCTACGGATCGTCTGGCTGGCTCCCCTGCAGTTCTTTGGGAGCCCGCAGGGTGTATCTATCTGCTGCAAGATAAACCCTGAAAAATAATGGGAACAGTAATAAAAAACTGATTCTTGGATCCGTAGTATATGAGGTCTTTTACTGCAAAGGAGAGTGTTTGAGGCAAAATGATGAAATATGCCTCTTTATTCACTCATCTTTCTTAAATTTTCCATCATATGAAAAAGTTAAAAGAAGAAGGATTGCTTTTTCAGAAGGAAGATATATTTCGTCTGTCTACTATCTTTTAGTAATTTCATCTGGAAAAAGTCCTCTTGCAGGTAACTCTATGAAACGCAACTCAAAGGAATGGAAAGAAAAAAGGGCTGAATTCCTCAAAGGCAAGACCTGCGCATGGTGCGGCTCTTCTGACTCTTTGTGTATCCATACTCCTCCGGCTTTTTCTCCGGCCAAGGTCAGTTCCGAGATTTACAGTGCTTCTTATGCCAGATTCAGGGAAATTTACAGACAAAAGTACCAGAAATTCGAGTGCATGCTAACTGGCAAGCACCGTCATAAAAGTCACCCTGCCTGGCACAAAGTCTCGACCGTACATAAAATATATCCTGATGATACAGATCTCGAAGATCAGTATATTGAAGTTCTTGTTGAAGATCTGGGAGAAGGAAACTTCAAAGAACTTTATCACGAATGGCTTGAAGAAACAGGCATTAAAGAGCTTATAGAAGACGAAATTAAAAAAGCAGAAGATGACTGTGAGGCTCTTGCAAATGCAGTTGCACTCTGCAAGCGCTGTCATTTTGCAAGTCTCAGAGGTATGGAACTTTGTCCTGTATGCATGATTAAGTACAAGTCTTTACGCTACGAAACTTGTTTTAATTGCCTGCCCGAAGTGAAAAGGGCAGAATTTCTGGCAAAGCAAGAGAATAAAAATGACTTTTCAGGGAACACAGAGCAAACTCAAGAGAAATAGTTTTCTGGCACATCGTATCCTGTGAACCTGAAACTCTTTTTTCTCCTCTTCAAAGGAGTACCCATCCTCCTCCTCCGCATGCCCTGCAAGTTCCTATGTTCATGTTTCCAGATCCGCTGCAAAGAGGACAGGCTATTGCAGGCTGGGCAACAAGCACATCTCCCTGTCCCCCACATACTTCACAAATTCCACCTTCAGCATGTCCAGTTCCGTTGCACAGGGAGCACTTTTCCGGAGCATACTCAGTATCTACATAAGTATACATCATTTCATCACCCTCAAAGGTACGATTCCAGTGATATTTCCCAGGTAAAAGAATTCTTTTAAAACATATTTTCGACTTTCTGGGTTAAAAGAGCTTGTAAAAAGATAAAAAGGAAAATGTTATAACCTAATTGCCGTTTTTTCAGTTATAATCAGTATCTATCGACTTTTCTCTTCTGTATTTTTTAAATTTACCGGAAAGTATTATTGAGGCTACTCAAAAGCTTGAGCCTTTATTGCTTATGTTTTGCGAATTAAATTTTCTTTTTCCGTCAAAAGAGTTGCCAGAAGAGACTTTTTGATCTCCACTGCATTATTGGGGCAGAGTTCACGACAGCAGTAGCATAAAATGCACCTTTCCCTGTTGATCTTGAAATTTCCGTCTTCTAGTTTTTCAATAGCATGGGGGGAGCAATTCATATAACACGCACCACAGCGGGTGCATTTTCGTCGGTTGATGTGAGGATAAATGGTGAAGTATTTACCAAGGTGACGGGTAAGAAAAGTAGGGGCTGTGCTTACTCCACCACTGGAGGGTTTGAATTTCATTTTGACTTCTTTTAACGGGGTTCCGACAACAACTGGGCACTGGTTTCCGAAACCTTTTTTGAGGGCACCCGCAGTTGTCGGAATCTTAATAGGGTCAAAACCAATCATTTCCGCAGCAACAATGTCCAAAGAAACACAGTTTTGGCTTGCCAGAATTACCCCGGAATTTACAGGGTTTCCATGGGAAGGTCCGTTTCCTTCCATGCCCACAATCCCATCCATGACTGCAAAATGCGGCTTGATTATGGAGTATATGTCTGCAACAGCTTCTCCAAAAAGATCTCTTTTTCCAAGAAGATGCATTTCCTTGCGGCATTTCAGGGGAAGAGATCCGAACAGATTCTTTACCGCTCCTGTGTAGTAGGTAAGTTCATGAGTTTTCAATTTTGGGAGGGATATTACAACATCTGCTTCAAGGACAGGATTTGCAAGGTATAATTTTCGGAATTGAAGGGGGTCAGGAACATCTACTAAAGTAAATCCTGCAGTTTCAAAATTTACTATCCGGGCTCCAGCCTTTTTCGCAGCTTCTTCTATTCCTGAAGCTTTCAGGGCTTTTGCAGTGGCCCCGGGCCTTGAAATTCTTGATCCGTCTCCTACTATTGGTTTTCCCCCCGCCCGAAGCACAAATTCGCACATTGAAGCTACTACAGAAGGGTGGGTAGTGGAGGCCCTCTCCGGAGGGCTGGCTGAAAGTATATTCGGTTTCAGAAATACACTGTCTCCTGAATGGATTATGTTCTCAAGGCCTCCTACAAGTTCCAGAGCTTCTGCTATTGCTCTTTTTGTGTCAGAATAATCAGGGCAGCGGACTATGGAGACTTTATTCACGACTAGAAAAATATATGAGCTTATTATTAAATTTCTTTCCGGTTCGGTCTCATGGTTTTTCTCGAATCCTTATATTCATTTTCTCTTTGGCCGTTCTCTTTTTTCTATCTGTATTTTCGTTTATCTGTTTTTTATTCCTATCACGGAATCTATCTCTTCAGCTATGTTTTCTAGCTCATCGAAAATTCTCTCTGAGTCCTTCCGCATTTCTTTTACTGCGGCCTTCAGACTGCCCCCACGCAGATATATCAGGCGTTTTTTCCTGTAAAGAAGCCCTGAATCGCTGAGGTTTCTCAGATGATGGTTTACTCTTGATATTTTTATATCAAGGTCTTCTGCAAGGGTTTCTGATGAAGTTATTTCGTCATTTGAGAGTTTATCAAGCAGGCTAATAATTATTCTGTTTGCGGTATTTTCGGTGTCTCTTCCTGAAGAGAAGCCGAAGCTATCACAGAACCATACAAGGTCCTCTTCCAGGCTTTGAATGTGCGGTTTTTCAATATTTCTCAGTATAATTTCCTGAACCATCTAACTAATATTTTGGGGTTTCAGATATATATCTTTTCCTTATATTTGTAGATATCATTTCTATTTTTTTGTTATCATCTTTATTTTTCTGGCAACTTTTAAATACAAGTTTTGCATTATATGTGGATAGTTGGGCGTTTCACTGCTCAATATGTTCACCAATCTTTTATTGACTTCAACCCTGTATTTGCTTATAGCTACCATTTAATGTTCAGCTAATATAGAATCACTTACGCATAAGGAGGAATAAAATGGTGATTATCAGACCTATTGGCGAACGAGTATTACTAAAACATCAGAAGAAAGAAGAAGTGACAAAAGGCGGGATCTATATCCCCGAGACTGCACGGCAGGAGAAAAAAGAAGGAATTGTTATTGCCGTGGGAACTTTTGAAGACGGAAAAGGGCTGCCCCTTCAAAAGGGTGACCGTGTTATTTACGGAGGATTCCAGGCCGATGAAATTGAAATAGAGGATGAAGAATACATTTTTGTCGACTTTAAGGATATCCTGGCAACAATTGTGGATGAATAATATTGAAAGGGGGGTCTAGTCTGAATTATGCAATGACTCAGAATTGTCGTCAGACTTAACCCATGAAAACATTTTGTCTTAATCAAGGTGAATGTGGATGGCTTCAAAACAAATAATGTTTGATGAAAGTGCCAGAAAGGCTCTCTTAAATGGTGTTGATAAAGTTGCAAACACCGTTAAGATCACTCTTGGGCCGAAGGGTCGTTATGTTGTGCTGGACAAAAGCACAAAACCAGTGGTCACAAATGACGGTGTAACCATTGCGAAGGAAATAGAGCTTCACGACAAGTTCGAAAATATGGGGGCTAAACTTGTCAAAGAAGTTGCATCTAGAACCCAGGATAACACCGGAGATGGGACTACTACTGCAACCCTTCTAGCTCAATGCATGATAAGGGAAGGCTTGAAAAATATTAGTGCTGGAGCAAACCCCATAGATGTTAAGAAAGGCATCGAGATTGCAACCGAAAAGGTTGTGAGTTACCTTCAGAGTAAGAGCGTTGAGGTAAAAGGCAAGGAAAATATCATACAGGTAGCTACTATTTCTGCAAATAACGATGAGGAAATAGGCAACCTCATTGCAGATGCAATGGAAAGAGTCGGCTACAACGGGGTAATTACCGTTGAAGATTCCAAAACAATGGAAACCAGCCTTGATGTTGTAGAAGGGATGCAGTTTGACCGCGGCTTTGTTTCCCCTTACATGGCAACTGATACCGAGAAGATGATCTGCGAGTTTGATGAGCCCTATATCCTGATTACAGACAAAAAAATCAATAGCATGAAGCAGATTGTCCCCGTACTTGAAAAGGTAGCTTCTGAAGGTCGTTCCCTCCTGATCATTGCCGAAGATGTTGATGGAGATGCCCAGGCAGCCTTGATTTTGAACATCATCCGTGGAGCCCTGAGAGTCTGTGCTGTCAAAGCTCCAGGATTCGGAAATGAGAGAAAGGAGATGTTAGAGGACATTGCAGTCTTGACTGGCGGGCAGGTAATCAGCGAAGAGAAAGGTATGAAGCTTGAGGAATTCGATGACTATATGCTCGGAAGTGCCAGAAAAGTCACAGTTGACAACCATAAGACAATTATTGTGGAAGGCAAAGGAGACACAACAAATATAGGTGAAAGAGTCAGGATAATTTCGGCCCAGGTTAATATTGCTGACGCTGACTACAGAAAGACTGAACTCAAAAAGCGTCAGGCAAAGCTAGGAGGCGGTGTTGCAGTAATCAAGGTGGGGGCTGCAACTGAAACCGAGCTGAAAGAGAAAAAGATGAGAATCGACGATGCTCTGAATGCCACAAAAGCTGCTGTAGAAGAAGGTGTGGTCACCGGGGGTGGAATAACTCTTTTCCGTTCAGCTATTATTCTCGATTCTCTGAGGCTTGAAGGTGACAGGCAGGTCGGTGTAAAGATTGTCCAGAGGGCAATTGAAGAGCCTGTACGCCAGATAGCTGCCAATGCTGGCAGGGAAGGGGCTGAGGTCGTAGCAGCCATTAGAGCTGAGTCCAACGACCTCTTTGGGTACAATGCGAAAAAAGACCTATTTGAAGACCTTTTCGAAGCAGGTGTTATCGACCCGACAAAAGTAGTCCGAAGCGGGCTCCAGAACGCTGCCTCAATTGCAGGCATGGTACTTACGACTGAAGCTCTTGTTACCGACTTCGATGAAGAAAAGGATGATAGGACAGCTTCAATCATAATTTGATTGCAGTTTCTCTTTCTTTTTTCCTTTCTTTTTTCCTCTTTCTTTTTCTCTTTTTTCTGGGTCTTTTACAATAATTATTGATCCACAGCTTTATTATATTATCATCTATAAGTTTGGCTTATATCTCTAAGTTTAGTTCACGATCGAATGTTTCTTGCTAAAAAGGTGAAAGTAAGTATGTTTGAAGTCTACTGCGATTCCTCTTATAATGAAAACGAGGACTCTTATATCGGCTGTACCGTGCTTAAGGACGGCAGGCAGATACACCAATCCACAACGAAAGTCCCGAATGTTCCTGAAAGCAATCTGAGTTGTGAACTTGCAGCCCTTGATTTCGCAGTCACATTGGTCAGGGTTTTTTCTAGAAAGGACAGGGACATAATTATTTATAATGATTCCACAGAAGCTGTAAAATTTTTTCAGGCGAAAAGGGCAGAAATTGAAAAGGAGTTTTCGGGGTCAAAAGTTAGCTTTGAATATATCCCTCGAGAAAAAGTGAATCAGGCAGTTGCTGACAGCCTTTCTAAAAAGTTTCCTATCTACTTCCTGGACCTCCCTACCTTTGAAGTTGAATCTTTTTCACGGAGGGAAGATATCCTCTCAGATATTGCCCGAAATGGACGTAGTGTACTTTATCTGGAAAAAAATGAGGAACAATCTACGAACAAAAAGACCAGTTACAGGCTAGTAATTCGCACCATGGAAAAAATCCTTTCGGATGACCGGCTTTATCTTGTAAAAAAAGGAGGGCCAGGAACTCAGGTAAAAGCTGCAGAAGAGATCAGGAAAGACCTGTCTGATCCATCAGTCCTCTTATCCCTCAAAGAAAAGGGGGTCAGGCTTGAAAACTCCTACTTCCTGCTCACAGATGAGACCTGGGGGCTTCGAGGTACGGACAATCAGGTATATTCTATTCTGCCTGCCTCAGTCCCGCACAGGATTATCTGTGACGAAGTAGACCGATCCGCTGTAAACCTCTTTCGGAGGGCCGAAAGATTCAGTTAATTTTCCCTCTTCTGCCGAAAAGATCCAAATATCCAATTTAAACTCCTGAGAATCCATGAAATCCCTGAGAATCCATGAAATCCCTGAGAACCCATGAAATCCCTGAGAACCCATGAAAGCATAGATTACAAAATGCAGCTTCTGCTTGCTACTTTTATCAGTTGTCTGCTTCTCGGCAACCTTCTTGGAAGCAAGCGGATTGAGATTTTCGGCATAGTGACCTCCGTAGGCTTTTTTGAATATCCGCTCGCTTTCTTGATCACGGACATAGTAGTAGAGGTCAAGGGAAAAGAGGCTACAAAGATTTTTGTGAATGCTGGTTTTCTGTCCCTTTGTATTGCATTTTTTTTCGTTTCTTTAAGTACGGGCCTTTCCCCTTCCTCTACATATTATGATAATGAGGCTTACACTAGTGTTTTTTCAAACTCTTTGCGCCTTATTGCGGGGAGCCTGACTGCTTTTTTTATAAGTCAGCGCTATGATATCTGGGTCTTTAGCTTCTTGAAGCACAAGACAAAAGACAGATACCTGTGGTTCAGAACTAATATCTCAACAATTGTTTCCCAGCTTATAGACTCCATTATTTTCATGTTTCTTGCCTTCTATCGGGTGACTCCAGAGGTCAATGCTGTCTACATCTTACGTATGATTCTGCCACTCTGGATTCTTAAAGTGGGCTTTTCTCTACTTGATACTCCATTAGTGTATCTCGGAGTCAGATGGCTTGCTTCTGAAAATGAAAAACCCGGACCTTAAAATATGAATCAGGTTTTCGAAAATACGAAAGCACTCTTCTAAATTATTACCCCAATTTTTGGTTCCTTGGAATTAAGATCATTCCGTCCCCCAGATAGATTAAAACCCATTAAATGGCTGAAAAAGGCCAGGTTCATAAGCTCAGTTCCGAGTAAGTATCCAATATTTATTTCAGTCGAATACCCTGCCAGCTTGCTGCGAGGTGCGCCAGCGCAACTTTGATTGGGATCCCCATCCTATATACCATAGGGGTGCTAAGTATGGTGGAATTTCCTGAAATCGAGATGTGGAATATTGTTCCAGAATTCCGGCAGGATGCCGGAAAGGCTTATGAAAAACAAGCTGAAAAACCGACGAAATCCGGTGAAGAGGTTAATCTCCGGCATGCTGGTGTTTCGGAAGGGGAAGTATGTAAATCCTGTATGGATATGCCTGAGGGGCAGCGCAGGACTATGATCCTGGAAATACAGCAGGTCGTCGAAGAGCTACTCAAAGCTCATAAAGTTATTACAGAGCTAAATGATCTTTTGAAAGGGGAATGGTTCCTTAAGCTCCAGAAACCCGGGATTGAGAAAAAGCTGGTTTTTGCAAAATATGGAGAAGAGATTTTTGTAGGTTTTTATACATATTCGGATGATCTCCCCATCCCTGATCCAAATCTTGTTCTCCTCTCACAGAACGGGTTCTGGTATCCGCAGAGGATAGAAGAAAGATTTGAAGAAACGGTTGCTTCTTTCTTTACAGGAGCATATGGAGACTATGATTTCCTTAATGTTGTCCCTGAAAACCTTGAAAAATTTCAGGCTTTTCAGAGAAATTTTGCAAAAACAATTGAGGAACAGGGCTGGGATGAGCCTGATGTAGAGATTCTCGAAAAAATCATGCCAAAAAATTAAGATTACTTCCTAAAATTAGTTTCATGCCAGAAACAACCTTTTTTCTTTGTGCTCTATTTATTCTGGCTTTTCTTTCCCCCACAGAATATTTAAATATTGAAAGCATACGCAGTTTCAGGTATAGCTCCAGCGATGTTACTTGCTTTTACCTCATCTCCTTTCACAATAATTGCTTTTCAGAAGGTCTTTTATGTTTTCGATAAACTCCGAATGCATCCTATCCAAAAAATCTGAAGATATCCCTCCTTTCTATGTAATGGAAGTGCTGGAAAGTGCCCAGGCTCTGGAGGCCGAAGGAAGACACATAATCCATCTCGAGGTCGGTGAGCCTGATTTCTCCACAGCTCCCCATATCTGCGAGGCTGCATGTGCTGCTATTGGCAGAGGGGCTACAAAGTACACCCACAGCCAGGGACTCCTTTCTCTAAGAGAGGCAATAGTTGAGTCCTATCGTCAGAAGTTTGGAATTGATCTGAGTCCCAGTCAGGTTATTGTAACTTCCGGAACAAGCCCTGGACTCCTGATAGTTTTCATGGCCCTGCTTGAAAAGAGGGATGAAGTAATCATGTCAAACCCTCACTACGCATGCTATCCAAATTTTGTGAAATATCTTGGTGGAACTCCTGTTTTCGTCTACACGAGCGAGACAAACGGCTTTGCCCTTGAACCGGAGACCGTAAAGCAGTGCCTCAGCCCCAATACCAAAAGCATACTTATCAATAGTCCTTCAAACCCTGGCGGACATGTCATGTCTCCAGAAAGTCTGCAGGGCCTTGCAGCGATAGCGAATGAAAAAGGAATTCCTATTGTTTCGGACGAAATCTATCAGGGCTTAATCTACAGCGGAGAAGAGCACAGTATTCTGGAATATACGAAGAATGCTTTTGTCCTGAACGGTTTTTCAAAATTATATGCAATGACTGGCTGGAGACTTGGCTACATTATCTGCCCTTTGGATTGTGTTCGTGCGATTCAGAAAATCCACCAGAACTTTTTCATCTGTGCCAATTCCTTTGTCCAGGAGGCAGGAATTGCAGCCCTTAAAGGATCTCAGGAACACGTTACAGAGATGATCCATACCTACAACACGCGTCGTCAATATATGCTCAAAAGACTTCTGGGCATGGGCCTTGAGGTCCGCAAAGAGCCTACTGGCGCCTTCTATGTCCTTGCCGATGCTCGCAAGTACAGCAATGACTCTCTTGAATTAAGCCGCCGTATTCTTAATGAGGCAGGGGTTGCAGTAACTCCAGGGATCGATTTTGGGAACGGGGCCGAAGGCTATCTGCGTTTTTCTTATGCCAATAGCATCGAAAATATAAAAGAAGGTATGGATAGGCTGGAAGTTTTTTTAGAAAAAGAACTTGAGGGATGAGAATTTATACAATCTACCGTTGACCAACCTGTCTCTCCCCTTTTACAGTATTTTTAGTTTGTCTTTGTGATTCTTAATATAGAGAAGGACTTCTCTGGTTATTGTCATTTTTTCCTGACAAAAAAAGCCTGTGAACATTCAGGTTCCATATTGCCTTTCTCAGGGATAGCTCTAACAGGACAATGATCTCTCCTTTTTCTCTTCTCAAATTAGACCTCGTTTTCTTTGAATACGTACTTGAGAGTTCAGAAGACGATTGTATGGAAGATTTGAGCATCAAAAGGGGTTTTTGAAAATATTTCCCTGTGCATTTTCTTCTCTTTGTGTACTTTTTAATTTTCGAATATATAGTTGATTGAGAATATAGGAATGTGCTAAATAGGATAGTATAGGATGTTAAAGAAATAATTATAAAAAGAAAACTAAAAGAGTAAACTAAAAGAGTAAACTAAAACAAAGCAAACTAAAACAAAACAAAGCAAAATAAAATAAAATAAAATAAAATAAAATAAAATAAAATAAAATAAAATAAAATAAAATAAAATAAAATAAAATAAAAAATGTGGGGCTGGTGAGATTCGAACTCACGATCGACGGGTATCTCCGAACAACTGCTTTAACAGTTTTAGTTCTGGTGAGCATCTATCAGTGCTCCAACGGTTCCTCATTGTCCTGCCCCGTCGGGAAAGACTCGGTAGACCCGTTGTTCATCATTTATCCGCTGGAGCCCATCGCCATGCCGGGCTAGGCCACAGCCCCTTTACAAGGATACTCAAATATCCGTTCTCTTTTAAATAGTTAACGGCAAGAATTCAGTTTCATATGCCGGAATTTAGAAGGAAAGCGCTCAGAACAGGATTTGAACCTGCGTTCTCCCAAAGAAGAAACGGTTTTCGAAACCGTCGCCTTATCACTTAGAGAAAACAGAATGAACAGACAGGTTTAAAGCCTATTTTCGTTCACTTGTTGTTATAAAATATAATTTGAAGAGCTAGTATATAAATCATCCCCTTTTTTTATTGAAGGTCTATTGATCACTTCTTATTAATCAATACAAAAATTTGAACGAAGTTACTGGTGCTCAACAACTTTCTCTCAAAAAGTCATTTAAATGGCTATAACAACCATGTGCCCAATGCCAGAACCTCTTTAAAACAATCCAAAACACACTCAAACTTCAGGACTCATCTTAGTTCCCTGATTAATCAGAACCTAACAGCCTCATCTCTGATATGTTTCTGGCTTTTGCAAAAAAAGTATACTTCCTCAATTTCCGCCTTTGGTATAAATATAATCTCTGCTTTATCTGCACCTGACGTAGGCGTGTCCTCAACTCCGATTTCAATATCAAATGTTATTTGTACAGTCAATAATTCATTAACTGCTCATTCCAGGGCATTATTCTAGAAGAACCGAATCACCTTGGCCAATGTCGAGGAAATTCACAGTGAGGTTCTGGCCTGATGGAGTAACCGAATTTTGAGCAGTTGTTGTAGGATTCTCTTGTTCTACTGGTGATACTGGAGTAGATTGCTCAGGTGTAGGCACTGGTGTGGGTTGTTCAGCATGCTGTGATTCTTGTGAAGAAGTCTTTTCTGAAGGGGGTTTTTGAGAATCTGTGATATATTAGAGACTTGCATTGAGCTATCCTAAAAAACTGGCCTGATTGATTATTTGCATATCTCCTGTATCTTGTATCAAGTACCTCCCCTTTGAAATTCAAGAATTAAAAATTTCTATACGGGCATCCCGGAGATTTCACGCAAAAAAGTGTCAGCCAGATTTAGACACAGAATATGGTTTCAGGGTCTGAGGAAAAATACTGCAGCATTACAATCCTTAACTGATTTTGGACATCTGAGTAATAGGCTAAAAAAGAAGAAATGAGGAAGACCTCATTTTATTCCTAATTTTTATTTCACTGTAATATAACTTGTCGTAGTTTTGGTGTTAGTACCTGCTGCATTCTTTACTGTTAAGGTAACAGTGTATTTACCTGCTTTTTTATATTGATGTAGAGGACTCTGCAATGTTGAAGTTGTTTTATCACCAAAGTTCCAATACCAGTAATATGCGTCAGTACTTTTATCTTTAAACTGAACCTTCAAAGGCGCTTTTCCAGAGGTAGGTGAAGCAGTAAAAGCAGCTACTGGAAGGTAACTGAGGGTGCCCATATAGACATCAGGCTTTCCACTACGATTGTCTATCCATACTACTTTATCACGGTATACAGCAGGTGAGTATTGATCGGACTTATCTGTAGTGTGTATTTGTTGATGAGTGACTAGATCATATGCGTAGATGTCCCAGTTCCCATTACGATTGTCTTGCCATACTATATTGTTACCATATATTGCAGGAGATTGAGCTGATCCTCTGGTTGTAATACGAGTCTGTTTCTGAGTGGTAATGTCATACATGTAAACATTACCATAAGCCTCCCATATTATCCTGTTACCGTAGATTGCAGGGGAATTTGCCAGATAGAATGTGGCTATCTGACTTTGTTTCTTAGTGGAAATCTCGTACATGTAGATATATGTGTAGTCAACGGTATCCCTGGACCAAACTACTCTGTTACCGTAGATTGCAGTCTGAGTAGGCGAGAGATTGCTGTATAGTCGAGTCTGTTTTTTTGTAGAGATATTGTACAAGAAAACATTATCAGCATCAACCCATACAATATTATTTCCATAGATTGAAGGAGATCGTGCTGCTCCACTGGTTGGGATTAGAGTCTGTTTCTTAGTAAAAATATCGTACAAATAGACATTGCCCCAATAGTTATTATCTATCCTATCGAGTATGTCTATCCATACTACTTTACTTCCATAGACTGCAGGTTCTACTTGATCTGATAAATTAGTTGTATGTATTTCCTTGTGATTAGAAAGATTATAACTATAAATATTCCAATTTCCAGTGCGATTATCCTGCCACACTATATTTTTATCGTAAATTGCAGGACTGGATGCTGTCCCATGACTGGTGATTCGCTTTTCAGTTATTGATGCAGACGCTGTAGACAAAACCAGAAATAAAAACAAAACTAAGACTGTTGAAACCACAATTACTGAATACAATGTTTTGTTTGTTTTCATTTTAACCTCGCCCATTTATTTGTCGCCGATATTTGTTAGAAAAAAGATTAAAACAAAAGCTAATCTTGAGTATTAATTTATTTGTATTTGATTCTATAATTTCTAATATAATATCCCGCTTTCCGCACTTGGTCACAAATGTATAATTAACTTGCCTAATTATCTAAAATTAGCCGTTCAGATATAGATTGGTTTTTAAGTTATTCCCGTTTTGAGAAAATTGATGGCATTTTTGTGTTCAAGTGCGGAAAGTGGGTAATACTAATCTCTCTTATATGTAGGACTTACGCAGTTGAAGTGAGGGTCAATAGCATTAAACCACCCCACAACCTAAATTGCATATTCAATCATAAAGGCTATTATATCTGATTTTGTCATTCAACTGCGTAAGTCCTAATATTATTACACCCTTTGTCTTCTGTACAGGAACATACCAAACAAGCAGACAATACCATAGGCTATTTTAAACCCAGGAATGCTCATGTTTTTCTCAGAAGCATTTGTCAATGCGTTTTCCGTGTTTATCTTTGACATAGAACAACTTGCATTGCTAACTGTCAAATCTATGATATAGTTCGCTAATGCTTCCCCTATCAATTTATTAGCTGTTTGAGTCGGATGTACGCTGTCTACGCAATTCGTGGAATTATATGCATCATATTGTCCATTATTGGGGACCTTATCGATTATATCATATACATTAAACACATAGTAGCCGGCCGCAAGCGCTTGTGTAGACAAATTCTGGTCCAGGTATGTTGTATTCGTCTCTAAACCTCTTCTAACGGAAGTCAACAGAATAATCGGTGTAGATCCATGTTTCTTTGCCTCTGATGCCATCCACATAATATCGTCGATAATAGATTGTTGAGAATGCTTATCTCTCAAATCAATGGCACCGTACATAATGGTCACATATTTAGGATTAAACACTGCCATTTCATCTAAAAATCGCATTCTTCCTGATGCAACGGTTTCATTAGCAATTGCTCTGTTATAAAACACATAGCCACTGTCGCCTAGTGTGATATTAGCGTAATGAATGTATGCACCGTAAGGCATTCCAGCCGCACCGCCTGCAGTAATTGAATCGCCCATAGCAAGACAAATTATCTTATCTGGATCGTTACATGTTGTTGTGAGTGGGGATCGACTGGTGAAGTTTTTATAAATATTGGTTCCGCAGCATGCAGCAGATGAAAATTTAAACCATATTCCCTGATAGATGCTTTCTCTTCCAAAAGACTCCCCTAAGCAGTTTATAAAAGTGTTGTATCTGGTATTATTATATAAGTAAATTCCAAATTTGAGGTGAGATGACCCGGTACTGTTTATGAATGTATTATCAGATGAATCCATTAGAAATATTCCGTTATTTTTACTCGAATTTGTATGCCCAATCGAGGTACGAACAGTATTGTTTCTACATGACGAAAAAGAAAGGCCGTCACTTGTGTTTGAATACCCAGCACAATTAGACACATTATTGTTATTTGATGTCTTGAAATCAATTCCACGACTTGTGTTCGAGTATCCTGTACAATTTGACAATGTGTTATTATTCGCATTTGTAAGACATATCGCGTAATTAGAGTTAGACACAGCCGAACAGTTTGTTATACGTGAATCGTTTGCAACTATATACAATGATCTGTCACTAATTGATGATATACTGCATCTATCAACTGTTGCAGTCGATCCACTTACATACACGCTGGACCCTGCTATACTTGATGCTGAGCAATTACTTATTAGAGTCTTTGCTGTGTTTTTGGTGAGGATCCCATATGAGTAATTGCTCGAATTGTGCTGTATGACGTTTACGTTTTTTATAGTGATGTTACTGTGGTTGTTGCTTATTATCCCTATACCGACACCAGTTAATCCGCAATCTATCGTATGTCCATTTCCATCGAAAACGATATCATCTTCTTCTACGGAAAACGCGGTTGTGTTTGCCAATATGTTTCCTTTTAATACATACGTCGTTCCCGATGAATTCAAACTGTAACCAGATACGTATCCTACCGGAATATCAGCCGCCAATGCGGTTCCGGTCAGACACATGAGTAGGAAGACGAACAGCAAAAATTTCAACATAACCTACTCCTCAGAGGCACCTATATTTGCTCCTTCATCTTATTTTGTAGAGATAACAGTAAAGTGACAAATATTAATGTTATAAAGCAATTTTTTGTATTCCACACAAGAAAAACCTCAACATCAATCATTAAGTAGTGTGCGATATCATTTAAATGATAAAAAGTTTTGAGCCTTCGAAATAATTATAGTCTTAATACCCAAGCTTTTATTATTATTTGATATTATCGAAGTTTTTCTATAAATCAGTATATTTATGTTCAAAAAAGATTGGGGGAGATTATCTTTCCTCAAATTTAATGAATACGCCCAATAGATAAACGAGTCCAAATACGAATTCAAACCCTGGAGTCCTTTCCTTTCCTTCAGTTGCCTTGGCTGCAATAGTGCTTGAGCTGTCTTTTAAATTACCACTTTTAACTGTTGCAACCGGTTCTGGTACCAGTGTGCTCTGCTTTCCTTTCTATTCTGTAATTACGAAAGAAGAATAGCCGGAAACGTTTGCTGTGAAGATGGGATGAAGGCATAAAAAGAATAAAAAATACATGGGAATTCAAAGGAGCCTTATTCTATGCAAGAGGAAAAAAGTTACATCAGAAGAAGCCTGGAGGTACAGGACCCTTTTTAATAAACATCGTTGTCTCATGGTTCTAAATTGCTAAACCAGATGGTGAATTTTGTTCCATGATTCCGTTTGAGTTCTATACAACCATCTATCTGCTCAACAAGAATATTTACAAGCTGGAGTCCGAGAGAATCCGCATTTAGAAACTCTATTTCTTCTGATATGCCTTTTCCGTTATCCGCTACTGTGAGTACGTAATGGAAGCCTTTTTTTTCCTTACAGGACGGTCCGGGAATATCACATTTTGAGGCAAAATTCTCTTTTTTGCAGAGGTTTATACGAATTTCACCTGTTTTTCCAGCGGGGAAAGCATGCTTCAGAGCGTTTGAAATCAGCTCGTTCACAATAATACCAAGAGGTATTGCAGTATCCATTCCAAGATGGGTCTCCTCAAGGTCCAGCTTAAGGACGATATCATTATTTCTAAGATTATATGAACCGAAAAGATTTGTAGTCAAGTTTTGAAGATAAGCTGCAAAATCAAGAGTTTTCAGTTCATCTCCTTTGTAGAGCTCTTCGTGAATCAAAGCCATTGAAGCTACACGATTTTGGCTTTCCCTAAAAGCTTCAACAACTTCCGAAGTGTGACAAACTTCGAGCGTAGAGAACTTTTCTGCCTGAAGGTCAAGCAGAGATGAGATTACTTGTAGGTTATTTTTGATTCTGTGGTGAATTTCTTTTATATGGGCTTCCTGTATTTTTCCAAGAGCTTCTTCTGCTTCTTTTTTTATGGTTATATCTCTATAAACAAGTGAAACAGCAGTGAGTTTTCCATAAATATCAAAAACCGGAGAAAGAGTTATTGAAACATTGATTATTCTACCATCCTTTCTTAATCGTAAAGTCTCGTATTGCTGGACTCTTTCTCCCTGTTTAACTCGTTCAACTAATTTTTTTGTTTCTTCCTCTAAATGGGGTGGAGCCAGGGTGAATATTGGCTTTCCTAGAATTTCCTCTGCTGAATAACCGTAAACTTGCTCTGCTCCTTTATTCCAGCTTGTGATAATATAATCAAGCGACTCAGTTATAATAGCATCATCAGATGATTCCACAATATTTGCTAAGCTCTGAATCTTTTCTTCAGCTTTTTTACGCTCAGTAATATCTTGAATTATTCCTTTTACTCGAATAGGGGTATTTTCATCATTATAAATAAAATCTGATTTTATATGGAGTGTACGTTCTTCTCCATTAGCTAAAACAATTCTAAAATCAAGTCCAGAAGTACGTACTTTTTTGGTATAATCATTGACTTTACAGTAGTAGTCTAAGTCTTCGGGATGAATATATCTTAAATATTCATCTAAAGATGGTGCCAATTTTTGAGGATCACGTTTGAAAATCCGATACATTTCTTCCGACCAATATGCTTTATCAGTTGCAGTATCCCATTTCCAATTCCCAATATGTGCCATTTCTTGAGCTTCAGCAAGACTTTTTTCACTTTCCTTCAATGAGTTGTAAGATTTCTCAAGCTCTGATGTGCGCTCTTCAATCTGTTTTTCTAAGTTATCATGTACTTTTTTTAGAGCTTTTTCTGCCTTTTTGAGCTTTGTGATATCACGGGCAGCAGCGAAAATTCCAATAACCTTTTCAGATTCGTCCTTATAGACTGAGGCATTGTACATAACAGGAGTTATATGTCCATCCTTATTCTGAATCTCGAGAGGATAATCCTTGACTTCACCAAATTTGAAGACTTGCTGATACCCTTTTCTTGCTTTCTTAGGCTCAGTAAAGTAATCTGAAAAATCCGTTCCAATCAATTCGTTTCTTAAATATCCTGTAGCCTTTTCTGTAGCCCTGTTTACATCCGTAATCTTGCCATCAGGCCCAATAGTTACCAGAGCATCTAGGCTTGTTTCAATCAAATTTCGGTTATAAATATTAGATAGCCTTAATGCTTCTTCTGCCCTTTTGCGCTCAGTGATGTCCCGTGCCGCTCCTATCAATCCTATGATGTTGCCCTGTCCATCATAGTAAGGTGCTTTTACGGTCTGGAAGATGCGCAATCCATGTGATGTAAATATTCTCTCCTCTAAGGTTGCCCCTTTTCCAGTCTCCATGACTCGTTTGTCATCCTCCGCTAGCTCAGGAGGGTGAAAATCGACAACGGTCTTATTGAGGATCTCTTCAGGGGATTTGCCCATAAGCCTATAGTAAGCTGGGTTTGCCAGGATCATCCTGGCTTCTCTATCCTTGACGAAGATGGCGTCTGAGACGTTCTCCATGATGTCTCGAAGGAAGGTCTCGCTCTCTCGCACCTCGTTCTCGATGCGACGCAACTTCATAATCTTGTGAAGCTCATTAGCCACCAATTGGAGCTGCATGACATCGCGGTCGTCGTACTCATCCACCTTGTTGCCCACACCGACGATGATCCTCACCTTGCCGTTTTCGGTGATCGGCACGCTCATGAATCGTTTCACTGTAGCGTGTCCTGACGGTAGCCCTTTTTGGTTTGGTGAGGACGGAAAGTCATTGTAGACCACCGGCCGCTTTAGCCGGACGCAATCGACCCAGTTACCTGCCTTTTCAATAGGGTAGTGCCCTTCGTTCCCTGCCGTGCATGATCTCAATGCTTCTTGGTTCCAGGTGGTGAGGATGATCTCTTTCTCGTTCTCAGAGACGAGGTGGAAGAAGCCGATCTTGCTATCGGTTATCTGGACAGCTTGATTGAGTGCGAAATCGTAGAGTTCGCGGTCTGATAGGTTCGATGATCGGGTATAGAGCTCGTATAAGCCGGTCGCTCGCGCCAGTTCGTTGCTGAGCTGGTGCTCCGCCTGTCTGCGTTCGGTTATATCTTGGGTTATACCAAAACCGCCGATTACCGCTCCGTCTTTGTCAAACTCAAGATATGCTTTTTCACGTACCCACTTGATCTTACCATCTACAATAATACGGTGCTCGATGTCGTATAGTTCGCCCTTTAACCCTGCCTTCCATTCCATCTCGACATATTCCCTATCATCTGGATGAACCGTTGAAATAAAAGTCTCATAGGTCAAAGAGGTGCCTTTTGGGATGCCGAATATACGATGATTTTCATCGGACCATGTTAATTCATTTTTGCACACATCCAGACGCCAGCTTCCTATATTTCCCACTTCTTGAGCACGGTCAAAATCTTTCCTATTCTCTTGAAGCTGATCCACCAAGGTATCGCGTTCTTCCAGCGACTGGACTAACTTGATGTTACTATGACTTAGCTGTGAGAGCATATTGGCAAGTTTCATGAAGAAAGACATGCTATTTTCAACAGTTTCTCTGCTCAGCCGTGGAACTTTTTCAAGCGCTGCTATGTATTCCTCCTCATTGAAGCCGTATTGTCTGGCCTGGAATCGAAAAAGCTCATAGTCCACAGGCTCGTCCTCAAAAAAGAACTGTCCGGAGAAAATATTGCCGACGTGCTGACTACCAGCGAAAACAGGAGTTACTATGTCCCACATATTATTCTTACACTTGTAGAGTTTAAACTCTCCTAGAGAAACGCCTGCAGATAGCTTTGTATCGCTTTCCAAGCAGTGCTTGCAGGCTTCGGGATGAACTCTATGGAACTTGGTGCATATATCCTGCCATCCGACGCCTACCAGAACGTTGCCTTTGAGATCAAGTAGGGCCATGGTAATCTGAGCAAATTTATAGAAATCATCCATAAGGGACTGGACTGCCTGAATATCAATAATATCAGCCAGCTCAAGGTTTTCTGTCCTCTGAGAATTTGAGAAGCTGTTCTCCAATCTCAGCTTAAAACATTGATTTCTCTTACTCCGTGTTTCATCTATGCTCTTTTGCTCGGTATCAGATTTTCTCAGTTTCT
The DNA here is from genome assembly GCA_942493015.1 of uncultured Methanosarcinaceae archaeon. Taxonomy (GTDB): domain Archaea; phylum Halobacteriota; class Methanosarcinia; order Methanosarcinales; family Methanosarcinaceae; genus Methanosarcina. The sequence goes on along the minus strand of OW818660.1, from coordinate 2,505,070 downwards.
CTTCCATTTAGAATCTTCTCCGACAATAAAGGGCTCAGTATTTTATCGCTTCAAGCTGGCTAAGTCCAATTATTATCCCCCTTATCCCAATGCAATTCTGTCTTGCTAGCGACTTTAATCATTATCGGGTCATGTTTATAAAATTATCTGCATATTAGTTTTATAAAAATAGTTGTATGCGGGCCATTTGAAAGAAGTAGTATATATCTTTGAGGAATTTTGCTGAACAGATCTTCTGTGGCCATGTTCAAGCTATGGGCAGAACACCAGTGTTGTGTATATCAACTTAGAATTAACAAGTCTATTCTGAAAAAGAGCGAAGATCTTTCAATACTCCCAACATAAGCTCGGATGTCTGCTTCAGTTGCTTTATCTAGGTCGATATTAATAGACTTCGAAATAATCTTAAAAGTCGATAAGTATTAGAGGGCACGGTTCTCTCCTATACCTTCGGAAAAACAGTAGTCAACAAAGTTCAGAATCAGTCTTTGATTCATTTCTGATATGTCTGAACATTTCAAAGAATCTAACTGTCTTTGAGTATTCAGTTTCTAAAATACTACTTCCACAAAACCACAGTCCTGTGAAAATAGGCTTTAAATTTTTTTAAGATTTACGCCCAGAGCAGGATTTGAACCTGCGCTCTCCCAAAGAAGAAACGGTTTTCGAGACCGTCGCCTTACCACTAGACTATCTGGGCATTTTACTTTAATGTAAAGAAGATTTTTCGGGCATTACCCGACGTTTATAATGCGGGTTTATGTGAATATGCTTTCTCTCTTATATATCTTATTATCAGCGAGCTTTGTCTTTCAAAAATCAAAAAGCGAACTCTGGCCTTTAGGATTGTCCGATTCCTCTTTTTCTATTTCTTCTATCTTTTTGTTGGATTTTTTATCACTTTTTCTCTCTGGTTCACTTTTTTTCTCGGAGTGTAGCTTTTCCAGGTCCGAAAATGAAATCTGTCCATTGCATCGGATTTTCTCCTCCATAATGTTTTCGGGCAGCTCCAGCCATCCGTACTGGCCTCCTCCGCCTGGATGGATCCTTACATTTCCTTTCCTGAATGCCAGGATTGCGTTTACTATTCTCTCGTCCACTATTGTCAGGGCTTCAGGCTCTGCGTATATAAGAACCTCAACCTCGTTTCCGAAGCTTTCTACAAGCTTACTCCAGGTAGTTTTCACACCTTTTGTCTGGACGCTTGCATGACCAAGAGCCATCTGGATAATCTCTGCAAGAGGAATCAGGTGAAGGTAAGGGGGGCGGTGCTCGGGGTGCCTGGGTTCCTTAAAATCTGCTAGTTCATCGACGCGGTCTAAAACCCCTTTCTTTATGATTCCTCCGCATATGGAACAGCGCCATTTTTCTTCAACTGCTTCAGGTAACGTATACTGAGTAAAACACTTTATACAGGCCGAGTGGTTATATTTCCCTTCTTCAGGAAAGAATCCTACATTCAGAGTAGCTCCATATCCCTGCTCTCTAAGAATGGCTTTTTTTAAGCCGTCAAAGGTGATCTCAGGAAGCTCAAATTGCGTGAACTCTCTTGCCAGTTTGTTGGTTGAAGGAGAATGGGCATCCGAATTTGAGAGAAAAGTAAGGCGATGGAGCTCTTTTATTCTGTCTGCATAGTCGCTGTCCGCACTAAGGCCAAGCTCAAGAAAAGAAATATAATCTGTCATATCCCCGTAGCAGCTTCTCAGGTTGTCGTGGTAGCCGTAAAGTGCTGTCCAGGGAGTAAAGGCATGGCAGGGGCCAATAAGCGCTCCCAGTTCTTTTGCAATTTCTGCAATTTCACTGCCACCAAGCCTGACAGTGGGACGACCGTCAGCTTCCAGGTTTCCGAACGGAGAAATGCGCTCTGCAAGCTCTTCAGCTTTTGAAATTGAAGGCAAAATAAGAAGGTGATGCACACGTTTGTTATCTTCTATTTCGGTGGTAGGGATGAAATTAATATCTTCAATCCGGATCTCTTCATCTGAAATGGACACTTTTTTAATTTCTTCTAGCCACTTAGGATGTGTGCAGTCCGCAGTCCCAATAAGCTTCATCCCTTTCTTTGAAGCCTCTCTGGCAATCAATGGCAGTTCCATCTGCCTGGAAGATGCCATAGAGTACTTTGAATGGAGATGGAGGTCCGTATTGACTTTCATTTCCTTCCCTTTACCAGAGGCTCTAATTTCTAGTTTCGGCTCTCCTTAATTATTTTATGCAGTATCATCCTATGTAGCGCAGATCTTCTTCAGTAGGTTTTACTTCTGGATAGCCCTGCTGCTGCTGCTGTTGCTCTTCTTTTTCTTTCAGTTTCTCAAGGATACTTTCCATTTCCTCGGCTTTTTTCTCAAGGGATTCCATGTTTACTTCTATCTCTAGCATTTTGCAGAGTACCTTTAGAAGGGACTGGGCACTCTTAGGATCCATGAGGTATCCGGGGGTCATGCCCATAAGGCAGGCTGCATCAATACCTCGCATCCTGCTGAAAGCTACAAGCAGACCGGAGGCTCCTACAATTCCTCCGCTAGGTTCGGATTCTCTGAATTCTACGCCATACTCTTTGATCTCTTCGATCAGTTTTGTATCATTGGCGACTCCAAGAACCGTTTCATCAGAGGTAAGTTTGCCTGTGGGATATCCTCCGAGCGTGTAAATCCTGGGCACTTGAAACTCTTCTGCAATATCAAGGTAAAGAGAGCAAAGTTCGTAGTGCCCCTGCGAGGTAGTGCTCTGATGGTCTCCCACAAGGAAAAGGATGTCATTTCCGTTTGCTTTCCCGTGGTATATTATGTTGTTTACCGGACGAACTGTACTGTCTTTATTGACCAGTACCTGAGGCGGGAAGTGCGGGGAATATATCTCCATGACTTTTTCAGCCTCAAGTTCGTCTACCAGGTGTTCTACCACTAGCTTGCCTACGAGTCCTACCCCTGGAAGTCCTACTACCAGTATTGGTTTTTTGAGCTCAAGGTCTTCTTTCAGGCGGACAAGTGTACTTTGTTGCATAACAATTCCTTATCCTTTCTTTGCTAGTCTGCGGTACCTTCCGTAAGGGTCCTGAGGAGAAAAGCGGGCCGGAACTGCGTGTAAAGTTTCTTTCCCGCAGCCCGGACATTTTTCCCTTAAAGTGTACCTGCCGCAATTTTTGCACTTGCGGATCTTTTGTCCCAAAGGGTATCACGCCTTTGTTGATTCAATGTGCCGCTTGAAAATCCCATGTCCACCAAGTTTTGAAATAGAATCTACTGCTGTCTGGGCGGATTTTTTGAGGACTGATTCGGCTTTCTTATAATCCGGGGCTATTACCTTGATTCTATATCTAGGAGCCCCTGTGTAACTTACTTCGAGCCTGACTTCTTCTCCATCCACATCACTGATAGAGTTCGCAGCACTGAGAGCTTGCTTTATGACCTCTATGCCGTTTGGAAGGGTGCAGGTCAAGTCTACATATCCTGCAATATCTACAAAGGGCAGTTTGATGTTTTCGCCTGCTATCTTAATTATGCTCTTCAGGTCTTCCTTGTTGACTTTTATTCCTTTGAAGGCCTTTTCCCCTTCAACAGCAGCTTCTTCAAAGGCGGAATATGCACTTCCGAACTCTTCTACAAGTTTTTCGTGTAGATTCCGCATTTCACTTTCATCGGTCTGTGTTTCTGCAGCCACGAATTGGAGCCATTTGGTGGCTTTTTGCTCATTTTTCCATTCCTGGATTTTCGCGCGCCGCTGGTGCTCGTTCACATCTTTCAATGAAAGGTCGATGTGGCCGCGGGAGGGGTCCACGTTCAGAACCTTGCAGACTATTTTCTGCCCTTCCCTTACGTAGTCTCTGACGTACTTGACCCAGCCTGCTTTTATTTCGGAGATGTGGATAAATCCTTCCCTTCCTCCGAATTCCTCAAGCTCGACATAGGCTCCGAAATCCGTTACATTCTTTACAGTACATACAACAAATTCTCCGACTTCGGGCCAGTTATCGTTTCCCATTCGTACCACTTCTCAAATTTTGTCTTTTATTTATTCCATTTCTGTAAAGTGCTTTTACAGATAAGATTATTCAAGCACTTCCAGAATGTGAGTTGTAATTGTCGATTTTCCACCGGTTGGTTCGGCAAGAGTCCTTCCACAGACAACGCAGGTAATTTTACGGCTAGCGCTTCCGAAGATAATCTGTTCGTTTTCGCAGTCGTTGCACTTTACGCGCAGGAACCTGCTCTTTGGCCTCTGGGTGTAGTCTACCATTTTATCTTACTCCTTGAACTCGAACTTTTTTGCCCTGAAACAGGGTCTCTGGTGGGCTTTTTTACATACTGTACAGCGGTATCTGAGAGAGATGCGTTTTGTTGGTTTGTCGCCACCGGGCACCTTGGAGAATTTTCCGCTGTTTCCTATACCTTGCTGTCTTTTCTTCTGCCTCGCAATGTGGGTCATAGATGAAGCCTGGCCCTTCTTGACCCTCTCTGCTACGTGTTCGCTGTGGGTCTTGCAGAACGGGCAGTAAGTTCTGAACCGCTTTGGAATTTTCATTCTTTACACCTTTTTTGATGATTATTGGATTGTAACTTGCCTTCCCCGGCTTTTGCGGGGAGGCGTCTTTATGTAAGTATTGAATATACGCATGGCGTTTACGTACGGCGTTTTATTCCTGGGAAGCTCTTATTTGGGAAGCCTTTGATTAGATGAACTTGAAATTTTCAAACCTCTTTTGTCTCGATATCATGATTGGCAGTCCTGAATCGACAATGAGGTTAGAGCATGCTAACAAGATTAAGCTACACAGATATAGCTACACATATAAATACTAATCCTATTACTTGAAAGGCTTTCCTGCCATCATGCCTGACTTAACATTTGCAGGATTTTCTCACGATTTGCCTTACTCTCCTATCAAACTTAAACGATGCAAGCCTCTAGAAGTTATTCTTTTTCTGAATGATCCTGTACAGCAATAAGTTTAGCTGCGTTTCGCTTTATTAGCCCTGTTGCGTTAAGTTGCGGCAAAACAACGACTTCTTCAGCACTGACACTATAGTTTTTACCGTCTGCGCCTGTGAAGGTGGGCAGATCCTTCAGTATTCGGACAACAACGTATCCCTCTTTTATATCATTTTTGGCTGTTTCTGCCTCTTTTTCTCTTCCTGAAATAGCCACAAGGATCTCTTTTCTTTCATCAGCTTCTCCTCGAATGTTGGCAGTAACATGCTTTATCCCTCCAATTTCGGGCCAAACTGCCATTTTTGTGGAATCCGGGTACAGAATAGGTCCTAGAAGCTCTATTTTTGCTGCCTCAACTCCCTGCAGTACAAGGTCATAGAGCCTTTTTTCTACTGGAAGCAGCTTCTCGATATCTTTTGCAATGGGTTTGTCTGCATGAGACTGAATCGTTGCCCTGGTGATAACCTTTCCTATCCTTTTCATGAAGATAGTTTCAAGGTCGGAAAGTGCCCTCTCATGCTCATCATGAAGCATTTTGGCTTCAGGAGAACGGGAATTGCTTACTTTTTTAATATCTTCTTCCAGTTCTCGGATATATTTCTCAGCTTCAAGGTAAAAATCAGCCGGAATCGCCTTTAGTGTCTGGTTTTTCTCTTTATACAGAATTTGGCTGATTTCTTCTATATCCATACTCCGCAACACCTCTACAAATTAGATATACTGCTGCATACTCCGGAACTTCCTGTATGCCTTCTTCTATTCTTAAATCCTTGCCCTTCATCTGTACTGAAAAAGGCTTTGATACGGTTATTTTTACTGACCTCTCGCCAAAAATAACGGCATCATTAAGTGGGTCAAACTTTTCTAACTCAGAGAAAGCCAGTTTCTTTACCAGCATCCCGGACCCGCCGTGCAAAGACCCCGGCACTCTGATAAGACGTTTTATGTCCGCAGTCACAGGTTCGTCAACGCTGGCTCCGAATCTGTGCAGGAAATCCTCAACTGATTCTCGCATAAAATAGGCAGCAATATCCTTAAAGTTTCTTACATCGAAGTCCAGCCTTCCTTTCTCCAGGATATCCTTTAAGCCACTTTCGCTATTCGTGATATTGATCAGCTTTTTTATTGTAGTATCTCCGACCTTTTCATGCCTGCGAAGCTCAGAGAACATATCCTTCTTGTACTTCTTTCCACATTCGGTTTTCATATAATCTGTAAGGTAGAGTGCAATCCTCTTCCCCCACCCGGAGTCATATCCCATAAGTGTGCATTTCACAGGCACATTCTTAATCCCTTTGAAAGCCTTCGATCCTGTCCCGAATTCCCCATCCATTGCAACTTCTTTAAAAAAATATTTGAAATCAAGGTCTTTCCCGCTTACGTAATTCACTATTTCTCTTCTTTCGGCACTCCCGAGGGTCAGGACTTTTGGATTTGTAACGTGTAAATGGTACCCTCTTCCCCCGGAAAATACCAGCTCAATTTCCTGTTCTGAAAATCCGAAATCATCCAAAAGAAAATCCATGAGCTTGAAAGTTTCTTTCTTCACAAGCTCCAGCATATCAGCATAATTCTTCGGAGCATTTGGCAGGTGGTCTGCATCAAGGTCAAAAATAAGCTCTGCTCCAAGCCAGTTCTTCTCATTCATCTTTTTTGCGTCAGGATATTCATAATAAGCCGTAGAATTGTAAACATGCGCAGGGGCCATGCCATAAAGATAATCAAGGGCTTCTCCGGGAGAGCCGAAAGACTTGTGCCTGTGCATCATCTTTTCAGGCATATCATCATAGAAAATAAAGGCCCATTCTCTGTTGGGCAGGTGGTCAGGAAGACCTATTTCTGCATTTTTGTAATAATTCTGAAAGTGGGATTTTAAAAAACGGGCGGTTCGTGTGTCCATGGTTTGAGGTTTTTGAAGTTTGAATCTTTTAGTTGGGTTTTAGTTAGAGTTTTTGTTTGGGATTTTCTATGATATATTAACTCATATTTTACTTTTGTTTATATGAACTTTTTTAAAACAGTTCTCCCGCCAATTCGAGTCTAAGTCAGAGGCTTATGAATCGGACGAGTCTGGTGGAAAACAACTTTCACAGGATCAAATAAAAACATCATGTTTTGGAGGAAAACCGGGATATGAATAGGAATAAGTGATTATTCAGCTTCCCCAGTCACTAAATAATGAGTGGATTTAACGAGACAATTGTCAGTGGAAAGAACTCATTATAGGTAAAGATACACTTGTCATTGAGAATAACTCATTATATCTTAGGCTCATTATATGTTTGACTCATTATTGATTAAATTGAATAGGTTAACGCCGAAATAAATAGAGTCCATGCACAATAAAAATAAATTGGCTAACAAACTTAGAAATAAATTCCCTTTAATATGACACATCTAATTGTTCCAGTTAATGCCTGTAAAATATCAGATAAATTATAGGAATTGACAGGGAAATAAGAGCTTTTGAGAAGAACTTTTGGGGGAAGATCTTGTGGGAAGCAAAAGTAGTATTAAAAATCACATTAATACAGTTCGAAACTATCTGAAAAAGGAAGAAATTGAAGCCTCATATGTTGTGCCAAAGTTTGGAAACCCAGAAATTCCTGGTACCTTTGCCAGCTCTTCTACAGGTATGAAATTTGTCCTGATTCCTGCAGGGGAATTTGATATGGGTTCATTTTCTGAAGAGAAGGGCAGATCAGATTACGAATCTCCAGTCCATAGAGTAATAATAAAAAACCCTTTTTACATGGGTAAATCTTCGGTGACGCAAAGACAATGGAAGAAGACTATGGGAAATAATCCTTCACACTTCAAGGGTGAAGATCGACCTGTTGAGATGGTTTCCTGGAATGAGGTCCAGGAATTTGTTAACAAATTGAATTCAAAAGAAGGCACTGATAGATACCGTTTGCCTTCAGAAGCTGAATGGGAATACGCCTGCCGAGCAGGTACACAAACAAGATATTCTTTTGGCGAGGAGGAGTCAAAACTTAATGAATATGCATGGTACGCCGAAAACTCATACAGTAAGACTCACCCTATTGGCCAGAAGAAACCGAATCCTTGGGGTCTTTACGATATGCATGGGAATGTCTGGGAATGGATTCAAGATAGCTGGTATGAAAACTACAGCGATTCTCCTTTAAATGGAAGTGTATGGGAAGACAAAAATAGCCCAGATAGGGTCTCTCGTGGAGGCAGCTGGTTCTGTAATGTCGGGTTCTGCCGTTCGGCTAGTCGCTTCAGGCGCAACTCTGAAAGCCGTATCAGCAACATGGGCTTTCGTCTTTTGAGGGAACTGTAACTTCATCTCTCTTTTTCAACTAATATTCATATTTTTTCACCCAATAGCCAGATTTGCAACTATCCGAAAACTTTCTGGGTAATATTATTTTTTTCAAGTATGTTATTTATTGATGAATGTAAAATAGTAAACCATATATTCCAAAGAAAATTTAAATTTTTGATTGTGGTACAGTTGGTGGCAAAATGCAGCAAGTTCTTGATAAGTTTAATTTCTTTATCATACTGAAATCTGAAGGCGTTGAAGATTCTTCGGAATACTGGCAAGAGCAGTGCTGTCAGTTATACAATTCAATTTGCAGGAGTATACCTGATGGTTGGATAGAACCTTTAAATATAAAGGGTTGTGAAGGAGAGCGACCCGATTTAGTAACTCTTTTCAGCACATTTGCAGCTTACGGTATAACAGGAAAAGTTTTTGCTGACATCTTTCTTGATGCAATGAAGACATGGCTTGATTACAGGCCAACTGCGGAGATCGAATTAAAATGCCCTGACGGAAGTGCGGTCAAGATTTCAAAACTGTCTCTGTCCAGGTTATCTAGGTTCTTTGAAGAAAACCCACAGCTATCAATCTGTGAAGGCCTGAATTGTTTCGAGAATTCCACTGAATAATTTATTCATGTGTTAGCATCATGACTGGCAAAAAAGTCGGGCTTGTAATTGGAAATAATTTTTCCAATTTTTCCAATTTTCATTCCTTCTTTCAACCTCTTCTCCATCTTTTGCGGCGGGAAAAGTCGCACCGAAGCTGCGGGATGGGACAGGTTAAAGATAGAATTTCCGGCTGTCCGGCTCTAATCTATTTTTCTTCTTCCCTAACTCCTTTTTAAATTTCCTACTAAAATGTCGCCATAAATAAGTCTGCTTGAGCGAGCTTAGCAAGTGAAACGGACCGTGTACTGTTGCGATTACATTGCAACTCCCTGGAAATCTGGGATTTCCTGTGATCCCGAAGCGAAACTAGAGGGAGGTGCAATTCAGGAAGCGCAACTGGGGTGACAGGAAAACTTATACAGTAGTCGTATCTATACTGACTCTCATGAAGCAGGATATGTCAAGTGCCGACGTTGCTGCAGTTGTTGCCGAACTGTCAGCGGGTCCGAAGTCTATTATTGATGCGAAGATAGGGAAGATCTATCAGCCCGGAAGTGAGGAGATCCGCATCAATCTTTACGTTTTTCATCATGGCAGGGACAACCTGGTTATCGAGGCAGGGAAGCGCATCCATTTAAGTAAACACTTCAGGGCAAGTCCTGAGCTTCCCCAGGCTTTTCCAATGCTGCTTAGAAAGTACCTGTCTGGGGGCAGGATCGTATCTATAGAGCAGCACGATTTTGACAGGGTTGTGAAGATAGGGATTGAGAGAGGAGGAGTCAGGAGTACTCTTATTGTAGAGCTGTTTGCTCGGGGAAACGTGCTTATTGTTGATTCGGAAAACAAAATTATCTTGCCCATGAATCCTGTGACTCTGAAGGACAGAAGGCTCAGGAGCGGAGAGATTTACGAACTTCCGGAGGCACAGCTCAGTCCTGTAGACGCTAAGGTTTCAGACCTTATGGAGGCTTTTTCTAAATCTACGGCTGATGTCGTCAGGACGATTGCCACAAGGTTCAATCTCGGAGGAGTTCTGGCAGAAGAAGTCTGTGCCAGGGCAGGAATTGAGAAATCAAAGTCTGCAAAAGAAGCAACTGAAGAAGACGCCTCCATGCTCTCCTGTGCAATGCAGGATCTTTTCTCTCCTCTTTTCAGTGGAAGGGCTGCATGTATGAGTAAGAGAGGGCAGGGGCCTGGGGATGAATCTGAAAACGGAGTCGAAGCCGAGGTTGGACTAGAAACTGTGGTTGGCCCTGGTACTTTTGAAACCGAGACTGTAGAAACTGAAAATATTGAAACTAAAACAGACTACGAGGTTGAACCCGGAGCTGAAATTGAGCCTGAATTTGAGATTGAACATGAAGCTGGAATTGAATCCCACATTAAATCCGAAGTTGGAGTTGAATCCGAGGCTCCTAAACTAAAATCTCAGCATGTGAAAAAAGAAATTAATGGAAAGATGGAAACTTTCGATGTGCTGCCTTTCGATCTTATTCGCTACTCAGAATACGAAAAAGAATATTTCGATTCTTTTAATACGGCACTTGATGAGTTTTTCGGAAGAAAGGAGCTTGAACAGGTCTCCGAAGTAAAGGAAGCTGAGAGAAAGGAGAAAAACCTTGGCGTTTTTGAAAGGCGGCTTCTCCAGCAGGAAGATAGCCTCGCAAAGTTCGGAAAAGAAATTGAGAAGAGTAATGCAATTGCAGAAATTGTTTATGCCAATTACCAGCTCATCGAAGAACTCTTTTCTGTGCTCAATGGTGCGAGGGCCAAGGGTTATTCCTGGGACGAGATCCGCTCTATCCTGAAACAGGCCAAAAATGCCGTACCTGCTGCTCAAAAGATCACCAATATTGACCAGAAAACCGGGACTGTAACTGTTGAGCTTGACGGAAAGAGCGTCAACCTTGATATCCGGAAGACAGTACCTCAAAACGCCCAGGAATATTATGAGAAGGTCAAAAAGTTTAGCAAAAAGAAAGAGGGGGCTCTCAAAGCTATCGAGGATACCAGAAAGGCCATGGCGAAAAAGGCTGCTTCAAAGGCTGCAAAGGCAGGGAGGAAGTTGCAGGCATCTCGGAAAAAACACTGGTATGACAGATTCAGATGGTTTGTATCTTCGGATGGCTTCCTGGTTGTAGGAGGCAGAGATGTCGATACCAATGAGGAGATCTTCAAAAAATACATGGAAAAAAGAGATATTGTTTTCCACACCCAGACACCGGGGGCTCCTCTTACGGTTGTCAAGACCGGGGGAGAAGCGGTCCCTGAGTCTACACTCTTCGAGGTTGCGCAGTTTGCAGTTTCTTATTCCAGCCTCTGGAAAGCAGGTCATTTCAGCGGAGACTGTTATTGGGTCAAATCCGAACAGGTCACAAAAACCCCGGAGTCGGGAGAGTACGTAAAGAAAGGGGCTTTTATCATCCGCGGAGATCGCAACTACTTCAATGATGTGCCTCTGGGAATTGCAGTTGGGCTTGAGCTCAAAGGTGAAACAAGAGTAATAGGCGGGCCTGTTTCTGCTGTCCAGAAGCACGGGGATTATATTCTGGAACTGGTGCCTGGTGCTTTCAACCAGAATGATATTTCTAAAAAGATTTACCGAATTTACGCAGATGAATTTGGCGATCCTCGTTCCGTAAAACAGATTGCATCTCCTGACCTTGTTGCCATGATGGTTCCTCCTGGAGAATCGGACTTAAAGAACCAGAAACCACAGAGGAAAGGTAAGATCTCTGAATCTGAGGGAAAAGAATACGAAACTTTGGGAGTAGAAGAGCCCGAGGAAGGCAAAGAAGGGGCTGAAGGGGATTTTGGAGACGAAGAAGATTTTGAAGAAGATTTTGAAGAAGACATTGATGCGGAAATTAAAGGGAAAATTGAAAAGAATTCCAGAGAGGAAGGTGAAGGGAAGATTGACATTAGTGGAGTGAAAAAGGCATGAGAGTCACAAACCGTTCCCTTAAGGGAAGGGAGGGAGAGATTGCCGTAACAGCTGAAACCCTTGACGATCTCTGGCATCTGAAGTATATAGTTGAAAAGGGGGATCTGGTTTTTGCTCTTACTAAAAGGAAAGCCGATACTGCAAATGACAAAATCCGCCCTGAAAAGGTCGAAAAAGTAAAGGTGAGGCTCGGAATCAGGGTAGAGGAAATGGAGTTTCACAAGTTTGCTAACAGGCTGCGAATACACGGGCCTATAGAGCATGGGATGGATGCTGGCTCCTATCATACCCTCAACGTTGAGATCGGAACTAATCTTTCCGTCATCAAGGAGCACTGGAAAAATGACCAGCTGCAGAGAATTCAGGATGCTGAAGAAGCTTCCAAACGCCCGAAAGTTGTTATGGTGGCGGTAGAGGAGGGAGATGCTGATATTGGGTTTGTTCACCACTACGGAATAGAGATCTATTCCCATATCCGGCAGTCTTCAGGAAAACGGGAAACAGGTCTGAGAAATGAATTTTTCAGCGAAATTGTTGAACAGCTCAGGCATGCAGTTCCTGAAGATGCCTCTATAGTGCTGGCAGGGCCCGGCTTTACAAAAGACGATTTTCTAAAGTATTTCCAGGGAAATGAACCTGATATGGCTTCAAGGGCTCTGATAGAAGATACCTCCATGATAGGAATGTCCGGTTTTCAGGAAGTTCTTCGCAGAGGCGCTGTTGACAGGATCATGCAGGAATCCCGAATAGCCCGTGAATCATCTCTGATGGAGGATCTTATTCGGGAAATCTCAATGGACGGCAAAGCAGCCTATGGGTTTGCAGATGTAAAAAATGCTCTTGGCTACGGAGCTGTTGAAACCCTGCTTATTGCAGACGAAACTCTGCGGGAAGGACGGGAAAAAGGGGAAGATATTGATAAACTCCTGATGGAAGTCGAAAAGGCTCAGGGAAAAGTTGTTGTTTTCAGCACAGCGTTTGAACCCGGGGAAAAACTTCATAAGCTGGGGGGAATCGCAGCTCTGCTCCGCTTTAAAGTAAAGGGCTGAACTATAATCCAAAAATCTTCCAGCTCTTTATCTCTTTGTATTTCTCCGTGTGTGTTATTTTTTCATTTCTTAATCCTTCTTTCCTTTATTTTCCGAAAAGCCGATACTCTTTTTATCTCTCACTTTTTATCTCCCTCTTTTTATCTTCTATTTAATGTTATTTTTATTTTTTTTAGTTCAAATTAGTAAAATTTATTAATCATTCTCCTTTATTTATTGTTACTTTTAGTTTAATTAATTATATTATTTGCTTATATATGGTAGATTATTAAGACTGACAATACGAAAATCAATCCAAAAGAGTGATACTTCTTTATGAAACCCAATATCCAAAGAACTTTGTTTTCACTTTTCGTTTCATTTATAGCTTGTTTGCTGCTCGCTCCTTCGGGCCTTGCAGCTCCATCTCCAGCTATCTCAGGTATTCCGTTCGACACGAATGAAACCTTATCTGACGGCTTTCACTGGAATGCGACCACTTTTGGCGGCTTTGTCTATCCTGTAAACAAACACAAGGACTTTGTAGCTTCTGAAAACTGGTGGGGCGAACGGCTTGAGTACATCGAAAAAGATGGGAAGAATGAACTCGGCAAAGCCAATCCCGGAAACAATTCAATAGGGGAAGATGAACTTGTATATTCTACTCGTTCATTCTCTAACAAATACGAACTTGCTTCTGATCTCGAACTGAATGCCAAAACAACTCCTGAAAAACTTGGGGGGATGTTCTATTATAAGCTTGCCTGGTTTGGCAAACCATATGTTGCCGTTGGAAACGATTCTACTCGGCTTGCAAACCTTGTACTCGATCAGGGTTCTGACAAAAAACAATTAAAGGCTGGAGATTCCTGGGACCTCGGGAAAAATTATTCTCTTGTTGTTAATCAGATTGACGTTAAAGGCTATAAGGTCTGGTTTTCTCTGTACAAAAACGGGGAAGAACTCGAGTCCGGGATTGTGAATACAGACGGAACAGTTGCTGATAAAACTTTTACTGCAACTGCGGATTTCGGAGATAAGAATGACCAGCTCTATTTTGTCACTTATGTGGATTCTGTGTTCACGAGTGCTTCCGAATCCTTTGCAGTGTTCAAGTACACCTGGCTTATCGATAAAGATAATATGATGATTATCAAAAACGGAGATGAGTATCAGGGTTTTGAGGTAAAGGAAGCATCTGAAAGCGGTATTATCCTTGAAAACTCAAAATTGATCACTCTGAATCTTGATAAGGATGAAAAGACTTATTTTACCGATTTATGGTATTTCCAGACCTCAGATAAAGGTAAGGGCAGCACTTCTGCTGAAGGATACATAATCTACCCGGCAAAAGACCTTAATGTTTCTGGAAATTATACCTTGAGAGGAGTTCCCTGCGACACCAATGAAACTCAAGCTGACGGTTTTAATTGGAATGCGACCACTTTTGGCGGCTTTAACTATCCTGTTAACAAGCATAAGGACTTTGTAGCTTCTGAAAACTGGTGGGGCGAACGGCTTGAGTACATCGAAACAGACGGACAGAATGAACTCGGCAAAGCCAATCCCGGAAACAATGTAATAGGGGAAGGCGAACTTGTATATTCTACCCGTCCCTTCTCCAACAAATACGAACTTGTTTCCGACCTTGAACTGAATGCCAAAACTACTCCTGTAAAACTTGGAGGGATGTTATATTATAAGCTCGCCTGGTTTGGCAAACCATATGTTGCCGTCGGAAACGATTGTACTCAGCTTGCAAATCTTGTAATCTCTCAGACTTCAGGAGAAAAGAAAGATTTAAAGATTGGAGGGTCATGGGATCTCGGGAAAAATTATTCTCTGGTAGTTAATCAGATTGATGTCGAGGGTAATAAGGTCTGGTTCTCTCTGTACAAAAACGGGGAAGAACTCGAGTCCGGGATTGTGAATACAGATGGAACAGTTGAAAATCAGACATTTACCGCAACTGCAGACTTCGGAGATAAGAACGATCAGCTCTACTTTGTCACTTATGTAGATTCCGTGTTCATGAGTGGTTCTGAATCCTTTGCAGTTTTCAAGTACACCTGGCTTGTAGATAAAGACAACATGATGCTTATCAAAAATGGAGATGAATATCAGGGTTTTGAGGTAAAGGAAGCTTTAGAAAGCGGTATTGTCCTTAAAAACTCAAAATCTATCACTCTGAATCTTGATAAGGATGAAAAGACTTATTTCACCGATTTATGGTATTTCCAGACCTCAGATAAAGGTAAGGGTAGCACGTCAGCAGAAGGATATGTCATTTACCCTGCAACTGACGTTATTATAGAGGATAAAGCTGTTTCTGGGCCCAAAGATAATGCGACTTCTGGAAAAGAAGCAAACATAACAGAAAAGGCAAATGGAACAGAAGAAAAAGAAAATGTCACAGAAACAGTTCTTAATACTACTTCTGAGGCAACATCTAATGAGTCTTCGTCCTCTATTCCTCTTATTCAGAGTAAGGCTACTGACTCCAAAGGCAGTAACAGCTTTCCTGAAAAAGAAGCTGGGGAAGAGCCTTTTTCAAAAGCTCCGGGTTTTGAGGTACTTCCCTGGATTTTCGGGATATCTATTTGTCAGGCTTTTCTAAAAAGGAGGGATTAAGAAAATTATATTGAAAATTGAGTTTAAAAAAGAGCAATCTCTTTAAATCTCCCTCATTTTCTCTTCCTTTTTTCTTTTTTAGCTCATTTTCTGTAAATTTTTAATTTTATAATCGCCTTTCTGATCCCTTATAACTGTTTTTTGTTAAATCAAGAGAAGGGCAATAAATCCGCTTAAAAATATCCCATCAAAGGTTCCTGCTCCTCCTATGCTTGCAACAGGAGCTCCCAGATCCCTAATTTTTCCAAGGTTTAGAAGGTCAGCTCCGAGAAGTGTTCCAAGCACTCCTCCTGTATAAGCCGTGACAACCCGGCACTGGTCAATTGGGCAGCCTGGAATTTGAAATGCCCAGGTCAGCAGGATTGCAGCAAGGGCCGCAGTAAGGGGTGGAATCAGGGCAGGAGTTGCGATACCTATCCCGCGAATTGGTCTTGCTACGGAATATGTTATAAGTGTAACTATTAATATCCCGGCGGCTGCCAGCGGAAGGGCTGAAGGGAATTTTGTAAGTAGATAAGCAGAAATAAGAATCGGAATTATTGCTCCTCCTACATTGATAGCAAGTATTGTCTCATTTCTTGTTATTCTCCTGAGTGGAACCCTGTAAGAAACGCCAAAGACGCGGACATAGTTATCCCTAACAACCGGAGTATCGGACCTGAGAGTTGTAAGAGGGATATTGATGCTGCTTCCAACGAGACATAATAGAAGGATAATGAGTGCATCCTCGAGTGAAAAGCCAATTTTCATGAAAGCGGAGATTATGACTCCAAAAAAGAGAAAACCAAGTCCGAAGATCAGAATAATGATTAAAAGAAGGAGGAATGTCAGGCTAAAAGGAATATAAAAAAGATGCCTTCTCATGGAATCACTCTTTTTTCTTCATTTTTCTACATATTATGGGTTATGTATTTTCGTAATTTATGAATATGTGCATCACCCTAATCTATCTCTTTTTATTTAAAATGTTCCCCCTCCAACATTATGTGATTAAATATTTCTGAAGGCTAAGGCTCAGATGTATCTTATTGCGGCTTTTAAGGCTTCCATGCAGATTGTTTCTTTTGCGTCTTTGTATATTCTGAGGACTCCCCCTGATTCGGATATTGTAATCGCAATAGCAACTGTATCTCTGCTGATCGCAGCTGCTGAAACATGCCTGCCTCCTAGCCCCTTTTCGATATCCACATTTTTTCCATCAACATCAAGGTAGCGCCCTGCTGCATGGATATAGCCTGTCTCATCTATTACAAAAACTCCATCAAGCTGGGCAAATTCTTTTATGGATTCCCAGTTTTTCTTGTCAAGGATATTTCGGTGGATTTCCTCATGGCCTTCATAAGGATTAAGAATTATCTGGTGAGATCGTTTCATGACTTCTTCGGAATCGCCTACTATAAAGGCAGCTCCAATTTTCTTCCCTTCTCTGCCAGCCAGGGCAATGTCAAAAGAAATTTTCATTACTGCACTCATTACTTCCGGCTTAATCCTTTCCTGGCATTCCTTCATGGCTTTGACAAGAGAGTTTTCTTCGATGTTATGAACAATAATTGAACTGGAGCCCCGGGTCTCGACCACCCCTATAACAATCCCGTTTTTCAGTTCTCCAAGCACGTACTCCATGGCTGCGGCTTGCTGCAGGTGATCAGCATTTCCTGAAGCCTCCCGGCTGATCTGGTCGCTGAGGTCCTTTAAAGGGGTTTTTCCATCTTTGCCCGTTGAAAACAGATGATCTATTATGCTTTTAGGGCGCATGGAAATATTGTAGACCGGAACTCCCCCCGTTTCTATCCCTTCAAAACTCAGCTCCCCGGAAACTATGATTGCTGCAGCATTGAGTTCCATGGAAATCCGGGCTGCTGTTTCTGCAATTATACGTGCCTTGTCCATTTGATCCACCGCTTTTTATTGTTGTGGTAATTTTATCTGCGGTTCTGCTTTTTGTTTTTGAAGTTAATATTATTTCTTTGGACTAACATTAGATTTTTAAATCAACATTATTATTTTTTAACTAATAGATTCTCTTAACTTAATGGATTTATCGAGTTAACTTTATTCTCCCTTAGGTTAACATTAGTAATTACTTGATATATAGTTACGCTTATTTATTCTTCTGTACTGTTATATCTGATATATTATAATTGCTCTGTAATCCCTTTAACCTCTTCTTATTCTGTTTTTTCCTCATGCATTTTTATACCTGTTCCGGTCAATTTCTTTTTTCTGAACTAATCTCTCTTTAGGTTTACAATCCTTCCTCAAAATGCACCTGAACTCAACTTTTTTAAACAGATATTTATAGGAAGATTTTTCTGGTTATTTTTTCAATTCATATTGGTGAAAACTTTGATCAGGACTTTTATAGCAGTGGAGTTAGATCCGGAGTTCAGGGGGAAAATCCGGGAACTTCAGAATAGATTCTCTGATTTTGATCTGAAGTTCGTTGACCCCAAACTTGTTCACATAACTTTGAAGTTTCTGGGAGATGTTAAAGAATCAATGATTCCATCCCTGGCTGAAGCCCTTGATTCCATTACATGTGAACCTTTTGAAGCTAAAGTAGGGGGAATTGGGGTTTTTCCCAAACCTGCGAATCCTAAAGTACTCTGGTTGGGTGCAACAGGAAATTTCGGGGCTTTGCATGACGATGTGGAGAATTTGTTGAAACCTTTTAATTTTGAAAAAGACAACAGGGGATTTACTGCCCATGCAACTCTTGCCAGGGTGAAATTTCTCAATAAGGATCAGAAGAATGCTTTCAGAAATACCCTTACAGAGTTCAAAGATGTCGAACTCGGCAGCATGCGAGTAGATAAAGTGCTTTTAAAGAAAAGCACACTGACTCCGGAGGGTCCCATCTACGAAACCCTGCATACGGTTTATCTGGATTAAATTTCTTGGTTTCTTCAATTCTGAATAAGGGCAATGCAACTTATTTTTCTTTTTTAAATCTTCCTTTTTTAAATCTCACTGGTCTTCGGTTCTTCCCTTTTTGACTCAATTCTTTCTTTTTTGGACTGCCTACTCGTCTTGAGCTGACTCGTACAATTTTCTTCTTTCCGGGGGCATGGATTTGATGTACTCTTTTGCTTCTTCCGGTGATACGGCTCTGCGGGTTCCGTCTGGCTCCTGTATGACAACACCGCTTTCAATGAGCATCCTATATCGTGCTTTTCGGACTTCCTTGTCAGGGTGGCAGACGAAATGGCAGTTGGAACAGGTATATTCCATCCTGGCTCCGGGAATCAAGCATATGAAAAATCCGCCTTTGAACTTTGGTCTTTCGAGGTATGCCTGTATGGCAGCAGGGGTTGCATCAAGGAATTCCTCATCTTTTTCGGGAATATTAAAGCGGGCAGGAGACCAGGTAGACCATTTTCCGGAGGAGTTCAGACCTGCAAGTCCCCCGCAGACAAGGAAGCAGCGGCTATTGCTCCTTCGCTTCCCGTAGCTAAACTCTTTTCCTCCAAGGGTTACAGTAACCTTCTCAACGGGGTCTACGTATCCGGAGGAACAGACTGAAAGACAGAGCTTGCATTTGTCACAGTAGTTTTCTTCTTCCGGAAGGGGGTCTGTCGGAGTCAGTTCCGCGTCCGTAACTACTGAGGCCAGGACAATCGCTGACCCGTATTCCTTTGTAATAATGTTTCCTGAGTATCCGAAATGCCCTATCCCTGAGCGAACCGCAAGGTACCTGTGGGAAATCGGAGGGTGCATATCCATCAGCCAGTTTTCCGTATCCATCCTGTACACGAAATTTGCAGACTGAGGGACAGCTTTGTACCCATACTGTTGCAAGAACCCTGCCATTTCCAGGGCGATCCCGTTGGCAAGGGTGGTTGTCCGAACCTTATTCGTTTCGAGGGATTCATGGTCCTCTTTTTTAAAATAAGGGTCAATAAGGCTCTGGTTAAAAGCCAGGGCAAAACAAACAGCTGATTTTGCTTCTGGTAGCACATAAGTCAGGTCGGCAGAAGGAGGTCCTCCTGCAAGGGTTTCTGTTGTTGCAATGCCTACTTTGAAGGCTCCGAGAGTCAGAGCCATTTCTTTGAGTTCTTCTGTTAATTTGTCCATCCTCTATTCCCTCAAATAAACTAATGTAGAGTAATTAGTATATACTTAATGGGCATTCAAATATACTAATTCGCTTAAGGTATAGTCAGATGACCTTTCATGTGTCAATTTCCATACGGTTTTCTTATCAGAAGTGCGGGATCAGAAAGGTATAAAAATGGATCAGAGAGGTGTAGAAATAATAAGTAATAGGAGTAAGTAAATCCTCTTGATTGAGCGAATTAATTGGAACGACAATAATTATTACTTGCCGACTTTTAAATCATAATCTCTATAATTTTTAAGATCTGTTATTCTTTTATTCCTTGTTTCCTATACGTTCATATCCTGGCTGTAATCTCGCAGAATTAGCTTGCTTCGAAATGCAGTCTACGTAAAGCAAAAATCGTAAACATTCGAAAGTTTAAATATTATCTTCTCTAATTAAGGTGCAAGCATTGATGGAGGACTAAACGATTAAAGAAGAGATCTGGATCGAAAAATACAGGCCTGTAAGGCTGGATCAGGTGGCAGGACAGGAGGAAACAATCGAACGCCTGAAGTCCTACGTTGCAACGAAAAATCTCCCTCATCTCCTCTTTTCCGGGCCTCCGGGTGTCGGGAAAACTGCTTCTGCAGTTTCTATTGCAAGAGAGATTTTCGGGGAGGATCTCTGGCGTGAAAACTTTACCGAACTCAATGCATCGGATGAGAGAGGCATCGACATTGTTCGAACTAAAATCAAAAATTTTGCAAAAACTGCCCCAATAGGCGGAGCCGGATTCAAGATTATTTTTTTGGATGAAGCCGATGCACTTACTTCGGATGCCCAGTCCGCACTCAGAAGGACTATGGAACGCTTTAGCAGTAACTGTCGTTTTATACTTTCCTGCAACTATTCCTCCAAGATCATCGAGCCTATTCAGTCCCGCTGTGCGGTCTACAGGTTCAGGCGCCTTTCCGAAATGGCTATTCAAAAACGCCTTGAATATATTGCTCAGGATCAGGATTTATCTATTGCTGAGGACGGATATGAAGCCCTTATATATGTGGCCCAGGGAGACATGCGAAAAGCTGTAAATTCTCTTCAGGCTGCTGCTTTCATTGATCCGGAAAAACCTATTTCCAGGGAAACCATTTACAGGACTACTGCAACCGCAAATCCTGAAGAGATCAAAAGCTTGATAGAAACTGCCTTGCTTGGAAACTTCAGGGCTGCCAGAAAGGAGCTTAATAGATTGCTCTATGAGGAAGGGCTCTCTGGCGAGGATATAATCGGACAGATTTACAGAGCGATTTCCGAAATGGATAACCGCATGGTTCTGGACCTTGGGCTTTCTGAAAGGCGTATTGTAGAACTCGTAGATGTAATCGGAGAGATAGATTTCAGGCTTACAGAAGGAGCTAGCGAGAAGATTCAGCTGGAAGCCCTGCTCGCACATTTTGCTCTCTCTAACGCTGATTAAGGTTTTGAATGGATTTCGAACATGAGCTTTATGCCCGAACTCTGAAGAAAGATTGAAATATGTGTGACTGTATAATATATTTTTATACAAATTATAATATATGTAATTAATAAATTTTGATCACCATGTCTGTTGAAACAGTATTAGTAGAAATGTTAGGATCTGTGCCTCACTGGTTTGCAGTTATGATTTTAGGGGCCCTTCCAATTTCCGAACTGAGAGGGGCAATCCCTGTTGCTGTAGGTATTTATGGGATGAGACCTTCCGATGCATTTTTCTTCTCAGTGCTTGGAAACCTCCTTCCTGTAGTCCCACTTCTGCTTTTCCTGGAACCTGTTTCGAATTACTTAAGGCGTTACCAGGTCTTTGATACCTTTTTCACCTGGCTTTTTTCCAGGACCCGTCGAAACAATACGGAAAGCTTTGAAAAATATGGGCTTCTTGCCCTAACGGTCTTTGTGGCCATACCTCTGCCGGCTACAGGGGCCTGGTCGGGCTGTGCAGCAGCATTTGTTTTTGGGGTTAAGTTTAAGAACGCATTTATGGCGATTGCTGCAGGAGTAGTAATAGCAGGAATTGTAGTAACTGTCCTCACAATGACAGGTTTAGGCCTTGCTGATCTGATTTCATGAATTCCACTCCTCTCTCGGATTCTTCGAAATCTTCATATATCTTAAAAATATCAAATATATCATTGACATAACAAATATAAATTTCTCATTATATTTGTAGCCAGCTCCTGCTTTTTCAACTTCTTGCGGTTTACTCCCGTTGTCTGGCAGTTCTCTGGAATTTTCGAGGTGATTTTCTAATGGCAAAGGCAGATAAGAAAAACAAAAAAATAGTTCAGTCTAAAAAGTGTGTTGGGTGCGGAATTTGTTATTCCGTTTGCCCTGTGAATACAAAGCTGATGAAGAATGACGATTTTGATCCAGATTCCATTGAACTCGCAATTAGGGTCGTCGATGGGATGGCAGTTATCAACGATGAGGCCTGCGTTCGGTGCGGAGCATGCTCAAAAATTTGCCCTGTGGAATCCCTCACAGTAGTGGAGCTGGAATCTGCAACAGCATAAATGAATAAGTGGAAATTACAGCAAAAATAGTAAAATGCTGTTTTTCAGCATTTCATTTTGTATTTTTCACCCTTACATGCAGATCTCATTGTTGACCTGTAAGGGTTATTTTTTTAACTTACAACATCTCTTTTGCTAACTTTATATCTTCAGCTTTTACAGTTTTTCTGCCTGCATGCTCTGCAAGTTTTATTGCTTCTCTAGAAATATCAAGTCCATACTCTTCCAGAATTTCTGTAAGGGCCATCCCTGCACTTTCACTTACCCTATGAGCACCTGCGGTTCTTATTAAACGCTCTATTGGTGCGAATGGTATTACTTTTGCCATATTATCCTCCAATCTACTTTTTTTATTGATATTAATTCTTTTCAATCCTTGATTTTGTAATTGGATTCTATAAATACCTTTGCTTATATTGGGGTCTTTTTGCTTCTTATTCAGCTTTTAATGCTCTTTTTTCCCTTTATTTACTTCCTAATGCTTATTTATCTCTTTTTAATCTGTAAAGATTTTTATATACTTATCCTCTCCAATCGAATTGCCCTTCTTGAATTGCGTCTCACCCGAATTGCGATTCGGGAGCCCGCAGTCCTTTTCGCTTCGCTCAAGAGGACCAGTTAGTGGGTTAGTACTACTTCTTTTCGCTTCGCTCAAGAGGACTCGTATAAAGGATAATTGCAGCTTTTCTGTCCCATATTGCGCCTCAGGATTACCGAAAATAAGGAATTTTCTGGGAATTTCGATGTGATCACGATATCAAGTTGTTTTTTCTCGTCCAGAACTTGGCGAGAGTTAAGTGTTTATCTCTTTTTCGAAATATTGATATGAGATTATCTGGATCTACACAAATATGCTTTTACAGGAACTCCTAGGCATAGATGAAGAGATTTATTTTGTAGAGGAGAGCTATCTCGCCCAGGGAACTCTTGAGCGTACGCTACGCTATTTTAATGGAATCAAAAGTTTTTCGGGTGAACAGCGGATGCGGCTTTTGAGGGTTCATGAAAGGGGGCGTACACTGGGGCTGCTTCTCTTTAATCCGGCAGATAAGAATGTTCCTGTGGATTTCTGGTCGGTTTTTACGGGATCTCTTGCGGCAGCTCCATTGAAAGAGCAGTTTGAGGCTGCTGCCGATTCCATTCTTATTTTCAATCCCCCTGAAAAGGATATTGAGCTCTCTTCCGAAAGCTGGCGGGATGTTGTTAATGAGTATTATTCTCTTATGCTTGTAAGTCGGAATTTTTGTCCGGGATGTGCTGTCAGGCCTGAGTCTTACGGAAGTATTTTTTCAGAAAACAGAGTGCAAAGGGTAAAAGATATCTTTGATTTTCTTCAAAAAAAGGGCCTTTACCCTGAAGGCAGACTTCTTGAAGTCTGCTGTGGAAATGGGATGTCAACGCTTGCTTTATACAGGCTTGGGCTGGACCCTCTGGGGGTAGAAATTAACAAATGCGCAGTTTGCCAGGGGCTTGAGCAGGGAGTTCTGAAGCCGCAAAGGGTCGTTGTTATGGATGCAACTGCTCTTTCCAGATCTTTCTATCCAGGAAGTTTTGATACAGTTATGGGATTTATGCTGGGGCTTGTCTATGAATTTAATAAAGAGCTCTGGACAGGGATTATGAGAGAGGCTGTCTCGGTTGCAAGTGACAATGCTCTCTTGCTCTTTACAGTTAGCAGCAAGCCAGAGATCGAAATTCTTGCCGAGGCTTTGCGCAGAGAAGGGGTCAAAGGTGAGATTGTGGATAATACGGACTCTGAGGGGACTTATGATCAATGGTTTTTTGTGGGAAAAAAGCAAAACTTGAGTCGCAATTTCTGAAAATCAGGACTCTTATATCCTGTATCTAAGAAGGCAGTACCTTTGCAGGTCAAAAGCCTTCATCCTACTGATTTATGCTTTTTTTCAATTATGGGGTTTTTCTTCCGAAAATCATATTCTTTAATGTCAACGGGCGAAAAGTATATACTTGTTAACAATGGTATATTAAAGAATTCTGCTCTACGCAATATATGTCGAATATTGTGCTTGTAGCTGTAATATTTCTTCTCTTCCGATTGCGATTCAGGGATTCGGTTAAACCCAACCGAAAAAACCCATTTTCCTGTAAAATTACAGGAAATTGCAGTGAGCTCGCAATCAGGAGATTTATACGCTTTACTCAAACCGAATCAAAATATCAACTCCGATACATTTCGGAAACTTCCGATGAATCCCCATAATAGCCATTGATCAAATGTGCTTCCAAGATCATAATAACGTTATTTTGATTCGATTTTAAGAGGTTCATCCATGAGTGTAAAAATTACTGAAACCATCCTCCGGGATGCACACCAGTCCCTGCTGGCAACCAGAATGCGGACAAGAGACATGCTCGAAGTGGTTGAACAATTGGACCAAATCGGGTATTTTTCCCTCGAAATGTGGGGAGGCGCTACCTTTGACAGCTGTATTCGTTACCTGAATGAAGATCCCTGGCATCGGCTGAGGGACATCAAGAAAAAGATGCCCAATACCCCTGCCCAGATGCTGCTAAGAGGTCAAAATCTTGTAGGGTACAGGCACTATTCAGATGACGTAGTAGAAAAATTCGTTACCAAAGCTTATGAAAACGGAATTGATATTTTCCGGGTTTTCGATGCTGTAAACGATGTCCGGAACATGGAATGTTCTATTAAAGTTGCAAATAAACTTGGTGCCCATGTACAGGGTACTGTTTGTTACACCATAAGTCCGGTACACACAGTTGAAAAGTATGTAGAACTTGCAAAACAGCTTGAAGAGCTTGAGTGCGATTCCCTCTGCATCAAGGATATGGCAGGCCTTCTTTCCCCTAATGACGCTGTCAATATTATCAGCGCCATGAAAAAAGAGATCTCCATCCCTATTTCCCTGCACTGCCACTGCACATCAGGAATGGCTCCTATGAGCTATATGGCAGCCTGCGGAGCAGGCGTGGACGTCCTGGATACTGCACTTTCTCCCCTTGCCTGGGGAACCTCTCAGCCTCCAACAGAAACCGTTGTAGCAGCCCTTAAAGGCACTCCTTACGACACCGGCCTGGATCTGGGAGCTTTTGAAGAGGTTGTTGCATATTTCAAAGGGTTAAAAGATAAATATAGAGGTATTCTGGACCCAATTTCCGAGCAAATCGATACAAATGTCCTTATTTATCAGATTCCAGGCGGAATGCTCTCAAACCTTGTGTCTCAGTTAAAGGAGCAGAATGCTCTTGACAAGTATGCTGCGGTTCTTGCTGAAATGCCGAGAGTCAGAGAAGAGCTTGGATATCCACCTCTTGTTACTCCTACTAGCCAGATAGTGGGTACTCAGGCAGTGCTTAATGTACTCATGGGTGAGCGCTACAAGGTTATCCCTAAAGAAGTAAAGGATTATGTTCGCGGACTTTATGGACGATCTCCTGCTCCTATAAGCCCGGAAATAGTTGGTAAGATAATCGGAGATGAAGAACCTATTCACTGCCGCCCCGCAGATCTCCTTAAGCCTGAATACGAGAAGAGAAAAAAGGAAGCAGAGGAACTGGGTATTGCAAAATCCGAAGAAGATATCCTTACCTATATTCTCTATCCAGCCATAGCCCCTAAATTCCTGAAAGGAGAAATGGAAGAAGAAGCTCTTGCAGCAGTTGCCTCTGCCCCTGCAGTTCAGCATGAGTATACAATTCCAACCCATTTCAAGGTCGAAGTGGACGACGAGGTCTATGAGGTAAAGATCGAACCTATTGGTGGTGGAGTTTCCATATCCGAGGCCTCTCCTAAAAAGCCGAGTGCCGATTCTGTTAAAGGAGCAGTTAGCAGCTCAATGCAGGGTATGGTTCTTTCTCTTAAGGTTAAGGTTGAGGACATTGTTTCCGAAGGGGATACTGTCGCTGTTATTGAAGCCATGAAGATGGAGAACTCTCTTCACGCCCCTCATTCAGGCACTGTAAAGGAAATTTTTGTCTCCGAAGGAGATACAGTAACTCCAGGCGACATAATACTATCAATTGAGTAAATAACAGGGTGGAAGGTATTATGTTCAAAAAAGTACTTATTGCAAACCGCGGAGAGATTGCAATCCGGGTTATGCGTGCCTGTCGGGAGCTTGGAATTTCCACTGTAGCTGTTTGCTCGGAAGCTGACAAAAATGCCCTTTTTGCCAAATATGCAGATGAAGCTTACCTGATAGGCCCAGCTCCTTCCAGCAAGAGTTACCTGAATATGGAAGCTATTCTTGAAGTTGCAAAGAAAACCGGATCTGATGCAATTCATCCAGGCTACGGTTTTCTTTCCGAAAACCCTGTCTTTGCCAAGCGATGTGAAGAAGAAGGAATTATCTTCATAGGCCCTCCGAGCCATGTGATTGCAGAGATGGGGAGCAAGATCAGAGCCAGAAATCTCATGATGAAGGCAGGAGTGCCTGTTGTGCCGGGGACTAAGGAAGCAGTTGAGGACGCGGATGTAGCTCTAAAAGTAGCGGAAAATATAGGCTATCCCGTTCTGATCAAGGCATCTGCAGGAGGCGGTGGAATCGGAATGAAGGTAGTTCATTGCAAGGAAGAACTTGCCACTGCACTTAGTTCTACCAGACAGATGGCTGGTTCGGCTTTCGGGGACTCTTCGGTTTTTATTGAAAAATATGTAGAGGAACCAAGGCATATAGAGATCCAGATCCTGGCCGATTCATATGGAAATATTGTTTATCTCTCTGATAGGGAATGTTCCATCCAGAGACGACATCAAAAACTTATTGAGGAAGCTCCTTCTCCTATAATGACTTCCGAACTCAGGGAGCAAATGGGGGGGGCGGCCGTAAGAGTGGCAAAGGCTATTGGCTACGTAAATGCAGGGACAGTGGAGTTTCTCTATTCTAAGGGCAATTTCTATTTCCTTGAGGTCAATACCCGTTTGCAGGTTGAACATGGGATAACTGAGATGGTAACTGGTATTGATATTGTAAGGGAGCAGCTCAGGATAGCCTGGGGAGAAAAGCTTGATTTTAACCAGGAAGATATCGTTATCAATGGACACGCTATCGAGTGCAGGATCAATGCTGAAGATCCTTTAAATGACTTCGCTCCTTCTCCTGGAAAGATCCGGGGATACCGGTCTGCAGGTGGACCGGGTGTCAGGGTTGACAGCGGAGTACATACTGGTTATACGATTTCTCCGTATTACGATTCAATGATCTCCAAGCTCTGCGTCTGGGCAAAGACGAGAGATGTAGCAATTGCCAGGATGGAAAGAGCTCTGTACGAATATGTGGTTGTGGGAGTGAAGACCAATATACCATTCCATAAGGCAGTTATGCGTAACCCCGCATTTCGCAGGGGCGATCTTACAACTGCTTTTATTGAAGATCAGAATATTCTGGAATCTGTTGAAGAGGTTGTCAAAGCAGATGCCGAAAAAGGGGCTACTCTGGCTTCGGCACTTGAAGCAAAAGATAAAAAGGTTGCAGCCATCACAGCTGCCGTGCATGCCTATGTGAGCATGGCACAAAAAACACAGCGGTGATAGAGCCTGCATCTTGAATAACTGAAACAAGATACTCTGGTTAATTTGGCATAGAATAATTTGAACTAAAATAATATATACGGTGTAACGTATACATTTGTATGGGGTGCATGGATGGGAGATAAAAGATCTCGAATTATTAAAGCACTTAAAGATGCACAGAAAAGTCCTGTTTCCGGAGAGGATCTGGGGCTAAAGTTAGGGATCTCCAGGACAATGGTCTGGAAGTATATCAAATCCCTCCAGGCTGATGGTTATGAAATAGAATCATCCCCAAAAAGGGGGTACGTCCTGAAATCAGTACCTCAGCTCCTGTACCCGGAAGAAATCCAGATGGGGCTAAAAACAACTCTTCTGGGGCAGAAAATACATTATTTCGAAGAAGTAAATTCTACAAACAGTATTGCAAAGGAAATTGCGGCTTCTGAAGATGAAGGAGCACTTGTTATTGCTGAATTGCAGAAGGGAGGCAGAGGCCGCATGGGCAGGGAATGGGTCTCTCCTCACGGCGGTATATGGATGTCTGTGGTCCTGAAACCTGGAATTCCTCTAAGGCATGCTTCCAGACTTACATTGGTTGCCGGGCTCGCGGTTGCAAATGTTATTCGGGATCTGGGCCTTGACGCCCGCATCAAATGGCCAAACGATGTCCGAATCAATGGAAAGAAAGTCTGCGGAATTCTAACAGAGGCAAAAGCTGAAGTAGATAGAGTGGACTATGTTGTGCTGGGGATAGGAATCAATGTAAATATGGAATTAAAAGACATTCCCGAATCTTTCCGTGCAGGCTCCACAACTCTTAAAGTCGAGCTTGGAAGGCACGTAAAAAGAGTGTCGTTCCTGCAGGATTTTCTCTTTGAACTTGAGCAGCAGTACATAAATTTCAAAACCCATCCTTTCTCACACATCCTTAATGACTGGCTTGCCCTTTCCGATACTATTGGGAGAGATGTTAAGGTCACAACGCCTTCAAGAATTATAGAAGGTAGGGCTGTGGGAGTAACCCCGGACGGAGCCCTCATAATAAGAAAAGCAGATGATACTAGAGAAGAAATAATTGCAGGCAGATGCATTTATGCACGTCCCAAGTAAACATGGAAAAAAGGAAAATAAAGAAACAAATCTTCTCTCTATATTTTCCTTTTTCCTTCTTGTATCTTTATTCTTTTCAGTTCTTTTTTACTCCATGTCACCTTCCTTAGCTTCCGTTGATGGAGAAAAGATCTCAATTGTTCTGATCGATGGAGATGAAATTTATGTTCGGTCAGGAGATTCTCACACTTTTTCACAGGATTATCAGCTTTATGTGAAAGGTGCAGATACTGACGGAAAAAGAATCTGGCTTGAGCTTCGCAGAGACGAGACTTCCCTCAAGGATGAAGTTGTTACTGAAGGCTCTCAGTTCGTATATTCTCAAAACTCCACTGAAATTCTTAACATAACTGTGAGTACTATATATGCAGGAGCAGACGGAGTACTGGTCAAATTCTCTCCTGTGTATCAATACCTTGACCCCAGGCTTCCTATGCCCCAAACGTCGGCCGGGTCTCTCTCCAATTCCTCTGACAATACGTCTTCCGAATCTCAGGAGTCTGATAATAAAGCAAAAGGTTTTGATGTGTCTCTCTTCCTTCTTGTTTTGGGGGCCGCGTTTCTGGTTACGGGCTTTTTCGCAGGAAAAAGGCAGAAAAAATAGATTTTCTTTACTGACAGTAAATTGCTTTTATATTTCAAAGAGAAAAATAAGGCTTGCAATCTAAAAGTAAAGCCAATGCTGAAATCAAAAATTGAATGTGAACTGAATAAACCGGAGGTAGCTTAAAATAAATTTTTTCCGCCGGCTTATGTTCTCTATTTCTTATTCGTTTGTAGAGAATTTTACATCTCCTTTTTCGATAAGAAGTTTAAGGTCTTCAAGGCTCAAGCGAGCGTTTTTCTGAAGCTTTTCGCGAGCATCGCTGTGTTTCTGGGTTACTTTGTTCTCGTCTTTAGTAAGCTGAAGGTCTTTTAACCTGTCAAGGTATAAAGAAAGTTCCTTCCGGGAGTTAGAAATGCTTGTTTTAAGTGGATCAATTTTTTCCTTGATTGAGTTTATATTTGTGATCTTATCAGTAAGTTGGGCATGGTACATATTTGCTTCTTTTCTTATCTCGTCAGCTAATTTGAAATTTTCGAGCATTTCGAGATGACAGGCCTGAGATTCATCTGAGAGTCCCTGAATTATTTCATGGAACTCATCCCCCTCTTTATGGATTCCCTTTGACTCTTTATAACTTTCCTGGATCTGCGCATGTAATTCATTTGCCTTTTTTGCAGCTTGCAGGCGTTTGTCGAGGTCAGTCAATTTCTGGAATATTTTTATTTCCACTGCAAGAGGTAGTTCTTTATTAAGGAAAGAGTCAAGTTCTTCCTCATATGCTTTTGAGAGAGATTCCACGCTTCCGTGGGAAAGTTTGTTGCACTCGTCGCGCTGTTCCTTGAGCCCCGCAATTCCTGAAAACAGCTCCTGTGTCTTGGAATTGACGTCACTCCGTTTTCCCTTGTACTTACCAATTACCTTGTTAATCTCGTCTCTTTTGTCTCTAAGTTCCTGTGCTTTTGCAACCCTTTCCTTAACTTGCTGATTCAGGGAGTCTCTCTTTTCTTTCAGTTCGTCGATATCGGTTCTGTTAATTTTCAGTTCCTTAAAAATCGAAGCCAACTGTCTTTCACTTTTCTCTATTCTGCTCCTGAGCTCGTTTACCTTGCCCTTCATCTCCCGTTCGTTAAGGTTTGAAAGGTCGGCCGTTGCAATTTCCGTAGTTGAAACGTCGTTGTTCATGTACTACCGCCCGCTTGTTTTCTAAAAAGAGTTATACTTTCAATTTTTCCCAGTAATTTAAGGCTTCTTCGTGGTTTTTTATTTTGCTGTTGAGCCATTTGTGCTGGGATTTACCTGTAGAAATCTCTTCATTCTTGCTGCCATCATCCACTTCAAGCTGTTTTTCAGAATCTGTTAACTCTTTTAGTTCCAGATTTGAATTCCTGGCTTGCTCTACTCTGGCCTGGGTTTGAAGGAGAATATTTTCTTCAAGTCCCATTGCCCGAATGATCTCACGCAGGTTTTCTACAAAAGAGTCTTTAAGTTTCTGTTCCTGTTCGGGGTCTGTTTGTCCTTTAAGTTTTTTAATATCTTCCTTAAGTTTATTGGCAGTTATCAGGTCCAGTTTAGGGAAAAGCTCTTTTTCGAGCAGTGCCTCTATTTGATGGTAAAACTGTTGTCGTTTCTCCTTCAGGACCTCTTTTCTTTCCGCTATCCGGATTCTGGAATCCTTTGTATTTTTTACGTCCTCTTCAACCTGGTTCAGTTTACTGTCCAGTTCTTCGAATTCCTTTCTGTCTTCTTCCAGAAAACGTCTGTGTTTTTCCACAACTGCGGAGATCAGCTCCCTTTCTGTAAACACTCTGATCCCGGCTTCTTCAATGTTTTCATTCACTGTATCACAATCTGTATTTGTATTTTATAAATATGTTATTCTATCCGGTCCATAGTCAGTCCGGAACACTAAACAAAACTGATTTTTGCCGCATTTTAGCTTTCCCAGGATCAGTACCAATATCGGATTAAAGCCTGAAGATCTGGGCATGGGGCACACAGTCGATCATTATCACGGATTCCGAATCAATAAACCCGCAAGTTATGGCACATTTGATAGTTTTTTCTCCAAAGAGGTTTGCAGTTGTTGCATTTTGAAGGGCTTCTTTAAGTTCTTCTTCGGAGACACATTCGCCTTCATAAAAAGACTTGTGAATCTCCACTACGGCGTTACCGTGTTTAAGGGTTTTTCCGAGCACTTCCTTATCGCAGGCTGCAACAAGAACATTCTCTCCATTTTTATATATTTTTAGATACATATTTTTCCCTTCAAGGTAATATTTTGCCCTTTTAGTATTTACAGCTTAACCGTCTTCATATAGTTGCGATGTAACTTATTGAGCTGGTGTTTGGAAAGTAGATCCTTTACTCAGTTCCTTATTTCCAATTTAGTTGACAAGCCTGATATGGCTTTGATCTGGAGAAAGCAGGTCTCCTCTCTGCTTCATTTTCTTAATATTCTCTTCAGCATGAACCCTATCTATTCCGTGCTCGTTTTCAGCTTCAGCATATACCTCTTCCAGGGGAGCCTTAGCCCCAGGATGCCTCTCACTTACCTTTTTAATTATATCTTTCAGGATTTTTATCTTGTTTCTCTGGCTCATGCTTGTGCCCGATGCTAGTATGTCTGCATCAAAAGCTCCTGTTTCTGGGTCGACACCTACGTTTTTCAGACAATTCAGCACGATTTTTACCGTCCGTTTTGCGTCTTCAAGCGTGACTATATTGCTCAGGCGGACTCTTGCACTTGCTTCTGAAAGGCGGACAAGGGCTTCTAGCTGCCTGGCTGTTACAGGCACAGGTGTGTTTTTGCTTTCTCCTGTTTTTCGAAGATCCGTA
This sequence comes from uncultured Methanosarcinaceae archaeon, assembly GCA_942493015.1. Lineage (GTDB taxonomy): Archaea > Halobacteriota > Methanosarcinia > Methanosarcinales > Methanosarcinaceae > Methanosarcina. The sequence continues at coordinate 2,473,049 of OW818660.1, read as the reverse complement.
TAGAAATTTATCAGGTGAGCTCGTGCATCGTCCTCCATGACAGGATAAACATTTTTCCGGGCGTATGCAACGTATTTTCGCATGATTTCTGCGTCTATGACAGGTTCGATAACTTCAAGTTCTGCCTCAACAAACTCTTCCGTAATATGGGATCCCGGAAGTTTTTGCCGCTGCTCGAAGAGTTCTCCTGCATAATGAGATTGGATAATATGATTTGCGATCCTGCTGTCCAGGGCGTGGTTAGGGGTATCGAGCAAGACGAAGATAAGGTCAAAACGGGAAAGCAATGCCGGAGGCATGTTTATTTGTTCTGCGAGACCCTCATACCGGTCAAAACGCCCGTATTTTGGATTTGCAGCTCCAAGAAGAGCGCAACGAGATTTAAGAGTGGCAATAATCCCGGCTTTAGCAATGCTTATGGTCTGTTGTTCCATTGCCTCGTGTAGGGCACTCTTATCCTCTGTCTTCATTTTGTCCATTTCGTCAACTGCAGCAATACCCATATCCGCCATGACAAGGGCTCCGCCTTCAATTGTCCACCTCCCGTCGTTCAGGTCATCTTTTACGGCAGCTGCAGTCAAGCCGCTCGCAGATGCACTCCGCCCTGATGTAAAGACCCCTCTAGGAGAGAGTTTTACCACATAACGCAGGAGCTGGCTTTTTGCAATTCCAGGGTCTCCTACAAGCATAATATGGATATCCCCTCTTATTCTGGCCCCGTCGGGAAGGTTCTTTACCACGCCTGAGAACAATTGAAGAGCAAGGGCTTCCTTTATGTCTTCGTACCCGTAGATTGAAGGGGCAACCGAGACAACAATTTTTTCGTAGATTGCAGGGTCACGGGAAAGTTCAAGGATCCTTTCTTCTTCTTCGGGAGTTATCTCAAGCTCATCAAAATCCTTGTCCAGACGCTCGATAGAATTTGCCTCAAGTACAAGGTCATAAAAAGTAGATTTCCCATCTTTTAGAGTTCGCTGGACAGATTTTAAGATTCCATTAACTATGACTCTATCTCCAGGGGTAACGTTTCCTGTCAGGTCGTCTGCAGAGTCCACCTCAAGGCTCTGGGGCTGTGATCCTCCTTTGAGATTTTCGGGAGACTCCTGAATTTGGAGTTTCTGGGCATCGATAAAAGTAGAGTCTTCTATCATAACCTTAAAAGGTCCTTTCTTCCCGCAGGTTTCATCTTCACAGCCTGCAAAAGGCTCCTCGAATTTGAAGCTATTTTGCTCCACTACAGTCAGGTGTCCGCACCTCAGGCACTTGAAGGCAGCTTTTATGATTCTCGGCCTGACTTCGGTAGCTTTCCTTATCATGCCTTCGATTGCAACAAAACGCGAGAGATGCTTGCTTCTTAATTCTCTTATAGGTATTCTGTTCGGGATTTTTATTATCCTTACATGAGCCTGTTCGAGCCTGTTTTCTACAGGAAGGTCGATTTCTTTCAATGCAGCCTCAGCTGCTTCTACGAGTTCTCCGGGATGTTCAAGAAACTCTTTTGAAAGTTCTCTATCAAATTTCTCTATATCCGCAAAATCCACGCCAAGGCTTCGCTGGTCAGGATACTCATTTGCAAGCTGAAGAATTTCATTCCAGTAATAGTCCTTAAAAAATCTTTTTAGCTTCTCGTCCCACTTGCTTTCTGTCTCAGTCATAACGTTCTCGAAAATATTTGGCTTTCATGTAAAATTTTTATTCTTCATCAAGCTAATTTTTGCACAAAATAATTCAAAAAAAGTTGAAAAAACGTATAATAATTTCTGACGTAAAAACAGGCGTATTCTCATATGAACTTTTCCATGTTTTCCGAATCTTCTATTTCCTGGCTTTGAGAATCTTTTATTGTGTGTCCCATTTTTCTCTCTGTTTTCCTTATTATGCCTCTCAAAGTTTGCACCTCTCTTGGAGTCAGACCTGCCCTTCCGAATATTCTCCGCAGCATTAGAAATGTTTTATCCTTTTTATGGGGAGGGTATTCTATTCTCTTCAGAAACTCTTCCAGATGTCCGTAAAGAAGCTGCAGGTCAAATCCTTCTGCAAGAGGGCTGTTTCCTCCTTCCAGTTCGGAAAGCTCGTAAAGCACCACTGCAACTGCATGAGAGAGATTCATAATTGGGTATATTTCAGAGGTTGGAATTGTAATGAGCATATCAAAGCTTTTGAGTTCATCGTTTCGGAAACCGATGTCTTCTCTCCCAAACAGGATCGCAACTGTTCCGCTGCACTCTTTGAGTTTCTCTTTGAGTTCTCCTGGGGTGTAAATCGGAAGACGGATATGTTCTCCAGTCTTTATACCTGCGACCCCTGTGGTTCCCACGAGCAGATTTGCACCCTTTACGGCTTCAGCAAGAGTTGTGGTAATCCTTGCCCCTTCAAGTACGTCTCTTGCATGGGATGACATCGCTCTTGCCTGCCCTTCGAGTTTGCAGGGATTTACCATCACCAGGTCAGTATGCCCGAAGTTCTTCATTGCTCTTGCTACAGATCCGACATTTCCCTGGTACATGGGTTCAACAAGCACTACACGAATCTCAAGTGACAAATTTCTCAATCCTGCGTTTTTTAAAATCAGTTCTCAAGGGTAATTGCATCTTCCATACAAACAGTTACACACATTCTGCAACCGAGGCAGTAAGAAGGATCCTTCAAAATGCAGACCTTTTTTCCATTTTTTTCTTCTATGGAATAAATCCTCGGGCCTTTAGGACAGGCAGCCTTGCATTTCCCACAGCCTGTACATTTCTTCTCATCAATATAAATTTTCATATAGATTATTTTCCATTTGTTATTATCTATTTGATTCTCTGGTTTTAATTCTTATTTTTTTGTAATTCCTTCTTTATTTGCATCCAGAAATCTTATTTATCCCCTTAAATATATTAGTTTTAAGTTTGCTGGTATATATTAGATATAAGTTCAGTTGCAGGATCCAGATTTTGCATCTACCTTAATTGCGGCTAAGCCTTAATATCTAAAACCAATTTATATTTAACTTATAAATATGATTTTAAGGAGAAACGGTGATTTCATGAGTCTTGACAAAATTCTAAAAGATACTTTTAAAGGGGAGACCACTGAAGTTGGATGGTATCTCGCAATGTCGAAGGTTGCTGAGCAGGAAGGGCTTCCTGATGTCGCAGTCTACCTACGCCAGATCGCCATGGACGAAGCCTGGCATGCTACCGAAGTGGCTGAGATTCTCGGACTTGTCAAAGGAACAACCATTGAAAATCTGGAAATGATGCTCGAAGGAGAAAGCAAAGCCGAAATCGAAAAAGCCGAGGCTGCCGAACTGGCAAGGAAGGAAGGCAACACAAGAGCTGCCCTTTTCTTTGAGAGGGCATCTATGGACGAAGCCAGGCACAAAGCAGGGCTTAACGGTTTGCTGCTAAGGCTGAAAAAGCAACAGTAAGAAAAAGAATACGGATCTTTATCCGTCTTTTTCACTATTTTTAAGTCGTTTACATGGTTTATAGCCTGATTATATGATCAAGCATCTGGCTGTAATCTTATTCTTTTTTCAGCTTATTATTGGATTATAGTAAACATCCTGTATTAGACCTACAATCTTATATTGTCTCGAGCAATATATTCTTTGATCTGGATCTCTCTTTTACGGGTTCAGAAGTATATCCTCAAATCCGGAAGGGTGCCGGAGTCTTGAGGTTCTTTAATTATTCAGGGGGTCTAATTTTATGGGGCAAAAAGTTTTCCAGCTTATTTCATCTCATGGTTCAAGAAATTGTTTCTGGAAATTCAGCTTTGTCCTCAATTTCAGCCTTTAAATCTTGATTTTTATTTATGGGTATTAGGCTAAGTGATGTTAGATCCTGAAACCATTATAATAGGAGAGTGGAAAATATGGTAAGCCAAGAATACGTTAAAGGTGACATTCCTGAGAAAGCTGCAATTCTCCAAAGAGATGGGGAGACCTATGCAATTGCCCCGCACATTCCGGGTGGGATCATATATCCAAAGACCCTCAGAAAGATAGCTGATATCGCTGAGAAATATGGGGCTGCAGCTCTCAAGCTAACATCTGCCCAGAGAATTGCAATTGTAGGTTTAAAAGAAGAGGACCTGGATGCTGCATGGGGAGAACTGAATCTGAAACCAGGGGCCGCGATAGGGCTCTGTGTTCGCAGTATTAAAATCTGTCCGGGGACTACTTTCTGTAAGAGAGGAAAACAGGATGCTGTCGGGCTTGGCCTGAAACTTGACGAAAAATATCATGGAATGCAGCTTCCTTCTAAGTTCAAGATGGCTGTTTCAGGTTGCCAGAACTCCTGCTCCGAACCAATTATAAAAGATGTAGGAATCATGGGTACGGCTAAGGGGTACACTCTGACAGTCGGAGGAAGTGCAGGGCCGAGTCCGAGACTTGGGGATGTAGTGGCCAAAGACCTTTCCGAAGAGCAGGTGCTGGACCTTGTTGAAAAGATAATTAGTTTTTACAAAGGTTATGGGAAGCCGAAAAGGATCGGTAAAGTTATAGATGAGATTGGGATTGAGAAATTCAAAGCAGAGGTAGGGCTGTAAACATTTTCCTATTCAATAAACTGGTTCGAGAAAGGAAAAACCCGGGAAGATTGGGGTTTCGGATAGCTTTTCAGAATACCACAAAAGCCTAAAAAATCTTCCTAACATTTTTCTATTCTTTCCTGTTATTTTTTTGCGGATCCATTCTTCTTCTTTTTCTGTTACTTTATTTTTCAGTTTTCTGTAGCTGAATTTTTCTTTTTTTCATATGGGAATTTCAAAATATTCATTTATAAGTCTTATATTATTATTTAATTTCTATTTTTTTATTTTTTTATTTTTTCTTTTTCTTTTCGATTCCTTCCAAGCTCACATTTTCAAGGCTCTTGCGAGCTTTTCGATGTATTGTTTGTTAATGATAACGTTTAAATATAATAGATACAAAGACTAACAGACTATTCAAACCTTATGCAGACAGTCGCTACGGTTATCACTCTGTCTTTACTGTTATTTATGTTCTGTAACATGACAATTCTAAAAGCAGTATTAGTTCTCAGTTTTTGACCTATATACAGGAGGAATAAACTATTAGCAGTGAAATGGCATATTTCTCTGGACTTTCGGATGCGCTAAGAATTACGTTTGTCCAGATAATGATCATCAGCACAATAGCCATTGTGGTCTTTTTATATGGTATGATCCTCAACTTCCAGAAATGGGGAGCAGGAGTCACAGGTTACGGTCTTGAGCCCCAGGTAGGAACAAAGGGGAGTGCGATCAGGTTCTTTAAAACATGGTGGAACCAGGTCACAGAAGAGTCTCATCATCATGGAAAGCCTATTTTAGAGGTTCTCATTCTTGACATTGTATTTCAAAGAAGGATCCTCAAAAGAAGCCCTCTTCGCTGGTTCATGCACTTTACTATTGTCGCAGGCTGGATGACCCTTTTTGCTCTATCAGGACTGATGTTTGCAGTCGAAATGACTGAAAAGATCGGGATTGAGCTTCCGTTCACCCCTGCCGAATTTAGAGATATGCTCTCTCTGCCTAACTATATCTTCGGGTACATTCTGCTTATCGGAGTCCTCATTGCAATAGTTAGAAGGCTTTTTATTTCAGAAGTCAGGGAAGCTTCCATTATGTATGATTGGTCTTTTATCGGAATAGTTTTCTTAGTTACTGTTTCCGGTTTTGTTGCCGATGGAATCAGGACTGGGATTATCTGGAACTTTGGGCTTGATCCGGCATCTGCACCACCTGCCGCTCTCTTCCACTCCATAATTTCTCTGCTCTTCTGTATCGCATACATCCCATACAGTAAATATATCCATATAATCGCCACACCCCTTGCAATACTTGCAAATAAAGGAGGCGAATAAATAAATGGCAAAACGTACCCCCTCAATCGATACGAAGAATCTTACCGCAGTCCAGCTTATGGAGCTTGACTCCTGCACACGCTGCGGTGAATGTGTAAAATGGTGTCCAACTTATGCCGCTTCCGGCCAGAAACCAGGCTTAGCTCCCAGAGACAAGATCCTGCGCTGGAAGCAGTTCATGAACAAATCATACGGACTTAAAGCAAAAATTTTTGGTCCGGAGGAAATCCCTCAGTCAGATCTTGAAGAATTCAAAGATGATGTGCATGGCTGTACCACCTGCGGTATCTGTGCAACAGTTTGTGAATCAGGCATCAACACTGTGGAACTCTGGGAAGCCCTGAGGACAAACCTTGTCAAGAAAGGAATCGGGCCTTTCGGAAAGCAGAATATGTTTCCGAAACTTATCGGGCAGTACCACAATCCTTACCTGCTTGACCAGAAAGACAGGCTTGCCTGGGTTCCCAAAGACGTGAAAATTGAAGACAAAGCAGACATTGTCTATTTCACAGGCTGCACTGCAGGGTACAAGCAGCTTGCTCTTGCATTTGCAACATCCCGCGTGCTCAACAAGCTGGGTATTAAGTTTGCCATGCTAGGCGAAGAAGAATGGTGCTGTGGCTCAGCCCTTATCAGGACAGGCCAGATGCACGTCAACGATTTGCCCCGCGAAACTGCAAAACACAACGTTGAGTCCATCAAGAAAAAAGGTGCCAAAAAGGTTCTCTTTGCATGTGCAGGCTGTTTCCGTGCTGCAAAAGTAGACTGGCCAAGGCTTCTCGGTCAAGAACTGCCTTTCGAGGTCATTCACATCACTGAGTTCCTTGCAGGCTTGATAAAGCAGGACAAAATTAAATGGGAAAAGTCTATCAACAAGACAATTACCTACCACGACCCATGCCACCTTGGTCGCCACGTTGGCGTTTTTGATGCTCCTCGATATGTGCTTTCTCACATTCCAGGCGTCACTTTCGTTGAAATGGACAGGGTAAAAGAATTCCAGCGCTGCTGTGGAGCAGGTGGTGGTGTAAAGGCAGGTATCCCTGATCTTGCTGTTGCAGTTGCAGAATCGAGGGTCAAGGATGCTATTGAAACCCATGCAGATATTCTCTCCAGTGCATGCCCCTTCTGTAAGAGGAACCTTATGGACGGTCGTGACTCTCTCAAAGCCGATATCGAGGTTGAGGACGTTATTGTGCTGGTTGCTCAGGCTCTTGGCCTCAGCGTAGAAGAACCAAAACAGGGATGAAGGCTGGTTTTCCAGCTTTCTTTATTTCTTTTTTTCCTGATTCTTTATTTTTACTGTTTTATAGTAAAACTTAAATACCGATACCTCCCTCCCCTTGAATATGTATATTCCTTACGAATTTCTCGGGAAAATATTCATATATCTGGCGCTTTTCGCTTTGGCTGGCACAGCGTTTGCTCTCTTAATAGGCGCCTATTCTTTTAAACAACGCAAGATCATTTTTCCGAGCTTCGTACTTTTCATGCTCTATCTATTTTATTCTCCTTCTAAATTACTATGCAGAGTTTTTAGAATCCGAGAAACTCTTGTGGACGATATTCTTATCGATGTACGAAACGCTTTAATGTTGGATCGCTTTGTCCATACAAAAGAGAGGCGGGCTGTGTTTCTTCCTCAGTGCATGAGACATCCGGAATGCAAGGCCAGGTGTGACCCTGTTCACGGTTATGAGTGTAAGCGCTGTGGAAAATGTGACATTTCAATGATCTATGAGGTTGCAGATAGATGCAACTTCAAGGTGTTCATTATCCCTGGAAGCAGTTTTGTCAAAAAGATCTTCATGAAGTACAGACCTCAGTCTTGCCTGGGTGTCGCATGTTATAATGAGCTTGCAGAAGATATGCAGGAAGTATCCTTCATTCCCGTGCAAGGAGTTCTTCTCATTCGAGATGGTTGTTTCAACACCAAAGCTAACGTGGAAGAAATTATCCAAAAAATGGAGATGTGCGATGTATAGTCTTATAGGAAAAGCCCTGTTTTTTACCATCATTTTTTCGGTTTTTATCTCGCTAACCGCTCTTTTGGTTAGTCGAGTCAGCCTGAAAAGAAACGTATGGCTGGCGGGCTTTTTTTCAAATGTTCTTGACTTTTTCTATCTGCCAATAAAATATTTTTTCTGTAAGTTTTCAGATCCACGAATATTGGATAAATGGATAGTATCTTTAAAAAACATAGCTCACGCATCAAATTTTTCAAAGACCAGAAATCGTATAATTGTTGTCCCGCATTGTGTGCGTGCACTGGATTGTCCGGCATCGTCAACAATTTTAGGGATTCAATGTCGAGACTGCGGAAAATGCATTGTTACTCAATTGAAAAAAGACGCCAAAAAGTATGGATACGATTTATATATTACCACCGGTTCTTCGGCCATCGTCAATATCCTTAAACATAAACCTGCAGAAGGTATACTTGGAATAGCATGTAATTACGAGATAAATAAAGGAATGTGCTCTTTAAATGGGAAAAAAATTGTGACGTATGGAGTTCCTTTGTTGAACGATGGTTGCTATAATACAAAAGTGGACTATGAGAAAGTAATTGAAACGATCGAACATTTCAACGAGAATAAGGTTTAACTTAAAATTTTATCTGGTGATTATTTGATGGTTCAAATTTTCCTCTAAGGACAGTTTTTTCCGAACCATTTCGCCTTATATTCTATTCTCCTATGGTTGAAAGCGAACCGAAAGTTAGTGTATTTGCAATATCAGAAGATTGAAACTTAAGCTAATGCTTATATCCCCTGAGCTAAATACTCAGGGATTTTACGCTTCTTAATATAAAGAACAGATTAGAATGATTTATGCGAGTGAGGCAAGTAAGCTCCCTTCTGTTCCTGCAAAAATTTCCTGGCACTCATCAGTGAAGGAAATGGTCCCTGAGGACTCTTGCAGTGACGGCATTCGGCTATGCGTTTCCAAAAACAATCGGGAGATTCCGGACTGCTCTTTATTCCCAATTTCCAACTTGCACCCACGAGGATTCGCCGTTTCATCCATTTTCCCTGAGACCTCAGCGTTAGCATCATCGCATTTTCAGGGGATGGTTATCGTTTCTGTGCCAGGGCCCGGGCTCTCGCCCGACATCCTTTACAGATGTTCGTGTGTCCGGAGCGGTGGGGAGACTTTCCTCAGACCAGCAGGCCCGTCAGCCGTCCAGCCTCTCTCGCATATTGCTTATTAACTGCCCCTATATCTTTTTTAGTTGTATATATCTTTTTGGGAAACAGCATCTGTAACTGGTTAAAAACAGCATCTCTCTGTAATAATGTGTGTGGTCCTTTTATTTTATCCCAGGGTTCGTTTATGCAGATACAGCAGTTCCTTACACTCTATTTTAATTTTTTGTGTTCAGGAAGTGTCCAAATATTAATATATATGCGCTGTAATCCGTACCTTATAGATGGACTTTTTCCATCTACAAAGATTATCCGAAAAAAGATTATCGTTACTTTAATATCTGACGATAACTATCCTTTTTCAGTCAGTTTCCAGGCTTATTTTTTAAGAGGTAAAACATGAGTGATTGTCTATTTGATTTGCATATTGGATATGTTCGTTTTAAAAACCCTATTGCACTGGCGCCTATGGCAGGCATTGTCAACAGCGCTTTTGCCAACCAGTATGCAGGTAATGCCGGGCTGGTAGTTCTTGGAGCCTTCAATCTGGATAAGGCTTCAATTGCTGTTGCTTCAGCCCTTGTAGCCCGGGGTAGAAAAGAGTTCATCTCTGATGAACCCATGGAGCTTATAAAAAAGGAAATCCGGGCAGTGACGTCTGGAAGTGTTGTTGCAGTAAATGTCAGGAGTGCCTCACTTGAACCCCTTATTGAAGCTGCAAAAATCATCAAAGAAGAAGGGGCAATTCTTGAGCTAAACGCTCACTGCAGGCAGCCTGAAATGCTTGAGGCCGGACTAGGAGAAGCCCTTCTTCAAGACCTTCCAAGGCTGTCTGCCTGGATAAAGGCAATAAAGAAAACAGGAGTCGTACTTTCAGTAAAAGTGAGGGCAAATGTTGTTAATGATGTCGAACTTGCCAGGCTTATAGATAAGTCGGGTGCGGACATCATACATGTTGATGCAGTACTGGAAGGCTTCGGAGCTGACCTTGATGCGATTCTCAGTTATAGGGATGCTACCAGGATCTTCCTTATCGGCAACAACTCCATCATGGATTTTGAGGCGGCAAAGGATATGTTTTCCCGAGGTGCTGACATGGTGTCTGTTGCCAGAGGGGCTATGGAAAACCCTGAACTGATAAGGGAACTTGTGGAGAGTGTTACTTCCTCTCAGAAATCCATAGGATGGTATAATGCTCCCAAGCATGTTTGCAGTGAGGGAGACTTCAGGGCACTGGCTTTTTGTTGCCTGCCAGTGAAACCCTGCCCTGTACACGAAAAATTCCGAAAACTGGGCTACACAGCAGAAGAATTTGCCAGGACAAAGTTCGAATTTGCGAAGGGTACGATGCTTGAGTACGGAGCAGATACCTGTTTTGGAAGCCTTGTCTGGTGTTGCAAAATCTCCAAGCCCTGCTGGATCAGGGATAGCGCGTTACACACAATAGGCCTTTCTGGTGTAGAATATATGAAACTAAAGGAGCAACTGGCAAAACACGTACTGGATAATGCCAGAATTCCGGTAAATGAGTCCCATTAACACCGGGTATTTCTGCCCCACTTCTGAGGGAGCAGAAAACCAACATATCTCGAGTCTAATTGCCCGCTGTGCCCAGCTTGCTATGCTGCTTGAGGTCTCAGCCTCTCCAAAGCCAGGAAATGTAGATAGAGAACATAACTATCCTGATACCTGCTTTGAGCATTTTATGGCATCTTCAGTGAGTGTTTACCCTGTTCTCGAACTGGCTGCAAGAAGCAGGAGTGGCATAGGAGCGCTCCTCAGAAATGCAGTTTGTGAGAGCTCTGCGTGGCAGCGGGGAGGAAATACTCATTTCGGGGCTTTTTTGCTTCTGATCCCTCTTTCAATGGCTGCAGGAGAATTATTCGATTCACATGGAAAAGCTAAGCTTTCACCAGAAGATTTTGAAGAGCTTGCTGCCCGTGCCCATGCTTTCGTCCGGAAAACGGATTGTGAGGATGCTGTTGAATTCTACAGGGCTTTTAGTGTGGCTGGAGTCAGGGTTAACAGTGTGGAAGAATTCAGCCTTATAGATCCGGAATCAACTGCTGAACTCAGAGAGCAGGAAGTTACGCTTTATAAGCTGATGGAAATATCCAGAGGGTATGACCTTATTGCAAATGAGTGGACCTCGGGTTTCGGACGCTGCCTTGAAGGAGCAAAAAGTATAACTGAGTTCATGCAGGCTCTAAATTCGGGAGCCGAAAATTCAGTTTTGAACTATTCAGGCACAGGTATCAATGACGCTATTGTATACACTTTCCTGAAATTGCTTTCCAGGCACAGGGATACTTTTATCCAGACCAAGTTTGATGAAGAAACTGCAGAGTATGTATCTTCCAGGGCAGGTGAGATTCTCTCAGCATGGGAAGGGTCTTCAGGTCATCTAACCAGAGACTTTTCATCTTTGCTTCCTGCAGTACAGGAGTTTGACCATGAGCTTCTCAACAGGAAAATTAATCCCGGCTCAACAGCAGACATCATTATCGCGGGACTTTTCATTGCCCTTCTGGGGGGACTGCGCTTTTGACTGATCTGTCCTCTGAATGCACAGAACAAGGAAGCGAATTTTCTGCTGTCGATCTTTCCTCGTTAGGGATCCGTGAAGGGATTTCAGAAACAATAGTAAGCACAGGCCTTGAATTCCCTAACGCCGCCCCTATAGGAATAATCGTAAAGGGCGGAAGGCCTTTTGTCAGGCTCTTCAAGGGTACTCATACCTGGGCAAATGTCCTGAATGAAAGGTGCCTGGCAGCAAACATAGTTTATAATCCCCTGCTTTTTGTGCGTTCAACTTTTTTCGACCTTGAACCCTCTGAGTTTGATTATGTGTCTGTTAGGGGCCTTAACTTCCCTATTCTGAAAGAAGCCGTAGCCTGGGTCGTTTTCGAATGTATCAATATTAAGACTACGGATCAGGCCCTTGTAGCTGATCTTACTCCCCTTGAGGCAGGTTTCAACGAGGTGAATAGAAAGGATCTTCCTGTGCCCAACAGGGGATTCAATGCGGTGATTGAGGCTACAGTCCATGCAACTCGCTATCAGCTTTCAGGAAATGAAAAATACCTCGAATTGATCCGGCATTATGAAACTCTCGCTTCCAAATGCGGGGGAGAAAATGAGAAGAAAGCTATGAAGTTGCTTTATGAGGTGCTGGGACTCTGAACTCCTTTTCTTAACGGAGTCAGCTCCACGACTAAAGCTACAACTAAAGCTGATAGATTTTTCATTATCCTGAACCTTTTTTAGAAAATTATATTATCTTCCTCTGGCATGATTTGTTTTCATGAGTTTTCAGAGAATCGCCTGGGGTATTACAGGTGCCGGTCATTTCCTGGACCGCAGCTACCAGGTCTTTAAGGAAATTAAGCTGAGAGGCCCAGAAACTCCGGTAAATACGTATATTTCCAGGGCCGCAGAGGAGGTTCTGCGCATGTACGGGCTTGAGCAAAAGCTTGTGAAAATTTCCGGAGGAGACTACCTTGAAGAAATCTTCAGGGAAAGCGAGCAAGGTTCAAGTTCTCCAAAGGTCGGGCGCTTTCTCCTCGAAAGGTATGATGCTCTCTTTGTCACGCCTGCAACCTCAAACACGGTTTCGAAAATTGCTTATGGAATTGCAGACTCCCTTGTTACCAATGCCGTTGCTCAGGCTGTGAAAGGGAGGGTGCCTGTTTATATTGTGCCTGTGGATATTGAAGGCTCAATAGTATCGGAAATGCCCTATAATATTGACCGAAAACAGTGCAAGCACTGCGAAAATTGTCCTCCGAAAGAGAATTGTCCTCATGGAGCAGTCACGGAAAAAAACGGCTTCACAGACCAGATAGAGCTTCTTAAGTGCAAAGGCTGTGGAATCTGTAAAGAACTGTGTCCTTATGGAGCTATCAAAGGCGGGCCTGTAGAAGTTCTTGTCAGGGATGTGGATATGAGGAATGTTGAAATTGTAAAAGGGCTGCAGGGGATAACTGTACTTGAAAGTCCGGAAATGATTCTGGATTTCTTTTAATTTCCTTTATCTGGAATATCATTTTTCTGTTTCCCTTTTCCTTTTTTCGGTCTCTATTTACGTAAAATGATAATCTATTTTCTTTAAGCATCTTTTTACGCCTTATCTTTTTTTTCTATTTCCATCTTTTTTCCAATCTTCCTTGCTAAGCTCTCTTCCGAATAAAGATAAAATGAGGCCGGGATCCCGGTGTTTGAGATCATATAGAGCAGGTTCATTGCGGTTCTGTTGAGTTTCGGAGAGCAACTTAAAAGGGCGCTTCTGGAAATCCTGACCATTGTGTCCAGAGACTTTATTCCTGTCAGAAAGGTTTTGATATCCCTATTTTTCTGGCTTTTTTCAAAGATGAGATCTATCCAGATATTCATTTCTTCGATCAAGAACTCCCTGGTCAGGTCTTCAGGGACGATGTAACTTTTCCCTTTCTCTATGTTCCTGAAAAATTCCCTGAAATTCTCTCCTTTTGCCAGAGTATACACCTTCCCTAACTGTCCGGTATGTGTATCACTGGTTGCTGCAATCCCTTTTCTGAATTTTTCTGCAAGGGCTATTGTCGCTTCGTTTTTTTGCTTGAGCTCATTCATGTTGTACTCCAGTACCGGGAAAAGTTTTGCCAGCTCGGGGACTGCACAAGGATTTTGTTTCTGATGAAATTCGAACCAGAATGGATGATTATACATGAAAGGAAGCCTGTGCCGCTTAAGGTATCCAATAAAGTTTTTCAGGTCACGTTCTATTTTCGCAATCTCCCTTAGTTCCAAAAACTCCTCTTTATCAAGCTCGAAAACGTTAACATGCAGAGCATGTCCTGCAAATTTCATATCTCGAATACTTATCTCAACTCCAGGGACAAGTTTTTCGCGGTCCCACCCGAGAAGCTCGTAAGCATTCACCGTGTTGTGGTCGGTAAATGTAACAAAATCCATTCCAAGGTCCAGAGATTTTTCATAGAGGCTCTCAGGATGCAGCTCTCTCACTGGGAGTACATCAAAGGAACAGGTTGTATGAACATGCAGGTCTGCCCTTTTCCAGCCCTCTTGCATAAGCTCCTCTGCCCGCTCCGAACTTATCAACTTACCCTCGTAATTCCTCGGCCTTCTCCCCATAGGCGTAGAATCCAGCGATTTTAATTTTTACTCTGATTATTTTAATTAAGTTTTAAATTTCTCCCAATATAGTATATTCTTTTTTTAGATTAAGGTTTTCCGGACAATTTCTGCCATAACTGAGTAGTTACCTAAATCCTAAAGAAACTCTTGTATGGCTTCTTTTCCTATTTTAACTCTTTATATTCTTTTTTTTCCTCTCTTCAGACCACCACATTTATAACTATATTGAAACATTTCGATACTTTCTTAAAAACAATAGTGGTGTAACTATGGGTCTATTTAGAAAGCTAAGGAAGATTCTCAGCGTAATTTTTGAAAATGAGGCCGAACAAAAAGGAGATGATTTCGAAAGGTATGTGGTGGACCTCTTCGATGAAAATAACTTCTCTATTGTACAGTGGACCACAGATATGGCAAGAAAACATTCCCGATTCGTAGAATCAGACTGCGGCCCCGACCTTGTCCTTCGCCACAGGCGCACAAATGAAATCTTCTGTGTCGAGTGCAAGTTCAGGTCAAAAACCTATAAAGGTAAACTCCAGTGGTCAACTCCAAAACAGCTTGGCCGCTACAGAACGTTTTCAATGGACAACAGGGTTCCTTTTTTTGTGGTCATAGGGCTAGGCGGCAAAGCCCGAAAACCAAAAAGGATGTTCTGCATCCCCCTCGAAGATGCAAAATACCCTGCCCTTTCTCCGGAGCTTTTTGAAAGGTTTGAGAGAAATTCTAAAAAGAATTTCTCCTGGAAAAATGGAGTGTTGAAGTAGTCTTTCGTGCCTGAAATGTGTTCTATCTTCTTTTTTCTTTTTTCCTTTTCCCGATTTTCAATATCAGAAACTCCTATTTGATGAGTTTGTCTCATCAGTATTTTTTCAGTTTTCTCCTCATCACTCAACAAATATATAAGACTCCTTAAAGTATCTTCTGTTTATGACCCTTGAGCCCGTGCATATGCATAAGATCTCGGAGCTTGCAGAGAGGATTGACCGTTCATTTGAATTTGATGAGTCAAAAACGGCGGCAGACATCTATTCGCTGCTTGAAGAGTTGAAAATCGATGGAAAGGTCATCCTGAAGGCTGTGGACAGGCTCTTTCGAGGGATTGTCAGGACCGAAATGATGGCGCAGGGAGATGACCCATATCCTTTTACTTATGCCTGCGATAGTGGGAGCACGAATCCCAGGACTTATGATAGTGGACTTTTCGTGGATTTTTGTCATTGCGGGCTGGCTGCAACCCCTACTGATCTTGATGTTCAGAGGGGCAGGACAATTGTTTGTGCTGCTTATTCTTCTTCTCAGAGGGTTGCAATGCAGCCAACATCAGGCTGGGAAACCTTTGATGAAGGGCTTGGAAGGGCGAAACTGGTAACAATTGCTCCTGATGAGTTAAAAAGAAAAGCTCCTGACATGGTTCATAGTTTTGCCATGTACCTGGCAGAATCAGAGCATATCCTTTTTATGAAAGACAGGATAGAGCCAGAGAGCTTTTTCATAATGGACGGGCCTATTTATCCTAAACAGCTTATGTACTGGATGGTGTTGGATGACGAGGAAGTCAAAATCCGACAGAACGACAATGCCCGAAAAATCCTCCAGAATTACATTGATATCATGGACCATTTTCTGGAAAATCGGAGTCCTTTGATCGGCTTTGTAAAAAATCCTATCGACAGGCAAATTATGGACAGTATCCAGAAGAAAAGGGAGGCTTTTGACCTGCCCTGGACGCTTGACTCCCAATTTTTCCGAAACTTTCTCTCTCCTCAAAAAGTTGATCCCACATCAGGGCAGGGGAATGGTGCGAAAAATTCGAAAAATAACGGGAGAAATGGCAAACATAATGGTTCCAGAAATGCCTACATTACTTACACCAACTGGTTCATGCAGCCCAACAGGTTCTACGAAAAGCTGCTTAACGGAACTTCACCCCTTGCAGCCGGAGATACTCTCCAGCAAAAACTTAGGCATAGTTTTTCGCCTGAGGATTATGCCCTCTGTTTTTTCATGCTTTATGTTCCGTCAACGGATGTGGTCTTTAAGGTTGAAGCTCCTTACGGGCTTATTAAGGATGATTTTCTGCGCATGCAGATTACCAAAAAAGTGCTCTTTGACATTTCTCTACATGGTTTTCCCCTTACCCTCACAAAGGCAGACCATCTCGCAAAAATCAGAAAAGTGGAGAGGGAAGAGATCGATAAATTCTTTGAAAACATGAATCCTGATATCACTTATAATGACACTCGGTGGGGTAAGATCAATGAAATATGAAGATGCTGATATTCTGGCTTTTATCTCCGAAAGATCGAAAAAAAATCAGACTCCTCAGGCCAGTCCGGAGGCAGAGGGAAATTCAGACTTAATGAAAATTCCTGAGGAAAAATATCCGGAAATTAAAATAAAGGGCAGGGTCGAAAATTCCTCTGAAGATGATTCAAATATTGCTGTCAGGCTAATTCCTGAAGAATCGCAGGCTTCTTTTTCAGAAACCTCTCTGGAATCTTCGGTTTTCGGAAATTCTGAAAAAGAAGAGCTTCCCTTTGAGGCCTTCACAGGCTATGACGAAGATGTCTCAAAAATTTCCTCACCTTCAGAAGCCTTCGGGATTGTCACCACAGGAATAGAGCCTCTTGAAATAACGCCTTCAGGGGCCGTAATTACCGGCTACATTACATCTTCCAGAAGGAGTGAGATAAGGCTCGGGACTTATGTGGTTGTACCCTATGAGAGCGAAGAAAAGCTTTTTTCAAGGGTGGGCAAACTCCAGTACAGGCAGGAGTTTGTGGTAGATGATGCAACTGAGATTCATTCAAGGCGTATGCTCAGTGCCCGGGCAAGCCCTATAAACGAAGCAGACTACAAGTTCCTTGCCTGCCTTGACCCTCTCTGCATCCTCTACCGGAAAACAGATGGCACACTCACTCGTCGGATGGCAGACAGGATCCCTCGCCCGAACACTCCCATTCTGCCTGTTACGGACAGGCTTGAGGTCCAGACCGGGCTGAATATTCCTGAAGAAGGCATTTTCCTTGGACACCTGAGTGTTGGGGGCGAACTTGTAAAAACTCATTCCGAGCCCGAAACAGTTGCATACTACCTCAGAAACGACTATTCCATGGGAGATCCTCTTATTTTCAGGCACATGCTTATCTGCGGGAGCACAGGAACAGGAAAGACTTTCCTCTCAAAAAATATCCTTCGCCAGTTCATGGCCGAAAACAACAGGTATCGGCTTCGGAGCTCTCCTGATAAGGCCCGGAAGAATCCATGCCTTGTAATTATGGATCCTCAGGATGAATACTCCCAGATTTTTGAGGACAACGAGACTCTGACTGAGTCTGACAAATTCGGGTTTGAATCCGAAAATGTGACCTACGGCAGGGTACAATCTACAAAAGCTTTTGTTGCAAAGGTCGAAGGGCAGAAATATCCGGGGGATAAGTCCAGAGCTGAACAAATTGAGTTTACGATTCCTTTCTCCCTTGTAGAGTACAATTCCTGGCTCATTGCAGCAGCTGGAATGTCCGAACTCCAGTTTATAGGACTTGAAGTACTTCTTGGGGATTTCTTCAAGTCAGGCACGCCACATACTTTTAAAAATTTCCTGGCCCACATTGAGAATGAGGGCACTCGATCTCATTATGTTGACAGCGGGAAACTCCATGAGTCCTCTTATGACGGGATTGTGAGGAGAGTAAGCAGTCGATTCTTCTCTAAGGTTTTTGATCAGGACGCAACCCCAATTACCGATATTCTGGATAAAATTTTCAAATCAGGGCAGATTTCGGTTTTTCCAACAGAATATATAAGCTCTCCGAGAATCCGGGATCTTATAGTGCTCACAATTATGAGCCATATAGTGGACAATAAGCTCAGCACTATGGGCAATGATGCCATTAAAGAAACTCCAATCATTCTTGCGCTTGATGAAGCTCACCGCTACCTCTCAAAGGCAAGCGGAGAACACGCTCGCCTGATTATTTCTCGCTTTGCAGATGCAGCCCGCCAGGGCAGAAAAGAAGGTTTGGGTCTCTTTTTAATCACGCAGGACCCTCAGGATATCGATGACACTGTTTTTAAACAGGTCAATACAAAATTGATTCTTAACCTCAACAATGACGCAGCTATTACTTCTCTGAAAGTTCCGAAGGAATATGAGAGGAGAATTCCCTATCTTAAGAAAGGACAGATGATAATTCATTCCCCTGACAACAGTGACATCGTAGAAATAGTCGGACTTTCAAATTGCGTGGTCAGACACCGCTGATTTTCTTCAGGCACTAAGCTTAGCAAAAAAAGATATTTAAATTAAATAGCCACCGGGATAAATTCCCGGTGGTTTACTATTCTTTATTGCAGAGAAACTGTTTGTCATTTATTTCTGTTTTCTCTTTAAGGGTTTCATCTCTTTTTGGAGACTGTGTTGGAGACAGTAATAGCTCCAGACATGGTGTTCGTGCTTGTCCCTTTAGCATTCCTTACGGTTAAGCTAACTGTATATTTTCCGTCCTTGCTGTATGTGTGTACAGGGTTCCTGGATGTTGAATATGTCCCGTCTCCAAAACTCCATCTCCATGTCGTTGGAGCTTCTGTACTCCTGTCAGTAAACTGCACCCTTAACGGCGCTTTTCCTGAAGCAGGCGAGGCTGAAAACGCAGCAGCCGGAACTTTCAGGGGAGCTACGACGCTTATAAGGCTGGCTTTTGTTGCTGTGTTACTTCCTACGGCATTCCTTACCACCAGGCTGACGGTATACCTTCCTGCTTTACTGTATGTGTATTCTGGATTCTGCTGTATTGAAGTATTTCCATCTCCAAAACTCCATCTCCATGAAGTGGGAAAGTTTGTGCTCCTGTCAGTAAACACAACTTTCATTGGTGTCTCTCCTGAAGTTGGAGATGCCAAAAACGCAGCAACCGGAGCTTTTAGAGGAGCTCCCACATTTATATAACTGGATTTTGTTGCCGTATTACTGCTCGACGTATTCCTTACTGTTAAGCTGACAGTATATTTCCCTGCTTTACTGTATGTGTGTGCAGGATTCTTTTCTGTTGAATATGTCCCGTCTCCAAAACTCCATCTCCACGAGGCTGGTGAACCTTTGCTGTTGTCAGTAAAGGTGGCTCTCATTGGTGAGTTTCCTGAAGTTGGGGAGGCAGAGAAATCTGCAAGAAGATTTGGAGCAACTGTTTTTACAGTTATATAGCCTGCTTTTGTCTTCTCATCTGTTCCGGCTGCATTGCCTACTGTAAGTGCTACTGTGTAATTTCCTGCTGCAGAATATGTATGCCCTGGATTCTGTTCGCTTGAAGTATTTCCATCTCCGAAGTTCCAATTCCATTCAGTGGGCGATCCTGTGCTTTTGTCAGTAAAACTGACTATGAGTGGAGTATTCCCTGAGCTTGGGGATGCAGAATAGTTTGCTACAGGCAACGCAGTTCCCGGGGCAGTGAAGGCCTTGATACATACATTTGTATTCTGGAAATATGTTGTTATATCAGTCCAGGAATTTCCATCACGACTGATAAAGCTCTCTCCTGAGTTTGCCTTTGCTTTACTACTCCAGCCTGAGTACGGTATTTCTACGGCAATCGGATAATTGTGTTCAGGGGTCGTAAGCTTCAGAACGACGGCAAATTTTTGGCCGGCTTTGAGCTGAACATCCGAATTCAGGGGGATCGTGTGATAGCCTGCAGTGGGACTTGTCCCGCTACTGGAAAGCACCAGATCGGCCCGGTTAATGGAACTTGATTCCGGATTGGTGTATGTATAAATCTCATAGTTGCAGTTTGAGTCTGTCGTATAGAAACTTACAGCTTTGAGTACTTCGTTGGATTTTGGAGTAAAAACGTTTGCACACCAGCAAGTGGGATTTGAGTATCCTATGCTGGTGACCCACCCGAGAGGGTCGTACTGGTAGATAGATTTGTAATTATCAGAGTTTTCAGCTGTGATAACTGAATTATATGTTCCTATATTTGAGTCATAATAAGAAACATAGAAATACCCATTTTCACCCCATCCCGGACCCCAGCTATTTTTTATTATAAATGCCCCATTTCCGGGGGGAGCCCTGGTAAACCTGTTTCTGTCAAAAGAGTCTTTCCAGCCCACAATGGCCACGGCATGGTTAGATGCTGAAGTTCCATTATAGTAATAGCTGTAATTAGTAGGGGAATAAAAGTTGTTGCCATAGCACATTGTGGTATATACAGATCCGTAATTCTGGACTGCCCATTTTATCTCTTCGTTGTCCAGAGGCCTGTCTCTGTCCGGAATAAAAAGTACATCCTGTACGTGTTTCTGTAAAGGCAGGTGTTCAGGGGACGTTTCTGAATAGGGGTTGTAAGGGTCATCGCTTTCGTCCACGGGTCCACTCCAGCGGGTCAGGTAGGCAGTTGACTGGAAATTGTTTCCTCCATCGTTGGGACTGCGGTCAAAACCTTCCGGATATGCAGAAGAAAGCAGGTTTTTCATATTATTTTCTGAGAAATCTCTGTTTTCTCCCGGCTTTAAATACGATTCCATTGATGCATAGCTTGCAAATGTCCAGCAAACACCTGCATCAGCCTGGTCTTTCACACTTGTAACTCTATTCAGATCCCGCAGGTCATAGCCCCCGGAAGCAGATACTTCTGATTGAGTCCCTGAAGCTTGTACCGTAGAATGTGAATCCCGCAGGTCATAGTTAGCCGGAGTGGATATTTCGGCAGCCGAAATCTCGCTGAGATAATGAAGGTCCACAGGTGCGGGTGTCAAGCCTGTTTTATTCTCTTCTGTAGACTGTTCTGCTTGAGTGTATAGTTTGTTCTTTGTTCCTCTGGCAAATTCAGGATTCTCTGGTGCAAGTACGGGCTTTGCAGAATTATTTCCTATCTCCAGGCCGTTTTCCTCTGTCACATTCCAATTCAGAGGTAGCTGGGCGCCTTCTTCTGGAATGGCTGTTCCATTATTGTTTGTAATATTTTCCTGGACATTTGATGTATTGTTATTTCCTGAAAGTTCGGTACCTGTCATCATCATCGTGAAGCCTATGACAAGAAATAGCACCAGGATTTCAATGAAAGTTATTATTATTTTTTTCAGACGTTCATCGTGTTTTTTATTAAGATCCTTTTTCATGCTTACATCCTTTTTTATTTTCTTCAACATCTTCCTCAACTTATGCAAAATTTTATAGTTAAAATAAATAAAAAACGGCGGCATACCTAACTGTAAGCAACAGGTATGTTTGCGCCCTAATTTCAATATTTGATAGAGGAATATGACCTGGTACTCATTCATTTCTGGATCAGGTCTTATAAAATATATTTTAATTATATAGTACATAACTATATAAATTTTTTATGCATGCTTATATTCTATTGAATTTTTATTTAATTACGCAGGATCGGATCGAAAAGGATCCAGTAAAATCAAAGTCTTTAGGCACAAAAAACGTAAAAAAACAGTTAAAATTTAAATGAGCTTAAAAAGTTAATAATGATTCTTGTGGTCAGTTACTGAAAATAATTAACGGAAAAAAGGGCCTTTAAATATGACAAGTTCCGTTCAAAGGTGCTTTTTCTGGGACCAAAGATCCCAGAAATTTGCAACTGATTTATTGGGCTGTTACTTATGTTATCTTTATGTAATTGGATCTTGTCTTCGTCACACTTCCGGCTTCATTGCTTGCGGTAAGTGTTACTGAATAATTTCCTGCTTTTGAGTAAGTGTGTCTTGGTTTCTGGACTGTTGAATATGTTCCATCTCCAAAACTCCATTTCCATACTGTTGGCGAGCCTGTACTTGCGTCGGTAAAACCGATCGTTAGAGGAGCCTTTCCTGAGAGTCTTGAACCCCAGAAGCTTACAACCGGTTTTTGTGCACCTTCTGTCACTTTTATATAACTGGATTTTGTTGTCTCATTATTATCTGCTGAATTGCTTACCGAAAGTGCCACTGTATAGTTCCCTGACTTTGAATATGTATGTGCTGGGTCCTTTATCGTTGAATATGTTCCATCTCCAAAACTCCAGTTCCATGCTGTCGGTACGCCTGTGCTTGTGTCAGTAAATGAGACATCCAGGGGTAAGTTTCCTGAGGTAACGTTGCTTTTGAAACTCGCAACTGGCTTTTGTACTGGCACTTTAATTTTTATATAATCAAGTCTGGTCTTCGATCCCATCCCGGCTTCATTACTTGCTTCAAGTGTTACTGTATAGTTTCCAGCTATTGAATATGTGTGCTTTGGGTTCTTGACTGTTGAATATGTTCCATCTCCAAAACTCCATTTCCATAATGTGGGAGAACCTGTGCTATTATCGGTAAATGTGATGTTCAGGGGGGCTTCTCCTGAGACGCGTGACCCCCAGAAGTTTACAACCGGTTTTTGTGCAGCTTCTGTCACTCTTATATAACCGGTTTTTGTTACTGTATTAATACCTGCAGCATTGCTTACTGTAAGTGTTACTGTATAGTTTCCTGCTTTTGAGTACTTATGTGCTGGGTTCTTTATCGTTGAATATGTTCCGTCTCCAAGACTCCAGTTCCATGCTGTCGGTACGCCTGTGCTTGTGTCAGTAAAGCCTGCAGTCAGGGGGGAGTTTCCGGAAGAAACGTTGCTTATGAAATCTGCGACCGGTTTTTCTACAGCGGTTGTAACTTTTATATAATCGATTTTGGTCTTTGTTCCCTCTCCAGCTGTATTAGTTGCTGTATGAGTTACTGTGTAGTTTCCTGCTTCTGAGTATGTATGCTTTGGATTCTTTTCATTCGAATCTGTTCCATCTCCAAAATTCCATTTCCAGGCAGTGGGTGAATTCGTGCTGTCATCGGTAAAACTGATAGTAAGCGGCGCGCTTCCTGATAAACGTGAACCCCAGAAGTTTACAACTGGTTTTTGAGGACCTGAGTTTACTTTGATATAATTAGACTTTGCTATTGTATTGCTGCCCGCCTCATTGGTTGCTGTAAGTGTTACTGTAAAGTTTCCTGCAGCAGAGTAAGTGTGTTTTGGACTCTGGACAGTTGAATATGTTCCGTCTCCGAAACTCCATTTCCATGTTATGGGCGTTTCTGTGCTTTTGTCAGTAAAACTTACAGTAAGAGGTGAATTTCCTGAGGTAACATTACTGTTGAAATCCGTAACAGGGATTATTGGCGCAGGTGAGTTGGGGTCAACTAGAGGCAGGTAGTCCGTGTTTTTGCTACCTGTTAAACTCTTATATACGGAATCGGATATGCCGTCTCTGTTTTTATCTACTGCAGTTTCGGAAAATCCGGTGCCATCAGGCTTTGCCCAGAAGTTACCTCCTGTATAAGGTCCACCGACAATATTAGTGCCTTCGGTTTTTGTAGTGTTATAGGCATTTCCCACTCCGTTTCGAATAGTCATATTGGTGTTATTGAAGTAATTGTTGTAAATTAGGTTCCCGTCACTTCTGCCACATACAAAAATGCCGAAAACATTATTGTTCCGAACAGTGTTGCCTGAGAACCTGTTGCTGTCAGAGCTGCCAAAATAAACTCCCCGCTGGTTGTCAGAAGCCGTATTTTCTGAGACGACATTGCCTGTGGCATTTTGAAGTGCAATCCCATACTCTCCACTGTTGGTAACAATATTCTTTGATACCGTGTTTCCATAGGATCTAAGGAGATAGATCCCACGAGAGTTATCCAAAAGTTTGTTGTTCTCAATTATGCAGTGACCACATGAAGACAGATTAATTCCCGTGCAGCTGAATCTGCTTGAGCCGATAATCTGGAATCCGGTGATTCTTATGCTATTTCCTTGCAGAAGAAATACATTACCTGTACTCTTTGCCTGGATTATTGTATTATTAGGACTTCCGGATTCTGACCTGATTGTAAGATTTCCTTTGGTTATTTTGATGTTTTCCGTGTAGGTGCCGGGTTTTACGGTTATTATATCTCCTGAACTTGCACTATTCACGACGGTTTGTATTGAATTTCCTGGCTGGACGAAAATCTCAGCCGCTGTTCCTATACCCGAAATTGATACTAAAATGAGAAAAGTTGCCAGTAAAGTAATTAATTTATTTATTCTAATTCCTCCCGTCCATTTAAGAAAATTGTGGGGGAAGTCATATTCTCAGCTAATTATGTTCCATTAATAATTTTCATGTAAATCTACACTCAATACCCACGAATGTAAAAATATCAAGCTGCATACTTATTCAAAGAATTTACTCCCCCATGTTAAAATTCTTTGAGTTAACCATTTTGATTGAGTGTGGATGTAATCTATATAATAATATAAACAAACTAAACAATATAAATATGTTGGTTTTAATATAATGTTTATATATAATAAAAAAAGGCTACTAAATGGATAAAAAGGTGTTTTATTTTGTAGGCTCTGCAGGTTTCTTATCTTGATGCCAGAAAGATGTGAAGAATATAAGGTGATAAAACTGAAAGAGTATTGGTTGAAAACAAGGTTGAAAAATTCCGTTTAAATAAAAAGAATAAACAAAAGTGAAAATACTCTAAAAAACATAAAATCAATAGAAAAACAATGGTAAAAAATTATTGATGGGATAGCGCGGATTTGAACCGCGGTCCAAGCGTCCCAAACGCTCGAGGATGGACCAAGCTACCCTACTATCCCAAGGGTACTTCCTCTCAAAGGTTATTATCCTTTATATAGCTTTCGTTAGAACCTCGGCATGTAATTCATTCTCTGAGAATAGAAACTTCTTTCTTTGTCCTGTTTTTTTCGATTTCGGTTTTTTTCACAGGGTATTTCTTCTGAGCTTATTTTTCCCTCAGTCCCATCGCTGATACATCTCGTTTTCTATTCCGAGCAGATCAAGAGCTCTCCCTACCATGGTATCTATGAGTTCTTCGAGGGTTTTGGGTTTTGAATAGAAGCCCGGACAGGCTGGAAGAATACTTGCTCCTGCTTTTTTTGCCCGAAGCATATTTTCGAGGTGTATGAGGTTAAGAGGAGTTTCGCGAGTCATCAGGATAAGTTTTCTCTCTTCTTTCAGGCAGACGTCTGCGGCCCTTGTTAAGAGAGTGTCAGATACCCCATTTGCCACTGCGGCGAGGGTTTTCATGCTACAGGGGGCAATAACCATTCCCGTTGTCC
The DNA here is from genome assembly GCA_942493015.1 of uncultured Methanosarcinaceae archaeon. GTDB lineage: Archaea > Halobacteriota > Methanosarcinia > Methanosarcinales > Methanosarcinaceae > Methanosarcina. The sequence goes on along the minus strand of OW818660.1, from coordinate 2,447,814 downwards.
TGTAAGAGCCGCTGGCTATAGGGGCTGAAAAGTTTTTTTGGGAATAGCTCCAGGCTGCAAGTTTTTCTACAGTATCGGGGGTGTAATCAGTTTCAATTTCGATTATCTGTTTTGCGGCATCAGTCAAAACCAGATGCGTTTTAATCCCTTTTTCCGCCAATACCTCAAGAAGGCGGATTCCGTACTGAACCCCTGAGGCTCCACTGATCCCTACCGTTATTTCCATTATTCGTTTCTCCCTGCTAGCTGATCTATGTTTTCATAAAAGGCAATGAAGCTTTCTGCCATTTCGCGTGAAGCTGAGACTATATCCCTTATCTCTTCAGGGCTGATATTATCCTGATGAATGCCTGCAACAAATACCGTTGTTTTCTTAGTGGCCCTGCTCACCTGTCTTGCACCCTGGAGGGCAAGTTGTTCTTCTCTGTGTCCGGGAAGTGTTACTACCGATGAGCTTGCCCTCTGGCTTTTTTCGTCAAAGAGGCCTATGGCAACAGCTCCCACATGCTCCCTTCCTCCGGTAAGGGTCAGCAGGTAGTCCTCCCCAATTTTCTTTGCCTCAAGCGTGATTTCGATTCTGCTGATTCTCCTTGTAATCTTAAACACAATCCCTACCTCAAAACTTCAAGCCTTTTCAGATTCTGATTCTAATCTAAGAACGCTTTTTGTATGTGTTTCTAAGCCTGTTTTTATATATCTTGTTCCAGACCTATTAATCTACGGCCCTTAAGATAAGCTCTGAGCGAAAAACTCCTGTTTTCCTTTAGAATGCCCTTCCAATTTATTCTCTCAAATTTCACTCAGTTTAAATTGTTTTATAGCTTTTTTAACCTCAAAATAATCTCTGGAGGCCTTTTCCACGGCTTCACAGTGTTCTTTTGGGCTGTATACTCCCATTCTCCAGTTATCCATGTGGGCTTCCTGCAAGATGGATACAAAATGGGAGGCTTCATTAAGCGGGATCATCCTGTGATCAGTCTTTATCATGGCTCGCATTTCTGACATTTCGGGGGTCTTTGGGATGTCTACAAGCACGTACTGAGGGTCAACCCCTGCGAGGTCTGCAATTTCTTTTTCTGCTCTCTGGATTTTGTCGCGGTGTCTGAGCACACCTTTTCCTACATCGTCCAGCCCTACATATAACGCTCTTTTATAGAGTTTACGGGCATCAAGCCGCCTTGAAAGCTCCCCTGCATATCCTGTGGCTTTCCTCATGGCTGCAACAAGGTCTGTGTCATCCATCTGTCTGAGCCTTGAAGGGTCAAGCTCCTGGTTTTCTATCATGTACTCCACCGCTCTGGAACACATGGCTTCTGAGATTCTGGTTACATGGTGGTAGTAAACAGATGTGTTCATCCAGAAGCGTGAGACAAGCAGAGATTCTGCTGCCTTTAGTCCCCCCTGCTGGACAACGAGCCTGTCCTCGTAAAAATTCATCTGATTTATCAGGCGGTTGTAATCCACAACTCCAAAGGCAACGCCTGTGTAATGGGCATCCCGAACAAGATAGTCCATTCGGTCCACATCAATCTCGCTGCTCAGGATCTGTCCTATAGAAGTTTCTCCTTTGATGTGTTTTGCAAGGTTTCCTGGGGAAATTCCATATTTTTTCAATACTTCCTTTATTTCTTCTCTTCCCAGTACTTCTCTTACATCATCATGCCGGTGCCGCGTGTATCTGTCAATAACATTTTCGGTAACATGAGAAAAAGGTCCATGGCCTACGTCGTGCAGAAGGGAAGCTGCTCTGATCTCGGTTTTTTTGTCCTCTTCAATAGAGTCGAGATTCTTGGTTAGCATGGAAGCAAGATGCATTGCTCCAAGGGAATGCTCAAAGCGTGTATGGTTCGCTCCGGGGTAAACAAGGTTTGAAAATCCCAGCTGTTTAACCCTTCTGAGGCGCTGCATCTGAGGAGTAGCAAGAAGTTCCTGAACAAAATCGGTCAGTTCAATGTAACCGTGTACGGGATCAAGGACAACCTTCATTATTCTTTAGACAGATGTCATTATATATTGCTGTTACTATTAACTCTGGTACTTCAATATTTGCAGGAATGCCCGCTATCCGAAAGTTGTAAAATCCAAAAAGGTATTGTCATGATTATATTTTCAGGCGGCACTGGAACTCCCAAGCTCCTTGATGGACTCAAGGAGATCCTTCCCGAAGAGGAACTGACTGTTGTTGTGAATACTGCCGAAGACCTCTGGGTTTCGGGCAACCTGATCTCACCAGATCTGGATACGGTGCTTTATCTGTTCTCGGACCAGATTGACCGTAAGAAATGGTGGGGTATAGAAAACGACTCCTTTGAGACATATGAGCGCATGCAGGAACTGGGAGTCAAGGAAAATATGAAGCTTGGTGACAGGGACCGAGCAACTCATATTATCCGCTCTAATCTTGTTCGGAGTGGGGTATCTCTCACAGAGGCAACTCTAAAACTTGCTTCCGTTTTCGGAATTGAGGCGAAGATTTTGCCAATGTCTGATGATCCTGTATCCACTTATATAGAAACTCTTGAAGGGGCCATTCATTTCCAGGACTTCTGGGTCGGGAAACATGGGGAACCAGAAGTGCTGGGGGTTGATATAAGGGGAGTTTCCGAAGCTTCAATTTCTCCACCAGTAATCGAAGCTCTTGAAAATGACGATAATGTCCTTATAGGGCCAAGTAATCCTATCACAAGCATAGGCCCGATAATCTCTCTTCCGGGAATGAGAAAATTACTGGAAAAGAAGAATGTCGTTGCAGTAAGCCCTATCATTGGCAACGCTCCTGTCAGCGGTCCCGCAGGAAAACTTATGCAGGCCTGTGGGCTTGAAGTCTCTTCCATGGGAGTTGCAGAGTATTATCAGGACTTTCTGGATGTCTTTGTTTTTGATGAAAGGGATAGGGCAGATGAATTTGCTTTTGAGAAACTTGGATGCCGTGCCTGTCGTGTTGACACTCTTATGACCTCAACTGAGAAAAGCAGGGAACTTGCAGAATTTGTAGTCGGGCTTTTTGATACTATTGTCTGATCTTTAGGTTTTCCTGGCATGAAAGTAAGTGAAGACTCTCTTCTTCACATGCCCTCTCCTTACTTATTTCCTATCATCTCGATTATTCCGCTAATTATTGTAATTTCTACATGATAATTTTATGAGATTTGTGATTTTACAGAATTTTCGGTACACTTCTCGATCCTGCTGATAATTTCCAGCTGGCTACTTTTGAGGGTAGATATCCAAAACTGTTTCATGTTTGAAGCCAATAAATAACATACTTTTTCGACGTCTAATTATCTAATTTGCGGTGTTTTATGATGGACAGCTCAAAACCTTATTTCAATTCTGAAATTGAAACAATGGATAGGGGAGAACTTGATGCACTCATAGAAGAGCGTGTGAGGTACACAGTAAAATACGCGGCAGAATATTCTCCTTTTTACAGAAAATGGTTTGAAAAGCACAATGTGAACCCAGCGGAGATTAAGACCCATGAGGACCTTCTGGACCTTCCCGTTATCTCTGGGAAAACTATAAGGGAAAACCAGCCCCCTGAGGTGAAGGAATTCATGTTCAAGAGTGCAGGCTGGGAGGATGTTTTCACTATCCATGAGACAAGTGGAACAAGCGGAACTCCGAAGAGCTTTTTCCTCACATGGGAAGACTGGGAACGCTATGCAGAGAAATATGCCCGTATTTTCAGGTCACAGGGATTTGGTTCAGGGGACAGGGTTATTGTCTGTGCTTCTTATGGAATGAACGTGGGTGCAAACACCATGACCCTTGCAGCCAGACATCTTGGCATGAGCATCATCCCTGAGGGCAAATGTACTTTTCCCCTTCGTGTCATCGAAGTCTATAAGCCGACAGGTATAGTAGGCAGCGTATTCAAACTCCTTAACCTTGCCAGAAGGATGCAGACAGAAGGCATTAACCCCCAGGAATCAGGCCTGAACAAGCTGGTAGTGGGTGGAGAAGCCTTTGCCGATGAGTCCCGAGATTACCTCTCGGAAATCTGGGGCTGTCCCGTATACAATATCTATGGGAGTACAGAAGGGACTATGTGTGGAGAGTGTAATGATATTTCAGGACTGCATGTGCCAGAAGATGTCGTCCATCTGGATGTTTACAACCCTCATATAGAGAATTTTGTGCCTGACGGAGAGTGCGGAAGAGTTATTCTGAGCACCCTTTTGCCTGTTGGAGCCAAAACAGGGAACCTTCTTCTTAATTATGATACTGAAGACACCACTGTCGTGCTTACACGCAAACCATGCCCCTGTGGAAGGACCCATATGAAAATCATGACTCCCCAGAGAGAAGCAGAAACATTCTGGGTTGAAGGAGTGCCTTTTAATCGCGTAGATGTTGAAAGGAGCGTATTTCAGCGTGAAAATATGGAGTATCTAACTGGAGAGTACGAAGCTTTCCTTTATGGTGGGGAAGATGAGGGAGAAACCGTACTGAGGGTCAGCATGGAATGCGAAAACCTCGAAAACTTTGATAGAGATCTTATAAAAGAAAATTTTCTCCGTACTTTTTTCAGGTACAAGCCTCCTCTTTCCCGGGCTCATCTCGAAGGTACCTTCAAAATAGTCTTCAATTTCACAGGCCCTCTGGGGCTCGAGTTGAACAAAATCAAGGGCAGGCCCAAAAGGCTTGTAGATAGAAGATAAAGATAAAGATAAAGATAAAAATGCTATAAAATTCTGTTATGTATCTTTTTTTAGAAGTTTCATCCTAAATTAGATTGAATAATATTTTTTTCATTTTTTTGTTATTTTTTTATCTTTTATTCCTCTAATTGGTAATCCGATTTCTTTTTCTGGGGTATGCATAAATTATTCCCAAACATTCATATTATTGAAGAGCGAATTATCTGTTAATCAACTCTTTTATATTAGTGGTCAAGTGAAAAAAACATATATAGTAATACTTACAATAAGCTAAAGTATTATCTTACAGATAAATTTGAGATTACCTGGTGATACGATGGAAACAGAATTGATGAGGATAGGGGTTTCCCTTCCCGATACCCTTCTGGGTAAATTTGATGAGATTATCGAAAAAAGAGGTTATTCTTCTCGTTCGGAAGGCATAAGGGACGCCATCAGGAGTTACATTTCCTACTACGAGTGGATGGGTGATATTAAAGGCCAACGTGTTGGAACCGTTGCGGTTATTTACGACCACACAAAAAGGGGTCTTTCAAATGCTCTGGCAGATATCCAGCATCAATACTCCCATCTGATAAAATCTTCAGTGCACATACACCTCGATCATGACAATTGTTTTGAGGTAATTGTTCTGGATGGAGACGGCGAAGAAATTAAAGGGCTTGCAGAAGCTATTATGTCTCTCAAAGGAGTGAAGTTCTCAAAGCTTACAACTGTAGCATCAAACGAAAAGATGTAACTCTCTATGGGGATGTAAATCAATGCGTCGGACTATTCAGAGAAGTTAAATCCAATAGCAGGAAAAAATCTCTCTCGATTTCTCCGATTTAAATTTTTTCAAAGTGCTTTTCAATGTGCTTCAGAAGTAGGCTCCCGAATTCGGTTAAATCGTAGATCTGAAAACTTCTTTCTCTTCGTGAGTCTACCAGCCCTCCTTCCTTCAAAAGTTTAAGGTGATATGAAAGGGCTGAATGCTTCTGGTCAGTAGCCTCTACAAGCACGCAGACGCAGAGGCTCTGGACTTCAAGAGCTTTGAGAATCCTGAGGCGAGTAGGATCTGCAAGCACTTTGAAAAGGCCAGCAATTTCTTCAACATCTTCATTCATTGCTGTGTTAACAGCCTTAAGTACATCTTCCGGAAGGGTGTAAGCATCCCTTACTTCTATTGTTTTCTTTTCTGACATTTTTCCACTTTGCTATCTATTAAGGTAAAGCATGGCTTTATTGTTTTAATTCCTTATGTTAAAAGTAATGGATTTGTTTTTAGCATATTTTTTCTTTTAAGGTTACCTCACCCTTTTAAATAATCCGTATTTGTGCAAAGCACTTCTTTCCACCTCAGCCCAAGTTCCGAGAGGGCAAAACCGCCGCCTATCAGGGTAATTGAGTTTTTTATTATGTGATCAAGCACTGCAACTGTAAACCCAACTTCCGGTTTTATTCCTCCCAGCCCGAAGACTGCAGTAAGGGCGACTTCATAGGTTCCGATCGCCCCGGGAGTTATGGGAAAAGTTTTTGCGATATTTCCGATGGCTACTGCCAGGAAAATAAGGGATATCATGAATGTAGAATATAGGTCCACTCCTGCTTCCGGAAAAGCTTTCAAAACCAGAAAGCAGGTAAGGATGTCCATACCCCATATAAGAAGGGAAGATGCGGTAACTGTCAGAAATGCACCTGGTTTTACAGCAACAATACTCATCTGGTGGAGAAAAGTATATGCAAAATCCTTTATCTTTCCAGAGAGCCCATCTGGATTATTTTCTTTTCCATACCTTTTTTTTGTATGGCCCTCTCTGAAAGAAACAACAAAAAGGACTGCAAAAAAGAGGATTACTGCAAGTCCGGATAGCTTTATCAGAGAATCCATCCAGGAAGCAAGCTTAAAACTGGATGCTGCACCTGAAGATGCAAGTATTGCGATAGAAGTAATTGCAACTATATCAAAGACTCTTTCTACAGTTAATGAGGAAAGGCTCGTTGTAAAGGCAAGATCTTTACGCTTTTTCAGGATATACATCCTGCTAAGATCTCCTATGCGTGCAGGAAGAATCACATTAGCAGATTGGCTGATAAAAATGCTTCCTGTAAGAAAGCCAAGCCCGTATTGATTTCCTAGCCTTTTAAGAATCTGCTGGAAACGAATTCCCCTCAGGGGCCAGGAAATACAGTATACTAAACAGGCAAGGACCAGAGTCCGGAAGGATGCGTGCTTCACATTCTCCAGAATATCTGCTGCTCCCAGAAAGGTTGCAGCAAATGCAAGGATCAAAACTGCTAAAGTGGCTGTTAGAAATATTTTTCCTTTTCCTGAAACAACCCCTGGAAAAGAAAGCTCTTTCCTGAGCCGAAAAACTTCTGATCCCATTCCTCCTATGTCTTTTACAAGATTGACCTTGCTTGGTCCTTCATGTCTCCAGTAGACCGGAAACTCCATAACCCTGTACCCTTTGTGCTGGGCTCTTACGAGCAGTTCCGTGTCCCAGAACCAGTGCTGATTTTCTATTTCATCTAAAAGTTCAAAGAGGGCTCCCCTCCTGAATGCCTTAAATCCACACTGGTGGTCGTAGATTTTTGAACGCAGAAAAAACCTCACCAGAAAATTATATCCTCCGCTTGCAAATTCCCGCTTAAAAGGTCTTTTTACATCGCTTCCAAGTATCATTCTCGAACCTGTGGCAAAATCATAGCCTTCTGTGCTCACAGCCTTTACCAGTTTTTCCAGATATTTCATATCTGTTGCAAGGTCCACATCAATATAGCAGAGTACTTCTCCTGAACTTGCCTTAAAAGCCCTATTCAGAGCTCTTCCCCTACCCTGTCGCTTATCTGAGTGCAGGTGAACAACATATGGGTATTTTTTTGAAAGCCTGGAAGCTATCTCGTCCGTGCCGTCTGTGCTTCCGTCTTCTGCTATAATGATCTCAAAGCAATCAGTTATTTTGGAAAGGGTCTCCGCTGTAACTATTACAGTTTTTTCAATATTTGCTGCTTCATTATAAGCAGGGAGAACCACAGAAACGCTGGTAATGGGTAAAACCTCTTTATTTTCATTTAAGTACTGGAGCTAATTTTGCGATTGCATAAATGGATTCCTGTATGAATCAAAGTTTCAAGTTCCCCCAAAACAAAAAAACTCATGAATTTTTTATTTTTTAGATCTGGACTGAGCTCTGGTAAACCAGCTCATAATAAATTTTTTCCTCTTATTTATTCAGTTTTACGTGATACATTAGTTCTTCAAGCTGACTGATATAGACGTAGTTTATGTTATATTTATTCATGAGCTCAATAGCTTTCTTTTCACTGCCAGTAAAATAAATGGAACTTACATTTCCAATTCTGAACCTGATTTCTACAGGATATTTTTCGCTGACTTTCAAATCATTAGTTTTCAGGCTGTTTGCTCTTGTTATCTTAAAATAGATCTTCGCAAATACTGATAGATATGAAAATGCAGATTAACGGAAAAGCGGTGGATGCGTGCAGTGGCGAGTTTTTTGATATTATTAATCCTGCAACAGGTGAATTTATAGACCGGATTCCCAGAGGGTCCGAGGATGATGCAACAGCGGCTGTTGAAGCCGCCTCGTCGGCTTTTGGAGAATGGGCTTGCAGATCTCCGCAGCAAAGAGCAGTGGTACTCTACAGGGCTGCAGAGCTGGTAAGACAGAGGAAGGACGCCCTTGCTTTCTTGCTTACGCAGGAACAGGGGAAACCTTTTCTCGAAGCTAAAAATGAAATAGAAGGTTTTGCAAACGTCCTCGAATATTACTGTGGGCTTGCAGGCAGTCTTCGAGGAGATTTTGTTCCGATTCCGCATAATGGATACGGTGCTACTGTAAAGAGCCCTATGGGGGTCTGTGCAGCCATAATTCCCTGGAATATGCCTGCTCTCATTATGGCCTGGAAGATTAGTCCTGCCCTGATTTCCGGGAATACTCTTGTACTTAAACCGGCAAGCAATACTCCTCTTACAAACCTTACCCTTTCTTCTATCCTGAGTGAAGCAGGGCTTCCAGCAGGTGTGCTTAATGTAGTTACAGGCCCTGGAGAAATCGTTGGAGAATCCCTCGTTGAAAGCCCGAAAGTAAAAAAAATATCCTTTACTGGAGAAGCCAGAACTGGAAAACGTGTAGCTGAGCTTGCAGTCCGTGGGATGAAAAGAGTAACTCTGGAGCTGGGGGGGAGTGATCCAATGTTGGTTTGTGACGATGCGGATCTTGAAAGTGCAGTTACAGGAGCCCTTAAAGGACGATTTTACAACTGCGGCCAGACCTGTACTGCTGTCAAGAGATTGTACGTTTTTGAATCTATAGCTGAAGAATTCATAAAAAAGCTTGAAGCAGGAGTCAGAAAATTGAGGGTTGGAAATGGAGGGCATGAAAATATTGATATGGGGCCTCTTAATAACCTCAGGCAATTGGAATATGTAAAAGGACTCGTAGCCGAAATCGAAGAAAAGGAAGAAGGCAGGATAATTACCGGCGGCAAGGTTTCTGCAAACAGTGCCTGCAGCAAAGGATACTTCTTCGAGCCTACCCTTGTTGTAGATGTTCCCAGGGAATCAAGGCTTTTGAAAGAAGAGGTATTTGGGCCGGTGCTGCCTATAGTCAGAGTAAAAGATCTTGATGAGGCAATTGGAGAAGCAAATAATAGCAGTTATGGGCTTGGGGCATCCATCTGGACAAAGAACATAGATCGGATTCTTCTTGGGTGTGAACAGTTGAATGCAGGAATTATATGGGTAAACCAGCACCTTAAGGTAGCTCCTGAGGTCCCTTTTGGAGGAACAAAAGAGAGCGGAATAGGAAGGGAGAACGGGCCCGAGTCCCTTTCTGAATATCTTGACCTGAAAACTATAATGTTAAAGACCTGAATCTATTAAGTAAAAACAAAATTGGATCTATTATGCAAAAACAGAATTAATAGGCCCGTGCATTTAAGGCAAATTAAATAAAGACTTTCGATGAGCCAGTTGACGTATAGCTCATCGAGCTGTTTTTCTGAAAAGTCATATCAATGAGTTAGAGCTTACTTTTTATATTTGGGCAGAAGCTGCATGAATTCGGAGGCTTCCATAACTGGCACGCTGTCAATTATGCAGATATCCGACCATGGAAGGTTGAAAGCTCCATAAGCTTCGGCACTTTCTGCTTCGTAAAGGATATAATAGCGGTTCCCTGAAAGGTCAATCCACTGGTTGATGACATCGATTCCTTCCGGAATATCCAGTTTCTTGAAGTGTTCAAGAATCTTATCTCGGCTTGAAGGGTCCCAGGTACTAACGTCCATGAATAACATCTTTTACAACTCCTTTTATTTTGTACGCTGCCAATACCCCTTCCCGGAAACTCAGGCAGCTCTTAAAGAGCTTTCGGGATTTTTTGAGAGCTCAGTTTCAATGGAAAATATATCTGATTCCCATATGCCATCCCAGTTTGCATGGGTGTGGCCTGCGCGCCCCCAAAAGGCCGATTAACGGCAAAAGTCCAGATTTTTTTATGCTTGCTGTCTTTTCTTTATTTATCATTGCCAATATCCCCGTAAATGACAAATCCGAAAAGACAGGTAGTCATGCAGAAAGAAGTTCTGCATGTACAGACATTATATTATCATCCCTTAGCCTATATAATGGTTCTTCCCGAAGGATTTTTCTTATTCAGGCAGCCTTTCTCTGAATGCAAGATTCCTAATTAATATTTTGGGGCAGCCTTCTCAATCGAGCCAGCAGGTGTCGCAACCCTCATCTTTTTTTATGAAAAAGTTTGCAGATTCGAAACCGGCTTTTATAGAGCCATTCATGCTTCTTTCCGGATAGTTGGTTGAAGAGAACATTCCTGCAAGGTAAAGTCCAGAAGGTCCAGCCTCAAATGGCAGGACCTTTTCCAGATACCCCTGTTCATATACAGGGGCTGTGTCCATTCTTCGGAATAGCTTTGTCCAATGAATTTCTTTCCTGGAAAAATCAGGGAACATCTTTTCCAATCCTCTCAGGTAAGAATCCAGCACTTCTTCTTCTGTTTGCACCCAGAGAGCATCCTTTTCGTCCTGAAAATAGGAAGTCATATAGATCAGATGTTCTCCGTAGTCCTCAAAAGGCATGAAATTAGTATGCTCAATTACGGCCCCAAATGGCACATCAGCTTTTATGTTCAACCAGTAATTTCCCTCCTCCCTAAGTTTTTTTTCAAGTCCTATCAGGGCACATGCAGTCCCTTGATAATGGATCTTTTGCAGGGTTTCTTGAAGGGCTCCGAGTTTTCCTTTAGTGAGCTTATCCAGTACTCTGGGCTCAACCGTTGAGATTACCGCGTCGCAGGTTGTAAAGTTCCCATCAACCATTACTCCCTGCACCTTATTGTCAGTGATCACAATTTCAGTAACCTCTTTATTTTTTATAATTTCTCCCTCATGTGCAGTTATTTCTCCTGACAGAGCTTCTATCAGGGAGTTGAACCCTCCTCTCATATACCCTAATTTCTCTCCTTCTGTTCCCCTATCAGACCTTATTTTCACACGCCCTATAAGCCAGGCTGCAGAAACGGTTTCAGTATTGTCGCCGAATTTACTTTTCAGGAGAGGGGCAAAAAAGTTTTCATATACTGATTTTCCCGCATTATCAATAATCCAGTCTTTTGCCTTTATTTTGTCATAAGAAGTTGTATCATTTATTATCTTAATTCTAAGTACCAGAAGACCTAGTTTCACCAGATCGGTAAAAGAAAGGGGGCTAAAACGTAAAATTTCAGAAGGAGTATTCATAGGGTAGCTTTTCTCATCCACAAAATAGGCATTTTTCCCTTTAAGCCATAGCATCTTACTTTCAAGCCCCAATTCCCTTATCAGAGCAAGAAGTTCTGAATCGCTTCTGAATATATGATGGTAATATTTTTCGATGAAATACTCTTTTCCTGCATAACTCTGGCAGTAACTTGCAGCCATACCTCCTATCTCTGCGTCTTTTTCAAAAATAATGATCTCATTCGATTTGCAGAGTTTGTATCCGGCTGCCAGTCCTGCAAGCCCACTGCCTATTATTATGATTTTCATGTAACATTTTTCCTATTGTTTTCATTTTTTATCCGAATTTTAATATCCTCAAGCCTTACAAATCCTAACTTGCCAAAGAAAATACTAAACTTTTATATCTCTTTTACCCCTTATTGCAGAACCTTCTTCTTATTTTTCAAGTTTTTTGTTGTAATAAAGGGTAAACTCTTTTCCCGGGCGGAGAGTAAAGTTATAGGAAGAGAATTCTTCTTTTGGGATTTCTCTGTACATCTTGTATGCCGCAGGCACAATTATTGCATCGTACTTTGTGTTTGTCGGTGTGTTTCTTGAATACGCTGCTTTTTCGTAGTCTCTCAGGTACCATGGCAGGGGCCAGTAGAGGTTGTATGGATCCACCACATCCAACTTTATATTTTCAGGTCCACGGTTGAATCCCTCGATTTTTTCCATCAGCTCCCTAATATCGGGAGATGCCTGTGTGTGTGTCATCAGTTCATCGGCTTCCATACTTCTGTAGAAGTTTACGGAGATACACTGAACCAGAGATATTATCAGAGTGAGTGCCAGAATTCCTGCCAGAAGGGTGCGGGTTCTTGAGCTATTTCTTCCGGAAATTGAGATCTTGTCTGCTTCGGAACTTCTGTCCTCTTTTCTGGATATTTGCTTTTCTCGTCTGTTTGCAGGTGTCAGGGAATAAAATTCTCCCAGGTAAGCCCCTGCTAAAATTCCAAAGGGAAGAACAATATGCACTACAAGCCAGGGGACTTTTTCCTGAAGGTAGGAATAGAGCAGCAGACTTGCAATTGCCCAGTAAGAAAGGAACAGGAAAAAGGGAATATTTTTATTTTTATTTTTCAGGAAATGGACAAGACCCACAGTTCCAAAAAAAATGATTGGGCTTTCATATACAAGAAGAATAGGAATATAATAGTAAAAAGGTCCTCCTATACGTTCGATTCTGTGCATTTCCATCCAGTGGGAAAAAGCCCTTTCAACGATCGAAAAAGGGGACACATCATTTCTGAAAAGGCTTGTGTAAAAGAACATTACAATGAAAAGGAAAAGAATGCCTGAGATCAGAATCTCAGGAAGGAAGGGCAAAAGGGCTGAACTTTTAGGGAGAAGAGCCTTCTTTAGACTTAACTTTTCTTTTTTCCAGTCTGAATAAAACCTGTATAAAAAGTAGATTCCTGCATAAGCTCCGAACATCAGAATGACCAGATAGGCGTTTTCTTTTGAGGACACAGCAATGGCAAGGGAAGACGCGACAAGGATTAGATACGGGAATCTCTTTGGACTGTGAAGGTTCTCCACGTAGCGGACTCCTCCTGCAACAATAGCCAGGGTGCAGAAGACAATGATCATATCATTTCTAAAAAACCTTGAAAAATATACCATGCTTGGAGAGAATGATAACAGGAAAGCTGACCAGAGAACCCCTCTTTTCCCAAGTTCTTTCTTTAACAAAAAGAGCACAGCAATTGCAGCCACTCCAAAAAAGACAGGGATCAGGCGTGCTGTTGTATCGTTAATTCCCAGAATATGAAAGATAAGAGCAGTAGAATGGAAAAGAAAGGGTCCATGATAAGCGGGATTATAACTGTACTGTCCATTTTCGAGAAGCTTAAGGGTGAAACTTGCATGTATGCTTTCGTCATGGTGAAAAACTCGATCCCCAAGATCAAACAATCTGATTATCAGGGCAAAAAGAACGATCAAGATCCCTATAATTTTATACTTTTTTTCTGAAATCCCTGGGGATTTTTCGATATTGTCATCTTGACTGTACTGCATTGTTTTCCAAACCTTCCAGCGTTGGCTGTCTCCTTATAAGGCATAGGTATATTTAAGGGATAGGATGAAATAGTCTCTTTCATGGCTGAGGTAAAAGTCAAATTATTTGCAAATTTGCGTGAAGCTGCAGGCACATCCGAAATTCAGCTTTCCGGAGAAAAGGTTATTGATATCCTTTTATCCCTCACCGAAAAATATCCCGGGTTAAAGGGCCTTATTTTTGAAAAGCCCGATGAAGAAGGTGAGACTCCTCTTATGTGCGGTTCCATCAATGTCCTTATAAATGGAAATAATGTCAGACACCTTGAAGGACTTGACACCTTCCTATCAGACACAGATGAGATCGCAGTCCTGCCTCCGGTTTCCGGGGGATGATTTTTCAAGGAGGGTAGGTTATGGGCAGGATATTCAAAGAAAGAACTTCTGTTGATGAGGCTTTAAAGCGGTTCCTTGAGAAGATTTCTCCGATCAGGAAAACAGAAGAAATTTCACTCGAATTTTGCACAGGCAGGGTGCTGGCGGAATCTGTAGTTTCCGGAAGGAATGTTCCTCACTACCGCCGTGCTGCTATGGATGGGTATGCTGTGCGGGCCTCAGATACTCTGGGAGCTTCTCCTGCAAACCCTGTTTTATTGCAGCTTTCTGATCGGGTAGAGGAAGGAAGTGCTTTCTGGGTGCATACAGGAACTGCAATGCCTGAAAGTTCAGATGCAGTTGTAGTTGTAGAGGATACTGTCACTACAGGCGATATTGTCGAGGTAAAAGCTCAGGTCTATCCAAATCGGAATGTAGCACAGGTTGGAGAAGATATTAAAAAAAGCGATCTTATTTTTGAAGCCGGGCACTTTCTTCGCCCTTGTGATGCCGCTGTGCTAGCATCTATGGGGATTGACAGGGTGAAGGTTTTTCAAAAACCTGTTGTTGCGGTCATCCCAACAGGAGATGAGCTGGTAAGTCGTGAAAAAATTGTAGATGTCCCGCCTCCTGGAATGGTGCTTGAGACCAATGGGTTGATGACTGACCTCTATGTGGAAAAATGGGGTGGAACTTCTAGATACATGGGAATAGTGCCTGATAATCCTGAAAGTATTAAAAAAGCAGTAGAAGCAAACCTGGATGCTGATATGATCCTTCTTTCAGGTGGAACCTCTGTAGGGATAAGGGACCATGCCCCTGAAGTTGTGGTATCACTGGGGGAGTTACTTGTACACGGTATTGCGGTCAGTCCTGGAAAACCCACAGCTCTTGGTATTGTAGATAATATACCTGTGGTTTGTCTTCCAGGTTATCCCGTTGCCGGACTAGTTGCTCTTTATTTCTTTGTTCGCCCTGGAATTCGAAGACTTGCATCAGTCCAAAATCCTCCTGAATTAGTTCTCAAAAGACGACTGGTTGCAAAAATCAGTTCAAAAATAGGATATGTTAATTTTATCCGTGTTGTTTTTGAAGGGGATAGAGTGCGCCCTCTAACAGGAGCCAAGGCTGGTGCCCTGAGTTCTGTTGCAAAAGCTGACGGTTTTGTGCTGGTACCAGAAAATGTAGAAGGGTATGAAGAAGGAGACGAAGTAGATGTCTTCTTGATCGAATAATAGTTTTTGCCTTCCTTTCAATATACGTTTTCAATATATTCCTCAAGGGATAAAATGTAGAATAATTTTATCTCCTTTTTTTAAGAGGGAGAATAAATAATATTTTATACTCCAAGGGTCAATGAAACGGGAAAATCAAGTTAAATCTCAATCTTTAACTGACGGTGAAAGTGAATATTATGCCTTCCACAGGTAGAGATCTGGACAAAATTTTTCTTATAGGTGCAGGTGGATTTTTTGGGGCTATCTGCAGGTTTTTGCTATGTGAATCTGTGGAAGCACAGCTTGGTGTCCTTTCGGTGAATGTGCTCGGAAGTTTTATGCTTGGCCTGATAATGTACGACACGGAATATATAGGATTTATAAGCCCCGAAGGGAAGCTTGCTTTTGGAACCGGATTTCTGGGGGCATTCACAACTTTTTCCACCTTTGCAGTCCAGTCTTTTACCATGCCTTTTTTTCCCGCAGTGGGAAATATCAGCGCCAACCTGTTTCTTACCCTTATTGGTGTGTTCCTGGGCAGAGGTGTTATAAAAGCTCTTTCAAGCAGGGAGGGATGAAAAGGTGTTTCAAGTTTCGTTTTTGGGAAAACTTTTTTTGATTGGTCTCGGAGGTTTCATCGGGGCACCTCTTAGATATATTGTTTCGAGCCGGATTCCTAAATTTAAGAATATCCCTGCGGGAACCCTTATAGTAAATCTTCTAGGGAGCATCGTGCTAGCCCTCCTTACTTTCTCTTCTGAACCCAAATCAATGGTCTATCTCGTAAACATAGGGATTTTAGGTTCCTTTACCACTTTTTCTACTTTCGCCTACGAAACTTTCAAGCTTCTTGAAGATGGACAAAATTTTTCTTTTGTCCTGAATATCTTCCTGAATATTGTACTCTGCATCTCAGGAGTAAGTATCGCATATATGGCTCTTAATCTGTGACCCTGAATCTGCCCTGATATCTATGGAACACCTCCGGTATTCAGAAAAAGATTACCTGAGGCAAAAAATTTTTCCTAATATAGACTCAAGAGTACTATCGAAATTAATATCCAAAAAAAAGGTTAAATGAAAAAGCCCGTAAAATCACTTTACAAGGGCTTTTGCAGATCTTCTGATAAAACGCCTCTTGTGACCTGAAGAAGTGAAGCGCTGTGCAGGTCCTGGGTGTGCTTTTTGAGCCTGTGACTTCTGAACCTTGATTACTCTGCCTTTTCTACCTTTTACCTTTACCCAACTAATGCTGCCGGTTTTGCCCATTATCATTCCTCGTTAATTTTTAATTTTATTTTTCTCTGAGTTTATTAGTAATTTTTCACGTAAAACATTTACGTGACTTATTTACTTATTGATGGACACTGCCGATTGCCGCGGATTTTTCTTCTCCTCGACAGTGTTTCAACAAATCTTTATTTATGTCATAACGTTAAATCGATGATTTTCAATGATACCTGATGGAATATCCAATATTCCTTGAAGCCTGAAATTGCGAAATTATAAATGTCGTCAAGCCTTGGGTTTATCATAAAGAGAAATGCTAGTAATTAAATGTTACGGACATGAGCTGAAAATAAGGCATAAACTGTAGGAAATGCACATAATTACAGATATAATACCTAAATATTAAAATAGTGCAATCTGAATATTGCAGGATTCTATTATGAAAAAGGCAATTAGCGTAAAAAATGATCTCATTGAAACCAGACTTTCTGAAGCAAGAGACGAACTTGGTGGATTAAAAAACTTTCCTGATCCTGAGTTTATTGGCATCATCAAGGATCTGGGGTTCAGCTGTGAGCTCTGTGCTCGCTGCTGCACTAAAGAGTTCAACGACCATGTTTTCCTGCTCAATGCGGACCTGACTGCCATAAGAAAAATAGATCCCGATGCTGTCATACCTGCTCCATATTTTGAGTTTTGCGATCAGAAGGGGAGGTTTTATGTCTCAGGCTACGCTCTTAAATCAAAGCCCGATGGTTCCTGCATTTTCCTCGATAATAAGCGCTGTAAAATCTATGAGAAACGCCCTTCAATTTGCAGGGTATATCCCCACATGCTCCATCGAGAAGCTGATAGCTCCGGCAAGGTTGACTGGCGACAGATAAGTGGCTTAAATGAACATGGGAGCTACCATGCAGACCTTCAAGACTCTGAGTGTAAAGCAATTGCCCAGGAAACCAGAGAGTATGAAGAGGCTTATCTGAAACAGATGATTGATTTTTATGAGGCTGTCCGGGTTCATTTTAAAAATAACAGTCTGAAACACGTCCAGAGAAAATATGACCGCATAATGCGGGAATTTCTCAAAGGAGATTGCAAACTCGAAGTCTTTGTATACTCCGGGAACGGATTTGAAAAATATGATCTCAAACATGAGGTTGATTCATAACCCTTTATTCCTTTTTCCTTTGACTTTCCATTTAAGGAGTACTCCCTCCTCTATTTTTTCAGCCGAGATAAGTTCAAGTCCAAGGAGTTCAGCTTCTGAGAATCCTTCTCCATCAGTAAAGGTTGGAGCCGTAGCCCCTCCGATGATCAGATTTCCTACAAAAGTGTAGACTTCATCAACCAGGCCTGCGGAGAGCATACCCCAGTTAAGGGTTGCACCTCCTTCCACCATCAGAGTGTTTATGCCGATTTCCTTTAATTTTCCTGCAAGCTCTGAAAGGTCAACTTTATCATTCCCTGTTTTAATTACAAGAGCTTGTTTTTCCAATTTCTCTACATTTCCGGCAGGAGCTGAATTTGAAACGGCAATTATTCTTGTACCTTCTCCTTTTTTGAAAATATCGGAATTTATAGGAGTCCTTGCTGAACTGTCCACAATAATCCTTGCAGGATTTTCATTTTTTCCGGCGGCTCTTCTGGCAGCTTTTCTTTCTGGAGATTTTACAGTCAGACTCGGGTCATCTGAGAGGACAGTGCCAATTCCTACCATTATTGCATCAGTTCGAGCTCGGAGCTCATCCATTCTTTCAAAATCAAGTTTTCCGGAGATTCTGACCTGCTTTCTTTCTTTTGTTGAGAGTTTACCGTCAGCTGACATAGCAGAATTGATGATAATAAAAGGCCTGTCCATTTTTCCGACTCCTTAAAAAAAGTATTTGGGAGATCGTTTTATGAATTCTATCTCCCTTCCTGAATATTTTTTAATAGGCTTCAAAAAATGTTCTAATCTGCCTTTTGAATTTATTTTATGTTAATGGATTTTTATGGGGTTAAGCCAGATTATTCTGATTCTACCAGAGGCTTCAGGAGATCATAGTCTCTCAACAGTCCCTGAAGCTTGCGGTTTGAATTAATGATTGGAATCTGGTCAATTCTATTCCGCTTCATTTTTCTTGCACAATCACTGACAGATGCAATATATGTAGCTGTGATCGGCTCTCGGATCATTACATCGCTTCCGCTCAGGTTCGGGACTTTGATCCTTGACACACTATAGTAGATGCTCATAGTGTCCCTCATTGATTCCCATGTCCATGCGTCGTCATCAAGACCCGCAGACATATCCGACATCTCTACGCTGTCCTCTATTATGCTGGCAGAGATAACGTCCCTATCCGATATTATCCCTACAAGTTCGAGATTCGCATCAAGCACTGGGACAGCCTTAACACCTGAAAGCTCCATAATCCTTGCGACAACAGGCAAAGGCGTTTCATTGTAAATTGCAACTACTTCCTTTTCCACATAGTCCTTGATTGGAATGTCTATGTTCATGTCTGCAATTGTGCCCACAACATCTGCTACAGTAACAAGTCCTACGAGTTTTCCGTTATCCACGACAGGGAGCCTTCTTATGTCGTGTTCTAATAGAAGGCGTGCTGCCGTCTGCAGGTCTGCTCCAATGGATATGGTTATCGGATCTCGCGTCATAAGAAGGGCTAGCTGTTCTTCTTCAGGGTTTTGCAGAAGGTTTGTCCTGGTCACGATCCCTACAACTTTGGAATCTTTAAGTACCGGAACCCCTGAGATGTGCTTGTTCTTAAGAATTTTAAGAACTTCGTCCCTTGAACCGGGAAGGGTTGCACTTGCTACATCCCTCACCATAATATCTTCAATGAAGATGTTTTTTGGCATTTAATTTACACCTTTGTATCGTCTGAATCCTGGATTTCTTTCTCTTATATTTCTTTTCCCACAAGGCTTCCAGTTAACATAAAGTTTCAGCTTTGCTCTTCTCCCCGGACGACCATTACCGGGACTTTTGAGCCTCTGACTACTTTTTCTGCGACGCTTCCCATTAGAAACCTGTCGAGTCCGGTTTTTCCGAGGGTGCCTATTACTATTAGATCAGCGTTATTATTTTCTGCAAAATCGATAATTTCATTACTTGGATGTCCTTCCCAGAGGACTTCTCTTACTTCTACCCCTGCGGCTTCTCCGACTTCCTTCACTTCAAAGACTGCCTTTTCCCCTTCCTTCCTCAGTATTTCATACATTGCTTCCCAGCCGGCATCCATCGGTATTGAGGAAAAAGAAGATGTATCTACTACGTAAAGAGCGTGAACCGTAGCTCCGCTAAGTTTTGCAATCTCAATTCCGTAAGAAATAGCTTTCTTGTTATTCTCGGATCCGTCTGTTGCAATCACTATATTCCGGTAAAACTCGCTCGTCATGTCTTGCTCTCCATTTTCTTTACGAATGAAGTACCGCCAGTATGTCATCGGGTCTTGCCCGCCTTGTGATTCCGCTTATAGGGTTCTTTATCCCTGCAAGATTATTGGAACCCCCATTCAGGATCATCAGATTAGCTTTATTCCCCTTTTCTATCGAACCTGTGGAGTCTGGCCCCATTACAAAAGAACCATTAAGTGTGCAAATTTTAAATACTTGCCTATCCTCAATTGAAAACACTTTAGACATAAATTCCATTTCAGCAAACATATTTACAGAATTCAACATTACATTATCCGTTCCTGCAGCTACCCTGATCCCAGCCTCCAGCATTTCGGCAATTGGTGCCATTCCGGCTCCTGTAACAAAGTTAGATCTGGGGCAGACAACAACCGGAATTCCCTCCTCAGCCACGTCATCAATATCTTTTTTTGTAGCATTCGTTAGATGAATCAGTAGATCAGGTTCAAGGGATAGTGCCTTTTCTATATCGCTCCTGTTTTTTTCTCCCGCATGAATTGCAAAGAGTTTTTTCAGGTCTCGTGTGCACGTCAGTATTTCCTTCAATAGCTCGAGATCAAGGTCGTTTGTCCCGCTTAGTCCAAGACCATCGGACTGTAGAAGAACTCTTCTTACCTCGGACAGTACAGTCGGAAGGGGCGATTCAAGCTCTGTGGGCCTGCCCAGTACCATAGAATATATTTCGAGCCCTTCAAGAGCTTTATTAAGGGCCGCCACTCCTAGAATTCCCCCTTCTCTAAAATCCGCAAAAGCACAGGTTCCGGTTTCTATCATGTCAAATAGAGACCTTCTCATGAATTCTATCAGGGTTTTATATGGCGTTTCTCTTAGGATTCTATGTTTTAACCCATCGGGTGGTTTTACCAGAGAGTCAAGATCTCTCTGAGTTCGAAAGCCCAAAATTTTTCCCAGAGGCGGGTCTTTAAATATCGAATCTCCAAGATGAGTATGGGCATTGACAAAACAGGGGGCTATTATATTTGAAGAATATGTATTTTCTTCTCCAATTTCCGTAATTATCCCGTTATTTATACAGATATACCCTTCAATAGGTTCCAGCTCTGGGCCTGCAATAATTTTTCCGGAAATCACCTGTTCAGTGCCGTACATATATACGCACCCCTGCTAATTATCAAACGCCTATGCTCAGTTTGTGGAAGACCTAACATATGCATAATATATAACGTTTCCTTTAGATTATTTATAGTGTACCAATTTTGAGGTTTTAATACTGTTAGATTATTTCTCCTTTACTTTGAATTGCTTTTTGATAAAATATGAGGTATTAAATGTTTTCTTAATTGGTCCTATACTCTTGAGGCGACTCCTTTGCATGTTTTCTTAATTGGTTCTATACTCTTGAAGCAATTTCCTTGCATTTTTCTCAGGTTATACTTTTTTCGTCCTTTTATGAAAGTTATTACCTGTGAAAATCAATTCTTTTATATCCTGGTCATTTATAGATATGTCTACAATATATTAAAGTCGCTCTTCTACGTTGTTTTTATATATTAGTAAAGATATATGTTATCTAATCGCATTGTATAGGTCCTTGCATGAGATAATGGGAAAACCTGACTGTGAGTGTACAGACAACCCCAATGCGGTACATCAATAGTGTGACATTGCCTGGCACGAGGGTAACTGAAAGGGACTGCGGAAAACCAGAGGATGAACTTTCGGAGTTAGTGCGTCCGGGCTACAACACTATTTTCTCCTGTTTTCAAAATTTACAGTTAATTAGTTGCTTGGATAACCGATTTCAATATTTTCTACGGAGATCTTATTACCTTTTTACTGTTTTAAAGTTTTCCTTCACTCCAATCGGTTAATTAGTTATTGATTTATAGAATACCTTCAAAAAGGTAACAAATATGTCCTTTGAAGAGGCAATAAAAGATCTGAATTCCGATATTAGCGTTGATATTGAGGTTACTCCAGGGTCCAGATCAGTCTCGGTTCCGAGCGGTTATAATGAATGGCGCAAGAGAATTGAAGTAAAACTAACTAAAAATGCCCAGAAAGGAAAGGCAAATGAACAATTAATCGGGTGTCTTGCCGATCTCTTTGGAATCAGCAGTTCGGATATTGTTATCAGTAGCGGTGCAACAAGCAGTAAGAAGTCTTTGCTAATAAAGGGGATCTCATATCAAAAGGCTGTTTCTATTTTTGCAGCTCACTTAAGGAAGTAAATCAATATATAGGTCTATAAATTACTAACTAACTAACCTATTAAATATGTAAATTAATAACTATATAAATAAATATATAAATTACTAACTAACTAACTAACTAACTTATTAAATGTGTCAGTAAGTAAATTAATCACTATATAAATAAATATATAAATTACTAAATTAAAAATTAATTGTAACTATTTTAAGATTAGGTGGACTTATTGGGAATAACTCCAGCTTTTGAAATGTAAAATTCAGCTTCTCAATATTCTAATTACAAAAAAGGTTGCAAAATAAAGTGGTCGATCCTGAAATCTACAGAAAAAGGCTTGAAAGGATTGAAGAGTTGCTCTCCGAGCTTTCAGAGTATTCAGAAAAAGGAGCAATTATCATTGTGGAAGGGAAAAGAGATATTCTTTCACTGAAAAGGCTTGGAATTGAAGGCAATTTTGAACTTGCAACCAGGCACTCTCTTTTTAATTTTTCGGAGGAAATTGCAAGACTTGGCAGAGAAGTAATCATACTAACAGATTGGGACAGGCGAGGAGATCTGCTGGCTGTGAAGCTATCAGAATATTTCGAAAGCTTTGGTCTGAAGCCCGAACTTCATATACGGAATAAACTGAAACTTATTTCTCAAAAAGAAATTAAAGATGTAGAAAGCCTTTATACCTACGTCTCAAGTTTAAGGTTAAAGACAGGCTTCATCTTTGATGAAGATCTCAATTAACAGTAAAATTTTAAAATTAATCTATCGAGTTTCTATTTGTGAGAAATATGGTGCTAGAACTAAGAGGCTTTAAGAAGATTAATAAAAATTTTAGTTGATGAGTCATTCATTTATTTGTAAAAAAATAAAAGTGTCAATGTTGACAATTTACAAGAGATGTTTTATTCTTTATGCATGGGATTGGAAGGTTCCCCTTTTTCCTGTAGCATTTCCATACTTTGTGGGTCTTTTGGATGACTAAATGTCCGGTCAAACTCCGGATACTTTGGAAACTTGCCAGCCAATTCTTCAAACATTTTGTGTCTTGGACTGATAATAATTATGTGAGCAGGGGGATGAATTTTCTTCAACCTGCTAATTGCAGCTCCTGCGTGGTTATTCAATTCTACCAGTGCTGCAGAATTACATTTTGATTTGAGGGACACGCCCATCACATTCACAAGAAGCTCATCAGCAAAGTTTGGTTCTATGCACTTGGGAGTCGCTGAAAATTGAATATGTCCGTACCTTTCAAGGTCATGTAAGGCTATTTTTACTTTATCCGAGTCGTCTGCCCGGACTAACGCGAATGATTTCATTTTTTACACACCACCAATAATGAAGTTATCCCCATTTCGATATGGATTTACCCCTATAATAATCTTTGTGTATAAGAGAGGCTAATCAGAGCCGGAATTTTCGGACAGATGCGGCATCTTAATCACCATCAAGATGCTATAAATGGCCTGTTACGGACCGTAAAATTTTATTCACCTTTTCTCTTATGTAAGGTGTCTTCAAAAATTATAAGGGCTCATCACAAATTCTTTTTTCAAGATTTAGTATGCGCTTCCATGTAATAGAATAGCGTATTCTAAGTTATGTGCATCGTATATATATTCTTTGAAATAATATTTTGTGATTGCAAAATCTTTTTTCAGCTCTATTTTTTAGAATAAATTGAATTATATTTTTCTTCAAAAATGTAATGCTTAGAGGCCAATCTGCATAATTGAACTCTCCAGTTCATTACTCTATTTGCACTAAAAGATAAAGGTATTTTATTTTAAACTCCTTTGACTTTTTTGGATAAAGTTCCCTTTTTAAGTTTAATTGACTGGTAAAAATAGATGAATTTAACAATTGTATTTTATGACGTTGCGATTAAAAATTGTGGGAGATAATCCGGTATCTATTATTTAGGACCTTATTGTTTCATACACCAAAACAGTCTGCAAAAATATATATTATAGGACTGTCTGTACTCTCTTTTCGTTCATACTTACTTTATAAATATAGCGGGAAGAATTAATACGTCTTTAGAATTATGAATATATCTCTGATATTTTAAAGATACAATTGATTTTTCAGTTTGACTCCAATAAGGCAATTTATAATAAGGCTTACCACTTATTTCCCGGTGCCTAATTAACACTCAATGTCCTGTAAATTAATGATGCGATTAACGAGTTTAGTTGCTCAGCTCCCTAATTGAGTCTTTTAAGGGTTATCAAGTGAAGATGGTGATTATATGGCTAAAGATATTAAAACTAAAGTTATACAGGCAAAAAAAGCGTCAATTGAACTTTCCAGTGTGAGTGAGGAAATTAAAAACAGAGCTCTTGAGGCTATGGCTTATGCTCTCGACAAAGAGAGGCAGACTATTCTGGATGCAAATTCAAAGGATCTTCAAGCTGCAGTGGAACTAAAGAAAAAAGGAAAGCTTACTCAGGCCCTTGTGGACAGACTTAAAGTTAATGACTCAAAGCTTGACGGAATGATCGCAGGCATCAGAGACGTAGTTAAACTCAAGGACCCTGTAGGAGATACGCTTTCTACTCTTGAGCTTGACAAAGACTTGATTCTTTACCAGGTAAGCTGCCCCATAGGCTTGATAGGAGTTATCTTTGAATCCAGACCTGATGTAGTACCTCAGGTTATGTCACTTTGCCTGAAAAGCGGGAACGCTACTATTTTTAAAGGCGGGAGTGAAGCCAGAGAGTCCAACCGTACAATTTTCGAGATTCTTGTAAAAGCCATTGAGTCCACTGAAGGTATGCCAGAAGGCGCTTTTCAGCTTATGGAAACCAGAGAAGAGATAATGGACCTTTTAAGTCTTGACGCATACGTAGACCTCCTTATTCCAAGAGGTTCGAATGAGTTTGTCAAGTTTATTCAGGACAATACGAAAATCCCTGTACTCGGACACACCAGTGGAATCTGTCATATCTACGTGGACGAGTTTGCAAACCTCGATACAGCCTGGAATGTCTGTTTTGATGCCAAAGTGCAGTATCCTGCAGTGTGCAATGCCATCGAAACCCTCCTTGTAAACCGCGGAATTGCAGAAGCTTTCCTGCCTAAGATGGCAGAACTGTATATTGGGGCAGGCGTTGAACTGCGCTGTGATGGAGATAGCTATTCTCTACTTGCAAAAAAAGGACTTTCGCCTCTTTCAAAAGCTACTGAAGAGGACTGGAGCCTTGAATATAATGATCTTATCCTTTCCATAAAGCTTGTTGGTTCCATGAAGGAAGCCATTGGCCACATAAACACTTTCGGTTCCCATCATACCGATGGAATAATAACTGAAAATGCCTCCCGAAGAAAAGAGTTCATAGGTCTTGTTGATTCTTCAAGTGTCATGATAAATGCCTCAACTCGCTTTGCAGACGGCTATCGTTATGGAAAAGGTGCCGAAGTAGGGATCAGCACAAATAAGATTCATTCCCGTGGACCTGTGGGGATGGAAGGGCTGCTGATTTATAAGTACGTTCTTATGGGCAAAGGGCAGATTGTAGCGGACTATGCAGGAGATAATGCAAAATCCTATACTCACAGGAAGCTTGACCTCAAGTTTGAAGATGTGGACTAAACAGCCTTTAATATTTATAACCTATTTATATTTCTGAATTCAAATTCCAGTGAAAATTGAGTGTCAGCGGTGAAAATCCGGATTGTGGATCTAAATTGTTTCAACCACACTTCCAAAATACCTTACGAGGCCTTGTGATTGACAGATAGAAAACAATTTCTCAATGATGCTAATAAAATCGTTGTCAAGATCGGTACTTCCTCAATTACAAAAAAGGGTTGCGACGATACCAAAGAAAACTGTAGCATTGACCCGAGCTTTATGGACAGCATTGCTTTTCAGGTCTCTGAGCTTCGAAAGAATGGGAAAGAAGTGATTCTGGTAAGTTCGGGGGCAATAGGTGTAGGGCTCCATGAACTGGGCATTGCTCCAAAACCCCGTGAAATCCCTATAAGACAGGCAGCAGCAGCTGTGGGCCAGAGCATCCTGATGCAGTACTGGAGTGATGCTTTTTCAAAATACGGGATGAAAGTCGCTCAGATCCTTCTTACCTATGAATTCTATTCAGATAGAGTATCTTACCTGAACCTCAGGAACAGCATTTCCACTCTTCTGGAGTATGGGGTTGTTCCGATAATCAACGAAAACGACTGTACCTGCACAAATGAGATTGAAGCCATCTTCGGAGACAATGATAAGCTTTCTGCAATGGTTGCAAGCAAAATCGACGCTGATCTCCTTATAATTCTTTCGGATATCGACGGTCTTTTTGACAAAAATCCAAAAACCCACAGTGATGCCAGACTGTTGTCCCTTGTGGAACATATCACACCTGAAATAGAGAGTTATGGGGGTGATCCTACAAGCTTCAAGGGTGTAGGCGGAATGAGGACCAAGATCAAAGCAGCAAAGATCTGCAGCATGGCAGGTTGCTATGTTTTGATCGCAAATAGTGAAGTTAAGAATGTGGTCATGAAGATTCTCTTAGGGGAAGAAATCGGCACTCTTTTCCTGGCTGAAAGGCATATTCGGAAAAACCGTGCCCGCTGGATTATTCTCGCAAGGGCATCAGGTACTGTCCGTGTGGATGCAGGAGCAAAAGTCGCAGTTATCGGGAAAAATAGTCTTCTTCCTGCCGGAATTGTAGGGATTGAAGGGAGTTTTGACAGGGGAGATGTAGTAAAGCTCGAATGTGAAGGAAAGGTCTTTGCAAAGGGGATTACAGACTACACCTCTGAAGAACTTATGCAAATAAAAGGAGCCCATACAAACGAAATTGAGGGTATTCTGGGCTATAAAAACTATGATAATGTCATAAAAAAAGAGAATATCGGCATACTGGAAGAATTAAATTAGACTAAATTAAATTAGACTAAATTAAATTAGACTAAATTAAATTAGACTAAATTAAATTAAATTAAATTAAATCAAATATATTGAGATTCTTGAAGATTTTAGATAAGTTTCTATTGTCTGGAATCCGTTATCAAGCCTGTTGAGTTCTTTGAAATGACTCGACAATTAAATAATAAACAATCTTTGAGGCAAATGCTTCTTGATATTATACTTATCTTTGGAAATTAGGAGATATCATAATGGCAAACCTAAATATCGGATTTATCGGAGCAGGAAAAATGGGCTCTGCTCTCATGCAAGGAATTATTAAGGCCGGAATTGTAAAGCCTGAAAATATTGGTGCAAGTGATGTATATGAGCCTTTCTTGAATGAGCTTAAGGAAAAACTGGGAATCCGGGTCTCAACTGACAATGCTGTTATTGTCCAGGGATCGGATATTCTTATCCTTGCGGTAAAACCTCAGACTCTTGGTTCTGTACTTGCAAATTTAAGGCCTTACATAACGTCTGAAAAACTTGTGATTTCTATTGCTGCGGGGGTTCCTCTCTCTACCTACGAAGATGCCCTTCTCGAAGGCACCAGAGTTGTACGTGTCATGCCGAACATTGCAGCCACAGTTTCGGAAGCTGCTTCCGGCATTTCTCCGGGCAAAAATGCCACTTCCGAGGACTTAATAATTGCTCTTGAGATCTTTTCTGCAGTTGGGACAGCAGTCCAGGTGCCTGAGTCACTTATGGACGCAGTTACAGGTCTTTCAGGAAGTGGACCTGCATTCATCTTTCCGGTGATTGAGGCAATGGCCGATGGGGCTGTCCTTGAGGGGATGGATCGGAAAAATGCTCTGACGCTGGCAGCCCAAACTGTTCTTGGGGCTGCAAAAATGGTCCTTGAAACAGGCATGCATCCAGGAGAACTCAAAGATATGGTTACTTCTCCGGCTGGAACTACTATTCAGGGCATTCACGCCCTTGAAGAGGCCGGAATCAGGGCTGCATTTATGAATGCGGTTATAAGGGCAAGCGAGCGCTCAAAAGAACTCGGGAAAAAGTAAAAATTCTTTTTCTTTTTCTATCCTTTTTTATTTTATCCTTTTTTATTTTATCCTTTTTTGTTTTATCCTTTTTTATTTTATCAGCTTTTTCTTATTATCTTCTCTATTCATAATGATCATTTACTAGGGGTGGAGATCTTTCTTCTTACTTTTATTTCGTCTTTTTCATGTCAATAGTATCTATTTTATGGCAATGTATTGATCTTGAAACTCATAACATTTTAAAATTAGTTTCTGTTTTTTCTTACGAATCTTCTTCAAAAATGAGGGATGAATGCGCCCATATAGAAAAGTGGACTCCGAATTGGATTTTTTTGGAGTCTTGATTATTAAAAAAAGTAAAAAAGGTTTATGCTTTAGATTATTTCTTTGCGTCTTTTTTCAGGCATATAAACCAGTCAAGACAGTACTTCCCTTCTTCTGTTTTTCCAAGCCTTTCTTTTACTGCTTCCATTGTATTGGGGGGTGGAATTATAACGTCGTCTCCTGGCTGCCAGTTTGCTGGAGTTGCAACTTTCTCTGCCTCATTTTTCTGCAGGGCTGTCAAAAGCCTCTTTATTTCCTGCATATTTCTGCCGGCTGAAAGTGGATAGTAGAGGACTGCCCTGACTTTTGCCTCAGTGTCTATAATAAATACTGCTCTCACAGCTTGTGTAGTTGATGCATTTGGCTGGACCATCCCGTATTTTTTTGCGACATCCATCGTCAGGTCAGCTATTACCGGGAATTTTACTTCTACGTTTTTCATCCCTTTATATTCGATTTTCTCTTCAATTCTTTTAAGCCAGGCAATGTGGGAGAAAACGCTGTCAATGGAAAGTCCTATGAGTTCGGTATTCATTCCTCTGAATTCTTCCTGCATACTGGCAAAAGTCATAAATTCGGTAGTACATACAGGTGTAAAGTCTGCAGGATGACTGAATAGGATTACCCATTTGCCTTTGTAATCTTCTGGAAAATTAATCTGTCCCTGAGTCGTCACTGCTGTAAATGAGGGTGCATCATCTCCGATTAGAGGCATACGCATCTGTTCATACTCTGTTTCTACCATATTTTCACCTATATTTTTAAGACCATACTCTTTTTTTCGGAATCTTGAAACTGACTTTGAATCTTCAGGGCTGAACCCTTAAAAGCATTGTCTGTCCCCTTTACCGTCTCCACAAACTATATTATAGTTATTTTCATTCTTATATATCTCTTCCGAAAAACGGATAAAAAGCTTCTATTGTTGGAAATTTCGTTTTTGGAACGCTATTCTTTTTCCCAACTTCTCTTTTTTTTATTCAAAGTATTCTGCCGCCTCTTTCTGAACATATTTACTCTCTAACTCTCTATTTTTTAAAAAGAAGTACTTTGCGCCTTTTTTTCTAGAAAGTAATTTATCTTAGTAACCCATTTCTTATATGGGGATTTAATGAGAGAGTTTGTTAGGCCGAGGGTTGTAGTCAGTAAATGCCTTGAGTTTGATCACTGCAGATATAATGGGGATATGATAAGCAGTCCAATCGTGGCAAAGCTCAAGGAATATGTTGATTTCCTGCCTGTTTGTGCGGAAGTGGAGATAGGTCTTGGTATTCCAAGAAGTCCAGTAAGAATAATTATTGAGGATGGAGAACATAGACTTGTCCAGCCCACAAGCGGTAAAGATGTAACTGAGGATATGAAGGCTTTTTGTACTAATTTTCTTGATTCAGTAGGGCAGGTTGATGGTTTTATTCTTAAATTCAGATCTCCTTCCTGCGGGCTTAAGGATGTAAAAGTTTACCCTTCTGTCAACAAATCAGGAGCAGTTGAGAAAACTTCAGGATATTTTGGAGCGGAAGTTCTAAAACGATATCCTTTTCTTCCGATCGAGGATGAAGGCAGGCTCAGAAACGACCGGATAAAGGAACATTTCATGACAAAGCTTTTTTTATTTGCCGCTTTTCGGAAAGTTAAAGCCGAAGGTGACATGAATAGTCTTGTCAGATTTCATACTGAGAACAAGTATCTTCTCATGGCTTATAGCCAGGCGGAACTCCGAAAACTGGGGTCAATTGTTGCAAATAAAGAAAAAAGATCCTTTAAGGAACTGGTTTCTGATTATGAAGAGCACCTTTACAGTGCTTTTTCCAGACCTCCTAAATACACTTCGAGTATTAACGTGCTCATGCATGCTCTCGGACACTTTTCAGATAGTCTTTCAACCGGAGAAAAAGCCCTCTTTTTTGACTGGATTCAGAAATACAGGGAAGGGAAAACTTCTCTTTGCCCGGCAATAAATACAATCAGGTCATGGGTAGTGCGCTTTGAGGATCAATACCTTATGCATCAGACCTTTTTTGAACCCTATCCGGAAGGTCTTCTGGAAGTGGATCCTGTGAACTCTCAGTTTAGGGAAGATCTCTGGAAATGAGTTTCATTAGACGATCATTAAAATGTGTATTTCTGGATGGGGATATTCGATGAAAACTGGAGTCAAATTATTTTTTTTAGTTTCACTCCTGTTTCTGGCCTTAATTTTCTTTTTCCGACCCTCTTCTGAAATCTCTGAGGATTCTGGCAGAGAAATTGGGGCGGGTTTTCTTGAGACACATAGTGTAAAGCTTGAATCTTCCGGTGCCTCAATAACAGAAAAACCAATTACCTCTGAAAAGTCAGCTCGAACCTACTCATGGGATTACGATGGTTATCAATGGCATCTTACTCTCTTCCTTGATGATGATCTTTATGATGAATATACCTTAAGGACTCGGAACAGAGATTACGATCTGTTTGCTTCAGATCCTTACGACGACTGGTTAATTGAAAATATTGCAGATACTCTTTATTTACTCGCAAAAGAATACAGTCTCGAAGGGAGTAAAGTTCCAGAACTTTGTGTTTCTTTTGTGCAGTCTTTAAACTACACCTCGGATATTGTAAGTTCTGGGTATGATCAATATCCTCGTTTCCCCTATGAAACTCTCTATGAAAACGGCGGGGATTGTGAGGATACTTCCATTCTCTCAGCGGCAATTCTTCAGGAGATGGGTTATGATGTTGTCCTTCTGGAGCTTCCTGAACATATGGCTATCGGGATAAAGTGTGATTCTGAAAAGGAAGGAAAAAGTTTCGAGTACGAAGGCAACAATTACTACTATCTGGAAACTACAGGCCGCGACTGGCAGATAGGAGAAATACCTGAAAAATATG
The DNA here is from genome assembly GCA_942493015.1 of uncultured Methanosarcinaceae archaeon. Classification (GTDB taxonomy): domain Archaea; phylum Halobacteriota; class Methanosarcinia; order Methanosarcinales; family Methanosarcinaceae; genus Methanosarcina. Next base: position 2,416,835 of record OW818660.1, on the reverse strand, counting down.
CAGGCCAACCTGTAAAGATCATTCCTGTGTACAGAAGACCCTTGATGAATCTTGACTTCAAATCCCAATGTGAATATTCAAAAAAAGATGGAATTGTGGATGTTAACGTCACTCTGAGAAATGTTGGCTCGGAAACTGCCAAAAATACAACTGTTTATGTTGCTCTTCAATCTGTGGATGAAATGGATGTATGGGATAAGGCTGAAAGTTCTTCTATGACGGTTGAGCCTGAGGAAGCTTGTAATTATGCTGCAAAAGGACTCACTGTTCCCGCAGGAAAAACCTTCAGGGTATATGTGCAGGCCCAAGGGGAAAATCTGCTTTCAGAAAACATAACCAGTGAGTGGGTTACTATCTGATAAAATATCTATAAAAATTCCTGTATCAAGTTCTGGGAGTTACTTATAAATCGCATCTAAGCAATCTATTATAACAAGTGGATTATTTAAGCATTCTACCTTATTTTGGGGTGGTCAAATGAATAAACTGTACAGATCAAAAAGTGACAGAATTATTGCAGGGGTATGTGGCGGTTTAGGGGAATACTTTCAGATTGACCCTACAATTGTAAGGCTATTATGGGTTTTCTTTTCTTTAAGCGGGGGCGCAGGCGTAGTTGCTTATATCCTGGCGTGGGCTATAACTCCTGAAGAGCCGTGAGATTCTAATAAGCAGTAAATATATCAAGTAAAAATATCAAGTAGAAATATCAAGTAAAAATATCAAGTAAAAATATCAAGTAAAAATATCAAGTAAAATTTTCTTGCTTCCTGCAGCAACCTTGTGTGAACCTTAAAAATAGTGTTCCCGAAAGGTTTTCGGGAAACTTTCTTTACTAATTTAAGCCTTGATTATTTTTCCTGATTAAAAAGCTGATCCATAAACCATTCAGGGTCGAATTTTTTCAAATCTTCATAACCTTGTCCCATCCCGAAAAAGAGAATGGGCTTGCCTGTGATATAGGCAATGGATATAGCAGCTCCTCCTTTGGCATCAGCATCTATTTTTGTCAGGATAGATCCATCGATTGGCACAGCTTCATTGAACTGGGCAGCCCTTTCGACTGCATCGTTTCCTGCTACTGCTTCATCTACAAAAATTATGAGGTCAGGAGTGCTTACTCTGCAGATCTTTTCCATTTGTGCCATGAGGTTCAGGTTCGTATGCATACGACCTGCCGTGTCTGAGAGTATGAAATCTATTCTATGGGCTTTTGCGTACTGGACTGCATCGTAAATGACTGCCGCAGGATCCGCCCCAGGCTGGTGTTTTATCATTTTTACTCCCAACCTGTTTGCATGGATTCCCAGCTGGTCAATTGCTCCGGCTCTGAAAGTATCTCCTGCTGCCAGAACTACAGAGTACCCGGACTTGAGCAGTCTGTGAGTCATTTTTGCAATTGATGTTGTTTTTCCTGTTCCGTTTATTCCAACAAAGACAATATGGACAGGTTTTTCTTTATTTTTGACACACTCGTCAAAATCATAGAAATTGGCAGACACTACATCCATAATGGCTTTTTTCAATGCTGCTTCTACGATTTCTCCTGTATTGCTGCCAATATGTTTTGTGGTACCTGCAAGCTGGTTTTTCACGGATTTTGTAATGGCCTCTGAAACTGAGAGAGCAAGATCGCTTTCTAGCAGTCCCATTTCAAGTTCCCAGAGCGGCTCTTCCAGATCTTTGTCATCCAGATAAACTTCCCTATTAAAGACCAGAGCTTTTGCCTTCTGTGCAAACCCAACTTTTGAGACATTTTTGAAAAAAGATTTTTTCTCTTCAGGTACTTTTTCTTCTACCGGTCCGATCTCTGCAGGCTTTTTTCTCTCTTCAATTTTTTTCCTGTACTCTGCTCTTTTCCTGTCTTCTGCTTTTTTCCTATCTTCTACCTGAACAGGCATAGAAGTAGTCATTACAGATTCTACAGGTTTGACTTTGGGACTTTCCTCTTCCAGGGATGTTTCAAAAGCCTTTTCCTCTAAGACGGGTTCAATCTCCTCTTCAAAATCTTCTTCTGCCTCAGGTACAGGTTCAACCACAGGTTCGGATGATACTGCTTTGTCGTCAATGGTTTTGCTGAGCGCCTTTTTAAAAATCCCAAGTTTCTCTTTAAATTTGCTGAACACAGGATCCATCCCAAAAAAATTCAGTAAAAAATAGGTAATTAATTATTTAATTAATTGATTAATTAGTTTAAATTAAAGGTTTTTTTCTTAAACAAATTTTTTAATGCCTTTGAATCAGGTTTTAGCCTGAACCAGGTTTTTGCTCATACCTGGCCAGGTTGCTGAAGTTTTGCAGCCTCAGTTTCCAGAACCTGCATACCCTGTATGTATTTAGTCAGTGAAGCATTCATCTGTTCGAGAATTTTCGTGAGCTGCTCTTTGCGGCGGTTCAGGGTCTCAATGGCTCCCTCTGCTGTTTTTTCTGCGCTGAAGCCTGCTCCAAGGTCAACAATGATCCTGTCTGCATTTTTTATTTCGGCATGAACAAACGATCCAAAGCCTACCGGAACCATCGTTTCGGCGGTCTTGCCTTCCGATGAAGCTGTTTTCATCTCGTTGATGGTTACAACCGTCTGGTCACAGCTTGAAATGGAAGCCTGAACCATGTTCATCTCTTGCCTCAGGGCTTCTGCCTGTCTCTGAAACTCCTGATGCCTGGCTGCCAGATTCCTGATATCTTCACTGACTTCTGCCATATCCTTCACTCCTCAGATATGCTTTCTATCTGGATCAGGCTTCTTTTAATGCTGTGTCTGCTTCCGAAGATAGAATATATCTTATCTGTTGCGTTCTTTTCATTCTGACTTTCGACAGTCTTTGTAAATTTTTCCCAGTTACTTCCTGCTTTAAACTTGCCTTTGACAACAAAATTCTTCATCTTGGTCACCACTCTTGCTGTAGCTTTATTCTGGAACAGATGGATGATTTTTCACTCTATGAATCCGAGTGCTTCTTCGATTCTCCCAAGTTCGGGTCCTGTAGTGTCGGAACCTGCTAAATAACTCTTTGAGTTAGCAAGCAGGCCTGAACCGAGCATCTGAGTCCCAAAGTTTGTAGTCCCTATATTTATCGGAAGCTCGAAAATCTTTTCCAGAATTTCTCTTTCCGAAGGTGTCACTTTTGGGTGTACCAGAAGCCCTTTTTTGGTGACAACTCCTGCCATTCCTACGTTTTTCATCCCAGCAATTGTCCCTCTGTAAACTTCTACCTTGAGGGTTCTGGCAATAGTCTCAAGAGCTTTGTCTGACAGTTCCGGGTGTACAAGGGCTGCGGAATCGTTTGCAAGCACAATGTTTCCGACGGCATTCAACCTGTCGGGGAGAATCTCTACCTGGACTCCTGTTAGTTCTTGCATTTCCCTGGCATCTGTTCCTTTTGAAAACAGGAAGCCGTTTGAGTTCCCTCTGGAAAGGGCTCCCACCACAACGCTCCCGTTTACAAGAGTCTCAACGACTCTTACATCCAGTGAACTCTCAAGTATGTTACAGATCTCGGGCTTTGTCATAGGGGGGACGAGAACAACATCTTCTGTGCAGGTTGCAAAGACCCCAATCATAGGGGTATCGTAGATATCCACTGTTCGAATCATATTCTTTGAAGCTTCGCTATTTCTGTTATATTTTACTGGGCAAGTTCTGCCTGTAACTCGCCATCTGCGAATTTTACAGCTCTGACCCTGATGGAGAGAGGTGGCTTTTCACAGCCTTTTTCCCAGAGGCGTTCATTTATGGATTTGTCCAGTTTGACCTTTATGGACTCAACCTTCATGTGCCTTACAAGGTAATTTCTTACTTCAATAACTGCCCTGTTGGCTCTTTTCCATGTAGGCACTTTCCTTGCTTCCCTTAGAGGGATAGTGTATATCTGTTCTTTTACCATGTCGTCTGCCATTTTTTCCCACCTTCCTCGCTTACTTTACATCCAGGCTTCTTCTTCTCCAGTGCCTGCGTCTGGGATGACTCACTACCTTCCGGTTAGTTTTCACAATGACCCACACTGGTACTCGTGTGTTCTGTTTGTGCGCCTTTGCCAGGCGCTTCTTCTGACCTTTCATGTTATGACTCAAGTAGATCACACCTATTGACTTGTAAGTAATTTAACTCTGTTAATTTCTGATTATATCCGATAATTAGCTGATTGTGATCTTAACCCTTACATAATTGCAATTTCTACCCCGCCGGATTAAACGGCATCTTTTAAAACCATATACGGTAAATTCTATAAGGGTCTCAGTTTATATGCAGCAGTATAAGGGTTGAATATAACTCGATTATCGTATAAATCTTTATTCCAGAATTTCCCTTCCGGAAGACTTCCTGATTTCCAAACTCCCCTTCTTCAGGGCAGTTCTTTTCTGGAAATTACATGGGATTGAATATGGGCAGGAAACAGCTCCTTTATTTTACCTTCTCCGTGTCTCTGCCTTATTAATTCCCTTAGCTCGGTCTCGTAATCTGCTTTTGGAGTACTCTCACTTGGCCCTTCTTCAATTCTCAGATAGCGTTCTACAAGAATACTCACGGTCTTTCTATTATATCCTTTCAGCGGGCAGAGGTACTGAACTCCCAATCGGTCTTCAATACTCCGGATCTGCGAAATTGAAAGCACAGGAACTCTGTCATCTCTTCTTGTCCCATCAGCAATTAACTTTACTTCCGGATCTGAAGCAAGAGTTTCTATAGCTTTCTCATGGATATAATTGATAGCGCTTCTCGGGAAACCTTCGCTCATTATTTTCTCGTATGCCTTTTCAAGGATTTTCCCTTCAAGATAAAGAACCCTGTGTGGAAATTGCAGCTCTTTTGCAGTTTTTGCTGCTAGCTCCCATGTCGGAAGCAAGCCGAAATTACAGGTTACGAGTTCTATCTCAAAATACGGCTCCATCAAAAGGGCAGAAATCGAGCTGTCCTTGCCTCCGCTAAAGAGGACCGAGATTCTCATTGTGCTTAAACCCGGGTTATGGACGTCTTACGCTTTTTTGGCTGCATCTTCATCAGGAGCGTTTTTAGCTGTTCGTCGTCAATTTGAGACTGGAGCCTTCCACTCTGAGCAAGTGAGATCAGCTGCATTTCAAGCTGTTCCCCAAGAGACGGCCTTGACATCTTCAGAGTTGTCAGGCGTTCTCTGGCTTCAGGAGTCAGGATTTGCCTCAGGATGGCCTGCTTCTGAGAGTCCATCTCAGCTCTGGCCTGTTCCTGCTGGTAAGCTGCCTGCATGTCAGACGGCTGGTGCTGTGCCTGCTGTCTCTGGACTTCTGCAAGCCGTCTCTTTCGGATTTCGTCGAGTTCGTCATCCATTGTAGACATGGCAATCACCCAAAAAAACCGGTTTTCCGGAGTAGTCTGGATTAATATTAATATGTTTAAAAGGAGTCCTGAAAATCTCAGGTCCCCTTTTGGAAGGAACTTTTCTCAGTATTTTGCAAGTCCAGGGATCTTCTCAATAAGTTCATGCTTTAGCTCATTTGATGCATTGTCAAGCATGGAACGTCCCTTTGCTGATACTGTCCTTCCGTCCTTTACTTTTTGCAGGTAACCTGCAGCCTCAAGCTGCTGTACTGTCTTTCTGGCAATAGAACCACTGCCCTTTGCTTTGTGGCTTGGGCTTACTCCCCTGTCTTTCTTCCCGCCATATACGGAGCGAAGCCTTTCAATTCCTATAGGTCCATCAGTATAGATTTTCCTCAGAACTGCTGCGCATCTGATATACCACCAATCGTCCCTGGTCGGGGGAAGTTCCTTGTGAACTCCAGTTTTTACGTTCTCTGCCCACTCAGGGGGAACGACTTTTTCATTTTCCTTTAAAATTCCTGCAACCTTTTCGATAAGTTCTATTGCAGGGACATCAAATACTGTTGTCATGTTCTTCTCCTTTTCCTGAATTGCTTTATTTTTGCAGGTCACGGGCGATACAGCCGATTTTCCTTCCCTGACCTGCCATAAATATGCTTTTTTCCCGAAACGAGGTAACTCTTTCTCTTTCGAGATGTCCTTGATGATCTTTATCGCTGGAATTTATGGACTCTTGGAATTTGGATCTTCAGACCCGATAATGCCGGTAAATATGATTTTAGTTTAAACTGGAAAGAGGTTGATACATTTATCAGTTAATATATACATTTTTCGGTAACTTGTCTGGCAGGTTTATTAAATTGAATTATTCTTTTTTAAAGGTTTGTGCTCTGCCCGGACCGACTGAGATGTAATTTATCGGTACTTTCATCAGCTTTTCTAATCTTTTTACATATTTCTTGGCGTTTTCCGGGAGCTCTTCAAAGGCTTTTACTTCAGTGAGATCGTTTTTCCAGCCAGGAAGATCTTCGTACACCGGAGTGCATTCCGTGAGATCTTCGGTAAGTTCCGGAGGATAATCCACATTTTCCCCTCTGTAATTGTAGCAAACACAGATTCTTATCGGGTCAAGGCCTGTCAGTACATCCAGTTTGGTCAGGGAAATTTCTGTATAGCCGTTAAGAGCAATGGCTTTTTTCAAGAGAGGCAGGTCAAACCATCCGCATCTTCTGCTTCTGCCTGTAGTAGTCCCAAATTCTCCTCCTGCTTTCTGTATCTGTTCTCCCAACTCTCCTGCAAGTTCTGTTGGGAGAGGGCCTTCTCCTACTCTTGTTATATACGCTTTCACTATAGCTATCACATTGTCCACTCTTGTAGGGCCGACTCCGAGGTTGGCACAGGCAGAGCCTGCGATTGTAGAGGAAGAGGTTACGAATTTCTGGGTTCCATGTATGACATCCAGATGAGTGCCCTGTGCAGCCTCAGCCATCACATGCTTTTCCTCATCAAGAGCCTCGTTTATTTCCCTGGATACGTCTGTTACATAAGGGGCAAACTGCCTGCCGAGCTCAAGGTATCTTTCAATCAGGACAGGGTCTCTGACTATTTTCGGATTTCCTCCCATTGATGTTATTTCTTTTTCCTTCTGGGGGGCTAATTCCTCAAGTCTTGCAAGGAAGCGTTTCTTGTCCACAAGCTCAGCGACACGAATTTCGTCTCTTGCTACCTTATCGATATACGCATAGCCAATTCCGCGTTTTGTGGTTCCTATTTTAGTTTCCCTTGATTCTTCCCTTAAACCATCCAATTCTATATGGTAGGGCATAATTATACTAGTTTTCGCATCCAAGCCGAGCTTTTCAGCATCTATCTTTATACCGTGATTCTCAAACATTGTAATTTCTTCGGCTAGAACTTCCGGGTTCAGGACAACCCCAGGCCCTATCAGAACCCTGGCATCAAGCAGGATGCCTGAGGGGATCAGGTGCAATTTGTAGACCTCGTCTCCTACCCTGACCGTATGGCCCGCGTTGTTCCCTCCCTGGAAACGGGCAACAATGTCATAATCTTTTGCAAGAAGGTCGACAATTTTGCCTTTTCCCTCGTCACCGAACTGCGCGCCTGTGATTATCGTAAACATAAAGCCCTGATTCGGGCTTAACCATTAATAAGTTTTTGTTTGTCCTAATTGCCCCTCTGAAGTATGAAGTCCTTTTCGCTCTGCTTTGCTTTGTTTAAGGGGACTAATTTATGGTTTAAAATCTTGCTGAGCTTTCTGAATTGCGCCTGAGGATCACGGAATATCCTTCTTTTTTGGAAAGTGTACAAAAGGTGCAACAGCAAAAAGTCTCCTTTCTTTGTCTAGGGGAGTCAATTAAGCATCCAATTTCCAAAAAAGTTATATCTAAACCAACAGGAGATGCATTAGCAGGCGGAACAGAAAGTTTAGAATAATGAGCCTCTGAAGATCAGCAGGCTAAGAAGCATGAGAATAATTGCCAGGACCGCTGCAGTCTTTGCACTTTCTTTGTCGTTTCCAAAGATAATAGGAATAGGGCCTATCATAATTACTCCTCCAGTCTTGATTTCCTGCTCAATTTTTCTTATAGGAGGTTTTTCATGAAGATAGCCCTTCGAATCTGGAGCGTTTTCGGAATCCGTTTCTTTTCCTAATGTCTCTATTCTTTTTGAGTAATCATGCCTTGATTCGGATTCCTGGAGCATTCCCAGGGCTATTCCGATTATAACTAGTAAAAGGCCGATGAGTATTATGAAAATTCCAATCCAAAAAAGCATATTTTGATCAACGTTTCGTTTTCCATATGAATAGATACAGAATCATTGCTAATAATCCAATCCACATCATATTTGTTGTTATTTCAGGGGAAGAACCGAAAGCTATCGGGACAGGGCCTATCATGATCAACCCGCCTATCTGGCTGCTTCCAGGTTTCTGTACAATTGAAAGAACTAAGCCTAGCAATACTACAAAGAAGCCTATAAATGTGATTGCGGCACCCACTCTAATTAAATTTTCAGATACACGCATATGGGATGATATAATACTTTTATTATTTAATGCATCCTTTTATTGGAACTTGAAGAATCCGATAATTATGTATAATATGGAAAAATGAAATCTAAGCTGAAAAGTACACACAAAATCGATCTATTTCACATAGGTATCGGAAAGAAATTTAATAGATATCATGTGAATTGCGGATGTTGCATAATCTTTTATATATCCTTTTTATATTTGTGGGTGCATATTAATTCCCGGAATCTTAATATATTCTGTGAAAGGATAAGAGAACTCTTTAAATGTCATTCTAACCTTTGATATGTGTAAATTGTCATATAACGGGGGATTTTATGAAAGGATCGTTCTTTTCCTTATTCTCCCGTTTCCAGGCTTTTACTTCTTTCGTAAAAGTCCCGACAGGACGTAAAAATCCCTGAGATTTAATAAATAATCAGGTAATTGGTTCACAAAACAGTTGCTTAAATCTTGATTAATTCACTGGCTAATGACCTGCGGATCAATAAACTGCACGCCAGTTGACTCTCAAATCAACTTATCCATAAATCAATAATTCCAGAATGAATTAACCTTTAAATCATGGTATGAAATCAATTTTATACGATAAAACAGGTGTTTTCAAATGTCAGAAGATAGTGCGATGAGGTCTTCCCTGGAAGATATCAAAACCAGAGTAGAAGTCCAGCTTGAGTGTGGGGAGATCAAGGATGAAGATGTGAAATCTCTCTTAACCGAAATAGAGATTATGAAGGTCCAGAATGAAAATATGAAGGCCCGACTCCTTGAGGCAAGTGTGGCAACAGGCAGGCACCTGCAGGAGATCAACAAATTAAAAGCTCATCTGGAGCAGCTTACTGAGCCTCCTCTTTTTATTGCAACTATTCTTGAAGTAAATGGGGAAATCGCCCTTATCAGGCAGCACGGAAACAACCAGGAAGTGCTCACCCAGATCCCTGAAGAGTGCCTTGGAAAGATCGAGCCTGGAATGAGGGTTGCAGTAAACGGGGCTTACTCAATAATCTCCATAGTTAGCAGGGCAGCCGATGTTCGGGCTCAGGTTATGGAACTCATTAATTCTCCTGGTGTAGACTACAGCATGATTGGAGGGTTGGATGAGGTGCTTCAGGAAGTCCGGGAAAGCGTTGAATTACCGCTCACCGAGCCCGAACTCTTTGCAGACCTGGGAATTGAACCACCTTCTGGTGTTCTTCTCCACGGTGCCCCTGGGACCGGAAAGACCCTTATTGCAAAGGCTATAGCCTCTCAGGCAAAGGCAACTTTCATCCGCATGTCGGGTTCCGATCTGGTCCAGAAGTTCGTGGGTGAAGGCTCAAGGCTCGTCAAAGATATTTTTCAGCTTGCCAGGGATAAGTCTCCAAGCATCCTCTTTATTGATGAAATCGATGCAGTTGGCAGCATGAGGACTTATGATGGAACAAGCGGCTCGGCAGAGGTAAACAGGACAATGCTTCAGCTTCTTGCAGAGATGGACGGCTTTGATCCCAAAGGAAATGTAAAAGTGGTTGCTGCAACCAACCGGATTGACCTTCTTGACCCTGCTCTCCTCAGGCCTGGCAGGTTTGACCGGTCTATTGAAATTCCTCTCCCTGACGACATAGGCAGGATTGAGATCCTCAAGATCCACACCCGTAAGATGAACCTTGCTGATGATGTGAACTTTGAGAAGCTTGCAAAAGTTATGGCAGGAAAGAGCGGGGCCGAAATCAGTGTCATTGTCAAGGAAGCCGGAATCTTTGTGCTGCGCAGGCGCGGTAAACAGATCACCATGGCAGATTTCCTTAAAGCCTATGACAAGGTCGTAAACGTCAAGGAACCCTCAATTCCTCAGGCTATGTTCGTATAATTTTTCTTCGAAGCTAAGGTAGAATATTCTTCAGGTTGAAGGAAAGGCTGTCCTTCAGTCATGTCGGGAGGTAAAAACCCTTCCGGCAGTTCTTATATTTTTTCAGAATTCAGACGAAAGGTTTATATTTTATAAATTACTTGAAAGTATGCTGCCTGAGCGGCAAAGCATAATTACAAAATGCTCCGATAGTGTAGCTCGGCCAATCATTCAGGACTCTCACTCCTGCGACTGGGGTTCAAATCCCCATCGGAGCACTTTTCTTTTCACAACTTTCTTCTATTCCGTTATTAAATTCTTTTTCCATAATTTCTTTTTATTCTATTATTCGCCTTTTTTCATGTAATTTTTTAACTCTCTATATTATTTTTAACCCGTTGCATTATTTTTTAACTCTCTAGTTCAGTTACCATTTTCTCGGTTCAATCTTTCAGCTAATTTTGTAATTTTTTTTCTAAGCATATATTCGTTCTTAAAGACTTTTGGAAAGTTTCTATGCAATGGTTTTTCTTTGATATGTGTTTAACTTACTATGAAGTTCAGGAATCAAGAACGTTCAGAAATCAAGAAAAGCACGGAATTGTGACCCAATGAAAACAGGAAACCTGCCGGATATGCTGAATATTGAGAAAAAGCTTCGAGGCTACTTTTTTGGAATGGCATGCGGAGATGCCCTGGGGTGTCCGGTGGAACACCTTACCCTTGAACAAATAAAAGAGAAGTATGGAGAAAAAGGAATTCTGGAACTTCCCCCTGATTCTCCCTGGACAGATGATACTCAGTTGATGCTTGTGCTTGCAAGGGGGCTTCTCCGGGGTGCAGAACTTGAACTTCCAGAGCTTATGGGTCTTATTGCAGAGGAACTTGTTTTCTGGCTTGATGAGCCTGACCTGGGGGCTGGGGCAACCTCCAGAGGTGCAGCTCTGAACCTCAGGGACGGGGTTCACTGGAGGAAGTCCGGAGTCAGGTCAAAAACATGCGGAAGTCTGATGCGAATTGGAATCCTGGGCTTCATTTACAGGGATGATCCTGATAAACTGGTTAAAGCTGCCATGCTATCAGGTAGAATTACTCACTCTCATCCGGTTTCAGATGCCGCATCCATTGCAGGGGCATATGCAGTGAAACTCGCTCTTGACGGACTGGGACCAGGGGAAATGTTTGAACCTCTTCTTAAGATAACTGAAGGAATCTCTCAGGAATTCACTGATGCCCTGGAAAGTTCTTATAAAATGGCTTATTCTAAGAAGGGGGATGAAGAGGCGCTAAAGACACTCGGGCAGGGCTGGTATGCGGATGAAACCTTTGCTCTTGCATACTTCTGTACTTTGCGCTATCCTGATGACTACAGGAAAGCAGTGCAAACTGCAGTGAACATCACAGGGGACTCCGACTCAGTGGGCAGTGTTGCAGGCGGCATTCTTGGGGCGAAGCTGGGAATTGAGGCGGTGCCTGTCTCCTGGACTGAAGCCCTTAAGGATAAAGAAAAACTGGAGGAAATGGTTTTGCCTCTGCTTGAGAAGTATTTTCAAGTCTCAGGAAATGAAGTGAGGTCTTGAAATGGATTTTTCAGAAAAGGGTATTTACTCTTTGATCTTCGAAAATCAAGATTGTAAGTTTGAGGTCGGAAAAAAGGGGGAGCTCTTATTTCTTGAAGGCTTTCATGTTTATGTGGGCTCAGCTCTGGGAACTGGGGGCCTGAAAAGGGTAAAAAGGCATATCAATCTTTCAAGGAACAGAGATAAAAATCCCAGATGGCATGTGGATTATCTTCATTTGAGCCCTTCTTTCAGGTTAATTTCAGTAATTTGTGCCTTTACTTCTTCCCGGCTTGAATGTGAACTTGCCAGCAGGATCGGAGGGGATTTTGTATCCGGCTTCGGGTGTACGGACTGCAAATGCGGGTCGCATCTTTTTTACAGGAGCAAAAGTCCTATTTCAGAGATTACTGGAGCTTTTGAAACTCTGGGGCTTTCAGCCTTTATACTTGATATCCTTTATACTTGATATTTGAGTTTCAGCTTATTCCCACTTTTTCTTCTATCTCTTCTCTCCCACTTTTTCTTCCTCTTTTTCTTCCGTTTTTTCTTCCGTTTTTTCTTCTACTTTTTCTTTCGTTTTTTCTTCTACTTTTTCTTTCGTTTTTTCCGTTTATACGATAGGAAAGCTTAAGGTAAAACAAGATTTTATTTAAGTTATTCTGAATAATGTTGTTTGGTCAGGGTACTCCTATGGTCCAGTTCTCTTTTATCACCTGCATGCCCGACAGGCCTGGGGCATTGCACAGGGCAGCCGAGATTATCAAACGGTACGAAGGAAATATTAATCGGATTCAGTATGACCGCAGGATAGACAGACACACAGTCTTTTTTGAGGTGACTGCCGGTTCCCGTGCTTATGAAAAAATTAGCGAGGAACTGGAAAAAATAGGTTATCTTCAGACTTCCCTGAAACCTGTGGCTTTCTTGAAATTCCATGTCTATCTTCCGAATTGTCCAGGTGCTTTATTTGATTTCCTCAATTCTATCACTTCTTCAGGGGCAAATATCACTTTTCTTGATTTTGATGATCGCGGCCAGCATCCTGAAAGGCTTGTAGTGGGTCTTAATATCGAAAATACCAGCGTGATAGATAATCTCCTAAATCGGCTCAAGTCTGGGTACAGGCTTGAAATTCTCGAATACGATACAACAGGGGAGGCACTTGATGATACGGTATTTTATCTCAGGTTAGCTCAGAAACTGAGGGTTTTTATAGGAAATGCCGGGGAAGCTTTTTTGATGAGGTTTCTGTATGATATCAATCATATTGCTCAGGAGCTTTCAAACCTTCAGAAAGACCCTATTGAAGTTTTTGAGAACATCCTTAAAGTAGGAGAATGCCTGAACCGGACTTCAGGCGAGAATTTTTATGCTGATGTACAGAGAGTAAAAATAAAGGATGATCTCGAAATCTTTTGTTTTCAGCCTCCGTGCGGAGGAAATATCTACTTCTTCGATACCCCTTCCGAAAGGGTTATGATCGACACAGGCTATGGGATCTATTACCTTGACGTTGTGAATATGCTCCAGCACTACGGACTTGGGGACTTCAGCCGGCTAAAAAGGATTTATATTACTCATGCTGATGCAGATCACTGTGGGGCAGCAGGTTGTTTTTCTGTCCTCTCCTATCTTAATCGCGAAACGCTCCTGGTTATGCAGGAAACCAGCAGGGCTTATGGGTCCAGTAATCAGGAATGTATTCTTGAAGAGGTTTATACGAAGATAATTAACCTCTTTTCGAGGTTTACTCCTCCTTCAAATATAGCCCTCTTTCCTGAAATCCTCCAATCAGGTGAAATAATCAAAAAAAGGGGTTCATTTCCTGTCATTTTTCAATTCAAAATCGGAAACCTGAATTTTGAGGCTCTTGAGGGTCTTGGGGGGCATATGTATGGGGAAATCTTCTATCTCTGCCCCGAAGAGGGGCTTCTCTTCCCTGGAGATGCAATTATCAATTTTAAAAGCTTGAGCCCTGATAGAACAGAATACAATGTTCTGGCTGATTACCTCATGATGTCAGTGAATGTTGACAGCGAGCTTGCAAAAGAAGAGCGAAATGCCCTCATGTCCCTCATTTTTGAGATTGATGAAAAGCTTGCTAGAAGGAATAAAAAGTGCTTGATCTGTTGCGGGCATGGTTCAATATCAGTGCTGGAAGGCGGAAAACTTGTCGCATACTCCAGTTCGGAGAGATATGTCGCAAAGCAAAGTGGTATTTCCGTCTGTCGGGAAGATTTGGATAAAAAGAATTAGATCAGATGAGGTATGCTGTATTCAAGATTTACCTTCAAGATTTACCCGTGAATAACTACTTTGTTCACTGGTCCTTAAATTGCTATACGCACCGAAAGTAAAAAGTTTAAAAAATCTCTGTAAATATAAATGCGAGGGGTGCGATTCGAACGCACGAATTCCTACGAAAATGGGTCCTAAGCCCATCGCCTTTGACCTGGCTGGGCAACCCTCGCACGATTGTTCTGGTTATTTAAGTATAAAATCAAAAAAAAGAAACTTAGATTCCTATTAAAAAGGATTAAATGCGCCGACCGGGATTCGAACCCGGGTTTTGGGCTTGGAAGGCCCAAGTCATAGCCACTAGACCATCAACGCAAACTGCAACACTTCTAGAGGTATTTGTCATATATATTATTTTCGCTTGCTGAGCGTCTCCTCCTGAGTTTCGCGTCGAAATCACAGGAAATAGGAGATTTTCTGGGCGTTGCACTACAAGTTCAACAGCATAAGGTCCGTTTCATCCTCTTCGCTTGCTCATTCGGACTGATTTATAGGTAAGCATCATTGGTTGTCACCACTATTTTTTGAACTGAATTGGAACTTTAAAAGAACTGGAGTTGAATACAATCAATAGGCAATGTATAGGTAACAAATATAAAAGTATACAAATATTGATTCATTTCTACATATTATATATCTTAATTTTATATGTGAGATTTTATCTTATTGTCAACCTTTTGTATATTCATCATGATTTTTTAATACCTATTTCTTAGAATATAGTCTTCTGAATATACCTTTAACAATATTACTTTTTTGTTTTGTTAAATGCAGCTTTTTCTACGAAATTTTGTTGTTTTTATTACTTCTTCAATAAAAATATCTCTTTTTTGTATATATCCTTCTAAATATTATTATTCTTTATTCACAGGAATATTATTTATTTACTGTCAAAATAAATTTTCCCTCTTGATGGCAAAAATAATATTATTATTTTTAATGTTAGGGTCCTCTTCTATGTCTTTATTTTACTTTCAGGAAGTTTATTTCTCATATTGTGAATAATATGTATTATATAGGGCTAGACATAAGTTCTCAAAACAGGTTTTCTTCTATTCCTCCCTTGCTTCAAAGTGGGGCATGAAGAAAATAAGTGGAGCATGAAGAAAATATTTGATCTGGAGATATGTTTGAAATGGAACCTTTTATTCTGGCGTTTGTAATCAGCTGGCTCCTTATTTTTGCATATCTTCTTTTGTTGCTAAGAACACATTCAGAGCTTAACAAAAAGTTAATGTAAGGATCGCATTATACGGGGTTTTAAATGAATAAAAAAAAGAAAATATTGCTTTCACTTACTTTTATTGCCGGTGTGTTCTTTACAGGGCTATATGGCATCAACTCTTCAGAAGGTTACTTTACAGTATCTGAACTTCTGTCTGATCCTCAGGCCAGTATCGGGCAAAATGTAAATGTAATGGGAGTTGTAGAATATGGAAGCCTTAAGGTGGCTCCCGAAAGGACAGTTTTTGAACTAAGGGACGAAAACAATGAGAACTTAAAGGTTCATGTGGAATACGCGGAAAAACGTCCCTCTAACCTTGCAGAAGGGAAACAGGTGAGTATTAGTGGAACTATGGTTTCTGAATCTGCATTAGAGGCAACTAAGATTGTTACCGGATGCCCATCTAAGTATACGGAGTAATATTGATGATTATTGAAGAGTGGGAAGAATATAGATATGTTGAATCCGGACTGAGTACCTTTATTGCTCAAATGGCGGATTCCGGCCTAAAAGATATGGTCGAACATGTCTGTAATACCGGAGGAAAAAGAATCAGGCCGGTTATTCTTCTTCTAGCCAGTGAGGTCTGCTCAGGCTCGTATTCTCAGAGTCTAGGTGCAGCCCTTGCTATTGAAATGATGCATTCTGCTTCTCTTATCCACGATGATCTGCTTGATCAGGGGCTTCTTAGGAGAAATCTACCTTCTGCTCCTGAAAAATTCGGTCCTTCTAAGGCTCTGCTATGTGGCGACTATCTTCTTGCAAAATCCATAGAGTTTATTTCTCCTTATGGGGAGACGGTAGTCAGGGATTTCGGAATAGCTGGTATGGACATGGCTGAAGGAGAAGTTCTTGACCTGAGACTTGGTGAAGCTAACTTCGGGGAAAGTGATTATTTCGAGTGTATCTATAAGAAAACGGCTTCTCTGTTTGCGATCAGTGCATCTATCGGGGCTTATACGGGAGGTGCCGATGAGGGCCTGGCGGCGCGTTTTAATTTCTTTGGGAACTCTCTGGGAACTGCATACCAGATTGTTGATGATATTCTTGAGTTTCTGGACGTAGTTGAGGGTAAAGAGTCAAAATGCATATCTGAAACTCTGCCGCAAGTTTACATGAAGTGTATGTCAAAGGAAGAATCAGTACAGAAGTCTTTAGATGCAGTAAAGTTGCACGTCAATGCCGCAAAAGAAACTCTTAATACTCTTAAAGCATGTCCTGCAAGGGATAAGCTCTTCCAGATCACTGATTATATGACTGTTGATATGCTTGAAATTATCTAATTCACTCAGCTCTTCCTTCAGAATGAATTGGAATTCTGCTGAACCTTTTATGTCTAAAACATGCAAATAATATTTTATTTCTATTTAATTTTATCAAGTCTCTCAACTTTTGCCACTAACTTTACCAGGTGTATTCATGCGAGTATATGATAGTCCGGTGCTTAAGGTAAATGCCAGTACAGAAAACGAAAAAATGGTTCTCGATGCTGAAGGTCCTCTTTCCCAGCTTGCAAAACCCTTCTTGAAGCGCATAAACAGTATTTTTGCGGAAGAAAAACCCATCTTAATGGGCGAGGACGAGATTATTTTTTCCACGTGGATCCCGCCTATTCCGGGACCTGTCTTCAGCCGGGTAATAAGTGCTGAAATTGCAGCCATCAGGAAGAAAAGAGTCCCTGATCAGTTCTCTATAGGAATTACTGCCCGCTGTCCAAATCGCTGTATCCACTGCGGGGCAGCCGATATCAAGCCGGAAAAAGAACTGACTCTGGATGAGATTTGCAACGCTGTGGATCAAAGTCTGGATCTCGGTGCATATCTTGTTTCCTTTGATGGTGGAGAGACTATGCTCCGAAATGATCTTGTTGAGATGGTCTCCAGAGTAGATAAGTCCAGGGCAATTGCCACCTGTTTTACCTCGGGATTCAAGCTTTCTGAAGAACGGGCAAGGGAGCTGAAGGCCGCAGGGCTTTATGCCTCAAGAATCAGCTTTGACAGCCCATTTGAAGCCGAACATGATCGTATTCGAGGGCGAAGCGGCGCATACAGAGACGCAGTTTCTGGAATCAAGAATGCGGGTGAAGCAGGGATCCTCACTGATATGTTTGTGGTAGTTTCTCCTCACAACATCGATGACCTTGAAGAATTTTACAACCTTGCGGCTGACCTTGGTGTGCATGAAGTTTCGATCTATGAAATCATTGCCGTAGGTCGCTGGCTTGATCACGAGGATGAGGTGATCGGAGTAAAAGACGTATCCAGGCTTGAGAAGTTCCAGAAAGCTATGAATTGTAAACCCGAAGGCCCCAGAGTTACCGCATTTCCCTACTTTATGGGTCCTGCCCTTTTCGGATGCTTTGCAGGGAAACGCTGGATGCATGTTGCTTCGGATGGGGAGGTGATGCCCTGTGCCTACACTCCTCTCTCCTTTGGAAACATATGTGAAGAGCCTCTGGGAGCTATCTGGAAGCGGATGGGTAAGCACAGTGCCTACAAAAAGGATGCCTCTTATTGTATGATGCGTAACCCCGATTTCCGGAAGGAGTATATTCATACAATTCCTCAGGGCACAAAAATTCCTTACCGACTTAAGTAACATCTTTTATGCTCTTTTTTATTCTATTTTTTTATTACTGCTCAGGAAGAAAACTCGTAATTTGGGGTTTTTCCTCCTGATAACCTCTATTTTTGTCTGGGATTAACTGTGGGCTCAATTTGATGTCTGCATACTGATGTCTGCATACTGGGCTTGTATTCTATCGGAGAATGGATATGATTCCTTTTAGAAAAGTCCGTTTTTTGAAAGGTTAATTTCCCTTAAAATTTAACTTTGTATGAAAAATTTTCAAAATGTTTGGCCAAATTAATCTCGATTCCCTCTCTACTATCTGGGTTTTTTAAAGCACTCATTCTGAAAATGAAGACATTTTCTGTTTTTTCAGTACTTTTATCTGTTGTAATTTTGTTAGTGAACTTTAGAAGAGTTTTTGTCTCATTTTTGGTACTTTTATCTGATAAATTATGTTTACTCTTTTCTCTTTCTTTTGTACTACGACATTTCTCTAGTTTCTCCTCACTTAATTATATTCTAATGTTTGTATTTAATTATTTTTCACTGTTTTATTTAATCTTTTGGGTTTTTACCATATATTTTGCTATTTATATTTTTTATTTTCTTAAAAAATTCTTATACCTTTAATATGTAATGATTATTAGTTATATTTCCTGTACTCTTCTTCGATAAAACCGAAGCTGTTATATAGTTCTTTCACGAAGGATTTGTTAACTACCTCCATTGGAGTAGGGATTTTTAATTATTAATTAATATATTAAATTTTGAGAGACAGAGATTCACATGGCTAAAAATGAAATCTTATCCGAAATCAAAAAAGCAGAAGAGAGCGCTAAATCAATGGTTGACGGTGCCATTGACGCCAAAAACAAGCGCATCTTTGATGCTCGGGCTGAATCCAGGGAAATCCTGAAGCAGGCCGAAATCGATGCACATAAAGCTGCACAAGACTCTTTTAAAGAAGGTGAAAAAAAGATCTTGGAGGAAAGAGATAAGATCGTCAACGATGGTGAAAAAAACGCATTAGCCATGTCCCAAAAAGCTCAAGCTAATATCGACAAATCCGTCAATTACCTTGTACAGGAGTTTGAGAGGGCGGTCCTTAATGAGTAGACCTAAAGAGATGACAAGGGCCGTCATTGTCGGGCACAAAAGCATTTTAAAAGAAACCATCGATGCATTGCATGATACTAATCTCTTTCATATTGAAGATTTTGTTGAAGACGAGTCTGGTTTTAAGATCAGCAAGCCATTCAAAAACGCAGAGGAAGCCTCTAAGAAGCTTGTGAAGATCCGTTCCATCGCCAATTATTTGGGGATTGAGAGCAAAAAACCGGTAGTCCAGAAAACTGATTCTGTTCTGCGCGACCTCGACTCGAAGCTGAATGAATTGGACAGGGCAATTTCTGCGAAAACAGAACTAATTTCCCAGCTTGAAATTGAATTAAAAGATATGGATTCTCAGAAAAAGGAAATTCTGCCTTATCTGTCCATCAATCTTGACTTCGATTATTATCGTGGCTATGAGAACCTCAAGGTTTTCGCAGGCACTGTTAAAGGCAGCCTGGAAGAAAGTCAGATTTCGAGCATCACCAAAGCTTACGAACTGTACTTTGATCCTCAAGCAAAAACGGTTGTACTGTTTGTAGCTAAAAATGATGCCGACAAAGTCAATGAATTACTTCAGGATCTTGGATTCAAAGAACTTAGAGTTCCGGAAAGAGGTGGTGTCCCAAGCGAACTGTTAAGAGTTCTCGAACAGAAAGAAGCCGAAGTCACCCAGAAGATCGAATCCTCAAAGGCTGAGATCGAGTCCTTGAAAGTCAAGTATGCCGATTTTATCCTTGCCAGCGACGAGATCCTGAGTATCGAGAGTCAGAAAGCAGAACTGCCTCTTAGAATAGCTACATCTGCAAACACATTCATAATTGACGGATGGACTCCTTCTGAAGATTATGATAAGGTTGTCAGTGTAGTTAACAGTGCCACTAACGGCAAGGCGTATATCACCAGCCTCGAAGTCGAGGAAGAAGAAGAAGAGCATACCCCTGTCGAATATAATAATTCTAAACTAGTGGCACCGATGCAGCAGATCATGGACCTGTATTCCAGGCCCAAGTATACTGAAATTGATCCATCTTCAGCGCTCTTTATCACTTTCCCGCTGATATATGGGCTGATTCTCGGAGACATCGGATATGCATTAATATTATTGGCAATGGCTCTGGCTATCAAAACACTGGTAAAGTCAGATGCAGTGAAGCCTTTAATGAATATTCTAATCTATTGTCAGATATGGTCAATTATTTTTGGATTTATTTATGGTGAGTTCCTGGGATTCTCGCTTGCAAGTTTGCATACTGCTCATGGAGTAATGCCCGGCTTGATTCCTGGTTGGGAAACTATCACTCTCTTTGAGGGTATCGGAGGCGAGGAATTTACTTTCCCAATTCACAGAACTCACATGGTAATGACCATGATTGGAGTGAGTGTCTTAGTAGGATTGCTTCATTTAAATCTCGGGTTCCTGTTCGGTTTTTCAAACATCGCCAGGCACCACGGAATGAAACACGCAGTTCTTGAAAAAGGAAGCTGGATCATTATCGAACTTGGTGTACTCGTTGCAGTTCTCGGCTATTTTGGCAGCAATTCAGTGCTCACTTATGTCGGTGCTGGCGTTCTTGTCCTCGGAGTTGTGATGCTCACCATGGGTGAAGGTATCAAAGGTCCGATCGAGTTGCCATCCCTTATGGGTAATGCACTTTCATATGCGCGTATTATCGCAGTCGGTCTGTCCTCGATTTACATCGCAGGTACGGTTAATGATATTGCTTTCGGAATGATATGGGCTGATCACTCCAAGATTGGTCTCGCAGCAGTAGCTGCAATAATCGTATTTATACTCGGACATGGTCTTAACACTGTCTTGAGTATTATCGCTCCCGGACTGCACGCACTCAGGTTGCAGTATGTAGAATTCTTCGGAAAATTCTATGAAGGCGGGGGCAGAAAATTCAACCCATTTGGATATATTAGAAAATACACGGAGGAATAAAAACATGGCAGACGCAGCAACAGCAGTAGCAGCAGGTAGTCTTTTTCTGGACGCAGCAGGAATGAAAGCACTAGGTGCAGCAATCGCAATCGCAGTAACTGGATATGCATCAGCAATAGCTGAAAAAGATATCGGTACCGCAGCAATCGGCGCAATGGCAGAAAACGAAGGATTATTCGGTAAGGGTCTTATCCTTACAGTTATTCCAGAAACCATCGTTATCTTTGGTCTCGTCGTCGCATTGCTTATCAACCAGTAATTCTGCTTAAATTTAAGAGCGTACCTCGCTCTTAAATTTCTTAGAGCATTGGCTTTAAGCTTACTTGGGCGTTTTTTCTTTACCAGGCGGCTTGGAGTGGGTATATGCTCTAAGTTCCCCCTTAGGTATCGTTGCACTCTAAGCAGCTTAGAGTTTTTACTCTAGGCCTTTAGAGCACTTTTTTGCTCTAAATTTATTTGGAGGCGTAAGCATGGGACTAGATATCGTTGTAAAAGACATCCAGGAGGGTGCAAGAGCCGAGGTTTCCCGTATAAAAGCCGAAGGCGATGCAAAGGCCTCCGAGATCATTAATGAGGCTAAAGAAATTCAGAAGAAGACGCTCGGAGACAGCCTTGCCAAGGCGGAAGAGGACCTCCAAAATCTGCACCAGCAGGTTATATCAAGTGCAAACCTGGAAGTTAAAAGAATTACGCTTAACAAGCGTAAGGAACTTCTCGATAAAGTTTACGATCAAACAATTGAAACAATCAAATCAATGCCGGCAGCTAAAAAAGAAGAACTGTTGAAACATATCATCAACAAATACGAAGCTAGTGGTGCTAGAATTTATTCTTCTAAGGCATCAGAAGAGGCTGTTAAGAAACTATCTTCATTAACTTATGCTGGCAGTATTGATTGCATCGGCGGCGTTGTTCTTGAAAACGAGGACGGAACAGTCAGGTTCGATTTCACATACGATTCAATCCTGAAAAACGTGTATGAGCGTTCATTGAAGCAGATATCTGACATTTTATACGGGTGATGTTCGATGCGGCTTTTGGAGAAACTCTGGGGGCAAAAACCCTCACGAAAATCCGATAAGAAGATAAAAGGCAGTTCTAACTATGCTTATGCCGTAACCCGTGTCCGCGCGATGAAGAGTAAGCTTTTTCCTAAAGAATCGTATCCCCGGCTTCTTAACATGGGGATTGATGAAATTACCCGCTTTATCCAAGAGTCTGAATACAAAAACGACGTTGACGAACTGGCAATGAAATATAGCGGTGGCGATCTGGCAGAACATGCATTGAACAGGAATCTTGCTCTCACCTATGATAAGTTGGCAAGAATAACCTCAGGAGAGTTGAACTACCTGGTTGTAGCATACCTGAAACGGTATGACATCTGGAATATAAAAACACTTCTTCGAGGTAAAATCTACAACGCAGCTGTTGAAGATATCCTGGAGTCTCTGATTGCTGCCGGGGAGTTTACTTATACTTCCATGTCAGAACTTGCAGCCAAGGCTACATATCAGGAAGTCGTCGAGGCCCTGAAAGATACCGAGTATTACCCTCTGCTGCAGGAATTTGACGGAAATAACCTGGCACACATAGAAAACGAACTTGATAAACTATACTACACAGTCTTGTTTGAAGCAATCGGGACACCAAAATCCAAGGACCGCAAGCTCTTTGCCAAAGTCGTCAAACTGGAAGTTGATGTTAAGAATTTGATAAATCTCTTCAGACTGAAAAAGGCAGGAGTTGGGAAGCTTGATGAAATCATGCCTCTCATGATTGAGGGCGGGCTTGAGCTGAAGCCCGAAAAACTGGCGGCTCTTCCTTATGATGAGTTTGTAAACGGGCTTCAAAAAACTCAGTACTGGGATGCAGTTTCAGGCGTTACCGATCTGGACACGACTCCTCTGACCACTCTTGAAAGCAGGCTCACAAGATATTATCTTGAATCCTCAACTCTGCTTTCTCATGTATCTCCGATCTCAGTTGTACCTATTATAGACTATATTATCCATAAAAATAACGAGGTCACTAACCTTCGGATTATCTTCAGGGGTAAAGAGGCTGGCCTCAATGATAATTTAATCAAAGACCAGTTGGTGGTTATCTGATGGAGTTGGCAGTGATCGGAAAGAGTGATTTTGTTACGGGATTCAGGCTTGCTGGTATCAGGAAAGTTTACGAAACTACTGATGTCATGGCCATCGAGTCCGCGGTAAAATCTGCGCTTCATGATAAGAGTGTCGGGATTATTGTAATGCATAATGATGATATTAGTAGTCTGCCGGAACTTTTAAGGAAAGACTTGAACGAGTCTGTCCAGCCCACAGTAGTAGCCCTGGGAGGCAGCGGAGCAGGCTCAACGAGTTTAAGAGACAAAATAAAACAAGCGGTAGGTGTTGATTTGTGGAAGTAAAAGGTGAAATTTATCGTGTGGCTGGGCCTGTCGTCACCGCTATTGGCTTGCAGGCAAAAATGTATGACCTGGTCAAAGTCGGTAATGAAGGTTTAATGGGTGAAGTCATCCAGATAGTAGGGCCCAAAACCATCATTCAGGTATACGAAGAGACGGGAGGCGTCAAGCCTGGGGAGCCCTGTGTATCTACAGGCAGGTCTCTGTCCGTGGAACTTGGTCCCGGTCTTCTTTCCAGTATTTATGACGGGGTTCAAAGGCCTCTGCACGTTCTGCTTGAGAAGATGGGCAGCTTCATCAAGAGAGGTGTCAGCGCAGACGGACTTGACCACAAAAGAATATGGGAATTCAAACCTGTTGTCAAGAAGGGAGATGTTGTAAAAGGAGGGGAAGTGATTGGAGTTGTTCAAGAAACTGTAAACATTGAACACAAAATCATGGTTCCTCCAGATGTCTCCGGTACAGTCTCAGAGATTAAAAGCGGAAGCTTCACTGTTATAGACACTGTCTGTACCCTTACTAACGGGACCGAACTGCAAATGATGCAGAGATGGCCTGTTCGTCGACCCAGACCTGTGGCAAAAAAATTACTTCCCACAAAGCCATTGGTCACAGGACAGAGAATCCTTGACGGACTTTTCCCTGTAGCAAAAGGCGGAACTGCTGCAATTCCCGGACCTTTCGGATCGGGCAAGACGGTTACCCAGCAGCAGCTTGCAAAGTGGAGTGACACTGAAATTGTGGTCTACATCGGTTGTGGTGAACGTGGAAATGAAATGGCAGACGTTCTGCACGACTTCCCAGAACTCGAAGACCCGCAGACCGGAAGGCCGCTCATGGAGCGTACCGTTCTGATAGCCAACACTTCAAACATGCCTGTGGCTGCAAGAGAAGCATCTGTGTACACAGGGGTCACCATTGCGGAATACTTCCGTGACATGGGATTAGACGTGTCCCTGATGGCAGACTCCACCTCCAGGTGGGCAGAAGCAATGAGAGAAATCTCCTCCCGTCTGGAAGAAATGCCTGGTGAAGAAGGTTATCCTGCATATCTGTCTGCAAGGCTTGCTGAATTCTACGAGCGTGCCGGCGTTGCTGAATCACTTTGCGGTAAAATAGGGTCCATTACTGTTATTGGAGCAGTATCTCCACCTGGCGGTGACTTCTCAGAGCCTGTTACACAGAATACCCTGCGTATCGTGAAGGTTTTCTGGGCTCTGGACGCCAAGCTGTCCCAGAGGCGGCACTTCCCGGCTATTAACTGGTTAAACAGTTACAGTCTTTACAAGGAAAGTCTCGACGGCTGGTTTACTGAGAACGTGGCTTCTGATTACGTGCCTATGAGAGAAAGAGCAATGGAAATGCTTCAGGTAGAATCCGAACTGCAGGAAATCGTGCAGCTTGTGGGTTCCGACGCTCTGCCAGATGAGCAGCAGCTCCTGCTTGAAATTACCCGTATGATCAGGGAAATTTTCCTGCAGCAGAATGCATTCCACCCAATAGATACCTACAGCCCGTTCTCTGAGCAGTACAAGCTCATGCAGGCCATCATGAAGTTCGGAGACGCTGCACAGGAAGCTTTGAAATCAGGTGTTCCTGTCTCGGAAATTGTCAAGATGCAATCTAAGGATGAACTTCCAAAGGTTAAATTCGAAGAAAACTTCGACGCTTCTATGAACGCTGTCCTGGCAAAGATGGATAAGGAGTTTGCATCCCTGAGAGGTAGGTAATATGGTAAAAGAGTATAAGACAATCACTCAGATTGCAGGGCCTCTTGTCTTTGTCGAGAAAACAGAGCCTGTAGGCTATAAAGAAATCGTTAGTGTCAATCTGCCTGACGGGACCACCCGCAGAGGCGAGGTGTTGGACTCTTCCACGGACATCGTGGTTGTCCAGATTTTTGAAGGTACTGGCGGGCTGAACAAAGAATGTGGTGTGGTTTTCACAGGGGAAACCCTGAAACTTCCCGCATCTATTGACCTCCTTGGCAGGATTCTTTCAGGTGCCGGTGATCCTCTGGACGGTGGACCCAGAATTGTTCCAGACCAGCTTCTGGACATCAATGGGGCTGCAATGAACCCATACGCCAGAATGCCACCAAAAGATTTCATCCAGACAGGGATTTCTACAATTGACGGAACAAACACTCTTGTCCGTGGGCAGAAGTTGCCTATCTTCTCTGCATCAGGTCTCCCGCACAACGAAATTGCCCTGCAGATCGCAAGGCAGGCGGCTGTGCCAGGATCCGAAGCGGAGTTCGCAGTGGTTTTCGCTGCAATGGGTATCACTAATGAAGAAGCTCAGTATTTCATGAGCGACTTTGAAAAGACTGGTGCTCTTGAAAGGGCAGTAGTGTTTCTTAACCTTGCAGACGACCCTGCTGTTGAGCGGCTCATCACCCCGCGTATGGCTCTGACAGCAGCCGAGTACCTGGCATACGAGCACGATATGCACGTTCTCGTCATCCTGACTGACATAACTAACTATGCAGAAGCTCTCCGTCAGATGGGTGCCGCCCGTAATGAAGTGCCTGGTCGTCGTGGGTATCCGGGTTACATGTACACTGACCTTGCAACTCTCTACGAGCGTGCTGGTATTGTCAAGGGCGCCAAGGGATCTGTTACCCAGATTCCGATTCTTTCAATGCCTGGTGACGATATTACCCACCCGATCCCTGACCTTTCCGGGTATATTACCGAAGGCCAGATTGTGGTTTCCAGGGAACTGCACAGGAAAGGTATCTATCCCCCAATCAATGTGTTGCCGTCCCTCTCGAGGCTGATGAACTCCGGTATCGGAGCAGGCAAGACAAGGGAAGACCACAAAGCGGTTTCTGACCAGATGTACGCAGGTTATGCAGAAGGGCGTGACCTCAGAGGTCTTGTAGCTATCGTCGGTAAAGAAGCTCTATCCGAGAGAGACACAAAGCTTCTTGAGTTTGCTGACCTTTTCGAAAACGAGTTCGTTCGCCAGGGCAGAAGCGAAAATAGGACCATTGCAGATACTCTGGACATTGGCTGGAAAATCCTTTCACACCTGCCAATAAACCAGTTGGGTAGGATTGACAACAAGTACATCCAGAAATACCATCCTGCACACAAAAAGGCTCAGTGATTACCATGGCTCAAGACGTAAAACCAACTCGGTCGGAGCTAATCCAGCTCAAGAAGAAAATCAAGCTCTCTGAAAGCGGGCACAAGCTCCTTAAGATGAAAAGAGACGGTCTTATTCTTGAGTTCTTTAAGATCCTTAACGAGGCAAGGAACGTCAGAACCGAGCTGGACGCTGCCTACTTAAACGCTGTAGGAAAAATCAATCTCGCCAGTGCTGTTGACGGAATGGTTACCGTTCGGTCAACAGCCTTTACAGCGAAGGAATCTCCCGAAATTCAGCTTTCAGGGACTAATATTATGGGTGTCTGGGTGCCAAAGATCAGTTCTACGGGAGTCCGCAAATCCCTTTCTGAAAGGGGTTACGGTATCATTGGGACAAGCTCTTACATCGACGAGTCCGCGGATGCCTATGAGGACCTGGTAGAAAAGATCATCACGGCAGCAGAGCTGGAAACTACAATGAAAAGGCTTCTTAATGAAATCGAGAAGACCAAGAGGCGTGTAAACGCTCTCGAATTCAAAGTCATTCCCGAGCTCATTTCAATCATGAAGTACATCCGTTTCGTCCTTGAGGAGATGGAAAGGGAGAATACATTCCGGCTGAAGAGAATCAAGGCAAGAGCCAAATAATCAAGCTCAATTTCGTATGGCAACGTGTGAGGATCGACCAAACCTGGTTGAAAGAGTAGTACTTAAACTGGGTGAACCCAAAAACCAGGCCCGCCTGCTTCAGGTGGCCTGGAAGATTTCCCTTCTTATGATGGTTTTAGGGTTCATTATTATCTTAAAAACAGTTTCTACAAATTTGATGTGACCTGAACTTCAGGATGTTTTTTATATCCTATGTTCCGGCACAAATTTTTGTTTTTTGGTTTTAACTGCTTTTTTTCTGTCCTTTTTTAGTCTTCTACTTTCAGCGCCTTCCACATTTCCTTTCTGTTTCGTTCGATTTTAAATTAGAAAGCTATTTTAACGACAAATATCATCCTAATTTTATATGCAAAATGAAGCAAGGCTTTTCCATGTGACCGGTACTGTGCAGGGTGTTGGTTTTCGTCCATTTGTATACCAGCTTGCAAAAGCCCATGGGCTGCTCGGATACGTAAAAAATCTCGGAAACCATGTGGAGATTCTTATCGAAGGAAATAGGGAAAGCCTTGAGAGTTTTCTTCAAGAACTGCCTGAAAAAAAACCTCCTCTTGCTAAAATAACTGAGATCAAAATAAGAACAGTCTCTTTTTCTTCTTATTCCAAATTCATTATAGTACCCAGTGAATCCGGAGTTTTTGAAAACTCCATAATTCCTCCGGATACAGCCATTTGCGACAAATGCCGGTCAGAGATCTTTGACCCTTCATCAAGGTATTATCGTTATCCTTTTACTGTCTGCACAAACTGTGGGCCTCGTTATACAACTGTCAGAACTCTTCCTTATGACCGGGAAAATACAACAATGGCAGATTTTCCTCTTTGTCCAGAGTGCGAAGCCGAGTACACTGACCCTCTAAATCGAAGATATCATGCCCAGCCTGTATGCTGTCCAAAATGTGGGCCAGAGCTAGCACTCTTAGATCTTGATGGAAATACACTGGCAAACGGCTATGAAGCAATTGCTAAAGCTTCTGACCTTCTTCAGCAGGGTTCAATCCTTTCTATAAAGGGATTTGGAGGCTTCCATATTGCTTGCGATGCCCGAAAGGAGAAACCTGTAAGGGAGCTTCGAAGGAGGTTAATGCGTCCTGAGCAACCTTTTGCAGTCATGGCAAAAAATGCGGAGATAGTGGAATCCTTTGCAGAGCCTGAAGGCGCAGGCAGAGAATATCTAACATCCTATCGTCGCCCCATTACCGTACTTCCAATGTCGAAACAATTCAATCTGGCAGAATCTGTTTCCCCTGGTTTGCATAATATAGGAGTCATGCTTCCATATACAGGCACGCAGAACCTGCTTTTCGACTGTGTCCCTGACTCTGTATATGTAATGACCTCGGCAAACCTTCCGGGAAGGCCTATGGTTGTTGAAAACAAAGAAGCAATTGAAAAACTCAGGGGAATTGTCGATTTTCATCTTTTACATAACAGAGTTATTGCAAACAGAAATGATGATACGGTTATCAGGATTGTGAACGGAAGAGCGGCTTTTATAAGGCGCTCCCGGGGTTTTGTGCCTGAACCTATAGAGTTACCTTTTGAAGTCGAAGCTTCTATAGGAGTGGGGGCTGAGATGAACTCTACAGCAACTGTGGCAAAAGGAAAGCTTGCTTATATCTCCCAGTACATAGGAAATACCAGCCACCTTGAAACCTTCAAATATCATTCCGAAGTTATCAGGCACCTGATAAGGCTTACAGGAATAGAGCCTTTTCACTGGGGTTGTGATCTGCATCCCTCATTTAACACAACTCGTTTTGCAATGAACAGTGGGGGAAAAAACACACTCAAGGTCCAGCATCATTACGCTCATATTCTGGCACTTATGGCCGATAATTCCCTTCCACTTGATTCCAGAGTTCTGGGAATCTCGCTTGACGGGGTTGGATATGGCAGTGATGGCACTGTCTGGGGAGGGGAGCTTTTTGAGTCTTCGTATTTCGGATACGAACGCATTGGACACTTACTTCCTCAACCTATGCCGGGTGGAGACCTTGCATCCAGGGAGCCTTCAAGGATGGTAATGGGTATCCTTTTCGAGAAACTCGGGAGGACAGAACTGGAAAAACTTCCTTTGCGTTTTCCGCAAGGAAAGCTGGAATTCTCAGCGGTTATGAAACAGCTTGAAAATGGGGTAAATGTTATTCAAAGCAGTAGTACGGGCAGAGTACTGGACGCAGCGGCAGCAATGCTTGGAATCTGTGTAACAAGAACCTATGATGGAGAACCTGCTATGAAACTTGAATCTGCCGCAAAGAAAAGTACTCATGTCGTGGATCTTCCCCTGGTTTTCCCGAAACATCGGAAGTCAGGACTCCCTGTGCTTGATACAACCGAACTTCTTATGGGCATTTATGAACTCTCTGGGAAATACTCTTCAGCTGATCTGGCTTTTGCGCTTGAGGAGAGTCTTGCAAAAGGAATATCGGAACTTGCTGTTTCTCTTGCCGCACGAAGGGGCCTTGAAATGATAGGCCTGAGTGGAGGGGTTGCATATAATGATCATATTACTTCATGTATTGCAGGAACTGTTAGAGAAGCAGGTTTTGAATTTCTAGCCCACCGTCAGGTCTCCTGCGGAGACGGATGTATTTCCTTTGGGCAAGCTCTTGCGGCAGGTCTGAGAATAAATCCCTGCGGAACTTCCTAACTTTCTTTTATTACTTACTATTTATAAAACAAGCTAATATTAATTAATGGAAGCACATATTTAGTATTCTTTTCACTATACGATGGCCTGTTTATTTTTTTTATTTCTCTATTTGACTATTTATATTTAGTCATACTGAAATTTGATCAGAAAGACTGCAATACAAAATTAAATAAATGATCCGTGCTTAGATAAGAATGGGAGCATAAATGGGGCCAGGTAGTATACGTATTAGAGTCGTAACAAGCAGGGATGATATTCTCGGCATGCAAGCTGATGAGAAGGCAATACATCTTGCTTTTAGGCCTTCTGACAGAGATCTTTTTAGTCTGGTAAAGGCCTGCCCGGAGATCGAATTACTTCAGCTTCCCGCATCTTCCTATGACGGACTCTCTAAATTTATCAAGATGTATCTTGCATCTTCAGGTATTCATCTGGTAAAGGGAGATGTCAGCGGGCACTGGCACGACCTTAATAATTATTTTGTAATTCCTGCTTATGTGCTTGAAAAAATAAAAGAATTGGAAGTTCAGGGGAGAACTGAGGAAGAAATAATTGATGAGATTACAAGTATCAGGAAAATCAGCCCTGACATGATTCTTCACCTGCTCCACAGTTCATTTCTTGCTTCTGGCCCGGAGAGACCACAAATAAGTAAAATTTAAATAGATAAAGTCTGCTTTTGCTTCTAGTTCACCAGCGTTTCCACCATTTTCTTGAGGCTTTCTGTTCTTCTATTTGCCTTAATCCTTCAGATGCATATTTCTGCTGCATTTTATATTTTCTGTTTTCTTCAGTAAGCCTGGAAAACTCTTCTTCTTTACTTGCAAGTGTTCCTTTCAATTGTTTTATAAGTTCTTCTTTTTCTCTAAGTTGAACTTCCAGATTTTCTTCTCCTTTGTAGCCTGAAAGCTGCTTCTCAAGCTTCTTTACTTTTTCTTCACTTGCAGTAAGCATAGTTTCTATAGTGTTTATTTTTCTTTCTTTTGCATTGAGTTTTTCTTCTATTTTCCTTAGCTCTCCGCCCGTTGCCATTACTTCTCCGGCGAGAGTCTTAATGTCCTTTTCTTTTATTGAGCTGCTTTCCTTGAGTTTTTCTATGTTTTCTTCATTTGCCGAAAGTTTTCCTTCAAGGAGTTTCATTTCTTTTATTTTTTCTTTGAGTTCCACTGTGAGACTATTTTTCTCTTTTTCTTTTTCCCTTAGTTCGGATTCAACTTTTTCCGTCTCGACAGTCTTAAATGCAAGTTTTTCCTGGAGATTCACTACTTCTGAATTTTTTCCACCAATTGTTGCCTCTAAAACTCTTATCGTCTCTTCTTTTTCGGCCAGTTGACTTTTAAACCCTTCCGTGAAAGCATTTTTTTGAGCTATCTGGGTTTCGAGGTTCTGTATTGTTTTACTTAGCTGGCCAATCTTATTTTCTATATTTTTTATTGTTTCCTCTTTTTGAGATAGCTCATTTTCAAAACTTTTTATTTCTTCCCCTCTTTGAGTAAGTTTATTCTCCAGGCTTTTTATTTCTTCCTCTCTTTGAACAAGGCAATCTTCATAACTTTTTATTTTTCTGTTCTTTAGAAGTCCTTCTTGCTCAAATTTCCTGAGTTTCTCTTCTTCTTCATATATCGTTTTCTCAATGTTTTCAAGCTCTTTTTTGTTGCCTGCGAGCTTTTCCTCAAGACTTTTGGCAATATCCTTCGAATCAGAGAGCAGCTTTTCGAGAGTACATATTTTTTCAGTTCTGGCTTCAAGCTCTCCTTTTAGCCTGTATATCTCTTCCTCTCTGCCTGCAAGCCGGTCATCAAGTTCTTTTATTTTCTCCTCATTTTCCGCAAGCTTTGTTTCCAGGTTTTTAAGTTCAGTATTCCTGTTACCAGGCTGAAGGACGAGGGCATTTCTATCAGAGTTTTCTTTGTTTTCTTGTATGTTGGAAACCAGAGTAACTTCTTTTTCAAGTGTGTCAAGCTCTTTTTTTTCTGAAGAAAGATACATTTGTCCTCTGGTGTTTTCGCAAATCTCAGCCCATGCAAGGATAGAAGCTATTGGGGTTATCCGCTTAAAAACCGCATCCCCTATCTTGCAGTCGTAGACTTTACCTGCTATATAACCTTCTATTGTATTCAGATCAAGATTAGAGTCTCCCAGCCTGGAGTTTGTTGCATTTCCTTTCTTTGCTTCTCCGCCGTTCTTCTTTAGACAATTGATAGCTTCAGAAAATATTTCCCAGGGGAGAAATGGTTGATTTTTCAGGTTGTCAACGTAGATTCCGTCCTCTTCTAATCGGGCTTCGAAAAATTGTTTCCCGTTCATAAGCGGAATCTTTGCCGGGTTTCCTTTCTTATTGAATTGTTCTTTTATTCTTGTGACAACAGATTCTTCCATTCATGGGCCTCATGACAGTCTTAGTTCCTGGAATATAATAAGTATAACATTTAATAAAAGTTGTGTGATTCCAGGGGTATTTTTTTCCTGGTTCTATCAGTTAATAGACAGGTGCATAAAAAGTCAGAATATCAGGAGATTTTTTCGAAAGGATTATCTTCTCTAGATACAGGGCGATTTCTTATTTCTCTCATAATATGCATGCAGGGCGCGTTTCAAGGGTTCTGATATATATATATATTTTGTTTTATTGTTTAATAGGAACATTTATAATAAATAATATTATTAATTTAATGTCAATGTTTAAGTGTTAGGGTGTCTACATTCTGTAGAGATTTTCATTTGTTGAAAATTATTCTAAAACATATGGATTAAAGTATTTAACATTTCAATAAATATACCATTATGTTAATTTTTACTGAAAATTGAACATACATATGCCTCAAAAGTTTCAGATTCTCAATCTTAAAAATGCCCTGACCTGAGATAAATTAAATAATATCTAACAAAGTTCTGATTTCTGTGTTGATTTTATCCGTCATGCTTTTTAGGAAGTTCCCTCTAATATTTCCTTTTGTTTCATCAAAAATACTGCACTATCTACTGTTTTTTATTCTTTATGTCGGAATTCTTCTCCAATAAATGAAAGGATGTAAACCTCCGTTCTTCCTAAATAATTCCGGTAATTTTAGAAAAATATTTAACGAAGAATTTTTTACTATCATATGAAAAAAATAAGTAGATCTGGAGGATAAACTTTGAAAATAAGGGTTGTGAGTTCAAGAGAAGAAATTTTTACACTAAATCCAAATGAAAGAATAGTGCACCTGGCTTTCAGGCCGTCAAACAAGGATATTTTTTCATTGGTTGAGAACTGTCCGAAGATTGAAGTCATCCAGCTTCCTAAATCTTACAGACGCACGGTTTCAAAATCAATAGAAATGTTCCTTGAGATGCAGCGTATCCAGCTTATTGAAGGAGATGTCTGGGGCCACAGGAAGGACATAAACGAGTACTATCGCATTCCTTCGTCAATCATTGAAGAAATAAAAGAGCTGAAAATTGAAGGTAAATCCACTGAAGCTATTGAAGAAAAAGTCTCCAGGGAAAGTAAACTTAACCCTGAAATGGTTGCTTACATCCTGAGAAAGGATGTTAGTGCCTGAGACTCTGAAACTGTAGTTTCAATTTTATTTCTTTTTTATTTCTTTTTTATTTTTGTTTCTTATTGATTTTGTAATTTCTTTACCTTCTCCAGTTCTTAACTTTTTCCAACTTATTTATTTTCTTTGGGGTTAATTTTTAATACTTGCAAATTTTTATTATTTTTTTATTTATGGTACTCTTTTATTTTCTCTGGTAGTGCTTTTTAATCTTTTATAGGCCTTTATAGTGTACACTAAATCAAATTCAATAAACTCTCAAACTGGAACTCCTAAAAAAAGAGTATCTTAAATTTTCGAAGTTAACAGTGAAAATCTTCTTTATTATAATGTTTAACAAAATAAAATATATCTCTAATTTCGCCGGGTCTTAAACTTTTATTTTCATTTCTAAACTGGACAATGAATCTGAGTATTTCGCTTTTTTTGATCTTAATAAAATCATCTATATGTTATCCCGGTTGCAGATACTTTTGGGAAGGGATTTTTTCTTTAAATCAAAAGGATTGCCTAACCGGATCGAAGCAAGTAAAATTGCAGTTTTTGATCCTGTTAAGTGTATCCAGAATTATTCTGGGAAAGAAAAAGGTACAGGGCGTAAAAAATAGTCTTGAAAGTTTGAGGACTTCTCCTCATGTTCTTGATGACTAATTGGAATTCCGTTTTTTCTGTTTTTCCGTTTTTCCGTTTTTTCTGTTTTTCCGTTTTTCCGTTTTTTCTGTTTTTCCGTTTTTTCTGTTTTTCCGTTTTTCCGTTTTTTCTGTTTTTCCAAGTTATTATAAAACTTGTCACTTATTAATTAATTTTATAATATAAATATTTTTCTAGAGTTCTTATATAAGTTATTAACTTTAATTTATTTCTTGGAAGCCAGTTGCAAGAATGCCTAATCTCTTTTCGGAACATCAATAATAAGTTATATTTCTTCAAGTAATTCGCATACTGGTATTCTACCCTCATTTCCTCTTTGTATGCATTGAGTTTCTGCACACAAGAAGGCCTAGAAGGTAGTGGGCCGATTGTTCTGTAAAATCACAAATTTCATTTCAGTCGAGTACCCTGCTAGCTTGTTGTGGGGTGCGCCGGCGCAACTTTGATTTTGGAGAGTGTATTATCTTCTGGATTTTTGATTGCAGCTGCATAATACTGAAAATGAATCTAAAACTTAAATTTGAAGAGGATACTTACCTTTGCAAAAAAGTTCCTCCAGAATGAAAATTTCTGAGTTATGTTTCTTTTTGCGGGTTGTATCTCTCCCCTTACTTTTTTCTAACACTTAAAGGATATGATAGGTAGTCGAAAACTCACATTATTGTACAAAAAATAAGTGTGCTGGTAGATAAACATTTATGACGAGTATATCAGTAGCTTATAGAGGTAAAAACGTAAATTATAGTGGGGGAAAGTATGAAAATTAGAGTGTAGTTAGTTCACAAGAGGAAATCTTTACATTAAATTCTAATGAACGTGTTGTTCACCTGGCATTCAGGCAATCGAACAAGGACATCTTTGGATTAGTTGAAACCTGCCCGAAAATTGATGTAATTCAGTTACCCAAATCTTACATGGCTACGTTCTCAAAGTCTATTCAAATGTTCCTTGAGATGCAGAGAATTCAGCTTATAGAAGGAGATGTTTGGGGTCACAGAAAAGACATTAACGAATACTTCACCATTCCGTCCTCAGTGATTGATAAAATTAAGGAAATGAAAACAGAAGGAAAATCTGCTGAGGATATCGAAGCAAGAATTTCAAGGGAAAGCAAACTTAACCCTGGAATGGTCGCTTATATCATGACCAAAGAAGCTCTTGCCTGAATGCAGGTTAAACTTAAGGACTCACCGCGAAATAGCTTAAGTACATTTCATT
The DNA here is from genome assembly GCA_942493015.1 of uncultured Methanosarcinaceae archaeon. Taxonomy (GTDB): domain Archaea; phylum Halobacteriota; class Methanosarcinia; order Methanosarcinales; family Methanosarcinaceae; genus Methanosarcina. Next base: position 2,381,701 of record OW818660.1, on the reverse strand, counting down.
GGTCATCGGTTAAGGAATCTGTTAACGTTAAAATGACTACTGCAATCATCTATTCATCTCGATTTACATTTATATGTTTACAGAAAAGGCAACGAAAATAACATATTTCTTATGGATGATCATATCTTAACCAAATACAAATGAAGCACATTTTTACACTATTTTCATGAACATTTTGTTTTATGCATTACTTAAGTTATTTCGAGCCCTAAGGAGCCTTACATAACGGAAACTTCTCGGGAGAATCCTCCCATTTTCAATTCTGTTTTCCTATTTTCGGCAGGTCGATACTATGAGTCCGTTTGATCAACTTTCTTAAAAAGAGATGATTCTGTAAATTCTTCGTTGCCACTAGATAATACTTTTTCGGGAAGATAACCACTACTGAACTATGATTTATATACATTAGCCGCCGAAAAATTACAGAACTTGACAAGCAATCTCCTAATTAAGGAGCAAAATTTCGGCATTAAAACATGGATTAGTACTTTAATATTATTTCAAATAATAAAACCCATATTCCGCAGTATTTTTTGAGAATCAATATTTCTCCTGATAGCGTTTTTACGACAGATTTATGTAATTTTAACTCTTGCTGGAACTTGGCGAAAATTGAATTATATCGTTTTTTGGTTTCTAAATACACTATATAGTTGCTTTCACTTCCTGAATAAAAATCCAATAAATCCACGTTTTATTGAAAATCGATATCAAGAAAAATTGTGAATATACGAAAATTTACTGCGGAAAGTGGGATAAAAAATAATAAATTTATTTTTAAAATTTTACTGGTTATTCTTTCAAAGGTTTACTTCACCTTTAGTTTCTGTTTTGTTTTCAATACGACTTTTACTCCATGTTTTGTGAATTTGACTTTTATGACAGCGACTTGATTTTGTGTGATTTTTCCATTTAATTGTTCTGTGACTATCTGTACTTGCCTAAGGTCAATATTCGCACTGTCCTTAGTCGTTACTACATTAGCATCTTGGTACTCACTTAAGTCTATTACGTTGATACTATCAATATTGTAATCAGTAGATGAGGAACTAACTTTTTGGACCTCGCGCAATCTTACAGTAACGCTTTTTATCTTGCCTTTCTGATCATAAGTAATTTTCATGTCACTTATCTGGAATTGTCTTATCATTCCATTATCAACTATGGCGATCTGTGCCTGATCCAAATTATAAGTCACTCCATCGCGAGTTACACTTAACTGGCAAGATTGACTCTGAGCTGCTGATGATGAAGCTACAGCACTACCTGTAATTGTTGCAATAAAAGCAATAAATAGAAAAACAAATATGACTTTTCTCGATACTTTCTTATGTATTGTTCCCATCTTGCCCTACCTCCTATATTGGTTTAAAAACAGCCATTTATTCGGGATTTCAAGACGATTTCCATGGGAAAAAATAGTAGGAAATTAGTATTCTCTAAATGCTAATCTCCATTTTTTTAAACTGTAGCTTTGTTATGCTGAGATTTTGATCACTGTAGACTGTTGAGATGCTACTGTTCCTACTATTGCTTTTGCAATTGTAAACTGGGAAATAGTAGTTCCTGCACCTAGATAATTAATGAAAGCTGAGTTCACCTGTGCTTGGGAGATTCCTATATAAATTCCAGTTCCTGTTGCCACTTGGTTTTGAACTACTTTTCCTTGAGGAGCTTTCGCTGCTGCTGTACCTACTGCCATTGCTGTGAATATACACAGCACCAAAGCTATTGCTAATAATTTTCTCATTTGTTACACCCCTTGAGATTTTATGTGCAACATACTGTTTCAAAACTAGCTTCCATTCCAAAACTGGATAAATATTAAACTTAAGGACAATTTTTTCCTTGGTTTTGGAATATTGAATATATATTTAACATATATACATAATAATATCTAATAATAGTTGTAGCTGCTTTTTGATACAGAATGTTGAATCTATCTTGTCCAATCATGTATATCTATCTATCCTTAGAAACATTGTTTCTGAAATTTCTATAGTCTTAGAGGAATCACGTATTTTTCAATTCCCTTAACTAATTTGTTCAAGATTCCACAAAAACAAGGGTAATATAGCCGATTATAAATTACAACTCAATTGGCTAATTAATCTATCATAGTTGCATGTCATTCTTTAATTATGTTTCAAGGATTTCCAGAGTGGTCAATTGACATTTTAATGGCACTTGCTCTTATTTTTGCAGGACTTATTGTAAGGGGTGGTACGTGATATCAAATGTACTGTATAAACTTCAATTAGACTATCAATTTCTCTTCGGTAGATTTTCGGATCGAGATCATAAAGCTGAATACGAAATAAGTCTTGGCTGTAATTAATCTCCCAAAGTTATGTAATGACTAAAAAGGAAAAATGATATAACCTGAATTTGACAGTTTCTGTTAACTAATACAGTATTCTATCACAAAAAACGCATTGTATCAGCTCAATGTTGTTTGAAAAATGAAAAATATTGATGCTCATAAAGCAAAATAAATAACTTTGAATTGTATTATGAAAACAGAATCATAAAACCTATTTACACATTACCAAATATAAGCTTCTGTCTAATTCAGGATAAGGTGTCAATTTAATATTTGACAGGATTTGAACCATACCTTGAACCAGTTATTTTTTCGCCTTCTTCTTTTGTTTTATGTGACTCATCTTTATCAGTTGGTTTTTCGTCTTCTACTTTTATTTTGTTCCAACCACAGCAACACTTTTTATGATGAATGATCTGTTTTACAGCATAAGTGATTCCTACTGATGCTACAGCATACCCCACTATTTTGATTCACTTCTTCATATTTATTAACCTCTGTCTATTAATCCGTTTAATTGTTTATCAATATATACAAACAACACAAAAATTATATAATAGTAAATAAACTATGCAGGATTAAAAATCAAATATTTTAACTTTTTGTTGGCATTGACACGAACGCACCACTATATGCAGTATATAATCTCATATAATCATTAACTATGAGCCTATACTAAAAACTGGCTTGGTTATTTTCAGTATCTGTTTGTATCCGGTATCTACGAATCAGGTATCCTCCTTTGAAATTTCGGAATTAAATATTTCTATAAGGGCATCTCGGAGATTTAACGCAAAAAAGTGTCAGCTAGTTTTTTTGGTACAGAGTATGAGTTTAGGACTGGGGAATGACTACTGTACCATTATCATCATTAACTAATTCTTGATAGGATGAAGAATTCTTAAAAAAGAAAGAGTGAAGTAAGAATTTTATGATCTCGATTCTTTTTCCTTTACCTCTACTTCACTCTTAAGGTGATTACACCTTTTGTCTTCTGTACAGGAACATACCAAACAAACATGCAATACCATAAATCACTTCAAAGCCAGGAGTACTTATATTATCCTTATTCTCGGACTGAAGCTCAATATTTCCTGCTGTACTTCCAGTATTTTCTTCCTTATCTTCGGATTCAGGCTGTACTTTTACATCTGTTTGCTTTTCTGCTATCTTTCCTGTTATTGCAAAAGGAGAGAATCCGGGAGTTTCTGATGTGAAATACAGATATTTGTTATCTTCCCTTAGCAGAGTGGTTGGAAGCTCATTCCATTTCTTGTCATTATACCTGTTCAGGCTGATTGATGACTGGTCAATACCTTTCTCCTGTATCCAGGATTTTTCAACTTTGAAACATACGACCGCATTTTCGATATTCTTTTCAGTTCCATACCCGCCGTTTCCAACCCAGATATTGAGGTAGTTATAGATTTCACCTGCGGGTGCATCCGGGGTGAGCGTGGATTTATTTTTCAGCATCTCGACAATGGTAGTTGTCTTGCCAACAGTCTTCTTTGAATCAAAGTTTAAATAAACAATAGAAGTAGCATTCTTTGCAAGATCAAACTTTACAGGACTTCCGCTTTTGATGAAGGTCTGGGAAAGTTCTTTCACTTTAACATTCTTTGCAGGCTCGGGAGAACCACCGGCACCGCCGCTTCCACTACTACTATGACTACTTCCACCGCTGCTACCATCGCTGGAACTATTTTTCAGTACATTTATTTTAACCGTTTTTGTAGCAGTTCCGTTTTCATTGAAGGCTATCAAATTAACATTATAAGCCCCAGCAGTTGTAAACACATACAAAGGAGATGTATCGCCGGAATCACCTTTCCAGTCGTTATTGAAGTCCCATGCTATCCCCCTAGAATTCTGCGAAAGGTCTGTAAACTGTACAGCAAGAGGGGCGTAACCGCTGGTCACATTGGTACTTAAGTTAGCTACTGGAATGTCTTTTGGATCCTGAACAATTATGTTTAGAGTTTTTGAATTAGTGCCATTTGCATTACTCACTGTCAGATTAACATTATAGTTTCCTGCTGAAAAATAAGTATGTGCCGGACTATGCTCGGATGAAGTAGCTCCGTCTCCAAAGTTCCAGTCCCATTGAGTTACTTTTTCTGAATGATCTGTAAATTGAATGGAAAGAGGGGCATAGCCACTTGACGTATTGGAGTCAAAATTTGCAAGAGGCAGGTATGAATCTACATATACAAGAGGTAGATAGTCAAATTCATTCTCATAGATATTATAAGGCAGGTCCCCAATTCCATTTCCATCCAAATCTGCGCAGGTTTGCGAGAATCCTGTTCCATCTGGCTTTGCCCAGAAGTTTCCTCCGATGTAGTGGCCTCCTACAATGTTAGTACCTCGAGTAAGTGAATTGTTCCAGGTATCCCCCTCTCCAACATCATCTCCAAACTTTACATTCAGAGCGTTGTTAAAGTAATTGTTGTAGATCCGGTCACCGAACTTATCCTGATCAAAAATTCCGCATTCTGAACAGGACGTTATTCTATTATTGATCATGTTAACAGAACATGCCTCTCCTAATTTAATCCCGACATTACAGTTTAATATTGTATTATTGTCAATTCCTGAACTTGAAGTGGTAAGCTCAATCCCATAATCACAGTCAGTAATCCTGTTATTACGAATATCTGCTGCTTGATCATATTCGTATATGCCAGTGGAACAATTTGAGACCGTATTATTTGATACTATATTTGTATCAAATCCACAACAGGAAATATGTATGCCTTCACCTTCATCGTTTGATATCTTGTTTTCGGCTATTAAATTGCCTCTTCTCTCGGGCCCCAGAAGAATACAACCATTTTCAATGGTATTGCCTGTCAGATTATTCATATCGCCATAAACGAAGATTGCACTTTTTTCATAATCCTGACTGGGTCCTATTATTTTTAAACCACTGATCGTTATATTATCAGCTGTTGTCAGAAAGGTACTTACACTTTCATTTAGCGGTTTTACCTGCACATCTCCATTTTTTGATTCTGACTTGATAGTTAGACCTTTTACATTGACAAGAACGTTTTCAGTATAAATTCCGGGCATCACGATTATTGTGTCACCTGGTACAGAATTATTCACTGCTTCTTGAATTGATACAAAATCAGCTCCAGAGTTATCATCTACTGTCATTTCCCTCGATGATGCCGTAACTGAAGTGGATATTATAAAAAAAAGACAAAAAATTATTAGAAAGGCTATCCTACTTTTCATATTTTCTCTCCTTAAATATAATATATTATTAAAAATACTTCTTCTGTTTTTCACTCAATTCTTTCTAAATATTTTCTGTCAATAACTGTTTATATTTCTTTTGGCCAAATCGTTTCCAGAAATAGAAGTCGAGTTAAAACAAGCCACGTAGAAATATGAGGTTTTTTTCAAAGAATCAAGAAGTTCAGAAATGTGAAATTCGAAGTCTGGAAGAAATGAACTGGCACAAATCAAATATCTTTCAGGTTCTTAAATCAAAAATTTCTCAGACTCTAGAAAACAAAGAGATCCTTGATATGATTGAACCCATGATGTATGAAAAACCCTGCAAAGCAATATCGAAATATGATTCCAGAGTCTGAAGAAAGGCTATTGCAACATTGCCATCATTAACTGATTCCTGATGGGCTGAATGATTCCAAAAAAGAAGAAATGAGGAACTCCTCATTCCGAATTTATCCGTTTCTCGTGGAAACTATTTTTCTTTGAGCGTTGTACAGGTATGCTGTATCTCCCTCATTATTCCAAACATATACTCCTTTTCCCCAGAAAAGCTTAGTTGCAGTGTTTGTTCCCTTTCCAGTATAGAGCGTCACTGTAGTTTTAGCTTTTAAGGTAAAAGTTGCTGGGAATTGATATGTGTGTTTCTGATCTTTGTCTGTAATTTTCCAACCATTCATATTTACTGCTGTTGTTCCTTTGTTCGTAATTTTTACATATTCCTGATTTATTGTTTGATGGGGAGCACCGACATACAAATCACTGATATAAACGTTTGTGGATGTTGATACTGCTTTTACAGTTATATAGCTCGTTTTTGTTGCAGTATTACCGCCTGCTGCATTGGTCGCTGTCAACTTCACAGTATATGTTCCTGCTGCGGAATATGTATGTGCAGGATTCTTTTCTGTCGAAGAAGATTTGTCACCAAAATCCCATTTCCATGAAGTGGGAAAGCCTGTACTGCTGTCGGTAAACTGAACTTTTAATGGAGCATTTCCGGATACAGGAGTTGCAGAGAAGGCAGCAACCGGAGCTTTTACAGCAGCTACAACATTGATGTAACTGGACCTGGTAACAGTATTGCTTCCAGCAGCGTTCTTTGCGGTTAAGACGACAGTGTATTTCCCAACTTTACTGTAAGTATGTATAGGATTCTTTTCTGTTGAAGAAGTTGAATCTCCAAAGTTCCAGTTCCATGTTGTTGGGGTGTTTGTGCTGGAATCTGTAAACTGAACTTTGAGTGGGACAGTTCCTGAGGTTGGAGAGGCAGAAAAAGCTGCAACAGGAACTTTACTGGGAGTTATAAGAGGGAGATAGTCAATGTTTACGTCATTCAGTTCATATGGAACGTCAGCAAACCCGTCGCCGTTGGAATCGGAATGTGTCTGAGAAAAACCATCTCCAGCAGGTGTAGCCCAATAGTTTCCCCCGAGGTATGGTCCACCAACAATATTCTTCCCGGTTGTTTTCGTAGTGCTCCACGTCTGCATGTCAGTAAATTGTGAATTTACAGTGTTGTTAAAATTATTATTGTAAATCAAAGTTCCATAAGAATCTGCTAGACTCAATCCACATGCGCAATTGGAGATTCTATTCCCACTTATTGTGTTACCACTGGTAGACCATAATAAAATTCCACCATCGCACTCAGAGATATCATTATTAATAATTGATCCACTGGTGCCATAATTTTCTGTACTAACAAGAACCCCTGTACCAAAATTAGAAATTTTATTATTTCTAACTGTACAAAGTAGAGAACCTATTGAAATACCGTTTGAGCTACCTGAACCCTTTATAGCGAAATTCTTAACTGTGATATTGTTAGCATCTAAACTGAAAGCATTTTCTGTAGCTTTAATTATAGCAGTATAGGAACTACTTGACATTATGATTAAATTAGGTGTTGAAATTGTTATATCGCCGGTGTATGTCCCGGGTTTTACAATTATTGTGTCGCCAGAATGTGCACTATTTACTGCATTCTGAATTGATTTTCCAGACTCAACATAAATCGTTGCAGCAGAGGCACTACCAGCAATAGCTAGAAGTACAAAAGATACTGCAAGCAACATCATTCCTGTTTTTTTGATTTTCCACACAAGAAAAACTCCGATAGATTTAATGAGCAGGCTGTAATGTTGTTTTTAACAAGAAAAAATTTAAGCTTTTGAAAATAGCGCAGCCTTGATCCTCAAAGCTTTGTATTATTATTTAATCTTACCGAATTCTTTAGAGATCAATAATTAATTCTCAAAAAAGATTGGGGAAGATTATCTTCCCTTAGATTTAATGGATGCACATAGCAGAGAAATAAGTCCAAAGACTAATTCAAACCATGGAGTCTTTTCTTTTCCTTCAGCAGCTTTAGCTGCAATAGTGCTTGAGTTCTCTTTTATGCTACAGCTTTTAAACTATTGCAACAGATCCTGCTTCCTGTGTGCTCTCCTTTCTTTTCTCTCCGGTTATTACGAAAGAAGAATATCCTGGCACATTTGCTGTGAACCGACATTTTGCAGATTTCTTCAAAAAAATAACATTTTTCTTGTTATCGCTTTTGGAGAATTATTCGCAACTCTGCAGTTAGTATATCAACTGAAGCCTCGGAAAAAGGGGGCTGGAAGTTTTCAATGAAGGCAAAAGATCGAAAATCGTAGGATGTTTTAAAAAAATGTGTTTAAGTAACCAGGAAGATTTTCAGAAAAAACGATAGCAAAAAAATTGTGAAAATTGTAAGGACATCTGCGGAAAGTGGGTTCTTATGTAGCTCCTACCATGTACCATGTATTTAATGAGTTTCAATCCTTGTTTTAATGGATCTTGCTTTCGAATTAATTACATTGTATCATACAATATAATATAATACTGTTTAAAGAGGAGTTAAAAGAAATAGCTGGTAAAAGAATAAGTCAATTGTCCATGTTGCCCAAAAAAATAAGGGAAATTGTGGAAGATTATCTCTTCAAGAATAAGATGGAAGATTTACCCAAGAAATTACTCTGATTTTAAAATTCTAACTGATTATCTGCAGTATCAAGTCTATCAGGTACCCACCCTTTGAAATTTAAGAATCAAAAATTCCTATCTGGGCATCCTGGAGAGTTCAGACTAAAAGGTGTAGTCAGTTTGGCAGAAAATATTTTCCAAAGTCTTAGGAAAGACTATTGCAACATTGCTATCTTTAACTGGTTTTGGATGGACTGAATGATTCCAAAAAAGAAAGAGTGAAGTGAGGATCTTGTCCTCTCGATTCTTCTCTCTTTAACCATTTACTTCCTTATTTTTACTTTACTGTAATGTATCCAGACATAGTTTTAGCATTGCTGCCTTTTGAATTCTTTGCTGTCAGAGTAACAGTATATTTCCCAGCTTTACTGTATGTGTGAGAAGGGCTCTTAGAGGTTGAATAAGTCCCATCTCCAAAACTCCACTTCCAGGAAGTTGGGCTGTTAGTACTTTTGTCCGTAAACTGAACTTTCATAGGCTTCTTTCCTGAAGTTGGAGATGCAGTGAATGCGGCTACAGGAGCTTTTACAGGGGCTGCTTTAACAGTTATGTAATTCGTTTTTATTTCTGTGTCCTTCCCTGCTGCATTACTAACAGTCTCTTTCACCGTATAAGTTCCAGGTTTTGAATAGGTATACGTCGGATTATACTGAGTCACCAGAGCAGATCCATCTCCAAAATTCCATTTCCACGCAGTTGGTGATCCTGTGCTCTTGTCAGTAAATTTGACTGTCAACGGTGCATTGCCTGAAGTAACGGAGGCAGAAAAATCAGCGTTTGGCACTGTTGACTCTACAGTAATATAATTTGTTTTTATTTCCGTGTCTCTTCCATATGCATTAACTGCAGTATGTTTCACCGTATAAACGCCGGGTGTTGAATATGTATGTTCAGAGTTTTGCTCAGTTACCAGATCAGATCCGTCTCCGAAATTCCATTTCCATTCAGTAGGAGAGCCTGTACTCGTGCTGGTAAATTTAACTTTCAGTGGGGCTTTTCCAGAGAGAGGGGTTGCAGAAAAGTTTGCTACAGGTGACTCCGGTGTCGATTCATTTTCTGAAAGAGTACCCATGTAAATATCGCAGTTCTCGTTACGCTCATCCTCCCAAACTATTCTGTCACCATAGATTGAAGGTGCATTTTGCATTGACTTATCAGTGGTTACTTGAATTCCAGTCTCAGTAGAAATATCGTACATCATGATATCACTGTTACCGGGGTCTCCTCCTTCAGTCCATACGACCCTGTCGCCATAGATATCAGGTTGAGAACTATAACCAATGCTATAGGGGTAACCGATCATAGTAATAGCGGAAGTAGCGAGATCGTACACGTAGACATTGTAGTTTGTACCTACACTTTCTGCCATCCATGCAATCCTGTTTTCGTAGATCCTGGGAGAAGACGAAACATAATGAGCACTTGCCTCATAGTTTAGTGGGCTTTCTGTGGAAGTAGAAAGATCATACATGTAAACCTGCACCTTCTCATAATAGTTTTCTCCCATATTCCTTTCATCACGCCATACTATCTTATCTTTGTAAATATCAGGATCCACCTGCTTTGAGTTATTAGTTGTGATCTGGTATTCCTTCGAGGTGGAAAGGTCATACATGTAGATGTCCCAGTTTCCAACAGGCCAGTTACTTTCATCCAGGCTTCCACCATTACGTCCATCCATCCACACAATTTTATTATCGTAAATTCTAGGATTGCATGCTATTCCGCTTCTTGTAATCCTAGTTTGCTTTTTAGTGGAAAGATCCTCGAAGTAAATATCATGACCTCCATTGCGCTCATCTTCCCACACTACCTTGCTACCGTAGATATCAGGCGACACCTGATTTGAAGTATTTGTAGTGTGAATTTCCTGGCGAGTGGAAAGATCAAGTATGTAGATATCCCAATTTCCGTTGCGGTCGTCCTGCCACACTATAGTATTTCCGTAGATAACAGGGTTCACAGAATTCGACGGATTTGTGGTAATCCTGGTTTCAGTGACCGTGGGCGAAGCTGCCGATACTGTGGACAAAACAAAGATAAAAAATAAAATCACAGCCGTTGATGCTAAAACTATCGAATATGATTTTTTGTTAATTTTCATTCATTTTCTTTCCTTATTCTCATTTAAAAAATTCAATAGCTATATTCGCATTTCATAACTGATCTTAAATCTTTTCTTTTGAGCTTAATATTTACAGAGTTCTCTATCGTGATCGTTGAATTTCTAAAAATATTAACGAAAGCATTTGAGGAAGAGCTGGGAAAATATAATAGGAACTAGCTGAACAAAAATTTAAAATACAGGATATAAAAAGCCAGTCCATGGAAATTAATTAGAATGCAGCTTTCAAATCTAACAAACCAAGTGGAATGCACCTGCTTGCCAGATTTGATATTTGAATTTTTGTCTGATCATGGTCACTCTGGTTTATTTTCCCTTATCCTATACAAGAACACACAGAATAAACAAATAATTCCACGGACTACAATAAATCATGGAGCCTTTTCATTTCCTTCATTTGCCTTAGCTGCAATAGTGCTTGTGCTGTCTTTTAAATTACCGCTTTTAACTGTTGCAAGGTTCTGCAACCAGTGTGCTCTGCTTTCCTTTTTATTCTGTAATTACGAAAGAAGAATAGCCGGAAACGTTTGCTGTGAAGATGGGATGAAGGCATAAAAAGAATAAAAAATACCTGGGAATTCAAAGGAGCCTTATTCTATGCAAGAGGAAAAAGGTACGTCAGAAGAAGCCTGGAGGTACAGGGCCTGTTTTAATAAACATCGTTGTCTCATGTTTCTACATTGCTAAACCAGATGGTGAATTTTGTTCCATGATTCCGTTTGAGTTCTATACAACCTCAGTGTCGTGCATATCAACTTAGAATTAACAAGTCTATTCTGAGAAAAGGTAATGGTATGTGAATAAAGCAAGTATATCATCGTTTAAATCAAGTATTCTCGATTTAAAACAATTTTACTTGCGTTTCCGGCTTATTATTACGTGGCCTGTGTCATCCTATCAATTGCAAGGCACTTGAAAACAGAAAATTATTTCCTGGAGAATTCGTTAAATAGGGTCATGTAATGCTGGGGCAGGTTCTACGTTATTCTGGGAATAATTGAGGGGTATATCTGCCATGTTGCAATGCTAATTGCATTTCTGCAGATGCTTGGAGCCATGTTGATTTATATTAAGGAGAGGTACTGGTGGCATAGGCATGATTCTTAAACTTACTATTAGAAGTCTAAAATCTTTCTATTGATATCCCCCCGTGTAAAACTTGAGAGTAAAAAAGATCTATTCTGGTATACTGGGAATTTCACGTAAAAAATGTCATGTAATGCTTGAACAGGTTCTTTAATGTTGTATTTTCCTAACAGTGAGTAGTTTAGTGGAGTTACTTATGATATCTATGTCAAGGTGGACCTTTGTCTGTTTTTTCATTTGCAGAAGTAAAGAGATGTTGAAATTTTTAAATCAATTATATGAAAACACAGGGGGAGAGTTTCTTCTTCTTCTTCTTCCTGTGTCTTCTAACATTCATCTCCCTCTTTCAACCATAAATCACCCAGCTTTCACCCATATAATAAAATAAAAATCAATATCAATAGACACTAACATACAAATGAATCTCCCAATCTCCCAAAATTGATAATAATGAGAACGAAAATAACCATTTTAAAAAGAGAATATGTTCTAAAATTATTTCATTATTACATCTCTTAAATTGGGAGATTGGGTGAAAATTAGTTAATTCAGCATCATTTGACATTATGCTTGGGCGATTCATGGGTGATTAATGGTGAAAGCATGGGAGAATGTTGAAGAAACTTTACTTTTAGATCTAAATATAATGTCAACATTAAGAAAAGTTCAAACAATTAAAGTCAGGTAGATAATATAGACGTTCCTTATTTCGTGGGGTTTCCTAATGCTGGGAAGGATGTAACAATTATTGTTTATGGAGATGAAACCGAATGAATGAAGAAGACTTGGATAAAATCGCATTAGAAGGTCATATAAAAAATACTCAAACGTTAATTGAGCTTGATGAAGAAGATATTCAAAATTTTACAGAAGACTTGGCGACCCCTAATATGGCAGAAGAACCTTATAATTACCTAATAGAAACCATAAGAGAAAAAAGAATCCATTTAGGGATATTACATCATAAGCTCGAAATTTTGAAAGATGAAAGTCTATCATATAAAGAACGGATGCTACGTGCCGCATGGATAAATTAATTATTTTTCTTTCTTTCAATCGAATACCCCGCTAGCTTGGAGGCTGTCCGACAATTACTGTAGATAATTGAGCTAATGATTAAAAATATAATAATATTTGTATATTTCTAGAATTATCCTTTAATTTATGGTTTTCATCAAATCTTTAAGAAATCAAGTTTGGACTTTGCCTCCAGATATTCGAGATCTTATTTCTTCAGATCACATTTGTTATTTGGTTGAATCTTTTGTAGACGAGATGGATTTTAGTGAATTTGAAATCAGTTATGATGGCTCTGGACACCCTGCCTATCATCCACGCTTAATATGTAAGATTTTGATTCAATCGATGCTTGATAGAGTTCGATCTTCCCGATCGATATCTCGCAATGTTCGAGAAAATGTAGTTTACATGTATTTGGCTGAAAACTACAACCTGATTTTAGAACAATCAGTGACTTCAGAAAAGAAAATGAACAATTGATTGAGGAAGCATTTAAAAATACTGTTAAGGCAGCTAAAGATCTTGGAGTAATAGGTCTCGAGCAATTAAGCACTGATGGATCCATAGTAAAAGCTTCCGCGTCAAAAAAAAGTGCAGTTATCAAAGAAGTTTTGGAAGTTATTGGGGAATATGTCCAGAATGAATTAAAAAAAGGTATTGAAATAGACAAAGTTGAGGATGGGCATTTTGGAAACTGCCGTGGTTATGATCAGTTGAAGGAAAGTGAAAAACATAAAGTAAGAGCTGTAGTTGCGAAGTATATAAAACAAGTAAACAAGGATGATCTTATTAAATTCTTAAAGGCATCTCTGTGTCCCACTGTACTCTTCGAAGATTAATTAACATGGCTTCAGTATTTGCAGAAATGCAATTTCATTGCAACATGGCAAATATCTCGCCTTAATCACCCTCAGTAATATTACTCGGAATTTCCGGTATCTATCAGTACCCCCTATCTAAACTTGAAAAAGTTTTTAATTCACACCGTCACCCAGGCAATTTTGTTGAATAATCTGCTTTGATTTTCAATTCATAAGCTATAAAATTTCTAAAACAGTTTATTAATTCCAAAGTTCCAAGCAAAGATTTCATTAATTGAATATTTTTATTGAATCTTTTTTATACATTATGTTTTATAGTTTAATGCACCCATGTTCCATAAATGAAAATTTGGTGCTGAAGAAGGTGCAGAAATGAAGTTCAGAACTTTAACTTCTTATATCCTGTTGTCAATCTTAGTAATTCTCCTGCTGTGTACAGAAGTTCAGGCAAATGAATATAGAGAAGTTAATGCAAAAGTTAAAGCAGAAGACATCTTAAAGCATATCGAAAATGATGATGATATAAATCTTACAGATTGTAGCATAGTTGGGGAATTAAACGTTAGTAAAATAAAACTTAAAACCATTCCTAATCCGTATTTTCATAAATCATTGGATGCAAGATACACTACAGCACTCCTTTTTTACATTGATTTAAAAGAAAATTTAAGCATTATCGAAAGCAATATAACAATCGAAAATTCAACTTTTAAGAACACTTTTGATTTTTCAAATGTATTATTTATTAATTCTGCTGACTTCTCCGGGACGATTTTTAATAATTCTGCTGACTTCTCCGGGACGATTTTTAATAATTCTGCTGACTTCTCCGGGACGATTTTTAATAATTCTGCTGACTTCACCGGGGCAACTTTTAATAATTCTACCAACTTCTCCTGGACGATTTTTAATAATTCTACTAACTTCTCCGGGGCGACTTTTTATAATTTAGTCTACTTCGCTGGGGTGATTTTTAATAATTCTGCCGACTTCACCTGGGCAACTTTTCATAATTCTGCCGACTTCACCTGGGCAACTTTTCATAATTCTGCCGACTTCACCTGGGCAACTTTTCATAATTCTGCCTACTTCATAGCGGTGGAATTTAATGATTCTGCTTACTTCTTTGAGACTACTTTTAATAATTCTGCTGGCTTCTCTGTGCCAGAGACACTTGACACATCTAAGAATATATTCACTGACGGACAAAATTGCGAAATGTTTAGCAAAAATTATAATAACCTGGGGTTATATTCAGACGCCGATACTATATATTATAACTATCGAAAATACTCTCAGGAACATAAAAGTTTAACATCATTTTCCAAATGGATAGATATTCTTAGCTGGGCAACTTGCGGTTATGGTGTAAGACCTTTACATGCACTTCGTTTCGTGGGATTTTTAATCTTACTTTTTTCCATTATCTACTTAAAAGGCCAGGGAATTACCAAGGAAGCAAAAAAATCTGAAAATGAGTCTCAGGAAGTACCCTTCTTGGATGCTTTGTATTTTAGCATAGCCACATTTACTGGAAAGGGATATGTAAATTGGTATCCAAAAGAAGATTTCCGGAAATGGGTTATGCTTGAAGGATTACTTGGTTGGATCATCTTGGCCATTTTTACGGCAACTCTTTTAAATGTGATGTTAAGGGTTTAATTGGAATAAGAGTAATTCTACAAGCTCCCACAGGACCTTCTTACCAGCGTCTCTAACTTCAGGTCTCGGTATCTTCAACTGCATAAGGTGCAGAATCTCAGGTTGTTTATAATCGTGAAGAATTTGGGAAAAGAACGGTGAGGACTTCTCGAAAAACATAAGAATAAAATTTAAATCGATTGAAAATGATATTGTTATGTAGACCCAATCTGCTGGGTTTGTTTCATAATTGGGCAGGGATCACACCTGTCTACCTCAAGCTTGGGCGGAAGAGTCAGTCTTCTTCCATCCACCTGTCTATTCTACTATTTTTTTAGGAACAAGTTGAGTTTGTATGTTCCATCAATTTACATTGTAAAAATTATTAAATATTTGTGGCTAATCCTCAGGATGTGAGTATGGTATATCACACTCTGCCTGATTATAATAAGATTCCTGATCTCATGGAGGAATTCTGCAAATTTGCCAGCACTGACGAAGATGATTTCATCCACCCGCTAATTAAGGGAATCATACTGCACTTCCTAATAGGCTACATCCATCCATTTACCGATGGTAACGGACGCTGTGCAAGATCCATATTCTATTGGTATATGCTCAGCCGTGGTTACTGGCTCTTTGAGTATATGCCGATATCCAGGATACTGTTGCACTCCAAAAAAAATATGCAAAGGCCTATCTCTTCACTGAAACCGATTATAATGACCTCACATATTTCATAAACTATAATCTCTCAGCAATAGAGAAGGCACTTAAAGATTTTGAAGATTATATAGCTTTCAAAAAACTTGAGCAGCATGAGGTCATGCAGATCATCGAAACTTCTGAGAATCTGAACCTCAGGCAGGCAGATATACTCAAAAGTCTGCTCAAAGAACCTGAGAGATACGTCTCCATAGCTGAAATTAAAAGTAAATACAACGTGGCTTACGATACAGCAAGGAATGATTTGCAATATCTTGCAAAGCTTGGTTACTTTGAAATGATAAAAAGAGGCCGGAGTTATATGTACAGGTATAAAGGAGTAAGAAATGATGATTGATATTCTAATGTCAATTACTACCAAAAACTACCAATTTCTACCAAATTGGTAGTAACTCATTTAAAAACAATAAAATCTTCAGAAATAACCAAACATGACCTAATCCGGCAGATTCCATCTTCCTGATCTAAAAAATCTTTATAAATGAGACAATATCAACTATTGACTCTGCATCCTGTTTTTTGAGGTGAAAGAAAAAGATGCAGAGTCAATCATGTTGTACACAACTTTCGCTACACTGCCTCCACATCAACCAGATATTTATTGTTTGCAATTCCGGATATTCAGTTACTTTACAGTGATGTAATTAGTCTTTTTCATACTGTTCTTACCTGCTGCGTTTTTCACAGTCAAAGTCACAGTATACTTTCCGGCTTTTGCATATTTATGTGCAGGACTCTGTAATGTTGAAGTAGTTTTATCTCCGAAGTCCCAGGACCAGTAATACACATCTGTGCTTTTATCATTAAACTGCACATTCAATGGCTGGATTCCGGAGGTTGGAGATGCAATAAAATCAGCTACAGGAAGATAACTGATTGTACCCATGTAGATATCAGGCTTATTCCCACCATTGCGATAATCTGTCCAAACTACTTTGTCATCATATATAGCAAGTCCATCCTTAATTGATTTAGAGGTAGTGTGTACTTGTTGATGAGTGGTAAGATTATATGCATAGATATCCCAATTTCTATTTCGGTTATCCTGCCAAACTATATTATTGCCATAAATAACGGGGTTTATTGAGTCTGACGTATTTGTGGTTATCCGAGTCTCTTTTTTAGTGGAAAGATCATACATGTAAATATCCCAATTTCGATTGCGAAATGCAGCATAGACTATCCGGTTTCCGTAAATATCAGGCGTATCAATCCCTTCTGAAAGGAAGTCGGCTTTAACGATTTGAGTTTGTTTTTTTGTGGAAAGGTCATATACGCAAACAATTTGATTACCGTTGATTTCTTCAAAGCCCAAGTTTAATCCGTCAAAGTCCAACCACACTATCTTATTACCGTAGACTTGAGGAGCATGTGCGGATACTATTGTTGGTATTTTAGTTTCTTTTTTTGTAGAGATATCGTACATATAAAGATCGTACCAAGTTTCATTCTCATGATCAGCGTCCTTGACATACACTATTTTGTTTCCATAGATCTCAGGCGTCGATGCTTCTCCATTTGTGGTGATACAAGTCTGTTTTTTTGTAGCCAGATCTTGAAGATATATATCTAACCATCCATTTCTATTATCTATCCAGACAACGCTGTTTCCATAAATATCAGGATCTGCCTGATATGCTGAATTTGTAGTATGAATCTCTTTTTTTGTTGAGAGATCATATATGTAAACATCCCAATTCCCATTACGCTCATCCTGCCATACTATAGTGTTGCCATATATTGCAGGATATGATGCTGTTCCATGGTTTGTAATCCGAGTTTCAGTAATAGATGCAGAAGCAAAAGATGAAACAAGAATTAAAAAAAATACCAGAGCTATTGAAGTCAAAGTGAATGAATGCAAGTTAATTTTAGTTTTCATAATCAATCTCCCTATAAAATAAGTATGTGTAATGCTGTTTATATTTTAAAACTTTACTAAAAATGTCAAAAGATGTAAATAGATGTATAAATCCAAATATATACAAATATATTTGCCAATACATATAATGTGAAAAATTATAAAAATCGTAACACATTGATTGCTGGAATTTCCCAGCTCAAAATTCAGATTATTTATGACTCTTCGCTATTCCCTATGGATAAGGTGATTTTTCAATTTTACCTTGTTGGTTTTTGTGAGGATATCCACACAACACAACGAAGAGCCTTATTCTTATTAGATGTCTCAAAAATCCCAGCAATAGGTGAAAGAACAAAAGAGTCTCTTAAACTCATGGGAAAAGCAAAGTTGAAGAGGTTCGAACTGCGATATCCAAAGGGTTACCGAAAGGTTCGGAAAAATGGGGTTTTGGCTAAAGCAGGTAGTTAATGGTAATGATTTCAGCGAAGTGAAAGAGTGAGGTGCAGCGGTTTAGTCAATAAGCAGAAGCCGAACATTTGGTGAAGATACTAACAATCTGTGAAAATCGCTGGCTATATAGAATTACTTGCTGAGAGTGTTCATAGAGCCTTAATTAAGGATCACTTCCTTTTCAAAGTAGTTACCCTTGTGGTTCGCTATGAAGATTTTTCAACTTATACACGGTCAAAGACTGTATCCGTCTGGACATCGGATATCTTCGTAATTAAGAGGACATCTATGCAGCTTCTTTTAGAATTCCTAGGAAGTCAAAAAATAAGGTTTGTGGGTGTTGGGATTTCAAAACTCAGGGAAATAGATAAGAGGCAACGCTTATTATGGATTTCTCATAAACTGAAAAAAATCTAATTTCAGTCGAAATTCAAGCTAAAATTATGACAAAATAGACAGAAAGTGCTTTAAACAAAAAAAGTAAAAAGCCTCGGGCGGGATTTTCAGACGCTCCTGACGTCGCTGGCCTGTCGGCCCCGGCAACCTAATCCTAAAGGATAGCTATTTTAGTTGATTTACCAAGGCAATTTGCTCTAAAAATGTCTCCAATAAGTCACAGCAGGGATTCTAAGCCTAAATTCTTTATTTTTTGTTAAATTACAGTTTCTATAACTATTACATATACTTTTCATTTGTATTTTTTTTCCGAATCTCTCTGTTGTAAGAATATGGTCAGGTACTGCAGTTGGCACTTGAGTTTAGTTAAATGTGAGTTCATTAGTCTTACGTGTGCCCACCGCAGAACTTCTTTAAAACAATCCAGAACCCACTCAAATTCAGGACTCATCCTTAGTTCCCTGATTAATCAGAACCTTAACAGCCTCATCTCTGGATATGTTTCTGGCTTTTGCAAAAGAGTCTAATGCCTCAACTTCACTTTTCTGAATAAACACAGGTTCTGCTTCACCTGCTCCCCAGTGCATTAACACGATATTCTTGATTCCAATTTTAGAGATCTGCTTCACGCAAAACTCGAGTGCATGGCTCCGGCTGGAAAATATCTTTTCATCTGCAAGCTTGTCCAGCCATTTCGTGAGGTCTTCATCCATCGATACGCTGAAACGTTCCTTCATTGAGATGTATTACGTTTTCACAATAAATAAACACATCCATTAAAAGTGAACCAATCGTAACACTCATATAAAAAGGAAACATATGTATGATTAATTCACCAAACATAACACAGACCTAACGAGAGGAAGAATGATCTCAAAATTGCAAACGAAACTCAAGAAAAGTACCCTAAGAGGTGAAAGAGATGTTGAGTGAATTACCGATACACAAAGCTCCAACCCGTGATTGGAAACTCACTCTACAGCAGAAGAATTGCTTTGATTCAATATTTATCTTTTGCAGAGGTGAGTACTGTGGTCTACTCCAGTGATTCAGGGATTATGTCCAAGCCATATGTAAGCTTGCTGGAAGAACCTGATCCGGGGTTACAGCAACTGCAGAACCTTCTGAATGATCCTGCTTTGAGAGAGGAAATTGAGAATATCGTCGTTCGGGTAATTGCGAAAGAACACAACCTGTTAGAAAGGCTGGATGTGCTGGAAGAATACCTTGGGGTAAGTGCCAGGACACACTTTGTAGGCATAGATCTGGATTGGGAAGAAATGGACGATTCAGAAAGGCTCATGTGGCCAGAGAAAAGAAGAAACACTTTTAATCCACTTCCTGAGAGGCTCTTAGAGCTTGAGAAAAAGATTTTTGAAGGAAATACCCATCCGAGTGAACACTCCCTTCTAAGCGGCAATAAAACAGTTGCCAGGGCCCAGCTGGTCATGAAGGAATTAGAGAGGACAAAGCCTAAGCTGGCTGGAAAAATGCTCACCTCTTCCGAAATATATCTCCTTCTCAGTTCTGCAGCAGTGCCCGAAGAATGCCGTATATTCGTGAAAAGGTCCAGCAGTCGAGCTATGATTCAAACGATCATGGAGAAGGTAGTAGAGTTGTACCCTGACAAGGTGAGGAAGGGTAAGAAGAGGAAGGGAAAAGGAACTTCTTTTTTGATTTTGAAGGAAGATGACAATGGTTTTTGAAATAACAGTACTTGGAAGGTACGGTTTTCCGTACTTTACCATATTCAGTACGTACGACCTGGCTAACCATTCGAGGGGAAAAATAGAGTTTTTGGACGGATAACAGAAAATTAGCTCATCTGAAAGGTAAGCTGGAAAAGACAGGGGAAAATCTTGTCACAATAAGTTAAAGAGATTGGCACGGTTAGATGAGATTGTAAAAAGATTTCATGAAATTAATTGGTCGAAAATACGTTTCTCATGCTTTCTTTTACACAAGACAGTACGTACTCAGTACGGTAATTTGAGAGTTATTCTTCGGTATCTAGCAACCATAACCCCCCCCGTCTGTATCTTACAAAACTTTTTCTTGAATACCGTGACCTTGGTGATTTCACTCAATATGGAACAGATAGAACAGATGGAACACTTCTAGGAGAGGGGTGTATGTAGTCCACAGGAAGAGAGTAAGATAATAAATATATATTCTCTATCTTACAGTTCTTCCTCTGTGTTTACTATACCCCTTTCTTACAACTGTTCCAAGTGTTCCAAGTGTTCCAAGTGTTCCAAGTGTTCCAAGTGTTCTCAATGAAGAGTAGATTACGGTACACAATTAAATCTCAAAATGATCCTAATCTGGTTCTGAAAACTTTCTTTACCAGCTAATCTAAGAGGTTTTGGTACATGATCTCTTGATATTCCCCATGATGGATTCCTGGGATTAAATGCTGCAAACATAAATAGGTCGTGGGGGTGAGTTACTGAAAACCAAAAGCCTCCAAATCTCTCCTTATTTATTTCAAACATGGAGTATGCACTCGTTTTTTCAGATTTGATCAATGACTCACCCCCACTACCCATAAATAAGACCCTCTGGATTGGAATAATTTACCTCCAAACTTGAGCTAAAATGCCTTGGACATCTAAAACTGATCTTTTGTGCCTGTTGAAGTTCTCCATGATATCAGAATTCGAGTGACAGAAATGAGGGAACCTTGAATCAATAGTGAAAGTGTAAGCCCAATCTTCTTTATCCCTCACTGAACGACCTATAGCCTGAACAAGATACAGAGCTGTTCTGTTTATGTAGAATTTTTTATCTTGTATACTCCTCTCTTTTATCTGTAGATCCCCCAAAAAAGGATAGGGAACCTTTATTAGTATCTGAAATCTGGAGGTGTCGAATTTGAGATCAACTCCTTCCGACATGGAGGGCGAGCATAAAACAGAAGGTTTCTCGTTTTCCTCATGAATTTTCAGTACAGCTTCTCGATTTTCAGGCCTATGACCCAAAATTCTGTCCGCATTTTTTGAATGTTTTTTGATAAACTCCATGTTTCGGTAGGTATTACAATGGATTATCCCTTTATGATCAGAGAACTTGTCAAGGAGTATGTCTATTGTTTTAACTACTAAAAGCATATTTTTTTCATAATCTTCATCCTCTTGAGTGTTATCACGGCTTAGATTGCAGATACCCAGATGGTACAACTTGTTAGATTTTACCGGGAAAACAGGAGGAATTTTGACAGCAGCATATTCCTCTGGCAAAATTCCCAAGTCTTTCGCTATGTTCTCAAAATCAATAATAGTAGCCGACATTATTACGTTGACTTCTCCAAATTTGAAATATTTTTTTTTAGCGAACTTGTTGATCCTTACAGGCTTAAATTCTCCTTTTACGATCTTGGCTCCCTTTTGTTCTGGTTGGATTACCCAATTTTTGGGGTTCTTAGAATAATCCCCTAAAAAGAAAGAGACTGTCCATGACAGTGATTCAAGATCTTCAACCATTTTTGCAAGAATTTTCAGAACTTCTTCTCTTGTTTTTCCCTCACATGCTTTTGGGATTTTGGAAGGGCACTCTTTGTCTTCCATACCTTCTTTCGAATCAAATACAAAAGACTGCAGTTCATTCAATTGATCTATCCTTTCGGAGAGTCCCATATAAAGTTCTCTTAACCAATTGATCCACAAAGGCATTAATTTCTCTTGACCATGCTCTATCTGGTCTCTGGTTCCAAGAATATCGTCTTCAATATAAGGAAAACTGATATCATCGAAAGCTTCGAGAGTATCCTCAGTTATCGAAACTGTGACAAAATTCATGATTTGTTTTTCTATGTTGTGGCCTTCGTCAGAAACAAGTACATTTCTTTTCCCGAAATCTCCTACAAAGTTTCCTTCTCTTAACATGTAAGCGTAATTATTAACAACGATTTCAGAATTGAGAGCCTCTGTTTTGTGAAGCCAGTAATTACATTTGTTCTTTTTAGTTGCATTCTTTTTCCAGAAAAGGGGACCTCTGCTTGCAGAAGTTGCTGCAAACCTAGTTTCATTTGATGTTAGCTCGCTTTCTGCAATGGGGAGTCCAGGGCATTGGAAGGTATTTTTTAAAGTGCACTTTCCTCTGTCACAGTAAACCTTTTCCCCTGGTTCCTTTCTCATTGATGCCTGTTTGCAAACAAAATTTTGTCTGCCTATAGCTTGAACTGAATACTCTTCAAAATCTCTTAAATATTGATTCTGTAAATTTTTTTGATCTGTGCATATGTATCCACTGTGGAAGTACCTACAAATTGCTATTGCAACAGGAGATTTCCCACTACCAGTAGGAGCTTCGATTATTATGTATTTCTTTCCGCTATCTAGAGCATCTGCAATGCCTTTCAGTATCTGAATTTGTTCCGGCCGGACTTGATCCATCGGGAAACAAGATAAAATATCCTCATAAGTGCCCATTTTTAATCAGAGTTGATTAATGGATTCAAATTATATAAATCTATGAATTGTCTACCCGAATTTTTTGGGTATTTGTTATTATATCTCAAAAAGTTCAAGTAAAAGAAATGGAAGGGGTATTAACAAGAGGTACTGCAACTGTGACACATAGCCTTAATCATGAAATGATCATTTCTATGTCATATCCACAGTCATGTCTCAATGTCTCAAAAGTCTCAAAGCAAATTCACACAATTAAAAATAAATTCCAATTTCAATTTCTCATAATTCTCTTGGGACAAGTGAGACATTGCGACAGCAGTTCTGCAAGAGTTCGTCCAGGTAAAAGTCTAGTACTACTTTTATATTATTTTCATATCTTTAGAGTTATAGGAATTTACTTGGACGGGTGGACGGATGCTTATAACAGGTTCTGTGGGACACAGGATGAATCTTAGAATTCTAAGGATCATATCTCTCATGCCAGAACCTCTTTTAAAATTTTACAAGAAAATTCAAGGAGTCCCCATTTAAGAATATGAAAATGATCCCCTGGAATATGCATAGCAAGTTTGGGAGTATAAGCAAAAAGTATATATACAACATGCCTCAGCAGCTTTACCTTTATTATAGTAAAGGTACGTGAAATATCGTAGGACGTTAATAAAAGGTACTGCAAACAGATGCATAGCCTCGATCATGAAATGATAATTTCTATGCACTCTTATTAAGGCACTTAATAATGATTGCAGTCTTTTAAATAAATTTTCAAATTAAAATTCTAAGAGGCATCTCTGTTGCATGCAGAACCTCTCTATTAATCTCTAAAAGAAAGTCTAAAAGGCATCTCTGCTGCCACCAGAACCTGTCCTAAAGATAACTAACATGGCTCTAAGTATTTGCAGAAGTGCAATTAGCATTGCAACATGGCAAATAACTCTATCCGTTCATTCATCGGGTTCTTCAAAAAGGGCAGGGTACTTCTCTTTTAATGGTATTTCAAGATCTTTGTCTAGGTTTGCCAAATAAAGTATTCTCACTGTAGAAAGTTGGTCAATCGTTAGATTCTTAGCACCTTTAAGAATAGCTCCTCTAAAGTCAGCTCCTTGAAGATTAGCCATTTTAAAGTCAGCCCCTTCAAGATTAGCCACACAAAGGTTAGCCTCTCCAAGATCAGCCTTACTAAGATCAGTCTTATTAAGATTAGCCCTTTTCAGGTCAGCTTTTTTAAGGTGGGCTCCTTTAAGATCAGCTTCCTCAAGATTAGCACCCAAAAGGAGAGTATTTTCAAGATGAGTTCCCTCAAGGTAAGCCCCTTTTAAATTAGTATTTACAAAGTTAGCATTTTCAAGATGAGCAAAAGAAAGGTTAACCCATTGAAGATTAGCCTCCCTAAAGTCGGCTTTTTGAAGATATGTCTCTTGTAAATTTAGACGTTTAGGCTCCATACCGGAAGGAATTTGGGATCTTCCAATGGTGGTAAGAATTGCTTGAATATCAGGGTTAACTTTAGTATCCAATTTTGGACTATCTGTTTTTACAGGTGAATTTTTCCTAACATATGCCGTTAGAATCTCCATAATTGGCCAATAATCTTTCTCAGATTCATTTGCAATTCTTTCAAGAGCATAAATTCCACCCAAACGAATCTCCAATTTTTCATTTCCTAACTGATCAATAGCCCTAGTAAAACGTTCGGTTATCTGGCCTTCCTGAGAAACTTTTAGATTATCCTGAGAAACTTTTAAATTATTATCGGCAATAGTAATTCTTCTCCAAGTATAATATAGAGTAATCCCAATAGCGACGCCACCCAATATTTGAGCTATGGTTGCACGGTACTGATTTTCTAGATCTGCCTCTATCGTAGCGTTATTTATTTCAAAATGAGATACTCGCCAAGGAGGAAGCCATATAAGTAAAATTACGGCAAGCAGAATTCCAAAACCTATCCAAAACTTTGGATGCCGTCTTGCTTTCTCGTAAAAATTTTCACATTTTTCGTATACTTCCCTTAACGCCATATTCTCTTTCCTTTTCCACGGGATGTCTCTTCTAGAGCAATATTTGGGAGTAACCCCACATGCATCAAGTATATTTCGTTAACTGCTTTATAATGGAGAATCTCTCATTATGAACCACCACAATGCATCCAGTGTCCATAAGTCTATTTTTAAATCAGAAGCTAATTTGAGGAGTTTATTATTAATTTTTTCATATTTCTTACCTTTAGTCTCGCCTCTTTCAAATTTAGGCAATATGTTTAGTTTTTCCAATGCATCTTCTGAAATTCCATTCCAAACTCCATATTTATTGGGAAATGCAACAAGAAGCACTGCTGTTATAGTTGCTTTTCCCATTCCTGGAATACCTTCTTTCCGATTGGTTCCAATGATTTTGTCATACCTCTTGTATATAGCGTTTTTCGGGTCATCTTCATCAAATAAATTTTTAAGTGCTATGCGAAGTTTTTCCATATCTGCACATATTTTAGGGCCTTGACGATGTATATTTGTCCAATGATGGTTATTTTTATACGATAAAAAAGATATGAATTCTTCCTCGGTTAACCTCTGAATGTGTTCTTTTGAAAAGATCCCCCCATATTTTTTTAACACTTCATCTTCATTGGCTAATATGTCTTTGATATTGATACCTTTGCTGCCTTTCAAAGACATTTTTTCTAACTGCATTTCTTGTAACTTTGGCTTCAATTTTTCTAATGCCTTTTGATAGTTCTTTTCTTCCAACATTTTAATTTCTCCGTTATATGAAAATATAAGTAGATGAGAAGGCCAAAAAGGACATACATACGTAAAAGTTCATATTCAAGCCTTGATCTAGGAGAATAGCAGGCTAAACATCAAAATGCTTCTAGGGAATACAAAAATGGGTTTTGGGATATAGGCTCATTAATTCCCTGTTTGAAAGTTTGCACAGCAGGCTGTCTCAAAACTACATTTGATTTTATAATTTGGGTAAAATATTCTATTATAAGGTTAATTTATACCTAAATTTCGGAATAATTTCCTACCTATGTTTAAAGTCAACAATGCTCATTATCCAATTGTAGAAATGGATCGAGTTTTGAGACAGCCTGACAGAGAATTATTTATCTTACAGCAAGTTGCAGTATTATGATTGAGTGAAATGTTTGCTTTTTAAACGCATACATTAATTATGTTATCTGCAATTTCTTCAAACTTTTCTTTAAATAAGTTAATTTGATATCGTTGATTACCTGACCAGCTCCCTTTGTTCTGGAGAGTTTTTAAAGGTGAGTAATCCTCTAATTGCGAAACCGGAGCATTCTGCCACATACTATTTTGGATGAGAACATTCATATCTTCAATCTCTCCGATCCTTGAATCCAAGGGCAGTCCCATAGCCACTTGAATCTTTCCAGGCGATATGATATTTTCTGATATAGATTTAGCAATATCATCATGATGAATCTTATCAGCTTTAACATATTTACCTCCCAGTGTATCATAACCATTGAATATCCATCCTGCAAATTTTGGTTGACCAAGCCCCTCATATTTGGTAAATTGAGGATTAGAATCACGGAATCTATAATAGCCGCTTTCCCAGTCCGAAAAAAACTTTGGCAGCATAGTCCCGATAAGTCCAATGCAATATGAACTGTAAGTATCAGAAGTGCAAGGAACGATAAAATAATCAGATGAGTACAAAGCTACTCGGACCAATGATCCAAAGGATGGTGGAAGGTCAATGATGGCGTAATCAAAAGGTGGTTTACCATTCTTTCTTTCATTAGAATTGGCAAAATCTATCAGATCACGCAGAACAACATATTTAGTGATTCCTGTTCCAGTAAGCAAGTCAGATCCAACGCTAAGAGATTCTGAATATACGTTAACCCAAAAATCACCTGCAATTATCTCGGCATTGGTACTCGTATGTATTCCTTCGTGAGCAAATAATTCAAACTCACCTGTGTTCTGGAGGAATCTCTGTAAATACGCCCTTATCGTTGTTCCGTAGGGAGCATTTTCTGTTGGTAATTTCTTTTTAAATACTTCACCCCCTAAAACAGATAAAGAAAGATTGCACTGCGGATCAAAATCGATCATTAAAACACGTTTCCCCTTACGAGAGAGTGTATCTGAAACGTTCCATACCAGTGTGGTTTTTCCTACTCCACCTTTGTTATTAAAAATAGAAATTACTTTAGTCATTCATTATCTCCTAAAAATGTCTATTAATGATTATCGTAGGATATCTACATAAAAACTTGGCGATATATATATATATCAATCTATACTATAATTGACGTTGGAATGTAATGTGGTTCGCCTAATTTCGGAAGAATTTTCAACCCAGATTTGTAATGATCCTTCAGGGCAGATCACAGGGTCCTCAATAAGCAATTGAGCCTCGTCCTCATCAAATATTACTTTATCCATATTCATTTCTTGTTTCCTCAATTTATTCTATATTTTTTTAATTTGTCGTATCCCTTTTTCATTATATAGTCCCTTCGATTTTGTTTTTTAGGTCTATTTTTTGAGCCGGTAAGTTATCTTACACCAAGTTGCTCAATTATTTAAAAAAAGCATCTAAAGACATTACAATTTATTCATATTTTTAAATACTTCTATTGCCTTTCAATTTTCAAAAAATTAATTAATTTAAAATCTATATGCGTTACACTCCTTCAGTTAATTAACTTTTAAATATGCAAAAAAAACTATAAGGCCTAACAGATTAATTTTTCATTGCAAGTTCAATTATAATTGACCAAATTCTGCAGGAATACTTAAGATAAGGTTATTATAATGATCTTCCTTTTCTGGTTGTGACGTACACTATTATACTCCAGTTTGGCTACCATGCCGAGAATAAATATTTCCGTTAAATGCTATCATTTGCCAATGTAGCACGTATTCAATAAAATTCGAGGGCATTTTACACGTCAAAATTAAGGGTTTATATAGGGTAATGTATTTGCTTACCTTCAAATCAAATTCTGAAATTCACGTACATCTTTAGGGAATTCTTTGCTCTGGTGAGCAACTAGAAGGAAGACTGATCTGAGCCTTTTATTATTCAGGAACGTTCATAACAGGTACTGCAACTGACACATAGCTTTATTCATGAAATGATCATCTCTATGTCATATCCACAGTCTTGTCGCAATGTCTCATTTGTCTCAATTAAAATTCATAAAATTGAAAACGAATTTAATTTTAATTTCTAACATTTTTTCTTGGGACAAGTGAGACATTAACGCAAGAGTCAATTCCGTCCATCTGTCCAAGTAAATCCCTACTACTCTAGAAATATAAAAACAATATTAAGGTAGAACCCAACTTTTACCTGGACATGTGGACGGGGTAATTAAAGGAAGTCACTTGCTTATTTAAGGAAATTCTATACATGCCAATGCTGTCATGGTAATGATGATTTCTTAGAAACTAAGGATGAGGCATGTAATAATCAATGCTAATATTAAGCAATAGGTACTGCAAACAGATGCATAGCCTAGATCATGAAATGATAATTTCTATGCACCTCATTAAGGTACTTAATAATGATTGCAGTCTTTTAATAAATGATTTTGAAGTTTTTAAAAGAAAATTCTAAGAGGCATCTCTGTTGGTTGCAGAACCTCTTCTCAGATTAATTACATGGCTTCAGTATTTGCAGAAATGCAATTTCATTGCAACATGGCAAATATCTCACCTAAATTACCCTGAGTAATATTAATCGGAATTTCCGGTATCTAGCAGTACCCCCCCTTATAAACTTTAAAAAGTTTTTTATTCACATCGTCACCCAGGCGATTTCGTTGAATAATCTACACATTGAAATATTTGAAGGGGGGTTAAGGCAACTACCTTACCTGAGATGTTTCTGCAACGAAATTTAATGCTGTAAGAGCTCAAAAAATCCATTTTGTAGGCTCTCTCATAGTTATATTATAGACTGGTTGAGGGTAATTCACCTTTAGGTAGTGAGTTCTGAGAGCAAGTTCAAAGTGCCATTTTTTTTCAATCCTGAAGAATATTAGATCATCTGTCTCAGATTGGGATCAGTGATTATACAAAATTAGAATAATAAAGATCCTCTCCATGCCAGCCATGTATTTCTACAAGTTCAACCACCAGCATGGAAGTATCTTTTAGAGGCTTGAATATTGCCATGTGTAATAAGTATTTAATACTTTAAATACATATTCTTAAACAGGTGAGCAAGGGAATTACACTTCCCTCACTCCATTGGCATCACTTTAAGCGGTGCCAAATTCTGTTCAAGCGGATAATGGCGTGTTCGATTTCTTTAAGGTTGGCGTTAACCAATCTGAGGGAAACCAAAATTATGAACTATGCCATTATCCAATCTGGCATATTCATTTTACCTCCAATTAATTGTGCCTTTTACATAGGGT
The DNA here is from genome assembly GCA_942493015.1 of uncultured Methanosarcinaceae archaeon. GTDB lineage: Archaea > Halobacteriota > Methanosarcinia > Methanosarcinales > Methanosarcinaceae > Methanosarcina. The sequence goes on along the minus strand of OW818660.1, from coordinate 2,352,170 downwards.
TCAACTACGAAAAGGCACATATTCCAGACTCAAAATCTGTTCTTGCTGACTCAAAAATTCGCTCGAACTACAAGTTTTTAAAAAATAGGAACGTGGAAGACTTCTCGAAGAACATAGTAATAAAATTTAAATAGTTTGGCGTGATAATATTGCTTAAACCCAATCTGCTGGGTTTGTTTCATAATTGGACAGGATCACACCTGTCTACCTCAAGCTTGGGCGGAAGAGTCGGTCTTCTTCCGTCCACCTGTCTATCCTACTATTTTTTTAGGAACAAGTTGGGTTTGTATGTTCCATCAATTAACATTGTAAAAAGTATTAAATAGTTGTGACGCTTATAATAGAGTGACGCTTCATGGCTTTGCGTCAAAAAATATATTCATATAGACGGGGCACAACCACCCCGTCTCTCTCAACAAGGCTTCTTCTATTTTCTGTATCTTTTCTGGAATCACACTTTTTCAACTTCATGAACTAATTTTTTTCAAGATTCCACGAAAATGAGGGTCATACAATCGAATTGTAATTTGTTAAATAACTGGTAAATAAATTTTATATAGTTGTGCATCATTTGATTAACTATGTTTCAGGGCTTTCCAGAGTGGCCAATTTACATTTTAATGATTGCACTTGCCTCTATTTTTGCAGGACTTATTGCAAAAGGTAGTTTGTGATTTCAAAAGCATTTTCATACGCCCATAACATATATTGTAAACCTTATTTTCCGAGTTTCTTTTCAATATCTTTATTTTTTTAGTCTCTCTGTCCAAATTACTGTGCCGTATAGCAATATCTTCTATATCAAATTTGCACTGTAACATTGTTGCTGTTTTTATAAAGATGAGATCTTTCAAGCTCTTGTGAAAAGCCACATAATTAGGAAGTATGATCTTTTTCATCTGAATACTTTCACATAGCTCGGATACGCCTTTTAGATTATTACCGCACGACGTATTCTGAGGATGGTTCAATGGACACATCAGAGAAATACGTAAGAATGTGCGAATCTGCAAAGGAAATCCAGCATCTCTGGAACTTTGAAAACGGAGATTATATTTTTGATCCAGCGGATGGAGAAAGTAGAGTACTGTTTGGATATCCATCTAAAGAATACTCCGAGTATATTTGGCTCCCTAGGCAGGATCAATATCAGGAGATGTGCATCGAATTCTACATGCGGAATCTTGGGATGTCAAGGAATGAAGCATTTATCCACTTCTTAGGGTGGTATGCAATCTGCTTAAAAGAGACCTACAATAACGGATGTAATGTTGGGGAGAATGGTGAATATGAGAAAATAAATTCTTGTGAAGAGCTGATGTTGAAATACACGATGAAGCTTATGTATTGGAAGATATGGAATGGGGAGAAATGGGGTAAATAAATAGAGTTGCTTCTTAAGATAATAAACTCGGAAGATTCCTGTATCTCTCGTTCATAACTTTAGTCAATCTCTACTCTTATTCTTAAGCTTCTCAAATACTCCTTCCTTTTTATAATTAATGAGGTATAATGCAAGAGAATTTTTATATCTTTTAAAAATAATATCCAAGGTGCTTGCAAAAATTGTATTCAGCGATGAATAAGATTTCAGGCAGGCTTTCTGTCTGAGTGGCTTTAATCTAGAGGGGGAAATATGGATTTAAAAGAGTTGTTTAGGAAAAAAGACGGAGTATCTCCAGTTATTGGTACCACTCTGATGCTTGCGATAACTGTTATCCTTGCCGCCATAGCTATGTCAAGTGTTACCGATATGAAATCTACACCTTCTTTGTCGGAGGTAACTATTGGAATTACAGCAAATGCTACTGCTACTACTACTACTCCAGCATCTGTAAAACTTGATCACCTTGGTGGAGAATCGATTACCTTCGGAGACCCAAAAGTAACAAAAGTTACAGCATCTCTTAATGGAGCCGATTCTGTTCCCATTGACGCTACAAGTCTTGAAACCTTGAGTGTAGGTGATATCAAGATACTCTTATTGACATCGGATGGCACCGCAAATGCCTTTGGAACAGGTCCTGTGTCTGGTGACATTGTTACTATCAAAATCATAGATTTGAAGGCAAATCAAATAATCTGCAACCAAGAGGTTGAATTCTAAATATAATCGAAGTCCGAGTGCAATTTAAGCTGTCGTCATAGACAGCTTTATTTCATTTCTTTATTCTTATTTTTAAGCTTATCAAGCAAGCTCGAAACTCTTTCCTTCGCCTCTTCTGTTTCCTTCACATCTTTGGCAATGGTAATATCCAGGATATCACCTTCTTTGCTTTCGGCGGGCAATAAAAAGAGAGGAATATTGATTCTCACTGATTCTTCATCCCTTACAAGCAGCACTGCAGTACATCCTTCAATCCTGTCCAGCATAACTTTGAAGCTTTCCATTTTCATCTCTCCAGTGTAGAAACGAGTTTTCCATCGTTGTCATAAAGGTATGCGGCATCACCATCATTGTTCCAGACAGGGTCGTCTAATTGCCAGTAAAGTTTAGTGGCTGCGTCAGTACCTTTTTCAGTATATATGGTTACAGTAGACCCTGAATCCAGAGTGTAAGAAGGGAATGTATAGGTGTGCTTTCTGCCTTCATCTTCGATTTTCCAGGCAGTCAAGGAAACAGGAGAAGATCCAGTGTTTGAGATTTTGACCCATTCATCCTTAAGGTTAAGGTCGCTGACATAAACAGTTGATTCTGTAGAACTTGGGGTTATGCTTTTAGCAGGTTCTGGTGTTGATCTGTAAGCTGTACTGGAAACAGGTCTAGCTTTCTGAGTAGTTACAGCATAGGTAGATCCATCTGTTGTAACTGAAATTGTGCCGTCCAAATCAGTCCTGTAGACCTTTGAAGCTTTTTGCAGTCTTTTAAGAATCTCAGCGTGAGGATGACCATAGTCATTTCCTGCTCCAACTTCAATGATACTGACTGAAGGACTTACAGCTGAAATGAATGATGCTCCACTGCCAGAGCGGCTTGCATGATGTCCGACTTTGAGGATATCCGAGTCTATATTATACCCAGCTTTCATGATGCGTTCTTCTGTTTCAAGACCTGCATCACCCATAAGCAAGAATGAAGTTTTTCCGTAACTCACTTTGAGGACTACAGAGTTTTCGTTCAGATCATCAGAATATGTTGTTCCAGGGTTCAGAACCTCAACATCAACAGCGGGATCAAAATCGATTGTTTGACCTGCTTGAGCTACTTCAAAAGGAATATTTTTCTGATCAATTGTGGTGAGCAGATTCTCGTAGGTCTGAGTTGTATGAGGATATCCACTGTCAACGAAATGCTCAACCTGAAAGCCGTTGAGTATCTCATCCATGCCACCTATATGATCAGAATGAGGATGGGTTGCAACTACATAATCCAGAGTGGAAATTCCTTGGTCTTTCTGATAATCTGAGACAACTTCTCCCTGATCGCTTTCCCCAGCGTCTATTAACATGGCTTTTCCATTATATTCTAGAAGAATCGAATCACCTTGGGCAACGTCGAGGAAATTCACAGTGAGATTCTGGCCTGATGGAGTACCAGCATTTTGAATAGTTGTAGGAGTCGACTTTTCTGGTGTTGTTTTAGAAGGAGCGTCTGTTGAATCTGTGCATCCGGCTGAAATGATTAATAGGGATATGCAGATCATGATGACAATGACTTGTGAGGGTTTCATACTGATACCAATGTCTCGTAGATATTAGAAATTTGCATTGAGTCTGCCGTAAAATACTGACCTGATTGACTATTTGCAGTATCTGTTGTATCTGGCTATCAAGTACCCCCCTTTGAAATTCAAGAATTAAAAATTCCTATCTGGGCATCTTGGACTCTCCAGGCAAAAAATGTGTCAGTCAGTCTTTTTGCAGGTTCTGTGTGCTTGATATAATGTCTAAAAAGAGTGATAAGATTGATACCCTTGTTGCAGAACCTCTTTTTGAATCTCAATAGAATGCCAAAGGGTCTCTAATGGATCCGTATGGACTTTTTTTGAATCAATTTTCTCACCTTGTAAAAATTAGCAGAGATTATGGTTATAGAGTCTGAAGAAAGGTTACTGTAAAATTGCCATCGTTAACTGATTTTGGATGGTTAATGATTCTCAAAAAAAGAAGAAATGAGGACGTTCTCATCTCTTTACCCATGTTTTGCTAGAAACTAATTTTCCTTGAGCGTTGTACAGGTATGCTGTATCACCATCGTTATTCCAGACGTACCATCCCTGTCCCCAATATAGTTTTGTTGCTGTTTTTGTACCTTTTCCGGTATATAGAGTCACTGTAGTTTTAGCTTTTAGGGTGTAAGAAGATGGGAAATAGTAGGTATGTTTCTTGCCTTTGTCTGTAAGTTTCCAGCCTTTCATACTTACTGCTGTTGTTCCTTTATTAGTAATTTTTACATATTCCTGATTTATTGTTTGATGGGGAGCACCGACATACAAAGCACTGATATAAACATTATTGGTGCTTGTCTGAGTCGTAGCACCCAAAGCCGTTGGAGCTATTGCCAAAATCAAACACATTACTACTAATATTGTTATTAACCTATTTTTTAACACTGTTTTCACCTGAAATTTCAAACGCCTTTTTCGATTGGTCTCAGTGTTATTTCGGAAGGTGTATATCTCTTTCTATTTTATAGCCTTTTTATAGAGCCCATATTCCGCAGTATTTTTTTGAAAATCAATATTTTTCCTGATATCGATTTTCAATAAAACGTGGATTTATTGGACTTTTATTCATGGGTGAAAGCAACTATATGGTGTATTTAGAGACCAAAAAACGATATCATTCAATTTTCGCCAAGTTCCATCAAGAGTTAAAATTATTTGAATCTGTCGTAAAAACGCTATCAGAAAAAATATTGATTTTCAAAAAATACTGCGGAAAGTGGGATGTATAATAAAGACCAATAGCAATAGCAATGCCCCCAAATATCTGAGCCAAGGTAGCACGATAACTGTTTTCAACATCGGCTAAGTCTTTCTGGTTTGTGATATTAAACTGAGCTACTTGAAGATGAGGAATATACTGAAGTGTCGAAAGTAAAAGCACAACAAGAAGAATGACAATAAATAGGCTTGTTTTTGAATGTTCGCTTGCAGTATCACGAATTTTCCGATAAAGAAGGAACCTTAAAATTCTTGTATGCCTCATACGCTTCCTTTAGTTTCATACTTCTTTCCTTTATCACTAATGTTTACAAGTCCGTATCAACTGCGAACAAATAAAAGTTGTCATTTGTACCAAGAATGACAGAAGGAAAGACAAATGAAATTTATTAAATAAACATGCTTTTAATAGTAATCGATCAGATGAAATTGATTAATGTATGCTGCGAAATTAAGAATCATTAAACATCTTCGAATAACTTTTGTTCAAAAAATTTCTAATATAAATATTTTATGATTTTTTTCCCGTTAATTATTGGCACTACAGTTTATTTTTGAAAATACCTTGAATTTGTAATGAAAGGTAAAATTATAAAAATACAATTTCAAAATATTCATATATATTGAAGATTTATCCATTTTTGCCATAATTTGTATGATTATTTTGATGACTATTGTATTATTTAACATTAATTCACTTTTAAAATCTCATCTATATATAGATCTAGTTCCTTAAATTTTTATTTTGCTATATATAAAAAGATTAGGAAGGATTTTAATGAAAAATCAACAGGCTAATATTTTCAAAATAACGTTAATCTGCTTGATCTTATTGTTTTTCGGAGCAATGAGTGCTTCTATTACACATGCTGAAACTTTTAAATATGTTTCTCAATGGGGCCTAAATGGAAACGCCAATGGGCAATTTAATACTCCAGTAGGTATTGATATAGACAAATCAAACAATCTTTTTGTTGCTGATGCGAATAATAATCGTATCCAGGAATTTGATAGTAATGGTAAGTATGTAAATCAATGGACTTCTTATGGCGATGATTGGACATTTTCCCGTCCAACAGGTATTGCTTTAGATTCGTCAGGCAACATTTTTATTGTCGACAGCGGCAATAAATGTATTGTTAAGTTAGATAACAACAGCAAATTCATTAATAAATGGGGTTCAGAAGTTATCGGTGATGGGAAACCTTTTGAGCCATATGGAATTGCTGTTGATTCTTCGGGAAATGTTTATGTTTCGGATAGGTACTACGATAACCACCGTATTGTAAAATTTGACAATGATGGCTACTGTCTCACCCAATGGGGTTCTAATGGCAATGGCAATGGACAATTTGGAGATGCACAGAGTATAACTATAAATTCTTCTGACTATGTTTATGTAACCGACTCGGGAAATTTCCGCATTCAGGTGTTTGACAGCGACGGCAAATATTTGAATCAATGGGGTTCTAGTGGCCGTGACAATGGACAATTTTGGTATGGTGGTATAAATGGTATAACTGTAGATTCTTCTGGCAGTGTTTATGTAGCTGATACTGGAAATAATCGCATTCAGAAGTTCGATAACAATGGGGCTTATATTCTACAGTGGGGAGCTGGTGGCAGTTACAATGGACAATTTAAAAGTCCATGTGGTGTTGCTGTTGATTCTTCAGGCAATGTTTATGTTGTGGATTCTGACAATAACCGTATTCAAAAGTTTGCTCCCCCCAGTACCACTGGTGATTCTGTAATTACTCCTACTGAACAGACCACTGAACAGACCACTGAACAGACCACTGAACAGACAACGGACCCAACAACAAATAAATCTGAAAATGGAATAGTTAACAATATAGTAAATAAAATAGTAACTATATTTGACAACAGTAAGAAAGAAGTCATTATTGCAGACGAAATAAATAACAACAGCAAAAATAATAACAATACAATCACTTTAGGTGTAACAATAAGTTTAGCTCTTATAATTTACTTAATTTTCGTGAAAAGACGAAAGATGTGAGTAAGATTTTTCTAGTAGAGCTGATTCCAAAACTCCAAATTTGCTCCCCTTAACTCGAATTAGGAGTAATTACCTACTCCTCTTACAATGAACACACATGAGCTTCTTATTGATATGGGAATAAAATTGGTTTTGGGATGGGCTCAATATTTACATTATCTGTTGTATCACGGCTATCAAGTACCCCCCCCCTTTGAAATTCAAGAATCAAAAATTCCTATCAGGGCATCCTGGTGAATTCAGACAAAAAAGGTTTTATTCAGTCTTTTGGCACAGAATATGGTTTTATTCTGAGGAAGGCTATTATCAAGAACCATCGTTAACTGATTCCTGATGGGCTGAGCAATTATTAAAAAAGAAAGAGTGAAGTGAGGATCTTGTCCTCTCGATTCTTCTCTCTTTAACCTTTTACTTCCTTATTTTTATTTTACTGTAATGTATCCAGAAATAGTTTTAGCATTGCTGCCTTTTGCATTCTTTGCTGTCAGAGTAACAGTATATTTCCCAGCTTTACTGTAGGTATGTGAAGGACTCTTAGAGGTTGAATAAGTCCCATCTCCAAAACTCCATTTCCAGGAAGTTGGGCTGTTAGTACTTTTGTCCGTAAACTGAACTTTTAGAGGCTTCTTTCCTGAAGTTGGAGATGCAGAGAATGCAGCGACAGGAGCTTTTACAGGGGCTGCTTTAACAGTTATATAATTCGTTTTTATTTCAGTATCCTTGCCTGCTGCATTGCTTACAGTCTCTTTCACCGTATAAGTTCCAGGTTTTGAATAGGTATACGTCGGATTATACTGGGTCACAAGAGCAGATCCATCTCCAAAGCTCCATTTCCATGCTGTTGGTGATCCGGTGCTTTTGTCAGTGAACTTGACTGTCAGAGGTGCATTTCCTGAAGTAGCGGAGGCGGAAAAATCAGCAGCTGGAACTTTTTTCGGAGAAACTAACGGCAAATTATCAACTTTACCTTTGGATATGACGTATGGATAATCTGCAAATCCGTCACCATTAGAGTCGGCCTGAACCTGAGAAAAACCCTTCCCATTAGGAGAACCCCAGAAGTTACCTCCGATTGAGGGACCTCCTACAATGTTAATAACCTGGATGTGTTGATCTTTATTCCATGATCCTACATATGCATATTCTTCTAACTTAACATTTACAGTGTTATTGAAAATGTTATTATAGACTTCATCGACTCCAGCTCCCATGAAATCATCAATTCCTGACATATAGAGTCCTACATCACAGCCTGAAAGTGTATTTCCTGAGATTTCATCACAAAATGCTTCGTAACCTAATTGGATTCCATATTTGGTCTTATATATCCGGTTTCCAGTAATCTTGGCACTGGCTTTCCAAAGACTAATTCCACATCCATTGAACTCATTATTCATTATGAGATTTTCTGGGAAACTATATTCCATATCACTGATGCTTACACCATATGAATAGAAGTAGTTATTACGAATTATATTTCCACCGTTATATTTACCAGCTATTGAAATTCCATTTTTCATTATTGAGAATCCGTTTATGTTTTCGTTGTCAGTTCCAAAATCAGAAATGTCAACCCAATTTTCAAACCCATTCACTTTTGGATAACCCTTACCTAAGAATGTTAATCCTGAAGAAGTCATATTCACAGTTTCTTTATACGTTCCAGACTGCACGATGATAGTATCACCGCTCGAAGCGTGATTTACTGCATCTTGGATAGTCTTGTATTGTGCTGTTCCATCATCGTCCACATATAGAGTTGCAGCAGAAGCGCTGCCGACAATAGTCAAAAGTGCAAGAAGGACTGTAAATAGTATCATAAAACGATTTTTTGTATTCCACACTAGAAAAACCTCGGCATCATTATTTAAGCGGGCTGTATGTCACTTGATTGATAACAATTTTTAAGTTTTAGAAAAGATTACAGCCTTAAAAATCAAGTTTATATTATTACTTAAACTTGCCGAAATTTTTATACGAATCAGTAAATCCATTTTCAAAAAAGAATTGGGAAGAATTATCTTCCCCTATATTTCAGAAACACGCCCAATAGAGAAACGAGTCCAAACATTAATTCAAACCCTGGAGCCTTTTCATTTCCTTCAGTTGCTTTAGCTGCAATAGTGCTTGTGCTGTCTTTTACAGTACCTTTTTTAACTGTTCCAACAGATTCTGCTGCCAGTGTGCTCTGCTTTCCTTTCTGTCCTGTTATCACGAAAGAAGAATACCCCGGAACATTTGCTGTGAAATGAAGGGATTGATCATCTTCACTTGCCAGATTTACTGGGAACTTCACCCATTCTTTTTTCTCGTCATCGTACTTGTACAACGCAATAGAAGAAGGATCTATATTATTTTCCTGGACCCAGGACTTCTCAACCTTGAAACTTATAGCTGCATTCAAAACGTTGTCCGAGTCTCCATAACCGCCATTTCCTACCCACACGTTAAATGACTTATAAACTTCGCCTTCCGGAAGCTCTGGAACCAATGTAGATTTGTCCTTAAGATTCTCAACAATTGCTGTAGTTTTACCCACAGTCTTCTTTGACTCAAAGCTAATATAATCAACAACAGTCACATCATTTGTAAAGTTGAAATATACAGGCTTCTCACCAGGAACGAAAACTTTTGTTGTATCTTTAGCTGCAACGTTCTTTGCAGGCTCAGGAGAACCACCTGCAGAACCGCCAGAAGATCCACTTGAACTGTGATGACTTCCACTGTCACTGTCATCAGAACTGCCACTTCCAGAATCTTCGTTTTCCTCTGCTGTCTTCTCTGTGGTCACCGTGTAGGTTGAGCCATCAGTTGTTACTGTAACTGTTCCGTCAATATCTGTTCTGTAAACCGTTGAGCCCTTCTGCAGTGTCTCAAGTGTTCCAGCGTCAGGATGACCATAATCATTTCCTGCGCCAACTTCTATGACACTAACTTTAGGACTCACGGCACTTATGAATGAAGAACCGCTGGAAGTGACACTTCCGTGATGCCCTACTTTCAGGATGTCTGAATTAACGTTGTATCCATCTGCCATTATTGCGTTTTCTGCTTCTATTCCGGCATCACCCATAAGCAGGAAAGAAACTTTTCCGTCAGTTACTTTTAAAACCACTGAGTTTTGATTGAGATCATCTGTGAAGTATGAGCTTCCAGGGTTCAGGACCTGTACAACAATGCCTGAGGCAAAGTTGATCTTGTCACCACGTTTTACCGTTGAAAAGGGAATGTTTTTACTGAGAATCATATTCAAAATGTCTGCATATGTCTGGGTTGTATGAGGATATCCACTGTCTATAAATTTCCCTATGGGAAAATCGTTAAGGATTACATCCATTCCGCCAATATGATCAGAATGAGGATGTGTTGCAACCACATAATCCAATGAAGTGATTCCTTCACTCTTCACATAATTCGCTACATCATCACCTTTTCCATCATCCCCAGCATCAATAAGCATATCATTGTCGCCATACTCCAGAAGAATTGAATCACCTTGACCCACATCGATAAAGTGAATGGTTAAATTTCCAGTGGCGGTTGTTGGCGTCGGTGTTGGTGTAGGTGTTGGTGTTGGTGTAGGTGTTGGCGTTGGTGTAGGAGTTGGTGTAGGAGTTGGAGTGGGCTCTGGTGTTGGTGTAGGTTCTGGTGCAGTACCAATGCACACACTACATGGCCTATAACCGTTTGCTTCTGCTTCTTGTACACTGTCAAATGTGATGAGATTCTCTGGATTAATTTGTGAAACGTAACGGCATCCTGCAACATGATATACATCAGATTTCAAGCTGGCATAATACAAAATGTCTGTACTATTTGCGTTAGTTTGACCAGTCACATTCTCAGACAAAACATTATTTCCTGCTGCAACAGAATTTACAGATAATACAGGAGAAAATGTTGTAAGTGTTAAACAAATCACAGCAATAAAAATTGAAAATTTATATATTGAAACGCTTAATCCATTTTTAAAACAGTTCGTAGATATATTGATGTGTAAAATATTTTTAAAAGACTCGCATAATTTATTGTGTTCTAACTTTTGCCTCATGTAAAAATATACTATTATTCCCAATAATAACAAAAGTATTACTGATAAATCCACAAGTACCACCTTCTTACTTCCTCGCTTTTCTAAATATTGTTAAAAACCAAATGTTTTGTGTATTATAAAGAGTATTCGAAGTTCATTTGTTTTTTAGGAAGTATCTGAGAAGTATTGAATGAGGGAAAGTCATTATTTCTGTTTTGCCGGAGCTAAGAAATAATATGGTTTTACTGTACGCAATTGTGTGTACTGTTAGATCATTGTGTGAAGGTGTGATATTAATAAGGGGGAATTATGGCAAAAAGTTATTAGTCAGTATTTTGACAGGTTCTGCAACCAGTGTGCTCTGCTCTCCGTTTTCCCCTGTTATTACGGAAAGAACAATATCCGGCATATTTGCTGTGAAGATGGGATGAAGGCATAAAAAGAATAAAAAATACCTGGGAATTCAAAGGAGCCTTATTCTATGCAAGAGGAAAAAGGTACGTCAGAAGAAGCCTGTTTTAATAAACATCGTTGTCTCATGGTTCTAAATTGCTAAACCAGATGGTGAATTTTGTTCCATGATTCCGTTTGAGTTCTATACAACCATCTATCTGCTCAACAAGAATATTTACAAGCTGGAGTCCGAGAGAATCCGCATTTTGAAACTCTATATCTTCTGAGATGCCTTTTCCATTATCCTCTACTGTGAGTACGTAATGGAAACCTTTTTTTTCCTTACAGGACGGTCCGGGAATATCATAGTTTGCGGCAAGACTTTCCTTTTTGTAGAGGTTTATATGAATTTCACCTGCTCTTCCAGCGGGAAAGGCATGTTTCAGGGAATTTGAAATCAACTCATTCACAATAATTCCAAGAGGTATTGCAGTATCCATTCCAAGATGGATTTCCTCGAGGTCCAGTTTCAAACTAATATCGTCACTAAGATTATATGAACCGAAAAGATCTGCGGTCAGCTTCTGAAGATAAGCTGCAAAATCAAGAGTATCCAGTTCGTTTCCTTTATAGAGCTCTTCGTGAATCAGGGCCATTGAAGCTACACGATTTTGACTTTTCCTGAAAGATTCAAGCATTTTTTCATCACTGAACTTTTCAGATTCGAGGCTTAGAAGAGATGAAATTATCTGCAGGTTATTCTTTATCCTGTGATGAATTTCTTTTATGTGGGTTTCCTGTACTTTTTCCAGAGCTTTTTCAGCCTTCTTACGCTCTGTAATATTTTGAACTGTTCCTTTTGCTCTAACTGGGATATTATCCTGATTAAAAATAACTTCGGTCTGTCCATGGACTGTGCGTTCTTCCCCATCAGGCAGGATAATCCTATAATCAATTCCATGAGGTATTTCATTTAAAGCTTTTTTGATCGCATTACTCATGTGGCCTCTATCTTCTAGAGGGAGATATTGTAGAAGTTCATCGTAAGTTGCGCCTGATTCTTGAGGATTACGTCCAAAAATACTGTATAGCTCATCAGACCAGTATACTTTACCAGTTACAAAATCCCAATCCCAGTTTCCAATATGAGCTATTTTTTGAGCTTCTGCAAGGCCTCTTTCACTTTCTTTCAATAAGTTGTAAGCCTTCTCAAGCTCTGAAGTGCGCTCTTTAACTTTTTCTTCTAAATTGTCATATGCTTTTTTTAGAGCTTTTTCAGCATGCTTGCGCTCCGTAATATCTCTTATGATCATACTCGTCTTTATACTGCCATCGGCGTCTTTAAAAAGATTTGAAGTGACGTCACAAGAAAAAGTTGATCCATCCTTTCGTCTGCATGTAAGTTCAGCCCTGGACCGACCAGTCAACTCCCTCTCTTCAAGCGAAGCTGCGAGTACCTCGTTTTTGATTACTAGCCCCTCTCTTCCAGCCTGTAAAATATCATCATCAGTCATCCCAAATAATTTGCATGCTTGAGGGTTTGCTGAAAGAACAGTCCCGTCTGGCTTAGTTAGCAAAATTCCGTCGAGGCTGTTTTCATATAAAGATCGGTATCGCTCCTCACTGTCATGCAGAACCTTCTCTGCCTTCTCTCGTTCCTGCTCTTCTCTCTTTCTCTGCAAGACCTGTACCACTGCAGGTGCTATTGCCTCGAGATCTTCCTGCTGCTCAAAACTATAACCATTTTCACGGTTTCCAACTGCAAGGATGCCCATTATTTTTCCACCCAGGATAAGGGGAACACCAAGAAATGATGTGAGGGGTGGATGGCCCTCTGGCAGGCCAACACTGTCTGGATGCGATAGGGGATCGTTAGTAAAGAAGCTTTTTCCACTGTCAACAATACGTCCATAAAAACCATGAAGAACAAAATCTCCGGGAGGACGGCGATGTCCTGTCTTGTCATACATAAAGCACTGGTTCCACCCCATATCACTGATTGCAATATCGTGTAATATGCCGTCAGCACCTACTTCTCCAACAAAACCAATTCCTTCCCCAGTGACTGCTAGGGCTACAGATAGGCATTTATTCCCCAACTCTTCTTCTGTTTCAGCCTTCACAAAACTTCCAAAGATCAGGTTGATTCCTTGGAGAATAAGGTTAGATCTGTATCTCTTGTGCTCTTTTTGCTTACACTGAAGAATCTCGGCTCTTAAATCTTGATTAGATCTTTCCAACTCTGCGATCCGTTTCTGCATCTGGATCTCAAGTTCATTCTCGTTTAAACGGCTCGAAGTCATAATTCTTCAGTCCTTCTCTGAAGTAAGGGACAGTAAGTCCATCAAATCTTCTTTTTTATAGAATTTATAGAAATGTATTTGTCAAGTACTTATCCAATAAATTACTACCAGCATCTCAAGTTTTCCTTTCATTCCGCACATATCCGAGTAAAGGATTCATTTCGTTCATGATTTCAAACAGGAAAATTTTTTCCAGAACAATTGTTGTCTGCCTCGTATCTCTAATTATTAATATAATGCTAATTTTATATTAATATTAGGCAACCATTAGTCTGGTGCTATTGGAACACGTTGTATACATTTTTGAGGAATCATGCTGAACAGACTCTGGCAACGTTCACGATACACCAGAAGTCTCCAGTGTTATGAGTGACTCACTATTATGATGAAACAGGCACTGGTGTATGAGTAAAGCAAGTATATTATACTTCAACTCATGTACGCTTGAGTTAAAACAATTTTACTTGCGTTTCCGGCTTATTATTACGTGGCCTGTGTCATCCTATCAATTGCCAGGCACTTGACAACAGAAAATAATTTACTGGGCGTGTAAAAAGGGTCATGTAATGCTGGGACAGGTTCTGCGTTATTCTGGGGTATATCTGCCATGTTGCAATGCTAATTGCACTTCTGCAGATGCTTGGAGCCATGTTAGTTTCAATTATAGATAGGTACTGCAATCGACACAGATGCTCCTTAAACTGTCTTTTAGAGATTTTAATAAAGAGGTTCTGCATGCAACAGAGACGCCTCTTAGAATTTTAATTTTAAAATTTCTTTAAATGACTGCAATCATTATTAAGTACTTAATAAGGTACATAGAAAGGATCATTTCATGAATAAGGCTATGCATCTGTTTGCAGTACCTTTTGTCTTCTTTTCTAAAAATTTCTTTAACTGGCATGGTAAACGACACTACAGAATTACAACTTCGTTGTGCATGGTAGTGTAAGAGAGTTGCACTTTCTAACACATCACACGCCTCTACTATAATAAAGGTAAAGCTGCTTGGGCTTATGATATATATACTTTTCTGTCAACTCTTAAATTTCTACACTCTGTAACTAAATTCTTCTTCTACTTCTTTATACAGGCATCTCACAGTTTCATAGGCTTGATAAATTTGCCTGATATTCCTTTCAGCTTTTTCAATTCCAAACAAATATGTACAGTATTTATTGAAATTAACTGTAATAGCATCGCCAAGATCCTCATAAACCACATACATCAATATTCCCAAAACAATATTTTCATATTTCAGATCATGAAAGTTGTCAGGATAACTCCACATTCTGGCCATAATCAGCTTTGTGCTATCGGCCATATGGGGAGGAAGTCCAAAGTATCCAACAGCGATGAGGATAAGATTGTCAACATCTTCATTCATGTCTACTTTAGCTTCTACTTTGCTCGTTCTATTTCGTTTTTTACTTCGTCTTTCATTTCTTTCTTCAGTACGGTCAATTTTTATATCCAGTTTCCCAGTATTTTTTGGTCCCTCTGAATAATTGTACCCATAGACTCTTCTTAAACTTCCTTCAAATCTTTCTATGTAACTCATTTCCCCAGGATACCTAACACTGACAATGCTTGGCATTGTCTCTTCCACTATGCAAGGATCCAGTTGCTCAGATGTGTTTATCTCTGAATATATTTCATCTGTGCTAATAATTATCGGCACAAAATTAGCACAATTTTGGGTAGCGTTCGCTACGCATTTTACAGTCATATTAACTCCGTTTTTAAAAAAGTTGATAATTAACCGTCAAGTAATTAGTAAAAAAAGTTAAACACATCTTCGACTATTAAGTACAGTTACAACTTCCTAATTCTACTTATTTTTATTCACTCATTTTTATATTATATGTTAGTTAATTATTTGTTGTTTACTTCTACACGTTTTTGGCCTCTTTGGAGCAAATCTCTCCAAGAAAGCCCACATATTTCACTATGTTCGTAATGTTATAAATACTTTCCCCATAATTACAAAAGCTACGCTAAAGAAATTGGAATACACTCAACATACGACGTTCGGTTATATATATATTTGCATCATGGATCAAATGGTAACTCCATTTCACTCATAATCATAGATTCTTACAAGAAGTAAAGCTTCTACTTTTCCTTGCATTTTCCCGTGAAGTTTGGACACTCTTTAAGTCACGATTGGGAAGACTATCAAAGAGTGCTCTATGCCACGCCAGTACCTGTCCTATAAAAAAAGGGATCATTTGAATGAAAATTATACCAAACTCTCTATTATTCTATATTACATTAATCTCAAGCCCCTTCAATTCTATAATCTACCATAGTGGAATTTATACTAAGGATGCAAAATTACATCTCTAATAACTTGTCACAGAATAATCTCTGCATATTTCCGATTATAGATCTTGATTTTTGAGATCAAGGTCGCAAACCAAAGCCCCAATGAATAATAAGTTGTATAGTTTATTTCGTTGTAGGTATAAGACATATTTTTTATGTAGGCTTACAAGAGCTTAACAGCTCTGTTATAACTCTTCATCACCTGAGTAACAGTTAAGATAAACCAAATAATAGCTCCGCTATAACTCTCATAAACAGAATCATGGCTTCGCCATAGCAAAAGCTATTATTATTAATATTTGAGAAATTTACGAAACCCACAGGTATGTTGCGAGTCTTTGAAATAATAAGTGCACTGTTCCATTAAAGAGATAGAAAAATCTGCAAATCGGAGTACGAGGAATGAAAATATCACTCCAAGGCACTTATTTTGAAAAGTAGAATCTATCTGCTCCTAAAATCAGAAATATATCAAAAATCTTTCGCATAGCATAACCAGAATGAGTACAATACTTCAACCGGAATACTATTTTCCTGTAGTATCCCCAAAGATTCAGCCGTTTAACATCTCTTATTTCATTCTTCTTGAACAAAAGAAAGATGTGCTGGCCGTTTTATTCATGTTAATGAAACTCAGCCTTTTTCTCCTGAATCTCATAGCTTTCGTGTAGAAAACTGCTATTCTAGGGATCTTTATTTCCGGCTACTACCTGCAAACAGAGATATGCTATGCTAGGCAAATTTTATTGCGTATTATAGATAAAAGAGTGAGCCCTTTCACCGTTTTGCTCTTACTGCTGCTTAACGTTTGGAATGTATCGGCCGCTAGTAAGAACCTCATAACACCACTGATGATACCAATGGCGTATATATCGCTTATTCTAGTTTTATTATATTTATAAGTTTCTCCCTACTAGAAAGACAAAGCTAAAATACTGTTATAGGGCAGAAATTAGGCGGTAAGTTAGATGTAAGTTCGCACCTTGAAGCAAATAGTAACATTATTTTATTCATAGTCTGAAATTATACGATGAAGTGAAGAATTCTTTTACTATCACATCCCTCTGAAATCTTAGGCGCATTGGAGTTACGGTTGAAATAAATGTTTGCGCCATCGAACCTTATTCAGATTTTGTAAGGAATGTTAAATTGCAGGGAGTTAATTCCCCAGCAATTCCGCAATCTTCGCTTCAACCAGTTTGCTGACTTTAGATTCTATAATTGAGGACAGGTCAAGCTTTGTACTTTCGATTTCCTTTTGAGTGCTTACTGTGGGTGTACCTTTACCGACAATTCCATTTGCCTTCAAAACAGCGTCATCAACATCACGCCCTGATAGGTGAACGTATATACTGGGCATATCCGACCCCTGAACCCAACCAAAGTATGCATTCATTTGAGCCTCTGTCAAGTAATTGGCCATGTGAGTGCATCTTGAGTGACGAAATAGATGTGGATGGATCTTCTTTGAGATACCTGCTTTCTTGGATATCTTATTCAGCCTCATTCGGATAGCATCGTATCTCATTGGCTCCAGAACTTTCCCTTTTTTGGCTAAATTAAACCACATAGGTGCCTCAGGATCGTTTTGACCAGGATGTTCTTCAAGCCATTCTTTTAGATGATCAACACTCCATACAGCTCTAACCCTTCTAGGGCCAGTTTTTCCATCGAGGCTAACAACTGCACTCAAGTCATCAAATTTCAGGTTTCTTATTTGCAAATTGCCAATTTCCCCTACTCTGGCTCCTATGTCCCACAGTAACGCAATGATTGCTTTATCCCGTTTGTTAGCTGCCACCTCAATCATTAGCTTAACTTCATCTTCTGTAATCATCTCTTCGGGAAGCTTGCGATTTTTGTCCTTGAGGGACGTGCTGATCCATTTTACTATTGATGGCTCTTCACCACCATTCAACCATCTGTAAAACTTCTTCAGCACGACTTTGTAGTCGTGTTTGGTCCATTGGCTCTTGTTAGATCTCTCAAGGTTCGAGACGTATCGTCTTATATCTCTCTCTGTTGCTTTCTCAAAATCAATTTGAAGGGACATTGAGATGTATTTCAACGTCGTTATGTACTTGAGTATCCTGTGTTCTCCTAGACCTTCAGAAAAACAGTAGTCAATAAAGTCCAAAATCAGCTCTTTGTTCCTTTCAGATAAAGAATAATTTTCAACAGATTCTAAGCGTGCAGAAACATTTAGTTTATATATACCCACCATCATTCGCCTACCTTCTAACGAAAATGGGCTTTGAACCTGCAGTATATAATGGAAAATAAAAAAAAGTAAAAAGCCTCGGGCGGGATTTGAACCCGCGACCTCGTCCTTACCAAGGACGCGCTATACCCCTAAGCCACCAAGGCACTGTTGCTCTAAGAGCATCTCCAAAATATCACAGCAGAGATATAAAGGTTTCGACTGACACGATCTACAGAAGGAAATATTCGTGTACTATCTAAAAATCTGTGTACGTTTTATAAAAAAATAGAAACATTGGCTTCAAAAAAAGCCTGTATACTTGATATTTATTCCATAATTTGTGTTCTTCTTTATAAGTTCCAGCGCTTATCTATGGGGAAGCGCTCATTGATCCACATGAGGACATAGTTATTATGGACTATCTTGTAGGAACGGGAGAGGACAGGTATGCCTTCAAAGGTAGATTCTCCTTCCAGAACTTCGAGTTCGCCCATGTCGCGCCTGGTCTCGAGGTTGTGGCTGCGCAGGATCTTTCCTATGGGTATATCCGCACGCATAAGCTGTTCTCTCATGGTTTCAGGCATGCGTTCAAGGGGGGAAAGAGATCTTGCCTGCACAAAAACAGTGCCCCCTGCAGAAAGCCTGACTACCCTGTTATTTATCTCACTGCCTTCTTCCACTCCCAGAAGGGCAGCCATCTCTTTGTCGGCTTTAATTGTGTACTGGCATTCAGTTGTTACACTCACAGGCTTTTGGGTCATTATCTCCAGGAGAAATGTCACCGAGCCGTCGGTCCCACAACAGACCCGGAGGCAGGTGGGAATCTCAAGGCTCTTCAGTTTTTCCATAAAATCCGTGTTCAAAAAGACACCTCCGGGTAAGGGCTGTCAGATGAGGATATTGTTAAAATAAGAATGAGTCGTCAGGAGTTTTACTCCTCACCGACTTCCTTTTTGGCATTTTTTATGCGCTCTTTTGCACTGTATCCTGTAGCCTTATTAAGGAAATCCCGGAAGGCTTTATTTGTTTGCAGGAAAATCTCGTCACTTGTTATTGTTTTGTCGGCAACGGTGTCCACGCAGAGCATCTTATTCTCTATCCATACTTTTATCTTTGACATAGCTCCGTAGGATGTCTCAAGGAATTCTCCTTCTCTAGAGGTTTCTCCAGGGAAGCACTCCTGCATTACTGAGTAGATCCTGTCAATCTCAGGTTTAAAACCGCGTTTTAATTTATACTGCTGCATTGCTATCCTCTTATTAGAGATTTTCATCTCAGATAAAGTTTGCTTAGAATCGGATTGCTTAGAACCTTTCTCTTTTTTCCGGCATATACGGATTAAATGAAAGGAAGAATCCTATTTCAGAGTGTGGCTTCTAATAATTCAGTTGTGCTCATATTTAACACTGGTTATAGTTTTTTTGTATATTCAAATCAATCCATTTCTTGAGCATTCAAAGCCTCAATAAAGATTTGATTACATGCGGCTCAAAAGTCGAAATCGAAATCAAAATCAATATTAATGGTCTTTGCATAACTCAAAAAAATATGAGAGCATCCGTTTAAGCATAAAATGTCTCATTATTTAATACGAGAACTCTCACTTAAGAAATCCAGCACGATCCGATTAAATTCAGCAGGTTTTTCCATGTTTGGTACATGAGCGCTATCTGGCAGAAGTATCTTTTTTGCTTTCCTTATTTCGTTTGCCAGCAGGTCAGCGGCCCTCAGGACCTCTGGGTGGTCCAGCAAACCAGCCAGGACCAATACAGGGATCTTGATCTCGGATAGCCGCTCAATGGCCGGAGGGGTTAGCGGATTCAGCGGATTGGCGTCGGCTATGGCCCACGTCCCTTTCTCCACTGCTATCTTATTCATCTCAGCTGCCAGTTTGCGAACATGAGAGTTGACATGTTCTGGCTGACGAAAACCTCCATCAACCCAGAGCTGGATCTGCAGTTCACTTACTGTTTTCAGGTCATTCTGCTCAAGCGCCTTCAGCATTTCCATGAGCTGAACTGGCGGTTCACCCTGCATTTTAAAGCCTCCGGGAGTTCCGCTAACGATAACCAGCGATAATACCATCTCCGGATGTTCAAGCGTAAAATCGATGGCCATTTCCCCGCCCATAGAGCAGCCTAACAGATGTACACTTTCGATTCCAAGTTCCTTCAGCAGGCAGTAAAGATCCTCTTGTCGGGATACCGGAGCTGTTGCAGGATCGGATTTTCCGAACCCGAGCATATCAAAGCGAAGAACTCGGTAGTGTTGCGTAAAAGCCTTCCACTGTCCATCCCACATGCGTCTATCAACAAAACCTGCATGACAAAGCACAAGGGTCTCTCCTTTCCCCTCTATTTCGTAATAAAGTTTTACATTCCCTATACTGGCATATCCAGACGTCATGTAAGTTTCCTCGCATTTTATTGTTTCAATCCTATCTCTGATCTCTGATCAACCGATTGGCAATTTCAATCCTTTTGGATGCTATGCCTGATTATTTCTCCCTTTCCTTCCGCAACTTGGGATATATCATTTTAATGTATTTTTTTACCAGGTAATTCAGGCTTTCTTTTGATATTGGCTTTGATTTCTTAACTATCATTATTGGTTTTTTAGAGTGTTTTGCTACTCTCTGCGACAAATTCCCAATGAATGAAATCTTAAACCTCTCGCTGGAGTCACCAATAATTGTCAGATCGTTGTCATTTGAAGCTTCCAGTATGGCATCTTCTATAGAGTATTTTTCCAGTAATCTGAAGCTTGAAGATGTCAAAGTTATGTTTTCTACCAGACCTTCGAGTTCTGTGATTATTTTATTCTTTTCTTCCTGATCTTCATCCGGGCTAATAACGCTTATTATTTCAATTGTAGCCCCTGTACTTGCTGCCAGTTTTTTTGCCAGAGAGAGGCCCTTTACAGAGTTTTCTTTTCCATTGTATGCTACAAGGATTTTCTTGATGTGGTCAGGAATATGTCCTTTTAGTAAAGCGATCGGACTTTTTGAAGAGGTGAGAACATCGTTTGTTACGTCTCCCTTTGAGTAGGGGATTCTTTTTGACTCGTGCCAGCCCATGACAATCATATCTACGTTCTCTATCTCAGCCTGTTCTATGATTGAATTTGATATACTGTGGTCAAATGCAACGATAAATTCTCTTTTATGTCCTGCAATTATAGGATAGCGCTCAAATTCCTCTTTGAACCGAGAACCTATCTCTATTTTCTTATCATGATAGGCTTGCTGTACTACTGTTAATGTTGTTTGAGCCGGAACTTCGATTACATGAAGGCAAATTATCTCACTGCCAATAGAGTCTGCTAGTTTCAAAAGATCTCGTTCATGCATGGTATTGGAAATGGGCACCAGTACTTTTACCACAGATGTCGGTTCGATGTTCTTTTTTTCGACATTGTTTTCCAGCAGGTCAAATAGGTTATATTCCGGAACAGCTTTGCCTTTTCCATAGAACGAATACCAGCCAATTCCAGCAAAGATCATTATTACAGTAAACAGGAGAGGTAAACCGCCAAGAAATGGCAGCAATATCATGCTTCCGACTATCCCAAATATCTGAGTGAAAGGGAAAAAAGGGTCGCGAAATGTAGGTTCATATCCTGGCAAAGTTCTTTTTCTGAGGATTATTACTGCTATATTTAACAGGATAAATATCAAAATGTTAAATGCCCCTCCCAGTCTTGCCAGTTCCTCTATATCAAACAAAAACAAGAGCAGAACCATCACTATGCCTGTGACAAGTATTGCATTATGGGGGGTCTCAAATTTTTTATGGATTTGAACAAACCACTCTGGCATTAAAGAATCTCTGCTCATTGCAAAAGGAAATCTGGAAGATGACAGTATGGCACCATTGGCTGTGGAAAGTGTTGCAAGCAGGGCACCAAGGGCGATAAAGATCTTCCCGAAATTTCCTGCCAGCAGGCCTGCTATGTCTGCCAGGGGGGTGACTGTAGTCACTGTCCCTTCAGGTCCTGAAAATCCGACAACTACTGCCATTATTCCAACATAGAATACTGTTACTACAACTGCTGAAGCAATAAATGCCATTGGCAGATTCTTTGACGGGTTTTTTACTTCCTCAGAGACTGCAGCAGCTTCTGCAAGTCCCAGATATGATATGAATATGACTCCTGTGGTAGTGATTATCGATGTAATCCCATGCGGTGTGATTGGGACAAAGTTCCCCGGATTGACCATCAAAGAGGTTTTGGCTATAAATAAAGCCAGTATCACCAGTAAAATAATTACAATAATGTTCTGAAGTGAACCGCTGCTTTTTGCGCCGCGATAATTAATAGCTAACAGGATCAGTCCTGAGGCAGCTGCTACGAAATAAAGGGGCAAGGGGTAAAAGATTTGAAAATACTCTGCAAGCCCTATGAGTGCAAAAGTGCCTTTGAATATTAACGCCAGCCAGGAGCCAAGGCCGATTACTGAACCAAGCTCAGCTCCCATTGTCCTGCTGATGTAGTAGTAGCTACCGCCTGCTAAAGGCATGCCTGTTGCCAGTTCTGCCATGCTTACTGCTGTGGCTATTGAAATAAGTCCTCCAAGCAAAAAAGAAATTATTGCTCCAGGACCTGCATTTGCTACGGCGAGTCCCGGAAGAATGAATATCCCGGCCCCGATCATTGTACCGGTTCCTATTGCGAAAGTTGAGAAAAAACCCAGACTGCGTCCCAACCTCTCAGTCGTTTCAACTGATGCCATTTTTACTCCTCTCCTAAACTCTCTAATCGATAAATAGAGCTCTAATAAACCTCATAAAACCATTGATTTCATATTCATCAAACATATCTCTGCACCAATCATTTGGGCTAGCAACAAGAATTTCAATTATGGGGTATCTATTATTGTCCGTAGCCTTTTCTGAATTGATCGGGATACATTCTGTTTTTGGTGCTTTTTTGGTAGGCCTGGCATTTTCCCCGAATCTGGAGAAACGTGATGAAGCTCATGAGATGATTTATCAGTTTGTCATGTATCTTTTCGCCCCTCTTTATTTTGTTTCAATCGGGCTGACGGCGAATTTTGTTGAATCATTTGATCTGTTTCTGGTGCTTGTAGTCCTTATCGTTGCATGTCTGGGTAAGGTACTTGGAGTGACATTTGGCCTGGTGATCAGTAAGATGCCATTGAGGCAGTCGGATGCAATAGGTTTTGCCATGAATGCAAGGGGAGCCATGGAGATGATACTGGCTACCATAAAACCAAGGATGCAGAACTTATTGATGACTGTATATTTGTGGCTTTGCTAATCACCGCGCTGGTAACTTCCATGTTAAGCGGTCTTATTATGAGCCGGCTAAATGTTTCTAATCCTTCTGAGGGCTGATTTTCACTCCATCAGGCCTCTTCTGGGTCAGGAGAGTCTCATCTCAATCTCTATTTCAATACGGCGATGTTTTTGATTATTTGTTCTAAAGTAGAAGACTACTATTTTGTAAAAAATTTAATTTTTTTAGTGGGGTTTCGATTTGCTTAATAAGCAATTTCATTGTTTACTAGCTTCATAAGCAATTTCACCGTCTACTATAACCATCTCTGTAGTTGAAAAAGTATCAAATGGGTGGCCATTCATAATAACAATATCTGCGTCTTTACCCTTTTCAATACTGCCAACTCTATCATTTATGCCAAGTATTACAGCTGGATTTATGGTTATTGCTTTAAGAGCCTCGTATTCATCCATTCCCTCTTTTACAGATAGTGCAGCACACAAAATTAGATACTGAAGTGGGACTACAGGGTGGTCTGTCATAAGTGCAACCATTATCCCATTCTTTGATAATATCCCTGGATTTTTAAAGCTTAAGTTTTTAAGCTCTATTTTTGATCTGTCTGTAAGATTAGGCCCAACTATGCATGGATATTTTTCTTTTTTAAGTTCTTCAATCATTAAGTGTCCTTCAGTTACATGATCAAGTGTAAGCTTCAGGTTAAATTCTCTGGCAATTCTGATTGCAGTGTATATATCATCAGCTCTATGTGCGTGAGCCTTCAGTGGGATTTCACCCTTTAAAACTGGAATAAGGCTTTCATATCTTATATCATAGTCAGGTGCCTCTTTTCCATCCTTCCCAGCTTTTTCTTTTTTAGACATATATTCAAGGGCCTTAAACAGAGTTTCTCTCAATATGGCTGCTGTTGCCATTCGAGTTGTCGGTGCCTTGTGCTTTTCTTTGTAAACAGTTTTGGGATTTTCCCCAAAAGCAATCTTCATTGCAACAGGGGACTTAATTATCATGTTGTCTATTCTTTTGCCATAGGTTTTTATTGCGGCAAACTGCCCGCCAAGCACATTAGCGCTACCTGGACCCGTTGCTGTTGCAGTAATTCCGTGACTTATTGCTTCACTAAAACAGCGGTCACAGGGATTTATGCCATCAATTGCCCTTAGATGTGGTGTAACAGGGTCAGTTTCTTCGTTTCCGTCTGCTCCCTCAAAGCCCATAGAGTCCTCCCACATTCCAAGATGTGAGTGTGCGTCTATAAAACCAGGGAAAACAAGCTTACCGCTTGCATCAATTATTTCATCTGCTTCTTCAGTTATTGTGCCAATGTCAACGATTTTATTCTCTTCTATAAGTATGTCTGTATTTTCTAATATTCCGATTTCTGACATCGTATATATTTTTGTATTTTTGATTATTCTTCTCATAAATTTTCCTTTCTATTTTTGTATTTTCCTTATCTAAAAAAGAGTCAATAAAGATTCTCAAATTGAATCTTGACATTAAAACCAAATCTGCTTCAACAGAATATATATTGTCCCAAATTTGGCAATAAAATTTATTGTAACTTATTACATGCAATTTTTTTACATGCAATTTTTTTACATGCAATTTCTAATTTTATATTTATTTAATGATGTTACACACAAAAGGTATTATCTATAGGTTTTACTCTTAATAGCTTTTTTTAGCTACCTTTTCCTTTTGACTTTTCCTTTATACTTTCCCTCTCTACTCTTCTGATTGTGTTTAACTGTTGTATATGCGGGCAGAGCAATAGATGATGATGTAATACAGTAAGTGAATTTATAAATAGTGAAAACGTATTTGATTTATATCTAAAAAAAGCGTCATTGTAAGGGGTATAATACATTGTAGTTGGTGGGATCTGATGCAAAGTAACGATCTTATTAAAGAGCAGGTACTTCAATTAAAGATAGAAATAGAGCAGCTGGAAGTAGAGATTAACAAATTAGAAGTTATGATACACGAAAAGAAATATGCTTTGAATAGGTTGTGCGAACTTTTAGAAATAAGGGAAATCGCAAGAAAGGAGAGATAATGTAGAGTTTCTCCATTTGAGACCCAAAATCAAACCTATCTGATTTTGTGAAATGTAAAATGTTTGAGATAACTTGATGTTTGAGGCCGTTAATTTCAAAATTCAATCTCTTAAATTGTGTAATTATAAAGGAATCATCTGCCTAAAAACTGGATTCTTTTAAAAAGAATCAGATACCTAGCTTTAATTCCAAATTATATAAGTTCTTTTATAAATTCATTAAATAATTTTTTAGACTTCTCGAATCCTTTATATATCCCCTCTAACTGATCCCTGGAGTAATTTGGTTTTTTTGTTATCTCAATAGTATCTATAAGCAAGTTAAATAGGTTCTGTAATCTCTGTATCCTTGCGTCTCTATCTTCATCTGAACAGGAAAAATCAAATTTTCCCACATTTTCTTCAAAAGTATCTTTTGCTATCTCTAAACCTTCATTAATTCCTTCTTTAAAATCTGAATAAGCTTGTCCATCCTTATTCTTCTCAATCAAATAACTAAATCTTCTTACTACATTGTTAATTTTTTGTTGGCCCACACTCAGTCCCTCCACCTCTTTTTTAATAAAAAAGATTATTTGTATCAATAAAAAGAAGTTTCGATTATGGTCTCTATTGATACTGCTTTCAAACATTATACGTATTAGAATGCACAGTTATATATGTAGTGTTTCTATCTTTATTAGTGGGTCATGCTTGTGAATTTCACCAATATCGTCCAAAGCTTTTTACAGTTCCCATTGAGTAATACGTATATCCGGATCTAAATAATGGGGTAGGCTTGTATTGCTTTCCAACTTGCATTTTAACGATTGTATCCCAATTGCCTGATTTATGTGGATATGACCCTGTACAATCTATGTATACTATGCCTTTATCTTTTGTGTTGAAGGCATTGCAAGCATGTCCTCCGTTTACATCTTTAAACTCTATTGTTACCCAGGCGGCTTTATATCCTTTTTTTTCAGCATTGTTATGGACAGCCTCAGCGAAATCCCCGCAGGTATATTTTCCTGGGATGTAATTTTTTTCATCCGTTTTATCCGCTTTCAGGAATGTTAAAAGTTGTTCATATGTGGGGTTAACTGCACTATTATTATTTATTAATGAGATTTTGTGTCCGTCAGCTCCAACCCAATATGTATTTCCTTCATGTGGATGAACGGTGGTTGTACTTGCACTTGTAGTACTAACTGTAGTAAGTACTAATAGAATGCTCAGGAAAATTAGGTATTTTATTTTCATAAAAATCTCAATCCTTTTTTCAGTTGACCTTTCTAGCTAATTTTTGTAAAAGCTGATTATGGGCCATGTAAAGCTTCAATCCTTTTTCAGTGAATCTTATTCATGAGTCCCTACTTATATATAATATTTTGATTGTATATGTACTGTTCCAATCTATTTTAAGTGTCCATGGGTGTCGAATCTCTTCAGAAAATATTTCTACTACATTAAAAAAAGGTCTATATATTATTCAGTGTATCTTTCTCGTGAATAGGGGGATGACGGCTTCTTTTAAACGATCAGTTCTAATATAATAAATTTATAGATTTTTACTAAGTAAGGGGTGACCTTCTGATTTTTATCTTTGAAAACTATTTTATGTGGATATCCAATTTTCAAACGAACAAGTCCCTTATTCTAAAACTCCAGGGTATGAATATGAAAAAGTTACAAACTAAAGCAGTCTAAGAACAAGTATCAAAAGAAGAAGTTTGGGATATATTACTTCAAGGGAAATAATGCAGTGTATGAACTTCCGTATTTCATGAATGTCCATGTGCAGAAGTAGATTGGAAACAAGGCATAAAGCTTTGTTTAAACCTCCATAAAGAGATATTTTGGTATTAAAGGTGATTGGGGAATAAACCTGCAGAGTTATTGTAATCGAAAATCAAGGACTCCTTTAAGCGTAAAGCTGGCTTTATTGAACTCTGAAAAACGTATTTATTTCCTCTTTAATCTTTGTCATATTTTGGGCATTTAAAGGCAAAAAACTTACAACCGAAGAATATAATAGGGAAACATATACATAAAAAATATAATATAAATATTGACACTTGTGTTTCGAATGGTGACGTTTTACTCACTCCTTTTTTGTACTTACTTCTTTTTTGTACTTACTTCTTTTTTGTACTTACTTCTTTTTTGTACTTACTTCTTTTTTGTACTTACTTCTTTTCTGTATTTACTTCTTTTTTGTACTTACTTCTTTTTGTTTCCATGGAGTATAAGTGCACGATAATCATAACATCCTTTTAGAATTTTCGGTACTTTACAATCTTTTACTAATTTTCTACCGTTATGAGCTTCAACAATCTTATGCTCACTCCGGAAAAACAGGACTCTCTCGGAATTAGTCGTCTTTACGGCATCAATGTGAGCACCAATGCCGAAATTTTTATAAAGGTATGTTTTTAAAATTCTCTTTTATGTAGTAATCTTCGCCTAACCGGCCTGAAGCAGGAACAACGCAAAACCGGTTAGGTTAGTACAAAAATCAGGGGTGAGTGAGAAACGGTTAAAATTACACAAAAAATTCTAACTATCTCTTTAATAGTAATTATATTACTTGCGATCTCGGCATCCTCGGTAGCTGCAGCTCCCATAGGAACAAAGGAAAGTGACGTAGTCACTTATGCAAAAAGTTGGGTTGGAGTTCCGAATCTGCACGGAGGCAACAGCAGAACGGGAATAGACTGCTCTCATCTTGTCTATCAGGTATATGCAAAAGCCGGAGCCAGGGGAATATATTTTATGACAGTACCTGCAATAAAAACGAATAAATATTATGTAAAAACAAGTTCCCTACGGCCAGGAGACCTGATACTCTGGAAAAAAGACATCACTAAAAATGGCAGGAAATACTACCTTGCTGCGCATGTGGGAATCTATATAGGCAGCGGTCAGTTTGTACACACGTCCAGCGACAAAAGAAAGGTAGTCATAGATAAAATCTCAACAAGCCCGTATAGAGACGGACAGCCATATTATGTAAGATGGTCGCGAAAGTAATCTAATGAACCTCAAAATTCAAAAGAGCAGTGTTATTTTTTCATTTGCTCTATTTTTTATAAAAAAGTGATATGCTCCGAAAAGCATATCATAAAAGCAAGAAAATATTAATCAATGTGAATCGAATGCTTTCACTAACTGAGCCCGAAGATCAAAAAATCGTTTCCTTTTTCCCTCCCTTCTGGATCTCATTTTCGAATTTCAGCCTGTTATCTCTTTGCCGGAAAATCTTCATATCTCAATCCTCTGATTAGTGGGTCTTTCTTTTGCCAGACCACTGGAACATAGTCCAGACCCAGGAATCCACAAAAGGATCCACTGTGCCATACTTTGAATTCTTCCAGGCAAGGAGCTTGTAGACAAAAAATAAAATTGCGGCAAATATGCAAGACAAAAACAATGTACATACTGACATTTGTACTTCGGACGGTGACGTTTTGCTTCCCTCTTTTTACTTTCCTGTAGTATTAAATGCACGATAGTCGTGACATCCTTTTTATCATTTTCGATACGTTTCAATCTCTAACGATTTATTAGTTTTGCTGTGTAAAAAATAATATAAGAAAGTTCGGTTTCAATCTCTTTTTTAGTGGATATTGCTCTTGAATATTTTTCTCTGTTCCAGCTTATCATCAATAAACTGTTTCAATCCCTTGTTTATTGGATCTTGCTTGCAAATAATTTTATATGCCATTAGTCATAAATTAAAATACATGAAAGGATTTTGTATTAATATCGAAGAGGCCACTTTGGAAAATGGTAATTTTCGCAAGGTGCTCTATACCTCAAAACACAGTCAATTGGTACTTATGAGCCTCAAGCCCGGGGAAGACATCGGGATGGAAGTCCATGAGGAAAATGACCAGTTTTTCCGTTTTGAGGAAGGGCAGGGCAAGTGCATAATTGACGGCAACGAATATGAAGTCGGTGACGGGTTTGCGGTAGTGGTGCCTGCCGGCGCGCAGCACAATGTCATCAACACTTCGAAAACAGCTGATCTGAAACTCTATACGATCTATTCGCCAGCGCATCATAAGGATGGAATCGTGCGTGTCACAAAGAAAGAAGCCGAAGCCAATGAAGCGGAATTCGAAGGAGTGACTACGGAATAAGATCAATAAGAAGCGGGAGTAAAGGTTTATTCCTGCGACGATTTGTGATCGGTAATCGATTAAGCATTGAAAATGCAAAATAAAAACGCTTTATGGAAATAAAGCGTTTCTATCTTTTTTTAGAAGCGAAAGGTCGGAGTTTGTTTGCAATCTCTACATATCTACTTTTTTAAATTAGTTGTCTTCCTTTTATTACTGTTTCCCGCAACTTTCACACTATCTCTAAATTAATAATATTCAAGAGCTATAGCTCTCTTTCAGCGTCTTGAAAGGTGCAGAAAATATCATGAAGGCAGGGACTTTTATAATTATAATTTTTTGAATGTTGTGTTCGTACTATAACTGAGTAAATAAAACAAAATACTTGTGAAGATATCGAGGTAATTGGACAAGAGACCAAAATTGCATGAAATGGAAATTCCTGCAACACTAAATTCAGGAAAAAGTATTGCAGGCAAAAGTACAGAATAAAATAGGGAACATCAAATAGGGAACATACGGGAGAAAAGGAGTTTAGATGCAGTATGGGGGTACAGCATCTATAATAACTCCCTCCTCCCTCACTTTCTTCTCTTCCTTTCTCTTCTCTATCTTTTTTATTTGTCTTCTTTACTTTTTTTGTCTTCTTTACTTTTTTGTCTTCTTTACTTTTTTTGTCTTCTTTACTTTTTTTGTCTTCTTTACTTTTTTGTCTTCTTTACTTTTTTTGTCTTCTTCTTTTTTTGTCTTCTTTCTTTCTCAAGCTTCTAATGCTGCAACTTTTCATTCCCTGGGTTATTTTTCCATGGCTTTATCTCTGAGATCCTTTGGGAGTTTTTCAATTGCATATCGGAGGGCTGTTCTAGGCATGTCTTTTTTGTTTTTCATGACGTAATCGAAGACTTCTGGCTGGTGGGATTTGCTTGCTTCTTTAAGCATCCATCCGTAGCCTTTCTGGACGAGGTCGTCTCTGTCTTTCAAAAGCAGGTCTGAAATTTCAAAGACGTCTTCTAGGAAAGCGCCTTTTCTAGCAGGCAGGATAAGGGTTACTGCAGCTGCACGTCTTGCCCATCTGTTTTCTGAACAGGTCCAGGTTTTGAGGTTTACTATGTAAGTGGGAAATTTCTCGATAAAAGAGCCTACTGAGTGGTTGCAGAAGGTGTCACATTTTGCCCAGTTGTTTACATAATTTTCAATCCAGCTTTCAAAAGTATAGAAATCTTCTTCAGAATAGTCCTCTCTTAACTGGTAAGCCCATTCAAATGCGATAAAGGCTTCCTCGCAGTAGTCCGATTTGAGAAGCTCTTCGCACAGGGTAAAAATCTCTTTCTTGTTTTCTGTTTTTATCTCTTTAAAGTAATGTTTTGCAATTTTTCCAACAACTGCAGACTTTACGCCGTAGTAATGGACTTTTTCTTTAAAAAAACGCGAATAATTGCTTTTTGTCTTCTCATCCACAAGCAGAGCTAAGTCCGTTCTGATCTTGGCTGCTATATTGGGTTCCATAGTTCTCTATCTCATTAGAGATGTACTTATATCTTATTTAATAAATATCCTGAAAAGTAAAAGAGCCTGAAAACGTTTTTCATAGGGAAAATTCAATCTTTGTTTATGCCCGAAGTAAAAATCCGTCCCCAGGAGCTCTTTGATGCTGAACGCTTTTTTGAGATAGTCACGCATACAAATCTTGAGTTCATAGAGTTTCCAATAAAGACCCTTGAAGAAGAAAAAAGTCTTCTTCGGCTGAATGAAGCTAAAAGGAAGGCTAATTTTGAGCACAACTATTCCATTCTTTATTATGGAAAGCTTGTGGGAGCCTGTGGGATCAGGATCGACCAGCACAGGCCGTGGGTAGGGGAAATAGGGTATTTCATTGAGGAGGAATTCCAGGGGAAGGGAATCGCATCAGAGGCTGTAAGGCAGCTGGAAAAAATAGGCTTTGAAGGGCTGGATTTGCAAAGAATTATTATTCTCATGGATACCCGGAACATGGCAAGTGAGCGCGTAGCTCAAAAATGCGGGTACGAAAAAGAAGGAATCATGAAAAAAGTCCACCGAGTTGGGGAAGACTATTATGACTGCTTTTTGTATGCGAAAACAAGGTAAGCAGGAAAAACAAGGGTAACAAAACAAAGGTGGCAAAACAAAGGTATCAGAATAAAGGTAACAAAACAAAGGTGACAAAACAAAGGTAGCAAAACAAAGAACAAAACAAAGGTAGCAAAACAAAGAACAAAACAAAGGTAGCAAAACAAAGAACAAAACAAAAGAAGAAAAAAATGAAACGGAGAAAATTTAAGCCTGGTTTTCGAGATCTCGTAAAAATCAGACCAGTCCAAGAGCCTGTATAAGGCTGTTTCCGCTCCATATGACCATAAGATTGTTTATGGTTACAAAGATACCAATAGATTCTATAATACGCTTTGTAAGATCCCATCTGCCCTTTGATACTTGTATTACAGGAGTTGCATAGAAAAGAAGCAAAATAAAGGCTACTTTAATAAGCAGAAGGTGATAAATCCCATAATTTTCCAGAATAAGGGCTGGAACAGGATTATATTCTGTAGCGAAAGGCAGAGCGTAAACTGTAGATGCCCAATCTCCTATTACATAGAACAGGATGATAAAACGGACCTCGTAAAGATAAGAACTGAATGAACCCCTTATATTGTTGTAAACTTCCAAACTAGTATCCCCCGGAATCTCTCTCTTTCGGTTGAACCAACTTTCATATTGTAAGATTATATATGAGTAAGAAACTAAAGTAGAGATTAATATTCTTTAGACAGGGGAATATCCGGAACTTTATACAAATTCAAAGCATGCGTATCTCTTAAAAAGGAATATTAGCCGTTAAAAAAACTCTAATACGGAAATTAACTGTGGAAATTTGTTTATATGTACTCATTCCAAATTATTTGGTTAATATTCAAATATTTGCATAAGGTTTCGCAAGATTCTTAAGGAGGAGGTTGTTCGATATATCTAAAAATCTGCCGCATGACAGTTTATGCTTTCTATGTGCGGCCCGGAACTCTCCAATAATAACAAAACTTAACTGACTAATGTTTGTTTGGTTAACAGATAAAAATTTAGGCGGAATCTGGAAAACCGAAACATTTAACAATTTTGCTCCAAACTTTCAAAACAGATGATCAAAATGACTCAAAAAATGCAATCTTCAGGGCAGAAAAATTTACCTTCCCTGCTGGAACTCAAAAACGTAACTGTTTTCAGGGGTGGAAAAAAAGTCCTGGATTCTGTGTTTCTTTCTATTGCTCAAGGAGAAAATGTTGCAATTATAGGACCAAATGGCTCGGGCAAATCCTCCCTTATCAAGACTTTCACAAAGGAATATCATCCTCTTGCAGCAGCAGATGGGCTTGTTCTGAAGATCATGGGGAAAGAAACCTGGCACGTCTTTGAGCTCAGGAAACTGCTTGGGATAGTTTCCGGAGACCTTCAGCAGACCTGCTGCCGCCAGATCAGGGTACAAGATGTCGTACTCTCAGGCTTTTTTAGCAGCATAGGAATTTACTACAATCATAAAGTTACCCCGGAAATGGAAGCCAGGGCAAAAGAAGTCCTTGAGTTCCTTGAGATCTCTGCCCTTGCAGACAGGTTTATGTGCGAACTTTCGACAGGAGAAGCCAGGCGGGTACTTATAGGGAGAGCCATTGTGAATGATCCGCAAGCCCTTATTTTAGATGAACCCACAAACAGTCTTGACTTAAAAGCCCTTCACAGCTTTCGTGAAAGTGTCCGGAAAATTGCAAGGTCAGGAAAAAGTGTAATTCTGGTCACTCACAACCTCGAGGACGTTATTCCTGAAATCGGTCGTGTGATGCTCATAAAGGAGGGAAAAGTGTTCAGGGATGGAAAAAAGGAAGAAATCCTGACAGATGCAAATCTCTCTGAACTTTTCGCTCTTCCCATAAAAGTCCTGGAAAAAGAAGGTTACTATCAGGCCTGGAGCTGAAAAGTTCCACTTAACATATTTTCGCTTTCTGCTAATAGTCGTTGAAATTCAACCTTTTCTTGAAGGCATTGTGTTAAGTTATTGAAATATACCTGATGATTAATTAGTGTAGTTTTATAACGCTCAGATATATATGGATACACGTAAAATAATATCTGGGTAGTTATTAAGATGAATATCTGGTTTGTTGCATACCTGTAAAAATAAACACTGTTGGCTGAAATTGGTAGTAATTCATCATTACATACTTTTTCAATAACATGATTTTCAACAAGATGATTTTGAACATTATATAGAGTTTTAAAAATTATTTTGAAAGTCATATGGAGGCTTTTAGGGAGTACCCTTTCTGCTTTCAAAATGAGAAAATAATGACTTGCACATTCAAGAGGAGTTAAACATGCCAGTGATGAGTATAATCGGGTGCAGGATGTTTGAAGACGAGATCATGCACCTGCTTGAAAATGACCCTGAGATTGAAAAAGTGCTTGTAGTGGAAAACGAAGACTGTGTCGGCATCACGAGAAAAATGGCAGATGCAGGAATTCCATACATAGTCCTTCCGCTTGAAGATATCCTGAATAAACCTTTGCAAGGGGAAGAGAAAACCTTTACCCTGGTTGTATACATGCTTGAGCTTGCCCTGCATGCAATCCCTGAAAACCTTAAAAAAACTGTTTATTCAAAGGTGGAGCTTCTGGCTCCCTGCTCAGACGCAATTCTCCTTTTTTACGGGCTTTGCGGAAATGTGCTTGGGAAAATAGAAGAGGACTTCAAGAATCTGGACTGTAAGGTCTGTATCCTTAAAGAAGAGAACGGAGAAATTGTAGATGACTGCATAGGAGCAGTCCTCGGAGGGAGGGGCCAGTATCTAAAAGCTCTGAAAAGCTGCAGAGGGGTCGGCACCTTTTTCCTGACCCCCATGTGGGCTGTAAACTGGAGGGAAATGATCCGGACTTCAGGGCTCAGCCAGAACCCGGATGACATCTCCATGTCAAAATTCGTCTTTGATTATGCGGGTTACAAAAGAGCGGCAAAGGTAAATGCAGGTCATGCCTATGAGAAAAATTTTGAAGCTGCGGTCCTTGAGTTTTCCACACTCTTTGACTTTGAGGTTATAGATATGGAAGGGACGATGAAGCTTGTGGAAAACTGCTATGCCAAAACAAAATCAGCAGTTCATGAAACTCAAATTAATAGCCCCGAGCTCAAAGGCCTTCACTTAACTTCTTAATGAGGAACAGGAAACATAACTCTGAGGACTGTAAAAACAAGCTTATCCCAATATAAAGTGTATCCTTTTGTGCAAATGAACATGAAAAGCTCTTTTCTGGCGCCAGGTCTTTAAAGAGAGCTCTAAATTTCTTTTTTGTTCTCTTAAATATCTCTTTTCGTTTTCCCATATCCTGTCCAATTAGCTGATATTATTCATAGGAGATTGATGGTATCTTCAGCTCAATCCCATCCCGTGTCTAGGTGCGCTTATCAGCTCGAGATCTCTTAAGTCTGAATACAACATTAGAAGCATTTGAATAATCTAGTCTCAAAAATCAATTATTTCATAGAGAATAGTAGATAATGGCTTTTTTTCGAATATTTTTTTTCTTATAGCTCTGAATCTCGGCTCTCTTGTGTACAGTTTAAAACAAGTTCTTTTAAGGAGTCTTTACGGAATTCTGCTCTTTTTTCTTTATGCCCTTTTTGCGTAATGAGCATGAGTTATTGAAAACCGTGATCATCAGAATATTTCGTCATTTTTTTCCAAAGATGGAGATGTACTCGCTTTTTCGGAATTGATCAATAACTCAAGGACACGCCTCCTTTTTGAATTGATATGCTTTAATAGTCTCACACACAAATTGAAAAATAGATCTGAATCAGGAATTTAACTCGGAACACAAAAAGACTTTAGGGGATTTGAGTTTGGGAGAGCATTTCGTTATAATTGCCGGAGAAGAAGCAGGTCCTAAATCAAACAAAATGGGTGGAATATGGAATGTCATTCATGAAGAGGCGCATACCCTTGCGGCTCTCTTCAATTCCGGCACAATGGGAACAAAAGAGGAGAAACAGATCCTTGTTGCAGGCCCTTACTACGGGCATATAGGTGCAGACTGGAATCGTGGGCTGAACCGGATTACGAGTATGGAGGGTTTTGGTCCTCTTACTATTGACGGGACGCTCCAGAAATGTCTGAAATCTCTTGAAAATTCAGGCATCAAGGTGTTTACAGGGGAAAAACTGGTCGGGAAAACGCGGATAGTTTACCTGCAGTTTCAAACCTCTGATTTCGGGATAATACGTTCAACTTACATGGGAAAGGATACTACTCTCGAAAGCCGAATCAAAGCTGAAGCCTACGAACACCTTGGGCTTGATTCTTTGAAGTATGAGAACATGCCAAATGGTGCGGAATATACCCACTACCTCTCCCTTTCCTATGCAATCTCCGAGCTTATCAGGCTTCTTCTAAGCCCAAATTCGGAAGGTGCCGAGGAAGGTGCTGAAATTGGAACCGGAGATTCAATTTCAACTCAGGGTTTTAGCTCCTGCGAGGGGGTTTCCCTGCACTGCCATGAATTCGGGGTATTTTATGCGCCAGCCAGGCTTAAGAAACTTGGAATTCCTGTAAATACTGTTGCAACCCTGCATGCTACGCTTCCTGGAAGGACTGCAGGATATAATTCCATTCATAAAATAAGAATGAACGACAGCATATGGCCTCCTGGAGTTTCTGAAAACCTGGCTGCTCTTGAAGCCCTTGCGGCATATGCTGATACCGTTACTGCAGTAGGGGATTCGACCCGGCAGGAAGCTAGGCTATTTTACGGCATTAATGGCATTGTTGTCAGAAACGGGATAAGCATAGAAGCCGATAAAATAGACTGGAACCACAAAGAAAGTTGCCTTGAAAGGATTCGACAATTCCTTTCCGAAAACCTGTATAGGTATCACGGAGGGGAAAGGATAAACCCCGAAAAAATAATCCCCATTTTCACAATCTCTCGAATAGAAGTAGAAAATAAAGGGTATCCTGACCTCCTCGATTCCCTTGTCGCTCTTGAGCATATCATAAAAAACAGCATTCTGGAAGGGCATATGCAGGAAGGAATCAGAGTGATCTGTTTCCTTGTTGCTGCAGAAGGGCCAAAGAAAAACCTCCCTGAAGGTTTTCCTGTCAACCTGCCCAAAGAGGTACTTGTGGGAAACGAGCTGAGGCTTCAGCAGATGATCGAGGAGAGAGGGCTTGATTTTTCCAAAATGGTAAGGGGTAAGCGTTCAGTTGCAGCAGTCCTGTATCCTCAAATTCTCTCAAGCTCCGATGGAGGGATGGGCATGGAAGTTGGGGAGCTTATGGCAGGCTGCTGTGCAGGCATCTTTCCCTCACGTTATGATCCCTTCCTTCTCACAGGGCTTGAAGCCGGAAAAGAGGGGACACCATGTGTTGTCAGCAGGGTATGCGGTTTCAGTGATGCCATAAAGACTATCGAATCTCTGGTAGAAGGCCTTGGAGGCGTAATAGTCGTAGACAACATCGATCTTTCCTATTACGAAACAGTCCTTGATTATGCCCTTGCAGTCAGCTACTTTACGCGGAATTTTATAGAAGACAGAGTAAAATACAAACTCCTTTGTAGGGAAGCCTTTCTCCTCGCAAAGGACATGGGCTGGGAAGAGCCAACTCAACAGTATTATGAACTGATAAGCGGGGCTCGCTTCTGCATACAGGAAACTTCTTCCGGCAAGAGGTAAGAGAAACAAAATGAGGTGTCCCTTAAATGTCAGAGATCAGAAAGCATTACTTTCTTTCCGAATACTGCATAATTGCCGAAGACAGAGCTAAAAGACCTTCGGACTTCCCAAAAGCATCCGAAGCCTCTGACAAAAACGGTTATTCAAGCTGCACTTTTTGCGGAGGAGCTGAGGAAAAGACTCCTTTCGCCACTGCGGTATATAAAAATGGGAAAATCTTTGCCGATGCTCCTGAAAAAAGGATACCTGACTGGGATTTTCGCTGCTTTCCAAACCTATATCCTGCCCTTTCTCCTGTTCAGGCTCCTCTGGAACTCCAGGATACAGGCCTGATGGCTGAGCCCGGATATGGTTTTCATGAAGTTATCGTAGAATCGCCTCTTCATGGGAAAAGGCTGGAGAATTTCTCTGACATTGAACTTTCAGGGCTTATGCATGTCTATAGAGACCGTACCTGCAGTTACATAAACCGCAAAAAAATCCGCTACGTTTCCCTGTTTAAAAACTCCGGAAAAGCAGCAGGAGCTTCCATAGACCACCCTCATAGCCAGCTCCTTGCTCTACCTTTTTGCCCTCCTCTGCTCGAGAGAGAATTAAAAGCTATCAGAGAATCTAAAATGTGCCCCTACTGTGCAATTTTTGATATGGAAAAAGCCTCCCCTCGCCTCATCCTTGAGAACAGCGAATGCATAGCTTTTGCCCCCTACTCTTCCATGGGGCCATTCGAAGTATGGATTCTTCCCCACAAACATGTCAGCTTTCTTGGAGATTGCAGTGAGCAAATTCTGTTTGCCCTTGGTGATATGCTGAGAGCTGTCCTCAGAAGTTACGGAAAGATCTTTGGAAATATGCCTTTTAACCATATGTTTTATCAGCTTAATTCCACTCCTGAATATCACCTGAATCTTCGGCTTCTCCCCCGGCTTTCTCTCAATGCAGGGTTTGAGCTCAATACAGGAGTTTATATCAATACATTTTCTCCGGAAAGGGCAGCCTCTTACCTGAGGGGAGATATCCTGCCTGGAAACTGAACTTTATCCAAAAGATGAAATGAAAAGAGAAACTCAAAAGAAAATTTCATATTTTTTCTCCGAAACATGAGAAAAAGCTTACAGATATATTTATCTACGATTAAAAAGGAATAAAGTTATAGAAGTATAGAGATTGTATTCTTGATGCGAAAACAGCCTTTACAGCTTTTAAATTAAGTTCAATCCCCTTCACCTTTATAGGGTCTATTGAAGGTTTAAGGGTTCTATAAAGAGCTATTGCAGGATATTCAAGGTCTGGATTCTATAACTGAAAGATAATTCGATTGAATTCAGCAAAGTGGAGGGTTTAGATATAAATTACAGGCGAGGGGAAGCCTGGACTCTTCGTTACTCATGTCCTTAATTTTCGTTTTGACAAAAAGGAATAAGTGAGTCTATGAAAAAGATTCGAATAGGAATGTTTACCTGGGAAAGTTTGTACTCGATACGTGTAGGAGGGATTTCACCTCATGTGTCTGAACTCTCTGATGCTCTTGCTGCAGAGGGGCACGAGGTCCACCTCTTTACACGAGGCAGTGAAAACAGAGATGAAATAGTTAATGGGGTCCACTATCACAAGATTGTCTGTGATCAGACAGGGGGAATAGTGGAGCAGATGAACCGAATGTGCGATGGCATGTACTGCCGGTTCCTCGATATTAGAGAAAATGTAGGGGAATTTGATGTTCTTCATGGGCATGACTGGCATCCGGTGAATGTCCTCTGCAGGATTAAAGCTCAATTTGGATTGCCATTTGTGATGACCTTCCACAGCACTGAATGGGGGCGTGATGGAAACCGCCATGGAGACTGGTGGGAGGCAAAGGAAATCTCACACAGGGAATGGCTTGGAGGATACGAATCTTCTGATGTGATCACTACTTCGACCATATTGAAGGATGAAGTTCGGCACATATACAAAATTCCGGATTACAAGCTCTGGGAGATTCCTAACGGAATAAATGTGGGAAAAATAAAACGAGAAGTCGATCCTGGAAACATCAAAAAGAATTACGGAATCCATCCATGTCTTCCAGTGGTGCTTTTTACGGGAAGAATGGCATATCAGAAAGGGCCAGACCTGCTTGTGGAAGCTGCGGCAAAAGTCCTTAAAAAAAGGGATGCACAGTTTGTACTTATAGGAGAAGGAGATATGCGCGTCCAGTGTGAGCACCAGGCTCAAAAGCTTGGCATTGGGGATTCCTGCAACTTCCTTGGCTATGCTCCGGATAATACTGTAATAGACTGGTTTAATGCCTGCGACCTTGTGTGTGTGCCCAGCCGGAACGAGCCTTTCGGAATCGTTGTGCTTGAAGCATGGGATGCAAGGAAACCGGTAGTTGCAAGCGATGCAGTCTCTCTTATCGATAATTTCAGGACAGGCATTGTTGCTCATAAAGAACCCTCTTCTATTGCCTGGGGTCTCAATTACGTCCTTGAAGGACTTGGTCACAACAAAATGGGGGAGAAAGGATACGATCTTCTTAAAAAGAGATACAACTGGAAAACAATAGCTGAAAAGACTATCCATGTATATGAAAAAGTGATTGAAAAACAAGGATCTTGAAACGGAATAAGTAGTTGCAAAACAAGAATTCAGGGCAGAAAATAGCTCTGAATTTAATTTTTAAATTAATACTTGCTCCTAAATTAAGACTTAACTTTTAAATTAATTAGCTCCTAAATTAAGACTTAACTTTTAAATCAATTAGCTCTTAAATTAATACTTAACTTTTAAATCAATTAGCTCTTAAATTAATACTTAGCTCCTAAATTAAGACTTAACTTTTAAATTAATTAGCTCTTAAATTAAGTCTTAACTCTTTCATTCTAATATTTTTTTCAAGGATTTCCAATTTTCCTTGAAAAATTTGGAACGGAAATCCTTGTTTGCAGAATAAATCATTTAGTCTTCATCGTCTTCTTCATCAAATTCTTTATAGCTGTCGCTTCCTACCATTGCAGCTGAGATGGAATCAATCCCATCAAGCCATTCCGCAACAATGCCATAGGGAAGTTCTGCCATAACCTCTTCAGGAAGGCTTTTTCCTTTAAGCACGATTGCACCACACTGTGCAGTAAAATCAAGAGCAAGCTCAAGGTCGTCCAATGATTCAGCCTCAATGGCTGCTTTTACAAGATCCTCGATGTTTGCTTCTTCATCATAGTCACCTACAATATGGCATTCAAAGGCGACAAGAGCCCCCATAAGAGAGGTCTGGATCGAATCTATCATTAGATCGACGTCTTCGGAAATTGGCTCAATCTCGGAAAGTACTATGTCCCGAATCTCTCCTAAAATTTCTAGAGCTTTTTCTCTGGAGAGCATACCTTTTTCAAAGCGTGCAGTCAATTTCAGGCAGGCAAGAATAACATCATCAACCATATTAACAAATATGGCACTTTCCTTTCCGGCTTCTTCTTCGTTTTCCTTTATCTGGAAACCGCTCTCTTTTGCCCGTCCGAGCCAGTTTTCCCAGCGCTTTTGGGTATAAAATTCATAGGGGACCTGGTTCATTTCCTTTTCAGGCACTTATAACACCGCTTTTAACCTTTTTTATTTATTAATAATCAGTCTTACTATTACTAAAATGTGTTCGTTCACATTTACCAGGCCAGTTTCACCTTTTTCAGGGAATAGCCAGCTTCACACTTGGAGTCGAGGCTTTCAAGCACCTCTACAATTTTACATTTGTCTCCTTTTAAAAGCCCTTCAGGGTTGCAGACCTCATACACTCCGCACTCTTTTTTGCCGCACCTGGGGGGTTCATACATAATTTTTGCCCCGTCAACTGCTTTTCTTGACTCCATTGTGGTCAGGATAGGCGCCCTGCTCACGTCCACGGCAAGCACACCACTGTCGTGCAGGAAGCACTCATGGATATCTTTGCTCTTTATTCTCTCGACTCTGTACCTGCGTCCGGGTTCAAGGTTAAGGCAGGTGTTCTTTAGCCGACATTTCTTGCATTCAGGCATCTCACCTTTGAATATGAATTCCAGCCCTTCCCTTGCAAGCCGTGAACCGATAAGTGTTATTTTAGTATCGCTTTCTGTCATAATAACTCTTCCATTTAAGTGTTTTCGGGCATGTATCCAGTTTATGAGGGATATCTGGAAATTATCCCGATATAATTTATTCAATATTGGAATCGATTTGAAATGATATTTTAATTGGAAATTTAGTGACTGTGAATTAACCAAGTTCTCTTTTACGGGGTCGAGTCATGAAATTTTTAACTAAAATCTTAAAGCCTTGATCTTCTGTATTTTTGCCAGAGACTGATTTTCTGCTCCAGCCTAAATAAGAACAGCTTTTCAACTTATGACCTTTGTGATTCGGGCAACTTTCTCAGCAGCCGAGGGAGTAAGCCCGTTTCCGAGAATTGTATACCGTTCAGGACGGATGCTGTGTGCATGTAACAGGGCTTCAACTATATATTTATCTTCTATGCCCAGTTCTTCTGCAGTCGCCGGGGCTCCTATCTTTTTTAAGGCTTCCCTGATCTCCTGCCAGTTTCCTCCGTGAAGATACATCATCATAATTGTGCCAACCCCGCACTGTTCTCCATGCAAGGCAGGTTTTTGGGCTATCTTATCAAGGGCATGGCTGAACATATGTTCCGATCCTGAAGCCGGTCTTGAAGAGCCTGCTATACTCATTGCAACTCCGTTCGAAACCAGAGCCTTTACCACAAGCCTTGCAGAAGTCTCATGATCAGGTTTAATCGAGTCTGCATTCTCTATAATTACCCGAGCAGCCATGCGGGAGAGGGCTGCAGCATATTCCCCAAAATACTCATTCCTGAGCCTGCTTGCAAGTTCCCAGTCCAGAACTGCCGTGTAATTGGAAATTATATCTCCGCAACCAGCTGCAAGGAAACGGAAAGGAGCTGCCGAAATTATTTTCGTGTCTGCAATTACGGCAATCGGAGCCTGCGCTTTTACAGACGTACTTTTTCCATTGTCCACAATTGAGGCATGAGAAGACGCAATTCCGTCATGAGATGCCGCAGTCGGCACGCTAATAAAGGGGAGTTCAAGCCGGGTTGATGCAAGTTTTGCAAGGTCAATGGACCTGCCGCTTCCAACACCCAGGAGAAAATTCGCTTCTGTTTCAAGGACCTTTTCCATGACCTTTTCAACTTCTTCCATGGTAGCTTTGCACGTTAAAACTGTCTCCGTGCTGCTGCCAGTACTTTCAAGAAGCTCACTAATTCTCTTGCCTGCAACGTCCTGAGTAGTTCTGCCTGTCACGATCAGCGCATTCCCTTTTAATTTTAGATCCCTGCAGACATCTCCAACTTCCTCAAGCACGCCGTGCCCTACAAGCACATCTCTAGGGAGCTGCATCCATTTAGCGCTGTTTTTGTTGATGATCAATTTCATACCCACATCAGTATTTGATCGTAATAGATGACAAATTACTTCTCATAAATTTAAATATACATGAGAAGCTATACATTATTCAGCTGTTGATTCAGCTGTTTAATATCATTTGTTTACTGGGAGATTAACATATATCAATCTTTATGACAGATAATCCTTTTATCAGGCTGTTACTTTATACAGACTGATCTGTTACTTCATACAGACAGCTGGTTATTAGCATTCTATCGCATATCAGATATTTTTATATGTTAATTTAATTAATTAACTTACTTCTTGATTGGCTCAAATCTGGTAAATATTTCAAGGATAATTTATCAGAATTCTTATTCAGAATCAATTTAGTTTTATTCCCATGTTTGCTTCATTGTATTATGTATGTCCGTATAGTAGGAGTCACATAGGTAATTATAAAAATTGATTTATATAATATTGGCCGCCTTTCTTTGAGATTAAATCTGCCGGAAAGAAATATCTGTTATTAAAACGAACACCGCGATTTATAAATTAAATATTACCTTCTTGATTCAGAAAATTAAGTTTGCCTCATGCACAGTAAGTATTGATTGTATTAGGATATTGCCATTTTGAATGAGTGATAAGATGAGTTTTTTAATAGATAATGTCTCACAGTTTATCAATACCTATTATCTCGATCCCATATTAGGTGATGAAGGGTATAATCCTGTAAACACCTTTACCTGGGCAGTGGTACTGGGCATTTGTATATTTGGGGTTTTCAGGCTTCTTGAGAAACTGGAAGTTAAGATCACACCGCGTTTTATTGCTTCTGTTGTACCTTTCGTACTCGCAGGCTCTTCACTTCGCGTGTTTGAAGATTCTCCTGCAGGTATTGTTCACCCACCATTCACCTATCTGCTCATAACCCCTAACATTTATTTTGTAGTTTTTGCGGTAACTATAGTTTGTCTCTGGCTTTCTATAAGGCTTCAGAAGACGGGGCTGGTAAAGGATTATCATATCATCTTTGCAGGCTTTGGATTTGTATGGTTTTTTGCAAACCTCCTTGTCCTGCTGCATTTTGAAAACGTGGTAAATGCTTACGTTCCCTTCTTCGTAATTGGGACCGGAACCGGACTTACCTTTGCTTTTTACCTCGTTGCCCGCCGATTCAAATCTTCTATATTTACCAACCCTCTAAATCTCTCTGTCCTGCTGGTTCATCTGATGGACGCTTCTTCAACGTATGTGGGAGTCGATAAACTTGGATACTATGAAAAACATGTACTTCCCTCTTACCTGATAAAGCTCACAGGCACCGCATTGGTTATGTATCCATTGAAACTTATTATCTTTATAGGGGTCCTTTACTTGCTTGACACCCAGTTTGAGGATGATGAACGGTCAAGGAACATGAAGATGCTAATCAAAATGGTTATTCTGGTCCTTGGGCTTTCTCCTGCAGTTCGGAACACAATCCGAATGACGCTGGGAATTTGAAATGAAATCGGATTTGCAGGTGCAGACGTTTTAACTCAAGTCAAATGCATA
Organism: uncultured Methanosarcinaceae archaeon; assembly: GCA_942493015.1. Taxonomy (GTDB): domain Archaea; phylum Halobacteriota; class Methanosarcinia; order Methanosarcinales; family Methanosarcinaceae; genus Methanosarcina. Next base: position 2,307,919 of record OW818660.1, on the reverse strand, counting down.
TTAATATCTGGTGGGGATAGGTATGGAAAGAGAAGGTGATTATAGTTTACAGGAAAAAAAAGCAGGAGTGCAGACAGAATCTCCTGAAGGGGAGATAACTGATAGAGATGATTCTGCAGAGAAAAATAATGTTATCATAGGGGAAGGAGACGCAAAAACCTTATTGGAAGGCCGAAAATTTTCAAAAAAATCCGGTTTTGCCGGATACGTGCGCTTTCTCTGGCCTTATTTCCTTATCATAATTTTTGTGTTTTTCGGATCCTTCCTTACAGGTTATGTTTCAGCAGCAAATTTTCCTGATATTGCTAATACTCTTATGGAGAGTTTTAGTTCCCGTTTCGGGCCGCTGCTTGAAAAGGCCCCTCTTGAAATAATGCTTGCGATCTTTCTTAACAATGCTTTTGTAAGCCTGGTTTCCCTGGTACTCGGACTGGCTCTGGGAATTCTTCCAATACTATTTGTTGCCTTCAATGGATATCTTGTGGGAGTGATCTCATATATTGTAGTGCAGCAAAAAGGCATGCTTTTCATTTCTCTCGCCCTTCTCCCCCATGGGGTAGTGGAACTGCCTATGGTCTTCCTTTCTGCAAGCATAGGCCTCCGGCTTGGACACCAGGTATTTTCCGCCCTTCTGGGCAGGCCAACCGAGATTAAGAGAGAATTTAAAGAGGGGATCAGTTTTTATTTCCATTGGATTGTGCCTCTCCTTTTGATAGCAGCGATAATTGAGACTTTTGTCACACCTCTTATCATGAGTCTCGTTTCAGGGGCCTGAAAAGCCTGTTGATAGCTGGAAAAGGGGCAGACTACCTTTTATGGCCTACCCCCCATTATATAAATAATTACTTCTATTAGAAAGGGTTTTAATAGGTAAAGCGGTTAATGGGAAAAAAATCCTATCATGGCTTCCATTTCATAGAACCTGCAGTAATCGCCAGGTCTGTATTTCGGAATATCTCCATTTGAATTTCAGTTTGAAAAATCATACCTATCACCACTCATTGAAGGAAGTACTTCCAAAGTCGAGGACATCATATATGATTGACAGGAACGAAATTAAGGAAATCGTTGAAGGTTACTATACAAACGCTGATAAGATCAAAGTAGGGACTATAGCTTCTCACTCAGGGCTTGACATATGTGACGGAGCAGCTGAAGAAGAATTCAGGACGCTTGCAGTCTGTCAGGCTGGCAGAGAAAAGACTTACAGCGAATACTTCAGGGCTCAGAGAGACCCTTATGGGAGAGTAAAGCGGGGAATTGTTGACGAAACCGTTGTTTTTAAAAAGTATAATGAAATTCTCCTGCCTGAAAACCAGCAGAAACTGGTTGATGAAAATGTGCTTTTTATTCCTAATCGTTCTTTTACCTCCTACTGCAGCATAGATGAGATAGAAGACAAGTTCAGGGTACCTCTAGTAGGAAGCAGAAACCTTCTCCGAAGTGAGGAACGCAGTGAGCAGCAGAGCTATTACTGGATTCTGGAAAAGGCAGGACTTCCTTTCCCTGAGAAAATAGATTCTCCGCAGGATATTAATGAGCTTGTAATGGTTAAACTCCCTCATGCAGTAAAGACACTGGAAAGGGGATTTTTTACCGCCTCAAGTTACAGGGAATATCAGGAGAAGTCCGAAGCGCTCATAAAGCAGGGAGTTATTACACGGGAAGCCCTTGAAAGCGCCAGAATAGAGCGGTACATTATAGGCCCAGTGTTTAACCTTGACATGTTTTACTCCCCAATCGAACCGAAAATGAGCAAGCTGGAACTTCTTGGCGTCGACTGGCGCTTTGAGACCAGCCTTGACGGGCATGTAAGGCTTCCTGCTCCTCAGCAGATGGGCCTGGCCGAGCATCAGTTAACTCCCGAATACACGGTATGCGGACACAACTCTTCAACACTTCGTGAGTCTCTTCTCGAGAAAGTGTTTGAAATGGGGGAGAAGTATGTAAAAGCTACGCAGGAACATTATGCTCCGGGGATTATCGGGCCTTTCTGTCTGCAGACCTGTGTGGACAAGGACCTGAATTTCTATATTTATGATGTGGCCCCAAGAGTAGGCGGCGGAACCAATGTGCACATGTCAGTGGGACACTCTTACGGCAACTCACTCTGGAGAAGGCCAATGAGCACTGGAAGAAGACTTGCCTTTGAAATCAGACGCGCTCTGGAACTCGAGAAACTCGATATGATCGTCACATAAATTTATTAAGGCTTTCCGGCATTAGTAGATATGAATTATGCAGGATACCGTAAACTTTAAAAGTATCGCCGGAATCTGCAAGATTCAAGCCGCGATAAAAAAATTTAATGACAGAACTTGCCCGGGTTTCCAATTACGGAAATCCAGAATTTACTCTGGGGGCCGGGGAAGGATTTCGGGCTCAGTTTAAAGCCCTCATCCAGCTAAAATCCCGCTTTAACTTCTCTAAGTTGCAGGTTAAATTGCGGATCAGATGAGTTTAGGGTTGGAATCTTCAGACTCGCTGGAAAAAAGCAATACAAATTCTTACGCTACAGATTTCGGATAAACACCTGCTTTCTATCAAATTAGCTTCACTTTACTGGAGGAAATTACAACTTGAGTCAGCCCTGTGTTAATATCGGCATGGTAGGACATGTCGACCATGGAAAAACCACACTTGTTAAAGCTTTATCTGGCGTGTGGACAGATACGCATAGTGAAGAAGTAAAAAGAGGAATTTCGATAAGGTTGGGGTATGCCGACGTCCCATTTATGAAGTGCCCTAAATGCCCTGCACCTCAGTGTTATACTGTGGAAAAGATCTGCCCTAACTGCGGAGAAAAGACGGAAGAGCACAGGACTGTGTCTTTTGTAGATGCCCCAGGGCACGAAACCCTGATGGCAACCATGCTCTCAGGAGCCGCAATTATGGACGGGGCAGTGCTGGTAATTGCAGCAAACGAAGATTGTCCTCAGCCTCAAACAAAGGAACACCTGATGGCTCTGGATATAATAGGGATTCAAAATATTGTTATAGTGCAAAATAAGATCGACCTTGTGTCCAAAGAACGCCTTATAGAGCACTACCACCAGATCAAAGAATTTGTCAAAGGCACAGTTGCCGAAAACGCACCTATTATTCCCATTTCTGCTCAGCAGAACATCAACATTGATGTACTCATCGATGCTCTGGAAACCCAGATCCCTACTCCTGCCCACAAAGTGGATAAGCCTTCAAGCATGCTGATTGCGCGGTCTTTTGACATCAACAGGCCGGGGGCTTCAATTGAGGAAATCCGTGGAGGAGTCATTGGAGGCACGCTTACAGAAGGTGTACTTCACCCCGGAGACGAGCTTGAGATAAGGCCCGGCCTTAAGGTTACAACCGAAGGCACAACAAGGTGGATTCCTATCCTGACAACTGTTTCTTCTATCTTCGCAGGTGCGACAAATGTAGAAGAAGCAACTCCTGGAGGCCTTCTGGCTGTTGGAACTTACCTTGACCCTACCCTTACAAAAGGCGACTCTTTAACAGGACAGATTGCAGGCACACCAGGGACCCTTCCTGATACCAGACACCAGTTTGTTATGGAGTTACACCTGCTCGAGAGAGTTGTGGGAGTTACAAAGGAAGAAAAGATCAACGAAATAAAGACCAGTGAACCTCTTATGCTCAACATAGGTACCGCAACGACTGTTGGAGTGGTCACAAGTGCCCGAAAAAATGAAGCGCAGGTGTCACTAAAGCGTCCGATCAGTGCAGCCGTCGGATCAAGGGTTGCTATAAGCAGGAGAATTGACTCTCGCTGGCGGCTTATCGGCGTAGGGGTAATTAAGAATTGAAAGTCATAATCGACACTAATGGGTTCATGATCCCTGTCCAGTTCGGAGTGGATATTTTCGAAGAACTGAAAAGGCTGGGATTTAATGAATTCTTTGTGCCTGAAGCTGTAATATTCGAGATAGAAAATCTTATAAAGCGAGAAAAAGGTTCGGACAGAATAGCTGCAAAGGTCGCCAGGTCTATGATGGACAGGTGCGAACGCATACCTGCCACAGGGCCTGCAGATGACGTAATTCTAAGGCTGGCAAAAGAGATGGAAGCGGCTGTTCTGACAAACGATTTCGGATTGAAGCGCAGGCTTACCGAAAAAGGGATCCAGACCATATCTCTGCGTCAGAAAAACAGACTGGATCTTGTATGAAAGATCCGCTGTATTTTTTCGGGCAGCAGTGCAATTGATTTTGTTTACGGGTGATTAGCAGATGTATAAAATGATGAGACTCGTTGATACTGTACGCATCCCTCCCACCCTCCTTGGGGAAGAAGTGATGCCAACTGTTAAAAACGCGTTAAGAGAAAAACTTGAGGGACAGGTTGATAAGAAACTGGGTTCCCTCGTCGCGATTTGCAAGATCGACGAGATTGGAGAAGGGCATATCCTTGTAGGAGACGGGGCAGTATATTACGATGTGACATTTGAAGCCATCATGTTTGTGCCTGAGCTCCAGGAAATCATTGAGGGTGAAGTCGTAGAAGCCGTTGGTTTTGGAGTTTTCATAGGAATGGGGCCAATGGACGGATTACTTCACGTCAGCCAGATTACTGATGATTTTATTTCATACGATGCCAAGAACGCAAGGCTTGTAACGAAAACCGCAGGAAAGTCCATTGCCGAAGGGGACCATGTAAGGGCCAGGGTTGTTGCTGTAAGTATCAACGAAAGGGAACCCAAAGAAAGCAAAATAGGACTTACCATGCGTCAGACTGCTCTTGGAAAGCTGCAGTGGCTTGAAGAAGCCCGCAAAAAGAAGCAGCCTAATGAAGTCTCAATTGAATAAACTGCCTGAAACTAAAATAAAGAGAGGATTTGCTATGGCAGAAAAAGTGTGTCGACACTGCATGAGAGTCCTGGAAGGGCAAAACTGCCCTATATGCGGGACTTCGGACCTTGCAGAAGAATGGAGTGGACTTGTAATTATCCTGGACGCGGAGCGCTCAGAAATAGCAAAAAAGCTCGGGGTTGACATCCCGGATAGATTTGCCCTGAAGGTGCGCTGAGTTGAGTATTCATATAGAGCTTCCACGAGAACTTCGCCCACTTATGAAAAAACCCCTGGGTACGCTCTATGTAGGGAAGGGCAGAGATACTATAGAAAAGTTTGTAGGGGAGCTTGTAAGCCCCACAAAACTTATATCCGTAGGGGATGTTACTACCTTCCACCTGCTCGAAGCCGGGATTACTCCGGACATCTGTATTGTGGATGACCGTACTAAAAGAAAACCGGTTTCCAGTGATGTATCGGCCCGGAACAGGGATGCTGTCTATGAAGAAGTTTCTGTGGACAACCCCGCAGGGATTATTACCGATGAGTTGATTAAAACTCTTTCTGAAGCGTTTGCCTCCGAAAAACCTCTCCGGATTTTCGTAAGGGGAGAAGAGGACCTGGCAACCCTTCCTGTAATCCTTATGGCTCCTCTTGATTCCGTTGTCCTATACGGACAGCCTGATGAAGGCGTGGTCTTTGTAAAGGTTACCGAGGAGAAAAAAGGGGAAATAAGGGCCCTGTTTGAAAAGCTCATCAGCAAAAATCAGAATTATGAATTGGATAAGATACGGAGAATTTTAGATGGACATAAAGATCCTTAAAGACAAAAAGAATCCACTTTTAAACAGAAGGGAACTGGATTTCATTGTGAAATATGAAGGTTCAACTCCTTCCAGAAGTGATGTCAGAAATAAACTCGCTGCAATGTTGAACGCCCCTCTTGAACTGCTGATTATCCAGAGAATCAAGACCGAATACGGTATGCAGGAAGGCAAGGGCTATGCCAAACTCTACGAAGATGCAATCCGCATGAAAGACGTAGAACTGGAATACGTCCTGAAGAGAAACCCGACCCCGGGAGAAGAACCTGAGGGAGAAGAGGCTTAAGCCTTATAGAGGTGCATATTCATGGCAGTAAAAGATTACTACAAAGTCCAGGGCGACTCCGTAACCAGACTCAAACAGTTCTGTCCCAGATGCGGACCAGGTACATTCCTTGCCGATCACAAAAACCGCCTTGCTTGCGGAAAGTGCGGCTATACCGAATTCAAGAAGTAATCCGCTTCAAGAACTGATCAAATTCATTTTTCAGCCTGAACTGCAGGAAATTTCCTGTGGTTCTTTTAATTCACGTTTTTTTCCTTTGAAATATTTCAAGCCTTTTTTGCCGATTTTGCGATATGTTATTCTGTTCTTTTATTCTGTTCTTTTATTCTGTTCTTTTATTCTGTTCTTTTATTCTGTTCTTTTATTCTGTTCTTTTATTCTGTTCTTTTATTCTGTTCTTCTACTCCTTTCTTAGATTCTTTTTCCCCTAAGTTGCCGCAGCTCTAATAAACTCCTCTTAATTCTGGAAATTCATCAAAATTAGGGCTTAATTATCAAACTGTCTTTTCTCGGAATTCCTTGAAATATTTATATTTTTCTGGAACCCACTTATTTACGTTATTAAATATTTCTTGATCATATTTTTGGGTTATTTTTATGCAATAATTTATCTATTTTGTATGCTAATTTCTCTTTGGAAGTAATATCTTCGATTTATATCAATTTTTTGAGGACATCCACGGAAAGATAAATCAACTTCAAAACGATGGATGGAAAACAATTTATTTTCTGAATATTATACTTCTTTATAAATATAGGCTGGAAACAGAGTATTGCTTTCTGGCAAGGAGAGGGATAAAATATGACTGAGGAAAACGCTAGAATAAAAATTATCACAATAAAGGACTCTCATATAAAAAATTTGACAATCAAAGGACTGAGACAAAAACCTCTTATTATCAGGAACCTTACCTTAAAAAATGTCAGATTAATTCTCAGGTTGCCGCCGGAGAAAAAAGAGTGATAACCTGATCCAAAACTGGAGTAAAATTTGATCGCGCCAATGACAATTCCTAATTTTTTTGAATTCAAGCATCAGTATAATCTAATATATCTCAAATTTCTTTGATCTCAACTAATATTTTTTACCTTTTTTAATTAAAACTCTATCGTCAAATGGTAAGCATTTTCGATCTAGTCCGACTATTATTTCCTATCTATTCTGACTACTATTTCCTATCTATTCTGACTACTATTTCCTATCTAGTCCGACTACTATTTCCTATTTATTCTGACTACTATTTCTAATCTATTCTTACTATAATTTTATATTATATATATTATAATAATTAGTTATTTATTTTTTCTTAATATACCGAGTGGGTTTATGAATATATATTCACTCCGAGACAATTTCTGAAGAGTTGTCTATCATCTTGATCAGCGTTAAATGGAGGTATTCTATGTCAAGCCAGAGAGCTTTATGTGTTGGAATAAACAAATTTAAGAACTATCCTCAAGCAGCTCTGAATGGATGTGTAAATGATGTAGTTGACATGGTTTCTGTCCTGAAAAAATATATGGACTTCAAAGATGGGGATATAGTCCGTCTCACAGATGAGCAGGCCACCAAGGCCGTTATCATGGCGAACTTGACGGAGATGGTGGATGGAGCAAAGGAAGGCAGATATAACTACCTGATATTCAGCATCTCTACCCATGGTACCCAGGTTCCAGATCTGAACGAAGATGAGCTCGATAAAGCAGATGAAGCCTTCTGCCCCCATGATCTCGCCCAGAAAGGAAATGTATGGGATCCAGATTACATTATAACCGATGATGAGCTAAATGCTCTTTTTCTTCAGTTGCCTCCTACTGTATTTCTGGAGTGCATTTTCGATACTTGCCACAGTGGCACCGGCTTGAAAGCAATTGATTTCTTGCTTGAGCGTAAGCCCAGATTCATGCCACCCCCCTCTCTGGAGGCATTCGAGCAGGTAAAGGATTACATGCCCAGGGGGATGGCCGAGTCACTGAGAGCAAAGGGAATCGGTGTGCAGCATACACTGTGGGCTGGATGTCGGTCTGACCAGACCAGCGCAGATGCTTTAATAGAAGGGACATGGCATGGAGCCTTCACATACTACCTGTGCAAAAATATACACGAAAATCAGAATCATCTGACCCGCAGCGATCTACTTGAGAGGGTGAGGGCTGATCTCGAGAGAGGTGTGTATACTCAGATACCTCAGCTGGAGACAGAAGCTACCAAAAGGAGTGTTTCCCCTGGATTCAGTAGATCTATGATCCCAACCAGGTTTTAAAGAGAGCAATATCTTTCTTTTTTCGTAGAATGCAGAGGTTTTCTATTTTCCTCTGATTTTTGGTCATGAACAAGTTGAACTGGAACTCTAAACGTTACAATTTCTTCAACCTTTATGTGATCTATTATTTTAGAGAATTTCGATAAATCTCCAATATCAAGAACATTGGAGAGCTTTAAATCTCTTTAAGAGGATTTCGATAAACCTCTAATTTCAATGGATTGTTTATATGCAATTTATAAACAACCAGCCATGAATTGGGATTTATCAAAATCCTCTTTTTGAAGAAATGCCGGCAAATATAGCAAAAAAGGAAGATGCAGAGAATCTTCAATAAACATTAAAAAGCAGCTTTAGTAGAATCAAATTATCTAAATCAGTAACTCTTTTCTGCGCCTATATTTATATTATTCATCCTATATTATAAGCTAGTTTTACTCACAAATCTCCGAGGCCCCTCATGAACTTACTTTATGCCAGAGCCTGGTACAGTAAAGCCCTTGCTCTTTTGAACCTGAAAAATCAGATTGGATCAGAGAATAACTTTGAGAAGGCGCTTGAGGCTTTCGATGACGTACTTGAGGTAAACCCTGAAGATGCGGTTTCATGGCAGTATAGGGGGAACACCCTTCGCTACCTTGACAGGCCTGAAGAGGCTCTTGAAGCCTTCGAAAAGGCTCTTTCCCTTGACCCTGATAATATCCCTGCCCGTTATTTTACAGGGCTTACATTTGGTTACCTGAATCTGCCTGAACAGGCTCTTGTGGCGTTCGAGGGTGTGCTTGAGAGAGACGAAAGACATGCAGGGGCTCTGTACTACAGTGGGATTTCTTTAAAACAGCTTTCAAGGAATGAAGAAGCCCTTGATGCTTTTACGAAAGCTGCCGAATTCAATCCCGAAAACATAAGGGCATGGTATTACAGAGGAGCAGTCCTGTCTGCCCTTGGGAAGAATGAGGAAGCTCTTGAAGCCTATGGAAAAACCATTCTGCTCGAACCCTCACATGCTGGAGCATGGGAAGGAGAGGCAAAAGCGTGCCTCACTCTGGGTAGAGGGGAAGAAGCCCTGCAAGCATGCGAAAAGGCTCTTGAACTGACTCCCGCGTCTGCTGATACCTGGGAAACTCGGGGTAGAATCCTCGAATGCATGGGAGAGAAAGAAGAAGCACTCAAAGCTTTTGAAAAAAGTCTTCTCCTTGAATCCGGAAACGCAAATCTAAGGGTCGAAAAAGGCAAACTTCTTGGGGGGTTGGGCAGGTACAGAGAAGCTCTTGAAATGTTCGAGAGTGCACTTCAGCTGGACGGTCATCTTATAGAGGCCAGAATCTGCAAGGGAAAAGCCCTGCTGGCTCTTGGAAACCATCTGGAATCCCTTGACTCTTTCAATAAAGCCCTTAAAATAGATTCAAAGAGTTCAGAGGGGTGGAGTGGAACTGGCAGTTGTCTTCTATCTCTGGGCAGGCATAACGAATCTTTGCAAGCTTATGAGACGGCTCTTTCTTTAGGGCCTGAAGATAGCTGCACTCTTGGGGGTCTTGGAGAGGTGTACTATAAGCTTGGGAATTATTCTGAAGCTCTAGATACTTTCGAGAGAGCTCTTAGACTTGATCCTGAAAATGCTTTTGCCTGTAACGGAAGGGGAAATACTCTCTGTAGACTTGGCAAGTACAGAGAAGCACTGGAAACTTATGAGACACTTCTTGCACTTGACTATGAAAGCCTGCCTGCCCGATATAATAAGGGAGTTGTCCTTTCCCGGCTCAAAAGCGTGGGAAATGATTTTGAAGAGGTCTTTGAAACTCAGCTTCAAGCAGCCTTTAAAAAATACCTTGAACTGTCAGGCGGGCTTCCCGAAGAAAAAAATGAGAATGAAAACTGGATGTATAGAGGGCTTGCTTTTGTCGAACTTGGGGAATACAAGGAAGCTCTTCAGGCTTTTGACAACGCCATGAAAACTGAAAATGAAGATGTTTCTCCCTGGATTTACAGGGGGATTGTTCTCATATGCTTGAAAAGATATGAAGAAGCCTTGAAAACTTTAGAAGGGGCAGAAGAAGCTATTTATGCAGCAGTGAGTGCAGAAAAATCTGGAGAAGGGGAGAGAAAAAGGGAAAAGGAAAAGTATGGGGCTTTTAACTCTGCTGAGAACAAATCCCAGCTGGAAATGCTCAGGAATGCTAAGGGTTTTGCTCTGGATGCCCTTGGCAAGCGTGAAGATGCACTGAAGGCTTTCGAAAGTGCAAGGAGGCTTTCAGAAAATGGAGCAATTGCATTTTTCGGAAAAGGTCTTGTTTTTGCGCGTTGCTGTGAATGGGAAAAAGCCCTGAAAGCTTTTGATAGAATCCTTATCTTCAATCCTGAAAATACCCAGGCTTCAGTCATGAAAGCTTTTGCTTTAATAAGATTGGAGGAATTCGAAAGGGCTGCAGATGTTCTTGATAGTCTTGGAAAAGAGGACGTTTGCTCTGATTTGCCTGCCTGTCTGCAGGGGTTTGTCTGCTCTAGACTTGAAGATTTCGAAAGAGCTCTGGGGGCTTACAGGAAAGCAATTAAGGCAAACCCTAAAAATTTTCATGCCAGAAACGGGATTGCAGAACTTTACTTCAGATTAGGAAATAGCAGGGGCGCATTAAAAGAGCTTGAAGCTTCGATTACTGGTGATCCTGAGAATGCATTTTCAATGAACTTGAAAGGCAGAATAGAGCTTGAGGAACAGGCATGCGAAGATGCTCTTGACTCTTTCAGGCGAGCTCTTGCTCTGGATACTGAAGACCGAAAACTTCTGCTCTGGGATGCTTATGCAAGATATGTGTACGCAGAGGCATTTTTTGAGGCGGAGACTGCACGGTTCAGGTATATGATGCTTGCAGCTGCAGGAAAACTTGAAAAAGCAGCTTGTCTGAGATCCGAAGATAACGAAATAAAAGCCTATGCACTTTATTTTGTGGGGCTTTTCTACTGCAGAGCCCGTTACTTCCGAAAAGCTGTCGAAAGACTTGAGGAATGCTTGGAGCTCAAAAATCCGGGTGAAGTGAAAAAGCCTGCAGCCCTGCTTCTTAAAAGTATTCAAACGGGTCCTCTTAGGCCAACCTGGTGGGAATGGTGGCTTGATAAGAAAAATCACGGGCTGCTAAAGAAAATGGGTTTCGGGTTGATTTTTCTTGTCATATTCAGCCTGTTACTGGCCCATCCTGCGGCCTCATCTCTTCCTATCATATCCTGGCCTGAGTCCGTTGTAAATCATATGTTTGCTCTTGCGGGTACAAATTACATCTCATGGGCACTTTATAGCAGAGAGTATATGACCTTAATCCTTTTTTTGCTTTCTATCCTGCTCCTTCCGGAGTTCAGGTCTGTGAGGCAGGAAAATGAAGAACTTGAGCTTGAGATACTTACTCCTCCGTCTCCGGATTTCAACATCCCTGTAACTATTTTAGAAGAATTTACGGAAAAGCTCGAAAAAAACCTGTTCTCTCTTGAGCCAATGGAAGAAAGCATAGAAAAGCTTGGATATTTTTGAAGCCCTCAAAGAAAGCTTGAAGCTTTTTCTTCTGAATGTCAGAAAAGCAAATGTATATAAGTTTTCTCCTGTATTATCGAAGGCAGTGACAGCAAGCAGAGGAAAAGGACTGGAAGGAGACCGTAAGCCTTGAAAAACACGTTCATCCTTGGGATCGAAGGCACTGCCTGGAACCTGAGTGCCGCAATTGTGACTGAGACCGAGATCATTGCCGAGGTCACAGAGACCTATAAACCCGAAACTGGCGGAATTCACCCCAGGGAAGCCGCCCAGCACCATGCAAAATATGCAGCTAGCGTTATTAAAAGGCTTCTTGAAGAGGCAAAAAAAAAGGGGGTAGAGTCTTCGGATATTGACGGAATAGCTTTTTCCCAGGGGCCTGGGCTTGGGCCTTGTCTGAGGACGGTTGCAACGGCAGCAAGAATGCTCTCCCTCTCTCTTGGCATTCCCCTGATAGGAGTTAACCACTGCATCGCCCATATTGAAATAGGGATCTGGAGGACTCCTTCAAAGGACCCTGTTGTTCTCTACGTAAGTGGGGCTAATTCCCAGGTGATTTCCTACATGGGAGGCAGGTACAGAGTTTTTGGGGAAACCCTGGATATAGGGCTTGGAAACGCCCTTGATAAGTTTGCGAGGGGAGCTGGCCTGCCTCATCCCGGAGGGCCCAAGATTGAGACGTACGCAAAGAATGCAAAGAAGTATATCCCGCTTCCTTACGTCATAAAAGGAATGGACCTTTCCTTTTCCGGGCTTTCCACGGCTGCCAGCGAAGCCCTGAAAAAAGCTTCTCTTGAAGACATATGTTACTCCTATCAGGAAACGGCTTTTGCAATGGTTGTGGAAGTTGCAGAGCGCGCCCTTGCTCATACAGGAAAAAAAGAAGTGCTGCTGGCAGGGGGAGTAGGGGCGAACACAAGGCTTCGGGAGATGTTAAACGATATGTGCGAAGCCAGAGGCGCAAAATTCTATGTGCCTGAAAAGCGCTTCATGGGGGACAATGGGACCATGATTGCGTATACAGGGCTTCTGATGTATAAAGCAGGAAATATCCTTTCCCTTGAAGAGTCCCGCGTAAACCCGAGCTTCAGGACTGACGATGTAAAAGTGACCTGGATCAAAGAAGAAGAAATGAAAAAAGTCCCTGAGATTTCTCCTGAAGCTTTCCTCCGGATGCCTCCTGGGGAGATGCTGGACAACGGGGCTGAAGCCGTTGTTTATCTTGAAGACGGGCCTGAAGGCAAGAAGGTGCTTGTTAAGGAAAGGGTCCCCAAGGTTTACAGGTATCGAGAGATTGATGAGGGAATAAGAAAAGAGAGGAATCGTACAGAAGCTCGCCTGATGTCTGAAGCCCGAAGAAGTGGGGTTTCCACGCCGATTATTTACGATGTGGAAGACTTCAAGCTCAAGATGCAATACATCGAAGGGATTCCTATCAAATACCTTATTACTCCTGATATTTCCGAAAAAGTGGGAGAACTTGTGGGAAAACTTCACAGTTCAGGCATAGTACACGGAGACCTGACCACATCAAACCTTCTGCTGGCAGGCGAAAGGCTTTATCTTCTGGACTTCGGCCTTGCTTATTTCGACAAGGGCCTGGAATCCAGAGGCGTAGATGTCCATGTGCTTTTTCAGACCTTTGAGAGTACCCACGACGCCCATGAAACCCTTATAGAGGCTTTCAAAAAAGGGTATAAGGGTACTTTTATAGATTCAGAGGATGTACTCAAGCGCGTTGAAGAAATTAAAAAGAGAGCTCGCTATGCATAAGATTGTTTTTGTTACAGGAAATAAGGGTAAGTTTGCCGAAGTAAGAGATATCCTCAAAGCTTTTGGAATAGAAGTTATCCAGAATAAAGACGGCTATCCTGAACTTCAGGAAGATGAACTTGAACCGATTGCCTCTTATGGGGCGCAGTATGTCGCAAACAACCTCATCATGCCTGTGATGGTAGATGACTCCGGAATATTCATAAGAGCCTTAAATGGCTTTCCAGGCCCTTACTCTCGTTTTGTAGAGGACAAACTCGGAAACCCTAAAGTGCTCAAACTGATGGAAGACGAAGAAGACAGGACCGCTTACTTCAAGACTGTAATTGGATACTGCGAGCCCGGAGAAGAACCTCTGGTTTTCCCGGGCGTTGTAGAAGGGAAAATAGCATATGAAGAGCGAGGATCAGGCGGCTTTGGGTACGACCCTATCTTCGAGTATCAGGGCATGACCTTCGGGGAGCTCGGAGATGCCGAGAAAAATAAGGTTTCCCATCGGCGCAGAGCTATTGATAAGTTTCTGGAATGGTTTGAGAGTAAAACCTGAAAGACCCCCCCTTAAAAAATTCAAACTTAAAAACCAGCACTTGCAGAAAAGTTGCCTGCAAAGGCCTACTTTTCTTCTACTTTACTTTCTTCTACTTTACTTTCTTCTACTTTACTTTCTTCTACTTTACTTTCTTCTACTTTATTTTCTTCTACTTTACTTTCTTCTACTTTACTTTCTTCTACTTTACTTTTCTTCCAATTTGTGTTTAAGCATATCAAGAGCCACACTGAGCTGATTTAAACCCAACTTCAGGGCGATAGTAATGATCTTGTCATTAGAAGTATGGCCGAACTCTCGTTTGATTGCAAATAGATCCATGATGCACTGCTGGTCTAAAACTAGAGGCCCATCGAGCAGATCTTTTGAGCTTGAGTTTGGTTTTTTACCTTTTATTTCAATTTTCTTTTGTTCGGTTTTTGATCCGTTTTCCGATTTTGCAGCCCCTCCTCCGGCTTCAGGTGCTTCTGCCCTCTGCCCGTAGATGTAGTCCATTTGCTGAAGACAGTGATTCAAGCAAACATTTTTTAGGAATTCTTCCACTCCCATTTCATTCAGAGCCGCATACTTCTTTATCTCCTCAATCTCCTCCTCTGAAAAAGGTATGCAGAGCAGGTTTTCATCACATCCTTCGTTTATCCCAAACCCTCCATTATTTTTTTTCAACTTTTGTTATTATTTTTATTATTACATCTTTTTTTTCAATTTTTGTTATTATTTTTATTATTACATCTTCTGGCTCATTTTCTTCCTTAATACGTAAGTTGTCCAGACTTTAATCTGCTATTTACTCGAGCCTTAATCTTTCCTCTTATTCGCCCTTTATCTAATTTTGTCCTTAATTTTTAATCTTCATTTATCCTTTAGTATCTCGCATTTTATCTTTAGGCTGTTCTTTATCCTTCAAGTTTTCCTTTTTAGTTTTTAATTCTCAGGGATCATTTGTTTTCATTAAAAGCAAAATTCTTTAGTCAGCAGTAAAAGCAAAATTCTTTAGTTGTCAATAAAAGTAAAATTTTTTATTATGTACTCCCATTTTAGTTACTATATGAAACAGCTCTTTTCTGATACTGTAGCTGCTGATACGATTCCGCTCAAACTCGTTGTATATCTCGGGCTACTTTCGGCAGTTTTAATTTTACTGGCCCAGGCCTGGAGTACGGCAGTTCCTGTTCTGGATGACGCGAAAATCAAAGATCAGGCGGAAGCTGCTTCCCTGTCCATTCTTTCAATTCAGGACGGATATGCCCGAAACCCTGTTGAAGGCTACAGCCCTGAAGGGAGTATGTGTACTCTCGAATTTTCCCTTCCTGCTTCAGTCAGATACATCAGCTTCGGAGTCGATCCTGATCCTGAATGCAACGGGAACCTGAGCGACTCTGAGTGGACGCTGGAAAACAATACCATAATTTCTCAGTACAAAAATGGAGTTAAAAAAAGAGTATTTCTTGAAGGGAACCCTGTCTATTTCGTAAAGGGAGAACGTAACTTCGAAGGAATATGGATACCTCTTGTAAATCAGAAAAACACTGAAGCACCTTTATCTCTTGAAAAGAAGGGAGTGGTAATAGAATCTCCCGTATCAGGTGAGTTCCTATTCGAGATGGTTATGCAGGATGGGGTAAGATATACTATGGCTCACTTCTGAAGAACAATTCTCCGAGAACTAATTCGGGGTATAAATCAGGAGCAAGACTCAGGGGCGAGACTCAGGGTACGTAATTAATAAAGCTCTCGCAGGTGCACCGTCACAACCCTCGATTTTCAGAGGCAGGCACAGGAAGAAATAGATTCCTGCTTTCACTGAACTGAGATCAAGGCATTCTACGATGTTTACGTTACCTGAAATAAGTATATGGTGAACAGGCAGGTTTTCTGAATGTAAGCTATCTACAGAAAAGCTGTCTACCCCTATGGTTTTGAACCCTTTCCCCACAATCCATGATGCTGCACTTTCGTCAAGGTATGCGGGGTCAGGCTCTTCTTCTCTATATTCCTCATTTTGGAAGTGTGATTCCAAACTTTGAGCCTGAATATCTTCTGCGCCTTTGTGTTTTCCGGAAGAGTCTTCTATTTTCAGAAGGAGAATTGAGATATTTTCAGATACTCCTGTATTCTGGAAGGCTTCTTCGAGGATATCGGCGTTTAGTGCGCCCGAAAGTGACGAAAAATCAAGGAGATATGCCATTCCCATGAGATTTTCGAGTTCCAGTTTGTCAACAGGCAAGCCGTTGCTCAGGATATGAGACGGAGCATCAACATGGGTGCCTGTATGGCTTCCAAAGCTTAACATTGATAAAGCAAAGCCTTCTTTTTCAAGAGTAAAGACCCTTTCTATTGAGGGTTTGGGATCTCCGGGGAAGATTCGCATAAAAGGGGAAATCGGGGTTGTAATGTCTATGATTTTTCCCTGAACCGGAATTAGTTTCATGTTGATCACCTTATTCCAGGCACTTTATTCCATATAGATAATGGACCTGTTAGTACACTCATCTATACATTTCATACAGAGAGTGCATTTTTCCGGATCTATTTTTGCAAGCTCGTTTTCTTCGTAGATTGCGTCTACAGGGCAGACATCCTTGCATTTTCCACACCTTTTGCAGCCGAAAACCACGACGTATCCAGTTTTTTCCAACATCAGTGAATCTTTGGCACCTTATAGATATATCAGTTTCTAAATCCGAAATTAGTTTCTAAATCCGAAATTAGTTTCTAAATCAGATTAAATCCTTTTTCATTGAATTCTCTTCATCCTGAGGATCTCGATGTCTGAAACAAGCCTTATATATAAAAAAAGAATATGCAGGGTCAGGTATGGAGAAGTTCACTGAAGACGAGACTGGCTCTTTTTGCAGTTATCTTTCTGAAGGCTGCAGGCTCTGCCAGGAAGGGGCAAAAATGGTCCTCTTTGTAACCGGCCTTTGCCCAAAAAGCTGCTTTTACTGCCCACTTTCCGATGAAAGGCGTGGGAAAGACCTTGTTTTTGCAAATGAAAGGTCTGTAAAAAGCGATGAGGATTTGCTGAAGGAAGCTGCGCTTATGGATGCCCTTGGGACGGGAATCACAGGCGGAGAGCCTCTCCTTAAAATAGACAGAGTCCTTCACTATATCAGGGTCCTTAAATCTTCTTTTGGAAAAGAGCATCATATTCACCTTTACACATCTCTGGCTCCTGAGAGGCAGGTTCTTGAAAAGCTTGCTGACGCAGGCCTTGACGAAATTCGTTTACATCCACCGCAGGAAAGCTGGGGAGGCCTCAAGCACAGTCCTTATGAAGCTTCCCTTCAAAATGCAAAAGAATTGGGTATCGAGGCTGGAATTGAGATTCCTGCTCTTGAAGGGGCAGAAAAAGTTGCAGCTTTTGCAGAAGAAATGGGAGTTTTTCTTAACCTGAACGAACTGGAGTTTTCCGATAATAACTCAAAAGCTCTCCTGAATAATGGCTTCTTCCTTGAATCTGATACAGCCAGTGCCGCTGCAGGCTCCTGCAAATATGCCGAAATTGCCTTTTCAGCGGGCAAAAAAATACATTTTTGCTCTTCAACTTTTAAGGATGCAGTCCAGCTTCGCAAAAGGTTTCAGCGGATCGCAAAGAACACAGCAAGAGGTTTCGATGAAGTCACTGAAGATGGGACCCTCGTCTATGGGGTCATTGAAGGCGGGGACCAGCAACTTGCAGAAGAGACTCTGGAAAATATGGAGATCCCCTCCGAATTGTTTGAAGTAAAAGATGGAAAAATCGAAATAGCCTGGTGGGTGCTTGAAGAGTTAAAAGATGGGATCAAGGAAGAATTGGAGCCCATGGGTACAAAGATCTTCATTATTGAAAGATACCCCTTTGAAGATGGGATGCTTGTAGAACTGATCCCTCTTTAACTCCTTTCTCATTTAATATTTATAATAAGTATTATATACTTTCGAAACATGTTCATTTTAATTTACATATATATTTAAAAAAAGTGTCTTTTTATGCCCTATCCAGTTGCACATGTCCTGTTCTTTGTTTTCTGCATCAGCTCAGTGGCAGTTTATGCTGTTATTAGATCAGTCTTTTGCAGGGAACTCTCATTCAAGGATCTACCCACGCTCCTGTTGCTCCTATTTGTAGGCAGTATATGCACTTTGTTCCCGGATGTTATGGCCGTTTATAATCTACTCGTAAACGGCAATTTAGGGCACTGCTGGATTGGCCCGGTTCCCACACATTCGTTTATATTCAGTTCTTCTGCAATCCTGTTCGGAATGTTTGTGGGATATGCTGCATATAGAAATTTTGGAAAGGCAATATATCTGGGTCTTTTTGCAGAAGCTGCTTTTCTGACTCATTTATTGCTGGATGATGTTGGGGAAGGCGGCTGTGAGTACCTGTATCCATTATATAATGGAAAGTTCAGCATATTCTCATTGATAGATTCGGGTTTTCAGGAAAATGGCCTCTTTCATTATCTCATAAGATCTTTTGTATCGGTCTTTTTCGTTTGCCTTGTAATAATGATGGTGCTTTTTGCCTTGAATCATCTCGGGTTCGAGTTCAAATACAAACCCGAAAAGTGATCTGAAGATCCAAAAAATGACTTCTTTTCTTCGTTTTTTTCGTCATTTTTTCCTTTCATTGTTCCCTTTCATTGTTCCCTTTCATTGTTCCCTTTCATTGCTCCCTTTCATTGTTCCCTTTCATTGTTCCCTTTCATTGCTCCCTTTCATTGTTCCCTTTCATTGTTCCATCTCCTTTTTTCATTAAAAAACATACTTCGGGAATGGGAATTTGTATTTAAAATAGGAGGTATAAGGCCCTCGCTGGTATAGGATTCAGAGTTTCCATGATTAAAATCAGAAGAAAGAATTTGAACTTTTAAAAATAGAGGAGATCTAAAAGTATAAATCTCCGGAAAAACAGCTGAACTGTAAAAATCAAGTTTGAAGGTCGCCTACGCCTTCAAGCTTTTTAACAACTTTAGCCGGGTAGCCCAGAGCAAGACTATTTGGAGAGATATCTCGGCTAACTACAGATCCGATACCTATTATGGAGTTCTCTCCGATTTCGACTCCCTGGGTGATTATGCAGCCCGGATTAACGGAAACCCCGCGTCCTATTATTATGGGATCCATGGTTCTCGGATAGGCCTGTCTTGTAGTTAAACTGCCTCTTGAGTGTGCAGATAATATGCACCTATCGCCGATTTCAGCATAATCTCCGATTGTAATTAACTCAGGATGGATGCGGTCAAAAATAACGTCATAACCTACGTAAACATTCTGCCCGATATTTACGCCCCTCATTCTATGCAATTTTGCTCTCCAGGAAGGGACAGGAATGCTAAAGGCCAGTTGTTCCAAAATCCAGTTCTTAAAATATTTTAATCCAAAAAGGAGTTTATTACTATGATAATAATTGGTAATTTCGTTATAGGTTACTTTATCTCTGTTAGATATTACTTCACTCATGGTATACCCCCCATTTTTTCAATAAAATTGTTCACTTTCAATTAATCGTCAACAGATAAATATATTTCCCACAGTAGAGTTCCAATTAAAATTGCACTGAAATAGCAGTGATCTTGAAACAACTCTTTTGTTAGTGCTTACTTCTGGTTAGAAGCTTAAGGAGCAGGGATTTCCTTATTTCCACTGCATCATTAGGGCAAAGTTCACGGCAGCAATAACACTGAATACATTTCTTTTCATTAATTTTGAGTGCGCCTCCTGCTTCTTCAATGGCATGTACCGAACAGTTCATAACGCAGGCTTTGCAAAGCACACAGCTTGAAGTGTTGATAAAGGGCTTTACAGTTAACTGCGTTCGAAGAATTCTCATAAGAAATGAAGGCATATGGGCGGTAATGCCGCCTTCCGGCCTTTTGAACCTGACCTTTACCTCTTCCAGAGGTGTGCCTACAATCTCCGGATGTTCTTTCCCAAACCCCCTTGAGAGTGCGGCTTTGTTTGTAGGGACTTTTAAAGGGTCGATTCCTATAAGCTCAGAAGCTACGATATCCAGGGCTACGCAGTCATAACTTGCCATGACCACGCCTGCAGAGACAGGTGTGCCATTCGAAGGGCCATTTCCCTCCATTCCGACAATGCCATCCATGATTGCAAGCCGAGGCTTGACGATAGAGTATATATCAACAACTGCGTTTCCAAAACGGTCGCGATCTTCCAGGGCGTGAGCTTGTTTTCTGTTTTTTTGAGGAATTACTCCAAAGAAGTTTTTGACCGCTCCTGTATAGAGTGTGAGCTCATGGGTCTTGAGCTTTGGGAGCGAAATTATTACATCTGCATCGAGTATGGCTTTTGCTATGTGCAGACGCGAGAACTGTCCGGCATCTGGGACCTCAACCTCCACATACCCTGAGGTTTCAAAATTGATTAGCTCTGCCCCGCAGCCGGAAGCGGCGTCTTCAATTCCCGATGCCTTAAATGCCTGCGAAGTGCTTGTAGATCCGGGCCTTACAATTCCGGACCCGTCTCCTATGACTGGAATGCCTCCTTCCTCCAAAACCAGTTCACACATTGCAGAAACTACTGCAGGGTGAGTTGTGACGGCGTCCTCTGGCGGTCGAACGGCAAGTACATTGGGTTTGAGCAGTACGCGGTTGCCAGGAGATATAATCTTCTCAAGGCCGCCTATCAGGTTGAGCGACTCTCGGATTGCATCTTTTACATTCGAATAGTCGCTGCAGCGAACAATAGCAACTCTGGTATCCATAATCACACATTTGATATTCTATCTAAATTTGTTATATTAGAATAATTTCTGTTTAATTCTATCCTGCCATCTGTTTGTCTAAATGCAGTTTAAAACAGTGGGTTCTCCGGCACAATCCGGAAAGAGTGATTAAAAAAAGTTATTTTTTGAAGGCAAAGCCGTAAAATCTTCTGTTTTTTACTTACGGCTTTACCTCCAGGCATTTACTTCTCACATTTTATCTGTTAAGGTAGTAAATTGGCGGAGAGGACCTGATGTATTCTGTTGTGCTCTTTATTCTTTCAAGATGCTTTTTGGTTTTTTCTATTTTATCTCTGGGGAGGCCTGTATTCTTTTCAATTACCTTAAAGGGTAAATTATGTTCAAAGGAATACAGCAACTGGTCCATGATTTGTATGGGCATGCGCCAGTAGAACTCCTCATCAGTTGTGTAATGGCTCCAGGTATCGGCACTTGGAGGGCGCTTCATAATCTCTTCATTGACTTTGAGGTGTTTCCCAAGAGCATAGATCTGGGTCTTGTAGCAGTCTGCCAGGGGCTCGAGGTCTACTCCTCCGTCTCCATATTTCACGAACTGGCCAAGGACCAGCTCAGTCTTGTTTGTTGTTCCGCACACTACGTAATTCATCTGCTCGGCATACATGTACTGAACTACCATTCTGGACCTCTGCTTGACCCCCTGCAGGCCTATCAGTTCCAGATAGTCATTTGCCTTTAACCTGTACTTTCCGACTGTTTCATCGTCTTTCATCAGCCGAATATAAGGAACGTTCAAAAGCCCCTGTTCAAGGAAGTCAGGCAAAACCAGCGATGTTTTATGTATTCTTGCGTCATATTCGGGACATGTCCTTTTTATGACCTGTTCTTTTTTCTCATAAATGTTAAGGGATTCAAGGATTGGCGAGATCGGGACTTCTTCATAAGCAACTCCAAGGCTTTCGCAGATTTCTGCGCCCAGAGTTCTGCTGGAGGGAGCAGATTCTTTTTCCGGAAGGAGGATTCCATATACGTTTTCTTTTCCAAGCTCCTGTACGCAAAGGGTAAGGGCTACAGCTGAATCAATTCCTCCCGAAACTCCCAAAACAGCTCCTTTTTTCTTGAAGCCTACGATCTGGTTTTTGATAAAACCCCTTATATTTAAGGCCAGATTTCCAATGTCTCTGTTAAGCTCTTCCATTATCCTGACATTAAGTTCTTCCACTGTCTGCATAGTATTTTTTTCCCCCTAAAAGTGATTGGAATGTTTATTTTAAAATAATTGGACTGCGATTCCGGTCAAATTGTAGTTAATATCTTTTGAGGACTTTTCACTTTCACTTTCAGCTTCTTTGCAGCTTCTTCTATCAGCTGTTCAGAGAGCTCCTGGTTGATTTTTCCAAATCCTTCTTCTCTCGACATTTCCCCGCTTCGGACAAGCCCTGCTGTATCAAAGGCATACGGATGGAATCCATATTTTTCAAGGTGGTTATAGCAGGCAAAAGAGTTCAATGTACAATTGGTTGAATTGCTGTCATTGATTCCAGGCTGTTCCCAGCCGATTTCCAAAAGTGTCTCCAGCACTTTCTCTTCGCTATATTCCCACAGGCACAGGGGATGCAGGATACTCAGGGTGCTCTCTCCCATATTCTCTATAACTTCTTTTTTCAGGAGGAAGAGTTCATCCTTATCATCGATGCCTATCTTTTGAAGTTGAGTCTCAAAGAGGCTTCTGGACCATTTTATAAAACTGGGCGAAAGGTTAATTATGGGATTTGGAGACTGCCCTGCTGTGAAAGCAAATACAATAAAAGGTGCTTTCTGAATAATTGCCTGCTCTATCAATTTCTGTTTGATGATGGTGATGCAGACATTGCATATGTCACTGGCCCTGTATTTGGCAAACTTGGGAAACGCATCGTAAGATTCGGCTGCTTTTCGGAATGTGTCGTAGAGGATTTCTTTTCCCATTGTTAGCTGGTAGTAATCGGATCCTGTGATTTTGCACATCTTTTTTGCGTTTTTTACTGCGCCTTCGGAAGTGAACCCATTTTGAAACTGGACAGCCAGCACTTTAAGGGAAGGATAGTCTTTTTTGAGTTTGTAAAGCGTATATGAAGAGTCTTTTCCCCCGGAAAGGGCGTATATTACATCATACTTCCCCCGTCCTCCGTATTCTTCAAAAAGTCCTTCAATTTTTGTCAGATAATCACTTTTTTCCTGGGAAGAGAGAGGTTTATATGTCTCACAAAAATGGCAGAGACCAGTTTCCTTATTAATGGTTATGCCTGGAATATCGGAATCCAGAACGCACTTTTTACACACTAGCTTTGACATGTTGGTATTCCTCTATAATGGACCGATTGGATATTTTCCCGTTTTCGCTTAACGGAAGATGGTCAATCAACAGTATTTCCCTTGGGCAAAGGTAGCCTGGAAGGCTTTTTCTGCAGAATGCAAACAGGTTCTCAATTTCTGTCCCTTCTGCAGGTATGACCATAAGGCTGATTGCAGTTCCCATAAGTTCGTGAGATACAGGCACCACAAAAACCTTGGAAACATTGTTATTCTCCTCTATATGTTTCTCAATTTCTCTGGGGTTTACCCGATGGTCCCCGATTTTTATAAGATCGTCCTTGCGTCCCAGCAGCCGGATATAGCCGTTGGGCAGTTTTTGTGCGAGATCTCCTGTATGCAGCCATCCGTCTATGATCCTCTTCTGGGTTGCGATTTCGTCATCAAGGTAGCCTAAAAGGATGTTGTCCCCCCTGGCGACCAGTTCCCCTGTTGTGTTTGGCTCTACTGGCCTGAACTCAGAATCAAAGACGTCCAGAGTTACTCCGGGAATAGCTTTTCCTATAGTGTCGATGAATTTATCCACGTCTTCTGCTGGCACATAGGCAAGCCGGGCTGTAGCTTCGGTCTGCCCATACATTGGCAGAATCTCAAGCCCTGGAGCCAGCTCCCTGATTTCTTTTACAATTGCCTTATCCATGCCTCCGCCTGCGGATGCGGCAGTTCTGACATTAGCAAAAGCTTTTTTAAACCTGTCCGGATACTTGAGAAGCATGCGATAGGTGCTTGGCACCCCATAGAAGATTGATACTCCTGAACCTACCAGATTGAAAACAGAGTCTATGAAATTCATGCTTCCTATTCTGACGGAGCCCCCGGCTATCAGGTGGGAATCAATTATGGAATTCCCAAAAGCGTGGTGTGGAGATATTACCAGTGCCCCTTTGTCTTCAGAGGCAATGCCCAGTACTTCTATTATTGATTCTCCGTTTGCTATCAGGTTTCTGTCGCTCAACATGACTCCTTTTGGAGTGCCTGTTGTGCCTGAGGTGTAGAGGACCAGCCGCAGTTTTGGGTTATTGGCCTCAGCCTCGATTTCCTCACGCAGGACCTTTACAGAAGTGTCACTAGAAACAACGATCACTGTTCCAAAACGCTCAAAAAAATTCTCCCCAAACCTTGAATACTGAGTGTCGGTTGTAATTATATTGTTGACATGGGCAGCATCAAGGATTCGCTCAAGACTGAACTTCGGAAATTCTATTGGCAGAGGGATTGCGATGTTTTCTGACCGATACACAGCCATGAGTAGTTTTACATACTGCATGCCGGATTCTGCCAGGACTGCAAATCTGCAATGCTTAAAATCAAACAGAGGCGAAGCAATAATATTTATGTCCTTCTCGAGACAGCTATAGGAAATTGAATTTTTGCCCTCTTCCAGGGCAAGTTTTTGAGGAGTTTTTCTGGCGTATTTTGTGATATACGCATCAATTCGCATATTTCTTCACTTCGCCAGCTTGCTTATCATATTGGTGATTCCCTGCAAAGAGTCAAAATTTTCCGGTGTCAGCATGTCTTCAGGAATTTCAATTGAATATTTCTCACAGATATAATCCATAAGTTCAAGCAGCCCAATGGAATCTATGATGCCGTTCTGAGTAAGGGAATCACTATCATTCAAGTGCGTTTCCTTATCCATAAAAGAGTTAGCCTTCAAATAATCAACTATACTATTTTTTATCTGTTCCATATGTTATTATCCCCTTGGTTTCGTTTAGCAGATCCTCGATTATTAATAATACTCTCTGTCCATATCGTCTGAAAGCCCTAAAGATAGTTATGTAATTCAACTATATAAATAATTTGAATCATTTAATTGCAGGTAAAAATAATACTCCGAAAAAAGAGGGGGATCTATTTGTTGGTAAAATAGTATCAGATGAGTGTGTAAATTAATGGACAAGTCCGTTTGAAGATCTCTTATCCTGCAGACTATAATCCTTGACTGTCTAATATTCTCTATACTATCTTTTGAAAATACTTAGCACATCGTGCTCAGCATTAAGTGGATTTGAATGAGTTAAGCAGTAAAAAGAAAAAACCTGTAAGGAAAGTTATTTTGAAATTTTTGCTTCATTAGAATCCTTTATTTCACTCTTCTGCAGGTCCGTGAAATCCTATCTTCGAAAGACAACTTATATTGAGGGCATGCGGGTTTGCATCGGTTATGACTGAAAGGATGTATTTGTTATTCAAAATATAACTTGAATGAAAAACACTACCGAGGTCCAGTTCTTTATTAAGGCTGGTCAGCATGCTTTTATTCGAAAACTTGCAGTACGCTTCTTTGAGAGTCCATACCGTTAAAAAGTCAAGCTCATTTCCAAAATCTTCGGCTTTTAAGGCCGGAGTCTGCAGGTATTTCAAAACTTTTCCGGGGGAAATAGATTTTTTGAGCTCGATATCAATGCCGACTTCAACTTTTGATATTGCAAGGGAAACAATGTTTCCAGTGTATGAGATGCATATGTGCAGTTCTTTGTGATTTTTTATGTGAACTTTTCCGTATTCGTCATTATATGTGCCTATGTCTGAGAGGCATTGATCTTTCAAGACACAGCCCCGGCTATCTTTTAGAACATATTTTAGAACACATTTTAGAACTATCCTGGAGACGATATATCTTTTCTTAAAATAGCTGGTTTTTAAACTCTCAAGATGCTCTTTTTCGGCCATGTCGAGGTGATCAGTGTTCAGGATATTATCAGTGAGGATATTATCAGTGAGGATATTATTGGTGAGGATATTATTAGTGAGGATATTATTAGTTTTCAGGACATCATCAGCAAGTACAGTATAGTTGTCCAGGTTAATCAGGAAAATAAGGATGTCATTTTGTTCCCATAAATGGGGTATGTCTTCAAGAGGAGTTGGGGGCGGTAATTCCAGATGTCCGGTGTACATTTCATTTCACATACCAGTTCAAGGTTATTTGCTACAATGAAAATATATATTAATAGGACTTACGCACTTAAAGATTTAAATCAAGCACAAGCGGATCTACCAAGTGCAGATAAAGCTATCATAAATATTGTAGTTCAGAAAGTTGGCGGTTTTTTTGAAAGTTAACCGCTTAATGCTATCGATTTCTCAGTTCAAATGCGTAACCCCTATAGTGTTAAGAGCGGATCATGGTTAGAATCATTTTGAACTTTTCCATGGCATGGAGTGCGTGGGATTCGTTTGCAGGCATTATGATCATGTCCCCCTTTTCCAGAAAATTTTTATTGCCAGCAATGGTGATTTCTGCTTTTCCGTCTATTATCTGAACCATGGCATCGAAAGGGGCAGTGTGTTCGCTCAGTCCTTCTCCTTTGTCAAAGGCAAATATGGTCACTGTTCCAGTGCCTTTACGGATAATTTCTCTGCTTACAACGGCTCCTTCTTGATATTCAATTAAATCTTCTACCTTTAGCGTTCTGGCTTTCAATTCTTCAGACATTATTCCACCTTTAATCTTTTATGGCTTACGCAGTTGATAAATGAAGTGAACTACCACTCAGCTTCGTCATAATTATTGAGATTTGCCGGAGAGTTTTGTACTTTTGTTTTTTGTACTTTTGTTTTTTGTACTTTTGTTTTTCAGTACTGTGTAAGTCCTATATATACTCTAATTGACATCTCTATAAAATCATCAATTGAGTTAAAGTAGCATCTGAATAAATACAGCAATTGAGTTAAAGTAGCATCTGAATAAATACAGCAATTGAGTTAAAGTAGCGGCTTAATAAAAGCATCAACTGAAATTAACCGGGACCTTGATAAAGGACTGATTTTGAGATATGTGAAAGATTATTTAAGAGATGTGAAAGATTATTCGACAAAAAATATAAATTTATAATGTGTTGTATTTAATTACAGGATGATTGTATTTCTGATAATTTGTTATCTTTAGGGGTTTTCGGATAATATTTTATCAGCGTTATCCGCAACATCAGGTTTATACTCCATATGGGGATCTCAAAAAAAGTAATCCTAAAATATATAAACGATAAGGATATAGGGTATTCGATTCTTAGCGCCCTACCTGAGGGTTGCGTACTTAGAAGCCGGAATCAAAATATTATGAATATTAATCCGAAATCATTTGAATATAAGTCAAAATCACCTGAATATAATACAATATCGTTTGAATATTAAT
This sequence comes from uncultured Methanosarcinaceae archaeon, assembly GCA_942493015.1. Lineage (GTDB taxonomy): Archaea > Halobacteriota > Methanosarcinia > Methanosarcinales > Methanosarcinaceae > Methanosarcina. The sequence continues at coordinate 2,280,728 of OW818660.1, read as the reverse complement.
ACAATATCAATATTATTCAAATTATCATTAACTGAGGTGTCCGAAACTGCAGACTGCGGAAGAAAGAGTAAGAGCGAGATTGATAAAGTATCTCGGCAGGGATGAAAACGGGATACGCAAGGTTGTGCTCAATCTCTTCCTGACCGGAGACAAGTTCACCACCGGTGAAGTTTATGACTTCCTTGATAAGGGAAGTTTTGAGGTAAGCTACCGGGGTGTGTCAGCCATGGTCGGGCTTATGAATACGAGGCTGGGGATCTTGAGCATAAATGTTACCGGCGACCACAACGTGTATTCCTTGAAAGAAAGTTATAAAGACATTGTCGGTTCTGTGCTTGAGAATTACTGATTTTTCATGTCTGAATAGCTGTGTTTTTCGTCATTTAGTGTTTGGTTGATGTTATTCCAAAAGGACCTTAATACCGTAATCTAGCCCTTTTTTTCCAGATATTTCATAACCATCTACCAGCACGGAGGGCCCGGAGAGAAGAAAATGCCGGAACAATTTTTCTGTATCCTTTCGTGTTGGCTGTGGTTCTTATCTATGTATATATTAGTGAAGAAAAATTAAGGTCGTCTTCAATTACCTGATTCTGAAATTCGTTAACTAACTCTAAAATTCGTTAACTAATTCTGAAATTCGTTAACTACTTCTGAAGTGCAGTTAAATATTAACTCCAATAATTTGTCCGCAGCATATTGTTTTCCCTGGCTTATAATATAGGCAACTATTAACCTGCAATCCGGTTCAAAGTTGGCCAAATCCATTGCCCATCAGCTTCATAATCTTTCATTCTGAAGCCTATTTTTTTGGACTATCATCCACAGTTCGTCCATTTCTATTTTATATCCAATTTTTCTTCGAAACAAGGAAAAATTGTGTGGCCTTAAAGCTGTCTGAGTAGTTGCAAAATATCAACTACATAATTTGGGCCGCTGTGTCAGGTTCTACTTTTTCAGAGGTAAAGGTCCCTTGACACTGAATTGTCTGCCTGGACTTGAGCACAACTTACTCAGGCTCAAATGTCAAAAAAATTATAAACTGGTCTAAATAATGGAAAAGGGATTTACATATTATTAAAGTTCATGAACTTAATGGGAAGTTTTTTATAATATACTGTATCATTGTTCCAATGACATATCGTTATTTTAGTAGTATATTATTATTTCAATAATTCTACAATATTTGTTTGCAGGCTATTTATCATTTACAGGGTATCTCTATGTTACTAAGCAGTATTTCCTCTAGCATTATATCATCGAGTGCAGTTTCGTCAAGTGCGATCTCCTCCAGTGCAATTTCTATGATTACAAGCCCTGGCCTTCCTCAGTATGGGGCTTTAGTAGTTGTCGCGCTTATAGCACTTCTTTCTCTAAAAGAGGTTCTCTCAGCATCTCAAATATGGGACAAATATCTTAATAACTCTTTTAATCTGGCAATTGTACCTTTGCTTTTCAGTTTTGTAGCGATCTTATTTTTCAAGGTAGCTCAGATTATCTGATTCCGGATTTAAGCAAAAATTTTTCTCTTCTTTTATTTCTTTCTCTTCCGTTCTTTCTCTCTCATTTTTCTCTTCTTTTATTCTTTCTCTTCCATTCTTTCTCTTCCATTCTTTCTCTCTCATTTTTTCTTTTCTCTTCTTTTACGCAAGCCGCTTTATTCACACTCTGTTACTCGCATTCTGTTACTCGCATTCTGTTATTCACATTTTGTTACTCGCATTCTGTTACTCACATTTTGTTACTCACGTTTTGTTACTCACGTTTTGTTACTCACGTTTTGTTACTCGCATTCTGTTACTCGCATTCTATTACTCACTCTGTTTTTTCGTCTGTTTTTCCTTTCTTAAGCTTTTTTCGGGTCCAATTTCCTTTTTTTCAATCTCCGGTTTGCTGGCTCATTTCCGGAGACAGAGCTAAAAAGAATAATTAAAAAAGTTGTGAGCTTTAAGCTCTGAGATTTTTGGGAGAGAATTTCCAAAAATCTTTAAGGAAGGATCAGATCCATGTCCAGCCGATCAGATGGTGGGGCAGAATTCCGAACAGAAAAACATTGACGAAGCCGTGCAGGACTGCAACGAAAGGAAGGCTTCTCGTTTTGTAGAAGGCAAGGCCCATAATGAACCCTACAAAGCCTGTATAGAGGATTTCGTGGTAGGTGCCGTACCCTGAGTGCATGAGCCCGAACAGGAGACTTGTAATTACGAGGGCTTCGGGCAAACTCAGCGCATGTTCGAGCCTGGTCTGGAGAATTGTCCTGAATATAAGTTCTTCGACAAGGCCCACAAAGAAGACCATTATTAAAGTGAGCTTGAGCAGATTCCAGAAAGCGAGGTCAGGGATAAGGTATCCTGTCCGGATGGTCAGGTATTCTCCAAGCCCAAGCAAAAAACCCAGGGGCACTGAGAGGAGCATGTATGGCAGGAAATTCTTTGTGGTGATGCCTATTTCTTTGAAAGAGCTTCTCTCGTGCATTACTATAACTACCACTGGAATTGCCAGGGGTCCATATACGAAGATAAACGTGTAAAGGGTGGTCTCAAAAAAAACGGGCATTGAAAGGTTTATGAGCCTCAGGACCGGGAGGAGCATTAGCGCCATATGTATTTTGTGGATTTCCTTATCTTTTATGAATGCATAGAAGAGGGAAAGTGCAATCAATGTCCCTATATGAACCCAGACTGCTGCTCCCATTCTGCCTGAAAAGATCAAAAGTTCGGCAAGGGCTATGAAGAGGACAGGAATTACCGTAAAGAGCCTGATTCTTTGTGCCTGAATGCTGTCCAGGTCTGCGTTCTCAATCCCTATTATTTTTCTGATTTTTAAGGAATTGGGGATTTCAGAGAAATCTGTTCTTAGTCTGTTTGCTTTTCTGGTAATGCGCGGATACATAAAGAAGATCAGAACTGCTGCCCCAATTCCTCCAAGCATATAGGTGACATCTACGTATTTTCCGGCATCCTGTACAATTTCCGGATTTTCATATGGGGTAAAAGCAGGTATGGAACTTCCTGCTTCTCCCTGGACTTCAGCAGATGCCTGCTCGGAAAAAGCCCCTGTCTCTGCGGAGTGGGAAAACTCCAGGTTGTTAGCGGCTGCGGCTGCAGGAAAAATTATCAGTAAAGTCAAAATTAAAACTGAAGCTATGATACGAAAATTCAGTTCTTTTCGCCTTTTATGGGAATTAATGATTTTCAGCACGGGAATTACTCCTTTTTCAAATAGAGGCGAGTTCAGATCTTTTTTATGTAATTTTTTAATTTTATGTAATTCTTTAATTATTTTACTGGATTATTGGATTACTTCATAACTGGATTATTGTATATTATTACATTACATTCTCAAGGATATTAGCAGTCCTGATGTTATACAACTACTTTTTTTTCAGATATCTTTTTACCAGATACCTTTTTACAAGATACCTTTTTTCAAGATATCTTTTTACCAGATACCTTTTTACCAGATACCTTTTTACCAGATACCTTTTTACCAGATACCTTTTTACCAGATACCTTTTTACCAGATACCTTTTTACCAGATACCTTTTTACAAGATAACTTTTCGACAGATAAGTTCTTTTTTCTTAAGTTTTTTCATGATGGCGTTTTTGCTGGAAATCACATTATTCTCATGCTAAATATTTTTACAAACATCTTATTGGTGCAAATATTTTATTGTTTATATGCGTCGTGAGATCTGGGCCATATGTTAACCAGCGTTAAATGCGATACCTATTTACTGAACATAAGAAAAACGCTATCCTAAAAAATATTATAATTTATAATGTCTACCTGTCTAATATTGGGTGCAATCCTTTATTGTAAATCTCATATAAATTTATGTTGATATTTTTGTGTTTTTAATGGCTTACTCTCTTTTCTATAGACAAGAAGGGTATGAAAAATTTAATTTTTATCCTTTCTGCAGACCTCGGCCCGAAGTCAGCCACAGAAAGCTGCAAGCAGAAGAGAGTCAATGAAGCTGTGGGAACAGAATGGATCTGTTTTGCTATAAATGCAATTATCAACCTTCTACTGGCGCATACAGCTTATTTAAATGCTGTAATGAAGCTTTTGTACCTCAAACCTGCCTGATGAAGCCAGAGCCCTGAGAATGAGTTCTTTGGCCAGGCATGCGGAAGAAGGCTATCAGGTGTAAATTTAAGGAGAGTTTCATAGACAGGGTCTTAAAGCTCGGTCTGGATAAGCATTCTCAGGTAAGGAAATTTGCAGAAGAAAGGATGAGACAGCCTTGAGGTTATGCATTCAAAGGCCGCTGAGAATGGTTGTGGATAATTATAATTTTTGACGTGAATATTTATTCTTATGCCCGGGAAATGCATATACGGGCATGAAAGAACTCAAGCAAAAAACAAGAACCACGGAAAAACTGTAGTTTTATAAATTAGCCTTCTTTAGATCGCCTTTTTACAAAGTTTTTCTTATTAGCAGATCTCTAAGAATAACACCTACCCAAACAAAAAAAAGAGCCATTGAAGCTATTATAAATAGAACTGTGGATTGCAAAACCTCTAAAGCATGCTTAAGCCCGCCTGATAAATTAAATCTATCAGGATCATCTTCATCTAATTCCATTAAAAAATTCATATCCAGAGTTTAACCACCTTTGCTGATTAACAAATACTAGCTTGAACAATTATTGCTGAGTATTTCTATTTTTCGGTTTTATCTTCCAGTTATTAACTTATTTTCATATGTGAAAGGGCACTTTATTTATTTTTAGAATTAGTGGGGCAACTTCTGAAATATATTCTTCCATATTTTATTATCTAAATAAATATTGTCCGCTTTGCCAATGATATGTCAAGAAAAAGATAATCTTCAAAGAGATGTACAGTAAAAATAACCCATAACTTCTTAAAATGTAAAACCTGAATGCGTTGATTTGGTGAGAGTGAAGGTACAGCATTTTTTGGACTTGATACTTCTCAGGAAGAAGTTCTAAGAACATTGGCCATTTTTTTCTTTTTTCCTTGAGGTCGGCAGGAAGGGTGAACTTTCTTATTTAATTATCTAAATTCACTCTCTCATCTTTCTTTTTCCTATCAGGAAATGCGGCAAGTGAATGTCTGGCGTCAGACGAAGTTCGAAAGCTTCAGATCTGTAGAGAGAGTTTTCCGAGCAGGTACAGATGCCCATAGGGTGAAAATAAAAAAATGTAGAGGCCTTATGATTCTGTTTTTCTTCTTATTTCCCCTGGTTTTATGAAATTTTTATTCTTATATTCTTATCTACCGGATCTTTTTTTCAAATACATGGTTTAATACTACAATTATATATTAATTTAACAAACAGCTCTTTTTATTAACTTCTTTCTTCTATTTATTGACCAGTGGTTACATCAATTCACTATCTTTATATATCATTAACTTATCCTAATCTTTGTTCACTAAGATTATATGACTTATATAATCGTCTCCTATAGTTCCGACCCAATAAATTACACTTATGCTCCAAAACGAGCCCGAATGAAAGCATATCGCGTTCTGTGAATGTATTCGTTCTGTTTTAAGTAGTAATTGTTTGCGTATCTGGCTAATATGCCATATATATTATATTTATTATGTAATTATTTGTTCCTTTCAATTATATTTATTATTTGTACCGTATCTGAAATTTCGTGGCGCATAAGCCCACATTCGTAAAACTTTCTCTCATACCATCAATTAAAAAGTAACTTTGAGCTCATGCAAAACAGAAAAACAAAAAGATAGCCAGAAAACGGATCACATTGCTAGAAAACGAACTACAGCCAGAAAACTGATCAAGTTGTCTGAAAACGGAGTAGGTTATCAGAAAATGGGTCAATTTGTCAGACATCTGGCATTCGCTTCGGAAAAGGCTGTTATTGATGCTGTTTTGCCTTCTGCTTTCTGGTTACGATTTACATTAAAAAAATTGCCTGGATAAATATTCAAATGGGGTTATTTGAAATGGGTAATGAACCGTTAACGGGCAGCAGCGCCCGGTGCATAACTAAAAACGAAGACCAACCATGCGGGAGGGGTACATCCCCCCAAAACATCACTGTAATTCTTCCTGCCTACAACGAGGAAGTTTCCATCGGAAGCATAGTCATTCTTTCCAAATATTACGCAGACCACGTAATTGTTGTCGACGACGGAAGCTCGGACAGGACAGCCGCCCTTGCCAGAAAAGCAGGCGCAGAAGTGATTGTCCACGAAACCAATACCGGAAAAGGGGGAGCCCTTAAAACCGGCTTTGCAGCCGCCGAAGGTGCAGATATAATAGTTACCCTGGACTCCGACGGCCAGCACAACCCTGGCGAGATCCCAAAGCTCGTCGCCCCCATCCTCAAAGGCGAAGCCGATATGGTCAACGGCAGCCGGTACCTCAACGGCCATTCAACAGACACACCTGCCTACCGGCGCATAGGCCAGACGATTCTTGACCGGGCCACAATCATGAATTCCGGCATCAAGATCACAGATTCCCAGAGCGGCTTTCGCGCCTTTGCAGCCTCCACAAAAGATCTTTTCCGCTTCAACGCCCAGGGCATGGCCATAGAAAGCGAAATGCTCGCAGACGCAGGCAAAGCCGGCCTCCACATAGCAGAAGTTGAAATTGGCGTCCGCTACGACGTTGACTGCTCAACCGTAAATCCTATAAAACACGGCTTAGGCGTCCTTTTAATGGTCTTAAAGGATGTAGAATTCAACAGGCCTCTTTACTACCTGACAATTCCAGGCATGTTTTTTGGAATAGGTGGTCTCTTCATGGGTGCAAAATTCTTGCAAGATTTCTCCATGGGAAAAGGGCTATATTTCGGGCCTACCATGCTCATGATCCTGTTAATCGTCGTAGGAACCTTCATGGCTCTGACAGGAATCCTACTGCATTCTATGTCCGCAAGTCTGAAGGATGCAAGGCGGGCTTAAATCTTTACTGATGCTTGATCATTATGTTGATTTTCAGGCAACACATAGTAGTTATGTGATCTTTATGGTTTCCTTAAGGACTGTTTGTACGCCAAACCTCTATTTTACAATGTAGGATAAATTCTTAGATCCTACATTAATATTTATGAGATTATTGGCAGATGCTTTAGATGTTAGAAATGATGAGACTATATATAAGTTATTAACACAAATGGAAATATAAAAATGACCAAAATATGGATAGATATTATAAACCCTTCTCATGCTCTTTTTTTTAATTCATTGATTCCCGAATTATCTTCTCACCAAGTTGACGTTACAATAAGGGATAGAGCAGAAACAGTAAAGCTATGCAAATCTTTTGGGATCAGTGGTCGGGTCATTGGTACAGATTATGTCGAACCTTTGAAAAAATCAGCATATATGGTTTATAGAACTCTAAAACTTGCTGCATCTGTACCTAAATTCGATGTATCAATTTCCTTTGAAAACGGAATGTCTGTATTTGGTTCAAAGATTAGGGGACATCCTTCCATCTTGTTTTGTGACAATGACTTAAAATTTTCTCAAAAAAAGTCTGCTGTGCAGGATTTGGAGTCTAAAATAAAGAGCTTTGCGAATTACGTATTTATTCCGCAGGTCTGTCGAGATAATTTCCTCACATTGTTCGATGATGATCGATTAATAACATATGATGGATGTAAAGAAGATATTTATATTGCAGACTATGTTCCAGATCCTAAGTTTCTGGATAAAATTCCTTTTGATAATTTTGTAGTGGTACGTCCTGAGGCACTGGCTTCTTTTTATGTTAAAGAAAACAAGAGTATTGTGCCGGAAATTCTGAACAGATTTGAAAAGGAGAATATTAATGTAATTTATCTTCCCAGAGAAAAGGAAGATCTAAAATATGCTGAAGGATGCAAATTTTACACTCCTGAAAATCCACTCAGTGGTCTTGACCTTTGTTATTATGCGGATGCAGTACTAACTGGTTCAGGAACACTTGCAAGAGAAGCTGCATGCATGGGGACTCCTTCTATTTCTTTCTTCCCTAGTTCCAAATTACTTTCAGTTGACAAACAATTTGTAGATCAAGGAAAAGTATTACACTCCAGAAATGTGGATGAAATTCTAGGTTATATGCTTAAAAAGCCTACAAATTCTAAGGACCACAATTTGAATTATGGTAAAAATGTCAAGAGGGATATTGTAAAGCATTTATATGCTCTATTGGGTTGATTCTTGGTATAAGAGGTATTTTATGTTTAATAAGTCAATTTTTATAATAGCACATCAAGTAGGCGATAGAAGATTTTATCCTACTTATAAAAAATTATTGCAAAATCAATGGAATTCTTATAGTGAACTTGAAGTCGAACAAGAGAAACAGTTACAAAAAATGATTTCGTTTGCCTATGCATATGTGCCCTACTATCATAATCTCTTCAATAGTTTAAAATTGTGTCCGCAAGATATTAGATCAATAGAAGATTTGGAAAAACTTCCCGTATTGACCAAAGACATTCTACAAGAACACTGGAGAGATTTTCAACCTACTAATCTGAATAAAATAAATTATTATGATTGGTCGACAGGTGGATCAACAGGTTCTCCATTTAAGTTTAGATTAGAGAAATTTGATCGTTTTCTTTCTGGAGCCATGCTTTATAGAGGTTGGAGCTACGGAGGTTTTGAGCCAGGAGATAAAATGGCATTTTTAGCAGGTTCTTCTCTTGGTATTGGAGTAATGTCGAAACTTAAGTCGAAAATACACGAATTCGCCAGAAATATCAGGATGTTATCCTCTTTTGATATGGACACAAACGATATGAGAGGATACTCTGAAATCATAAACTCTTTTAAACCTAAGTTTATATATGGATACGCATCTTCGATTTATTTCTTCTCAAAGTACTTGGAAGAAAATGATATCCAAATCCATAGTCCTATAGCAATTTTTACTACTGCAGAAAAATTATTTCCTTATATGAGATCTCAAATAAAGAATGTATTTTGTAGTGATGTTTATAATATATATGGATTAAATGATGGGGGAGTTACTGCTTACGAATGTGAAGAGCACAGTGGCTTGCATATTAATACTGAGAGAAGTATTATGGAAGTGGTAGATGAAAACGGCACTCAACTAAAAAATGGGTTAGGTAAAATTGTAGCAACAAGTCTTTACAATTATGCAATACCTTTTATCCGATATGATACTAAGGATTTAGGGCAGATTACTGAGGATGAATGTAGTTGTGGTAGAGATTATAAGCTGTTAAAAGAGGTTGTTGGAAGACAACAAGAAATGCTTATGACTCCTGAAGGGAAGTATATTCATGGAGAGTTTTTTACTCATATTTTTTGGGAGATAGACGGAGTTAAAGAGTTTCAAGTGATACAAAATAAATTAGATGTTTTAACTATAAAAATCGTACCGGATATCAACTTTGACGAAAGTCAGCTAATTAAAATCAGAGATATAATCAATAAAAGAAGTAATAGTTGGTCTATAGATTTTAAGTTTGTAGATTCTATTGAGAGAACACATGCAGGAAAATATAAATTTGTAATAAGCAACTTAAAGTCTTTTTGAAAAATGTGTTTACTTTACTTTGTTTAAGTTTGAACTTTCATTTTGATCGCTTTAATAGAAAAATTAACATTATTTAGGAACTTGATTCATAAGGTTGTAGATCTATGAACAAAAAAATTAAAGTATTACTGGTGGGCCCCATGCCTCCTTCAATTGGGGGTATTGCTACTTATTTATCTAATATGTTGAGTTCGAACTTAAATGAAAGTTTTGATCTCACTTCTTTTACAACTAGTCGTCCTAATAAGGTAACCATCTTAAATCGTACCGGCTTTCTTGGCCACTATTTTTTTTCTATTGTATTTTTATTGCGATGTGTCTTTATAACGTCTTATCACCTCTGTCTATTTCCAGTAACAGTCTATACGAAAAAGCCAACTATTGTTCATGTTCATACTGCTAGTTACTTTAGTTTTTTAGAAAACTCGATATATGTTTTAGTGTCTAAATTTTTTCAAAAAAAAATTGTACTTCATGTACACGGAGGATCATTTATCCTTTTTTTCAGAGGTGCACCTTCTCTCCTAAAACAATTTATAAAGTTCATTTTATCTATATCTGACCAAGTTATATCTCTTTCTACTTATTGGCAAAATTGTTTTGTCAATGAGATTGGTATTGACATAAGTAAAATAAGAGTTGTTAGTAATGGTTATAAAGGATCTTTATTTTTTCCGATGGATATGAAAAATTGCAGAGAATCTTTGAATTTGCCTTTAAATAAAAAACTTATTCTTTCTATAGGGGGCTTATCCGAAATAAAAGGGCACAAATATCTTATTGAAGCGATGTCTAAAGTATTAAGGCATAGAAAAGATGTCTTTTGTATAATAATAGGTGAAGGAGACCTAAAAAATAAACTAGAGGAACAAATTAAGTTAGCTGGTTTTTCTGCGTATATCAAACTTATAGGCGATGTGTCTCATGAAAAAATACCCCTATGGATCAATTCTTGCGATATTTTTGTTTTGCCCAGTTTGATCGAAGGAAGTCCAACAGTTATGTTTGAAGCTTTAGTCTGTGGAAAGCCATTTGTAGGTACCAATGTAGGTTCAATTCCTGAGGTTATTACATCAAATATTTATGGAATGTTATCTGAACCTAAAGATTCTAACAATTTAGCAGATACAATTTTATGCTCTTTGGATAAAAATTGGGATAAAATTTTACTTGTAAAGCATGCTAGGAAGTTTAAATTTGAAAATATTGTCAAAATGATCTCACTTGTGTATACCGAAGTTCTTGAGTGAATTCATTGATAATAGCAGCAATAAACTATTGAATTTTTATCGGATTTTAACATTTTTGTGATATTTATGAAATTAAATATAAATAATACTTTTATGGCTTTAAGCATAGCTTGCATTTTTCTTTTAATTAGAAATCTACTCCTATTGAGATTTGTTCAGCCTTCTGGATATACAGTAGATATTTATTCCATGTTTCCATTTAGTTTTTATTTGTCTTTTATTATTTGCTATTTCATAGCGTCAATTTTAGTTATTTATAATAAAAAAGCTTTAGGTCTTTTTATACTTTGTTTAAATCACTTTGAAGTATTGCTTATCCCATATATGTTGGGTTATTATTCAATGGGAAGAGCCGATAATATGTCCTACATTGGGGAATATTTGTATATTGCAACATCTGGTTATTTTTCGAATTGGGATATTTATCCTGCAAGCCATATTATTGGTGCATTTATATCTATAGTTTCAAATATTGAGGCACACAACACTTCTTTTATTGTTCCAATAATTTTTTCTTTTATTTTTATTTGTGGAATCAATTTATTTTCTAAAGAAATTATTAAAGATTTATTTATCCGCTCATTAGTTCTCGTTTCTTCTTTTATTCTCTATCAGGGAGTTTATATTTCTTTTAATGCGCCTAATGCACTTTTTTTTTCTTTTGTTCCTTTATATTTATGCTATTTTTATAGATATTTACTCAATGATAATTTGCCATTATCCCTACTATTCAGTTTAATGACTTTACTTATCCCCTTTACCCATCCATTTATCGTTTTTTTCTTACTTTCTTTCTTTTTATTTCATAAGATTTACAGTGTCTTTTTGAAACCATTTATATATATATCTACAATCCCGAGTGTCAAGACATCTAGTATTATGCTAGCTTTTTCTTCTTTTGTGGCATGGTTTATCTACAACAATAGATTAATGAGCGATCTCAGGATAAGTTACTTATTGTTTATTCGTAAAATTTCAGAACCTGCTTTTTTTGCAACAACAGATAAATTAGCAAAAATAAATTTAGATTTATTTGGTTACTTAAAATTAATTAGTTTTTTTTATGGTAGGTATGTAATTCCAACTATGTTTATTTTCATCTCTTTTTTAATTCTTTTTCGTAATAAATCTCTTCTTAAAAGCAAACTATTCAATAAATACTCATACTTGGTTATTTCCTATTTTGTCTTCTTATTCTTGCAAATCGTTTTGCTATTCAATCCTTTCATTACTCATCAGCCTGATAGAATTACAAATTTAATTTTTACCGTCTACGCCCAAGTACCGTTGTTTGGTTTTTCTTTATATATAATATTCTTCAAAAGATCTGTAACACTCAGTAAAATCTTGCAGGTTTGTGGTATTTTAGGAGTCATCTGGAGTTTAAGTCTCTTTGGATGTTTTGATTCTCCAAATGTTTATGGAGCAAATTCTGCCTTGGCATATAATGAAGTTTGCGGAATGGATTGGTTTTATAATGTAAAAGACAATTCGGAAACTTGCGTCCCAATGAGTCAAATAAACAGGTTTCACGATCTTTTTGGGAATTCTGATACCTCCGATGAGTTAATAAAACTCCCCGATCATTTTGGATATGTAAATGATACAGATTTCTTCATGGATCTCGGTATCGATAAAGGAAAATCATTTTATACTGTTATTTTGACAATTGATGAATTATTATATCAAGAAGTTCCAGGATACAGCGCTATTGGGAGATACAATAATTCAGATTTTGTTAGGTTTAGAAAGGATATTTCAGTAGATAAAATATATGACTCAATGAATATTGAAATATTTACTTCACATGTAGCCCGAACATGATTATTTGCATTTATAAACTCATACTTATATTCATGGGAAAACCTGAAATATATCAGAGCTTGTTTCAAAACTACCTCCAATTCTTTCAAAATCAATATATCTGAATATGAAAACTAGATCGTGGGGGTGAATCATTGAAAATCGCAAGCATAAGAATCTTCTCACGTTTTTACCCCAACATAGGTAGTGTGCTTGGTTTTTTCAGATTTTATCAATAACTCACGGACAAGACCGAAAACTAAGAGCAATAGAAATAATGGAATCTCTGTTTTCGGTCAAAAACCCACTTTCCGCAGTAAAATTTCGTATATTCACATTTTTTCTTGCTATCGATTTTCAATTTAACATGAATCCGACATTTCGCAGATGTCTTCAAAAAAAGAACATTTTTCTTGTTATCGTTTTTGGAGAATTATTTAATCCACCTTCCGCAGTAAATTTTAGTATTTTCATAATTTCTCATGTTATCGATTTTCGGTAGTGGAGGTGAGTTACTGAAAACCAAGAGTTTCCAAACCTCTCAATATTTTTTTCAAACATGGAGTATGTGCTTGTTTTTTCAGATTTGATCAATGACTCGCCCCCACGACCCAGTAGCTTGATAGTAGCAAAAAGGAATGAAATTACATAGAAGATATAACCTGCTTTCGGCAGGTCGACATTAGAAATTAGAACATTTTCTTTGATGCCGTTTTTGAATATTCGCTAACTGTATAGTAGGTTTAAAGCTGGTTAACGTGTGGCTCAACTCCCACGACATATATAAGCACTGAAACATTTTTTCATTAAAGTTTAGTATGAGATATTAAGGTTTGGCTATATGTAAACCAAACAACTACGTGCAATCATGGAATATTATTTCAAAAGCACAATCATTCAAAATCATCAAAACATAATGTCGACCTGCCGAAAGCAGGTTTTAATATAATCCAAAAACGCTACCAGAAAATTACTGATTTTCGAAATAATACTGCGGAATGTGGGTTTGAATGATTTAAAAAATATAAAATCCAAAAGTTTTACTGCGGAAAGTAGGTTTCAAGATTCAATATCTCGAGAATTTCCTCCTGATTTAACCATTTGCCAGCTTCTTTGATACTAAAATTCTCAGTCAGCTTGTAGCTTAACAAACCGATTAGCAAACTATTGAGATCAAGACCCTTGTTTTTATGTTTGCTAAAAATGTCACAGAAATTAAGCTTTTCATAAAAGAGTTGGACGGCAAGGATCGATTCGATAGGAACACATATATTCTTGTTAGGAATTGTAGGGAATGCTCTCTGTTTTTTGATGTTCATTTGACCGGATAACACAAAACAAAGAGCACTTATTTTAGCATGAAAGTACATGAGGAGATCTTCCTCACGTGCTCTCTTTTTCATCGTTTCTCTCAATTACAAATATTTCACTCATTATTTTAATCCGTTCATCGACCGAGAATATCTCAGTTTCAACAATCTTCATCTTTTGAGTTTTTCCCTTTTTATATCCAGTTTCATCTTCGTACATCTCATTATTCGTAATTAGATGCCATATTATTGTTGCAATTTTTCTTGCCAGGGCAATTATTGTTTTTGAATGCCCAATTGACTTCTTTTTCCTGTTAAAAAACTCCTTTAACCTGCTATTTTTCGTTCTTGCTGCTGCCTGAGCAATCTGTGTTAGAATCCACCTTGCTTCCTTAGATCCTCTCTTTGTGATTCTACCATTGTAGTATTTATCTGCAGATTGGTATACATTCGGAACCAGACCAATCCATGAAGCAAGCTTATTCCCTGAAGAAAAATCTTTGAAATCGCCTGTTTCAGCAAGTAGAGTTGCTGCACCAAGTTCTCCTATACCTGGAACAGACATTAAAATACCCATTTCCTGCTTATGATTTTTATAAGCATAATTGAAAATTTCTTTTTCCAAAGTTTCGATTTCATCGTCAAGATGCTTTATGAGTTTCAGACAGATCTGAAGCCGGAATACAGCACTTTGAGATATTTCTCTGTCTAAAATTTCTCTTATCTGATCACTTTTTTTACGAATATTTGGGGAAAGGCTTGCTATAATCTGGTCAACGCTTTTACCTGAAGAGATTCCTGATAGAATTGCTCTGCCACTCATCCCAAAAATGTCTGTTAACACATTCTCAAGATTAAACATTTCAGATGCGAGTATAGCGTGGGCTTCATTTTTTATGTCTGTTCTTTTTTGTACAAGGCTATGACGAAGCCGAATACATGACCTAAATGATCTCTGATCTTTTGGGAAAACTCTTGATGCCTGAATCATATTATTCAGTGCAAGTTGTGCAATGAATTCGGAATCGATCTTATCTGTTTTTTTGTGTGTAAACGCCTTCATATCTCGGGCATTTCCAACTATAACAGGTAGATGTTTTATCAACGAATCATAAATAGGAATCCAAAAGTCACTCGTTGATTCACATGCAACAACATCACATTTCTCTGAGATAACCCATTTTTTAAAGGATAAAATTTCATCAGCGGTTCTATTGAAACGTTGTTGCTGTTTTTTATCAGATCTACTGAGGATTGTAGCAATGAAAAAGAGTTTGTGAATGTCTGAACCACAAGCTTTGTTTATGACTTCAACCAAATTAGATCACCCAATTTGTTTGGGCAGTTGAATTGCCTAAAAGGCCAATTTAGCATCCGTGATCAAGTCACATTTGAGCCTTCGATGGCAATTCACTGGTTAGTTTTATCACGGCTTCGAAGAACCAAAATAAGTACAACCTTACTGCCCAAGACAATGATGAGGTTGATATGTAAAAAAGTAAGGGGAAGAGTACTTTCATTTCTTTGTGCCTGTTATTCGAAGAATTTCATATGCTTTTTATCTAACTGTCAAAGTCAGGTTATATTTCCTTTAGGAACTATGGTGTAGAATATATCTTTGTATCAAGCTCATTTGTATTATAAAAGCAATTATTAAAGATATACTTGTAGCACTTGCAGCTCCGACAAGCCCAAATTTAGGGATCAGTATTAGATTTAATAGAGTATTCATGCAGGCACATATTATACTAATTTTGAATATAATCTTCACTTTACCAGTGCTTGCTAATGCCCCCCCAATAGAACCCATCGGGGCACATATTGAGTACCCAATTAATAAAATTAACATAGGAATATACGCAGGTAGAAAGCTCTCTGTAAATATATGATTTATTATATGCTTCCCAAAAATTCCTATAAATAGTGATATAATTATTGTTATTGAATATGTTTGAACTAGAACTCTTTTAATCAATTTTTTGATTGATAAATAGTCATTCATTCCGTGTAATTGTGATATTAATGGTGATGTAACTCTTTGTATTGATTGGGGAAATAACGTAAACCCTTGCATAATCATTACTGAAATTGAATAATAACCAACTTCAACTTTGTCCATGAAATGTCCTATCAACAAGCTATCGACTTGTGTATTTATCAAGCCTATGGAATTGGCAAGAACAATATAAAACCCAAAAAAAGAAAGTTGTTTTAGAGTGATATAATTTTTAAACTCTGTAATTAATAATTTTTTGCCAAGTATCAATGAAATTAATCCAATTAATATAGTGGGAGCGACAAATCCAGTGACTGCTCCTTTTATACCCAATTTTAGAAACATTACTAAATATAATGATCCACTAGCTATCAATAAATTATGGCTAATTTCTATAAGGGCTACATAGTTCATTTTATGTAATCCATTAAATGTGCCTACTATTGTTTTTTGTAGTGCTATAAATGGGAAACACATAGATGTAATTTTTAATAAGTAACTCATTTCTGGACTATGAAAAAAATTAATTGACATTGTTTCAGCGCCTAAATATAATAAAATACTCATCATTAAACCACTTATAAAAGATATCATAATCCCAGAAGATAACAGTTCTTTTGTTTTCTGCATATTATTATGTTCTGAAATATACTTTGTAAGTGCTGCATCCATGCCAAAAGCCGAAAATTGCATTCCAAACATATAGATAGTAAATACTAAGGTATAGGTTCCAAGTCCATCTGCACCTAACTCTCTGCCAATTATAGCTCTTAATAGTAAGTGCAACATTGAAGATATAACAAGGCTTATAAAGGACCACTGTATATTTATTATGTTTATATTTAACTTGACGTTTTGAAACATTTCATTTTTTTCCTTTCCAAAACCCATTTTATTATCAATCGATTAAGATTTTTTAGGACTGGTTTCATAATTAAAAACTCTATTGGTTATTCAAAATACGAGATTCAAATAAATTAATTTGAGTTTTGGGTCCGTTCTTTAATAAACTATGTTAAGAGGTTGAATTTTATTTTGAGGTAATAACTTACAGTTGCTTTTAACTCTTTACTAATGTTGAATTTTGGAATGTGTGTTGGAATCAAAATATAAATCTATGTATTTATCTGCTGTTTTTTTCCAAGTGAATCTTTCTATAGCTGATTTTTTGGCCTCTTCTCCCAATTTTTGGGCTATTTCTTTATTAGTTATTAAGTAATCAATTTGTTCAGCTATTTTATTTTCATCGGATTCAACTAAAATTCCATTTACTCCATCTTTTATAGCTTCTGGAATTCCGCCTACAGAAGTTGCAATTATTGGTTTTCCCATTGCCATTGCCTCTAAAATTGCCAAAGAAACTCCTCCCTCCCCTAAAGGGGTATGTGTATATATCTCGCAAATTGCTAGTGGGATGTGTGGATTGTCTACTGTACCGGTAAAGAGTACGTTATTCTGTAATTTTTCTTTTTCTACCAATTCTTTTAATTGGTTTGAGTAATTTCCTTCTCGAGTTAGAATCAGAAGAATATTAGGATATTTATTTTTTAATCTGTGAACAGCTTTTATCAATAATTTTGCACCTTCCGCTTTATAACTTAATGCGGTTAAACCAGTTGCTAATAGAATGAGGGCGTTATTTTTTATTCCGTATTTCTCATAAAATTCCTGAATATCTTTTGTAGAGACTTCATTTGGTGGATTTACTCCTGCATAAGTAATCAAAGGTCGAGTGAACTTTAATCCTAATATAGACTCATTTTTTCGTTGTAATTCTTTTGAAACAAAAGTGGTATACTCACATTTATTTATGATTGTTTGAAAAAATATTTTTCCTAAGAAATGTAATTTTTCGGTTGGTTCAGTGTGAAATGTATGAACTAATAAAACATTATGAACTAATTTGTACATATATCCGGCTAATAAACAATACCATGTACCTTGCGAATAAATTGCGTCTGGTTTTATTTTTTCTAAAGCTAAAAAAGATCTTATTGAAAATATAAATCCATTCCCTTTTATGTTATAATTTTCGAGGTCTTCCCCTTCTTTGTATATAACTTTTACTTCAAGGTTCCTATTTTTATTTAATTCTTCTACTATATTTGTCAGATATGTTCTCATTCCACCTCCATCACTATTTTTCCAATAATGGGTAATTATTGCAGTTTTCACAAATACTACCTCCTTTATAAAATTAAAACTATGCATAGTAAGAAATGTATTTTATTACAACGGGAGCGCAGAGGGTCACGAATACCCCACCCTTTAGGTTGGGGATGAAGTGAACCCTCGCCTCTTCGTTTTTCACTTTAATTATCTAAAATCATAGCTTCCTTGTATATAGATAGTAACTGAGATCAGAAACCGAGATCCAAATTTTAATCACTTATGTTAAGGAAACTTTGTTAAAGAACACTTAATTATCTGTTTCCAAGTAACCGGGCGGGCGGCCCGAAGAATACCCCATCCTTTAGGGTGGGGTGGCCGCCTGCAATTTGATTTTTTGTTTCTTTAAGTTTGAACTAAGTATACTTTTCAATTTAATGTTAGTAAATTCAATTATTTCCGATAATTACTATATTAAATTCAGCCTTTTCCCACGAATCTTTATTGATAATATTCCTTGCATCAAAAATATTTAATTTAAACATCCGATCACAAAATTTTTTTGGTTCCATTTCTCCAAACTCCGAATGATCAGTCAACACCACTATACAATCGCTCCCTTCCACAGCCTCTTCTAATCCCATAATCGGGTAGCTCCACTCTTTCACAAACGGATCATAAATCTTTACCTTAAATCCTTCCTTTTCTGCAAGTTTAATAAACTTCTTCGCCGGTGTAGCTCTTGTATCTGCAATATCTCCCTTATAAGCAACCCCAAAAACAGTAATCGTGGGATTTTCAATGCCTGCAAGCATATCCTTGACTATCTTCAGGACATAATGGGGCATTGAGTCGTTTATTTGCCTGGACATCATAATCAGGCTACTGTTGTTTGAGTTTTCGGTGAGGAACCATGGATCGATGGCTATGCAGTGGCCGCCGACTCCAGGTCCGGGTTTCAGAATGTTCACACGGGGGTGTTTGTTTGCGATCTCGATTGCTTTCCAGACATCTATGCCGTAGTCATCGGCTATTTGAGCGAATTCGTTTGCAAGAGCAATATTGACATCACGGAAGGTATTTTCCATCAGCTTGATCATTTCAGCAGTTGTGCTGGTTGTGAGGTGAAGATTGCCTTTTACGAAGGAAGAATAAAGATCAGCTGTAAGCTGGGTAGATTTTTCATCGACTCCGCCGATTACACGGTCGTTATATACCATTTCTTGTTGGGTATTTCCTGGAATTGCTCTTTCAGGACAGTGGGAAATGTAGAAGTCTTCACACATTTTGAGATCTGATTTTTCTAGGATGTATCGAACCTGCTTTTCACAGGTTTTGGGTGGAATTGTGGATTCTATTATTACGAGGTTGCCTTTTCTCAGCTGGGGAGCAATCATCTCACAGGCTGAGACTACGTATTTGAGGTCTGCCATGCGCATTTCGGAGTCAAAGGGAGTCGGGACTGCAACAAGGAAAACGTCGGCTTCTTCAACAAAGGATTCGGCTCTGAAGGCTTTTTTGGAAATAGCTTCGTCCAGAAGTTCCTGAAAACCCTTCTCTTCAAAGGGCATTTTGCCTGCTTTGAGTGTTTCAACAACACGTTTGTTTACATCGATGCCCACAACTTCATGGCCGTTGTTTGCAAGAAGAAGAGAAGTCGGGAGGCCAATGTATCCTTGGCCGAGTACGCAAATTTTTGACATTCCTTTTTCCACCTTTTAAAAATAAAATTTCTGATTTTAATCTGGCTATTTCAGTAGTGAATTCTAAGGGTTCTCTGAATTTCTCTACAGAGAATGGGAATTTAGTAGAGAGACTCATTAAATTATGTAATAAATTTTTTCCGAGGTATGATATTTCTTTTTCATACCTTGGAAGCTTCTTATAAATAATGAGAGTTTAATTCTCATTTTTGGTAGCAATAATCCTAAAATCTCTCAATATTTTTCCAAATACTGAAGTATTTGAGCTATTAAATCGCTCCATCTTTCTGTGTTTCCATCTACTTCTGAAGCAGAATCAGGCATTTCGGAAATAATAGTATAGTTCTCATTATCATATACTGTAAAAGTTAGTGAACCATCTGTTTCTGTTGTATATGGTAGTTCAGAACCATTCTGATATGTAACTACTGATTCTAAACCGTTTTTAGCGTTTACTGTGCATGGGTATCCATTTGTATCAACTGTAAAGGTCATGTGGTCATCGTCCCTTTCAATTATAGATACTGTTGCATCTTTCTGATTTATGTTTTTCATGTAATATTCATAAAATCCCCGAACTTTCATATTACTTTGATTGTATTTGTCTGAAAATATAAGGAATTTGGAATAGTCAAGAGAATATCCAATTGCAGGTTCCACATCTATTTCATGTGTAAATGCTGGGTAATTAACTGATGCATTAGATCCGTTTTTCCACCAATCCCAAGTGCCATTATGTATATTACCTACAGAAGATATGAATGATACTCCAGATCTTCCATTTCTCCACAACATCCCATATTTGTTGTATGCATATACCGCATGAGATATATTATCGTTATTTGCTAAAGAGCACCATGAAGTTGGAGATTGGCCAATTTTAGTAGTAATCATTTCATATTCATGATCCATCAAATCGCAAGCATCTTCGTAAGGAAGAGTAGATAAACTCTTACTAAAATGGATGCCAAGCTCCCACTTATTATTTAACAATTTTTGAGTATATTTAACTGTGTCACTATCATCCAAATATTCCACATCAGCCCAAACTGTTCCAACTTGCCCATATTTTCTCATATACTCTGTCCCATTCTGAGTTAGGTAAGATCTGGGATAATCTAATCCAAATGGAAAGGTTTCATTAGATCCAAATACTGTAACTACGTTTCTAGGGATCGATTGTGATATTGAATATATATGTGTCGTACATTCAGATCCTACAAGATAAGATTCAATATATAATACAGGCGTAACGAGAAATGTATATGGTGAATCTCTACATTCTTTATTCTCATATGCTGTCTCGGCGTATAATGACTCAGAATATTTCACTTTATTTGTTTTTGAAGTACTATTCCCAATAAAGTTCAATTGTATTTTATTATCAGATACTAATTCTGAAGGAATTGTAAAAGATGATGATTCAAGTTTCTCAGCATCATTTTTCCAATATGAATATACTATATAATCGTCGTTCTTCATCCTCTCGATGCCTACATACATTTGGTTCAAATGTATATATGTCATTGATCTATAATCATCCCTGTCCATCCCAACTACTATTGAAATGTTAAAATCTGTAGTAGGATATAAGCCTCCAATATATACTTCTCCTACTCCCCCTGTGCTTTTTGCAAAATCTATACATTCCAATTGATTATTATATTCAAGTGATATATTAGTCAATATAGGATTTGTAGATTTACTTGCTAAAAATATATTTTCTGGTACACTGGAGTAATTCTCCATATTAAGTGAAGTTAGTGTTAATTCCCCAATGTGCTCATTAGTTAAGACCGGGCTTGCACTTACTTGACAAACACAAAGTGCAAGCTGTAATATGAGTATTCCCACAGCTTTATTCAAAGTAAACATACTTTTCTCCTTCCATTTTTTTTCTGAGTAATTTTAACTTAAAAAAATAATATTATATATTAAATCAAATTATATCTAAATTAGTGATGTTTGTACATAGGTCCGAATACCTATCTTAATATATTCAAATTTTTTTATTTAATCACTAATTTCTTCTTTAATATGACTTACTATTCTACTTTTCTCCTAAATATGCTAATTTTTATCTGAATTATAGTCTTAAATGTAAAGTTTAGTATTATTATATCTGGATGCCTCTTTCCAAGTATTCTTTAATTAATTATGTGATTTTGCAAAAAGAAAAGCTGTAGGGAGGCCAATGTATCCCAGGCCGAGTACGCAAATTTTTGACATTCCTTTTCCACCTTTTAAAAATAAAATTTCTGATTTTAATCTGGTTATTTCAGTAATGAATTTATTAGGGATTCTGTATGCTACTGTGCTCAACGTTTTGACCTGCTATTGTATTCCGAATGGTCAGTTCTGCAGCATTTCCATTGCCATACGGGTTTTCCCACTCAGATTTTGATTCCATCATTTTTTTTGCGCATTCAATTATTTTCTCTCCGCTTCCTGCAATTGAATTTGCCCCTACATCTACTGTTTCAGGCCTTTCTGTATTATCCCGAAGCGTCACACAGGGGATTTTGAAGATACAGCTTTCTTCCTGTACGCCTCCGCTGTCGGTAAGGATTAGTCTGGCTCCGTTTTCCAGCTGCAGGAATTCCAGGTAGCCGAGGGGTTTTATCAGTCGTGTACCTTCAGGTAATTTGAAATGATATTCTCCGATCATTTTTGCGGTTCTGGGATGGATGGGGAAGATAATGGGAAGGCCGAACTCTTTGTATATCTGCGAAAAGCCGTTCAGAATTCCACCGAGGCGCTCTTTGCTGTCCACGTTTTCGGCGCGGTGGACAGTAGCTACAATATATTTTTTCTCTTCTAAGCCTAATTTTTTAAGTATATCAGTTTCGTATTTGGAAATCTCAAGGTTCTGGTAGGCTGCATCGACAACTGTGTTTCCTGTTACGAAGATTTTTTCTTTGGGAATTCCTTCGTTTAGCAGGTATTTTTTTGAGGTTTCGGTTGAGGCGAAGAGATAATCTGAGGTGTGGTCTGCAATTATTCTGTTAGTTTCTTCGGGCATTGTCCTGTCAAAGGACCTGAGGCCGGCTTCGACGTGCCCGATTTTGATTTGAAGTTTGGAGGCTGCAAGGGCGCCTGCAATGACAGTATTTGTGTCTCCCTGAATAAAGACAACATCGGGCCTGTCTTTCATCAGAATTTCTTCAATTCCTGTAAGCATTTTTGCGGTCTGTTCTCCGTGGTTTCCAGAGCCTATATCAAGGTTGTATTTTGCCTGGGGGAGTTTCAGCTGCTCAAAAAAGATTTTGTCCATTTCGTAGCTGTAGTGCTGGCCTGTGTGAAGTATATAATAGTCAATGCCCTGTTTTTCACACTCCCTTACTATTGGGCTCATTTTTATGATCTCAGGTCTGGTGCCGAGAATGATTGCAATCTTCATTTTTTACCGTGTCCTTGCCGAAAAATTCCACAACTCTATTATTATTTAATCCACTAATTAGTCTCACTATTTATACTATTTGCTTTATATCGACAATTCTTCAACATTATTTATATTTTTCATCTTTTTTATTTATTACTTCGTTTTTTATCTGCACTCTTCTTTTTTTTTTACACACTCTCCAAATCTTGTTTTCTGAGAAGCGAGTTCGAGTAAATAAAATTAGAATCTAAAAAAGTAGGTACAGGAAACTTATAACAAACAACGATTTCTTTGCTAATTTCAAGGCAAAAAATAAATCACTCAAAGCACAGGGTAAAATGAATAAAATAGACACGGGCACAATTTTTTTTCGTGTTTTCTATGTTTTCCGTCCCGAATTGCGCTTCGGGAGTACGCTGCCCTTTTCGCTGCGCTCAAGAAGGCCAATTTATAAAACTACAGTTTTTCCTTGGTTCCCGTTCCTTGCTTAAATTCTCCCTTGCCTGATTATGTTTCCCGCTTTTATTATGTCATCTTCGAATGCTTTTTTTCAATATGAGGCTGAGGTTTTTGAGTCCTAATGCTTTTGCGGTTTCGAGCGATATCTTACTGAAAAATGCTGGCAACTCCTTCGCTTGCAGACTCAGGAACATCCTGAAGGGCCAAACAATTGTATATACAGATAAGATACTACGTTGACTGCTCAGCAGAAAATCCTTTAACGCATGTGTGAACTGTTTGTAGTACTTCTTAAAGCGGAAGTGTTTAAAAAATAATAAAAAGTTACTCTGGTTTGAATAAAAATTGCTACATAACCAAAATGTTATTAATTATAAATACATTGTTCAAAAACAAGAATATTGATACTCATCATTAATTCTTATTTGGGCTTACTATCACGCTCGAAAAATAAATATTTGTTTAAATAATTGGATTTGATTTTTGTACTCATATCTGGTTTATTGTTGAAAAGGAGGACTCTTTTGTGAAAAATGCACTGGCAAATGTAAATTATACAAGCAAAACAAAACCTGTACAGGCAAAAAGAGCAGGTCTTGTATTCTGTTTCTTATCTACGCTTCTTTTATTTGGTTTACTTATGTCGCCGGCGGCTGCGGCGGTTGACTGGAAGATTTCGCCAACCAGCCCGGCTGTAGGAGATACGCTGAAAATTACAGGGAAGGCAGCGGCTGGGGAGAGTCTCAGAGCTGAGGTTTCTTTTGAGAAGGCTGTCCCTGTTTCCAAGGGCAGATATCTATATTCTCTAGAAGCAATAAAAGTCCCGTCAGGGGCTGACAACCTCTTTACGGTAAAGGCAACTGGGGTACAGAACCTGCACATTGGGGTAAAGAAAATCATATGGTTCCATCTGGACTCGGATGCCTCTGGCGGGGTTGCAAGCATCTCTCAGGGGCACGTTCCGCCTTTCACTTACAAAATTCAGATGGACGGCGACGCCCTTAAAGGAAAATCTTCAGTCAATCTTAGAGTTACGGCTGCTCAGACTCTCAAAGCAGACTCAAAAGGGAACTTTGAATTCAGCTATGACACCTCTTCAATGCCGGCAGGCAAATTCAATATAAAGATAGGGACTTCCCAGAAAACAGTCGAACTTCTTCCAAAAGGTCTAAAAAAGCCGGTTGCCGCATTCTCTGCATCTCCCACTTCCGGAAACTCCCCTCTGCAGGTAGCCTTCACCGACCAGAGCACAGGCACTCCTGCTTCCTGGAAATGGACTTTTGGAGACAACACCTATTCAACCCAGACGAACCCTGTCCACACATACAGCAAATCCGGAAAATACACTGTCAGCTTAACAGTAACAAATGCAGCCGGAACCAGCACCACAACAAAATCCAGCTACATAAATGTCTTAGCTCCCCTAAAAGCTCCCGTAGCTGCTTTCTCTGCAACCCCCACCTCCGGAACCGTCCCTCTGCAAGTTACCTTCACTGACAAAAGCACAGGTACCCCCTCTTCCTGGAAATGGACTTTCGGAGACAACACCTATTCAACCCAGAAGAACCCTGTCCATATATACAGCAAAGCAGGAAAATACACTGTCAGCCTAACAGTTAAAAATGCCAGAGGCAGCAGTACGAAATCCAGCTACATAACTGTCTCAACTCCTATAAAAGCTCCAGTTGCTGATTTCTCTGCATCCCCCAAATCCGGAAAAAAGCCTTTGACGGTGCAGTTTACTGACAAAAGCACAGGATCGCCTACTTCATGGAAATGGAGTTTCGGAGACGGAAAATATTCAACATCTAAAAACCCTGTCCATACATACAAAAAAGCAGGAAAATACACTGTTGCCCTGAAGGTTAAGAATGCAAAAGGCATGGACACGGAAACCAGATTTAAATATGTCACTGTCTCCACAAGAAAATAAACCTCTTCAATTGAAAAACCAGAAGATTTCAGGGCTTAAGAGATAAAAAAAGGAATATAAACCGTTGAAAGCATGGAAAACACTAAAAAAGGAATCCAGGGCATAGTCTTTCCATGCTTTCCTTCCCGAATTGCGCCTCGGGAGTACGCTGCCCTTTTCGCTGCGCTCAAGAAGGCTAATTTTGGATAAGCATATTCTTTTATCTCGGTCAAGAGAGCTAATTTATAAAGCTAATACTAAGCTTCTCTCAAGCGGATTAATTTATAATACTACAGTTTCTCTGTGTTATTCAAACGAAGAAATAAACCACTCAAAGCACAGGGTAAACTGAATAATATAGACACGGGCACAGAGATTTCCGTGCTTTTCGTGTTTTTCCGTGGTTCTCGCTTCTTGCTTGAGTTCTTCTCTGCCCGTCATTTTTTTTGTATTTTTAAATTCTTGTTTGAGTTATCATGCTTATGTCTGTTTTTCTCCGTGGTTGTAATTCTTCTTTATATGTTTCTATTCTCACCTAATTTTTTTAGATGGGTTTTTATATTTTGAAATCTTTCATCCCCTAAAATTAGTTCAATTGTATATATTTATGAGAATTTTTCGAATGTCGTCGAAGGTGATCTTACGCTTCAAAATGTGATTCAAATATATGATGTTAATAGCTCGAAGGATAATCCTTTAAGGCATGGCCTTTCTGTTTTTCTAAAAATTATTACTGATATGGAGTTTAATAATCCGCTGTATTACTTCACTCTTCCGGGCTTCATTCTTGCAGCCTGCGGGTTGTATATGGGCTTTGATTTTGCACAAACCCTTTACCCCATTGGAAGTTTCAACTTCGGATCTACTGTTTTAATGGTTCTGCTAACTCTGGTCGGGACTTTTATGACTTTTTTGGGAATTTTGCTGCATTTGATAGCTGGTTTGATCACATATTATGATGTGAATAACCTGTGACCTCTTACCAATTCCTAAAATTACATTTTTCCTCATGCGTCTTCGGTTAAGTGAGAAATCGTGATAAATTGCGTCAATTTCCTCAATATTTGTCGAATATTTTAATAAATTATGAGCTGGAACTGGGTATCGATTTCATGTAAAAATACCTGAATTTAAGGCAGCCTTTCGGTGCAAAATCGATAGCTTTCATACAAGAAAATTCCTTAACCGATGACCAATGCATTTTTCCTTGCTATTAAAGCAAAAAAATCACCCACTAAAGGCATAGAAAACACGATAAAAAATAATCAAGGGCACAGTCTTTCCATGCTTTCAGTATTTTCAATAATGCCATAACGTCTGTAGTAAATAGTCCTCTTGAGCGGAGCGAAAAGGACAGCGTACTCCCGAGGCGCAATTCGGGTTTCCGTGGTTCTCGCTTTTTGCTTGAGTTCATCCGTGCCCTTTGCAGGCAAAAAAAGAGTAAATTACAAACTGAAAGCTGGGAAAACACAGAATCACGGGCTCAGTCCTTCTTAGCTTTCCGTGTCTTCCGTGATTCTCGCTTCTTCTTGAGTTCTCCCGTGCTCGTCTGTATTTTCCAGTCTTTTTTTCGATTTTTATCTTTTCATCTTCAGTATTACAAGCCCTATCAGGAGTGTTCCTGCAAAGCCTATAAGGAAAGAGGGTATTTTTGGGGGGTTTTTTATGACCTCTACCAGTGCTTTTCCTTGAATATGGGGCTGGAGGTCGTCAAGTCCGAATGCTTTTGCGGTTTCGAGAATGGAGCTCTTGGTTTCCAAAGTTGCAACAGGGGCTTTGCTCTTTATTGAAGGGGGGATGTCGGAATTATGGTCTCTTGAGTAGGATTTTGAGTCTGAGTCCTCTGTTCTGGCTGCGTATATGGTCAGCTCTTTTTGGGCCAGGCCTGCCAGACCTTTGTCTTTTTCATAGGCGCCTGCAAAGAGGAGGTAGTTTCCGGGAGGGAGTCCGAGGCTTGTCAGGGAAAGAGTGCTCTGGTTTTCCTCGCCTATGCTTATAGTGCCGTTTCCTTCCCCGATAAGGTTCTGGATTTCACTCTTAAGTTCGTCTTTGCCTGATATGGACCCGTACTTTGTTGGGTCAATGCCGAAATTCTTAATTATGTCGAATCCCTTTAAGAAGGTCTCAGTTCCGGCTTTCGCCTCGCTGGAGCTTGTATTTATGTTTGCCATATAGGCATCTTCCTTTATCAGTACAGCCCAGTATGTGTAGCTGTCCTGAGCAGGTGCATTCTTCAGGGTCAGGTTGACTTCAAAATTTCCGCCTTCTTCAATCGTAGCCGGAGCTTCTGCTTCCATTTCATATTCCAGGACTTCAAAATAGTCTGCTGAAATAATCTCTTTCTCCGGTTCAGGCGTTTTCGTTTCGTTTCCTGCAAGCGTTATAATGGCCCAGTAACTGCCAGCGGGAAGAGGGCCAAGGCTCAATGGAGACAGGCTTCCGTCTTCGTTCAAAGTCATGGGCATCTCGATGTAAGATTCCGTATTTTTGCTAACGATATCTTCGAAGCTGATTGTGTTCTCATCCCCGGCACCCGTAGCAGCTTCTGTGGGAAAACTCAGGTTGTTCTCCTTAACAAGATATATATTCACTTTCTGCTGTCCGAAGGCTGCAGGACCTTTATAGCGTATCTCTACTTTCTCCTGTGTGGTATAAAATGAGTGAATGGAATAGGGATATGCCAGTATGAGTTTCATATTGCTCCAGCTGCTTCCTTCAGGTTTTACTTCAGGTGTTGCCTCCTCAGTTCCCTGGCCGTATGTCCAGTTGAATGCTCCCTGTTTTACTTCGGGTTTCACTTCCTCATTTTCTGGGCTTTTTGCCCCATTGCAGGTTTTTATTTTTATTTCAGGTTTCACTTCAACGCTTTTCAGGCTTTTTGCTCCGTTGCAGGACCCTGATTTTTGTTCAATTTTCTCTTCTACACTTTTCAGGCTTTTTGTCCCACATGCTCTTGTTTTTGTTTTCTTTTTTGCTCCGAAGCTTCCTGAACTATATTCCATATTGTCTGCTTTCGTTTTTAGTTTCAGGTTCTCTTCATTTGTTTTCTGATCTTTTGTAATGCTTGTATCTTCTGTTTCTGGTTCCAGTTCCTCTTCATCTGTTTCCTTATCATTTTTGGTGACTAAATCTTCTGTTTTTGGCTCCAGTTCCTCTTCAGTTGTTTTCTGATCTTTTGTAATGCTTGTATCTTCTGTTTCTGGTTCCAGTTCCTCTTCATTTGTTTCCTTATCGTTTTTGGTGCCTAAATCTTCTGTTTCTGGTTCCAGTTCCTCTTCATTTGTTTCTTTATCGTTTTTAGTGACTAAATCTTCTGTTTCTGGTTCCAGTTCTTCTTCATTTGTTTCCTTATCGTTTTTGGTGCCTAAATCTTCTGTTTCTGGTTCCAGTTCTTCTTCATCTGTTTCCTTATCGTTTTTGGTGACTAAATCTTCTGTTTCTGGTTCCAGTTCTTCTTCATTTGTTTCTTTATTGTTTTCGGTGACTAAATCTTCTGTTTTTGGTTCCAGTTCTTCTTCATCTGTTTCCTTATCATTTTTGGTGCCTAAATCTTCTGTTTCTGGTTCCAGTTCCTCTTCATCTGTTTCCTTATCATTTTTGGTGACCAAATCTTCTGTTTCTGGTTCCAGTTCCTCTTCATCTGTTTCTTTATCGTTTTCGGTGACCAAATCTTCTGTTTTTGGTTCCAGTTCTTCTTCGGTATTTTCCGGATTGTCTGTAGAGCTGCCGTCTCCTTGGTTTTGTTCAAGAAGTTTGTTTTCCGTGCTGCTTGCTCCTATTTTTTGCTTCAGGTTCACTTCTGCATTTCCATGGCTATCTGTGCCGTTTCCTGATCCTGTTGCTGATACTGAAATGAGTGACAAAATAATAATCAAAATCGTCCAGATTACTCTCCACTTTCGACAGTGTATTTCATTACATCTATCTGTTCTTTTTTTCAATTACTACACCCCTTAATTATCCTCTTTCCTGCTTAATTTCGGATTTTACTTTCCTTTTCAGGACTTTGATCTTTTTTAAAGTCTATTTTTTAGGATCTTACCTTTTTCAGGGTTTTAGGCATCAGTTTCTGTTTAATTTAGCATTATTCGGCATTCCATATATTTATTAATAGACATTTCCGCTTATTTCCTATAAATACCCCTCAAGAATGGGTTTTTAGGGACAAATTCCCAGCAGTTAATGGCAGTAGTTAATCAGTATTAATGGTAGAAGCTTCACGAAAGGCAATCAGGCATAGAAGCATGGAAAGCGAGAACAAGAGTCTCAGCTTTTTTTATTTCGCCAGTTCCGGACAAAAGCAAAAATTAATCTCGCAAAAGAAATACCTTCAGAAAGCAAGTTCCTGGGTCTCCTTTTTCTACATCTTTTTATCTTCATTGAAACAGTTGTATAAATTCTAGATAATCTGCAGATATATCATCATAGCTTATGTTTTTTGCTTTTTAATATTCCATACTTTTGGGGTAGTCCATCATTTGTTGATTGATATTATTCCTAAATAATCGAAATCCAGCTTCTGCTATTTCTCTTTCCATATTTTTGGCGCTGCTGGATCAGCCTGCTGTGCGAGCACATAAACGAAAGCAAAAACCATGTTGGAGAGGACGTTATGAAAACATCAATCATGTATTGGTGGACGACCTAAAACATGGTATGTAAAATAAACCTCTAAAATTTCTTATTATCTGGCAATTCTACCTTTGCTTCTCCATGCTTGTCGGCTTTCCGTGGTTGCAGGATTCAGTACGATTTTAATGTAAATGTTTCCGTTTGAAATTATAACTCATATCAGGTTTTTGTCTTCTTTTTAGGAATTGGGGGATCGCGGATATACCCCTTGCTTTCAGAGGATGCACCAGAGTAACTTTTAATTGAAAAGTTTAATTTTATGACACTTTCTTTTCTCTTTTCTCCTTTCTCTTTACATACTATTTGATTTGGAGAAAGCTCTCTAAATCTCTTACAACATAATAAAATATTTCTAAGTAAATTTACTTTTTCTGCTTGAAACTTTGCTTCTAATTTATCTGACTAAGAAATGAAAATTGAAATATAAGTTAACACTGAAGCCGATTAACATTTTGGGTATTGCTGGAAAATTAACTGACCTTTGATCTTATCTTCCTCAAAAAACTTATATGCATAGCACAAGAGATATATTATAAAAAGATCCAGAAAGGATATGTCATAAAAAGATCCGGATAAAGATCTGTCATAAAGAGGTCCGGATAAAGATCTGTCATAAAAAGATCGGATAAAGATCTGTCATAAAGAGATCCGGATAAAGATCTGTCATAAAGAGATCCGGATAAAGATCTGTCATAAAAAGATCCGGATAAAGATCTGTCATAAAGAGGTCCGGATAAAGATCTGTCATAAAAAGATCCTGATAAAGATCTGTCATAAAAAGATCCTGATAAAGATCTGTCATAAAAAGATCCTGATAAAGATCTGTCATAAAAAGTCCGGATAAGGATATATCATAAAAAGATACTAATTATGTAGTTTCTCTCAGCCTGTATTTGAAGGGGGCGCAGTAACGAAATTAAAAATGATTTCCTCTCGCAGAGGAGTCTTCTGGGCAGGACTCCGTTTCTTAAAAAACCGCATCTTCAGTGTATTCTATCATCGATATGAGCAGAGGCTTGAAAGGGAGATTCTGAATTCCGAAATCCCTCCTCACATAGCTGTGATCATGGACGGGAACCGCAGATATGCGGGACAGATGGGAAAGACTCGAAGTTTCGGGCATGCAATGGGGGCAGAAGTTACTGAAAAGGTTATCGAGTGGAGTTACGAAATCGGGATAAAACAGCTTACTCTTTATGCTCTTTCTACGGAAAATTTCCAGCGTCCCGAAGAAGAAGTTGACGGCCTCTTCAACCTTATCAACGAAAAATTCAATAAACTTTATTCCGACCCAAGGACCTATGAGAAAGAGATGCAGGTACGGGTCATAGGGGACAGGTCACAATTACCCGCTTTTCTAAAAGAGTCAATTGAAAGAATAGAAAAAGCTACGGAAAATTATACGAAATTTCATCTTAACGTTGCCATTGCCTATGGCGGCAGGCAGGACATTATTCAGGCTGTCCGGGACATTGCAGGCTGCGTATCCAGCGGGAAGCTTTCTCTTGAAGAAGTGGATGAAAACCTTATTTCAAAGCATCTTTACCCTGCTCCCGGAGTCTCCGTCCCCAATGTAGACCTGATCATCCGCACAGGTGGCGATGAAAGAGTTTCTAATTTCCTTCCCTGGCAGGCTAACGGAAGCGAATGTGCAACATATTTCTGCGCTCCCTACTGGCCGGAATTCCGAAAAATAGATCTTCTTCGCTCTGTAAGGGTCTATCAGGCTCGAAAAGCCGAAAAAAGGCAGGAGCACTCCTTTAGAATTTCAAAAGTTGTAAACTTCCTGGGCATAGGAAAGCATGGGGGAAAATGCGAATAACCTGGCAATCTTCAGCCAGTTAAAAAGCAGGGGATTTTCTCAGATTTCCTGCAACTTTTTATAGGAAGAAGCGTAAAACCCCGAAGTCTTTAGCTTCGTGGGATACAAGCGTCAACTTCAACCCTGATTCCGTATGTATTCTTCGATTCGTATTTCATGTTTACAGAAAAGTATATCTATCTGTAAATTCATATAAGTTTACATGCTAAAAGCTTATAAGTTTAGACTATACCCTACAAAAGACCAAAAAGTGCTGATAGAAAAGCACATTGGTAGCTGTAGGTTTGTCTATAATTGGGCTTTAGCAGAGAAAATTAAAACTTATGAACAAACCGGAAAATCAATATCTCAGTTTGATCTAAACAAAAAAATAACTACACTTAAAGAAGAAAAAACATGGTTAACTGAGGTAAATTCTCAATCTTTGCAGGGAATGACACGAAATCTTGAGTCTGCTTTCACTAAGTTCTTTAGGGAGAAAACCGGATTTCCCAATTTCAAGTCAAAAAAGAATCCAATACAGTCATTCCCTGTACCACAACATTACACGGTAGATTTTGAAAATAATACCGTAAAACTGCCTAAGATTGGTAAAATCGAAGCTGTAATTCACAGAAATTTTGAAGGGACACTGAGAGTAGCAACCCTTTCAAAAACATGCACAGGAAAGTATTTCATATCTATTCTTGTGGAAGATGATAAAGAAATACCCAAAAAGCAGGAATTTACAGCCGAGACAACAATAGGTATTGACGTGGGTATAAAAGATTTTGCAGTTTTCTCTAACGGTGAGAAAGTCGAAAATCCGAAGTACCTGAAAACATCTTTACAAACACTCAAAGTACTACAGAAGCAAGTAAGTCGAAAGGTAAAAGGCTCTAACCGTAGAAGGAAAGCCATAATTAGACTTGCGAAGCTCCATGAAAAAGTTACCAACCAACGTAATGATTTTCAGAACAAGCTCTCTTTTAAACTAACAAGCGAAAACCAAGCAATATCTCTGGAAACTCTTAATGTTAAAGGAATGGTAAAGAATCATTGTCTTGCACAGGCGATTAGTGATGCATCATGGAGTAGCTTCGTAACTAAAATAGAATATAAAGCTCAGTGGTTCGGAAAAACCGTATTACGAATAGGAAGATTTGAACCATCAAGTAAAATCTGTAATAATTGCGGATATTACAAACAAGATTTAACTCTCAAAGTTAGAGAATGGATTTGTCCTGATTGTAATACCTTCCATGATAGAGACATTAATGCGGCGATAAATATCAAAAAGTTCGCATTACAATCTCAAAATTTGGTAGTAACCTAATTCACCTACGGAACATAGGGTAGAGATTGTGGACTGACGAACAGTGGTTCGGAGTATGAAACGAGAAGCCACTCAGTCTTTAGCTGAGTGGTAGTTCACCTAATATTCTTCTGAAAAGTAATTTTATAGGAAGCAGGCTATTGAAAATAATAATAAGCTGGTTATATCAGAGGAATTTTCGCAGGAAACCTCTTGCAAGCAAAAAATAATTTTTTTAAGTAAATTCTCTTTTTAAGTAAATTCTCTTTTTAAGTGAATTCTCTTTTTAAGTAAATTCTCTTTTTAAGTAAATTCTCTTTTTAAGTGAATTCTCTTTTTAAGTAAATTCTTTTTCTAAGTAAATTCTCTTTTTAAGTGAATTCTCTTTTTAAGTAAATTCTCTTTTTAAGTAAATTCTTTTTCTACTTCTCGTGTTTCTAGATTTGTCTCCCATATTTTGATGCAGAAAATGAAAACGAGAACCTGAATACCGATATATTGATATTTAAAGGATGACTATTTGAATTGGGGAAATTTGGCTGTACCTGATTTTTCAGTTTACAGGGTTAACCCTTATTTGAGACTGAATTACTATTATATTCCGGACATTCAGGAGGAGAACGAATCCGCTACAGGGTTGGCCATTCGTTTTGAATTGAATGCCTGGAGACATCGTAGTTATATGAGGGGAGTTAGGATGGACACTACAAAGAAGTTAAATCCGTATTTTAACAGGGCCTGTATCCAGAGGTCCGGGGTCAAAGTCTGAAGAAGCCGGAGGGATTTTACTGGGAAAAGAACAGAGAAGATCTAACCGCCTTATCAATGAAAAGAGCCCATATCTCCTGCAGCATGCCCATAATCCTGTAGACTGGTATCCCTGGGGAAAAGAGGCTTTTGAAAAAGCCAGGAAAGAAAATAAACCCATTTTTCTCTCAATTGGTTACTCTACCTGCCACTGGTGTCATGTAATGGCACATGAGTCTTTTGAGGACAAAGAAGTAGCAGAACTTATGAACCTGGCTTTTGTTTGTATAAAAGTAGATAGAGAGGAGCGTCCTGATATCGACAACATTTACATGACAGTCTGCCAGATCATTCTTGGAAGAGGCGGCTGGCCCCTTAACATTATCATGACTCCGAACAAAAAGCCTTTTTTTGCAGGAACCTATATCCCAAAAAACTCTCGTTTCAGCCAGACAGGAATGCTCGAACTTGTGCCCAGGATAACGGAGATCTGGAAAAGGCAGCATGAAGATGTACTTGATTCGGCTGAAAATATCACATCTACCATTCAGAATATGATCTCAGAATCTGCAGGAGATGAAATTGGGGAAACAATAATGGAGGAAGCTTATGAAGAATTGCTGAACTCCTTTGACAGTGAATACGGGGGTTTTGAGCGAGCCCCTAAGTTTCCTACCCCCCACAAAATTTCCTTTTTACTCCGCTACTGGAAACGCAGCGGAAACCCTGAAGCCCTCCATATTGCAGAATCTACTCTGGAAAACATGTATAGAGGAGGAATCCATGACCATCTGGGCTCGGGTTTCCACCGCTATTCTACAGACAACATGTGGATTGTCCCTCATTTTGAAAAAATGCTATATGATCAGGCTCTCATTGCAGTTGCATACACCGAAGCTTATCAGGTCACCGGAAAAGAGCTGTATAAAGAAACGGCAGAGGGAATTCTTGATTATGTGCTAAGAGACCTTACCTCTCCGGAAGGTGGGTTTTACTGCGGGGAAGATGCAGATGTAGAAGGGGAAGAAGGAACTTATTACCTCTGGACTTTAGAAGAGATCAGGAACATTCTTGGGCCCGAGGAGTCCGGACTATTTATAAAAGCTTTCAATTTGAAGGAAGGAGGTAACTTTGAAGAAGAGATCAGGGGCAAACAAATCGGAACCAACCTCCTTTATATGGTCCAATCTCCGGGAGCTCTCGCTGCAGAACTCAAAATTCCCACCGAAGAAATTGAAAGCCGGATAAAAATAGCTAAACAGAAACTCCTCGAAGCCCGAACCAAACGTACAAGACCTTCAAGAGACGATAAAGTTCTTACCGACTGGAATGGGCTTATGATTTCAGCTTTTGCAAAAGGTTTCCAGGCTTTTGGCGAGGAAAAGTATCTGAAAGCTGCCCAAAAAGCCGCGGATTTTATTCTCAAAACCCTTTACAATCCCGAAAAACGCTTGCTTCACCGTTACAGAGAGGGGAGTGCAGGCATTTCCGGAACTGCCGATGACTATGCTTTCCTGATTCACGGCCTCCTTGAACTTTATGAGGCTGGATTTGAACTGCGCTATCTTAAAGCAGCCATTTGTCTTAACAGGGAACTCCTTGAGCACTTCTGGGACCCTGTACACGGAGGCCTCTTCTTTACTGCCGATGACAGCGAGTCCCTTATCTTCAGAAAAAAAGAATTCACGGACGCAGCCATACCATCCGGGAATTCCATAGAAATGTTGAATCTTCTCAGGCTTTCCAGAATAACTGCAAATCCTGAACTGGAAGAGACAGCCGAAGGGCTGGAACGAGCCTCTTCAAAACTTATCCGAAAAATACCTTCAGGATATACCCAGTTTCTTTCCGCCCTTGACTTTGGATTGGGGCCTGCATATGAAGTGATAATTTCCGGAAAACCTGATTCCCCTGACACAGAGCATATGCTCGAAGAACTCTGGACCTATTTCATTCCTAATAAAGTGCTGGTTTTCAGGCCGGAAGGAAGCGACCCGGAAATTACAAGCCTCGCAGCATATACGAAAATGCAGGTGCCAATAAAGGGAAAAGCTACTGCGTATGTCTGCCGGAACTATGAATGCCAGCTTCCGACCACTGAAATCAATGAAATGTTGAAATTGTTGAACGTATAATAAAAAGGCTGAATGTATGAAACCTTTGAAAATATGAAACCTTTGAATATATGAAACCTTTGAAAATATGAAACCTTTGAAAATATGAAACCTTTGAATGTATGAAACCTTTGAACATATAAAACCGTTGAACATATGAAACAACGTACAATTGCAGCTATAACTGCAGGCAGCCGTCAGGCAAGGCATTAAAATCAGGATGGAGATGTGGAAAATGAAAGAATATACACTTGCAGAACTCTCAGAGTCTAACGGTAAAAATGGGAAGATTTACGTTGCCTATCAAGGTAAGGTCTATGATGTCTCGGATAGTCCTGTATGGGAAGACGGCATTCACCAGGGGCTTCACGATGCAGGGCAGGACCTTTCTGAAGCCATGGATGAGGCCCCTCATGGGCCTGAACTGTTAGAATCCTATCCTGTTATCGGAACTTTGAAAGGATAAACACATTCTGTAAAAGCCGGGAATATCGGAAATGAAAAGGAGATCTTAAATTAGTGGAGCTGTGAGTATGAAAGACGAAGTTGCATCCGTTATTCCTCATAAACTTGAAGAAAAAGAAGATGAAAGCCCTTTAGAAAGCATAGGGCCTGGGAAAGATAAATTGCTTGAACAGCTAGGCCGGTTCTTTGAGGCCCAGCCCCTTGCTGTCCTGGCAACCCAAAACGGAATTGCCCCTTATGTGAGCCTTGTCGCCTTTGCTTCGGATGACAGGCTCACTTATCTTCTTTTTTCAACTACAAAATCTACCCGAAAGTACTCAAATTTAATGGCAAACCCTGCAGTTTCTCTCTTGATTGACAACCGGAAGAACAAAATCGAAGATTTTCGGGATTCAATGGCTGTAACAGCTCTCGGCAGAGCAGAACCTCTGGAAGATTCCGAGCGAAGCATAATGGAAAAAATCTATCTGATGAAGCATCCTTATCTTGTGGACTTTTTGCATTCTCCTACAACTGCTTTTTTTAAAGTCCGGATAGAAAAATACATTGTTGTGACTCATTTCCAGCATGTTGTTGAAATTTCTGTCTGATCTTCTCAAGGTCTGACATTTTTTATTCTGATCTTATCCTTCTATTAAAAGAGGTGGATTACGGGAAAGTGGCTCATACCCATCGAAGAAATCCGGGAAAATCCGGGGAAAATTTGCGGAGGAAAAGCGTCTGTTCTTGGCACCCTGCACGGAAAAGGGCTGGCTGTGCCTTTTGGCGTTTGTATTTGCACTGCAGCTTACGATATGTATCTGGACAGGACAGGGCTTAGGGGCAGAATTCTCCTCGAGTTTAGCCGCAAACCCTTTGAGGAGATGCGGTGGGAAGAACTGTGGGACCTCTCGGAAAAAATCAAGCATATGTTCTCTCTAACCCCTCTTCCTCCTACAATTGAAAACGAACTTGAAGAAGAACTTTCCAGTTATTTTGGCGAAAAAGCAGTAGCTGTAAGGTCTTCTGCTCCTGGCGAAGATACAGCAAAGACCTCTTTTGCAGGCGTTCACGCCTCATATATAAATATCCGTGGCGCTCAGGATATTCTCCGCCACCTCCGCCTTGTATGGGCTTCCCTCTGGTCGGATAAAGCTCTCCTCTACAGAAAAGAAATGGGCCTGGACGTTTTCTCCAGCGCAATGGCAGTGCTTGTCCAGGAAATCATAGAGGGAAGAACTTCCGGAGTTGCCTTTGGAAAAAATCCTGATAATGAATCCGAATCCGTTATTGAAGCCGTTTACGGACTTAACGAGGGACTTGTTGACGGCACTGTGGAGCCTGACCGCTGGCTTCTTTCCCGGCAGACGGGAAACATTAAAACTCATATTTCGGCTGAAAGAACAAAGGCGGTTTTTGCCTCAAAAGAAGGCACAGAACTTAAAAGCATACCTGAAGCTCTTCGAAAAAAGCCTCCTCTTACCCCTGAGGAAGTCCTGGAAGTATTCGAGCTGGCCAGAAAAACTGAAAGCTTGCTTGGAACTCCGCAGGATATAGAATGGACTTTCAGGGAAACAACCCTTTACCTCCTTCAGGCAAGACCTATAACCACTCTGGTCAAAGAGGACAGGGACGAGAAAAGGCTCTGGTATCTGAGCCTCAGGCGCAGTTTCGAAAACCTCAAAGAACTCCGGAAAACCATAGAAGAAAAGTACATCCCTGCAATGGAGGCCGAATCCAGAGCCCTGGAAACCGAACCACTTACAGATCTTTCTAACAATGGCCTTGCAGAAGAACTCGAAAAAAGGGCTGAAATCTATCAGAAGTGGTACAGTGTTTACTGGGATGAATTCATACCTTTTGCCCATGGAGCCCGCCTTTTTGGGAAAGTCTACAATGAAACCGTAAATCCAAAAGACCCCTATGAATTTGCGGACCTCCTTTCAGGAACCGAAATGCTCAGCCTTGAGAGGAACCGGAAACTCGAGGAAATTGCGGACAAACTCCGAAAAGACCCCTCTCTCCTAAAGGCTCTCAAGGAACTGGATAAGGCATCTGGAACTATTCCGGAAAAAGAAAGTGCTGGATCCTGGAGTGAAACTGAAAATGAGCTTAACAAAGAACTGGATGTCCTCGTGTCCATGTATGGAGGAAGCCATTCCGGGAGCCTCGAAGCTAAAAGAGGTCTTTACAGGCTGCTTCTTGAAATGGCTTCCCGTCCCAGGCCTGCAGTAAAGAAGGACATAAATCGCATAGAGCACCTGAAAGAAAAATTCCTTGCCCAGTTTAATGAGAAAAATAAGCAGTGTGCAGCCGAACTGCTTGACCTTGGCCGGGCAAGCTACCGCCTCAGAGACGATGACAACATCCATCTTGGGAAACTCGAAGCCGAACTGAAAAGAGCGGTTCTTGAAGGTCGAAGGCGGCTAACTGAAAGAGAGGGGGAAAAAGCCGGAATTGTGGAAATTGAGGCATTTTATTCTCCTGAATCCAGAGCAGAACTTGTAAAAACTCTCCGGGACCCTGATTACAGCCCTAAATGGAAAACGTTTCCTGAAAAGCTGGAAATTTTCCGGGAAAAAGTTAAACCCAGGCAGCTTTTAGGCAATCCTTCCGGAAGGGGAGTATCCGAAGGATATGCAAGAGTCATCTTAAAAGAAGCCGATCTCTTCAATGTAAAAGCAGGTGAAGTCCTTGTCTGTGATGCCGTGGACCCCAACATGACTTTTGTTGTACCTCTTTGCTCGGCAATTGTTGAGCGGAGAGGAGGAATGCTTATCCACGGGGCTATCATTGCACGGGAGTACGGAATTCCCTGCATTACAGGCGTTCCGGATGCGACACAACTCATAAAAAACGGGGACTACCTGACAGTCGATGGCTTCCTTGGAATTGTAACTGTATTGAAGAGGCAAGAATGAATCCGGGAATTAATTTTGATAAGGTTACCTAAGTTCAGTTTCCCGGAAAAATCGCAATCAGAGGTCTGGGAGTCTCACCAGCTTTTCTTTACTTCAGTCAAAAGTAAGTTTCTGAGCAAAATCAGTTTCTAAGCAAAATCAGTTTCTGAGCAAAATCAGTTTCTGAGCAAAATCGGTTTCGCAGCAAAAGAGATTCGAAAATATTGTTATTTGGTTTCTTATATTTTATTCTTTTTATTTTTTGTTTTGTTTTCTTATTTCTTCTCAAGTTTTTGTCTATTACTAAGTTCTGCCAATTTGAAGCAAACTATTTATGCATAAAACTCTTTAATATTTTTTAGATCCATTTGTCTCATCGTGGCTAATTAAATTCCTTACTATAGTTCTCTATTTTTGGAGGCAGGGTACACGGCTGGAAAGTTATCTGCGGACTTTTCTTATTTCTTTCGGGATACTGCTGCGTATATCCCTTATGCTGTAATCGGAATTTTCATCGTCCTTGCAGCAACTTTTACTTCAGTCTACCTTCTGAAAATGGATAGTGAAGTAGCCGAAACCATTTACACTACAGGGAGAAGTGATCCAGGGCAAACAGCTATCAACCTTGCAGAGTCTGATCTTGCTCGCTGCCTCAATTATGCAGGTATGGAAGCCCTGGAATGGCAGGGCGAACATCCTGTAATCCTGCCGGAGGGTACTCCTGTTGAAAGGCTTTCTGAAGATGGCTTTATGGCAATCCCAAAAAATCAGAACCTTGAAAGAGGAGATACGCTTCAAATTGCCATAAATCTTCCATCAGATGTCTGGGGTAAAATAGAAAGCCTCTGGAAAGATAGAGACATTAAGCTGATTATTAAAGACTCCTCAGGGTATGAAATCAAAAAAGATAACTACGGTCAGGCTACTGGTTTTTTTCAAAAAGTTTCCTTTGAGGA
Organism: uncultured Methanosarcinaceae archaeon; assembly: GCA_942493015.1. Classification (GTDB taxonomy): domain Archaea; phylum Halobacteriota; class Methanosarcinia; order Methanosarcinales; family Methanosarcinaceae; genus Methanosarcina. The sequence goes on along the minus strand of OW818660.1, from coordinate 2,240,377 downwards.
CTATGCAAAAATTCCTGACTCTGCAGCATCAGGATATGCATCTATTGAACTCTACTATGGGGATGAACTGAAAGCCTCAGACTGGGTTATGATTGAAGTAAGCCCTGTAAAAGATATCACAGCAGACTCTTTTAACAGGCTGATTTCTGCAAATTATCAGGGAAACAGCCATACTTTCATGCAATATGCCGTCAATGTAGAACCTGACATAAAACCTGAGCAGATAAAGATAAGGAAGGTAAGAGGAACTCTCCAGCGGGAAATTTTCCCGGCTAACAAAAATTACACTCTCTACTATGTCCTTGATATTCCTGCTCTGAATTATACCCTTGTGAACCTTGAATCCGGAGAACGATTCAACAGCAGTATGGACCTTTCCACAATGGTCACTTCAAGGGAACCTCTGCTCGAAGAGCTTGTCAGGGAGTATGAAACCGATCTTGGAAATTCCTCGGGTCTGGATTCTGCCTCAAATATCGTGCTTGGAGCAACAAACCTGAGGACTTTTGTTTATGGACCCTGGCAGCATTATGCAAACGGTCCTCTTAACATTCTTACAAATCCTGCCCTTTCAAGTTCTATTAACGGGGCTACGCTTTATGCCCAGAAAAGAGTTTTTGATTCGGTCGACCCCCTGGCTCTTACTTACACCACCTACTATAACGGAAAGGTCTTTTATGAAGATGTTTCCTCATCCAGCAGTAAAAAAACAGTTTCAAGAAAGGACTCTCCTGGCCTCAACACTTCGGGATCTTCCTATGAAAACGATAAGGGCGTAAACCTTACGACTACTTATGATTCCCTTAAACAGGACAGGTCTTTTTCCCTGGACGTTGAAGAAGGCATAGAAGATTCTCTCGAAGAGGGCAATACCTCCTTTAAAGAGCTTTCTGAATCTTCGGAAATAACAGTTGCCGCTTCGGACTACACAGACGGAGTTCTGGACGGCTGGGCTTTGAACGATCATCTGTGGGCAAAAGAAAATCCCGACCTTATTCATACCGTCACAGATAACGTTTATACGGCTTCAGTACAGGGGCAGGTCATTAGAGACGGCTTCGCTTCTCCCAGGTCTCTGGATTCAAAGCTCATGGCGGAGTTGGACAGCAGTTCAGTTTCTCCCGAAGGACACACAGTCAGATGGGGAGCAGACCATTTCGCATCAGGAAAGCATACAGGGTCTCTTGTGCCTTCTTACCTCTGGAGCAGTTCAGTTACAAACTCTTATTCCAAATCCTTAAGCCCTTCAATTAAGCCTCCGAAAGGGAAAGTTGTCAGCTGGTCTCTTACAGGGGCTTCCGTTAGCCTTCTTTCTGCTGATATAAGTGATGTGAGGATTGAGCCTCAATACTCCTACGCAAGTAATGACAGACTTACGGTTAAAGACAGGAGTGAAGGCTACCTCAACCAGGAAGACCACGTTTTTGACTGGGAGATCAGGTACGACATTTCCTATAAAATAAACACAAAATGGAAAATAGCGTATAGTTATGATTATACCTACCGGTGGAAATCCAGAGAGAAGCTGCCTGACGGAAACTATACGACTGTGACCAATTATGACACTGCAAGCGGCTCTGACTCCGAATCCGACAGTAAAATTGACTCCGAATCCTTTTCTCATTACAAAACCGAATCCGAGAACCTGTCAGTAATATACCACAGGCGCCCTCCGACAGGCGAGTATAGAGGCATATCAAGCTATTCAGGTCCCTCAATACGGGAATATAGAGAAACAAATGTCTACGTGAACGGAACAGAGAGGTTTGACCCCTGCTGTTCCGATGCCGCCGACAAATACAGGGACAAGCATGTGGATTTCAGGGAAATTGAGGGCAATTTCTGGGCTTATCCTGACGGAAAATATCTTGGTCAGCATGCTGTAGGTTGCGATGTTCCTCCCTGGCTTCACAGAGTAATGGCAGAAGAAGTACTTTCAATGCTAGGTTCTGTTGAAAAGGACAATCCCACCTTCAAATACTCCCTTGTCGCCTCTCCAGGCCGGGATCCAACAGACCTGCAGGTAGAAGCTTCTACAAAACTTGCCCGGAAGCTCGAATCAAGCCGAAATGCCTATGTAAATAAAAATCAGCATCTTAACCCTGCAGGAAAAATATACACCTCAAGCGATTCTGCCCGCTACATTGCAAAAAACGAAGTCTACAACAGGCTGCTCAAAGATATCGAACAGAAAAACAGCAATCTGGACTCTGACCTCAATTCCTATATTCTGGACTCTCTTGAGAAAAAAGGCCTTGATACCGGCTTGCTTGACAGCGTCACCTCAGGCCCGATGACCCTTTTCAATAATCCTGCAATAAAAAGAGCTTCCTCAGTCCTCGGAAAAGATATGGGCATCATTTCCACAATGACTGTTACCGGCCAGCCTGAGAGCAAATACAACTGGACCGAAAACCTGACACTGATTGTGGATCAGAAGCCGAATTATCTCTACCACGATCCTGACTTCGACCTCAGAGGAGAATACGAATGGGCTGACTCCATGACCGGCAAAACAATTTATCCCCTTGGGGTCCGAAACACCTGTATTTTCACAACCGGCATTTCCGAGGAAATTGCAGATGCTCTTGCTTCAAGCAACGAATACGTAAAAACCGAAACCGCTCATCAGTTAAGCCAGAGCATTTCCACCCTGGATTCCGAATTTTTCCTGCTTAAGCAGAACCTTAGAGAACAGGGCGTTTTTCTGGACATTACTCCTCTTAACCGGGAATTCAATAGAATAAAGCACACTTACGTTCTGACGCTGATGGTTCAAGTAAATAACGAAGTAGTTTCCGAAGTGAAGTCAAACCCTGTCGTTTCAGGCTGGATCAGTGAAGAAACTTTGCGTGACATTATATCCGGCTACTTTATCAGCCTCTCTGCTGACCAGCTGATCCAAAAAACTACTACCGACGAGCTTGCATCCGAACTTGCTGCCATCATCAAAACGGAAATCAGGAATTCAAACCCACCGGTTGAGCCTGATGAACTGGAAGCAGCCCTGAGTAGAGTCGACACTGATGTCAGAATCGGTGTTGCAAACGGCATCTGTGCAGTCACAACGACCAGAGGAGAGGCCCTTGACACCGGCTTCGTCAGATTTGATAATGAACTGAAAAATCTAGAAACTGAAATCTCCAGCAAGTATTCTGACAAAACAGCAGCCCGGGTTTCAAAAAAACTGGATAAAACAATGGCTGCTGTCCCATCTGGCCTGCCAGTATTGCCTCCACACTGGATTTTTACGGTAAATGTGTGGACGTATGAGATTGTAGGAAAATATCAGGTGTTTACTGTTATCGACAATGATAATGAGGTGATCCCAGAGCCTTATTTTGGACATAAAGGTCAGAGATATGTTAGAGAAAAATCGCCAATATTTCATCCCTTCAAGAAAGATGAAAATGGAGTTTCATTAAGGCTAGGAACTAATGAAATGATTTCTTTCTATTTTAGTGGTTACGCAACAACAGTAGTAGGCCCAGGGCCAAAAGGGGTTGGAGACAAAATTGGAGGATCGAGTGAAGAGTCCGAAGATTACAAAAACCTTTTGAAGGAATTAGGAGGGAAAATATGATGAATACAAGATGGATATTTTTTTTGCTTATAGTTTTTTTACTTACATCAAGTATTACTTTTGCAGAATCTCCATATGGTTCGATGAGTGTATATTACAATGATCATCTGTTACCTGGAAATGAAATGGCTAAGCCAATTTTAAAAGTAGCAGAACCCTTTAAAGTTAAAATTAATCTCACAGTATATCAAAAAAGCGATGTCTATGTCTCTTTGTCATGTATGGAAAAAAATTCTTTTGAAATTCTAAATGGTCCAACTTTGAAAATAGAAGAATACTCAAAAGGGGACATCTTAGAAGCAAATTCTTATAAAGAATATGAGTGGGTTGTCAAGCCGACTGAAAGATGGAAGGGGGGATCGTTACCTCTAGATATCTATTATACAATCCTTAAGCATGGTGATCCGGAACCTCTTGTTAATGGTGGTTTCACTGTTGCCTACTGCACAATCTCCAACGAGCATTACGAAGGTGAAGCTCCCATTTCTGCGGAACAGCCAGTTACAGAAACCGAGCCTTCATCCGCATCTACCCCCACCTCTGCATCCACGCCAGCTTTCACACTTGCAGGCGCTGTTTCAGTCTTTGCACTGGTCTTTGCTCTTTTCCGCAGGTGAAAACCTGCGGAGAGTTCTTAAGAGCAATATCTCCTGAAGTACGTATCTTCAGAACCAATTAATTTTCTGCGAGTTTTTTGCTTCAATTGGGACTTTAGACACTGCCTGTAAATGCGCCCCAATTTCTCCATTTTGTTTCAATGCAATTCTAAGGGCTACTTCTTAAAAGGGCTACTTCTTAAGCTTTTTAATATATACATAATCTAAAATCTATATTGTATTTAGTAATAACTAGTACTATGGCCTTAGTATATAGATATTGAGGTTATCTATAAATAGAAGTAATAACTATTTCATTTACCCGAGAAAGATTTTACCCGTTACTACCCAGCACCACATCACAAAACCATCCAGAGTTCTCTTCCCAAAGCAGTACCCCTTCTTCTAAGGTAACGGGTGAAAATCGGGCTTTCTTTTTCTTATAAGTAATTAAAAAACACCTCTTGTAGGAGTCCTGATGTCTGAAAGTTCCTAGAAGGTGAAAGATTATAGAGGATTGTACAAAAAGAGGAAAACATAGTTTAACATACTAAGTTTAATATAATAAAAAACAAGATATTTATATGACTTTATTGATATAATGTCAATAAATATTAAGGAGGTATTAAAATATTAGACCTATCTGAAATATCATCCTTTTTTTCAGGTAATGTAGAAATTTATCTTTTATTATTTGCAATTTTGATGATATTTGCTTTGATGTTATTCCCCAGGTCCTTGCGTAAAACTTTAAGCGATGAAGCTTCTTTGCGTGATATCTTGAATAATAGTTTCTCAATTGTTATTCTGTTACTGGGTTTGTTTTATTGTTTATACAACATATATTTATCAACTTCTTTATCAGAAATCTTTCCACTTAGTTTTTCCAAATTCTTTTTCGGCTCAATTATGCTTCTAAGTCCCCTTGCAGTGTCCAAAATAGTAAAGCATGTTAGCAATTAAGCCATTATCCGAGAACGAAGAAAATAATCAACCATGGTGAAATTTGTAAAGTGATCTAAGTAAAGAAAAGGTCAGGCACAGAGGCTAAATATTCCCAATCTACAGCTGAATGAATACCTTCCGAGAATTAGAGATCTCAAGTGAACCTTAGAAATCCTAAACAAATTTCAGAAATCTCAAACAAATCTCCGAAATCTTAAACAAATCAAAAATTTGAGGGATCGAATCCCTCTTATTTTTGTGCTAAAACTTAATCATAAAACCCATTACATCCGGATTCGTCGGTTTCTTCGGATTTCTCGGATTTTTTAGTTCCTGCAGTAGACGGAATTTTCCTGATAAGATTAGCCGATGCGAGAGAAGCGTTTATTTAAATGCAGTAAATTTTTTCTTTTAACTCTAAGGCGGGAAGTCTCCTTCTTCGCTCAGGCAGGGAGGGTAGTTCACTGTGTAGATGGTACTGACCCCGCGAAGTTTTTATAAGTTAGTATCTTATGTTAGGTTATGCTTTTTGATCCTTCAACGCCGGGAATGGGAGCTCTTGTATGGTTATGGGTAATTTTTCTTTTAGTTCTTGCCGCGCTTATATACAAGTTCTTTAGAACCCTCTGACTCCGAACCCTCTGGGGTTTTAAGATCTCTGAAATATACTCCTTATTAGTGGGAGCTTTTGTCTTTTATCGTTTAATTTTCATGCCGTCATCAGCTAGCGTAATCTCGCCAGTTCCAATAAAATATGTATGATGTACGTTCACTCCATTTAGAGTCTGCAGGGGTACCTCATCTATTTTCACCGCATCATCAGCTATATGGATTTTCTTGCCTTTGATATATAATATTCCAGTCACTGCTACGTATCCATCTTCCGTGATTCTGGCATTGAAAATAACAGTACCGTCTTCTTTCTTTTTCAGTGTGAAGCCGGACCCTTTCTCAATTTCTCCCTTGCCATCAAATTTCTCATTAAGCTGGATAAACTCATTTTTGTCTATTTTTGCTATAAGGTTGGCGTGTTCATCCCGGACTTCGGCTGTCAAAATCAAACCTTTTTCGCCATTCTCCAGGGTAAACAGGTTTATCCTGTCTCCGGTTTCCTTATCCGCCTCATATGACACTATATATGTCGGATTTGCATACACGTTTGTTCCCAGAATTAGCATATAATCTTCTTGACTCATGCGGTTTTCACCCATCTGCTTTTATCTCATTGTTTCTATTTCTAATCATGTAAACTGATTTTGAATATATATGCATTCCAAATAATTGAAGGAATTCGTATTTATATGGTTTTTGTGGGAAAAAATAGCTATCATTTACCTGTCCACGAGGCTAAAAAAGTTAGTATATGCCAATCTCTGGACTTGTAACTGTTCCTTCCCTTTCAATTACTTATCACATTAACACTTCTATCACGCATGCCTGTGGGATCAGGCATAAACTTCTTAATTATAAATTAGTCCTTTTCTTTTTTGGCGTTCAAGGACTGTCTACTTAAGTTAACTGATCGTTTTAAGAGATGGTGAATTTAGATAATCTTCCGATTCAACATCATTTTCACTTTGAAGTTCTTCAATCGCTCTCTTTTTCGTGCTCAAGAGGCTGAATATCGGTGGTATCCTTCTAAAATCATATTGTTCTGAAAAACAATCTTGAATCTTCCTTTCAGTTTTTCCTGGAATAGTAGTAACCGATTAATCACAGACCATCGAAAATTAATCTTTTACTTTTATACGGATTTATGCGGATAAGCTTGTATTCCGGAGTAATAGATGTTAATTTCCTTATGGCTGAGATGCGTTTCTGTGGAAATGAGTTAAATACTAATATAGAAATCCTTATAGGATAAAAATTAGAGACTGATAGAACCATGGCCAGGGAAATAAGGATACTCCACACTGCAGACACGCATCTCGGATACAGGCAGTATCACAGTGAGGTCCGGAGACAGGACTTTTTTAAGGCTTTTGAGCTTGTTATAGATGATGCGATTGAGATGCAGGCTGATGCTGTCGTGCATGCAGGAGATCTTTTTGATTCGAGGAACCCGACCCTTGAAGACCTTCTGGAAACTATCAGCATCCTGTTCAGGCTGAAGGCGGCTGGAATCCCTCTTTTTGGAATTGTAGGGAATCATGAGAGCAAGCAAAATACTCAGTGGCTTGACCTTTTTGAAGAAATGGGGCTTGCGGCGCGGCTTGGAAAAAAGCCGCAGATGATAGGGGAAGGAGATGCGGCAATTTATGGGATTGACAGCGTTCCGAAATCAAAGATTCCTTTATTCGACTATTCCGGGTTTGAAGCTCCAGAGAGCAGTGCCTCGCTGTCGGAAAACTGCAAAAAATTACTTGTAATGCATCAGATCGTTCAGCCCTTCCCATATGCGGATTGGGACTGTGCTGAGGTGCTTGACAAGCTTCCTTTTAAGATTGATGCAATTCTTCTTGGCGATTATCATAAATATGAAAAAATTAAGGTAGGGGATGCCTGGGTTACTTATCCTGGGAGTACGGAGCGAAACAGTACTTCTGAAAGGGAACCCCGTTCCTACAATATTATTACTCTTTCAGACGAAGGGGTGGAGATAAGCAGGCGGACAATTCCGACCCGTGATTTCCTTTTTATTTCAGCAAAACTGGCTGGAGATGAAAAGCCCTATGAACAGGTTTTTTCTGCAGTAGACGAGCATCTTGAAGAGCTTCCCGGAGCAGTGGTGTTTCTGGAAATTTCCGGGGATTCGGGAGCAGTTCTGTCCTTCAGCGAGCTTGAAGAATACCTGCTGAAGAAAGGAGTTCTAGTGCCAAGGGTCAGAGACCTGAGGATAAAAGAGTCCTTCCCGGACGATGTTTTGAAAGTCACATTTTCAGACCCTGACCATGCAGTTGCAAACGAGATCAAGAGACTGAGCTTAAACGACGGGGGGTTGATAGTTGATGAAATTGTCCGGAACCCCAACGTCTCAAGGTCAAGAGTGGATGAAGAGACAGAAGGCAGGCTTTCAAAGCTGATTGAGGTTATTGACTTCAAAGATCCGGATTTCATGATAGGAATTCCTGTCAGGTCTGATGATGAAATTGAGCCTTTTGAAGGTCTCAAAACAGCCTCAGAAACTGAATTTATCCGGGAAACCGAAGTTGCCGAAGTAATTTCCGGCAGCTCTGAAAATCATGGAAGTTCGGAGGTTCTCGGGGCTTTAGAAGGAATTGAAAGTCCTGAAATGAAGATTATTGAACCAGATAGTATTGAATCAGATATTAGTGAATCAGATATTAGTGAATCAGATATTAGTGAATCAGATATTAGTGAATCAGATAGTATTGAACCAGATAATATTGAGCCTGAGAGTTCTGAACCTTCTGCCGTGATCCTTAAGAATTCTGGGGCGGTATCTGAATTAGCATCTGGATCTGAATTCCAGCCAGTATCCGAGCTTTCATCTGAGTCTATATCTGTATCTTTATCTGAATTCTCATTTGAGTCTGTTTCTGAATCTGTATCTGAACTTGCGCCTGCCCCAGTCTCTAAATCGGCTTTTCCACTAGAATATTCCGAATTTCCTGAAGAGAATCCTGAAAGCGAAATTGAGATCTCAAAAGAAGGCGAAAAAGAGCCTGAAAAAGAGGTTGGAAACTTGCCTGAATCCGGGGATGAGCTTGGAATAGAAATTAGCCTTGAAAAGGAAGGAGCAAGAGGCAAAAATACAGATGACCTGCCTGAAGAAAAGCCATTAAAGGTTCCTGAAGAAAAACCGGAAAAAGTTTCGGATATGGATGGAAAAACGACAAATGTAGGGCAGAAAAAAGGAAAAGGAAAGCCTGCTGTACCTCGACAGTATAACCTTGGTGATTATCTTTGAAGCTGAAAAACCTGCACATCGAAAATATCCGGAGCTACAAAAAGCTGGACTTCATTTTTGAAGACGGAGTGACTGTAATTTCCGGGGTAAACGGGAGCGGAAAATCAAGCCTTCTCGAGGCCTGCTTCATGGGGCTTTTCGGGAGCAAGATCCTTTCAAAGGATTTTGTGCTTGCAGATATAATCTTCAAAGGGGCAGAGAATGCCAGGATTAGCCTGGGTTTCGAACATCTGGGAAAGGAATATCTTATTGATCAGGCTTTCCGGTATTCTCAAAAAAATGATACTGCTTCAAGCTCGAAATGTGTACTCTATGCTGACGGGGAAAGTATTGTAGATCAGGCCACAAAGACTTATGAAGAAGTCTGTGCCCTTCTAAATATGGATGAAGAGGCATACAGAAACTGTGCTTACATCAGGCAGGGGGAAATTGATGTACTTATCAATGCAAAGCCAAAAGACAGGCAGCGCATGATCGATGACCTTCTGCAGCTTGGAAAGCTTGAAGAGTACAGGGAAAGGGCAGGTAGCGCAAAAACAGCTGTTCGAAGGCTTGAAAGAGACGCGAAAATCAGTCTTTCGGACGTGAAAGCTGAAATTGAAGGAATTGAAAGCACAGGGCCTGTTGCCGTACTCAACGGGCTCAGGCAAAAGGTAAATGAAAGCGCTGCTGCCTTAAAAACGTTTAATGGAATGAAAGAAGCTGCCACTTCCCGTAAAGAAAAACATGAGCAGATGATTGCAGAGTACAGGGAACGCCTTCAGGAAATCAATACTCTGAAACAGGCAATTCATACGTCTCAGGAAAACAAGGCTGGATGCTTCAGGGAAAAAGAAACCTTCTCAGCAGAAGTCCATGAACAAAGGCATGTTTTGCTTGAGCTGGGGGAGGAAAACAATGCCATCAGGGAAGAATGCGGTTTTGGAGACTCTGGTATTGAAGTTCTTATTTTGCAACAGGAAAAAGAAGAGTCTCTTTTCAGGGAAAAGGTAAACGGAATTTCAAAAGAACTTGCTCTCCTTCTCAGAGAAGAAGAAGTCCTCAAGAAAACCTTAAGCGACCTTGAAAAAGAAAAGGCTGAGAGTGAACTTATTTTTGCGCAGTGCAGAGCTGATATAGGGACTACAAATGGGGAAATTGAAGGGAACAGGAAAAATATCCGGAAAATCGACGAGGAAAATAAAAGGATTAAAGAAAAGGCAGGGTTTGGAGAAACTCCAGAAATTTCTTCACTCATAAAAGCACTGGAAGAAAAAGAGAGCCTTCTGCGTGACAGGAAAAGCGAAACATCGGCAAAGCTTGCCCTTGCCTTTAAAGAGAAAGAAACCGGAGACATAAATTTACTTGCGCTTGATAAAGAGCTGCAAAGCTGTAAAGTTGCAGTTCGAAAAGGCAGGACAGAAATTGAAATTCTTGAGGAGGAGCTCAGGGAGAATTCACGGGCAGTTCTTGGAGTTCAGGAACAAAAATCCGAAGCTTTCACGGGGCTAAAGGGTCTGGGTTTTTCCACGGAACAACTCGAAGACCTGGAATACTTCAGCGAGCTTCTTCTGGAAAATAAAAATCGGCTGCATGGGCGGGAAAAAGAACTCGAAGCTACTCTCAGAGAGCTTGAAAAGGTTCTCCGCAAAAACATGGAGCTGCTTGCCGAAGGAAAGTGCCCTACCTGTGGGCAGGAGCTTAAAGGGTCCGCGATTGCCTGCACAACAGAGGAATCCGAACAGAAAAAAGAAAAGCTCTCAGCAGAACTTATGGAGATAAAACTCCAGCAGGATGATATTGAGAAAAAACTCAACCGGCTCAAGGACGCAAAAAAGCTGGAGAAAAGGATTTTAGATTACGATATTGAGACCGAAAAGCTCAGAGCTAAGGCAAAGGATCTCGGAGAACGGATAAGGATTCACGAAGTCCGGATCGAAGAAGATTCCCTTAAGCTCGAAGGCCTTAATACCCAAAAACAGAAACATGAGGCTGAAATGGGCCAGCTTCTTCCCGACATCAAAGCCCTGCAGGGCTGGGAAGAGGCGGCTCAAAAAGCTCACGGTGAAAGTGAAAAAGCTCTTCGGGAAGCAAAGGCCTTTGAGAAAAAGCTTGTTGAAAATGCTTTGGAAATTGAAGCCCTTAACGGGAAAATCAGGACTTCTCTTGCCCTGATCGAAAATTATGGGCAGAGGCTTGGAGAACTGAATGATAAATTGAGTGGGCTTGCAGGAAGAGAAGCGCAGGAAAAAGAAAAGCTCAAAGCTCTGGGGCTTGAGCTCGAAGCCCTGTGGAAAAAGGAAGATCTTGCAAAAAAAGCTCATCAGAAAAGTGAAAAACTTCTTCTGCAGACTAAAAATATCCAGGCAAACCTGCTCCGCATGGAAAACATTAAGCACAAAATCTCTGAACTTGAGGCTTCTATCAGAAATCTGACCGAAAAGGTCGGTTTCTTTGATCGGGAGATCTTTGAAAGAAATGAAAGGATAAACCAGCTCGAAAAAAAGATGGAGGGAAACAGGCTCGAAGATCTCCAGCTTAAGCGCGTCCAGTTTGAAGAGGCCCAGGCAAACATTACGGAAAAAATTCGGCAAGTGACTGCTGAAAAAGACGCGATTTTAAAAGAAATAGGGAGGGTAGAAAATAGCTTAAATCGTCTAAGAGAGCTGAAAGATGAACTCAGAGCTCTTGAAAACAGGAGGCTATATCTCGAATCCGTATACAGTAACGCCGAAGAGCTTGAGAATACTTATATGCGCGTCAGGGCTGACATGCGGGCAAAGAATATAGGTGCCCTTTCTGCCCTTTTAAATGAAATGTTCAGCTTCATGTATACAAACAATGCCTATTCCCATATCGAACTGGACCCTGAGTACAACCTGACCGTTTACAGAAAAGACGGTACTCCTCTTGAGCCGAAACTCCTCAGCGGCGGAGAACGTGCTATTTTTAATCTTGTCCTGCGCTGTGCCATCTACAGGCTTCTAGCTCTTGGTTTTGTAGGGGGCAAAGCCGATGGGCTTCCTCCAATGATCCTTGACGAACCAACGGTTTTCCTGGACCGCGGGCATATAAGGCAGCTTTTGAAACTCATAGACCTGATGAGAAGCATAGGAGTCGGTCAGATTATAGTTGTTTCTCATGACGAATCTCTTATTGATTCGGCAGATCATGTGTTTCAGGTAGAAAAAGACCCTCTTACCAATATGTCTTCGATTTTAAGGCTTTAAAAAAAGCCTGAGAAAAGCAGGTCTATCAGCCAGTTCACCAATAAACCAGATAATCAAACAGTTCGTTGACTTCTTCCTGGTAATCTTCAAAAAAGCTGTGATTTTTTACCAGGTAGCCTTCTGCAGGAAGGTCTTCGAGGCAACCGTACCAGTAAACAACCATTCCTTCTCCGAAAATCTCTGCGTACTCTCTAAACTGCTTCTTTTCATAGTGCTCATGTTCGAAATCATCTCCGAAAAGAGCTTTGCTTTCGATCCAGTTGATCATGAGATTATCTACGCATAAAGGGTTTGCCAGGACAAAGTCCGGGGTCTTTCCGTCTCCTTTGGCCCTAATTTCTGCTTCAGTGCAATAGAGAATTTCTCTGTCATCCAGCCATTTCCGAACAACAGCTTCTCCCATTTCACCTTTCTTACATTGCATCTCGTGGGCGTGGGGGGAAAAGAAATGGTCTGTCTCAAGAGCTTTTTGAACTTCTTTTCTCAGGCGGCGGTTTTCGATAAGCTCGATGTTTTTGAAAAGCCAGTTTACATTTTTCTTGGAGATATCACAATTTTTCATGATGAGCGACGCCATAAGGGTCGGAGGAAAACCGGTGTATTCCGCAAGATCAAGAATCGAGCGCCCCTGCTTCCATCTTGAAAAGAGTTCCTGCTCTCTGGAGTAAATCCTTCTGTGCTTGAACCTTGTCATTTTCACTATTTTCTGGTTCAGAATTGTTGCTAACATGCCTGTAGGCTGGGCATATTCTTCCGAGAGGCGGAAAACGTCTTTAAAGTCGTTAAGTGAACTGTATATTTTCTGGTATGTCTGGCGGTCCATCCTCAATCATCTTATTCCTTTTTTGTTTTTTCCGGAGCATGCAAAATGAAAAGTAAGCAGCATGAAAAACAAGAATTTTACAGTTTCAAAAGTCTCTCAGAAGTACAATTGATTTTCCTCATAATTCTTCCCATGTTCATTGCTTATAATTGCTCATCGATTATAATCACATTAATTATATTAATTATCTTAATTATATTAATAATTATCAAAGCCCTCAAGCTATATACCCAAAACAGGTGATTTCTTCAAACCCAACAGATTCTTTTCAGGAACTTTATGAGTGGAGAAAACAATTTATTCCTTTGTTCACGGGCAAGATGACCATTTTTCCGGAACTTTAGCCTGTCGTCTCTCTGAGCTATCTATTTCTTTTCGGGCAGAGCGTTGTTAACTCCAGAACTCCTCATCGTAAACGTCAGGAAGATCTATTTCCATAACTTCATCAAGCTTCTTACGTTTTTCCCTATTTTCAGGAGCATTTTTTGTTTTTTCTCCTCTGTCTGATGGGTAAGTTTCCTTCTTTTCATCCGCATCACAGGACGCAAAGATTGTTGTGTGCTTATCTCTTGAAATTATCTTTTCTGGTCCCTTTGGTTTTTCCTGGACTTTTGGCTGAGCTGTTCTACCTATAATTAGTTGTTCTTCAACCGGCTCTTTTTTAAGTCGGGCCTCCAGTCGCAGGGACGCTTTCTCGGCTTCACTGGCAGCATACCTTTCTTTCAGTCTTTCTTCATGATTTTTTTCAGATTTTGGGTCCGAGTTTCTTACAGCTGTCTCATGATAATTTGCTGCCTGAGAAAATTTTTCCTCCTTCCTTTCAACAGGTCTTTCCGAAAGGTTTTCGGTGAGTCTTGTAGGAGTCCAGTCCCCTTTTTCAGAGACATTTCTCTTTTTGGAGAGAGGCTGTCTGCCTAACTTACGGAAGGTTTCTTCAGCATAGGTATCTTTTTTGCGGCCCTCATTGCCGGAATTAACTTTACTTGTTGTGCTGTACCCTATAAGGCAGATAGGGTCTCTTGTCCTCCACTCCAGGCAGAAGAGGTGGCACTCCCTCCCTTTGCAGGTCTGATCTTCATCAAGTGGACAAATTTCTGGAAGAGTCATAGTACTAAGAACAGCAGAATATAAAAAATAGTTAACGGTTATAAAAAGCGAGATATCAGAGTCTTTTCAGAGCTTCTGCAATAAGGGGGGCAACGCTCAGTCTGCTTTCGGCTTTTTCAAGGGTATCGGTTGAAATTATATCCCTTACTCCCGCATTGAAAAGCCTTATGACTGCGTTTCTTGCCAGTACCGGATGCACGCAGGCAAGGTAAACATCGACTGCTCCCTGGTCTCTAAGCATCCTGATTGATTCGGCCATTGTCCCGCCTGTTGCAATCATATCGTCTACAAGGACAACATGCCTGCCGGTTACATCAACATTCTTTGTCTTGATTATAACCGTATCTCCGCTGAGTCTGGTTTTCTGCAGGTGATCGTAATCAAAACCCAGGCCAGAAGATACATTCTTTACAAGCCCTTCAGCTCCGGCATCAGGAGCAACCAGAATCGGGTTTTCCAGCCCAAAACCTGCAATATACTCTCCAAGCAGTTTTGCTGCGTCAAGATTTTCGGCAGGAGCCGGAAAATGCTCAAGTACACTTTTTTCATGAATGTTTACTGTAAAGATCCGGTCCGCATTGATGCAGCGGGCAACTGCGCGAGCACTGATTGGCTCCCCGGGTTTGAATTTCTTGTCCTGCCTGGCGTATCCCATGTAGGGAATTACGACATTGAGCTTTTTTGCTCCTTCACAGGCATCTATCAGCTGGAGCAGGGAAACAAGGTCTGAATCTGTGGGTGTGCTCTGGATAAGGGTTACAATCTCGTTTTCTGTTTCGTCTGCTATTCGAAGGTAAAGTTCCCCATCAGGGAATCGATTAAACTCGCAAAGCACTGAATCTGTCCCTAAAGCCCGGGCAGTGCGGCTGGCAAGTAATTGTGATGCTGGTCCACCTACTATCTTCAAGATATATACCTCAGTCTTCCGTCTTGATATATCCCATCCTTTAAAAAGCTTATTTTTGTGGGCTTGATTTTTTTGGGCTTTAATATTTAATTAATAAATTTCTCTAGACTGATTTTCTCTAGACTGATTTTTGTTAATTGCTGTATTGATCTTCTTTTTTCACTGTTTAGTAATCACATTTTTCTGTTGTTTCAAAACTAACGTCTATCGGCTGATTTTGGGCAGGCTGGACAGTTACAAAATGTTTGCCTTTGATCTTTTCCAGCACTTTGATATTTCTTATCGAAGTGTGAGGGTAATTCCCACTTTCGTCTTTTTCCGCCGATTTTACCATATCCCATATCGTCAGCAAAGCTGCCGAAACCCCTGTAAGGGCTTCCATTTCAACACCCGTCTTCCCCACAGTCTGGACTTCTACCACAGTCGAAATTACTCCGTTCTCTATCTCAAAATCCACATCTATGGCGGTGATCATGATCTGATGGCACATAGGAATTATTTCCGGGGTCTTTTTAATCGCAAGCACGGCTGCAACCCTTGCAGTTGCGAGTACGTTTCCTTTTTCAACATTTCCAGTCTTTATCTTCTGTATGGTCTCCCTGGAAAGTACGATTTCCCCTGAAGCCCGGGCCAATCTAGGGACATCATTCTTTTCACTGATGTCAACCATGCGTGCCCTATCAGATTCGATATGAGTAAATACCTTTTCCACAAAATCACCGGGTTTTTTCGTGTTTTATTTTGATCGTTGCACTTTGATCGTATTTTTTTGATCGTATTTTTTTGATCGTATTTTTTTGATCGTTTGTATTCTGGTTATATTTATTTTGCTTTCCTTTGGGTTTAGTTTTCTTTTTTTCGGTTTTTAAGGTTTTTTTCTGTTCAGTCAATCCTTATCTGCTTCCTTTTTGAATAGTCTTCGAGTGCCTGCTCAAGTTCTTTTGCAAGCTCTTTTGCTTCCCCAAGGTTGAGTTTTATGATCTCTTCGTCTTCCCCATGAAAAATTGTGATTCTGATTCTGTTCCTTTCTATCTCTACCTCAATTTTCCTTTCAATCCCCTCTACCATACAGGTTTCCTCCCCATCTTTTTTTTATATTTGAACTCTAAAAATATGAATTACAATACTAACTTAATTATCTGATTAAATAACTTAAGTCTCTTATAAAATACCTTAATTATATTACTGATTATATTATTGAATTAATTGTATTATTTATTTCATTACCATAAGGAAAAGGCACTTTTGCAGTTTATTTATTTTACCCTATATTTGCTTCTTTAATTATTTCTGGAATTTTTTCTATTAAATCCGTTGCAAGCAGGCCGTTTCCTGCCTTCTCAAAAGCGAGATCTCCGGCGGCTCCATTAATGTATGCAGCACAGGCTGCAGCAAGAAATGCTGGGTTTCTGGAAAAAAGGGCTCCTGTAAGTCCTGCCAGGGCATCTCCTGTACCTCCCACTGTCATTCCAGCATTTCCTGTCCTGTTCAGGAGGGTTTGCTTTCCATCCGAAATGATATCTATTTTTTCTTTAAGGAGTGTTACAACTCCCTTTTCTTCTGAAAACTCTCTGGCGGCTTTGATGCGAGCCTCCTGACTTTCCGGGGTTTTCGTGTTCCTTAGACGGGCGAATTCCCTTGCGTGTGGGGTTACTATCAGTTCACAGTTTCCAGCAAGAGTTTCAAAGATAGAGTCTGAGATGGCTGAGAGGGCATCGGCATCAATGACAGCTTTCCTGCAGAATGGCAGGATTTTTCGGACGGCTTCAAAAGTTTCTGTAGCTCTCCCCAGGCCCATCCCTATCACAACCACATCATGAGAATTTAGAAGGTCAGAGAGGATGGGAAGATCTTCCGGGCAGAGGACATCTGAAGAGAGTTTCCTGACTATAAGGTTCGGAGAATAAGATGCGACGATTTCAGCTATGGGTGCAGGGACTGCTACGGTTACAATGTCTGCTCCTGCCCTCAGCGCTGCAAGAGCTGCAAAGGCTGGAGCCCCTGAATAAGGTCCGCCTCCTATTACAAGGATTTTTCCGGAATCTCCTTTATGCCCTTCGGATTTTCGCCTGTACAGCATAGTCAGGTCTCCGGGGCCCACATATTTCTCGGCATCCGCACAGATTCCGATCTCTGCAACCTTTATTGTGCCAGTATATTCTTTTGCCCTCTCGCTTATAAGTCCTGTTTTCATGCGGTGAAAAGTAACTGTGAGCTCTGCATATACCGCTTTTTTGAAATCTGCTCCATCGGGGTCAAGCCCTGATGGGATGTCCACAGAAATTACGTTTTTCCCTTCTGTTCCTGCCCTGTTTATGAGGTCGATAGCTATCGACTCTGGCTCTTTTATATCTCCTTTTACTCCTGTCCCAAAAACGGCGTCTATTATCATATCAGCTTCTGAGAACCAGTCTGAAGCTGCGGCTGTAAGCTGACTTGAATCTTTTATTTCAAGTATTTGCACGCTGCTGAACTTTAACAGAGAAAAGTTATGGCAGGCTTCCCTGGTCCTGATGTCCTGGGCCTTTCCCAGCAGGATTACCTTTACAGCATATCCTGAAGAGCCTGCAAGGTGCCTTGCGGCCACAAAAGCGTCTCCTCCATTATTTCCTCGGCCTGCGACAAATAGTACTTTACCACTTTCAAGCTTTTCCCTTATGCTTTGCGCAATTACGGCTCCCGCATTTTCCATTAACTGGATAGGGAGCAGGCCAAGGTATTCGCAATTTCTGTCTAATGCCTTCATCCGCGAAGAACTGATAAATTTCATAATAATTACCTGCAGATTTATTCACATCAGATTTTTTACCTACTGTGTGCATCGCTTTAGCCCGTGGGCTTCGATCCAGTTAAAGCGCAATCTTCAGCCGCACCGAAAAATCGAGTATCCAAATCTCAATCAGTTGGTCAGAAAATCCCAAATTGAATAAATTTTTTATTATATTTTTGCACCGAGGAAAACTTATTTGATGTCATTAACTATATACGTTACACTTCGATATAACATATATACCGAAAGGACTGAGTTCTTGAGAAAATTCATGATAATCGGTACGAGACTATAATCTGTGAGGAACTAAGTACCTTCCAGAAGAAAACTATGCCTTAACAGAACAGTCTGTTCAATCCGAATGATGAATAACAACAAGATTAATAATTAATAAGAGTAATTAACTTTAAATAAAAACGCCGGTATCACAGTCAACTAACAGTCACTGACTTAAGTAAAACTGTAAACAGGCAGGATTCTGATCAAATGTTTGCTTTCCTTTGCATGTGCCCAGACTTACATGAGACAGGGAGGATTATTTTTGTCTAATTTTTCAAAAGATGCAGATAGCAACCTTAAGAACACAGTCAAACCCAGATACCTGGTTCTGGGAAGTGGAAGTGTTGGTTTTGCGCTTGCAAAAGAGCTCAGAGAAAGCAATAAGCTTGTAATCATTGTGGATAAAGACGAAGCCAAAGTAGAGACTCTCAGGGAGGAGGGCTTCGAAACGATTGTCGGTGATATATCGGATCCTGAGCTCGTTACTAAGATTGACCTTAAAAATGTTGTTGTCATACTTTTCCTTACTTCCAATAACGAGGCAAACAGGAAAGGTATTGAAAATTTCAAAATGGCGGTCAACCCTGATGTTCAGCTCTTTTCCAGGGCCTCAGATATTATCAATAAGGAAAAGATGGAAGATCTCGGGGCAGATTATGTCTTTATGCCTTCCAAGCTTGTTGCAAGCTCTCTTTCCCGTTCTCTTGAAAGGGCTGAGTCGGTCCACAGAGGCAACAGGCTTGCCAGGTGGCTTAAAGGAATCAGAGATAAAAAACTTGCTATTGTAATTCACGATAACCCTGATCCTGATGCTATCTCCAGTGGACTTGCTCTGAAGGAAATTGCAAAAAATCTTGGGGTAGAAGCAAATATTCTCTACCACGGAAGGATAGGTCATCAGGAAAACAAAGCTTTTGTAAATCTTCTCGGGATTGATCTTGGCAAGATGGAAGAGCACGATCTTAAAAACTATGATGAAATTGCCCTGATAGACTGCTCTATTCCTGGTGTTAATAACATGGTTCCTCTCAATTCATACGTGGGCATTGTAATCGATCACCACCCACCAGGAGAAACTGAGATAAAGGCTGAGTATATAGACATTCGGCCTAATTTTGGGGCAACTGCCACTATCATGACAAAGTACCTGCAGCAGCTCAATATCAATATCTCAAAGACCATGGCAACAGCTCTGCTCTATGGAATTCGAACTGACACCCAGGACTTCAAGAGGAAAACTGACCCTGCAGACCTCTCAGCTGCTTCGTACCTTTATCCTCTTTCGAATCACGGCATCCTTGACCAGCTTGAGCAGCCTTCAATGGCTATTGAAACTCTTGAGGTTCTTGGAGAAGCCATTCGGAATCGACAGGTGCTAGGGAGTTACCTTCTCTCAAATGTCGGAAATATAAGGGACAGAGACACTCTTCCGCAGGCTGCAGATTATCTCTTGAGTCTTGAAGGGATCTCCACAACAGTCGTCTTTGGGGTTACTGAAGACCGCATCTATATCTCCGGGCGTAGCAATGACATCAGAGTTAACCTTGGTGAAATTATGCGTCAGGCTTTTGGGGAAGATGCAGGTGGGCATGCAAATGCAGCAGGAGCCCAGATCCCTCTCGGGGTTTTTAGTTCTACAAAAGATCGACAGACGCTCTTAAGGCTTGTTAATGAAGCAGTGGTCAAGAGGTTCTTGAGTGCCGTAGGAGTAGAAAGCGCGGGAGAATAATGCTTTCCAGCAAAGTTTTTCAAAAAAGTTCTTCAAAAAAATTCTTCAAAAAAGTTCTTCAAAAAAGTTCTTCAATAAATTATAAAGAGGAAAAAGATTTTTTGATTTCTTCTTTTTTCCTCTTTTTTTCCTTACTTTTTTTGGATATTTTTGTGGTTTTATTCTTAGAACGCCAGTTAAAGGAATCTTCAGTTAGATCCGGATGTGCCTATTTTTATTGTGTTCCCATTCTGAATGTCAGTTTCCTTTACCTGGAGTCCTGTTGCTGTGACATTTTCTCCTGAACTAATGGAATAGGCTGATGTGGCAGTGACTCCAATGCCTGTGTTTTCTGTAGAATAAGGTACGGTTATCTCGAATGAACCTTTTTCATCTGCTACAGCTCTATTCTTATATTCGAATTTTCGGCCCGTGTTTGAGCTTAGTTCAAGTGTCGCAGTAACATGCTGGTTTGGACTTGCAGTACCTGAAAGCCTGGCTCCCTGAACATATTCGAATACCTTTACAGTATTATTTTTGTAACTTCCCTTATTCGTATCATTTACTGCGCTTTCGTGGACCAGCCGCAAGTTTCCAAGATTTGCCCCGTCAAGTTCTTGAAGTTTATATACTTCAGTATTCATAAATTTATTTTTTGGAGTTGCAACGGTCTGAATGCCCTTGTTCCCATTGACGGTTTTGAACTCAAAATAATCTCCGATGTCCTTTCCTGCGAGTTCAACGATAGAGCCAAACTTACCGCCTGACATCAGTGTGTCGGTTATTACGTATTTTACTTTTAGTTTTTCCACAACTGCTTTTGCTTCCTTTTCGGAATCAGTTGTGAAAAAAAGTGCAGAATCTGCAATACCTGTCTGGAAATTGTTCGAAACTGCAGGCCTTTTGGAAATGTACACGATCCAGTTTCCATAGTCCCACCAGCTCAAGACTCCATATTCGGGAGTTTCTGAAGGCTGAAGGAAATAAGAAGTTTCAGGGCTGGAAGTTTCTAACCACTTAAGCGAGTCCTGCCATCCTGAGTCTACTGAACCTGCACTTTTTGCAAAAGCAGCCCCCATCAATATACAGGGCACAAAAATAAGTCCTATCAGTACCAATGATGAGACAATTTTGAAGTAATCGGGTCCGGGCGTATTTTTTGAAACTGGAATATTCTTTGTTTTCAATTTTGCTTTTGCTTTTGACTTTGTTTCTTTTCCGTTCTGAAGGGCAGATGAGGCACTCTTTCCTGCGTTTTGTCCGGAATTTACCAGTTTTCTTATTTCAGTTCCAAAGTTGAGGGAGTCAAGCAGAACCCAGAGAATATATGAGGTAAGGATCGCAACATTTACTGCAAACAGATATGAGAAACGCCTTTGTGAGAGTGCGAGATACGCGAAAAAAATTGTCCAGAGAAAGAAAAATACTCCTTCCGGTTTTGATTTTTCTCCTTTCCATTCAAGGCTGAGCAGGAAAAAAGCTGTCAAAGCTGCAAAGAAGCAAAGGCCAAAACTCCCTAAAACTGGTGAAAGGGTTAGTCCTCCATGTAAATTCAAAAATAAGGGCAAGGCTTCGGAAATGGTGCCTATGTATTCCCCTTTTCCCATGAAGAATCTCAGTCCCTGAATTACAAAAGAGTAGGATTCGGGGGAAAACACGCGGAGAGATAGAATGCCTGCCCCAAAAACCAGTATTAAAATTCCTGGATAAAGCTTCCAGTCCAGATCTTTTCTTGAGATATATAACGAAAGACCCCAGAGAAGGAAAGTTCCAACCAGCATGCTAAGCACGTAGAATACCTGAAACCAGGAAATATACACTGCGCTCATTTCCAGGCCTGGGCGTATGGAGCCGGCTGACAGGGGAATAGTAAACAGAAGTGTTGCAAAAATACATGCAATAGAGCAGATAAAAAGGTAATCGGATCTTTTCCCGGCTTTAAGGTCTATTGTGGTCTGTATGAATGCATACAATACAATAAAGCTTACAAAAATAGGGGCTCCTACCCACGTAAAAATTAAGAGCGCAAGAAATAGGCCTGAAGCAGCTGCAAGAGCCAGAGACTTTATTATCTCTTTTTCCGATGATATGTTTTTAAGTGAACTTAAGGAAAGATCTTTTTTACTTGCCAGTTTTAAGGCAAATACGAAACATGCATAAGCTGCAGTTGAGAGGAGGGCTTCTGCTACGTGATGGTCAACTGCTCCAAAACGAGATATGTATAGATGAGCCGGCAGAACTGCAAAAACGAAAGCTCCAAGAAGCCCTGTTTTCCTGTCAAAAACCGAGGTAGCTGCGATATACAGTGGAATTATTGTCAGGGTTCCGAGAAGTACTGGCAACAAAGCTCCTGCAAATTCAATAGTGTGCAGATCCGGCTGTCCTCCTCCCAGGACTTTTGCGAGCAGAGCGCCCAATATATCAAATAGAGGCGGCCACCCTATTTCAAAACCGTAAGGATAGTTAATGTAAGAATCGAAATTCAGGGGATGGGGAAAATTGGAAACTGTATAAATAATGCGCCTCATATGATAAAAGTCATCATATCCCGAGAAGCTTATGCCTCCTTTTGCAGTAACCGAGGAATAAGATAGCATGCGCACGATGAAGCCGGTTAAGAGAGCAGCTACAAGCACGAAAATTTCTTTTGAATATCCTTTTCGTGCATTTTTGTTTTGACAGATTTTTTCTGACTTCTCCATATCACTCACGCTTAATGTTTTATACGTAATTATGAATTTTAATTAATTCAATCTAATCATTCTTATATTATAGAATAAGAACTTATTAACTGGATAGTTTTTCTCTCTACAGTTAATCTAAATTTAGTTACTGTCTTGATCAACTGCATGAAGTAAAAAGTCTCAAAGTATAATTGCAGGAAAAATACTGATAAACATTTTAATCTAAAAATTCTTTTGTTTATTGAAAAGAAAAATTAAATGTAGAAATCCTGTTTAAATAAGGTTAAGATAATTGAAGTAAATATTAAGATCTGTATCTCTATATTGTTGTATCAATTCTCTTATCTCAGGAATTAAACTCTTGATTAAAGAGGATTTCTATTCCTACATTAATTTATTTCAGATCGTTTTTTACCATCATTCTTACCAGTTCTTCAAAACTGACCTTTGTTTTCCATCCAAGTTTTTCCCTGGCTTTTGAAGGATCTCCTATCAACAGGTCTACTTCCGTAGGTCTGTAAAACATGGGGTCAACTTCCACGAGCACTTTTCCGCTGTCAACATCTCTGCCTATTTCATTAACTCCTTCTCCTTCCCATTCAAGGTAAATGCCAGCTTCTTTGAATGCCAGTTCAGTAAATTCCCTGACGGAGTGAGTTTCCCCTGTAGCTACAACATAGTCGTCGGGTTTATCCTGCTGTAACATGAGCCACATGGCTTCTACATAATCCCCTGCAAATCCCCAGTCGCGTTTGGCATTGAGGTTTCCAAGGTACAGTTTCTCCTGAAGCCCTTTTTTAATCTTTGATACCGCTATTGTAATCTTTCTGGTAACGAAAGTTTCTCCTCTCAAAGGAGATTCATGATTAAACAGGATGCCGTTGCAGGTAAACATATCATAAGCTTCACGATAGTTTATGGCAATCCAGTATGCGTACAGTTTAGCTACTGAATAGGGGCTTCGGGGGTAGAAGGGAGTGTTTTCTTTTTGAGGAACTTCCTGTACTTTTCCGAATAATTCACTGGTTGATGCCTGATAGAACTTTGATTTGTCTTCAAGCCCGAGAATCCTTATTGCTTCCAGAATGCGTAGGACTCCAAGTCCATCCGAATTTGCTGTATATTCCGGGGCCTCAAAAGAAACCTGAACATGGCTCTGGGCGCCAAGATTGTAAATCTCATCAGGCTCTATCTCTTTTATAAGTCTAATGATGTTTGCTGAATCAGTCAGGTCTCCGTAATGCAAAAAAAATTTGGAGTCTTTTTGATGTGGATCTTGCAGGAGGTGATCTATACGTCCTGTATTACTCAGAGACGATCTTCTGTACATTCCGTGTACAGTGTATCCTTTGTTTAACAGGAGTTCGGCAAGGTATGCTCCATCCTGCCCAGTTACACCTGTAAGTAATGCGACCTTAGACATTTTTACCACACAATTTTTAATAAATATAGTTTTTTAATCTTTTACTAATTCCAGATCGTTTTTAACCATCATTCTGACAAGTTCTTCAAAATTTACCCTGGGCACCCATCCGAGTTTTTCTCTGGCTTTTGAAGGATTTCCAACTAATAAACTTGACTCAAGAGGCCTGTAAAAACGGGGATCCACCTCAATCAGGATCTCCCCTGTTGCAGCGTTTTTCCCTTTTTTCTCAAGTCCTTCTCCTTCCCATTCGATCTCGATCCCGGCCTCTTTGAAGGCAAATTCCACCATTTCCTGTACTGAATGTGTTTCACCTGTTGCAATCACATAATCGTCAGGTTTATCCTGCTGCAACATAAGCCACATAGCTTCAACATAGTCTCCTGCAAAACCCCAGTCTCTTTTTGCGTTCAGATTCCCAAGATACAGTTTATCTTGAAGCCCTTTTTTAATTCTGACTGCCGCTTTTGTAATCTTTCTAGTGACAAAACCGTCTGGTCGTATTGAAGATTCATGATTAAACAGGATACCATTGCAGACAAACATTCCATAAGCTTCACGATAGTTTATGGCAATCCAGTAAGCATACAATTTGGACACTGCATAAGGGTTTCGGGGGTGAAAGGGAGTATTTTCATTTTGCGGGATTTCAAGTGAGTTTCCAAATAAATCTCCAGTGGAAGCCTGAAAAAATCTTGTTTTCTTTTCCAGCCCCAGAGTGCGTATGGCTTCGAGGAGGCGAAGGGTGCCAAGTGCATTAATTTCTGCCGTATATTCTGGTCGGTCAAAAGAGACCTGGACATTGCTTTGAGCCGCCAGATTATAAAGCTCATCCGGACAAACTTCCTGAATAATTCTTACGAGCTTTGAATAATCGGTCATGTCACAGAAGTGAAAATGAAGATTTACGTTTTTTGGCTCTTTGTCCTTATCTTCAGTTCTGGTAGAAGACTCTCTCTTTATTCCATGCACTACATATCCTTTATCTAATAAAAGTTTTGAAATGTATGTGCCATCCTGGCCTGTTATGCCTGTTATCAGTGCGACCTTTGTCAAGGAATCACCTTATTTTGCTCCCTATTTTTATCCTGCAGGAGATAGGACACTTATTATTCTTAAAAACGTAGCTCCCTTAGCAAAAAGCATATCTTCTTAATCTATATAAACTAATTGATACACCAAATTTTTGTTAACTTCCTGTTAAATTGTTATTATTCTTTAAGATCCGGAAGGTTATCTCTGGGTTTTTATTATTAAGTTCCTTGTCGAGGCTGGGCATGGCTGACTCCGAGATGTAATAAATTCACTTACGGAAATCTGGCTGTCCAACTTAACTATACTCCAAACTTAATTATACTCCAAACTTAACTATACTCCAAACTTAACTATACTCCAAACTTAACTATACTCCAAACTTAACTATACTCCAAACTTAACTATACTCCAAACTTAACTATACTCCAAACTTAACTATACTCCAAACTTAACTATACTCCAAACTTAACTATACTCCAAACTTAACTATACTCCAAACTTTATATTCCAAACTTAACTATAATCCAAACTTTATATTTCAAACTTAACTATATTTAGTAATAAATGACTGAATTTTTATTTCAATTAAAAATCGCTTCGAAACACATATAAATCCCAATTTAAATTTAACGTGAAATAATTTAAAAAAATGAGAACTAACATGAAAACAGCTATCTTTCATGATTACTTTGGAGCTATTGGCGGCGGAGAAAAAGTTGTCATCACTCTAGCGAAGTTATTAAACGCGGATATAATCACTACAGATCTGGATGCAGTTGATAAACTGAATAAAGAAGTAAATGTGATATCTCTTGGACACACAAAGAAAATCCCTCCGCTAAAACAGATTTCTGCAACAGAAAAATTTTATTCTTGTGATTTTTCAAATGATTATGATTTTTTCATCTTTACAGGAAACTGGAGCCATTATGCAGCCCATAAACATCACCCTAATATGTGGTACTGCTACACGCCTGTAAGGGCTTTTTACGACCTCTACGATACTTTCCTGCAGAGGCAGGATTTTATTACCAGACAGGCTTTTCGTGCATGGGTACATGGCCACAGAAGGCTGGATCAAAAATCAGTGAATAGTATTGATCACATAGTCACTATTTCGAAAAATTCTCAGAAAAGAATTGAAAAATATCATCACAGGACTGCTGACATTATTTATCCTCCGGTTGATGTTTCCCGATTCAAATGTGAGGAGTATGGGGATTTCTGGCTTTCGGTAAACAGGCTTTACCCTGAAAAAAGACTCGAATTGCAAATAGAAGCTTTTAGAAAAATGCCTGATGAAAAACTCATTATCGTTGGTGGTTACGCAAAAGGCGACCACGCTGAAAAGTATGCAAAAAGTATAAGTAATAAACTACCTCACAACGTGAGCATACTTGGAGAAGTTTCGGAACTGGAATTAATTGACCTTTACGCCAGATGCAGGGGCTTCATCTGCACAGCGCTTGACGAAGACTTTGGCCTGACTCCTGTAGAAGCAATGGCAAGTGGAAAGCCTGTTGTCGCGGTAAACGAAGGCGGATTTAGAGAAACCGTTACCGAAAAAACTGGTCTTCTTATAAACGCAGATATTCACAGCGCTATAGAGGCTGTTAAATTAATATCTCGTGAACCCGAAAGTTACAGGGATGCCTGTCTTGAGCAGGCAAAACGCTTTGATCTTTCGATTTTTAGTGAAAAGATAAAAAATGTGGTAAATAATGATCGTTAAGCACCTGAATGAGCTCTATGGCTACAGAAATCTTATCTGGCAGTTGGCATGGAGCGAATTTAAATTGAGATATAAAAATTCTATACTGGGTTATTTCTGGTCTCTTCTTGAACCCTTGCTCATGCTCCTGGTTCTATATGTTGTTTTTTCAAATTTAATGAGGGTTAAGGTTGAATACTTCCAGTTGTTTTTGCTTCTTGGCATCATTCTATGGAATTTTTTTAGCAGAGCAACTAACATCGGAATGTTTTCCATAGTAGGAAAGCCGGGTATGGTTAAGAAAATTTACTTCCCAAGGGATATATTTGTCATTTCCTCATGCATTACAGCTCTGCTCATGAGCATTTTCGAGTCTCTTATATTCATAATGTTTATGGTATTTTTCAGGGTGCCAATTTCCATCAACCTGGCCTATGCACCGCTTATCCTTATCTTCCTGTTCACTATCTCGCTAGGTTTCTCTCTAGCTCTTTCAGCTTTGAATGTCTTTTACAGAGATGTGCAGTTTATCTGGCAGGTCCTTTTGCAGGTAGGATTCTTTGCAACGCCTGTAGTCTATACCCTTGAAACATTTCCAGAAAACATTCGAAATTTCATCTTATTGAATCCAATTGCACGGGTCCTTATTTCAGCAAGGGACACTATCATCTACTCTTCTCCCGCAAAAATAGAAGACCTTTTATTTATGTTTCTTTCATCGATATTCTTCCTTTTTGTCGGATACATTATTTTTTCCCGATTGGAACCCAGATTTGCGGAGGAAATCTGATGAGTGCAATTGAAGTTGAGCATCTGTACAAAACATTTCGCATACCTCATGAAAAAAGAACCACCCTATTTGAGACCTTGACCGGGGCCTTCAAACCTCCAACTTACGAAACTTTTCACGCACTCAGAGATATCAATTTTACAGTTGAAGAGGGGGAAGCACTTGGAATCATTGGGGTAAACGGAAGTGGAAAGAGCACTTTATTAAAGATCATAGCTAATATTCTGCACCCTACAGGAGGAAAAGTAAATATCCATAAGAAAATCACTCCGTTTCTGGAACTCGGAGTTGGTTTCCAGCCTGACCTTACCGCTGCAGAGAACGTAAAAATCTATGCTACCATTATGGGCATGCAAAAAAGAGAAATAAATGATAAACTGGACGATGTTCTTGAGTTCGCAGGACTTGAGAACTTCAGGGATGCTAAACTCAAAAACTTTTCCTCGGGCATGCAGGTAAGGCTTGCCTTTTCTACGGCTATTCAGACCGACCCTGAGATCCTTTTAATGGATGAAGTACTGGCTGTGGGAGATATGGAATTTCAGCAAAAATGTCTGGATGTTCTGAGCCAGTATCGAAAAGAAGGTGTCACTATCGTTTTTGTTTCACATGACCTTGGAGCAGTAAGGAGGTTTTGTGACAGGACTTTACTTCTAAATAAAGGAGAACAGGTAGTCCTGGGAGACACAGGAGACGTCATTGATCGTTATGTATACGGTGGTGGAGAAGAAGCCTCCCTTTCGGGCAGTATAACTGAATCCGAAAATGAATCAAAGGATGAATCAGAGCTCGTTGAAATAGAAGAAACGCTTGAGGATAAGACTCCCCGTTGGGGAGATCGAATTGTAGAGATTACAGGTGTGGAATTTTACGATAAATTCGGCAACAAAGGTTCCAGATTCAACTCCTTTGATCCGATGACAATCCGAATTTTTTACCACGCACATAAAAAAGTTTCCGATCCTATATTTGGCATTGCTCTGTACTCCGAAAACGGAGAAAATCTATTTGGAACGAATACGGACTTAAAAAACTTTAAACTTGATACTCTTGAGGGCAAAGGCCATGTTGACCTCATGGTAGAGAGAATCCCTATGATAACTGGAAGGTTTTTACTTACAGTAGCTGTGCATACCTACGACCAAAAACCGTATGACTGGCATGATAAGCAGTATTCATTTGATGTAATTCCAACCTGTAGAGATGTTGGGCTTTTCGAAGTTCCTTGTAACTGGAAGATCTGAATTCAGGATGTGATATTTATGGGTACTTTTGACATTAATAACGAAATTAATGAAGAGGAAGTCAACGTTGAAGAAATAATGGGAAAAATAAGGGAAAACATCCGTAAGCGAAAAGGAGCAGAGGATTTTCCAGGGAAAAATACTGAAGACCTTCAAAATAGCCCCTCACCTGAGACATCTTTAAGTGACGGTAATATCCAGAGAGATCTTGAGTATCTAAATTCCAACTGGGATATCCAGAACAATAGTTATTTCATAAGTTCTCATCGTCCTGTTGTGGGGAAATTCCTGGTTAGAGGCAGAGACCTGATTCATGGAGAAATCAGGCGGTATGTGGACCCTGTTGTCTGGAAGCAAACAGAGTTTAACGGAAGTACGGCTCGGCTTCTCAATGATACTGCAGGTAAGTTCAGCTATTATAACAACAAGATAGAGCAACTTCGATCTGAAATGGATTCCAGGATAGAACGGCTCAGACCTGAATTAGAAAATAAGGTAGAGAAGCCTGAATTAGAAAATAAGGTAAAGCAGCTTAAGTCTGAATTCGAGAATAAGATTGGACAGCTTAAGTCTGAAATGGATAATAGTATAAGAACAGAAGTTAAATCTATAATTTCTTCAATGAATCGGGACATTGAAAATAAGGCGTGGCTGGCCAGTATACTTGATGGAAAACTTGAGGAAGGGTATAAAGGCCAAAAGATTGGAATTTCCGATTCCAATGATTTAGATATCAATTATTTCGGATTTGAAGAGCAGTTCAGGGGTTCAAGAGAAGATATAAAACAACGGCAGTCTAATTTTATCAATTATTTTACTGGATGTTCCAATGTCCTGGATATTGGGTGTGGAAGAGGGGAATTTCTGGAATTGTCAAAAGAGTATGGGTTTGGTGCAAAAGGGGTTGACATTGATGATTCCATGGTGGACTACTGTCGTTCTAAAGGATTCAATGTAGTGAAAGAAGAAGCTATTTCATATCTCGAAAAACTTGATGATAAAAGTCTAGATGGAATTTTTATTGATCAGGTGGTTGAACATCTCGAACCTGATTACTTGATTAAGTTACTTCATCTATGCTTCCAGAAACTCAAATCTGGATACTATATTTTTGTGGAAACTGTAAATCCACTTTCTCTGGTATCATTTGCTAATTTTTACATAGATCTGACTCATAAAAAACCTATACACCCTTATACATTGAAATTTTTGCTTGAGGCAACGGGTTTTAAAGATCTTGAAACTAAGTTTTTCTTACCTATCCCTGATTATGCCAGATTAAAGCGAATACCTACTTCTGATGGTGTATCGGGGGTTTTTGCTTCAATTGTAGAAATCCAGAATCAAAACATTGACATGCTGAACAATATTTTATACGGCGCCCAGGATTATGCTGTGATCGGCAAGAAATGAGAGGTTAAAGCATGAAAATTGCAGTTGTAACTCCAAAAAGCGTAAGTTGTGAGAAGGGGGGTGCAGAAAATCTTTATGAAGGATTGGTCAGCGCTCTCAATAAGGCAGGCCATCGAGCAACACAAATTGATATCCTGGTTGACGAATCCAGTTTTGAGCGAATATTGGAATCGTATTGCAATTGTTTTTACCTCAATTTGGATGATTATGATCTTGTAATTTCCACAAAGGCTCCTACTTATATGGTGAGGCATAGAAACCATATTTCTTACTTGCTTCATCCAATTAGAGTATTTTATGATATGTTCAATGTAGAATACAATTCTAATGATAAAGAAAAACAAAAACAAAAGAAATTAATCCATGAATTTGATAAATATGGATTGAACCCATCAAGGGTAAAGAAACATTGCGTTATTGGGGAAGTAGTTGCTCAGAGAATGAGAGACGCAGATCCTTTTTGGAACGATGTCAACTTTAAAGTGATATATCCTGCCCCGATAATCTCAACTTTTTTAGATCCAAAGAAAGGGGAATTTATCTTTCTTCCAGGAAGGCTTCACAGATGGAAACGTGTCGATCTGATAATTAAAGCTATGGGATACCTGAAGAACGATACACGTTTGCTTCTTGCAGGTGCTGGTGAAGATGCTAACGATTTACGAAAGCTTGTACATAAGCTGGGCTTAGATCAAAAGGTGCAATTTTTAGGAAAAGTTTCTGATGAAGAATTGCTGGATTTATATTCCAGAGCCATTTTAGTCCCATTCGTTCCAATACAGGAAGATTACGGATATATCACAATAGAAGCTTTTAGAGCTAGAAAACCTGTTATCACCTGTAAAGATTCAGGAGAACCAGCGAATATTGTCAAAGAATCCATAAGCGGATTTATTGTTGATCCGGATCCCAAAAAAATTGCTGAGAAAATGGATTATTTAATAGAAAATCCTGATGAAGCCGTTTTAATGGGAGAAAACGGATTTCTCTCTGTTCAGAATATAATATGGGAGAATGGCATAAAGGAATTATTAGAAAATTTAGAGATTCTTCCTGAAAATAAAGTAACCTCAAAAATTAATGTTCTTATTGCCGATACTCAACCGATTGACCCCGCAGTTGGGGGCGGAAGATTACGACTGAAGGGATTATATTCGAATTTGGGGGAAAATATAAAGCCGCTATATATTGGAACTTTTGATTGGAAAGGGGAGAAAAAAAGAGAAGTTGCTATATCCAGCTCGCTTAACGAATTTGATGTTCCACTGGATAATGAGCACTTTAAGTTAAATGACTACTTTAATAAATTATTGCCTGATAAAACGATTATTGATTCTATTTTTCCATTCTTAGGGGAAGCCTCCCCTGAGTTTGTCAGGACTGTCCGAGCAGAAGCAGAGAAGGCTGATGTGCTGATTATCAGCCATCCCTGGCTATATCCAATTATAAAAACTGAGGTCAATCTCAAAAATAAAGTTTTGATTTATGACAGTCAAAATTGTGAGGCAATTTTAAGAAGCCAGTTGTTAGGTTCTTCCTCATTTGCCAAATGCATAGTTAACATGGTCAAATTCGTTGAAAAAGAGTTATGTGAGGAGAGTAATTTAATTCTTGCATGTTCGGAAGTTGACAAACAGCAATTTGAGCAGTTATATGACCTGGATTCTTCTAAGGTAGAAGTTTTCCCTAACGGCGTAGATGCAAAAGAAATACAACCTATTGGTGAAGATGCAAGAATAAATTACAAAAAGAAATTGCAATTTACTCAGAAAACAGTTATTTTT
Source organism: uncultured Methanosarcinaceae archaeon (assembly GCA_942493015.1). Taxonomy (GTDB): domain Archaea; phylum Halobacteriota; class Methanosarcinia; order Methanosarcinales; family Methanosarcinaceae; genus Methanosarcina. The sequence goes on along the minus strand of OW818660.1, from coordinate 2,208,495 downwards.
GTTGGAAGTGAATACTCTCCAAATGTAGAAGCAGGCAATTTTATCATTAACACACTTGCAGATGAATGTCCTGATGTCTACTTCCTTATCATTGGAGGAGTCGGAAATCAGTTGAATTCAAAGAACAAAAGCAATGTGAAAATCTATGGCAGAGTTTCCGAAGAAGAGAAAAACATGCTTCTTTCAGCTTCAGACATAGCGATAAATCCAATGCTTCATGGTTCCGGAACAAATATCAAAATGTTTGATTTCATGGCTGCCGGGCTTCCAACAATATCTTCTCCTGTAGGGGCAAGAGGAATAGTTAACGAAGACTCATTTATAGTTGCTGAGTTATCCAATTTCTCCTCTGAAATTCGCAGAGTTTTATCAAATAAAGACGTGTACGATAAACTTTCTTTGAATGGAAGAACTCTGGTTGAACAACATTATGACTGGAATAAAATTTCATCATCTCTCGGAAAGAAAATTGTTGCATTATATCAGGATAATCTCCCCTATTTTTCAGTCGTCATCCCAACATTGCGCGGTGAGCAGCTACATAATCTTATTCAGAGATTAAATCGACAAACATATAAAAATTTTGAAGCCATTATTGTGGATTCCGGAGAAAACCGGGAAGCCAGTCTTCAAAAGTTATGCAATTTTGAGCTTAAATATTTTTTCGATAAAAAAGCAGGTGCTGTCCAGGCTAGAAATATTGGGCTGAAACATGCAGAAGGAAAAATAATTGCATTTACTGATGATGATTGTGAGCCGGACCTGAACTGGTTGAAAAATGCAAACGAGCTATTTGAGCGTAAAAATATAATTGGAATCGAAGGCTATATTTTCTCTGATGAGGCCAAAAGGAATGATCCAAACTACAGACTTGTAACAAATGAGGGATTTGAAGGGCTAGGCTTCATGACTGCAAATCTGTTTATCCGCCGAGATATTATTGAAAAAGTTGGGGGATTTGATGAGCGTTTTGACAAACCTCATTTCAGGGAGGATACAGACTTAGCATGGAGAGCACAGGATTATGGCTTCATTCCATATAGCAGGGATGTTCCTGTTTATCACCCTCCGCATTTCAGAAATAATAAAGGTGAATCTAAAAAAGAAAGAGATAAATTTTTTATAAATGACCCTTTGCTTTTTGCAAAACATCCTGATAAGTATCTTAAATTGATGAAAACTGAGGGACATTATAAGTACAATGATGATTTTTGGCAGTTCTTTTTGGAAGGATGTATGAAAACTGACGAACAAATACCTATCAATGTTCTGCTTAAAGACACAGAAATTAGAAAATTTGTACCCGAAGAGATAAAACATCTCAAAAAAAGGTAATTCTTACAAATTGCTAAAAAACGATTCTACTTAAGGAGTTATGCAGTTGAATGCCAAAATTAAAATCAAGTAGATCGTTACAGTCCATTGCTTCTGGATTGTTTATAGCGTTCTTATACTTGATTTCTATTTCCAACTGCATAAGTTCTGAACTAAATCGCAGATTTGAGCATTGTTAATATCACTGGAATAAAATCTCATTAAATAATACTGAAATCATTCTCGAATCAGAAGATTTTCCTTCCGAAAGAGGAGATATTGGAGTCTCATGAATGAAATCCACTATTAAATAATGGTTCTCAACATCAATATCTTTCATATCGAACTCGTTTAAATGATTATTATTCGTAAAGTCCAGACTCCCTATACATTTACCGTTGGCATATACCAAACTGCTTCTGTTCATGTAGGATGTGCATTTTACAACCATTTTTTTGGGTTTGGTTTCTAACCTGAGACCTATTCTTGTTTTGTCTCCTATAGACCACCTCCCATGAGTTTCATGGTGAGATAATCCCAGATAAACAAACTTATTATTGTTTTCTGGATTTTTAAAGTCCAAACGATTTTTGTTTAATGGAAGAGTGCCTGAAATCTCGATTGTTTTTTTCGAAAAATCAATGTTAAAATGATTAAGAACATTTTTCCAGTGTAAATCTGATTTTGACCAATCATTTTCATCGTGATAGATGTAAGCGAGATAAAGATTATCATCCATATATTTAATCTTAGAGATTTTTTCAGTGGATAGGTGCACAACTAATAAATCAAAATGCAGTTGAGGGAAACAAAGACTTATCGCCTCTTTTATTCCATATGCCTCTGAAAAGTCCTCTTCCGAATTTATGAAAATAATAAACAGAGCCTTTTCCGAGAGTTTGCTCCAGTTATAAAACTTCTTAATTCTTCTGTTGTATTTGTCCATAACTTTTTTGTGTTCATCTACCAAAATTTTATCTTTAGACGCCTGAAAATCGTGGACAGACAAAAGACCATTCAATTTATCCCTTACTAAAAACTTCCCATCTTTTTTTCCTTCAATTTCTAAATTGTTATGTCTAAAAAAGTCTTTAAAATCATTTCTTATTAGATAGTTTACTCTTTCAGGAGACCCTACTATCCAGTCAAAAGGTCCTGAAAAAAGCCTCAAGTTATTCTTTTCCATTTTGTTGGAAACTATGCAAGCTGTTCCAAGACTTACTGCAAAATCGTATGATCTACTATTTGGGTCAATTAGTTGATCACCTTGATTGATTATTTTATTGAGAGCATCCATAAATTACCACATTCAAAAATATTATAATTTAATTTCTGTGTGTTGTTATCTCTAATCAGTATCTTGAAGCTAATTTTGAAAAACAAACAGCTAATCTTGAAAAACAAACACAGGTGAACAGCATTAATCTATTCGATAAAACTTCAACCATCCAATAGGAAACTTTAACAGACCCTAAATTAGAGGGTGTGCAGAAAGTGAATCCTCTCGCATTTTCTTGGATATCTAATTTTTACTTGAAAACTGAAACAGATAGAGGTCCTCAAATTATTTAAGAAATTCTTTAAGGGAAGACTTCTGACTCTTTAGGATGACTTTATAGTTTTTATTTTGAGCCCTTTACTCTCTACCAAATAACTTCTTTTTTAGTTTCCGCTTTACACTTCCTGCCATCTGTTTCATAATAATTGGGGTGGGTGTGTTTTTTCCTGCAGGGGCAACTTTTCCTTCTCTTATTGCCTTGAGTATGGCATCAACTGTATTTTCAGAGGCTTCAATTTCGGTATATGCCTGCCCTACCATTTCAGGAATATGAGAATCACTTCCTGCAACTGCGGGGGTTCCTAGCCTTTTTGCTTCGGCTGCGGCTTTCTGGTTGGCTCCATTAAAAAGACAGCGAGAATTGAAGACTTCAACTGCATCAATATCAAGCCCTTCAAAACTTCCTATCCCGTGAGAACTGCGCTTGAAAGGATGTGGAATAATAACCGTGCCTCCAAGTTTTCGGGCCCTGCGGATAGTTTCTTCCGGAGTCAACAAAGGCTCTATGTTCTCTCGGATTCCCAGAACCAGAATATGCCCTTTTGAGGAACTTACCTCCACCCCGGGAATGATTGTGATTTCAAGGCCAAGCTCCCTTGCTCTTTTCTCACAGGCAAGCCCTCCTTCAACCGTGTCATGGTCACAGATAGCAAGTCCGTGAAGTCCTCTTTTACAGGCAATTTTCAGGATATCTCCATGGCTTGACTCACTATCTTTTGAATGCTCGGAATGTACGTGAAGATCGAATTTCATGTTAATATAAAAATGAGCGATGAAGCTATATAAATTTTGAAACGGATTCGAAAAAAAAGGGCTCATCAAGCAATTGTAGTTATGGAAACAAATAAAAGGGGCAAATACAGGAAATAAAAAATCTGTTCGCACATATAATTTACGTAGGATGTGATGGAATATATTTCGTTTATTTACGAACAAATCATATGCCGAAAAAGCAACAATAAAATGAAAGGAGGAATTGCGAACGGGAAAAATATAGTAAAAAATCTGGTTTAGGGGTATAGTTTAGGATATTAGGAGGGTCTGATGTCTTCAGTAGACTCCCGTTCGCAAATACACAAACGACTTTTCGATATATATAACTTTCGTATGTATACGAACAATATTCGGACCGTACAATATATTTTCTGACAAATATATATTAGGAAATGCTCTGGTAATATTCAATCAGCTTTTATAAAATTGAAAAAGCTTTTTACTCTTCAGAAGAGCCTGGAGACTCCATACATATTCAGTTCTCCTGAGCCTTTATTAAGGTCTGAGCTCTGTTAATTATCTCTGTCCGGGCTTCATAATCTACCACTATTCGCTTTCCGTATTCAACCTTGCGCACGATTCCTTCTTCATACATCCATGAGAGAATTGACATACCTTTCTCAGAATTCGGAAGGGAAAGAGAACAGAAAGCCCAGGCAGGCAGGTGCTTAATAATCTCTGCTTTTAACGCTGTCATCCCGTCCCCTTTTTTTGCTGAGATAAATACAGGATTTGGAGCCATATGGCCTATATTTTCCATAATAGCATCAAGTTCTGATTCATCAAGCCGATCGGTCTTGTTGAGCACGGTGATGATAGGAACTCCCTGGATGCGGTCCCAGAGAGTATCATGGGATGTAGACAGTTTCTGCAGGATCATCTCAGGCTTTTCGCTTGCATCAACAACAAGGAGGATAAGGTCCGAGAGAAAAATCTCGTCAAGAGTGGATTTGAAGGCATCAACCAGCCAGTGAGGAAGATCTTCAATAAAACCCACGGTATCGGTTAAAAGGGCTTTTCTTCCGCCAAGGTCCAGGGCCCGGGTCATGGGTACAAGAGTTGTAAAGAGCATATCCTTCGCCTCAACGCTTTCATCCACAATAGCGTTGAAAAGAGTGCTTTTTCCTGCATTAGTGTATCCTGCAAGGCAAATTAATGAGAAACCTTTTCTGTGCCTGAAAACCCGAAGCGATTCGTCATCCTTTTCCGCAGACTCAAGTTCACTTCCAATTCTTGCAATTCTTTTCTTCAGATCCTGTTCATAAGAATCCTCATAATCTCCAAGTCCCATGAACCCTGATCTCTCTTCTTTTTTCAGAAGCGAAACAACAGCTCTTGCCCTGGGCACCTCATACTTTAACCTTGCCAGTTCTACCTGGAGCTTGGAGCGGTGGGTAGTTGCTCTTTTTGCAAAAATCTCAAGGATAAGCTGGAATTTATCGATGACCTGGCATCCGCAGATTTCCGAGATATTAAAGAGCTGTGTGGTAGAAAGCTTGTTATAAAAAATTACTTTTTCTGCGCCTGTACTCCTCACAAGTTCGGCAAGTTCTTCTATCTTCCCTCTCCCAAGCTGGTACCTTGAGTCCGGAAACCTTGTTTGAGTGACCTCGGCAATCGGAAGGTAACCTGCAGCTCTTGTAAGTTCCCTTAGTTCCATATAGAGGTTTTCCTCTCGCTCGGAGTCTGAATTCGGAGCCGTTCTTTTCACGAGAATTACTCTGTTCTCGGTGCCTGATTTTTGTTCTGTTGAAATTTTCATGCCTCAATTTGAAGTTCGTTAATGAGTAAGTTTCGGGCGCTTAAAGAAACATGGTGTACGAGTTCTATTGCTCTTCTCTCGGCAATAGACTCCTGATATTTGAAAGCCCTCGAAAACATGCTTTCGGGCACCCACATAGGTTTATTGTACATATCCCCTTTTTCTGCAACAATCGTGCCCCCAAAAGAAAGCTGGTCAGCAGTATCCTCAATCAGCTGGATGATATCCAGCAGACCTGGAGCACTTCTGAGCCAGATGGGGAGGATTTTAATTTGCTTGACCTTTTCTATATGGTTAGCTGAGACCGTAAGGGCTGCTGCTGCACAGACCATGTAATAGCCTCCTTTTATCCTGTGCCTTCCAGAGATATCTACCGCAATAATGTCCCACATGTATACGTCACCATCGGCCGAAGACCTGCTTCTCATGAAAAATTGTCAGGGGAACGACTAAAAGCTGGAAAATGCCCTCTAAATATCACATTTTTATTCTGCCAATATCAAGGTACTGAACCTCGTTCCCTTTTTCAACTGCAAAAAGCATTGTCTTTCGCACACTATTTGCAAGTCGTACAGCTCCTGACATGACTGGAAGCCTGAACTCGTAATCTTCAGGGATGGCATTTACAAGGTATTCAGAATGCGGAATTTTTTCTATTGACTCTACTTTTCTGTATACCCTGAAATTCGTTCCGAACTTAAAGCCTGTCTTGACCACATGTCCGGAGTCCCTGAGATTTTTATACACACTGTACTTCTTAAGGAAAGAGCTCTCAATTTCAGAGGCTTTTTCTATGAATTCATCAAATGAAAATACCTTCCCTTTCCTGTCCCTAATCTTTATAACTCCTTCTGAAAAAAGGTAAAGAGACTCTACCAGTGAAAGCTGCAGTCTTTCTGAGTCCAGCATTTTTCCGTAAAATCCTCCTGCATACAGATTTTCGGAAGCTTGCGCATTCCAGGCTATTACTCTGTCTTCAAGGAAGGTGGCATCGGTTTTGACTTCAGGATACGGTTCAGGCATTTCCCCTTGAGGGGCTGCAGTTTTAACCTCATAAAAAGTAAGGTCACTTTCTTCATCCACAACGGCAAGAATGAATTGCTTGTGAACGTTTTCTGCCGAGTTGACTGATTCCTGCAGAAGTTTTACTGGAAGGAGCTGCCTTTCTGAATGTACATGGATAAAAATATTTGCTGCACTTTTTCCGGGATGACTCCCTCTTGGATATACTCTAAAATCCGCAGCTGAAGGCTGGACGTAGTACCCTCGCTCTTTAAGGTCTTTATATACTATATACTTCAATTCAAAATTTGGCTGCCTCAGAGAAGCCTGTTCGAAAAAAGCCCTGAAATCGAGCCATTTACCCTCAAGTTCGATTTCAAGTTTTCCTCTGGAAAGAAGGAAAGCAGCTTCTACAAGTGAGAGTTCAAGTCCATCGCCTTTAGGACGTCCGAAATATCCAGTTTTATAAAGCTCGGCTACTGCTTCCTTTCCGGCAAGGACGCAGTCTCCTTTAAGTTGTGTTTTCAATAGGTTCACCTGAAAAGAAAATAAAATCAAAATAAGTTGTCTGCAATAATCTGATTTGTTATAGTCTTGCTTTTGATACTCGGCTTGTAATACTCTGGCTTAATCTAAAGTTGTAATATTCTGGCTTAATCTAAAGTTGTAATATTCTGGCTTAATCTAAAGTTGTAATATTCTGGCTTAATCTAAAGTTGTAATATTCTGGCTTAATCTAAAGTTGTAATATTCTGGCTTAATATAAACTTGTTTTTCTACGTGTAAAAGCTCCAAACCTGAATTCCTTCATGCTTCACGTGAGTTCACTGCCCGAACATCTTATGTTTATATTCATCACGCTTTAACAGAAAACTTTTGATTCCCGGAACTTCCTGGCAGCTTCTACAAGGGAATCTGCAAGCTCCCTGTATGCAACTCCATGCAGATGGGCATAAGAGCCAAGGGTATTGCCAGAAATAAGTCCGTCTCTGTCATCTTTTATCCCTGTCCCTCTGGAAATAGTTATTGCAAATTCCGCATCCTCTGGAATTTCCCGAATTTCGGAGTGGTGAAACTCGTGTCCTTTGAAAATGTTGCCTTTTTTCCCGATAATGCAGTCCTTTTCAAGGGTTCCAATATTGTAGCTGACAACTCTGGTCTTCCCCATGATTGTATGTCCGGGGAGCGCCCCTACCATTGAATATGTGGACTCGGGCATTGATGCATCGTGATATGTGCCTTTTCCGGGGACGCCTGTGCTTATTTTTTCCGTAAGGTACATAAGCCCTCCGCACTCGGCATAGATGGGCATACCTTCAGAGGAAGCTTTTTTGATGTCAGAGCGCATGGATTTGTTAGCTTCAAGTTCGGCTGCAAAGAGCTCGGGGTAGCCTCCCCCTATATAGAGCCCGTCAACTTCAGGAAGCAAGGGATCTTTAACCGGGCTGAAGTAAACGATTTCTGCACCTGCAAGTTCAAGAAGGTCTATATTGTCGTGATAGTAGAAGTTGAAAGCTTCGTCCAGGGCTACACCTATCTTCGGTTTGTATGTTGTTGAACCGGTGGAGGTACGCGAAAAAACGCTGTTTTCAGGACTTCTCAGGGGTTTTGCGCTGCTTGCAATTTTCAGGAAGCAGTCCACATCAATTCCCTTGTTGATTATCTCTTCAATGCCCCTGAGCCGAGCTTCAAAGCCCCCGTCTCCAAGTCGTCTCCTGCCTTCAAGGGCTGGCATAAGTCCGAGGTGGCGCATGGAGATTTGCATTGACGGATCTCTGGGAACAATCCCTATAACCGGCACGCCTGTGTAATACTCTATTGCCTCCTTTGCTTTTTCGGCATGACGGAGGCCTCCTATGTTATTAAGGATTACTCCCGCAATCTCCACATCAGGGTCGAAGTTTTTATATCCGCTTACAAGGGCAGCACTCGAACGGGTAATGCTCCGGGCATTGATTACGAAGATAACCGGGCATTTGAGGATTTTTGCGATCTGGGCCGTACTTCCGAGGTCGCTTAAGCTTTCAAAACCTTCATAGAGTCCTCTAACCCCCTCAATGATTGCAATATCAGCATGGTCTCCAGCCTCACAGGCATGGGTATAGACATCGAGAATCCCATTCTCATCCATAAGGTAGCCGTCAAGATTCCGGCAGAATCTGCCAGTGATTTCAGTATGATAGCTTGGGTCAATATAGTCCAGTGCGACCTTAAAGGGCTGGACCTTATACCCCCTTGAAACGAGAGCAGCCATCAGGCCCATGGAAATTGTGGTCTTGCCTGAAGAGGAACGATCTGCGGAAATAAGGACTCTAGGAATGCTCCCTGCCCCTTTTCCAGCTTGTTTTGTATGGGACATGCTTTCAATACCCCTGAATTTACTTTATCTGATGATTTTTTTGCCGGCACTTATTGCAGCTTTATGGCATTTGTTGTCGTTACAGCGTATTGCAGTCTATCCGCCACTGCAGGTTATTTTGTCAATTCCCTCAGCCGCTCGTCGCTAAGGTGATCTGCCATGACCTTCTTTTCATTTCCCATAATCGCTTTTCCCAGCTGGCGGTAGATTTCTGCAATATCGGATTCAGGTGCCTTTTCCATCACTGAGTAGCCTTCTCTTTCACAGTCCTGAACTACCTGCCTTTTTGGGATAAAGGCCATAAGCTGGCTTCCAATCTCCTCAGCAAACTTCGTGACGATTTCTTCTTCCCTGCTTGCGTTTCTGGAATTGCAGATTATTCCGCTAAGAGGCATTCCTATCTTGGAAAGGCCCTTACAGATATTGTTTGCTGCATAGAGAGGCATGTATTCCCCTGAGGTCAGAACATAGGCCTCGTTTACGAAGCCTTTCCTTACAGGAGCCACAAACCCGCCGCAGACAATGTCTCCGGGAACGTCGTAAATGATGAAGTCCTGTTCTTTTAACAGGTCCCCGGAAATGTTTTTCAGTTTCTGAATGGCAACAATAATCCCTCTCCCTGCACAGCCAATGCCGGGCTCAGGGCCGCCTGCTTCCACGCACTTGACCCCTGCGTATCCTTCAAAAATCACATCTTCTTCCTTTACATCTACACCTTCGCGCAGAAGGTCAAGAATAGTTGGAATTCTCCTGCCCCCAAGCAGAGTGATGGACGAGTCGCTTTTTGGGTCACAGCCTATGATCATGACCTTCTTTCCTGCTTCAGCACAGGCAGCTGCAATGTTTGAAGCTGTACTTGACTTGCCTATACCGCCTTTCCCGTATATTGCTATGATCTTTTGTTTTTTCAAAGGATCTTCCTCCTGGTTTTATTCTGGCCCTTTTAGCTCAGACTTCCTTTGCAATTTCCCTTAATGTGGCTCCAAACTCGGATTCCACTATTTCGCTGACCCCAAGGGTTTTTGGGTGAAGGTCGATTTCTACAAGAACGTACTCATGCCCCATTTCCTTTAAGGGTAGAACTTGCCTTGGGCCGTTAGTGACTGAAATCAACTCCATATGCCGTATGTTCTCCATAGGGATCGCATGTGGAACCCCTGTAATGACGGCAAAATCATAATCGATGTATTTTTCCTTTATCAGTTCACTGACCTTTTCCCCGGCTATCGGATATTCATCCATGCCACCGATGATTTCATGAATCTCGATCCCATGGGCTTTCAGGTCCCTAGTTATGTATTCAGCGTGCTGCCTTACCCTTGGAAGTCCGAGGGTTGGGTCTATATTTGCCATATTAATGATGTTTTCTTTTTTCCCGAGAGCTTCTGCAATTTCGTTGATTGCAAGGGTAATGTCTGCAAACATGTAGCCAGTTTCCTTTTTGGCGTTCATGATGACCATGCCCTTCTTCCCCTCTTTAAGGAGTTCAAGGACCCGCTTTGCAACCTTGTATTTGACATCTCCGCGGGAGGGGGCAAGGTATTCTTTGCTTGCAGCTCCGAACCTCTTCTCAACTTCTGTAGCTTTTCCAAGGAGGTATTCCTGGCGCTCAAACTCCCTGTGGTCTATAATCCCGGCATCTAGTGCGGATTCCAGGGCAAAAAGTACGCCTTTTGTATTGTTGTGGTAGCCTGCGTGCACCTCGACTTCAATAACAGGGACGTCAGGGTTTGCTTCAAGCACAGCTTCATGCATTTCTTCCCCAATAATCATGCTGGCACAGGTTCCGACAACTCCTATAACTTTAGGGCTGAAGAGTTCAATAGATTTGTTTATAAGTTCTACTAGCCTGTCATGCCCTCCGAAGACAAAGCCGTTTTCATCAAGGCCTGTAGTGACTACATGTATTCCGTCTTCTTCGAGTAGTCTTGCATGTTTGAAAGAACAGCCTGGAGGCCCGTGCAGGATAGCAACATCGACATTCAAGTCTCTGAGAGTATAAAGCGCCGCAACGATGGAACTCGGTCGGGGATGAATGATTGAAATCTCTTTTCCAGCCATGAAATATCCTCTTTTTCTGATAATAAGGGTAATGATACAGGTTTTCTTCAGAAAACTCCTATGTCTCGCAGGACCTGGATCATACATAGCCTGCAAGGGGGAGGGAAACGGGATCAGTTGAATTTAAACAAGCAATGGAGACGGATACAGATTGGAAGGGCCTGTATAAAATTGTATCATAAATATTCCGGCAGAATACTTCTAACGGAAGCACTTTACTGAAGAGAGTATTATGTCTTCTTTTTCTGCAAGCTCAGAGGCTTTTGAGAGGCCTTCAGGAAGGCTGCCTGCATAAAAAATATTTTTAGCAGCTACTGCCTTCATCCGTTCTCCTACCAGTATAATCTGCCTGCATTTTGCCCCATACTTTTCCACGAAACCCTGCACTGAGGCAGGGGGCAGCCCTTCACATACCTGAGAGGCTTCTTCTCCGAGGACAAGGATGATATCTCCCTTTTTCTCATCTTTTTTCTTCAGGAGGGCATACTCAAGGGCTTTTTCGGCGGAGAGAATATCCATGCCTGAGTTGGAATTATCTATCAGGGAAATCCCATTTACTTCCTTTTCCTGCATCCTGCCTGAAAGTCCCTTAAATTCTTCAAGTACCGCAACAATAGCTCTGCTCTCTACTCCAAGTTCTCTAGCAGCTGCCGAGGCTGCAATGAAAGCGGTTCTGTAGGCGGAAGTATTGTACCCTGAAAGGAGGGAGGCTGAGAATATTTCAGCTCCTCTGTCCATAAAATTCAGGACAGAACGTGATGATGCCGGAGGGACTGGTAATTCCGATGACCCTGAATGTATTACTGAGGCTGACAATTCTGAGGGCAAAGATAGTGGTTTATTTTCGTATCCTATTTCCAGTGAAAAGTCAGTTGCCTTTTCTTCTGTTCCGAAAAGCTCTGCATTAAAGGGATCTTTGAAAGTAAGTGTTTTTGCCTGGCTCTCTTTTGCGGCTTTAAGAGCTTTTTCAGCTCTGGAATTTATGAGAAGGGTGCTTCCAGGTTTTGCGTTCCTGATCAGCTGTAGTTTTGCCTCGCTTGCAAGGGCATTATTGTTTGCAATCCCATAATCAGGTGAAAGGGTTGTGAGGATCCCCAGATCTGCATTTCCGGTGCCTCCGATAGATATCTCAAAGATAAAAAAATCCGGCTTTATCTCTGCCTCAAAAACCCTCTCAACTGCAACAAGCATGCTTCCAGGCGTTATGCTTAAGCCCCTGTTGATAAGGGAAGAAACGCCTCCTTTCCAGGCTTCAAGTCCCCTTGATGTATGCAGTACTACCTCAAATCTTCTGGAGAGCATATCCGCAAGAAGAGATGCAGTACTTGTCTTTGCTTTTACGCCTGTAACCTCTACTGTTCTTATGCCGGAAAGTCTATAATCTTTTTTGAGGATTTCTCCCACAATTTCGTGGTGAGAGATTATTCTTTTTCCTTCTGCTACGGCTCCCGCTAGCATGGGGTAGGCAGGGTCAAGGTGTACCGGAGCTATGATTTGATCAAATCCGGATGCCGGAAGAGGAGTTTTTGAGCAGTATATCCCGTGTTTTTCCCCAAGCTCCAGTAGCAGTCCCGGATCTACGGTCCCGTAGACATCTACCGCGTACACCTCATTTCCAAGATCTGCAAGTTTTTTTGCTATGGGAATGCCGCCGTGAGTCAGGTCGAGCACGGCGAGCTTCTTCCGGTAAAGGTCCATGATAACAACCGGACCATGATACTAAGTTATATGACTTCCTGAACCCTCTTGAATACAAGGTCTGCTATCAGTTCATCGGCCCCGAGGGGTTTTGCATAACAAAGAGGAACTTGCTTTCCGTCAATTTCCAGAGTACCGCAACCCTTTTCATCCAGGCTCAGGATCTTAGGAATATCCTTTGTGATATGAACTCCCGAAGCCAGAAAAACCGGCACAGCTGCTATTCTTGTCACGCCAGTGCCTGAGAAACCTGTGATTGCTTCTTCTAAGGTTGGTTCACTGTTTTCCATGAAACCGGCTCTTACAACGACATCAGAGTGCTTCTGGGCGATGTAGTCTGCAATCTTAGTGACGACTTCTTTGTTGTAAGGCAGCTTGCTCCCGTGGCCTATTGCCAGAATTCCGAGTTTTTCTGTCATTTTTAAAACCTCAATTATATTTTTAACTTAACACAATTATTCTGATTTGTAACATTGAAGAGTTTAACCTAGTTAGGATTTATATGATATAATCTCTTCGTTATTAAGAGGTTATATTTTAGGGCTAGTTGGCGCCCTACAACGATTTAGTTTATTTTAAAGGAAAAGGGCAAATAAATAGTCTACTAGTATAAATTAGATAAAGAAGTATGACCCGGAATATTGTAGGTAGTATAGAAGTATTAAGCCTTGGCTTCCACATATAGTTTAATGAGCGGGTAAGGAGTACGCGGAATTAATATTAATTAATTATTCTGGACATCAAGAAAGCTGTATTTTGACAGGTCTTTAATTATACACCTGTTGTAGTCAGGCGGCTCCTAATATATAATTAATACAAGTATATAAGCCGAACAATCTGTATAACTATATAACATAAAATGTGCGAAAAAGCAGTATGTTATTTCGAGTCATGTTAATATCAAATTTGGAAGTATTTTGATCAGAAAACTATTTACTAAGAGGCTAGAAATAGAAGCAATGTAATTAATTGTTTTAAATGAATAAATCATTCCAAAAAGAATTCCTTCAACTAGTGCATCGATTCTGAAATAAATCCCTTGTTAAACAGGAAATTCGTTGCTCTATAGATCAATTCAAAAACCAGGTTTATGAGTATACTTTGGAATCGTAGCACTAGAAAGGATATCCATATACGCACAGGCTTGATAGACGTGCAAAAATAGCTTTGCTTGTTAGCCGCTTATATATGCCAGCACAATTTCTATTTTTAATAAGTTGGATGAATCAACGTTTTCCTATGGTGGACATGATTACTATCAGTACCAATTACATCCAATTCAATACATAAATTAAAAAATGAGTAAAAAGATGGGTATATTCAGAAATATATTTATACTATTAAAAGGAAGAAACACTCTCTTCTACTGAAAAGAATTTACAAACAATCTTCTGACCAATATGTATTCGGGGTACTTGCGGATAGGCTTTTGTCCAGAGGATTCACAAAATGAATTCAGGCTTTGCCTCTGGCTAAAAGAAATATCTCAAGAGAACGAGCTTAGAAATTTGAAGTATAAAAAGTCTCTAAGAGGCATGAATATTTGGAAGTTAATGAAAAGTCCAAATTTAGATCCCATAGTATATTGGAATATTCCCGAATAAAAGAATATATCACTCGAAGATTCGATACTGAATCTGCAAAGATCAACTCAATTGCTATTATAATTGGTCTCCTCACAGGACTGGTAATCGGAGTTTATGACCGTGCTCTCCAATACTTTAGTACTCTCTTCGGAATGCAGCGAGGATTTTCGGTACATGAGTTTCCACCCTACTATGTAATATTCATGCCCGCTCTTGGAGGGCTGATTGTTGGGATTATCTCGTATTTCCTGATTAAAAAGCGTTATGGGGTTGACGGACTTATTGAAACGGTGGCCCTCCGCGGAGCAAAGCTCAATCTTCTTGACTCTTTTCTTGAAGTTTTTGCGTCAATTATCACTATCAGTTCAGGAGGTTCCTTGGGAAAAGAGGCTCCAGGAATTCTGGCTGGAGCTGGGACAGGAGCTTTTGTAGGACGAATTCTGAAGAGTCCGGAAAAGCAGCTCCAGATTCTTCTTGGCTGCGGGGCTGCTGGTGGGATCGCAGCAGCTTTCAACGCTCCGCTTGCAGGTGTGGTCTTTGTCGTAGAAGTTATTTACGGGGAACTTGAGACAAAGACCTTTATTCCAATAGTGATTTCCTCAGTCTTCGCAACCCTCGTCTCCAGTACCATTTTTGGGGTACAAATTATCCAGATTCCTTCCTATGTATTGGTCAGTCCTTATAAAGAATTTGTACTTTACCTCATCCTCGGGCTTCTCGCAGGTATAGTTTCAACGATACTGATCCGAACACTCTACTACACAAAAGATTTTTTTTCAAAAATAGATATTCATCCCATTTTTAAGCCTGCCCTTGGAGGGCTTGCAGTAGGCACAATTGGCCTTTTCTACCCGCGAGTTCTCGGATTAGGCTATGATGTGATTACGGATGCCATTAGCAACCAGTTTACCTTCAAGCTCATGATAATCCTGCTTTTCCTGAAAATTCTTGCCTTTTCCCTGAGTCTTGGTTCAGGAGGCTCTGGGGGATCAATTGTTCCTTCTCTTTTTATGGGAGCAATGCTTGGAGGAGCTTTCGGGACAGCAGCAAACGTTTTTTTTCCAGGAATGATCGCAGAATCCGGGGCCTATGCTTTGGTGGGAATGGGTGCAGTCTTTGCTGGTACTGCAAGAGCTCCTTTGACTGCGATCCTCATCCTTTTCGAGATCACTAGGGATTATAATCTTATTCTTCCTCTAATGTTTGCTTGTGTTCTTAGTAACGTGATGTCAAATGCCCTATATCCTGAATCCATTTTCACGGAAGGACTCCGCAGAAAAGGGTTTAAGATTCGAAAAGGCAGGGAGGTGGATATCATGAGCTCTATGTTTGTTAAAGATGCAATGATCACACATGTACAGACAGTTTCAGAGGATAAGAATGTCGAAACACTTACTGTTCTCATGCAGGTAAGCCGCCACGTTGGTTTTCCTGTCCTTGATTCCAAAGGAAAACTTTCAGGTATAGTAACCCTCTCAGACCTTCGGAGCAAAGTGAAGTCTGGAGAAGTCGACCAAAAAATAGGGGATATCGCCACCCGAAATTTGGAAGTTGCTTACCCTGACGAAACCCTTGACGCAGTCCTCAGACGCTTTGCTTCAAAGCAAATAGGAAGACTTCCGGTCGTTGACAGAGAAGATAAAACTACACTTCTTGGTCTCATCACTAGGAGCGATATCGTAAACTCATATAATAAAAAAGTCGTTGAAACAGTTCGAGATAAGGCCTGACCGACAAAAGCTGTAATAAATATTACTCTTTT
This sequence comes from uncultured Methanosarcinaceae archaeon, assembly GCA_942493015.1. GTDB lineage: Archaea > Halobacteriota > Methanosarcinia > Methanosarcinales > Methanosarcinaceae > Methanosarcina. The sequence continues at coordinate 2,192,619 of OW818660.1, read as the reverse complement.
TCTATTGTGTTGTTTTACACAACACCTTTATTCTATTCTTATAATGCTTTACCTTACTCCTAGAAGCCGTAGGTGAAACAAAAACTGAAACATAGTGATTACCTGTAGGAATCGTGTACAGAATCTTTGGTCTCTCCGTCACCCAGACAGGAAGTGTAGAGAATGGACATGTCGGATACAGCCTGGTCATAAGCCTACTTTGACCAGGAAAATTTGGCAGCCCTTACCCTTGGCGCGAGACTACGGGGCTTGATTGTCACACTCGCTGGTGAGAGGCCTTTTTCCTGAAATTTCCGCTATTAAGGGCATGTGATCATTCAGAGTTATTCAATCTTCATATTTACCAATAGAGATGATTTTCCGTTGAGCTGATCCTAAAACCTATTTAATTCTTTATTGTTAGAATGTTTCAGGATCGATTTCGTTATCCGAAACTTGACTATTCATTTAAATATGAGCTCCAAAGAAGCTAACTTTGAGTATTGGGATTGGCTCTTAAACTTATTTATTAAGTAAGTCCGAAACACTTTTTCCTGAACCCCCCTCCCCAATAATCGTTGCGATGTCATTGTATTCAAGTTTCAGGCTACTATGTGCAATAATTGATTCATTTCCTCTCTGTACCATGATCACAAGGCTTTTTTCCGGAAAATTAATTTCCTTAATGGCCTTTCCCACAACCTTTGGATTGGTGACTTTGACCTCTGTAATACTGCCTCCTCCCTCGACTTCACACATGGAGAAAAGGTGATTCCTTCCAATCATATTGTCCATCACCACCGCAGTTGTCATGGTAGGGCTCATGGCACGGATTCCAAGATCCCAGAAAGCCCGAAGGTTTTCTACATCATTGACCCTAGAAACCAATTGGTTCCCTCTAAACCCAAACCTTGCCTTTGCAATCTGACAAAAAAGAAGATTCGTATCGTCCTTTTTTGTGGTTATGACCATATACTTGGCATTTTCAATCCCGGCTTTTTTCAGAATACCTACATCTACTGCATTACCCTGCACAGTTCTGATTCCCAATTCAATACATTTATTGCATTCCTCTCCAGAGATGTCTATAACTGACACGTTTTCTCCTCTTTTATTAAATCGTTCAGCAAGAATTCGGCCTACTTTTCCTCCTCCAATAATCAAAATTTCCATAGGAATTACCTCCAGTATCTGAGCTACTTTTTTTGACATACTTCCTGTCAGAAGGACAGTTATTATGACCGTTAGGAAGACCAAGCCTACAATAGTTTGTCCCCCCTGGATGCCCATCTCGTCTAGTTTGATTGCAAAGTAAGTTGCAATTGAAACCGGCACCACTCCTCTTGGGCCCACGAAGGATATGAAGAGTTTTTCATTGGTGCGAATCTTTGAATTCCACGTCGAGGCAAAGACTGATACTGGACGGACTAGTAGGGCTATAAGCATGACTAACACGATCCCTTTTACCCCAATGTCTATGATATACCAGAATTTGAGCATTGCTGCCAGTAGAACGAAGACTAAGGATATCATTAAAGTTACCAGCTCACCATGGAATTCCTTAATAGTTTCCTTATATGGATACTCGGAAGTTCCCATAATGATTCCAAAGATTGCCAGTGCAAGAATCCCTGATTCATTACCTATAAGTTCAGACAGTATGTAACAGGAAAAGACTGAAATAAGAGTAACTAATCTGGCAGTCTTTTTACTTATGGATATGCCCCTGGTAAAAAACCAGCGGAGAGCAAACCCACTCAAGCTTCCTACTAGTAATCCAATCCCAAGCCTTTGCAGGATAAAAACTACTGCACCGATTCTAGAAAGTTCTGCCGTGATCCATTCGAAAACCATTGCAGTTAAAATTACACTTGCAGCATCATTTAAGACACTCTCGAATTCTAGGATCTTGCCAACATTATGACAAACCTTGATATCTCTGATTATTGGACCAACAACGCTGGGGCCGGTTGCAGTAACCAGAGCTCCGAAAAGGGCAGCAATCTGGATGGGGACTTCTATTAGAAAATATGTAAGTGCAGTTATCCCAAGAAAAGTGATTAGCACCCCTATGGTGCTCAACCCAAGCACATCTTCGTTAATCCCTCTCAGTTGCTTTAGGTCTATCTGGAGCCCTCCGTCGAAGACTATGACAGATACGCAGATCGTCACTATGGCACTAAGCACGTTAAAATAGAGGGCAGGGTTCAGTAAGTTAAGAACCTCAGGTCCTACTATTATCCCTTCTATCAATAGAAAGATGATAAAAGGAGCTCGAAAATAGTAGCTAAGGGTCTGTGCCAGAAAGGACAAAACGAGTAAAGCAACAACCGTTTCCATAAAAAATATCGGATCAATCATGAGACTTCATATGAATATGACCTTTCATCATTTAAAAATATACCGTAAGTTAAACTGTTACATGCTTTTAATAAAAATCTATCAAAATCTGAGTCTATAATTTCCTTTTTTAAATTTACAAAACACATTATAGCAGGCCGTCTTAAAACTACATTTAATTCTACAAATGTGATAAAACTGACATTCTGCAGATGTCTTCAAAAAAATAACATTTTTCTGGTTAGCGTTTTTGGAGAATTATTCGAAACTCTGCAGTTAGTATATCAACTGAAGCCTCGGAAAATGGGGGCTGGAAGTTTTCAATGAGGCAAAAGATCGAAAATCATGGGATATTTTAAAAAAATGTGTTTGAGTAACCAAGAAGGTTTTCAGAAAAAACGATAGCAAGAACAATTATGAAAATTGTAAGGACATCTGCGGAAAGTGGGATAAAACATTTTATGATAAGGTTAATTTATGCCTGAAATTCAGATGAATTTCCTAACTGAAATTAAGGTCAACAATGCCCAGTATCTAATTGTAGAACTGAGTCGAGTTTTTGGACAGCCTGACAGAATGACTTTTTGATGGCTTCCGGTTAGAGAGCAGACTTGATCTTCTTCTTAGATAATTATAATTTAATTTATGTCAATAAAATTATATTTTGAAATACTCCTTAATGTTTTTACGATTCTTTACTTAATGTAGAAAGATTGAATTTAATTTTGAAATAAGCTCAAGAAGAGTATATTATGGAATACTGATAGGACTTATGCGGTTGAAACGAGAAATCAATAGCTTTAAACCTTTAACTGTCTAAAACCTTCATTTAGCCACAACGTCTATTGCTCTTCATTTTGCATCTCAAGTGTGTAAGTCCTAACTGATACAGAAGATAAAACTAAGCTTCTTAGCCTTATCATCTGTTGCGACATCACTCAAAATGGCTCTTCGTTGTTTTGTGTGGATATGTCCATAAAAACCAACTGCGGGCTTGAATTGAAAATCGTCTTATCCATAAAGAATGACGAAGAGCCAAAAAAAATTGTTAAAAATTCGTGATATAGCCTGACAAAAAAGAAGATATAAATCCCTGAAGAAGAGTTTTGGTCGTCCACTAATACATGATTGATGTTTTCATAACGTTCTCTCTAACATGGTTTTTGCTTGCGTTTATGTGCTCGCACAGCAGGCTGACCCAGAAGCACCAAAAATATGGAAAAAGAAATTTCAGAAGCTGGATTTCGATTATTTTGGAATAATATCAATCAACAAATTATGGACTACCTGTCGTTAACATAGCTTCAAAATATCAAAACAGCACCGTTTACTAGATTCTTACATAATAAATTATTTATATTTTTCTTTCGGTTAATATATTATGGATCGTGAAATAGCCCGTGAACTTAGAGAAATGTCTAGTATTCTCAGAGATATAACAGATCAACTTAAAGAAATATCAACTGAACTTAAAATACTGAATAGCGATAGAACTTACGCAGTTGAGGCAGAAAATCGAATACAATGAACAATATGGTTTAAAATTTATTTTCTACAGTTAATTGCTCAATGCTATTGATTTCTCAGTTCAACTGCTACAGTCCCATAACGAAAATAAATATTGGTATGATGACCAATACTAAAGATCGGAAATAACCAAAAATGTCGAATAGGATAAACTTAAATAAAGCTCCTTGATGCTGTTCTTCATTAGAAGCCCGGGGTCCTTCCCCAAAATTTCTACCCTTGTTTTATCCTCGGTGATTTCTGGAAGAAGGTTAATATTTAATCTGCTATTCTTCTGAATCAAGCTCTGAATATGGACCACTTGCTTATACATATTCTCATTTAACTTTTCTATCTCATCCCGCCTTCAGGCAAGATTAAGGCAAGGCCTTCACGCCTGGTCTGTACGTGCTGAAACAGTGACTAAAGTATTCATTCTACTCGTTTTAATTTCGTTGTGGAGCTGTCCGGGATATATTTGGTCCCTCTGGCTATGAGCGATAACTCTGGCCCTTGTACGTGGCTTCTAGACATATGTGCGTGGGCATGAGGGTTACAAAAAGAAGCTACGCTTGTTAATCCACTCAATGCCTTAGGCAGAAATGTTTACCCTACCAGTTTCCTTAATATCCTGAACCAAAGGATGATCCAAAATACTCAATAGCTTAGAAAACGGATTCAAATGAGCAAGAATATTAAAAGATAAAATATCAATCAGCTAATGGGGCATGACCATTAAGTACAATACATGAAATATAAGATAGAGAAAACTACAAAAAACTACACTACACAAAATATGGATAGGGGATATTGTGGGAATTCAGCGTAGCGGTCCCGGGGAAAAGAGCTTGGGCGAAATTATCGGATTGCGGGAGGAAATTGGAAAAATCCAGGCAGCAATTGCTGATTTTGAGACTGGAAAAAAACTGAATATAGCTATTATAGCCGGACCTCTTGGGGGAAAGACTACTCTTAGTGGTGAGATTGAGAAAATAAATTTAAACAGAGCTACAAAAATAACTTTTTCTGAAATTGTAAGAGATAAAAAGGAAATTTCCCTCCATGATGACGCAAAAAGAGTGATAATTTTTGATAACTGTCACTTTCTGTACATGAGGAAACCCGGCGGCTTTGATATTTTTTATGACTTTCTGGATATGATTAGCTCTCAGGAAAGAATCTTTGTTACTACATGGAACCTCTATACATGGAAATACTTAAACGAAGCCTTCGGGCTTGAGAGATACTTTCCTGTACAGATCTTTATCCCTGCTTTTAGCAAGGAGGATCTCAGACTCTTTATCCTCAAAAGATATGGAAAAAACGAAATAATATTTGCTAGTGGTAAACAATCCAGAGAAGAACCTCTATTATATGTAATAAAATATCCTTTTGAACTAGCTTCAATTGGTAAAAAAATTTTCATCCCGGTCCCAAAAATAAATATTCTTTATCTTAAGAACCGCCTCCTTAACAAGCACGAGATAGAAACTGCTGAGGAGCAGGTATTTGAAAAGATCTATCTGGAATCAAAAGGAAACCTTGGAATTGCATTGAGGATCTGGGAGCTTGGGCTTGATTATCCTCGGATGGAGCCCAAAAAGATAGGCCAATTTTCATTTAATATAGACCTTGACTATGAGGAGGCTTTTATGTTGAGCCTTATTCTTTCATATCAGGGCCTGAAAAAAACTGAACTCACAGAAATAACAGGCTCTATGATAAAAATGAATGAAATCCTCTTCCAGCTTTCAACGCAGGAACTTATTTTTAAAGATGAAGCTAATTCCTACCGCATCAGGCCCGAAGCTCTGGGCAGCGTAATTGCATACATGGAAAAATTGAGGCTGGTGTGGTAAATGGCAGATGTAAATACAAGCAAGGAGCAACTTTTAGAAACCCTAAAATCGATAGATACTCAAACACTCATAGTCATTATCCTGATTTTTTTAATTGCATATGTTCTCGCCAGAATCATTACCACCCTTTTATCAAAACTTTCGGAAAAAACGAGCCGCAGTGGGAGAATCAAAGTAAAAATTATTATCCCCATTGTAAAATTTGTAATCTATGTTATAGCTTTTTATTATATTTTTGGAGAAATTTTAAAGATTTTCGGGGCTGAAATCATTCTCATGACGGGGCTTCTGGGTGCGGCAATTGGTTTTGGGATTAAAGACCTTTTTTCAGATCTTATCGGGGGGCTGGTAATTACATTTGAAAAACCTTACCAGATAGGGGATAAAATTTTAATTGGGAATTACTATGGTGAAGTCACTGATATAAGTCTAAGGGCAACGAAACTAATCACACCTGATGCCAATACTGTTACGGCCCCAAACAGCCTGATTTTCAATGAGGCCGTTGCCAGTGGAAATTATGGGGCTCCGGAAATGATGGTTGTAATAGACTTGTATATTGCAGGAGAATCAAATGTAGAAACTGCAATGAAAATTTTGCGCGAAGCTGTTGTGAGCTCGAAATATGTTTATATCTCCAAAAAAAGCCCTATTATCATGCTGCATAAAGCCCTTCCATTCTACACGAGGCTAAGAGCAAAAGCTTATGTCAATGACCTTAGAGACCAATTCAAGTTTGAATCCGAGGTTCACACAAGAACCTGGATAGAATTCCAGAAGAATGGGGTCCGAGCTCCACAACTCAATGTCCTGAATATACCCTCAATGGAAGGAAACTATGAATTAGGTATCAAGTCGACTCAGAGAAATTTCGGGTCAAATACAGGAGGCCTTAAAAATTCCAAATAAAACGCAGATTTCAGAAATGATTCCGAACTCTTAGGTCCATTTCAATTCGGATATTTTGACAGCTTACATGTAGATTTTATTCTCTTTTACCCGGAAAATTCATAAGATCGATACTTGTTGCGGTTCCCACCATGATGTCTTTTTCTTTCTCGAAAGCCTCAAGAATGTTTGAAATCAAAAGATGGCTGATTGCTCTTCCTTTTCGGGGTTCTACCACATATCTTAACCTCATTTCAATCCAGTTTTCCTGCATTTTAGTATAGAGTTTTGTTTGCACATCATAGGTTGTAATGAAGTATTTCTGCCCCATGAGCTGGAGTTCTCTCTGTGCCATCTTTTCGAACTCCCCGACAATTGGACCTGCAACTCTGAGAGCGATCTCTTCAGCTTTTTTCCAGTTGCTACCGTAAATCAACAGAATCCGGACTTCGTCCCAGATAAAAGAATAGTCCCTTGTATAATTTTTTATCGTCTTGTTGAGGACGAAACTGTTTGGGATATAGAGAATTCTTCCAGTGTACTGGTCTGCATCCACCCATTCCCTTATTTCCATGATCGTGGTATTGAAATTTCCTATGTCCAGCACATCGCCTATACTGTCTTCAACCTGAATCCTGTCTCCTGCTCTAAAGGGACGGGATAGGAGTATGAGAACTCCTCCCGCTACGTTCCTCAAAAGATCCTGAAGTGCGATTGCAACTCCGGCGCTCAGAATCCCATAAGCAATAAGCAGGGTACTTGTCCTTTCGACCCATATCGCAAAAAGTGAGGCAAAAGTAAGTACTGTAATGAGGACAGATGCAGTTTTCCTCAGAGTATATCTATCTTTGGAATCCGATGCTCTTCTCTGGATAAGGTTCCCTGCAAGGGAATTTACTGTATAGGCCAGAAGTATTACAACTAGAGAAGTTAGAAGAGCATCCAATAGGGCACGATCTTGAATAAAAAAGTCAGTGAAGTACCGGATATATGCAGTAAAAAATATCAAAATTAGCAGGATAATAGTATTCAGTCTCTCGATGACCCTCATACATATAGATATAATGGCATTTACATATCAATTTGGCTCAACTGGCTTATGCTTTGATTCTTTATGCAGCTAAAATTCGGTAGTAGGGGGTGAATCATTGATCAAATCTGAAAAAACGAGCACACACTCCGTGTTTGCAAAAAAACATAGAGAGATTCTTGTGCTTACGTTTTTCAATAACTCACCCCCCCACGACCAGATTTTTAGATGAATCAAATTTGCACTGGAGCATCCCACTGCAAGTAATGGGATAGACGTACCGTGCCAGCCTTCCACATATCCCAGAATCAGAGCCACTACACGGAATTACTCTTTTTTCACTTCACGCGTAGTGTACTGGATATAGTTGGTCCATTTGGCTACAAGCGATAACCCTGGCCTTTGTACGTGGCTTCTAGGTATGTGCTTCAGGGATAGACTTACCGCGATCCCAGAAGCCTGACCCTTACATGCTGACGTTCCAGATCTGGGACATTGAGGGGAACCTGGTCGAATGGTTATAAAGGAAGCAAAGGTTACAGGTCTTAGCATAGAAACAATTGGAAATCTAAAGTATAAATAGGGAAAAAAATAGACCTGCAGGTGCAGTGACTAAAGTACTCATTTTACTCATTTAACATTTAATTGCTTTTTGGAATCTTGTTTCTGAGTTCAGCCACAAAAATCCTAATATATTAAAATGGGATTAATATAATATACAGAATACCATGGGGATGGAAATAAGGGTGGGTTACTATTTTCTTATAAGTATACCTAAAACTATGGAACAGACATCTGGCTCAGACAGTACAGTGTATACAGGATTCCAAACTGAGCAAATTAAGTTACACTTAGATTTAAAATATTAACCCTTTTAAGAAAAAAATTGCCTTTGCCATTTGTAAATAGAAGATCAACTAATTTTGTAAAACTAGCCTCTAAAGGGAAATGTAGAGTGTCTACCTGAACTTTGATTCTCCAAAGAGACGTTAAGGAGGTATTAGGTATTTTCTTACAAGATCCAGATACTCTTGATGAAAATGAAGAACACCAAGATTTAAGAAAAGAAGGAAATCATAGTGATTCCCTTCCTTCAGAGCTGGATAATGCGAAAAACCATACTACAACTGTCACTCCTTGGTATTCACTAGAAACTGAGGAGATATTTAAAAAGCTTGTCACGTCATCAAAGGGCCTGGAATCTGAAGAGACAGCTAAAAGGCTGCAGGAATATGGAAAAAACATCCTTCCGACAAGAAAGCCTCCGGGAATTACAGAAATAATTCTTCATCAATTCAAAAGCCCTCTAATTTACATCCTTATTATAGCAGGAGTTATCTCAGTCCTGCTGGACGATCTGAGGGATGCAGGTTTCATTTTTCTCGTAGTGGTGATCAATGCTGTAATTGGCACTATTCAGGAATGGAAGGCTGAAAAGAGTGCATCGCAACTGCAGACTATTTTAAAGATTATGTCTCGGGTCAGAAGGGAGGGAACTGAGCTAAAAATTTCAGCAGAGGAGATAGTTCCCGGAGATATAGTCCTACTCGAATCAGGGAGTCGTACCCCTGCTGATCTCCGTATTCTTTATGCCTCCAACCTTACTATTGACGAGTCACTTCTTACCGGAGAGTCTGCTGCTGTAGAGAAGACTGTGGATGTCCTTAAAGAAGATACTCCTGTGAGTGATCGGTACAATATGACATATGCAGGGAGTACTGTAATCACAGGGCGTGCTTGTGGAGTTGTAACTGCAACCGGCAGCCGGACAGAAGTTGGTATGATTGCACGTGCAGTCACAGAGACAGAGTCTGCAAAATCGCCTCTACTTCTACGCATGGAAGATTTTTCCCAAAAGATAGGAATTGCCGTGGTAGCAGTAAGCGGCTTGATGAGTGCTGTTGCCCTTTTACAGGGGATTGCACCTGTAGAGGTTTTCTTCCTTGCAATAGCTCTGATAGTGTCTGCAATTCCTGAAGGGTTACCTGTAGGAGTTACAGTTGCACTTTCGATTGCATCTACGAGAATGGCTAAACGAAATGTAATAGTTCGAAGGCTCTCTGCAGTTGAGAGTCTCGGGAGCTGCACTACAATAGCAACTGATAAGACTGGAACTCTGACCGTCAACCAGCAGACAGCAAAAATAGTAGTGCTACCTCCGGGAAACCATTTTGAGGTTTCAGGAGAAGGTTATCTTCCTGTAGGCGAGGTAAAGCGAATAGATGGAGTTTCTCCAGATACTAAAGAAATGGAAGGAATACAAAAGCTTGCACTAACGGCTACGATTTGTAATGAAGGTTCTCTTATTCAGGAGAGTAAAGAGTGGGTTCACCATGGGGATGCTATGGATGTAGCATTTCTTGCTCTGGCATTCAAGTTAGGAATAAATCCTAACAAAGTTAGAAATGAGGTTAAAGTTGTAGCTGAGGTTCCTTTTGAATCCGAGCGTATGTACGCTGCTGTGTACTATCAAGAGGATAAAAGTGGATCTATAAAGATAGCTGTCAAAGGAGCTATGGAAGCCATCCTTCCATATTGTACAAAAATGAATTCTTTGGAGGGGGTGGTTCCAATTGATCCCGATTTCCTCAATAGAGAACTTAATTCCCTGATGGAAAATGGGTATCGTGGGCTTGTAGTGGCTGAGGGCCTGGTTTCAGAAGGGATAAATGATGATTTTGATCTCAAATCAGTAGATCCAGAGCTCACATTTCTAGGCATCATTGGATTTATAGACCCATTAAGACCTGATGTCAAAGGGGCAGTCCAGACTTGCAAAAAGGCTGGAATTGATGTTATAATGATTACAGGAGATCACCCGAAGACTGCACTTGCAATAGCCAGTGAGCTTGGCATAGCGTACTCGAAAGACGAAATGATTACTGGAAGAGAGATCGAAGAGCTTGGCGGCCCCGAACTTCCATGCTGTATTGATGCCCTCGATAAAGCACGAGTTTTTGCAAGGGTAACGCCAGTACAAAAGATGCAGATTGTGGATGCTCTTGTCAGGAAGGGTCATTTTGTTGCTGTCACAGGAGATGGGGTCAATGATGCCCCTGCTCTCAGGAGAGCGAATATTGGCGTAGCAATGGGATCAGGAACCGATGTGGCTAAAGATACATCGTCTATGATCATAACTGACGATACATTTTCTTCGATTGTTGCAGGGGTTGAGGAGGGAAGGATAGCTTATGATAATATCAGAAAGGTCACCTATCTTCTTGTCTCGACTGGTCTTGCAGAAGTTGTCCTTTTCATACTTGCACTTTTTGCGGGCCTTCCAATACCACTAATCGCAGTGCAGCTTCTCTGGCTTAACCTCGTTACAAACGGAATTCAGGGAGTAGCTCTGGCTTTTGAGGTCGGGGAGCCCGGAACCATGCGCAGAAAGCCGAGGAAACCTGAAGAAGGGGTTTTTAATAACTTGATGATAAAACAGACGTTAATTTCAGGGATAACTATTGGGATCATAACTTTTGCAGTTTGGATATGGTTAATTAGAGAAGGATATGAAGAAAATTGGGCGAGAAATCTTCTTCTACTTTTGATGGTACTTTTTGAGAATTTCCATGTATTTAATTGCCGTTCTGAATACCGCTCCGCATTCCATGTGCCTTTAAGAAATAATTACTTTCTAGTTTTAGGCGTTATTCTGATGCAGGGATTCCATATCTCTGCCATGCATGTATCTATCATGCAGGAGCTTCTGAGTATAAGTCCAGTTTCATTTGAAACCTGGCTAACTTTTCTAATAATCTCTGGCGTTATTATCGTTGTAATGGAGATCTTTAAAAGAGTAAGGTCTGCTCATGAAAGTGATACTCTAATGGAAAATTCTTCTATATAACAGGATAGATAAGGATGTGTTTTTCCTTAACTAGGACTTACGCACTTGAAGTTCCGAAAACATGATGTTATTTTAAATATAATTATATGTTAGTAATCCCCAAAAACGTACGGAGTTATGGACATAAATCCACCCAAGTGTAACGACATTGACTACATTGATTTTCTCATTGCGGCTTCTAACGTTTTTAGTTGCACCAAAGCTGCCAGATGTTATCCAAACGTAGCCAATGCTCCTTCTCATGATGCTTTCACTCGTTGCCTTCAAAGGCAACCTCCAGACACAGAATCACTATGGGAAGAAGTAAAAAATCATGTCAAGCTTAAAGAAGGTTTTTTAATTGTTGACGACTCAACATTAGATAAACCATATGCAGAGGAAATGGCGTTTGTTCGTCGTATGTGGATTGTAAACACCATCGTACTGTAAAGGGGATAGGTCTGGTTACTTTAGTTTGGACAGACGGTACAACCGTTATTCCTATTGATTTTAGAATTTATAATATCGATGAAGACGACAAAACAAAGAATGACCATTTCCTCGATATGCTTGACAAAGCCGAAGAACGTGGTTTTAATCCCGAATTTGTTTTGTTTGATACATGGTATGCAAGTGTGAAAAACCTCAAAGCAATAAGGAAAAAAGAATGGCATTTCCTTACAAGGTTAAAGAATAATCGTTTGGTAAATCCTGACAACAAGGGAAATGTACCACTTGAAACAGTAGATATTCCTCCTAAAGGACTTGTGGTTCACCTCAAAGCATATGGATTTGTAAAGGTGTTTCGGATGGTTTCAAAAGATGGAGACACACAACACTGGGTTACAGATGTGCAGGATATGGATGAATCAAAACGTGAAGATTTGGCAAAGAAGTCATGGAAAATTGAGGAATATCATAGAGGGATAAAGCAGTTATGTGGTGTCGAAAAATGTCAGGCAAGAAAGGATGAGTCACAAAGAGCACATATAATGTTCTCATTAAGAGCTTTTCTTAGACTGGAATTACAAAGGATCAAAAGTGGAATATCCTGGTTTGAAAGTGCTATGAAAATTAGAAGAGTGGCAGTGACAGCATATTTAAATAACCCTATATACACATTAAATTAATTCATATATTTTGGGAGCGGGTAAAAACGATGTGCTAAGAGCCAACTGCGTAACTCCCACTTAACTTTTACTAGCAACCTACTTTCGGCAGGTCGACATTATATTTTGATAATTTTTACTGATTATGTTTTTGAAATAATGTTCCACGATTGCACGTAGTTGTTAGGTTTACATATAGCCAAACATTAATTTCTCGTACTAAACTTTGATGAAAAAATGTTTCAGTGCTTATATATGTCGTGGGAGTTAAACCACACGTTAGCCAACTTTAAACATACTATACAGTTAGCGAATTTTCAAAAACGGCATCAAGAATAATATTCTAATTTCTAATGTCGACCTGCCTAAAGTAGGTAGCAATATGCAATAAATATGTTTGACGGATAAGTTCTTATATGATGTTTCTCATGAGCAATTTAAGCCTAGTACTGCGATTCCGAAGTATGTTCACAAAACTTGATTTTTGAATCTATCCATCAATCGCGAGTTTCCCATCAAATAAGGAATTTATTTTGGAATGGGATTTTTTTAGCAGAGAAATTTTGGACTCATTTGATTCCTTAGATATCTTTGATTCAAGTTCTTTGGCCTTGGCAAAGTACTTCATAACCCCTCGTCAAGATCGCAAAATTCGACATATGCCATACTTTTCTTTTTCAGAACTTTAATCTTTGCACAATTCAATTAGATGTCACAATAGGGCACTACTATGTAAATATATGAAATATTAATATATTATAGGTCAATATTTAATAAAACAGGTTTCTATAAGGCCCAACCATTTGAGAATTTTATACTGTTTTATTTTAGTTACTTTCTCAGGCCCTTCATGACCTAGAGTTATATTTAAAGGAGGAAAAAAGTAATGGCTCTTGAAATCGGAGTTTTAATTGGTTTTTCAATAATATTCCTCACCGTATTGATTGGACCTTTTAAAATACATGTTATTGAGGAAAATCTGGAAGTATTCCTGTTTTTCTGTGGAGTGGCGGCAATGACACTTTCAGGCTTTGTCGAAATTCAAGGTACAGAGACTGGCTGGAGGCCGGAAATAATTGAAGAAGCATTGGTTGCTCCTCTGGATGTCGGAGAGATATTCGGTATTCCAATAGGCATATTTCAGATAGTGCTTGTTGTCGGATTGATCATCTATAGATGGCATACCCCCATCCATAAAGCAATCAGAAAATTGACTGATGCGCTTTCTCCAAAGATTATGGCTTTTCTCCTGATTGTTGTCCTTGGTTTATTTTCCAGTGTAATGTCCGCTATTCTTGCGGCAATAATTCTCGTTGAGATGGTTAATGCAATGCCCCTCTCACGAAAATCCAAGATCGATCTCACAATCATTGCATGTTTCTCAATCGGCCTTGGCGCTGCTCTTACCCCTCTTGGAGAACCTCTTTCAACGATCGCTATCTCAAAACTTTCTGGTGAACCTTACAATGCTGATTTCATGTTCTTATTTAATATGCTTGGCAAATACATTCTTCCGGGTATCCTTGTGTACGGTCTCATTGGAATGTTCTTCCTGGGAAAAGTTGATCCAAAAGATGCGGGAATGAAAGCAGCAGACTATAACGAAACTGTGAAGGACGTTATAATGAGGGCTGTTAAAGTCTACGTATTTATTGCAGCGCTTGTACTACTTGGTGAAGGTTTCAAACCCATTATATTTGAATATTTCATACAAATTCCTTCAGGAATTCTCTACTGGGTTAATATGGTTTCTGCTGTCCTTGATAATGCTACTCTGGCGGCTGCAGAGATCGGACCTATTCTGAATGAGTTCCAGATAAAGAGCATACTTATGGGCCTTTTAATTGCAGGAGGCATGCTGATCCCAGGAAATATTCCTAACATCATCTCTGCAAGCAAATTGGGTATAACCAGTAAGGAATGGGCAAGACTTGGACTGCCTCTCGGATTTACCTCAATGGTCATATATTACATTGTGCTTTTTGTACTCGAACTGTAAAATTTAAATTTCCTTTTATTTTTTGCACTTATTTTTTGTGAGATTTTTCCATGTGTCTTCGGTTAAGAGAGGAATCATGATAAATTGCCCTGTTTCTCCAACATCTCTCAAAAACATATATTGGTATGAAGCTGGAAAAGGATATCGATTTTAGTTTTGGTGTTTGAAACTTGGGACTGATCTTTGCTCTAAAATCGAGAGCATACAGGCAAGAAAACCCTTAACCGATGACCAATGAAATTAAACTGAATTCCCTATATATTTTACTTATGGGACTTGCGTACTTGAAGTACAAAATCAAGATCATTAACATTTGCGGGCAAATTCAGTATTAAGCAATCGAGGTTCAGAATGAGCCACTTTTTAAGTTTATAATATGCTCTCTCTATTCCGGTAATTTTTGTAGCGGGCCCTAATGAAGCGGAAAGGAAACCTTGCCTTTCAGACATTTATCAGGATTTTGAAACTTCTTTTGGCTTCTCGGCGGATTTATGGATTTCATCAAGAAGCTGGTTATCGGTCTTGCTCTTTGTATCAATTCCAAGCTTTTCAGCGGTTTCCTGTATCTTGCTCTTTGTGACTGTGGGTTCTTTTATGGATTTCTCAAATTCTCTCAGGTTTCTTTCGGATTCTGTCTGGGCTTTTTTGAATTCTCCTACCGAACTTCCCATGGACCGGGCCAGTTCCGGAAGCTTGTTTGCCCCAAAAAGAAGCAGAACTACTCCAAAAATCATTATAAGCTCTTGTGTGCCTATCATAGCTTGACCTCGGGCTCTTCTTGTTCATAGATAAATATAAGGTTTTTGAGGGAAGAAATAATTGCAGAGAATTTCGATTTACCTCTTCTTTTTTCTTTGAGGGGATCTTTCATTTTTTTTGGCTATTTACTTTAGTCGATTCTTCTTTTTGTCTTTTTTTCAAATCCTCCTTTTATATTCAATGCCCTGAAATGATGGAGATTATGATAAAAAGCCGTAAACAACATCTTTTGATTCACTTTTTGAATGGTAATAACAAGAACCTTTTCTACTCTGATTTTTTTAGAACTTTTTAATGTATGATGTGTATTATTAAAGCAACTATTAATATTGGCTATGAATTTTCTACTGAAACATTTTAGTATAATATCGCTCATATATATTTTCAAATATCATGTATGTATTTATTTTGTCACTAAAGATTAAATATTCGCTTTAAATATATTTTCCAGACTGACATTTCTAATTAAAAGTAGGGCTATAATGGACGAAAAATATCTCAGTTACTTGCGGGAAAACAGGAGAAAGATAGGATTTTTCATTATAATTCTTATTTTCTTGATTGCATCGGGAATATTCATTTTTCATACCATGCAGTCCAACTCTCCCCTTACACGGTCAAATGAGACTGTGTATGTAGCTGGCGATAGGAGTGAAAACTTCTCCTGTGATGGGAGTGATGACCAGGTAGAAATAAATCAAGCTTTTGCATATGTTGCAGAAAATCCGCAGTTTACAACCGTTTATTTGAAAGGCCCAAATACATACATTATCTCAGATAGTATTTTCGTTGGAAATAATACGATTCTGGAAGGAGATCCCACCGCCGTAATTAAACTTAAAGACAAAGCGGACTGGCCAGTGGGTAAACCCCTTATAACGCAGATGGACAGAGCCGGAAGCTATAACATCACTGTAAAAGGCTTCGAAATTAACGGAAATCATGATAATAATGAAGATAAAAAGAAGGGGTATGGATATTATAATATGATCCATTTCCTCAATTCCACAGATATTCAAGTTCATGATATGTACCTGCACGACAGCCATGGAGAAGGGTTGAAAACAGAGAGAGCTTCCAATATTAAGTTTTACAATAACAATGTGTATAAATTGGGGCATAATGGTTTTTTTGCCGTTAATTGCCTGAATGTGGAAGCCTGGGACAATAAAATAACCATCAGGACCGACTCCGGGCTTAGAGCAATGAACTCAAACCACGTAAAATTCCATGATAACATCATCGACTCCTTTTACCACTGGAGTGCAGGCGGCTCTGGAATTCTTATTGAGAAAACAACGGGTGTCGTTAACGATGTGGAGATCTATAATAATACTATTCATAATACTTATGGACCCGGGATGTGGTTGATAGGCTGGTCAGAGTCTTATACCAGGGAAGAGGCACAGAATATCCACATTTATCACAATACCTTTTATAGTACTGGTACAAACCCAAATATTGACTGGGTAGGAGGTATAGTGACAACGGGGTTTTACGATACTCTTATCGAAAACAATGTCTTTGACGGTATATATCATGCCGCAATTATTCACATGTATCCGACAGGTACTCACATTTATCCTACATACAAAGTTCGTCCCATGCTTTCACCCACAGGTACAGGATACACAACAATTGTCCGCAATAATATCATCGTAAATACCCAGAAACGCACAAAGGATCCTTATAGGACAGGATATGCAGTAATCAATTATCTCCCTGAAACACATACTTTTGTGCTGGAAAATAACTGTCTGTATAATAACTCTGGAGGTAACTACCAAAACTGCACATCAACCACTGATATCTATGTAGATCCTCTCTTTGTAAACCAGAGTAAACATGATTACCACCTGAAACAAAATTCTCCCTGCACTGGTGCTGGGTGTTCTTTCTCATATTCTACAAAAGAGTCTGGAGAAAATGGTAGCCAGATCAACATAGGAAGGTATGATTAACAGTACAGTACTTATGCGATAGAACTGAGAAACCAGCAGAATCCGGGTTAATCTCACAGGTTCAGTACTTCTCCAAAATTGAAAAAAGTAAATGTCAGATTTTTTATTGCATTCGTTACTGCACTTGTTACTTCACTTGTTACTGCATTTGTTATAAGATTCCGCTCTCACTTACAGTATTCTTTTTGCGATCTGTACTGCTACCCTTATATGATAAATCGTCAAAATCCCCGCGTAAATCTTTTAATGCATATTTTTCCACATCTATCTCCTGTCTCGTACGGATTCCAATCCTTCGGAGTATATATACAGGAGGGCACCAGCCCTGTAAGGCATATTGAAGCAGAAAAATTGCAACTATTATGGGCAGAATAAACCAGTTCCGGTTCCATTTAATGCCAAGTACGGCTCCAAGAATGGAAAATACGGCCGCATCGGCTTCAATATAACGCTCGATATCCCACTCTTTATTAAGCTCTTCAATCCTTTTGCCTATCTCATAACCAGTCTTGCTTGCATAAAACCTGACTGTTGAAGCTATCTCGGTATCAATTGCCTGGTTGATCTCATGAGGTGTATTAGCCCTTACTTTGTCTCCCCGGATGAGTTCTGCATAATCTTTCATCACTATAAAACTTTCATTTTTAATAAAAAGATTCTCAGGTTTTAACCCTGGCAGGGGTTGCCTTCTACAAAAAGAAGGCAGAAGTATGGCCATATAAAGCTAATCATAAAAATTAAATTTCAATACTTATTCCCACAAGAGAAAAAGTGTCACCTTCTTCTTTTTTCTTTATCTGTCTTTTTTTCGGAAATTATTATAAAACCCGAGCTCCAATTTATGCTCTGGGTCATAACTCTATCAACCCATTTGGATAGTATATGGCCTGTACCCCTTCGAAATATTTTCCTCCAGGGTGTCTGTAGCCGTTTGATCCGCTCCAGTCAAAATTCAGCCAGTACTGCTTTCCCTCTTCTTTGAGCTCTCTGCTTGAATACCAGATATTTTCAGCATATGAATATCTTTCCCGCACGTACCTCAGGAGCTCATATGCAGTTTCCTGATCATTCCCAATGTAGATTTCGGGATAGGCATGCCCGTAATCTCCGTTTATTCCAGTAACAATTCTCGTATTGAACCCCATGTTTCTCAAAATTGCGGACATGACTATGGAGTAGTCGTCACAGTCACCTTTGTATCCTTCATTGATAGTCTGAGAGGCCCCGAAGAAAAACTCGGCATTTTTGTCATAACGGTACTCCCAACGCCTGTTTACATAATCAAAAACATCACAGGCGTCTTTGATATTATAGCCTGAGGTTTTTCCAGTTATATTAAAGACTTCGGCTGCAATCTTTTCATCTCCTGAACCTATTGCCCGCTGAAAATTCAGAGACAATAGCCTGTGTTCCTTTGGATATACAACATTTGATTTTTCTTCAGGATAAGTTGGTAGATCAGGTATTTTTGGAGAGGCAAAGCCTTTCAAGCTTGCGGAATGCTTACTCTCAACTGCCTCACTTCCGTTTCCTGAGCCTGCCTCATCAGGCGGAGAATTATTTACTTCTTCAACTATGAAATTCCCTATGTCCTCGTTCAGAAGTTCTTCAATACTTGAATTTGAAGCAGAATCTTTTTTATTGATTTCACTATCTATGCACCCGGCACTAAATGATATGAGGAGAAGTAGAATTAGCAGCTTTATAATTTTCATCCGGGTCAAGATACCGGCTCCCTAAAATATGATATAAGCTGTAGATATGAACTCTATAAGCTTAAAATGTTTGGAGTCATTGGATAACAATTAAGTGGGACCAATTACATTTCCAGCACTTAACAATAAATTTATATTCCTCGTTTCCTTTTCAAAAACAGTCCACACTTAGGATAGTCCAATCCCTCGCAATATTTTCCAAATCGTTTGAATTGAGGACAGCTAGTTTTGTATTCGCATCCAATCCCTATTAATATAGATATAATACCCATATATATTTATCCTTTGATTGTCTATTATCTATTATTTCTTTCTATATGAACAATTGTATTGTCATTAACCTTGGATCACCGTCTGTTTAATAAAATGCACAAAGCCAGTTTTGGCATTTAAGCAGCATCAGGGATATCTTCATTTACAGAAAAAAGGTTAAAAAAGACATTAAAAAGAAACAGCTCATGGAATTTACAGGTCAGTACTCTAAAATTATGCTGACTGAATTGAGTCTCGCCCTAATCGGCTTTTCTCTAATTGCACCTCGGAAGCACAGGAAATACAAGGTTTTCTGGGAGTTGCGATGTAATCGCAACGGTACGCAGTTCCTTCCGCTTCGCTCAATAGGGCTAATTATTTATGAGTAAGTAAAATTTCTTCTCCCCTGAGGGTTTACTGTACTTGTGTTTACTTTACGAATTACTTGTATGTGGTTTTAGATATTCTTGAGATGACTTTTTCTATAACTGCGAATACAGTTCCTCTGTGTTTTCAACGGACAGAGGATCTGAGTAAGATAAGTGTAAATATTTCTATTTGAAACTATAATGATCTTATCAGCAATGACGACTAAGGAGTCTTCTCAAGCTTATTTTTTTCAAAGCATAATCTTTCTTAAGAGAGGCTTGCTTTCGAGTTACTTGTTTTGCTATACAGGCGTCGGGGAGATTTTTGTCCCTGTTTTTCTGCGGTAACCTCTGTTATCTTGAAGTATGGCAACCCCCTGATCGCCAGCCTTGCCATAGAGTCTTCTATGTCCAGAGTGTGCTCTTTAATCTTATCCGGGCCTGCTATAGCGTTGAGCAGCTCCGCAAGGGTTGGACTGTTCGATTTCCAGGTTCCGTCGCTCTGTGTTTCTGCTGTAAATATTTCCCATTGGATTTTCATTGACATCCATATTCCCCCTATAAAAAGTACATGTCCATTTGACAGTACGCTCAAAAAAACAAAAAATAATTGAAACAAAATTGATTAATAGTTAGATTTAATTATTTTTATAGTCTTTTGTCTATAAGCTTATACTATATCTATAACGCGACTTTCCCCTTAATAGTTCGTGCCGTTGACATGGGGGATACTGTCAAAAATAAGTTGCAGTCCGGGAGAAAAGGTGGATAACATCTTAGAGAACCATAGATCTAAACATGAAATGTCTAATTATTTTAAATGACGGCCACAGAAGCAATCATAAATATAAATATGCATATCAGAAGTTCGTACAAAAAAGGTATGTGGTTAATTACTTATCATATCTGGCTATTTACTTTGATCTAGCTGATTACTTGATATGTCTTACCTATTGTTTTGACAATATCTGCCAAGACTTATCCGCTTGATTTAACTTGGATTAGCTTCTTTATTCTGACATATTGGAAGCTGGTAAATAAGAAAATAAGGAGAAGGTGACCTGAGGATGCACAAAATACTGAATCTGGATGAATTAATTGCTGCAAAGCAGCTTGAAAAAGAGAACAAGGAAGCAGGTGACGATCTGGAGAGGGAAGACTTGTACGACCTGATAATCCCTCCTGGCACTGTTGTTTCTATTATCTACGACATTGTGGAAGAATTTAGTCTTGAACCTGTAACCAGGAAGATGTTTGTGGGCATTGCAAACAGTGAAGAAAGGGAAATCCTGGCTCTTCGCGGTCCTCTTGAGAAGGTTCAGGCTGCTGAACAATTCCTCCATGAAGAAATGAAGGCCTGGATAGAAAACCAGTAATCGTGTTAAATTTGGCCAATGGCCGCTAGAGCAGGAAATGCCTGCTTAAAAGAAACTTTTTTTCATCAAACAGTAATCTTTTTTCAGCAAATATCCAAATCCCGCAGGCAAAGAGGGCAGGCAGAAGGGTCCCGATTATTCGGAACCAATGCCTGTTATACTTTCTTTTGAAAAGTCAAAAACGGTTGTACGATTTGCTTTTTCATAAATATCGAGTCTTGAGCCTTCTTCTATTTTTCCTATAATCGAGGCTGTAAGCCCAAAATCTTCAAAAACTTTTACACATTCTTCTGCCTTTTCCGGGTCTGCGGTAAAAACGTAGCCTGTTCCTGGGTGCACTTTCAGCCACTGTTCAAAGTCCACATTCTCAGGTGCCGGGACTTTCTCCAGGTCCACGGAGGCTCCAACGCCACTTGTCTCACAGAGCATTCCAAGTGTCCCTATCAGTCCGGGGTTGCTGATGTCCTTACCCGCAGTAGCAAGTTTCCTTTTTGCTATTTCCTGGGTCACGAGGTAGGTTTCTCTGACTGATGCCGGTTCTTTGAAAGATGTTGTGTCCCAGCTGTAAGGAGAATTTGGGCCTATTTTTCCGTCCATATCGTAGGCTGCAATCACCAGGTCTCCAGGGTTCGCTGTGTCGCTTCTGATTACGCAGTCTCTTTTAACGATCCCGATAATAGCAACTGAGAGTGAATTGTATTGTGTGTCAGGATGGACATGCCCGCCTACAACCGGAACTCCGAATTTCCTGACTCCTTCTGCCAGGCCTTCCATGAGTTCTCTGCAGGCTTCCGGGGAGTTTGAGGAGGCTATATCTACCATAGCAAGTGGCCTTCCGCCCATTGCTGCGATATCATTTATGTTCACAACCACAGCTCCATAGCCTGCCCACCAGGGACTGGCATCCAGCAATCTTCCCCACATTCCATCTGCAGCAAAGAGGATAACATCATCTCCTCCTATATCTATTACTGCCGCATCGTCTCCAAAGTCGACAATTGCGTTCTGATATTCCGGGCGGACGGCTTCGAAGATTGAAACAATATCTTCAATCTGTTTTTTTCGGGTAACCCCTTCGAAGTTTTTTATCCTCTCTGCAAGTTCTTCCAGGTTCAATGTCAGGCTCCCTTTTGTTTTTAAATTGATCTGAGAGTGATATAAGTTAAGTGCTGTAACAGGCCATGATATTTCACTATAAAACTTACTAGAAAATACTGAACTGGTAACTCGTGACAGATTCGTATAAAGGATATCATATTAATAGTGATCCGTGACGAACCAGTGATATCAACCCTATAATTATAAACATGGCCTATGAGCAAGAGTATCTCTTTTCCTATTGTACAGGATATCCTGAGATATTTTTATCAGTACCTATTCAGGTTATCCTTTATTTCTTTTATCCCTTTTTTCTTTGTTCTGCAGAAAAAGAAGCGACAACTTTTTATTAAATTATTCTCTCCTATTATGCCTACCTAATATACTTGTGAGTAAATAAAAGTCTCTTACTGGCAAAATAAGGAGTAAAAAACATGGTAGCAAAAATTGATGCAGACTCCTGCACAGGTTGTGGAAGTTGTATAGATGAATGCCCAGCAGCTGCGATCTCTCTTAGTGATGACGATATTGCAGTTGTAGATGAAGATGAATGCCTTGACTGCGGTGCATGTGAAGATGCCTGCCCTAATGGAGCAATCACCATCGAGTAACACTTTTAAAATCAGTCTGAGAAGCGGAGTATTCTGACTCCGCTTTTCTATGGCTCAGTCTCTTAGCTTTTTCCAACTTCCCGCCCCCTCTTTTACAAGGAAGTTGTTATTCTGTACAGCTCTCTTCTTTTCCGTCCTTGTCAAGAAGTTCTTTTGCTCTTTCCATGTCTTCTTTTGTATTGATTTTTATGAGCTTTCTTCGCTCTTCGCTCATCTGGGACATGTCCTGGGCAAGGAGGCCGTAAGCATCAGCTCTGCACTGCCTGCAGTGGCGCATTTGCATAACGTAAGGTTCGCAGGTTTCCTGAACAGTTTTTCTTTCTTCTGCTGTAGGAGGCTCTATGTCTGCAAAAGCTCCCTGGTTGATCAGGGGCATGATATTCATTATATAAACCCCCAGCTCATTGATCTTTCTGGCAATCTCAACTACATGTTTGTCATTGATGCCGGGGATGAGAACGGTGTTAACCTTGACAACCACACCTGCATCAACAGCGGCCTTAATGCCATCAAGCTGGTTTTTAATCTGAATTTCTGCAGCTTCGACTCCTCTGTATACCTTTCCGTGATAGACTATGTGGTTAACTATTTTTGCCTGAATCTCCGGGTCTATCGCGTTCAGTGTCACCGTTAGTGTGGAAACTCCCGCTTTCAGCATGTCCTGCAGCTTTTCGGGAAGTAAGAGCCCGTTTGTACTCATGCAGAGCGTGAGGTCTGGAAACTCCTTTTTAATTAGTTCAAAGGTTTCAAAGGTCCCATCGTTAGCCAGAGGGTCGCCAGGACCTGCAATCCCAACTACCTTGATGAAGGGGTAGTCTGCCAGGATCTCTCTTGTCTTCTCAAGGGCTTCTTGTGGACTCAGGACCTTACTTGTAACCCCGGGACGGCTCTCGTTTACACAGTCAAATTCCCGGACGCAGAAGTTGCACTGGATATTGCATTTCGGAGCTACGGCCAGATGAATTCTCCCGTATTTGTGCTGGGCTTTTTTATCATAACAAGGATGCCCGGCAATCTTTCTCAGGAGTTCTTCGTCAAACTTATGGCCGTTATAAGTCTCATCTATAGGGTTATCTTCTTCTGGCAAAGTTTTCTCCTCCGTTTGGAGTTTAAATATACAGCAGGACCTCAGTATAAGGAAGCTTTAGAATGTCTATTGCAACCTATGATACAGCCCCTTGATATACATTGTGGAATCTTTTCAGAATCCCAAATATGTTTTAATTGTTCTTCCTTGAATTTTTTATTCAGAGAAATTGTCCATTTCGCACCATTTTCCTTCCCCTTCCCAAACCCTTACCTTCAGAGGAAAGCCAAACCTTTCCAGAAGGTTGGAGTGGATGTGCTGGCAGAGGTATTCGGAACTGGGAAATTCTATTAATTCGTTCAATAAAGTATGGTCATAGTCTTGAAGGGTTTCTTTTATCCCTTTTTTAAGGTCGTAAAAATCGATCACCATTCCGTTTTCTCCAACTTCTCCCTCTATTACGACCTCGATTTTATATGTGTGGCCATGCACTTTTCCGCACTTGCCATGCCCTGGAAGGTAATGGGCACTGTCAATATAATCAATAACTCCAAGTCTCATTTTTGCCATTCTGCACACCTCATTTCAGTTAAGCATCCCTTTTTCGTTTAAGTTTTCATCCTTTCTTTTTGCCATTCTGTGCTTTTTTGTGATTATAAACATCCCCACATCCTGTGGGTCTGGGGGATTATTCGCGTGTCTGTAAGTTCAAGCAGGCTTTTCTGAAGTTTCAGGATTTTCTGTACTGAGGCCTGTGTAAACCTCGGTGTCCTTATAGCACTGCCAATTGGAGTTTCAGGCTGAAGGATTATACAGGATACATACGTTGCTATAGCCTCTGCTGCCTGAATCACGGTTTCAAATTTTGTATCCTTGCCTACAACTATTTTGCAAAAGCAGTCTCTTGATTCATTTTTCTCCAGAATTCTGAAGCACTCTATTGTATTTTCTACATGGAGCTCTCGGGTCTCTGGACAAATTTCCCGGATAGCCTCAGGAAGTTTGAAATCCCCCGAGACATAAGTGACTTTTTCACTTAGTTTTCTGGCCTGCTCAGGCAGGGTCATATTGGATTCAAGGTAAAGGGGGGATGATAAGTTCAATTTCTCTATGAAATCTGCATGCAGGAGAGGTTCTCCTCCTGTAAGAGATACTGAATGGAGCCTTTTGAAGGGTTCAAGCATATCCCCCAGTTTCTCGACGCTTACAGGGTTAGGAAGCTTTTCAAAACTGCCGCTTCCTTCTATTCTCTCATAATCGCAGGTCCCGGGATTTGCAAAATTCGTATCGCAGTACTTGCAACTGAGGTTGCAGCCTGAAAAACGGATAAAAGCCTGCCTTGTGCCAACATACGGGCCCTCTCCCTGCACCGAGCAGAAGACTTCCTTTATAGGGGCTAAAGTATGTTCTGAAGAGGACATTTATACAACTCCTAAAGGTCTGGATTTTCTCAGGTCCTTTTCTATATCCTCAAATTCTCGAACGTAAGCTTCTCCTACAGCCTGCATGAAGCCTGAAACCTGCTTATCTTCTCCGATGCCTGCTTCTTTCATATTTCCGTATACTTCATGAGAAACATTAATTCCAAAGTGAATCTTCTGGGAAACCGCAGAAGTACTTGCAATAGATACTGTCAGTTTTTTTCCTTTCAGGAAAAGGTCGTCTCCTTCCCGGATCGTCTGTACTCCAATTCCGGCAAGGTATTCTCTTACGATGGCCGTAAAAAGGCGCTGTCGTGCATAGATCAGTTTCAGGTCAGTGGAGTCGAAATGTTCTATGATGAAACTTACCATATCTTCGGACCATATTGACTCGTTTGCCCGTCTGTCTTCAAGGTCGATCATGTGCTCTATTTTTACGTCGCAGGAACCTCTAAAGACTATTATAGAGTCTTCCTGCACTGCAAAGCTGTTGTAGGCCCAGAGAGAGGAGATCTGGCTGCCGTCATAGTCAAATTTATCAGGTAGGACAATGCATTTCATGGAATTCCCTCCACGATTTTTTATTATTTCGATTTTTCACTCTATTTTACACTTTATTTTGCATTCCTGTCAGGCTTTTTCCGGTTCAGATTCCCAGCCTTTTCAGAAGAGGATCTAATGTACCTGTATTTTTGAATGCCCTCGCTCTGCGTACGCAGCTTTCGCATTCTCCACAGGGAGTTTCTTCTCCATGGTAACAGCTCCAGCTGTACTCCAGAGGAGCTCTGGCCTCCAGAGCCTTTCTGACTATTTCGGTTTTTCCAAGTTCAATCAGAGGAGCCAGCACCTTTACTCCGTTCTGAGTGGAGTAAGAAAAGGCATTGTCCATTGCCTGCACATAGGCCAGGGAATTGTCAGGGAAAGTTCCGGCTTCTTCTCCGTTGAATCCCACTATAAGGTAATCACATTCCCTGCTTTCGGCAAAGCTTCCAGCAATATTTAGCATCACTCCATTTCTGTTTGGAACCCAGACGGCCTTTGCCGAGGCAGCTGTGATTTCTGCAGGGGCTTTTTCGTCAATATCTTCAAAAGAGAGGGAAGGGACTTCAGCATTTCTGTTGACCAGAGATGTGGATGTTATCTCCGAAAGCCAGTCAAGCTTGACGACAGTGTGTTTGATCCCGAAGTATTCACACACCTTCTGGGAGTATTCTATTTCCCTCTCGCAGGCCCGTTGCCCATAATCAAAGGTGATTGCCATCTCAATCTCAAGACTTTCGGCCGCAATTGCAAGCGCTGCAACCGAATCAAGCCCGCTGCTCAGGAGGGTTATAGCTTTCATTTTTAACTACCTGCTTAAAATCGCTATTTAAACTCACTATTTTAACTTGTAACTTAAATTCTACGGAAATCTCATTGTGGGTATTCTCTCTGGATTCTCTGGGTATTCTTCAGAGGTTCTTCTGATAATACCAGTCACACGTATTTAAAAGTAGCTGTCTCTTTAAGAGGGAGATTTTTAGGTATTGTTTTACAAAATTTTAATTTTCAAAAAAGCTGTTCTGAACCTGTTTTAGCGAATACTTTTTCAGGAAAACCGGAGTATATATTAAATGCTGGATATCTACTATTAAGAAGGGGTAAGAAGAGATCAGAAGAGGGAACAAGAGATCAGAAGAGGTGGGATCATTTGATTGGGATTCTTTCGGATTCACATGACAATCTGAACGCTATCCGAAAAGCTGTGGATTTCTTTAACGAAAAAGAGGTAAAAGCGGTACTTCACGCAGGAGATATTATCTCTCCTTTCACTGTAAGGGTGTTCAAAGAATTGAAGCCAAAACTTTACTTTGTTTTCGGAAATAATGATGGAGACAAAGTTACTCTTAAAAGCTGGTTTGAAGATATCGGAGCTACTGTCTGCGGGGAGTTCGGAGATCTGACAATTGACGGATTGCACATTGCCCTCCTGCACGGGACAAATGAGGCACTGGTCAAAGCTCTTGCCAGATCAGGGGATTTTGACGTGGTAATCAGGGGCCATACGCATGAACCGGGTGTTAAAATTATCGAGGGGACTCCTGTAATAAACCCGGGGGAATGTTCAGGAGTTCTTTCGGGAAAATCAACTGTTGCAATTCTTGAGATTTCAAACCTTAATGTTGAAATCACGGAGCTCAAGTTTTACTGATTTCTCTTTTTCTTTTCAGTATAAATGCTGCTGTCAGTTATGTGCTGCTGTCAGCTGTGCCTCTCAGGATGGATAATATAGTAAATTATATCAGGTCTTGCGTAGATTTTGATTTCAATATTTTTTGAAATTATTTTTTATTAAAAAAATGCAATACGCACGGGATCTGCAAGAATGGAAAATAGTGAGCTTCTGCCTGACCGGCCAAAAGAAACTGAAAGCACAGTAGGAAGACGGAAAAATACTCTTATTTTTGCCTGTTCAGGCCTTTCTAACACCGGAAAACTTACAATGCAGGCAGCGTCAGCTCTTGCTTTCAGGAGGCCGGATATGTACAGGGCTGCAGCAGCTCACAAAGGAGTTGATGCTGTAGAAGATGCAATGTCAGAAGGTTTCAGAATTCTTGCCCTTGACGGCTGCACGGACCACTGTGCTACAAAAAAGCTCGATGAAGCCGGCCTGAAGGCAGATGTATATATGATGGTCACGGATCTCGGGATTGAAAAAACAAGACCTTCGGATGTGAAGCCTGAATATATAGACAAGATTATACGTGCGATAAAAGAAGCCTGAATTTAATCGGCTGCCTGATAGTCTTCTTTTTTCTCTCCTCTTCTATTGTTTTCTGATTCTAAATAACTGAAAAACAGCAATATTTCAGGGTAAAAATTGCTGCCCAATGATGAGGTAAATATATTACACCTTTCGGATTTACGCAGTTTAACTGGGAAATCAATATCTACGGACCTTCAACTGTCATAAACATAACTTTGATTGCAACGTTTATTGTATGTGATTTTGTACATCAAGTGCGTAAATCCTATGAAAATAAGGTATTCAAAGATTTTATACTAAAAAGTTACGGAAAAAAGAAAAGTAAGATAATATCTCACCAATAAACTTTGTAACTGCGTACCGTCCCCATGCTCCCGAAATAAACATTAGAGCAGAATAAGGGAACTCTCTTATATGACGTTCCTGTTTTCACTGCTACTTTGGTGTCGTAACATTTCCCACCAGAAGGAACACCGGTACAGTCGATGAATACAAGCCCTTTATCTGAAGTTTGGAACGCATTACAAGCATGATTGATACTTTGTATAGATACCCACGCCGTTTTATAACCTTTCTTTTCTGCGTTATTGTGGAGGGTTTCTGCGAAGTCTCCACATGTATATTTACTTGTATACTTCCTTTGGTCTGTAGTGTCTGCCTTAAGGAAGACAAGAAGCTGCGCATAGGTTGGAGTCTTTGCAGAGTTATTATTTGTGAGAACGATCTTCCCGCCGTCTGCACCCATCCAATAGGTGTTTCCTTCATGTGGGGTATAAGACGTGAACGAAGCTGCTGCACATCCAGCAAAAAGAGATATTATAAAAATGCTTAACAAAAATGTAGTAATGTTTTTCATCTTAAAATAATAACAAAGTACATTATATTAATCTTTATATTTTTGGCTATATATGTTCAAATTGTATAGCAGTATCTCCTTTGGATGGCTTTTTATGATCGTTCCTGCCGATCACAATTTCTTCAGGTATTCCTTCTTGAAAAGCGGAGCATTTTAGCTCTTTGAGCTCTCTTGGTATAAATGTTTACAGTAAATGCATACCGATTTCCGCCCTTTCATGTTTTCCCTCCTTCAATTTTTGACATTATTAGACTTACGCACTTAGTGCATAAAATCACGCGCCATAGGCATTACAGTTAAATGTACATTTTGGACAGTTGAGGGTTCAATACTATTGTTCCCTCATTTCAACCGCGTAAGTCCTAACCTTAATACCTGTGCATAGAAATAGTTAAAAAAAAGTTGCAGATATTTTGGATTAAGATCCTAATTACACAATAAACTGATAAATTTTTTCATAAAGTACTTAATTGTTTTTGTGCATCAGAATGTGGTAGTTCTTCAACAGGAACAGAATAATGAATATGTACTATGAACCATTTGCCTTCCCGCTTCTCAAGTACCATTGTGACAGAGCAAGTGAATATCAGATTATTTCCTTTTATTGTCATCTTATAAAGAGTATTAGCAGCTACCCAGGCCACAGAACCAGCTGCTGAAATGGAGGTCCAGGTAAATTCTAGAGACGGAGCATCGAATTGCAACCAATCATGTTTAAACTGAGTCTTTATTTCATCAATTCCTGCACACTTATCATCTTGTCCAGCGCAAAATACAAACACATCAGGATCTGACGCAATTATGGATAATAAGCCTTCCAAGTCGCACTTGCAATAATAATCTGCGAACCTGTTTAGAACATCCATAACTTCTTTTCCTGTCACGGTATCTGCTTTCATTGTAGCCCTCAAAAAATAAGCTAATGTATAAAATTGTATGATAATGCATAAATTATATACACACTTAAACTTTTCCCTATATGTTTGTAAAAATACCCAGGGGTACCCGAAGGATCACACCAGACTTCAAAAGCACATAAATCAGGATAATTCTCACCTGGGTTTGTTATACCGGACTCATGGTAGGATAAGCACCCAGTAGCTGTAAAGTATCAAATTAATTTTTTCAGATGTTTTCTTATCTGTGTGCATTCTTTCTAGATTTCGTAAATCTTCCCAATTTCGCAAACTTACTATAGAAAATGTCTGAAGTCAAGCCATTTTTCAGGTTTTTTTTCTGCGTTTTCTTAACTGATAATAAAAGATATCAAAAGGCTCTTTTATTTTTCCTCATTTTCCGGAAGCAGCTTAACGTTTAACCTGCTGTTCTCCTGTACCAGGCTCTTAATATGGTCTGCCTTCTTTTCTCATTTAGCTTCTCACTATCAATATCCCCGCTTGAGAATAGCTATAAGTTCCTCTGCGTGCGGCATTCTTTCTTTGATCTTCGCACAGACAGAATCAATGTCGTAATTAACACGGAACAGTTCTACTTCACCATTTTCTGTGTCAAACACAGCACAGCTTGCCCTATTATCTCCATCTCTTGGTTGGCCTGCTGAACCCGGATTTATTATTGTCAGGTTTACGAGTTTTCTGTTCATAGGGATATGGGAGTGTCCGACCACAAGAAATTCTGCTTCAACTGGCTCCATTGCTTCGTTTATCATATTCTGGATTTCTTCGTCCGGTGTTTCAGGTTTTATATATTCGAACATGGAGCGTGGACTTGCATGGGTCAGGTAGAGTCTTTTTCCATCAATTTTTTCTTTGATCACGAGAGGAAGCTTCTGCAGATACTCCATCCTGTCTCTGTCAAGAATACCCCATGTGTATTCCCTGGTCGCAACCGAGAGATGTTTATATTTGTATCCGCACTGGCAGTCCACTTTGAAGGCTACAGCATTATCGTGGTTTCCTCTTATTGTGGGAATTTCTTTCATGCGCAGGATGTCAATGCATTTGTCCGGATCCGGTCCGTAATCAACAATATCACCAAGGCAGATTGCTCGGTCGTGAGGGATTTCAAGAACAGCCTGGAGGGCTTCATAGTTTGCATGGATATCGGCAATCAGCAGGAGCTTCATGGTTTTCTTCCTTTGCTTTTTTGTTCTCGTTTTTCGTCTTCTTCTTCTTTTTTATCTTTTTTCATCTTTTGTTTTCTGTTTTCCTTTTTGTTTTCATCTGTACTTTTCATCTCTCAAACATGTAATCCTCGCATACCTACTCCCATCACCAGCAGATTTGTCTCCATTGGGGGATGATTCCAGCCGTCAGGAGAGATTGTCTTTTTTTCAACTGAGAGCTCAACCTGGTTCCCGCTTAGGCCGCAATCTTTCATGTAGTCAGCAACAAGCTTTTTTCCTATTTCTGTTGCTGTTTCCAGCGCTTCCGAATAAGTCTCGAACCTCAGCCTGCTGTCGGGGGTAAAGACCAGAAAATCTTTGTCTGGGGACATTAGGCTTGCTGGCCTTATGAGGATTTCAGCTCTTTTAATTCCTTTTCCTACAAGTGCACCGACTGCGTTTCCTACTTCTGCATGTTCAGGGACAAGGATTTCTGCATCTATCAATTCTTCCAGCTCTTTTCTATGCGCCCGTACAGGCCCTCCAAGCAGTACAACTGGAACTCCAAGTTTGAATTTTGCGGGGTAGTTTCCGTCTAGAATCTTTGCAATGGACGTTTCAGGAATCCCCTCCAGAATATATGAGAGCAGATGGAGTGCCATGTTCCTGGCAACCCTCTTTTTTACAGTAATGCAGAACTCCCCTGGGGTCATGCGCATGAGCCTTGCAAGCTTTTCTGCGCCGACATGGGAAGCTTCTTCGCTCCATGTCGTGTATTCTCCTAGCACATGCAAAGCATCAGTAGGAGTAAAGCCAATTGCCTGGACAAGACGTTTTTTGATAAGGGAATCGAGAGTTTGAGGGTGGAGGTCTTTTCTGATCAGGGCTGAAATTTCCGAAACTGAAATGGGTTCTTCTCCTATAGCTTCCAGCACTTCAGCTTCTGCCCTGCTAAGTTCTCCTGCAGGGTATCCAGATCTTACAAAAAACTTGGTTGGCTGGATGTTTTCGCAGAGGTCTTCTCTGGCAGGCATGGATGTTCTTTTGAAGTTCTTCAGAAAACTCGGGTATTTCACTGCAGCTACTGCAAGAGGTATAACTCTTCTTGGTCCGAGGAAGATTTCTCTGCCCACTGTCCAGATATGGCTGTCTCCGCCTGTAGCAGTTGTCTCCATCTTTATTGCCCGGACGCGGGTCTTCCAGCCTCCAACAACGGCACCTTCGTCGCTGAGATCAGGAACACCCATACAGATTGAGGAAATATCTGTACTCGTGCCTCCCACATCTACAACTGCACAGGTTTTCAGGCCTGAAAGGTAAGAAGCTCCTACAAGACTTGCTGCAGGGCCAGAAAAGATAGTTTCTATTGGTTTTTTCAGGGCATCTCTTATCCCTACAACCGAACCGTCGCATTTGAGCATAAGGAGCTGTGCATCAATCCCCCGTTTCGTGATATCTGAGATTATAGACTGCACAAACTGTCTTGTTATAGGGATTAGCTGGGCGTTAAGGAAAGCTGTTACTGCCCTTTCATATGCTCCAAGCTCCTGGGAAAGTTCATGTCCGCAAACCGCAGGGAGCCCTGTAAGCTCAAGGATTCTGTCCCTTGCTTTTATTTCATGTTCAGGGTTCCTTGTACTGAAAAAAGAAGATATGGCAAAAGCTGAAACTTTGCCTTTCACCTGCAGGGCAAATTTCTCAATAGCTTCAAGGTCAAGAACAGCAACTTCTTCTCCATTATGGTTATGCCCTCCGGATGCAAAAAGTACATGTTTAGTTGGCAGTTCTTTTCCAAGAGGGTGATCTCCTATAAAGACCAGAGCTACAGGAAAACCGGTACCTTCAAGGATTGTGTTGGTGGAAAGGGTCGTGGAAACCGAAACCAGCCTTACTTTTTCTAGATATTCTGGATTGAGGCCATCAATAACATTTTTGATCCCGAAAAGAGGGTCGGGATAGGTAGTAAGAGCTTTGTTTGAGCCGATAATCTCTCCGTCCGAATCCCTTATGAGCACTGCATCGGTGTAAGTGCCTCCTGCATCAATCCCAAGGCTGTAATGCATAATAAAAATAACTCCTTTTTTCTTTTTCCGGAAATACTTTTTCACAGGTTTTTATTTTCTTTTTAATAGTTAATAAAAAACAATTTCAGGATAATGAAATGATATGATGAAGCAATAAAATGATATTATAAAGCAATAATATCTGAAATTATTAAAATATAGTTATTTCAAGATGATTTGAAATGACAAAAACTAATAACTTCCTTTGGTGGTGCAAGAAGAGGCCTGGATGAAAGAAAAGCCTGGATGAAAACTTTCATGTACTATTTTAAGGAAATTCATTAATTACCTTCATTTTTGAAAAAAGCTAAATAATCTTCAATTAGATAGTGAGTTAATGGATCCTGCTGCTATGCCTCCTGCAAAACCTACCCAAAAAGGCACTCCTCATCTTCCTGAGGATTACGATGCCCGGATATCGGGCGTTCTCCCTTACTACTCATCTTTTCATAAAGAAACTATCAATTTCGTCAAATCGCTTCCATCCAGCCCGAAGGTATGGATGGATACCGGATGTGGGACCGGGTCCCTGGTCCATAAGGCTATTGAGGAATTCCCTTCTACAAAATTCCTTTTACTTGACCCTTCGGAAGGCATGCTGGATCAGGCAAGGGAAAAAATATCATCCTATCCTGCCGAAAGGCTGGAATTTCTGAGGTCTTCTCCTACACAGGAATTCTCTCACAAATTAGATGAACAACCAGACGTTATCACTGCTATACAGTGCCATCACTATCTTAGTCGCGAGGACCGGACAAAAGCTATCAAGGTGTGTTACAATCTGCTAAAGGAAGGTGGAGTTTACATCACTTTTGAGAATATAAGGCCGCTGACAGAAGAGGGTATCATCACAGGAAAAAGATACTGGGGCAACTTTCAGTTAACCCATGGCAGGAATAAGAAAGAAGTAATGGAGCATCTGGAGCGTTTTGATACTGAGTACTTCCCCATAACTGTTGAAGAACATCTTAAACTGCTGAGAGAAACAGGATTTAAAACCGTGGAGTTGTTCTGGTACTCTTACATGCAGGCTGGTTTTTACTGCATTAAATAATGGTATTCGTTTGCTGTAAATAGTGTTAGTTTTATATAGATTAGGACTTACGCGGTTGAACTGAGAATTTAATAGCGTTAAACCTTCAAATGTCCAAAATGCTACACCAGTCACAATGCCTAATGTACTTGATTTTATACTTCAAGTGCGTAAGTCCTATAGATAATATCAATTTACTCACAGACTTGCAGCCTTTTGTTAACTGGATGCATATCCATTGTTCAAGCCGAAAAATTCGATTTTGTAATTTCACGAGGGTTCCAAAATATATTTTGAGTGTGTGTTTTTATGAGCGATGTAATAATTTATTTAATGATCGGTATTGTCGCAGGTATTTTAAGCGGATTATTTGGGATTGGTGGTGGGGTTATAATCATTCCTGCATTAATGCTTTTAGAGGGATTTCCCCAACTAAAAGCCCAGGGAACTTCTTTAGTTGCACTGCTTCCACCTGTTGGCATACTTGCATTTCTTGAATATTACAAAAGAGGAAATGCTGATTTATATGCGGGTATCATTATTTGTATAGCCATGGTTATTGGTGCAAAATTCGGAGCTCAATTCGCAAACATGCTCCCTCTTGATGTAATGAGAAAAGCTTTTGGAATATTTGTTATTTTGATAGGAATAAAAACCTTTTTTGGGAAATAAGCATCTATTCAACTTCCTTAAATCAGTTTAAGGATGATTGTTTTGACGTAACAGATGCAGAAGAGGATACGATAAATAGTAGTGTTTTTTTGCCTGGGCTGAATAGTTGTAGTTAGTTTACAGCAACCTGCCTAATAATAAGAGTTCGGGTAAAACAATCATCCCGAAGTTTGCCGGAGTTCCTGAAGCTTTGAAGCTTCAGGAATCCTGAAAAAAGAATTTAAGTAATACGAAAAATCTTAGTTTTTCGGAGCTCTAGAACTTCTCGTATTTCTCGTGTTGTTTGTGCTGTTTGTGCTGTTTGTGCTGCGGGAGTCCCCACGAGGTCCCCCACGAGAGCCGCCGCGAGAGTCCCCACGAGGTCCACCGCGAGATCCACCGCGAGAATCGCCTTCACTCTTTGAGCTTCTTCCCTTTGATTTCTGGGCAAGTTCTACAAAGGGTTTTCGACCTTTCTGTTTGTTTTTGAAGATTTCAAGAAGGGCTTCAGCCTGGGCAAAGGGTACGGATACGAACGAAAAGTGGGGGAAGATCTCTGCATCCCTTATTTTCAGGTCGCTGTCTCCGGTTTCTTCCTGAATGAACTCGCCTAACTTTTCTGGAGTCATGCCGTCGACTTTTCCCATAGCAATGAACAGCCTGGTTTTACCCGTTCTGTCTACGTATGAACTGCTGGAGCTGGAGGAAATCTCTCCGTACATGCTTTCGTCGAACTTTTCCTTGAAAGCGTACTTCAGGAGAGCAGCCAGAATTTTTTCTGGGGGGAATTCTTCGAGAAGCTTTTCACTCATCTCAAGGCAGTCCCCGTATTCTTCTGCTTTTATGGTGGATTCGAGTTCTGCTTTCACTCTCGTCCTCTTGGCTTTTATCACATCTTTTATTTCAGGCAGCTTACCTCTCTTCATTTCTGACTTTGAGGTATTTTTGATGTAGGTGAGCCGCTTGTATTCCGAGGATGTAACAAAGGTAACAGCAGTTCCCTGCTTGCCTGCCCTTCCTGTTCTTCCTATCCTGTGCACGTAGGATTCAGGGTCCTGGGGAAGAGTATAGTTGATAACATGGGTAAGGTCCATGATATCTATCCCTCTTGCTGCAACATCAGTTGCTGCCAGGATATTTATTTTCTGTTTCCTGAATTTGTTAAGGATTTTTTCCCTTTCCTGCTGGGAAAGGTCGCCGTGAAGAGCATCGGCTGAATACCCGCGGTCTCCAAGCTTCTGGGCAAGCTGGCTGGTGTCAATTTTTGTCCGGCAGAAAACAAGCCCGTAGAATTCGTCCTCGATATCTATAATCCTGCAGAGGGCTTCGAATTTATCGCTTTCCCTAACTTCGAAGTAGATCTGCTCAGTTAGTTCTGCAACAAGATCCTCTTTTTCTATGGTAATGTGCTCATAGTTTTTCATATATTTCTTGACGATTCCGAGGATTGCTTTTGGCATTGTAGCTGAAAAGAAAAGCATTCTTTTATCAGGTCCAGTTGCCTTTAAGATTTCCTTTATGTCGTCTATGAAACCCATGTTCAGCATTTCGTCGGCTTCGTCCAGCACGAAATACGAAATATTTCCGAGGTTTAAGCTTTTTCGCTCAATGTGGTCTATAACCCTTCCGGGCGTTCCGACAACAATATCCACTCCGCTTTTCAGTGCCCTCAGCTGCTGTGTCATGGACTGTCCTCCATAGATGGGGACTATGTGCAGCTTTTTGTCTCCTTTTAGGGAGTTGAGTTCTTCTGAAACCTGAATTGCCAGTTCACGGGTTGGGGTCAGG
Organism: uncultured Methanosarcinaceae archaeon; assembly: GCA_942493015.1. GTDB lineage: Archaea > Halobacteriota > Methanosarcinia > Methanosarcinales > Methanosarcinaceae > Methanosarcina. Next base: position 2,156,293 of record OW818660.1, on the reverse strand, counting down.
ATTATTGCCTGTACCTTTCCTGATTTCTCAGGGATCCTTTCTATAATTGGGGCTCCAAAAGCGGTTGTTTTTCCGGTTCCGGTCTGAGCCTGCCCTATAATGTCACATTCTCCTTTCAAAAAAAGCGGGATGACCTTTTCCTGAATTGGGGTTGGTTCTTCAAACCCTTTCTTTTTGAGGGCTTTCAATGTATTGTCTGAGAGCCCCAGTGCTTTGAATTTTGCTAATTTTTCCATATACTCACTCTAATGTTAACAATTATTTTCTACAGATCTTGCGGATTGCAGACCTGCTGTTTATATACTCTCTGCCGCATACCCGGCAGTTTCCTTTGCGGAAAAGGCCACTTATCAAAACCGGTACATGATACCAGCTAAAAACAGGTAAACACGCCGTATAAATGGTTAATATCCCCGGGGATGCGAAAAGTTGCCTAAAGACCAGGGAAATTCAGAACCGAGATACGTAAAACTTATACAGCAAAAATCTAATTTTCTTGGATAAGTTCCGGAAGCTTTTTTGAATTCTTCCCTGTGATACAGGCAGACTAAGTGATTAGACTGAATTATCTTTCACTTGAACGTTTATTCTCTAACCCATTTCCCTATATATAACTCTTTGCTACCTTTCCAACTTATATTTTTTGATAAAGTTCATGTTTGTTAGGTCTGAGGATTGAGTCAGCCATTTATAAAATTCTCATAGATAGTGATTAATGATACTGGTTATTAATTAAGCTTATTGATTTTACTTGCTGATATGGTTGCAGACATTGCTTACTTTAATAGTACCATCCCCGGAGGCGGAGCTCCTCTGTATACATCTCTTTGAGGAGATTCAATCTCTCTACCGAATTCCTTATTTGTTCTGGCTTGTCCATAAGTTCTTCACATCCTGTTTCTTCCTGTATGGTTGTGACTCTTAAAAGCTCAGCAAAATTCACACACTCATCAAGGAAACTGTTGAACAGCTTTCTAGCCTTTGAAAAGTAATCTGAGGTTCTGAAATCCGGCTGAATAGTCTTTTCGTATTCTGCCTTCTGTCTCATCTGTGTTGCAAGGAGGCGGGCCTCAACATAATCTCTGGAGTTCAGAAAAATTCCCAGATCTCTAAGGACTGCTCCGATATTTTGAATGAAATAAGCCACTTCAAAAGCCCACTGCTTATCAAAGTTCGTTCCCGGGCCTGTATTCGAAAAAGGAATTTCGTTCATCAGTCAGGTCATCTCATGGTCTTCTTTTCCTTTTACCTTCTTGTGATTATAATAGCCTTGAAAGGAAAGAATAAAAGGTTAACTATATTTTTCGGCTCTAATAATCTTTTTTTAGCACCTTATAATGAAGTCAAATAAAGAGGGTCGTCCCCCAGGTCGTTTTCCTGGGTATTATCTCAAGTTGCTCTCTTATCAGTTATTTCTCAGATCAACTATATTTGATATCATACCTCTATGTTCTTAAAATTTGATTTTCTAATATTTCTCAAAGAATCGATGAGAAAACCGGAGATTCAGGGAGTTTGAAAAATGAAAGACGAAATAGACGAAAAGATATTAACAGAAAACTCAACTGTTCTGAAGAACGAAAAGCAGAATATGATCGAGGATAAGGTCTCTGAAAAAACAACTGCTGATGCCAGTTCCAAAGGCGATGATGACGATCTGCTGTACACTCATAAGCCTGAAAATCGAGGCGGCAGTATGCAGTGGAACTCTGCATTTTGCAGAAAGCCTGGTCATTGAGGTCGATGCGAAGACTGTCTTAAAATTAGTGTTTCTTAGTGTTTTATGCTAAATTTAGTTGAAAATTCATTACATATCTCTATTTATTTGGGAGGAGTAGATTTAAATGTCATTTTTAAACGAGATGCTGCCCGAAACCGCTGAAGCTTTTGGACAGATGAGAAATTCTATTTTCAAGGATGCTTTCCTTGACGTTAAAACAAAAGAGTTAATAGCTGTTGCTTCTTCAGTACTCATGCGCTGCCAGTTCTGCGTCGATGTTCATTCGCAGAGGGCAGTTTCTGCAGGGGCTGCAAAAGAAGAGATCGCAGAAGCGATTTCAGTTGCAATGTTTGTTGCTGCCGGGTCGCAGATAGGGTGGACAAATGTATATGGAGAAAACATATACGATAAAATCTTTGAAAAAGATGCGAAAGAAGAAGAATGCGAATGTTGCTGTGATGACTGAATACCACAGGTTATTTTCAGCTTTTTAACTTTCTCAATTGGACGAAGGCATTTTACTCCGATTTTTTGTTTTGTATCTGAGATATAATATTCAAAATATTTGCAAATTCGGGGTTCAATCTGTAGTAATGCCATTTTGAGCTTTTATAAGCTTCGACAATCCCGCAGTTTTTCATAATTGCCAGATGGTGGGAAACCAGATTCTGCCTTTCTTTCAATTTAAATATCAATTCGCAGACACAATGATCTCTTTGAGATAGAAAATAAGCAATCTTCAGCCTTATCGGGTGCCCGAAAGCGCTGAATATCTCACTGGCTTTTTTAATATCATTGTCCAGAAAATCTATTTCCTGGAGCATGAGGTCTTCCCATTCTTTCTTTTTCTCTGGATCTGCCGGACAACAGTAACTCATAAATAAAATAACTTAGGCCTTCTAATTAAGAGTTTTCATATCAGTTTTGTTTGATATCCAACATATTATATATTCAATTTCTTTCCTTTTTTTGTACTGTGTCTATATCAACGTTTCTTCATATACGCCATGATCTTTTTTATAAATATGAATTTTTAAATTGATTAGAAGAACTAAGATTCTTTTCTTGAATGAAATATTGCCCTAAATTGCTGAATCTTTTGGAAAAGTAAATATCTCTATTTTTTACGAAACAGTTTTCAATCTCAATACTAATGGATTGATAGCTATTGTATTTCCTGTTCTTCTGGGATATCAATTATCTGTTGATGCACAAATACGTACAGGAACTATGAGAAAATTATTTATAGGATATATTTATTATATTTAAGTATATCATCATATCTTGATATCTTATTATATCTTTCTTGTTTCTTAACTATACCACCGAATTTGAAGTGTTTGGAGAATTGTAATGAAACGACTGCAGAGAATACAGGGTAAAGAACGAGTTCCTTTTTCTTTTTCGTTCGGTTTGAAAAAATTGCTCTTCATGTTAGCGATTTTGTGTTTTTTTTTCTTTAGCTCAGGCTGCACAGAGAGTAATGATTCCGGCAATGCATCGGAGCTTGTTGAAGTCACAAAGGATGTTAATGATTCCGGCAATAAAGCGGAGCTTGTTGAGGTTACGAGCCTGAGCCAGTTTGATGAAGCTCTCAGTAAAGGCCCTGTTGTGTTGAAGCTTGGGTCTAAAGAGTGTACTCCATGCAAAGAGCAGGAAAAGGTGCTTTCAGAGCTTCTTCCGAATTATGAGGGTTCTGCCTCATTTATGCTTATTGACGTCAATGAATATCCTGAGCTTGCAGAAACGTTCGAAGTAATAAACATTCCTGATACCTGTGTTATTGTAGGCATAGAGGACGGGAAATATATGTATATGCGGCCAGACGGCAGTAAAAGTTCGGAAAGAACATCTGCAAGGTTCATAGGTGTTACCGATAAAGAAACCCTTTCAGAAACTATTGATAAAGCTACTACATCTTGGAAAGCAAAGGAGTGAACTTATGTTTTCCAACTTTCTTCCGATTGCGGCTTTTTTTGCAGGGGTAGTCAGTGTGCTTTCCCCCTGCATCCTGCCCGTGATTCCTGCAGTTTTTGCTTATTCAACTGAAAAAGGAAAGTTCAGGCCGCTTGCTATAGTATTAGGTTTGTCTCTTTCATTTACCTGCATGGGGATCGTTACTTCCCTCTTTGGGGCAAAGTTAACGGCTTACCTTGATTTTCTTAATATTTTTGCCGAAGTTCTTTTGATTACAATGGGTCTTACGCTTCTGTTTGATCTCAATACTTTCGGAATTTTTGGCAATTTTTCTTCTCTTGCAAATTCCAAACGAGAAGGTCTTTTCGGAGGATTTTTGCTTGGTCTTTCTCTTGGGATTGTCTGGCTTCCATGTGTAGGTTCAGTACTTGGTTCAATCCTTACAATGGTCGCTGTTTCAGGTAAAGTTACTTATGGGGCACTAATGCTTTTCATCTATTCCCTTGGCTTTTCCGTTCCAATGCTCCTTGTTGCTTATTCTGCAAGCTTTTCATCCTCAAAGCTTAAGAAATTTTCAAAATATGGTTTCCCGTTAAAAAAAGTTGCAGGCTTTATAATTCTAGGAGTCGGCTTTTTTATGGTTTACAAGAATCATTTCGGGGGTTTCTGATAAAATTCCTTTGCTTACTACATAGTAAGCCGCTATGAATTTGATTTGACTAAATATTAGTTAACAGTTTTTGGAAATCTAAGATTCGAGCAGGTCTATTGTTTTCAGCGAGATCAGGGTTTTGAAACGAAAATATCAATTCTTAATTTCTTTTGCAGAATGTTTCTTGAACCTGAACGCTCTTTATTTCTTGGAGATCAAGCTACCAAAATAAGCTTAAAGTTAACGTTGTGAAGGGGATCTCGAAATAAACCTAAAGTTAACACTGAGATTAAACTCCAAATTCTAAACTTTCAGACTAATAAATAGGTGTTTTATATGAAAAAAAGTCACTGTACCCTTGTTTTGGGGGGATACGTCAATGGGTATTCGATAATTCAGGAGTTGTACGAAAAAAAAGTAGAAGAAATAATTCTTTTCGGATACTCCAGGGAGCTGGCTTCATACAGCAATAAAATAAAAGAATTCATACTTATTGATAAAACTTCAGAAAGCCTTCACCGAGCGATTGAAAATCTTCATATGGAATACGACAAAATAATTATTTTTCCGACTGATGATCTTCAGCTTGAAAACCTTCATAAGCTCCACGATAAAATCAACTCTTTCTGCTTTTTGCCCTTTAACCCGGAAAATTTGCAAGCCTGCCTTGATAAATCTGTTCAGTATTCTTATTGTGAGAAGCTGGGTATTCCTTATCCTAGAACAATATTTATTCACGAAAAAAAAGATCTGGTAAATATTGAACTTATCCAATTTCCTATCCTGTTGAAACCCAGTAAAAGAGAAGACCTGGAGAGAAAGGTCTTCAGAAATCTTAAAATAGGCAGTCTCAGAGATCTAAATAAAGTAAGGAAAAATCTTGAAAATCATCTGGATTCTGGAATTAAGTTTTTAGCTTCCGAAATTATCCCTGGGGATGAAAACTGCATATACGCTTATGTTGCCTACAGAGACATGAGCGGGAAAATCCTAAACGAGTGGACAGGGAAGAAACTGGCTCAGTATCCAGATGGTTTCGGAGTGTTTGCAAGTGCATCAAATGAGGCTCCAGAGGCTGTGCTACTACAGGGACGAAAACTTCTTAATGGCATGGATATAAAAGGAATTGCCCAGCCCGAATTCAAATATGACTCGCGGGATAACAAATACAAACTTATGGAGATAAACCTGCGTTCAATGATGTGGCACAGAGTGGGAAACCTTTCAGGAGTCAATCTCCAGTATTCGCAGTATTTGGATGCGCTGGGGGAAAAGGTAGATTCCCAGGTTCAGGTCAAGAATAAAGATATCCATCTATTTTATCTAAAATATGAAATCATAAATCTTATCGGACGCAGACAATATCTAAGAACTTTTTTAAAAAACCTCATGGGTTCAGATATAACTCATATTACTGTCTATGACAGAACCGACATAAAGCCATTTTTGAAAGATTGCATGGATATGGCAGGTGGAATTATCGGAAAATTCCTGAGGGCGGTGAAAATAATAAATTGACTATTTAGGATTTAGTTAGTATCTAAAAGGCAAAATAAAGATCTTTCAAAAAGAGTTATTTAATCAGTTGAATGATCCCGGTAGTTGATCTGAAATAGATATACAGAGTTAGCTAAATCAAAATCATTTGCTTAGGGACCTCAGCGAAATAAATTAAACACTTTTTTATACTATACTCAACTATATTCACAAACAGTATCCTCGATTTAATTCTAATATAATCATCTGTTGCCTTGGTTATTTCGCAACATGCCCTCAGAATTGGATGAAAATATTTAATGAACAAATAAAAAGGGCAGTTAATGATATGTTGACTATAAACGTATCTTTCACAGCTCATGAAAAGTGTTAACTTTTACTTTGAAGACTATAAATGCATAGCTTTTACTCCCTTTAGTTGGTTTCAATGCTTTTGTTGTTTTTTTCTAATTATTTTTATACTCACATGCTGTTCAAGTAAGATGTTTATATAATACACGTTGCTTAAATATATCAACATATCTTGATGTCATATTGTCACTTTCTTGTTTCCTCGCAGAAAATTAGGCACACTACAAAATGGTCGGAGAAAAATGGTTTTTAGTAATACTTTTGTCTTTGGATTATTTACTGGAATAAGTGTACTTCTGTCGTTTTGTCTGGATCGAGAGAAGACGCTTCTTGGTCTCAAAAAAGGCGGAAAAATGCTTTTCAATATTCTTCATCCATTCCTTAATATCTTAATTCTTATCAGCATAGTGCTTTTCTTCATCCCCGATTCCTTAATTGTGTATTATCTTGGAGCCAACTCTGGATGGTATGGGTTTGGAATAGCTGCATTTATCGGATCAATTACTCTGATACCCGGTTTTATTTCATACCCTCTGGCTGCCGCTCTGCTTAAGCAAGGAGCAACTTACGGTGTTGTTGCAGTTTTTATGACTACTATGATGATGGTGGGAATTGTAACCTTGCCTCTTGAAATAAAATATTTTGGTAAGAATGCAGCAATACTGCGGAACCTCTTTAATCTAATCGCAGCAGTAATAATAGGCATTTTAATGGGGTGGTTAATGTGAATAAATATATGAAAAACTATATCTGGGTTATCTTGTTTGTCCTTTTTTCTATAGGTTCATATTTCATAGGATTTAATCCAGGTCTCGTCATATACTCTAATTTCGAGGAATTTTTTATAGAAATGATTACACTCATTCCTTTCATTTTCATAATTATCGGGCTTTTTGATGTTTGGGTTCCAAAAGAGCTTCTTGAAAAGCATATAGGTAGAGAATCCGGAGTTAAAGGCATTTTTTTAGTTATTTTGCTGTCAATGCTTCAGGCAGGCCCGCTCTATGGGGCATTTCCTGTTGCGTATATTTTATGTAAAAAAGGCGCGTCTGTAAGGAATATCTTCATTTATCTGGGTGCATTTTCATCTATGAAGTTACCAATGCTGGGAATAGAAATAGGTTATTTGGGGGTAAAATTTACAATTTTAAGGACACTAATATCAATACCTCTGTTTATATTCATAGGATTTCTAATGGAAAAACTCCTTGGCAGTGATTTTAAAGTCAAAGATGTGAAAGCGTAAAAACTAAAAGCATAAAACCGGGCGGTCTTTAAAAATGGCTGTACTGGAATTCATGTAAACAATCTGTAAAGCAATATTTCATTTCTTTCAGCTGCAGTATGATTCACCAGTAGCCTTCCCTCAAAATCAATCTGGAATTTCTTTTTTTTATTTTTTCTTATTTATCTTGGGGATAACCCTCAGCAGTGTCCTTATGGTCAATGATATCTGATGCTTCATATTTAAATAGTATATGAGTATAATTTCATATACTCATATGCAGGTGGTGATCTCTCTGGACATTGTTTATCTATTTAAGGCGCTGGCTGATGAAAATAGGATAAGAATACTGAATCTTTTAAGAAATGGCGAATTATGTGTCTGTGATATTGAAGCGGTTCTGGGCATTAAGCAATCCAATACTTCCAGACACTTAAATAAGCTGAAAATGTCAGGATTTATCGTTTCTGAAAAAAAGTCTCAGTGGGTCTATTATAGACTCAATGATGTCATTTTGCTAAATTTTCCATTCCTTTCAATCGTTCTTAATGATGAACTGAAGAAGATTAGTGTTTGTAAAGATGACCTGGCACTATTAAAAAACTTCAAAGAAAGTGGGAGGTCCTGTGATTCAGTTCTCAAATAGAGCATTTCACAGTACATTTCAGGCATTACATTTCAGAAAATCTCCGAATTGGGGAAGTAATCGGGTTTAATAAAATGGATAAAGGTGTTTGTTTTGGGAAACTCCGTTGTATCAAAATTATCGTTTCTAAATCGTTATTTGACTCTATGGATTTTTCTGGCTATGTTTATCGGTGTGGGCCTGGGATTTGTTTATCCGGGCTTTGCAGACTTTTTAAAGAGCCTATCTGTCGGCACAACATCCATTCCCATCGCCATTGGTTTGATAGTTATGATGTATCCTCCTCTGGCACGGGTCAAATATGAAGAATTAGGCAAGGTGTTCAAAAATCGTAAGGTTTTAGGCTTATCCTTACTGCAAAATTGGATAATTGGCCCTATTCTAATGTTCTTCCTGGCGATTATATTTCTCAGGGAATATCCGGAGTACATGGTAGGTGTCATTCTAATCGGATTGGCCAGGTGTATCGCCATGGTGATTGTCTGGAACACTCTGGCAGATGGTGATAATGAGTATGCAGCTGCTCTTGTTGCGTTTAATTCAATCTTTCAGTTAATCTTCTACTCCGTTTTTGCTTATTTCTTCATAACAGCCTTGCCTGAATGGCTGGGAATACGTGGTATGGAAATAGATGTCTCTATGGGAGAGGTTGCCCAAAGTGTTGCCATCTATCTGGGGATACCGTTTGCTGCCGGTTATTTAACCCGTTACTTCTTACTTCCCTCAAAAGGGTCCGAATGGTATGATGAAAAATTCATTCCTAAAACTGGTCCGATTTCACTTTATGCTCTGTTATTTACAATTATTGTGATGTTCTCTTTAAAAGGAGAATATATCGTTGCCCTTCCATTAGACGTCTTGAGGATTGCAATTCCCCTCTTAATCTATTTTGTACTTATGTTCAGCATCTCCTTTTTTATCTCTATGAAATTGGGGGTAAACTACGCACAGACGACGTCTCTTTCTTTTACCGCAGCCAGCAACAACTTCGAACTGGCAATTGCAGTTGCTGTTGCGGTTTTCGGAATCAATTCCGGGCAGGCATTTGCAGCGGTTGTAGGTCCTTTGATTGAAGTGCCTGTGATGATCGGACTTGTGAATGTTGCACTCTACTGGAGAAAGAAATATTTTACGAAAAACTACAACACAGCTTGAAGAATATAAACAAAGAGTCCTTAAATCTTGGTTTTTTAAGGGATTTTAGATGGAGCTGGAAAGTCTTTATTCAGGGCTTTCGGCTCCGATAAAAAGGATTTGCCAGACCAAGCAATGGTAATATCAAAAGTCCGTGTCATACATGACCGTCTCAGGCATCATTGAATTCGATACTGATGCTGCCTGCCTTTTTTGCCAGGGATTTTGACAGGAAACCGCTCTCAATTCTGCACAGGTTGAGGACTGCACAGGGTACAAGGCAATTTGAGGAACATTTCGCTTCCTGTGCTCTATCAATCACGTAGTTGTTCTTTATGTCCAGGATTTCCATCATGGGAACTTCCATATGAGAAAATTTCTTTATCTTTTCACAGGGGGTTTCGATGTCCACTATGATTTTTTTTCCTTCTTTGCTTCCGCGGATTTTGTGAACAAAACCACAGATAGTGGAATTTACGGTAATTTCGGTCAACATATCACCTTTATTTTTTTGGTTGAACAGTTTCTCTTAAACGACTTTCTTTTTATTTTCATAACTTGATTTTCATCTATTTTTTATTATTTTTCTTTATTGTTCTAAAGGTTATATCAAGTCGCTGAGATGCATCAAGTTTCATTGATATTTGACTTTCCGTATTATATAAATTTGAGTAATTGATTAAACCGGAGGAACAAAAATGTCATTCCTGAACGAAATACTTCCTGATACTGCTGAAGCATTTGGGAAATTGAGAGATTCCATTTTTGAGGGTGGAGAACTTGATCGGAAAACCAAGGAACTTATAGCCGTTGCCTCTTCGGTCCTGATGCGATGTCAGTTCTGTGTTGATGTGCATTCTCAGAGAGCTCTTGCACAAGGGGCAAGCAAAAAGGAAATTGCAGAAGCCATTGCCGTTGCCATGTTCATAGCAGGCGGTTCTCAGCTCGGCTGGACAAACGTCTACGGTGAAAATGTTTATGGCCTTATCTTTGGCGAAAAAAAGGTTGAAGAATCAGAAAAAGACAAAGGATGCTGTTGCGGAAACTGATGCAAAAACGGAAGTTCCGAATCTGCCTTATTTTCTATATTTTTAAGGGAGTTCCTCAAAGAGGACTCCCTTATATGTCATACGTTTTTAGACCGAAGAACAATCTATATTGTTTTTATGCTATAGTACTTGAAAAAATAATGAGCAGCGACAAAAAAGAATAAATTTAAGTTAAAATTCTTATTTTGAAGGCGCCGCTTTTGGAGTATCTACTTTTGGAACCACTATTTTAATATACTCTTTTGCACCAGTTTTTGCCCTTTCATTAGATATTGTTATGCAATCTTTTGGGCAACCAGTAACGCATTCAGTACACATAATACATCTGAATACATTAAGTTCCCATATCTTTTCGGCCTTGGTAACTGCTATTGCATCGGGGGGACATTTCTTTTGACATATCCCGCAGAGAATACAGTTTTCAGGATTGAAAACAATCCTTCCTTTAAACTCTTCAAAAGGTACCCTTATCTCGAAGGGGTAAAGTCTGGTAGCAGGTTTACGAGAAACATTTGCTATAACAAGATTTAACATACCCATTATATCACCCTTCTTTTTTATCTTTCAGTACAGCTAATGCAGGGGTCAATAGTAAGTACAACTAGAGGGACATCAGCGAGTTTGATGCCTGGTAGTGTCAGTAACAGTGAAGGTATATTTGCAAAGGTAGGGGTCCTTATTTTAAGTCTTTCCAGGTTTTTAGTACCATTACCTTTCACATAATATACAACTTCACCTCTAGGCTGCTCTGTCCTCATAATCGCTTCACCGGTAGGGAAGCCTTTTATGGGTATTGCAATCTCACCATTAGGCATCTTGGAGATCGCATTTCTTATCAACTTAATAGAATCGTATAATTCAGTGATTCTTACTTTTGTTCTGGCGTAACAATCTCCATCTTTTTCGACTGCTGGCTTAAAACCGAGATCTTTATAGATATCCCAATCAGCTGATTCTCTTAAGTCAATGCTGTTCCCACTTCCTCTAAGTGTAGGACCGGCAGTCCCAGCCTCATATGCTAGTTGTTTTGACATTGGAGCTAATCCCACAAGTCTTTTCTTAACTGTGTAATTATTCACAAAAACTTTTTCAAGATCTTTGACCTGAGGCTCCAATGTATCGAGAACTTTCAGAAGAAGATCAATATGTTCTTTAGTCAAATCTTTGCTAGCTCCTCCTACTTTGGATATCGAATGTATGACTCTGTTTCCAGTGATTCTCTCCAATACATCCAATACTGCCTCCCTGTACTTCCAGCATTCATAAAAGAGACTTTCAAATCCAAAGCCATCGGCAAACAGGCCAAGCCAGAGGAGGTGACTATGAACTCTATTGAGTTCACCAATTATCACTCTTATATACTTCGCTCTTTCAGGGATTTCGACATCGAATAGTTTTTCGACTGCCATTGTATAAGTTATTCCATGAAGGGCACTGCATATTCCGCATATTCTTTCACAAATATATGTTGTTTGATTATAGTCCTTTGTGTCTATAAATTTCTCAAGCCCTCTGTGCACGTAGCCAAGTGAGGGAAGTGCTCCAACAACAACATCGTTGTCAATTTCAAGTTTTAACGATACTGGTTCGGGTAAAACGGGATGTTGAGGACCAAAAGGTATTATGGTTGTCATGTGATTCTCCTCTCAAATTGCTTTAAGCCAAGGGAGCTTTTGGACTGTTTGGTGTCAAGTAAAGGTGGCCTTTGAAGTCTACAGCTAAACCTTCGAAAGTCAATCCGAAGAGATCCTGGTACTCATTCTCGATCAAGAGTGCACATAGATAAATTCCTGACACGCTCTTGGGTTTTTCACCTGGTTTCACAAAGTACCTTAGATTTTTTAGCTTGTAATCTTTGTCAAAGAGATATATCAGATCGTGACCATCGTTAGCTTTCAGACATATCATAGTAGCGTATCGATAGCCATCATTTTTTAAACCTTCAACAGTTTTTAGCAACTCTGCGCTGCTTTTAATCTCTACCTCATTCTCAAGCATTTGATGGCACCTCTTTTCCTTTCAATTTTACTTCTTTTCCTTTGATTTTCCCTTTACTTTTGCTTTCAAGTATTGAAAGTGCTGCTACTACTCCATCAAGTATGGCTTCAGGTCTTGGGCAGCATCCAGGAACATATGCATCTACAGGTATGATCTGGTCCACTCCACCTATTACATTATAGCAGTTATGGAAAATTCCGCCTGTAGATGCACAGGCGCCTACTGCTAAAACAACTTTGGGATCAGGGATCTGGTTATAAATGTTTTTAAGCACATTTACATTTTTGTAATTTACCGAGCCTGTAACTACCATTATATCAGCTTGCTTTGGAGTACCGATGTTTAAAACCCCAAATCTTTCAGCATCATATAGAGGAGTAAGACAAGCTACAACTTCAATATCACAGCCATTACAACTGTTGCAATTCACATGTATGATCCATGGGGATTTTGCCAAACTCATAAGTATCCCTCTTTTCAAATAATTTTAATCTCGTAAATGTACAGATATACTATGTTTATAACGGAAATTAGTAGCATAACTGTCCAGCTTGTTTTGAACATCCATTGCCAGTATACTCTCGCAGTAATGTTGTCCATTACAATAACGAATAAAAAGGCAATTAATGCTAGAATCAAACCCATTAAGATATTTATTTTCCAGAATACAAACATTAGTCCTAATAAAAATGTGTATTCATAGAAATGGCCAATCTCAATTCCTGCCATCCCTGGTCCTGAGTATTCGGTGAACATACCTTTAACCAGCTCTTGATGAGCATGGTGAGAGGTTGAAAAGTCAAAGGGTGACTTTTTGAACTTTATATTCATAACAAATAGCATTCCTATGAATATAAGCGGTATATACATCAAGAGAGGCGTTGACGCTTCATCCAGCGCAGATAGCTTAAAGGTGCCAGTAAGCATGTATATTGCAATAGCATAAAATATTAAAATTGGTTCATAGGACAGGATAGCCATAATTTCTCTTGAGCTCCCTATCCTGGCGTATGGAGAACCAGTACTCATTCCTCCTACTATGAGAGCTACAGACGATATTGTGTATACGAATATTATCATCAAAATATCGGCTTCAAAGACTAGCATCAAAAGGCTCAAAACTACAAAGATTACGTACATAACCACGTATAAGTTTTGAGACTTGTTTACTACTACATTGTCTTTTTCGAAAAGTTTTCTCACGTCATAGTAGGGCTGTAAAAGAGGAGGACCAACTCTACCTTGCAATCTTGATGTAAGTTTCCGGTCAATACCTGCAAGTAAACAGCCGAGGATCGGAGCACCAATTAACACAAGAACAATTTTTGCAATATCTAAACTGTTCATAATACCCCTCCTGCCAATGCGGCTATAATAATTAGTATGGAAATCACGTATCCAACTGTCGAAAGTCTGTTTTCTCCAAAAGTGTTTTCCATGTAAATATTAGAAACACTACTTTTTTCGTAGTTGCAAAGTCCATTCCTGAACATTAATGTGTCCTTTTCAAGGTTGTTTTCCCCACACATATAATAGTCGACTTTGCGGGGTGTAAACATGCTTTTGGTAGCGAAATAGATCAGAATTGCCAGAACAAGCACTATGAATATTGCTGCGTAAGCAAATCCTCCTATGTCAGATACAAATTGTCCACCCTGACCTGAAACAGTAGGAACAGCACCAAGCAAAGTTGCAACTACAGGATTAACGAAGTAATTAAAGATGCTATATACAAAAATGCTCGTTACTATAATGCTTAAACCGAGGACTGATAATGGGAAGTATGTTTCCGGTTTTAAGTGGGTAGTTTTCTTTTTGTCCATGGAAGATGATAATATTGTTCCGAGCCATTTGACGTAATAAACTGTTGTAAGTGCGCTTCCAAGTACAAGGAGTATCGCTACAACAGGATTGCTAGAGGCCGCTTCCAGAGATATCCATTTTGTGAGTAATACTCCAAATGGAGGTAATAGCATGGATATCATTCCCAGAGATGCAAGCATAGTCAGAAGTGGGGCCTTTTTTATCAAGCCCGACATGTCTTCTATGTCTCTGCTTCCTATCGTGTGTTCTATTTCACCTGTACAGAGGAACAGAAGGGCTTTTGATATGGCGTGGAATAAAATGAGCATAATTGCAGCAGACACTGCTAGAGGTGTACCTATTCCAGCACTTCCTATGATTAATCCCAGGTTTGCAATAGTGGAATAAGCAAGTACTCTTTTAGCATTTCTTTGAGATAAGGCTAAAGCTGAACAGATTACAAAGGTAAAACTCCCATAAACAGCAATGGCTGTTCCAAGGGGTGTGCCTGCATAAGCTGGTACCAATCTTACAATTACGTAAACACCTGCATTTACCATGGTGCTTGAGTGTAGTAACGCAGAAACTGGAGTAGGAGCAACCATTGCGCCCAAGAGCCAGCTATGGAAAGGCATCTGTGCGGATTTTGCAAAGCCTGCAATGCAGAGTAAGAAAACGGGAAGAAGTATTATTCCTGCTGAATTACCTATAACCTGTGAAAGGTTAGATATGCCATTGCCACTGAAACTGATTATGGCTACAGAGAAAGCGATTCCACCAACCAGGTTTAAAGCTAAAGCTCTGAAACCATTGTTTATTCCTTCTTCATCCTGGTTGTATGAGATCAAAACAAATGAACATAGAGTTGTTATTTCCCAGAAAAGATACAGCCATCCTAAGGTGTCAACCATGACCAGACCGTTCATGGCTGCTAAGAAGAAACTCATTGTGAAATAAAATGTTTTTTGTCTGTTCAAATGTCTGTGTTCTTCATATTCATCCATATATCCGGTTGCGAACAATATAATCGCAGTACCGATAATATTTACTATTAATATCATGACCTGGGATAATTGGTCAATATTAAATGAAGCACTTTCAACTGCTGCAACATTCATGAAAGAATAAACTGATATACCTGTTGCAATTGCAACCAGTGCAAGTGTGGGCAAGTTTTTGTGTTTTACTGATACATAAAACATATAAACTATTACCAGTGCTTCCAATACAAGGATAATGTTTTCTAGACGTTCAAAATTCTGTCCAGCTACTTCGACGGTTCCAACTCCACCTAATACTAACTGAACTGAGAGAAATGTTCCAATTATGAAAAAAGCCCAAGCAAGAATTTTATATAACTTTTTGCTAAGGGCTAAAAATAAAAACGAGAAAAGTATGGGTACTGTCATTAATAGCATAACGGTTGTTTCCATCATACAACGTATCCTCCGATCTATTTATCCTCCGATCTATTTATTCTCTGGCCTGTCTATTGGGCTTACGCACTTGAAGAACAAAATCAAACTCTATAGGCTTTTCTATATGTTCTTTTTTTAAGAGTTACATGCTTTATGATATTGATTTCTCAGTTCAAATGCGTAATTCCGGAATATGTAAGAATATATAAGAATAATGGACTAAAATGTCCATAAATATTATAATATTCTTAAATCAAAATCACAAGAAATAATAATATACAGATAGTGTCGACATAATATCAGCATGTCGCCATCTGTTAATATATCAAAGGCATATTTAAAGATGGTGATTTTCTTTTCACTTTTATATTACTCGCAAGAATAATGGACTACAATTTTACCGTAAATTCTTACATCCTCTAACTAAAATTATGATGTGTAATAATAATACACACCATCAAATAATACTAAATACTACTGAATAATGCACATATGCCATCAACATGCTATCCTTTAGCAATATAACAAAGCCATATTTAAATGTGATGATCTGATTTTTTCTTTTATGCCCTACCCATATGAGTTATTGACTAAAATCTTCTGTTATTATTATTTGTATTTTCTAAATAAAAATTACCTAATAATAAAGACAATTAGTCTCAAAATACCACGATTATTAAATGAACGCAGGCATATTTAAAGAAAGTGATTTTAACTTTATTTTTATATTATTCTCCTCATATTTATCCGGAGAGGTGAGGGCTCTCAAATAACAACTCATATCTTGACTTGCCTGATTTTGCTATTTATTGCCTAATCATGGGATTCTTTGCAAAGTTCTAATTTCAAACAAGAGATTAAACCCGCAAAAATACAACAACAGTTCTTGAAAATCTATTCATGCCCATAGACCTGCCTATAGTTGGGCTTTCATGGCCTTGCAGTTTTTTAGTGGAGTATAGACGCAAAATAATATTCTAGTATTCTAGTCCTTTATGGTCCTTTCATATGTGGTCCTAAAGTCCAATATGTAAATTTGTCTGTAATCGATTGAAAATAATAGAATATGGCAACTTTTTTGAGTTTCTTATTGCCTTTTTAATTCTTCCTATTTGAGTGAAGTTTTTATATGAACACTTTTTTATAAGAACTCTTGAATTTGAATGAATTCCAGTCACAGTAAAATTTCGATATAGATCTGATTTAACATTTTTATGGGAATTTTCTGAGAAAGTAAAGATCTTCACAAAAAGTTGCATGAAAATTTTGATCGAGGGTTCAAATATGGTTAAATGTTCTATATGTGGAAAGGATGAAAACTCGCTGCTTAGAGTGAAGCACAGGGAACTCGGAACAATAAAGATCTGCTTTGAATGCTGGGAAGTAGAAAATGGGAATCAAAACCTTCTTCCTTCCTGTGGCGGGTGCGACTGCTGCAGATGAATCTGCTTTCAGATGCACTTTTCAACTCTCTCCTCCTTGCCGTGCTGCTGGATATTGTACAGGGTTTTTCTGAAAGCTGGGTCAGAGGATTTTTTTCCTGTCTTTTTAATATCTGGCAGACTTTTTCGTTTTTCATGGAATATATTCATCTTTCCCTTCTTCTTTTAAACTGGATAAATTCATAGAAGATTTAAGAAGCCTATTGGCAATTTAAGGAAAAGTAAAAGTAATAGTTTTAATAAGAGATGAAGTGGAGATCACTCGAATTGAAGGATCTCCATTATTTTTTTCCAAGAACTTCGACTACTTCCTTATCTTTGAGATCTCACTTTGCTTTTCTTAATCCTGGGTTCAGAACTAACTATCCGGTCATCTGTATTCAATTCTGCATGTTCATGGGTCTAGTTTGCGCATTTTACAGGACAGCCGTCAATTGCAATGATTCTGTCGGAAGCCTCTGCAACTTTCATAATCCCAGGGGTCGTGGTTTCTATTCCTGAAGTGTACTTCAGGTTTCTTACTCCTTTTTTCTCGAGTCCAATTGCTATTTTGAGAGCTGACCTACATTTGTTGCTCCCGTGCAGGGGAAAATGGTCACATTTGCCGAGCCGCATGGACATTTTGTTTCATCTGAGATTATATTGCAGTCCATTGTGTCTGCTTATTGCAGTCCATTGTGTCTGCTTATTGCAGTCCATTGTGTCTGCTTATTGCAGTTCATTGTGTCTGCTTATTTTTTAATCCATTTCTTGATGTCATCCACGCTTGGGACTCTGCCTGCAACCTTCACATCCCCATCAATAACAAGAGCAGGTGTGACCATAACTCCGTATCCCAGAATTTTATCAAAATCTTCTACCTTGATGACTTCAGCATCCACGCCCATTTCCTTGACAGCTTTATCAGCCATTTCCTTTGTTTTTTTGCATTTAGCGCATCCTGTGCCCAATATTTCTATTTTCATCTCTTTCACCTCAACTTTTATTCACTTTATTTTCTTTATCAGGTTATTTCTATTTGGTTTCTGTATTGTGCCTTCTAGGAGATAGATCGATTCTATAGATTGATCAAATCCATAGACTATATTATACTATGTCATAGACTTTATTTGAGTGTATATTAATTTTATTGGACTGTATATTAGACTGCATATTTGACTTATTAACTTGTATATTTTACTATGTATTATTCTCGGAGTTCCAAAAGGCCGCAGTGGTCAATTTAGTCCGGAATGTTCTCCGTTAGTATATTTATATATTTTCGGCAGCATCTGGAGAATATGGTTAAAATAGAATCCAGATGTATCTCCCAAAAAAGGTGTTTTCTGTACACCATCCTCCTGTTTATTCTGGCAGGTATTTTTGAAATAGGGGGTGGGTACCTTATCTGGTTATGGCTTCGTGAAGGTAGGGACTTTATTTTCGCATTTTTAGGAGCAATTATTTTATTCCTGTACGGAATTGTACCTACATTTCAGCCTTCCTACTTCCACAGGATATATGCGACTTATGGAGGTATTTTTGTTATTATGTCTCTATTGTGGGGCTGGATATTCGATAAAACGCCTCCAGATGCCTATGATCTCATCGGTTCTCTGGTCATTCTTATTGGAGTGTCTATTATTTACTACTGGCCAAGAAAGGATGAAGCGATATGATTGACCTGGCAATTTCTCTAGCTCTGTTTTTCCTTGCTGCTCTTTTTGAAATAGGGGGGGGTTATCTGGTCTGGTTGTGGTTAAGGGAAAATAAAGGAGCATTATTCGGACTTCTGGGTGGGTTAACATTAGCCGTCTATGGAGTCATCCCAACATTCCAGCCTGCTCATTTCGGCAGGGTCTATGCCGCATATGGGGGGATTTTTATTGTCTCATCTCTTATATGGGGGGCATTTGTAGATAAGAAAAATCCCGATAAATATGAGATAATAGGCGCATTAATTGCACTCTTAGGTGTTCTGATAATGTTCTATATCCCGCGTTAATATATTGAGTTACGAACGAATTAACAGCACTGCCTCTTGATCTTAATATAATCTCGATAATATGTGGGAAATCTATGTGCTTTTCTAAATATATCCGGATGATTTCGGCAGTAATCACAGATGATTTAAGGCATTTTTAGGAGTGGATTTTTTTCTCCATCAGTCCAATCCTTCTTTTTTATTGATATTCTGATTTATCCGGATATTATAAATCCAAAGGATAGTATAATATCGACTTCCAATTTATATTTATAAATTTTCAATCTACTTATTTATGTATTAACTCATGAAAATCTATTTATAGATCTGTGCTCTGCTTGGAGGCTAATTTGTTCTAATTTTCACTTTTATAGGAGATGTAATTCATATAATCGAAAAAAGGAGAAATCGGCATGCTTCAGATATATAAATCAACAGATAGTGGAATGATAACTCTCGACCAGGTTGAAAATGGGGCATGGATTAATCTTGTAAATCCAAATCCAAAGGAAATTCTGTATATTTCAAACAACCTGAACATCCCAGTTGATCTTATCAAAGCTGCACTCGATGAAGAGGAACGCTCCCGAATTGAAGTGGATGAAGGTTGTACTGTCGTAATAATAGACATTCCTGTACCGAACACTGAGCTACTGGAAGGGGGAACTTATTACACAGTTCCTCTCGGAATTATAATTAATGATACTAACATTGTCACTGTCTCCCTTCAGGAAAATTATGTTATAAAAGATTTTATTGAACGGAAGAATAAGTCTTTTTATACCTTTAAAAAAACACGTTTCCTTTTACAAATTCTCTATAAAAACTCGAAGTTATATCTTCAGTATCTCAAGCATATTGATAAAACAAGTGATAAGATTGAATGCAGACTGCATAAATCTCTCAAAAACAAAGAATTAATTCAGCTCCTTGAACTGGAAAAAAGTCTTGTATACTTTTCTACGTCATTAAAAAGCAATGAAATGGTCCTTGAAAAAATTCAAAGGTCCAATCCTGTTAAGATGTATCCTGAAGATACGGAGCTTCTCGAAGATGTTATCATAGAAAACAAGCAGGCAATTGAAATGGCAAATATTTATAGTAACATCCTTACCGGGACCATGGATGCATATGCCTCGGTTATCTCCAACAACTTAAATATGGTCATGAAATTCCTGACCTCAGTCACAATCGTCCTGTCGATCCCAACGATGGTTGCAAGCTTTTTCGGTATGAATGTTGACGTTCCTTTCGAAAATAATCCTCATGCCTTCGCAATTATTTTCACAATGACTATGTTTTTCTCTGTGATTTTAGCTCTCACAATGTTCAGAAAGCAACTTTTTTGAATCCGGTTTTAAGAAACGTTCTGTGCTCAGAACCTTTCTTTTTTAATTTCTGATTGTCTTCTGTACCTCTCTTGCTACATCTTTCATCATCTCTCCTACAAGATTTGCTTTTTCGCAGTGAGATGCCTCTTTTGGCTTGCAGTTTATTAGAATGCTCATCAATCTGTCAGCAGTCCCATAAAATTTCAAATCCTCAAGCCTTACCAGAAGCTGGGATAAGCTTTCGCTAAATTCCCTGCATTTCTCGTGGTTGCAGACCGCTTGCTCATGAAGCTGGCATACAGACTGTAAATCTTTTATTATCTCGCCTGGCAGATTTTTCTCGACCATAAAAACTGATCCGGTTTAATAAGATTCTTCAGTAAGGTAAATCTTGGTTAAAGTATAAATCTCGGTTAAAGTATAAATCTCGGTTAAAAGTATAAATCTCGATTAAAGGAAAAAGTAAGACATTTACACCTGTAATATCAGGATATAATCTTAAATTTGCAATGCCATATATTTAAAATGTATATGCATGCATGCAGTTTTCCATTACATCCTTTATAAAAGCAGCGTAAAAGTTTTCCGGAACTGTAACTTTTCCTTTCCTCTTTATAGCTCTGAAAAAGTCTTCTTCATTTGTCAGTTCAATGATTTCTACCAAAATTTCTCCAAAAAGGCCTCTTTCCACAAGTGAAGGTTCATGGACAATCACTCTCGACTCTCCATATGCGTAGAGGATATCTGCAAGGTTTGGCACTCCGAGTTTCCTGCTGTCCTGGCTGGTGGCTGCAAGATAAACTCCATTTCCATAAAGTCCGAGGGTCACATCCATCCCTTTAAGGCTTACTGCAGCCGCATTCAGTGCCCCGAAGGCTTTTTAATTTCCGTAAGAGGCGGTATCTAGGAGATAGAAAACTGATGGCATTGGATCTCAACCTTCTTAAAACAAGGATTTAATCTTGCAATCTTACATTGAAAGTGATATCACTCTGTCACTCTTACTCAGCATTTCTGATGGCTCATAGAGGCTGGTGATTTCTATTCCAGGGAGATAGTCTCTGCAATTACTTTCTTTTACAATTTTCCTTCCACAAAATCCTCTTCATTATTTTCAATCTGATTTTCATCCTTATTCTCAGCCCGATTTTCTTCTCTAAGGTAACCTCTTGCAGCAGCGCATCGTGCACAAGCTCTAATTTTCACTCCTTTTTCCGTAAGCCTGCAGAAAAGCTCACCTGCATTGTTAAAAAAGGAAGGACTCTGGCCCTTTTTAGGGACGTGCACTCCATTAAGGTAAAGGAATATATTTACCTGATATTTTTCCGAGTGCAGCTTCTGCCAGCTTGCAGGCTATTTCGGCATATTCAGAAATATAAGGGCCATCGGTAAGTACTATGGTTAATGTCTTCAAAATCCTCCAATTAAAATGTGTTTTTTAACAGCACTTTCAATTACATGGACGATTCTTCAGGTAATAGTGGCTCAAATATATGCAACCAGTACCTGCAGATGTTCCTGGTTATGTGCATATCCCGGCTCTTTGAGGGGTGTATATTTCTTCAGAGATGTTTCTCCACTCATGAGCTTTATGGAAAAGGTGTAACAGCTCTATTCACTGCATTTTCTGCAGTTGGTTTGTGGCAGATACTTGTAGATCTCCATGGGTTCGACTCTGATCTTTTCTCTGGGTGCAGGAGCAACACCTTTTGCAATAGCCTCATTGATAATACTAATGAGGTTTCCAAGTGCTTCTCTGGCCTCACTCTCGTTTTTGATCATTGTCATGGTGACTTTTCCAGTGCCGTAAATTGTTGTGATAATTTCTCCTTTCCTATTTTTTCAAATACAAAAGGAATCATCAAAATTACTCTTTGGATGGGAACGATTCAAAGAAGTTTGATTCACTCAGAAAATACAGAAAAATAAAAGACATAAAAATATCTGGTAATACTCGGGACTATTGACTATGGAAAAATGAATTGGTTTCAGGGAAGATGTATTAGTTTCATGAAGTAGATTCTTTTCTACCCGTGAAACTGAATTAAAAATAGAAAGGTACAGGGTTTACCTGTACTCAAAGGTTATAGGCTGCTTCACCGTGCTGAGTCTTGTCAAGCCCGATGTTTTCGTCACTTTCACTTACTTTGAGTCCTATCGTTTTGTGGAGTACAAATCCGATAATCAGGGTGCAGGCCATCGAGTATATAATTGTGATTACTACACCTTCAAGCTGAATCAGCAACTGGCCGGAATTCCCAAGGAGGAGACCTTCAGCTCCTACACTTGCATATACGCCTGTTAAAAGCGCGCCGACTATTCCACCTACACCGTGAACTCCAAAGGCATCAAGTGAATCATCATACCCTAACCTGTTTTTGAGCATTACGGCCTGATAGCATATGAAGCTTGCAATCGCACCTATCGCAATTGCTGCCATTGGCGTGACAAATCCGGCAGCCGGAGTTATTCCGACAAGCCCAGCCAGGACTCCAGTTGCAAATCCCAGAGCAGTAGGGCGTCCGAAGTGAGCCCATTCCATCGACATCCAGACGAATCCTGCAGCAGCGGGGGCTATCAACGTCGTAATGAATGCAAGGGTTGCGATTTCATTTGCAGCAAGAGCCGAGCCTGCGTTGAATCCAAACCATCCGAACCAGAGAAGTCCGGCACCAAGGAGGGTCAGAGTAACGTTGTGCGGCTTTAATGAATCAACACCATATCCTCTCCTCTTACCAAGGAATGCCAAAATAGCAAGCGAAGACATACCTGCAGTTATGTGAACAACCGTGCCGCCTGCAAAGTCAAGGGCTTCTCCGGTAAGGAATCCGCCGCCCCATACCCAGTGACATACTGGCGCATAGACAATAAGGCCCCATAGTAAGATGAATGCAATGTAAGACTTAAACTTAACACGTCCTACAATAGCACCGGATATAAGTGCAGGCGTAATTATTGCAAACATTCCTTGAAATGCAACAAACGCATAAGTGGGAATCGAACCTGTAACTGAATAGGCATCCATCCCTCTCAGGAATGTGTTTCCAAGGCCACCTACAAACCAGTTGCCTTCTGAAAAAGCAAGGGAGTAACCTATAAGCACCCATTCCAGAGCCAGGACGCCCATCGCAACAAATGAATGCATCATGCTGCTCAGAACGTTTTTACGCTGGACAAGTCCTCCGTAGAACAGTGCCAGCGCAGGAACCATTAATAATACTAATGCAGATGAAATCAATACCCATACAGTGTCTGCTCCGTTTATAGCCATTTTCATCCCCTCAAATACCTTCAGGTCCGGCTTCGTTCGTACGGATCCTTATTACGTTTTCAAGTGGCAGCACGAATATTTTTCCGCTTCCGACGTAACCGTCACTGCCTTTTGCTCCAGTTTTGATTGCCTCAATTGTCGGTTCCAGGAAATCATCATTTACTGCGATTTCAATCTTTATTTTTTCGAGGAGATTTGCCTCAAATTCCATCGCTCTATAGATTTCCAGATGTCCTTTTTGAGCACCATAACCAGAAACGGATGATACTGTCAATCTGTTCACCTCAATTTTTTGAAGTTCTCTTTTGACCGCATCAAGCCTTTCCGGCCTTATCATTGCAATTACGTATTTCATCGTGACCACCAACAGGTATCCTATCTCCTACGGGATAGTATTTAAATATATCTTTCTAAATTAAAAATATTTTAACAGTATTGTACCAGAAACAAACGGTATATATAAGGTCTACATGTTCTTTTCGCTTCCCGAATTTCGCTTCTCTCAAGCAGACTAATTTATGGCTTAGAAACCTGGTTCTCTCAAGCGGAACTATTCTCAAATTTACTTATGTTCTGTGTCTCCTGTGCCTCAGCAGTTAAGAATGAAGAGTAGCTTTTCCAGGCACGGTTTTTTGTGGCTATAGTAGCGTGGGGAGTGCAGTATAAGTATTTACTTTCGGAACCGTGGATGGAAAGAAGAGGCGTCAGGATATCTGGTGTAGTCTCCTGCTTGCCTCATAAATTTCGGGTAAGAGAGCTTTTATTCCTCTAAAGCAAATTTAGGGGTATGTTCGAAGAAATTGGAAGTATAAGAAACGAGGCTGATGAAACTTCCCTGCAGATTCTTGCTCTTTTCAGGGACAGCATTAGTGAGATCCGCTTGAGGGAACCTGAGTCCGTGTCTATGTATTTCAAGCCGGAATATTCCCATTACATGGTGGTGCATACTCCTCTTAACATTCAATATCCTGAGAAGAGGGAAGAGTGGAGTTTGCGCTTTTGCAGGGATGTAGGAGTTTCAGTTGTGGAATTGGTTGTGGCTGAAAATAGCAGTGCTTATGTAAGCGGTCTGATGGCAGTTAATGGCTCTAAAGTCTATGCTATTCTACCTTTTACAGCGATTGATTCGGAAAAAGTGGGTAAAGCCAAGTTTCCTGAGGACCGCATGGCAGGTGTGAGGGCACAGGTTCTTCCTCTCTTGCTTCCAGATGTGAAAGGAGCCACTATCCTTGATATTGGCAGTGGTTTCGGAACCCTCACTCTGGAAATTGCAAAAAATAATCCTGATTCAAAGGTCTATGGAATCGATCTTCACGATTCCCTTACAGGCCAGGCGCAGATGAACGCAGAAGTCCTTGGTGTGCCAAACGTGGAGTTCAGGACAGGCAGTGTCTATGCCCTTCCTTTTGATGGTGTTTCGGTGAATACTGCAACCTGTTTTTTTATGCTTCACCACCTTGAAGATATTAAATTCGCCCTGTTTGAAATCAAGAGAGTGCTGAAAATAGGCGGGAGTCTGATGGCAGTCGAACCGCTGGAAAAACACCATCATCATGGGCCTCAACTTTCTGAAGACGCATGGAAAGAGCTTTTTGAAGATGTGGGTTTTGAAGTGAAAGCAGAAAGCAGGGATGGAGCTGTGGTTCTTAAAGCCGTAAAACGAGGATAAAAAAGGATAAAATCAGAATAAAAGAGGATAAAATCAGAATAAAATCAGAATAAAATCAGGAAAAAGATTCTTTCTTAATGGGTTGAAAGATTGTCTGGTACATAAGCTGGCCCTGACTTTCTTTCAACTCTGCTGTACGAGCTCTATTATAATACATGCGGGTCAATAGACAATCAAAAAACAATCATGTCCGAAGGCCTGATCCTTACCATGCATTCGTCTCCTGAACCTACTTTTAAAGAGTCGAATATATGGTTCATAACCTCTACATTCAGGACGGCTCCGCTGTCTTTTAATTTCAGGGACATAATCCGGCTACTGCCTTTGTTCACGACGTTCCTTATCACGCCATCAAGCAAATTTTTCCTTTCTTCCTTTTGGGTTGCATAGGCATTTTCGCTGTCCACAAGTTCGATGTTTTCCGGCCTGATCCCCCAGCTAACTTTATCTCCTGCTATTCGCCTGATATACGGGGCTGTGATCTCAGTGCCCAGGGACCAGAGGAAAGTACATTCGTCTCCCTGCCCGTGCCTCTCAATAACTGCATCATCAAATAGGTTTGAAAAGCCCACCAGTTCTGCTACATAGCGGGTTTTTGGGTGATAGAATACTTCTTCAGGCGATCCAAGCTGCTGCACCCTGCCGTTATCAAAAACTGCCATTCTGTCTGCCATAGTAAAGGCTTCTACAGGGTCATGAGTGATGAAGATCACAGGAATTCCTAGCTTTTTCTGGATCGTCCTCAATTCTTTTCTCAGTTTAAGGCGAACTACGGTATCCAGGGCTGAAAAGGGCTCGTCAAGGAGAAGAACTTCGGGACTGGGGGCAAGGGCTCTTGCAAGTGCCACTTTTTGCTTCTGGCCGCCTGAGAGTTCGTCGGGGTATGCAAACTCAAGCTCGTTGATTCCCACAAGACCAAGCATCTCGTTCACTTTTTCAGTTTTTGAGGAAGAGCTCATCCCTTTGAGCCCGAACTCGATGTTCTGTCGCACATTCATGTGTGGAAAAAGGGCATTCTCCTGAAACATGTATCCTATTTTCCTTTTCTGGGGGGATATATTTACTTTTTTCCTGCTGTCAAAGTACACAGTGTCGTTTATCTTTATGGTCCCTGCATCAGGGTTCTCAAGCCCTGCAATACAGCGAAGAGCTGTTGTTTTTCCTGAGCCTGAACAGCCGAAAAGGACTACGAAATCGGAATCGGCATCAAAGCTACAGTGCATTGAAAAGCTGGGATTTCCCCCCCTCTTTTTTATATTTTTCCTTCCGTAAAATTCCTTTTCAATGTCAACTTCAACAGTCATTCCTACTCTCCCTTACACTTTTTTATCGTTCTCCCAGTTTGCTGGTAGCTGCAATAGTTACGAGGGATATGATAACCAGAATAATCACAAGCAGGCTTGCAAATTCGTTATTTCCTGCCTGGTACGCCCCGTAAATGGAAAGAGGCATAGTACTGGTTTTTCCCTGGATATTTCCTGCGACCATCAGGGTTGCTCCGAATTCTCCGACAGCCCTTGCAAAACTCAGAACGCAGCCTGCAATAATGCCTTTTTTTGCAAGGGGTAGGGTTATGAAGAGCGCAGTTTCTAATTCGCTTCTCCCAAGGATACAGGCAGCTTCCTCAACATTTTTGTCCACCGCCCCGATGGCTGAGGTGGCAGTTTTTACCATAAGGGGTAAAGATACAACAAAGGCGGCAATGGCTGCTGCCTGCCAGGTAAAAAGTATTCCGCTTCCAGTTATTTTGGTAAAGATGCTTCCTAAAATCCCATTCTTTCCAAGCACGAGAACCAGAATATATCCGGTTACAGTTGGGGGCAGAACAAGGGGAAGGGTCACGAGTACATCAGCCAGCCATTTACCCGTAAACTCTCTCTTTGCCAGCAGGTAGGCAATCAGAATACCCAGCGCCGTCACAAAGACGGTCGAAATAACGGCAATTTTGAGTGTGAGCAGGAGCGGGCTCATGACCATTTGAAGCGTTTCCATCAAATCCCTTCCCATGTTTCATGTTTTTTCTGGTTTAATTCCTGAATTTTGATCCTTTCAGGGTTCTTCAGTTTCTGATTCTTCTTTTTTGAGCTCTGTAGTTTCTGATTCTTCTTTTTTGATCTCTGCAGTTTCTGATTCTTCTTTTTTGATCTCTGCAGTTTCTGATTCTGCTTTTTTGATCTCTGAATTTATGGCGTTTTAAAGCCGTATCCTGCCAGAATCTCCTGTCCTCTGGTTCCGGTCACAAAATCAACGAATTCCTTAGCTTTTTCCCTATTATCAGATTCATTTACCACTGCTATTGGATAGGAAATCGGTTCGCTAACAGGAACAGTAAATGCTATCTTATACAGGTCTTTCTTCCCGCTGGTTGCATCTGTCATGTATACGAAACCTGCATCAACTTCTCCAGTTTCCACATAAGTTAGTACCTGTTTCACATTTTCTGCAAGAACTACTTTGCTCGCAATTTCGTCCCAGAGTCCAGCAGTCTCAAATGCTTTTTTTGTATATTCTCCCACAGGTGCAGTTTCAGGGTTTCCAATTGCGATTTTTTCTACGCTGTCTGCGGTCAGATCTTCTAACGTCTTAGGGCTTTTGGAGCTATTTTTCTCAGGCACAACCATTACGAGGGTGTTTGCTGCAAAGTCTTTTCTTGAACTGTTTTCAATCAGGGTTTTTTCAGATAGAAGGTCCATATCGCTCTCAGAAGCCGAAGCAAACACATCAACAGGTGCCCCTGATTCGATCTGTGTCCGAAGAGTGCCCGAACCTGCCAGGTTCAGTTCTATTTTTGTGTCCTTATGGGCAGCTTCAAACTCTTTTGCAATGTCTGTAAATGCCTCGGTAAGGCTTGCAGCAGCCGAAACCGTGATTGTTGTCGGCTGTTCTTCCGTCCCAGGGGAAGCTGCGAGGAAGGCAATTATTCCAAGGCAGAGAACTGCTGCAAGGATAGAAACTATCAGTTTTTTTCCATTCATTGCGTTCCCTCAGTACATTCTTCTTCAGTTCCCCTGGCATATGCTGTCGGTTCAGCCTGTACAGGTGCGGTGAAAGTATCAGTAGCTTCAAGGATAGTATTGGTTATTCTGTCCAGCAGTTCCAGGGAACCTCTGTATCCTACGGTAAGTATACGCTGTGCTCCTACTCTGTCGTGGATTGGCAGGCCAACTCTTACAAGGGGAATGTCCCGAGCTTTGGCAATATATTTTCCATTGGAGTTTCCTATAAGGATCTCCGGGCTGCATTCATTTACTGCATCATTCAGGCTGTCAAAGTCAATCCCATCCAGAATCACAGGTTCAAGATCCGGCCTTATCTCTTCGACTATTTGCCTGATCTTTGTTCCAAAGTCCCGGCTTTTGCTTCCGGTCGCTATCAGTACGGGGTTCATCCCGAGTTCCAGCATGAAAGTCGTGAGGCTAAATACAAGATCAGGATCTCCGTAGACTGCTGCTTTTACTCCGTAGAGATACTTATGCACGTCTACCATGGCATCGAGAAGCCTGCCTCTCTCTTTCTGGTACTTCTCAGGGATTGCACAGCCAAGGACCCTGGCCAGTTCCGTAAAGAATCTGTCAGTGTTTGAAAGCCCTATTGGAATTGGAACGCTTTGTCCAGGCACACAGCAGGAGTTTTCCAGATATTCCAGTGCCAGGTTCTTACTGACTATGCCCAGTCCAAGGCTTGCCAGGCTGTTAGACATATCTGCGATTTCGGAAAGCGGGGTGCCTCCAGGAGCAATTTTCGGGAGATTGTCTCTAAGGGGAGCATCAAAGGTTTCGGAAATGTCAGGCAGGAAAATGTAATCTCCTGCTATAAACTCAAGAATCTCTTTAAGTTCTCTTACATCGGCAGGGGAGAGGCTTTCAACAGGTATGAGATTGAGTTTTCCATTAGGAATTTTTACGGATCCTTCTTCTTCAGGTTTTTCTGTAAATTTTCTTACAACCGCGTCTAAGGCTTTTATGTATCCACTTACGTGACTTTCCCCATAGCTAGGGGTGGAAACCGGGATGATTATGATATCTTTTTTGGGGTCTTCTCCGATCCCTTCCTCTTCTTTGAATTCTCTTATAATTGCAGGGACATCGTCCCCTATTGTTTCGGCAAGGCAGGTAGTGGCAACACCGATTACTTTCGGATTGTACCTGTTGATGACGTTTCGAAGGCCTTTTTTCAAGCTTTCCCTGCCTCCGTAGACGGCTCCCTTTTCACTGAGGGAGCTTGATGCAATGTCCACAGGTTCCCTGAAGTGGTGGGCAAGGTGCAGGCGCATGTAGGTGCTGCAGCCCTGAGATCCGTGATAGAGGACCATTGTGTCCTCAATTCCCTTAAAAGCAAGGGCACTTCCCATAGGCTGGCACATAACACAGGGATTTACAGTTGCATAGTTTCTTTTCGTCATCTCAATGCCTCCTCATACCTGACTTTCAAGTGCAGCATCCCGTTCTGGGTGCAAGAAGTCCGGTTCCATGCTTATGTCTTTATATTGTTTTGCGTGCGGTTCTCCGGAAATCTTTTCTTTTACTTCAGATCTCTCTGATTTTCTCTCTGACTCTGCAGTTTCGGGTTTCAGAGTCCTTTGCCTTACAGCTTTCCAGACCGGGCTGTTAATGGAGGCATCCACTTCCCTTGCAAAGTTTACAAAGCCGTCAAAGCCTTCAAACTCTACCACTCTGTCATGGTTGAAGTCGCAGAAAGCAACACCCAGCTTGTATGCGATAAATCTCTCCTTCACGCCTGCAACCATCAGATCGGCTTTCTGTTTTACGAGCAATTCTGCAAGTTCAAGGGGGTTTGCATCGTCTACAATAACGGTCCCATCCCTGACCGAATAACTGATCTGTTCATAGTCTTCCTTTTTCCCGGTCTGGGTTCCTATGATCACGATTTCCATGCCAAGCTCCGCAAAGCCTTTGATAAGCGTAAGAGCTTTTGCAGGTCCGCCCATGTAGATGGCAGCTTTTTTACCTTTGACTCTGTCTCGAATCCGGGAAATTTCAGGCATTATACGGCTAGTTTCGGTTTTCAGGATTGCTTCTGCCTTCTTTTTCATCTCTTCGGAGCCAAAGTATTCCGCAGTCTTCCGCAGGGCCAGGGAGATATCTTCTATTCCGAAGAAACTCGCAGATAAATATGGAATTCCGTACTCTTTCTGCATCCATTTTGCAAGATAGGTCATAGATCCACTGCACTGAACCAGATTGAGGTCGGCTTCCGCTGCTCTTGATATGGTTTTTGCAGTTGAGTCCCCGGTCATGGAAACTATAACCTCAATTCCCATTTGCTCAAAGAGAGGTTTTATGAGCCAGACGTCTCCGGCTACATTGAAGTCCCCGAGGATATTGATCTTTGGTTTTCTAAGTTCGGAGCTTAATTCGGGTTTATTTTCTTCAGCTTCCTCGTTTTTTGGTTTTTTAATCAGCTGTTTCAAGGCGTCGCAAGCTGCCTTATACCCGTCAGATTTGTTGCCTTTGAAGCCTTCGGACTTTATAGGGAGTACCGGGATATTGTGCTTCTTAGTTGCTGTTTTGCATATAGCTTCCAGGTCGTCTCCGATAATTCCTACTATACATGTAGAATATACGAAAATGACCGGGGGGCTATAAAGCCCCATCAGCTCGTCAATGGCATTTGAGAGTTTTTTCTCTCCACCGAAGACCACATCGATTTCTTTCATATCCGTGCTGAAACTGCTGCGGTTCGTTTCAATCCCACTGGATTTTGCACCCCGTATGTCCCAGGTATAACCTGCACAGCCTATTGGGCCGTGGACCAGGTGAATGGCATCGGTTACGGGATTTAAGACTACCCTTGCTCCCGAATAAACACAGGCCCTCTGGCTGATGGCTCCAGCAAGAGAATTATTGTCGCAGGCCAGAGGGATTGTCTGCCCTTTTTCCTGCTTTCTGGTAATATATGGTTGCCTTTCTTCGAGAGTATCAACTATCCCGGTTTTCTCTTTCATCTCTTTTCACTCCCCTCTGCTTCTGTTTTCAAATTTGCAGCGGTGGTTCTCCACTTTTCCCGTTTTTAACTTCTCAGCTTTAATCTCTTTATTTTCTTTTCATTTTCCTTCTCTAATTGGTTATCTTGAAATCAGGCTCTTTTACTGGACGGTTTCTAGTAGCCAGTCGGGCGCATCCCTGTCTTTTCTGTCAAGCAGAGTGTTTCCTATGCGTTCTACCAGTCTTGCAGCGCCTGCGTATCCCATGATTGGGAAGTAATGCAGATTTGCCCTGTCCGTTATTGGGAAGCCTACCCTTATCAGGGGCACGTCTTCTGCCCTTGCTATGAATTTTCCATATGTGTTTCCGATAAGTAGGTCCACAGGTTTTCTTTTGATCATCTGGTGAAGCATGAAGAGGTCTCCTCCAGCGATTACATCAGCCTCAGGGTATTCGGAACCTATGAGTTCTTCCATCTCTTTCTCAAATTCCTGGTTCTGAGTGCCTGTGAGTACTACACTTGGCTCCATACCCATTTCCAGTATGAGGCTGGTTAGCCCTCCAATGATGTCCGGGTCTCCGTAAATGGCTACCTTCTTTCCATGGTAGTGCGGGTGGGCATCAGTCATCATGTCCACAAGTCTTCCCCTTTCGTCTTCAAGCTCTGGGGGAATTGCCACGCTAGCAAGTTTTGCTGCGTTCATGATGAAACGGTCGGTGTTTCTAATTCCTATGGGAGTGGGTCCTATTTTCGCAGGGGCTTTGTAGCGGCTTTCCAGAATCTTTGCGGCAGAACCTCCTGCCATTCTGCAGAGGGCGATAGTCCCAAGGGAGTTTGCGGAATCCTCTATGTCTCCTATTGGGGTTCCCCCTTTGGGGTACATGCCCTGTTCTCCTGTAAGGGGGGCATCAAAGACATCAGTCGTGTCCGGGAAGACGATGCTGGAAATTCCCATTATTGAGAGTATGCGTTTGATTTCCCGGATATCGGCAGGTTCCACAAATCCGGGGATGATGTTTAATTTCCCGTTTGGCTTGCTTTTTTTGGCAAAGGTGGTTACAAAGGACTTCACCATATTGTCATAGCCAGTTATGTGGGTGCCCACGTAACTTGGAGTGGAGGCTGCACAGATCTTTATTGATGGGTCTATCAGCTCTTCAGCCCTTACATCTTCTACGATAACCCCTACGTCGTCTCCTATCGTTTCGGCTACGCAGGTAGTATGAATGGCAATAACATCGGGCCTATAGATTGCGGTCAGGTTTTCAAGGGCTTCCTTGAGGTTTGCTGCTCCTCCAAAGACGGCTGTCCCTTCTGAGAAACTACTGGTCGTTCCAACGGAGTTTTCGCGGTAGTGCCTGCTCAGGCACATACGCAGGTATGAGAGGCAGCCCTGTGAACCGTGGCTATGCGGCATGCAGTTGTGTACACCAAGGGCTGCATAGACTGCGCCTATTGGCTGGCAGATTTTTGCAGGGTTGATGGTTACTGCTTCTCTGGTTATTTCTTCACACGGAGTGTAATCTAGCATTTTTTGTCCCTCCTTACTCTGCTCCTTCTCCTTTCCATGGCGGACGTATGAACCTCCAGGTGGGGCTGTGCATGGCCATGTCCATGTCCCTTGCGAAGTTCAGGACTCCGGAAAAGCCAGTGTAGCGTCCACTGTAGTCATATGAGTGGATCTGCCTTGAGGGGATCCCAAGCTTTTGGGCCCAGTACTTGTCCTTGACTCCTGAACAGAATATGTCGGGTTTGAGAGCTTTTACAAGGGCTTCGGTCTCGTGGTGGTTGAGGTCGTCAATAACAATGGTCCCGTTCTCCATCTCTGGGAAAAGCCCCTCATATTCCATGAGTCCGATTTTCTTTTTCATCTCTTCAATCCGTTCCTTGCTGACTGCGGGCTCGACGTTTTCGTCCCTTTCGTAGTGCACATCCTCCAGAATTGATCCAAGCGCATTACCCTTCATGTGTGGAATGATCTGCCTGCCTTCGTAGTCGTCCCTGTGGGCGAACTGGTAGCCTGCAACAACCACTTTCATGCCGAGTTCTTCGAAGAGATTAGTATAGTGATGACTCCTGGAACCTCCGGAGTAGATGAAGGCGGTTTTTCCTTTGAGTTTCTTTTTGTACCTCTCGATTTCATCCGCATACTTTGCCGTTTCTTCGGCAATGACTTCTTCTGTCTTCTGAGTAAGTTCTGGGTTTTCAAAGAACTTTGCCATTTTCCGGAGGGATTTTGCGGTCATCTCAGTGC
Organism: uncultured Methanosarcinaceae archaeon; assembly: GCA_942493015.1. Classification (GTDB taxonomy): domain Archaea; phylum Halobacteriota; class Methanosarcinia; order Methanosarcinales; family Methanosarcinaceae; genus Methanosarcina. The sequence continues at coordinate 2,123,007 of OW818660.1, read as the reverse complement.
CTACATAGTTGACCTTCAACCACGGAATTCCGTATTTTTCTTCCATCATCTGGTTAGTGTAGTTGATGGAACGGTGGCAGAGCAGGATACTGAGTTTTGCCCTGTGGGCCTGTGCAATTTTGTGGAATGAGCCGTCTCCTGTCAGGCTTGAGACGATTCTGTACCCTATTTGTTCAAGGATTGGCTGAATTTCCCAGAGGTCTCCTCCTATGTTGTATTCACCGAAGATGTTAATGTCAAAGGGAGTCGGGTTCTCAAGTTCCTCTGTTCCTATCAGGTTTTCCATCAAGGCATTGCTGGCAATGTGGTGGCCTGCCGACTGGCTGACACCTCTGTATCCTTCACACCTTGAAGGGATGACTTTTATCCCATACTCTTTTTCTGCTTCCCTGGCAACGGCTTCAATGTCGTCTCCGATCAGTCCTACAGGACAGGTGGCAGAGATGCTGATTGCTTCCGGCTTGAAGATTTTCATAACCTCGTCAATAGCTTTCTTGAGCTTTTTTTCTCCTCCAAAGACAATGTCAGTCTCCTTCATGTCCGTGCATACGCAGTAGTTCATGAAGTTGTCTCCGCCTTCTTCTGCTTTTGCAAAGTTTCGCCTGGTTCCCCAGGTGAAGTAGGCACAGCCTATTGGGCCGTGGACAAGGTGAACCATATCTTTGATTGGCCCGAATACCACACCTTTTGAACCTGCAAAGGCACATCCGCGGTTTGTGATGATTCCGGGGATTACCTTGTCATCGGCTTCGATGTGCTGTTCGGTGGAACAGTCCCTTACAACTATGTGTTTTCTCCTGTTCCTTGCAGCCTTTTCCGGGAATACCTTCAGCATATCATCGACAATTTTTTGTTTGTCTTCAATTCCCGAACTGATTTCCGATCCCATTACACCAGCTCCTTGTTAACGGTAGCCTCTCCGTTTTCCCCGGTCCGGATGCGGACTGCTTCGCTAATGTTTGACACGAAAATCTTTCCGTCTCCTACATGTCCGGTCTGGTTTACCTCTATGATTTTCTGGACTACTTCGTTTACACTGGAGTCATCCACTATAACCGTAAACATCCTTTTTGGAATGAAGCGAATACAGGTTTCATTTTCCTTACTTTCCTGGTCAGGCAGTGGAGGGTTAAACTCAAAGCAGAGCCCTTTTTGCTTTCCACGGCCCATGACCCTTCTTACGGTAAAAGAAGGAAAGCCGCATTCCAGCAGGACGTCCTTGGTTTTCTGGACCTTATTCATTCTGATTATTGCCGTTATCTCTTTCATGGGGATTTTCCTCCGAAAAGCCGGTTTAAAGACCGGCTTTTCCAGTCCTTATGGTGTAAGCTTCTTCGATAGGATTTACGAAGATCCTGCCGTCCCCATATTTCCCGGTCCTGGCAGATTCCATAATGGTCTGTATGACTTTGTCCTTGTATTCGTCTTCGACCACCATCAGAAGCATGGTCTTCTGCAGTTCATCGTAGTGAATGTCTGCGATATGGATTCCTTTCTGCTTTCCTCTCCCGAATACTTCCATTTTTGTAAGAGAAATGCAGCCCTCTTTTTCAAGGCTCTCGACAACTTTAGATTCCATACCTGGCCTGATGATTGCACGTATCATTTGCATTTTCTTCATCTCCTCTGGATCTCTAATTACAGCTCAACAATTCCGAATTCCACCATCATAGCTTCTAACTCTTCCATCGGAAGCGGAGTTGGAACTACGAGTTTGGTATTGTTCTGGACGTTGTTTGCAAGGGTCAGGTACTCTTTGGCCTGGTTGCATTCGGGGTCGTAATGAATTACGGTCTTTCTGTTGATCTCTGCCCGCTGGACAATGTTATCCCTGGGCACGAAGTGGATTAGATGGCTTCCCAGTTTCTGTGCGAAAGCTTCAAGGAGTTCGCGTTCTCCATCCACATTCCTGCTGTTGCAGATGATGCCTCCCAGACGAGCTCCACCTTTGGCAAACTTAGCAAGCCCTTTACAGATGTTGTTTGCTGCATAGATGGCCATCAGTTCTCCACTGGCCACAATGTAGATTTCCTTGGCTTTCCCTTCGCGGATGGGCATGGCAAAGCCTCCGCAGACGACGTCACCAAGCACGTCGTAGAATACATAATCAAGATCTTCGGTGTATGCTCCCAGGTTCTCGAGCAGTCCGATGGAAGTGATGATGCCTCGGCCAGCACATCCTACGCCTGGCTCGGGCCCTCCGGATTCCACACATTTGATGTCACCAAAACCTGGCTGTACAACGGTTTCAAGGTGGACTCCTTCGTCTCCTTCACTTCTAAGAGTGTCAAGTACGGTCTTCTGGTTCAGGCCTCCAAGCAGCATTCTGGTAGAGTCTGCTTTTGGGTCGCACCCTACAAGAAGAATTTTGTTCCCCATAGTCGAAAGGGCCGCAGTAAGATTTTGCGTAGTAGTGGATTTTCCAATTCCGCCCTTTCCATAGATTGCTATTTGTCTCATATTTCCTTGCTCCTTTGTTTGCTTTTTTCGGCTACCGGAAGCCGGTAACCGTTGTACTATGTAATAGTATTTATAGTTTTTTGTTGACATAAAACCCGCTGTTAAGGGGTTTTTCATTTTGCTGTTTAGAAAGAACCAGTTGACAATTCTTTTCTAAATTTCAGCATCAAAATTTGTATCGCAGAGGTCATTACGAACCCTGCTAAATCCTTTTTTCCTGTCCTATTCTTCCTTTTCTTCTCTGGCGGAAGCCGGTAACCGTTGTACCATGTAATATTATTTATAGTTTTCTCATTGTTTGGCATTTTTAAGCTAATGTGTTTTTATTGATCTTAATCAAAAAAGTGTAACTTCATATTTTTTTAAAATACAGAGAATATATTGTGGATGTGATAAGAGTTCCAAACCAAGGCTAGTTTTTAATGTATGTGTATTTCATGAATTTTTGAGTCAAATAACTATTTTAGAGACTGTTGCTTTCTTCTGGAGTCTTCAAAATTTATATTTAATCATACAACTGGTACTTATCTTTTATAATGCAATTTCTATAATAATATGATATTGAGTATGCGCTAAAAATTTATCATCACTAATCCTTGGAAAATATAAATTAATATAGAAACTAGCCTGCCCAAACATTGAAATTCGAACTTCATTAAATATGTCTAAATTGCTTTAAGAGTCTAATAATTATTTTATATTTCTTTAATTTTTTTAACAGTAAAATATATATTGTTTTATCTCTTATTGTTTATATTGTCGAAGTTATGTGTCATTTAATGCAAAAAGTATGAAGGTTAGGTCGTTCGTATCTTTCAGAACTGTATAGGGGAAAATACATTCAACAAATTCACTGAATATTTATAAAATTGGTCAAGTCCTAAAAATATACTCAGAATACACACTAATCTTCATACACAATACAATTTTTGCGTATTTTTCTGTTGTAATATTTTCCCTCTTATTTGAAGAGGATACGAATGTTCCGTTAATGGAAGGTTAAGCATCGAGCTTTGTTTAGCTTATGCTGTACTTTCGAGAAATGCTGATATAAGTAACAAGAGGTAGATGGATGGATAAAAATAACGAAGATCTTGCAGGCTTAGTCACTCTATTAACTGCTCTGGTATATAGAGTGAACAGTCCCTCGAAGCGTCAGATGCTCTTACTTATTTTTTTATTGATGGTTAGCATGTTTGTTACGACACCGTTTGTGCCAGTAGCATCAGCAATAGGCGATGTGGGCCCTGTAGCGTCATACACAATTGACAAAACCGTTCTGAATATTTCTGGAAATGTATCTGAAGGAACTGTGACAAAAGCTGGAGATGTAATCAGCTACCAGATTAAAGTGACAAATAGCGGGGGTCTTCCTATCTATTCTCCTATAAGTGTTAATGATCCTCTGGTTACCCTTGCAGGTCCTGTAGAGTCATTGAACACAAATGAAATTCTCGAAATAGGGGAATACTGGATCTATTACGGAAATTACACAGTTACTCAGGAAGACCTGAACAGCAATGGTGGAGGGGACGGGTTCATCAACAACACAGCAACTGTTGACTGTAATCAGCTTGACCCAAAAACCGACAGTGCTGATGTTTTGATCACCCAGAGTCCTGATTATACCATTGACAAGATTGTTACAGATGTTGACGGAAAAGGTCCTGAATCTAATGTAACTTCTGCAGGTAATGTCATCAGCTATCAGATTAACGTTAATAACACTGGAAATGTTGACATTAGCAATGTAACTGTTACTGATCCTCTGCTTTGGAACCTTACAGGTCCAACTGGGGACAATTCTCCAATAGGAATTCTGGATGTAGGAGAGAACTGGACTTTCACTGGCACTTACACTGTTCTTCAGTCTGATTTAAACAGTAATGGTGATAGTAACGGATTCATCAATAACACTGCAACTGTTGACTCTGCTCAGCTTGACAAAAAAACCGACAGTGCTGATGTTTTGATCACCCAGAGTCCTGATTATACCATTGACAAGATTGTTACAGATGTTGACGGAAAAGGTCCTGAAGGAAATGTAACCTCTGCGGGGGATATAATCAGCTACCAGGTTAATGTGACAAATAATGGAAACATTGACCTTAACAATGTAAGTGTTTCTGATTCTCTGATAAATCTTACAGGACCAATTGAGTCCAAGCATCGGTATTTCCTTACACAATCAAAACAAACATTACAGTTCCCACAGAAAGAAGGTGACGGAATACTGGAAGTAGGAGAAACCTGGACTTATAGTGGAACTTACAATGTTACTCAGGTTGACCTGAACAATAACGGTGAAGGAGACGGCTTCATTAACAACACTGCAACCGTTGACTGTGATCAACTGGATCCGGAGAATGACAGTGCTGAAGTACCAGTCGAACAGAATCTTGATTATTGTTTATCCAAGGCAGTGATTGAAGTTGATAATGGTGGAGACTGTATAGTTGATGATGCCGGAGACATAATCAGATACAGGATCACGGTAAAGAACGAAGGCAATGTTGACCTTACGGGAATTTCCGTTAGCGATTCACTAATTACTCTAACTGAGCCCACTGGGGACGCTATTGATCCAGGGGTTTTGAATGTCGGAGAAATCTGGAAGTTATATGGGAATTACACCGTAACCCAGAGGGACATTAACAAAAATGGTGGTGGTGACGGGGATATTGATAACACTGCAAATGTGAGCTGCAACGAGCTTCCGAACAGAACGTGCAGTGTAAGTCAGCCTATTGCCCAGGATATGTATTTGTGCATCTACAAATCAACAATCGGAGTCGATAATACCGGAGATTGTATCGCCAATAAAGCCGGAGATATAATAGAATACCAGATTGCAGTAAAGAATGACGGGAAAGTAGATCTTACAGGGGTTTATGTGAGTGACCCGATGATTACCCTATCAGATCCTAAAGGGGACAATATTGACCCTGAAGTCCTTAACGTTGGAGAAGTCTGGAAATACACTGGAAGTTACACTATCACTCAGGAAGATATAACCAGTAATGGTGGAGGCGATGAAGATATTGATAACACTGCAACTGTAAGCTGCAACGAACTCTCAGACAAAACAGGCAGTATAGAAGTCCCTCTCGTCATTACCAGAACAATTGGGACTGGCACATCTTCAAAGTCTAACGATACAACTGTTGTAGATAATGAAACTGATAACCTTTCCGAAGGCAATAGTAGCACTTCTGGAAACACCAATTCCACAAGTGGAGGCTCTGGAAGTAGCCGCCGTGGAAGTGGGACTGGTAGTGCCAGGATCATCTCTAAAACTGCCGAAAACGATGAAGTAAATGAAAATCCGGCAAAAGGTACCGGTACTGAAATAAAACCTGAATCTAACACTGAAAACATTGAAGAAACTACTGGAAGTACAGCAGATGTTGAACAGGAAACTGAGGCTGAAGAAAGTAAAAGTGCTCCCGGCTTTGAAATGATTTACGGGGTAGCTGGCCTGCTTGGATTATTCCTGTATAAGAGAAGATAAGCAGGTGACAAAAAAGATAATAAAAATAAATTAATTGTTTAAGATACAGTAGCGGCGCTTCCAGGGCGCCGTGAAAATATTTTATCAACAATTCATTTTTGATGACCGAGTTTTTCTGATTATTCAGAAGATTTTTTTCCCTCGTCTTACTTTTAAAACTCCTGATTTTTTGTGTTATTTTTCGTCTTTTTCTTTCTCATGATCTTTCTTTACATTCATTGCAGATTCTCAGGAAAGTATTTATAAACAATTTATCTGTACATTGCAGATGTGATAAATTAACAGCAGGAAGACCTTTTTATGATCCCAAAAGCTTCTTATGATGTCATCGTTGTGGGTGCAGGCCCTGCAGGTTCCACTGCTGCTTTTTATGCTGCAAGGAACGGAGCATCTGTCCTTTTTCTTGATAAAAAAAGGGAAATCGGAAACCCTATTCAATGTGCAGGTTTTCTCCCGGATGCTTCGGAAGTTAAGGCCCTTCTTCCTGATGCAAAACTGCCGGATTTCCTTGAAAAGTATCCTGATTCCTGCGTGCTCCAGCAGATCAAAACCCAGCGCATCATTCCTCCTAATTGCAGTGTAAAAGAATTTTCTGTCAGGGGTGCTGTCCTTGACAGGCGCAGGTATGACCAGTTTCTGGCGGAGCAGGCTGTAAAGGCTGGAGCTGAATTGGTTGTCAAAACCCGTGTAACGAAAATTGAAGGCACAAAAGTTGATATCTCAGGGTTTTTCGGGAAACATACTCTCAACGCAAAGGCTATTATCGGTGCTGATGGCCCCAATTCCTTTGTTGCAAAATCAAAAGGACTTTCCTGGAAGCCGGAGGCAAAAGAGACTTCCGTTGCCATTGAGTACCAACTAAGAAACGTTGACATTGATCCTGGTGCCCTGGAGATGTATTTCGGAAAAGATTTCGTGCCCGGAGGCTATGCCTGGATTTTTCCCGAAGGCGAGGGCCGGGCAAATGTAGGCATAGGAATCCGGAGTGGAATGGCTGAAAAAGGGGTTTCTGCGAAAGAGTACCTGAATCGCTTCATACGGGATCACCCTCTTGCCGGCCCGAAGCTGAAAAACAGTATCATCATGAACGTTATTGCGGGTATCATCCCTGTAAACGGAGCTCCGAAAAAGACTGCTACAGAAGACTCTCTTATTGTGGGGGATGCTGCCGGGCATGTCATTGCAACGAACGGAGGAGGCATTCCTCCTGCAATGATCGCCGGAAAGGTTGCAGGAGAAACTGCAGCCGAATTTGCAGCCGGGAAATGTAAACTTGAAGATTATGATCATCGCTGGAGGGAACAGTTCGGTTCAGCGCTTGAAACTTCGGTGCAGGCAAGGCAACTTATGGATGGGATTATGACATCCGATACCCTCATGAATGCAGCCTTCAAGTTTATTTCTCCTGAGCAGATAAAAGTCATGCAGTGCGGAAAACTTCCCGGGGCTGTGAAATTAGGTCTTCAGGCCCTTAATAGGGGTAAGAAGTAATGGTTGCAGGAAACTGGTCTAAGTAATAAAGAACGGTAAAAGAACGGTAAAAGAACAGTAGTAAGTAATGAAAATATAGCTCAAAATTGAGTTTTTTCCAATAAAAGTCAAGAAATAAACAAAGTTGAGGTTAAGCAATCGGGCTTTATTTTTCTTCTTTCTCTTCTTCTTTCTCTTCTTCTATTTCTTCTCTTGTTTTTCCTTCTGCCACTCTCATCTTCCTTAGTTCGGTTTCAGCGTCCTCTCTATTATATTTTGCTTCCGGGTAACTGGGCCTTATTTCCAGTGCTTTATCAAAAGAAGCAATTGCATCTTCATATCGCTTCAGAAGCACAAATTCAAGTCCTCTGAGGTTCCAGGCACCTGCAAAGTCAGGTTTTAACTCCAGAAACTTATCGAAGTACTCTATCTTTTTTTCAGGGTCAGTTTCACTTACTGCAAGCCCGTACCATTCTTCGGCGGTTTTACCCTCTATTTTTTTCTTGAATAGTTTGTCCAGAAAACTCAAAGATATCAATTCCCATTTAGAAATTGGTCTGGAAGGTAGAAATAGATAATTATGCCTATCAGACAAAATGACAGAATGAACTTACAAATTCTGGGTGCCGAATAAAAAAGAAAAAATTGGAAATGTTTATAAAAAATTGCCTGTTACAATGAAAGCAATTTTGTTTCATTGTAAAGGGCTGCAAAGTCGGAAGTCATTTCCAGTTTTGTAAGATTTCCTGAGGTAGTTACGTTATAGGTTACTCCGCGATCACTCGAATTTGCCTTGTAGGTTGTGATATTTTCGGCCATTTCGGGTTTCACATTAAGGAAAATAGACGTCTGACTGTAACTGCCATCATCCAGTTTTTTGAGGTCCATATAATACTGATCAGCGGGGATTTCCGTTTTATTGGTTTTTGTCGTGACTTCCTGGAAAAGCACATTAGCCGGATCTGCCTGGCTCAAAATCTGGTTAAATTCACTCGTGGATGTTGCGTTTCCTTCCAGCACATCAATTACTTTTTCAACGCTCTGGCGGGGGCCAAGAATTACAGGACTTCCGACAACGTTCCATATATCATAGGTGTTGTTTGTCCTTGCAAGAAGATTGTAGCCGTCATAAGGAGCTGCTCCCCAGGGCATCAGAATTTTCTGTTCCGGGATCTGGTGCAGTTCGAAGCCGCCTCCGTTAGTATACGTTGTACTATAGCGTTTTGTAACATCGGAACCGTAGATCGATCTCATCATCGTTATATTTCCAAAGATGGACTCCACAGGTGTTCCTGTCGCCTTCTGAAGGTCAACGTATATAGCACTCGTCACTCCTTCAGGGGACATATTCAGTCCATCGGTTATGGAGTTGAACTGATGATGTACTTGTTTTCCCGGGACCTGGGAAAAGGAAATTGTGGAATTATCCTTCACTTCAGGAGTAGAAATGTTGTTGTCATCACTGTTAGAGCCATTATTAGTTAATGCCACAAAGACTGAGAGAACCATTGTTGCGGCCAAAAAAATAGCCAGATATTTCTGGTTTTTTGTTGATTTATCCTTTTGTTGTTTCATCAATGAAACCTCATTAAATAAGGGGTATTTTTCTGAAAGTAGAGAACATACATTTGGTATCTAAATATGTTGCCCTGAAAAAGCTTTCCATGCATTTTTTTCGCTATTTTAAATATATTTTACAGTATATAGGTTTTTTAATAGGAATTTCTGAGTTTTCAGTAAAAACTGGAGATCTTTGATTTCATTCAAGGGTGAGTATTTTGAGCATGTTTGTTCCGGGCTTTCCTGAAGCAGGGCCCTGAGTAAGAACTACTATATCTCCACTTTTTGCAAATCCCAGTTCTTCAGCTTTTTTTGTTGTTTCTTTTTCCCAGCTTTCAATTGTTTCCTTCACAGTAATCGGGTAAACACCATAGGATAGAGAAAGGAAGCTGCATGTTCTTGGAACACGACTGAAAGCAAGGATCCAGGGGTCAGGCTTGAAACGCGAAATTCTGCGAGGAGTTGATCCGCTTCTTGTGGGGGTCAGTACGGCTGCAACTGGCAGTTTTTGCAGGGCTTCATAGACCTGGAGGGTTATTACCTCATCTACTGACATTTCCCGGGCTGTGATATCCTTAATCATTGTATCAAGCCCCCATTTTGTCCGGGAACGCCAATTCTCGGTGGTTTTTGCAATTTTTACCATCATCTCAACGGCCTCTACAGGATAATTACCGACAGCCGTTTCTTCCGAAAGCATGACAGCGTCTGTCCCATCAAGGATGGCATTGGCAACGTCTGTAGCCTCTGCACGGGTAGGCCTTATATTATCTGTCATAGAAGCCAGCATGTGAGTGGCTGTAATTACCGGAATTCCTAGAAGTTTTGCACTCTGGATAAGTTCTTTCTGGACTGAGGGAACTTCCTGAATAGGAATTTCTACTCCAAGGTCTCCTCTGGCAACCATAAGTGCATCAGTTGCCTCAAGGATCTCCTCTATATTCTGTACAGCCTCTCTTCTTTCTATTTTAGCGACGATATATACAGACTTACCTCTGGCTGCTGCAAAGTCCCGGACTTTACGGATATCTTCTGCATTTTCTACAAAAGAGATACTGAAGGTGTCAATTTCTTTATTCAGGGCGAACTCGAGGATTTTAAAATCCTTTTCGGTTACAGGATCAAGAAAAATCTTTGCCCCCGGAAGGTTCAGCCCTTTATGAGAATAAAGTTGCCCTCCAATAAGGACCTCGCAAAGCACGTCTTTTCCTGATATTTCCAAACAGCGAAGCTGGATAAATCCGTCACTTAAGTAGATAAGGCTTCCAGGAGTTACACTTTCTGGAAGCTGTTTATAACTTACAGGGATTCTTTCTGCATTTCCAGGGGCATCATCAATCGTAAGGGTTACAAGATTCCCTTTATGAAGCATAAGGGGTTCTTTTTCCAGTTTGCCTATACGGATCTTAGGGCCGGGAAGGTCGGCGAGAATAGCAATCGTTCTGTCAAGTTCTTCTGCAACCTTACGGACTCTTCTGATTACTTCGCTATGACTTTCGAAGTCTCCGTGGGAAAAGTTGATCCTTGCCACATTCATTCCTGCAAGCACAAGTTCCCTTATCTTTTCCTCTGAAGAGGAAGCTGGGCCTATAGTGCAGACGATCTTTGTCTTATGGTCCGGAATTTGCATGTTTACACGGCCTTTTTAATACTCAATCTTTAATTAACGCCGTTCCTGATCTTATTTGAATATCTGAATTGTCGTTTTTACTCTTTTTCAGAACTCAGGCAACAGATTTTATCCATTTATCGGGATTTCATTCCAGTTTATGCTGTTTTATCAGGGTTTATGCAGTCTCTTTTATTCCCCCTCGTATATTTTCAGGGCTTCTTGAACACTTGCATTTTCAATGGTTATGGCGTAGACTGCATTGCACATGCGTACAGCTTCATCAAGAGGCTTCTGGTGAATGTTTCTTCCGGTTGCGTTTCCCTGAGCTCCGGAGGTGTGAATCTGGTCATAGAGCTTTTTCAAGAAGGCATCGGCTTCGTCACTTGTACCGCCTGCACAAACGACTTTTGTACGTCCGGCTGCTTTGACAGCCTCTTTGAAGATCTCGGCAGATTTTGCTCCTTCCTTTTTAGGGTAATTGACCTTTACAAAGTCAGTTCCAAGGCAGGCTCCAACTCCTGTTGCCCCTGCAATAAGATGCGGGTCCTTTTCGTCTTTCACTGCAGTTCCACGTGGGTAAATCCAGAGGACTGAGACCATTCCATGCTGATGGGCATCGTAGACTACCTGGGCGGCCTGTACAAGCATTTCGGCTTCGAACTCACTGCCAAGGTAAATCGTATAACCTACGCCAAGGATATTGAGTCCGCTGTTTTCCTTAAATTCGGCTACCTGGTCCATATCGTACCACAGATTGCTAAAAGGATCTGCCTGGGACGTTTCTATGAGGTGGGTCTTGGAGTTTACTTTTACAAGATAGGGTATGTCCCTGTAGTCCATTCCATAGCGTGCAAGCAACCCAAGCTGGATTGCAAAAACTCCAATTTTTGCTTTTGATGCTATCCTGAAAAGATGTTCTGGGTCAGCATCATCCTCAGGAATCCCAGCTCCAAAAAAGTCATCATTTAAGTGTTCTACTTTCTGATCTCCGGCAAACAGCATGAGCCTGCCTGTACCTTTTGTGATTTCCATGTAGTTTTTTGCGTATGTTTCACGCATTGCTTTTGGGACATCTAAAGGTACGATTACGTTTTCTGTATTAATTGAAACCATATGTATAAACCTCAGTCTGATTGAGTGGCAGTAGTTGGATGGTAGTTAATACTGTGAAACCTTATTTATTTATTACCTATATTCCTTCTTACTAGCTTTATAATTTTTTGCATCCAGTATTCTCCGGCTGCTCAAAAATTGAATCCGTTAGTTATCTGACGAACCTTCCGAGTCTCACCGGATTATAAATATCTATCCGATTAAAGGCTATTATGTTTAGAAAACTTAAAAACCTAATCAATCGGAGGTTCAGCTATTTAACAAAATAGAAATTTAAAGATTTCAATCTATAATGGCTGATATTTTAAAAAGCCAGATTAAATAATAAATCAAAACAAAAAATATAAGGAATTTACGCCGCTTGCAGGGCTCGAACCTACGACATTCTGGTTAACAGCCAGACACTCTACCAACTGAGTTAAAGCGGCTTTCTGATGGGAAAGCTGATCTATTTGTTAATCCTTAAACCTTCTCATTCACGAAAGTCTTGGGATATAAAGTTTATGGGCCTGACCGGATTTGAACCGGTGACCGCTCGGTTATGAGCCGAGCGCTCTAACCTGACTGAGCTACAGGCCCTAATTGTTTCTACCGCGCTTTAGTAGTTGTTAGTAAGGCTTTGATAATAAACTTTTTGCATGTGTTTCCTTTTTCTAGAAAAAGCGCTATGAACTATGCAAAAGTTTTACGCCGCTTGCAGGGCTCGAACCTACGACATTCTGGTTAACAGCCAGACACTCTACCAACTGAGTTAAAGCGGCTTCTTGTATCGGGTGTGTCTCTTTGCGGTCACCCTATCGCGAACATTCTTAAAGCGATGATCTTATTTATATATTTCGCTTGGGGCGCTTTTCAAAAGCAGCCTTACAAGCATCTATTAAATAATCTTATGATCTATTCTTTTCTTTATATCAATTACAGTGCCCTTATAGTAAACAATTATTTCTTTCAACCTTTTCATCTTTGTTTCTTTTACTTCTTTAGTTCCATTCAACAAATATCTTTATTTAATTCCTATTCGTTTCATTATTCATTCAACTAATGTTTCCACTTGATTTACATCAATTTAATATTCATTCAACTAATGTTTCCACTTGATTTACATCAATTTAATATTCATTCAACTAATGTTTCCATGTCTAATACATGCAATCCTTTCTCTATTTGTTTTCTCCATCGGTATTCTACCAGTGGAATCCTTTTTCCTCTTTATTAAATATAATAACAATTCCTTTTGAGCCAAAACTTATATCCTTTCAGAAATAATATATTTACTTAGCTTGCTGTAGAATTTGCAGCGAGATCGGACAGGTCTTATTTTTAAGCAACACAGATTCAGTTTAGCTTAAAACGTCTTTATCAGGAGTCCTGTTCGGGGGAATTCAAATCATTTCAGTCTAAATGTCAAAAACGGTTTTTAAATTGTTAACTTCAAGGTTTAGGGTTATATTGCTTCCTCTGTACTGATGGGTGTCTCTGGATCCTTCATGGTTTTTTTGGAGATTTTCTCGGTGCTATTAGACTTTGACCTGTTAAATCTTGCAGTTTTAAAAATGGAAATCAAGGGGGATTATTCACGAAACATCTAAAAATATGCCCAAAATGTCATGCTAAACTGAAAGTGAGTGAAGACGGAAATACTCAATACTGTAATATTTGCAGGTACTGGACAAAGGTAGGTACTGCAAGGCTAGATTCCATCATGATTTATGAATGAGGAATTTGAATGTGGAATTTGAATGTGGAATGCCAGTATTCTATGTTTTGCAATGTATGTCAAAAAACTGAAACGCCAGATTCTGGTTTAATGTCTTCTAATATTCCAGAAATGTGGGTTTGTGAGTTAGGAAGCATGTTTTCCAGTTAACATGCCTCCTGTTCATTCACAGATATCATTTAATGGGGTTTCTTCTCAATCTTATATTTTTTTGGAACGGCATGTGTGCTGTAGTAAATTTTTTATTCGGAAAGAATAAGTTTTATGGAAAATTAGAAAAATGTTTGCTTTTTAAAGAGAGCCTTAAAAGGCTCTTATTTCTGTTTCTGATTTTTTAGTTCTTTTTTAACTTTCTGTGTCTCAGTCTGGTATTTTTCCGGGAATCTTAAAGCCCGTTTCTTCAAGGAGGTACGTTCCATATATTTTCAAGGTATTTTTTTATAGACGGGGATTTTTACTCAAAAAAACAGAAAAGGAAACAGAAAAAGAAAAATATTATTTGAAAAAAAGAACGGTAAAAATAACTTTATTATCCTTAATAAACCTTAATTTCCCTTGAATAATGTAATAAACAATTTTTCTCTCTCAATGTCCAGCTTTGAGCAATTTACATACATTTTCTACTTCAGTTCTGAAATCGTCCTGGGTAATTCCGTAAAGGCCTGCAAGGTACATTGCGCCTCCTGCACCTGCACCTTCCTTGATTGTACCTGTCTCGTACCTGTGAAGTCCCTTGAGGGAGGACTTTCCAAATCCAGGATCTGCAACGTAGACTACAGGCACTCCCAGGGTTCTGGTAAGTTCGATAAAGTTTGCAGATTTATCTTCTACCACGTAACGGGTAGTTGCAATTGAGATCTTTTCAGTATTGAAACCCATGTGTTTGATCAGGGCATAGACTGCTGCCATCTGCGTCCCGCCGGCAAGTACAATACTTGTTTCTGTTCCCTGAAAGCCTGCAACCAGGCCTACAACGGCAGGCATCATCGGGTCTCCCATACAGGCAATGGCTTTCATGGGGTCGTCTTTCAGACAGCCAAAGGTCAGGTTGGATGCTTTCATACCTTCTTTTACAACCTGCTTCTTGAGTTCAAGAGGATTCTCATCTGCGCTACTGCTGACGTTTCCATCATATCCCAATGCCATTAAAACTCCCATTGCCGTCGTTGTGCCTCCGGGAATGCTTTCTCCGATAACCACCTGATCCACCTGATTTCGGAGCCTTTTTGCCAGGAATTTTGCCCGCTCATAAATGCCCTGTACGTCCCTTACTGCGATTGGTTCCCTTATATCTTCTCCGGGTTTTGCTTTCAGGTCGATGCACGGGACTTCTGGAGTTATAATAAGGCCGGAATTTATGAAATGGTAGGGAACATCTGTAAGTTTCAGTGCCGAACGAGTCATAATTGCAGGAGTAGGGGTATCATAAGGGGGAGTCATGGGAAGCACTGGTACACTTATAATGCCTCCTGTGTCCATAAGTTCCGCATCCCCTGCAGGCGTATAGTCCGTGAGTTCCGCCGTTTTTCCTGCGGCTGAAAGCTTCGGGATATGTGCGGTCTTAGTATTGGAAAGCACACATAAAAACATTGGTTTTTTGGGTTTTCTGGTTACTTCCGGTTCGATCCAGGCCATTTAATATCTCCTCTATGTAATAAAGTGAATATTAAAAGTGAATATTAAAAGTGAAGCTTAATTTCAAGAATATTTTTTCCGGGATTATCTTTTTTGCAGACCATTGAATTCCTATATTTGTCTATCTGAAATAAATGGATGTAACTCTTCCCGAAATCTAATGAGAATTCTCCAACTTACTATTTAATATTTATCCATAAACAAATATAATTTGTTTTTACTCAACTTAACTTTACTTTATTTATCTTCAGTTTCATGCTCAGTTGCTTAAATTATAATTAACGTTTGTTAAAGATCAATTGATTTATTCCATTGGTGCAATCAATTCTCCATATCTATTTTGTTTTCAGGTTCTTTCTTAATGGAAAAATTACCCGCGATTAGAAAAACAAAAATCAAAAAGAGAAAAACGTGGAATTGAGGATTTCCACTATGAAGGTCCTCAACTCCTTTTTTAAATGTTCTGGATTTTTTAAAGTCATTTATTAAAAGCCAGAATAAATCCTTAATTCTGGCTTTTCGGCCTGCAAATGAAAAAAGGGCTTTTTCCTGTCACACTTTTTTCTATGACATTCAATATGTTCTTGCCACATACACACGAATTTCGGTTTCTTCCTTGCACACAGGACATTTTTCTTTTCGTTCACTCTTCTGCTCTAAAGGAATCCCAAGAATTCCTGCACCTATACTGTCTTCCATTGCAAGTCCGCACTCTTTTTTGCCACACCAGGGGATGGTTGCAACTCCCTTCTGGAGTTTTTCTTTTACCTCTTCAACTTCTGTACAGTCAAAGATACGGTTTTCTACACCTGTTTTTGCTTTTTCGTAAAGGCTTTCGTGGATTGCCTCAAATCTTGAACGCACACTGGCTTCAATATCATAAAGCGGGATCTGTTCTTTTTCTCCAGTGTCTCGCCTAACAGCCACAGCAACTTTATTTTCCAGATCTCTGGGCCCAATTTCAAGCCGCAGCGGCACGCCTTTCATTTCCCATTTATAGTACTTTGCTCCAGGGCGAAGATCACTTGCATCGATTTCAACTCTCATCCCTACTTTCTTCAGGCGTTTCTGAACATCTTTGCAGGCTGCAAGCACCTCTTCTGCTCCTTTTTTAAAGATAATTGGAATGATGACGGCCTGCACAGGTGCGATCTCTGGAGGCAAAACTAGCCCCTTGTCATCTCCATGAATGGAAATTGTAGCTGCAATACTCCTTTCTGAGATTCCATAACAGGTTTGGTGGGCATACCGCTGCTCTCCATCAGGGGCTTCGTACTTAATATCGAATGTCTTTGCGAAATTATCTCCCAGGTGATGAACAGTGCCTATCTGCAGGGTTTTCCCGTCGGGCATAACGGCATCAAGAGCGTCTGTATAGTCTGCACCAGGGAATTTGTCCCAGTCTGGTCTCCTTGAGCGCAGCACCGGAACCCCAAGCCGGCGGTATATTTCGGTATAGATTTTAATGGCTTCCTTTACCTGAGCCTCTGCATCTTCCCAGGTGGCGTGTACTGTGTGGGCTTCTTTGAAGGAAGTAATCTCTCTGAGCCTTATCAGGGGACGGGTATGTTTTGTTTCGTAGCGGAAAGTATTCACTATCTGATAGATTTTGAGCGGGAAGTCTGCATGGGATCTGACCCATATTTTGTACATCGGGTAAATGGCAGTTTCACTGGTCGGACGAAGGGCCAGGGGGATATCAAGAGGGTCTTTTCCTCCATGGGTTACCCAGTACACCTCATTCTCAAAGCCTTTAATATGCTCGGCTTCTTTCATGAATTCATTTTCCGGGATAAGCAGGGGGAATAGGGCTTCCTGATGTCCACTGTTGTCAAGGAGTTCCCTTATTATGCTATAGGTGTTTCTCCGAATAGCAAAGCCGAATGGGTACCAGACATACAGTCCTTTTACAGGATAGCGGACATCCATTATTTCGGCCATCCACAGGAGATCGTTATACCATTCGCTGAATTCCTCTTTAGGAGGAAGTGCTGCTTCTTTTTCACTTTCTGCCATACCTTCACCTTATTATTGCAATCTGATTAATGTTAAATTCTTAAAATGATCAAATTCTGAGATTCTTAAAATGATCAAATTCTGAGAGTAGCGTGCATTCCAGCAATTTCTAGTATCATTTGCAATCTCTTTGAGGAACACACAGGCTTTTGGACTAATTTGAGGGCCTACTCTCAGACAGACACTCATATCTACAACCCTTTTCCTCTCGGAAAGTTCTACATACGGGGTTTCCAGGCTGTCAAATTTTTAAACTTATAGTATGTCAACAGGAAACTGCCTGCATATCTCGCACGTTTTTGCCTTTATTGGAATAAAAGTTAATAACTATATGGAAACTATGCCCTGAAACTTTATTCATGTATTGAAAAATAGGAAAAAAGAATTAATCTCCTCCAAGGGGCTGGATATTGTCCGAAACATCATGTGCAATTTCGGATTTGTCAATATCGAAAACGATCATGCCGGTATTTAGCTCCTCAGCCTCTTCTTTTGAGAGTTTGGTTATAATGGCTTTTTTTGAAATGATCGCACTGTTCCCAAGGGGGTCTTCGATGATGACTGTAATCTTTTTTTTGCCTTCAGTAACTTCTTCGAGCATACACAGGAGTTCCTGGCTTCGGGCGAATTTCTCTTCCTCTTCCTTTACCCATCTGCTTGCCATCATAAGTACACTCTGGACTCGTTGCAGTATGCCTTCAATGTTCGTTATATACGATTCCGAAACCGTTCCCGGCTCGATAACAATTCCCATTTCAGGGATGCGGATTGTTCCTGAGGTTGAACGGATGACTCTTGCGTCCAGGTCTTCCAGTGTCTCAACTGGCATTTCATAACGCATGGGCTCCTTACTGGAGAGGATCATAGTGTCTGCAAAACGGAAACTGCATTGGCATTTTGCACTAATGTACATGATCTCTCCGAAATAGGGGATATTATCCCTCTGCCAGTTCATCACCAGGTCGTTGTGACATAGTGGACAGGGGACCCTCGTCTCAAAACTTTCCTGTTTAAAAAAATTGTGATTCAATATTTTCCACCAATGATTTTGGATCTGTCAATTTTAATACCTGTGGGAGTTACAATAACGGTGTTTCCTTTTACACCTGCGATATCTCCATGGACATCGATAACAACATCTTTCAGCTCTTTTAAAACCCTGTCCCTCAGAAGGTCATCGCCTCTGATGTTTGAGATATCTATCATCAGGATATTTCCATTGTAAATCTCTTGCTTAAGTTGGGATACCTGGTTGATATTTGAGACTTCTGCGATCTTTACATAAGTTTCTGCAGGTTCGTTCTCGAGAACTTCCTCATATTTGCTGAGGTCAATTTCAGTGTAATCGTCGGCACTGGTTGTACTTTTCACATTGCCGCCAAGGATTTTGTCTATGAGTTTTGCCATTTATGCACGCCTTTTGTATTTTTTTGGATTTGGATAGTACTGTCCTATATTGAAATCTATATTAATTAATTTTGCTATTATAAAGCTGGTCTCAATTTTCTTCATATTTTTCGGGAGCTTTTATTTCCTGCCAGCAGATTTCGTTTTATGGAATAAGCTCCATTTTTAAGAACAATTTCAAAATTCCATGTTCCAGAGCTTATCTCCTACGTAGGTTATCGACTTTATGGCTTTTCCCGAATCTGCTTCTACCATCTGCGGACCTTCCATAAGGGCTTTTCCTATTGCAAGAGGTTTTCGATGGGTCTCTTCTATAATAATTACAAGGTCTCCCTCTCTTATTTCAGGGTCAGCCTCCACGACCCCCGGGGCCATAATATCTGCACCATTTGAAACGAAACGAATAGCTCCTTTGTCCACAGTTACAAGGCGCTTTTGAAGTCCCATTTCAAGAGCTCCCCGGACGGTAGGAAAAAGATGTCCTTCTATTTCGAAAAGCAGAGGCTTGCCATCCACAAGGATAAGGGAATATTCCTCCAGAGTAATCTTTTCCAGGACTTTGTTTTCCAGCTCTGCCATCGTTTCGCCGAAGGTGGATACAAGGTCTTTCAACATCTTATTTTTCGCATTTTTCCTCAGCTGAGCTCTTGACTTTATTTTCAATTAATCACCAGATTTCAAAATGTTATGTATTATTTATAGCATAGGGTTTTTGTGCTTTTTAAAGCTTATGAGGTTCTTTAAAGGTTCATGAAACATAATTTTTCTTTTTAGCCATGATTTTCACTCAAGCTTTACAAAGAACATTGTGAAAAGTACAAGTGCGCTTCCGAAAAATACGGTTTCGTAGCCGAAGGGTCCCAGGAAAAAGCTTCCAAAAACAGGGCCAAGCCCGAGTCCTGCATAAATTCCTGTATTAAAAATTCCCATTGCAAAGCCGCTGGAACTAATCTTTGCTGTGGCCGTAATCAGCCCTACGACTGCGATCCCCCCTCCTGCCCCAATAAGAGTGAAAGCCAGTACAGGCATCTTTAATGAGAGCAGGATGCCTGCCACTGCAAGGATTATCCCTGCCCTTACCATGTTTTTGTAATTCATTTTTGTCTTGCCTGCCATCAGGGAGCTCAGCATTGCAGCCATGTAAGAAGCTGAGATTGCCAGCCCGAGTTCCGGTTTTGTAAGAAAGCCAGCACTGTAATTCGGATAGTTTGCAGTCAAGAGGCCTGTAGTCCCATAGAGAAGAACTGAAACTCCCCATATCTTTCCAAAGCTGCTTTTTAACATGGTTTTCCCGGCTTTTTTCAGGTGGCTTCCGAGTGCGAGAAGCAAAGAGGAAGATTTCTGGCTTTTTACAGGATAGTTGCTGTTTTGAAGAGTAAATTTTTTCTTTATTCTGCCTGAGTACAATATTTCTTTTGTTTCCAAAAGAATGAAGATAAAGGATATGCCGGTCAGAAGCGTGAAGATGCCTATTGCAGTTTTGATTCCCAATCCTGCTAGTATCCCCGAGAAAAAAACTCCTGCTGCCAGCCCGGCATTTAGCAGGAAATTGAACTCCCCCAGGCTGCGCTGACTATTCTTCCATTCAGAAATCATAGAGAAGGCTGCCGGAAAAAAAGCCCCGCAGCCAATACCCTCTAAGAACCTTGCGATTCCAAGGGTATACAGGTTGTCAGAATAATAAATAACAAGGCCCGAAAGCACTGTAAGGAGTACACCAAATCCTATCACTTTCAGGTTTCCTATCCGGTCTGCCATAATCCCGAAAGGAAGCAGGGCTATAAGAGCTCCAACAAAATATCCTGAAAAAAGAAGGTTTGAGCCAGTAGAGTCGCCACTGTTAACTCCTGCAAGCTCTGGGAGGATCGGAATTGCTGCATTGGAAAGTCCCTGGATCGAAAAAACTGAAGAGTAGAGTATAAGTTTTTTGGAGTCCATGGATTTTTTGAAGTTCATGAGTTTTTTGAAGTTCATAGGTTTTTTGATTTTTATACTCTCAGCCTTATACTGATTTCTTCTATATATGCTTCATTTCAGTGGTTTTCAGGGTTTCTTCTTCTCTTCTTCCTATTTCCCTATTTTCATTTTTTTTCCTTAATATGTTTTCTAAAAATTATTTCTGAAAAGCAGGCAAGCCTCTGGAATAAAAATTTATCTCTATTTTGGATGAAGGTGTTTTTGGTATGTAACTTAACTAAACACGTTGTCTGGATGCTATTTTTCTTTTAATATGGAGACTTTTTATTCTTTTAGAAAGGTTTTTTTTATTTTTTTAGTATAAGGGCTCCTGTTAGAATAAATCCATTTGCTATGAATATATTTTCGAAACTCAGGAAGCCCGTAAAAAGACCTGCGATAATCGGGGCAAGAGACATCCCTGCATAGATAGTTGTATTGAAGAGGCCCATTACAAGACCTCTATCCGCATTCATTCTGGCAGCAGCAAGAGCAAAACCTACTGTTGCAATGCCCGATCCTCCTCCAAGGCTTGAGAATCCAAGGAAAGGATACTTTATGGCAAAAATGGCTCCAAGGGCTGAGAATATTACTCCTATTCGGATTACGGTTTTCTCTCTGACTACGAATCTTCCTACAAGGAGAGAGGTTATCATTGCGCAGACATAAAGGCTGGCAATAGAACCTCCGAGCTGGGTTTTTGTTAGGGTGTTCAGGCTGTAGTCCGGATAATAAGCTATAAGGACTCCTATGGTTCCATTGAGCAGGAAAGAACTGATCCAGACCTCTGAATTGCTGTGGCTGAGCAGTCCTGCAATCTCTTTGTAAGACTTTTTGAATGGGTTTTCAGGGGAATCTGGCAACTTTCTTATTTTCCCTGTGTTCTGGGGGTAAATAAGTTCCCTGTACCTTGGAAGAAGGGATGTAGTTAAAATAAACGTCATTAATGTGAAAATAAGGATTGCTCCTTTCAGGTAGGTTTCTGCCAACAAACCTGAGAAGAGGGCGCCTGCTGCCAGTCCAGCGTTGAAAATGAAAGTAAATTCTCCAATATAGCGGCCAGGATCCTTGCATTTCGAAAGTGTGGCAAAAGCAGCCGGGAAAAAGGCACCGCAAGCAGAGCCTTCTATGAACCTTGAGACCAGAAGAATCCAGAGGTTTTCTGAGAGCAGAATGATTAGCCCTGAAATTGCTGTCAGAATAATTCCAAAACCTATAAATCTTAGATTTCCGAATCTGTCAGCCAGAATTCCGAAAGGAAGCATTGTAGCCAGAGCTCCGAGGAAGTAGGCTGAAAAAAGCAGGCTTGAAGCAAGTCCTCCAGAGACACTGGTGTCCATGGTTGCGAGCTCTGGAAGGATGGGGATAACAGCATTAGAAAGCCCCATAATTGCAAAACCTGCTCCATAAATTAAAAGCCTGTCAGGGTTCATAGCAATAAAATCTGCAATCTGGTATATAGTTTCTTGTCACGGTAATTTTCTGAAATTGCCTTTCCATGACTTAAAATTTCTTTTCTGAATCCTAAAAATACTTTTTCTTAAATTCTTCAATATTTTTATTTATTGTACAGTTGTATAATATACACATTAAAAAAATTAAATATGCGTCGCCCCTGTTATATGCTATTCTTATTATAAATTATCCGGGTAGAATGCATAGCTATTTATATAATTAGTTTGAATAGGGGTAATGTGAGTAATGTGAGCGGGAAACTTTTTTCACATACCATACCCCCCACTCCCCATATGACCCCCCACTCCCCAACCCGCTCGCACTACTTCTACTTAACATATTAAGTCCTTTTTTTGCATTTTCGAGTAAATTAATTTTCTGTTTCTTTTACCTTCGTTTTATGCGTATACTTCTATAATATTTTCTTCTCCACATTGCACGATTATTTCTTTTGTGAGGTGGGAACTTTGAGCAGGCTCTTTTCTGATATTCGTCTGATTTTTATTTGGGTGCGGAAATAAAAACTAGCTCTAACATCTTATATTAAGGAATAAAAAATATTTATAATTGGAATCATAACTAAAAAACAGAGCCTTTGTCCATATAAGGGCAATCATGAAGCCTGCTATAATGAGTTCATGGGGTCTAGCAAGGGTTTTTGGCCAGGGAAATAGTCTGATATCAGGATGTTACAGCAAAAAAATTCATTGCTATTTCATGGGGTGCAGCTTTTGCGACGAGGCAAAGAGGTAATTTAATGCTATTCTGGGCTGGTGAATTTGAAAAACACACAAAAAGGTCAGAATTAGTGAACAAATACCATTTTTTGAATCAAAAATAGCCTTATGCTACAGTCATGAACCCTTTAATAAAAAGGGCCTCACAACATCGCTGTTGTAAGGCCTTATTTCATGTATTCCTGACCAATATCTATTTCTAAATTACTTTGCTGGGATCCTCATTCCATAGAATGAACGCCATACAAAGAATAGCGCGATCAAAAGGAATATTCCGCCTACATAGGGAGCCACGTTTCTGAATGACTCGGATATAGCGATTTCCATGGCTAGCAAACCAAAGAGGGTGGTGAACTTGATGATTGGGTTCAAAGCCACTGATGATGTGTCTTTAAAGGGATCACCTACAGTATCACCAACCACTGTTGCTTCATGTAGTGCGGTACCTTTTTCCTGAAGATCCACCTCTACTACTTTTTTGGCATTATCCCAGCATCCGCCTGCATTGGCCATGAAGACGGCCTGGAATAATCCAAATACTGCGATAGAAATTAGGTAAGCGACAAAGAGCGCCACAGATTGATTTCCATTCACAGGGGCAGAAAGGCAAGAAAATGCCAGGGTAAAGGAGAAGATGGCGACAAATATGTTGAACATACCCTGTTGTGCATATTGGGTACAGATCTTTACCACTTCTTTTGACTTTTCCGTGGATGCTTTCTGGCTAGCATTTTCATCCAGCTGGATATTCTCTTTGATATATTCAACCGCTCTGTAGGCTCCAGTGGTTACGGCCTGGATTGAGGCCCCTGTAAACCAGTAGACTACAGAACCGCCGGCTAATAATCCTAAGATGGTATAGGGGTTGAGCAGGGTTAAAATCTCTTCAGGTTGTACTCCCAGGACGTTCTTAATCACCAGAATAAGTGAGAAAATCATGGTTGTGGCACCAACTACAGCTGTACCTATTAAGACTGGTTTGGCTGTGGCTTTAAAGGTATTTCCTGCTCCATCATTGGCTTCCAGATAATGTTTGGCTTTCTCAAAATCCGGTTTGAAGCCGAAATCTTTCTGGATCTGTTTGTCTATGTTTGGAATGGATTCTATAAGTGACAGCTCGTAAATGGACTGTGCATTATCTGTTACAGGTCCATAGCTGTCAACTGCTATGGTAACCGGGCCCATACCCAGCATTCCGAATGCCACCAGGCCGAATGCAAATATGGAAGGATAGATCATTATCTCGCCTAATCCATATCCACTGGTATAATATGCAACAAACATCAGTGCAAAGAAAACCATTCCAATCCAGAATGCGCTGAAGTTTCCTGCAACCAGTCCGGACAGGATATTCAGTGAAGGGCCACCTTCACGGGACGCTTTTACAACCTCAGCTACGTGCAATGATTTAGGGCTGGTAAATATTTTGGTAAATTCGGGAATTATAGCTGCTCCAAAGGTTCCACAGCTTATTACTACCGATAGAACTAGCCAGAGTTTCTGCAACTGAGGAGGCACTCCTGAACCCGGGCCTAACAGGAAATAGCTTACAGCAAAGGTTACCACGATAGAAAGGATTGAGGTAATCCACACTAGACTGGTCAGGGGCTGTTCAAAATCGAAATCTTCTTTGCCGCCGAACCTTGCCTGGCTTAAGGCTCTGTTGATGTAGAATGAAGCTACAGAGGTAATTATCATGAGTATGCGCATGACAAAGATCCAGGTAAGCAGGATTCCAGTCAGGGCAGGTTGCACAGCCAGAACGATGAAAGAAACCAGAGCTACGCCGGTTACCCCATAAGTTTCGAATCCGTCTGCAGTTGGTCCTACGCTGTCACCTGCATTATCTCCTGTGCAGTCAGCAATAACGCCTGGATTACGCGGGTCGTCTTCTTTTATTCCGAAGACTATTTTCATCAGATCTGAACCGATATCGGCTATTTTGGTGAATATACCGCCGGCGATACGTAAGGCACTGGCTCCCAGGGATTCTCCGATTGCAAAGCCTATAAAACTTGCACCGGCTAACTCTCGGGGAACAAACAGCAGTATAATTAACATCATTATTAGTTCAACGCAGACCAGAAGCACTCCTATGCTCATTCCTGCATCGAGAGCAATATTTAACAGTTTCAGGGGTTTTGTTTCAAGGGACGCAAATGCTGTTCTGCTGTTAGCCAGGGTATTCATTCGAATGCCGTACCAGGCAACAATGTAGGATCCAAGTATCCCTATTACAGCCCATGTCAGGATGAGCAATACTCCGCTGAGAGGTGTTTCCTGCAGGAAACCATAGTAGAAAGCTATACATATGCCTATAAAAGCGAATAATATGCACAGCAATTTACCCTGTTGGATAAGATAGGTTTTGCAGGTCTCGTAAATTATATCGGCCACATCCAGCATAGACTGATGGGCCCTGATTTTTTTCACTTTTATGAACTGATAAAAACCAAATAACATACCTAATACACAGACCACGATGCCATAGAGCAGTAAATTATTTTGCCCCTGGCTCAAATTCGGAATTTTAAGATTCGCCTCACTGGCAGCTGCTATTGCCGGTGTTAGCGACAGCATGGCTAAGCTGAATAGGCCTTCAACCATTGCCTTGCCCATTCTATTTTTGTTTATAATTTCCATTTAGCCGATCACTTCTCTCTGAATATTTTTAAGAAATAAATTGGATTCTGAATTGTTAAAACATCATTTCCGACGAAAGCGTAAACAGTTGTTTTTTATATAAACTTTTTTACTCGTTTGCCTGGTTTATGGTTTCTCCAGTTATTTTTTCAAGAAGCCCTTTCTTCCTACTAATATTATATGTTTTTTCCTGAATATTTCAACCAAAACATAATTGTTTGAAAGTAATGCAATAAATATATAAAAAATAATACTGTAAAACAGGAACTTGTTGAGAATTAAAGCAGAAAAATTATAAGTTTTAGACGGTAACTAAAAACATCAGCTATAAAAGAGAGTAAAAAAGTTCTATATCCAGGGGTATTTCTTTTCAACAGCCTGCTAAAATATCATCACATTTTTTCCAAATGGATGGAGCCACCTTTATAGTCAGTTCTCAATCAGGCTAAAATCCATATTCAAAACTAATTTTCCAGCCTTTAAGGTATGCTATTTCAGCCGTAAGAATGCTTGCAGCTTGGGATTTGACTGTACGTAGGTACATACGATCCCGTAGGCGATAATGTAGGAGATGCCGGAGAGCTTTCTCTCCAGAAGAAAGAGATTTGACAGACCTCCGATGACTCTTGATGTGTCGGAAATACTACGAAAGTCATCGGCAAAGGGTTTGCAATCTATTCCAAAGCTTTCACTGCATTTGCCTTTTCTCTACCATATGGCATTGCAATACTTCTATTGATGTCATGAACCCTGATACGTATTCATGGGTCTGCATCGGTACAATGCGTTTGTTCCTCTTCTTATCAATAACCTTTCTGTTTGTGTCGGAAATGTGGCAGATGAGGTTTTGGTTGAAGTGACGAGGCAGTTTAAAGAGGTCAAAGGTTTATTGAAGGCAACGCGGATCTGGCTATGGCAAATTTATTGCAATCTCAACGCGCTCTCTGAAAGGGTGATTCACTCAGTGCTGGCAGCTCTTACACCTTATAGTCAGACTATCACTTGGCTCTGGAACACTCTTACAGGTTCTGCAGTTTCAGGTTTCATGATCGGCAATAACAGTGTCTGACGTAGACGATACGTGGGACAATGTGAAGAAGTTTATTGAAACAGGAAACTTTGGCAGAAAGGTCTGGAAGCCCATAAGACATATTAAAGGCGGTATTGCCCAAGTCCTTTCAAGATATTCTAGCCAGCCGGCAATCAAGGTCCACATACATCTCATGAGTATTGTAGCGGTTGTTTTTGCACCTTCTTTTGCGGTCTGTTTTCCCTTTTTTCTTCAAAAATGTGCCCTGGTTTCCTGATCTTTTTCATAAACCGCAGGCACTGTATCCTTAATCCTGTAGTCCTTCAAAACTTTTCTATTCGCAGGACTAACCGACCTAACAGCTGGAATGGATCCAGAAAAGTCTTAGTTCTTATTTGTTCGGCTATTCTTTATCCTCAGGTATTGTAGAGCAGAGTCTTGTAATATCACGATCTCATATCTGAAAATGGTTGCGAACCTAAAAGAATTCAGGCATCCATTTGTAGAATACAGATCCTTTCTACAGCCCAAGCTCCTTTAACAATCTATGGATAAATTTCAGGAACAAAAATGTATGGCAATAGCTGTTAACAATCGTTCCGTTCTATCCTTTAAGCAAGCCTCCTCTTTTCACACAAGTTTACTTATTCAATAATACTTGTTCACACACTACGAGTATTCATTTTTCTTATATCAAAAAAGGAATACACTTTCCTATTTGATAGTGATAGACTAAAAACTTTTCGTTCTTTGGTGGTTCAAAATTCTCTATATAGCTTCGGCTCACTAAGAAGAATCAGGAAAAATTAAATATTGGCTCGACAAAAATATTCTGAGATGTTTTCCTGGTCAAAGCAGGAAATAGGATGTGGAAAGCTGAAACAGTTCTTAAGAGGTCAGTTCACTCCCCTTACCTGCAGTAGCTGAAACTCGATTTCTTCCGGGACTGTGGCAAGGAACACAAAAGTATTGTACCCGAGTTTTTGAACTTCTTTAATTGCACTTGCCTGGGTTTCGTCCAAATCCCTTGAATCACTTACGATGCAGAAGGATTTTCTGTTTCCTGTATTGATAAGGAAATTAAAAACGCTTCCATGGCTATTCAGGAATGTTACCAGATTTTTAAGATCCTCCCATGTATTGCACATGTGAATGTTCCTGGATCCCATGTTTTCCACGTACCAGTCTTTGCTTACATATGAGTACGATGCATACTGTTCGTTCAGCTCGTCAAAGGTTTTGAGGATTTTATTAATATCTTTCCTCAGATTTACCCATTTCCAGTTCTGTGTTGTGAAATAGCGGGCTGCAGCTATCTCAAAAATTGCCTGTTTGTCTTCATTTTCGAGTCTCATTCTTTCACATCTTCTATTTGATTTGTATCTGCGCTCAGAATACATCGTCCTGGGCATAACTTCTGTTAAAGCACAGGGCAAGCTCGGCTTTTTCCAGCTCCCTCCCCAGATATGCGGCATGATCCAGGCAGGAAACCAATTTCAGTTCAAGCAATGTGTCCATAACTTCCCTGGCATTTTTTCCTGCCACTGAAGCTTTCTCATGTTCGGCCACGATCAGCCCACCGTTGCCACTTATGCTGTCCGGTACTATCCATATGCGGATGGGGCCTGCAGGGTCTACACGCCAATTTTTCGAAGCTTGGGCTCGGATTGCATTTCCTGGGATGGACCCATCGGGCCGCCTGCGCTTCTCTTTAATGCAGAGCAGATCCAGCCCCAGGTCCTTTGGAGAGCTTTCCCTTATGCTTGAAAGCTGCATCATCTCAGAAGCTCTTTTAAGTTCCCTGATGGAGCCTTGAGCCTTGTCACTGAACTCGGGGGTGAAAAGGATGCTTGCCCCAACTTCTATTCCTATCCCGCAGAGCGCAGCATTGACTCCTATGGTATCTACATCCATAAGTTCAGTAACGTTGCCAACTCCGAAAAATACAGGGATATGGGGGTAGATTTTGTGAAACGCATGATAGCGTATAATAGATTCGGTTATATTGTGGCCTACCGGGTCAAGGACAGGGTCAGCTATGATTTTATCAATTCCAAGCCTGTGAGCAGCTTTGATGTTTCTGATAAGGCTTTCCAGGCTATTTCCCTCATCAGGAATTACAACAGCTGCAGTTCCTGTTCCGGCAACAATCGGGCCTGCAGTCTCCATATTCGTGCTGTTCAGGCTCAGGACAAGATCAGCTCCTGCTTTTACTCCTTCTTTTATTAGCTCGGGGTCAAGGGTATCAATGCTTATTGGGGCTAATGTGAGGGTTTTTGCGAGGGATACGGTCCTTTGAACCTGCTCGGGTAAGGTATTGAGGGTAGCCCCAAGATCGATAATATCTGCTCCCCTTGCGATAAAAGCTTCGATTTTTTCCTGAAGCATCCCGGCATCCATCTCCATGGCTCCTACAATCTCTCCCATGACTTTCATACACGCCTCTCCTCCGAGTTTTATTTCTCGCAGTGTGAGGGCTGAAATGGCTTCTTCTTCGGTTTTCCTGATAAGCTCTAAAGCCAGTTCCTTTCTAACATCAGCAAGGAGTTCACAGGCCGGAACTTTTTCGGAAAACTCTATTTTTTCGGCAAAAGGCAATACAAAACCAAGGTCGTAGGCATGTTTTGGTCCCAATCTAATTTTACAGCCCAGCTCTTTGGAAGCTTTCGAGAAATCCCCTGGTACAAGTCCTGGAATGAGAATAAGATCGTAATCTTTTGAAAGGTTTGCTTCTTGAAAGGATCTGAGAAGCTTTTTTGGGGTAATAAAGGCGGCAATATCAATATCTGCTACCAGGACATCGGCTTTTTTCCCAGTTGCTTTTCTGACGGTATTTTCCGCAAGCCGCCCTGTCGCAATCAAAATGTTCATGTTTTTTAGATAGAATCGCTAATAAAAAAGCATATCTGTTCGAAAACACATTGGCTAAAAAAGGTCTCAGGTAATGAAAAGCCCGAACTTTTGAGCTTTGAGGGTCCGGACTTCTACCTGAGTTGGTTTAATTTATAAAGTCAATGATTGACTCTTCATGCTTCTTTCTAAGAGGCCCTGAATTATCTTTTATTCTACCCGCAGGTGTCATTTTACCAAATCTTCTTTCCTGGATGGGATCCGCTTCGGTTCTGGACTCCAGGATTCCAGCTCCCGCCTGAGGGCCCAGAATCTGGGCAGATTGTACACCTGTCATGATGGCCATTACCCTTACCTTTCCTTCATAATCTTCCCTGATTCTTGCACCCCAGATAACATTGGCACTTGAGGAAAGTTCGTAGGTAAGCATAGAGGCGATTTCTTCGGCTTCCTTCAGGCTCAGGTCAGGTCCTCCTGTAACATGGACGAGGCTTCCGGTTGCACCCTTGTAGTCGACGTCAAGTAGAGGGTGGTTCAGGGCAGTTCTCACAACTTCGTTGCTCTTGTCCTGGCTCTTTGACTCTCCTACAAGCATTACTGCGACTCCTCCGCAGCTCATAATGGTCCTGATGTCGGCATAGTCAAGGTTTATCAGAGAGGGCACTGTGATTGTCTCTGTAATCCCTTTTACAGTTTCGGCAATCAGCTGATCCATTACTGAAAAGGCCTGGTCAATAGGAAGGTTTGGCACATAGTTAAGCAGTCTGTTGTTGTCCAGAACAATTACGGTGTCTGCTGCCCTGCGAAGGTCTTCAAGGCCTTCTTCGGCTTTGAAGATACGAGCCCTTTCCACTCTGAATGGGCTGGAAACCATTCCTACTACAATTGCGCCCTGTTCTTTTGCTATTTCGGCAACTACTGGGGCAACGCCTGTACCGGTACCTCCACCCAATCCCGCGGTGATGAACACGAGGTCAACATCCTTTAACACTTCTTCAAGGGTGCCTCTTGCAAGTTCAGCAGCTTTCTTTCCCGTCTCCGGATAACCGCCTGCTCCTAATCCTCGTGTGAGAGTTTTTCCTACCAGGATCTTTTTGTCAGCCCTTACATTATCAAGGTGCTGCTTATCGGTATTGATACAAACTGTTTCTGCACCTTCGATCCCTATATTGTAGAGCCGGTTTACAGTATTATTTCCGGCACCCCCGCACCCGACAATCATGATTCTCGGTTGCCCGAATTCTTCGAATTCTTCATCAGAAGAGGAATTTTTTCGGTATTCCTTCTCTTTCTCACTGAATCTCATTGCTTCCTGTACTATAGATTGCAATTAATCCCCTCGACTGGATTTGTGTCTAATAGTCTGTTTGACTCCCCACCCGTTATATCGGGGGTCACATATCTGTCACTACTTTTGAGTGGAGTTACTCGATAACTTTTAAAACTCAGTAAAAGTTTTTTATCCGTTATCTTTAATAAGTTGGCACTCTAGTGAACTT
Source organism: uncultured Methanosarcinaceae archaeon (assembly GCA_942493015.1). Taxonomy (GTDB): domain Archaea; phylum Halobacteriota; class Methanosarcinia; order Methanosarcinales; family Methanosarcinaceae; genus Methanosarcina. Next base: position 2,092,336 of record OW818660.1, on the reverse strand, counting down.
AAATATTTCGGACGTATTTAAACAATATTCTTAAATTGTATATCAAGTTTAAATATGTCACCCATAAATCTAATATATGGACTCTTGTCCTTCCTTTATTACTAATTTTTCAAACAGGAAGGAGACGGCACTGCCGAAATGTTTATATGTAGTAGCATCATACATTCCAGAAAATCTGGTTCTCTCGGGAAGTCTCTCTTGATCATGCAAGTCAGGGCAACATTTCTCTCCAGTTTTCTATATTTTTTTGATGCCATGCTTACCTTTAAATGTTTATAATGCCACTTCTGCAATGCGTTTTTCTTGAGACTCTCGATTATAACTCTTTATAATTTAATGAGACTGTTTATATTATTACTTTTAAGTAGAATTCTCTTCTTAAAAACTTTTTCGGTATCATTCTAAGATTTCGGGGCTCTTGGTTAATTTTTTGGGTGTGTGGGTGATATCTGTATATATATTATTTTATATTTCTACTCTTCCGATAATTTCTGGTTGCTGTTCCTTTATCTTCATAAAAATATTTTGACATTACTTCTTTCTGTATATGTAGATGGGAAATCGTTAGGAAATCGTGTCATTTTCGGAAAAATAGTAAACACCCTCATCTTAAAATATCATTCTTTTCCGGGATTTTGGGAAAGCTTTAAAGCAGTAAAGCTGTTTTTAACTTAATTCTCAAACAATTTTGTTTCCAAATTGTTTAACTCTTATTTCGGAGCCAGAACCGTGTTAAAGGCATTAATTTTCGATATGGACGGTGTTCTCGTAGACTCCATGCCCTTCCATGCAGCAGCCTGGAAAAAAGCTTTTCTTGATATGGGTATGAAGATCAAGGATGAGGATATTTATGCAATTGAAGGTTCGAATCCTAAAAATGGACTTCCCCTGCTTATTCGAAAGGCCAGCAAAGAGCCTGATGAATATGATTTTGAAATAATCACTTCAATCTATAGGCAGGAGTTCGAACGAATCTTTGAACTGAAGGCTTTCGAGGGGATGGGTGAATGCCTTGAACTGCTTAAGACCCGTTTTCTGCTTTCTGTGGTGTCAGGTTCGGACCATTTGATTGTTCACAGTATCGTTGACCAGCTTTTCCCTGGAATATTCGACATTGTTGTCACAGGAGATGATGTAATTAACTCAAAACCTGATCCGGATCCTTTTCTAAAAGCAGTAGAACTTTTAAAAGTCCGACCGGAAGAATGTATAATTGTTGAAAATGCCATTCTGGGAGTGGAAGCTGCAAAAAAAGCTGAAATTTACTGCATCGGGGTCCCCACATATCTGAAGCCTTCGCAGCTTGACAGAGCGGATCTTGTAGTAAGCGATCACAAGAAGCTGATGGAACATCTTCTCAATCTTGAACCCATCCTCAAGTTCAGGGCATGAAAATTGTTTATGTTCTATATTTTCTTCAAAAAAGAGATTTGTGGCCCCTGAGGGGGTCACAGTAACCTTACGGTTTCCAGATTTGTGAGCGCACGGGTCTCTATCTTAAGTTTCTTGTAAATCGAGCTTGCCAGGTCGACACAGGCTTTTTCATCTCCATGTTCCGTGAACACTCTTTCCGGGCGGGGCTGCATTCTCTTGATGTAGTCCATGAGCTGCCTCCTGTCTGAGTGACCTGAGAAACCGTCTACGACCTGAACTTCCATATTCATTTTCAGCATCTCAGTGCTACCATTCTTTCCTGACATAGGGATTTCCTTCCATCCTTTCTGAATCCTGCGTCCGACAGTCCCATCGGCCTGGTACCCTACAAACACAAGGGTATTTCGCGGATCTTCGGCAAAGGCTTTGAAGTAATCCATAATCGGCCCTCCGTTCATCATACCCGAGGTTGAAAGAATCACACAGGGCTGAGGGTTCTGAATTATCTTCTGGCGTGTCTCGTGAGAATCAACGGGTTTGAAGCATTCGGATAGGAATGGGTTTTGACCTTTCTGGAAGATCAACTTCCTCAGGTCATTGTTCAGATACTCGGGATGTGTTGCATGGATTGCTGTGGCCTCCCAGATCATTCCGTCCAGATAGATAGGAACTTCAGGAATCAAGCCTTTTCTCATGGATTCCTCAAGTACTATCATAACTTCCTGGCTCCGCCCAACAGAAAAAGCCGGGATGAGGGCAATTCCTCCGCGTTCCACGGTATTCTTAACTACCATCTGCAGATGCCTTTCAGCGTCCTTAAGTGCAGGCTGGAAAGCATTGGAATTCCCATATGTGGCTTCACTGATTACGGTTTCAACTCTGGGGAATTTATTTACAGCAGGGTCAAAAAGCCTGGTTTTCTCATATTTGTAGTCTCCTGTAAAGACCACGTTATGAAGCCCGTCTCCTATGTGGAAGTGAGAAATTGCCGAGCCCAGGATATGACCTGCATTATGAAAAGTCAATTTGATGTCAGGTGCAATATCCGTGACTTCTTCATAGTCCAGAGGAATTGTGTGCTTGAGGGTCTTTCCGACCATCCCTGACTCGTAGGGAATCTTCTTCCCTTCTTTTGCTGCCACATCTATATAGTCGAGCTGTAGCAATACCATCAAGTCTCTTGTGGGGGGTGTGCAATATACAGGGCCTTCATACCCATATTTGAAAAGCAGAGGAACAAGCCCCTGATGGTCCAGATGGGCATGAGTAACTATCACGGCATCTATCTGGTTTAAGGGAAAAACTTCAGGAACATAAAGATAAGGAGTCATATTTTCGTCAGAACCTACATTGACTCCGCAGTCAATCAGGATTCTGGACTCTGGAGTAGAGAGCAGGAAACAGCTCCTTCCGACTTCTTTGCATCCCCCAAGAGATGTAACCCTTACCCACTGATCTTTCGAGGTACACTCTTTATGGATTTTCCTCCCCACGGATTTTAGGATTTCTTTTCTTTCCTTGAGGTTGTTCCTCATGAATTCTCTTATATTTTTTACTGTACGGGATTTTATTGGAGGAGTCCGAACAACTTTCGGGATCCATCCTATTTGTTTTGTGATCTCTCTAAGGGTTGCTCCATGCTTTCCTATCACAAGGCCCGGCTTTTCAGCTTCAATGATCACTTCTCCGGAATCTGGGTCAAAATAGTAGCTTGATATTACTGATTCTTTTGGGACAACGTCTTCGATTATAGAAATAGAGTCTTCGGGAGTTGCAAGCACCCTGGGATCCGGGCGCATGGCAATTCGTGTTCTGAGTTCTTTTGCCAGGTTACGAATAATGTTCCCATCGTCTGCGAATTTTCGGGGTTCTTCAGTGTATAACACAAGTTGAGGCCCCTCGAATTCGACGTCTGTAATTGTAACTCCGTCTGGTAGATTTTTCTCAATTTTATGTTTGAGGTCTAATAGCACGTCTTCAATAGGCATTAAGAATCTTCCTTTTTGTCAAAAAATGAAAAAGTATGTAGGTATTGAAAAAATAATAAATTTAAAAAGATGTTAGTTTGATGTCAAAATAAAAAACCAACAGTGAAATTATTTAGTTTAATGAAGCCCTTCTGGATTTTACTTCTTCAGGATCCAGTCTTTTGAATGCCTCCTTGGTAATTACTACTACGTCGATGTTTTCTCCGGAAGCTGAGTCTCTTTTAGTTGCGTTGTGGATGGCCCGGATAGCAAGGTCAAGACCTTCGTTTAAAGTCATGTTTTCCCTATACTGGTCTTCAAGCACCCCATATGCCATGGGAGATCCGGAGCCAGTAGCCGAAACCCTTGTCTCTTCTATGCTTCCTCCGAGGGCATCCAGTGAGTATACAGCAGGCCCGTTCTTGTCAACTCCGCCTATAAGGAGCTGAACCATCATAGGGTAGTAACGGTTTGCATTTAAGAAATTAGACATTAAGGTTGCAATTCCTTTCATTGTCATGGATTCGTTCCTGCGCATCTTGTAGAGCTGTGATTCTACATTTACGAGCCGCACAAGCTGCTGGGCATCTCCTACCGAACCGGCAATAGTCATCCCTACAAGGTCATCGATCTGGTAAACCTTCTTTGCAGTTTTACTTGCGATGAAATTCCCCATTGTGGCTCTCTGTTCGCTTGCGAGCACGATACCATCGGTACAAACTACCCCTACGGTAGTTGTGCCCTTTAAATATTTGTCATTATCCATAAACATACCCTCATAATAAGTTAAAAATGAGAAAATGTTGCTAAAAAAAACGTTTTAGTGAGGTAAGTATTATTTAGTTTAAACCGCAGGATTTAGCAATCCACTATCTCATTATTAATATCGCTATATATAAGTTTTCCTCCATTTTATTACTGCAGGAATCTTAATTTAAGTTCGGAGGAAGATTTGGAAAAATACTTGTTTTTTAACCGGATATCCATAGTTTACGATACCCGAAACCCGGAGTTTAGCGGGAAAATCCCTCTACTTCTTCAGCGAGTTTTTTTACTCTTTGAATCACTTTTTCTGGTACTTCTTTCTTACGCATGAGTGCGATTCTTTCCTCAATAGTAATCCTATTCGTTCCCTTGACAAGATTATCTGCATGGGCAACGATTTTTTCTTCAATGGTCCTGGGGAAATAATCATATTCAGGAAGTCCCAATTCACTGGCTTCTTCCTTTGATATTCCTGCCCCTATATGTCTTTTTATTATTTCGGAAACCTCTGGCTCTATTCCTCTGTTTTTTGCCAGCTTGAAACCTTCTACTGCATGAGTGATTTTATGAGTTTGGCTTCTCCCTAAATCATGTAGTAGAGCCCCTATTTCTACTGTCTTCTGGTTTACTTCATGCCCTGCTGCCTTTACTTTATGTGCAATTTCGACTGCAAGAGAGGCAACTTCCTTGCAGTGTTCAATCACATTAGAAGCGCATCCTTCATCTTCAAGCAGCTTTACTGCTTCGGCTCGACTGGTCAATGCAGGTCCCTTTTTATACTGAGCTCAGGGCATCCACGCGTTTTTTCAGGACTCCCACAAAACGAGAATTGTCGTAGTAGACCAGGTCTTCTCCGCACATCGGGCAGAGAAACTCGGTTTCTGTAGCTTCGTCAAAAAGAAGGCGAACACAGCCCTGAGGGCACGTATAGAAGACATTGTTTTCTTCAAATTCCAGGCGAGTTTTCAGGTTTCTTACCAGTTTTTTCTTTTCTCTCATAAGCTGGTGCTCTATATCTGAAAAGTCCAGATGCCAGAGATAGGTCAACCATCCGCTGTTTGAATCTCTCTCTCTGCGGCAGATCGCAAATTTATTTTCATACAAAATGAAAAGCGTTCGTCTCACGGTGTTTAGCAGGACGCCGCTCTTTGCCGCAATTTCTTCATCCGTAACCTCACCTTCGGGCATTTCTTCTATCATTTTGAGCCCTTCTTCCCCCACAAGACTCATGAGGTATCCTCTAATTACCTTGTCATTTAATTCGACCAACGTGTTCACCTCAAATCCCTATATGAATTGCACATACCAGTATTAAAATTTACATTCTACTTTTCCGGAAAATTTTTCATCACCGGATAAAATTGTATTTTCAACAAGCCTGATTTTATACTTCCTCAACAGGACTCAGGCGTTCCATCATCTTTTTTGTTTAATTTTTCAATAAAAGTCTTTATCCTCTTTGCCCCGTTTTCAAGGGATAAGATGGCCTCTTCTCTGGTAGGGGTGCATGAGAACAGGGAAGTAAGAGGTCCTTCAGGCTCTACAACAGCTCCCTGGAGAGGGATATCTGCGCCCTTTTCCTTAAGAATGAAGTCCATGAGCTTTCTGTCTATAAAAAGTTCTCGATCCGAGTAGAGTATTCCCCTTGCAGCAAAACATTTCGCTCCGGGTTTTTCCGGAAGTTCTCCTCTAAAGCAGCCAGAATGGGCCTCAAAAAGGTTAATATTCATCGCCTTTTCTACCGTATCAAGGCTTCCCTGAAACCTGGGATTTATTTCAATTACTACAGGCCCTTTTTCCGTAACAAGGAAGTCTACACCATTTGAACCCAGCAGCTTGAATTCCAGTGCCAGTTCTTCTGCAATGGCTTCCATCTCTGCTGCATGACCGGTCTTAAAAGGGGTTATGTTTCCGCAATAGGCAAAAGGCAGCCTCGAGAGCCAGGGTATCCCTATTAACTGTTCATTCACAGCCAGGGAAAGGGCTTCATTCTTTGTGGAAAGCAAGGAGATACTTGAGGGGATCCCTTCCAGAAAATCCTGAATAACAACTGTCTTTTCCGTGAGTTCCGGGTCAAGCCTTGAAAACTCCTCGAGTATAGACAGAAGCTCCTGTTTACTCCTGGCAACCCTGTTGAAGATTCCTCCTCCTCCTGTGGCAGGTTTAACCATTACAGGATATTCGACTGTATCTAATTCTTCAGGGGAATAACATTGAGGGTGAGGGATTCCAAGGGCTGCCAGCCTTTTTGAAAGGTATATCTTGTTTGAGGCCTTCTGCAGGGCATCCGGAGGGCTGGCGAGTACAGGGCAGGAGAAGCTCCTGTGATCCAGCATTTCTAGGCCTGAGCCCGGAACGAGCGCATCAAACTCCAACCCGAATGCATCCATTTGATCCTTTATCCTTGAAGGATCAAGCTGATGCAGTTCCTTTACAGTTTTGCACTCAAGGAGAGATGAAGCATGTGCGCATTCCTGCAGGTCAAAGTCACGGAAGGCATCTATAGAACAGACTGTGTAGCCAGCTCTGTTTGCTGAACAGACAATATTTCGGGTATTAAAGCCGATTACAAGGACATTCTGCATGTTTCCTCTATCTTTTCATTTTGCCTGGGGAATTCCAGAATGTGCAAGCGCAAAGATCCCGTAAGGAGTTTTCAGGACAGGGATTTCGTTTCCTGCCTCAGCATTGAATGACATCGGCTTCTTTATGGTGACAGTTTCATAGGTCTCAGGGTCAAGTACAAGTATTGCATTTTCTTCGATTGAAACCAGCACCGTCAGGACTCCATCCTCTATATTGGCTACCTTTTCCGCACTTTTCAATTCCTCCGGAGTTGATAGGAACCTGGAGCCGTCCTCAAGGGAAATCCCATTGACTTTTTTTCCTGAGCTTTTGATCTGGATCATTTTTCCTCTGAACCTGATTACATCCCCTGGCCTGAACTCTGGAAGACGCATGGCGAAAGTAATCCTGTAGAGGTTTTTTCCATCTTTCATTCCTACAAGGGTAGGAGATTCTGAAAAGCTGCCCCCCAGATCGGAAATTATCAACTTGCAAACCTGTCGGCTGGCGTTCATGGAACCCATATAAAGGTCGATTCCTTCCTTTTGTTCCAGGACTTCGCTTATAAATGCAAGGCGGTCTCCTTTTCTCCTCATATTCTCCATTGCTTCTCTTGCAATCGAAGAGCAGCGCCTTTTTTCTTCTTCAGTTGGAAACCTTCCTGCCGCCCTTATTTGAATGATTGCTTCAAAGTACCCGCCTGATTCTCTGCTACAAGTATCGCAAGCTGTTCGCTGTATCCTTACTTCGGTTTTAGCCTCGGCATGGACAGGTTCTTCTCTCACTACGGCATCGACTTCAGCTCTCACTATGTATATGTAAGGCGTAATTTCCTTGGGTTCGAGATAGACCTCCACGTCTCCGGCTTCACTGTGGATGAAAAGGGCGTTTTCTACTGCTTTTAATACTACATCTTCGACATTTCCAATATTTTCCCATTTGCTTCTATGGAAGTATGCTCCACAACTTGAACATATCCTTATATGGAGGACAAGGGGCAGTTCGATGAGTTTGAAGGTTTCAAAAAAGCAGTCCTTGCAAACGGAATCAAAGAGTCTGTTGCATTCTCTGCCGCATTTCGGGCATGTGATGGAATTCATCTGTAATCCTTACTGATAGTCTTCTTGAGTAGTAAATTCTTAATGTATTCAGGAGGTAAAGTTCCTGAAGTATGAACTTGAGCAATTCACCTGTTAAGCACTTTCATGCTATTTAAGAGCATATTCATCTATGTGTGTAGATATCATATTCAGGAGAATTCTGATGTCGGAATATGAAAACTTACGAGACGACCCCACAATTTCGCAATGACTTGACCCTATTGGCAAGAAACCCAACACGGAGAATTCACACCTTATGGGTCTTCAAAAGTATATAAACTTCACCTCCATGACGCCTGATGAACTTAGCACAGAAGCCGAGACAGAAGCCGCAAAGCAGGTATCGGTGAGAAACTGGGAAATAGTAACATGTAGGCTTGCTTTCCGCAAATATTTGCAGTCGAAACCAGATTTATCCGAACATTCCGTTCGTAGCGTGATGAATGCAGTGAAAAGCTTTTACTTCCGCATATCTGGATCTTCCAAAGTTAATGGGTGATGCTATACAAGGATATCTGAATTGCACGGTATGAATTTGAGGAAATGAAAACGCAGCTTGAGCAATCCAGGCTGATTTTGGATGAACGTGCAGCCGAAGAACATATTGAAGAAGAAATCAGAATATCTAATGCCTATAGCACGGATTCGATTCTAATTTGCCAGATCCGGAAGACGCATTCGAACATTTCGAAGCCATTGAGAAGAAGAAAAGGGAAACACAGTAAGTACGGTATTGGGAGTTTTAATAGCCTGGATAAGTCCGAAAAGTGAGATAATTAGCGGATAAGCTTAGTAACCACGAATTACCGGGGATTGCTGAGCTTACCATTTGAAAGCTGTTGTTTCGGATGCACGTTAACGGCATTAGTATATAAATTACCTTTTTGAGTCACAGAAAGTTACAATCACTCATATCTGTTTTTCATTCACTTTATTAAAAAATGTATAAGTGAGTACGCTGACCTGAAAAAGTTCAAACTAATATTCTAAGAATTCCTGTGGTAAATGTTTTTTATATAAATGGAAGGCCCCTCAACTTAAAGAATCCGCAAATTAACGTCCCAAAATAAGGAATACACTTTACGAGTATTAAAATGCATATTTTGCGGCAAAAACGAGACCGGAATTAATATAAACTGACATGAGAATAGACCCCCATAATTATAGAAGAGAGGTATATAACATGGAAAATGAACACGAGTGCGATTGTGGATGTTGCTCTGATACCGAAATGACAAAGGTAGAAATGACAATATGTGAACTGAATGATATAATTGGCGAAGTAAACTATCTTAAAGAATATTTAAATGAACTAATAATAAAAGCAGAAAGAGTAAATTTGAGAGAGGAATGCGCTCGATTCAAGGAAGATATAGAACGTGCGGATGAAATAATAAGACACGCAGAAGAGATTCTGAATACAGAAGCAACCATTTCAGAGGTAAAAGAAAAGAATGAAACGATTCCAGAAGAGTTGAATGGATTACAGAAAAGGTTATGTGAAATTAAGGACGATTTAAACAAGATTGAATAATCATTCCATAAATTCCAATTTTTCTTTTTTACTTCACTATTGACTTGTTTTTTCTCTTACTCACCAGGTGATATAAAGGATCAGAGGGGGAAAAAGTAAAACTCAGGTTTCTTTCTTACTCAAGGTGGTCTATTCCTATCACATCCCAGCCGAACAAAAAAGAAGGATTTTAATAATTTGAATGGAGACCAAATACTGTCATTTCTGTTTGCTCCGGAGAAGTGTATGAAAATGACACAAAAAACTGAGGTGATAAAAATGGACAAAGAATGTGAAGCTGAACTCAATAATATCAAAAAAGAAATTGAAAAGCTAAATAGAGAGATCGCGAATTTAAAGGAAGAAATTGAAAAAAAACAGGATATAGAAGAATTTGGGGACGCTCTGGGTGGGGAATGATGTCCATCTCACATGTTTTATAATTTCACAACTGCTGAAATGCAACTGAAATAAAATTGAGGCCATTGATCCTTCTATTCCTTCTTTTTCTCTTCTCTCAGGCGGACTAATCCATAATATATACAGATTATACAGATTATACAGATGCTGAGTTTCGCTCAGGAGAGCTGATTTTTTACTAAAACTGAAACTCAAAAGAGCCAGAAAATCCAAGAAAGCTAAGTCTAGTGAACTACCCCTCCCTAAAATCTGATGATTTTTGAGGAAGGGGCTTCTTGGTTCATCCTTCGAACTACTGTTCGCAAGTCCCCAAGCCCATCCCCTACGTTCCGTAGGTGTCAGATAACTATAAGATTCTGATCTTGAAGAGAAAACTTCTTGATATTGATTGCTGCATTTACATCTCTATCATGCTTTGTTTTGCAATCAGGGCAGATCCAGTCTCTATCCTTCAAGGTTAAGTTAGAATTGTGATAACCGCAAACATTACAGAATTTAGAGGATGGTTCAAATCTTCCTATCCTCAGAATAGTTTTTCCTAACCACTCGGCTTTATACTCTAATTTGGTTACGAAACTACTCCATCCTGCATCTGAGATTGATTGAGCCAGACAGTGATTCTTTACCATTCCTTTAACGTTCAGAGTTTCCAGCGATATAGCTTGGTTCTCGCTGATAAGTTTAGAAGAGAGTTGATGCTGGAAATTGTTTCTCTGATTGCTAATGGTTTCATGGATTTTCGAGAGATGTTTTCTTGCTTTATTGCGGTTATTAGAACCTTTAACTTTCTTTGATACTCGTTTCTGCAAACATTTCATTCTTTTAAGAGAGTTTTTGAGGTACTTCGGGTTTTCAACTTTTTCTCCATTTGAGAGAACTGCAAAATATTTGATACCTACATCAATTCCTATGACATTGGATTCTGATATTTTCTGTTTGTCAGGAAGTTCTTTTCCATCATCCACAAGAATACTAATGAAGTATTTTCCTGTACTTGATTTAGAAATGGTTGCAGTCTTCATAGTACCTTCAAACCTTCTATGAAGAACTGCTTTAACTTCTCCAATCTTAGGAAGTTTGATAGTGTTTGTATCAAAATCTACAGTATAATGCTGTGGCAATTGGAAAGATTGTACTGGATTTTTTCTTGATTTGAAGCTAGGAAATCCAGTTTTCTCCCTAAAGAACTTAGTGAATGCTGATTCTACATTTACCAATGAAGCTAAAAGAGCCTGTGAATTGATGGTTTTCAGCCAAATATTCGCAGGTTTGATTTCATGAACAAGTATTTTTTGTAAGTCAAATCTTGAAATAGATTTATTTGATTGTTGATAAGTTTTGATCTTCTGTTCTAAAGCCCAATTATAGATAAATCTACACGCACCAAAATTAACTTTGATCAATTCTTCTTGATCTTTTGTTGGGTAGATTCGATACTTATAAGCTTTGAGCATTAGATATTACCAGGTTTAAAGATATATATAATTTCCGCTAAATGGCAGTTAATTAAGTTTTGAAGTTGTATTGACTATTGTGCGAGGCTGCGTTTTCATCCCCCACCTGTCGGCTGATGCCTCCGAGGAAGGGGACTTCACGCTGTGCCTCTGCGCTCCCAAGTTAAAAAATCGGAGTTTTCTGAAAAGATAACATCCTACTTCGTAAAAAGTGACCGAATCTTATTAAAAAAAGAAGGGTCCGTGTCGGAAAGACACGGATATGTCAGATTTTTTATTACATTCGGACTTATTTGGGTGGCCAGTTCTTCTCGATCCAGCCGGGGATACGGCCTGAGTCCATTGGGCCCACTTTGACTTTTGCACCAAGTGTATCTTCTAGGTCACCCTGCAGACGGGCTGAGAGACCTGGAATGATGAGGGTGTTGTGGTTTGTGTCTGTCTTGAGGTCGAAGCCAGCCTTATCAAAGGCGTCCTTTACCTTGGCGGAAGTCAGCTGACCACCGGCAACGGCAGCTTCCACACCAATACCATCGGTGTCAACTGCAAGCAGCCAGCATACGATGCCATTTGCTGAGATGTCGCTTTCTACTGTGTAGTAGGTAAGGGCGAAGTTGGTGGTGAAGAACACCGGAGAGTCTTTGTCCGGGTTTCCAACCTTATACATACCTCCGTCCACGGAGACAGGGGTCCTCGGGTCGGTGTAGATGGTTTCGGCCAGGTGTACTTCAGGCAGGGTGGAATAAGGCTCCATGCTGTGGAGAATCATTATGTCGCCGTACCTGATGGTAAATACTGAAGCCATCACAGTTTCCCAGTAGGAAGCACTGACAGGGTCTGCGATTCCTGCCATCCAGGCTGTGAGCGGGAGAGCCATGATCGGGTATGCGATCTCGGTGTCGCCCATAATGCCTGCTCTCCTGATTTTCAGGAAGTTGGTGAAAGTGTCCTTCAGACCTTTGCCGCTTGGGTAGGTTCCTGGGTCGAGCACAATGTCCTTAATGCCGGCTTCTGCGAAAGTCTTTGCAAGGCTCTTGAGGCCATCAAGGTCATTAAATACAGAAACTACAACAGGTACCTTATACTCAAGGGCGAGTTCTCCGACTTCTTTCCAGTTGTCCTTGTTTGCAGCGTAGAGCAGTGGATTTTTGTCCTTTGCAGCCTCAAGTCCTGCTTTCAGGACTGCAGGGTTGAAGGAACAGAAGATCATAGGCAAGCCTATTTCAGCTACCTTCTTGACAGCAGCAGCGAACTTTGCCGGATCGTTTGAAGCGGCCTTAATTGCCACACCGTCGAGAAGCAGGTTGCGACCCACATAGAACTTCTTGAAGTCCGCGATCTTCTTCACTCTTTCAATAAGGGCAGCTTCTTCCATGTTGTCTGAAACATCGAAGAACATTTTTGTCTTATTGAAGAAGGTGAGCTTGTGGCGGTACAGTACATCGTCTCCACCGATGTTTGCTGCTCTTTCGCCTACTCCTATGGTAACCTGACGAATCTCAGGGGCAAGGAGTCTGTCGAGTTCTGCAAGCTTCTTTGCATACTTCTTTTCCTTGACCAGCGGGGGACAATTTTCAGTCTTTCCAGACCTGTCGATCAGCTTGGAGGCAAATGCCATACATGTGGGTTCACCACATTCCCCACAGTTGGTCTGGGGAAGGTACTTGTAGGCTTCTAATGGGCTGTTTATTTTCATGTTTTACACCTCCGTTCCAATCCAGTTGGCGATGTCAACAGGTTCTGCCTCAACTAAACCAAAGAGAGACTGGGTTATATGCTTCAGAACAGCTACTGAGGTTGGGTGCATCATCATGAAGAGATCATTCCCTGCAATTGCAAGGGACAGACCTGTAACGATTTCCCAGATAGGACCTCTGTATTCTCTCGGGCCCCAGTCAGAGTCCTGTCCCAATGGAGAGCCAACCATCCATGATTCACGGGCACCCCATGCGTTGGTGGTACCAGAGGACATCGGGAAGGTCAGTTCATCATCACCCATAAGGGCTGCAAGACGTATGCGCTCCATGTTGGTGTAGGCATAGTCGAGACCATACCCTAGAGCTGCAGTCGTTGGGTCCATGATGATTCTGTCTCTGGGCACATTGCACTGCTTCATGAGTTTCCTGTTAAGTTCCTTCTGGGCGTTCATGTCCAGCTGGGTCCAGGAAAGCACGTCGTGGTCGTACTTTAATGCGGCTTCTGCGATCTTGGAGTAGTCAAGGTTCAGGCTGGCAGATGCAAGGAGGCAGCGCTCGCCTTCCGAAACTTCTGCTGCTTTTGCAAGAACTTCGGGGTCCTTCTGTGGGTTTCCGGAACCGCCTATTGCGATTGGTACGTCTACAGCCTGCAGCACTTCTTCAACGGTCTTTGCTGCGTCCTTTGCTGAGGTGTCCTTGACGAGCGGGTCGGTTGAAATCAGGTGGATGGTGATCATGTCGGCGTTGAATTTATCAACGTTCTTCTTTGCCCATTCACCTGGACTGTCCATGACTTCATCGTAGTTCTCTTTGACAGCTTTTGCAAGCCCGATCCTCATGTCGAAAACGTCAATAGTGACCTGGTTTCTGTGTGGCATCGGAGCGTCAAAGTAGAACGGAAGGGCTTTCTCGCCACCAAGCATGACCTGCTTGCCACGGGTTCCACCATCTGCAGAGGTGTTACCTATTGGGACTTCCTGAATTTGAGTTGTCCATTCTGCGATGTTTGCAACATCGAACTTGGCAGGAATGAGATCCTTAAGTTTCGGAGCTGCCAGAGCAGGGGAAATTGCGGGAGCAGCTGCAGGGGCACCCATTCCAACAGGGTAGCCAAACATGCCTGCAAGTCTTGCGAAGTGCTGGGCAAGTATTGCACTCTCCTGCCCGAGGGCAGCAGCAAGCATCGGGTCAAAGCCGCCTCCGAGTCCACCGAGATCAATCTCAATGTCCCCTTCTATAGTCACACCTTCGAGGGCCTGTACGTCCATGCCCGCGAACATGTTTGTTATATCTGATAACTTCATTTTCTTTGCCATGTAAACCTCACCGTTTCCGTAGTTTTTCGTTTTTGTGAGTGACTGTATAATAAAGGATGTAATACAGGATGAATTTCCAAATTCTTTCCCTGATCTAAAAACAGGGGTCGGGGCAGAACTGGGTTCTGCTCCTTTATTTTATGGTTATTCCTGATGACGTTTCAAGCCCTAAAACAGGCTGGGAATCCTTTTCTCTTTTCAGGTACGGTTTTCTGCAATATTTCAGGTTCAAAAAAAAACCGGAGTTAAAACCCCAGTTTTTGTACGATATTTTCTATTTCTACTGCAGCAACAGAATCGTCCGGAATTTCATAGAGAGGTATGCCTTTTATATCCATATCCTCGATTTTCGGGTCGAGGGGGATCATACCTATAAGGTTAAGTTTCAGGTCCCCTGCCAGTTTGGTGAGCTCTTCTCGGTTAGCATCTGTAACCTTGTTTGCAATAACGTGAATTCTACTAACATTTGAGTCAAGTTCTTCCACAAGCTCATGAATTCTTTCTGCAGTCCGGAATCCTCTTCTAGAAGCATCGGTTACGACAATAAGGTCATCTATATCCCGGATAATCTTTCGGCTGAAATGTTCAAGTCCGGCCTCAGCATCAATGATTACCACATCATAATTTACGATCAATTTATCCATGATGCCCCTCAGGAGGTTGTTTACGTAACAGTAACATCCTGAGCCTTCGGGACGGCCCATAACCAGGAGGTCATAGCCGGGCATTTCTTCGATAATCTCGTAGACCTTGCTCTTAAGTATAGATTCCTTGTTCATATCGGGGTTATCAGGCTTTGGTTTTGTGATTTCTGCCTGAAGGAACTCCTTTGCATCCCCGATTGTTTTTACGTTCTCACAGCCAAGGGTTTCTGGCAGGTTAGTATCTGCATCTGCATCAACTGCCAGTGTAAATATCCCTTTTTTGGAAAGGTAGCGGATCAGAAGAGCCGCTACCGCTGTTTTACCAGTCCCACCTTTTCCCGTTATTGCAATTACTTTCGTCACAGAATACCCCTTTTGGATTGTTTTTCGGTTTTAGGCGATTGCCTGTCGTCACTCAGTTATTTCTTTTCCTTCTTCTCGCTAATGATCATTCTGTCGATAGTGATCTTTGCGTTCTTGAAGGTCACTTTTATTCCGCTGCCTGAACCGCCGGACATCATCGGCATTGCTGGCATCTGGAAGCCTGCTGCTGGCATCATCATTGGAGCTACTGCAACTGCTACTTCCTCTTCTTCTTCCTCTTCTTCCTCTTCTTCTTCTGCAGCTGCCCAGCTAGCAACGATTGGGTGGTTCTTCTCCTGCAGGAAAGCTTTCAGAGACTGGATGTCAGTTGCATCCTTCTCGGTTGCAATCTTGTCTTTGAGGTCAGCAGGGATGGTTTCGTCGATCTTTTCCTTGAGCATGGAGGGGAGCCAGACAACTCTGTTCCAGCCGCCGTCAGCCTGGATGAACTTCGGGGAATAGAAGTAGTTGATACCGATTCCGAGGAAACCTACGATCTGCTTTCCACCACCGGTCTGGCCGGCCATTGTTGAGAATCCAATGCCGTTGGGGGCCATTCCCTGGTATTCTCTGTTAACCCAGCCTATACCGTCTACTTCAGGGACATAGAACCCGACTACTTCAAAGCAGCCGCAGGAGGTGTGTGGGGCGTCAAAGAAGGAGTGGAGTTTGAGCTTGTCGAATTCGCCGCTTGAAAGTTTCTTTGCAATCTCGTTGACTCCGGTATATTCTCCGGTCTTTGCATCGAGAAGCTCGCCTTTGGCAATTTCAAACTGTGGGCCTTCAGGGTCGACTTTTGCTGCTGCGCGGCCGTCGAACCAGTTGATTGCACCACAAAGGGAAACTCTGTCAGGGGAGACCACACAGACGTTTGTTGGAGCAAAGGACTGGCAGAGGGTGCATCCGTAGAATACATCCACATCTTCATCATGGAGGTCCTTTGTCCTTGCGTCTCTTGCCTTGAATATTTCCTTTGCTTCTACCAGCTGTTTCTCAACTTCGGCTTTGTCGGTGTAGAATGTCACCTGCATTTTCTCGATAAAGGGAAGTTCTGTCTTGAAAAGCATCATGACGGCTTTTCCGAAGGGCTCAAAGGAGTCCATCTTTGCAGCTGTGTCCTTTGAAACTCTCATCCAGACATCGTACCTCTGGTTCAGGTGCATGATGCCCTGGCAGTAGTTTATAAAGTCGTGGACACGCCTTTCTACGACAGATTCGAGGTCTGCCTCTACAAGTTCTCCACCGATGTTGAAGATCATTGCCCATGGGTAGGTCTTGCCCTCTTCCATTTCCTTGAGGTCGGGACCGATAATTGTAACCTTGTCATCTTCGATCTCATCCATGGGTTTTGCACGGACAAGTTCTAAACCCAAAGATTTCGGGCCGCCGAGTTCGACGAACATTCCTTCCTTTCTTACTCTTTCTCCTTCATACATTGGGGAAATCTCAAATGGGAATTCTGCCATTACGTTTCGCCTCCTAAATCAAAATTATAAAAGGTCAATTACCTCGTCCAGTGCGGCAATGTGGTCTGCCTTACTAAGGTTTCCGAAGGACATTGTTGCGTTCTGGATGTATTTGTTGTCTATTGAGATTGATTTTACGTCACTGAAGTTCTTAGTTGCAGACAGTACCTGGTTGATGTAATACTTCATGTGGCCCAGAAGAATGATTGTGTCATAATTTCCGTTGCCATCAAGTCCTGGCCAGTTAGGGTCTGTAAGGTAGAATCCAAGCTGGTGCAGGTTGATATATTTAGCATTAACATCTTTTTCCAAAAAGCCCGGCATTGAGGACCCGGTTGCAGCAATCGGAAGATTTGCTGCCTTTGCAATCTTGACTGCACGGTCCAGAATTTCGGGGCTGAGGACTCCTGTTCCTACCACTAAGAGCGGCCTCTTTGCCTTTGAAATCAGCTTGGCGGCGACTTCAGTGGTGATGGCTCTTGAAGTCTTTACACCGTAGGTGGTAAACAGCTTTGTATTCTTGGTAGTGTCAACCATCTTCAGGCCTCCTTGCAAAGTCTCTTGAGGTTAGTCGGCTGTGCAGACACGTCGAACTTGATCTTCGGGCCGGAAATGATCTTTTTCTTCTTCCAGTCTATTTCCCATCCCTGTTCGGATTCAAGCTTCTTCAGGAGCATTTCACGCTTGGCGAGTGGGATGTCAGCTTCATTTCGGACAAATTTCCACCAGTCATCGGGTATGATACCAAGGAACTTCTCGCTGAGCTCTATCCAGTGGGTCAACTTAATGGACCTTCCCATGCTGTTGTCGGATGGGCGGATACAGTTCTTTGCCATCATTATACAGGCTTCCTGCCAGGTTTCTGCAGTGGTTATAAGGAATTCCGGAGCAGGGGGGATTGCCATTTCAGAACCGTTTCTGCTGTCGTAGACATTCCACTTGCTTTCGTCGTATGTCTTGGCGATCAGGGCTCTCCTGTACTTTCCACTGTGTGGGCCGAGCACTGCCGGGATACCAAACATGTTACATCCGGTACCAATAGCTGCTGCCTTCTGAGAGTATGCACCCCACGCAAGCCCGACTGCACCGACACGGGTCAGAGTGTAGTCAGCAATTTCAGCGAGGTTGCCTGAAAGGTTTCTGCCTGCAAAGATTGCAGCTACCTTGTGGGCCGTACCTGAGATATGGGCGTTCGAGACACAGGATCCGGTGTTGAGGATGTTACCTTTCTCGAACCTTCCAGGGTATCTTTCGTAGAGAGTCTTGCCGTCAGCATCTTTGAACATACCGATGTCCATTGCAGAACATCCGGAAACTGCAACAAGGTAGTTCCTGCCGAGAAGCTCTTCTGCAATGTTGTAAACATCCTTGGAGCCTGCAGGGTAGTTGGAACATCCGATAATTGCGATAACTCCGGGGGTGGTACCCATAACCAGGTTCAGACCTTCTGCCCTGATCTCGGCATCACTTACCTGTCCTCTTCCTGCTCTTACAAGGCCCTTCTCTTCGGCAATGGCCTTCTGTGCTGCTTTCTCAATGAGGTTCAGGACAGGTATCTCTTTGTTGCAGACCTGTTCGCACCTGCGGCAGCCTACACAAAGGTCGTGCAGCTCTTCCAGGGCAGAGTAGTCTCCTCCCTTAGCTACTGCGATTGCTGCTGGGATTTCCAGTTCTTCAGGACATGCAAGTTCACATTCTCCACATTCTACACACTTGGAGACGAGAGCAAGCATTTCTTCGTCTGTGGGAATGGCTGAGATTCCTTCACGTAGCGGAGCCATTTCCATTGCAAGTCTGGGTACGAGCTCTCCGAGCTTTTCGTAGTCCAGCATTACACAACCCGGAATCTTTCCGGTCTTGAGGTCCTCAATAATTGCATCAACATCGTCATTGGTCCTGTCTGGCAGGCCGTACATGATCTTTTCATTGGATGCGATAACCGGGATCTTAAGTTTCTGTCCTTCCTGGACAAGGTCAGCTCTTACACATTGTTCGTCAAGGACTATTACATCAGGAATTCCGGAGCGTACGATCTTCAGTTCCTTTGATATGGTTCCGACAATCTTTGCATAGGGGGCTTTCCTGTCTTCTCTCTTGTACCTGGTCATATCAAAAGCGGTACAGCAGAGTCCTCCGATTTCCATCTTGTCATCTAGACCATGCTCTTCCATGTAGTCCATGATGTAGGTGACACCGGCAACATTGTGCCCGATTGCAATGATAACTGGCTTTGAAGAATCAATCGTCCCCATGCCAGTTTCAACAAGAGGAGCTTCGGGATCGGACTTCGGGAAGCCGAGTGCAGTAACCTGGGCAATATCGGAAACTTCCATTCCCACATGGTCAAGCATTCCGGCAAACATTGCCTTATTATCATAGTCAATTGCTGCTCCTTCCTGTCCTGCGTGTATGGTTGCAAGCAGCTGTCCCAGCTCTTCTTCAACATATTCCAGTATGGGCTTGAGGTCACCAAGGGTCTTCGGCTGCTGGCCTGTGACAAGCTGAATGTTGGGGGCAATTACATTTGAAGCTCCCATGTTGATCGGCATGTCTTCTCCGAAGACTTCGATAAGGTGGTTGAGCAGGTGGCGTCCGTGGGCACTGTGGCAGGCACACCCGGTGATGCAGCGCAGGAAGAACTCTCTTGCAGTCTGACCTTTCATGTCAATACCGCAGGCTCCTCTCTTGTTCCCTTCAAGGTTACATGGTCCAAAGGTACAGTAGCAGCACTGATCACACATGGGGGTGTAGACCGGCTCGTAGCGGTCGAACAGTGTAAAACTCCAGTCCCTTAATGTGGCGATTGAGGGGAAGGGGGTCGGACCCATCGGGCCAAGTTCTTCTTTTGCTCCTTCAGCAGCCTCCTTTGCTGCCCCTACAATATTATTAATAGTGATCTGAACAGACTCCAGATCTTCTATAGAGAAACTCCCGGTAGTTAGTTTGCTCATATGAGCTTTACCTCCTAAATTTGTTTAGAGTCTACTTCAACAAGACGATTGCGATTTATAATATCCGGCATATCCTTCATGATTATACATTATATATTTTGCCGTCTGATTTAAAGTTACAACCGTTCGATAACGTTTTTTTGGTTAAACATTTCTTAACTATTTTTTCAAATAGTTAGCGTCATACCAACGTTTTTCCAAATAAAAGCGTTTTTGTAAGGGCTATTTTCCCTTGAAAGTCGTTTTTAGGGCCTAATTCTCTTCAAAATCCCTTTTTACGCCCTATGTCTCAAAAAAACTGTTTTTACCAACGATTGAGACCTTAATCTTGAGCAGAGGTCGCTACCGATGGATAATAAACACTAATTAAAAGTCTAAATGTACCAAATCTATATAACATTTTCTAATTTGTCACACCCTATTTCGATATGGGTAAAATGGGCGTATCCAAAGTCTATATGTTTTAAAATTATGCTACAGTTGCATGCGTCATGGGGGATTACTTTCTCTTGATGCCGATTTTTCACTAAATAGCTATATTTTTCAAGCGTTTTCGGTTTGAGTGTTATTTTATGTTATTTTTTCTAATTTTTTTAGTATTTATCATAAAAATATCTGTAATTTTTTACTACAGAATTATGTCTGATTTCCTCCCTAAAATTTATTCTGTTTCTCTCTTAAATGAATATATTGTTCTCAAAAATAGTTTGCCTTTTATATTTCTCACTCCAATTAATATATCAAAAATTATATATAGTTCTTAAATATCCGGACTACTTTGCAAAGTAAACGCTGTAAACCGTTTTCTCCTTTTTTTCAGGAAAGGAATAAATATCATATTCTCGTTTGAATATTTATTTATAAATTCTCCAATTTGAATAATATCTATTTAGGACTTACGCACTTGATATGCCAAATCAAGCACAATAGGCTTTGTAGTCAACCGCGGGTTTTAAACAGTTAAAGGTTTAATGCTATTGATTCTCAGTTCAACTGCGTAAGTCCTACTATTGTAATTTAAGAAGCATCAAATTTAATCTTAAAATTATTTGCAGTATCCTTATCAGGGGTTGGGTTCGGGTTTGGAGATATGTATTCATTTGACTGAGAAGTTTAAATCAAGAAATACTACTTTATTTATTGAGGCCTTTAACAGTGCGACATTTAAATCCAATGTGAGATTCTAAATCCGGTTTGGGGATTTACGGCTCATCTTTGAAGTACTGGATTACAATCACATGCATAATTTATGCTTTTATACTCAGCTTATCTTCTTAACAGTTACATTGAGCTTATATTCATAAAGCGAAGGTAGTTTTATACTATATTAAACGAGAGCACCTGAAAACATGTTTGACCTTAACACATCTTATCCTTCCGGAGACGGAAGAAATAGTAGAACTAAAGGTTCTATTTTCACAAGCCCTTCAATAACAATTATTATTCTCTGCACACTTTCCTTCTTTCTGGAAATGATGCCGGGCATAGGGCCTCTTTATGTCAGTGCTTTTCAATTAGACCCTACTAATATCATCTTGCGTCCATGGACTCTTGTTACATACATTTTCCTCCACACCAGTTTTTGGCACCTTTTCTTCAATATGTTTGTTCTGTTCTTCTTTGGTCCTGCACTTGAAAGAAGGGTAGGGAATAGGCAGCTTCTGAAAATCTTCTTCATTGCAGGAATTCTATCTGCAGTAGGATACGCTTTTTTAAGCAGGCCTATTTTCAACATATCTCCAGGTCCTATGATTGGTGCAAGCGGAGCGATCTACGGGGTATTTGCAGCCCTTGCAATGCTTGAACCTGATCTACAGGTTTATGTGTACTTTGTTCCAATGAGGCTGAAATACGCTCTGTTGCTTTTTGCTCTCTTTGACTTCTTTATGGTCAATTCTTCAGACATGATAGCCCACACAGCCCATCTTAGCGGGCTCTTTGTCGGGCTTTATATGGGTTTCCAGATAAAGAAAACTCAGGAAAAATACCTTCAATCAAGGCATCCCGGCAGGTGGTAAGTCTGAGAGAGGATTTTCTTCTCCAGGATACCTATTATTATCCAAAACCCAATCCCGGAGAGAAAATTCCTGTTCAAGTCTTAAATTTCCGGAGGCTGTTTGCAGCCTGGGCACCGGAGTTGAAAAAGACTCTCTATTTTGAAAAATTGCCGGAAAACGAGAAACTAAAAAGGATAAGGGAGATTGCCCTTATCCAGGTCTATGACTGGCTTGCAGGCAGGGAAGGTTTAATAGAGCTCAATGACTCTGAGTTTGAACTATTTATGGTGACTTATGAAGCCTTCCTGCGAAATTTCGGGGAAATTCGGTATATAAGGCAGAAAAAAGGACGAAAGACGGAAAATATCTTTGAACTTGAGGAATCTACCTGCGTTGTCCGGGAAGTAAAAAATGGGCCATTTTCCGATAAATTATAATTATCTAAATTATATACCATGTATTCTCGAATTTTTATTCTTCTTCAGAGATTCTTCTGTTCCTTTCACAGGAGGAATATCCGTTCCTTCAGTCCAACCTTTTATCTAAGGCCAAAGTCATAGTCTTTTATCTAAGGCCAAAGTTACAGCCTTTTATCTAAGGCCAAAGTTATAGCCTTTTATCTAAGGCCAAAGTTATAGCCTTTAATTGCCTGAATATGCAAATGTTTTACTACAGAAAAGCAGATATTAGATATCATCGGATTGTCGCTCAAATTGCGGTATCAGGACTTAAAACTCACAAATCCGGAACTGCAAACTCCGAAATTGCCGTTGTCCGAGGGCTGCTGGGATACCTGCTTCCCTCCTGAGTTGAGCTTCATGGCAGTGCATGAATGAATATATAATATCAGAGTTCAGGTTCCGTGAGTTGTAAGATCACAGAGGACATTTATGATGAAACCTGTAAAAAGCGGAATTGATTCCATTTCCAAATACCTCCGCTCGAAAAAAGAAGTTGGCAGGAGGAAAATAGGACTTCTAGTGGACGGTCCGAATATCCTCAGAAAAGAATTTGATGTAAATCTTGAGGAGATAAGGGATGTCCTGAAAGACTACGGAAATATCAAGATAGGACGCGTTTTCCTTAACCAGTACGCCTCTGACAAGCTTGTTGAGGCTATTGAAAATCATGGCCTTGAGCCTATTATCTGTTCCAGCGATGTTGATGTGCGTCTCGCTGTAGAGGGCATGGAGCTGGTCTATAACCCTAACATTGACACCCTTGCTATCGTAACCAGGGATGCAGACTTCAAACCGCTCCTCAACAAAGCAAATGAGCATGGCAAAGAAACTATTATCTTTGGAGTCGAACCTGGTTTTTCCACCGCACTCAAGAATTCTGCGGACTATGTGATTCTCATGAAAAAAAATCGTATGAGTAGTTATGACGAGACCGATGGCGCAGGGGCAGGAACGGGGGCAGTAGCCGGTGAAAATAAAATTGATGCAGCGGATTTTGAGGAATATCAGGACGATATGTATGAGAAATCTATGGAAAAGACCTGAAAATACCGTTCCTTTTATGATATTCCCTTTTATAATTATTCCCTTTTCCCTTTTTTACGGATAATTAACATCTACGCCGAGAATCTCTTTTTCTCCTGCAAAAACATCCCTTGCTATCTCGGCACAGCCTATTGCAGCATGCCACTTTCCGAGGCACAGGCATTCCTGTCCCAGATGTGCACGGATTTTTTTCTGCATATATTCCACCTCTCCCACAGAGCCCGCAAGGAAGACTACTCCGTTTGTCCCGTAGTCCTTGAGAAGGAGCTCCATTGAAACTATTTCCATAGCCGCAAAGAGGGCTATAGTGTCCAGAGCAAGCAGGGCGGTTTCTTCTTCTTTTTTGGCTGCATTGAGTAATTCTTCCCGATCTTTATAGGAGGTCATCTTCAAACTACCTGCCTCTATAAAGGCCTGGTTTGCGGTCGTAAGTCCATTGTCCACATCCCTGATGGCTTGTAGATCAAGAGGGCCGTGGTGAACTCCCGGAGCAAATATGCAGGCGTCAATTGCACCAATTACTTTTCCTGCGGCAACGGCAAGGGTAACAGTATTTGAGCTTATATCGGAAACCACGAAATCTCTATAGCCAAGACATCGGATATGATAAGCGATCCCAAGCTTTTCCGGGCTCGTAAGGTGGGAAAAGACCTTCATCCTGGGGTCTACTTTGCTTTTCACATGAAGGCCAGGGATTGCTATCGCAGGAATTCCGGAGTTGCGGATTGCATCAAAAACTCTTGTGCCTCCCCCTGTCTTTTTTCCAGCTCCTTCAATACTCTGAAGCCCTCTTCCCTCCAGATTCCTTACATCCTTGATTGCACAAAACCCATCTCCCATGGAATATGTCAGGGCTATCAGGTCAATGGTTTGACGCCGAATTCCAAAATTCTCTTCAATAGATTCCAGGATCTCTTTTTCTGACATTGCAGCTGCCTCAGCTCTTCCAAGTTCAAAGGTCAGAACTCTATCCCCTTCTATCAGCGCAAAACGCATTCCAGTCGTTCCGTGGTCAATTCCTATAAATGCCAATTAGTTGTCTCTCCTGTAACGCCTCAGAGGGCAGTTCTTAATATCTCATTCAGTTCGTTCATGATTCTGTCTCCCTCTTCAGCTGTGCCAACTGTTGTTACCAGCCTTATTTCCTGGAAGCTTCTGCCTTCAGAGATCAATAACCTCAAATTTCCTCTTGAATCTGCACGTAATACCTTTCCGGTCAGACTTCCTCCTGCAATACCTTTTACGGAAATTATTGATGGAATTACTTTTTTTATTTCAGGGTGCTGGCTTACAAGTTTTATGAGTTTTTTTCCAGCTCTTCTCCCGATGATTGTTGTATGGGATCCGCCAAGTTTATTTTTCGAGGATTTCTGTGCTTTTTCCTGCAGGTCACTTTTATTTTCCGCCATCGTAGTCAAGCCGGTAACTTATTTTCCGGGCAATTGCTTCATTCCTTTATCTGCCCGTTTTTTATATTTATTATGTATATTTATTTATCCGGTCAGAATCTCAGGAATTTTTTCAGCTACAAAATAGCTTTTTATGAGGATAGTATGAGGATTTTGACTTTCAAGTCATAACCTGCGAAAAGAAGCCGTTCCAGAAGTCGAAAACACATATATATGCTCGAATTCTGGATCATTTCCTGTTTTTCCTTTAAAGCTGTATTTTTTCCGGAAAATCCGTTTTTCTGTTAAAAATCAGATTTTTTCTAGTTCATTCATGCCTATGAGCTTGATATTCTCTTCTTCAAGTGTTTTTATTGCCTTTTCAATTTCATTAACTCTTACTATTAAAAGGGCCTTCTGCTCTCTGGTCACAAAAGCATACGCATAATCAAGGTTAATCTTAGCTTTTCCAAAAACTTCCGCAATACGGGACATACTGCCCGGGACATCTTCCATTTCGATTCCCAGAACACTTGTTTCGGAAACTGTAAACCCTGCTTCATGGAGTACGCTGTGGGCATAGTCGGATTTGTCCACAACCATGCGGATTATCCCAAAGTCTCCTGATTCGGCAATTGTAAATGCCCTGATATTTATTCCTGCACTTTTCAATTTATTCGCTACGTTTGCAAGTCTGCCAGGTTTGTTTTCCGCAAAAAGGGAAATCTGCTTTATAACTTTATTTTCCATTCCAGTACCCATGTCCTTACATCCCTTGTTCTTTTTCTGTTCTCTTTTTCTGTTCTCTTTTACTTCCTTTTTTACCTTTTACTCAGAATGTAATATAAGTTTCTATGTATATTTTAAGCTTACAGGTTTATATCTTAACTTATATCAGGCTCTTCATGCAAAGTGAAATTTAAAAGAGATCAGAGCCAAAAAAGAAAAATCCGCAGGAATACGGCAGCCTGCAGGTTTGATTATACTTATTTCCCGAATCTTTACATCTTCCGCTTGTCGATGACCTTCTTTGATTTCCCTTCGGAACGGGGTAAAGAGCCGTGTTCCACCAGTTCCACTTCTACTGCAAGACTCAGTACACTTTTCAGTGCGCCTGATATTTTCTTTTTAAGCGCCATCATATCGGACATGCGGTCGCTGAATGCTGATTCATGCATTTCTATCTGGACTTTCATGGAATCAAGGGGTCCAATCCTGTCAACTATAATCATGAAATGATTCCCAACTTCAGGGATGTTCATAAGGACCGATTCAACCTGTCCGGGGAATACATTGATTCCGCGAATGATTATCATGTCATCTGAGCGCCCACTGATGCGTGCAATCCTGGGGTGAGTTCTTCCGCATCTGCAGGTTTCCGAAAGCTTTCGGGTAAGGTCTTTTACCCTGTAGCGAATAAGAGGAAGGGCTTCTTTAGTAAGAGTTGTGATCACAAGTTCGCCTCTCTCTCCATCAGGAACAGGCTCTTCAGTATCAGGGTCCAGGATCTCCACTAGGAATTTGTCTGCCCAGATATGAATTCCGCACTGTTCGGTACACTCAGTAAAAAGAGGACCGCTCATTTCCGAAGTTCCGTAAATGTCATAGGCTTTAATTCCTGATTCGTCTTCTATCCGTTTTTTGAGTTCCTCTGACCAGGGTTCGGCTCCGAAAAATCCCATTTTTAGTTTCGTATCATCTCTTATGCTTATGCCTTCTTTTCTTGCAGTTTCGATCATATACAGGAAGTAAGAAGGGGTGCAGGCTATGACAGTTGTGCCAAGGTCTTTCATTAGTTCAAGTTGTCGTTCGGTGTTTCCGGAACTGGTGGGGAGTACGGTCGCGCCCAATTTTTCGCTTCCGTAGTGCGCACCGAGCCCACCTGTAAAAAGCCCGTATCCGTAGCTCACTTGAAGAATATCGTCTTTTCCCACGCCTACGGAAGTGAATCCTCTTGCCAGGGATTCAGCCCATTCATCGACATCCTTCTGAGTGTATCCCACTACGGTTGGTTTGCCTGTTGTGCCCGATGAAGCATGAAAGCGGACCAGCTTTGAGTTTGGGACGCAAAACATGCCTGTGGGATAGGTGTCTCTGAGATCCTGCTTAAATGTAAAAGGTAACTTTCTGACATCTTCAAGGGTCTGGATGTCTTCCGGCTTAATGCCATGTCTTTCAAACCTGCTTCTGTAGAAAGGAGAGTTCTCATACACATAATGTACGAGTTCTTTCAACTTTTTTTCCTGCAGCTTTTTTAAATTCTCTACAGGCATTGTCTCTATTTCAGGATCCCAGTATTCTGGCATTTTCTTCACACTCTGTATATTTTATATTGAGGGCTTTCTATTTCAGGCCCTGCATTCTTGAATTTGTTTTTTGCGTATATATTTCCCATTTCATGCCCCTTCAAGGTCATGGTTTAGTCTTAATATCTTCAATTTATACTCTGCCTTCTCACTCCGAAATTTTAATATTTTCGGCGGATATATACTTCCGGCAGATATTCTATGAAGATTAAGCTGGATTCTTATATAAAATAATAGCTGTTGGGTTAAAAGAGGGGTTTTAGGTAATTCTGAAAGCTACTAAAAAATGAGCAAATAATTCTCTGAAAAAAATCCGGATCCTCTTTTAAAAATAACCTGAAAAAGTTGCTCAATAATCTGTGAATTCTATAATTCATCAGGAAGCTTTGGATTTTTTCAGGGAAGTTTGGGGTTGAGGTATAACCCTTCACTAAGTTCTACGAGTTATTTATCTGCTTCTTCTACTTCATCCTCAATAGAGACATCTTTTGATTTTGCCCCAAGGGAAGCTTCAAGAATTTTCTTTGTCCTTTCCATGCATTTGTGCAGCACTTCGTCCATATCTGCGATCACATCTATTCCGGCAGCTCCGGAATGTCCACCGCCTGTTCCGCTATATTCGTTGCTGACATCTTCCATCAACTGGCCAAGATTAACTCCGGCACTGACTGCATCACGTTTTGCTCTTGCGCTAATCCTTACACTTTCGCCTCTGGTTGTGCCAACAAAAGCAACATCTGCTCCGATGTTTATGAGCATCGAGGATGCTGAGCCTCCAAAAGAACTTACATGTGAAGATGCTATCAGCATATCCTGAACTCTGTCGAGTTCAACGCGGCTTGCTGCTTTCAGGAGGGCTATACGCATAGAAATATCCTGTGGAGTAGCAGCCATAAGGTCCAGCACTTCTCCATACTCAACGCCGCTGGCCTCTATAATTTTTGCCACTGTGCGGAAAGTATCAGCTGACGCATGTTTGAAATGTCCTGTATCAGTCACGATCCCTGTCAGCATCCCGATCCCCATTCTTCGGTTAATCGGTGCGCCTATCGCTTTTAAAATATCGTATACTATTTCCACAGTTGATGTACTGTTCCGGTGAAGGTAAAACTCAGCATTTTCTGTCAGAGCAGTGGTTGTATGGTGGTCGATAACGCAATACCTTGTCAGCTCTATATCATTTAATTGCGCTTTTGTAGAAGTATCAACTACGACAACAAAGCCGTAATCTGCAGGATTCGGCTTATCCACTACTTCTATACCAAGTCTTTCGATCAGGACAGATGCCACGCGGTTACAGCCGTCTACAAGTCCTACAGTACCTCCGATGGCCTCGGAAAGGGCAAAAGCACTGCTAACAGCATCCGGATCTGCGTTCCGGTGACATAAATATAAAATGTTTCGATAGTCAAGGAGCTGGTTGAAAAACTCCGCTTCGTCAACTCGCATTGTCCACTCTGGTTGCCGTTTTTATAGGCATGGGTCTCCCCAGATCTTAACTTTTCTGGGGTTTCGGCGTGATTTCCAATGCCCTTTCAATAAAACTGCAATCCTTTTTTCTATTCCAATATGGGAATAGAAAATATAATTATTGTGCCCTGGGGCCCAGTGCCTGCTGGATCTGCTCTTGAAGCTGTTTAAAGCGAGATGTGAGCCTTTCTTCCTGCCTGGAAATGGATTGAAGCCTTAGTGAGAGAGTTTCTTCTCTGTCTTTTAGTTTTGAAATGGACTCTACTTTGCTTGTTTTTATTATCAGCTCCCCTACATTCCGGTAGACTACTGCATCGTCAGTCAGTTTCTCTAACTCGTCAAGAGCCATCTTGGATTCTTTTTGCATAGCTTCAATCTGAGACTTCTGCATGGTCATAGCCTGGATCTGTTGCTGTACCTGCTGAAGCTGTGCTATCTGATTCTGGATTTGAGGGGGTAATTCTGCAGTCATATAATTTTCACCTGACTCTTCAATAACCCTGAAGGGATTTTAATGTTTCTGTCCTTCCAGCATCCGAAAATCCTTTTTTTTCGCGTAAGATTTATTTAAAAGTTCTGCCAAAAACTTAAACAATAAGTTCATCTTAATTGACTAACAGTATAATAATTATTGATCTGGTGTGGAAGTGTATTAAATTGATCTTGAACCAGATAAATGGAAAAATCGCTTCGTAATTCTAAATTATAAATGGGCAATTATAATACCATATGTTAAGATATATCTACATTCTATACTGATATTTCAGGAGATATTCGCAAATGGACAAAGGCGGAAACCTTAAAGAAATAAAATTTCTTCTTGAAAAATTCACAAATGCTCACGGAATTTCAGGCTCTGAAGACAATATTCGGGATCTCCTTGAAATGGAGCTCGAGCCCTATGTTGACACTATCCGAAAAGATGTAATGGGGAACCTTATAGCCACCAGAAAGGGGGCAGGGCCTTCTATAATGCTGGCTGCTCATATGGACGAAATAGGGCTCATGGTCAGGTACATCGATGATAATGGTTTCCTCCGTTTTGTAGGGATAGGGGGATGGTTTGACCAGACCCTTCTTAACCAGAGAGTTATAGTTCACGGAAAGAAAGGTTCCATTCCGGGAGTTATTGGATCCAAGCCTCCTCATGTGATGAAAGATGAGGACAGGAAAAAGCCTGTGAAACTCGAAGATATGTTCATCGATATTGGGGCAAAGGATAGGGAGGATGCTGAAAATCTCGGGATTGAGATCGGCACCACAGCTTCTATTGACAGAGAATTTGTGTCTCTTGCAAATGGGAAGGTTACTTCCAAGGCTTTTGACAATCGTGCAGGAGTTGTAATCCTCATAGAAGTTATGAAGCGGCTTTCCAAACATAAAATTGAAGCAAATGTCTATGCTGTAGGTACTGTCCAGGAAGAGGTGGGGCTTAAGGGGGCAAAGACTTCTGCATTCGGGATTTCTCCCAACCTTGCCCTTGCCCTTGATACAACTATTCCTGGAGATCATCCGGGCATCAACAAAACAGATTCCTGTCTGGAAATCGGAAAAGGGCCGGTAATTACCGTAGCCGATGCATCCGGAAGAGGCCTGATAGCCCATCCACAGGTTCTCAAATGGCTGAAAGAAACTGCTGCTGAAAACAAGATTCCATATCAACTGGGTGTTGGTTCAGGGGGCACTACTGATGCCACTTCCATCCACCTTACAAAGGAAGGGATTCCTACAGGCACGGTTAGTATAGCCACCCGGTACATCCATTCTCCTGTCGAGGTTCTGGATACTGCAGATGTGGAGACATGTATTTCCCTGATTGTAAAAGCAATAGAAAGTGTTAATAAATATTTTTAAAGTTTCCTTTCTAAATATCATCATGGGTAATTTTCTTCACATTGTGGGAAAATTCCTTTTTCTTATTTATATTTTCTAATTACATAGTCATGAGACTTCATTGAATATCTATTCTTTTTCTTTTTTCTAAAAACCATATGTATTGTTAACTGGAAACTAAAAATACTATGGTCTACCTAATGGAGAGGAGTTTCAAAGATTCCCCTTGTAATTTCTAAAAGATTTTCGTAAAGAGAAGGGCTTTCGAGAAACTGTATCTGTAGTCTGTATAATCAATAAGGGTTTTGTAAAATAGATGTCATAATATAAATCCTCATTTATATTATTCTTCTATGGTACAGAACGAGTCTATAATAACTGATTATCATAATAAGCCTATAGTAAATAAAAAAAGACTGAGGGATTGTATTATTCGAAAATGTCCGCTTTCTGGATACCACTTTGAGAGATGGTGAACAAACACCTGGAGTAGCCCTGACCAGGGAGAAAAAGCTCTTAATAGCCCGGGCCCTTGATGAGATGGGAGTCTCGGTAATCGAGGCCGGCTCTGCTATCACTTCTGAAGGTGAAAGAGAATCTATCAAGGCCGTTGCAAACGCAGGGCTTGATGCCGAAATCTGCAGCTACTGCAGGATTGTAAAGATGGACGTTGACCATGCTCTTGAATGCGACGTTGACTCTATCCACCTTGTAGCGCCAGTTTCAGACCTGCATATAAGGACAAAGATCAAAAAGGATCGTGATGCAGTAAGGCAGATCGTAGCTGAGGTAACGGAGTATGCCAAAGACCACGGCCTTATCGTGGAACTTAGTGGAGAAGATGCCTCCCGAGCAGACCTTGAATTCTTAAAGGCCCTGTATGCGGACGGTATAGATGCCGGAGCCGACAGGTTATGCTTCTGTGATACCGTAGGTCTTCTGGTGCCTGAAAAAACGACTGAGATTTTCCGAGACCTCTCGTCCTCTCTTAAAGCCCCTATCAGCATTCACTGTCACAATGACTTCGGTTTCGCAACTGCAAACACGGTTGCTGCCCTTGCGGCAGGGGCAAAGCAGGCCCATGTAACCATAAATGGGTTAGGGGAAAGAGCCGGAAACGCGGCTCTGGAAGAAGTGGTCATGAGCCTGGAATGGATCTACAAATACGACACAGGCATCAAGCACGAGATGATCTACCGTACTTCCAGGCTTGTCAGCCGTCTTACAGGTGTTCCCGTAGCTACCAATAAGGCTCTTGTGGGAGGAAATGCGTTTACCCATGAAGCAGGCATTCATGTACATGGTCTCCTCGCCGACAAGGCAACCTATGAGCCGATGAGTCCTGAATACATTGGAAGACAACGCCAGATTGTACTCGGAAAACATGCCGGGAGGAGCTCGATTACCCTTGCTTTAAAAGAAGTGGGGCTTGTGGCTGATGACGCCCAGACAGAGGAGATTTTCAACAGGGTTAAGCAGATGGGCGACCAGGGAAAACACGTAACCGATGCTGACCTGCAGACTATAGCGGAAACTGTGCTTGATATCTATAAAGAGCCTCTGGTAAAATTGGAAGAGTTCACCATAGTATCCGGAAACCGTGTGACTCCAACTGCTTCCATAAAACTCAATGTCAAAGACAAGATGATCGTACAGGCTGGAATAGGTAACGGGCCTGTTGATGCTGTAATCAACGCCATCCGAACAGCTGTAAGTTCCTGTGCGGAAGGTATAATCCTTGAAGAATATCACGTAGACTCCATCACCGGTGGAACTGATGCCCTTGTGGAAGTAAGGGTAAAACTTTCCAAAGACGGAAAGGCAATCACCGCAAGCGGAGCCAGAACGGACATAATCATGGCCTCGGTAGAAGCTGTGATGAATGGCATGAACCGCCTTATCCGGGTCGAGTGAGTTCCAGAAAGGATAAAAGCTTCAAAAGTTTCTCAGGGGGACTGTTCCGCCCCCGTCTTTTTTCCTTCTGCAGAAATTTTTGAAATAATGGTCTTCTGGCATTCCTTGAGTCCAGAGAAACCCTTATCCATATATAACATGATTGATTATGATGTATTTGCAAAATTCATAACAAAAGATTGTGAGTGTGAGAGATAAAAAAGTATTTCTGATATAACACACCCTTACTGGAAGCGTACTCATCTTTTCAGGTGAGTATCCAGTTTAATCAATATTTAATGAGATATGTAAGGAGTTAAATAATGACAACCGGGTCAACAGAAAAAGTTAATGGCGCAAGGGCTCTGATAAAGTGCCTGGAAGAAGAAGGTGTTGACACCATCTTCGGATATCCGGGTGGACAGATCATTCCCTTCTATAATGAACTATATGATTCAAATCTGCGCCACATACTTGTACGCCACGAACAGGCAGCAGCTCATGCTGCGGACGGGTACGCCCGTGCTACTGGAAAGACCGGGGTCTGCGTTTCCACATCAGGTCCCGGAGCAACTAACCTGGTAACAGGCATTGCTACTGCATACATGGACTCAGTACCAATTGTAGCCTTAACAGGCCAGGTTCCGAGGTTCCTTATCGGTAATGACGCTTTCCAGGAAGCAGACATTACGGGAATTACCCAGCCTATTACCAAGCACAACTATCTCGTACAGGATACAAACGAACTCCCCAGAATCGTAAAAGAAGCTTTCCATATCGCTTCTACCGGAAGGCCTGGCCCGGTATTAATTGACCTTCCAAAGGACATTCAGAACACGGAGATTGAGTTTTATTATCCTGACAAGGTAGAGCTGAGAGGCTATAAGCCCACTTACAAGGGCAACATCCAGCAGATCAAGCGAGCAGCTGAGGAAATAGCAAACTCCTCCATGCCTATAATTTACGCAGGTGGCGGAGTTGTCAGTTCTAATGCCAGCGGAGAGCTTGTGGAGCTGGCCGAGACTATCAATGCTCCGGTTACGACTACCCTTATGGGGATAAGCTCAATTCCTACAGAGCATCCTCTCTATGTCGGGATGCTCGGAATGCATGGGACCAAATACGCAAACTATGCAATTCAGGAATCCGATCTAATTATTGCTGTGGGTGCAAGGTTTGATGACCGTGTGACCGGCAAGCTTGAGTCTTTTGCTCCCAATGCCAGAGTTATCCATATTGATGTCGATCCTGCTGAGATCTCCAAGAACGTCAAAGTTCACATTCCAATTGTTGGGGATGCAAAACAGGTTCTCAAGTCTCTAAATAAATATGTCAAGCGCTGTAACTCAAAGGCATGGATTGAAAAGATAAATCATTGGAAGAAGGAATTTCCTCTTGCCTATAAGCAGGGATCTCAGGATGTCGTAATGCCTCAGTTTGTTATCGAGCAGATATCTGAAGCCTGCAAGGATGCAATCATCGTTACAGAAGTCGGACAGCACCAGATGTGGGCGGCTCAGTTCTTCAAGTACACAGAGCCCCGCACTTTCCTTACCTCAGGCGGGCTTGGCACAATGGGCTACGGATTCCCTGCAGCCATAGGAGCCAAGGTCGGCAGGCCGGATAAAACTGTTATCAACGTTGCAGGAGACGGATCTTTCCAGATGAACTCTCAGGAACTTGCAACTGCGGTACAGAATGATATTTCTGTTGTTTCCGTGATCCTGAATAATGGTTATCTGGGAATGGTCAGGCAGTGGCAGGAACTCTTCTATGACAAACGGTATTCCCACACCTTCATCAAAGGCAGTGTTGATTTCGTGAAGCTTGCCGAGGCCTATGGAGCCCTTGGATTACGCGCGGAAAGGCCATCAGAGGTCAGGCCTGCAATCGAGGAAGCTGTCAGGTCCGGCAGGCCTGCAATTGTCGAAGTGATTGTTGAGTGCGAGGCAAATGTCTATCCCATGGTGCCGGCAGGAGCTGCCATCAATGAGATACTTGACATTGAAGAGCATGCAGACAGTCCCTGTTCCATGCCTGATCTGCGCACTGCAAAAGCCGATAGTCTTCTTGATCTGGAGGAACACTGATGAAACACACGCTTGCAGTCCTCGTGGAAAACAAGTCCGGAGTGCTCTTCAGGGTGGCTTCGCTTTTCTCCAGGCGAGGTTATAATATTGACAGCCTTGCTGTGGGAGTTACGGAAGATCCTGAGACCTCCAGAATGACTATTGTGGTTCATGGAGACGACCATGTGCTCGAACAGGTCACAAAACAGCTGAACAAGCTTGTGGAGGTCATCAAGGTTTCGGATCTAGGAGCTGACGACGCGGTCGAAAGGGAACTTGCTCTAATCAAAGTATCAGCTGATGTGAATACAAG
Source organism: uncultured Methanosarcinaceae archaeon (assembly GCA_942493015.1). Taxonomy (GTDB): domain Archaea; phylum Halobacteriota; class Methanosarcinia; order Methanosarcinales; family Methanosarcinaceae; genus Methanosarcina. Next base: position 2,057,967 of record OW818660.1, on the reverse strand, counting down.
ATCCGAGATTATCCAGATTGCAGACATCTTCAGGGCAAGAATAGTGGACGTGGCCCCCAAATCGATGACTGTTGAAGTAACAGGCGATGAAGGCAAGATCCAGGCAATCGAAAAACTCCTCAGGCAGTTCGGAATCAAAGAGATGGTCAGAACAGGCAAAATTGCCCTTGTCCGAGGCTCAAAGAAGGTTTAAATATTAAGGATAGGTAAAGAGGGGTAGCTGCTTAATTATTTTTCACAGATTGGGGCAGTCGGAATCCCTTTCAAACCCTGACAGTCTTCTTAAAGGTAGGCCTGGATTTTCCGGGCCTCTCCTGAAATTTCAAAATGCTACCTCTAACTGCAAAAAACAACTTTTCAAAATCAACTTCAATCAATTTAAATCAACTTCAATCAATTTAAATCAACTTCAATCAACTTCAATCAACTTCAATCAACTTCAATCAACTTAATTTTCAGGGAAGTGGACGTATTCTATAGTAGAATACTTCCTTAAATAATACGGGGAATTCTGCTCAAAAAACTGAATCTTTTAAACTGAATAACTTATCAGGAGAATAAAAGCAATGGCAACGATAATTTACGATAATGAAACCACTTTTGATGCACTTAAAGACAAAACAATCGCAGTGATGGGCTACGGAAGCCAGGGTCACGCTCATGCCAGAAACCTTCACGAGTCAGGACTTAATGTTGTTGTTGGACTCAGAAAAGGCAGTTCCAGCTGGGCAAAAGCCGAAGGTGACGGCCTGAAAGTCCTGCCAGTGGCAGATGCTGCAAAAGCTGCAGACGTTATCATGATCCTGCTTCCGGATGAAAAGCAGGCCTCTGTCTACTACTCAGAAATAGAGTCCAACCTGAAAGCTGGCGACGCCCTGGTTTTTGCTCATGGGTTTAATATCCACTACAACCAGATAGTGCCCCCAAAAGATGTGGACGTTTTCATGGTCGCTCCTAAAGGTCCCGGTCATATCGTAAGGAGGACCTACACCGAAGGCATCGGAGTTCCCGGTCTGATTGCAGTCTATCAGGACTCAACCGGAAAAGCCAGAGAGCTCGCTCTTTCTTACGCCAAGGGTATCGGAGCAACCAGGGCAGGAGTTTACGAAACCACCTTCCGTGAAGAAACCGAAACCGACCTTTTCGGAGAACAGGTGGATCTCTGTGGGGGGATCTCCGCACTTATAAAGACGGCTTTTGAAGTACTTGTGGAAGCAGGATACCAGCCAGAGATGGCCTACTTCGAAACTTGCCATGAAGTCAAGCTCATTGTAGACCTTATCTACGAAGGAGGGCTTGAGAGAATGTGGCACTCCGTTTCTAATACTGCAGAATACGGAGGCATGACTGTTGGCCCCAGGATCATCAATGAGCAATCAAGGGAAGCCATGTATGAAGCTCTTGAAAGGATTCAAAATGGCGAATTTGCTAAAGAATTTGTTCTCGAAGGCATGGTAAACCATCCTGTGCTCAAAGCCATGGAACGTCAGGAAAAGGAGCATCCTCTTGAGATCGTCGGAAAGGAAATCCGGGCAAACATTCCCTGGCTCAACAAAAAGATTGATGACGACTGATTTTGCCGTCCTTAATGGCATGTGAACAGAAAGTTCATTAATCTAGAAAGAGAAAATCAATCCGGAGGGAAAATAATGCCAGTAACAGGAGAAACCAAAGTCATTGACACAATCCTTAGCAGACGTAGTGTCCGGGAGTTTACAGACAAACCTGTCAGCAAGGAAGATATCAACATAATCCTCAACGCAGGGCACTGGGCTCCTTCCGGATTGAACAACCAGCCCTGGCGCTTCATTGTTATCCAGAATCGGGAGACCATCCAGAAACTCTCGGAATGCACTCATTATTCCGGTATCGTAGCAGGGGCTCCCCTTCTTATTGCCTCTTTTCTGGACAATGAAACTTCCTACAACAGGACAAAAGATCTAGAGGCAATAGGGGCTGCAATCCAGAATATGCTCCTTACCTGCTGTGAACTGGGCCTTGGCGGAGTCTGGCTTGGTGAAATCCTTAATCAAAAACAGAAGGTCAATTCAATTCTGGAATGTCCTTCAAAGCTTGAGCTTGTGTCAGCCCTAGCAATAGGGGAACCGGTTCCAAAGGAGAGGACTTCAACCCGTAAGGCTCTTTCCGAAATAGTATTTGATGAAAAGTATGGACAAAAATGGCAAGAATGAATCGTCTAAATGTGACGAATAAACTATCTGTAAATTGGACTGTCTTTAGAGGCTGAGGCCTTATTGAGTAGAGTCCATAAATTTCCAGGCTGAGTTTTTTATCCCCTCTCTTTGAGAATACTTATAATCTCATTGAGGATTAAATTTATAAGCTATTTAGCACTATAACCAGCCTGTTAACTAATTACGGCTTCTCCTTTCAGTTAATTAATCGCAACTTTTTCTCAATGAAGGTCTGTGGTGTAGAGGATATCACTGGAGCCTCCGGAGCTCCGAACCTGGGTTCGATTCCCAGCAGACCTGTTACTAACCCTATAGATAACACCCGGGTTTGAAGGTCTGGTTTACCTTTTCTTTTTATACTTTCGATTGCAGTATTTTTATATATAATTCAGATGTAGCTTTTTCAGCCACTTTTCTGGATAGAACCTATATAAAATACAAAAAAATAGGATATAATTCTGGATGGTTATATAATGGCTCGCGGATTTAATCGTCGCTTTCTGCATGGAGGAAGAAGACTATCTGTAGTTCAGTTAATCCTTATAGCAGTATTAATGTACTTCATGCTGCGGATTATGCTGCCGTTTTTGTGGACTCTTTTTTTGATTGTTGCTTTGATTTTACTTTTGAAAGTAGTGCTTGAAAACATTTGATCTTTTTATTTTTTTGATTCTTGCTTAAATTATTCATATAATTCAATATGTTAGAATGTTTTATCTATAAACAGATGTAAATTATTTAATATATCCTTTGATTTTTTGATTGAGCTATATGGTTTAATTTATGAATGCTTTAGATTATCTTGATTAGTTGAACATAACAGATTGTTAAAAAGTGTATAACATGTCGATAAAGAAACGGCGAAGAGGTACTGCAATTGTTGAAACTCCTGGGGGCATACTGGTAGTTTCTGGTAGAGGAGAAATGTATATTTTACCGGGTGGTGGAGCTAATAGCGGAGAATCAAGAACTGAAGCAGCTATTCGAGAGTTAGAAGAGGAAACTGGATTAATTGCAACTGATATCAGATTTCTTTTCAGGCATGTTGGATGTGTACATAAATCGTATTCAGGTGGATTCTTTGAAGATCATCATACTGTCTGTTTAATACGTGCAAGTGGCATTGCAAGACCGCAGAATGAAGTAAGATGTGTGGGGTATTATTCTCCAAATTCAAAAATTAAGATCTCCAGAACAACAAAAGAAATAATAGATAGATTCTACGAGTTTAAAAGGACGATCCACTAAAGTAATGAAATTGTGTACGTGGGGATTGTCTGTAAAGATCTGGTGTCAAAAAATAGAATAGTATATTATTTAATTGTTGCTTGAAATATAAAAAATAAGCCAGATTACTCTGGCTTCACTTTTCTTTCAAATACTCATCAATTGCCTTTGCTGCTTTTTTGCCTGCACCCATTGCACTGATAACGGTTGCTGCGCCCGTGACCACATCTCCGCCGGCAAAGACTCCGCACTTGGAGGTTGCGCCGGTTTCCTCGTCTGCAACTACAGTTCCCCTTTTGTTCTGTTCAAGGCCTTCTGAGCCTTTGAAGATAATGGGGTTTGGAGATGTGCCTATGGCAATAACCACAATATCTGCCGGGATTGTGAATTCCGAGCCTTCTACAGGGACCGGACTCCTTCTGCCTGACTTGTCAGGTTCGCCAAGTTCCATTTTGATGCATTCAACTTCAGTAACATTGAATTTTTCGTCACCGGAGATGCGGACAGGGTTTGTAAGGAGTCTGAAAATTATGCCTTCTTCTTTAGCGTGCTCGAGTTCTTCCCTGCGGGCTGGCATTTCGTCTTCCCCTCGGCGGTAGACTATGCTTACCTCGTCTGCTCCCATGCGGAGGGCAGAACGGGCTGAGTCCATTGCTACATTTCCGCCTCCTACAACCACTACATGCTTTCCGAGTCTTACTCTTGTGTCATATGCAGGATCATAGGCTTTCATGAGATTTACGCGGGTCAGAAATTCGTTTGCGGAATAAACCCCACTGAAGTTTTCGCCCGGAATCCCCATAAAGTTAGGGAGGCCAGCTCCAGTACCCAGGAACACAGCATCGAACTCGTCACAGAGCTCGTCCAGGGTCTTTATCCTGCCTATTATATAGTTTGGCCTGAACTCAACCCCAAGCCTTTTGATATACTCTACTTCCTGCCTTACAATTTCTTTTGGCAGTCTGAACTCGGGGATGCCGTAACTAAGAACTCCGCCAGCTTTGTGGAGGGACTCAAAAATTATTACTTTGTGCCCTAACTTTGCGAGGTCTGCTGCGGCAGTAAGGCCGGCAGGTCCCGCACCGACAACAGCTACCTTCTTTCCTGTGGGTTTAGGTACCTCGGGAACCTTTACACCTTTATGGAACTCATAATCTGCGCAGAAGCGTTCGAGCCTTCCGATTGCTACAGGCTGTCCTTTCTTTCCAAGTATGCAGAGAGCTTCGCACTGCGTTTCCTGGGGGCAGACACGGCCACAGATGGCAGGAAGGGCGTTTGTGCCTTTAATTTTCTCGATTGCTCCTTCAAAGTCTTCCTCGCAGATCGACTTGATAAAGCCTGGAATATCTACATTCACAGGACAGCCTTCAACACACTTAGGGTCCTTGCAGGAGAGGCAGCGGGAAGCTTCGGCAAGTGCATCTTCTTTCGTGTATCCGAGAGCTACTTCGTTGAAGTTCTTTCTGCGTTTGTCTGCAGGTTGTTCTGGCATAGGGGTCCTTTCTTTCTTTACTTTTCCTTCTTTTCCTTCATTTGATTCTTGCATTTTTCATCCCCTCCTTTTTCAGTGCAGTCCGCACCTGCATTCTTCTTCATACTTTTCCACGGCTTTTGTCTCGTCGCCGCGGTACATTGCAAGCCTGTTCATAAGCTGCACAAAGTCAACCTTTCGGGCGTCAAATTCAGGTCCGTCAACGCAGGTGAATTTCGTTTTCCCGTCAACTGTAACTCTGCAGCCCCCGCACATCCCTGTCCCGTCCACCATAATGGAGTTGAGGCTCACAAGGATTTCAACATCATAGGCAGAAGCTACCCCTGCAGCTACTTTCATCATTATTGGTGGTCCGATGATTACAATCCTTGCAACCTTTTCCCCGCTATCCAGGATCTTTTTCATAACATCGGTTACAAAACCATGGTGTCCTTTTGATCCGTCATCAGTTGTGATATACAGTTCGGAACTTGCTTTTTTCATTTCTTCTTCAAGGATGAGGAGATCCTTGTTGCGGGCTCCTATTATGGAAATTACTTTGCTTCCTGCTTTTGTGTAGGCATTTGCCTGAGGATAAATCGGGGCAACTCCTACTCCTCCTCCTACAAGAATGACGGTGCCGAGCTTCTTGATGTCTGCAGGGGTTCCGAGGGGTCCTACAAAATCTTCCAGAGACTCGCCTGAGGAAAGCTTTGCAAGCTGTTTTGTGGTCTTTCCCATCTCCTGAAAAATAACGGTTACAGTGCCTTTTTCTTTTTCAAAATCAGCAATTGTGAGGGGAATTCTTTCCCCCCTTTCATTAATTCTGAGGATTATGAACTGTCCGGCTTTTGCAGCTTTTGCCACATCGGGAGCATCTATGACCATTCTGTGCACCGACGGGGCAATTTCTTCCTTTTCCAGTATTTTATATGCCATACGATCACATTTTCCTGAATAAAAGCATATTTTCTGAGCAAATGAATAGATAAATTTTAATTTTAGAAGAGCTTTTAAAAGGTTTTTCAGCTCTGTGTCTTTCCTGGAAGACGTTCTCCTTATACTGGTTAATGGGATATATATTCTCCCAAATAATTTTAATTATTCTTCCTTATTTATGTCTTTTTTTTGTTAGATTCTACATACTGGCTTTTTCAAGACCTCTTTCTGAATTTGAACCCGCTTTTTTTGTATTCTTTTCCTATTGTCACAAAAATTTAATAAATCTAGTGGGTGTAATAAAATTAGGGGCAAAATCCCAAATTCGCTTTAATTATGGAGTTGGATTGGTGAAAGGAGGGATGAAGAGAGAAAACTGGTTAACAGGTCTGAAACGGAACTCTCGGGTTCAAAGATCCATGTAATGCAAAGAAAAAGTATTGATCAAGAGACTTTTACTCGCTGCGATAGGATCTGATAATCTTTCTTATAAGCCTCAGTGGATTGAATATTGTTTAAAAACAATCCTGATAGGCCTGAAAAATGGGATTTCTTCGAAAGTTAACCGGGTCCTGGAACATTAGATTGAAACCTGAGTTAAAAATAGTATTTTCAAAGGTGTAAGCTGATAAAGGGAGTTGAATATATGCCGGAACAAAAGAAGAAGGAACAAAAGAAGGAAGAAGAAGCTAAAGTCGAACCTATACACCCCTCTGAACAGAGGGGAGGTAAAAAGAAGAGTCTTCTGAAAACCTGCAAATAATCAGGCTTTTATTTTTACTTTATTTTTTTCTTTTTTTTATTTTTTTGTTGGAGTGGATTTTTTCCGAATCAGGATAGATTAACTATAAATTGGGGGATTATTTGTGGTACAGAAAGTTAATGCTGAGCCTATAGGTCCTGTTGAGAAAATACATGGAGGCAGGAAACTACCTCTTGTGAGCTGCGAAAAATACGATGAGGAAGAAAGAAAGGCGCTTTTTGGGGAAGAAAAGTCCTGAATCATTGCTGCTGAAGCCTAAAATCTTCCTTTCATTTTTCTGCTTCCTATTTTGCTTATTTCTCGTGAAGATGGTGAGCTTTTTCGCAAACTTTATATGCATACATGCGCATATTTGCATGTGTAAATGCTTAAAAATAAAGCAAAGTTTTTCAGAGCCCTCGGGGACGAAACAAGGCTTACCATTCTCTCCTATTTGCTGGAGCACAGCTACTGTGCCTGTGATTTTACCCCCCTTACAGAAAAGGATCAGACAACGGTTTCAAAGCACCTGAAAGTGCTTGTTGAAGCAGGTGTCTTGAAGTATGAAAAACGGGGGCGAAATGTAATCTACAGCATAAGGGATGAGGGGATCAGGGAAATTCTCTTTGTCCTTGGAATCGGAGAGATAAAACCCTGCTGTAGCGGTCCGGAAAATTCCCTCAGTTCTTGTAGGGATGAGACAGAAGACAAAAAAGAAGGCAAAGAAAAAAGCTAAGGATCAGGTGAAAGAATGGATTCCAGTGAAAAAAAAGAAGTCATTAAAAAGAAATACGGTGAAATTGCAATGGCAGGAGGTTCCTGTTGTTGCAGCGGTACATGTTGTGGAGATTCGAGCGTAGTTGATGTTTCGAAGTCTGTTGGCTATACGGATGATCAAATTCTATCTGTCCCGGATGCAAACATGGGTCTGGGGTGCGGAAATCCTACCGCTTTTGCGGAACTAAACTCTGGGGACATTGTCCTTGATCTTGGTTCAGGTGCAGGGTTTGACTGTTTTCTTGCAGCGCAGAAAGTCGGATTTTTGGGAAAGGTTATCGGGGTTGACATGACTCCGGAGATGCTTGAAAAAGCACAGGTCAATGCCCTTAAATATGGTTATTCAAATGTTGAGTTTCGCTTTGGAGATATTGAAGCCCTTCCGGTTGAAGATAGATCAGTGGACGCCATTATTAGCAACTGCGTTATTAACCTGGCACCGGACAAAGAAAAGGTTTTCAGGGAGGCCTTTCGGGTCCTTAAGCCTGGGGGCAAGATGTACATTTCCGACATGGTTCTTCTGGCTGAGCTCCCCGAAGACCTGAAAAATGATAAAGATTTGCTTGCAGGCTGCATTGCAGGTGCGCTCTTAAAGGAAGAATACCTCAGGCTTTTGAAAAAAGCCGGGTTTTCAGTTAAAATTCTTCATGAAGATTTTGATATAAACGAAAGGCAGTACAGAAGCCTTCCTGTGGAGAGCTTGAAACTGAAGGCCTGGAAATGAGATTTTTTCTTAATTCCAATACCTTATTTTTTTGATATTTATATGTGCTATTGGTAGCTATCGATAGAGCTTTTTGTCATCCAGACTTCTCAAAAGCTCTCTTTTTGTGAGTCGCGGAAAAAGTTATTATTTGATGAAAGTTACTTGATAAAGTTAATTCAAAAGACCTTGGTTGGTAGAATGTGAATCTAAAGATCTCGGAATGAAATTTCTTTAAAGTAATAATGTGGGTTCAATTACTTCTTGGGCAAAGATTATTTAATGATTTTCTTTTATACATTGTTTCAACCTCATGTTTTTCAACATATATGTTATATTAATTCCATATTGTAACACATTTACTTCAAAAATGATCCATATCCCTTAACATAATTGTAGTCTAAGGTTACATCTGTTTTAACTAATACTAGAGTATAATCCAAAGGAGATGACAAGCATAAAATCAATAATTCTTGCAGGTGGCTCAGGAACGCGCCTCTGGCCTCTCAGCCGGGAAATGTACCCCAAACAATTTTTAAAGTTTGGAAATACATCTCTTTTCCAGGAAACTGTGCTTCGATGCCTTGAAGTTTCTGAAACTTCTGAGATTTTCGTTGTAACTAATGAAGTTCAGAAGTTTTTTGTAATTGGACAGATTAAGGAAATAGGATATTCAATTCCTCTTGAAAATGTTTTAATCGAGCCTGAAGGCAAGAATACTCTTCCTGCAATCTTCTTCGGAATGAAAGAGATTGAAAAAAAATTTGGGAATTCTATAGTAGGAGTATTCTCTTCTGATCATGTTCTTGAAACATCTGCAATGCAGACAATTTCTTTGGCTGAAAGTCTGGCTTCGGACTTCCTTGTAACCTTCGGGATTGTTCCCGTTTTTCCTCATACGGGGTATGGCTATATTAAGACCTCAGAAGCCTGTGGTCCCGGGTATAGGGTTTCAGAGTTTAGAGAAAAGCCAGATTTCGAAACTGCGGAAAAGTACATTAAAGAAGGTTGCCTCTGGAACAGTGGAATGTTTCTTTTCGAGACAGGGCTTTTCTTTGAAGAAGTTCAGAAATACGCACCTTCTGTTTTTGCCTCTTTTGAGAAAGGAGGAGATATTAATGAGATTTACGCAAATGTGGAGAAGGTTTCCATTGACTATGGAATAATGGAAAAATCAGATAGAGTAGCAGTTGTTAAGCTAGAACATAAATGGAGTGATCTAGGAAATTTTGAGGCAATTTACGATGAATTTGAAAAAGACTCTGTAGGAAACGCTGTCCATGAATGTGATCCTCTGCTCCTCAACTCTGATGGAAACCTCGTATATTCAAAATGCGGTAAAATTGTTTCCCTTATCGATGTTAAGGATATGGTTATCGTTGATACCAGCGATGCTCTGTTAATCTGTCCTAAATCCAGTAGCCAGAAGGTGAAGGAAATTGTCACAGAGCTTAAAGACAGGAAGGATGAAAGGGCGTATATCGGGCAGACAGCCTATCGGCCCTGGGGCTCATATACCTTACTTGAAGTATCTCCAGAGCATAAAATTAAAAACATCACTGTACTTCCTGATCACAAGTTAAGTCTTCAGTTACATTATCACAGAAGTGAACACTGGGTAGTCGTAAAAGGTATGGCCTGTGTGGAGGTTAACGGACAGCAGTTTTTCCTGAGGCCTGGAGAAAGTACGTTCATCGGGGCAGGGGAAAAGCACAGGTTGTCTAATCCGGGAAAGGTTCCGCTTGAGATTATTGAAGTGCAGTTAGGGGAACTTGTAGATGAAGCGGATATTGTCAGGTTTGATGATGTATATGGGAGGAACTGAAAAGTATGAAGGTAATAGATACGGAAATCAGTGACCTCTTCATACTTGAACCTAAAGTTTTTGGAGATAACCGGGGCTACTTTTTTGAAAGCTATAGTAAGATGACGCTAGATGCTCTTTTAGGAAAAGGATACACCTTTGTTCAGGATAATGAGTCAAAATCATCTTATGGAGTGATTCGGGGCCTTCACTATCAGCTTACTCCTTTTAGTCAGACAAAACTTGTAAGGGTTTTGCAGGGGAAAGTATATGACGTTGCAGTGGACCTCAGGAGAGATTCTTCTACTTTTCTGGATTGGGTTGGAGTTGAGCTTTCTGCTGAAAATAAAAAACAGTTTTTGATTCCTAAAGGCTTTGCCCATGGATTTTCCGTACTGAGTGAAACTGCCATTTTTGCATACAAATGCGATGAATATTACCATCCTGAGGCTGAAGCAGGAATTATCTATAATGATCAGTCATTAAATATTGACTGGAAAGTAAAAAATGAGGATGTAAAAATCTCTCCGAAAGATATGTTACTTCCAAAGCTAGAAGAAGCCAGGATTAACTTTTAACGTTTACAAAATTATAATTTATCACTCGCAATCCACGGATTATATATTATGTATTATCTGTTAACAATCTATTATCTATTAACATATTAAGAGGTTACTAAATTGAAACTGCTGGTTACAGGGGGCTGCGGATTCATAGGCAGCAACTTTATCCATTATATGATGGAAAAGTACCCCAATTATCAAGTTGTAAATCTTGACAAACTAACTTATGCCGGAAATCCTGCTAATCTCAAGGATCTCGAAAAAAATCCGAATTATTCTTTTGTGCAGGGAGATATCTGTGATTCTCAAGTTGTTAATGAGGTAATGAAGACAGTAGACCAGGTTGTGCATTTCGCAGCCGAAAGCCATGTTGACCGCTCAATTGAGGATGGATCAGTTTTCGTCAGGACAAACGTGCTCGGGACAAATACTCTTCTGCAAAGCGCGCTTGCACATAATATCAAAAAGTTTATCCATATCTCAACTGACGAGGTCTATGGCAGTATTAAAGAGGGCTCTTTTACCGAAAAAGATAATTTGAACCCTTCCAGCCCATATTCTTCAAGCAAAGCAGGTTCTGACCTTCTTGCCCTATCTTACTATACAACCTACAATCTTCCGGTTTGTGTAACCAGATGCACAAACAACTTCGGGCCTTATCAGTACCCTGAAAAACTAATTCCATTCTTCATCAGCAGATTAATGGAAGGGAATAAACTTCCAATCTACGGTACAGGCCTGAACATCCGGGACTGGATCTATGTTGAAGACCACTGCTCTGCAGTAGATTTTGTCCTTCACAACGGAAGTAGCGGAGAAATCTATAACATAGACGGTGGGAACGAACTTACAAACCTCGAGATCACTCACCGCCTTCTAAAAATGCTTGGCAAAGACGAATCTTCAATCGAATATGTGAAGGATCGAAAGGGCCACGATTTCCGTTATTCCCTAGATGGCAGCAAACTGGAAAGAATGGGCTGGAAGCCTGAATATGACTTTGACACTGCTCTTGAGCAAACAGTTCGATGGTATGTTGAAAACCGATGGTGGTGGGAGCCATTAAAACGCTGATCATCGGTGCCAGCGGGATGCTTGGATTCGATCTATGCAAAGCGTTTCCTGACGCTGTCCGGTTAACTCACAGGGAACTTGATATAACGAACAGAGATAAGGTTCTGGAATTTATTGGCAGAATAAAACCGGATCTTGTAATAAATTCGGCTGCATATACTGATGTTGAGGGTTGTGAGGATAATCAGGAACTGGCATTTCAGGTCAACGGATACGGGCCCGGATATATTGCTGAAGCCTGCAATAAAATGGGTGCAGTGCTTGTACATTTCAGCACAGACTATGTATTTGATGGGTCCATGAATGAATATCTGGAGTCCGACACTCCCAATCCTATCAACGCATATGGTCGATCGAAGCTTCTTGGGGAACAAAAAATTGCAGAAAAAATGGATGATTACAGGATCATCAGGATTTCCTGGCTTTTTGGTGCCCATGGAAAAAATTTTGTAGAAACAATGCTGAAGCTATCCTGTGAGATGGCTGAAGTCAAGGTTGTAAATGACCAGTTTGGAAAACCCACCTATACAGTAGACCTTGCGCATAAAATCTTAGAGATTACTGAACTTGAACCTGGGATATACCATATGACAAATGAGGGTATATGTTCCTGGTACGAGTTTGCATCTGCCTTTATAAACAACGCTGTTCCATGTACAAGTGAAGAATTTCCAAGAAAAGCAAAACGTCCGAAGTATTCGGTTCTTATAAATACTAAAACCGGGCCTATGAGGCACTGGAAAGAAGCGCTCAAAGATTATCTGAAGGAGAGAAATATATGAAAGGCATAATACTTGCAGGTGGTACTGGCAGCAGGCTCTACCCCCTTACTAAAGTTACAAACAAGCACCTTTTGCCTGTCTACGACAAGCCGATGATATTCTATCCTATCCAGACTCTCATTGATGGAGGGATCACGGAGATAATGATCGTATCCGGTAGAGGTCATGCAGGACACTTTCTCGAGCTTCTTGGGTCAGGTGCAGATCTCGGGGTTAAGTTCACGTACGAAATTCAAGAGGAAGCCGGAGGGATCGCACAGGCTTTAGGTCTCGCAGAAAGTTTTGCTGATGATGATGATGTTACCGTAATTCTTGGGGACAACATTTTCCAGGATAATATTAAAAAGGACGTCTCAAACTTTAAAGGCGGTGCCAAGATCTTCTTAAAGGAAGTCCCGGATGCTCACAGGTTTGGTGTTGCTGAACTTAAAGGTGACAGGGTAGTAGGAATACAGGAAAAGCCTCGTGAACCGAAAAGCAATTTTGCAGTTGCCGGTCTTTACATTTACAGCAATAATGTATTCAAAGTGGTTAAAAACCTCAAGCCTTCTACACGAGGGGAGCTTGAAATTACTGACGTCAATAATTATTTTGTTAACAACGGAACTATGGAATACCGTATTCTGGATGGTTTCTGGAGTGATGCAGGTACCTTTGAAAGCTTATTAAGAGCAGGGGTACTGATTCAGGAGCATAGTACAAACAAAAACAATATGGAGTAAAAACCCATTGACTACAGTTAAAAGCATAGCCAAAAACAGTTTATTCTTACTTTCCGGTCAAATCCAAATTGTTTTCGGCCTCCCCATCCAAAATATTGGGGGTATTTTTCGGGCTTCGTTTAAAAATTTTTCGATTTTTCTCTTTCTTCTAAATCTCTTACAGCATAGGAGATCTCATAGGAGAAAAACATACTCAGAAGAACAATTTTTATAACAGGAACTATTTTTTGGAGGGGCATCCTGCTCCTCCTTGCGAGTATTTGCCTGCAGGATCCCAAATCAAAAACATTTAATATCTCGGATAACAATTTCCATTTGAAATCTTCGTTTAGTGGAACAAGCGGAGTTTTCATAAAATATCGCCAGAGGAGGATTGTACGTCCTCTTCAATAAAATTTACGATTTTATAAAACTTTGGGTCGTGTCCGTGAGTTACTGATCAATTCTGAAAAAGCGAGTACATTTTCAGCATCTGAGTGAAATGAAGAGAGGTTCTTATGCTTATGGTTTTCAATAACTCACACCCACTACCAAACTTTGATTGAAGTTTAAATCCAAAATTAGATGTACTTTTTTTGGGTAACTAACTAAATATCTTAATTATCGAAAAAAAAAGAAATTTAATCTCCAGTTTGAAAGTTAGTTCAAAAGGATCCTAGGTTTTTACTACCTCCTATAAATAGTTTGAACTTCTTAGCATATTTAATCAGATAACTTTTGTCCCATAATAATTATATGAAACGGTTTTACAAAATCAAGTGTAATTATCTTTACGTTTAAGTAATTGAACAGTTGAATTAAAAGGTTTGTATCAAAAACATGATGATGTAGAGTTCTATTATTAAAATTATCTTTTGATCTCCTTTTAAACGATTCGAAATCTCCAGCAGCTTTATCCATTGATAAATCATGTAATGTCAGTATTTCATTAAGATGAGATAAGTCACTTTCGTCAATTGACTTATTGTAATCATCGATTAAATGATCCAATCTTGTTATATTTCTCCTGTGGTCAAAAGTTTTATCCCTACTGGGGACAACTAATAGCAGGTATCCATCGTTTTTAAGGACTCTAAGCCATTCTTTTAATGCTTTTATTGGATTTGCGATATGCTCCAGATTATGGCATGATATAACAAAATCATATTTATTATTCTCAATTGATGCCAAATTAACAGCGTCTAAAACACATTGAAATCCTTTAGGTTTTGAGGAATCATAGGAATAATTGTAGCCCTCTATAAGTTTGCCTTCCCATATTGTTTCATTAGAAAAATTACACCCATCTAAAGCTTTAATATGTGGATAAATAGGTAAAACATTATTTCGTTGAAGTAGAGAACTAGGACCACCGATTTCAAGCCCATATTTGTTACTTAAAACTTTAACATAAATATCTGCATTTTTGCATTTTTCCATTGGTGTAAATCTTTTGATAATTTTGGTGAATATATTCATTCCAAAACTCCATTTAGTTTCTAAATTTCTTTCTATATTATAATAAAGATTGATAAAATCCGAAATGCTTCGAGTTTCGCTGGATTTCATCAATGTAAGTAAATTTTAATGAAATGTGACGCATAGAGTTATCTATCGTTTTTTTAGACTTTAGGGTTTTTATGAATTTTGACTTTTACTTATGCTTCCATTGTACAGAGGGTTTTTTGATCTAATGTCATTTCTTTTGTTCATTAGTGGCCTCAATTTATTCACAATAATCTTCAGTTATTTCTGGGCAAGTTATACTATTACCTAAACTCAGAGACAATTTTCGAAAATTTGTTATTTTATTAGATACATTTTTTAATCGAAATTTATCTACATAGTGTTTTTGCAGAATCACTCATGTACTTAAAGTTTGTTACTAAGATTATTACCTGAAACGAAGTTTAACATGGAATTTATTTATCCTAAATACTTTGGCTATTTTTACTATTAGTATATTGAATAAATTCTTTTTGCGAAAGTACATTATAATAACTAACTTCTCTTAAAAATGAGTTTGAAATTGGATTTCATAGAATATTAATTTACATAAATTTCCTTCTGGCTAAGTTTGGATTATAAAATTAATCCTTATTGCCTAACCAAATATATTTCATTTCCTCCAATATCAGAATTATCTCTTCATAATCCCAACAATCATATTTTAAAGCTTGACAAACTAACTTATGTCGGAAGCCCTGTCAATCTCAAGTATATTGAAAAAAACCTAAAATGTTCTTTTGTACAGGAAGATATCTGTAGTTCTCTAATTGTTAGTAAAGTAATGAAATAAGTAAATCCGGTCATGCAATTTGTAGCTGAAAGCCAAATCTGAATATATAGAGTCAGCTATTTCCAATCCTATTAATTTATACGTCGATCAATGCTTCGAGAGAAAATAAAATTACAGAAAATCTGGATGATTACAGGGTCATCAGGATTCCCTGACTTTTTGATACCTATGGAAAGAATTTTGTAGAAACACTGCTGAAGTTATCTGGTAAGATGTCTGAAGTCAAAGCTATAAATGTACAATTTGGAAAACTCATATGTACTGGGACCTGGCCCACAGAATCGTAGAGATTATCGAATTTGAGATGTATGCCATCTGAAAAATGAAGGAGTATGCTCCTTATACGGGTTCTTATTTACGTTATAAGCAATCTTGTTACCTGCACAAGTGGAGCATTCCAAGAAATACCAAACAACCAGCGTATTTAGCTTTTTGTAAATACCAACACCGGGTCCACTAGGTACTGGAACAAAGAACTCAAAGACTACGTGAAGGAAGTACATGAAAGTTATAATACTCGCAGGTTACGCCATAAGTTGTCCTTACCCGGTTAGAATTACAAACAAGTACTTTTTTCCTTTCTATGACAAGTCGACGATATTTTTCTATCCAGACTCTTGTTGATGCAGGGATTAAAAAGATTATTATTGTGCCCTTAAGAGGTCATGCTGGAAATTTTATTAAACTTCTGAAGTCAGTGAAAGCCTGGGGTTGCTGAACTCAAAGGTGACAAAATAGTAGGAACACAGAGGAATACTCGTGAGCTGAAAAGCAATTTTAAATTACCGACATTTATATTTACAGCAACATGTCCAAAGTGATTAGAACCCTCAAGCCTTCTGCGCGAAGAGAACTTGAGATTACTGACATTAATAATTATTTTATAAATGACCTGGCTGTGGAATGTCATATTCTGAACAGCATCTGGAATAGTGTAGTATCTTTGAAAGTTTATTAAGATCAAAAGTACTGATTCTAAATTATAGTAAAAACAAAAACACGGAGTAAAAACCCATTGACCACAGTTCAAAATATAGCCAAGAATAGTTTATTCTTACTTGCTGGTCAGGTAACAGGTATAGTTTTTGGCTTTTTTTACTTTGTTTCTATGGCCCGATATCTTGGGGTTGAGGATTTAGGGATATTGAGTTTTGCACTTTCTCTTTCAATAATTATTGGACTTTTAGGAGATATTGGGTTTAGTTCGTTGATGATAAGAGAGATCTCACGCAATCAGTCTCTGGCTCCTAAATATACCGGGAATATTTTTCTAATGAAATTGCTTTTAGCCATAATTACCTTTGGAGCTATCGCAATTATAATGAATTTCCTTGATTACTCTGAAAATACAATAGAAGTAGTTTATATTATTACACTATCTAATATTTTCACAAATTTCACTAATATATTTTACTCCGTATTTCAAGCATTTGAAAGATTTGAATATTTATCTATTGGTATGATTCTTAATAGTGTGCTAATGTTGATAGGGATCTTTTTTGCTATAGGACAAAACTTTGGTTTGATTTATTTTGCATTTATTTATCTTATCGTAAATGCAATTGTTCTTGCATATAGCTTCTTTTTCTGTTTGAGAAAATTTATAGTTCCTGTTTTTGAGATCGATTGGATTTTCTGGAAAAAGACAATTTCAGAATCATTACCTTTCTGGTTAAATGCTGTTTTTGTGACAATTTATTTTAGGATAGATATGGTAATGCTTTCAGCAATTACTGGGGATAGTGCAGTTGGGTGGTATGCAGCATCTTATAGGTTGATAGATGCTCTTGGCTTTATACCAGCAGTCCTTATGGGCATTATGTATCCTGTGTTTTCCAAATTTCATATTAACTCTAAAGACAATCTAGAATTTGCGTTCAAAAAATCATTTAAACTTCTAACAATAATTGCAATTCCCATTGGTATAGGAACTACAATTCTGGCAGAAAGAATTATTATACTTATCTATGGTGTGCAGTATTCCCCTTCAGTCGATGCATTACGAATTTTGGTTTGGGCAAGTGTGCTAAGTTTTTTCAACTATACTCCTGCAACTTATCTCACTTCAACAAACAGACAAAGAACTCTTATGATATTTACTTTTATAGCGGCAATTCTTAATCTAGTTTTAAACTTTATCCTGATTCCTCGATTCAGTTATAATGGAGCGGCTGTTGCCACTGTCTTTTCAGAGTTTGTTGTGGGTATGCTAATGGTCTTTAATATACACAAGAGCGAAAACTTACTCTCTTCATTGATGAATATTACTTTTAAATCATTAGTAGCAGGAGTCATCATGGCAGCATTTTTGCTAGTTTTCCATGACTATATGTTGATACTGCTTATTTTGTTTGCAGCAATTGTATATTTCATTGCTCTGTATATTGTAAATGGTTTTGAGGAAGAGGATATCAGTTTATTCAAACAGATATTGGAAAGGTAAACATGAATTACCATAAAGTTAAATCTCTCATAAAAATTTAAATTAATTGGACTCTTAATAGAGAGTATTTGAGTGTACTGAGAAACTTCCCTTTTATTCTCTAAAAGAGAGGTTTGTGAGCTAAAAGACTGATTTCACAAGAAGAGTTTAAAATGTGGTTGAAATAATGATATCGGTTGTTTGTATCTATAATAATGAAAAAATATTTAATGATTTTTTGCTCAAAAGCCTGAATTGTCAAACTTCAAATTTTGAGTTAATCGGGATCGATAATACCTCAAATAAATTTAAATCAGCAGCTGAAGCTCTTAACTATGGTGGAAGAAAAGCCAAAAACAAATACATCATGTTTGCCCATCAGGACGTGAGTTTTCTTCCAAGTTCCTGGCTTGAAGACACCGAGAGATTTCTTGATTCTGTAAGCAATTTAGGAATTGCCGGAGTAGCTGGCATGAGTGAGTCTGGTAGTTCCAATCCGGAAAGAGGAAGAAACATTATAACACATGGGAATCCTTCTGAATTTTGGCCCTGGGGGAATCGAATACAAAAGCCTGAACCAGTACAAACACTTGATGAATGTCTGGTAATTATTCCAAAATCCACTTTTGATGCTCTTGAATTTGATGAAAAAACATGTGCTGGATGGCATTTATATGCAGTAGACTACTGTCTCAGTGCCAACGAAATGGGATTTGGGGTTTACGCGCTTCCAATGGAGATTTATCACTTGTCAAAGGGAGTTAAGAAAAAAAAGTTACAATCAATAACAGGTCCGTTTCCGAATGACTATTATGTGACTCTGGACAAACTAATTAAAAAACACAGAGCTAAGTTTAAAAGAATTTATACAACTTGTGGAGACTGGAGTACATTATTCCCTGCAGTATTTCAAAGAAACTATCGCATGCAAAGGTTCATTGAGTATTTAGAGAAATTAAGTATAGTCTTCACATAAATTATTTGCATTTATAAAAACAACTCCATATTTATGAGACACGAGAAAATCACGTTGAACAAAAGATTTCTCTTGACCAACTTGATTGGCGCATGAGGATTGAAAAAGATACTAAAGTTCAATAGAAGTTAATAGTTTACTGATTCAGATATTTACGGAATTCTATTGAAGAGGCTATTTCCAGATTAGTAAGTAGTAAAAGAATAGGTTGTTATTTTCAAATGGTTTTGAACTTACATCTCGGCTTACTTTATAAATAAAATTGGATATCTAAAAGATATAAAACTCTAGTAAATGATTAACTCATAAAAGTTTTAAGCAGTAGTTCGAAGATACTGTAAACATAAATATATTTTAATTATTTATTATATCGGTAATTCTCACTTACTGACAACAGGATCTAGGAGAGTTCTAAGCTTGCTTTCAACTAAGGTCATTGATGAGGGGTACTTTATCTATCTTCCGACCGTGCCAAAGTTCTTGTGTAGTTATTTTACTGATACAGGCAGGAAAGTATGAGAGTCAAACTAATCACTACTTATCCGCCAACCAGATGCGGCATTGCCAGCTACAGTGAACGGCTGGCAGACGTGCTGAAAAAGATGTGTGCGCTAGAGGTCCTGCCAGTCGAGAGGCCACGAGCCAACCCATTCTACTTTACGAAGCTTGCCTTCAAAGCGAGGAGGGACGCGGATATACTGCACATTCAGTACGACTGTGGTTTCTTCGGCACTTTCTCGCTGTTCGGCCTCAGCCTAAGCGGCATGTACACACCGATGTTCTACCTGCTGGCTAATCGGTGGGGCGGCCCGAAGATAGTGACAACTGTGCATGAGGTGCAGGATGCAAAAAAGAACTATGGTGGAAGCCTGATCTACCTGCCCCTTCATCTTTACTACTCCGCAATCTATCGAGCGATGGTGGCGTTGAGTGCTGCAGTGATCGTGCATACTGAAGGCACCGTAAAGACGCTTGCACAATACACGGCTGTGTCCAACGCCAGCATAATCCCACTAGCTATCCATGTCAAGCCTGAAATAAGGCCGATCGAATCCTCAAAGGCGAAGCTGGGGCAGGCAGGGAAACGTATCGTCCTGATGTTCGGCTTTATCAGCCCAGGAAAGGGCCATGATCTGGCAATAGAGGCGATGCGGAGGGGATTGCCCGATGATGTCATTTTGTATCTTGCGGGTGACGGAAGGACGCCAGCGGACGCGGACTATGTGCGGGGCCTCAAGGAAAAGGTACTTTCGGAGGGTCTCGGGGAGAAGGTGTTTTTCCACGGCTACGTCTCAGAAGAAGAGATGCCCAGCGTCTTGTCTGCGGCAGACATTGTGCTAATGCCTTACCACCACGTAGTGCAATCAGCGGCTCTGAGCCACGCACTCGTGTACCTGAAACCAGTGCTGGCTTCCGATATTGGCGGTTTCGCCGAAGTTGCCCGTGAGCACGAGTGTATCGAAACGTTCCCCGTGGGAGATGTTGAAGCCCTAAGGGCTAAACTGCAACTGATGCTGTCTGGTACGATCTCGATGGATCGTCTGCGAGAAAATGCAGCCAGGTACGTATCGTGGGCGAGCCTCGAGAATGTCACTTCTCAGACGGTTAGCCTATACAGGCAGCTTATCGGGCCTAAGCAGTGAGCCTGGCGTCTATCTGTTCTGCCCTTTCAAGCCGTCAATTATACCCCTGAAGATGTCTCGGACCCGAAGGAAATGTTGTCGGAGTAGGAAGAAACGGACCAGCACCCAAAGATCGTAGCCAAAAAAGTAGAGGAGGAACGAGCAATATTTTTCCCTGCTAGCGTAAGTCTGCATGAACCAGAAACGGTTTCGGGTCATATAGTAGATGTTCCCGTAGCCTTGGCTTGATGCTCCAATCTTGTGCCAGATCATCCCCGCAGGCGCGTAGACTGATCGGTAGCCTGCGGCCATTCCGCGCACGCACAGGTCAATCTCTTCCCAGTACAAAAAGTATGCTTGGTTGAGTAGG
This sequence comes from uncultured Methanosarcinaceae archaeon, assembly GCA_942493015.1. GTDB lineage: Archaea > Halobacteriota > Methanosarcinia > Methanosarcinales > Methanosarcinaceae > Methanosarcina. The sequence goes on along the minus strand of OW818660.1, from coordinate 2,037,300 downwards.
CCTATCCGCCTCAGCGTATCTGCTCTAGCCAACAGGCAAGAACCTTCAACATAATCGTAGTCTTTCACAACATTATGCTGCTTAGTGTCGATCTCTTTCTCCCCTACGTGGAGCACTTTTCCCTTGCTGAAGTCGATCAACCCTCCGGCGAAACTAATGACATCTTTCCTTCCTTTGTAGTCGTAAAAGTATACTTTTGGGCCTACGAAGCCAACTTTCTCTTCCTTTTCCGCGACGTCGACCAAGTGCTGGATGAGCTCCGAATCTACGATGGTGTCGTTGTTAAGCAGGAGCACGTAGTCGTCGTCCCGAGCCAGCGCGATCCTGATGCCGACATTGTTGCCTTCGGCGAAGCCCAGGTTCCGGTCGTTCGCCACGAACTCGACGTCCGGGAACTTAGGCTTAAGGTATTCGATGGAACCGTCGGTTGAACCATTGTCGACCATCATGATCTTCAGGGCGTCGTACTTGACGTCCTGCACTGACCTCAGGCAATCTTCTGTCAGGAGCTTGCCGTTCCAATTGAGAATGATAATAGTAACAGTGGGCAAAGACATTATATCACAAGCTTAAATGCGCAGCAGCTTGTTCGCAAAGTCAAAGATAACTTTCAACCGGCTGCTCTTTCCTTGGTAAGTAAATGGCGGAACAAATCTAGGTCAATCTTCGAGATACCACTAATGGTCACGAAGATGACAAAGTAAATCATCATGCCCATGATCATATAGAGAGACAGATTATTCGGGCTGACAAAAATGATGGCTGTTTCCATAGCAACTGTTACCATGGCTGTCCAGACCAACAGTCATGTGATCTTTATTCCCCGGATGCCGTCGTGGATGGACCAGAGGACTAGCACAGAGTTAAACAATCCGATCAGCAGCACGCTCGCCACGCTGGAACCAATCAATCTCAAAAAAAATAAATTGTATATCTTTCCGCCCATCATAGTCATGTACACCTGATTATCTGATATAATATCTCATCGTGTTTCAATAAACTTTGTTTATTGGTCTCAAAACCAGAATGAAATGTTTTGTTAAAAGAAAAAATTACAGAGTTGCACATAGTTCTTCATAAACTTTTAACATTTTTTTTGCCGAATTATCCCAGGTAAACGTTTTTGACCTTTCAAGTCCCTTTTTCATCATCTCTTTTCTAAATTCCTCATTGGTTAATACTTCATACATTTCTTCAGCAAATTCGTCTACATCATAAGGATCTACAGTTATAGCGGCTTCTCCTACAACTTCCGGTAAAGAGGAAGTGTTCGAGGTTATAACCGGCGTTCCGCAAGCCATTGCTTCTAAGGGTGGCATCCCGAATCCCTCGTATAAAGAAGGAAACACAAATAAATCCACAGCATTGTATATTTCTGCCAATTCACTTTCTGGCACATGTCCCGTAAAGATGACATCTTTTTGTAAGTTTAAGGACTCTATATGTTTCAGGAGTTTTCCCCTTACTCCTACGTCGTTTGGCAGTCCTACTTTTAAAAGTTTTACCTTCAAAATTTTACTTTTTAATTTGCTGAATGAGTTTATTAAAAAATGAACGTTTTTTCTTGGGTCTTCTGCTCCCACATACAGGACTACTTGCTCATCTTCCTCTATCCTATATTTTTTTAAAACTTTTCTGTTTCGATTTGGATAGTATAAATTATAATCTACCGCGGGAGGTATGATCTCTATATTTTCTTCTGGAACTTTTATATATTTAATTATATCTGTTTTGGAGAATTCAGATATTGTTATTATTTTTTCTGCTTTTTTCAGTCCCTTTGCATTGAGTTTCCAAATAGGATTTCGGGTATTATAGTATGCGATAGGTATGATATCGTAGCAGGTGACAATGGTCTTTTTTAAATCCATCAGCTCCAACAGAAATGCCAGATCTTGACGGGTCACATGCTTTACGTTCTCCTTACTTACTTTTTTTTTCACGATGAGTGGATATGCAAAATATTCCACAATTTTATTGACCCCAACTACTTTTACTACTTTTGATGCGTCAGGATACTCTATCCGGTTTAATTTGACATTTTCTAACCTGCTGTGGATTTCACTTTGATATTTTGACATTCCGAATATCTTATCAGTTTTTAGGCCATTTATGTAATCAATTTCCATGTTTTAGTTCCCCAAAAACTCAAAACTCCTGCATCGAATGTTAATTTCATTCTGGATTAATATTTTGATTTACTTTTGAATCCCATATTCTATTTACTTTTGAATCCCATATTCTATTTACTTTTGAATCCCATATTCTATTTAATTTTGAATCATATATCTTCATTTTTTAACATATATTTCCCCAATTTTATCAACCACATCGCTCCAGTCCAATAATCCTTTTACTTTCCCTGACATTTTTTGCTTATTCAATTTTTCCATTTCTTGGAGCGCTTTGATAACTTTCTCTTTTGTTAGGGGCTTCTCTATGCCAGTACAATTAGTTCTGTCTACAAACTCATCAAGTGCACTCCCTTTTGCAACCACGCAAGGAGTTCCTGAAGCCAATGCCTCTGCAACCGTTATCCCATATGCCTCATGGGAAGAGAGCATCAGGAAAATATCAGCATCTGCATAACACTCAAGAAGCTCTTTTCTTGAGATCCCTTTTAGCCATTCTATTCTTTCCCCAACTTCAAGCCTTTCTGCTATATCGCGAAGTTCCTTTTCGTAAGGCCCTTTTCCTACAATCCTTAATCGAAAATCCTGGAGTTCAGGTAAGCTCTGGATAATATACTGTACTCCCTTATATTCTTCTAGGCGCCCTACATAGAGAAGGATCTTATCTTTGTTTTCATTTTTTTGACTTTTCAGATTTTCAAACTCTGAGAGATTAATCCCATTTTGAATCTTTATGGTTTTTTCTGCGACATTAAAATCAGACTCTATCAGTCCTTTTTCATATTCGGATATACATATAACAGCATCTGCACGAGAAAATATCATTTTTCCAAGGAATTTATATGGCTTATGGAGCAGATTTCTGAATGGAGTGTGTCCCCCACGATGGTAATAAGGGGAGAATACAAACTTTTTATTACGCTCGCTTAAAGCTGCAAAAAGAGCCGGAAGTGCATGATAACTATGCGCATGAATAACATCATATTTATGATTTTTCAGATAAGTGTATATTTGTGGGGCAAAGTAATACGCGTTTCCAGGAGCAAATGATTTAAATCTTGTAACTTTCACCCCATTTATTATCTCCTTATTTTTCAGTTTGCCGCTGGGATCCGTAGTTATTACTTCTACTTCGTGGCCCTCTAAAACCAGTCTTTCGCTAATTTCTTTGACATCGGTTTCAACTCCTCCTATATCCGGGGAATATCTAGGGCAAACCTGTGCGATCTTCAATAAGAAAACCTCTCTTTCAAGTCTCTAATGCATTAGCTTAATATAAAGATAATGTGATAGTTTAACGCAAATGACATCTAATCAAAGTATTTGCATAGTCGGACCTTCTAAACGTTTTTTAAGCGGCATCAGTTATTATACTATCTGCCTGGCAAATGCAATGTCCGCAGAAAGAGATGTCTCTGTTATCTGCTTTCGGCAGTTGCTTCCAACTTTTCTCTTTCCTGGAAAGTCCCATGTCGGGAAAAATATTTCCGATCAAAATTTTTTGTCCACGTTTCCTGTCTTTGATGGCATGGATTATAACAACCCACTGACCTGGGTTCATGCATACCGCTTTCTCAAAATGCAAAAACCAAATATAATAGTTTTGCAGTGGTGGACTTCTTCGGTTGCGCACATGCATCTTCTTCTCAGACTTTTTTCCAGTTTTACCAACAGACCGAAGATTATTATAGAATTTCACGAAGTTGTGGACCCCTTTGAAGAGTCAATCCTCCCTATTCGTTTATATTCAAAAATAACGGGAAAAGTTCTCCGTAAAAACCTTGATGCATATATTACTCATTCTGAATCAGATAAGCAGCTTGTTTCAGAGAGGTACGCAATAGATCCTGAAAAAATTCACGTAATTCCTCTCGGACTCTTTGACCAATATGGAGAACTTTTGAATGAAAAAGAAGCAAAAGGAATTCTTTCAATAAGCGAAGAGTTTACTATCCTTTCTTTTGGTTTAATTCGCAAATATAAAGGAATTCCCTATTTAATCAGAGCTTTTGAACAGCTACCTTCAGAAATTCTTGAGAAAAGCAGGCTGTTAATTGTCGGGGAAGTCTGGGAAGATCGAAAAGAACTGCTTGATCAGATTAAAACTTCTCCTCTTCGCGAAAAAATCACGCTGGTAGATGAATACGTTTCTGATGAAAAAGTGAATGTGTATTTCAGTGCTGCAGATGTAGTAGTTCTGCCGTATCTCAGAGCTTCTCAGAGTGGAATTGCACATATTGCTATGTCTTTTGGAAAACCGGTTGTAGTTTCAGAGGTAGGTGGCTTGAAAGAATCGATGGCTGGCTATAAAGGAACTTTTTTTGTTCCTCCGGGAGACGTTGAATCCATTCGGAAAGCTGTCCTAATCCAGTTCGGAAATAGAGAGCACTATGAAGCTCCTGACCAGAAATGGGATAGAATTATAAACCGTTATGTTGAGTTAATAGAGTCTATTTGATTTTCTTTTCTATAGTTCTATAATAGTTGCGAGAATATACCTCTTAAAGGGGAATGTCATGAGTTCTCAGGATCATCCAGTATCGTTCAAGGATAAAATAAAATCCAGCTGGCCTTACACTCTGGTAGTAGCAGTGATCTTTTTTGTATCCCTGTGGATCAGAACACTCCCCTCATACTCGGTGTTCTTACCCAGCGGGTTTGTTAAGTTTACGAGCAATGACGCCTGGTATCATATGCGGACTTTAAATGTTCTTCTCCAAAACTACCCCAAAAGGATGTTTTTCAATCCAATGACAAACTATCCTTACGGTAGTTACATACATTTTGGTCCTTTATACGATCAGATGATGGCTCTAACTTCTCTTTTTCTGGGCCTGGGCAATCCCAGTTCTGAATTAGTTAGCACTGTCGGAGCCTACTTTCCTGCGGTTCTTGGAGCTCTTACCGTCATTCCCGTTTATTATATTGGAAAATACCTTGGAGGACATAAAACAGGAATACTTGCTGCTATTCTAATTGCATTTGCTCCAGGGCAATTTTTGTACCGCTCAACCATTGGTTTTACTGATCATCATGTGGCAGAGTCTTTGTTCAGTACTTTTTTCATGATGTTTTTTATGCTGGCCTTGATTACCTCAAAGAAAAATAAGCTTCATTTTGAGGATTTATTTAATAATAAATTTAATGTTGTAAAAGAGCCTCTGGCCTATTCTGTTATGGCTGGAGTCATGTATTCTGCCTACCAGCTTTCATGGGCAGGAGCTTCTCTTTTTGCATTAATTGCCGTGGCTTATGCTGTCTTCCAATATATCCTTGACAATTTTCGCAACGAATCCAGTGATTACCTGGGGTTCACAGGAATAATCATATTCTTAGTAAGTGCAATCCTTATACTTCCTTTTGTCCATTCTGATATGGGCTTTTCTCTTTACTATTACTCCTGGTTTCATGTCATCATCTCTTTTGGGGCAATAGCAGGCTTTGCGGCTTTGAGTTTTATTGAAAGAGAGTTCAAAAAGAGGCAAGTAAAGGCTTATTATTATCCTCTTCTAATCGTCGGGATTGCATTTTTGGGACTTATAGCAGTAAAGATTGCTTCTCCCTCTCTATATTCTCTGATTATAAGTGCTCCAAATACTATTTTTGGGATTCAAACGGGTGGTGCAGCTACAATTGCTGAGGCTTCTTCTATATTTTATCATGGTGGAACTTTCACCCTTTCGAAAGTTTTTAGAACTTTTACTGTTTCGGGCTTCCTTTTCTCTTTCCTCGGGATTCTTATTCTGATTGCGAATATTTTCCGAAAACCGAAGCCTGAAGAGGTACTGGTTCTTTTCTGGAGTATTTTCATACTCCTCGCAATCTACGGTCAGAACCGTTTCGCATACTACTATTCCGTTAATGTTTCAGTTCTCAGTGCTTATGTAGGAGGCCTGTTGCTTGAGAAAGTAAAATGGAATGAACTCGATCAGAAATTCAAGAATACTGTCAAGTCTCCTTCAGACATTCCAAAATTCTTTAAGTTTGTCAAAATTGAACAGATGATTGCAGTTCTCGCCATAGCAGTTTTTCTCATTTATCCAGTATATGGGTCTGCACTGGCACAAACAGGCGGCTCAAACGATCCAAGATGGGAGTGGGTAGAGGCAAGTCAGTGGCTTCGTTCAAACACACCTGATCCGGGAATGGACTACAATGCCACCTACGAAGCCCCTGAAAACGGAAAACTTTTCGCTTACCCTGATACAGCATATGGTGTTATGTCGTGGTGGGATTACGGACACTGGATCGAGGTTATCGGGCACAGGATGCCTAATGCCAATCCTTTCCAGGCTGGAATCGGAGGTCGCAGAGGAAGTATTAATGAAACTAATCAGCCTGGAGCTTCTACCTTTTTCACGGCTCAATCCGAAGAACAAGCAAGTTCAGTGCTTGAAGCTATAGATCCCGACCCTGATAAAGCCGGAGCTCGTTATGTCATATCTGATGCCAAGATGGCTACAGAAATATTTATACCAATGGCAACCTGGACTCTTGACACTGGCGGATACTATCAGTCCTACTGGACAGGTAGCGGGTATCAAAACGTGCCTTCTGCTCGTTACTATAATTCCATGGAAGCGAGGTTGCATATTCTGGATGGAAATGACCTGAAACAGTATCGTATGGTCCACGAAACCTGGGCAGACCAAACTCAGGAAGTAGTGTATAGACAGGTCTACAATTTACTTTTCAGAGGCAATATCCCCGAAGTAGATACAGGTTATATCAAAATTTTCGAGTACGTTAAAGGTGCAAAAGTGACTGGAACTGTATCTCCTAACGAGACCGTTAAAATTGGCACGAAAATTCTTACAGGCCAGGGAAGGACCTTTGATTACTTCCAGTCAACAACTTCGGATTCAAGTGGAAGATACGAATTTACAGTTCCCTATTCAACCGAAGGCCCAATTTCAGGTGGGACTCAATTCGATACCTCACCTTCAGGCCCTTATGTATTGAGATACGGAGACACGACAAAAGAAGTTAGAATAAATGAAGAAGCAGTTTTGAAAGGAGAAACAATACAAGTCTGAAACAGTATGATGAGTGCTATTTTGTATTTTTCTTACTTCTCTTTTTTCTTACTTCTCTTTTTTTCTTACTTCTCTTTTTTCTTACTTCTCTTTTTTTCTTACTTCTCTTTTTTCTATTTTCTTCCTTTTTTTCTATTTTTTGCGCGGTTTTATCTTTTGAAACTTGCCTGGGTCTACAACATTTACTAACTATTTGCTTTTAAGCTTGTATCCGTTACTTAGATATACTATTAAAAAAAGTTACTTCACAGGTTAAGCGTGATGGAAACACTTTCATAGGTTGAATCTGGAATTCGAAGATAAAAACCTAAAGCAATACTATATATAGGCGCTTTTCCGAGATAAATAGAGTGCGCTTGTAGGTGAATATTTTCCCAGTTGAGAAAGTAAATGAGAATTTAAGTTCTGCATATTGTGGTATTTCTGCCCTATCTGAAAGTTTCCTGGAGTGGAATTTTTTCATGTTTTTTGAAAAACTTTTTCATTGGGAAAGCTTTCCTGACTCTTTCAGGAAAGGAGAGCACTATGAAGCTCTTGGATAGGATGCGCAGGATTATTAAGCTTTATATTGAATTGCTACTTTGAATCGATAAATTAATTTGACTTTCTTCTTGCACAAATTATATATTTCATTGGAAAAAATGTACCTCCTAAAGGGGATTATTATGAGTTCTCAGGATCGTCCTGTATCATTTAAAAATAAAATCAAATCCAGCTTGCCTTATACTCTGGCGGTTGCGATAATCGGTTTTGTAGCTCTGTGGATCAGAACACTTCCTTCAGGTACAGTGTTTTTATCCGACGGGTTTGTAAAGTTCACCAGCAATGACGCCTGGTATCATATGAGGACTTTAAGACTTCTTCTTGAAAATTACCCCAACAGAATATTTTTCAACCCAATGACTAACTATCCTTACGGTAGTTACATACATTTTGGTCCTTTATACGATCAAATGATGGCTCTTACTTCCCTTTTCCTGGGCTTTGGTCATCCCAGCTCTGAACTTGTTAACACTATCGGAGCTTACTTCCCTGCAGTTCTCGGGGCTCTTACTGTTATTCCGGTTTATTATATCGGAAAATACCTTGGAGGCCGTAAAACAGGGATAATTGCTGCTATTCTAATTGCATTTGCTCCCGGGCAATTTTTGTCTCGTTCAATGATTGGTTTTACAGACCATCATGTGGCTGAGGCTCTATTCAGTACGTTCTTTATGATGTTTTTCATTCTGGCCTTGATTTCCGCAAAGAAAAAGGGGTTACGTTTCGAGCATATAATAAACAAACAATTTGACGTTCTTAAAGAACCACTTATTTACTCTGTTATTGCCGGAATCATGTATTCGGCCTACCAGCTTACATGGGCAGGAGCTTCTCTGTTCGCCTTAATTGTTCTGGTTTATGCTGTTTTTCAGTACATTCTTGACAATTTCCGTAACGAATCCAGTGATTACCTTGGGTTTACGGGTATAATTACCTTTTTTGTAAGTGCAATCCTTATACTTCCTTTCGTCCATTCAGATATGGGTTTTTCTCTGTATTACTACTCCTGGTTCCATGTCGTCACCGCTTTTGGAACAATGGCAGGTTTTGCAGCTTTGAGTTTTATTGAAAGGGAGTTCCAAAGGAAGCAATTGAAGGCTTATTATTACCCCTTGCTAATCATCGGACTTGCATTTCTGGGCCTTATAGCAGTAAATATTGCATCTCCATCTCTTTATTCCCTTATAATAAGTGCTCCAAACACTATTTTTGGAATTCAAACAGGTGGAGCGTCTACAATTGGTGAAGTTTCCTCTATGTTTTACTACGGTGGAGCTTTCACTTTTGCGAGGGCTTTTGGAAATTTCACAGCTTCAGGGTTCCTTGTCTCAATTCTCGGAATACTGATCATGATTGCGAATATTTTCCGAAAACCGAAGCCTGAAGAGGTACTGGTTCTTGTCTGGAGTATTCTGCTTCTCCTTGCAATCTATGGACAGAACCGTTTTGCATATTACTATTCCGTTAATGTTTCGGTTCTCAGTGCTTATGTAGGAGGCCTGTTGCTTGAGAAAGTAAAATGGAATGAACTCGATCAGAAATTCAAGAATACTGTCAAGTCTCCTTCAGATATTCCAAAATTCTTTAAGTTCTTCAAAATCGAACAGATCATTGCAGTTCTCGCCATAGCAGTTTTTCTTATTTATCCAGTATATGGATCTGCAATGGCACAAACAGGCGGCTCAAACGACCCCAGCTGGGAGTGGATAGACGCTTGCCAATGGCTTCGCTCTAACACTCCGGATCCTGGAATGGACTATAATGCCATTTACCAGGCCCCTGATAACGGAGAACTTTTCCAATATCCTGCGGCAGCATACGGTGTTATGTCGTGGTGGGATTACGGACACTGGATCGAGGTTATCGGTCACAGGATGCCTAACGCCAATCCCTTCCAGGCTGGAATCGGAGGTCGCAGAGGAAGTATTAATGAAACTAATCAGCCTGGAGCTTCGACTTTTTTCACGGCTCAATCCGAAGATGAAGCAAGTTCAGTGCTTGAAGCTGTAGACCCGGATCCAAATAAATCCGGAGCTCGTTATGTCATGTCTGATGCGAGGATGGCTACTGAGATCTTTATGGCAATGGCTACCTGGACACTTGATACTGATGGATATTATCAGTCTTACTGGACAGGGACTGATTATCAAAGTCTGCCTTCTAATCGTTACTATAATTCCATGGAAGCAAGGCTTCACGTTCTTGATGGAAATGGTTTGAAACAGTACCGTATGGTCCATGAAACCTGGGCAGCCCAAACTCAGGAAGCAGGATACAGACAGGTCTACAATTTACTTTTCGGAGGCAATATCTCCCAAGCAGACACGGGCTATGTCAAGATTTTCGAGTACGTTAAAGGTGCAAAAGTTACTGGAACTGCATCTCCCAACGAGGCCGTTAAAATAAGCACGCCAATTATTACAGGCCAGGGAAGAACCTTTGAATACTCCCAGTCAACAATTTCTGATTCTCAAGGCAAGTACGAATTTACAGTGCCTTATTCAACTGAGGGTCCTATTTCAGGTGAAACTCAGTTCGATACAGCACCTTCAGGCCCTTATGTATTGAGATACGGAGACACGACAAAAGAAGTTAGAATAAATGAAGAAGCCGTGTTGAAAGGAGAAGAAGTAAAAGTCTAAAATCTTGTTGAAATGTTAGTTGAAAGGAGGAAGACGCAAATGTCTGAAACATTCCGGGGAGCGTGGTTTTACATTCTCCTGTGTTTTTTCCTTTTCCCTTCTTTTTTTTCTTTTTTGTGGCTCTACTTTTAGAACCTTTTGCTATCTAGATTTTATCGAATATTACTTCTCTTTACTGTATCCGCTACTTAGATATACTATTAAAAAAACCTATTTCGCAGGTGAAGTGTGATGGAAAACCCTATAGTAGGCCGAGTATGGAAATTCGGAGACGATGTTGACACAGATGTGATTATACCGGGGAAATACCTGCGGACCAAGGATATGCAGATCTTTGCAGCTCATGCAATGGAAGGAATTGACCCGGAATTTGCAAAAAAAGTTAAGCCTGGAGATCTAATTGTTGCAGGCACCAATTTTGGCTGTGGGTCTTCACGCGAACAGGCTCCCCTCGCTTTGAAACATGCAGGAGTAGCCTGTGTTATAGCAAAGTCTTTTGCAAGGATCTTTTTCAGAAATGCAATCAATGTCGGATTGCCTCTTATGGAAGCTGATGTTGAATGTCAGGAGGGAGACGAGGTTGAAGTTGACCTGCTTAAAGGTGAGGTTACAGTTTCCACAAAAGGTAAATTTAAGGGAAATAAACTACCGGACTTTCTGCTCGATATGCTTACTGATGGCGGCCTTGTGGCCCACCGAAAGAAAATTCAGAGCGCTCAGAAAGAGAACCTCGTCCGATAATTAACTCTATACTCAAAATTCAAGAACTATTCAAAACAACCGATACTTATGATTTTTCCTGAAGAATACAAGCATGTGGGCGTAACAAAACCCCTTTATCCAGGCATTGAAGAGTCGATTTATTTCTTGACTGACTACTTGATAGTTGAGAGAGAAATTCATGATGCTGACAGCTCGGAATATGCAGTTTATCATGTGAATAAAAGCGGGGAGGGGCTGCTTAGAAAGGTTGAAGCCCTCGAACTTATTGCTTCTGGAGAAGAAGTAATCAAATATGACAGGGAGCTGAACATAAAAGATCGCACTCTCCTTATCGAGACTGCAGCAAAAATCTGTATAGGCAAAGTGAATACTGTAATATTTACAGGCGTGGACAGACATGTTACAATTGTTCATGATCCTGATCCTTCAAGCATTCTTGAGATCGAAATTCTTGATGTTGCTCCTCCTGAGCCTTCCTGGCTTTCCCTGGTCATCAGAAGGCTTGAAGCAAGTGGAATTTTCGGTGACCTTCAGGTCCGGTTTGCTGAAAAAGTAATTAATTTGAGGCGTTTCGAAGGAAAAAATACTGTTTTTCCATGCAGTGCTTCCGGACTTGAAGGAAAATGCCTGGACTCGGACATCATCACTGAAAACGGTCATCTGCTTGTGGGATGCGAGATCTCAAAGGCCCTTTTTGAAATGCGTTTCCCGGAGCTTGAATACTCTTTCGTAAATATCTGTCCTTTCAAGTCCGAACTTGTAGTTCCATCAAGGTCTTTTATTACCCGTTGCTGCAGGTCTGAAAAATCCGGACTTGTAAATATTTCCGGTTTTGAAGGCGCTGTTGTCCACTGGGGGGCTTCGGAATATCAGATAGTTGAGGCTGTCCGAAACCTCGTACACAGGTTGAGGGAGAAATCAGGGGATCTTGACAGTCGAGCCTGAAGATATGGGATGATTCTCAACAATGGAGCGTTTCAACAACAGGGTGTTTTAAAATATATTGTAATACCTTTTGGGTTCATTTGAGGAACCTTTATGTGCTAAGAGTCTTATTATCCCGGAAAATCCATATCTAAACGAAAGTGGAGTAATTACTCAATGTCTTTTCTAACCAGTTTTCTTTTAGCTCTCGGGCTTTCAATGGATGCATTTGCAGTTTCCATGTCCAGCGGCACTACGATAAGACCTTTTCAGCTCAAGGATGCCCTGAAGCTGGCTGTTTTTTTCGGAGGCTTTCAGGCTATCATGCCGGTGTTGGGCTGGCTTGGAGGAAACACAGTCAGCAGCTTTGTTTCAGATTATGCTCCCTGGATTGCCTTTGGGCTTCTGGCTCTTATAGGGGGCAAAATGATTTATGAGGCTCTTTACGGAAGCCCTGAAGGAAAGGTAAATTCTCTTAATTATTCTGTACTTTTTGTGCTTGCAGTTGCGACAAGTATAGACGCCCTTGCTGTAGGAATTAGTTTTGCATTCCTCAATACGCCTATTCTTGAGCCTGTGATTATCATAGGCTGTGTAACTTTTTTTATGTCTTTTTGCGGAGCAATCATGGGGTATAGAATAGGCCATTTCTTTGAGAACGAAGTCGAGATTCTCGGAGGCCTGATCCTTATAGGGCTTGGAGGAAAAATCCTTGCCGAGCATCTGCTCTGGATCTAAAATATTCTTCAAAATCTGATAAAGTTACGCCAGATTCATATACCTCAAACTATAGATGCAGTTAGCATGAAACTGGCTGTAATCGAAGGTGATGGAATCGGCAGGGAAGTAATCCCTGCTGCAGTCAAAGTTCTTGATGCTTTCGGGCTTGAGATTGAGAAAGTGCCCTTAGAACTTGGCTACGCCAGATGGGAGAGGACAGGGGCTGCAATGTCTGATCAGGATATAGAGACCATAAAAGGATGTGATGCGGTCCTTTTTGGGGCAGTTACCACTGTGCCTGATCCCAGTTACAAAAGCGTACTCCTTACTATCAGGAAGGAGCTGGATCTCTATGCTAACATCAGGCCTGTAAAACCCCTTCCGGGAGTAACTGGTGTTACCGGAAGAAGCGATTTTGATTTTATTATTGTCAGGGAAAATACTGAAGGGCTGTACTCAGGGATTGAGGAAATCGGACCCGATCTTTCCTGGACAAAAAGGGTCGTCACCAGAAAAGGTTCTGAGAGGATTGCGGAATATGCCTGCAAACTCGCAAAAAAAAGAAAGAACAACCTGACCATTGTCCACAAGTCCAATGTCCTGAAATCCGATAAGCTTTTCCTTGATGTTTGCAGGCAGACTGCCAGTGCTCACGGCGTGGAATATAGCGATATACTTGTTGATTCAATGGCCTATAGCCTCATGATGCATCCTGAGAGATACGATGTTGTGGTTACAACAAACCTCTTCGGAGATATTTTGAGCGACATGTGTGCCTCTCTTGTCGGAAGCCTGGGGCTTGTCCCTAGCGCCAATATAGGGGAAAAATATGCTTTTTTCGAGCCAGTGCATGGTAGCGCACCTGATATCGCAGGAAAGGGCATCTCAAATCCACTTGCTGCAATCCTCTGTGTGAAGATGCTGATGGAATGGATGGGGCAATTGCGCTCTCTACTTATTGATGAGGCAATAGTCGATGTACTTCAAAAGAAGATAATCACTCCTGATCTTGGGGGTACTGCCAGCACAATAGAAGTAGGAAATGCGATAGAGAAATATATTCGGGATGCGCTTGGATAGAAGCCTTAAAAGGTATTTTTATCTTTGTTCGTTAAATCAATTTTTATTTTTTTCTATGACTCAGGTAAGAAAAGAAGTTTGAGGGATAAGCATTGAAGATCAATTGTTTTTTCCCTTCAAACCATAATCTTTTTTTCTGATGTCCTTCTGTCTTTTAAATCAGTCTTCGACAGTGTTTTTAGTTAGAAATATTTCTTCCTTAGATTTTATATCTATTTGCCATGCCGGACCAGTGACTCTGAAAATCTTTAACAAGTATGGGCTATAAAATACTCGTAAAGAATGTTATACATAGAATGTCATGAGGAACGTAAATGAATGGCAAGTTCTTATTGATTAATTTCGCAATTTTACCATTGATTCTTATTTCCGGGTGCATGGAAATCCCCAATAAGCTATCAAGCGAATCCAACAGCAGTGAAAATCTAACGGCATGTGTTCCTGCTATCGGCAGTGACATCCTTTTCCAGGTATCTACAATTGATGCCCTTCTTCAGGGAGTTTATGATGGAGTCCTCACTATCGGGGAGCTTAAAACTCATGGAGATTTTGGTATAGGAACTATTGACGGACTCGAAGGAGAAATGCTGGCTCTTGATGGTAATTATTATCAGATTAAAACCGATGGGATTGCGTACCCTGTTTCTGAAGGATTGACAACTCCTTTTGCTACCGTTACCTATTTTGAAGCCGACAAAAATTTCCTACTTGAAGAACCAATGAATCTGACCGAATTTGAGCAGTACCTCGATCTGCACTTGCCTGCAGAAAATTTGTTTTATGCTGTTAAAATTGATGGAAACTTTACTTACCTGAAAGCTCGAAGCGTTCCAAAGCAGGAAAAACCATATCCTCTACTCTCTGATGTCGTCTCCAATCAGACTATTTTCGAATTTGAAAATGTTAGCGGTACACTTGTAGGGTTCAGAACCCCAGAATACGTAAAAGGAGTCAATGTTCCAGGGTATCATCTTCACTTTATCACTGCGGATAGGACTTCAGGAGGTCATGTCCTTGATTTTGAGCTTGAGGACGGAAATATTTCTCTCGACACTACAAACGCCTTTTTCATGGAACTCCCCACCGGAGGCGACTTTTGCGAAATTGAACTGGGACAGGATTTACAGGCTGAAATGGAAACGGTTGAAAAGTGATTTTCTTCTTTCCGCCTTTATTTTTCTTTTATCATCTTTTTTTCTTTAGTTCTAATTTTTTTGAAACTCACTTTTCAACATTCCAGTTTTTCAGAGATTTTGCAGTTTTATCATATTGCAGCTTATTATCTGGATTAACTTAGTTTGCAGATTGTCAGTTTGCAAATCCTTTCTCACATATTTATTGGTGAAAATTTCATTTTGATATCCATTCCCGGCATATCCCCAAAGAGTCTGGAATGATTTGTGTTTCTGAAGCTCTCAAACTGTTCATAGTACTGAGCACGTTCTACCAATCCTTTGAATATCTCTTCCATTGTATTCACCTCTATTCTCAAAAACTACTTCAGTACTTATTAACCTCAGCCTAGCAGGGTGAAAGTATTTTTTTGTAGAGTCTCAGAGAAGCGGTTCCAAATCTACATGTCTGTTGAAGCTGAAAATCTCCTATTCAAAGTTTCAAAAGATAATAAGTTGACAAGAAAAGTTGTTGAAATGAATAAAAAGTGATGAGGAAAAATTGCTGAACTGAAAAAAAGTGATAACAGTGATGAGGAAAAATTGCTGAACTGAAAAAAAGTGATAACAGTGATGAGGAAAAATTGCTGAAATGAAAAAGTGATGGGAAAAAATTGCTGAAATGAAAAAATGATGCAGAAAAAAGTTTTAAAAGGAGGGGATTGAAATAAATTAATCTTACTGCTCTTTTGCAACAGTTGCAAGCTGTTCTCCAAGCTTTCTGCATCTTTCCAGTTCTTTTTCATATGGCCTGTATCTTACCTGTAGTCCAGGTTCCAGCACTTCAATTCCTGTATTTTTCAGTTCCTGCTCTATGGCTTTTACAGCTCCGCCTCCCCAGCCGTAGGACCCGAATGCTGCAGCTTTTTTCTTCTGGGGGCGCAGGCCTTTGAGGTATACAAGGAAGTCTCCAACGGTTGGAAAAAGCCCGTTGTTAAGGGTTGGTGAACCCACTGCAAAGGCGGCTGCGTCAAGCATCTCTTTCATTATATGGTTCCTGGTGTTTTTCCGAAGATTAAGAAGTTTTACTTCAACCCCTTCCGCCCTTACTGCTTCTGCAATCTCATGAGCCATTATTTCCGTGCTTTCCCACATTGTATCATATATAACAAGCACTTTTTCTTTTACTCCTCCATTGGCCCAGGACCTGTAAGCCTCAAGGATTTTTTTAAGGTCCTGTTTCCATATGATTCCATGTGAAGGAGCTATCTGCAGAGGCTCTATTCCCAGCTCGTCCAGTACTCTCAAATAGCGAATAAGAGGGGCCTGGAAGGGCATGAGTATATTTGCATAGTACTCGGCAGCATCCGGAATGACATCTCCTACTTCGAAGTCATACCTTTTTGAAGTTGCTATATGCTGCCCGAAACCGTCGTTTGAAAAGAGGATCCTGTCTTCTTTTAAGAAAGTCTCCATGCTGTCAGGCCAGTGAAGCATTGTAGCTTCCAGGAACATCAGGGTCTTTCCCCCCAGGCCCAGCTGGTCGCCGGTCTTCACAATCTCAAGGCTCCAGTTCTCACTGCCTGAGTCTCTGAAGTAGCCGTTAAGGATATCAACTCCTCTTTTTGTGATGAATACTTTTGCATCAGTTAGTTTTTTAAGCTCTGCGAGGGAGCCAGCGTGGTCCAGTTCCATGTGGTTTACAACAATGTAGTCGAGCTTTGAGGGGTCGATAATCTGACTGATGCGCCTGAGCATCTCCCCTGCAAAAGGAGCCTTTACAGTGTCTATAAGGGCAGTTTTTTCCCCTACTACAAGGTAGGAGTTGTAAGTTGTCCCTCCAGGGGTGGTAAACCCATGAAAGTCTCTGCCGTTCCAGTCTATTGCTCCTACCCAGTAAACTCCACTGGCAAGTTCGACGGCTCCACCTGCTTCCCCTTCTATTTCCATGTACTCACAGTCCTCCCGGTTTTTCAGGTCTGCATTCTAAATCCGGTAATTTCTTCAAGATAGCTGTCGATAACCTCGTAGTGACTTCTCTCGTATCCTGCCAGCATCTCAAAGAATTTTTTCTGTGTCTCGTCTCCGGCTCTTTTTGCCAGTTCCGAATAGAAGTCCTCACTTTTTCTTTCGTGCCTCATGGCTGCTAGAAGGATGCCTGCATCCCCCAGAGTGATTTCTCCTCCTTTTATTCTAGCTGTATTGAACTCAGGGGTGAAAGACTGGCCGCTCGGCGTTTCCGTACTGATTATTGGCAGTTCTTTTTTGTCCCGGTATCCTTCAAGGTAACCAATATGCTTTACCTCTTCATCTGCCAGGTGCTCATAGAGTTCCTTAAGTTTTGGATTTTCCATGGTGGTTGATTTTTCCATGTAAAAATCTCTTGCTTCCTTTTCTCTCTCGATTGCCAGAGCTATGGCTTCCTCAATTCCTTTAAAGTTCTTTACTTCCTCTATTACTTCCTGATACGAACTCTTCATATTTTTCCCCTTTTTATTTTTTATTTCTTCTGATTTCCTTTTTATGGTTTTAATTTTCGCTTTCTTTTTTTGTTTTGGACTTCTTTTTTTCTTTCATTTTCACGGTTATATCTTCAGAAGGTCTCTCAAGTCCAAATATATCATAGATCTCATAAGGATTGGCAAGAACTGTGATATTTTCCATTTGCGCAAGTTTTTCTGAGTTTGTAATATCTACTTCACGCATAGTGAGCTCAAAGGCTCTGCCACTGGGTGCAGCGGTTTTTACACTTCCTCTTTTCTGGTCTACGGGCATAATGAAGATGGGAGTCTTTCCTTTTGCAGTCTGTGAAACTGCATTTGTAACCAGAGTATCTGCAATACCGTACACAATCTTTGCTACGGTATTCGCTGTTGCTGGAGCTATTAGTAAGAAATCGTAGTGTCCCATCTGCAATGGGCCTGCAATGAATGGGGAGTTGGGGCCTGCATCTACCTTGAAGTTAGGAAAATCGTTCTGGATTTTGTCCCAAAGGTGGTACCATTTCATTACGGTTTCTCCCTCTTTGGACAGGAAAACCATTGTGTCAATGCCTGTTCTATTCTTAATGTCTACCAGAATGCTATATGTCTCAATCATCTGGTCTCCTGAACCTGTAATTCCCCATGCTATGCGTTTAATTTTCTTGTTTATCGGTTCTACCAAAATAACACCCTCTTTAAGGTTTCAACATAAACTCTGATTGACTTATTATCCTGAGTATCTGGCTTTTAATAAAATTCCTGAACTTTTAGTCTCTCTAAAATTTGTAATCTTTCTAATATTTACTTCCAGTTACTGATTATTTGCTTCTTCTTTTAGTATTTCGGGTTTCCGGGCTTCAGGTTCCTCTGCGGACGCAGCGTTCTTTACCATCTGAGCTGTCTGGATGAGTTTCTTCAGAGTTTTCCTAAGGCTTTTCATGCCTTCAGCGTCTTCAGCAACTCCTTCTGCTCCTTTGTCCCTTGACCAGAAAGTTCCTCCCAGATTTGCCCCAAAAGAACCGCCCCCAACAGGGATCATTTCACTGATTACATAAAAGTTCAGAATTGTCTGGATAGCTGGCTCCTGTCCGCCTATCCGGTCGCCTCCATCTGCAATTCCCATCCCTACTTTGTTCAAAAAAACCTTTGGGTCTCTGGCAACAACAGCTCTGCAGCGGTCCATAATCGTTTTTGTCTGGGCACTTACGGTCCCCTGATATACAGGAGTACCCATAATCCATGCATCTGCCCACATCATTTTATCGTACAGTTCAGCCGCAATATCATCCTTGTGGATACAGCCTTCTTTTTTTCGAATACAGAAATCACAGTGGATGCAGAAGTTCATTTTTTTCCCTTTGGAAGAAAAATAGTCGGTTTCTGCGCCGTATTTGTCCTTTGCAATTTTCAATGCTTCCTGGACGAGGAAATCAGTAGCCATATTCCTGGGGCTTCCCGATATCCCCAGGATCTTTATTGGTTTGGCTTCGGTTTCTTGCATGTCCCCTCCGAAATTATCTGTACAAAATTACGTATATACTCTATGTATCCGTATTCTGGTATACCTGCAGGATACAGTGTTTTATTTCTGAATATCTTTACTCTTCAGTTATCTTTACTCTTCAGTTATCTTTACTCTTCAGTTATCTTTACTCTTCAGTTATCTTTACTCTTCAGTTTGTCTTTATTCTTCAGTTTTTAATTTTTGTCTTTTAATCCTTAAGTCTTCTGTAAACACTACCCATGGAGAGAGAAATAAGAGCTCCGATTGTCCCAAATCCCGGAGTTGAAGATTCTTCCTCCTTTTCAGGGTACGTTGCCATATCAATTACAGGTACATTATAGGTTCCGTTCCCGAAAAGCTCATCGATATGTTCCTGAGAGGCTGATCTATAATGGAGAACTGCTCTTGTGCTGATAGGGCTTGAGGCATTTTCAGGCATCAAGAAAGAGTGCTTCTCAACTACAGATTCTTTCGGACCTATTCTGTTATCTGAAAGGACAGTTTCTGCTTCCCATACTTTCACTGTGGGACTTCCCCTGGAATCGGCAAAAACCGTTTGGTAGATCGTTGCTTCCGGGTCAATTTCTCCTTTTTCATCAAGAGCTCCTGAATGATAGAGTTCCTTACCTTTGGCATCCTCCACAATAAGTTCAAGCCACATTTCTCTTTCTTCGGTAACTCCTGTGGGAATTTTGTGTCCGGCTCCTGTATTTGTAATCTTCACTTCTACTTCTACATTCTCTTTCGGTTCTGCCGAATCAGGAGCTTTTACATCAAGCGATGCGGCACGCTGAAGATACTCGACTGCCTTTTTCTCATGCCGTCCTTCTCCCATGACTTCTGTTACGAAAGCATTTCCTCCAACAAAGTAATGGGTGTATACATGTTCCCTTTCCGGACCTGAAGAGGCAGCTTTTCCGGGGTTTTCTTCAAATTCAACGATTCCCGGGGTCATGTGACAGGCCTGGCAGGTCACTCCTTCTTTTGCATAGGGACCTTCTTCCCATTCTGTATAAGTGGCTGCAAGAGTCAGATTGTTTACTGGATGGTAAATATTGTGGCATGTGCCGCAGTATGCTGACTCGTTGTAAAATTCGTTTGTTTTTATTTCATGGGAAGGAGACTTTGCCCCAGACATATTTCTCCCCCATTTTACGTCTCCTGGCTCAAGGACGTAAGGAGCATTTCCTATCCCTTCACTTGTGGCAATCACATGGCAGAAATCACATTGCACTCCTTCTTTTGAAACCTCGCTCAGTCCTGAGCCGTCAAGGGGTGGGATCTCAGCAGAGACAACTCCAATGGGTGTGTGGCAGCGAGAGCAAAACTCGGGAGAAAGGCCCTGTTCTTGTGCAGCTATGCCGTATTGTTGAAGCATTGCATGATAAAAGAAGTCGCTATTTGCATTAGAATGCATAGAGCCGTCCCATTCTCCAAAACTGCTTCCGTGGCAGTTGGAGCATATGCCGGATTTCGAAAACTGGCCCGATGTAAAGTCCCCTGGTCCGCTTGGCTCTGCGGCCGCCAGGGATGCCCACATAAGTCCTGTAAAAAAAATAATTGTGATTAGAATTCCAGGGCTTTTCACAGCCTTTCCTCCAGATTCTCTTTTCCGGTTTTGAGGCTTCAGACACACTTTTTGTCTTCTTCCCCATCCCCGGATATTACTTCTATTTTCCTATAAGCTTCCCATACTCCATGAACATTGCAACGCTCCAGTGCATGTAGGCTTGTGTCCACTGACTTTTTCCCGCAATTCCCACAGATATTTACTCCATGCATTCTGCATGTTTCTATTTCTTTGACAGCAATCAGGGCATCTTCTGCTTCTATCCTGAAAGTTGCACTTGCCTTCTCACCTGGAGCAGGAACCAGTTCTTTACGTCCCATGAGTTTGTTGTGCAGATAAAGCTCAATCCACTCAATATAATGTTTCTCATCCATCACATGGGGAATACTGCCAACCGTCACAGTGACTTCAAAGGGTTCACCTGAATTTACTTTTTCAGGAGCTTCAATAACTGGTATGTGCTTCTTTTCACCTTCAGTAAGATTTTCAGGATCGACAGGTTTTTTTATTTCTTCTCCAGCTATGGTTTTGTCCATGATCACAATTCCTTCATTTTTTACTTTGAAATTATTCTTCTATTTTTTCAACATTTTAAGTGTATGCGTACGGGAAGTTGCTAACTATTTTCCAGGGGGCGTACTGTTGCCTATACAATCCAGGCGAAATAATAAGTCAAAGAGTTAGTAAATCTCATTTTCCATCATGAGATCGTTAATTTTTAAGGATTATATATGAAAAAAATAAAAAATTGAATTAATAAGATCTTTTTTCTTATAATTTTTATTTCAACAGCTTCAGGGCTTCTCTGCATGCAGCTACAGCTGGAGCACCTGATGTGATAAAAATAACATCCAGAGTTTCCATAATTTCTTCTTTGGTTACTCCATGGTGCAGGGCACTTTTCATCTGCGCCACAGTACAGGACTCACATTGTTTGGATGCCACAACTGCAAAAGCCATAAGGATCTTTGTCTTTGCAGGCAATGCTCCATCTGATAGTAGTTTCCCATCACAACGCCTGTATTTTCCAAGAAACTCAGGGTCAAGTCCCTCAAGAGTTTCCAGGATGTGGGGCTTGAATCCCATTTTCTTTTCTATACTTTCCACTACTTTTTTGTGTTCGGTCAAAATCTTTGCCTCCGTTTCTCAATTATTTTTATTTTTTAGCTGTTATATTTATTCATGGACATCTTAATAATTCAATATATGTCCCCTGTTATAGGGGGCATCATTGGTCTTTTTAGCTTCTGTTTTCTACTGCTAATACATCGGGCAAAGAACAGTATTCTTATGTTCAAATGTATATGCAAGCAGTGGAGTTATACGCAGAAATCTTCTCCAAGAATAGCGTCAATACACTCACGGCACATCATTCTGGGGAGAGCTTTCTTAAGCGTCACATGGGGCAGAGGGTATCCTCCTTTCATGGGGAACTCTACTTCCTTAATATGTTCCATGCAGAGTCCTTTTCCACAGATAATGCATACTCCAACTGCTTCATTTTCTTTACTCTTCTCAAGGCAATCGTAACATTTCAGCATTTGACCACCTCAACAAACTTCATTAAACAGGCAGTTATCTTTCAGGGCATCATGGCAGGGAAGGCAGACAATCCGTTTGATATGTTCAACATCGGGCTTTAGCTCGATAGGATAGTCTCCTTCCCATGCAGGAGTCTCCTCGTGAATGAGGTGATCTTCGCAAACCCCTCTCCCACAGACAATACAAATACCAACAGCGTCCGTATTTTTTCCTTCTCTGGCGCATTCATAACATTTCATTGTTCTCCCTCAAAATCAGGAAAGTATTTCTTTACCCCGTATCTTCAAATTCTGAAAGTGCTGTATGTACTCTTTTAATTTGGTTCAGAGATTCTTCCATTACTCTTCTATAAGAGTCATGTCCTCTCCACAGCAAACAAGAGTTCCTCCTCCTACTTTTTCTACAACAACTTCGTTACCGCAGATTTCGCAACGGTATTTTTCTCCTTTAGCAGATACACCCATAACCAGCTCACCTCCTCCTATCGAATTTAATTCTATCTGACAGTTCATTCAACTGCCGGTTTTTATCAATACTTATACATAATAACCATTCTTTGTATATAATTGTAAGGATTTTTCAAAAAATAGTGTGATTTTTTTCCCTATCTACTCCAATCTATCTACCTTTTTTATGTATGTTATCTCGCAGTTTAGCTACTTTTTTACTATGTTTCCCTTTGTATGTTTGTTCCATAGCTCCAAGGTACTCTTACAGGAAATAACTGGAGATTTCGGCACAGCTAGTTTTCCAATATAAATCTTTTCCTGATTTCACAAAAAACACTGCTATCAAAAATGCTTACCTTTTCTTTTTCCTGACCCATAAAAAGTCGGTTTGAAATTGGGGTTTAGAATCTCGTTTTCTGGAAAAGGTTTTTAATGTTTGATTATTTCTTTTGAATGGGCCGGTATTGAAAAGTTCTCTTGTATAAGAATAATTGAACTCATCGTTTTATCTGGTCATTTATATACAATTCATTTAATACAGTTAATTATATATAGACTCTTAAATACTGTTATGTGAATTTAGTAAAAGGTTGTGATTAATATCTATTATAATGGATATTAATTATTATTTGGAAGAGATCTTTTGGGGCCTAAAGGGACCCATTTAACCAATAAACAATACTATAGGAGTAATTTTACATGAAGTTCGGAATCGAATTTGTGCCGAGCGATCCTGCCTTAAAGATCGCATACTATGCAAAGCTTTCAGAACAGCAGGGATTCGACTACGTCTGGATCACTGACCACTACAACAACCGTGATGTTTATTCCACTCTTGCCGTTCTTGCCCTGAATACCAATAGCATCAAGATTGGCTCAGGTGTTACAAACTCCTATACCAGAAACCCTGCAATTACAGCATCCAGCATTGCCTCAATTGCAGAAATTTCGGGCGGTAGAGCAGTTCTCGGTCTAGGCCCCGGAGACAAGGCAACCTTCGATGCAATGGGCATTGCGTGGGAAAAGCCTCTTGCCACCACCAAGGAATCAATCCAGGCAATCAGAGGTTTCCTCTCAGGCCAGAAAGTTTCCATGGACGGCGAAATGGTTCAGTTTGCAGGCGCCAAGCTCGCTTTTAATGCTGGAAATGTTCCTATCTATATGGGTGCCCAGGGCCCGAAGATGCTCGAACTTTCCGGCGAGATTGCAGATGGTGTCCTTATCAACGCTTCCCACCCCAAGGACTTTGAGGTAGCTGTGGAACAGATCAGGAAGGGCGCTGCAAAAGTCGGTCGCGACCCAGGTGAAGTCGACGTTACCGCATATGCATGCTTTTCCATTGACAAAGACCCTGTAAAAGCTGTTAATGCTGCAAAGGTAGTTGTCGCTTTCATCGTTGCAGGATCCCCGGATCTCGTCCTTGAGCGTCACGGCATTCCGGTTGAGACAAAGAGCCAGATAGGTGCCGCGATTGCTAAGGGAGACTTCGGATCTCTCATGGGCGGGCTTGTTACTCCACAGATGATTGAGGCTTTTGCTATCTGCGGAACTCCAGAGGACTGCATGAAGAGGATTAAGGCCCTCGAGGCAATCGGAGTTACCCAGATCGTAGCAGGATCTCCGATCGGCCCTGACAAGGAAAAAGCAATAAAGCTTATAGGCAAAGAAATCATTGCAAAGATGTAATTTTTTTAATTACACCTTGCATAACCATTTTTTAATTTTTATTATACTTTTAAAAACACTTTGCCGTTGGGGCAAGAACATCAAGGCATTGGAGGTAACGGATTGCCACCAAAAATTGCAGAAGTCATTGAATATGACGTATGCGCAGCCTGCGGGGCATGCGAAGCTGTATGCCCCATCGGGGCTGTTACCGTAAAGAAAGCGGCAGAAATTAGAGATCCAAATGATCTGAACCTTTATGAAAAAGGTGCAGGATACCAGGTTTGTGAAGGTTGTTTGACCTGCAGCAGGGTATGTCCTGTAGTAGATGGCTTTATCGAAAATGAGCTTACAAACGTACGCAAGTTTTTTGGCGCAAAGTACAAAGAAAATGCCGGTAGCCAGGATGGAGGAGTAGCCAGCGGTATCCTTAAATCCCTCTTCAATCAAGGTAAAATCGACTGCGCCATCGGAATTACTCGAAACGAGAAATGGGAGCCTGAAGTTGTACTGCTCACAAGTGCTGAAGATGTCGACAGGACAAGAGGAACCAAGTATACTTCTGACCCCATAATTGCTGCTCTAAGGGAAGCCTTCGAAAAGTATGACCGAATTGCAGTTGTAGGCGTGCCCTGTCAGGCCCATGCTGCAAAGCTGATTCGGGAAAATGTAAACGAAAAGATAGTGCTTATTGTTGGCTTGCTCTGTATGGAAAGTTTCCACCATGAAACCATGCTTGAAAAGATCATTCCTGAAATCCTTCAGGTCAAGCTCGAAGACATCCGGAAGATGGAGTTCACCAAAGGCAAGTTCTGGGTTTACACCGATGACGGAGAGGTTCACTCCGTACCCATCAAGGACATAGCCAGGTTTGCCAGAAATCCCTGCCACCACTGCTGTGACTATACCTCGGTTTTTGCCGATATCTCGGTAGGTTCTGTCGGGGCTCCTGATGGCTGGAACTCTGTTTTTATAAGAACAGATGTCGGAGAGAAGTACTTCGATATGGTCCGCGATGATATGGAGATCATGGAAGATCCCAAGCCTGGCCTTGAACTCGTTGGAAAGCTTATCGATATGAAGCGCAAGGGCAATGCCGAGCATTTCCTTGAAGTCTGCGAAAAGTTCAGCTTTGAGACTGGAATTCACAATGAAACGGTCTGAAATCAGAAGATATATTGGAATATATCCAAAATAATAATTCAAGTACAAATTAGAGGTTGGACCCTGGATGATGCGAGCTTTCTACATTGGACGTTTTCAGCCGTATCATTTCGGGCACCATGCCGTAATTACACGGATTGCGAAAGAGGTTGACGAACTGGTCATAGGCGTAGGAAGCGCTCAAAAAAGCCATGATGCCACCGACCCTTTTACTGCAGGGGAACGGGTGCTGATGCTTTCCAACGCTCTTGAGAACCTACCTATCCGCCACTATGTCCTCCCCATTGAGGACGTCAGGTACAATTCTATCTGGGTTCACCACGTTGCATCTCGAACTCCAAGTTTTGAAGTTGTGTACTCTAACAATCCTCTGGTTATCCAGCTTTTCCGAGAAGCCGGTTTTTGCGTAAAAGAATCCCCTCTTTACATTCGAGAAAGATATTCGGGCACAGAAATCCGGAGACGGATGATCACAGGAGAAAAGTGGGAACACCTTGTTCCAAAATCTATTGTAGAAGCTATCAAAGATTTCGACGGAGTAACCAGACTCAGGAATGTATCTTCCAGCGACAATAATTCTTCCTTATAATAATTTTTATATTTTTTATCTGTTTTTTCTTCTCCTGTCAACTAAGCTGTCCTTTACTTTTCATCTTCTTTGCTCTTTTTTCTTTTTTACTTATTTTCTTCCCCCTCATTTTTAGTTATTTAACTCTTATTTTTGTTTGCCTCGCATTTTCTTCTACTTTTACTTTTTCTTTACTTTTTCTTTACTTTTTCTTTACTTTTTCTTCACTTTTACTTTTTCTTCACTTTTTCTTTACTTCTTCTTTCAATCACTTCCAGTTCCTAGTTTTATAATTGAACTATCTAATTCTGAGGCCTTTAAGAGCAGATCTTTTTTATATCAGTTATCAGATTTTCTCGTAATCTGAATTCAACTTTGCTTCCTAAACAGAGTTTTGGATTACCTTCTTTCTATAAATATTCAATAAGTTCTGCAAATAAACGATCTTTCTTAAATTTGGGAGAAAGACTTTTATAAAAGAAAGTTCTATTTGTATTTGTGTACTATCTTAAATTTTTCATTGGAATTCTGGATGGTTTCTTTGTGTTTTGTGTTAATACCTCCCAGCTTTGAACCTTAATTTAATATCTATGGTTAATCGCTACAATGGGTATTGTCCAAAAATGCATTGATTTCTTCCGATCTTTTGGAAAATTAAAAAGTACATAAAAATGTCAGAACAAATAAATTAAGTTTGAAATGATTGTCTAGAAAAAAAGTAAAAAACTCACTCAATCATATGAAAATATATTTCCCTATTAAATCGGGGGGTTTAATCCGGAAGATTATATTTTCATTGCCAATGAAACTTGGATTTCGTATCCTTGATTGGATTTTGTATCCTTGATTGGATTTCATGTCCTTGATTGGATTTTGTATCCTTGATTGGATTTTGTATCCTTGATTGGATTTTGTATCCTTGATTGGATTTTGTATCCTTGATTGGATTTTGTATCCTTGATTGGATTTTGTATCCTTGATTGGATTTTGTATCCTTGATTGGATTTCATGGTTGAGTGGATACTATGGAGGATGTATATAATGCAAAAAACTATGTTTAAGACAGCATGTACTTTTATGTTAGTTCTCTTTGTCATGTCAGTGACAGGAGCAGCAGCCTGCAGTGGCGGTTCATGCAGTGCAACTAAAATAGACGCACGGGATGACAAATTTACGGTTTCCTGTACTAAGAAGTCTTTTAATGTACTTTCCAATGACAAAGGAAGCGGCCTTAAAGTTGTGACTACTGGCTATATCACCACAGCAAAAGGCGGAAAAGTTTACATGAACAGTAATGGTTCTTTTAAATACGTAAAGCCAGTTTCCTGTTCTAAAGGCAGTGACAGTTTTACATACAAGGCAGTAGACAAATATAAAAAATACGACACTGCAAAAGTTACCATGAAACTTGTATGTAGTGGCACCTGCTCAGTATAAATTCCAGGTTAATCACTGTAATAGGATTAAACAAAAAAATATTTGCTAGTGTAAAAGTGAAATGTGTACAGAATATAATGAACTGTATTTTAAAAAATAACAAATTCACTCGATTATATGAAAATATATCTCCCAGTTAAATCGGGGGGTTTAGTTCGGAAGAGTATATTTTCATTGCCAGTAGGAATTGGATTTAATGCCAATATCTTTGAAAAATTTTATGTTTGAGTATATACTATGGAGGATGTATATTATGCAAAAAATTATGTTTAAGACAGCATGTACTTTTATGTTAGTTCTCTTTGTCATGTCAGTGACAGGAGCAGCAGCCTGCAGTGGCGGTTCATGTAGTACAACTAAAGTAGATGCAAAAAACGACAAGTTCAATTTCAGCCCTTCTAAGAAATCTGGTAATGTACTTTCCAATGACATTGGAAGCGGCCTTAAAGTTGTGAGTGTATCGAAGCTCAAAAATGGTGGCAAAGTTACCATGAAAAGCAACGGTTCTTTCAGCTACAAGGGAACTTCCTGCTCCAAGACCGGTACTATCAAAGACAGCTTTACCTACAAAGTAGTCGACAAATATGGGAAATACGACACTGCAACGGTTAGTATAATCTACAAATGCAGCTGCTAAATGCTGTAACCATTAAAGGGAAAAGGAAGTGTTAATCTTCCGGGGATCCATCCCCAATTCCCTTAAATACTTTTCTCTCTAAATTAAGGAACCAGGTCGATCCAGTCAATGGATCCAGGTTCATATTCAGGTATCTCTTCTTCACTTCCACTTAAAATATGGTCTATTATTTTTTCAATATCCTGCCCTACTTCTTCAATGCTCTTTCCTGTTGTATTTACCTCAAAAACCTTTTTGCACCACTCAAAAGCTTCAACAAGGATCACATCGAGAGCTTCGGCTTCAAAGTTCTCTTTTATTTTCTCGTTAGAATAGCCGCGTGTTTTCAGTCTCATTTCCAGTTCAGGTGGATATGCTCTGAGTACAATAACAATATCCGCAATGTAATGAGAGAGATGGCTTTCAAGAATCGTTACCTCTTTCTCTTCTCCATCAATATTTTCCTTAAGGTGTTCCCGGATAAGTTCCATATCCGCAATAACAGCATCCCTTTTCTCATCAATTTCAGTGTAAAGGTGCTTCTCTTTAATGAGCTCATTAAGGTGGATTACGTTCCACTGCCTTTTTTTTTCGAGAAACCTGCTTACTGAGGTTTTTCCAGTACCTGGGGTACCGGTGAGTCCTATTAACATGGAGAGAAAAATGAATTTATAGCAATTATACTTAATGTAGCTCTATTTCTTTTCTCAAACTCTGAAACGATTATAGTATAAAATAAGTTCTGAAACTATTTTTTCCCAGTCATATTCTCCAGCTTTACTCAAACTTGTGGCTGAGAACTTTCTGTAACGGGTTTCCCCTTTAATTATCTTCTCTACCCCTTTTGCAATTTCTCTATCTTCAAGTTCTACAACAAGCCCGTCAACTCCATCTTCAACAAGCGACTGTGCTGCGTTATATTTCTCCCTTACAGTCACCACAGGTACCCCGCAGGCAAAAGCTTCGATTACAACCATTCCGAAACCTTCTCTGCTTGAAGGAAGCACAAGAACTTTTGAGGCTTTTATTTTTCCTATGAGCGCCCTGTATTCCTGAAAACCTGCAAATTCGACATTATTATAAACCTTTTCCTTTTTTGCAAGCTCCAAAAGAGCTCCCTTTTCAGGGCCATCCCCAACAATACAGCATCTGAAGTCCGGGAAATTGTTTTTAGAAAAAGTTACTGCTTTAATCAGAATATCAACATTTTTTTCCTTTATAAGCCGTCCGACAAAAATTATATCATATATTTTTCTCCCCATTCCTGCAGAATCCCTGCCCTCTTCCGGTTCGATCTCAGAAATCATTTTAATATCGATCCCGTTAGGGATCACCTGAATCTTTTCTCCAGCGGTGCCAAGTGCTTCAAGTCTCTGTTTCGTCCAATCCGAAACTGCAATATTATTGCCTGAAAGCTTTGAAACCAGTTTTTCTATTATGCGTCCGAAAAAACCCTGCTTTCTTCCCAGGTATTCGTACCAGTAGTCATCCCATACTTCATGCCATGTGAACACTGAAGGAGTGTTTTTCAGAAATGAAACCGCCTTTGCAGTAAAACAGGAAAAATAGGGAAAGACACTTGCATCGATAAGGTCGAACTTTTCTTTTCTGAGCTCCGGAAATAGTTTTACGGCGAATACAAGTGCTTCGGAAATTGAACGCCTGCCGTTTACGTACAGGTTTCGGGCTTTGCAGACGCCGTGCAGGGTCATGCCTTCGTACTCGATAGTATCTTCGCCTTCCCACCATTTAATCCCGAAAATGTGTACTTCATGCCCTCTGGCCGAGAGCCGCTTTCCCAGTTCATGGATGCGCATTTCCGCGCCGCCTTTGACCCAGGGATAGATGGCATCGTACACGAAGGCGATTTTCATTTCACCACTTACCAGTCTGTATCCACTTCAAGGAGCATCACGCTTACAAAGACCGCCGAAAAGATCAGCTGGAGCCCAATCGCCGCAAGAACCATTGAAATAACTGCAGATTCCACCTCTTTAAGAGATCCGTATCCGGAACTTATCCATGTATAGGCTACTTTCAGTCCGAGAAAGAGGCCTGCACCCATGATAAGGGAGCCACCGAAAAGTTCTTTTTCGAGAGAATGGTAGCTCAGCAGCTTCTTACCTTTTTTGTCGTCCCTGTACATTCCGTGGATCAGGCCGTATGTTTTCATATACCCACCGGTAGCAAGGGTCTGTCCGCCAATGATTAAGAGCATGCTGCCTAAAATAAAGGAGTGTAACCGGTTATATGCAGCACTATCTGTGAGAAGAAGCGAGGCAGTTATGAGAAAACCCAGGATAAAGACAAAAGCACCGGGCAAATAGAGGAAAGGCCCTGGCTTATAGAGCATCATGAAGCGGACATGCCGCCAGCCGTCCTGAAAAGATCTAAGTTTGGAGGGTGCTCTGCGCGAGTAGTAGTTTATGGGAACTTCTTTGATCCTCAGGCCACTTTTTGCGGCTTCAATTATCATTTCGGATGCTAACTCCATACCGTGGGTTTTAAGGTTCATTTTTTCCAGGGCTTCTTTTGTAAAAGCCCTCATCCCGCAGTGAGCGTCCGAAATTTTCGTTTTGAAGAGGAAATTGAGCATTTCGGTCAATAGAGGGTTGCCAATGTACTGGTGAAGCCAGGGCATAGCTCCTTTTTCAATTTTACCTTTAAGTCTGCTGCCCATTACAAAATCCGCTTCTCCTGCCATAAGAGGGTCAAGAAATTTATCAAGCTCAAGCAGATCGTAGGTGTTGTCCGCATCTGCAATTGCAATATACTTCCCCCTTGCTTCAGCCAGCCCTTTGAGGTAGGCATTTCCGTATCCTTTTATCGGGCCTATAACCTTTGCACCCATAGATGCTGCAATTTCTGCGGTTCTGTCAGAAGAGTTGTCGGCAACTATAATTTCCCCCTCGATGTCATATTTTTTGAATATGGATTGAGCTTTCTCTATGCAAATTCGGATGGTTTCTTCTTCATTCATTGAAGGCATTACGATAGAAAGAGAGGGCATGTCCAGCTTATACAGCATATTTCCTAATAACTATTTTGATACATATCAATATCAGGAATTAATACTCATTGTCAGGAATCAGCATCTTGAAAACTGTTTTTACTTTCTGCAGCAGGATGAAACAAATAAAATCAGAAAATAATGCCCTGAAGAGAAAATCGACTGTTTTTAACAAGCTATATATGGTATCATAAACTCCCTTTTAAAGGGGATTTTGGAGTTTCTCGGGGATTTCCAGGCTATTTCACTGGATTTTTAGAGCCCAAAGAACCCTTCTTAAATCTAATTGAGTTTTAAAGAGGGACTGAATGGTTAAGGTAAACGTAATATTCCACAGTATTTATGGGCACATTTACAGGATGGCAGAAGCCATAGCAGCAGGCGCAAGAGAAGTCGAAGGAGCTGAAGTAAATATTTATCAGGTGCCTGAAACCCTTTCTGATGAAATTCTGGGGAAAATGGGGGCAATCGAGACAAAAAAGCTTTTTGCCCACATTCCTGTGCTGACCAGGGACATGTATAAGGATGTACTGGCTGGTGCAGACGCACTGATATTTGGAACTCCTACGCGTTACGGGATGATGACTGCCGAGATGCGCACAGTTTTTGACGGGCTTGGTGAGCTCTGGAGTAGAGATGCCTTTGTAGGAAAGGTGGGAAGCGTCTTCACTTCCAGTGGAACGCAGCATGGGGGCCAGGAATCCACAATCCTCACATCTCATGTTACTCTGCTTCATCTTGGGATGATCATTGTCGGGCTACCATATGCTGAAAAGAGGCAGACGAGGTTGGATGAAATTACAGGGGGGAGTCCATACGGAGCTTCAACAATTGCCGGAGGAGACGGAAGCCGCCAGCCGTCCGAAAACGAACTTGAAATGGCCCGTTACCAGGGCAGACACGTAGCCCAAATTGCAAAAAAAATAGCTGGAAAGTAAAAGAAAGAGTTTCAGTTCTTTTAAAATAAAAAAGGATGGAAAACGCTCCCCTTTTTAGGGATGTTCTCCGTACTTTTGATTTTTTTACCTTACAAAATGCTCAACCGAGGCCTGGAAAAGCCACACCTCTGGATTCAAATTTTTCCTGAGCTTTTGTCAGGCATGCCAGAGTACAGTAAACTGCTTTATTTGCAGCATTTTCAAGGACAAAGAATTCTTTCCCGCAAAAGGGGCATGTTTTTTTCACGTGAGTCATTGTAGACACGCATTCTCTGTATGAGTGTTTTTTGATATTTCCGTTTTTTAATACATTTACTTAAATAACTCAATTAAATATAAAGTTTCTTACAAAATTTGTGCATATCTTCTGTAAAAAATTATGTGTATATTCCTTCTTTAAACTTCATTTATCAACTAAAAGCATGCAGTATAGTGATATAATTTTATTTTTTATAAAATAAAATGGCAAAATTAATTTATGATGATATTCCTAAGGAAGTTTGTTTTTGGGACTGAAGTCCTAATTTTAAGTGAGTTTTCTTTTCCCTAAACTATTTGAGGCAATACATTCAATTCTTGTCACGGCTTCAATTAAAGATATTATTCAAACCCAATAGCATTATTATAGTCCGGGAACACAGGTTTAATTGTTCACGTGTTGTATCCTTAACCATACTCTGGGTTGGACTCTCACATCAAAGGGCTAATTACAAATTAAGATGACAGCAGGAGGTATCCGGGATTAGGCCACTGATTTTCGGAAATGGAAGAATCCTTATCTGTGAAGATGAAAAAGGGACTATAAGGGATGTCTATTTCCCATACGTAGGGCTTGAGAACCACGGGAACTCAATAAAAATAGGGATATGTGACCTTACATCTCTTTATTGCAGCTGGCTCGAAAACTGGAAAATTCGGCAGCGGTACAAGTCAAAATTTGAGGGGAATTTCTGTGACCGCATTCTCGAAATCTCAGAAGACAGGGAAAAGGCAGAGAGTTTAAGAGAAGAAACTGATAATAACGAGACGCCTGAAACATGTAGGGAAATTATTTCAAATATCGGAGAAACAGTATTTGAAAATTCTGATCTCGGTCTAAATATTACAGTTTGGGAAGCTGTCCACCCGTCGGTAAACATCTTTTACAGGACTTTTGAGGTTAAGAATACCTCTAATGTTTCCAGGCGCCTTCGTCTTTTTTCCAACCAGAATTACCGTATTCTTGAGACTAAAATCGGAGAAACTGCTGTAATTGATAAACAGACTCTTATCCACTACAAACGTGACCGTTATTTTCTGCATGCTAGCGACCCTGTTTTTGACCAGTACGCTGTAGGGACAGCGGAATGGAAGGGGCTTGAAGGCACATGGAGAGATATGGAAGATGATGCTTCCCTGAGTGGAAATCCTGTAGCTCACGGTTCAGTAGATTCCACCCTTGGTTGGACCCTTCCTGAACTTAAACCCGGGGAATCGACAAGAGTGCACTATTGGACTGTTCTCGGGAAGAAGTACTGCAATGTGCTCAAAATCCATAAACGGGTAAAGGAAGCTGGAAGAAGTGCTCTTTTTCATCATAATTTCAATTTCTGGAAATCATTTACTGAGAAAGTATCTGTCCTCCCTGAATTTACCTCCATGCCTCAGCTTCCTCAAAGAGTCTCAAAGTGCTTTTACAGAAGCCTCCTTGCAGTTGTCTCCCATATGGATATTACGGGCTCTGTGATTGCGTCCTGCGATTCGGATATCAAGCAATTCGGAGCAGACCTTTATAGCTACTGCTGGCCCAGAGACGCGGCCTGGGTTTGTCTTGCGCTCGACAGGGCGCGATACCACCACCTGAGTACTGAAATCTTTGAGTTCTTTTCAAAAATTATCACCCACAGAGGCAACTTCCTTCACAAATATACTCCTGCAGGAGATTTCGGGAGCACATGGCATCCTGTACCCATGGTTCAGATCGATGAGACAGGGCTTCCTCTATATGCTCTCTATAAAAACTGGGAAATTGCAAAGAGCGTATGGACCACAGGCAGGTACTACCGAGGGCTTGTAATTCCCGCAGCCAATTACCTTACAAAAGTCATTGACAGGGAAACAGGCCTTCCAATTTCTAGTTTCGATCTATGGGAAGAGCGAAAGGGAGTACATACATACAGCGCATGTACGGTCTATGCAGGCCTTAACGGGGCCTCTGAACTTTCCCGTTCTCTTGGAGACTATGACAATGCAAGTCGTTGGAAAGAAGCTGCGGAACGAATTAAAGAGTCCATTCTTGAGAAACTCTATGACGATAAACTAAAGCGTTTCCGCCGATCTCTTGATGACCCTACTCTTGACTCTTCGGTATTTGCGGTCTGGTATTTTGGAATCCTCCCTCCCAATGACCCGAAAGTTGTCCGAACAATGGAGGCTCTTGAACGCGAACTTAAGCGCCCTTCCGGAGGAATTGCCCGCTATCTTCACGATAGCTATTATGGCTATATGAACAGCTGGATCATCTGCACTCTCTGGCTTTCCCAGTGGCATTCGGCAGTCGGGAACCTGGACAGAGCTCTTGAACTTCTGGAATGGTGTGCAGATAACGCCCATCCTGCTGGCCTTATGTCCGAACAGATAGACGATAAAGGGAAGCCCCTTTCTGTCCTCCCCCTTGCCTGGTCCCACTCTGCCTATTTGCTGGCTGTCCTTGAATATCTGCAAGCCCTTGAGATAAAAGAAGGTGGTTCCTGCGGCTATCAGGAGAAATGAAGACGATTTGGAAACCGAGAGTTGTGATATTATTCTGCTTTAGCAGGCAAAAAAGGGTGAAACGTAAAATCTTATTTTCAATATAGTCCTCTTGAACATAGCAAAAAGGATTGCAGGCTGTTGCACTTACAGTGCAACTCTCTGAAAATCTCTGATTTCCTGTGATCTCTAATCATATTCGGGCGTTAAAATTTTTTCTCTAAATACAGGTATCCTTTTTCCTCTTTCTGAAAAGTAAAGCCGTGCTTGAGGTACATATTTATCGCTTTAGTGAGAGTTTCATCGGTTTTAAGCACGGCGCCTGAACAGTTTTTTTCTGCAAAATCCAGAGCAGCCCTGAAAAGCTTTTTTCCGTTGCCTTTGTTCCTGAAGTCTTTTTTAAGGTAGATTCGCCGGATTTCGCACAGATCCTCATCAAGTTTTCGGACGCCTGCACTGCCAACAACCCTGCCGTCTGCAATCCCTACAAAAAAAGTACCTCCGCTTGCAAAGTAATAACTGTTTATGTCCTTAAGGTCTGCATCTTTAAGCCTGTCATATTCAAAACCGTGCTCCTGCAGGACGTCAAGGACAACATCATGGACTTCTTCCTTTCTGGAATCGTCATATATCTGGATTATCATCGATTTTATCCTCATAAACTGGTTGGAAATTTCTAATTGTGGTTGGAAATTTCTAATTGTGGTTTATAGTATTTCCGGGCTGGTTTTCCTGTCGTTTTTCAGGCTTTTTTGTGATGCTTCTTATTTTAAATTTTTTGGGCATTAAGGTATTTCTCAGGGTTTTTCAGAAAATCCATGGAAATTGTGTAAAATATCTCTGTTCCTGTAATCAGTATATCTTCATCAATATCGAATGCGCATGAGTGATTGATCTCCACAATTCTTTTTTTCGGGTTCAGGGTGCCGAGTGAAATGAAGATTCCAGGCACTCTTTGCAGATAACTTGCAAAATCTTCGGCTGCAAAGGTTTTTTCTATCTCTGGATAAACTGTGAGTTCCGAAAAACTCTCCTTAAGCTTTGAATGTACTGCAGCTGTGAAAACAGGATCATTTACAAGGACAGGATAGCCGTGCAGGATATCAAGATCATAATCAGGATAGTCTGAAAATTCTTTCCCGGGTTTTATGTATTTTCCTATTAAGGCATCAAGGCATTCCTTTATGGTTCTGTCAATTGTATCCGTGGTCTCTTTGTCAAAGGTCCGGTAGCTTCCAAGGATTTCTACGCTGTCAGGAATCCTGTTGAACTGTGCTCCACCCTGGATCCTTCCCACGCCAAGGACATATTTCTCCGGGTCAAGCCGCTGTTCCAGAGAAGAATGAAGGCTGTTTATAAAATCGACTGCCATCCTTACAGGATCAATGCATTTTTTTGGTAGCGAGATATGGCCTCCTTTTCCTTTAAGGAGAACTTCAAACCGGTTGGTACTTGCCATAAAAGGGCCGGAACGAAGGCCCACACTCCCGGATTCATGATTTGTAAAGATGTGCATCCCCATAACTGCATCCACACCTTCAAGCCCTCTTTCTGCAATCACTCTTTCCGAACCGCCTGGTGGAATTTCTTCTGCTGGCTGGAAGATCAGGCGGACTTCTCCAGGAAAGTCCCTGTTTTCCTTAAAAAGCCGTGCAGCCCCAAAAAGCATTGCCATGTGGCCATCATGTCCGCAGGCGTGCATTACTCCATTGTTTCTGGAAATGTAGTCTATGTTCCTTTCTGTTGATCCTTCCTGCACCTGTAGCCCGTCCGTGTCTGTTCGAAGGGCTATGCAGGGGCCAGGTAGTGTTCCCCTGATACTTGCAAGCACGCCGGTATCCGCAATTTTCCTGGCTTCTATTCCCAGTTCTTCAAGGATTTTCAGGATCTGTCTCTGGGTTTCATATTCTTCAAAACTGAGTTCGGGGTATCGGTGGAATTCACGTCTCAGCCGGATAATCCAGGCTTCAAGCGCTTTTGCACTCGGGTCATCTCTCAAAAGTATTACCTCGGATTTTCTGCACATACAGTTTATTCCGTTTACTGGCTTGTAATATTCAATGCTTTTATTCTGCTTTATTTCGTTTCTTCCTTATATATTACTCCAGGCATATATTAATTAATTTTGTCATATCATTAGTTAAAAATTAAAATACCTGACAATTATATACAGGAATGGTACAATACATTTCCTGTTATCGTTATAATTTTATTATACAGACCGGCAGTTAGGGTTCCTTAATATCTCAATGTCTTTTATAAGTTTAAGGGATGGTACAAATGCTCAAAACACGCCTCAGAGATTTTCTCGTCACAAAAGATGACTGGCTTTTTGCGGTTTCCGACTACTTCCGTAACGATGGAATTCGGGCCACACTTCGCTACGTTCCTGATGAAAATGGAGAAAGGGAATTAAACGGAAAACGGTACAAAAAATACGACTTTGGTCCGGCTTTCGAATTCATGAGGAAGCACAGGCCTGAGTGGGTAGAGGAAGTCCATGTAGTCCCCGAATCCGAAGTAAAACAGGTTCTTCGTCCCTCTGACGTGATTCCTGAACTTGTTAATTCTGACAGCCGCGTAAGGGCAGTCGTAAAAGTTCTTGATATGGCCGGAATTCCCAGGACAAGTATGGGAGTTACGGGTTCAATGCTTGCCGGGCTCCAGAATGAGAGTTCAGATATTGATTTTGTTGTCTATGGGCCTTTATGGTTCAGGGCAAGGGACGCCATAACCATTGCAAAACAGCAGGAAAGCCCAATAGAAGAAATCGATGAGGAAATGTGGCAGAGAATCTACAGGAAGAGAATTCCTGATATCTCATTTGATGAATTCATGCTGCACGAATCCAGAAAAGGCAACCGTGGCATGGTAGAAGGAACCTATTTTGATCTTCTTTTCGTGAGGGAATGGGATCAGATAAAAGAACCTCTTCTGCGTGGAAAGGACACAGTGAAATTGAAGATCGAAGCTGAGGTCAAAAATGCCGATTTCGCTTTTGATAGCCCTGCTTATTATAAGGTCGAACACGATGAAATCGATCATGTTCTCTCCTACACTCACACCTATGCAGGCCAGGCTCTTCCCGGGGAGATCATAGAAGCCTGCGGCATCGTAGAAGATATCGGAGGTATGAAGCGGCTTGTAGTGGGAACCTCAAGGGAGCCAAAAGGAGAATGGATAAGATCCCTTACGTGGCTTGAACAGTGTGGGTATATTTAAATGCAAATTAAAGGGAAAGTGAATTAAAAAAGATGAATTAAAGGAGATAATTAAAGAGCCCGAACCCTTGCTCTGAAAATTTCGGGCTGATAAATAAAAAGGGAAATTTGAACGAACCAACTTTATCGTTCCATTTTTTTTATCGAATATGTTCCATTTTTTTGTTGGATATTTATTTTTCTCTGGTTATTTTCTTCTCCTCAGTATTGTATAAGATACCAGCAATTCAGCCGCCGCAAAGAATGCTCCAGGTCCCGGGGCATCTTCTTCCTTTTTAATATCCGAGTCCTTGATTCTCTGTTTCTCTTCTTCAGACAGGTTGCTTTCATTCAGCCCCTTATTTTCTTCGTTTTTGGTTTGAAATATTTCTCCAGGCAGGGTACTTTTTTTCGTACTTGAGATTGCAAAGGAAGAAAATCCAGGCGTTTCTGCGGTAAAGTAAAGATAATCATTGTCTTTTCCGTTAAGGACTGTAGACAACTCATACCATTTGTCCTGACTGTACCTGTATAGAGTTACTGAATTCTCATTGACGTTGTTTTCTGAAATCCAGGGTCTGCTTACTCTGAAATTTATTCTGGCATTTTCTATGTTTTCAGAGCTTGAGAAGCCGCTGTTTCCCACCCATATGTTTATGTTTTTATAAACTGTTCCGGGTGAAGGCTCCTTGACTATTGAGGATTTATTCTTGAGTATCTCTACAATTGCTGTTGTTTTTCCAAAGCTCTTTTTCGGATCAAACTCGACACTAACTATGTCATTTGCTCCGCCTTTAAAGGTATAGCAGGTGTGAATTCCTTTGAAAACCTGCTCATTTGCGATTTCCTTGAGCTCTATATTCTTGCTTGACTCCGGAGAGCCTGCTCCTCCTCCGCTTCCTCCCCCGCTCCCTCCCGAGCTGGAGGTTTTACTTTTTACGGTTATATATCCGGTTTTTGTCTCGGTGCCATTTCCATAAGTACTGTTAGTTGCTCTGAGGGTAACAGTATAGGTGCCCGTGTTTTCATATGTGTAAACCGGATTCCTTTCGTTTGAGTCAATGCTCCCATTTCCATCAAAATCCCATTCCCATGAATTCGGGTTGCCTGTGCATAAGTCTGTGAACTGGACTGTCAGGGGCACGGTGCCTGAGAGCGGGCTTGCGGAAAACACAGCTCCCGGCGGGGGATAAGTAACTATTAATTCTGAAGCTCCTCCAACAGAGACAGCAGAGGTTGAATAAGTCGAAATTGTGCCTGAGATTTTTGAGCTTCCGGTTTCTGGATGTGAAGGCACAGTCACCTGATATATCACAGTTCTTTCCTCTCCTGCTGAGAGGTTTTCAACCCAGATCCATTCCGCTGTAGATTCTTTAAAAGTGCTTATGTCCTGGAAGACGGCTCCATTGTTTTCCAGCTGGTTTATCTGCCATCCATCAGGAAGATTTTCATCGAGTACCAGAGCTTCAACTTGCTGATCTGTCTTTATATGTACTGTGACTGGAAAACTTCCTCCTGCATAAGCCGTTTCTGTAGAGATTTCCCTGCTTGCCTCGACTCCTGAGGCTGAGGCTGGGGGTATTATTCCGGCAAGAAGAATAATAAGAGCAAAACCTGCAATAAAGCTCGAAGGCTTAATTCCTTTTTTAGTCCTGATTATTTCGATGATATTCATAAAAATGAGTCCTTAGTTATTTTCCAGGGTTTTTTCTGACATTTAATCTGAATTATAAATTCTTTTTAATGTATATTATTATAACTGTTTCTATTATCTTCCTATACATCCAATTATTTAAGTACCAGTATATCTCACATTTTCAGGGGCTTCTGCCCTCATAGAACTCTTAGGCCGAGCTGATAACTTCAAGTATATCCGTAGTCAAAGTCACATATATATAAGACAGTTGCCTATTTTTCTGTTATGAGAATGAAAAAAAGTTATTTCTGGCTTATGCTGGCATTCATCTGTGTTGCGGCTGTAACTGCAGCTTCCCATTACTCTGATTCTAAGGGGCCCATATCTCACGCAAATAACTACGAAGTCCCAACTAACGGGATTGAATCCAGCTTAAGTATGGTGACTAAAGTACAGCCCTCAGATCCCCTGGGGTTACTTACGGCTAGGGCTGCGGGAACGAATGCAAACACTGAGGTTACGGTTTATAACAATAATCTTTCTTTAGTAAAGGAGAGAAGAGAACTTGAACTTAAGGTCGGAATTAATAAGGTTGAATATACGAACGTTGCTTCCCTTATTGATCCGACCTCGGTAATTTTTGAGGATACAAAGAACAAAAATACTGTCGTACTGGAACAGAATTATGAGTATGATCTTGTGAGCAGTCAGAAGCTTCTGGATAAATTTCTGGACAAGGAAATTACTGTAACCGAAAAAGAAGGAAATACATATACAGGGATTCTCATGAGCTACGGCGAAGGAGTAGTTCTCAAGTTGAGTGACGGGAAGGTTGTAACTCTTTCCGAAGTCTCGAAAGTAGAATTCCCTGACTCTGCTGATCTGCTCACGAAACCTACCCTTGTCTGGCAAATCTATTCCCCTTCTGCAGGCAAACGTGATGTTCTTACTTCCTATCTTACGAGCGGGATGAGCTGGAAAGCAAACTATATCGTAAAGACCAGTGCGGATGATAAGAAGGCTGATATTCAGGGCTGGGTTAGTGTCGACAATGGCGCAGGGACCACCTATGAAGACGCCAAACTGAAACTTGTTGCAGGCGAAGTCCACCGCATAGCTGTGCCCCAGCCTGTCTATGGGGGCGAAATGGTTTCACAAGAAGCGTCGATGTCTGACACAAAAGCAAGTGGCTTTGTTGAAGAATCTCTCTTTGAGTATCACCTCTACACTCTTGAAAGGCCGGCTACCCTCAAGAATAATCAGATCAAGCAGCTTTCTCTGCTCTCCGTAGATTCAGTACCTGTGGAAAAGGAGCTAGTTTTTGATGTCTCAAAAAGCAATGACGTTCAGGTTGTCCTGAACCTGAACAACTCAAAAGAAAAAGGTCTTGGAATGCCTCTTCCTGCCGGTGTTCTAAGGGTATACAAAGCTGATTCCGAAGGCCAGCTTCAGTTCCTCGGGGAAGATAACATAGACCATACCCCAAAAGATGAAGAGGTAAATGTTGTTGTCGGAAGCGCTTTTGATATCATCGGTACGAGAACCCAGACTAACTACGATAAAGTAAGCACCAATTCGTGGAAGGAAAGTTATGAAATAGAACTCAAGAACCATAAATCTGAAGCTCAGAAAGTAAAGATCGTAGAAAATATCTATGGAGAATGGAAAATTACCGAAAGTTCTGACAAGTATGAGAAGAAGGATTCTTCTACCGCTGAGTGGAAAGTAACCGTACCTTCTGACGGATCAAAGAAAGTAACCTACACCGTGCAGCGCAGTTACTAACTCTAAAATTAACTATAGATGATAGCAAGCTGTCAAATTCGGGCTCTACAAAGAAAAGAGCCCTTAAAAACTCATTTCAGTTTCTATAACCACAAAAACATGGGAATTATAAAAACTGTATCCTTTTTTTTGATTCCATGCTTTCCGTGCTTTCAATTCTTTCCACCTCCTAAATTAGTCCTCTTGAGCGCAGCGAAAAGGACTGCGTACTCCCGAGGCGCAATTCGGGCGAGGCGCAATTCGGGCGAGACGCAATTCGGGCGAGGCGCAATTTGGGAGGCTAAACCGGGGCATCAAAAAATATTATTACCATCCCCCCAATTAACCCTCAGATGATTATAGGCGTATTGGGGCCTGAAGGTTCGTATTCGGAAAAAGCTGCAAATTTGTGGGCTCTGAAATACGGCATAAATGGCGCAGAACTTCGATATTTTGCAGACATAGAAGATGCATTTCTGGCGGTGGTCCAGGGGAAATCAGATGTCTCTATAATACCGGTAGAAAATTCTATTGAAGGATCAGTAGGCGTTACTCTTGATCTTCTGCTTGAGAACGATGCCTTGATAATCGCAGAGATAGTTGTCAAAATCGAGCATTGTCTGCTCTCGAAGGGTGGGCCTGAA
Source organism: uncultured Methanosarcinaceae archaeon (assembly GCA_942493015.1). Taxonomy (GTDB): domain Archaea; phylum Halobacteriota; class Methanosarcinia; order Methanosarcinales; family Methanosarcinaceae; genus Methanosarcina. Next base: position 1,995,468 of record OW818660.1, on the reverse strand, counting down.
AAAGTAAGGGTTATCCTTTCCCATCCTCAGGGGCTTGCCCAGTGCAGACATTTTCTTAAGAAACATTTCCCTAACGCCGAACTCAGGAGCACGGGCAGTACGTCTCATGCAGCCAGGCTTGCAGGAGAGTTTGAAGAAATGGCAGCAATAGCATCTCCTGAGGCTGCGGAATGCTATAAGCTGAAAATCCTTCTTTCAAATGTCCAGGATCGGAAGGAAAACTACACACGTTTCATTGTTTTGAAGGCCAGGGGAAAAGCTTCATATGAAAGGGTGTCATGTGCCGCGGAAGTTAAAAAGGAATTGCCGCCAGGGCATGAGTTCCGGCCTGAACCGGAAACAGGGTATGAAAAGTGCAGCTTTTCAGCCTGCAAAACTTCCATCATAGTATATCTGGAAAAAGACAGGCCTGGAGCATTATATGAAATTCTTGGAGCTTTTGCTAAAAGAAAAATTAATCTTACAAAGATTGAGTCCAGGCCTTCTAAAAAAGAACTTGGGGACTATTACTTCTATATCGATTTTGAAGGGTACACCAGCGATGCACTTATAAAAGATGCCTTAGAAGATATAAATGCCAAAGCTGATACTCTTAAAGTACTGGGCTCTTATCCTGCGTTCAAAAACTAGAATCCACGAATCTTGAAGAGGGGCCGTGATGAGGTTTGTGGGAGGCGCAGAATTGCGAATCTATAGGTGAAGATTTTGGATATATGTGCAAATCTGCAAAATGCATGCCCTGGGAACGTGTACTTTTATATAGTATCTTTCTATAGTATCTTCCTATAATATCTTCCTCTAGTATATTTGTATGTTAACGTTCAGTATTCATATTATAATCAAGGCCGGTTTCTCCGGCTGCAGAAGGGAGCGAGATGGCTCTGGAGATTGACAATATAGTAAACAAACACGAATCGGCTCTAAAGAAGTATAGAGGATTCTATATCTTTGCAGATTCGCTTGCAATTTTTCTGGTACTTTACGTCCTTTTCGTGCTTTTCAATATGAGAGATTTATTTCTAATGTTTAGTACCTTCGAACCTTATACTGGCGCAAAATACAATATTCTGGGTTTCGGAATTGTTTTTGAAACGCTCGGGCTTATTTTTCTGGCTTCTGCCTTTTCTCTTATCTTCACAGCTATCAGGTATTACAGGGCTGAAAAGAAAGATGCTATTGCCCTTCTGGAAGAGCAGTACCCTGTGCTTAAAGAGAGGTTGAGGACTGCCTATGATAACCGCGATATGGACAATGTTATTGTCCGGGACCTGATAGGTGGCGTTATAATTGATTCAAAACCTCTAAAGTCCTCGTCCTTTCTTGACAGGAGAAAGCTTGCAAAGGATCTGTGTTTAATAGTGTTTATGTTTTCCCTTCTGGCATACGTTGCCGGAACCGGGTACCAGACAAGTATCAGTCCCACTGGTCTGACTGAAGTGGTCGCAAAAATTCCCTTTGTCTCGGATTCAAACAAGGACCTCTACCCTGTAGAAGAAAATGGTGGGACAACGAATAACGAGAGCCAGGAAGGTCTTTTTGGAGAGCCCGCTGTTATTGTAGTGGAAGGTACTCAGGTTGATCTGACGATTCCTCCAGGATCCGGAGAGGGTTTTACAAGCCAGGAAGAAGGGGAGCAGATGAACAAATCATTTACTCAATCAGCTCTTGTTAACCCTGAAGCGGTTACTTCTCAGGCCTATTATGAGAATCTGCCGGAGGGCTACAGAAACGTTATTCAGAGTTATTTCGAAGGACTTGCAGAAGAATAATATAAAATATTTATCAAAATGAACTTGCTTGTATTCAGTTCAATCTAAAGTTGTCTGAAAGCAGTTTTTGAATAACAGGCTGTGTTTTGGATGGTACACAGTTGCAGGAGCAGGTAATGTTCAGTAAAAAGCGGGCTTCAAGCCCTGCAAAAACAGAATATTAAAGGGTGAATTTAATATGAGTGAGAATAATATTGAATCTGGGCAGGCTGCCACGACCTATCAGAACGCAGGCAGAATTTTCAAAAACTTCTTTGAAGAGATCGGGAACGTTATAGTAGGTCAGAATAGAGTAGTCGAACAGATCATGATCGCAATTCTTTGTGAAGGACATGCTCTTATGGAGAGTAATCCGGGTCTTGGAAAAACTCTTATGGTCTCTACAGTCTCAAAGGCTATGAACCTGAAGTTCAGCAGGATTCAATGCACTCCTGACCTGATGCCTTCTGATATTACAGGGACAAACGTTATTGAAGAGAAAGAAAACCGAAAAGAATTCAGGTTTTCTCCAGGGCCGGTTTTTGCGAATGTTGTCCTTGCGGACGAGATCAACAGGGCATCTCCTAAGACCCAGTCAGCTCTGCTGGAAGCAATGCAGGAACAACAGGTGACAGTTGGAAACGACACCTTCCTTCTAGACCGTCCCTTCTTTATTCTTGCTACCCAGAACCCCATTGAAATGGAAGGCACCTATCCTTTGCCAGAGGCTCAGCTAGATCGTTTTCTCTTAAAAATCCTTGTAGATTATCCCTCCTATGAAGAGGAAATGGAAATCATAAACAGATATACGAAATCCGAAGTCCCTGCAATTTCCAGAGGTCTGGATAAATCCACTCTTCTCGATTTACAAAAACTCACCCGACAGGTCCCGATTTCAGAAGAACTTAAACAGCGTGTCCTTTCTATTGTAGGTATGACAAGAAAAAACACAGAGCATATCGAGTACGGTGCTTCTCCTCGTGCATCTATTGGCCTTATCCTTGCCGCAAAAGCCAGGGCCCTTATAGAGGGCAGGAACTTCGTAAGTAAAGAAGATATTGATTACATGGCATATCCGGTTCTTCGCCACAGGCTTATCCTGACTTTCGAAGCCGAAAGAAGCGGGATGACCCCTGATCAGGTGATTGAGGATATTATCACGAAAGTAAAGTAAAACTTAAGACGCCTGGTCGATAGCCGGTTTCTTGAAGGAACTGTAAGATTAAGTTAAAATGACCTTTGAAGGGTTTTTCCGAGTTCGGAATAAACCGGACTCTTTTATTGACGATCCAGAATGACTCGCACAAAACAAAAAATCGAAACGGACTTTTTCAGGCAGCTTGACCGCTTTACTTTCTCTGTAAGGAAGCGAGTATCAACAGTCTATGCCGGAAACCGTCCTTCCACCCGAAGCGGACACGGCATCGATACCATCGGGTTTAGAGAGTATGACTCTAGCGATGGCTTGAAAGATATCGACTGGAAAGCCTATGCAAGGACTGAAAAACTCTATGTGCGGCAGTTTGAGGAAGAGAAAACTCTTACAACTCATATCCTCCTGGACGCCAGTAAGAGCATGGATTATCCTGAAAAAGGGACTTCAAAGTTTGAATACGCCGCCATGCTCGCTGCAGGCTATGCTTATATGGTCACGAAATATAATGATCGATTTGCCATTTCGACATTTACACAGGAAGTTGGTGTAAATAAACCCAGCAGGGGCCGAAAAAACCTTATGCGGACAATCGATAGGTTGACAGATCTTGAGCTTTCCGGCGGGACTTCCATAAGTGAAGCAGTCATAAAGTACAGTCGGGAAATCAAGTCAAGGTCCCTTGTAATTCTTATCTCGGATTTTCTTCAGGATCCTCAGGAAATAGAAACAGCAGTTTCCAGGCTGTCAGAACACGATCTCATTCTGATTCAGGTGCTTGATCCCACAGAAAAAGTCCTTCCTCTTAAGGGAAACAGCAAGCTTGTGGACCTTGAGACAGGAGAAGAAATCAGAACTTACATCAGTGAAAAGTTCAAGGAACGCTACCTTGAAAAGCTTGATGACCACAGTGCAAGGATTAAAAAAGCCTGCATGAAGGTTGGGGCTGAATTTTATATATTTACAACCGACACTCCTATCTTTGATGCTTTCTACCATACAATCAGGAGAAGGAGACGCTAAAAATGCCTTTTGTAAACCCTTTAGCCCTTGCAGCTCTCCTGAGCGTAATCCCTCTCATCATTATTTACATGCTTCGCCCAAAGCCAGCTGTGCTTTCAATTCCCTCGCTAATGTTTGTCCTTAAACTGGAGAGGGAAAGAAAAAGGGTTTATGCCTCTCTCACTAAAATCGTGCAGGATCCTCTTTTCCTTATTCAGCTTCTAATGCTGGTCCTTCTTTCCATTGCTGCAGCAGGCTATTACTACAGCTCGGAAGAGCCGTTGAGCGCAGAGCATACGGTGCTCATCCTTGATACTTCTGCAAGCATGCAGGTTGAATCTCGCTTTGATGATGCTGTTGGGATTGCCGATGGATATGTGAGCAAGAAAAACAGCATCATTCTGGCTTCCGATACCCCTCTTCTTGCCCTCGAAGGAGATGACGCTTCGGCTGCAAAGAATATTTTAAGTAAAGTCAAGCCAGGCGCCGGCACTGCCGACCTGTCTGCAGCCATTACCACAGGTATGCGTCTTCTGTCCAGAGGAGGAGGTAGAATAATCGTTATTTCTGATTTCACCAACTCGAAGGGGGATGATCCCGTTGCTTCCAAGAACCTGGCTGAGTCCTATGGAATTGCGGTAAATTTCGTAAAAGTCGGAAAGCCTGTGGATAATGTTGGAATTATCAATGGGTGGATTGAAGCTGCGGACGGAAATTACGGCTATACGGGTGTGATTAAAAACTACAGAGCGCACAGCGAAAAAGTCGAAATCGAGACTGGAAGGGGTACTTCCGGGAACGCCTCTAAATCTTTTTCCCTTGATGTCCCTGCAGGCGGAACAAACCAGTTCACGCTGGGAAACCTTGGACCTGGAATCACAACAGTTCATGTAAAGGTTGAAGATAGCCTGCCTGTTGACAACAAAGCTTATATTTCCATTCCTGATGCCTCAGAGCAGCAGATCCTCTATGTCACTGATAATGGAAAACTGCCTTCAAAAACTGCACTTTCCCTCCTTCCGAACAGTAACCTGAGTGTCTCAAAATCAGTGCCATCCGAGCTTGATAATTACACTCTTGTAGTTCTTGCACAGAAAGAGACTCCTATTGGTAATGATTCGGTCGAAAAAATTGAAAATTATGTCCGGAACGGGGGCAATGCAGTTTTCATTGTCAGTGGAGCCCTGGTTCCCGAGAAAACTGAGGTTGGCTTGATCAAACTTCTGCCTGTGAAGCCTATAGGAATAGAGGGAGCAGAAAACGGGCTTGGAGTTGAGGAATCTCTAAAGAGCAGTATTACAAAGGATATTAGAAGTGATGAGATTTCGGTCCGTAAGTATCTGAATGCAACTGAAAGGACCGGCTCGACAACCCTCGTATCTCTCGAAAATGGTGTTCCTTTACTGAGTTACTGGCAGGTAGGAAAGGGAACTGTTTTCTATATGGGGCTGAGCGACGAGCTCGGAGACAATGCCTGGAACAATTTCCACAATCTGCCTGAATATCCGGTGTTCTGGATAAAACTTGTTGAATGGCTTGGAGGGGCAGGAGATATTTCCGAATATAACCTTAATACAGGCACATTGACCTCCCTTTCGAAAACCGAAGAGATAAAGACTCCTTCTAAGACTTTCACTTCTAACCGTATCCTCTTTGATGAGGTTGGAGTTTACGAGATTTCAGGGAAGAAGATTGCAGTCAATCTCTACAATGACAGGGAATCGAATACTACAGTCGACGCCTCCGAATTGATTCAGCGGTCTGTTGCAGAAGACGGGCCCAAACTTGTGAGATCTGATTCCTATACTGCCAAAAAAGACATTACCGATTATCTGATCGGAATTATGTTCCTGCTAATATTGCTTGAAATCCTGATCATACGCGGGAGGGGTGAATTATGAACATATCCCTTGAACATCCGGAAATGCTTCTCCTCATAATTCCCGTCATAATTGCCGGGTTCTATTTCCTGCGAAAGACAAAAACGAAACTTGTAGAATGGAGGATGCTTGTCGCTTTCCTTCTTATCCTCACTCTGGCTGCTCCCTTTACTACTGTTACGCAAACTGTTAGCGAAGATGATCCTTCACTTGTGCTTGTTCAGGATCAGACAGCAAGTATGGGTCTCTTTCCTAATGAGACCGGTGCTGATCTATACAAAGCCCTTACAGCGAATACTCCAACCAGTCTAGTTCAGCTAACCGGAGACAAAACATCTCTTGGAGATGCTGTGACCCAGTACTCTGGCAGCGGAAGTCAGATAGTCCTTGTTACCGATGGGAACAACAACGCAGGAAAAAGCCTTGTGGATGCTCTGGAGTTTGCAAAAGAAACCGATACTCCAGTCTATCTTGTCCAGCCCGAGCTCAAGACAAATGACCTGAGTGTTGAGGTTCTCGGAGATAAGACTGTTGTCGTGGATAACCAGAATGAGTTTGAGATAGTTGTCCGCCAGGCTTCCGAACAGAATGTCAGCTATTTCCTTGAAGTGTATGTGGATGGGCAGCTTTCCCAGAGCAGGGATTTTGCCCAGAATACCCTAAATAATACTATTCCTATTAATCAGGCTTTCACCACTCTTGGTGCTCACAATATCAGTGTAAAGATCACTCCTTCCGGAGAAGACCTGAATGATATTAACAATAAATTCAGTAAATCCCTTTATGTAATCCCCAAACCGAAACTTACTCTTGTAACCGGTGAGCCAAATTCTCCCCTTGCCCAGATCCTCAATAACCTTTATGAAGTTTCTGCTGTTACTGCTTACCCTGGAGCAGGTGCTCTCAATAACAGCAAAGTTCTGGTGCTTGACAACCAGTTCATTGACACTCTTTCTGAACCTCAGATAAAGGAAATCAATAAGTATGTCAGTGATGGGGGCGGGCTGATTGTTGTAGGTGGAGAAAGAGCGTATAATTACGGCAATTATCTTAATTCTTCTCTTGAAGAAATCCTGCCTGTACTTTCAAAGCCTTCTGAGTATAAGGGAGGAAGGAACATTGTTCTTATCCTTGACATCTCTCCAAGCACCCAGCAGGGAGACGCACAAACCCTTGGGGATATTCTTGGAAACGCTATCTACATTCTCCAGAATAAAAATCTCAAAGATGCAAATGCCGGAGTTATTGCATTCGGGAGCAAGGGATACGATGTTTCCGGAGGGCTTGTGTTTCTGGGGCTTCCTCAGAACCTGGCCACACTGGAAAAGAGAATTGCAGAGTTGATCCCTGATGAGCAGACCGAGACTTCCCTTGACGGAGGACTCGTATTCGCAAAAAAGATGCTCGCAGGAAAGGATGGTGAACTTGATGCCATTGTTATTTCTGATGGAGGAATTGAAGAGTCCTACTCTCAGAGCGTTGAATCTGCAAAAGAACTGAAGGAAATGGGTGTAAATCTGTACTTTGTCCATATACACTCACTTGCTGCCCCTCGTCAGGCAGATCCAGCTACTAAAAAGTTCTATGCTGAGAGTTTGATGCAGGAACTGGGGCTTGAAAACAATTATAAGCGAATCAATTTATCTGAAAGGGCAGACATTACTTTTGGGTCAATTGAAGAGTCTGCGGAAGAGGGAAATGAAACGAATGTGACGCTTGATTCATTTTCTCTCTATGCTTATTCTCCGGACCATTTCATTACGAAAAATGTGAATCTTACGTCCAATATTACAGGATATAATGATGTGACTCCAAAAGCTGGGGCTGAGCGTCTGGTTATCACTTCTGCCACTGGAAAGCCTGTACTCACCACATGGCGCTTCGGACTAGGACGGGTTGCTGCTTTTACCACGGACAACGGAGAAGGGGAAGGCTCACGCTGGGGTTCTGCTATTTTTAACGGTTCGAGTGCCAAACTTATTTCGGGCACAACTAACTGGGCAATAGGCAATCCGAGAGCTGAAGAAGGGGCTGTTGTGGATGGCCCGGACACATGGCTTGGAACCCCTTCCGACCTGACCCTTATAATGTACGATGAAGGAATTCCTCAGTTGAAACTGGATGGGAACCCTCTGGATCTTGCTCTAACCGGAAGAAACACCTACGAAGCAAGTGTGAATCCGGGTAGTATAGGAATCCACGACATTTCCGGCTATCCGCTTGCAGTAAATTATCAGCTTGAATTCCGTGATGTCGGGCTCAATAAAGACATAGAGCCTCTGATCCTTGCAACAGGAGGAAAAATTTACACTGAAAAAGAAGCAAGAGCCCTTCTCCTGAAGGATGCCAGGCAGAACTCCGAAAGGGAAGCTGCCGAGCCTGTGAGTCTGAAGGTGTATGTACTCCTCGCAGCCCTCATCCTTTACCTCAGTGAAATTCTTGCCAGACGTATAAAGGAAATGAGAAGGCTCAATAACGCGGAGGGTAAAGTAGAAGCAGGAGAATAAAACTCGAAGGTTTTACCTTCTTCTCAGGGGTAAAATTCCGGACTTTACAAGTCTTTGCGGAATCCAAACCTGCCTGCTTTCTTCAAGAATTTCCCATTAATGCCAGAAGAATCAGGGTTATCTGCCCGAAAAAACCTGAGAATATAGGCACTACAAGGTTGTCATCAATTTTGTTGACTGCGGTTTCTGCAAGGGTTGCAAAAAAAGACATTATAAGGGAAACAGCAGGATTTCCGGTTATTAATAGTCCGATAAAGAAATCGATAATAAATTCGGAAGTCGAACCTTCAATAGACTTATCATTTTTAAATATTTTTTTGAAAATCCTTCTCTTCCCATGGAATTTTCCTATCAGAGCCGCAGCCAGGTCTCCGAATGTTGTCATAAGAATTGCTGCGTATGCGATTTCTTTGTTGAAGAGAGCTATTGCTGAAATCGCTCCGAGGGCAAAGTATATGTGGCCTCCTAAACGGTCGGCTTCATGCTCTCGATACATTATGTAAAAAAAAGGTATTCTCATGCCATGCTCCAGTCGAAGATAATCGAGGAGGAGGACAGTAATTAGAAAAAGCATAAGGACCCAGAGAATCGTTTCTTTTCCGAAAAGTTCGTAGATGAGCACGATCAGGATTGAGATCAGGTGCACACTTTTTCTCAGGACTTCAAAGATAACTTCTCTGGAGGGCATTATAGAAAGAGTTGTAAGGATAGAATATAAATCTATACCTTTTTGAAGTTAACAAAAACTCTCTTATCTACAGATGTACTTATTTTAAAAATCCATTTCCCACATATTTATTTATCTGTTTATTTATTTATTTATTTATTTATTTATTTATTTATTTATTTATTTATTTATTTATTTATTTATTCAGTATTTTTTCTTTCAACAAGTGTTTTAGTTTGATCTAACTATTATCTCGGGATCCCGATGGAGTTCTTCCGACTCTCCGGTCAGTTTGTTAATAAGATCCATGTCTCTGAGCACCTTCAGGCTCATAATTCCTCCAAAAAGCAGGTTCATATGGTATGTAAGGGCTCTCCATGCAAGAACTGTAATTCCCAGGACAGATGAACTTACGAATATTGAAAATATCGAAGCTGCTCCTAATTCCGCGATCCCACTTGCTCCGGGAGTTGCAGGGACTAAAACGATTACTGTCAGAAGAACCTGGGCTGCAAAGGCGGTAATGATAGAAGGTTTTTGTGAAAGACCCATAAGGATGAGTACAAGCATAGCAAAGTCCACAATCCAGAAAAGGAGAGTATAAATCATTCCCCAGAACACCCCTTTTCTTCCTTCTGAAATAAAGATCCGGACACTATAGTGGAAATTATCGATTTCCCTATCTATCTGCTCTGTGAGGTGGAAAAGTGCCTCATCTGTCCTTTTTCCGAAAAACGGAGCAATCTTGCCTGTAATCCTGTGAATTATATGTTTCACTTTTTCGGGCTTCAGGAGCCCGTAAATAAAGAATAAGAGAATTGTAAAAACCAGAGAGTTTGCTATTAAGAAAGCTGCGTCGAATTTGTAATCCATAAGCATATCTTCCAGAATATAAAGGGCAAAAGGCAGGCAAGAAAATATCAAAAGGGCATCAAGAAGGCGCTCCCCTACTACGATAGCAGTCGCCCTTCCCAGGGGAATCCCGTTCTTACTGAGAAGATGCATTCTAAGTATGTCCCCTCCTGCAGAAGCAGGAGTAATTCCAGCTACAAAAGTGCCTGAGATAACTATCTCGGTTAACTTCATTGCGCTGACTCTATAGCCAAGAGCTTTACAGAGAGCCCGGGTTCGAAAACCCCATATAAAATATAATAGAATGTGACTGAGGGCTGCGGCCAGAATGTATTCCAGCTTGATTTTTCTGAGGGCTTCGAGGGTTTCGGAGTTAAAAGTCAAGCCAGTAACCAGGACAATTGATATTGCACTGATGATCAGAGCTGTAATAAGCCATTTTTTGTACCTGTTCATGGCAATCTATCTTAATTTTCTTGGCAGAATATTTTTCTGTTTGAGGAATCTTCTTTTTCAATATATATTAGCTGCAGAGCAGGAATCTATGGTGTGCCAGTTTATATTATTATCTATATCTTTGAGAAGTTCTCTGGATATGGATTGGGATCCTGTTTGGATTGGGATCCTGTTCAAAAAAGCAATGACTTATTCTGTGAAAAATATGGATTGATTAGAGAAGGCGGATCTATAAGAAAAGTTATATTTGAATTCAGATTAAACCTGAGTCTCTGTAAAATATTAATCCGAATTAAATATTAATCTGAATTCAAACTTTCCAAAGCTAATTTGTTTTTAACTTCTGCTCGTTGAAGCTGGTATTTCAGGAACCTTCATTGGTCGTATCATAATCGGAGTTGATTAAAGTTTCTTTTATGCTTGAGTTCTTATCTATCTTTACTTCCGGCCATACTTTAACTCCTGAGTGTATGGTTGAGTCTCTCCCTATAACTACTCTGTGTCCGATAACGGTTCCATTTTCGAGGGAGCAGTTTTCTCCGACAATTGTTTCATCTGCTACTACTCCTCCTGAGATATTGGAAGCTTTCCCTATGCACACATTATCAAAAAGATAGGATGAAAAAATCTTTGCATTATCTTCTATAGTGCAGTTTGAACCTATAACACTGTAAGGCCCTATAAGAACATTATTTCCTATTGTTGTGTTCTCTCCTATCACTATTGGCCCTACGAGGGAAGAATTCGAGCCTATGGACACGTTGTTTCCTATTGACAGGGGTCCTCTTATTCTTGCATTTCTTGTTGTAAAATTCCCTTCGATTGTTGTTCCTGGGAGGGCATCGAGCATCCAGCGCTGGGCTTGTCTGTAAGCTGCTGAGCTTCCAACATCAGTCCATTTTCCCCTTACAAGCACACCGTTTATTTTTTCATTGGCTGTCAGCAGAGAAGGGAAGAGGTCTTTTGCAAAATCGTACTTTTTGTTTCCAGGGATCCATTCGAATATTGAGGGGGAACAAATATAAATGCCTGTACTTGCAAGGTTGCTGAAGATCTGGCCTGATTTAGGTTTTTCCAGGAAGCGGTGGATTCGGTTATTAATGTCCATATCCGCAATTCCAAATTCTCTTGGGTCGTCAATAGAAAGAAGCCCTATGGTCACAATGGCATCGTTTGTTTCATGAAAACGGTACATCTCTCTCAGGTCAAGGTTAAGGACATGATCTCCGCCAAGCACGATAAATGGCTCGTTTTTCAGGTATTTCTCGGCATTTTTGATCCCGCCTGCAGTTCCAAGCTTTTCTTTCTCATATACATAATCGATATGTACTCCGAACATGTGCCCGTCCCCTAGCTGTTCTTCTATGCGTTCTCCCATGTACCCGAGGGTCATGACTATCTCATTGAACCCTTCTCTCGAAAGATGCTCTATAAGATGTAGAACTGATGGTTTATTGAGGATAGGTATGCTTGGTTTAGGGTGTTTGAAGGTCAGAGGCCTGAGTCTTGTCCCTGCCCCTCCGCACATGATGCATGCTTTCATATTTTTAAAATGTTATTCTATGGATATATTACTAACGATCTATTGTGAATGAAACAAGTTGAACGAGTTATTGAAAACACTTATTCAAACTGTTTACTATTGTGGGGTATCATGGCTGAATTTTTTATTGGAAACAATGCGAGTCAACTACCACTGAGAATTTATACACAGCTGTCAGGAGACGAAATACAGGAAGGTGTCATAATATATTTTGCAGATCCAGAAACTGTCAGCCTGAAATTCCTCCCCCATCTTTTAAACATGATCCATATAATGGATGTAATAATGATTAACCAATCTGATAATGAAAAGCAATATTTAAAGCCTCTAAGAGAGCGATTTGTGAAGAAATTAAGCAATAAGTGAATTTATTGAACCCTTTGCTGACACTGCATACATTTTATGTGTGCCTTGCTTATGTACTCCCCTTTGAGATTCAATGAATAACACATATCCTCAATCGTCATATGGAAAAACTAAATTCCAAGAACCAAGTTCAGTTAAGAGATAAATTTATTCCTAACGACTCAGATGCTTTCTTCAGATGAGTTGTCCCGGAATTGCTTAATGTCGCAGCTTTTTGAAAATTCTCAAATCCTCCGCTGCCTTTTTTCGCTTCGTTTGCCCCCTGCAGCAAAAATTGGCCCGCTGAGTTGTAGTCCTGAAGAGCCAGTCTCCATTCTTTCTGCGCTTCCTGGAATTTAGGAGATACTGTATATTTATCGTTTTCTTCGATGGCCTTCTGTGTATCGTCAATTATATATTGTGCATTTATTGCAAGCAAAGAATAATCAGAATTATTTTCAGCATTGGATACATTATCTAAATCTGTTTTAAGTACTGTCAGATGTTTTTGAACGTTATCTCCCCATTGAATATCTTTATAGGCGGACACAATGGCTGACTGCTGTGAACTTGCCTGAGAAGCAGTTTTATCGCTGTTTGATTCCGTAAAACCCCAGAAAAGCATTGCGACTAACAAAAAAAATATCAATACATATATGTATTTTTTCAAACAGGCACCTCTAAATTTTCACTAATATTGAAGGGTTTTTGATTCTACCTTCATTCTATAGATGACTGTAAATAATGAAAATAATTTTAAATCGTAATATAAAAAGCAGAGTATATAAATAATTCTATTGCTAAACTAGAGTCAAAAAGCTATTTTCGCACAAAGCCTCTCTTTATTTATACAGTCGATTTGGAGACCCCTATCAGGTTAATATCTTCTTTCCTTTCCACCTTGATTTCTCTTTTTCCTTCATACTCAGAAATAGTGCCTGTTACACTAACTAAGTCACCTTCTTTGATTGACCTATTGAGAGCTTCGGCTCCAGCCGTTTTCGGAATAAAAATGCTCAGGACTTCGGAATTAAAGTCAACCTGCAATAGCAGGTGCTCTCCTTTATAGGTGAAGCGTTTGCTCAGGACTTCAGCTTCAAGAAAAACCTTTTCTCCTGCAGGGGATTCCTGGGTGTATTGCCTGGCTTCTCCTCCTGATTTTTGTCCGGGACCTGCAAGTTCCGATCCAAAGCAAAGATATGCTGTCAAAAGAGATGATAATGTCATAATTAATAATACCACAACAACTTTCTCTTCCTTCTCCATATTCCACCACCTATTCTTGCAGGTTTTGGGCTTCAGTTTATAATCGAGACAATTTTTATTTCAAGGGTAAGGGTTTTGCCTGCAAGTCCATGGTTAAAGTCCAGAGTAGCAGAAGTTTCTGTGGAATTGAGAACTTTAACTTCGCTTCCTCCAGGCGTTATGATTTTTTTCCCAACTTCAAGGGGAACCTGGAGTTCAAGTCTTTCAATGGGGATATCTTGAACAAGGTATTTCTTATATTCTCCGTAGGCTTCTTCAGGTTGGATTTTGAGGGTCTTTTCCTCGCCTTCTTTCATCCCCAGAACTCCTTTATCAATGCCTTTTATAACCTGGCCCGCTTCAGCCCTGAAAAAAAGAGGCCTATAATCTTTTTCTTTGTCATATATCCCTGCTTTAATGGCCTTTTCCTTTAATGTAGTGTCGAATACTGTTCCATTATCTAATTTTCCTGTATAGTCAATAAGGACGTAATTTCCCTTTTCCACAGTACGTTCCGTCATCCTTTCTCCTGTGCATCTCCTTTCAGCACTTCTGTCCCTGAAAATGTTCCATAGTGCTGAAAGGGGACATCACTCTCTAAGAAATTCTTCAAGCTCTCAATTTGATTTCCAAGAACTTAAGTTTATTCTATAGAGACGAGTTTTATATCAAAAACCAGGGTCTTGCCTGCAAGTTCATGGTTGAGGTCAAGAGTTATATGCGTGTCATTGACAGCGATTACTTTGAACTGATTTCCGTACATATCTCCAAGTGTTTGCCCTACTTCTGGAATTGTGGTTAGATTTAATTCTTCGATAGGAATTGACTGGATCATGGATTCGTTATATTCTCCGTAGGCTTCTTCAGGAGGAATTGTGATCTCTTTTTCATCTCCTACTTTCATCCCGACCACGCCTTCATCAAAGCCTTTTATCATATTGCCTGAGCCCACCATAAAGGTGAGAGGAGCGTAAGTTCTGTTAGCGTTGTATAAACCTTCCTGCTTTGCGACCTCTTCTATCGAGGTGTCAAAAACTGTGCCGTTTTCGAGCTTCCCAGTGTAGTCCACCTGAACGGTGTTTCCAGCTTTTACTACATTGCTGACTCCGGTTTCATTTCCGTTTACGTTCCCTGTCTCATTTCCGTTTACGTTTACGTTTTCTGTCCCGTTTTTGCTTACTTCCGCTTTATCTGCGCAACCGCTTCCAAAGATCACACTTCCCAGGAGAAGTGCAAATACGAATAGTATTGCTCCGTTCCGAATCTTCATATTTTCATGCCTCCAGAGAAACTACTTTAACTTCGAATATCAGGGTCTTACCCGCAAGTTCATGGTTGAAGTCTATTACAAAGTTATTTTCACTTACCTTTGTGACAATACCTCTCATACCTGTTTCCGTAGCAAGCTGCATCCCAACTTCCGGAGTAAAATCAACAGCATCGACTGGAATTTCGCTTGAGAGCTCTTCTCTGTATTCCCCATATGCTTCTTCAGGTGGGATTTTAAGGGTCTTTTCTTCCCCTACTCTCATTCCGACCACCCCATCGTCAAAGCCCTTTATCATCTGCCCAGCACCCACGGTAAATGTCAGAGGTTTATAGCCTCTCATTTCATTGTACATCCCTGCCTCAATAGCTGCTTCCTTTACCGATGTATCGAAAACAGTTCCATCTTCGAGTTTTCCCACGTAATCAACAGAAACGGCATCTCCGTTTTCAACTTTTTTACTTAAGTCTTTTCTTATTTCCTCGACCATAAAAATCAATAGGACAAACGAAAACATGTTAGATAAATATACTGATAAAACAGACGTCAGAAACCGTTTAAATAAGGATTTGAAGATATGGGGAGCGCAGAAGTCTTTAAAGCTTCATTTATTTAAGTTTTTATTTGAAAGTCGGTATCTTTCAGTTCTTTCTGGTACTCTACATACGAGTACACAACTGTGAAACCTGCTACAAAGAGCGCAGGCAAGATAACAAAAATGACGGCAAATCCAGTGAAAAAAGAGCCTAAGATGGCAGTTATCCCTGCAAGCCTGAACAGCTTTCCCCCTATCCGATTGGTTTTCCTCCATACTCTGTCACTGCTCAGAGTCCATGGGGTCCTGATACCAATGAACCAGTTTCTTTCTGCATTTTCCATAAGACTTCCTGTATAGTAAAACAGGAGCCCTATTCCTGCAGGGAGCACGGTATTAGGATTTATTCGGATACCTATGTTCCAGAGCAGGATCTGTAGGTGGACGGCAACCATAAACAAAATAAAAATAATTATAAATCTATCATAATACTTCCTGAACTTTTCTATGTTTTCTTTCTTCGGGTCAATTCTGGGAATCATAAGGAACATAACTGTAAGGCCCGTAATCACTGCCGGCATAAAAAAAAGGCCCCATAACTTCGACATATAGCCATCTACTTCTCCCTGCGAGTTCCAATG
Source organism: uncultured Methanosarcinaceae archaeon (assembly GCA_942493015.1). Classification (GTDB taxonomy): domain Archaea; phylum Halobacteriota; class Methanosarcinia; order Methanosarcinales; family Methanosarcinaceae; genus Methanosarcina. The sequence continues at coordinate 1,979,627 of OW818660.1, read as the reverse complement.
GGTTGCCATTTGTTCAGGGACATGAGGATAAAAGTAAATCGAAAGAATAAAAGAAAGAATAATCAGTCCCGTGACTTCCAGAGTGGCTTTGCGCATATAAGGTATTAAGATCTTTTCAGATATTTATAAATGTGGAGTACTTAAATCGTGTATAATACTTTAAGACCTCTCCTTATATCCTGCAGGCTTGCAGGACTGGAAATGCCTGTGTCTTCAAATACCCTTTAACCTGCATTCGATATATGTTTCTCCGATCTCATCCTGATCCCTCCTATTAATGCTGCAATTCCTCCAATCACAAGAGAAACTCCATATATCCAGGGAAGAAAAACGGCACCTATCAGAGGGTTAATTAGCAAAAGTACTCCAAGGGCTATCGTCAGGACTCCGAGGATGGCTGTTCCCAGTCCAGCTCCCTTAAAGGCCCACAAAAGCCTTAGTACTCCATAGATGATACTCAATATCCCAAGTATGACGACAAGAAAAGACAGGATAACAAAAGGACTGTAAGGATATACAAATACCAGGGCTCCAATTGCGATGCCCAATAAACCTGAGAGTAATTTCCATCCCGTCTTCTCCCTGTCCATCAGTAACGAAAGGATTGAAAGCCCCCCTCCCAGTATCCAGAAAATTCCCAATATCTGCACAAGTGTTACAGTAGTTATTACAGGTTTAAACAACAGGAATAAACCTATGATAACGGCAAAAACTCCCTCAAGTACAACTATCCACCAAGGGACCTGCAGTTCCTCATATTCTATACGGCTGTATTCTGCAGATACCTGTTCCATAAATTGCCTCCTGAATTGCTTTCAGTAACCTATTTCGATGAAATTCGATTCCCTTATGACAAAAGTACAGGTGTCGAAAAGATCTATTTTGCCTTATCAAAGGATTTTTTTGTCCTCTGTTAGTGCATATAATCAGGCCGGGTGTCCAGAGGGTATACAGCAGCTGACTATGTTATGCAGACTACCATGCTTAGACTGGCTGAGCCACAACAGCCGCAATCTTTTGTTTATGGCTCCAGGGGCTGGGTTCTATAAGCTATGCTGTCTTTCCCCCTTCCTTAAAGATAGCCTGACTCTTCTGCACCCTGTAAATCAAGTTAGAGTAATAATCTCAGCATCATTTTATATGGCATATATTATATAAATACATGCATATTTATTTGCTTTTATATGTATCTTGATGTTGAAAATGTACTATTTTTGGTCGGAACTCAATATTTTACCCAAAAACTTCTGGCCCATAAAGGTTTCGACGCACAATCAAGTTCAAATAACTGCGTAGATTTCCTCAAAAAATAAACCCGAAAATGTGTTACAATCGAAATTAATTATTTTATTCAATAGGCGAAATAATCTAATTGACAGATCGATTGAATAGAAGGAGCTGACTAATAGCACAAAAATAACTTTTTAGAAAAGATTCTGACACTTTTTTATGAAAAATGGACCGGTCGGGAATTGAACCCGAGGCCTCTACCATGCCAAGGTAGCGATCTTCCCCTGATCTACCGGCCCTTATCAGGCAATGCTTTGTCAGCACTCCCTCATACACTCAGTATCATATATAAAACTGTCGCCATGAAGGCTCAGCTTCCTGTAAATAAATTTTCGGATCTCAAAAAACGTAAGTATTCAAGCAAAAGGTATAAGTAGTAAATTGAGTATTAAAAGTGTTGTCGGATTGGGATGCTTTCCCGAAAAAAGCCTTTCATATCTGATAATTCATAAAAAACTTGCATCTGGGCCCGTAGCTTAGCCTGGTGGAGCGCACGGCTGATAACCGTGAGGTCCTGCGTTCGAATCGCAGCGGGCCCACCATAAATCAACAATCTCTTTTCCGGAGAACTTTCAGGTTTTTTATAACCGCATTTATCTTCACTTCGGGCCCGTAGCTTAGCCTGGTGGAGCGCACGGCTGATAACCGTGAGGTCCTGCGTTCGAATCGCAGCGGGCCCACCACACTTTCTTTTCATTCCTGTTTTTTTCTCTCGTTCTTCTCTTCTTTTTGTCGGTTTCATATTTTATTTTCCTGTCTTTCTCTTCTTACTCTATTTTTTCCTCCTATCTTCGCCCTTTCCCATTTTGAAATCTTGAGAGTTAACTTCGTGGATTATGAGATATTGATGGAATCAGGATCTATTGAAACCTGATATTCTAAGAACAGGTGCTGAGATACAAAGAATAAGCTCAATGAACGTAATGTTCGTGAAAAGAAAGTTACACATAATGGGTAATTATTGAAGCAAAAAAGTCGATTGTTAGAAAAAGTATAGGGTGGGGGGAAATCCCCTTCAAGACAGAATAGCTTTTGAATAACAGAAATCAAGATACTTTGCTGTATGGAATCCTGCACCTTACTTCAAACCATTCTATTCCCTATCATAAATTTCAGGCAATGTGTTTCAGGCGTTCTATATTCCTGAGCACAAGTCTGCTTTCGGCTATGATTTCGTCTTCTATTTTGCTGACAATACGGTCCATGGAGACTGTTAGCTTGTACAGCTTTATCGGCCTGCCCTTACCTTTTGATTTCTTTTCTTCCCGAATGTCAATCCAGTTGTTTTCGCGGAGATACCGCATTGCAACGCTGACTTCCGGCTGTCTAAGGCCTGATACCATTTCAATGCTCTGAGAAGAGATTTCCCTTCCTTTTGCAAGGCAGGCAAGAGTAAGAGCAATTGGTCTACTTATGTTGATTCTTCTAAATAATTCTATCATTTCATATTCACTTGACCCCATAATTATTGGGGTCTCATCCTTCATGTTAGCAATTTCCATTGCTAAACCACTTTCATCTACCATTAAATCACCCGAAGAACGATTATAGAGTGAATTAATATAAATATTTACTTATGTTTAATTTTTTATATTTATCGCATTATATTTATGTGGTAGACTGCACACGTAGTTTACTTATACCGGATGAAGTCTGATGATGTGGTTTGCATCTTTTTTATATGGTTGACTATTCTCATACCTTCATCTTATATTATTTGCAAGTTGCTTTGACACTTCTTCCTGAAAAAAATGCCTTTTCACAGGTGAAGAATGTCTCTGAAAAATCTAACAGGATCTCTATAATACTGTTGTTAATGCTCATAAACATTAGAAGGAAAACTTAAGCTAAATTTTAGTGTTTATTGCTTCTAAATTTATTTCCAGGTTTTTGAAAAAATATGTTATTTAAGTGCTAATTTAGTGTCTCTTTAAAAGATACTTTTTGAATGTTAATAGTTTATCTTTACATCTAGAATAAGAAGTAGTATCCGTGTATGAAACCTATATTTTAGAATAAGAAGTAGTATCCGTGTATGAAACTCATATTTTAAAATAAGAAGTCTTATCCGGATTATGAAACCCATATTTTCGAATGAGAAGTTGTATCCGGATTATGAAACTCATATTTTAAAATAAGAAGTCTTATCCGGATTATGAAACTCATATTTTCGAATGAGAAGTTATATCCGGGTTATGAAACTCAGATTTAAAGCACAATAATAACATTTTATCGGAAATTTTGGAGAAATATTTGTGACTTCCGGTTCTTTTTGATTTTTACGAGAGGCTCTTGAGACGTTCTATGTTCTGGAGTACAGTTCTGCTCTCGGCCATTACATTTTCTTCTATTGAGTCAATGATTGTTTCCATTCGGACCGTAAGTTTGTATAATTTAACTGGCCTGCCTTTTCCCTGATTTTTCTTCTCTTCCCTTATATATACCCAGTCATTTTCTCGAAGATAGCGCATTGCAATGCTGACTTCCGGCTGTCTAAGGCCCGAAACCATTTCGATACACTGGGAAGAAATTTCCTCTCCTTTGGAGAGACATGCAAGGGTAAGAGCAACTGGCCTGTTAATATTAAGCCTTCTCAAAAGCTCTACCATTTCGTATTCAACTTCTCCCATTTTAAAATCATCGCCCTCTAATGTAAACTCATTCTCTGCCACAACTATCATCTGCCGTTTATATAGGAATTCATTACTTATATTAAATATATAGTTAATCATATGAGTTTTGGATTTGTGGAAGTCTCTCACAAAATCTATTTTCCTTGGTTGATTTAAATAATAATACTCTCTCTCCATATATATAATTATATGCCCATAAAATCATTTTGAAACCCTTACTTTTTAAATTTTTATTTGATTATCTCTTCCAAAATGCTGGGCGGAAAATCTGCGGTGATGCCGCACACCTGGAAGTTTTTTGCAAATTTGCCTCAATATATATATAGGATAAAAGCCTTTCTTGCTATAGTGCTCTTCTCCTTTGTGTAAGAAAATTAAGATAGTCGCAGGCCGACTGGATAGTATAACTATACATTTAACTCAGAATCTGTCCTCAAAAGGTCATTTCTCGACGGCATCTATCTCAATTGGGTGAATTAATTACTATTTTTGGCAAGTCTTATATATGAATCCCTATAATATTTAGTATGATGAACGCTGCCCTGGACAAAACCGCTGTATTTATCTGCCATTGCAGTGGGAATATCTCCGAACACATTGACATTAATTTTCTTAAGAAGACCCTTAAGGCAGAAGGGATTTCGGTCTTCGATTACGAGTATCTCTGTTCGAGCGAGGGACAGACTCTTATCAAAAATAAGATTTCTGACGGGAACCTGAATCGAATAGTTATAGGTTCGTGTACTCCTTCTAAACACGGTACTCTCTTTAAAAAGTGTATCAAGGAGGCAGGACTTAACGGATCAATGCTAGAGATTGCAAACCTCCGGGAACACTGTGCCTGGGTTCATCCAGAGAAAGCTGAAGCTACGGAAAAAGCTCTTTCTCTTCTTCGGGGAAAACTCGGACGCCTGGAAAATAGCGAGCCCCTGGGAGATATAAAAGTGGATATTACTCCAAAGGCTCTTGTTATCGGTGGAGGAATTGCAGGGATTACTGCAGCAGTAAATCTTGCAGACAATGGAGTTTCTACCTACCTGGTTGAGAAAGATCCCAGTATAGGTGGAAATATGGCGAAAATAGGCAAGGTATTTTCTCCTGACAAGCTTGCGGAAGAGTGTGCAATGTGCTCATTGAGCCCGCTAATGAACGAGGTCGTAGCTAACCCGAAGATAACCCTTTTTACATGGACTGAAGTGGAAAGCTTAAGCGGAAGTGCCGGCAACTTCACAGTCAGGCTCAGAAAAAAACCGAGATATGTGCATGATGACTGTACGGGTTGTGGCCGATGCAATCGTGTCTGTCCCGTTATGGTTGAAAATGAATTCAACTGTGGGTCTATGGACAAAAAGGCAATTTCCTTGAGTTTTTCCCAGGCAGTTCCTAAGACTTATTGTATAGACCCTGATCACTGCCTGCAGTTGAATGGTGAAACATGCGGAAAATGTGTGGATGTTTGTAAATCCGGGGCAATTGATTTCTCACAGAAAGAAGAGATTATTGAACTCAATGTTGGTGCAGTAATTGTTGCTACTGGCTTTGAAGAGTATGATGCGTCCCAAAAACCCCAGTACGGATATGGGACTTTCAAAAACGTGATGACTCAGATGGAACTTGCTAGAATGCTTGGAATCAACGGTCCTACAAAAGGGGCATTAATCAGGCCGTCTGACTTTAGTATGGTTTCTGATATTGTCAAGTCTTCAACAGGTACTTGTGAGAGTAAGGATTCCCCGGATAATTCTTCTAATCACTCTAATGACGTTGAAACTCCCAAAAATATAGTTATGATCCAGTGTGTAGGTTCAAGGGACGAAAAAGAAGGTGGAAATCGTTATTGTTCCAGGTACTGCTGCATGGCAGCCCTTAAACACTCGAGCTTGATTAAAAGAAAGTACCCCGATACGGAAGTCACGATCTGCTATGTTGATCTGCGGGCTCTTGGCTTTTACGAGAATTACTATCGGGCAGTACAGGATATGGGAGTCAAATTTGTGAGAGGAAGGCCAGCCGAAATTGTAGAAAAGCCGGATAAAAGCCTTGTTGTGAGAATTGAGGATACTCTGAACCAGAAGATAAAGGAGCTTCCTGCAGATCTCGTTGTACTCTCCGTCGCCATGATTCCTTCCCAGGGCACCAGAAAAATTTCAGGCGTTCTGAACCTGAGCCAGGACGAGAGTGGATTTATTAAGGAAAGGCATTCTAAATTGAAACCTGTAGACAGTTCACTTGATGGAATCTTTGTTTGTGGAACTGCTCAGAGCCCTAAAGATATTACGGATACTATTGCTCAGGCAGGGCTTGCATCTGTAAGGGGAAGGGCTTTTATTACGGACAGTCCAAAGACATTGGCAAACGAAATTCCTACTTTCAATCAGCTACTCTGCACGAAATGTGAGGAATGCTTTAAGTGTCCTTTCAATGCTATTTCTTTAAATGAGAGCGGCAGTCTTGCAGTAGACCCACTGGTCTGTATAGGCTGTGGATACTGTACTGAACTCTGTCAAACTGGGGCTATCCAGATCGCAGGCTTCACTAAAAATCAGCTAAAGGCTGAAATTGAGGGCGAAATTAAAGAGGGAGATGTTCTGGGCTTTGTAAACAGTGGAATCGCATCCCTTACCTGTGATAACATTGGCAACAGTGTGCTTACCTATCCCTCAAATGTCAAGTTAATCAAGGTACCCACAAGCCTGGTGTTGGACAAAGATCTTCTACTCCACGCCTTTAAACACGGGGCATCTTCTATTCTCTTTTTAGAAGATCCTCCTGACAGTCCGAAGGCTGAAGTTATATATCCTTTAACTGTCAGCCATTTCGAAAAATTGAAAAGCGAAATGGGGGATTCAGGAAATCGGCTCCATTTTAAGAAAGCTTATGTTCCAAATACAAAAGGGCTTGCAGGAACTTTTACCAGCCTTTCCCGGGAAGGGGAGATGATCTGATGATACCTTACATAAATGAATATGACACTCCGGAATGTAAAAATCTTGCAGAAACTGCAAAGAAAAGCATTCGTACGCCTGCATCTATGGGGCTTGACCGCTGCATTCAGTGTGGAGCCTGCACGGCTTCCTGTCCTGCAGCCCGCTTTACAGATTACAGTCCGCGTCAGATTGTAAAAAAGGTGCTGGAAAACGATAGGAGTATACTCGAGTCCGAAATGATCTGGTCTTGTTTCTACTGTTATTCCTGTAACGTGCGTTGTCCCAGAAATAACAGCCCTGTAACAATCGTGCAGGTACTCCGGCAGATGGCTATCAACGAAGGTATAGGGGTTGAGAAGCTTGGGTACTTTGTTGAGATAGGGGAATATCTTGCAGGAAATGGAGCCAGCAAGGTTCCAGGTGCAGGAATCCAAAATATGGAAAGAGATCTCGGAGAACGCTGGGTCAAATTCAAAAAGAATCTTGAGTCAATTCGTGTAGAACTCGGTCTCAGTTCAAGGGATATTAGGAATACTCATGGAGAAGTTCAGGCTATTCTGGAAGGCACAGGGTATTTTGAAAGGGAAAAATGGATCAAAGCAAAGATTCAGGAAAAGCATGTGAATCAGCTTCTGAAGACTCAATGTTCAAAAAAAGAAGACACTAGCGGAGATTTCGGCTTTGAAAGCGATAGAGAATATACCGGACACACAGCTCTTATTATTTAAAAGCTGTATGGTCGGGCAGGAATACCCGGGAGTGGAAACTGCCACTCGCTATGTTTTTGATAGGCTTGGAATAGATTACTGTATAAATGATGAGCAGTCCTGTTGCACAGGGATTGGACACTATACTGACATTTTTGAAGGGCTAACTACAACAGCTATCGCAGCCCGAAACTTTGCAGTCGCTAAAAGATGCGGGTATCCCAATATAACCTGTCTCTGTTCAACCTGTTATGCTATAAATAAAGAGGCATGCGAAGTCCTTAATACCAATACTGAGGTCCGGGAAAAAGTCAATTCCATCTTCAGGGAGCAAGGTCTTTTAGATCTCGTTTACGAGAAAGATGATATGGATCCGAAAGCAAACTTCTACCATGCAGTCGAGATCCTCTTAAGCAAAGCCAGCCAGATAGAGAAAGAGAAAAAGGTTGACTTCTCAGGTGTCAAGGCTGCCGCCCATCATGCCTGTCACTACTATAAAGTCAAGTATCTTGACGTTCTCGGCAATCCCGAAAATCCCCAGCTTATAGATACCATAGCAGCAGCCTGCGGGGCTGAACCTGTGCGCTGGTACGAAGACCGCACTCTAACTTGCGGGATGGGTTTTTCCCAACTACACCTTAACAAAAGTACCTCTCTTCAGGTTACAAAGACGAAACTGGATAGCCTCCAGAGGGCAGGTATAGAACTCATGATTCATATGTGCCCGAACTGCCACATTCAGTACGATCGTTACCAACCAGTTATAGAAAAAGAGTTTGGGGTAAAGTACGATATGGTCCACATGAATATTGCTCAATTCGTGGCACTTTCCCTGGGTGCTGATCCCTACAAAGTATGCGGTTTTCAGACCCATTCCGTACCTCTGGAAGGATTTCTGGCAAAACACGGGATAATCTGAAAATTTCTGCTCCCGATTTTCTCTTCGCCCGATTTTCGCTTCGCCCGATTTTCGCTTCGCCCGATTTTCGTTTCGGGAGCACGAGGTCCTTCTCGCTACGCTCGAGAGGACTAATTTATTGTTTTAATTTTTTGCTTCACTTTCTTGAGAGAGCGAATTTATCAGGCTAACGATTAGATTCTCTCAAGAGAATTCATTTATGGGCAGATAACACTGTTTTTATTTCAGGAGGGCTAATTTACAGATCTACATCTTTCTTGTTTTCTGTGTTTTCTGTGGTTATAGAATCCTGTGGTGAGAGTTAGTAGGAGCTTTGCAGAACAACTGCTTTTAGGTAAAAAAGTAGCGTTTTAGTTTTTCTAAAACGCCATAAGTAAGTAAGTAAGTAAGTAAGTAATATTCATATTTTTAAATCAGTTAAATTGTTTTAGCGGGATTCTTCAAATTTTCTGATTTTATATATTTGTTAGATTGTCAAGTTCATTTGTGAGATTTATCATCTCAGTTTCGAGTTTTTCAAGTTCAGTCTTCACATTTTTATCGGAGCCAACTTTGATTAACCACGCATCAGAAACCATGCCATAAGAGTATGTACCTCCAATTAGTATGTATTCTCCATCACGGTTTTCTTGAACAAAAGTTCTAAAATCAGTGTCTTCTCCACCAAAAATCATATTCCATTCTTCTGTCCCGTTTGAGTCGGTTTTTATCAGCAATGTTTGGGTATCTTTATAATCGCTGGTTGGCTGGGTGCCGCCGGCAAGTACAAAGCCTCCGTTTTCTGTCTTCTGGACAAAATAAGAATAATCTATGTTCGGACCACCAAAGGTCCTGTTCCATTCTTCAGTTCCGTTTGAGTCGGTTTTTATAATCCATGCATCAGCTTTGCCTGCACCAAAAGATTCTGTATAACCTCCGATTATATATCCTCCATCATCAAGCTCCTTAACGGAATATGCATAGTCAGAGCTTGTTCCCCCGAAGGTTCTGTTCCATTCTTCGGTTCCATTGGGATCGGTTTTTATTAGCCAGGCATCAGCTCCATCTAGGTCTGAAGAATTGGTATATCCAGCTATTATGTATCCTCCGTTCCTGCTCTCATTGACAGAGAATGCATGGTCCTCACTTATTCCTCCAAAAGTTTTATTCCATTCTTCAGTTCCATTGGAATCGGTTTTTATCAACCAGGCATCAGATGCCCCTGCCCCGAAAGAATTGGTATCCCCTGCAATTATGTATCCTCTATCGTTTGTTTCCTTAAAAGAGCGTGCAGAGTCGTGGTTTATTCCTCCGAATGTTTTGTTCCATTTTTCGGTCCCATTGGAATCGGTTTTTATCAGCCAGGCATCAGAGTCTCTTTCATCTATTTTTCCGCTGGCTTCAAGATAGCCTGCGAGTATATATCCTCCATCTGTAATTTCATGGACCGAATAAGTGCAATCATGCGCTGAGCCGCCAAAAGTTCTGTTCCATTCTTCATTTCCTTCTGAATTTAATTTCATCAAGAAGGCATTGGCGTTATCTTCATCGTGGTTAACAATAGTCTCCCCTGATAGGATATATCCCCCATCCTGAGTCTGATGGGCAGAATGTCTGCAGTCAAATTCGATGTTTTCAAAAGTTCTGTTCCACCCATCCACCGGTACAGCAACAGCTGATAAGGCACTCCCTAACATCAAAAATAGGGATAAAAAACAACAAATAAACAAAAAAATTTTGGTTTTCACTACTCTCCCTCATATTAGCAATTCGATAATACTTTTACAGCGTTATTTCCCCGTTTTCATTATTGATCCAGTTGTATATAATCGTTAATATTTGATCAACTAATTTTATGGTGTATTAAGTTGGGATTTCTTAAATATAGGCCTTTAATCTATCTATTTAGTAAAATAGTCGTTTATACAGCCTTTTTATGGGTGGCAGTGTATTTTTTTATAAATATTAATTAATCTGAGAAATTTACTGAATTGAAACCCTAAATCCAGAACTTTTTATCGAAAAATGTATTAAACTCAATTCGGAATTATTTTTTTTAAACTCCGTCTTTTAATAAAATTTTTAACTTAAAAATCCATTAAGTATATATTTCATTATAGTGAGTTCAGGAATCTGAATTTCTTTCTTATTATTCAAATTATTTCTTCATTGTACAGGAGGCTTATTTTTGGGAACAATCAGCGAGAAAATATTTTCCAGGGCAGCGAGAACAGAGGCAAAAGCAACTGATTTTGTGCTGGCAGATGTGGATTACGCAATGGCGCATGACGGCACGTCAGTGCTTGCGGTAAATGCTTTTAAGGAAATGGAGATGGAAAAAGTCTGGGACCCTTCGAGGATCGTGATTCCTTTCGACCATATAGCACCTGCAAACAGTGAGATTTCTGCTACTCTGCAGAGGGAGATCAGGGAGTGGGTAAAGGATCAGGGAATTCCTAATTTTTATGAAGTGGGAGAAGGGATTTGCCATCAGGTGCTTCCTGAGAACGGCTTTGCCCTTCCTGGAAAACTTATTGTAGGGGCCGACTCTCATTCCTGTACCTATGGAGCTTTTGGGGCTTTTGCAACCGGGGTTGGAGCTACTGATATGGCTGAGATTTTCGCCACAGGCAAACTCTGGTTCAAGGTACCGGAAAGCTTCAGTATGACAGTTGAAGGGAAGCTCGGTGAAGGGGTTTATGCAAAAGATCTGACGCTTTACCTTATCGGAAAGACCGGAATTGACGGCGCAACATACAAAGCCGTCGAATTTTATGGGCAGGCAATTAACGACCTTTCTATTGCTGGCAGGATGACACTTTGCAATATGGCGATCGAGATGGGGGCAAAGTCCGGTATTGTCCCTCCTGATAAAAAAACTTTCAACTTTTTGCAAAACAGAGCAGTTGCTCCTTATGAGCCTGTCTATGCTGACCAGGATGCAATGTATGTGAAGGAGTTTACTTACTCAGCTGATGATATAGAGCCTCAGATAGCCTGCCCTCATCAGGTAGACAATGTAAAACCTGTGGGGGAGGTTGAAGGCATCCACATCGATCAGGTTTTTATCGGGACATGCACTAATGGAAGGCTTGAAGACCTGGAAGTAGCAGCAGAGGTCCTGAAAGGAAAGAAAGTTGCAGTCAGAACGATTGTGATTCCTGCATCCCGCACGACTCTCCTTTCAGCAATTGGAAACGGAACAATGGAAATTCTGCTGAAAGCAGGCGTCACCCTTGCAACCCCTGGTTGTGGTCCCTGCCTTGGCGCTCATCAGGGGGTACTTGGGGAAGGGGAAGTCTGCATTTCAACAGCAAACAGGAACTTCAAAGGCAGAATGGGAAAAGATGGTTTTATTTATCTTGCATCACCTGCAACAGCAGCAGCTTCTGCATTGACAGGTGAAATCACTGATCCAAGGACGGTTTGAACTGGAAGCTTTGAGACTGAATAGTTATATCTGACTGTTGGGAGAGTTTGGAGCCGTATCTTATCTTTCGGGCTTTTAAACTATTTTTTTCTTCTCTTTTTGTCTCTATTTTGTTTCCTCTTTCTATATTTTCCTCTATTTTTTATTTAACTATGTTAAGTTCTGGCTTAAATCCAGCGGGAATTTATACCATGAATGCATTGTATTCAAGCAGGAGGGACTATCTATTACTGAAGAGCTTAGTCATGAAAATATTTCACACTTGATCGAACACTGGATAGAGCATAATGAAAGCCATATACAGAGCTTTAAGGAATGGGCTCAGAAAGCCAAAAAAGACGGTTTTCTCGAAGCTGCTGAAGATATCCTTGAAGCTGCCAGTAAAGTTGAGGAAGCAAACGACTACCTTAACAAGGCAAAAGAAGGGCTATTCCATCTCCATTAAATAAAGTCTCTTAATATCTATAAATAATCTTTTACTCTCTTTGTGCCGGGTTCTCTCTCTCGTCACTATCTTTTTTCTTTTTTGTATACTAATCGAACTTTTAGGGCCCTTTATAGGAAGGAATTCTTCCTTTCAGTTTCCTGTTGACAAATTCAAAGTCTTTTTTTTCCTGTGAACTTTTTCAACCAAGATTCTAATTAAGCTCCACAAAACAAAGTCGAAATTTTCCTGTTTTCATAGTAAAAGAAAGTAAAGTAACCCCTAAATTTTCAGGGTTACATCAGGTTCATGAATGAGTCAATTTGTGGGATGTTACTCTGGATACAGGTAAAACCGATCCTTGGTTTTACCTCAAGCCTGAATTCTCTGTTAATCACATGACCAGGGTTATTACTGTCATTTTTTATGAAAGTTGAAGTTGCATTAAATTAGTTTAAATAAATAAATAAATAAATAAATAAATAAATAAATAAATAAATAAATAAATAAATAAATAAATAAATAAATAAATAAATAAATAAATAAATAAATAAATAAATAAATAAATAAATAAATAAATAAATAAATAAATAAATAAATAAATAAATAAATAAATAAATAAATAAATAAATAAATAAATAAATAAATAAATAAATAAATAAATAAATAAATAAATAAATAAATAAATAAATAAATAAATAAATAAATAAATAAATAAATAAATAAATAAATAAATAAATAAATAAATAAATAAATAAATAAATAAATAAATAAATAAATAAATAAATAAATAAATAAATAAATAAATAAATAAATAAAGGAAAATTTTAATAAAATTTTTCAATCTCATGCTTTACTTCTTCAATAGAAAACTTTTGTTTTACAAGAGGCTTTTCCATAATTGCAGGTACTCCTTCCTCAAGTATTTCTCTTTTGTTTTTATAAAAAATACCATTTGGAATTTTATCACCCCATTCCAGGGATCTTTCGAATGCCTTTATGCGGTTATAAGGATCATACTCATCTTCGAGTGTGTAGACTCTATCCCGATACCACTTGAATGTATTCACCTTGTTAAAAGTAACACACGGCTGAAGAATATCAAGGAGAGAAAAGCCTTTGTGTGTTATGGCAGCCTTCATAAGTTCTTTCAGATGCTCCGGGTCTCCTGCAAACCCTCTGGCTACAAAGCTGCAGTCCTGGGAAATTGCCATTGATAGAGGATTCATCGGCTCTGTAAGAACACCATAAGGCTGGATCTTTGTCTGGGTTCCCTTAGCTGTGGTCGGGGATGCCTGTCCTTTAGTCAGTCCGTAGATCTGGTTGTTGTGCACGAAAAGAGTGATATTAGGATTCCGGTGAATTGTGTGAAGGAAGTGGTTTCCACCTTCTCCGTAACAGTCTCCATCTCCTGCAATTGCTATGATGTGAAGAGAATGGTTGGCAAGTTTTGCAGCTGTAGCTACAGGCAGGGTTCTTCCGTGAAGTCCATTAAACGTATGGCATTTCATATAATGGGGCAATTTTGCGCCCTGTCCTATTCCCGAAACCAGAAGGACTTCCCACGGCTCAATTCCAAGTTCGCTAAGTGCCCGTTGGATAGTCGAAAGAATCTGGAAATTTCCACATCCAGGACACCATGCCGGAACCTGGCCTTTATAATCTTCAGATGTAGGCATGCAGCTCCTCCTTCAGAGTTTCAATGGTAAAAGGCCTCCCATCGTATTTGGAAATCTGGTGGGAGAATTCAAATCCTGTCTCTGCTTTTATTAGTTTTGCAAACTGGCCACTAGCGTTGTTTTCAATGCAAATTGTGATGTCTGCCTTCTCAAGAAGTTCAATATAATCGAATCTATCCCTCTCAGAAAGAGGATAGATCTGGCTGAAATGCATCATTGCAAGCTTGTGATCTTTAGAAAATGTGTCAACTACCTCTTTTAGCACACCATAGGTAGACCCATGCCCTACAAGCACTATTTTAGGAGAAGGGTCGCCATAAAGAAGTGGAGCTTCGATTTCTTTCTTTATAAGTGGTAGTTTCTTCAGCAGTCTTTTCTGAACCATTTTGATGCGGGTCTCGGAGTCTTCTATAATATGCCCTTCTTCATCGTGTTCATCGCTGTCCACTACAACAAGGTGTTTTCCGGCTTCTCCGGGGACTGCAAAAAGGGAGATCCCTGTATCTGAATATTTGTAACGTTTGTAATTCTCTACGCCTTCAAGATCCTTCTCTCTCATCCTGTAATCATTGTAAATAAGGTGCTCAATGTCAAAGTTTTCAAATGTCCACTCTGTATCTCCAAGATATTGGTCTGACTGTATGAACACAGGAATCTGATATTTTTCTGCAAGTTCAAAAGCCCTGTTCGTGAGATAGAAAGCCTGTTTTGGGGTTCCGGGCTCAAAAATTACTCTTGGGAACTCTCCATGTCCTGCATGAAGAACAAAAAGTAGATCTGCCTGTTCTGTGCGTGTAGGCAAGCCCGTAGCTGGGCCAGGGCGCTGCATTTCTGCAATAACGATAGGTGTTTCGGTAATTCCTGCCAGGGAAAGGCCTTCCACCATCAGGGCAAAGCCTCCTCCCGAACTTCCTGTCATTGCTCTCACGCCTGCAAAAGAAGCTCCTATTGCCATATTAATGGCTGCAATTTCATCTTCAGCCTGCTCAACAACCAGACCGTAGTCTTCTGCTCTGGAAGCGAGGTATTCCAGAATTCCTGTTGAAGGCGTCATAGGGTAACCGGAATAAAACTTACAGCCCGACATAAGAGCTCCCATTCCGATTGCCTGAACTCCGTTTATAAGCATGAGCTTTCTTTCTTCCGGTTCCCTTATTCCGAAGGCTTCACAACGAGCACAGTTTGTAAGCGCATGATTATATCCTGCTTCTGAGCAGGCTATATTTTTCTGGATTATTTCTTCGCCCTTTTCCCTGAAATCTTTTCGTAGAATGTCTTTCAGGACTTCAAGCCCAAGATCAAGCAGTCCAAGCACTGCTCCGGTTGCCACGACGTTTGCCATAATACTATTCTTTCCAACATCGAGGGCTATTTTTTTGAAGGGAATATCTATGAACTCCGGTTCATCAAATTTCTTTTTTAGAGTTTCGGAGTCATAGAGAATAAATCCTTCTTTTCTCACATTTTTTTTGTGAATTTCTATAGTGTTCAGGTCAAGAGCTAGAAGAATATCAACCATCTCTCTGGAGGCAGATATCTTCTGATCCGAAAAACGGATTTGATAATAGTTGTGTCCCCCCCGGACCCTTGACATATAGTCCTGGTGCGTAAATACATGATACCCTATTCGGGAAAAGATTTTAGCAAGAGCTCCTCCTATAGTCTGCAGCCCCTGCCCGGCCTCTCCTCCTATTCTAAGTGTATAGTCCAGAAACTCAACCCCTTATTTTTTTCCTAATTTTTGTTATTTCCTCAGGATTAATTTGCTTTTTGAAGTTCTCATTTCGTTAATTTGGATTTTTATATTTGCAAATGATTTGTACATTATCTGAGATATTGAAAAGATCTTTTTTGAATACTAAGTTTGAAATATTGATTTTTAAGATCTTCAGTTTGTCTACTCTTTTATCTAGTAAGCTTTCACTTTATAAGTGGCTGAATACTTAAGTGCCTTGAATATCTCTCAAAAATTGGGCTCGAAGGCTGCTCTAAATTATTACAGCAAAACAGATTTTCCTTGTAAACTTTGCTTTCTTTTTTTCTCACTAACCCTATTTCGCCTTCTATTCTTTCTTATTCCCCTAAAACGATATTCTTATGAAGCCTTAAATAATCTTGCTTCTTGCCTTATTAAGAGGAAGGCTAGGAACAAATCGGGATTTTTGAATTTTTAAAATAAGTAAAGAGCCTTTCCAAAAAGAACACAGCCTACCAGAGCAATTCCCAGTATCAATATATCTATCTGAAGTACGGAGTATATTATTAAAAAGCAAATCAATGAAGTAACCGCACAGGCCAGAAGATCCACAGCGTTACTCATTCACGTCTCCGTATTTACTTTAGAAATGTGCACTGTGATAAGTATTTCTACTTTGTATGAAAATTTAATAATAATCTAAAAAATATTATCAATTAAATTTCTCAATCCTCCTTTTTCTAAAATTGCCTGAATCTCAGTTTTCTTAAGCTCCAGAAGATAAACTCCAGAAGAAAAAGAATAAAAATATTATGACCAGATCTAAAATGAAAATGTAGTCCCCATCCCTTCTGTTTTGTATCCGGGAAGGGAACTTCTACCCTTAAAGTAAAACATTAAGTTTCTATTTTTTTAATCTACTGAATATTTTTTTAATTTATTGATTAGAACTCTATTCATAAGGTATTATTATCTCTTAAGTTTTAGAATTTTCCACGCCCTAGCTGGGCATGGGCTCGAGCCAGGTGTCCGGCCGCCTGGGCTCCTATGAGGGAAATTTCTCCTGCAAGCACTGCAGAGGCAACTATCTCTGCAAACTTTCGAGAGTTTGTTCCTGGGACATCTCCTGCTCCTGCAACACCAAGGATGTTCAGGCAATCTCTCTGAGTTCCAAGGCCAGTGCCTCCTCCTACAGTTCCTACTGGAAGGGCGGGCAGAGTGACAGAGCAGTGAATTTCTTCATATTTTGTAAGTTCCATGCTTGTAATTGCAGTGCTGCCTTCAACAACATGAGCTATATCCTGTCCGCAGGCCAGGTAGATGGCAGCGATAATGTTTGCAGCATGGGCATTGAATCCAAGGGCTCCAGCTCTTGCCGAACCTAACAGGTTTTTGCTGTAGTTTACTTCAAACATAGATTCAGGCGTGCATTTCAGAGTTTCCTTTACGACTTCTTTTGGAATGGTGATTTCAGCTACAACAGTTTTTCCTCTTCCTAGAATTGTGCTGATAGATGCTGGTTTTTTGTCGGTACACATGTTTCCTGAAAGGGTGACAGGGTGTGCTCCAAATTCGTCTTCTATAAGGTGTATTACTGCGTCAGTGGCTATGGTTACCATGTTCATACCCATAGCATCTTTTGTGTCGTATGAAAATCTCAGGTACACATAAGTCCCTGTCACAAAGGGCTTTACAGAAAGCAATTTTCCAAAGCGTGTAGTCTTTTCGGCAACTATCTTCATCTGCTCAAAAACTTCAGGATTCTTTACCCATTCATAAAATTTTTTGGTTCTATCCAGGTTCTCAAGCTTAAAAACAGGTGCTCTGGTCATCTCGTCTTCAAAGATCCTTACATTTGCTCCTCCTGACTTTGTGATTACCGAGCATCCTCGATTTACACTTGCAACAAGGGCCCCTTCAGTTGTGGCAAGAGGGAGATAGTATTCAGCATTTGCATATTCTCCGTTTACCTTCAGAAGCCCGGCAACTCCAAGAGGAATTTGAACTGCACCTATCATATTTTCAATATTCTTCTTAGTTGCAGTTTCCACATCAAGGGAAAAATTCTGTATATGCTCGAAATCGAGTTTTGCAAACTCCTGTATTGCTAGTCTCCGGAGTTTTACTGCTGTTAGCGGATCTGCAAATTCCTCAATCTTGCGAAAAGCTATATCCCCATCCAGGACTTTCTGTAAAATAAGTTTCTCTTCTTCATTTAGTTCATAGTCTTTTTGAAGCATTTAATCACCTGCTCAAATTATTTTGCCATTTACTTAAAATTAATTGACTGGAAGGCTGAAATATTGATTCGAATATATTATTCATATAAAATCCATTTTTATCTTAATTATATACATATTGGCATATAATCCATTCCTTAGATGTGATTTTCAGGCTATTTTGTACACTGACTGAAAAAGATACAGTAATCATAAAAAACTTTGTGGGTTTGCACATACAATAAGAAATTATTAAGAATACCTTTGTCGAATTTAAGTTTTTGTTAAGAGATTTTTTAGTTCTAGTGCTGCGATTCTGAAGTATGTTCACAAAACTTGACTTTAGAATCTATTTACTGATGACTTTAGGATCTATTTACTGATGACTTTAGGATCTATTTACTGATGACTTTAGGATCTATTTACTGATCCTGAATTTTCCCTTTAATAAGGGATTTATTTTGGAATCGAAGCACTATTGAGTATTAGACATTAAATTTCAGTTTAAAGTGATGAAATTAGAGCTGTAAAGTTTATTGACATGGATTATGTAAAGTAGATTGAAAGTTAATGTGCGGAATAGATAAAAGGAGGATGAATCAAAAATCATCTTTAAGGTAATTCATGGGGAAATGCTTAGATTCAAGGACAAGATTATTTAAAAACAGGCATCGACAATGTATTTAAACTGTTGAAGACTAGCATCGAATTAGTTAACTTATTAAATCTCTTGATGCAAATTTCAGGATCAGAAATTAATAATTAACTGGTTTTCTTCGGTATATGTTAGAAAAAGTTCAGCCACATCTTTTGAGCAGATAAATTCAATTCCCGGGATTAATTCTTCTTTCTTAAGCCCTATCATATCCGATGCGAGCTGGCAGCACCGAAACTCTACCCCCATATCAATGCATTCCTGAACAGAGGCATCATACTTGGGGGATCCTCTTGTTTTCTCTCTCTTTGCAAGCAACACTCCCATAGGTCCCCAGAGAATAACCAGTACCTTGAGTCCCTTACTCCTGTAATACTTCGCAAATTTGAGCGTTTCCTGCGGGCTGGTGCTTTCGTACACCATATTTTTGAGTAGTAGTAATACTTTTTTGACTTCTGTCATAAGAACCCCAGGTCTAAAAAATACATTTCTGAAACAGATTACCTGGATGTATATAAAGTTTCACATTGGGAATATATAAATAATTCCTTTTTCTTCTCCGTCATTTATCTGTTTCGATTTTATATCTTTGTGTCTTCTCTTAAAATCGAAGATGTATGGAAATCTGAAAACTTTTAGTTTTCCCGACATTTTGGAATTTGTTTATCATATCTTTCTTAAGTTTAAACTTAAACGATTGCCTTAGATTTCTTTACCCTTCTTTACTTTTTAAACCTTTGTATATAGTCAAAACATTTATGTACTTTGTATAATTATATATATTGTTATTATATTTATTCTCAGGTGATTTGTGAAATATGGCTTCTATTGATGATGATTTTGGGGGGGTGGGCCTAAATAACTCATCTCAAAATTTGGTTAATGACGTCGATTTAGCCACAAAAGAAGTTAGCTGGATAATAGATAACCTTCCAGTAACTGTTTTTAGAATATCTCGTAGCTCTTCGTGGGGAATTGATTACATAAGTAAAGATGTGGAGAAACTAACCGGTTATTCCAAAATGGATTTCATTAGCCAAAAATTGAAATGGTTTGATATTGTTTTTCCAGAAGATATTCCAATACACGAAAAGATTGTACAGAAAGCAAGGGAAAACAAAACTTCTTATGAGGCTGAGTACCGAATCAAAAAACGTAATGGAAAGACTGTATTCATTCAGGAGCACTCCAGTTTCTTTTACGATGAGAACGGAAAATCGACTTCTATTAAGGGAGTCTTTTTAGATGTAACTCAGCAAGTGAAACAACAGGCGGATTCTGTGAAGAGTATTGTTAACAGCATACCTAAACCATCATTTGCATATTTTGTAGATTCATCTCGTAAGATCAATTGTCTCAATGAGTATTTTGCGGAAATATGTAATCTTAAAAGTGTGGATGATCTAGTCGGTATGTCTCCTTCTGATATCATAGAAAGCAGTACTCTGGTACAGGGTACTAATAAAACTAAGTCTCTTGCTGAAAAAGTACTGGAAACCGGAGAAGCGGTTTATAATATCGAAGGGTCTATTAAATTCAAAGGTGCAGACAAAGCTCTATTTGTAATATGTTCTGCCATGCCGATAGAAGATGAAAACAATGTTATTATAGGCAGCCTCACAGTCCTAACCGATATGACTGTGATGAAAGAGAAAGAAAATGAAATTCGTGACCTTTTAGATTATACCAACAGTTGTCTTAAAGATCTTGGAGAGGGCATACTGCAAGTTAGTGAGGGGAACCTCGATGCTCATCTGGATAAAATCAAGAATGATGACTTTGGTAAGACTTTTGATGAATTCAATAAGCTTGTAATTAATCTGAAGTCACTTGTTGAACAAAATTTAGAATATATGAATCAAACTCTGGCAGAAGCTCAGCAATCCGAAGAAGCTGTCAACCAGATGAATATGGGTATGCAGCAAATCGCAACTGCTGCAGAGCAAATTGCAACTGGCTCAGAGAATCTTTCAAGGCATGCAGGCACAGCAGCCTCTGATGTAAAATCTTCTCAGGAAATTTTCAAAAAACTCAGCCAATCTTCCAATCAGTCTTCCAATTATGCTTCACAGGCAGGTAAAAAAGGCGAGGAAACGCAGAATCTCGGAAATATGGCTCTGGAAGACCTCGGTCAGTTTGTTGCAGAAATCTCTAAACTTGGAACTATTGTGCAGTCTCTGGACAGCGCTGTCAATAATATCGGTGCTGTTACCGGAAAAATCAAATCCATTGCTGACCAGACCAACCTTCTTGCCCTGAATGCGGCTATTGAGGCTGCACGAGCTGGAGAACACGGAAGGGGGTTTGCTGTTGTTGCCGATGAAGTCCGGAAACTTGCTGCAGACTCGAGGAAAAGCACTGATGACATAAATGATATTGTTACAAGCGTCCAAAAAGAAACTAAAAAAGTTACAGAGGCAATTGACAGAGCGCAGGTAAGTGCTGATACCGGCAACAAGAACATTAAACAGGCTTTGAATAAAGCCCACGAGATTGTTGATGCTGTTAATACGATAAATACCATGCTCTCTGAACTGAATAAACTTGCAGATGAAGGCCTGGGAAAAATTGAGAGCATTGATAAAAGCATCAGTGAAGCTGCATCTACTGCTGAAGAAAACGCAGCCAGCAGTGAAGAAACCTCTGCAGCTATTGAGGAACAGACAGCTGCAATGCAGCAGGTAAGCACATCTGTACAGAATGTTAGCAGTCTGGCTCAGAAAACAACCGACATACTTACGGAAAACTTCAAGTTTTCAAGAGAAGAAAAAATCAGTCAAAAGTCCTCTAAGAAATCTCAAAGTTTCAGTAGAAAGGGAAATTCAAAAAGGTACTGAACGTCGGATCCATAAATATCGAATCCGGGGCTAATTGAATACGAAAATTCTATTAGCCCTGTTTGTTTTTAATCTAAGTTAATCCAAATTTTCATCAACAAGTGATCAGATACATTGCTTTTAACCCGATATTGTTAGATAAACTCCTTTTTATTTCGGGTTGAAGAATCATCACGTTGATTGATTCTGTTCTATACGGGAAGAATAAATAAATTCATTTAATTTTTCATTCAACAACTGGATTTAAATTATTCTTGTTTATCATAAAATATTCTGAGTGAACTATTTTTGTTGTAATCTATAAATTTAAATACTTTCTATGATTATTATTATAGTAATATATAAATTATTAGGGGGTTTGAAGATATAAGCCTTCAATAGAGTATGATTTACTGCGAATTAAGTAATTTAACTTCATCAAAAAATTGTTCAATTTATGAGTTACATGATTGAATAAATGAGCTGGTCAGTAAAAAAGCTCCGGTAATTTTTTCAGAATAACGGGGAAATTGTTTTGGGATGCGGAAAATAAAAGTAAGTTTTGGGAGTCTGTGATTTTAGAAACGCAGATGAAGCAATAGGCTTGCCCCCTTCAGACTTAATAATGAACAGTATTAAAAAATAGATTTATGAAGGGTTGAAAATAACGAAACAATTTTATAATTTTTAGCTGGGTCTTAAACTTAAGGCTTAAAATAAACTTCTGTTCACAGATAAACTTCTATTCATAATTACTTCTTCTGTGTCAGTAAAAGATCTTGATGGCATTATTATCGGTAAAAAAGAGCATCAGAAAATATTCTCATATTTCATTCTGTAACAGAACATGTATTGTTAATAGCGTTGTCTAGAGGCTGAAATATCTCCTTAACATAGGCATCATAGAAATTTCGGAGAATTTGTAAGCTGAATTAAATATTTCTGAAAATTTTATTATTATTATGGGGTTAACTAATATGGAATTAAAAGAAGACCAAAAAATTCAGTTTGAAATGCTCAGATCCTTTGTTGAAAAAATTTCACAAGGTGAGCCCTTAGAGAAAATAAGCGGGAAATTCACAGGGGAAACCAAAAAAACCGCTGATCTAATCAACCTCAGTACCGAAAATATCACAGGCCTTTTGGATGAAGTCATGACAGTTTCAAAGGCAGGAGTAGAAGGCCATCTTGATATACGTGCCAATGACTCAAAATATCCTGGGGGCTGGGGTGCAATTCTCAAAGAGATGAATAATACTCTTGATGCTGTCATTGGTTCTCTGAATGTCGCTGCTGAATATGTTGAACGTATCAGCCGTGGTGACATTCCTGAAATGATAACGGACAATTATAACGGTGACTTCAACGAGATCAAGAATAACCTGAACTCCTTGATCGATGCTGAGAACAAGGTCATAGAGGTCGCAGAGGCGTTGTCTATAGGTAACACAAGTGTTATAATCACTCCAAGGTCGCTGACGGACAGGCTGATGTTGAGTATGGCTGCCGTCATCGACAACAACAAGCATGACGCCGTAAACGTCATGAAGATGGCCGAAGGCAACCTCGACTTTGAGGTCAAGGTCATGTCTGAGCACGATATGATGGCAAAATCGTGTATCAAGACAAGGGATACGCTCCGTGCTCTGGTCAAGGATGCTGGAATGCTTTCACAAGCCGCCATCGAAGGACGTTTGGATACCCGTGCGGACGTCTCGAAGCACCGGGGTGAATATAGTAAGATCGTCCAGGGAGTAAACGAAACACTTGATGCCGTCATTGGTCCTCTGAATGTCGCTGCTGAATATGTTGAACGTATCAGCCGTGGTGACATTCCTGAAATGATCACGGACAACTACAACGGTGACTTCAACGAGATCAAGAATAACCTGAACACGTGTATTGTTGCTGTTAATAACCTTGTTGAAGATGCTGTCATGCTTTCAGAAGCAGGTATAGAAGGAAGACTCGATACCCGTGCTGATGCCAGCCGACATGAAGGCGATTTCCGTAAGGTTGTAAGTGGCGTAAATGATACGCTTGATGCCGTTATTGGTCCTCTGAATGTCGCTGCTGAATATGTTGAACGTATCAGCCGTGGTGATATTCCAGAACCTATTACGGATAATTACAACGGTGACTTTAACGAGATTAAAAACAACCTGAACACCTGTATCATTGCAATAAACGGTCTTGTTGCTGACGCAGGATTGCTTGTTGATGCTGCTGTTGAAGGAAAACTTGACACAAGAGTAGATGCTTCTGTTCATCAGGGTGATTTCCGAAAGATTGTAGACGGAGTGAATACTACCCTTGATACTCTTGTTGGGTATATTGACCGTATGCCTCTGCCGGTGCAGGCAATTGATAAATCATTTAATATTCTCTATATGAATGAAACAGGGTCAAAACTTTTAGGTTCAACAAAAAAAGAATTAATCGGTAAGAAATGTTTTTCAGAATTCAATACAGGCGATTGTCATACTCCAAATTGTCCATGTGCCCGGGCAATGGAAACAATTTCTGAGACAACCAGCCAGACTCTGGCTAAGCCACTGGGAAAAGAAGTTGAAATTTCAACTGCAAGCATTCCAATTCTGAATCAAATGGGGGAGGTCACCGGTGCTTTTGAATTTGTTCAGGATCAAACCGCTATAATAAGAGTTACAAATTATCTCAATAGTGAAGTTAAGAAACTTGGAAATAATCTGGACAAATTGAGTAATGGCGACACAGGTCTTCATATTGAAGTCTCAAAGCCCGATGAATACACCATTGACGCTCATAAAAATTTTGCACTAATTAATGAAAAGCTTGTAAAAGTCAATTTTACAATCAAGAATCTCGTTGCAGATGCAGGAATGCTCTCTGAAGCTGCAGTAAAAGGTGCACTCGATACTCGGGCAGATGCCTCCAAGCATTCCGGAGATTTCAGAAAGATTGTAAGTGGCGTAAATGACACTCTTGATGCTGTCATTGGTCCTCTGAATGTTGCTGCTGAATATGTTGAACGTATCAGCCGTGGTGATATTCCTGAAATGATCACGGATAATTACAACGGTGATTTCAACGAGATCAAGAATAACCTGAACACGTGTATTGTTGCTGTTAATAACCTTGTTGAAGATGCTGTCATGCTTTCAGAAGCAGGTATAGAAGGAAGACTTGATACTCGTGCAGATGCAAGCAGACATGAAGGCGATTTCCGTAAGGTTGTAAGTGGCGTAAATGATACTCTTGATGCTGTCATTGGTCCTTTGAATGTTGCTGCTGAATATGTTGAACGTATCAGCCGTGGTGACATTCCTGAAATGATCACTGATAATTACAACGGTGATTTCAACGAGATCAAGAATAACCTGAACACGTGTATTGTTGCTGTTAATAACCTTGTTGAAGATGCTGTCATGCTTTCAGAAGCAGGTATAGAAGGAAGACTTGATACCCGTGCCGATGCCAGCAGACATGAAGGCGATTTCCGTAAGGTTGTAAGTGGAGTCAATGACACTCTTGATGCTGTCATTGGTCCTCTGAATGTTGCTGCTGAATATGTTGAACGTATCAGCCGTGGTGACATTCCTGAAATGATCACAGACAATTACAACGGTGACTTCAACGAGATCAAGAACAACCTGAACACCTGCATTGTTGCTGTTAATAACCTTGTTGAAGATGCAGTCATGTTATCCAACGCCGGTATCGAAGGAAGACTTGATACCCGTGCTGATGCCAGCCGACATGAAGGCGATTTCCGTAAGGTTGTAAGTGGCGTAAATGATACGCTTGATGCCGTTATTGGTCCTTTGAATGTCGCTGCTGAATATGTTGAACGTATCAGCCGTGGTGACATTCCTGAAATGATCACGGACAACTACAACGGTGACTTCAACGAGATCAAGAATAACCTGAACACGTGTATTGTTGCTGTTAATAATCTTGTTGAAGATGCAGTCATGCTTTCAGAAGCAGGTATAGAAGGAAGGCTCGATACCCGTGCAGATGCAAGCAGACATGAAGGCGATTTCCATAAAATTGTTGAGGGAGTCAACGATACTCTTGATGCTGTCATTGGTCCTTTGAATGTTGCTGCTGAATATGTTGAACGTATCAGCCGTGGTGACATTCCTGAAATGATCACTGATAATTACAACGGTGATTTCAACGAGATCAAGAATAACCTGAACACGTGTATTGTTGCTGTTAATAACCTTGTTGAAGATGCAGTCATGCTTTCAGAAGCCGGTATAGAAGGAAGACTTGATACCCGTGCAGATGCCAGCAGACATGAAGGCGATTTCCATAAAATCGTTGAGGGAGTCAATGATACTCTTGATGCTGTCATTGGTCCTTTGAATGTTGCTGCTGAATATGTTGAACGTATCAGCCGTGGTGACATTCCTGAAATGATCACAGACAATTACAACGGTGACTTCAACGAGATCAAGAACAACCTGAACACCTGCATTGTTGCTGTTAATAACCTTGTTGACGATGCTGTCATGCTTTCAGAAGCCGGTATCGAAGGAAGACTCGATACCCGTGCTGATGCCAGCCGACATGAAGGCGATTTCCGTAAGGTTGTCGGCGGTGTTAATGATACTCTTGACGCCGTAATTGGTCCTCTGCATGAAGCAATAAGGGTTTCAAGTGAATTTTCGAGTGGAAACTTTAGAGCTCGCGTTGATGAGGACCTTCATGTTGAGGGCGACTTCATAAATTTCAAGGATGTTCTTAATGATATTGGAATTTCTGTGAGTGAAATTATAAATTCTGCAAAATCTGTCACCATGCAGGTTGTAGAATGTAGCGATGAAGCGAGCAGAGGCGCCGATGAGGTTGCAAAGGCATCAGGAGGAGTTGCAATGTCCAGTCAGAAGAGTTCTGAACTGACCCGAGAACTTCTCTATAAAATAGGGGGCATCAATAGAGAGATAATCGATCTGTCAGCATCCAATGAAAAAATTGCAGACACATCAAAAGGGGTCCTTTCTGCTGCAAATGAGGTTGTACGCATCGGAAAGGATGCACAGGTGCTTGGCAAAGAAACAAACCTGAAAATGGCAAGTGTTGAAAAGATTGCCAAAGAAAGTGTAGATGGAATAAACAACCTCACAGAACAAATTAAACAGATCGACAATGTCGTAAAACTCATAAATGACATTACAAGCCAGATAAACCTTCTTGCTTTAAACGCCGCAATTGAGGCTGCACGTGCAGGAGAACATGGACGCGGATTTGCTGTTGTTGCAGGTGAGGTCAAAAACCTTGCATCAAAAGCAAGGAATGCAACAGATAATATTGAAATTGTTGTGAATTCAGTACAAAGAGACAGCAAAAAAACTGCAGATGCCATCAAGGCCGCTAATAAAGAGATAATTGACGGTGTTGATAGTGTCAACAAGACACTTGATGCTCTCAACATAATCATTAAAAATGCTACCCAGGTAACAAAAGATATTGGAGACATTGCAGGGGCAATCGATAGTCAGGTAGGCATCTCAATAAAGGTTGTAAAGGCTTCGGAAGAAGGAAACATCATGACAAGGGAGGCACAGGTAGAGTCAGAGTCTCTTGCAGCAATTGCAGAAGAGACAAGTGCGTCAATTCAAGAAATTGGAGCCGCAATTCATGAAGTGACCAACCTTTCCAACAATCTGAAATCTGAAATGGAAAAATACAGGGTATAATGGAGATTTCAATAAGGTGATGGTGGATGGAGTCCAGTTTCAAATTGGAATACAGCACATTCTTCATTAGCCCCTTAAATAAAATTCAAAGAAATTGATGAGGTGATGTCAACAAATCCGGTGCAAGGGGCACTGGATTAAATTGATAGAAAGGTGAACCTGAGAGGAGAGATTATAATCTCATTAACTCTCATCACTCTCATCGTTCTTCTGAAATGATAAGGTCTTCAAAATCATAAAGACAGTGATCATAAGAAGATAGTTGTTCTTATCCCAAAGAGGCAGCCGATTCAAAAGTAAAAGTTGCTGTTGATTGCCCAGAGAGTCCTTCAGGTTGATGAAGGATCGAAAAAGCTGACAATTCAGCCTCAAACGGGGCATGTATCATGGACCTTATAATACAGTGGAATTGAGGGTAACAGTGACAATCTTATCACTGGATTAATGCAACCGAAATGAAGGACAACCTTATTGAAGTCTGAAATTAACACAGGAAGCTGATAATAAATGGCATTCACCTTTTTTTTCCGGGATTTAGATGCAATAGAACTAATTCCGGGTTATGTACTTCCCAGTATTTCAGAAAAAAAAATCATTAAAATATGGGATGCCGGGTGTGCAAACGGTCCGGAAATCTACTCAATATTAATTCATTTAAAAGAAACGCTCAATGAAGAGCAATTCAAAGGAATAAATATATTTGCATCTGATATTGACAACAGTAACAGCTTCAAAAAAATAATTGAAGAAGGCACTTATAAAAAAAATCAGATTTGCTCTGTTCCCTCTGCTATATTGGAGAAATATTTCTCACAGGATAAAGAAAATCCGGATATTTACATTATATCAGAAAATTTAAGAAAGAAGGTAAATTACCAGAAACATGACCTCTTATCCTTAAATTCCATCGGATCTGATTTTGATTTAATTATATGCAAGCATGTCCTCCAGCATTTTAATCACAAAGAACAGGTGGATGTAGTAAAAATGTTTTACAATTCCTTAACAGACGAAGGATTCCTGTTATGTGAATTCTCACAGGAAATTCCTGAATATTTAAACAGCCATTTTAAAAGAATGCTACCGGAACAAAACCTTTACCGGAAAATATGCAGTGTAAATGAAAAAAGGGTTTAAATATGGGCGCAACTTTCTTTTTCAGGGATACTCAAACTCTTAAAATGATCCCTTATACCCTTATACCTCTGATTCTGGAGGATGAAGACCATCGGAGCAACAGGAATATCAATATCTGGAGTGCGGGTTGTGCAAACGGTTCAGAACCCTACACCCTTGCAATTCTCTTAAAGGAAATTCTTGACGAAGAAATATTTTCCAGAATACAGATTTATGCAACGGATATTGACCCAAACAATAGATTTGAAAATATTATCAAAAAAGGTTCATACCCTCAGGATTCCCTTAAAAAAATTCCGGAAAAGATGTTTTTGAACAATTTTATTAAGGACGCAAATATTCAGGGCAATTATCTTATTTCAGAGATTATAAGAGAGCATGTAACATATGCCTGGCATAATCTGCTGTCTTTAAAACCCATAATTGAAAGACCATTTGATATAATTTTATGTAAAAATGTGCTCCTTCATTTTACAGAACAACAAAGCACTGACATTATAAACATGTTTTATCAGTCGCTCTCAAATAGTGGATTTTTCATTACAGAACAAACGCAAAAACTTCCTGTTTCATCGTCTAGACAATTTGAGCAATTCATAAGCAATGCCCGTATATATAAAAAAATAATGATCAATTCTAGAGGAGCGTAAATTGATTGAAGGTTATTAACCTTACCGAAAATCCGACAACGTATACCTGTAATGTATATTACATACAGAGTGAATTTAATTCTCTTAACAATCTGAATACGATCATTGATATTGGCCGTGATGAGATAATCTTTAAAAAATTTGATGAGATGTCAAACTGTGCTGGTAAAAAATTGATTGATCAAATAATTCTTACACACAATCATTACGACCACACATCGCTTTTAAAAACTGTAAAAGAAATTTATTCGCCCAAAGTATATGCGTTTTCACCTTACCTTAAAGGAGTGGATACTTTACTAAAAGGCGGGGAATCAATCTTAATCGGGGATAAATTTTTTGAAGTAATACATACGCCTGGGCATACCCAGGATTCAATTTGCCTTTATTGCTCTGAAAACGGATATCTTTTTGTCGGAGATACACGCGTAATTCTTAATTCGGATAGCTGGTCTTTAGAAAAAAATTATGTACAATCTATGGAATATCTCTGCACAAAAAATGTATCTAAAATTTTTTACGGTCACGGCCCTCCACTGGAAAGCGGATGTAATGAAAAACACCGGAAAACCCTTGAATTAATACATAATAGTAAAATTATCTAATATATTACTTATACAGTTGCCTGCAAAGCAGACAACTTTTTAATTTTCATAACTTTTATCTCAGGCATACTTTTGGGTTCTTAAAAATTAAGTAACAGAATTTCTTGTAATGCTTCATTTTGTTTCAAAGTACCTGATATCCTTTCTCATCTTCTTCTATGATATTCTTCAGTTTTCCAGGCTTTTCTTGCTATTTCTTTTCTTTTTGATTGAGGCATCTATAGTCCTGTATTATGCATCCCATTTTTAGAGGTTTTTACTATTGAGTGGTAAAAATTGGTCAATTATTCTCTGAAACGTCATCATGTAAAGGTTTTATTATTTTCACCTATAACTTTAAATACATTACATAATTATTCTTATAGTTAATATATAACTAATTTGGAGATTGATGAGAAATGACTTCAATAGATTCTGATTCAGATGGGGCGAAGTACATGGGGTCATCTAAAAGTTTAATTGAGAGTATTGATTCCAAAGCAGAAGAAATAAGTTGGCTGATAGATAACCTTCCAGTAACTGTTTTCCGGGTATCGAGTGGGTCTTCATGGGATATAAATTACGTAAGTAAAAATGTAGAGAAATTAACCGGTTATTCCAATACTAGTTTTATCGACCGGAAGTTATCGTGGTCTGATATTGTTTTTCATGAGGATATTCCGATAGTCGATAAGGTTGTACAGAAGGCAATTAAAACCAAAACTCCTTATCAGGTTGAATATCGAATCAAAAAATCCGATGGCAATACAGTATTCATTCAGGAACAGGGGTATTTTGTAAAAGATGAGAGTGGAAACCTGGCCTGCATTAATGGAGTGTTTCTGGACTTAACTCCACAGATAAGGCGAAGAGACGAATCTGAAAGGGCGATCGTTAAGGGTATACCAGAGCCTTCTTTTGCTGTTTACGTCGATGCATCTGGAAAAGTAAAATACATTAATGATTATTTTGTAAAGGTCTGTAAGTTTAAAAGTGCCGATGCAGTGGTAGGCTTAACGTCTGCTCAATTATTGGATACAAATTCTCAAAAAACGCTTGCTGATAAAGTAATGGAAACAGGAGAAGGCGTTTACAATATTGAGAAGTCTTTTAAATTTAAAGCTTTAGACAAGCCTTTGCATACAGTACTTTCCGCTGTTCCCATAAGAGACGAATCCGGTTCTATTGTAGGCAGTCTGACGGTTATGACCGATATGACTGAAATGAAAGAGAAAGAACAGGAAATCCAGAATCTTTTAGATTACACCAATAGCTGTTTGAAGGATCTTGGAGAAGGCATCAGAAACCTTGGGGAAGGAAATCTTGACATTTATCTGGAAAAAATTAAGGATGATGAATTTGGTAAAACTTATGATGAGTTCAATAAGCTTGGAATTAATCTGAAGTCACTTGTTAAACAAAATTTAGAATATATGAATCAAACTCTGGAAGAAGCTCAACAGTTAGAAGAAGCTGTCACCCAGATGAATACTGGCATACAGCAAGTTTCAACGGCTGCAGAGCAGATTGCAACTGGTTCAGAAAATCTTTCAAGACATGCAGGCACCGCAGCATCCGAAGTAAAAGCCTCGGCAGAAATCTTCAAAAAACTCAGCCAATCCTCCACAAAATCTGCAAACTATGCTTCGCAGGCAGGGAAAACCAGTGAAGAAACCAAGGGTCTGGGCAATATGGCTATAGAAGATCTGGCTCAGTTTGTTGCAGAAATCTCAAGGCTTGGATCCATTGTTCAGTCTCTGGATAATGCTGTCAATAATATCGGTGCTGTTACCGGAAAAATCAAATCCATTGCTGACCAGACCAACCTTCTCGCACTGAATGCGGCTATTGAGGCTGCACGAGCTGGAGAACACGGTCGTGGATTTGCTGTTGTTGCCGATGAGGTCCGAAAACTTGCTGCAGATTCGAGAAAGAGCACTGATGACATAAATGAAATTGTTACAGGTGTCCAGAAGGAAACCAAAAAAGTTACCGAAGCAATTGACAGAGCGCAGGTCAGTGCTGGTACCGGCAACAAGAATATTAAACAGGCTTTGGATAAAATTAATGACGTAGCCAATGCTGTTAATACGATAAATACAATGCTTGCAGAACTGGATAAGCTTTCAGATGCAGGTCTTGAGAAAATTGAGAGCATTGATAAAAGCATCAGTGAGGCTGCATCAACCGCTGAAGAAAATGCGGCAAGCAGTGAAGAAACCTCTGCAGCTATCGAAGAACAGACAGCTGCCATGCAGCAGGTAAGTACTTCCGTACAGAATGTTAGCATTCTGGCTCAGAAAACAACCGATATGCTTATGGAAAATTTCAAATTTGCCAGAGAAGAGGATAACAATCAAAAGCCTTCTCAGAAGCCTCAAGTTTCCTCCAGAAAGGGAAGTCCGATAAGATACTGAACGTTTAATCCAGAACTGTTGAATTTAGGGCTAGTTGGACGTTGGCAATTCTTATTAGCCCTTTTCATCTAATTATATTTGATACTTATATTTTTTACTAATCAGTCTTTTTTTCTAAAACAACGACGTATTAGTTCACCTTTTGATTAAATATTGCTTATCTGGTGATTTTTATATTGAACCTATACATTTAAATACTTTCTACAATTATAACTATAGTTATTATATAAACATTCAGGGGTCTGATTAAAAATGGATTCTACTGGTTCTGATTTAGAGGCATCGAAACAAAAAAAGATATCAAAAAATTTAACTGATGATGCCGATTCGAGGTCGAAAGAGATAAGCCTGCTAATAGATGAACTTCCTGTAACTATTTTCCGAGTTTCGAGTGAATCTTCGTGGGCTATACACTACATAAGCAAAAACGTTGGGAAACTAACCGGTTATTCCAAAATGGATTTTATTAGCCGAAAATTATCCTGGTCTGATATTGTTTTTCCTGAAGACCTTCCGATAATCGATAAGGTTATAGAGAAAGCAACAAAAAACAAAACGCCCTATCAGGTTGAATACAGGATCAAAAAACCTGATGGGACTACAGTATTCATTCAGGAACAGGCTCATCTGGTGAATGATGAGAGGGGGAACCTGGTTTACATCGATGGGGTATTTTTAGACATAACTTCGCATATCAAAAGAAGGGAAGATTCTCAAAGGGCGATTGTTGGCGGCATACCCAAGCCATCACTTGCACTTTATGTAGACGTTTCCGGGAAAATAAAGTACATTAACGATTATTTTGTCAAGATGTGCAAGTTCAAAAGTGCTGATGAAGCTGTGGGTTTGTCGCCTGCTGATTTAATGGAGAGTGGGGGTAAAAAGTCGCTTGCTGAAAAAGTAATAGAAACCGGAGAGGCGGTTTATAATCTCGAGAGGGATCTTAAACTTAAGGCTCAGGATAAACCGCTGTTTACAGTAACTTCTTCGGTCCCTGTAAGAGATGATACTGGAGCCATTATCGGTAATATCACAATTATAACTGATATGACTGAGATGAAAGAGAAAGAAAAGGAAATTCAGAATTTTTTAAATTACACCAACAGTTGTCTAAAAGATCTTGGGGATGGTATTCGAAAAGTTGGGGAGGGGAACCTCGATACTCATCTGGATAAAATCAAGGATGATGACTTCGGTAAGACTTTTGATGAATTCAACAAGCTTGTAATTAATCTTAAGTCACTTTTTGAACAAACTCTAGCAGACATGGATCAAACTCTGGCAGAAGCTCAGCAATCCGAAGAAGCTGTCAACCAGATGAATATGGGCATGCAGCAAATCTCAACCGCCGCGGAGCAAATTGCAACTGGCTCAGAGAATCTTTCAAGGCATGCAGGCACAGCAGCCTCTGATGTAAAATCTTCTCAGGAAATTTTCAAAAAACTCAGCCAATCTTCCAATCAGTCTTCCAATTATGCTTCACAGGCAGGTAAAAAAGGCGAGGAAACGCAGAATCTCGGAAATATGGCTCTTGAAGACCTCGGCCAGTTTGTTGCAGAAATCTCTAAACTTGGAACTATTGTGCAGTCTCTGGACAGTGCTGTCAATAATATCGGTGCTGTTACCGGAAAAATCAAATCCATTGCTGACCAGACCAACCTTCTTGCCCTGAATGCGGCTATTGAGGCTGCACGAGCTGGAGAACACGGAAGGGGGTTTGCTGTTGTTGCCGATGAAGTCCGGAAACTTGCTGCAGACTCGAGGAAAAGCACTGATGACATAAATGAGATAGTCACAAGTGTTCAAAAAGAAACTAAAAAAGTTACAGAGGCAATTGACAGAGCGCAGGTAAGTGCTGATACCGGCAACAAGAACATTAAACAGGCTTTGAATAAAGCTCATGAGATTGCCAATGCTGTAAATACGATAAATACCATGCTCGCTGAACTGAATAAACTTGCAGATGAAGGCCTTGAGAAAATTGAGAGCATTGATAAAAGCATCAGTGAAGCTGCATCTACTGCTGAAGAAAACGCAGCCAGCAGTGAAGAAACCTCTGCAGCTATTGAGGAACAGACAGCTGCAATGCAGCAGGTAAGCACATCTGTACAGAATGTTGGCATTCTTGCTCAGAAAACAGCCGATATGCTTACGGAAAATTTCAAATTTTCCCGAGAAGAGATAAACAGTCCTAAACCTTCTCAGAAACCTCAAAGTTTCAGTAGAAAGGGAAGTTCAAAAAGGTACTGAACGTCGGATCCAGAACTGTTGAATCCATGGCTATAGAACAAAGAAATTCTATAGCCTTATTTTCAGGTGATATACATGAGTTATCATAATCAAATTGTCAATGTGGATAATACGATTCAGGTAATTGTCTTCAGTCTTGGTGAAGAAAGATACGGAGTTGAAATTTCTCAGGTAAAAGAAATTATCCTTCCAACTCAAATTACTCGAATTCCAAACGTACCTGATTTTGTAGAAGGGGTCTTAAATCTCAGGGGTCAAATTGCAGCCATTATTAATCTGAGAAAAAGGCTTGGGAAAGAACCGAAAAAGAACGATGAAAATACCCGGATTATTGTGATTGAATATGGTAATTCTACCATAGGTATGATGGTTGACAGCGTTAGCGAGGTCAAATATCTGTCTTCCAAAAATATCGAAGAAATACCCCGGTTTTTAGCTTTAAAGGATGAATCTAAGTTTCTAAAGGGGGTAGGGAAACTTGAGGATGGACTTCTCACCTTAATGGACCTTAAAGAGTTATTCAGTGAAGACGAAATCAAGGAGATAAAGGGATGACCGACAAAGTCCACCTCCGAACTCCTGTGAAAATTTATGCAGCGGGGTGGGTGGATGCAGAACTTATAGTAACCGATAGCAGCCTGATTATAGGTAAGCAAAAGATTTCCCTTGGGGAAATAGAAGATCTGGAAGATATTGATGTGGATGGCATCAAATGCATCCAGATAAAAAAAGAAGGCAACATTATAGTTCAACTTCCAAAAAATCTTCATCCACAGGTGTTCAAATATATTGCATTTAATCTTAAAGCAGATAAATTTGCAGTGTATTTTCTATCATCTGCTACTGTTGGGGGCGTAGTTTCATCATCTGCGCAGTGGGAAAAAGGATATTTCAGCGTAACAGACGAAGGACTCTGGTTTTTGTCAACAAAAAATCAGAAGAGAATTCCAATAGATAATCTTGGGTCCATTAAAAAAGACATGAGGGATGTAGGCGGGAAACAGAGAATGGTTCTCGTCCTTTCTCATGTTGAAAAGAGTGATGTAGTTACAAGCCTGGTCCTTTGTCCGGAAAGCACACTGGAAATGCTTGATAACTATCTTCAGAGGCTCTTTGCAAAACATAAACCTGCAATTAAATTGTCTGAGAATGAGACGCAAATTCTCACGCTGATATATTCCGGAGTGGATTTTGTGTCAATTGAAAATATAATTGGAATATCAACGGATGAATTGAACGATTATTACGATCGCCTTGTTGACGCTGGATTAGCTAAAGTTGTGAAAATCAGAAAGGAAATCGAATTGACCCCGCGTGGGGTTAGTATGGTTGATAAAATATCTAAAGGATAATTTTTTTGGGGATATATATGACAAAAGTATTAATTGTTGATGATACAGCTTTCATGAGAAAGCTGCTTAAAAGTATACTTTTTGGGGCCGGATTCGATATCGCAGGGGAAGCGGAAAACGGAAAGCAAGCTGTGGAGCTATATAAAGGACTCAAGCCAGACGTTGTCACAATGGATGTCGTTATGCCTGAAATGACGGGAATTGATGCCCTAAAGAATATAAAAGCCTTTGATAAAGATGCTAAAGTTGTGATGTGTACTGCTATCGGGCAGGAAACGATAGTAAAAACAGCTATTAAACTGGGGGCGCGGGGATATATAATTAAACCTTTCCAGGCTCCTAAGGTCATTGAAGAAATTAAAAAAGTCGTTGGTGAATAAGATTTGAGGGTAGCATGATCCGTACTCTTATTGTTGATGATTCTGCCTTCATGCGGATGGCAATAAGAAGCATGCTTGCTAGCAGCTCAGATATAAAGATAGTCGGAGACGCCTCCAATGGGAAGGAAGCTGTAGAAAAAGCAAAGTCCCTACATCCTGATATAATTATAATGGATGTTAACATGCCAGTTATGGATGGGTTAACGGCTGTTAAAACAATTATGGGTACAGATCCGGTTCCCATTATCATGTTCAGCACTCTGACTACAGAAGGCTCAAAAGAAGCGTTAGAAGCATTGCATCTTGGAGCAATAGATTTTGTAACAAAATCCGAGAGTCACCATGATGTGAATAAGGTAGAGAGTGAACTAATTGACAAAATAAGGAACATTCACCGCTCAAATCCTAACATATTGAGATTACTAAATATGAGGAGATTTAAAGGTGAAATTGTTAGGGGAAATTGGAAATGTTCTGGAGACTTTGGAGTTCTTATAGGCTCCTCCACAGGCGGACCTTCATCTCTTGAACAGGTAATTTCAAGACTTCCCGGGGATCTGCCTGCTGCGGTCTTTGTTGTCCAGCATATGCCTGAAGGTAATTTTTGCAGGCAAATGGCAGAAAGACTGAATTTTTTGTCTGAGATTGAAGTCCAGGAAGCCAAAAATAATGAAAAAGTAAAAACCGGGGTTGTTTATATAGCCCCCGGTGGCTACCACATGCAGGTCAGAAGGGCTCTGGATGTTATTAGAATTAAACTGGTAAAAGGCCAACCTATTCATGCTGTAATGCCTGCAATTGATGTAACTGCCGAAACTATGCTGAATGTATATGGAAAAAACATAGTTGCATCTATTCTTACGGGTATGGGGGTCGATGGTGCTCATGGATTCAAAATGATCAAAGATGAAGGCGGTTCTACAATCGCATGCAGTGAGGATACATGTGTTATCTTTGGAATGCCAAAAGCTGCAATAGAAAATGGAGCCATTGATATTGTGAAACCTATCTTTGAGATTCCTGAAGAAATTGTAAGCCGATTGGAGGTGAAATGCAATGGAAAGTGATATGGCAGCTTATAAAAATGATTTTCTTCAGGAACTTTATGAGTGCCTCGATATATTCAATCGATCTTTTGTGGACTTAGAAAATGGGGATAGTGCCGCAGTTAATGAGATCTTTAGAGTAGCACATACGATAAAAGGAATGGCTGGATTTCTTGCATATAAATCACTTGAAAAGCTGTGCCATAGTATGGAAGAGGTTTTATGCGGCATAAAAAACGGAGATATAGAGATAGATGGTGAGTTAATTGACATTATGCTGTCAACAGTGGATAGAATTACAGAGATGGTTACAAAAATAGAAAATGAAGATAACGATAATGTAAAAATAGAAGACCTTCTGGATGCTTTTGACAGTTATAAGAAAATAAATAATGGGTCCGGAGCCCTCTGTATACCTGAACCAGTGAAAAATAACCTTCTATCTTCAGGATCTGTGCCCATAAAGTCTTCAGGGGATAATATTTCTTCAGAATTAGAACCTCAAGATGAGCCTCAAACCACAAATATTTGTGGTGTAGAAGATTGCAATTTGATCTTGAGTGTGATTCTTTCTGATGATTGTCTGGTAAAGGATTTGAGAGCAGCTCTTATCATCGAGTCTCTCAGGGATATATGTAAAGTAATTAAAACAAACCCTGATGAGGATGAGATGGCAGGCGATTTCACAGGTCGCTTTCTGGTTTTTATTTCCGGAGACAGCGATAAAATCGAAGGGTTGATGGATAGAATTTCAGAAATCGAACAATTTAATATTATTTCTAATGAAAATCCTGAAAGCTTTAATTCAGCATTGGTGTCCCTTCTATCATCAAAAGATAAGCCTCCTTCAGGCTTAAAAATTCCGGAAGATCAGGAAACTAAAAATTTTAGTATTGCAGAAGACTACAATCTCATTTTAAATGTTGTTCTTTCTGACGATTGTCTGGCAAAGGATTTGAGGGCATCTTTAATCATAGAATCTCTCAGGGATGTATGTAACGTTATCAAAACAGATCCTGAAGAATATGAGCTCGATAGAAATTTCGTGGGTAACCTGACTATCTTCCTTTCAGGAGATAGTGGCAAAGTTGAAGAGTTAATGGATAGAATTTCAGAAATTGAGCAATACAATATTGTTTCCGAGGAACGGGATAAATATAGCAGTTCAAGCTCCGAAGATTTTCAAGCGAATGTAGAATCAACTCCGGACACTGCAAGTGAAACAACAGCTGTTTCGACTGCAAACAGATCCAATATATTCCGTTTTTCTATTAGAAATCTAATTACAAAAATACATTTTATTCTTAAAATAAATAAATCCTTCAGTGGTCTCAGGAGCATTGAATTTGCTGGAATACTTCCTGGGAAAAAATTCAAGAATTCTTCCAGCGACAGTCTGAGGCCGCAGCAAGTTCCAGTTGCAGAATCAAACTCTGAGAACACTCCTGATCAAGAGTTACTATTAGATAAAGTTCAGGTAAACAAGCTTCAGGTTCCTGAAGAAAAATCAGGGGATATTCGCAGGAAAGGATTCCAATTACAGAAAATAAAGGATCTCGACGAGTCCGAAAATGATTCCGATAATCCCGATTCTGAATCTGGGAAATCCAAAACTATAGTTTCTGAAACAAAAAGACAGGAAACGATCCGGGTAAGCACCTCAAATCTTGATAATATAATGAATCTTGTTGGTGAGCTTGTTATCAACAAAGGGCGTTTACTGCAGATCTCTCAGAAATACCGCATACCTGAATTAGAGGAAGCCACCGGTTCTCTGGATAAATCAATCTCAAGCTTGCAAGACGAAGTTATGAGAACCCGCATGGTAAAAATAGAGCGGGTATTCAGCAAGTTTCCACGCATGGTAAGGGACTTAAGTCGAAAACTTAACAAAGATGTTGAGTTTGAGATTGAAGGGCAGGATACAGAGTTAGATAGGACAATTCTGGATGAAATTAGTGATCCTCTGGTTCATCTTGTAAGGAATGCAGTTGACCATGGCATAGAAAATGCTCAAGAGCGAAAAAATGCCGAAAAAAGCGAAACCGGCCACATAAAACTCTCAGCTAGAAGAGAGAAAAATAACGTCATAATTGAGATCGAAGATGACGGTAAAGGCCTGGATGTGGAAGTCTTAAAAAAGAAAGCCCTTGATAAGGGAATATTATCGTCATTTGATATCGAAAATCTCAGTGATGATGAAGTCAGAATGCTTATTTTTGTCCCTGGCTTTTCAACAAAGGAAAGTGTAACTGAAATTTCAGGCAGGGGCGTGGGTATGGATGCAGTTAAAACTGCTGTTGAAAAACTGGGGGGAAAGGTCAGGATATATTCCAAGAAGGGAGAGTACACGAAAATCAGAATTGATTTGCCTCCCACAGTTGCTATAATTAAATCTCTTCTGGTAGAAGTCGGGTCAGAAACGTATGCAATCCCGATTTCTAATGTTGTTAAAGCCTTGAGTGTTGATAAAAATGATTACAAGCTAGTTAAAGGAACTCCTGTGCTCTACATAAATGATAGGTTAATTCCAATACTCGAATTAAAAGAAATTTTTAACATAAAGTGCGAAAAATCAGATAAACAAATCGCAATAATTGTAGAAAAGGAAAATGAAGAAGTAGGCTTGATGGTTGATTCAATTATTGATCAACAGGAAATTGTTATCAAACAATTGGCTAATATTTTTTCAAGCTTAAAGGGCTTTATCGGCGTTACAATCTTGGGAGATGGTCGGGTAATCCCTATTCTAGACGTTTCTATGCTTATAAGAGATGATATCGATGACTGATTTAGGAACTCTTAATGAAATGGAACTGGATGTTCTAAAAGAACTTGGAAATATTGGAACTGGGCATGCAGCAACCTCTCTTTCCAAGCTTCTTGGTAAAGAAGTACATATGACCGTTCCAGAGGTCAAGATCCGGGAAATAAGGAACTTATTCAATGAATTTACCAACGATCTTGTTGCAGGTGTAATCATCGCATTACAGGATCTTGAGGAAAATAAATCCGGATATCTATATATTATGTTTCCGGAAGAATCCTCACGGAAAATAGCAGGTAGTTTGTTTGGTTTGGAGGAGATAGACGAGGAGATGTATGAATCCACAATTATGGAAGTGGGAAATATCTTATCTTCCTCTTTTTGTGATGCATGCGCTGATTTTATGGGTATAATATTACTCCCGTCCCCCCCCAGTTTTGCAGTAGATGTGCCTACGGCAGTTATAGATTCAGTGGTTTCACAAATGGCTAAGAGAAGCAATCATGTAATATTATTTGAGACTTCACTCAGCTCTGATTCAGATATAGAAATCTTTTTAGCGTTGCTTCCGGAACCATGTCTGCTTACAGATATAATGAAAATTATGGAACAGATATGAATAGCAAGATTTTGTCCATCTCGAACAAAAGTGGCAAGGCGATTTTTCTAACCAAGAGAGATGTGTTAGTAAAATCTTATTGTTCGCTTTCAAGTACCTGTCCATCCAGGGATTACTGTCAATCCTGTGATTTGGTCAATGCTGCAAAAAATTACCTGATGGATGGAAAAGCAAATTCCAGTATTGCAACTCTGGATGGAGAATTGTCAGCCGGTATTGGGGAATATCAAATTAGAAAAAAATTTCTTCTGGAAGCCATGGGCCTTGGGTCATGTGTGGGGGTTGTTCTTTTTGATACTTCAACTGGCATATGCGGAATGGCCCATGTCCTGCTCCCGGGAGCTTCACAAAATGGTGAAACCAAGTATGCTGAAACCGCTATTGGGAAAATGCTTGAAGATATGATTCTCCAGGGGGCGCGAAAAAGCAAAATTGTCTCAAAATTTGCCGGCGGGGCTCAGGTTTTCAAACATATGAACCTGGACATCCTCAAAATTGGAACTCGAAATGCAATATCTGTTGAAGAAACTCTGATTAAATACAAAATTCCAATCCTGGCAAAAGATGTGGGGGGGGAAGTTGGCAGAAATGTTCTCTTCAATCCTGTTGATGGAAGTATGATTGTTAAATATACTAAGGGGGGAGTATTGTGGTTGTAAATCTTGATGATGGTTTTCAGTTTCTTGTGCGAAAGGCTTCTATATCGTCAGGAGTTGCGCTTGCAGGGTACAGGGACACTTATCTGAGGAGAAGAATTGACCTGAGAATGAAGGCGGTGGGTATAGATAATTATCCAACTTATATGAAGCTCCTTGACAAAAATCCGAATGAACTGACGGAATTCCTAAATGCAATTACAGTAAACGTTACGGAGTTTATGCGGGATAAAACTCCATTTATGTTTTTCCGGAATGAAATCTTGCCGGAGATAATGGAGAGAAAAAAGAAGTCCAAAAGCAACATGGTAAGGTTCTGGAGTGCAGCCTGTTCAAATGGGGAAGAGCCGTACTCAATTAGTATTTGCTCAAAAGAGATTTTGCCTGCCGACTGGAGTATATCCATTTATGCAACTGATATTGACGAGGATTCCCTTAGTCGCGCTTCAAAAGGTATATACAGCAAAGAGCAACTAAAAAATTTAGATTCTTCCATTATACACAAGTATTTTGAGCATTCTGGGGAAAATTTCAAAGTAAAGAGTATCCCCAAATTATCAATCAGATTTATGAGGCATGATTTAACCAGCGAACCTCCAGTTTCAAAATATCTTGATGTTGTATTTTGCAGAAATGTTATGATCTACTTTAATGACAAGCAAAAAGTAAAAATGTTGAACGATTTTTACAACTCTCTCTCAGATGACGGTTATCTAATAATAGGCAAATCCGAAACTTTACCAGAAGAAATAAGAGATAGCTTCATTCCTGTAAATGTGAGAGATAAAGTTTTCAAAAAAGCATTATAAGTAATCATTTGTAGTTTAGAGGTTTTGTAGAATTCCTCTACATTCTTTTTTATTCAAATCTTTGGTGGACTGCACTCTCTGCCCAATTTCGATTTTTGCAGGAAATTATGGTGGCACTTCCATCTATTTTTGCTTTTTTCTGTCTTTTATTTTTTACCATATTATTGATAAATATTCTTTCTAAGTAAGCTCCAAACTGCAGTGTTTTTTTGGACAATTTGAAATCTCCTTTTTATTCATTTGAACTGGGTGTTTTTTTATATAATCAAGTATTGTTGACTGGATGCATATATTGAATTGTGAATATATATGGCAATATCTCCTTTTTTTAACTGGAAACTTCTTAATATATCTAAAGACTCTCTTCTAAATTTTCATCTATTGTTACAAATATTTATACTGAAATATTTTATATTCTAGTTCGATGATATTATGGTTGTTAATATATTAGTCACGTCATGTCAAATTTGGAGTATTTGGTATGTGGGATAAATTTCAAAAAGATGAAAATGGATTTACAGGACTTGAAGCAGCAATTGTGCTGATAGCCTTCGTCGTAGTAGCTGCAGTTTTCAGCTACGTTATGTTGGGAGCGGGGTTCTATACTACTCAAAAAAGTCAGGAAGTCGTACACACAGGAGTAACTCAGGCAAGCAGCAGTCTTGCTCCTTCCGGGGATTTAATTGTGAAAGGAGCAGCTGCTGGGAACACTGTAGATGAGCTTGTGTTCTATGTGACCAACACTGCCGGTGGAACATCCGTAGATCTCAATAAAACAGTAATCTCCTATGCAGATAAAGATGACTTTGTAACAAAGGAATACAATGCTGGAGAAAATGGATGGGCTTATCTGGAAGTAATCTCTGAAACTGGTAGCGCATTGAATCTGGTTGACAAGGGTGAAAAGTATAGGGTTACATTGACATTGCCCAGTATTAATCCTGCTCTCACTTCACTGCCTGGATTAAACGAAGCTATAAAGATTGAGGTAAAACCTCCAGAAGGTGCCGTTCTGATCCTTCAAAGAACAATGCCTCCTGCAATAACCGCAGACACATATTATTCAGTATTCTGAGGTGATATGGAATGTTCAATAAGCTTCAAAAAAGTGAGAAAGGGTTTACCGGTCTTGAAGCAGCAATTGTGCTGGTGGCCTTTGTAGTCGTGGCTGCAGTTTTCAGCTACGTCATGCTCGGAGCAGGCTTCTATACAACCCAGAAGAGCCAGGAAGTTGTGCACACAGGTGTAAAGCAGGCAAGCAGCAGTGTTGAATTGAGTGGAGATGTAATGGCTAGAGGGGATGATGGTCTTACAGAAATTGACTCTGTAACTTTATTCCTGCAATTGACCTCCGGCGGCTCAGCCGTAGATATGAATAAAACTCTAATAGTTGTTTCAGCTTCGGATATATCCCCAGTTGATCTTAAACTTGGTGCTACTGCTAATGCAGTCAACTTTGCTATAGCAGATAAGTTTAACGACAACGATGATGAACTTATAGACAGGTTTGAAAAATTCGAAATAACAATTAATCTGAATGCTATCGGGGGAGCTGCATCAATAACTCCTAACGATCAGTTCCAGCTTGAGATCAAACCTCCTCAGGGAGCATCCTATACAATTCAGAGGCAGGCACCACCATCGATTGGCGCAATAATGACTCTCGTCTGAAATTAAAGCAATAATGGCACTCTTCGGAGTGTCATTTTCTTTTATTTTCTTGAATACCCCAGCTTTCTGCGGGGATGAAATTTTTTTCCCTTAAATGTGGAAAATTGCGTAATATTTGTTTATCACTCTTTTAATGTGAAATTTTGCTGAAACCAGATCATGTCATGTTTTAGTCTTCTTCTTTTACGGAATTTTGGAAGTAGTTCACTGAATCTGCCAGTATTATTGTGTGAATTGGCAAATGTCATAATTAGTATTTTCTAA
Organism: uncultured Methanosarcinaceae archaeon; assembly: GCA_942493015.1. Classification (GTDB taxonomy): domain Archaea; phylum Halobacteriota; class Methanosarcinia; order Methanosarcinales; family Methanosarcinaceae; genus Methanosarcina. The sequence goes on along the minus strand of OW818660.1, from coordinate 1,935,964 downwards.
AAGACAAATTCGGTAATTTAGTTTAAAACAAAGCTTTCCAAGATTCATTTTTGTCTACTTTTTTTCCATAACATATTTAATTTTATTGCCAATTACTTAATTAATTTTATTTTTAAGTATTTCATTTTTTCAGTGCTGTGTCAAAACTTTGCGACTCCATCCTTTTCATATTTGAAATAGTTTTTCTCTAAAATACAACTTTATTAATGTCTTTTTTCCATTGGATATTTTGACTAAGTATCGCAATATCTTGTGCTTCCCAGTCTCAACTGTTCCACTCATCCTCTTTTTTCATCTTAATTTTTTATATGTTGTTATCTATATTACTGTAGAAACATTTATATTATTTCCGGAAGTATTATAATTGTTGTTATAATGGTCGCACCACATAAATTGGGTGATTTATTATGTATAATAGATTTCTGAAAAATGACAAGGGATTTACGGGGCTTGAAGCCGCAATTGTGCTGATAGCCTTCGTGGTCGTAGCTGCCGTTTTTAGTTACGTCATGTTGGGAGCGGGGTTCTATACAACCCAGAAAAGCCAGGAGGTCGTGCACACAGGGGTAACTCAGGCAAGCAGCAGCCTTGCACCTTCTGGAGATATAATTGTTTCATCAACGACAAATGGCGAAGCAAATCTGGTTACATTTTATGTAACGAACACTGCTGGTGGAACAGCTGTAGACCTGGATAAGACAGTGCTTACTTACACGGATAATGAGGATTTTATCACGAAGGCGTATTCCAGTGATGGTGTTGCAGCTCACTTAGGGCCGGGTAACGGAGATCAGGGATGGGTTTATAGTACTGTAATTGTTGAAAATAACGATAACCTCCTTGAGAAAGGTGAAAAATATAAGGTAGTAATTAATCTGGCCACTCTTGGTGCTACTGAACCTGGAATAAACGAAGGTATCAGGATTCAGCTAAAACCGCCGGAGGGTGCAACCCTTACTATTGAACGAACAATGCCTGCTGTACTCGAGGCCGGAAGTTTCTATTCGGTTTACTGAGGTGATATGGAATGTGGAACAAATTTACAAAAAATGATAAAGGGTTCACAGGTCTTGAAGCTGCAATAGTACTTGTAGCCTTTGTAGTCGTGGCCGCCGTTTTCAGTTACGTCATGCTCGGAGCAGGTTTCTATACAACCCAGAAGAGCCAGGAAGTTGTGCACACAGGTGTAACTCAGGCAAGCAGCAGTGTTGAACTGAGCGGAGATGTAGTTGCTCAAGACGCTAATGGTAATGATGTAATCGATGCTGTTACTTTATGCCTGCAATTAACCTCAGGCGGTTCATCTGTAGATATGGGTAAAACTCTTATAGTTCTCTCAGCTCCGGATGTAGCACCAACTGAATTGAAACTCGGTGCTGCTGCTGATGCCGACGAATTCGCAATCACAAAAAAGTATAACGCTGATGCTGATAATATCATAGACAAATCTGAAAAATTCGACGTAAAAGTTGATCTGGCTGCTGCCGGTGCGACTATAGGGGCTAACGATCAGTTCCAGCTTGAAGTCAAGCCGCCTCAGGGAGCATCCTATACTATTCACAGGCGGGCACCACCATCAATTAGTGCAGTAATGGTACTTGTCTGAGTATTCACCAATTGGTTCAGTAATGACACTCTTCCGGGTGTCATTCTTTTTTTAGAATACTCGGGTTTTTTTGGAGTGGAAGCTTCTTTTTTGGTGGCATTTATTCCTTTTTTGTACTTCTCATGGATGATTTTGAGCTTATCTTCTCTTGAACCTGAAAATGAACACTCAGCTTCAACGGAATAAGCTGTGATTGAAATACTGGTCTTTAATAGTGAAACATCTGAGTGAGCATAACTATAATTATATCTCCTTCGTTTCTATTTTTCGGACATTCAATAAAATAATTAGTATTTTTAAAAAGTAATTGTTGTATTTTTGGTTATATTCGTAACTTCTACAGCTCCTTTTTATGTCTTAATTTTACTTTTATCTTTAATTTTTTTAGATATTAATTAATCAATATTATTAGTAAGTATATTTCATTTTCTATATCAATCTTAAATAATTTGAGCTATGTATTTTTTCTATATTTTGGGAATTTACTGCTATAAACACGTTTTATTGACTTTGTATCTTTCATACATCTTGTCTTACTATTGAAACAACTTACTTTTTTATCTCCAAAACCTTCTCTAAATCTTCTTTTATCAATTTAAATTTTTATATATTGTTATCTATATTACTGTAGAAACATTTATATTATTTACGGAAGTATTATAATTGTTGTTATAATAGTCGCACCACATAAATTGGGTGATTTATTATGTATAATAGATTTCTGAAAAATGACAAGGGATTTACGGGGCTTGAAGCTGCAATTGTGCTGATAGCCTTCGTGGTCGTAGCTGCAGTTTTTAGTTACGTCATGTTGGGAGCGGGGTTCTATACAACCCAGAAAAGCCAGGAGGTCGTGCACACTGGAGTAACTCAGGCGAGTAGCAGCCTTGCACCTTCCGGAGATGTAATTGTATTAGGAGGACTTCAAGAAGACGCTGATCCTGATACGCCTGCCATCGATGGAATTACATTCTATATAACAAATACAGCAGGTGGGACGCCAGTAGACCTTGATAAAACAATAATTACCTACGCAGACGCTGACGAGTTCCAAACACAGGCATATGATGCAGATAATGCTTGGGATTATACACAGGTAGTTTTTGAAGTCGGTAGTGCAGCGAACCTGGTTGAAAAGGGAGAAAAGTATAAGATCGAACTAAATCTGCACCAAACCGGTGATGTTGTTCTTGAGGGCGGTGCTGTCCCTGCTACTCCTATGACTCTCACTACAAAGCCTGTAGTAAACGAAAAAGTCAAGATTGAGGTCAAACCGCCAGAGGGTGCAGTCCTTATTCTTGAGAGGAGAATGCCTCCTTCGATTGTCGCTGGGAACTATTATCCGGTTTACTGAGGTGATATGGAATGTCGAACAAATTTACAAAAAATGATAAAGGGTTCACAGGTCTTGAAGCTGCAATTGTGCTGGTGGCCTTTGTAGTCGTGGCCGCAGTTTTCAGCTACGTCATGTTGGGAGCGGGGTTCTATACAACTCAGAAAAGTCAGGAAGTTGTGCACACAGGTGTAACTCAGGCAAGCAGCAGTGTTGAACTGAGTGGAGATGTACTTGCAAAAGGTGATGGTACCGAAATTACAGATGTCACTTTATTCCTGCAGCTGACCTCAGGCGGTTCATCCGTCGATGTGGGTAAAACTCTGATAGTTTATTCGGATCCTGATACAAAACCAACTGAGTTAACACTCGACAGTGGATTCACTGTAGAGACTAGGTACAACGCTGCTACCGCTAATAATATCCTGGACAAGTTTGAGAAATTCGAAGTTAACGTCCCTATAGCTGCCTATAACGTGGGAGCTAACGACGAGTTCCAGCTTGAAATCAAACCTCCTCAGGGAGCATCCTATACCATTCACAGGCAGGCACCTGCATCAATTGATGCAGTAATGACACTCGTCTGAAATTGAAGCAATAATGGCATTCTTCTGAGTGTCATTATCTTTTGTTTTTAACGCTACAGTTTTGGTGATATAATGAATATGAAGGAAGCCTTTGACCAGTCAGACATTGATAAAATTGTAGCAGCTGCTGAAAGCGACACTATAGAATCCAAAGTCGCAACTCTTGAAGAAGAGGTAAATGAGATCAAAGGCTCTATAAAAACTCTCCTTATGGATATAAGGGAGACAATGAGTGTTCTTGAGAATCCTTTTCAGAATATTCAGGGTATTGCTAATATTGCCGGTGCCATTATAAATCCTAAACCTGCTGAGGAATGTAAAATCGAAGATAAGCTTCCTAAAGAGGAAGTAAAAGAAAGCAAACGTGATGACATTGATCTGGGGGTAATTGAGCCTCTTCCCAAAAGGTCCTTTGAAGATCTTAAAGAAGCCGCTAAAAAACTACCTGATATTCCTGACTCTAAACTTATTGATCCTATGTCCTTTTACAAGACTATTGTCTGGAGCAAGGACATGGTCGAGAAATATGATTATGAGACCATAAAGGAACTGGTAGAAATATTTTACTTATTAGGGTACATTAAAGGCGATATGAAGGAAATCGTTCTTAAACTCACTGAATTGCTGGATAAGAGCAATGACCTTGATAATGCAGTAATGGATCTTTATAGACTTTATCACATACTCCATCCGGAAGATTTCACTCTTGACTCTCGGATGCTGGATTTCGTTATGAAAGAGGGTGGGCCGCGGGGGCCAGTTACTGAAAATCGCAAGCATAAGACTGATTCTTAACTTCTTTGTTGGGACGCAGTCAATATGACTGTTTTTTCAGATTTGATCAATAATTCACGTATAAGGCACAAAAACGAGACGGTGAAACACTATGGCAAAGGAAGTAATTACTACGGCAATACTCTTGATGGCGAGCGTTATAGCTGTAGTTGCCTTTGTTAATGCCGTCATTCCTTCGGTATATGACCTCTCCAGTTCTTATGGTTCAATTGCGCGTAATATGGGAGATCAGCTTAAAACAGATATAGATATTATATTTATTTATCCGGAAGGAAATACTGTTTCTGTCTGGATTAAAAATGTTGGGTCATCAGATATACCCCTTTCACAGCTAAATTATTCTGATTTCTTTGTTCTTTCTCCTTCAAGCTACTGGAATCCTGGTTTTGAATCCGGTTCTAATCCATCATGGGACTACACTCTTATGAATGGAGGTGGGGATACCTGGAACCGTGGGGAGACTATTAAGGCAGAACTAACTTTTGATACTCTGCCGAGTAACGCCTATCAGGTCACCTTTTTCCTTTATAATGGGGTATCAGCATCAGACAAATTTTCAAAGTGATGCCGGGGATACTATGGGTCTTGATACAGTAGTCGTAGCATTCTTTGTAGTTGGCACGATTCTAGTTGTAGCAGGGACTCTGACAATGGGGACTCATACTTTAATTGAATCTTCTTACAATGGATATATTTCAGCTTCTCAAACAACAATGGAGAGGCTTCATACAAATATCGAAATCCAGAATATAGTTCTTAATGGAGAAACAAACCACCTTCATCTGACAGTTAATAATACCGGCGAGACCAAATTAGACAACTTCGAACTTTGGGATGTCATTCTGGTTAAAAATGACCAGGCTTCTTATCTCAATATAAATGCTGACTATAAAATTATTTTTAATGAAGGTTTCCTGAACCCCGGTATCCTGGATCCACATGAAACTATTGATATTGAATTATTAAGCGAATTTAATTCTGGTGACAGGTTGCTTGTAGAGATTATCACTGAAAACGGTATCGTTTCTTCCATAAATTATGTGATGGGCGGATAAAAATGAGACAAACAGAAGAGAAAAAAGGCATTCTTTCAAGCGGTAATGATGAAATTGATAACAAATTAGGTGAGGGTATCCCTTTAGGTTCTCTTGTGCTCATCGAAGGTGAAAACGATACCGGAAAGAGTGTTCTGTGTCAGCAGATGACATACGGCGGCCTGAATCAGCTTTATAAAATAGCATACTATACAACCGAGAACACAGTTAAAAGTATGCTGGCACAGATGGATAGTCTGAGCCTTGATATCTCTGATTTTTATAGCTGGGGTTATTTTAGAATTTTCCCGGTCCATCTTGAAGGTGTTGAATGGACCTCCGATCAAATGAAAGGAACTTTGCATCTTGTTACAACTCATATTAAAAGCATAAGAGAAAGAGTCATTATGATTGATTCTCTCACTATGTTTACTACTTATTCTGGTGAAGATAGCATACTTGAATTTCTTACAAGTTTGAAAAATCTCTGTGATAGAGGATATACCATTTTCATCACCTTACATCAACACGCTTTCAAAGAAGACACCCTTGTAAGAATACGTTCTTCATGTGATTGTCATCTATTTCTCAGAAAAGAACAGCTTACTGACCGATATATCAGTGTCATGGAAGTCTCAAAAATACGAGGCGCTAAGAAAAGTACAGGCAATATAGTGAGTTTTGAAGTCCAGCCCGGATTCGGATTAAAAATAATTCCTATCTCGCAGGCTAAGGTTTAACAGTATTTCAAAGTAATCATATGGAGTATACATGGATAGTATCGAGGATAAGCTCAGTATTGAAGATGGTCACGCAACCGGAGTGTACATAAATTTCCCTTTCACTCTAAAAAAGTATGATGGACACGACCATTCAAACCTTAAAACATGTAATCTTTACAAGCTTCTCCCTCCTGAAATGAAAATAGAAGTTGAAACTAATCTTCATCTTCTTGAGTATCTTCATATTCTGCCTATTGATACAATGGGCATTCCGAGATATGTCTCCAAGCTTGAATCAAAACATGGAGATATAGAGGAACCCAATCTGATTTACAAGGTCAGTGATCAGACTTATGTTCACATCTATCCGAATAAAAATGATGTAAGAAATTTCTATATTCCTATTGAGCCCATTCTTTTAACCGGAGTTGGAAATCTTATTAAGGAACTGGAAACCAAACTTGTAGATCATCTTACAGGGATTGATTTTGATCCAGAAAATCTCGAAGAAAAAGAGAAGATATTAAGGACAGCTCTGGATGATATTTGCGTAATAGGCAATTATAATCCGGTTAGTGGTTCTGGCTCAGGGGCCAAAAAACCACCTTCCACTAAATCATTTTTTGGCGGAAACAAAAAAAAGGATAGCCATATTTACCTGTCAAAAGAATATTATGACGCTTTGAGATATTCGATTATCAGGGATAAAATCGGAGTGGGATTTCTTGATCCATATATCCATGACAGCCATATTGAAGATATAACCTGCAACGGTTTGGGCCCTATTTTTATTGAACATAAGGTGTTCAAAGGTTTGAGGAGCATCATTGAATTTAATGACAATGACATACTCAATCAATACATCATAAGGCTTGCAGAAAGGATTGGAAAACCCATTACTTTCAAGAATCCAATTGTGGACTCCACGCTCCCGGACGGGTCAAGGATTAACATTGTTTTTGGTGACGATATAAGTAAAAACGGAAGTAATTTCACCATCCGAAAATTCAATGATATTCCATTCAGTATCCTTCAAATTATAAAAGGTGGAACTCTTAATTTTCAGGTTGCTGCTTACCTCTGGATTCTCATCTCTGAAGGCATGAGTGGCTTTATATGTGGTGAAACAGCAAGCGGCAAAACAACTACATTGAATGGGATTACAGCATTTATAAATCCTGATTCAAAATTGGTTACAATTGAAGATACCCCTGAACTGCAGATTCCTCACAAAAACTGGACAAGGGAAACCACCCGAGGTAGTACGCGTGGGGGCGGCCAGACCGGAGAAGGAAGCGGCTCTGATGTTACTATGTTTGACCTGCTCAAGGCAGCATTGAGGCAGAGGCCAAACTACATCCTTGTTGGAGAAATCCGAGGCGTTGAAGGAAACGTCGCATTTCAGGCTATGCAGACAGGTCACCCTGTTATGTCAACTTTTCACGCCGCGACAGTCGAAAAATTAATTCAGAGAGTTACGGCTGACCCTATCAACATTCCTAAAACGTATATAGATAATCTCAATTTTGTTCTAATTCAATCTGCTGTAAGGAGACCGGACGGCAAACTTGTAAGAAGAGTGCTCAGTGTAAATGAAGTTATTGGATATAATCCTGATAAAGGTGGAATTTCATTCATAGAAGCCTTCTCATGGGACCCTGTTACTGACTCCTTTGTTTTCAGTGCTAATGGAAGTTCATATCTTCTGGAGCAAAAAATAGCTACAAGGCTTGGGATTCCCGGTAAGAAGAAAAAAGTGATTTATGAGGAAATCGAGAAAAGAGCAAAAATACTGGAGAGATTAAGCGATGAAGGGATTGTAAACTATTATGATTTCTTTGATACTGTTTCAAAGATTACAAAACATGGTATGCTGAGAATTCAATTCTAAACCGGTGATTTATATGGAGATATCTGGAAAAAAAAACGTTTTCAGCAAAGGGCCGAACTCAAAATCTATTTTTGACGAGCTTTCTATTAAATTAAAAAACTATAAGAATGAACTCTATATGAGCAATGATTTGCTTTTCTCACTTACTTATATGGCATCAATTTCAACGGCCAACCTATCAAGAGATAAAATATTTGCAAGTATCTCTGACAAAAATGAATACTGTCCAAGTATGTACTTTAATCAAGTCCGAGAGCTGGCTCAGAACTGGCATTATGATTATGCCCACGCATGTGAACTCATATCCGAAAAAGTAACTAACGATAGATTACGGGAGCTTTTTAACAGATTATCAAATGCCATATCGGCAGGAGAGCCTGATAATGAGTTTCTCACCAAAGAGTGGGTATTATTTAAGACAAAAAGAAAAGATGAATTCGAAAGAGAGCTTGAAACCACAAAAGAGTGGTCAAATGCCTACACAGCATTGCTTATTTCTACAGCTCTTATAGCCATAATTATATTGCTTTCGGTAATCTTATATAATCTTGGTAACCCTTCGAAGACATTGCATTCCACAATGTTCATTGTGTTTTTGATGGCATTTTTTGGTGTAGGCTTACTCTTTCAAGCTTCGCCTAAAGATTCTAAAGTCCACGGTTTAAAAATAAAGTCAACAGAGCAGGCATTTATATCTAAGTGGACTCCTCTCACACTTATTGTTTCCACTCTAATTGTTATTTTACTCACAGTTGTGCCGGCTTTTTTTGGCCCGGTTGATTTCTATGTCGATATCAAAGGAATTGGAATGATTCTGGCGGGACTTGTCATGCTGCCTGTTGGAATCCAGGCAAACAGAGATGTTGTTAAAATAGATCAGAGAGACGAAACTTTTACAACTTTCATAAGGAGTCTCGGGTCTATTGTAAGTGGTTCAGGGTTGACAGTGTCAAAAGCTCTGTTAAAGATCGATCCAAAAAACCTTGGTGAGCTTAAAGTGATGAGTCAGGAGCTTTATAAAAGGCTGGCCTCCGGTCTTGACCCTAAACTATGCTGGGAGAGATTTGTTGGGGAAACAGGCAGCTATCTGATCTACAAATTGACGAATGTTTTTGTCGATGCTATAAATTTAGGGGGAGATGCGGAAACAGTAGGAGAACTTGTGAGCTCGTCAAATCTTGAGCTGGTCCTTTTAAGAATGAAAAGAGACCGTATATCCAAAGCCTTTACTGTCCTTGTTATACCTCTCCATGTGGCAATGGTTGGTCTCCTTCTATTTATGGGCCAGATTCTGACCGTTTTTACGACTATCATAGCAGGTCTTTTTGTCCAGTTTAATATCTCTGGTTCGGAACTTGACGGTATACCCGGTGGTTTAGGTGGCATGAACCTGGGCATCTTTGGAGGAGTTCCTTTAGACTTACTGGGGCAGTTTGTTATAGTGACCATTCTCATTCTGACAGTAGCTAACACATTAGCGATTGTTGCTGTTAAAGGGGGGCCAATGTATTTAGCAATATACTACGGTGTGACTTTATTCGTCGTAACCGGGATATTAATGATCGTGATTCCTCCTTTGGTAGCCAGTACCTTTTCGTTTGACGGATTAGCGGCCAATATCACCGGGGGGGTGTAAAACATGGATTTAAACACCATAATTGAACAAAATTTTACTATTATCATAGGGATTTTTGTTACTCTGATAGTAATGGGAATAACTACTTTATATGATAAATATAAAAGTAAAGATGGAATAAAAGATAAAACCTCATTTCAGGCAAGAGAAGTAAAGTCTTCTCGAGATTTGGATAAAAAAACAGAGAGATTTAGCTCTAAAAAAACGAAGGGTTTTTCCGAGTTTAGTAAAAAACTCAGCAGTTTACTTCCTAAAAAAGTCCGCAAAAATAATTTTGAAAACACTGGAATGAAATCTCCTAAAACAGGAAAGGGAATTCAGAAAATTTTTGGTACTTTACAAAAAGAGGTTTCAGTTTTATCATCTTTTCTGCGCGGCAAAAAAGGAAAATTTGATAATGGAAAATCCGGACTGCAGTTTGATAAAAAGAGCGGGTCTTCAAAACTCAGCAAAGCTGACAATGTTAGTGGTTTTGATGTTGATAAAATAGTCGAATCCAAAAAAGATGAGTTGGATTTTGACGATAATCTTTTAACTCAAATGTCTACTGCGGGCAGTATCAAAAATAACGATGATGCGTCCTTAAATGGCGACTTAACATTCGATAACAGCGATTTTGATATTGGATTTGAGTCAATGGATGATGAATCCTCTGGAGAGGATTTGTTTAATACCGGCGCTGAAAAGATAGCTTTAGCTGATGGACATGACAGTTTACTGGATTCTCTGAAGAAGGATATTGTAATTAGTAAAGAAGCTAAAATAGATTTTATGACTTCGATGAAAGGTGAAAATCTTGATTTGAAATTAATGAAATCTGATCTTGAGGATATTCTTCAAGATTTGAAAAAATACAGGAAACGTTCGAATCATAACTGATCAATGGTTTCTGAATAAAGTATATCTATTTTATTCAGAAATCATTTGATTAACTATTAACGAAACGCGATATCAATTAAACAGAGAGCATAGAAGTTCATTTTAATGAAACTAAAATTATTTCACTATTTTTTAGTTTAAGCTAAATTTTATAACATAAACAAAGGTAAGTGATGAAAAATGGTAGAAGCAAAATATGTCGGACTTATGGTTTTAGCAGTCTTTTCAGGCTCAATGCTCGTGTACACGTGGCTGTCCTTATATAACAGATTTGATTCCAGTGTAATGTTTTATGCCGCGCTTCTTATATTCTCTTTTTCTCTGATGCTTATAAAGAGATGACATAGTCTGAGATTTGCAGGACAGGCTTAATATTTATAAAAAAAATCTAAAGTTAAAAGGTAAGCAGATGCTTACCTTACAATTACAACAATTGCACCTCTAACTTCGAGCACATCGACCTCCCTGCCGCCGGAGATTACTTCTTTTCTTATCTCCACGGCTCCGGATTCGAGCTCTATCTTTTCGCCGTTTACATTAACGGTTATTTTTCCCGAGGCTGCCTGGGTTTCAATAGCTACAGGGTCCTGTTCTTTGAGGGCCTTTATAACATCTCCCGCATCCTTTCTGAAAAGCGGTCCAAGAAGGCCCATATTTGGCTTAACTTCCACTGGCACATATTCAAAGGAAGGGGCACCTGCCATCAATTCAACTTCCGAGTTCGTAGCGCCTGCAATATCTCCAGTGTCGATCTCTGCATTGTATATCTCGATCTTTTTCAGAGGAGCGTTGAGGGCCATTCCCAGGTCGGACTTGTACCTGCGGACTTCACCTGTGATGTCTTTGATAAGTTCCCCTGCGGCTTCGGCTTCTTCGCTTATGAGGCTTTCATCTACCGTGGGCCAAGCTTGCGTGTGAACGCTTTCGTTGCTAAACCTCGAATACAGCTCTTCTGCAAAGAAAGGTATAAAGGGTGCAAGCAGAAGCGAGAGAGTTTTCATTGTTCTATATAAGACATAGCGAGCTGCTCTCTTGCCTTCCGGCTCGTCACCGTAGAGCCTGCCTTTTATGAGTTCAAGATAGTTGTCTGCAAGGATTTCCCAGGCAAAGCCTCTGATAGCTTTGAAAGTAGAATCAAACTGGTAGCCTTCCAGCTCTTTTGTGGCGGTATCCACAAGCCTGTTAAGTTTGCTAAGGAGCCACCTGTCAACTGTAAGGAGAGAATGCAGAGGGAAGTTCTCGACGTCTTCAGGTCCAAAGTCCTTCAGATGAGACATCGAAAATCGGTAAATACTCCACATCTTCTGGAGGAAACGAGAAGCTGAAACTACATCCTTCCAGCGGAACATTACGTCTGAGCCTGTGGAGCCTCCAACTGCACCCCACTGCCTGAAAGCATCAGCGCTGTGCTGGCTGGTCACTTCTTCGGGAGAAATAACGTTTCCAAGGGACTTGCTCATCTTATGTCCATCGGGCCCAAGTACCATCCCATTAACCATTATAGAGTCCCAGGGCCTCTTGCCTTCAAGAGCCAGGCTCCGCAGAATCGTATAAAATGCCCAGGTTCTGATGATGTCGTGCCCCTGAGGGCGAATCTGTGCAGGAAGACGAAGTTCATGCTCGCTTTCCCAGCCGCTTACGTGTAACGCCGTAATTGAAGAGTCCATCCAGGTGTCCAGCACATCTGTCTCGGGTTCAAATTCGGTTGAGCCACAGGCACAGGCTTTCTTTGGGGATGACTCGTTCGGGTCTATCGGAAGCCAGCTTTCCTCGGCAATCATGACTTCCCCGCACTTTTTGCAGTACCATATCGGAATAGGGGTCGCAAAGATCCTCTGCCTGGAAATGCACCAGTCCCATTCCATAGTGCCTGTCCAGTTCTGGAGCCTGACTTTCATATACTCAGGATACCAGTTAATCTCATCTGCAGCTTTCAGGATACCCTGATGGTTGATCTTTACGAACCACTGGGGCCCGGAAAGGGTTTCTATGGGGGTGTCACAGCGCCAGCAGAGCCCGACATTCTGCTCAAGGGGTTTTTGGTCATAGAGGAAACCTGCAGTCTTCAGGTCGGAAATGACAGCTTCCCTGCATTCGGTAATACTCATGCCTTCGTATTTGCCTGCAACCTCTGTCATCTTGCCCTGTTTGTCGATGGCTTTTACCAGGGGCAGCCCGTACTTTACCCACCAGCGAATATCCTGCTTGTCCCCGAAAGTGCAGATCATCACAGCGCCTGTCCCAAACTCGGGCTCAACAGCTTCATCGGCAATCAGAGTTACTTTCTGTCCGAAAATCGGGACATCAATGTCCTTTCCAATATACTGGCTGTAGCGTTCGTCTTTGGGATTTACTGCAACTGCGACGCAGGCAGCCATCAGTTCCGGCCTTGTGGTTGCGATGTCTACTTTGTCGAAATGGACAAAGTTAAGGTTTGTTTTCCCTGCGTCATACTCTACTTCTGCAAAAGCAATTGCAGTTTCACAGCGGGGGCACCAGTTGACAGGATGGTCTTCGTGATAGATGTGCCCACCGTTGTACATCTTGACAAAAGATTTCTGTGTTTTTACAAAGTATGAGGGCTCCATGGTAACGAATTCGTTGCTCCAGTCCACAGAAAATCCCAGCCTCAGCATTGTTTTGCGCATCTTGTCGATGTTTCCTGCCGTGAGTTCCTTGCACATTCTCCTGAACTCTGCACGAGGGACCTGGTTTTTAGTGATCTTGTGAGTTTCCTCAACCTTAACTTCTGTCGGCAGGCCATGACAGTCCCAGCCCTGGGGGAACATTACATTGTACCCACGCATGCGTTTGTATCGGGCAACAAAGTCAATATAGCACCAGTTAAGCGCGTTTCCTATATGGAAATTGCCTGTAGGATAAGGGGGTGGGGTGTCGATAATATATTGGGGGCGTGTATCTTCTCCCCAGTTGAAGTGGTACATGGAGAGGTTCCATTTCTCCATCCACTTTTCCTCAACCTCATTTGCATTATATTCTTTTGGAATTTCCGATTCTGTCATAAGGACACTCCATGATTGGAAAATAGTATAAGAATTTCTTGGGGTTTTAGAGTGCTTGCGATTATTTAAATATATCTGGTTTTGGATGGAATGGAAATCTCTGGTTGTGAGAGAAGTCCCAGGACTATAGAATCTGGTTTAAACTGATTTCATTTTTTATCCTGAAAACCGATTGTAGAAAAGGAAATGTTTTATTAAAAGTTTAAAAACAGTCAGTGTTGCATAACATTCAGTATTTCAACTGACAAAAAGTTGTTAGGAAAAATATGAACAGAGTTGAAAGGTATGTAAAGCACTTTTAGCCTATGAGAATATCTGTCTGGTTATAATTTCATTCCGGAGAAGCTGATTTTCTCTCTTTAATTCTCTCTTTAATTCTCTCTTTAATTCTCTCTCTAATTCTCTCTTTAATTCTCTCTTTAATTCTCTCTTTAATTCTCTCTTTAATTCTCTCTTTAATTCTCTCTTTAATTCTCTCTTTAATTCTCTCTTATTCTTTCCTTTTATTCTCTCTTTTCTTTTATGCATATCTCCAGGCATCCCGGATGTGCATTGCACTCATCCCGAGGCTTTGAGGTGGGTATATGTCGTTTTCCGGCGTATCCCCAATGGAGAGCACTTCCCATGGCTCAAGCCTGAGGCCGTCCAGGGCCATTTTGAAAAGTCGGGTGTCAGGTTTCTTGATGCGGTGGTCTGAAGACATAATTACAAAATTGAAGCGGTCATACAGGCCCAGGAAGCGAAGTTCTTGTTCAGTAAAAACTCTCTGGGCATTGGAAACAATGCACTTCGGGACGTTTCTATATTTTTCAAGCAAGCGAAGGCTCTGGGGATAGGCAGCCAGTTTTTTTAAAGATGCAGTTCTGAAGACTTTGGCCGTTTCAATCCCAAGCCAATAGGAATCGATTTCTCTAAAGGCATTTTCTGCACAGATCTCGGCAAAAATCTCTTCTATACGGATATCTGGGTGCCTCTGGCCTGAATTGCCAAGCCTGCCTACGACTTTCCATCTATATTCTTCTCTAAGCCGGTCAGGTTCTATCTTTACTCCCTGATAGAGTAACCATTTGCTTACCCTTTCGTTTGTCTCTCGGCTTCCTTCATCAGTTTTTATGTCAATAAGAGTTTTATAACAGTCGAAGATTAAGCCTTTAATTTTTCCTTTCTGGAGCATAGGGATTCTCCTTTTATTTTTTGATATTCTGTGGAGTTTTGAACACGCATATATTCTTTTTCTGTTAATATGGGTATCAATTTCTTAGTATATAGATCTTCTGACAATACCCATATTGTGTATAAATACATGTATATAGTCCTCTCTTTTTATAGAGAATATTCTTATTCCCAGGTCAGAGCTCAGAAAAAAAAAACCATAACTTCAATTATTTTGGAAAAACTCCCCAAATTGGGGTAAACTCTTAAAAGAAGGCCCGAAAATATACAGGCTTTGTATTTATTAACTGAAAATAAGAAATAAGCCGTTTTACGGAAATCAGTCAATCAACTCAAAATGTTTCCACGCTTCTTCAATATGCATGGAGCGCATTCCAAGCTTTTTTGCAGGTATTATCTCGTTTTCGTAAGAGTCTCCTATTGACATTACACATTTGGGCTCGAGTTCCAGGCCCATCCTTTTAAGTGCTGTCATAAAAAGCCTTAGGTCAGGTTTCTTGTACCCTACATCTGATGAGAATATAACAAAGTCGAAATAATCATAGAGCCCGAGGAACCGGAGTTCCAGTTCGGAAAAAACCCTTTGCCCGTTAGAGATTATGCACTTTGGGACGTTTATACATTGTTCTATTAATTTTACGCTTTGAGGAAAGGGGCGGAGTTTTCGTATAGAAGCTGCCCTAAAGACTCTTGCAGTTTCTATCCCGAGGTTTTTTTCGTCGATTTTCCATATCGAATTTTCCCTGCATATCTCGGAAAAAATTTCCTCTACTTTTATTTCTGGATATATTTCCCTGGAAATATCCATTTTCTCCTTTACTTTAAACATATATGTATCCCATAGTTTCTCAGGCTGTATTTTTACTCCCTGGTAGGCAAGCCAGGTGCTTAATATCTCATATGTTTCAATACTGTGTTCTTCAGTGTGGATATCAATAAGTGTCTGGTAGCAGTCAAAGATTACCCCCTTTATATGGCAGCTCTCAAAAACCTCTTCCCCTTTGACTGCAGGCTCAGTGAGAAATATGACTTTTCCTTCACCTGATTCAATTACATAGTTTTCGGAAATGCTTTTTCCCTCCCGTATCCCCTTTAATTAACTGCTTTCTTTTTTTATTAATTGCTTTATTTTTTATTAATTGCTTTATTTTTTATTAATTGCTTTATTTTTTATTAATTGCTTTCAAGCACTCATGTGCTTCTTTGATAAGATAATTTCTATAGTTTCCCTGGTGAAGCCTTGCTGAACGGAGAAGCCCTATGCTCATGAAAAAAGGCAAAACTCTCGTAATATATTTAAAGTCCTTCTCATTTCTGCTATACTCCCAGAGGAAATTTCCTATATATGGTTCAGCTTTCCAGCCTCCCCCTTTGTGCAGTTCAAACTCATTTTTAAGTTCTGCAGTAAGGATACCCAGATCTCTTACAGGGTGCGCCTGGAACCAGGAGCTTTCAAAATCAATTGCATAGGGCTTATCTTTGCAAAAAATATAATTGGAAGGAGTCACATCCCTGTGGACCATGCAGCCGTGCTCTCTGTCTAGCCAGGAACTGTACCACCATTCTCCGAGCAATTTATTGAAAGGCTCTCTGGTGTCATAGTCCAGTTTCAAATGGTCCAGCACCTCATGGTAATTTCTTAATTCATTTTCTTTATTGTAGGATGATTCTGTATTTTCATGAAGCTGGCGGAGCATATGTGCAACGGACGAAAGCCGCTCATAGAGATTTTCTTCGCGCCTTAAGTACCAGCCCAGAGATTTCCCGGGTATATATTCGGTTACAAGGACACAATTAAATTTCTTATTGACTGCAAGAGGCTTTGCAACATTTATCACGGAAGCCGCTTTTTCCAGGTTCCTGTATTCATTCATCATGCCTTTGTAAGGGTTGTAATCTTTCAGCCTTCCTGTAGGTTCGGAAAAAAACTTTGCCATTACGCTGAAGTGTTCACCTTTGAACTGATACCTGCAGACCGTGTGGGAAGAGTCATATTTAAAAACATTTACACTACACTGCTTATTCTTGAGCCGATGCCCCACAACTTCTTCAACAAGCCAGTCCCTGAAAGGGTCCCCAGGGTTTAAAACATTAACATGGCGATTTGCCACCTCAAATTACCCCCATTTTCCAGAAACGCTTCCACAATTGTATCATTTGCCCTGCAGTTCTATTTTTCATTTTGAAACTTCTATTATAATCAAAGAGCTGTAATGAAAAAAATTATTTAACTTCCTGATTTTATAATACTGGTAGCAGTATACTATAGTTTGGATATATTATATCGTTATTGGTGTTTTATTGTAAGGGCCTTACTCTCTTCTCTCAAAAGCCGGCCCTCCTACATCAGCTCTGTTATTATATCCTTTCTTTTCCCAGTATCCTTTGTAAGGTGAGTCGCTGATTTCTATTCTGACGATCCATTTTGCCCATTTATACCCATATTTGCTTTCAGCTACAAGCTGAAGAGGGAAACCTCTCTCAGGAGGCAGAGTAACGTCATTAAGCTTATATGCAAGAATAATGTCATTTTCTAACAGATAATCCATGTCAAGAGAGGTGGAGTATCCATCAGCGCTGTAAAAAACAACAGTTGTGGCGTTTTCCCCAGCTCCTGTTTCTGCAATGAGGTCAGCCATTTTCACTCCTGTCCACTTTGCAGTAAAGCTCCAGCCTTCCACGCAGTTTAAGTCCACGACTTTCGAAGTCTCAGGTAATCCGGTTATTTCTTCATATGTGAAGTTTCGGGGATTTTCTACAAGGCCTTCAACTCGAAGCCTGTAGCTTTCTTTGTCAATATACTGGGTGCCTTCGAGGGCATTATTACGCTGTTGCGCAATTGGTGTCAGTGATTCTCCCTTATACGAAAGATTTTCTGTCTGGTTGCCATAGGTTTCTGGCTCCTTTTTTTCTGAAACACAACCTGAAGCAATGACAAAAATAACTGAAAAGATCAGGACCAGGAGGATTGGTTTCATATATTATTTTGCCTTACTCAGCCTTTTTTCTTATTATCAACTCTTTTTCGATAAGTTTTCTCCTTAAATATTATGCATCCAGCTTGATAAATGGATGTTTATAAAAGAAAATCATGGAGTTGTAATCTGAAAGGAAGCAGGTGCATTAAAGCAGGTAACTAACTGAAAAAATAAGTCCACAAAAAGTAGCTAAATAATAATACTGTAAAATAACGAAAATAAAACTGTGAATAAAAACTGAAAGCAAATAAAGCCTGAGATGTTTCAGGCTTTATAATATCCGATTTCTTCTTTTGTAAGGTAACAAGCAGGGTCATCTGCCCAGACTTCTCCGTATACGGCTTCAGCCCTTACCCTGAAGTTCCCATTGCAGACATCGAGCCATCTGCATCTGGCACAGCGGTCCCCGTGAGCTTTGATTAGGGGTTTTCGGTTTTTGAGCCCGGCCATCAGTTCATCGCTGAGGTCGTTCCATATTTCACTGAACGGACGTTCACGTATATTTCCAAAGGAGTAATGTCTCCAGAACTGGTCGGCATGTACCGATCCGTCCCAGGATACACATCCGATCCCTATTCCGGAAGAATTCCCCTGGTTCATGGAGAGAAGTTCGAATACCTCTTCCGCTCTCTCAGGGTTTTCTTTAAGGAGCTTCATGTAAATGTAGGGGCCGTCGCAGTGATTGTCTACCGTCAGGACTTCTGCAGGGAATCCTTTTTCGTGCAGTTTTCTTGTTTTCTCGAGGATAAGGTCCACAGCCTGCCTGGACTCTTCGAGGGAGAGGTCTTCACTTACCATTTTTGAGCCTCTGCCAGCATAAACCAGATGGTAAAAACAGATCCTCGGGATTTTTTCTTCTTCCAGAATGTCAAAAATTGCAGGGATGTCTTTTACGTTTTGCTTGTTGATAGTAAAACGCAGTCCAACCTTTATGCCTTCTTCCTGGCAATTGTGCAGGCCCGTGAGAGCTGCATCAAATGCCCCTTTCATTCCTCTGAATTTGTCATTTGTCTCCCTTATCCCGTCCAGGGAAACTCCAACATAAGAAAGCCCGACGTCTTTTAACTTTTTAGCCAGGTCCCGGTCAATGAGCGTTCCGTTTGTGGAGATTACAGCTCTCATTCCTTTTTCCCGGGCATAGGCTGCAAGTTCGGGCAGGTCTTTTCTCATGGTTGGCTCTCCTCCGGAAAAAAGGATTACCGGGCTTCCGAACTTCGCAAGGTCATCGATAAGAGCCTTTCCTTCCTCAGTGGAAAGCTCGTTTTCAAATTCAATGTCCTTTGCCTGGGCATAACAATGGACGCATTTAAGGTTGCAGCGGCGGGTCATATTCCAGACCACCACTGGCTTTTTGTCTTTTGAAAACTGCAGAAGATGAGACGGAAGCCTCTTTGATTCTCTTCCATAGCGGAGAGCGTCCGAAGGTTCCACAGTTCCACAGTAGAGTTTTGAAATGCCTATCATATTGATCCTTCAAATCTCAAGTTGGCTCTTTATAGCCTTTAACAACGCTTCAAAAGTGAACTCATCCGGAATCACGTTTACATTGACTCCATGTTTTTTCAGAGTGTTTCCGGTAGGGGTTCCTATAGCTCCTACAATTGCCCTGTTAAGAGTCTCTTTTATGGTTTCTTTTGCTCCCAAATTTTCCGCATGCTTCATAAAGCCTTTAACCATCATTGAGCTTGTAAAGGCAAAAGCATCAACCTCTCCTGCAAGGGTGCGTTCTATCAGCTCTTTCTGAATTGCCCCTTCAGGAATGCTGAGAGTGTATACATGAGTCTCATAAACCGTAGCTCCGCAGCTTTCAAGGCCTTCGATTAAGATTTTGGCTCCAAAAGCGCTTCTTGCAAGGTCCACTGTTTTCCCTTTTACCTCTGGGCAGAGAGCCTCTACAATTCCTTCGGAGCTGTAGTCTCCTGGTAAAAAGGGGTTTTCAATTCCTATTTTTATGAGTTCTTTTTCCGTGTTAGGGCCAATAGCTATTACTTTGCTTTTTTTCAGCTCTGTGATAAAGTTTTCTTTTTCGGATTCAGAAAGCTTTTCCAGGGTAAAAGTTATTCCACTTGCACTGGTAAAAACTACATAGTCAGACGTTCCTGCAAGGACTCTTTTTACGAAGGGCTCAAACCCTTCATCTTTCATCCCTTCAAGCCGGATCATGGGGGCATATAAAGGTTCAAAGCCGTAATCTCTGGCAAGGGCTTCTGACTTTTCCCTGTAGCTTTCCGGCCTCATGATTGCAAGGACAGGCCTTTTTTCTTCTTCCATTTTCCCTTCTCCTGTATATCCCGTTCCTTCTTTTCCGGGTTAAAAATCCGCTCCTGTCCGCTGTTCTCCAAGGATTTCGTGCAGGTTTACCACATCTCCTACAACGGTAATAGCTGGAGCCTTTACTTTTCTCTCTTCTGCCAGCTTGGCAATGTTTTCAAGGGTTCCAACAGTTACTCGCTGGTCAGGCCGGGTCCCTCTCTCTATGACCGCAACAGGAGTTTTTGGGTTCTTACCGTGCTTCATGAGTTCTTCGGTATTCCGCCTGAGCATCTTTACGCCCATAAAGATCACAAGAGTTCCCTCGAATTTTGCCAGCGTTTTCCAGTCAAGTCCACTCTCCTCTTTTGTGGGGTCCTCGTGACCGGTTATGAATGTGACCATTGCTGTGCTTTCTCTGTGGGTTATCGGAATTCCCGCATAAGCAGGCACTGCAATTGCAGAAGTTATCCCGGGCACGATTTCAAACTCTATGCCCTCTCCTACAAGCACTTCCGCTTCTTCGCCTCCTCTTCCAAATACATAGGGGTCTCCGCCTTTCAGCCGGACAACCATATTTCCTTCTTTTGCCTTCTGCACAAGCACTTCATTGATTTCGGATTGGGTCATCGTGTGGTTTCCGGCATATTTCCCAACATCGATTTTTTCCGCATTTTTCGGCATGGAGCCCAGGATAGCTTTTCCAGGAAGCTGATCGTAGACGATTACTTCTGCATTGTCTATGAGCCTGCGGGCTTTCAGGGTAAGGAGTTCGGGGTCTCCGGGGCCCGAACCAACAAGGTAAACTTTTCCGTAATTTCCTGACATATGACGAGGTTCCTTTATCTTCCTTTATATTGTTGATAGATGGTCCTGACAGGTGAAGTTCCATGAACAGGATAGTTCTTCTGAAGAAGGAAAGATTTCTTCTAAAGAAGGATGGGTTTGATATAAATGTAAATCTGTAGGGTTTAAAGAGCTTTTATAATAAATAATATCCCATCTTTATACAGTTTTATTAAATATCCTGTATATATTTAAGCCGATACCCATTTACCTGCGGAACTCTTCTTCATAAATTGCGGAGAATGCCAGTAGGAATCAATAAATACCTCTTAAGTACTAGTGAGTTCAGTATGCTTCGCATAATTTTTCTTGGCACTGGAGGTTCTCTTCCGACCCGCAACAGAAATCCATCTGCAGTGATGGTAAACAGGGAAGGGGAGCTTATCCTGTTTGACTGCGGAGAAGGCACTCAGCAGCAGATGATGCGGGCAAAGACAGGGATGATGAGCTTGTCCTCTATTTTTGTTAGTCATTTCCATGCAGATCATTTTTTAGGAATTCCGGGCCTTATCCAGACCATGTCTTTTATGGGCAGAAAAGAGCCTCTTATGATCTACGGTCCGGAGAATACCAGGGAATTTACTGAGATTTTTAAGGCCCTTGGCTATTTCAACCTTAAATATGAAGTTCGGGGTGTCCAGTTAAAACCCGGGGACATTGTGGAAGGAGAAGGTTACGCCATCAGGGCGTTAAAGACCGAACACAGTATCCCTAGTCTGGGATACGCTCTTGTAGAAAATCCTCGTCCAGGACGCTTCAACAGGGAAAAAGCAATCAAACTGGGCATCCAGCCCGGTCCTCTTTTCTCAAAACTGCAAAGAGGAAATCCTGTCGAAGTGAATGGAAAGTTCGTAAGACCTGAGGATGTAATGGGAGTCCCGAGACCCGGGAGGACTATTGTATATAGTGGGGATACACGGCCCTGCGAATCCGTTCTCGAAGCCAGTAGAGATGCCGATCTGCTGATCCATGATGGCAGTTTTGCTAATGAGATGGCGGATTGGGCAGAAGAGTCAAAACATTCGACAGCCGGAGAAGTTGCAGCCCTGGCAAAAGAAGCAGGAGTCCGGAAATTGATCCTCTCCCATATTAGTTCTCGCTACACAGATGATTCCGAGCCTATTCTTGCCGATTCAAAAAAGATATTTGAAAATGTTATTGTGGCTGAAGACTTGATGGAAGTTGAAATTCCTTATAGGCCTGAATAAGAATATCTGAAAATCTGCGGCAGAAATAATCTGCATAGCAGAAATAATGTCTGATACTATCTAATTGCAATTAATCAGGTTCAGACAAGAGTCCAATCCAGTTTTTTGTCTTCAGCATCGTAGAGTGTAACTCTCATTGTTTTATCTTCTACTTCGTAAACAGGCTTGACTCCCAGGTGCAAAGCGTCACCAAGCTTAATATCAATTTCACCATTGACTCTTCCGAAATATACCCGGCCTTTAGTGACCTTCTCTTCTACTGTTACACCTTTCCAGATCAGGTTCTGGATCACACTTATAACCGTACATTCAAACCGATCTACTTCACGGATTTCGTTCATGAGGATCCCTTTTACTAATTACTCGTGCCTGGTTAAGACCTTATTCAAATAGACTTCTGATAGACAATAACGATTTTTATACATAAAACTATTCCCGGGATTTCAGGTGGAGTTACAGGGAAGCTTTTGTCATTCAAAAAGAAGCAGGGACTAAAATGTGAAATCAAAAGATAGATTGAAGTCCCTTTTAATTTGTAGGCAAGATTTCTTGAAGCACTTCATGCATTCTAGAGTAAGCCGGCAGATTTCAGCTCTTAATGCTATACTGATTTTTCTACAGTGTGTAGATTTTTCAAACAAAAATTATACTGAGCTTACCTATTCAGGCAAAAGGATGTTTTGCATAGTCTTTTTTAGCGAGTGCTTCTTCAACAGTTGGCCTGCTCTCTATAGCACGTGCTATTGCAAGTTTTGTTGCTTGATAGTTGTACTCGTAAACTTTGTCCTTGTCTTTTGCATCCCATTCGATAAAGACAGAAACTATGATGAAGGTATCATCAGCCTGTTCTTTCGGAAGCACTCCCTCAGCTACTGAATCCATAACTGCCTTTGCGACCGCAGCCTGAGCAGGTCCAAACATAAGGGCAGCTTGAGACACATTCTTTATTGTGACCTTGTTTACTAGCAAGGTCACAGGCTTTGGCTGGACATTTGGTTCCAGAACCGCAAGAAGGGGTGTGTGTCCCTGTCTGGGCATTGCAAGGGAGTTCATAAATGCCGCTTCTACAGGCCCTCCTCTCGGCCCTATAACCAGGTCTATATGGGCAATTTCCGGCCCTGAACCTATGAGAGCTTCTCCTATCATACTTTTTAAAATATTTTTAACCAAATTCAACACCTCAGCTTTATTTGACAAAAAAGTCCAATACCCGAAATACTCGAATTACAAAAAGGAAAATTTATCGCCATTCTTTAAGTAAAAGATAAAATAGCGAGCAGGTATTATGACAATTCTTTCTATCAGACAATTATTCCTATTATAGTGAATTATTTCTATCATAGAAAATAATTAAAGCCGCACTATATTCTCACATACATAAATAATTTGTCAATTTAATCCTCTATTTATAGCGAAATCCCTGAAAGAATCTCAAGTCTTTTGCCCCAGTGGTCCAGTCCTCTTTTTGCTGCGTACCATTTGAAAAAATCACTTTCTTCTCCTAAATTTCCAGTTTCTAACTTCGCTTTTAATTCACCGGAACTGAACCCAAATTTCTCTTCGAAATTCTTACAAGTTACAGAATAGCTCTTGACCTTATACTTCGCAACATGTTTTTCGTGTTCCAGAGCCGAACGGATAGCCTCAGTTACTTCCTGAGGCGAGAATTCAGTTTCTATATCAAGCGTAAAACTCATGCCTATCCCTGCTAAGAATAGTCTGTCTTCTCATTAAAGGTAGTACAAAATACCTAAATAAATAAATAAATAAATAAATAAATAAATAAATAAATAAATTATTTAATAAATAAATAATTGGACAGGTTATCACATGAGAGCTTTTATTTCTCAGGTTTTCCTGTTTTTATTGTTTTCTTTTTTCTCTGACAGCGAGTCCTATCAAAAGCACCACCATGAACACGACAAAGAACCGGATAACATCAGTAGCTTTTGACATTTCTTTAGTTGTCATTTTGGATTCGGTTAATGTCGTCGGCTTAGCTACTGAATTACTTGCTATTGAAGGCCCTGAATTTTGTAGAGTTCCGTTGTATAAAATTGTGCTATATTCAACTATTCGAATGCTGCCGAAGGTGATTGCGAAAGGAGAGAAACCAGGAGTACTAGCTTCGTAGTAAATGTACTGATCATCTTCTTCTGTTTTACTGGTAGAAAGAGGATTCCACTTACCATCCGCATATCTCTGGAGAACAACTGAATCTGCAGTTTCATTCTCTGTAAGTTCAGCTTTGCTTACTCTGAACCCTACAATGACATTTTCAATGTTTTCAGAGGTTGCAAAACCTTCGTTTCCTACCCAGATATTCAGATATTTATATACTAATCCTCCTGGTTCGATAGGAGCCAGGACCGACTTTCCTTTAAGCTGCTCGACAAGCGTTGTGGTCTTTCCGAGAGTTTTCTTTGAATCGAATTCCACAAAGTCGATGCAGGTAGCCCCTGGTGTGAACTCGAATTTGGTATGATTTCCGGCTAAAATATACTTTTGCGACTGTACCTTTATTTCAACATTACTTGGTGGTTCAGGAGAAGCTCCTTCGCCACTAACTGTTCCCGTAACACCCAGGCTTCCACTTCCTTCAAGGCTCTCGTTTCCATCAGTAACCGTAATGTAGTTTTCGAGTTCAATGACTCTATATTCGTACATGTTACTGGCATTTAGAGTTACAGAAAAATCTCCGGTTTCATAGTACGTATGGCTGGGATCTTGATCAGTTGAGGTATTTCCGTCTCCAAAGTCCCAGAGCCAGGAAGTCACGTTATCTGTAGAATTGTCAGTGAACTGCACGGTAAGGGGTGTCCTTCCCTCAAGCGGAGAAGCAGTAAAACCTGCCTGGAAATCGTTTTCAATTGTGATATAATTGGTTTTTATAACATTGACCCATGAAGTACCGTTTCCTGCCCTCAGTGTGACAGTGTATGCATCTCCATCCTTAAACTCATAAACAGGATTTTGTTCGTTTGAGTCTACCTGTCCGTCTGAGTTGAAATCCCATTCCCAGGCGTTTGGGTTGCCTGTACTCAGGTCATTAAACTGAACTGTGAGGGGAGCTTTTCCTGAAGTTATATCTGAGTTAAAATCTGCAACTAAAGAATCAGCTACTGGAGGATTTACTGGGCCCACTGGGCTTACCGGACTTACTGGATCTACTGGGTCTACTGGGTCTACTGGATCTACTGGATCTAATGGGTCTACTGGATCTACTGGATCTACTGGATCTACTGGGTCTACTGGATCTACTGGGTCTACTGGATCTACTGGATCTACTGGATCTACTGGATCTACTGGATCTACTGGGTCTACTGGGTCTACTGGGTCTACTGGGTCTACTGGGTCTACTGGGTCTACTGGGTCCGGAGAAGGATCAGAGGATACGTTGATTAAGGAGGGTTTTTCCAGGATATTTGATCCCGATTCGCTTGTTACTGTCAGCTTCACAGTGTAGATTCCAGCCCTGGAATATATGTGTGCAGGGTTTCGGGAAGTTGAAGTGTCTCCGTCTCCAAAGTCCCAGAGCCAGTAAATCACGTTTCCAGCAGAACTATCTGTAAACTGAACTGTGAGGGGAACTTTTCCTGCATTTGTACTCAAAGTAAAACTGGCTACCGGAGCGGGAGTAGGGGATAAATTAATGGAATCCACAAGATTATCGGATCCAAAAGCGTTTGATACTGTAAGGTTTACATTATAAGTGCCGGTACCTGTGTACTTATGTTTCGGGCTCCTTGAAGTCGAATTGCTGCCGTCTCCAAAGTCCCAGAACCAGGAAGTTACATTACCAGTAGAGGTGTCAGTAAACTGAATTGTAAGAGGAGCTTTTCCTTCTCTCGGGGAAGCAGCAAAATTGGCCTCAGGTTTTTCTCCGACTATAATATAGTTAATTTTTTTAATATTTCCCCATACAGTGCCATTGACTGCAGTTAGAGTAACGTTATAGTTTCCTGGGTTTGCGAATTCGTACACAGGGTCTTCTTCGATTGAATCTGCCACTCCATCCGAATTAAAGTCCCACTCCCATGCAGTAGTATTGTTGCTTGAGTTGTCTTCAAATTGCACTGTTAACGGGGCTACCCCGGATACTGGAACAGCCAGGAAATCTGCAATAAGGGTCTTGTTTTCATAGTCTGACCTGTTCAGGAATGCAAATCCCTGGGGACTACTTGAGGGATTTATGTTTGAACCCGAGGCTGAAATTGTATAAGCTGAAGCCGAAGCTGAGAATAGGGAGAACAGAATAATCAATATAATTGTTTTTTTCAATTCATACACCCACTTATTTTTTACTTTTTTGCTGAAACTTCATTCCTCATGTAAGAGCCCCGGCTTTTCCCCTTAATGTTCCTTTAGCCGGCTATTTGAATGAACGTTTTTAGGATCTTTTTTAATTATTCAGCATCTCAATAATTATTTTTTTCGATTCTTTCTAATTGTAAAATATTATGGACTAGATTATGGATATATTTACAAGGATGAAATATTATGGATATATTTACAAGGATGAAATATTATGGATTTATTTACAAGGATGAACTATTATGGATTTATTTATAAGGATGAAATATTATTTTCTTGCGATATATTCCCAACATCTTCTTACTTAAGTAGACTAAGACTTCAAGCGGGAATTGATATCCCAAATATTAAGCTTTCTGATTTGATATTCTCAGACAGGATTTTTCCCGGAAAACTAAGCCCCAAATTTTGCTAAAGCCGCTTCTTTATTTATAAACATTATCAGACTCAATTTTTATCTATTAAGGTTCTGTTTGGAATTTCCAGTATTCCAAGAGCTTGAAGGTGAAAATCAGATTACTTTATAGTGGCTTCTTTGTTTTGTCTGTTAAACAGTGGCGTAAAAAGAGGTAAAAACCTTGGTAAAAAGAATAAGATTATATCTAAGAAATTGCCCCGAGTCTTGGGGACTTATCAGTAATGGAATTTGATATCTGTTAGTTTGAGATTATTTATTTCCTTATCAGGGCAACTGAAGGGAAATGTCAGAATCCTGAGATATATTCCGTTTGAAGTTTTCGAATCCAGTGATACTTTTCCGTTTTATGTGCAGTAAGGCTGGATTTAATGGTTTTTAATAGCTTCAGGAAAAGTGCTGCAGAGTTTAAAAATTCAAATCTCTTATCTGAATTGCTTCTTTTTGAAGATCATAAAAGAGATCTGTGCCCCATTTAAGAGCTGCAGGCTCGCAACTGAGCAGGCTTTCGTGTTCAAAGGATTTTATTTCAGGAAGGATGGTGAACAGAAAGAATCTGTCTGTTGCGGTAAAGCCTGCAATTTTCGGCTCTTTAAGGAAAAGGAAAATGTTGACATTTTCAAATTCAATCAAAGTTTTCAGAGCTTCTTCGTAGTCTGCTTTTAATCTATGTAGCACGGGCAGGGTAAATATTAAAGAAATTTCTACCTTTTTCTTTGCAAGTTCCAGGTAGAGGGAGATGAATGAGGGGTGGAAGTAAGAAGTAAAGCCAAATATCTGCTTTGAAAGGAGAAGTTTTTCCACAAATTCAGCGTTAAGTTCAAACATGTGACTCATGTCGGGACGAATCAGTTTGCAGTTTTTCAATTCTCCTATTTTTCCCCGTAAAGCCTGAGGGATCCCCTCAAGCCTCCGCTTTGACCAATAATCAAAATTATCTTCGAGAACTTCCAGGGTGTCCAGAAGAGGAATCATTCTATCTACAATTGCTTTTCCCATAATAGAGAGTTCATAAACATGATTCTTCTGTATAACCAGTTTTCTGTCCTTAAGTTTTTTAATTTGTGGGAGTATAGAAACGGGATCAACAGATAGATGCTTCAGTATTTCGTCTATGGACCTGGGCCCGTCTTTTAGTAAAAGGAGAAGGTTCTTTCTCTTCTCGGACCGAAAGACCAGTTCTGTTAATCCTATTTTTGTTTCCATCCTGCCACCATTAAAAAAAATTAATAATGATGGTATGGGCAGGTAGTTATTTATACATTTCCATTATTTTTGCAAAGTTGTGCGCGGAATAAAATTATTTGAAATAGCAGATGCTAAATCAATCCAAAAAATAATCAAAATTCAAATTCAAAGTTTGGAAGCAAGGTAGATTTTCGATTTTTCAGAGCCTGACGCCTTCAAGGACAATCAGCTTTTTCTTCCAGTGGTCGAGCCCTCTTTTGGCAGCATACCAGTCAAAATATTTTTCATCGTCAATAAGTTCGCCAGTTTCAAATTTTCGTATGAATTCTGTAGAAATCAGGTCATACTGATCTTCAAATTCATCGCAGATCATGGAGTAGCGGTATACCTTATATTTCGCAAGATGCTTCTCATGTTCCAGAGCCGAGCGAATAACCTCGCCTGCTTCCTGAAGCGAGTAATCGGTATCTATCTGCAAGGTAAAATCCATGTTTATCCCATAAAATAATTGTTGATGGTACTAAAAACGTTGGTGATACTAAAAATTGATTCTATATCTCTTTTTCTATTTATTAATGAGTTGTACCCTCTCGGACTCGAAGGTAGATAGGAAGCATGAGACTAAAACAAAAAGATATAAGTATTTTAATCACGATCACAAGACCTTAAAAATTCGCAGACAGATCTCTTCCTTTTGAAGTAGGATCGCGACCTTCATGCCGCCTTTTCTGTAAATTCTTCTGAAAAACGGGAACTGAGATGCAGAAATAAGAGCTAAAATAAATAAGGAAAAAGAAATAATAAAGGCGAAATTAAGAAAAACAAATAAGGAAAAAAATAAGGAAAAAATACAGAACAGATAGGTTTAGAAAGTGTGGGTTTTTTAAAGGAAAACCACACAATCATCAGTTCTCAGCTGTTACGGAAATTGCCCCCGAATTCTCCAGATTCTTGTAAATGAATGCTGAAGAGTATGCAAGTAGCATGAATTTAAAGCCCTGGACAAAATCCATGTCAATAAACTTTAAGATCATGTGTACGAAGAAGGCAAATTGTACAGCACAAAGCAGCACTCCCGCTGCAATGAGTATTTTCTGACGACTGCTACTATCACTACTGTCTGGATCATCTGATTCTTCTGACATATTATTTCTGGCCTCGCAAATAAAGGTGCTAAAGGTGTGTTTTGTATTTAATTTAATTTTATTTTTATTGTGTTTTAGTTTGTGTTTTTCATCCTATTTCCGTTTTTTACTGCAGGCAGCTTTCAACCAGCTCCAAAATTTTAAGGTGTCTCCTGCTTTATAGCGTGGAAACTAGCTTCTATGAAGCCCTTAAAACAAGACAAAAAGCTGAAAACTTCAACAGATGCATCTGAAGGTTCAGTTACATTGATCCCCTGGTGCATATTTTTATATGAAAAAACACTCTCCGATTAGAGACTTTTATACAATATAGCTATTTCTTATGGATAGTATATATAACTTGTGAGGGACAGTGAGGTACTGCGGAGCATGATCGCGTTTTTCATTTTGAGGCTTTGAGATTTCTGTTGCTACCACCCTTTTCCTGTAAAATGAAGAATCGTTCTCTGCGAGCGGAAACTTCAATATGCGTGAGATTTGCGCAGTTGGAAACTTCTCAGGCGGCGGGAGATTTT
This sequence comes from uncultured Methanosarcinaceae archaeon, assembly GCA_942493015.1. GTDB lineage: Archaea > Halobacteriota > Methanosarcinia > Methanosarcinales > Methanosarcinaceae > Methanosarcina. The sequence goes on along the minus strand of OW818660.1, from coordinate 1,906,426 downwards.
TCAGAGGGTATCTCTTAATTTTATAAAATCTTGACATAAAACGAAAAATTTTAATTCAAAAGAAAATTACTACTTAACGTTTACTGCCAGGAATGTCCGGATGTTTCCTGAAAGGTACAAAACAATACCTTCACTTCTCATCTTAATCCATACGGCTTTATCTTTTCCTGGCAGCCTTCATCAATATTTTACATGAAATATTGATTCTCAAAAAACTGTGGAATATGGGGATCGATTGTTTTTGGGATTTATTCTCAAAGACCAGTAATACCAGCGAAGAAGTACAATAATTCAGGTACTTTCAATATAAGTAGATACTTTCAATATAAGTAAGCACTTTCAATATAAGTAGGCACTTTGAAGTAAAGGAAGAGAATTTTGAGGGAATATATATGAAGAAAATTTTAAACATAGTCGCAATGCTCCTTGTCGTTGCTGCTGTTGTCTTTGCGGCCGGCTGTGCCGAAAAGCCAGAGCCCGCAGGAAATGAAACTCCGGGAGATTCCGAACAAGTAACACCCACAAATCCGGAACCCCCTCTCGAAACAAACGAAACTGTGATTGAAAATAACACAACAGGAAACAACACAACTCAAGCTAACGAAACCGCAGAAACAGGTCAGATAGTAACCGAAGCTGACAACGGGACAAGCATAAGCCTCAAAAACGGAGAGAATTTTACCCTTCAACTGAAGGAAAACCCGACTACAGGCTATTCCTGGCAATTAAACCTGAGCGAGGGCCTCAGTATCCTCAGTGACAATTATGTCCAGGACGAGGCTCCTGAAGGTAATGTTGGTGTTGGGGGAACTCATTCATGGATAATTAAAGCCTTGTCTGAAGGCACCCAGCAGGTAAACGGCATATACAAACAGTCCTGGATGAATACAACCGGCACAGAGGATAACTTTACCCTCACTGTAGAGGTTGACTGAGAAGCGTTTCCGCTTTTCTAAATTCTATTTTTCTTTTTTTATATTTTTCGAGTTAAAAAGCACAGCTTAATATGATTTAACAAAGATAGTACTGTGGCTGTCTTACATTACTGAGCAAACAAGTACCGCAAAAAAACGAAATACTATAAAAATGGAAATTCGTTGGAAAAACGAAGACAGCCATTTTTGCTTTTGATGACTATTACTTACATGCCTTTTTCTACGATCATATTCAATGAATGTGAGATTTTTTGGATTGGAAACTTCTCAGGCGGCGGGAGCTTTTTAAGAGGGAATTTTTATTTTTTGGCTGCGGCGGGTTTATAATTTCAGGAAAACTATGCAACTTGGAGAAAAAAGGAAATCATATTTTAAGTAGCTGGTTTGAGATCTTAATATATAAAAGTGGAAAACCAGATTAATATCTTTGACCTTTATTGTTCCGAGAGAAGCGAGATCAGGGCAATTAGAAAAACAAAGATTGAAAAATAATAAACAGGTGAAGAAATCCGTTTATTTTGAACATTCTCTTTCAATTTCAGAGAGGTACGTGATTATATCTTTTTTTAGGTCACTAAATTTCGATTTATTCAAGGGAATACCCAACAAAACTATTTTGCTTTTAGTATTAGAAAACGGGAAAATGTAATCTAATTCTGAAATATACTGTTTACTATAAGGATAGCATAGAATTCCAACTTTATTCTTGTTTTTAGTAAAAGCAGTATATGCAAGCAATTGATGTACATCTTTTCTATGCTCCTCTTTTAACTCTTCAGTAGTGCTTTTTAAGTTAAAGAGGTGAGATTTGTATTTTGCATCTATTACGATATCCAAGTTATTTTTAATCAAAATTATATCGGGCTCTAAATAATTAAGGCTCCAGAGGGGGCTAAAATGCGAAGAACGTCTTATTTTATAATTGTTTAACTGGGTTGCTCCGATTTCTAAAGAAACTTGTTTGAACATGAATTGAACATATTTTTCGAAGAGAAGGGAATAATCAATTCTCCATGAAGTAATCTCTTCAAAGTTTCTTTTCAGAATTTTGTTCCCTTGATCCTTCAATCTTTTAATAAGAACGGGATCTGAAATATGTATTTTCAGATCATTTGTCTGTTTTTCAGGAAACTCATACAATGCATTATCCAAATAAGTCAGAACTTCACGATATTGATATTTGATATTTAGAGGAGTCTTAAATGAAGTAATTTCTCTCTTTGCAATGTTGTAAACGTATTTTAGTTCAAAGAACTCATTGTGAAACTCGCTCAGAATATTGTCATAACAGGGAAAAAGCAACCTTTTCTCAGGGTCGCATTCCTTTTCAATATATCCTTTCCAATCAACCTGAGATTTAGGATATTTGTATATTCTTTTGGTTGTTTGAAATTTGTTCCATTTGGTTTTTATTGCTTTTTCGAATATGTTTATGAACTTTATGGCCTCCAAATATAAAGGAGGTCTCATATTTTTCTGCGATAAAAGTGGAGTCGAATGCTTGAATTCTGGAAGTATTTCATTTTCCAATAGATTTACAATTTCAACGTATTCTGAAAAAGGATCAGTAGTAGAAGTATATCGAGGTTTAACCACAAAATCTCCTATTTGTTTTCCAGTTTCTGGAGATCTAAGTGGAATCGCACCAATGAAACGATCTGACCTAAAACTTAAAGAGACTTTTTTTCCACTTCCTTCAATTTTAGGAGCTACTTCCAGAAAATCAAAGTTATCCATATTGTAATCAATGAATTTCTGCAAGTGTTCAGCTAAGTATCTTCTATCGGCGTTGTTAAACCATTTTTTTGTAAGAAATAATCCTGAAATTGATTGTGATTTTTCAGTAAGGCAAGGAATTTCAAGGAAGATGTTTTCCTGATAATTCATTCAAATAATACCTCACCTATTCGATCATAGAAATATTTGGCAAACTCATCCTTTGCGTTTACTAAAATTCCTTCAGCAATGTATTCTCTTATAAGAGGAAGTAGTTCGTATTTTATTCTGTCTTTCATTTCCTCTTCATTTTCAGCAATAAAATAGGCTTGGCCGAGTTGCAACGGCAATTCTTCGCTACTGGCATACCAACTGAAAATCTCACTAAACGCCAAGAAATCTTCTTTAAAAAATTTGTTTTTGCCTGTCAATTTGATTACATGGGGCTTTAAAGTGTACCAAGCAAATCTTCGCCTTAATGCAAAATCAACAACAGCTAAGCTTCGATCTGCGGTGTTCATCGTACAGATTACATAATAATTCAAAGGAATTGCATTTATCTTATATCCACCGCCAATGTCAATCTCTACAAGTTGTTCTTTTTCTTCTGACTGGTATTCAAAAAGATAGAAAATTGGACCTAAAATGTTTGACAAGTTTGCCCTATTGATTTCATCAATAATCAAAACAATCTTTTCTTCAGGATTCTCTTTAGCCTTTTTCAAGGATTCATAAAAAATACCCCTTTGCTCGATATAAGCAACCTCTCCAGCTTCAAGGGCAGGCTTTATACCATAGATGAAATCACTGTAACTGGTTTCTGCATGAAATTGTGTAAAGAAAGTCTCTGCATCAAGTTTCTTTGTAATTATCTTTGCTAATCTCGTTTTTCCAGTTCCAGGGGCACCCTGAATAATTATGAATCTTCTTTTTAAAACAAGCTTTAATGCTTCTTCTTCATCATTTACTTTTTTAACTCTTGATATCTCAGATATTGATTTAGAGACAGCTTTTCTTTGTTCTGCATTTCCTGGAAAATTTCTCAATTGAGCATAAGCCGCAATAAATCCTGCTATGATTTTTCGACCTGCTTCAGATTCAGGATCCCAAATAATTTCACTAGCCAATTTAAGTTTTGAATAATTTTTCAAAGTTTTTTCTAAGTTTGGAATCTTTGATGTTAGTTGCTTTGGCAAACTTGATTCTATATCCAAAAAAGAAGTTTTGCAGAAACCATCTTCACTAACAATTGAAGAGAAGCGTCTTCTCACGCCAGGTAAGCTTGCAATTTCATAGTCATTTTTAAATCCAAGTGAGCCAACGACAAGTGAAATTAACCAAGGTTTATCTTCTTTATCTGGAAAAATGACTAGAGAAAAATCGTGATAAGGGCCAGATGGTTCTTCTTCTGGAGAAATTAACCCAAAAAACGCTCCGCCTTGATTGAGGACATCTTCTTTTGTGTTATTCCTAAATATGTAGTCATTCAAAACATCTTCATTTTTTGCCCCGAAATTCTCGGCTAATTCTTTGACAAATTCGATAGTCCTTTCAATTTTATTCATCTATACCATCTTAGTCCAAAAGTCTTGATAAATAATTATAAGTTTTAATTATTTTTTAATAATAAATAGTTGCCTCTTTTTTCTTTTTTTGGATTTGTATGGGTGGTAAAAGAGAATCTGATGTGGAAAACAGAAGAATGGCAAATAATTCATTGGATAAACTGAGAAAGACCATTAAGCAATTTTTTTCAGTCAACTTTAATTTACGAGAGTTTTAATTATTTGAGACGGGTATTAAAAAAATATACAGTAAGGGAAAATCATTCATCTCCTTTCCTCAAACTACAACTTTAAATCCCATACATACCTTTTCTCTCACACAATATAACTCTCATAACTTTTACTCGGTGACCTTTTTATGAAGAATAGGCTTTACAAATATTATCCTGAGGATTTCGGGGAACTTAATGTTGATGTTTTGCATATGGACCTGGTGTTTGATGTTTATGAGGACAGGACTAATGTGAAGTCCGTGCTCAGGGTCAAGACCAGGGATGAGCCTGTAGAGAAGCTGGAGTTGAACTGCAGGGACCTTGAGATTCGGGCTGTGAGCTGCATACAGTCTGAGATTTCTTATAAATATAGGGAACATGATGCGATTCTTGAGATTAATTTCAGGGATTTGATTCCGCCGCATACTGAGATTGCGGTTGTTACGGATACGGTTTGCAGGCCTACAAAAAATATCCTTGAAGGGCTGTACTATGACGAGACGCCTGCCGGGGCTCCTCCTCAGCAGATTACGCAGTGCCAGCAGTGGGGGTTCCAGAGGATTGTGCCTTGCATTGACGACATGACGGCAAAGTGCACTTACAGGACTGCCATCATTGCGGATTCAAGGTACACGAACCTGATTACTAATGGGGATGTCGTTGTCGAGCGGCACACTGTCAAGCCGGGGAGGGACAAAATTGTCTATGACAACTCGGTCACTCCTATGGCTACGTATCTCTTTTTCCTCGGGGTTGGGACTTATGCGACCTTTAGCAGGGAATTTGAGTACCCTGACGGGGGGACTTTCATGCTGGAACTCCTTGTGCCGCCGGGTTCAAACGAAGGAGCAGCTGAAAAGGCGCTTGATATCCTGCATGATTCTGTCATGTGGGTCTATCTCTTCACAGGGCCCGAGCAGTTTGATGAAGCTAAGCTGTCGGTAAGAAAAGAACTCTGGGAGCTTGTCCGCAAGCGAGAGAAAATGAGGCTTGAGGCAGGTTCCGAATCTACACTCGAAGAACTCCAGAAGCTCAGGGAAGAGCTTGCCGGACTTGTCAAAACAATCAGTCCAGGGTACAAATATACAGGGACCGTCTACAGGGAAATCGGGATGCAGAACTCTGACTTCGGGGGCATGGAAAATGTCGGAAATACCACAATTACCACAAACCGCATAATGCCTCTCCCTCAGATCACTGACCCGGCATTTGAGTACATGATCAGGGTCAAGGTCCACGAGTACTTCCACAACCAGAACGGGTCTGAAGTCACGGGAAAAAGTCCGTTTGAGATCTGGCTCAACGAAGCCGTGACCGTGCATGTGGAAGAGCAGTACCATGCTTTCCTTTTCGGTGAAGACTACCAGAGGGTCGGCAGGGTGCTTGACCTGCTTGCGCCGGCATCAGGGACTTTTGCCCTGGACTCGGGGGCTGCCTCCATGCCAATCATTCCTGACGGCTTCAATGATCCAAATGACCTGATCACTTCAGTTACCTATGTAAAAGCCCCGGAATACGCACGCATGGTCGAGACTCTTATAGGAAAGGATACCTTTGCCCGGGGCCTTGACCGCTACTTCAAGAAATTCAGCCACTCCAACGCAACCACGCAGGACTGGATCGAGGCCATGGAAGAAGTAAGCGGGCAGCCTTTAAAGGAAATGTCCGAGACCTGGCTTAAACAGATAAAGTTTCCCGTAGTCGAAGTCTCGGCTGAATACGACAGGGCTGAGAGAAAGTTCACTTTCCTCCTGAAGCAGAAAGTGCCTGCAGGCGGAAAACCCTGGGAATTCCCCTTCAAAGCGGCCCTTGTTGACGAAAACGGAAATGACCTTGCAGAAGTCCTGGAAAGGGTCAGCGGAGAAACTGCAGCGATTACGGTTGAAAATGTGGACATGCCTTCTTTCCTTTCCCTGAACAGAGGCTATTCTTTCTATGGAAAACTCGTCTACAGGGCCGGCCAGGACGAACTCCTTATGCAGGTAAGAAAAGACAGCGATACAGTGGGCAGGTTTACAGCCTTCTATACCCTCGTTGACAGGGAAAAGCTCAGGCTCCTTAAAAATCCCGACTCAAGGCCTTCCGAAGACTTTGTCGAGCTCTATTACAGGCTTATGAATGATCGGCAGCTGCTCGAAAGGGCAGGCGGACAGTTCCTTATGATTTTTGAGTCAGTGGAAGACGAGGAGTTTGCCCACAACTACCAGGCGCTTTATGACGTAAAACAGAAACTCCTGGAGGCAGTTGCCTGGAAATACAGAAGCTCGGTGATTTCTGCCTACCGTTTCTTTGAAAACTCCTCTGTCCCGAGAGATTCAACCCTCGAAGAGACAGCAAGAGTCATCAAGACCAGACAGGCCAAAAACGTTTGCCTGGGCATCCTTGCAACCCTCGACACTCTGGACATCCATGCCCTCATAAAACAGCAGTTTGAGACTGCAATCTGTACAACTGACAGGCTGAGCGCATTTGCTGCATACCTGAACAGCTCGGCCCCTGATAAAATTGAAGTCCTGAGGGCCTTTGAAGCGGAATCAAAGCAGAACCTTATTTCCTGGGAAGCCTTCCTTGCAGTAATAGGAAATAACAGCAGTATTGACGCCGTAGAACTTGTCAGGGAAATGGAAAGGTCATCCGCCTTCAGGATAGAGCAGACAAACGACCAGCGTGCCCTTTACGGCAGCTTTGCAAGGAACCGCAAGAAATCCCTTCAGACCGAAGACGGCAGGGCTCTCTTTGCGGAAATCCTTAAAAAACTGGCTCATGTAAACGAATACAGTACGGTCAATATGCTCAATGCTTTTGCAAACATAGACCAGATGGAAGCAAAGTATCACATTCCACTGGTAAAGATCCTGGCGGATCTCCTTGGAGAACTGGATTCCCAGAAGTTCCCGAGCGTCTATAACAGGATAAGAAAACTCCTTCTCGGAGCTCCAAAAGCTGTCAAAGCATACAGGATAGAGCACGGGGATATTTCAGCTCTCCAGCAGGAAAAATCGGAGAAGAAATAAACTCTTCCGAAAAACAAATTGCTCAAAGTAGCATTCTGTCCGAAAGAACCGATCCCTCTATACATGATAGGTAATCCGGCTCAAAAGGGCCGGAATTTTTTTTATTTTGGATATCTTTTTTGTACCTAATTATTGAGTTTCCAGACGTGGATATAGATCTTTCTTTCCTAGAAGATATTAAGTTTTCAGAGTTGGATCTGGATTAATCTATCACGTTTCTTTTTTGTTTATAGATAATGATTTCATCAAACATAATACTCTGATAACATGACTTTTTATTACACGAAAAAACCCGAAAAAACGAAGGTTACTTTCTTTTCTGCAGTAAATATGAATGAGTAGTTAATCCTTTTTTGATGGTGGAAAAACTGGAAAAATAGAGTTTTGTAGTGTTTGATTTGTACCAAATGTGATAAAATACAGCTGTCCTGGATGCACTAAATTAACACAAAAGGGACAAGCTCCTTTTTTATGCTGTATTTACTGCATATAATTAACCAAAAATTCCAAGTGGTTTTTAATGGAGTAGTTATAAATAATATAATCGCTATAGCGCCTATTATGCCTGAAACAACAACAATCCAGATAACAAAGCAAACTCGCGAAGAGCTCCGGAAAATTGGAAAGATGGGAGACGATTATAACAAGGTCATTAATGACCTGATAATAGAACACAATAGAAACAAATTAGGTGAATACGGAGAGAACTTTATAAGAGCGCATAAAGACGAGTTTGTGAGTATAGATGATCTTTAAAGTTTTAGTGCATCCTTCTCTTTTTGTTAAGGTCCCTGCAGAACGAAAAGAAAGTATAAAATCTGCAATTAAAGAACTTATAAATCCATTTCCAGATAATAGTGGAAATAAAAAGGAGCTCAAAGGAACTAGAATAATTACATATCGTTTAAGGGTTGGAGATTATCGAATTTTCTATCAAATTGATGAAAAAGAAAATGAAGTATATGTTTTCGATATTCTCACAGCTGAACAAGCACATAAGAAATATGGAAGAATGTGATTATTAGAACTTCCAGAACGTTTTCTTTTTTCTCCTGTCGCCTCTATAGCCTTCTGGTTGATATGAACCTGCAGGAAATAATTGTTGTGCATTTGCTTAAATTTGCGTAATTCTCGACTCAGTTCCAAAATCTAAAAATTTTATTTTTAAGTTCATCACTAGTGTCAAGAACGTTTAGTTATTGATCACCTATTAAGCTCTGAATCCTTATGTTCTGATGGGCTGCTGCCAAAGACTATGTGCAAAAATTAAATATTCATAACACTAGATTTTGGCATTGTATCGTAATCCTCTTTACAGCGTTTCTTTTTTCGTGATGACCTTTTGACATTAACAATATTATTAAAATCCGAATAGAACGTTCTACAATTGCTATTACTTCTTATTAATATTTAATAATCTATTAGAACAAAATAGAAATGTTTACTTACTTGATAATATCATCACTCCCAATGATGTTTGGAAGTGTAATATGAGAAGAATTATATTATGCATATTTTGTTTGTTTTAATAGGTACTGCAAGTGCATGGGCAGTTACTGGTACGATAGCTGAAAGTGGGAAAACTCCAGTTATTGGGACACCATATTCTCGTTACCCGTCGTGGCCTGTTTATATTGTTCACGAAGGACAGCCTTTGCAGATTGATTGTCAAGTAACTGGGTTAACTTTACTAAGAGGCGGAACTTACAGTGCAAGTTTTTGGGATACGCTTGGTTATGTATATCTAGGGTTCACAGCACCTAAGGTTGCTGCAGATTCCTCGGGTAAGGCTACTATCCAAATTCCATCACTGTCAGTTTTATCCAGGATTACAAAAATTTATACTCCAGCTTCTTTTCTCCAGATGCCTTTATAGTCTCTGATCCGATATATTTGTTAAATTTTTTAATCTGAAGTATTATTTAGGAAAATTTCTTCTCTAAGTCTTATAGAACAGAAGGGCGTAGTTAGATTCTAAAATCAACCTATTTTTCCAGAAAAGCAGGGAGCTTCGGGGGAGGTTTCCTGCAATTCAAAATCTCTTATTATAAATTGATGTTTCCTGATAATATGCTTCCAATCCATTACCATATCTTATACCATGGCCTTTTTTTCTCGGCTGCAGGTGCCTCTATCAATTTAGGCTCATGGCCCTTGAAGTAATTGGCAAAGGTGCCTATATCTTCTTTGTACTTCGTGAGGTCCTCTATTCTCCTGTTCTTCTCTTCAATTAGCAGGTTAAGGCTTTCGTTTCTTTTTAAATTTTATTTTGTCCCAAAAGTGTTATTTTTACCATCTCCTAGTTCGCGGAAAATGGCACAATTAGGATATGTTTTACCATCTACCTTTCCTTTTCTCATTCAATTGAGTCCAAGAGAATTAAGTAAAAATAGGTATCATGAAACATGGAAACACGTTCCTGACGGTGTTCTTGATATCGTTTTTATCAAAACCATACAACAAATATAGGAAAACCCCACCAGCCCTTTTTCTCGAACATATTTTCACCTCTTCTTAACAGATCTTTTTCTATATATCATTAAATATCGTCAAGTATTTAAATATTACCTAAAGCATTAATATATTTATTGAAAAATTGGTTTTTATAAAAAACGCCGAGGCTTCTTATTACCAGGTGCCTCTATAGTCTCTGATCCAATATATTTATTAAATTTTTTAATCTGAAGTATTATTTAGGAAAATTTCTTCTCTAAGTCTTATAGACCATCAAGGCGTAGCTAGATTGTAAAATCAACCTATTTTTCCAGACGAGCAGGGAGCTTCGGGGGAGGCTTCCTGTAAATCAAAATCTATTTTCTGAAATATAATTGAAGCCTGAAATCATGTTTGAAAGACAGATTCAGGAAGAGTATTTATTCAGGAGATACGAAATGTTATATGTTATTCGGGAGTTCTTTGCCGGATTTCAATTTCAGGGTTTTAAGGGGGTGGGAAAATTATATTAGACTCTTTTAACGGCTTGATTATCGACTTATTCTCTTCTCTGTTCAATGTTGTGGGCTCTCTCCTCATAATATACGGTGGACTAAGGTCAATGTCAGGGGTTATCCTCATTGAAATTTTAAAGAAAAATTACAGCTATCAGCAAGTAAGAAAAGAGCTTACAAATAAAATTGTCTTCGGGCTTGAGTTCTTCATTGCAGCCGATGTCCTGGAGACCGTACTGTATCCATCTCAGGAAGAACTGCTCCTGCTGGGTACAGTAGTGTTGATAAGAACAATTCTTGGTTATTTCCTCAGCAAGGAAGTTTCGGAATACAAGCTTGATTGAAACAGGTTTGACAAGCCGAATCCTTCAATATATCTGAACTTCCTGTATCTTTTTTAACTTCGGGTTTTTCCTCCTACTTCGGGTTTTTTCCTCCTCTATAGTCCTGATCCCCAACTTCGCAAAGCACTCCAACAATCTTCGAAGTTTTTCTAATCTCTACCCATATCCTTCTGAAGATGGAGGAACCTGCTGTTAGCTGAGCATTGAATGTCGGCTGCTGCGGAACTATTATAAGGCCTGAATACAGTACCATTTTAAAAAATAGTATGATTTAAAAGTAAGTAAAGTGTTAAGGATACAAAATATTATTAAACTCCAATATTATACTAATCCTAAATCCAGATTATGCTGACCTGAAATCCGGGTTGTATTAATAACCTTAACATGAGATAATAACCGAAAAATAAATTCGTGTAGTAAAATCTTGTAATAAGATCTTGTAGTAAAATCTTGTAATAAAATCTTGTAATAAAATCTTGTAATAAAATCTTGTAATAAAATCTTGTAATAAATATAACATGGAATTGGGTGCTACTTGAAACCCGGTATCCAGATAACTCAAAATCATCAGAAACAGGAGCAATTTAATGTATCATCTGAAATGTATCGAGTGCGGTGCAGAGTATTCCAAAGATGAAGTAATCTATACCTGCAGCAAGTGTGACGGGTTGCTTGATGTTATTTATGACTATTCTTCTATTAAACTTGACATGGAGAAACTGAAGACCGAATGTCCCTCGGTCTGGAAGTACGCAAAACTTCTTCCTATAGAAAGGGAACCAGTTACCATTAGAGAAGGTGGGACTCCTCTTTACAAATGTGACCGTCTTGCCGAAAAAATAGGGATTAAAAAGCTCTATGTAAAGCACGAAGGCATGAACCCAACCGGTTCTTTCAAAGACAGGGGAATGACCGTAGGAGTTACTAAAGCCCTTGAGCTCGGCATGAGTACTGTTGCCTGTGCATCTACCGGAAACACCTCGGCAGCCCTTGCAATCTATGGGGCAAAAGCCGGCATCCCTGTAGTCGTCCTGCTGCCTGCGGGAAAAGTAGCCCTTGGTAAAGTGGCTCAGGCGCTGATGCATGGGGCAAAAGTTCTCAGCATCCGCGGAAACTTTGACGACGCTCTTGCTCTTGTGCGTACGCTCTGTTCTCAGGAGAAAATCTACCTCTTAAACTCAATAAACCCTTACAGGCTTGAAGGCCAGAAAACGATTGGCTTTGAGATTGCAGATCAGCTGGGCTTCAAGGTGCCTGACAGGGTCGTCCTGCCTGTAGGAAACGCAGGAAATATCACTGCTATTTACAAAGGCTTCAGAGAGTTTAAGATCCTTGGGATAACAGATTCTCTCCCTAAGATGACCGGAATCCAGGCAGAAGGCTCCTGTCCCATTGTAAAAGCCATAAAAAGCGGGGCTCCTGCAATCACTCCGGAAGACCATCCCGAAACCGTTGCAACAGCAATCAGGATCGGAAACCCTGTAAACGCTACTAAAGCCCTCAGCGCAATTCGGGAATCCGGCGGAACTGCGGAGTCTGTTACTGACGAAGAAATTCTTGCAGCTCAGAAAGATCTTGCAAGACTGGAAGGTATAGGCGTCGAACCTGCAAGTGCAGCCTCTGTCGCAGGGCTTAAGAAGCTTGTTGACATGGGCATTATAGGTAAAGATGAAACCGTTGTCTGCATTACCACAGGTCACCTCCTTAAAGATCCCCAGACTGCGATTGATGTCTGCGAGGAGCCTACTGTAGTGGATGCAAATATTGAATCCATCAGGGAAGCCATTTTTGGAAAGGCCAAATAAAACCGGAAAACAGATCGTATTCGAGAATCCGATTACCAGCTATTTTGGTTCGAGAATTTGATTATTAGATAGTTTGATTCGCAAATTTGATTAAAGAGAAATCGGAAGATAATTATTTACCTGCCGGAACCGTAAACAGTCTAAATACTGATATTGAAATATTTGTATTGAAATATTTGTATTGAAATATTTGTATTGAAATTATTGAACTACTGATATCAGCGGTTTCCGGTATCCTTTAATTTATCCAGGTTTCTAGAAGCCGCAAATTGGCTTTCTGAAACTGCTTTACTGTTATTATTCATATCCTTTGAATTGTATTTAGATTCTTTTATCATACTCATCGGTGGGCGTGAACACGAATGGAGCAGGACTATAAACCTCATGAGATCGAAAAGAAATGGCAGAAATATTGGAATGAAAGCCGAATTTTCCAGGCTGAGCCCGATAAGCGGGAGAAGTTCTTCATCACAATCCCTTACCCCTACCTGAACGGAAACCTGCATGCAGGACACACCCGGACTTTTACAATAGGGGATGTCGTCGCAAGGCACAAAAGAATGCTTGGTTACAACGTGCTTTACCCTATGGGCTTTCATGTAACAGGCACACCTATTGTGGGGCTTGCTGAACTGATCGCAAGCCGGGATCCCCAGACCATGGACGTCTACGAACGCCTTCACCGGATTCCCGGGGATATCCTGCCAACTCTCAATACCCCTGAAAAAATTGTTGATTACTTCAAGCTTGAATCCGAAAAAGCCATGCGCATGATCGGGTATTCCATTGATTGGAGACGAAAGTTCACGACCACGGACCCGACCTACAAGAAGTTCATTGAGTGGCAGTACATCCGCCTTGAGGAAAAAGATCTGATTGTTAAAGGTTCCCACCCTGTAAAATGGTGTCCTAACGACAACAACCCTGTAGAAGACCACGACATCCTGCACGGGGAAGAAGCCACAATCGTTGAATATACTCTTGTCAAGTTCAGGCACAAAGATATAGTTCTCCCCTGTGCTACCCTGAGGCCGGAAACAACATTCGGAGTAACTAACCTTTGGGTCAATCCGAAAGTTGATTACGTAAAGGCAAGAGTTGAAAAGGACGGATACGAAGAGTTCTGGGTTGTCAGTAAGGAAGCTTTCCGAAAACTCACGTTTACGGACCGTACAGTCGAGTATATCGAGGATGTACCTGCAAAATCCATTATAGGCATCAAACTCATAAATCCGGTAACAGAAGACGAAATAATCTCTCTTCCCGCATCCTTTGTCAGGCCCGAAAACGGAAGTGGAATAGTAATGAGTGTGCCTGCACATGCGCCTTTTGACTATCTGGCTCTCCGCGACCTTTATGATGCTGATCTGAGTGAGTACGGGATAACTGAAGACCTCAGAAAGATCAAGCTGATTTCTCTTATAAAAGTGCCTGAGTTTGGAGAATTCCCGGCAAAAGAAATCGTAGAAAGCATGGGAATAACAAGCCAGAAAGACCCAAAAGCCGAAGAAGCCACAAAAATCGTGTACAGAAGAGAGTTTCACGGTGGAGTTCTTAAGGAGCTCACAGGCAAATACGAAGGACATGCGGTTTCCAAAATCAAAGACATTCTTACCCGAGACTTCATCAGCTCAAACGCAGGAGAAACCTTTTACGAATTTAGCGAACCCGTGGTTTGCCGCTGCGGAACTCCCTGTGTCGTAAACATGGTAAAAGGCCAGTGGTTCCTTAACTACTCGAACCCTGAATGGAAAGCAAAAGTTTACAGATGCCTCAGTCAGATGCGGATCATTCCTTCGGAGTACAGAGTAGAGTTTGAGAACAAGGTTGACTGGCTCAAGGATAAAGCCTGTGCCCGCAGGAAAGGCCTGGGTACGCGCCTGCCTTTTGATAAGGAATGGCTCATTGAGTCCCTTGGGGACTCGACAATTTACATGAGCTATTACATTATTGCAAGGTTTATTGAAAAGGGAGATATTGATCTTGAGCAGCTGACTCTTTCTTTCTTCGACTATGTTCTGCTTGGAAAAGGAGAGTCTAAAGCAGTTTCTGAAGACACTGGCCTTGACCCGGAACTTCTGGATGAAATACGCAGTCATTTCCTGTACTGGTATCCGGTTGACCTGCGTTCTTCCGGAAAGGACCTTGTCCCTAACCACCTCCTCTTCTTCCTCTTCCACCATGTTGCCCTGTTTGAAGAAGAAAACTGGCCTCAGGCTCTTGCAGTAAACGGCTTTGTCTCCCTTGAAGGGCAGAAGATGAGCAAGTCAAAAGGCCCTATCCTCACTCTGGAAAGCGCAGTTAGCGAGTATGGTGCAGACATTACAAGGATGTACATCCTTTCTACAGCGGAACAGACCCAGGATGCAGACTGGCAGAAGGCAGGAATCGACTCCGCCAGAAGGCAGATTGACAGGTTCTATTCCTTTGCAAAGGATGTTATCGAGAGTGGAACGCGTGCAAATCTCAGTACCGAGCTCAAACAGATTGACCGCTGGATGCTTTCGCGGATGCAGAAATATATCCGGGAGACAAATATCGCTCTTGACTCTATCCAGACAAGGGAAGCCATCCAGAACTCTTTCTTCCTGCTCATAAACGACATCAAGTGGTACCAGAGGAGAGGCGGAGACTCTCTGCTCTACTACGTGCTGGACAACTGGGTCAGGCTTATGGCTCCCTTTACCCCCCACCTATGTGAGGAAATCTGGGAGGCCATGGGGCACGAAGACATACTTTCCCTTACCCAGTATCCTCTCTATAATGAAGACCTTATAGACGACGGAGCAGAGCTTGCCGAAGAAATGATTAAGGGGACCCTGAACGACGTTGAAGAGATCCTCAAGGTAACAAAGATGATTCCGGATAAGGTTCATCTCTACACAGCCCCTGCATGGAAATCTGAAGTCATAAAATGCGCCTGTGAAATGCAGTTCGAGGCTTGCCTTGAGGTAGGCACCCTCATTAAGGCCCTGATGGCAAACCCTGACATGAAGCGCTTTGGCAAGGATATCCCGAAGTTCGTGCAGAAGATCATCCCCGAGTTCAAAAGCGGAGGTGCAGAAAGGTATGAAATCTTTGCTGGTCCTGGCCTTGATGAACAGGCTTTTCTGAAAGAGTCAGTTTCCTTCCTTGAAAAAGAAATTGGCTGTTCTGTTGAGATCTACAGCGCCGATTCTCCTGCCTACGACCCTGAGAAGAAGTCCAGGTTTGCAGAACCGCTCAGGCCTGCAATTTATATTGAACAGGCAAAGAAAGAAGAGTAAAAAGCAACTATTCAGATATAGTTGCTATCTTATTCGGTATTGAGGGTCATTTACTAAAAACCAAAAACAGAAAGGTATATCTCAAATCTGGCCAGACAAATTGAATGTGCCTGTTTGTCAGATTTGATCAACGACCCTCACTATCTTTTAACCCTTACTTGCTGTTGTCTTCATTCAGGTATTTCACTTACTTCACTGTGATGTAGCTTGTCTTTTTGTTGCAACCGGAAGCTTTTTCCGCGATTAATGTGGTCACATTCTGTTTTATGGGGTTGAGTTATTGAAAACCAGAGGATTAAGAATTCCTCTGCCTTCTCAAGGGTATGATTATGTGCTCATTTTTTCAGATTTGATTAATAGATCTCTCTGAAGATAGGCAGGTTTTATAACAGGGAAAATTATATGTATAATTTAGGGAGTAGGGAAGAGTAGGAGAAAAAAGTGATAGTCGAAAATCTCGGATTTTTCATCTATGCATTCACATCTATCTTTGTGATTGTCGACCCTGTAAGCGGAGTAGTGACTTTCATTTCCCTTACCAGCGGGATGACATGCGAGGAAAAAAATGAAGTAGCAAAAAAAGCAGTCACACTGGCATGCGTAATTGCTCTATTTTTTGCAATGACTGGGAGCGTAATACTTAACCTGTTTAATGTTAGCGTGGATGCACTGCGGGTTGTAGGAGGGCTCCTGCTTTTCACCATTGCCTTTGATATGATGCATGCTAAGGTTTCAAGGGAGAGTATTACTGAAGAAGAGATTTCTCAATCCCAGGAGAGAGAAGATATCTGGATCTTTCCTATAGGTCTTCCGCTTCTGACAGGCCCGGGCACAATCAGCACGGCAATTGTCCTTATGGGAGGGACGGATACCTTTGGACAAAAAATACTGATCCTTATAGCAATAATAATCACGTTTGTTTTATGCCTGTACATCTTCCTGTTTTCAAGGAAGATTCACACGTTTATAGGATATAATGGAATGCTGGTCTTTACAAGACTTATGGGACTTTTGCTTGCTGCGATTGCAGTGGACATGGCTGCTAAAGGCATAACAGATATATTCAATTTAGCGAATTGAGATAGTCGCTTCAAGAAGTTAAATCAAAAAATTAGCCTGGTGCTAGGGGTTAATAGCCCCCCAAAATCAGCGAAACTCTGCAAAAGAATTCTAAAATAATGAATTAGCTGTTTGAATAAAGTTCAGTTCTCCTATCTTCAAAAACAGGAATCATTTTGCGGATTTCATCTTTTCCGGAAAAGTCAAGGTCATACACTATTACGCATTCTCTGTTGCCTGCATCCGCCTTTACTTCTCCCCAGGCATCGATTATCATTGAATTTCCAAAGTAACTGCAGTCAGGGGCAGCACCTATTCTGTTGCAAGCGATGTGCGGGATCTGATTTTCGATTGCCCTCGCCCTTGCAAGGGTCTTCCAGTGTTCGGACCTGGGATTGGGAAAAGCTGCAGCCGTTACAAGGAGATCAGAACCGGCAAGGACAAGTTTTCTTGCAACTTCAGGGAAACGAAGCTCATAACATATCTCAAAACCAATTTTCAGGTTCCGTTTTTTTAGTGTTATGGGTTCTAGTGAATTGCCCCTGGAAAAATACTGGTTTTCATTCTTGAAAGGGTGAGTCTTTCGATAAGTGCCGGCAAGGGATCCAGAATCAAAACAGAAGCCGAGATT
Source organism: uncultured Methanosarcinaceae archaeon (assembly GCA_942493015.1). Taxonomy (GTDB): domain Archaea; phylum Halobacteriota; class Methanosarcinia; order Methanosarcinales; family Methanosarcinaceae; genus Methanosarcina. The sequence continues at coordinate 1,888,931 of OW818660.1, read as the reverse complement.
GTAATAGAGTGAAGAGTTATAAAGTTCAGAGTTAAGATCGTTTTTACTTTCCGGCATTTCCTTTTCTTTTCCTGCAAAGGAATTTGCTTTCTCTTCAAAGCTATTTTTATTTTTAGCAAGATTATTTTTATGAGTATCGTTCTTTTTTTTCTCAGGCTCTCTTTGTTTTTCTTCAATATCTTTCTTTTTTTTCTCAGCCTCTTTTTGTTTTTCTTCAGTGTTTTTTTGTTTTTCCTCTGTCTCTTTTTGGATTACTGAGCCTATGAGGACACAGTCGTTCGCTTCGGAAAAACATGCCAGGTTTTCAAGGGTTGGAGAAGGGAGGTTCTCGGCCAGGTGGTCAAAGTTTTCATAGCAAAAGCCTGTGGAAAAAACCTCGGGGAAAACTATAATTTCTGCTCCTTTTCTCACGGCTTCGAGAGCCATATAGAGGGCTTTCTCAAGATTTTCCTGCTTTCTGCAGTGAAGTACGTCCATCTGGACACACGCAACTTTCATTTTTTAACCACCAATCTCAGATTCGAGTCCTCATCAAAGTAAAGCTTTCTTAATTTAAAAACTGAATATTTTTTCAGGGAAGTAGAGTAGTTTGTTTACTCTTCGCTACCAGGCCCTCAAGGTCAACTCTGTGTTTTATCAACCCTGCAAGCACTTCGTTTGCAAGCCTGGTGACCTCTTCTTTGTTTTCCCGGATTTCATATGCAGGGTCATCGGGGGGGATTTCAATTTTTGTGATATCGGCTCTGGCCTTTTTCAGGTGTGAATCAGGAGCCTCACAGACCATGCCGGATTTTGCAAGGTACTGATCAAGGTGTTTCTGAGTTATTCCTATCAGTTTCAATTCCCTTCGGAAACAGGGCCTTTCAAAAAGTCTGGAAATTACATATACTCCTACAGGAATCTTGAAGTCCAGATCAATTTTAATGAGCTGAGTTCTGAAAATAGAATAAATGTCTTCCTGCTCGGGAGGTTCCGTAAACCTGACTTCTTTGCCTTTTTCGGATACATACTCCATCTCCTTTTCAGGTAGGGGTCCCCTGTCTCTTTCAGGCAGAGCATATATTTTGGATGGAGGAACTTCGAATTCCTCAAGTATTTCAAGATCCCTGAGTGCCCTGAGGTAGCCGGTCAGGATCAGGCGATGCTCGTCTATGCCTTCGGCTTTCAGTTCTCTTGAAAGGCCGCTTATCGAGAGCTGCCTGCCCTCAAGTAGTTCCAGAAGTTTTAAGTTGAGTTTCTCTTCCATCTGTACCTACATCATGGTTAATTGTTAGTAGTTAATTCTTCAAGCCTCTGACCAGAAAAAACGAGATCTTTCGTCAGGGTGATTGAATGTACACAGTTCTCTCTTTTTCCGAAAACTTTTGAAAATGGCTAAAATACTCCCTTTTTTAAAGGGTAGTAAGCAAGAAAACCTCAGGGAGTAATAACACGTTGTAATTATCCTGAATAATATAAAGCTTATGAGAGAGATAACAAAAGGAGCGAAGTTAAAATAATTTTAAAAGTAACTGATACACTTACAGCCAGGAGATTTATAACGATCTCTCTCTCTAAATATTCAAAAAATTTCCCGGAAAAGTATAGGACGAAAAATCTTTAGAAATAAACTTCATCTAAAAATCATATACTGAATCTGAATCTCTTATATTCCTTATTACTGAATCTGAATCTCTTATATTCCTTATTACTGAATCTGAATCTCTTATATTCCTTATTACTGAATCTGAATCTCTTATATTCCTTATTACTGAATCTGAATCTCTTATATTCCTTATTAAAAATAAATATAAATTAGTTTTTCCTGTAGAATTTGAGGGCAATGCTTAAAAATGATAATTGCTATGTGGACTAGGTTTAAACTGATTGTTTTTTAAGGATGCAAAGATGATTACAAAGTTAATTCCCAGAAAAGTATTCTTTACAAGTGGAGTTGGTACACACCCCGAGCAGCTTGAATCATTTGAGGTTGCACTTCGAGATGCGGGTATTGAAAAATTTAATCTTGTGACCGTAAGCTCGATCCTGCCTCCGAATTGTAAGATTGTGTCCAGAGAAGAAGGTTTAAATGAACTGGATCCCGGAGAGATTGTTTTTTGCGTACTGTCCAGAATCTCTTCAAATGAACCACGTCGGATGCTTAGCACGTCTGTGGGATGTGCACTCCCACAAAACATAAATAAACACGGCTATATTTCCGAGCATCATGCTTATGGAGAACTCGCCGAGGATGTAGGAAAACACGCAGGGGAACTTGCCAAAAGTATGTACAGCACATGGACAAATGAAGCACCTCTGAAAACTTTCAGCGTTCCTCGATCGTCTTTCGTAGCCGAGCAGGGAGACTGGACTACTGTGATCTCAGCAGCAGTTTTTATTATCTGAATCTCTAACTGCCATTTTATGTATTATGTCAGTAATTTATTCCTGAGATTATCAAAGGTATTTGCAGGTGTTTCTTTGAGAATACTGAATCTTATCAGTATTTACTGAATATGGTCATTATTCTGTCAATTTCACATTCTTTACTTACTAAATCAAGTCTTTTAAACCCGGCAAATAAGTTTTCCTCCAGAGGAGTTCATCTTTGCCATATATTATCCAGTGAGAAAGCCCACATATATTGATATTTGATAAAAATTATATAATCATTTAGCACTATTTGTGTTTCTTGCCATCTGCTATGCCTGCAGGGGTTAGAGTCACAGGCAACCTATCACTAGCTGTTTATTAATGGAGAATGGTATGCATCATAATGTATTCACAGATAACCCAACAGTTCCGATAGATGTAAAGGACAGGTCTATAAGTGAATTGATGGACGGAATGCTCAAAACAGGCTTCCAGGGAAGGAAACTGGCCGAATCCGTTCAGGCATGGCACAACATGCTGAAAGAAAAAAATATGACGGTCCTTATGGGCTTATCCGGAGCCATGGTTCCTGCCGGCATGCGCAGGGTTATTTCATATATGATCCGGGAGAGGATGATAGACTGTCTGGTAAGCACAGGAGCAAATCTGTTCCATGATTCACACGAAGCTCTCGGCAAGAAGCATTATGTGGGTTCCCATCTGGCTAACGACGAAAAACTCTTCGAGCACGGCGTGGACAGAATCTACGACGTCTTTGCAGTGGAAGAGGAGTTCAGGACAGCAGACAATCTGATTGCGGATTTTGCAGAGGAAATAGGGGAAATTTCCTGTTCTTCAAGAGAATTCATGTACTTGCTGGGAAAGGAACTCGTAAGGCGTGGAGCATCCGAGGATTCCATAGTTGTAAGTGCATACAGGCATAATGTCCCAATTTTTGTTCCTGCGCTCTCGGACAGCTCAATAGGGATAGGGCTCACGATTGCAAGAAGAAGAGGATTGAAACTTGAGATAGACCAGATAAAAGATGTTGATGAGATCACTCAGATTGTGGAAAAATCAGGGAAAACCGGAGTTGTTTATGTTGGAGGGGGAGTCCCGAAGAATTTTATTCAGCAGACTGAAGTGATAGCTTCTATTCTTGGAATGGACGTCGGAGGGCATGATTATGCAATCCAGTACACTTCTGATTCTCCGCATTGGGGAGGGCTTTCAGGCTGTACTTTTGACGAAGCTGTTTCCTGGGGGAAAATTGCAGCCCAGGCAAAAAAAGTGCAGGTTTTCGTGGATGCTACCATTGCTCTTCCAATTGTTGTCCATGCCCTGCACGAAAAATGCCGTGAACTGACGCGTGATGCTCCTGTTTTTAACTGGGAAGGGCCTGAAGGGCTCGATATCGGTTATTACGAGTAATCACATTACAAATCTTTATTATATTTGAAAGCTTATAGCGTAAGACGAGAAGGAGAGGAGTAGATGGGTAAACGAACTCGAATAATTAACGATCCTTCCTATTTAGTGCCATTACTCAGGACGTTTGGGTCAAGAACTCATAAAAAAATATTCGATGCACTTTCAAACAAATGGATGACCAGAGCAGAAATAGACGAGTTCATAGGCGCGGACTCATCAAAAAACCTTCATATTCTTAAAAAAGCCGGCCTCCTTGAGAGCCAGTGGAGAGTTCCCGAGGCGGGACAAAAACCCTCCAAAGAATATCACAGTTCTTATTCCAAGGTTCAGGTTAACTTCCAGTGTTCTTTTGAAGATCTGAGTGACATCATCATGCTGACCTTCAAGCCGTACGAAGAGGTCAAAGATGCCATGGAAGAGCTTGAAAGGCTGGTAGAAGAAGGCAATACATCCATGAGTAACCTCACACGGACCCTTAATAAAAATCCGTTCTATATCTGTGCTGTTGCCCGAAGGTCTGAAAGACTTTCTGTAATGGGGCAGAGATTAAAATTAATTGAAGATGTTGAGGAGAATTACGATTGATGATTAAAATCCTCCAAACCAAAAGTGGAGTTACCAAATTTCAGGTCCTTATCGAAGTTGCAGCCCACCAGCCAAATGTCAGACAAAAAGAAATTGCCGCAAAAATTGGAATAACTCCCCAGGCAGTTTCTGAATATATTAAAGAGCTTGTAAATGATGGGCTGATTGTCACTGAGGGTCGTGTCCGGTACAGGATAACGAAAGAAGGCGTAGAATGGGTCCTTGAAAACGCCGCCGAAATGAAGCGGTATGCCCGCTTTGTCATGGAGGATATAATCAGTCATGTCTCAACCTGGACAGCTATTACAAAAGAGGAAGTAAAAGAAGGTCAGAAGGTTTTCCTTAAAATGGATAGCGGGCTCCTATATGTCAGCTGCATAGAAGAGACCGGCGCGTCTGGCACTGTCATATCTGACGCTGCTGCAGGAGATGATGTCGGAGTAACCAGCCTCAAAGGTATGATTGACCTGGAAAATGCGACCATCACAATCTGCAAGGTTCCCAGGATTGAACGCGGAGGCTCAAGAAAGGTGGATATCGAACGCCTGAAAATGCTGGCGAGCTCAAAACCATATATAGCCGCTATAGGGGTGGAATCGCTTATTGCTCTGCGCAAGATCGGCATAAGCCCCAATGTCATGTTCGGAACCAATGAGTCAGTTATCGAGGCTGCGTACCACGGACTTTCGTCTCTTGTTGTTTCAGTAGATGAGCGGGTCTCTTCCCTGCTTAACAGATTGGAAACTGAGAATCTTGAGTATGAACTCGTAGATCTGACACTTGAATAATTTTTTTCTTTTTTAAGTTCTCAGTCAAAAGGTCTCGGACCTCACAGTCCGGGATCAAACCGGTTATTTTTAATCATGAATGTATTTACTGGCTATTTCATGTGTGCTGCTTTTAACTGCACGTTTTTATCTCTGAAATTCCATATTTTCATTATATAACCCGGAGAATGTTCCATGAAGCTTATTGCACTATCCGATACTCATATGAAAACCGGAGAAATTCCTCCGCAACTTCAAGCGCTCCTTGAGGAGTGCGACCTGATAGTCCATGCAGGAGACTTCAATACTGTAGAAGCCTATCAGGCCTTTAGCATCAGCGGTAAACTGAAAGCCGTTTTCGGAAATGATGATACCCCTGAGCTCAAAAAGCTTCTTCCCGAAAGATTAAAATTCGAAGTTGAAGGGGTGAAAATAGGGGTTATACACGAGGGGGGACTTTCAGTCGTGGATACCACCTCCCATGGTTACCTTGCGAAAGAAATGGGGGTAGATATCCTGATCTTCGGGCACCTGCACCGTCCTTTGATAGAGAAAACAGATGTCATGCTCGTTTGCCCTGGTTCTCCTACCAAACCCAGGATGGCAAATCCCACTGTTGTAGAAATCATCATCGAAAAAGGAAGTATTAAAGGCAGGATAATCCCTCTTGAAGGAGACATCTGCGGATATATAAAGTTCCGGGATTCTTTAAAAAAACAAAATCAAGAGGAAGATCTTAACTAAAAAAGGCCTGAACACCTGGACTTACAGGTATAGACCTGAACACCTGGACTTACAGGTATAGACCTGAACACCTGGACTTACAGGTATAGACCTGAACACCTGGACTTACAGGTATAGGCCTGAAAAAGAATTATAATCCTAAATTTACGCCTGAATAGTAGATTTTGTATGGCCTGTTTATTGCCTGAATTCCACCACATGCCTAGCTAGGTGTGGTCTCATGCACTCTATTTTTGGTTTTTCCCTCTCAGTTCACACTGTCTCCAGTTTGAACATTACACCTGTGCCCTGAAGGCTCAAGTATACCTTATCTCCGAACTCGAGCACCTTCTCTACACTAATATTGCTATTCCAGTTATATACAAAGTCGTAGCTACCCTGCATGGGTTCGAAGCCCAGAGACATCAGTCTTCTGTTGATTTCTGACGGACGAGCCCCTTCACTGCTGAACCAGACCAGAAGATAGGTTTTCACAGGATCATCTCACATCTCAATTTTCTTATTATTTTAGCGTTAATTCTCATTCAAACACATATTCCTTATTTAATACCATGTTTCGTTTATTTATCTATATTTTGCCTCTGCATGTCCAAACACAGTAAAAATAAAAATATTTGCTAATTTAATCAAATAATTAAGTCGACTATGAAAATGTAAATGGAAAAATAAGGAAAAAAAGAGGGTATAATGGGGAAATGCGGATACTATGGGAAAATGAGGGTTAAATGGGGTGAAAATGGGATGAAAATGGAAACTGTGGTGAGAAATTGAAGGAAGGATTAAAAAGAAAGAAAAATGAAAGGTTGGAAAGCCAGATCTACAGTCACGAGGCCAAATAATTCAACTACTCAATGAGATCAAAGTGGATTCTATTGCAACAATTACAGGCGTGACTATACAAAAATTTTCGGGAAAACTAAAAAAGAAGAAATTTTAATATTTGAATAACTAAGGGGTTTTTACCCCTTAGTTTGACTACAGTATGATATTTATTCTCTTTCTTTGAGGGACTCGATAGCCTTTTTCACCATTGCGCGGTAGAAAGCCGTGTCAGTGGAATAGTGCTCTTTTGCAGTTTTTGAGTTCTGGTCTGCCTCTAACTCAATTGTCCTTATCCTCTCAAGCGTCTGTTTTGCAGTATCAAGCACCCATAGGTCGCGGGTAAGTTCGTCCACCTGCTGGATTGATTCAGGGCGGATAGAGGTCAGAACATTTCCATCATCTGTGGTATATGTGCTGGTTTTGCCCACAACTGCTACAAAGGCCGGCAGTTCGCATTCAGAAAGGAACTGGGCTGCTTCGGGCTGATACTGTCCGGCATAGACCAGGAAGGAACCAGTTGGATCTGAAATCCTGCCTCTCCAGTATTCGGAGTCAGTGCCAATGTCTTCCTTTTCGATAAGTGTGCCTGCAAAGAAGATGCGGTTTACTTTGGCCCCAGTTGGAGTCAGGACGTACTGTGGGGCATACTGGTCACTTTCGTCCCTTGAGGCCAGGTTTGAATCTTTCAGCTCTTGGGCAAAGACTCTACGGGCCACTTCTCTGAAAAAGCCTGCCATTCACTCCACCTCCAGTTCAGCAATCATTTCTTCAAGAAGCTCTCTGTCCAGAGAAGTCCTTGGAGTAATCGAATCCACGAGGATATAGCGGTCAAGTTTGTGCCCGTTGACTGTATAGTATCTTCCTACTAGCTCGTGTTTCAGTTTATCCAGGACGACTCCGGGATCAAGGGCATCTGCAGCCATTGCAATTGCACTATCAAGAGAAAGCCCCACAAGCTCTTCGGTTAGTTCCCTGTTAATAAGCGCATCCTGGGTGGAGGTTCCAGAATCCAGGACGGCTTTTATCCTTAGGTCATATTCTCCTTTTACTTTCCCATGCTCTGCACAGGCACCTTTAACCAGGGCCCTTTTGCACTCGGGGCAGCGTTTTATAAGCCCGGAGCCCGTCTGGATATCCACCATTGCTCCGAAGTACATTATAGTTGATGTTCCAACTTCGATATCTTCATCAAGTTCTTCTATGGAGCTTGACCTGTTAAGCTGGATCTGAGCCTTGCTGCTCCACTCGTTGACAATTACATTTTTCAACAGGTAGCTTTTGCCCTCTTCCATGTCCGGAAGTTCTGAACTGGCCCAGTTAGTGAATTTGATAACACCTGTAGGGTCTCCTAGAAGCCCTGCCTGCTCAATTGATTCATGAGAGTTCTCCCAGAGCTGAACTACTTTTCCTCTGACTGTAGCCCACTGTCCCCCGACAAGGTCAGCAATATCTCTGAGTTCTGCTTCTCTTGCAGTCGGCGTGAAGTCTCCGCCTCCTACTTCAACGGCTTCAGCCAGTTTTTCTACTGAACTGTTCCTGTTGATCTGAACCTGGAACCTGTCGTTGTACTCTCCGATAACGACGCTTCTTAAAAGGTAACTTTCTCCCTGTTCAAGCCTGGGCATTTCAGCATTTTTCCATTCGGTAAACTTTATAATTCCTGTTTCATCCCCCAGGAGTCCTACCTGAGATATAGAATCGTGAGTGTTTTCCCAGAGCTGGACAACTTTTGCCTTGAGGTTTGCCCACTGCCCGTTTTCCGAGATATCTGCAATTTTTGTAAGTTGAGGTTCAGCCTGCCTCACATAAAATTCATTTTTAGGAATGGAATATTTCTTCAAAAAGTAATTGGTCACGCTTCGCTGGGCTTCGTTGGAAGGGACTTTGAATTTCGTAATCAGTTCATCGAGTCTGCTTTCGATGTCCTCAAGGGGTACATCGATGCCAAGCTTTAAAAACCTGTCTTTAATGGATTCTGCTGTCTGTTTCATTATCTTTACCTCAAGCCTCTTGGTTGGTTTTATTTTATAGAGAGGCGTGTTAAGGTACTACGGCCCAGAATATAAAGTTAAGGAAAGCAGAGTGAAAGTATTTGATCTCAAAGCAGTGGCCAATCCCGGAGAAAACCAGTCTTAAATACCTCAAAATCCTCTGAAAATTGGTCTCTGAAATTCACTCTTCTACAAGGGAATATTTACTTTTTCCAGGCCATTTTCACATTCCCCGGTGAAATATTATTCGCCTCCGGCTTGATTTCCACTTTAAAATTATTTCAACCTTTCATTGAAATATTTTTTTGATAGTCATATATTCCCAATCTATACTTAAACTTATTTGTGAAGGATATTCAAAGCACTTTTTCCACGAAAGGCAGATTTCAGGCATATCGAAAAATGAAAAACTGTGCCCTCCTCTTAAATTTCTACTGCGACCCATTCAGGATGGTGGAGCAAAATTGGTTCAAAGCGAATTTGGGTGAATCAGCAAGCTCATTTTTGGAGGTATTCCGGAGTTATCCATCTTTCTATTCTGGAGAAAGAGAAATCCAGGAAAAGGGCTATGCATATGACCGGCAAGGTTCCTGCCAGGATTTTTGTTGTATTGAAATTTGTCAGCCCTTCGAAAATCATGGACCCCAGGCCTCCACTTCCTATAAGTGCCGTCAGGACTGCAATGCTGTTTGCGAGGATTGCAGCAAATTTTATTCCGGCAAATATAGCAGGGTATGCATTTGGAAGCCTTACATGCCTGATAATCTGGAACTCGGTTAATCCGATCCCCTTTGAGGAGTCGATAAGTGTTGGATCTACATTAAAGAGCCCGATATAAGTATTTTTGATGATAGGAAGCAGTACTCTCAGCATTATAGCAATAACCGCTGGTAAAAAGCCAATTCCTATAAGGGGTACAACAACAGCCACAACTGCAAAACTTGGAATTGCCTGTACAAGGTTTGAGAACTTCATGATCAGTGAAGCCAGCTTTGTGTTATAAAGGGAAAAGAAGATCAGTGGTACAGCAAAAATAATCCCTAGAGCAAGAGCCGTGTAGGCGAGCAAGAGATGCTCAAGCGTTGCCTCCACGATTTCGACAGTTAAGACCATTTTCCGTACCTCACTTTAAGAATGTTTTCTATCATACCTGCAATCCCGTCCAGAAATACTGCAAGAATCCCTATCCAGACACCTGTGACCAGGATTGTCCCCATATCATAAAGCTGGATTCCGTTTTGAAGGGCTGCTCCGAGTCCGCCTGCAGCAATCAGCCCTCCAAGGGTTACGACTCCCATGGTGAATACTACTGCAATCCTGATGCCTCCTGCGATTAAAGGAAGGGACAGGGGAAAGCGGACTTTCAAGAGAACTTCTCTTTGTGTTAAGCCTAGAGCTTCTGCAATTTCAATATATCCTCTGGGTACATTAGAAAGGCCTGTGTAGGTATTCCTGGCAATTGGCAGGATGGAGTAGAGAATGGAGGCTACGATTGTTGGTCTTGCCCCTATCCCGAATACGGGAAGCAGGAGGACAAGGAGTGCAACATCAGGAATCGTTTCTATGATATTTAAACTGTTGAGGACAGGGTTTGCAAGTTTCTTGTTTTCGTAGGTAAAAAATCCAACAAGTACACCGGCAAGAATAGAGAAGAAAAGGGCAACAAAAAGCATGTAAATATGCTCAAGTGTACGCAAAGAGAGCAACTGAGAAGTCCATACCCTTATGATTTCTGCAAAAATTTCATTAAAGCCCTGAATTATCAGTTGACCACCCTTTCATATTTTACGTAGGATTAAATCAGATTCTGGAGTACCCTGTCTGAAAAAAGGACTCCTGCAGGTTTATCATCTTCCAGGACAAGCCCCATTGATTCTCCTTCTATCTTGAGCCGTGCAAGAGCCTCAAGAAGGGAATTATCAGGGGCGAATAATAGAAGGGGTTTTGAGGCTTCTTCAAGGGTTTTTCCCGAGGGTACGGCTTTGAGGACCTCGTTTAAATAGATCCTCCCTGCACTCTCCGAGTTCCTGAAAATAAGGATAACTTCAAGCCCTTCTCTTACCATATGATCCAGGGCCAACGCTGCAGAAAGGTCGGAATGAAGAAAATACCGTTTGTCAAGGGATTGCATCATATCCTTTACCTTCAAAGCATCGATATGCCTGTACTTTCTTTTTGATTCCACAATTCCGGCAACCATGTCATTGGCAGGAGAAAATATAAGTTCTTCAGGCGTCCCCACCTGGACAAGCTCGGCGTTATCCATGATCGCAATCCGGTCACCAAGTCTGAAAGCTTCATTGATATCATGGGTAACGAAGACAATAGTTCTTCCCAGTTCTTTTTTGATTTTGCAGAACTCATCCTGGAGCTGTGCTCGAAGGAGAGGGTCCAGTGCCCCGAAAGGTTCGTCCATAAGAAAAAGGGGCGGGTTCATGGCCATGGCTCTGGCAAGCCCAATCCTCTGTTGCTGACCGCCACTCAGCTCATGAGGATAACGGTCCATGAAAATCTGTGGAGGAAGGGATACGAGATTTAGCAGATCCTCTACCCTCTTCATGGTTTTTTCTTTCTCCCATCCTTCAAGTTTCAGAATTAGCCCTATATTTTCGGAAACCCGCAGGTGAGGGAGAAGTCCTATGTTCTGAATTACATAACCGATATTCCGCCTTAGCTGGATAGGATCAAATTCTTTTACATCGATTCCATTTACTGAGATGCTGCCAGAATCTGGCTCTATCAGGCGGTTAATCATCCGCAGGACTGTTGTCTTTCCAGAACCACTTCTCCCAATGAGGATAAGGAGCTCTCCTCCTCGGATTTCAAGGTCAAGGTTTTTGACGGCAAAGTGTTCCTCGTACTTCTTTGTGACATTTTCAAGCTGGAAAGAATCTATCCGGTCAAAAAGTTTTCTAGATGCCATATGCAGACGCCTTATTCAGGCCTGAAGAGGTTCAGGCTGAAATCAAACTTTCATTTACCAGGAAATCATGAGCAATCTCTCTTGCTTCTCTGCCATCGATATCGTATTCTCCATTGAGGCGCCTCATAGTGTCCTGATCAATCCTGCCATTAAGCTTTGCCAGAGCTTCCATTGCCTTTGGGTTTTTCTGCGCGAAATCCGCAGATACAAGGACAACAGCATCATAAGGAGGCAGTGCATTCTTATCATCGTCAAGCACCTTCAGCTGGTAAAGGTCATTGCGGGTGTCTGTGGTATATGCACTTATTGCATCCACCTCTTTGTTCTTTATGGCTTCATACATGATACCTGGAGCCATAGAATTATAGTTTTTAAATGTGAAGCCGTATATTCGGGATATCTGTGGAAGTCCATCTTCTCTTGTGGCAAATTCGGGGTCAGTCCCTATCTCCATATCAGGTGCATAAGGGGCAAGGTCGCTAATGGTGGAAACTCCTCGGCTATCAGCCCATTCCTTATTAACAGCTACGGCATAGGCATCCTCAAAGCCCAGGCGGGATGCAATTACGATCTTATCACTCTCAAGCATACCCTTTTCGGATGCTTCGTACACCACCGCAGGATCCCATTCCTTAAGAGATGGTTTTTTTAGAATCTGGCTGTAAATGGTTCCCGTATACTCAACATAGGACTGTATATCTCCCTTTTTTAGGGCCTCATAATTTACAAGCGTACCACCCAGATTTTCTTTCACATCGGTCCTGTACCCCTGTTCTTCAAGCATAAGTGAAACCATATGAGCGGTAATATAAGACTCCTGGAAAAGTTTTGTCCCTATAACAATTGTTTCCTTATTGGGTGTAGTATTTTGTTCTTCTGAAACATTTCCCGCACAACCGCTTCCAAGAATCAAGACTGCACACAGAAAAAAAACAAAAACACTAAATTTCATTTCGGTCCCTCCAATAAAAATTAACTTCTCTAATTCCCTTGAAGCCCTTTTTGATTTCTTTTATAAACTTACTTTCTATACTAGTTATAAGTTATTATAACTCAGTATTTTAAGAAGTAACACAGAATCAACAGAGGAAAAAATATATAATTATGTTATAGACGTGTGGTGTTTTTTATGTGGTACTCCTGAGGAAAGCCAACATCTAAATGTTGGTTTTCAGGGGGTCAACATCCAGTTTCTTTTTTCATAGTAGGTGGCAGTAGTAACTAAATAAAAACAGTTGAGTGTATAGGCTTTCAGTAGGTGATCCTATTCTGAAGTTTGTTTAAATAGGCGCACTTCTCTCTGACTTGCAACCTGAACAGCTTTCTTTGGATAAGGCACAAGGGCCTTCTCCTTAGAAATTAACTCGCGGCAAATAATATGAAAGTTTTATTGATTATCGGGGTGTTGGTTCAGATTCGCAGGTTCCAGACTTGTAACCCGCTTACTGGCTTTTGATATTGATTCGTTTTCTGGTCCCTTTTGTATCCTTATTTTCCGGGTTCACTTAAAAGGCTGAAATAACGGAAGAGATTCACGATTTTTAGTTTTCCGTTTATTCAATAGGGCTGTTTATTTTTATTTGGATACATTCTTATTAATTATTGAAGGATAACTTTTTTATTGTTAGTTATCTCATATACTGATATAACATTCTATATATATTTAGGTTAAATTTATTCTGTTACGACTTCCGAAGGTAATGTATAAATTCTAAAAAAGGTTCTTTAAGTTTATGAAAGCTATTATCCTTGCAGCCGGAGAAGGGCTGCGCTGCAGGCCTCTTACTCTTACTCGTTCAAAAGTAATGCTTCCTATCGCCAACAGGCCCATTCTGGAACATGTTATCGATTCGCTTGAAAAAAATGGAATAACTGAAATTATATTGATTGTTGGATATGAGAAAGAACGAATAATGGACTATTTTGAAGACGGGCTGAACTTTGGAGTAAAAATAAAATATATAGAACAGAAGGCTCAGCTTGGTACTGCACATGCAATCGAACAGGCAAAGAAGTTCATTGGCCCTGAGGATTTGCAATTTCTTGTCTTGAATGGAGACAATCTGGTTGAACCAAAAACAATAGCTGATCTCCTTAATAATTATGAAGGGGACGCAAGTCTTCTAACTGTGAGAATGGAAAATACAGCAGGTTATGGCGTCGTACTAAAGGAAAGGAAAAAAGTTACACAAATCCTGGAAAAAAGGCCCGGGGATGTAAGCCGTATCGTAAATACTGGGATTTACGTTTTTACGCCTCAGATCTTTGAAACAATTGAAAAGACTCCAATTTCCGAAAATGGAGAGTATGCAATAACCGACACTCTCCAGATTATGATTGATGAGGGAAAAGAGGTTACTTCCGTCTCGACCGAAGCAAAATGGCTGGATGCTGTCCATGCCTGGGATCTGTTAAAAGCAAATGCGATTGTCTTAAACGCCTCTCGGAATCTGAAAATGGAAGGAGAAGTAGAAGAAGGAGTGGTGATCAGGGGAAAAGTAGCAATAGGGAAAAACACGAAAATTCGTTCAGGAACCTATATTGTAGGTCCTGTAGTTATCGGAGATAATTGTGATATTGGCCCCAACGTTGTTATTCTAGCCTCCACAACAATAGGAGATAATGTATCTATCCGGTCATTTACCGAGATCCAGAACAGCATCATAATGAACGACTGCCGAATATACTCTCACGGGCAGATCTCTAATTCCGTAATTGGAAGCAACAATACAATTGGTTCAGGTTTCTTTGTTGAAGAAAAAGAAGGTATGACGATTAATATGAATGGAATTCTTCATAGAGCTCCCAAATTAGGTACAATCTTTGGAGACGATAACCGTATCGGAAACAGTGTACTTATGAAAGCTGGAGTAATGGTAGCTGTCGACTGTCAGGTAGAATCTGGAGTTACTGTATACAGGAACCTTTCCCGTCATTCGGTGGTCCTTTAATCTCAACAGGGGTAAAAAAATGTGTGGAATTGTAGGATATGCAGGGGAACAATCTGCTGCATCTGTCATCATAGAATCCCTCAAGAAACTCGAGTATCGAGGATATGATTCTGCTGGTATTACGGTCCTTGACAACGGAATCGATACTTATAAATCAGTAGGTAAAATTGTAAACCTTGAAGCTGTACTCCCTAAAGGGATAAATGGAAATATAGGAATCGGGCATACTCGCTGGGCAACTCACGGGAGACCTAGCACGGAAAATGCCCATCCCCATAATTCTGGAAATCCGGGTAAACTTTCGATTGTACATAATGGTATCATCGAGAACTACATGGCATTAAAAGAGCAGCTTACTTCGGAAGGGTACGAATTTAAATCGGAGACAGACACAGAAGCAGTTGTCCATCTCCTGCACAAACACTTATACGGGAAACCCGATGGAAAAGTGGCAAAGTGTGAATTTCTTACAGGTCTCAGGAAAGCTCTGAAGGAAATTGAGGGCTCTTATGCTCTTGCAATTATCTGTGCAGACGAGCCTGGAAAACTCTTTCTTGCCCGAAAAGACAGTCCTCTTGTGATCGGACTTGGAAAAGGGGAAAACTTTGCAGCATCAGATGTAACTGCTTTTCTGAATTACACAAGAGACGTTGTCTTTGTAAATGACTTTGAAACAGTAGTTATGACTCCTGCCGGTGTAGAGATCTTTGACAGGGAAGGGAAAGTTCAGGAAAAGAAGATCGAAAAGATAGAATGGGACTTCGAAGCTGCTGAAAAAGCCGGTTACGAACACTTCATGCTTAAAGAGATCCACGAGCAGGTAAGTGCAATTCACAATACACTTGCAGGCAAGGTTTTGGAGCTTGAAGGATCCATATCTCTCAAAGAACTGAACATGAGCGATGAGGAGATCAGGAAACTTTCAAGGGTTCAGATTCTGGCATGCGGGACATCCTGGCACGCAGGACTTCTTGGAAAATATCTTTTTGAGCAACTGGCCGGAATTCATTGCGATATCGATATCTGCTCGGAATACAGATATAGGAACCCTGTTATGAATGATGGGACTCTTGCCATCGCAATCACTCAGTCAGGAGAAACTGCAGATACCCTTGCAGCCGTGCGGGAGGTCATGTCTTACAACTGTCCTACCCTGGCAATCACAAATGTTGTAGGAAGCACTATTACAAGAGAAGCCAATAGTGTGCTCTATACCAGAGCAGGGCCGGAGATCGGAGTTGCGGCGACCAAGACTTTTAGCACCCAGCTTACTCTTCTTTATTTGATTGCTGTAAAATTTGCCCTCGCAAGAGGTAAACTAAGCCCTGATTATGTTAAAGGCTTTATTACAGAAATCCGAAAAGTTCCTGGCCAGATTCAGCAGATCCTCAATCAAAAAGAAGCAGTTAAGGAATGTGCAGAAACCTTTGCTCAGGCAAAGAGCTATTTCTTCCTTGGCAGGCACCTGAACTATCCAATTGCCCTTGAAGGGGCCCTCAAATTAAAAGAAATTTCATATTTGCATGCAGAAGGTTTTGCCGCAGGTGAGCTTAAGCACGGACCAATCGCCCTGCTTGAAAAAGGAACGCCTGTAGTCACAATCGCAACAAGAGGGCAGACTTACGATAAGGTTCTGAGCAATATAAAAGAAGTAAAAGCAAGGGATGCTATCGTTATTGCAGTTGCTGATTACAACGATACTGAAATTGCGAAGTATGCAGATATTGTCCTCAGGGTTCCTCAGAGTGGCGAACTTCTGGCTCCACTACTCAGTGTTGTAGTCCTGCAGTTGCTTGCCTATTATACTGCTCTTGCCCGGCACTGCTCTATTGACAAGCCGCGTAACCTTGCAAAAAGCGTAACAGTGGAATGATAATAACAACTAAACATTTCAATACTAAGATATGAACATAATTTAAGAAAACACACTTCAGGAAACTTAGGAGTGGGATACATGAAACTTTTCGGATCTTCAGGAATTAGAGGAATAGCAAACAAAGAAATCACACCCGAACTTGCACTTAAGGTTGGGCTCGTACTGGGAAGCCGGAAAAAAACTGCGGTTATCGGGAGAGACCCAAGAGTTTCGGCCCCCATGATCGAACATGCCATGATTGCAGGACTTACTGCATCAGGTTGTGATGTTACAGAGGTAGGCCTTGTTACAACCCCAACTCTTGCATATGCAGCAAGAGATTATGAGTGTGGTGTAATGATCACAGCCTCTCACAACCCTTCTGAGTATGTGGGGATTAAACTCTGGAACCCGGACGGAATGGCTTTTGACTCGGCTCAGCAGGAAGAGATTGAAAAAGCTATTGAAGAAGATGATTTTTGCAGGGTTCCGTGGAACCATATAGGCAAATTCGAAGAAGACGGAAATGCCATTCGTGCCCACATGAATATGATCAAAAAGCTCGTAGGAAGTTCCAGTCTGAGAATAGTGCTGGATTGTGGATGCGGAGCAGGGGGAACGATCAGTCCTTATCTCCTTCAGGAACTGGGTTGTGAGGTAATAACTCTCAACGCCCAGCCTGACGGGCATTTCCCTGCAAGAAATCCTGAGCCAGTTGATGAAAACCTTTCCTTACTCAAAAAAGCTGTTGTGGATTTCGGAGCTGATCTGGGGATAGCACACGACGGTGATGCAGACAGGATGATGGCAGTGGATGAGAAAGGAATTTTCGTATCAGGAGACGAGATGCTTGCAATTTTCGGGCTCTTCGAATGTGCGGGTAATAAGGGGAAAGTTGTTGTGCCTGTGGACACTTCCATGATGGTTGACGACTATCTAAAGGGTTCCGAAATTTTGAGGACAAGAGTTGGGGACGTCTACGTTGCAGAAGGCATAAAGCAGTTTGGAGCTGTCTACGGAGGTGAGCCTTCAGGAAGCTGGATTTTCCCGAAGATTTCTTACTGTCCGGACGGGATTTACGCAGCTGCAAAACTTGTTGAAATTGTAAAGGATAAGAAATTAAGCGAGCTTCGGGAGGAACTTCCCAGGTATGCTACAAAAAGAGAGGCTTTCCCCTGTGCAAACGAAAAAAAGGCAGAGTTTATGAAAAAGGTAAAGGCAAAACTCGAGCCTCTGGGAAAGGTTCTTGATATCGATGGCATCCGCGTGGAAATGAAGGACGGCTGGGTACTTATCCGTCCCTCGGGCACCGAGGCAAAAGTGAGGATTACGGCTGAAGCCCGGGAAAATGTTGATGAGCTTTTTGAGATGGCTGAAAAAATCGTGAAGGAGGCGCTTAAATGAGAGCAGTTGTCCTTGTGGCAGGCAAAGGCACAAGGATGGAACCTCTCACTTCCAGCTGTCCTAAAGTCATGCTCAGGGTTGCAAATAAACCGATCCTTGAGCATATCCTGAACTCAGCCATAGAAGCAGGTATTGAAGGCTTTGTCTTCATTACCGGTTATCTGGAAGGGCAGATAAAAGGGTATTTCGGGGATGGAAGTAAATGGGGGGTAAGCATAGAATACGTCCCGCAAAAGGAACAGTTAGGGACTGCAAATGCAATAGGTTATGCAAAGGGGCATGTTGAAGGGGCTTTCCTTGTACTTAACGGAGACATGCTCATTGGGCAGGAGGACTTAAAAGCGCTGGTTTCAAGGAAAGAAGAAGCCGTCATCTGCGTAAAAGAGGTGGAGAACCCTTCGGATTTCGGGGTGCTTGAAACCGAAAACAACAAAGTGGTCAGGATAATAGAAAAGCCTAAAAACCCTCCAACTAACCTTGCAAATGCCGGAATATATCTCTTCAGAGAGTCAATATTTGATTTGATTGATCGCACTCCTGCGTCGGTGAGAAATGAATTCGAGATTACGGATTCCATTCAGATGCTGATCGATAGTGGAGCCTCTGTAGGCTACAGCCCTCTAGGGGGAAGGTGGATAGATATAGGATATCCATGGGACCTTCTGAAAGCAAACGAACATCTCCTCAAAGATCTTAAGGGGGGCTGTGAAGGTACTGTGGAACCGAATGCAACCATAAAAGGCGAGGTTGTGGTCGGAAAAGGTACTCTTATCAGGAACGGTTCTTATATTGAAGGGCCTGTTGTAATAGGAGAAAACTGCGATATCGGGCCTAACTGTTTTATCCGTCCTTCCACTGCAATCGGAAACAATGCAAGGGTTGGAAATGCTGTGGAGATCAAGAATACAATTATCATGGAAAATACTCATGTCGGACACCTGAGTTATGTAGGAGACAGCGTCATAGGAAGCCGTTGTAATTTTGGAGCAGGTACGAAAGTTGCAAACCTCCGTCATGATGGAAAAAATATAAAAGTAATGGTAAAAGGCAGGATTCTCGACTCTGGCAGAAGAAAACTCGGAGTGATTATGGGAGATGATGTGCATACCGGTATCAATACAAGTATAAATATCGGTGTGATAATGGAAAAAGGAAGATTTACATGCCCTGGAGAAGTGGTCAAGCACTGAATCCGGATTGAATGCCTTAAAAATAGTGAAGAATCCCTTTCCCTGAAAAATGAGGGAAAGGGCATTTCAACCTTGAGTCTTTCTATTGATCTTATGAATAAAGTTGCTGTAAAGTCCAGAGTGCTGTTTTTCTGAAGAATCCAGTAGTTTCCACATTGAAAGATTCATTATTCATGCTTTCTACAGTTTTCCTTAAAGGATCTTTTGAATCAAGTATTTCTCTTACGGTCTGCTCATTGGTTTCAACTGTGATAGAAGGTCCGAATGCTGAGTTTGGATCCGTAGAAGTATTATAACTGTAAAAATCTCCTACCCCTCCTCCTCTCATAAGTAAAGTCACATTGAGCATCGTACCGTTTTCAAGTTTAATTCTGCCTGCGATTTCTTCACTACCTACAAATCTGTCAAAAACTGCTGGAACTTTTTCTAAATTTTGGTTATAATGTCCTATTTTTACACTCAGTTCTGTAAAAAGATCATCCCCCACAGTATAGTTGTTAGGGGCTGTATAGAGCTCAGCTCCAGTGATCTCAACCGCACCTGCTATTGGGACACATAAAAGTAAAACGAGAAGAAAATAACTAAAAGCTTTGATTTTACTGCAAGGAACCATAGTTGAGAATAGAGAATCAGGGATATAAATACGTTATCAATAAAAATAAACTCTGTCAAACATAATGAATGATGAAAATATAACTTATAAATTTCAGTTTGGGAATTGATCTATAGTTCATTTCCCTCAATAACTATTCTTGGAACAAAACCCCTTGATATTATATTTGAATCATTCCTAAAAGTAAATTTGCAAGAACTATTTTTTTAGAAAAATTAGCTTCAGGTAGAAATAATTCTTAAGAAAAATTAGACTCAGGTCAGGTTAAAACCTGAGTAAAAAAATCAAAAAAATAAAAATTTACCAAAAACGCAGTTTTTATAGTACGGTAAATTATCAAAGTTTAAGTGATGGTCTAAACACTTCGGAACAGTATTTGTCGAAGATTTGATCTTCAACATTCTCGCAGATTTTTTTATAGTCTTTTGATTTCGGGTCTTGCTTGCTTATATTTTTCTTGACTTCAGCGTTCATCTTATCAAGTGTTTTCTGGTCGAAACCTTCCGTATTCTCCATAGTAAACATAAAAATCATTCTCTGAAACTACCATTATTTAGGTACTTAAGATTTTTAAATTATTGTTTTGATTTCTCCAACATAATACCATTGTATAATTTTAGGACACTGCTGTATAAATTCAGAAATTAATACATAAATATTAGTCGGGTAATTTATTGAACACTAGCTATAGATTCTCAAATTATGCTTGAAAATGATTCGAATTCAATAACTAAGAGTTTTATATTATTCCTCTAATATATTAGCTTTCTCTTTTTGAGCAGACCCTCATGCACACTATAAGGGGTACAATCTCAAAACCCCAACATTAAAACCTTTAGAAAGTCTGCTGTTTTTCATAAGCGTTGATTCAAGCATATTTTCAATAAATCATTTATTTGCTTACTCATATAAATATTTTACATCCATATGGCCTCTCTCTATATATACATTTGTGTATATATTATATTCCTAAATATATACTTTATCTGCAGTATCGGGCCCATTCCTGATGGATATGTATTTCAAAAATCTCTTAATGGGAATATTTTTTGAAGATCGTTTTCTTGGCTCCAATGGAAAGGTGGGGCTTTCGCAATCGAATCCCCATATTAGTTTATGGGTTAATTTTATTAGCTCTTCGGATTACTATAGAGATATAGAAAAGTATTCGAGTTGATAACAAAGTGCGACCAGTCTCACAAAGAGTGAACGTGAAAAAGACTCATGAAAACAATACCGAGTCTGGAAAATCTACTTCCGAGCTCCTGATCCTGAAGCCTGAAGGTTATCCATTAAGCGGCATAATGGAGGAATATCCTGTAATTGAAAATAGGGATGTTTTTGAATTCTATGCCCGGGAACAGTGGAATGGGTATGTTGCCCGTAAGGGGGATTATCTCTTTGATAAAAGGATGTTTCCTGATTTTGCTTACCGCATTATAGATGTGGAACCTGCAGAATCCATGATAGGAAATTCAACTTCGATCATTGTAACTGAAGAGGAAAACGGTCTTCCTTCCTCGTCGGAGATAAAGAGCAGTGTTAAGTTCGAAGACGTAATTGGGCAGGAACTTGCAAAACAGAAATGCAGGCTAATCGAACGCTTCCTTGATGAGCCGGAACGTTTTGGAAAATGGGCGCCAAGAAATATTCTCTTTTTCGGCCCCTCTGGAACAGGAAAAACTATGCTTGCAAAAGCTCTTGCAAACAAGACTGATGTGCCCATTATTCCTGTTAAAGCCACCCAGCTTATAGGGGAATATGTGGGTGATGGGGCCCGTCAGATCCACCAGCTTTATGACCGGGCAGAAGAGATGGCTCCCTGTATCATCTTCATCGATGAACTTGATGCTATAGCTCTGGACAGAAAATTCCAGGAGTTAAGAGGAGATGTAAGTGAAATAGTAAATGCTCTTCTTACCGAGATGGATGGTATAGTGGAACGTGAAGGGGTCTGTACTATCTGCTCAACAAACCGCATTTACTCTCTGGACTCTGCTGTAAGAAGCAGGTTCGAAGAAGAGATTGAATTTGTCCTTCCGAAGGAAGAAGAAGCTCTTCGGATATTCGAATCAAATGTAAAGACTTTTCCTTTGAAGGTAGAGGACTGTAATTTCGAGGCTCTTGCAAAGAAAACAAAAGGACTCTCAGGCAGAGATATCGTAGAAAAAGTTCTCAAGACTGCCCTTCATCAGGCCATTATTGAAGACAGGGAAACCGTAACTTGTAAGGATTTCGAAAATGCCCTTGCGAAACTTGGCAGAAAAGACCTCCCGAAGGATCCCTCTGAACTTTATGTCTGAGTTTTTAAGATAGCATATTTTACTTTTTAAGTATGCTATTTCAATGTACTATACTTTTTATTAGATTTAATATATAACCTAAATAATTTCTGAGGTAGTAATTTCTATTGATACAATGCTGAACTTATGTGTCAGTTACATGAATATTGTAAGTATACTTGTCCAGTCGGGGGAATAAGGTATGCAAATAACTCAATTTTTTGTTAAAGGTATAGCTCACAGCTCATATATCCTCGCAGGAAAACAAAATTGTGCAGTTATCGATCCGCGAAGGGATACGGCTATCTATCTAGAAGAGGCAAAATCAAAGGGCTTGAAAATTACCCATATTCTGGAAACCCATCTTCATGCAGATTTTATCTCCGGACACATTGATCTGGCAGACATTACAGGGGCAAAAATCTATGCTCCAGAAGGTGCTAACTGTGAGTTCGAACATATCGGGCTGGCTGAAGGAGATACTTTCGAGATTGACGATATGTCTATAAAGATACTGGAAACTCCAGGGCATACACCAGAACATATCTGCTATGTTGTTTCTGACACTTCAAGAGGTTCTGACCCTGTGGCGGTATTTTGCGGAGATACACTTTTTGTTGGGGATGTTGGAAGGCCAGATCTTTTTCCCAATCGTGCCGAAGAACTTGCTTCCAAGCTTTACGACAGTCTTCATGAAAAATTACTTTCTCTTCCTGGGTCCTGTGAAGTTTATCCCGCTCATGGGGAGGGTTCTCTTTGCGGAAGGGCCCTCGGAGCCAAACGCTCAAGCACCATAGGCTATGAAAGAAAATACAATTATGCCCTGCAGATTCCTGACCGAAAAAAATTCGTAGAGAATCTTACAACTGATATGCCTCCTGCTCCCGACCATTTTGGGCGCTGTACTGAAATCAATAGGAAAGGGCCTACAAAGCTGAAAGAACTTCCTCCTGTAAAGGAAATCCCCCCAAAGGAATTTTTCAAGCTTTCAAAAAGGGATGAGACTGCTATTCTGGATCTTCGCTGCTATGAGGGCTTTGGAGGAGAGCATATTCCTGCTTCCTGGTGTATCGATTTCCGGGGCAATTTTGCAACCTATGCAGGCTGGCTTCTGCCGCCGGATAAGCAGATTCTTCTAGTCTCAGAAAGTGAAAAACAGGCCATGGAATCTGTCGTCTGGCTTCACAGGGTGGGTCTTGACAATATTTCCGGTTTTATGGACGGGGGAATGTTTGCCTGGGTAACTGCAGGTTTCAGGACTTCACATGTGCCTCAGCTCTCAATTCCTGAGCTTCATGAACGGATTATAAGCAAAAATCCACTGGTAATTATTGATGTCAGGGCTCTTTCCGAGTATGAGGTTTTCCACATAGAAAATTCAATTCATATTCCTGTCCAGGATCTCAGGAAAAGATATGAAGAACTAGACCCCGAGGCTGAAAAAGTGGTTATATGTAGCACAGGGCACAGATCAAGTATGGGTTGTAGTATTCTTAAACAGCATGGTCTTTCCCGGGTGAATAACGCTTCCGGAGGAATGACAGGTTATAATGCTGCAGGTTTTGGGCCTGAGTGTCCTATATGTGCTCTTTCCTGGGCTGGAAAAGTTGGCAGGGGGGGAAAACCTTAGTCCTCTGGAAATCATCACGAAAACATGAAATTCGCTGGTTCCAGAGTTTTTATTTAAAGGTTGGACTCGGACATTAAGTAGAACTCTATCTTTTTCCGGGAAGATCTAAACTTTCTAAAATCTATCCAAATTTAAAATATGAGCCCTCAAAAAGTCAGGTCATAATTATAAATTGCTGTCATAATTTACAGGCCCACTTTATAATTGCTTTTTTTCTAATTAGCTTTGCCAAAAAAGTTCCTTCTGGATGAAGATTTCTGAGTTACTTTTATTTTTGCAGGTTTTATCTCTTGACATAATATTTTTCCAACATCTGAAGGATCTGACAGGCGGTAGAAAACTCCAATTACTGGGTAAAAAATAAATGTGCTGGCAGATAAATATTTATAATGAGTATCGGTAGTTTATATTGAGGTAAAAACGTAAAGGACTTTATAATGGGGGAAAAGTATGAAAATTAGAGTAGTTAGTTCACGAGAGGAAATTTTTACTCTCAATCCTAATGAACGTGTTGTTCACCTGGCATTCAGGCCTTCGAACAAGGATATTTTTTCACTGGTTGAGAACTGCCCAAAAATTGAGGTAATTCAGTTACCTAAATCTTACAGGCGTACGGTTTCTAAATCAATAGAAATGTTCCTTGAGATGCAGAGAATCCAGCTTATAGAAGGAGATGTCTGGGGCCACAGAAAGGACATAAACGAATATTACAGTATTCCGTCCTCAGTGATTGAAAAAATAAAGGAACTAAAATCAGAGGGTACGCCTGCAGAGAGAATTGAAGAAAAGGTTTCAAGGGAGAGCAAGATTAACCCTGAAATGGTTGCCTATATTTTGACTAAGGAAGCTCCTGCCTGAATAAGCCTCAGTTTGGTTTCAACTTAAATCTTGAGTGCCGGTAAAATTGTAAGTAACATCTATTCATTACTTATTGTAAGCTTACATTAAATTTAAGGAGCCTTAAAAGGCTCCCTGACCTCGGATAAGAGCGAGAGCTTTCCAGGCCAGGGAGACTCCCTGTTTTTTTCAGAATCGTTTTGTCTTTACTTTTTGCTTAATAATATTTTTATTCAACTTTGTTTTCCTATAATATTCCTCGGCAAAATATATGGGAAAAACTCTAAAGTCTATCTGAAATAAAGGGAGTGAGGCACAATATGGGGAAAAAACTCTAAAGTCTATCTGAATAAAGGGGTTGAGGAACAATATGGGAAAAACTCTAAAATCTATCTGAATAAAGGGAATGAGGAACAGTAAGAACTTATATACTTTCGATGGCTGTAATCTTTCAGTCATATCGAACTAAAATTTGAGAGGAGAGCGAAGGGTTGCAATTAGAACTTATAGAGATGATTTTTCTTTCCGAAAAGCGAAAACAATTATTACTTTTTCTGGCAAACGGTTCGAAAAATATGGATGAAATCACTGAAGCACTTCAGGTGCCTTCCACAGCCATTCTACCCCAAATCAAAAAATTAAAAGAAAAATCTCTTCTCGTTCAGGAAGACAAAAGCTACTCCCTATCCATAATAGGTAAAATTATTGTTGACAAAATGCACCCCCTTGTCAGTGTTATGGATGTTTTCGAGGACAATTTTGAGTACTGGAGTGAAAGAGATCTGAAGGGAATTCCCCGTTCTTTTAGAAAGAGGATTGGGGAGGTCGGAAACTGCAAACTTATCCAGCCATATCCGGACAGGATGTTTGAACCTGATCCGGAAATTGTGGAAAATCTTTTCAAATCGAAAGAGATTTTCGAATGCATAGCTTATTTTCATCCGTCTCTGATATCCCTCTGTCAGGAGCTTGCACGAAGTGGAGTCGAGTTTTCCTTTCTAATGTCTGAGCAGGTTTTTCAACGTTATTCGCAGGATTATGTGGAAGACTTCCGGAGTATGTTGAACCTCAAAAACATCAACTTTTTTTTGTATTCTGGAGAGCTCATGATTTCAAATCTTACTGTCACAGATACATTTTTCATGCTTTCTCTTTTCCCGAAGAATCAGAAACATTTTGATCTGGAAAGCCTGATAAGTTACGAATCCTCAGCCCTGCAGTTCGGAAAAGAGCTTTTTAACGAGTTACTAAAGAGTTCTACTCGAATTATGCAGATACCCCATGAATAATATTAAGAATTCTTCCATCTTATCATAAATAGAAGACCGTTTCTTAAGTGACTAATTTACAAAAGTAGTACTCCAAAAAGCCGAAATAATTGAAAAAAACGGAATAAAGGAGATGTGGGTACACTTTCATTGTTTTCCGTCTGTCCTTATCTTCCGTATTTCTGTGCTTAAGAAAATAGAGTGAATCACGTTTAAACATTTACATTCGGAGCAGTTCCAACGTGCAATCTCCTATGATTACACAGTTTTACCCATGCGTTTGAGTTTTTCTGCAATGTCGACTCCGAGTCTTTTGCACTCCTGAACGTCCTTATCCGTGGGCTTGTGAAGAATCCGGAGTACGGGGTCTACTACAGTTATTCCCAGCTCTCGCATCTTTTCAGCTATTAGTATCGGTGCTTCTCCGCTCCATCCGTATGACCCAAAAGCTGCTCCTATTTTGCCTTTTGGGTTTGTCGAAGCAAGAGTCTCATTCATGAATTTCTCCATCGGAGCCAGCATTTTGTAGTAAAAAGTCGAAGAGCCAACTGCAATTGCATCTGCTTCATTGAGGTCTTCAAGCTTTACGTCATAAAAGCTAACAGCTTTTACATCTACATTCTTTGACTCTATCCCGTTAGCTATTGCCTCGGCCATAGCTTTTGTATTTCCTGAAGTGCTGAGATAAACTACTATTGCTTTCAACCTATCCCCGTCCAATGTAAGATCTGATATTAATGCCAGTTACGGAAGAAGTGAGCAAAATTCGGTACTTTCATCTTTAACCGAAGCCCAGGGGCTTATAAATTGAAACCCGAGGTCTGTTCACTTTTCAACCCTACATTAGTTATAAAAATTATTTTAAATAAGGATTTCGTCCAGGGTTAGATTGGCTTCAGGAGTGAAGGAAAATCGCTTCATGCAAGGTCTGCCTCAATACGGATGGGGGCTACATAATTCACTACCAGAAGGGCTACGCTTTCAAGAAAGTTGCGTACATTCTGAGGAATTCGGTCTCTAGTATGGGAAGCAAAGTTCAGGCTGCCTATGATTTCTCCTCTGTGTTTCATAGGAATCACTGCTACAGAGGTTATTTTTTCTTTCCTGATTAAATCTCCCATTTTCTCTGAGTAAAAATCCAGTTTATAGATGGGTTTTTCAGTCCATATCTGCCGTGCTTCAGGAGAATCCGTCTTATACGTGGAAATAGTTTTCACAAATTCGGAAGACAGCCCTCGGTATGCAACCAGGTTAATCTGGTCAAGGAGTTCGTCCTTTAAGTATATGCCTGCAGCATCTATCTCTTTTATTTGAAGGCAGGCATCCAGAATTCGGTTAAGCATGGTCTGAAGGTTCCAGGTAGTACTCAAGGATATTCCCAGTTCCCTCTGGATCTCGAGCATTTTCTGAGCCTCTTTTCTCTCAGTAACATCGACAACTATTCCCTGAAAATGAGTTACATTTCCTTTACTGTCTCTCTGGATAAATGTTCTCTCTTCAACCCAGAGAATGTTGCCATCTCCTGTAGTAATTCTGTATTCCATTTCAAAAGAATCGTATCCCTCTCTTATTGAGGTCTCAAGGTTTTCGATGACTGCTTTGATATCTTCTTTGTGGATTATATCTCCATAAAGTATATTTCCAGATGTAAAATCCTCTACTGTGTATCCGAACTGGGTGATATTTTCTGAAACAAATTCTGCAGGCCAGTTTTCTATATTTTTCCATAGAAAAGCTACTGCTGGACTTTTGTTCATTATTGTTTTCAGCACTTTCTGCATTTCGAGAGCTTTTCTAAGAGCCTCTTCAACTTTTTTTCTGGGGGTTATATCCAGCACTATCCCCTGAAAGCAGGTTACTTTTCCATCTTCCTCTCTCTGAATAAAGGTCCTTTCGTTTACCCATCGCACGTCTTCGGCTTTTGTAAAAAGCCTGTACTCTGAATTGAAGCTCACTTCTCCTTTCTGGATGCTCCTTTCAAGCTCTTCTTCAACTTTTTCCAGGTCATCGGGATGTATTATTCTTCCATATTGGATTTTTTGTGATATAAAATCATCAACTGTATATCCGAATTGTATTACATTGTCTGAGACAAAAACTGCAGGCCAGTATTTTTCGTTTCTCCAGAGAAAGACTACTGCAGGACTGTTATTGATAACTGCAGTCAATATTTTCTGCATCTTAAGGGCTTTTTCCAGCTTTTCTTCACTCTTCTTTCTCTTGGTAATGTCAAGAACCACTCCCTGAAAGTGTGTAATTTCCCCTTCTGCGCTCCTCTGGATAAAAGTTCTCTGGTTTATCCATCGCAAATCTCCAGTTTTTGTTAAAATTCTGTACTCAATGATGAATCTAGAAGCTTCATTCTTTATATTCTTCTCAAACTCCTCTTGAACTTTTTCGACATCATCGGAATATATAATATCTCTGTAAAGCACCCTTCCAGAAGTGAGATCTTCTACAGTGTACCCAAAACTCCCCACATTCTCGGAAACGAACTCTACAGGCCACTTATCTTCGTTTTTCAAGAGAAAAAGCACTACTTGGCTGTTATTAATTATCGTCTTTAATGCTTCTTCTTTTTCCAGGGCTGCGTGGAGGGCCTCTGCTCTATTGCTGTTTCCTGCATCTGCCTTGCGGAGGCCCACATTTAAAGTTTTTTCCCCTTCTACATCCTCACTGTCCATTTTTTTAATCACCTGCACAGGTTGTTTTAATGTCTCCTGTTATCCATGTTGTCTTTTCGTCTTCTGCTTATCTATTTGCATTTTCAGGTCCTGCTTCTTATATAATTGGGTCTTTTCAAATATCAGCTTTTTTGATGCCGTTTTCCTGATTTCTTCAATTATTTTTTACCTGCGCCTAAACGACACTTATATATATGATGTTTTTTTTGCTTCTCAAAATATGCCATTGCCTTTTGAATCTTCTTTTTATTTGTTTACCGTTACTTATTTATACACGCAATAGGTAATAAGATTCCGTGTTCCGTGTTCGTAGGTCTGTATCTTCCATCCAGAAGAAATCCATTCTTAGCACCACCATCAGAGATACACTTCTGGACAAAAACTTGAAACCCATATGACCTCTCATGAACCCCCTTCATTAACTCTTTGCAGAAATTATCTCGAGAGATGTTAACTTTCAAATTTAAAGTTAAACGGGCTTCAGAAAGCATACAGTAAGTCTTTAAATAACACCTTCGAATGCGGAATACATACAATCAAAAATGGCAGAAAGGCCTGAAAAAGCATAAAACCTCCACAAAAGATATGCAAAAGGTCTTAAAAACAGAAAAATGGCAAAAAAGTCTTAAAAACAGAAAAATGGCAAAAAAGTCTTAAAAACAGAAAAATGGCAAAAAGTCTTAAAAACAGAAAAATGGCAAAAAAGTCCAAAACATAAAACCTCCATAAGGATATGAGGTAAGGTATGAGGGAAACCTTACTTCAGCTCCTTTGCTCAGCTCTTTTAATTTCTCATTTGCTTAATAAAGCTCTTTTTCATCCTTTGGGAATCTTCTGTGTATAAGGGTGCTAGGTTGAGGCAGTCCGGGCAAAAAGCCCTTTTTTCCTTCAAGGGTCGTATCCTTATAGCTCATTTCTGTGAGTTTCACTGAAAAATCTGCATTTTTGAGTCATTTTTCTTATTCTTCAGGTATTAATGTTTCAGTCTTCTGTAAGGTGCAGGTTTTTCAGAGATGCAGGCTGTTTAGAGATGCAGGTTAGGCAAAAGGCAGTAAAGAGACATTCTTATGAAACATCAAAATAGACATTAAGATGAAGTAAACAAAAACCTGTGAACGGGTGTAACCCTGTTATGGTTATTTTTGTGGTGTGTTCTGTTTAATTGGGTGTGATCTTGTAGATGTAGTCCATAGCAGGCCCGTCCACTATGCCATTGATTCAAATATTTTCCTGGCTATATAAATATTTGGATAATATTATATTAATTTGCCTTTTTGTCCAAATAACTGTCCGTTTTAATAGGTTTAATGGGTATTCTTTTCCCAATTTCTCCCTTTTATCGTCCCAAAATAGATGTTCTTTTTCCTGCTAACTTTTTTACTTATAACTTCTCAGCCAGCCTTCAATAATGATCATTCCAGTAAGTCATTTATTAAGTACTTTTCAGCCGATATTTGGTTTTCTTATCAAATTCACGGTACCTTTTGTTGCCTTCTTCATAGCTTTTCCTTCCCCAACCTGTTTATACTATGAAGTTTTTTCCTATCTTATACATTATAACTCTTAACTCTCACCATGAAATTCTATGGAGATTTAACATGAGAAGCGATACTATCAAAGAGGGGCCGGAACGTGCCCCCAACCGTTCACTTCTGAAAGCTACTGGGGTCACAGATTCCGAGATGAAGAAGCCTTTCATCGCAGTAGTCAATTCCTGGAATGATATAATCCCTGGCCATATTCACCTGAATAAACTCGCAGAGGCTGTGAAAGCCGGGATCAGGAACGCGGGGGGAGTTCCTTTTGAATTCCACACCATAGGGGTTTGCGATGGAATCGCGATGGGACACGAGGGTATGAGATATTCCCTTCCCAGTAGAGAGGTTATTGAAGATACAATTGAAATTATGGTTAGAGCCCACCAATTCGACGGGATGGTCCTTATTCCCACCTGTGACAAGATAGTGCCAGGGCACCTTATGGCAGCAGGCAGGCTTGATATTCCTTCAATTGTTGTAACCGGAGGGCCAATGCTTCCGGGCTATGTAGATGATAAATACACGGATCTTATTTCAGTTTTTGAAGGTGTGGGAGCCCACAGGGCAGGTAAACTCTCCGAAGCCGATCTTAAGAGACTTGAAAATCTTTCCTGTGCAGGGGCTGGATCCTGTGCAGGGATGTTTACAGCAAATACCATGGCCTGCATGACTGAAGCTCTCGGACTGAGCCTTCCTGGCTGTGCAACTGCCCATGCCGTGGATGCAAAAAAGACCCGAATTGCTAAGGACTCTGGAGAGCGAATTGTGGAAATGGTCAGAGAAAACCTGACTCCCAGAAAGATTGTTAATATGAAATCTTTTGAGAATGCCATAATGGTAGATATGGCGATCGGAGGGAGCACGAACACTACTCTTCACCTTCCTGCCCTTGCTCATGAATTCGGGCTAAAGCTTTCTCTCGAAGCCTTTGATGAGCTAAGCAGGACAACTCCCCATCTGATCTCGCTGCGTCCCGGAGGTCCCAATTTCATGCTGCACTTTGACAGGGCAGGCGGAGTTCAGGCAATTATGCAGAGGCTTTCTTCCAGGCTCCATCTGGATCAGCTTACAGTTAACGGCAAAACAATAGGGGAAAACCTTAAAGAACTCGATATCGTTAACCCGAAGCTCAATAAAGAGGTTGTTGCAACCCTTGAGAAACCAATTCATGCTCAGGGGGGAATCGCAATCCTCAAAGGCAGCCTTGCCCCTGACGGTTCTGTTGTGAAGCAGGCGGCAGTTGACCCAAGAATGCATGTTCATACAGGCCCTGCAAGGGTCTATGACTGTGAAGAGGATGCTATGAAAGGCATTCTTGCAGGCCATGTAAAGGCCGGAGATGTTGTTATAATCCGCTACGAAGGTCCCAAAGGCGGTCCGGGGATGCGGGAAATGCTTGCAGCTACGGCCGCAATTGGAGGTATGGGTCTTCTGGAGTCTGTGGCCTTGATAACTGACGGCCGTTTCTCAGGAGGAACCCGTGGGCCCTGCATCGGGCACGTCTCTCCCGAAGCCAGTGAAGGAGGGCCAATTGCTCTGGTAAAAGATGGGGATGTGATTGAAATCAATATCCCTGAAAGAGTTCTTAACTTGAAGGTTTCCGGAGAGGAGCTTAAGCAGCGGAAAGCTTCCTTTGTGCCCTCTAAAAAGGAGGTCACAGGTTACCTTGCAAGGTACCAGCGTTCTGTCCATTCTGCAAACACGGGCGGGATAGTGGACTGAGATTCCTAAGTCCGATATTCTGAGCTATTTTATTCAGGAGGGTTTTATTCCTTCCACTTTTTTTTATTTTTCTCTAAGTACAGGCTTCTTCCGGTTTTGTTTCTATATTTACCCATTTTGGGACTTTTTTCCTTTCTCAATGCCTGGAAACGTTTAATATAAGCTGAAATCCATTTCTTATATAATCCATCAAAATTCTTGTGGGAAAACATTGAGGAGGTTTGGATTCTGGAAGTTGCAGGTCTATGTGCAATCTGTGGACGTCCGGCTAAACTGTATACCTGCCAATTGTGTGGAAAATCTGTATGTAACCAGTGTATGGATCTTAAAAAAGGCATCTGCATCAGGTGTGCCAGTGGCAGGGCTGTTCATCCTTTACGTGGTTCCGAAGAAGCCGGGATACTCAGGTAATGGGTCTAAATAGAAATATGTTTGAAATTTCAGGCGAATCAGACTAGAATGTTTATAGGGTGTCGATCTGCAGGTTCGATACCAAGATCAGCTACAGCCTCAGAAATCATGATATCACTCATTGCAGCCATGGGAAACACGTATGGGGC
The DNA here is from genome assembly GCA_942493015.1 of uncultured Methanosarcinaceae archaeon. Classification (GTDB taxonomy): domain Archaea; phylum Halobacteriota; class Methanosarcinia; order Methanosarcinales; family Methanosarcinaceae; genus Methanosarcina. Next base: position 1,856,782 of record OW818660.1, on the reverse strand, counting down.
ATACTCAATCGGTCCATAAAGGATGAAATCTCCGGCTGCTGCCTGCTGCAGGCAGGTTGAGCCTATATCGCATATCTTGTAAAGAACAGGGTCCTTTTCTTTCTTTTGATTCAACCAGTTCCAGGCCGAGGGTGCATTGTGGATTCCTGAGCCTGTTGGATGTCCCCATTTTGCTTTTGCAGTGATCGTCATCCTGAGGGCCACGCCTGCTCCATTCCCCATAGGGGTAATGCTTGGATCTATAAGCTTGTTAACTATCCCGCAACTGTCTGCTATTGAAAGGAGCCCTTCTTCCAAAACGCATGCTCCGTTTTCCAGCAGGTTCATCCTTCCCTGGAGGGAAGAGTCCATTGCATTGAAGCCCAGAATTATTGAACTGTCTATGTCGGATAAAGCTAGAGTCTCTCTTTCGGAAGAGTTTATGCTCATATTTATGGAGTTGTAGATTGCTTTGTCTGCAAGCCCTACCTCACTGACATATTCTGCTGCATAAGCACGCACAGCTCCTTCAGAGGAGTCGATAAGGAACGGAGCCTCAGAAATTTCTGCCACAAAGTCAATATAGCTTTTAATGCTTTTGCGGGTAGTGCCATAAATGTGAACTATATGGGGGTTTCCCGTTTCTTCAGAGGCAGTTTCCTGCAGGTTTACAAGCTTTTCGGCTGCTGCCCGGTCAAACAGGCCTTTTGCAGGGTCTTCCACGATTTCATGCTTATTATAAAAAATAGTTCCTGCAAGCACTGTCGGGAGCTCTCCTGGCTGTCCGCCAATTTTTACCCCTGCAATATTGGCTATTTCCTGTTCTTTCTGAAACTTAAACATCTTTACGCCCTCTAAATTTATAGTTTACAGGATCCTTTTTTAAATAACAAAACCTCCATATAAATATAAAGGTTTGTAATATATTTTAAAAGTTTGATTCACTTGATTAAGAATCAAAGGGTTTCAGCCTGATAGATAATTCCTGCTGCTGTATCCATTACAAATTCTTCCGAGATTATTATGTCACCTGAGGTCGGAACTGTGAAGGTAGATTGCCTTTTTTTCTGGGAACAGACAACCATGGGCTCATCGGGGTAAGCTTCTCCTTCATTCTTATATTTATTCACCAGCTTCAGGATCTCTCTGGGGTCAATAAGTCCTATCCTGTCCAGGAGGATTACCTGTTGCTGGAAGCGTCTTACTGCCTCTCTGGAAATATTTTCTATAAAAGGGATCGCTCCCTCAGAGTTAATGATTCTCCCCTGTTCGTCAATACCATTTTCATGAATGGCAAGCAAGGAATGGCCTGCAAGATGGCCTCTTGATTCCGTCCCGCAGATCAGGACATACCTGATGTTAGAATTTGAAATGATATTCACAACTATTTTTTCGACTCCAAGGTTTTCGGTTTTTGAACTTCCCCAGAGGGCCGCTTGAGGTAAGGAATTGATATGGCTTGCGAGGGTTACGACTGCAATCCTGGACTTTGGGTCTCCTACTATATAGTCACCTTTTACTATCGGCCATTCATCTGCAATAATCTTCAATGAATCACCTTTTTTCTTTCCTTATTCATATGGGATAGTGCACTTGCAAGCATTATGGCTTTTGTAAAATGTCCCCCTACTCTTGATGTGTCCACAAAAACATAGTCATCCATCAGTACTGGGGCTCCAAGTCCGTCGCCTCCGCCGAGAAAGGCGATGGTCCGGAAGATAAGGTTTCCTGAGATTCCGTCAGGGGCAAGAATAAAGTTCGATTCTTTGATGGCATCTTCTATAAGAATCGTGTAATGCTTGGCATTGATTCCGAGTTCAAGGGCTCTCCTTGTTATAAATTCTCCGTCCGCAAGGGTTCTATCTACACGTCTATCCCTTCCTATATCTCCTATCCTGCCACCGGAAAGCACGCCGACTACAGGTTCGATCCCGAATCTCCTTATGTATTCGGCACCAAGAGTGACCATGTGGAGCTTGTCTGCAATGTTATTTCCCTCATCGATCCCTACAGGGGCAAGAAAGAAGGGTGTCCCGTCAGCTGTCAGGAGCAAAGCCAGCCGGCAGACTCTTTTCTTCCCGAGGGCTTCTTTGAGATTTGCGAGGGCTCCGGATGCCTTTGCAGTGCCTCTTATAGCTGCATCGACCTTTCTTGAGATAAGGAGTTCTGCAAGAACTTTCTCTGGATCTTCGGTATCAACTACCTCAAGCTCAGTCCCTATCTCGTCGATTTCCTTTTTGTTTCCCACAAGGACGACGTGTGCATATCCCATTTCCTGGGCTTTCAATGCACTTTCGAGTATTTTGGCATTTGGCTCTCTTATTCCCATGGCCACTTTTGCCCTGTTTTTCCGGGCCCGTGTCTCGATAGCCTCAAGGAGGACATCCATACCGTTCTTTTCCATATCCATCCTAACTTTTTTATAAGATTTAAAGTAGTTCAAATGAGTACAAACACAATCATTAATTAATTTTGTCCCTCTCGAATTTCGCTTCGGGATCACAGGAAATCTTATATTTCCTGGGAGTTGCGATGTAATCGCAACAGTACGAAGTCCTTTTCGATCCGCTTTTCTTCGCTCAAGAGGGCTAATTTATGGGTTTAATTTTTTTGTTTCATCTGTTTCGCTCGCTTAAGAGGATTAATTTACGGATAAGTAACATTGTTTTTGGTTAAGAGACTTAATATATCCTGTGTTTTACTTCGGCTTTATGCTTTCTTTTATAATGCGGAGAAAAATTTAGAGGATTTCTATAAACCTCTGATTTCATGAATTGCTTATGTATTCTTTATATACAATCAGCAAAATGTCAGGGTTTCTCGAAATCCTTTTTAGTATCTTAAGTAATGTGAATTTAGTTTTATTATTTCTTAAGCAGTATCTGAAGATGGCAGGAGCAGAAAACCAAATCATTGTAAAAAAATTGGAACATATACAGTTAATAATGAGTTCTTTTTTTATTGGTATGGTTTAAGATGATGTCGGCAACCGAATGGGCTGAAAAATACCGCCCCCGGACCCTCAAAGAGGTTTTGGGGAACAAGAAGGCAGTGCAGGATTTACAGACATGGGCTGAGGAGTGGCTTTCAGGGATTCCTGAGAAGAGAGCCGTGGTCCTCCACGGACCTGCAGGTATAGGGAAGACTTCAAGTGCTCATGCTCTCGCCGGGGACCTGGGCTGGGAAGTTATCGAGCTCAATGCAAGCGACCAGAGGACTGCAGGGGTTATCGAGAAGATTGCGGGGTCAGCAGCTTCTATGGATACTTTTTTTGGAGGAAAACGCCTGATCATTCTTGATGAGGCGGACAATATTCACGGGACTTCGGATAGGGGTGGAATGCGGGCTATTGCAGGGATCATAAAAACCACACTTCAGCCTATCGTACTGATTGCAAACGACGTTTACGGGTTAACTCCTACTATTCGGAACCTTTGCCTGGAGATTAAGTTCGGATCCATTCAGAGCCGTTCAATGGTCCCATCTTTGAAAAAAGTATGTGAGAGCGAGGGAATCCTGTGCAGTCTGGATGCTATCCAGCAGATTGCGGAAAATGCAGGCGGTGACTTCCGGAGTGCCATGAATGATCTTCAGGCTGTAGCAAACGGGAGGGAAGTTCTGGAGATAGAGGATATTAGCACTTCGGGCCGGGATGTCAAGGAAAATATTTTCAAGGCGATGCAGAAGATATTCAAGAGTACTGACTGTAAAAAAGCTCTGGAAATCTCACGTGATCTTGATGAGAGTCCTGAAGATCTTGTGCACTGGATAGATGAGAACTTGCCTATCCAGTATGCCAGCAAAGACAGTGATCTCGGAGACATAAGAACCGGCTTTAGTTACCTCTCAAAGGCTGACCTCTATCTTGGGCGTGTAAGGAAGCGCCAGAATTATCGGATGTGGAGATATGCCAGCATGCTGATGGTCTGCGGAGCTGTTATCTCAAAGACAAAGTCCTATCCGGGATTTATTAAGTACCAGCAACCCTCTCTCTGGAAGAGGCTTGGACAGACGCGCTCAAAGCGAGACCTTAGGGATAATATCGCTTCTAAAATCGGAGATCACAGCTTTGAATCCATGCGTTATTCCAGAAACAATCTCCTTGAACTTTACTCTCGGATAATAAAGGATGAAACGGCTGCAATTGAAATTACTGCAGGTCTTGAGCTTGAACTTGAGGAATTGATATACCTTTCAGGAAGCACAAAGCCTAGCAAAAAGTTACAAAAAATATATGATGAGGCACAGGAACTTCTCCGTGAAAGAAGAGAAGAAGCACAAGAAACGGCTTTTTTCAAAAGTTCTGTCTCTTCTGAAAATGGTGGCCAGGTGGCTTCTTGTTTCACAGTTCAACTTCAAGAGGAAAAAGATGGGAAAGTTTCTGATAACGCTGAAGTTTCCGATCCCGGTCTTTCTGCAGGCCAGCAGAAGACTCTTAACTTCGGTTTTGATATTCCTGCTGATGCTCTGGGGGAAAAAGATAATTCTGGAAGCAATATGTCTACATCTGATTCCCTCGGGTCTGATAGTCTCGAGTCTCCAGAAATAAAAAACCTCTCTCTACCTGAACATCGTGAGGTGAAGGTTGTTACTGATTCTGAAATGGTAGGCAACAAGGTCACTTCTGAGTCTTCAAAACAGAAGATCCTTATAAACGGTGATCCTGCAATCAATGAGCCTGTTGCCACGCAAATATCTGAGCTTAAGTCTGTTGATTCTGAGGCCGAATCCGGAGAAATTTCTAAAAAAGTAGAGTCGAAAACCCAAAAAACACTCTTCGATTTCTAATTTTTTAGTTTCTTCTATACAGATTTAGGAAATGGAGCTGACATCCGCTCCCAAATATTTTTTGTAATTTTATTTATAAACTTTTACTGGTCTTTTTTTGCAACTTCACACTCTGTAAGCCTTAGCTATCTACCCTCCGGAAAGTAGAGCGTTTTCTCTTTTTTTACCTCAGAAGATTTCGATAAACCTCTGATTAAAAATGATTCTGATGGTGTAAAGGCAGTGACATTCGGATGTTAATCTTAAAAATAAGCAATAACAGCAGAATAAAGTGTTTCCCTATTATAGTTGCTGAAATTAACTCCTGATTAATTTAGTAAAAATTTTGCTAAGTTATGATCAATTCTTAATCCATAGCACAAATTCTTAATAAGTAGTACAAATTCTTGATAAGTAAGGTATATTCTGAGCAGGTGAGATAATTTTCAGAAAAGTTAAGAGAAGTTGAGAAAAGTTAAGAGAAGTTGAGAAAAGTTAAGAGAAGTTGAGAAAAGTTAAGAGAAGTTGAGAAAAGTTAAGAGAAGTTAAGAAAAGTTGAGAAAATTAAAAGGGATGAAAAGTTTGTGAGCGGGTTGGGGGGTTTGGGGGAATAGTTGGGGAATAGTTGGGGGATATGGGTTTGGGGGGTTATACTATGAAAAGAGACCCGCTCACTCGACATGACTACTTATTTATGCTATAAATAATTTTCTATTTTATGCGTTCTACTTTATAATAATGGCTCTATTTACTCAGGTTAATCTGTTTGTCCGAAAATTCTGCCGAATTTAATCTTTAAGTAGATATCTGAAGTGCAGAGTTGATCCTTAAGTATAATATTGTTTTTCCTGATCAAAATTAGGATGAGCGGGTTGGGGAGTATGAGTTGGGGGTGTTTGGGGGTTGGGGTTATCTTACAAAATAGAGACCCGCTCACAAGCTACATAATTCTGTCTGATATAAATATATTTTGCTTGACGTTTTTCCAATAAACACTTTCGGAAGTCTATGTGCAAGAAGAAAACAAGCCTGTTCCAAAACGCAGGTAAATTCATTCTTTTGTATTTCTCTATCCTAAGGCAGATGGTTCTGAGTATATATACGAATTATTCAGTCGTCTTTTCGAAAAGTGCTTGCTAACAAAAGAGATATATATAACTAGTTACATTTTGGAGTTGCATTTGGAGCAATCCTGCAAATGTATTCAGCGGTAAAATGGGCTCGTGGTCTAGTCGGTCATGACATCGCCTTTACACGGCGGGGATCCTGAGTTCGAATCTCAGCGGGCCCACTCAATTTATCATCCTTGTTTTCTAATTCTAAGTGCTTATATAACTTCTTTTCTAATGCTTCAAGTCTTGTTTCAAGATCAGATTTTGTTTCTGGTTGTACAACGCTAATCTTGTCATCAAATTCTTCATCAAGGGAAATTACATACATGGGCTTACCGTTGTATTCTGTTTTGAAAATCTGAGCAGTTTCTCCGACATGATCCAATTCTGATTGAGGCAGCCTTATCAAAGTATATGATCTTTCTGGTTTTGCCCTAAGTTTTGTGAGCTTCGATTTTCCTAAAAGTTTCATTTTTTGTCTCCACCTGTCAAAAAATAGTTGTTAACCTTTGTACAACTTTTTATTTTCCTGTCATATCGGAGAAAGGCAAGTAAGAATAGCTCTAATGTGCCTCCAATGTAAACTTGGAAAAGTTTTCATTTAAATCCCTGACCCAAGTAATTTCACTGAAAAAATTGTATCCTCTTCAAATTCAAGGGAGAATTTTCCAGCCGGAAAAAATATGCAACAACTTTGTCATACAGTTCTAAAGTATAATGCCTCGATTGTTATTGTTTTTCAGACTTGTTTCATTACTTTGGTTTATTATTTATATCCAAATTTTTTGTCATATTTTTTATGATCTGTTATGTCGAGAACTAATACGATGATTTCAATACCTGAACTTCCTGCAGTAAGCGTGTAAAGCATTCTCCAAAAGTAAGGAAGTTCTACTCTAAACAGGTTTGTAATTCCATATTTGGTTTTGTATTCAGCAGGAATCAGTTTTTTGGCAATTGGCTGGCCATAGTGAACATTTTCCTTTAGCAACTCCACTTTTTGAAGGAGGGCATTAAGGATTATTTCTTCTTGCTTTGAGTCTGATGCTTTGCTCATGAAATTATGATATGCATCTGCAGCTTCAGGGGAAAGGATTACTCTGACAGATTTCATATTTCAAGCCCATGAGCTACTGTCTTTATCAAATTTCCATTCCTGCTGTGAATCCAGGTTATTCCTTTAAGTCCAACTGCAATTTTATTCCCTTGTTCAAGATAATCCAAAATTACCATCAAAGTATTATGATTTACCTGCCTTGGCAGCATCTTCTTTAGTTCTGCAACTGTTATCACGCTGTCCGGGCTGTTTTTCAGAGTATCTTCCACCATAAGAATAGTATTAAGAGTGGGGGAAGGTTTTGCTTTCTCAGAACTTACTGCTCCTGTCATTTCTTTGCCTCCAGTAGATTTTGCTTTCTGGTTATTTTTGTGTAATAAATAGTTATTGATTAATAACTAATTGATATCTGTAAATATTTATCTATTCTGGTATAAAGTTCATTGAACTGTTCCGAATAATCAATTCACGATAGCAACGTTTTTAGGGCAAAATGTTGCTATTTTCCCTGTTTTAAAGCATGTTTCCTGCAGTTTTCAATACCTTTTTCATTGATTATAGCAACCTTTTAGTATTTTGTTGCTATATGATCTAGCATGGAAAACGGTCTTGTTACTGGTGATGGAACAAAAGTCCTCACGGTTGAAGAATATGATAAATTTAGACAGGCAATTCCCGAATCAAAGCGAGTAATCTTTGAAGTGAATACAATAACGGGATTAAGGTATGTAGAGCTGCAAAGGCTCTATGATAATCCTGCTTGGTACTACATGGAACGAAATCAGATAATCCTGCCAAAAGATGCCCAACAGAAGGTAAAACAGAAGCAGATAAAGCGAACCATAGATAAACTGCCTTCAACCTTTCAGTATATCTTCAAGCAATTTACAGAAGGCTGTAAACCTCCTGAAAGATCCTCCTGGAATAGAGACTTAGCCAGATGGTCAGAGAATGCAGGCATAAGCCCAAAAGTGGGACCAAAAACCCCGAGGAAGACCATAGAAAGCTGGATGTTAAAGTCTGGAATTCCAGAGATTGAAATCTACTCTCGACAAGGGCATGATCCGATAACATCTCTGAGGCATTACCAAAGCTTGAGTTTTACTGATTACGAAATGCGGGACATAAAAAGGAAACTTACTGAATGGGGAATTCTGTAACGGAATTAAAGTAGTCGATATCTGCACCCCCCTTCAAAAGTCCATAAATTTTTTTGCACCAGGAGTGATCCAGGTTGATTCACGCAAAAATAGCAATCATTTCAAAGTTCTAACTTGATCAATTTCAAAGAGAGTGCCCGGGCCCATGGCATGTTCTCTCCAAGTTGAAGAAAAAAGGTTGGCTCAGATTTGAGCCATGTAAATGTCTGAATTGCCGTTACGCCAATCTGTATACACTACTTTATTACTGTACATTGCAGGACTTTCAACATAAGTAAAGGGTAATTCAATAAATTTTTTAGTAGATATATCATACATGTGGGTAAAAACCATTCCTTCATAAAATTCATTGAAGAGTATTTTATTGCCATGTATTGTAAGTGAGTATGCATCATAGTCAATTAAGACATTAGTTAAGACCTTAGTTGTCTTTTTAGTTTTCAGGTCATAAGTGTAAATTACGTTAGAGTCAACCCAAACTATCCTATTACCGTAAATTCCAGGACACGAAGCGTATGCGTTTGTTGTAATCTTTGTTTGTTTCTTAGTTCCAAGATCCTGTAGGTAGACATCTTGATACCCATTTCTTCTGTCAATCCAAACTATGTACTTATCATACATAGCTGGATCATACTGATCCGCAGTGTTAGTTGTTATCCTGGTAGTCTTCTTGTTTGAAATATCATACATGTAAATGTCACTGTTTCCATTTCTATAATCATTCCAAACAATTTTGGTGCCGGCAACATAAGGATTCTGAGCATACACACCCTTAGTAACCCTTGTTTGTTGTTTGTTAGCCATGTTCTGCAAGTAGATGTCAGAACCGCCGTTCCTGAAATCAGTCCACGTAATGTAATTGCTCCAAATCGAAGGGTCCCATTGGTCAGCTGTGTTAGTAGTAATTCTGTTTTCCTTCAAAGCAGAAGCCATTCCACAACTTGATACTAATATCAAGAGTGTCATGAATACAAAAACTCGTTTATCCATCTCCAAAAATCTCCTGTTAAGTAACGACTTATGATTATGAACAGATCTTTAAAAGATTGTTTATATTCTGCGAATAAACAGACAGAATTGAATTATTACGAAAATGAGAAGCAAGAATTTCGAATTAGAAGTAGGTAGTCCAAATATTTTCACTCAAAATTTAACATTGCTGTAAATGTTCGTAAATAGGGTAGTTTCTGTAGGATACCCATGCTCTGTGATTTCATTAAACCTTTCTCATCCAACCTAGGTATACTGCATTTGTTTTATTCGGATACAGCCATAAATTCCAACCAAGTCTTGAAACTTTCCATCGTCAGTTAATGATACTTATTCAAGATCATCAGGACTTACAATCAAAACCTTTTCATTCGTCTCAATATCATTTTTTATTCTGGCCGCATCTGTCCATGTAATCCAATTCTTTGGATCGCTATAATTTCCGGATCCATCTCCAAAAAGAATATAACAAACGACAGATTTTTTCACCTGAAGATTGTATTTTTTCATTACCTTTAGAAGACCTTCATTACCAAGATCTTCTTCGGGTACGATTATATAATGGTAATTCCCTTTCTTGATTTCAGATAATCGAGGTTCAGGAATTTCTGGATATACAGGATCATTCCAATTCTTTTCTTTATTTAATTCTTCTCTTTTGCCTTCATCTACTTTTGCGTAGTATATATTTCCCATATAATCAACATTGTACTTTATGATCCAGTTTCGAGTCATGTTGCAGCTTTCAAGAATAGCTTTAACCTGCGGCTCAGTAACCCCTTCTTGAAATTCAATAAATAAGCCACAGACTTGCGGTTTCTGAATCGGTGTTTTCGTATCAACTAGTGTTTCCTCATTAGTGGATATTTTTGACTCAACATGTGTTGGTGTAAACAGTAACAGTGGTATTACGAGAATCAGAAAAACAATTAAAGCAGCAATAAACAATATTGTGCAAATTGGCTTTCTCATCATGAGAGAATTCACCCCTACGTAATTTCACCGTGTAAAAAAATGAGAGATATTAGCTCCTCACTATATGAAGAGCTTCAATAATCAGGCTTCCATAGTTTGTACATTAGGCTCAAAGGCAATAGGTAATTAATTGTCAAATAACGTAATATATTCAATCTTTAATTGTACTCAATAAATCATCCAGAGTAGTATCCTCAGCAAGTCTAGTAGCTTTCCCATCATCGTTCAATGTATACTTGCCCTGTAGAAGTCCTGTAACTCTAAAGTGTTCAGGAGCAATATCTTTAGTACCAGGACTACTATCTTTCATCAAATAGAGTAAGACCTTTTCTCCAGTTTCAAAACTCGGTTCATCCTCAGCCATCAAGTTATCATTTATGACTGTTCCACCCCATACTCTAACTGTAACTTCTTTGGATGGTAATGGATTTTTCAGATATTCGTCTATACTTATGACTACATCTGTGTAAATAAGGCAAGATGGACTAAATGCTTCATCAGTATTGGCAGGTCTTTTTCCATCAGCAGTGTTCCATTTGGATGGAAGTATTTCCTTAACTGTGCCTATGATAATCGTATCCGAGTAGTTATTTAATTCCATGTGGTTGAGTGCTGGGAGTGATGCACTCATAATACTGGTTATTGGTTCTTCCATACCAGTACTATTTGCAGGTTCATCTGTATTGGATGCTTCCGGATAACTAGATCGTTCTAATATATTGTTACTGTCTTTAATTGTGCTCAACAATTCCTCAAGAGTAGTATTTTCATCGGGGCGTATAGCTTTCCCATCATCAGTTAATGTAAACTTACCCTGCATTGATCCATAAACAAAGAAATGTTTGGAATCATCGTTGGCCATTGGTGAAGTATCTTTTGATAAATAGAGTAAAACCCTTTCATCCGGTTTGAATTCCGCTTCTAAATCGAATTTTATACTATCGTTTCCAACTTTTCCACCATATGTCCTGACAATAACCTCTTTTGATGATAACGGATTTTTGAGGTATTCATCAACACTTATAATGATATCAGTATAAATGAATGAATCTTGATCGGGTTTAGTATTTTCTTTTTTTGGTTTCTCTCCGTCAATAGTATTCCACTTACTTGGCAGGATTTCCTTAACCGTACCTATTACAATTATATCGGAATCGTTGTTTAAATCCGCATGAGTGCATTTTAAGACTGATGAACTTACGGTAATATTTATGGGTTCATCTGTATTGTTTGATAGTTTAATATCATCTTGTGAAGAATCTGATAATGCTAAAGCACCTAAAATCAACAAAGACAGCGCCCCGATCAGAATAATTCCATACTTTTTACTATTCCCAATAGTCATAGATAATCACATTTTCTATCCTTCCTTATTTCGTTTTTCAAATTATATTCTACTGAAAAACAGATACAACCTCAATTTTAACTACCTAAAATTAGGTCGAGACCCAGTAGGCAACAGATCAGATCATTTTTGAGTGTCATACTGTGGAATTTGCCCTTTTATGCTACAACATTAGGATTTTGTTTCAAGTTCTCAAGAGTTTGGGGCCGAAATCAAGTGGCTTAGCGTCTTCTGGTTCATCTCTTCCTGAAACTTCACCTTCTGATGAGAACTACCGTTAAATCGTTATCAGATGCTGAAGCTACGAATACTACTCCAATAAGCAACATTGTCAAAAGAAGTAACCATGCTCCGATTTTTCTTTTCATTTTCTTACTCCTTTAGTTTCTCAGGGGCAGGATCAAGCAAAAATTAAGTCTCACAAAATTAACAAGTCATGCTTCCGGAAACATTGAGCTGAAATCATCCTGAAAACCTATTTCAACTCACTAGATTCCTTTCTGATGAGTCATATAAGTTTATCGAATAGATCCTCAAACTGACTGCTTTCATACTCTTTTCACATGCGTGATTATATACGGATTTCTGATTGTTCGGGACTTTGCACAGAAAGAATATATATGAACAGATTGCCGCAACAATTATCCCTCAAAGTGAATATAAAAGAAGTCAAATGAATATGTAGTCCTGTAAGTTTCTATTACAGCTATTCCAGTCTGAATATATCAGAATGCTGGAATACATCCAAATCTTTGAAGAAAACCATGTAGTAGAAAATGCAGTTACTTATGAGAAGCCGACTTAGAAGCAAAGTAAAATATATGTCATCGTTGAGAAGCTTCAAAGAAAAAGAGTGAACGAATCTTTTCTATAATATTCCCTTAGAAGCCTTCTGGTATTCTCTTAGAGCGTGTCTTAAAGTTGAATTTGATTCTACAATTAGAACAGGAATTATGTATTTGAACTGAAAATCAGTACATTAAGCCGTTAAACGCCTAAATTATAAATTTCAACCATGATGTCTAATGTATTTGATTTGGTACATATAGCGAATAAGTCCGATGTACTAAATTTACTATCTGAATTTGAAGTTATGGTGCTAATTACCCAATTATAGAAGTGTTCTGAATTTTAAGACAGCCTCTTAGAGTGAAGCTTTTCTCACAACTGGTTTCTTGTGAGGAATCTGATGTTGGGGAATGAGTATTAATAGGGTTGCAATTTAGCGGGCTTATTTGGTTATAAATTAAATGGCTTCTCGGGTCGCATTGGTAACATGAAGCCTTTAAACAGCGGTTGTCTCATGTTCGAATCTCAGCAGGACCACTCAATTTGTATTAAATCCTTTTCTACTTTTAAAGTTGTTTGGATAGTAAGGGCTTGCATATATACTTTTGTGTATCTTTTCAGTTTTGTTTTCTATGTATTTTTTGTATGTATTCTGGATCAACACTCTGTATTGTTTTAAAAAGATGATGTAGAAGCTGTTTTCTATTTTTTTCTTGAATATCTTCTCATTTTCCCATTCAGCAGACTAGAAGTAAGTAATTATAATCCTTTTTTCTTTATAACTTAGCATTTTATATCTCAATGATATGGTTATATAGAAAGGGAAACGATAAAGGATTAGAATCTTTGTTACCGACAAAAAGATACGTTTTAAAATATTTTTAAAGCGTTGATTTCTTACAAAGATTATTTTTTAATCTACAGTGGGGGAGGAGTAAGTATTAAGAGAAGGAGCAGGACGGATATCGCAGTAGATATTTTAAGAGTAGCAATGAATGGGGCAAAGAAAACTCACATTGTATATGAGGTAAATTTAAACTTTAATATTGCTCAGAAATATCTGGAAATGTTAAAGGAAAAGGAGCTTATTAAGCATGAAAACGGGGTTTTCATCACCACTGACAAAGGGAAGGTTTTCCAGGAAATGGCAAAGGAACTTAAGCTCTAAGCTACTTTACTCTATTTCTTCTTAAGTTTTTCTTCTCATTTTTTTTCCATTTCTTTTTTCTGATTTGCTTATATTTTTCTGTTGTTTACTTTTATTTTTTTTGATTCGTTTACCTTTTCTTTTATTTGCTTATTATTCCTTTTATTTACTTGCTTTTTTCATTTATTTGCTCCTCATTTTCCTTTTATTTGCTTATTTTGGACTCTTTAAACTTATATTTTAATTACTTTATTCTCTTCAACTTTTGTATAATTTTTAGCTCAGATTCTTTGTGGAAAAAGTGAGTCAACAAGTAATCAGTAATTATGCTCCTGAATAATCATGCGCTCCTGTATATATAACGGAAGTTTTGAAACATTATATTATGGCGATGAGGGTACTCTTTCTTAATTGCACACTGAAAAAATCACCTCTGGTATCGAATACCCGTGCTCTTATTGACAAGGCAGAGGCTGTTTTTTGTGAACTTGGCGTTGAAAGTGAAATAGTAAGAGTTGTAGATTACAACGTAGCTTTCGGGGTCTCCTCGGATGAAGGGGAAGGAGACGAGTGGCCCCGAATCCTTGAAAAAATAAAAGCCTGCGATATTCTGATAATCGCTTCTCCTATCTGGTTTGGGGTACGTTCTTCGGTGGCCCAGATGGTTATTGAAAGGCTGGATGGGACATACATGGAAGGAAACCCCTTAAACGGCCAGTATCCCCTTTATGGAAAGGTTGCAGGGGTCATCGTTACTGGAAATGAAGACGGGGCGCACAATGTTGCCGGCACCACACTTTTCAACCTAACACACCTGGGCTGCACCGTACCTCCCAACGTGGATTGTTATTGGGTTGGTGATGCAGGTCCCGGACCCAGCTACATAGAAGCAGGGGGAGACAGGCATCTCTATACAAATAGGACAGTCAGATATATGGTACACAACCTGGTTTATTTCGCAAAACTCCTCAAAGAACACCCTATCCCTACCAATTTAAAAAAGCTTGATGAGGGGGCGAAGAAGGTAAGCAACTGAAGCCGACAGCCTGAAAAGCTACTGCTTTCACTTTTTCAAAACTTACTGAAAACTTTTCCTGCTGAAAATGGGGGTATTATTTGACTGAAGGGGCTAAAACCATGATACAATTGAAGGTTGCAGAAGCTGATCAAAGGGATGTTGGAAAAGGAATTGTCCGAATCGATGAAAGCTTCAGGAATAAACTGGGAATCGAGCCCTTTGATGTTGTGGAAATTAAGGGTGGAAAATCAACTTCAGCTCTCATAGGGAGGCCCTATCCGGGCGATGAGGGCTTTGATATCATCCGTATGGACGGGCTTATCCGCATGAATGCGAAGACCAGCATAGGGGAATATGTGGAAATCCGAAAAGCAGAATGGAATGAAGCCAAAAATGTGACTCTCTCCCCCGTAACTAGGGGAATGCAGATTTACGCTCCCAGTGAGACTCTCAGCGTGGTCTTCATGAACCGTACAGTTTCAAAGGGGGACTTTATCTCCACCACCAGCTTGAGGAGGTCCCGAGAGAGGGATACTTATAGCAAAGGGCTCATGTTCGATGACTTTTTCCAGGATTTTTTCGGGCAGGGTTTTAGCTCTTCTTTCGGTCTCGGAGAAATCAAGCTTCAGACTGTTTCCACCTCTCCACCTGGGATCGTAAAGATCACGGATATAACCAAAATTGAACTCCTGCCCGAAGCCGTGGAAATAGCTCCTGAGCAGGTCATTTCCACTGTTGTTTATGAGGATCTGGGAGGGCTCAAGGATGCCATTACAAAGGTTAGGGAAATGATAGAACTTCCTCTTAAACACCCTGAACTATTTGATCGGCTTGGGATCGATGCTCCAAAGGGGGTGTTGCTCCACGGTCCTCCTGGGACGGGCAAGACCATGCTTGCAAAGGCAGTTGCAAATGAGTCTGATGCTCATTTTATCTCTATCAACGGCCCGGAAATAATGTCTAAATATTACGGTGAATCTGAAAAAGCTATCCGTGATATCTTTGATGAGGCCGAGAAGAGTGCCCCTTCAATCATCTTCCTGGACGAGATCGATTCCATTGCCCCAAAAAGAGCTGAGGTCACAGGGGAAGTCGAGAGGAGAGTGGTCGCCCAGCTCCTTTCCCTTATGGACGGCCTGAAATGCCGCAAGAACGTAATCGTGATAGGTGCAACAAACCGCCCAGAAGCCCTGGACCTGGCACTGCGTCGTCCAGGCCGATTTGATAGGGAAATTGAACTCAGGGTTCCGGATACTGAAGGCAGGCTCGAAATTTTTCAGATCCATACCAGAGGGATGCCCCTTACCGAAGAAGTAAACCTGAAGGACTTCGCCCAGATTACCTATGGGTTTGTGGGAGCTGACATTACGGCACTCTGTCGGGAAGCTGCCATGAGTGCTCTTCGGTGCATCCTCCCAAAGATCAACCTGAACGAATCCCATATCCAAAAAGAAATCTTGGATTCCCTACAGGTCACAAGAGCAGACTTCGAAGAGGCCATGAAAGAAGTTCAGCCCTCTGCCATTCGTGAAATCCTTATTGAGATACCTCCTGTCAGCTGGGGCGATGTGGGGGGCCTCGAAGATGTAAAGTGTCTTTTGAAAGAAGCTGTGGAATGGCCGCTTAAAAACCCTGAGTCTTATCGAGACATAGGGGTGGAAGCTCCAAAAGGGGTGCTTCTTTATGGCCCTCCCGGGACGGGAAAGACTCTTCTTGCAAAAGCCATTGCTCATGAATCGGATGCCAACTTTATAGCTGCAAAAGGAAGTGATCTGCTTTCTAAATGGTACGGTGAGTCTGAGAAAAGGATTGCCGAGGTTTTTACTCGGGCAAGACAGGTCGCACCCTCCATTATTTTTCTGGACGAACTCGACTCGCTTGCCCCTCTCCGTGGGGCTCATTCAGGCGAGCCTCAGGTCACGGCCAGGATCCTAAATCAGCTCCTTTCCGAAATGGATGGGCTCGAAGAACTCAGGGCTGTAGTAGTAATCGGCGCAACTAACCGCCCTGATATTATTGACCCTGCTCTCATCCGGCCAGGCCGTTTTGATGAGCTAATCCTTGTTCCGGTTCCAGATGAGCGGGCTAGAAAGGAAATTTTCAAAGTTCATACCGAAAAAATGGCTCTGGCAGAAGATGTCGATATTGAAAAATTCGTTTCTCTGACTGATCAGTATACAGGTGCAGACATTGCAGCAGTGTGCAAAAAGGCAGGAAGGCATGCTCTCCGTGAGGATCTTCACGCAAAAAATGTCGGAAATAGGCACTTTCTGGAAGCAATTTCAGAATCCGGTCCTTCAGTTACCCCTGATACCATGAAATACTATGAAGCGATAAAAGGAGAACTCAGAACCAGAAAGTCAAAGGAAATTGAAAATCTCTCTTATACCTGAGAATAGCTGTTTATTTTCATTAATTTTTTCCTGTTATTTTTTATATCCTTTTTCCATACACATTGTTTTTTTTAATCCTGTGCCTCCTTTAGCCATTCTTTTAAATCAACCATTTTTTTAAATTTTATTTTTTCTTACTCACCTATATTACAAAGTTTTCTCTGGAAGCGATTATGTAGCCCCGTAATTCATTTATATATATACTTTTTTAATTATGTTAACCAATGACGTTAAATACCATAATTACTATCGGTAATATATATGCAGCTTCCAACACCCGAAGATCTTAAAAAAAGAAGGAATGAACTCGGGCTTACCCAGAGTGACCTGGCTAAAAGGGCAGGAGTGAGCCAGCCCCTTATAGCTCGTATAGAATCGGGAGATGTGGACCCCAGACTTTCTACGGTCAAGAAAATCCTTAATGCTTTTGAGGAAGCTGAAAAGGAACAGCAGATTATCATAAAGGACCTGATGCATTCCCCGGTCATTCACGTTTCTCCAGATGACTCAGTGGAAGGGGTGGTAAACCTTATGCATGTTCATGGTGTTTCACAAATTCCTGTGCTTGACAGGGGCGTTCCGGTTGGAAGTATTTCTGAAGACATGATAGTAAGATTGATGGGCGAAAGCAAGAAAAAATCAATTTCCCAGTTGAAAGTTTCCGGGATAATGGGAGAATCTTTCCCAACAGTATCTCCAGGTATTTCTATCTCAGTAGTTTCCCATATGCTGGAAGGAAATCCTGCTGTGCTGGTGATCGAAAAAGGGACAGTTGTTGGAGTCGTAACAAAACATGACGTAATGAAACTTCTCCAGGGTCAATAATCGGAACCCCTTTTCCTTATAGATTGGTATCTGAAGCCGGACATGGAAAGCACATCAATTATATACTAGGATACAATTAAATCTGAACCCCAAATTTGATTCATGCTTAATCTGTCCAAATAGACTAATTTAATAATTCTCGTTGAAAAAGGCATCAGCGAATAAGATACTTTGAGCCTTTAGGGTACCTCGTATCCATAAGGGGCATCATATCTATAGCGATATAGCCCTTAATTATTTCAGGCTTTTATGATTTAAAAACTATATAATTTAATAAATTTATTTATATAATTAAAAGACAAAAATCGATTAAATCTTTAAAAAAATGTGGAGCATAATAAATATGGATCTGGAAGATACCCTTCTCATGATGCCTGGTCCCGTACCTGTTGCACCCAGAGTCCTTAGAGCCATGTCAAAACCGATGATCAATCATCGGAGTGCGGAATTCGCCGGAATCTATACTGATTGCAGGGAAATCCTTTCCGGTGTTTTTCAGACAAAGAACAACATCTTTCTGCTCAGCGGTTCGGGAACTGCTGGAATGGAGGCTGCTGTCGGGTCTGTGGCTGGGCCCGGGGACAAAGTTGTTGCCATAGAAAACGGGAAGTTCGGAGAGCGTTTTAAGGACATTGCAGCTCTCTACGCAGAAGTAGTGCCTGTTGTATTCGAATGGGGCCTTCCTGTAGATCTTGAACTTGTTAAGGAGAAACTCGAAGAAGGGGCAAAGGCTGTCACCCTTGTTCACAACGAGACCTCGGCAGGCATTCTTAACCCTGCTGCAGAAATTGGTAAACTTGCCAAAAAGCATGACGCTCTCTTTATCATGGACGGCGTGACCTCTCTTGGAGGAGATGATGTCAAAGTCGATGAATGGGGAGTTGATATTGCAATTGTAGGCTCACAGAAGTGTCTTGCTGCCCCTCCTGGACTTGCAGTTGTCTCAGTAAGTGAAAAAGCCTTTGAATTTATGAATAGCGTAAAGAAAAGGCCTTACTACAATGACCTCAAAGCATACAAAAAGAGTGGGGACAAGCCCAGGCCGGAAACACCATATACACCTGCTATTCCGCTTTTCTATGCACTTCAAGAAGCTCTGCATATCGTAAAAGAGGAAGGAATGGAGGCAAGGATCAAAAGGCACAGAGTTCTTACAGAAGCTGTAAGAGCCGCAGTTGCCGAGATGAACATTGAGATGTTCCCGCAGCTTAATGAGTACAGCAATTACTCCAACACTATTTCTGCCATGAAGGCTCCTGCGAGTGTTAACGGGGAAGATATAAAGAACGATATGAAGAAACGTGGAATAATTATTGCAGAAGGGCAGGAACGCCTGAAAGGAAAAATTTTCAGGATTGGTTGCATGGGTAATGTTAATGCAAGGGATGTGCTCTCTACAATCCAGCAGCTGGAAATCGTACTGAATAAACGGGGTTACATTGACAGCGTGGGGGCAGGCACAGAGGCAGCTACTCACGTTATTGACAGGTCCTGAGTTAAATAAAAAATAGACATATAGGCTATAGACCTATTAATTTCAGGAAAACTCAGAGAAACGCTGTAATCTTGAAATTTTGATCGGATTCACATGCCCACAATAGGAATTGCAGATACTACATTCGCACGCTATAATATGGGGCGTGCGGCAATCGATGAGATACAAAAAAATGTATCCGTAAAGATCAAGAGAGTAACCGTTCCAGGGATAAAAGACCTTCCGGTCGCAGCCAAAAAACTTATCGAGCAAGAGGGTTGCGATATCGTCATGGCCCTTGGCATGCCCGGTGCAAAGGAAAAAGACAAGATGTGCGCTCATGAAGCTTCTCAGGGCCTTATCATGGCCCAGCTCATGACCAATACCCATATTATCGAGGTCTTTGTCCATGAGGACGAAGGAAAAGATGAGAAAGAACTTGCTTTCCTCATGGACAGACGCACTCGAGAACACGCTTTAAACGTGATAAAGCTGCTCTTTAAGCCTGAAAATCTGATTCGGGAAGCCGGTACCGGGCAGAGGCAGGGTTTTGAAGACGCAGGCGCATTGAGGATGTGAAGTAAATTAAGTAAAAACAAGACTGGAGACCTTATTAGATGACTATCAGCCTCGGATTTGTTGTAGCAGAATTTAACAGGGATCTGACCTATCAGATGGAACTGCTTGGAAGAGAACACGCAGAGTTCCTGGGGGCAACAGTTAAAGAGACCATTCTTGTTCCAGGGGTCTTTGACATGCCCCTTGCAATCAAGAAGCTTTGCCAGAGGGACGACATAGATGCCGTGGTAACAGTAGGATCGGTAATTGAAGGTGAAACCGACCATGACCAGGTGGTTATGCAGCATGCTGCAAGGAAAATCATGGACCTTTCTCTCGAGTTCAATAAACCTGTAACTCTCGGAATTCCCGGTCCGGGCATGACCCGGATGGCAGCTCATGAACGCGTAGACTATGCAAAAAGGGCAGTTGAAGCTGCAGTAAAGCTTGTACGGCGGCTGTGAAATTTTTTAATATCTTAAGTAAACTAGCATAATATAACAAACCAGGACCATCCCTATGACATCCGCAAGGCTCAAGCGTGTAGAAGAATCCGCAACGATCAGGATCTCCAACATTGCAACCAGAATGATTAAAGAGGGTACAGATGTTATCAATTTCAGCCTTGGCGAACCTGATTTCAATACCCCAAAAAATATCTGCGATGCTGCGGCAAAGGCTATGTATGAGGGAAAAACCCACTATGCTCCTTCTGCAGGTATCCCGGAGTTAAGGGCAGCCATTGCCGAAAAATTGAGGACAGAAAACAATCTGGATGTGACCGAGGCAAATGTAATGGTTACTCCCGGGGCAAAGCAGGGAATTTTCGAAGTTATGATGGGTGTTCTCGGTGACGGGGATCAGGCTCTCCTCTTTGACCCTGCCTGGGTAACTTATGATGCTTGCATCCGTTTTGCAGGTGCAGATACAGTCTGGGTTCCAACAGTTCCTGAAAAAGGATTCCTTCCTGATAATTTTGCAGATTATATAAATGATAAAACCAGGCTCATTGTCGTAAACAGTCCGGGGAACCCAACAGGTGGAGTATTTGGTAAAAAGACTTTGAAGTGTATTGCCGATCTTGCAATTGATCACAACCTTGTAGTCGTTTCAGATGAGATTTATGAGAAAATTATCTACGAAAGGGAGCATATCAGCATCGGCAGTTTTGAAGGGATGCAGGAAAGAACCATTACTGTAAATGGTTTTTCCAAGGCATACGCGATGACAGGCTGGAGGCTTGGTTATCTGACTGCACCTCCAGATATATTCAAGCTTCTGCTAAAGATTCAGTCCCATTCGGTAAGTAGTGCAACTACATTTGTTCAGTACGGTGGGCTTGAAGCCCTTCAGGGTCCCCAGGAAGGAGTTAAAGCAATGGTGGACCGCTTCAAAGTGCGCCGTGACGTCCTTATAGACGGGCTGAACAAAATAGGCTTTGAATGCAAAAAGCCTGATGGGGCTTTTTATGCCTTTGCTGATGTAAGCGAATACGGAAATGGGACAGACGTTGCGGAAAGGCTCTTGAAAGAAGCACAGGTGGCAGTTACCCCAGGGATTGCTTTTGGGGCATCAGGCGAGGATTTTATCCGAATTTCCTATGCTACATCCATTGATCGAATCAGGGAAGCTCTTGAAAGACTTGAAAAAATATTTACATAAAATCAGATGCAGTAAGTGACCTTACTAAAAAGAGACCATAAAAACAGTTGTTTCTTGATTTACAAACGGTAGGGGTATGATCACCTGTACCGTTTAAGGATCTCTTTTATGATTGCGCCTGTGCTGCAGAGTGAGCATTCCTTTGAAAGCGGTATCCTGACAACATTTGCAGGAATGCCTCTTTCAATGAGTTCTTTTTCCAGAAAATCAGTGTCAAAACGCTGGTCATAACCCAGGGTAATAATATCTGGCATGATCTTTTTTAGAGGTTCGAACATATCTTTTTCGCTGCCAAGGAGGGCTTTATCGACCATCCCAAGTGCATTTACCATTTCCAGTCGCTGTTCCTCGGGTACAATGGGTTTTGGCTTGTGAGTTACGTTTGAATCCCTGGCAACAATGACGAAGAGCTCGTCTCCCAGAGCCCGTGCCTGGGTCAGAAAATAGATATGCCCTGGGTGAAGAAGGTCGAAAGTTCCAGTCGCAAGTATACGTGTCAACAGATCACCTGGTTTCGGGTAATACCCTTTAAGAATAAGAAACTTACTGAAAATAACCCTCCTCTATCTCATAAGAACTTTGAGTTCTTCAAATTGTATACTCTGTGGACTGTTAATATCTATTATATATCCGAAGTTGTAGGGAAAAAAACTCAAATTATCACAAGTAATATATATGGATCCCAAATATGATTATTGTTCATTGAACTCAGGATATGGACCTGGAAGTCTTAAAATAGATCATATCCAGAAGTAGTTTTTTGTCTCCTGGAAGGAGCTGTTGCCTTTAGCATTATCGTAAGTAATATATAATTCTGATAAATATTACCAATTATATAAATTTATAAAAAGAGGAAACCCCCATGGTTAAAAAATCGATTCATGAGATCAATAGAAAAATTGAGGATGGTAGCGTCAACGTAGTTACAGCTGAGGAGATGGTCACAATTGTTGAAGACCTCGGTGTTGAAAGTGCTGCAAAAGAGGTAGATGTAGTTACTACAGGAACATTCGGAGCCATGTGTTCATCCGGCTTAATGCTTAACCTTGGTCACTCCGAGCCGCCTATTAAAATTCAGAAGGTCTGGTTCAACAATGTTGAAGCATACAGTGGAGTTGCAGCCGTGGACGCATACCTTGGGGCTGCCCAGATTTCGGATACACGGGGGATTCAGTATGGGGGGGCTCATGTTATCGAAGATCTGCTCAGGGGAAAAGAAATCAATGTTCATGCAACTTCATATGGAACAGATTGTTATCCCAGGAAAGTGCTTGATACGACAATAACTCTTGAAGATCTGAATGAAGCCGTCCTTTTGAATCCTCGGAATGCCTACCAGAAATATGCAGCTGCAACTAATAGTTCTAAAAGGATTTTAAATACGTATATGGGTGAACTTCTCCCTAATTTCGGAAACGTGACCTATTCCGGGGCAGGAGTGCTCTCCCCTCTCTCAAACGATCCAAATTATGAAACCATCGGCACAGGTACCAGAATCTTCCTTGGAGGGGCTCAGGGGTACGTTATAGGAAACGGAACTCAGCACTCCCCCTCTTCCGGTTTTGGCACCTTGATGCTCAAGGGAAACCTCAAAGAGATGAGCCCTGACTACTTAAGGGCCGCTTCCTTTGCCGGATACGGCACTACCCTTTATATGGGAGTTGGAATTCCTATCCCTATTCTCAATGAAAAACTTGCTGCTGCAACTGCAGTGCGTGATGAGGACATCACAACCAATATCCTTGATTATGCTGTGGGGAGCCGGGAAAAACCGGTTATCAGACAGGTAAATTATGCTGAACTTAAATCGGGTCAGGTGAAAATTAACCAAAAGGAAGTGCCTACTTCTTCTCTTTCCAGCTTCAAAAATGCAAGAAAAATTGCCAATGAATTGAAGGATTGGGTGAAGCACGGAAAATTCTTTGTCAGCATGCCCGTGGAAAGACTTCTTGGAGAGGGACTGGCCAAAACCATGAAGCAAACCCAGGCTGTACCTCTTGTAAAAGACGTGATGTCCAACTTTATTGTTACTATTAAAAAAGACCAGACCGTTCAGGATGCTGCAAAGAAAATATGGGAAAACTCTTTTAACCATCTGGCCGTGGTTTCTGATGCCGGTGAACTGGTAGGGATCCTGACAGCCTGGGATATTTCCAAAGCTGTTGCAGAAAACAGTTTTGATTCAGTTGAAAGTGTTATGACCAAAAAGGTGCTGACCTGTGCTCCAAATGAACCAGTTGATATTGCAGCCCGCAGACTGGACCGCTATGGTGTGTCTGCTATGCCGGTAATCGATCCTCAGAGACAGGTTCTCGGAATAATAACAAGCGACAATATAAGCAAGCTTTTTGCAAGGAGGTGCTAAATATGAAAATAAAGATCAGCATCCCTACAGAGAGGATTCATAACCCGATTATTTCCGAGTCCATAGTCGAAACAGGAATCCTTATTAATATAATGGTCGCAAATATCGATTCGACTTATGGAGAACTGATTGCAGACGTAAGCGATTTCAAGTTCGATAGAATCAAAAACGCTCTGGAATCCAGGGGTGCAATAGTTTCTATTCTGGATCGGGCCATCCACAGAGATGAAGAAGAATGTGTAGAATGCGGAGCATGTATTTCTGTCTGCCCTATGACTGTTTATTCTTTTGATGAGACCTGGAGTGTCCATGTGGATGAAAAAAAGTGCATCCAATGCGGTGTGTGCATAAAGATGTGCCCTCATGGGGCTTTGAAACTAGGAGAATGAAAGGAATAAGGGAAGATTAATCCGTAAAATTCATTCCGCGTGTAAAGATTATCAAGCTCCCCTTTTATGGAAAGGGGGGCACAAAACATCTATTTATAGGTGAAAATTGGCTCAGTTCCAAAATTTAGTGATGAACATAAATTTAAAAATTCCTCGATTTTGGAACTGAGTCTTCTCAGTTGGACTGCGTAAGTTCTATTGACAGCATTATGCTGAATCAATTTGTTTTTTGTGTTTGTTTTTGTGTTTAGTTCTTCCTCTAGTTAACGGTACTTTCCGCCTCTTCTCCATTATTTACCGTACTTCCTGCCTCTTCTCCATTATTTACTGTACTTCCCGCTTCTTCTCCATTATTTACTGTACTTCCCGCTTCTTCTCCATTATTTACTGTACTTCCCGCCTCTTCTCCATTATTTACCGTACTTCCCGCCTCTTCTCCATTATTTACCGTACTTCCCGCCTCTTCTCCATTATTTACTGTACTTCCTGCATCCTGTCCATTATTTACTGTACTTCCTGCTTCCGGCCCACTAATTACTGTGCTTCCTGCTTCATGCCCATTGTTAATTGTGCTTCCTGCTTCCGGCCCTGCATTAATAGTGCTTCCTGCTACTTGTCCATTGTTAATGGTGCTTCCAGATCCCGGCCCACCAATTACTGTGCTTCCTGCTACTGGTCCATTGTTAATGGTGCTTCCTGCTACTGGCCCTGCGTTAATAGTGCTTCCTGCTGCTTGTCCATTGTTAATGGTGCTTCCAGATCCCGGCCCACCAATTACTGTGCTTCCTGCTTCCTGCCCATTAATTACTGTACTTCCTGATTCCGGCCCTGCGTTAATAGTGCTTCCTGCTTCATGCCCATTGTTAATGGTGCTTCCAGATCCCGGCCCACTAATTACTGTGTTTCCTGCTTCATGCCCACTGTTAAAGGTGCTTCCTGCTTCCGGCCCAATATAATTTTCAGTACCTGCTTCATGCCCGCTGTTAAAGGTGCTTCCTGCTTCCGGCCCAATATAATTTTCAGTACCTGCTTCATGCCCGCTGTTAAAGGTGCTTCCTGCTTCCGACCCCGAGTAAATAGAGCTTCCTGCTTCATGCCCATTGTTAATGGTGCTTCCTGCTCCCGATCCCGAATAAATGGTGCTTCCTGCACTCAGCCCATTATTAATGGTACTTCCTGCAAATTCTCCTATGTAAATGGTGCTCCCTGCATATAGCCCATTTTCAACTGTGCTTCCTGCGTCCTGCCCATTATATACTGTGCTTCCCGCATCCTGTCCGTCATTTATGGTAATTCCTGCGTCAGACTCATTGTTCGTGGTATTTTCTGCACACGATTCATTGTTCGTGGAGTTCTCTTTGTTCAACTCAGCGTTAATGGTGTTCCCTGGACTCCTGCGATTGTGAATGATGATTTTTGGGATCTGCTCATTGCTAAATGTGACATTGTTAAATGTGACATTGTTAAATGTGTTGCATGAGTCAGGTCCATTGATAAATGTGACATTGTTAAATGTGACATTGTTAAATACGTTCCCTGAGCCAGCATCTATATAAGCGGGAGTGCTTGTATTCTGCTCTGCATTACTATTATTTCCTATGTTACTGCTGTTCTCTGCTGTTGCAGTTGTCAATAATATTAAGAGTACTGTGAAAAGATAACCTGTCTTTTTCAGGATATCAAATATTTGTTGCTTCATTTGTCCCCATTCCCCATTTTCCCCAAATTTGATCCGATTTTTAAGTTGGTGTACTATCAATCCATTTTCATTAAATATTCATAATGTGTAAACACTAATTTTCTCTATTAATATGCCGACTTGTTTTCAAATAAACGTTTTTTAGATAATATCATAAGATGTGGAAATAAATAGGTATGTAAGACATACATTAATATTAATACTGTTTTAATTATTTGCTAAAAATCAATGTATATATATATACCAACAGTAATAATTATTGGTTTCTCCTGAATTTATGTATAAATAAAGGATTTAAATTGTTTATTTTTACTACTAAATGTGCATGTAGAGCTCTAAATGTAAAAATATACTCAAATAGTCCAATATATGAAAAAATAACTCTTATTCATTATTCAAAGTAACAATGAAGTTAAATAAAGGCTTAATCTCTAGACAAATTATATTTATTTATAACTCTGGCATGAAGTTTTGTTATTAATCATACTAACCTAAATATCCAAAATAAGGATCAAGAATCTTTGAAATATGAAACTAATAATTTTTACCCCTTTTGAGGGCAAATAATTCCTTTACAGGACATATTTTTATTGGGAGATAGCTGACTTCGCACTTAATTTCCTAAATAAGGCTCAATAACTCTTAAAAAAATGAATTATTTTTTGAAGCTCCAATATAATTACATATAGCTTAATAATTTTTGGACTATGTATTTGGGACAAAAATTAAACAAGTGCAGTTCTGGTGCAGATATTCTTCGATTCAGGAGAAAAATTAAACACACCATTCAATTTGCCCGAGAATTTTCTTCTATTTAAGTATATAGCGGTTTAGTTATGGATACCAATTTCTGTTTCGAAACTCTCATTATTTATGTATTGAAACAAATAATTATTATGTATAATAAGTGGATCAGCGATTAAGAAGAGGTGCTACAAAGCTTAATATTAACAGTTTCTAAAGCAGCTTTTCAAGGAGTTTCGCAAAAATCAGTCCATGCTCTTTGTTTTTCTCACTTTAAGGAGCAAATTGCCGCTGGATTTTATCTCCGCAAAGAGGGAGCATTACAAAACAAAATTTTAAATTATTAGAAGGGGTGCAATTTATGAAAATTCTTGTACTTTATACAGGTGAACTCGGGAGAAAGGTAATTCAGAACCTGATTAATCCGGGAAATTTTTGCGTTTCCTGCGGAGAGCTCTGCAACCACTGCAGGCAGGCCAGGAAGTCATACGCAAACATGATTGTGGGAATTCATGAATTTCCTGACGATCTGCCCCCGTTTATAGAAGAGCCTGGGCAGTACCTGCCTTCCAGGCTTCCTGGATGTGATCTTATACTTGCTATTGGAATCCATCCTGACCTTCTTGCCGCCCTGCCGGAAGTCGTGCAGAGCACAAAAGCGAAAGCGGTAATTGCACCTGCTGAAGATTCTAAGAAAACTCCTGCCGGCGTTCTTGAACAGCTTAGAAGAGAGCTCGAAGCCATGGGAGTTGAGTTTGAGGCACCAAAACCCTTCTGTGCCCTTGAAAAAATCGGAAAACCGATCATAGATGCATTCGTTGACCTTGGTTTCGGAAAGCCTGTACTCAGGATTGAAATGAGCCCCGATGGGAAGATGTTCATAGGCGCAGGTGTTCTCAGAGACGCTCCCTGCGGTTCAACATGGTTTGTAGCTAAGAAGCTCGGCTGGACTGATGTTTCCGGCTATAAGGAAACCATTTCAGGTGCCCACCACTCCTACCCATGTACTGGAAGCATGGACAAAGACCCTCAGATTGGGGATACTATCCTGCACAAGGCTGGATATATAATCAGGGAAGCTGTTGAAGACGGAATGGAGTGTTCAAAACAGGAAAAGGTCCGACTGTCTTCAGCCCGGGGAGATGAAGTTTCAAGTTCTAGCCTCTAAATATTGAATTTCATTTTTAGCCTGAATTTGACATAAGAATATATTTCGCAATGTATTAATAGGCTTCATGATTCGGTTTTCGTAGTACAATTCAAAGTTATTTTTTTCTTTATGAGCATCAATATTTTTCATTTTTCAAACAACATTGAGCTGATACAATGCGTTTTTTGTGATAAAAAACTGTATTAGTTAATCGAAACTGTCAAATTCAGGTTTTAGAGGAGATGATCAATCAAAAGGAATAAACCACTAACAGTACAGAAAAATCTAGAAAATAAATTGGATTGGCTCTCAGTTCATTCACTGAGAGCTTTCTAATTAATAAAGTCCCTTATTTACAATTTACATTTTATTATTATAGATTTTTACGTTAGTTTCTTTTGTATTTACGTGTGCTATTGCAGGGCCAGCTAATCCATGGAAATAATTTCCATAAACTTCTATGTTTGTAACCTTGCCTTCTAATTCTAAGCCTGCATATCCTCCGCCAGATGTGGTGCAGTCATTATTTGCAAACACTCCATTGGTGATAGTGTAGAATCGACAGGATGAATTTGTCCGGTTAACAAATTTGCTATTCTTAACTGTAATACCCTTTGAATTATAGGCATATACACCATCATGTCCGCACTTATTCACTGTAATTCCATCTATGAGAATATTGGAACATTTATTCAATAGAATAGCATCATTACATCCATTCTTGAATGTGACATCCTTAATTGTTAATCCATTGCAACCTATTAAAGTTGCCATGTTATAACAGGATGTTCCGAGCTTAACACTTGGGTAATAATCGCTCTGGCTGCCGTCAACTACTATGTTACTTAGTCCAACATTGGTTGCAGAATTGCCTTTGATCATAAACATAGCTTTTTCGTTTGCTATACTTACTTTACGCCCACCCCAGACAGGTAAATTGTCAGCGAGTTTTACTGTTGCAGTGTCGTCTCCAGTTAGAGTTATTCCGCTCCTGAGCATAATGGAGTCAGCGATGTAATATGTAAATGAGCCTTTCAAATAAACTGTTGGGATGGAGTTAGCTGCTGCATATTCAAGAGCCTTGTTAATCTCAACTTGATCGGCTTTTCCATCACAATTGAAGTCTCCACTTCCATCTCCGGCAACTGTTACCTGTGTACTCTTAGCGCCTAGTGCAGCTGGCATGCTTGTTAAAATAAGGCATGTTACAAGGAATAGGGTTCCTAGTTGTCTTTTTAGCATCGTATCACCTTTGGGTTGGATTTTTATAGGGATTTAAGTAAAATCAAAATTTAAAGGACAATTGTATATTATTCCCTAATTTTTCTTAAAATTCCATATTACGTACTCGTAATAGTTTTTTTTCCGAAATATCTAATTAGATAGGGTTTACATAGAATTCTCTAATCAGTTCGGTTCTATACGGTCATTCAAAATACCATATTACGTCTGCGTAATATTTTTGAACCTATCCAATTCGGTTCTCTGCGATTTTTGTGGGGCGGACACGTTGCACACAGAGTCTCCACTCTCCAATATAATTGTGCCATTGGCGGGTTATTGGAGGTGGCCGGACATGAGAAGCTTTAACTTCTACCACTCAAAATTTGTTACTAACCATAGGATCTTACTCCTTCTGGTCAATACCTCCGATTTTTATAATCACGGCCTTAAGCCAAATCAACTCTTCTTCCGAAAAAGATTTCATTCACCTGTTATTGAACTCTTGAGTTGACATTCAAGGTTTATGTTATCCTATTATAAAATATTTTTGGTATTTTGTTGACGAAATTTATACAGTTAGCTGTTGTTTTGGGGTTTTACAGGTTTTTTAATGGATAAGAAAGTAGAATTTTGGACAAATTGTAGCATTAATTGTTATATCAATACCAAAAAGGCAATAATTTTACTTAAATAACTATATATTCTAAAAAAATAGCTGAAATCTCTAAAAATAATTAATTGTGGTTATCAAATATGATCTCATAAGTAAGCTATACTGCTCAAAAACGCATTTAGTAGACTTAGCACTCAAAAAAGCAAAAAGCTTGACTGTAATATTGGGTATTTTTTCCTTTCTTTTCCTCCAGTATCCATTCATTTTATTATATTTAGAAAAGTATAATGAAAAACCTTTCAAAAGAATTCCTTCAATCAGTTACTTGACTAAAAGATGACTTCTTAATAAATATGCAGATTTACTTGGAGCAAAATAATTCGCTAAAATTCGAATGAAAACAGTTAAGGAACAAAATAAAAAGTCAGGTAATTGTTGAGGCAATTATGCTTTCAATATAAATTATTTAAGTAAATATTTTTATAAGTTAGCTTCTAAGAGAGCATGTTAAGGTTCAGGAAGATAGTCTTCGATAAGGTAAATATTTTTTTATATGTCGAAGGAAGCTCAAATTGGGCAACCAATTCCCTGTTTATTAATCTTCTCCTCGTTTAATTTAGGGGGATAAGGTTAGTTAATACATTAGCTCATATTAAGTATGTGGCACAATTGTAAAATATGACATTTTGTTTTCAGCTTTGAATTAAGAGGTAAACGATGAAGCTAAAGATTGATTCTACGAGTTTTGGTTCAATTACTATAGATGGAAAGACCTTTGACCATGACATTATAATCCGCCTAAATGGGCAGGTCGAAAAAAGGGCGAAAGAATTGTCAAAGGAAATGTACGGAACCTCCCATAAAATTTCTCTTGAGGAAGCAAAATACATCTATGAAGAAGGGACAGAAAAAATCATTGTAGGAACAGGGCAGACAGGTTTTGTGAAACTTTCAGCAGAAGCTGAAGATTTTTTCACGGGAAAGAAATGTGGCATAGAAATGTTTCCGACTCCCTGGGCAATTGAACGCTGGAATGAACTTGAAGGCAGAATAGCTGCAATATTCCATGTAACATGCTAAGTCTAAAATGAAGATAAATGCTAAGTCCAAAATGAAGATAAATGCTAAGTCCAAAATGAAGATAAATGCTAAGTCTAAAAATGAAGATAAGGCCTTTAAATATGGAAAATACAGCTTACTCAATACACAACAGGGTAGGGCTTTTCTTCTATTGAAATAGCCCTGTTCTCCACTGCTTTTGACTATATTACTTTTTTCACACTGTTGTTTACTCAACTGCCTTTTTTGTTCTGTCTTTTGCCTCAATTTCTTTTATATTAATATCCATCTGAGGGAAAGGAATCTCAATATCTTCTTTCTTGTAAGCCTCAAAGATTCCTGCAGTCAGAGAATTTTTTACATTTCCAAAGTCTCCGGTCTTTGTCCAGGCTGTAAGCTGCAAATTTACAGACGAAGTAGCAAGTTCGGTAATTGTTACTGCAGGTTCCGGGTCCTGAAGTACAAGTGGATTCTTTTTCATTAAGTCCAGGGCTATCTTTATAGCTTTTTCAATATCTGAAGAATAGCTTACTCCTACATCTACAGAAACTCTTCTTGTGGGCATGCGTGTCATATTGACAATAGAGTTCCCCCATACAAGCTTATTCGGAATTGTTATAAGCTGATTATCAGGTGTCAGGAGATCGGTTGACATAATTCCAACGGATTTGACTTTTCCAGTCTGCCCGTTTAAGGTCACGTTTTCCCCCATATCGATAGGCCTTATTGCGGCAACACATACCCCAGCAGTCAGGTTTGTGAGGGTGTCCTGCATGCCCAGACCCAGAACCACACCTATTACTGCAGAGATTCCTACTATATAACTATCCACATCAAAACTCAAACTCTTCAGGAAGGCAAGGACAACAATCACATAGAGGAAGATGCTCATAAAACTGGTCAGGAAATGAACGGTAAGGTCTGGAATCCTTGTTTTCTGCAGTCCTCTTCTGAATGCATGAACAATGTATTTTGATACAACGAACCCCAGGGAGAGCACTATAATCGCGAAAACCATCCTGGAAACTGTTATGTCAGTATACGGGATTATCTGTTCCATTATTCCATCACTCATTTTTACCTTCCTCGTTTTTTTCTGTTTGTGCAGAAAGGATCAAAAACGCTTTTCATACTTCTGTATTCTATAACTTAGTAAGTAAAATGTGGAATTACGTTAATCAGTTTTGCCCTCAGTCTAAAACATATATTAATATATTTCATGAGTATCCTGGCGAGAATCTTTTTCTTTGCCCTTCATTTTCTGCTCAGAAATAGTTTTTCCACAGAACAAAGCTTTCATAGAACAAGTTTTAACATATAAGGGATTAAGGCAGTATATCTCAATAATTTCATCAAAATAAGGGAAGGTTCAGGTTGAAATTTATTAAAAGGCTCTTCGGAAAAAAAGAAGGTTCCAGTGAAGGAACAGGTCTCAGGGAAATTGACTTTGAAGATCTGCCTGCGTGGCTGGATAATAATTACCAAAAAATATCTTCCGGAATGGAAAAGGATATCTCCGGCCTTTTGAGGGAGCTTGAAGTTTCGCTGTCGAGACTCAAAGAAAGCACCTCCAGGCTTGTAGAAGCAAAAGTAGAGGGAGACTTTGATATAAGAGCTGTAAAGCGAGCGAAGAGCAATAGGGAAAATGTGACTAAACAGGTCTCAATGCTAATAGATAAAATCAAGGTTCAGGAAAATAAGGATTTCAGGGCTTTGAAAGGGTTCTATGAGACATCTGTGCAAAACATCGACAGTTGCCTGGAACATATGAACCAGAGTTTCAAGTATACAAGAGGCGTTTTTCCTCAGGAATCAAAAGAAGTCAGTGAGAACCTTGCCAGTTTAGGCCAGATCTTTAATGAACTCAGAAAAGCAATTCTGGAAAATAAGAGAGAAATGGAAGCTATTGAAACGGCTTTTTCAGATATAAAAGTCATTCAGGACCTTTCAGCTTCAATGGTAACAGAAAAGCTGGAACTGGAGTCTAAAAATCGAAAAATCCAGGCTTTGAGGGATGAGGCCTCCAGAGCCAGTCAGGCTCTTGAAGAATTCAGGAAAGGGGATACCTGGCAGAATTTACAGAGCATGCAGGAGGAATTTAATGCTGTCAGGAATAGGCTCAAGAAGACCGAGTCAGGCCTGACATCTCTTGTCCTGCCGCTTTCAGGCCATCTTTCAAGGATAAAAAAACTTCACGAAAGCGGCAGATACACCTTAAATTCGGAAGTAAAGAAACAGCTTGACATCTGTCTTGAAGATCCCATTCATCTTGATCCTTCTTTTTTCCCGGAACTTCAAAAGGTGTTTGAGGATAATGCCCTTGATATGCAAACCCAGAAAAAGGAAAAAGCCCTTCAGCAGGTTATAAATGCAATTTCGGTTTTTCCTGAGAGGAAAAAAGAGTACCTTGAAGTTCTGCAGGAATTTGAAGAAAAAAAAGCTGAACTCGCAGGCTCAGATACTGGAAAACTTGTAATGCTTGAACATAAAGAAACAGAGCTTCTAAACAGGACTTGTCTGCTTGAAGAAGATATCAAGGATTCCGAAAAGAAACAGGTTGCTTTAAGGGAAGAGCTTGATAGCAAGGAGAAACAGCTTCTTTTCAGTATTAATTTGGTTGATAGCAGTGTGAAAGTTCACTTTCAATATTAAATTTTTAGAGGAATATGAAATAAAGTTTATTTTATCCAGAGTTTACATTTTATTGTAGTTAAATATCAAAATTTCTTTACTAATTTTAAACATATATGTGGGCCACGGTTTTTCCATCCAATCTTCTAATCTTTTTTTCTTATCAATTCTCCTTATCAGCTAACCTTATCAGTTTATAGCTTATCAGCTTGTTAATTGTAATCCTGGGACTTTATGGGCACGATTCTTTTTCTGGTAGTCGTCGGGCATTCCCAGGCAATTGCTGAAAATTTTCTATGCTGATTTAAAACTTAGTTCGCTGATCATTATGAACAAAATTCTATCAAGCTTATCTGTCAGTCTACTTTTTTTATTTGTTTTTCTGTCAGGAAGCCTTATTCTCTTTTTTTCAGATATGCAAAGGGCCTCTGCAACTGAATATGCAACTGAAATATTTCAGGGTGGAAACGGTAATAGCAGTATTTCTCAGGCAGGAACTGCATTGGCTGAAAATTTGTCTATAGAGCCTTTGTTGTCCACAGAGTCTTTGTTGCCTACAGAGTCTTTGAGTCCTGCGCAAAAAAAGCTCTCAAGCGATCTCCTGCGCTTGAGTGACGGAAGATGCCTGCCGCGGGGGGAGACACCTGAAACTCTAAGAGCCCGGATGGTAAAGCTTGGACAGTTACGTCAGCCCTCCTTTTCGGAGCCAATGGTAATCTCAGGAGCATATGCTGAAAAGATTTCTCCTCAGACTGTCGAGAAAGTACATGTCTACATCTATCTGGAACCTTTTGCCAATAGCAGCATACTTGACAATTATTGTGAGGTAACTTGCAGGGATGACAAAAACAATGTTGTTGTAGCCTGGGTTACAATGGAATCTCTTGAGATACTGGCTTCCATGTCTGAAGTTAAGAATATTTGGACTGTTATACCTCCCCTTGTCAGGCGGATCGACAGGGTAACAGAAAGAGATTCAATCCTTAATTCTTCGAGCCTGAGGGAACTTTATGGCGTAAACGGAACAGGAATAAAAATAGGAGTCATATCAGACGGCGTGGACAATCTGGCGGCAGTACAAACTTCAGGAAGCCTTTCTCCTGATGTGCATGTATTAAGCAACAAAGTTGGGGGAAAAGAGGGTACGGCCATGCTTGAAATTATCCATGAGTTTGCTCCCGGAGCAGAGCTCTATTTTCATGACTGCGGAAAAACAAGGCTTGAATTTAACAGTGCGCTTGATGCTCTTGTTGACGAAGGGTGCACTATTGTCTGTGATGATATTGGATGGGTTTCAGAGCCTTTCTTTGAGGATGGAATCGTGGCATCACATGTCGAAAAAGTAATCCAAAACCATGACATCCTTTATGTAAGTTCCTCAGGCAATTCCGGAAACAGCCACTACCAGGGGCTTTTCTACGACAACGGAAGTAGATGGCATGATTTCAGTGAAGGAGAGAGAAAGAGAAAAGACATTCAACTTGATATCCAGCCTTCAGGGCAAGTATGGTTGTTCCTTGAATGGGATGACCGATGGGGATACTCTGAAAATAATTATGACCTTTTTCTTATAGATGAGAATAATTCGGAAATTATTGCGTCCAGTGAGGTGTACCAGAATGGAGATGATCTACCCCTTGAATATATAATGTATACAAACAAAGGAGAAAAAGACCTTAAAGCTTCCATCCAGGTTCGGAAAAGTTTCGGAGAAGCCAGAGAACTGGAGATCTTCATTTATCGCTGGCCAGGAGTAATAGTCTCTCCTGATAATCTTGTTGCAGAAAATTCTATTTTCGGGCATCCTGCGTTGCCTGAAGTCATAACCGTGGGAGCAATCGATGTCAATGAATCAGGGACTTATCAGATTGAGAAATTCTCTTCTCGTGGCCCGGTTACTATTGCTTATCCAGTACGGGAAATTCGCTCAAAAGCGGATTTATCATGTATCGATGGAGTGAATATTACTGGTTCAGGTAATTTTCCAACCCATTTTTACGGTACAAGCGCATCTACACCTCAGGTTGCAGCTATTGCAGGCCTTGTCTGGAGCGCTTTTCCAAATAAGTCAGAAATGGATCTGAAAAGGTTTCTTTACGCATCTTCAATTGACCTCGGGGATCCAGGTTATGATACTGTTTTTGGTTATGGACTTGTTGATGCTCTTAAAATATATGAACAGGCGGCAAAGGCACCTCTTACTTTTGCAGTAAGTGAAAACGGAAGCGGTGATTTCATCTCGCTTACAGATGCCATAAACCACAGTTATCCAGGAGATACTATTCTGGTGTACCCCGGCAAATACAGGGAAAATGTAAACGTTCCCTGGGCTCTTTCCATAAAGGCGGCTTCCGGAACGCCTGATGACACAATCATAGAAGCAGCAAGGTCAGAAGAACCTGTATTTTATGTGACCGGAAATTCTGTTAACATCAGCGGATTGAGCGTAAAAGGCTCTGATAAGTCAAGCGGTATATACATCGAAGGTGCAAGCAACTGTACTCTTGAAAATAATCTCATTTCAGGCTGCAGTCAGGGTATCCTGCTTGAGGGGGCATCTAACAATACTTTAATCCTTAACAATATCTCAAACAATACTGACGGCGTCAGGTTAATATCTTCTTTCCTGAACCGGATTGAAGAAAGAGAATTTGATAATAATATCAATCTCAACGAAGCCAATCATGTACAATTTGGAAACTCTTTTAAGGTAATATCCAATACCTGATAGCTATATTTGAGATATTCTGACAGTTTTAATTTCCCTTTAAGGAGAAGTTTGAAAAAAAGAGGTTTGATAATGACAGAAGTGCTTTACTTCCTTGACTGTTACTTGAGAGAGTTTGAAGCAACCGTTGAAAAAGTTACTGATGACAAATTTATAGTTCTTGATTGTACAGCCTTTTATCCCGAGAGTGGTGGCCAGCCCAATGATATTGGAAAATTGATCCGAGAGCCTGATGGGGCTGAGTTTGAGATCATTTACGTAGGCAATTTAAATGGAGAAATAAGCCACGAAATAGCATGTGCAGGTGGAACTATGTCTGATGGCCTCAAGGCCGGAGACAGGGTAAAAGGATTCATAGACTGGGACCGCCGCTATCGACACATGAGGATGCATACGGCAACTCACGTCTTGGCCAGTGTAATTGAAAAAGAAGCAGGGGCCCAGATTACTGGAAACCAGCTAGGTCTTGACCAGAGCCGTGTGGATTTCAGCCTTGAAGCCTTTGACAGGGACAAGTTTACTGAATATGAGAAAATAGCAAATGATGTGATAGCTCAGAATCACCCTGTTAACCTTTATCTGGTCAGCCGCCAAGAAGCCGAAGAAAAACTTTCAAGGCTTACCACCCTTGCCAAAGGTTTCTCCGATGAGATCAGTGCAGTCAGACTAGTTGAAATCGAAGGTGTGACAATCGAAGCTTGTGGAGGGACTCACCTGAAGAATACAGGCGAGATAAAAGGAGTCAGGATTGAGAAGCTGCAGAACAAAGGGAAAAGCAACAGAAGAATGTACTTCAAGCTTCTGGATTGAGCTTGAAAATACGTTTATGGATTGAGCTTGAAATTACATCTGTAGTTTAAGCTCAAAACTACACCTGTATTTTCGTTCAAAATGTTTCTTTATTTCTTTTCATAGCTTTCAGTTTTTTAGTTCAAACTTTCTGGAGAACTCTCATTTCAGTATAATATTTTCTTAACTATGTAATTAGTAAATCAGTTTTATATATCGTAAATTCATATATTTTGCATGTAGTCCTAAAATCAATTTGAACTCTAAATTATATTTTGTAAGATCAGGAGATTGAATTCGGATTCATATTTGTATTTTGTAAGATCAGGAGACTGAATTCAGATTCCAATGCCTGTTAATGCTTCCTTTCCTTAAAATATGTATGTTGTTTTCAATAAATTGTGTTATTGATTGCTATGGGGACAAATGTCGGGGATATTACCTGGGGGAAAAGAACCCAAAAGAAAGTGACTGCAGATCAGGAAAAGCTGCAGTTGGGGGAAAAGCTGCAGTTGCAGGAAAAACTGAGCTTGCTTACATGGGCAGCCGAATCCTCAATTATTTCCCTCATAACTACGGATTTGAAGGGAAATTTGACCTATGTGAATCCTTTTTTCCTTAAGATGTGGGGATACCAGAAAGCTGAAGAAGTTTTGGGTAGGCATGCTTCTGAGTTCTGGCTCACTCCTCTGGAGCTGGTAAGGGCTGCAGATGAATGCTTGGCAAAAGGAGAATGGACCGGGGAAATGGTAGCCAGAAGAAAGGATAGAAAATTATTTGATGCTTCAGTATCTATGAACTTGATCAGAGATGATGAGGAAAACTTCATCGGGATTATGGGGTCCTGTGTTGACATCACCAAGCGCAAAAAGATTGAGGGGGAATTGAAAATACGCAGTCAGGAGTTGTCTGAAGCAAAAAGCCGTCTCGACCTGGCGCTTGAGGCTACGGGGATAGGTACATGGGACTGGGATGTGGACAGCAATACCATGAGCTGGGACGAAAATCTGTTTCGTCTGGTAGGTGTAACACAGAAAGAGTTTCAGCAAACGTATCATAGCCTGATGGAGCTCTCCGAAAAAATCGTCCCTCCTGATGATAGCAAAAGAATGATGGAAAAGATACAGGAAGTTGTGGAAGGAAATACCGACAGTTATGAAATCGAACATAGTGTTCTTCGTCCTGACGGTAAAATCCGATCTTTTCTTGTTAAAGGTCGTGCCTATCGGAATTCGAATGGTAAGCTGGTAAGGTTAATCGGCACTACAATGGATATAACCGACCGAAAAATTTCCGAGGAAACCCTGCGGCAAAGTGAGGGCAATCTTGCCAGATCACAGGCGATTGCTCATCTTGGAAATTACTCATGGAATATTCTCACTGGGGTGGTTTCCTGGTCAGAGGAACTGAAGTCCATCTGGGGCTGCAGACCTGATGAAGAGCCTTCTTTTGAAGAAGTTGTTTCACGGATCCATCCTGAAGATTCAGGCCTTTTTCTGGAGGCTGTACGTCTGGTGCGGGAAGAAAATATCCCCTTCAATATCGAATACCGAATTATTCGGCCTGACGGCTCGGTGAGGCGTGTTCATGATCAAGGAGAGATTACCTGCGATGAGATTGGAAATCCTGTCCAAATGTTTGGAACAACTCTGGATATTACACAACAAAAATGCATGGAAGAACAGCTTCTTAATGCTAAAGAAGCCGCAGAAGCGGCAAGCAGGGCAAAAAGTGAATTTTTGGCCAATATGAGCCATGAGATTCGCACTCCTCTGAATGCAATCCTCGGAATGCTGGAGCTTCTGCTTGAAACCGATCTCAGTGATGAACAGCAGGAATACCTGCAGCTGGCTCATATCTCCTCAGAATCTCTTCTTTCAGTAATCGACGATATCCTTGATTTCTCAAGGAGTGAGCAGAATAAAATGGAGCTTGAGGAAATTGAATTCGACCTTAAAAGCCTCATCTTTAATCTTATTAGCTTACTGGCAGGAAAGACAAATTCCAGAGGAATAAAATTAACCTATCATCTGCAAGAGGACTTGCCCTCTACTTTTATCGGAGATCCCGTTCGCCTGAAACAGATTCTTTTTAACCTTATTGGCAATGCATTGAAATTCACAAAAGAAGGAGATGTAACTCTTTCCATAGAAAACTATGAAGCAGAAAAACCAGCTTCTTATGGGGAAATAATACTCCTGTTTAAGATTCAAGATACAGGTATTGGCATTCCTCAAAAAAGTCTTGACAGTATATTTAATGCTTTTGTCCAGGCAGATGCTTCCGTTACAAGGAAGTACGGTGGAACAGGCCTTGGGCTTGCCATATCTTCACAACTGGTGGGGCTTATGGGAGGCCGGATCTGGGTCGAGAGTGATATAGGAAAAGGAAGCACTTTCTATTTCACAGTCAAAGTAAAAAGGGCAGCAAAGGCAGAAAATCGTGATGAAAAGCGAGAGTTTCCTGAGGTCAGTGAAAAAGTAATCGAGCTAGTGGAAGAGAAGGGAAGGATCAGCTTTGAGAGAAAAAAGGCGTGTATTTTCTGTGACAAAGGCCTGAATATCCTTGTTGCCGAGGATCACCCTATAAATCAAAAACTTTTTGTCAGGCTTCTGGGGAACAAAGGACATCAGGTCACGCTGGTAAATAATGGGGAAGAAGTACTGGATATCCTTTCGAGAAAGGACTTTGATGTTGTGATTATGGATGTCCAGATGCCAGGCATGGACGGGCTGGAAGCCACAAGAAGAATCAGAGATCCTTCTTCCGGTGTAAGATGGCATGAAATTCCGGTAATTGCTCTTACTGCCAGGGCCATGAAAGAAGATGAAGAAAAATGCCTTGAAGCGGGAACGAATTATTATATTCCAAAACCTTTGAGAAAGGAAAAACTCTTCAGGACACTGGAAGATGTGAATTCCAAAAAAATTTTCTGGAAAAGTGGATCTTCAGATTCGGGAAGAGAATCCTCTTATACCGAAAAAGTGTTTACAGGAACAGATGAATCACTCATTTACAGGGAAAACATATCCGCAGATAAGGAGATAATATTTTCCGATATTTCTGAGGATCTTATATTCGATCTCGAAAGAGTATTTGAGAGAACTGAAGGAGACGAGGTCCTCTTAATGGAAATGGTTAACATTTTCCTTTCAATGGTTCCGCAACTTCTGGGTTCGATAGGTGCTGCTGTAGAGAAAGAAGATGCCGAGGGACTCAGGGAAGACATACACACATTAAAAAGCGCAGCGGGAAGTATAGGTGCAAATAGGGTTTTCAGAACTTCTTGTGATCTTGAACAGTTAGGAAGAGAAAATAATATGAGCCTGGCTCCTCTGAAGTTTAAGGAATTAAAAATAAGGCTCAAAGAGCTTGAACCTGTCCTTGTTAAATATCTGGAAAACCAGACGCTCTAGTTCCTACGATGTCGATGTTGATTCTGCTAGCTCCATTGACAATATTAAGCTGTATTTCCAGCAAAGAGGTGGATGTTGAAAGTTCTAATAGCTGAGGATGAACCAATCTCCAATCTGTGGCTCAAATCAATGTTGACTAAATGGGGTTATGATGTCATTTCGACACGAGACGGAGTTGAAGCCTGGGAGATTCTAAAAGGAAACGATCCTCCAGAACTTGTGATTCTAGATTGGGAAATGCCGAAAATGAAAGGTATAGAAGTTTGCAAAAAAGCAAAAAAATACTCCCGTCTAGGAGATATATATATAATTCTTATAACCGGCAGAGACGCAGACATGGATCTTGAGGACGGTTTTGAGGCCGGAGCTGATGATTATATCAAGAAACCTTTTAATAACCAGATATTGAAGGTGAAATTGGAACTTGCACAAAAAACGCTTGGATTTTAATTCTTTCTTTTATTTAACAGTACTAAAATCAACTTATATATATTTAGAAACTCATCTTTCCTCCATGGAGGTTTTTTATTGATTTTATTCGACATATGGGGCTTATTTTCTCTAATTTCATTCATATGGGTCATTTATGACTTGCTGATTCAAAACAGAGGTATGAATGATATGATGAAAATTATGTGGATAGTAGTTTCTCTCATCTTCGGAATACTCGGTGCTATACTTTACTTCTTTATTGGCAGGAGAAGATAATTATGACATCTCTGAATAATTGGAATTGAATATTTTTTTCTCAATATTTAGACTTTTACTAATTTTCATTTTTTCTAATTTTCATTTTTTCTATTCATAAAATCTATCTTGCTTCCAAATGAAGATCAGTTATTCCCTGTGCTTTATGACTTTTGCAGGATTCCCTACTGCGATCGCGTTTTCAGGAATATCTCTGGTAACTACAGAGCCTGCTCCTATTACTGCACCGTTACCAATACAAACTCCCTTTAATATAGTTGAATTTGCTCCAATCCAAACATCATTTCCAATTTTGATAGGCTTTTTAATTCGGGGCTGTTTTCGGATAAGTTCTCCTTTCTTTATTCCGTGGTCTCTTCCCCATATTACTGTTTTCGGTCCTATCTGAACATCATTTCCAATTATTATTTCTCCCTGGATATGGCAGCCCGCATTCATGTAAAAGTTATTCCCAATTGTTATTACAGGGTCTCCTGTTAGCCTGCAGTACGGCTCTACTTTGGCTTTTCCTGTGAAATTTACTCCTGAAAAAGTGCAATTATTATCTATCACTACACCTTTTCTTCTCAAAAGAAGCTTTTGTATGAATAATCTCACTTTGGTTTGTATATTTTTTGGCATGCCTCATAATTCCTCCCGAATGTTTTAGAACATGGTGACTCTATTTAGACTTTTTCTTTAAAATGTGGATAATATTCAATCTGATGGTTAATTCTTCACTTCATTATATGTATAAAGTTTAGTAACCGAAACCTTAGTTTTACGGGTCCTGCAAGAAAAAGGCAAAGAATTTTTCAAAAAAACAGACTGTAATTAAACTTTAATCCTGCTTTTCTATCTTTTTCTTCCATTTTCTTTTTTAACTTACCTCGTATCTTACCTCGTATAGCACTATAAGAAAAGCTGCATAAAATACTCTCAAAACCATTCTTCCCCATCTACCGTAGAATACAATTATGCATACATATTTTTTTCTTTTGTGAACCCCGGGTTTTATTCATTTTCAAGAACCTTTTTCTGCATATGTGGTGAACTTATTTTCTGATGGAGTGCTTTTTCTCGTGAAGCAGTCATTGTGAATGATTTTTTTTCTTTGATGAGCCTTTTTTGAGCCGGATTATATCTGAGAAATAGGTTTTAACCGGATTTAGTTTAAAACCCCTGTCTCAGTTATCTTCAGTTTTCAATACTAATAAAAAATAAAGAGCTGCCAGATCTAAATAGTCATCTTCTAGCAAACGTTTGAGTTGAATTCTTTTTTATATTATCCATTACATAATACTAAATAGTGGGTGGGTAACTGAAGTGGGGACGGCAATAGATACCTGAACCAAAAAGACTAACTTACCAAAAAAAGTCAAGTCCGATTGAGGGTCTATAAGCAGGAGTTATCTGATAAAAAGAGATGGTCTTTCAATATGCCGGGGGACAGAAAAGTCAGCAGTGGTGTTCTGGACCTCAGAAAGGTCTACATCTATAGAATTAAAGTACTTGCTGATATCAAGAAAATATTCTAAAACATGGGGGAAATTTATGCAAACAAGTCCTATTGAAGTTCAGAAAGCTCTAAAAGATATAGATTATCCTGTCAAGAAGAAAGAGCTTATTCAGCACGCTAAAAAGCACAAAGCCAATAGTAAGGTAATGGAGGTTCTTGAGGATCTTCCAGATAAGGAGTACCACAATGCTGTTGAAGTAAGCAAGGAGTTCGGAGGCAAATAACCTTCTTTTTAGAGGAAATTAACATTCAAATACAGAGAGCAAAAAAGATTCCGGCTCAGATATGGAAGTATTGAGGGATTTAGTTTTTTCCCTCAGAACAGGATGCTTTTATTAGAAAGTCCTCCGGAAAAGGGTGTCAAAGAAGCATTACATAAATCACAAAGCCTTCCTTATAATGAGTACGAAAGCTCCCTGTCATTATAAATAAGAGTCGGAGGCTATAAGCCTCCTTTCTTTCTTCGGAAGCAATGTGTCGTCAGAATTTCCGAAATGTTTCTTTGACAACCTTCAGCTATTTTCAATGCAACAAAATACTATATACCCATTGAAGTGAAGTGAAATCGCATAGCCTATAGAAATTAATTCTGATTCAGTTGACTCAGAAGACACAATATTGCTAAAACGTAAAACAACAAAAATAAATATCATCATACCAGATATTAATCATTCAATTAGTTCAGCGAGACCCACCAAAGAATAGTCTATTCGTAAGTGCGGTTCGTTTTGAATTATTTGATGCAATTTCAGAGTATGAGCTATAAGGGGAAAACATATGGAACGAAAAAGTTTCCAGGGCAAAGGTCAGGGTTCAAGCAGAGGAAGCGACTTCAGCAGGGGGCCGCAAACAATGCACAAAGCAACATGTGCAGATTGTGGGGTAGAAACAGAGGTGCCTTTCAAGCCGGATCCTGATAGGCCGGTCTACTGCAGGGAGTGCTACGCTAAACATAAACCTAAAAGGTATTAAGTGATCCAATTCAGGAATTAAGCGGATGGAATTTTTTATTCTGCGTTGATAATTCTTTAGCTGTTTTTTCTGAGGTTAGAATTCTATACCTCAATTTTCTTCTTTCTTTTTTACCGGTTTTTGGAAATCTCATTAAAGGCTACAAATTTTTTATAAGGATGCAAATTTAATGAGTTTTAATCTAAAGGGTCTTACTTGATAG
Organism: uncultured Methanosarcinaceae archaeon; assembly: GCA_942493015.1. Taxonomy (GTDB): domain Archaea; phylum Halobacteriota; class Methanosarcinia; order Methanosarcinales; family Methanosarcinaceae; genus Methanosarcina. The sequence goes on along the minus strand of OW818660.1, from coordinate 1,813,344 downwards.
GTTTTCTTTCTTTCTCCCTGCTTCGAGTTCTCTTTCTAATTTCGTTATGTCCATTGATACCTTAAAGAGAGAGTCTTTTCCTGCATCTCTTATCTCAATTTCTATTGGTTGGGCTAATGTAGCTTTAACGGCTCTCCATTGTTCCCTGATGATATGAACTATTTCCCATGGGCCTGCAGAATTATTTTCCACTCTGTCGCGGGCAAGTTGCAGGAGAAGATGTTTCCTTTCCATCGGGGTGAGCTCCTCTATTCCCTTTATTTCTGACTCAATCACCCTTGATCCACTCATTTTTGAGTGAACTATTTGTGGCTCTTTGGGTTCAGGTTTACTTCTCTTTTCCATCAGTTCAACCTCTTTCTATTTTCAGCCCTTTATTTTATCCATGATCAGAGAACAGGCCTGAAGGTTCTCGGGTCCAGATTGATATTTCTCTGGCAGTAGCTGCATCTTGTCTCAAGGTGCTTTCCTGCAAGAAAAGCTTTTTCTACCTCTTCTTCAGGGGAGATATACTGTGTCATTTCCTCTCCGCAGTATGGGCACTTTATTTTCAGCCAGTCAAGCCTTGTGAGCTGCCTTATATTCTGTATCAGTTTTCCAAGAGCATCTTCATAAGCGTCCGGAGAAAAGCTGATAGGCTGGAGGTGACGTATAAGGATAGGTAGTTCCAATCCTGTTTCTACCAGTGGAATTATAAACTGGTCAGTTCCGATTGCCAGACCAATTTCCTGATTTACTTCAGGAGACTTTACACCCTCACTTGTGATAATCGGGATAACACAGTCTGCCTGGCGGACTCCAAAGCGTATCCTCTCGGCAAGGGAAAGGATTAAAGCTTTCCTGTATACGGAAAAAAAGCTCTCCAGTTCCACGGCCCATAGAGCTCTGGCCAGTTCCTGAGCAAGCGGCTCATCCTGTTCGCAGTGAGCTATGTAAACTTTTGTGATCATGCCTGTCTTATTTTACTGCAATTATCTTATTTCTTTGGTTTGTGTTCATGCTCCGATTCCGGCTCCGGAGAAGGTATCGGTTCAGGAAATGGAATCGGCTGTGGTTCAGGGACAGGTATCGGCTCTGGCTGGATAGATGTTCCTTTGTCTTCTTTTGACAAAAAACTCCCCCTCTGTTCAATAACACTAATTTTAAAATAATCTTTCAAGAAGATGTTTTGATTAGAGCTTTCGATTATTCGATAATGCAATAATGAAGTAATGCATTGCCAGAATCAGACATTTCAGTCTGAAGCCAACATCACGCTTGTGGCTTTAATTACTGTATATATCTCATCCCCTTCTTTCAAATTCATATTTTCGGCCGATTTTTTTGTGATGATGGAAGTAATTTCCACCCCCTCCGAAAGTTCAACTACAACTTCCGAGTTGACAGACCCATGGACTATTCTTTTGACTTTGCCTTTCAGGACATTACGTGCACTTATTTTCATCTCTATACCCGGAATTATTTATTTTGTTATTAGTAAGGTTAGTTTTGTCAATTATAGAAGCATAGGAATCTTATTTCCTTAACTCAGTTCCTTTATTGAAGATCATGGGAATTGTATCCCTCTCATGAAGAAAGATAAGGGTAAGTATGATCCACAGGTAAGTATGAACCCGGAGGAATATAGAGTAGAAACAGAAGGATTTTATTGTTTTATTTTCATTACATGCTTTTTTGTGGGAGATTTATGAGGAGCTGCCTGCAAGATTCTTGCAAAATGAATGCAGACCTGATTATTGCAAATCAAACTGTAGCTTAAACAAAAGATATATTTATACAAATCATTACATTATCCAGTTAGTTTACGAGGCATTAATATGAAAGGTAAAAATACATCAATAAGTCTGGTTTTACTCCTTACTATAGGAATGATAACCATAGTTTCTTTTTCACTTGGCTGTACTGATCAGGGGAAAAATACTTCCGAGCCTGTAGCAAATATCTCCGAACCTGCAGCAAATATTTCTGAACCTGCAGCAAATATTTCTGAATCTGCAGTAAATGCTTCTGAACCTGTAGCGAATATTTCCGAACCTATAGCAAATGCTTTTGAACCTGTAGAAAACTTTTCTTCTAAGCCTGTCTCTTCTGGCAGCAGTTCCTCTGAGTCTGTCTCTTCAGGTAGCGGCTCCTCTGGGTCTGACTCTTCAGGCGATAGTTCACAGGTTCTTGAACCGATTTCTGCCGGTAATATTACCAGTATCAAATGGTTGTGGGGTGGTTACAAGCATTCTGGAGAGGACACTCTGGTACCTAACCCTGAGAATTACACTCTTGCCCTTTTCCCCGATGGCACATATTATGTCAAAGCCGAATGTAACAGTGGCAGTGGGAGCTATACCCTGAACGAAAACGATCTAACCATTGACACCGCTGCCATGACGCTTGCTGCATGCGGGCCAGAGTCCATGGACCCTGAATATATGGCACTCTTAGCAGATGTAAAATCAGCAGCTATTGAGGGTGGAAAGCTTATCCTGTACTCCAGCGAAGGCGACACAATGTTCTTTACCAATGGAGGACAGGCTGAACAGTAAATTTTGATTTATATCTAGATGGTCGGTTCAAGCCTGAATTCAACTTGAATCTCTACCAATTTCTAATTTTTTTATTTTTATCATTTTCAGGTCACTTGCTGCAATTATCTCAAGTGACCTTAATTTTACTGGAAATCGGATTTGCAAACATCTGTTATTTCACCTGCAAAACCGTGTTAAGTTTTTCTCTTTCCTTCTTCACTAATTCCAACAAGTTTAAAAGCAATGCCGATTATCAAAATGTGAATTTCAATGCTTACGGATCAGGGTTAACAATTTCTGGGTTTATTTCTTAAAAAGCCGGGCTGTTTTCTCCGAACTTTCAACCGCATAAACTTTATGAGAGATTAAAATGGAACTTGATGAAGTCATAATCACACGGGCAATTTTTGAAGAGTATTCTAAAACCTTCCTTGAATACACGGATATCGATGTGGCACTTGTGGGAGGAGGGCCTGCAAATCTTGTGGCCGCAAAGTATCTGGCAGAGGAGGGGTTAAAGGTCGCCATTTATGAGCAGAAGTTATCTCTCGGGGGCGGCATGTGGGCCGGAGGTATGATGTTCCCGCGTATTGTTGTGCAGGAAGAGGCCCTCCGTATTCTGGATGACTTTGGGATCAAATATAAGGAATATCAACCCGGGTACTATGTGGCAAATTCCGTAGAGTCTGTTGGGAAGCTGATTGCAGGTGCAACTTCAGCAGGTGCTGAGGTCTTTAACCTTGTGAGTTTTGAAGATGTTATGATCCGGGAAAATGACCGAATTACCGGAATCGTCATCAACTGGGGGCCTGTCACAACTCAGAGGCTTCATGTGGACCCTCTCATGATCCGCACAAAACTCGTAATCGATGGAACAGGACACGATGCAGTTGTATGCAATACTATTCTTCGAAAGATTCCGAACGCAAAGATCGGAGAACTCGGCATGTTAGGGGAAAAACCCATGTGGTCAGAGCTTGGCGAGCGCCTGGCTGTTGACGCAACTCAGGAGATCTATCCGGGCCTGATTGTTGCGGGCATGGCTGCAAATGCCGCAACCCGTGCTCCAAGGATGGGTCCTGTCTTTGGAGGTATGCTACTTTCAGGCGAAAAGGCTGCAAAACTTGCCCTTGAAAAGCTCAAAAAAATCTGATAAAGCAGTCAAGAAAACTCTTAAAACCTGATTTTACACATTTATGATGCCGGAAGATAGAAGCTTTCCTTCTTTAAGGAGGGTCTCCTGCCTTTTCCGGCAAAAACTTTATATAAAAAAACTCCTTCTATAGGTTGCTTCAAATATGAAGTACCAGACCCTGTGGCCGGGGTAGGGTAGAGGTTATCCTGTGGCCCTGTGGAGGCTACGATCCGAGTTCGATTCTCGGTCCCGGCCCTAAATTTTTTTAATTTTCGTTTCTCTCGATCTCCGTTTCTACGATATGTTTCTCTCACATCAGTGCCTTTTATTCATTTTTTGGTACTTGACTCCAATAACTGCCTTTAATTTAATATCTGACTGCGCTCTATACTTCAACCTTAAATTATCAAGCAAATGGAAACGAGAACCTACATGAAAGTACTTATCATAGACGGCTATGTGGATGAACCTGCCTGTCTTGGGGTTCCTCCTTATATTTCTCCTTATCCGCGATACATAGCAGGCGCCCTCAGGGAACGCGGGCTTTCCGTAAAAGATATTCATTACCTTACCATCGACACTCTAAGGGAAAATCCTCCTGGAGCAGGAGAACTTATAGGAAAAGCAGATCTTCTGATCGTTATTGCAGGCATGACCGTGCCAGGTAAATACCTTAGGGCCTCCCCAATAACTCTTGGAGAAATCGAGGCAATCTCTCGAGCTGCAGGCGGCATAAAAGTTATAGGAGGCCCTATCAGGCTAGGGTTTAGCAGTGAAGGCGGAAGGGCTGCAAAGGGTGCCGACGGTGGGCTCATCTTTGAAGGCGCCGTGCTTGCCAGGATGGATCTCGAAGCTTTTGTTTACGATCTTTTAGAGGGAGGAATTGTGGGTAGTGGAAGCTCTCTTTGCGGGTTGAGAAATCCGGAAGCTATTGAACACCGCTTCAGGACGACATCCGAAATCGGGCGATGGGGGCCCAAAGGGGCTTTTTTGATCCGGCAGCACCCGGATTATCCTCACTGTATGTGCGAGCTTGAAACCTACAGAGGGTGCGGCAGGCAGGTCCACTGCTCTTTCTGCACAGAACCCTTTTACGGAGCTTCGGACTATCGGCCTGTAGAAGACGTTGTCTCTGAGGCATCTGCCCTTTATTCTGAAGGGGCTCGTTATTTCAGGATAGGAAGGCAGCCTGATCTCTTCTCCTATCACGGGAAAGATATCGGAGGACCTGTTCCTAAGCCGAATCCAGAGGTAATTGAAAGGCTCTACAGAGGGATCAGGAATTCTGCTCCAGATCTTTCCGTGCTTCATATGGACAATGCAAACCCTATAACACTTTCAGCTTACCCTGAAGAATCCGGGCAGATTCTCAAAACAATAATTAAATACCATACAGCAGGGGATGTAACTGCCTTTGGAATGGAAAGTGCTGATCCGAAGGTAATTGCAGCAAATTTCCTTAAGGCAAGCTCTGAGGAAGTCTTTGAGGCAATTGAACTTGTAAACAAGTTCGGAGATTTTCGAGGGGCTAATGGGCTTCCTGAAATTCTTCCGGGAATCAATTTTGTTCACGGATTAATGGGTGAATCCAAAAAAACTTTCCAGCTTAACTACGATTTCCTGAAGAATGTTCTTGATTCAGGTTTGCTTCTGCGCAGGATCAATATCCGCCAGGTTATGTCTTTTCCCGGAACGCCTATGTACGGAAGAGATGAGGCTGCCAGGAAACACAAGAAACTTTTTCTTGACTATAAGGAAAAGGTTCGAAAGACTATTGACCTTCCAATGCTGAAACGTGTTGTACCCGAAAGTACGGTGCTCAGGGATGTTATGTGTGAGGTACACGAAAAAGGGGTAACTTTCGGAAGACAGCTTGGTTCATACCCTCTGCTGGTAGGAATTCCTGCTTCTATGCCTTTGAGAAGATTTACTGATGTTACCGTCACAGGGCAGGGGATGCGTTCTATTACAGGTATCCCTTATCCTCTGCCTATAAACACAGCTTCTTCTTCCCTTGTTAGAGAACTGCCCGGAATTGGCAGGAAAACTGCCGATTCTCTGATTGCAGGAATCCCATATGCTGACAGAGAAGATTTTCTCAACCGGGTAATTGAAGGAGAAAAACTGCTCAAGTTTATTGAAATTTGAGATCTAATTAAGTATACAGTTCCAAGGACTCGAATGGTGATTGAAAGAATTTTTCAGGGCTTTCTTTCCAATTTACTTCTGAGATTAGATCCGAAAGCAAGGAGAAAGATTCCCACAGCCGCAGAAATAACCTGGAAACCCGGGGCACTTTTTGTTTCAGGAGAATTTTTGGAAGATCCTGCTGCTTGTTTGTCCAGATAATCGCCCTTCGTATGTTTCAGAGTCGTTTTATTTAGTTGAGGGATTAAATTTATGATGATCCCTGATCTGGCCTTACCTCCAAATTTTTCCGAATTTTTAGTTTCTATCAAAAATCCTGAATCCGTATTTAAAGCTGAGTCTTCTAAATTTCCTGAATTTTTATTTCCGGTCAAAAATCCCGAACCTTCAGTAGAAGTTGAATATATTGAACTTTCGGAATCCATCTCTTCATATACCTTAACAGGACCGCAAATGGCAACAAAACAATCATTGTAGTTTTCTGCGTTATCCCGGGCAATAACAGCCACCCAGTAATCTTTTTCATATACTAGTGGTTCTCCACCGTATTCATCAATGTAAAAACTCGTATCAGACGTAGATCCTGCCTTTTCCATATCTTCGATAGCCGAAGGTGCAAGGTCGCTGATGAAAACCTCATAAGGCATCGATGCGAGATCATCTTCGGTATTTTTATCCCAGCTAAAATACAGTCTGGGATAATTATCTGTGCCTGGCCACTCCTTCTGACCTTCCACATCTATAGCAGTAAGGTTTGCCACACGTGTAGGAGCCATAGTATCGAGAGAGAAGTAGTATGGGTCAGGCTCATAGGTGTTGTCTGCACAGTCAGTAATAAGCACTGTCCATGTCATGTCCTCTCCGTCAGCTATCTCCGCATTTACAGAATAATAGTTAACCGGATCTTCCCCCACAAAGAGTGTATTTTCTCCTTCCTCAAAAATGGTATCGTCTTCTTCCGAAATACTATTGTCTTCTTCTTCTTCTGAAATACTATTGTCTTCTTCTTCTTCTTCTTCTTCTTCTGAGAGGCTATTATCTTCTTCGCAAATGTTACTCTTTACTTCCTCTCCATTAATGAGCAGTTTGTAATCAAAAGGCAGTCCTGATCCTCCTGAAACGCGGAATTTAAACGTCTTATTTGCAGGAGAGCATCCATTTTCCGGAGAAATAAGTAAGACTCTCAGACCTTCTTTGTTTACATAGAAATTCCGATCCTCACTCGTAATGTTGTTTCCTGCTTTATCTTCAACATAAACGTACCAGGTGTGAGCGCCTTCCGAAAGATTCTCACATGGAATTTCTACATACTCTCCAGAAAGAATGTTTCCGGAACCTGTTTCGTCAACAAGTTCTTCGTCGATGTATAGTTCATAATAAAGATCAAGATCTTCATATTGAGCTGTAAAATCATCCTTAGAAATAAAACTGAAATTAAGAAGATCCCCCGTGTCGACGAAACAATCTTCAGGAGAAAGCAGTGCTACCTTCGGAGCTTCAGTGTCTACATACAGGTTATTGATACCACTGGACCCTATGTTTCCTGCATCATCCTCAAGTTTGACTTCCCATGTGTAATGCCCATCATCCAGATCAACCTCTACTTCTTTACATTCATCTGTAACTAAGATCCCTTTATTATTCTCTGTATCGTTGATACAGAGTGTGTAGATAATAGTGTCATCGAGTTCATCGTAAGCACTGAAATTGAAAAACACGCAACCTGTGCCGACACATTCTGACTCCGGTTCAATTCCTGTAAATTCCGGAATTGTATTATCAATCACAAAAGCCTCAGTATCATTTTCATTGACACTGTTTTCTTTCTCGTCAACTGCGGATACAACGGCATCCACTGGGGAATTAACATCTTCTGGAACCACATATTCACAATACCAGACAGTATCATTTAAGTTGATCATGTCAATAGGGGAAGAAACATCGTCGTCAACAGTTAACGTCGCAAGAAGGACAGGTTTATTGAAGGTTACAGTGATATTTACAACATCCCCCATCTTGAAAGGTCCTGATTCGTTATAGGATATCTCAACAATCCCATCTGTAACTTCTTCCTCTGTAATTTCTTCTTCTGTAATTTCTTCTTCTGTAATTTCTTCTTCTGTAATTTCTTCTTCTGTAATTTCTTCCTCTGTAATTTCTTCCTCTGTAATTTCTTCTTCTGTAATTTCTTCTTCTGTAATTTCTTCTTCTGTAATTTCTTCTTCTGTAATTTCTTCTTCTGTAATTTCTTCCTCTGTAATTTCTTCTTCTGTAATTTCTTCTTCTGTAATTTCTTCTTCTGTAATTTCTTCCTCTGTAATTTCTTCTTCTGTAATTTCTTCTTCTGTAATATTTTCTTCTGTAATATTTTCTTCTGTAATATTTTCTTCTGTAATTTCTTCTTCTGTAATACTGGTTATATCTATAACGTCATCTATATATGCACTTGCTGTTCCAACTAAGAGCGAAATAATCAGCAGTGCACTAAACGGTAATAATTTTTGTTTCATGTTTTGCACCCATATTTTGAATATGTCCAATTTTACTTCGCTTAAAGCATCAAATATAATTTATTTTAAATAATATAATAGAGTTAATTAGGTGTGGCAGATACAGGCTAATTGTCACAGTTAAAAAGTATAAAAAATTGAATTTATTTGATACCATAAATTAAATAAAACAAAACTGTATGATTATCAAAATTTAATTGTGGTTTCATCGTTTCCCCACCCCTCTTTACGCTACGCTGATCAAAATTCATTATGAGTTTTTATAAGAGAGCCCCCCCTCTTCGAAACTCATTTTTGAAATAAGTACAGTAATCTCTTATTCTGGCGTACCAAATAGTAACCTTTATTGATGCTTGTTGCACCCCTAAAAGTTGTTAACTGCCCCTCATTGTTGTGTTTGTGCTTGCTAATTAGCCATGTGCTTAAGGTGCTTACCTATCAACAGCAAAGGGCAAATTTTTCCAAGGCAAAGCTTCAGCATATGAGAGATTTTTGGCATTTGACTGGGTACACGTATTTATGTATTATCATTCAAAGATGATATAATTAAGATTGTACAGTAACTGATATAAATTTTTCTGAAATAACTTAGTTATAAATCTTTGTTTTATATATAGCTAAATTGTGTATTGAAATCATTCTAAAACTCAAAATTCGCTTCATAAATCTTATATTTCGAATAATAAAAAAAGTTATTGATCGCGAAAATCATCTTGAAATTTTTTTAATACCAAAAATTAAACTATTTTTTGAATTAAGCTTATAGATAAATATTTCTGAAAATAATCCTGAAAGTTTTTCTACTGAAAATTAAACTAGTTTTCGAAGTAAGCTTGTAAATAAATGCGTTTTATTTAGGTTGAGGTAGCTTGGAACTATTGTAATTCTTTTTTTTGTTAATAGTAGAATTTATCTGCAAATAGATACACTTTATAAGAATTCTGGGCTTTCTGTGTACTCTGTATTTTCCATGGTCAGTATTTTTTCCCTGCTCATATAACTTGAACTTAGTTACTTGTTTATCTATTTTAAATCTGTATTGATTAAAAAATACTGCATTTTCTCGAGGAAATACGTTTGAGAGAGCCTAAAAAAATTGGGAAAAATTCAAAAAAGATAAAAATAAGCAGCTTTGTCTGCTGCTTAAAATAACGCCTTTCTGTGCTTAGAACTTTCTTCTCAAGACACAGTATACAGCTCCGAAGACTCCAATGGCTGCTACTGACTCAAATCCAGGCAGAAAACTCTTGCTTTCTTCAGGATCTTTTTCTGAATCCGAAGATAGCTTAGACTTCGAATCTACAGGAGTAATTGGTTTGACGTCTATCGAACCTGAAGATTTCTTATCTGTGCTTTCGACAATTACGAAGTGACCGAAACCTGGCGTTTTAGCCTCAAAGTACATATAAGTGTCATCTTCACTAACCTTTTGAGTTTCAAGTTTGCTCCATACCTTATCGTAGTGCCAGAGAGCCAAAAATGCCGAATCAGCTCCATTTTTCTCGAACCAGGCCTTTTCGACTCTGAAACCAACGACTGAGTTTTCGATGTTATCAGAGTTTGCTATTCCTCCTGTACCTACCCAGATATTCACGTTCTTATAAATTGTACCTTCTGGAAGGCTCGAAACCAGTTTGGATTGGCCTTTCAGCATTTCGACAATAGTGGTGACCTTCCCGAGAGTTTTCCTTGCGTCAAACTCCACATACTTTATGCAGGTTGCATTCTTTGGAAACTCGAATGTTACGTGAGTTCCATTCGTGACGAATTCCTGAGACAGTTCTTTAGCCTCTACATTACTTTGGGGTTCGGGGGAACCTCCAGCTCCACTGCTTCCTGAGCTTCCGCCTGAGCTTCCGCCTGAGCTTTCGCCTGAACTGGAGGGTGCCTTTACATTAATGAAAGAAGTGGTAGGGACAATAGATAATTCATTTTTGTTTATGTCCCTTAATATCCCCTCGAATTTGTATGTTCCGGCTGAGGCAGGAGCTTTAAGAGCATAGCTGAAGCTCTTTTCATTAATTAGAAGAAAGGAAACCTTGTTGCCGTTTACAGATACAGCTCCTTCCGGAAGGGTTGAGCTGACAAAGGTGAAGCCTGCAGGAAGTTTTTCAATAACTTGTCCAGCTTCACCGTAGTTGGCTACATTGATCTTTACCTGGAACTCTGAATCGGTGTTAACTGAAGAAGGAAGGGTCCTTTCTGCACTGCCTGCAGAGGCCGGAATTGCACATAAGGTCAGGGCCAGGAGCAGCACAAAAATAATTTTAAATTCAGGCCATTTCATATTTTATCCCACCCGTCAGCAAAGTAAATATTCAGAATTGCGTATTTGATCCCACTCGATATATTATTGTCATTCACAAGGTTTTTGATTTCTTCAGCAGAGAAGGCCTTGTCAGCACCTCCATACCTTGTTGTGAGCTCCTCTTTTTTCAGTACTGTGATGGAAATGCTATTTGTAGCCTTATTTCCAAAGGAATCCGTAGCTGTGAGGGCGAATTTAAAATCCCCGGCTAGAGTACTGTTCAAGTTATAGGTATAAGTGCCTCCATTCTCGGGATTCAATGAGACAACCTCTCCTCCTATGGGGGAGAGGTCAATGGTTACTGATGCAACCCCGGAATAACCATCTGAGGCTTTAACCCAGATAGCTGAACAATCCTTTCCGTCATTCAGGATGTACATAGGGGATGCAGAGAAACTTTCTATAATGGGGGGTATAAAGTCTCCCTTGAAAGACATATCGAGTTTCATTGGCGAAGCCCCATGCTTATATGCCACGGAAACAGGCTCGGATTCAGCATTGCTCAGCTTGAAGATTATCTTCTTTCCGTTATCTTTCTCGGTACCTGAAACTGCAAGTTCGTATTTTCCTACTTCTGCGATAGAGTTCGAACCAACAAGCTTGGAATCTATATAAGCTGAGATTATAGTTCCCACAGGTGCATTTGCGCCGTCTGAAAGCAGATTTCCTTCAAAAACATTTGGAATCGAAGGAGGGCCGCTGGCAGATACAACCGGAACAAAGGATATGCCCAGTATTAAAATAATCATAAATGATGAAATTCTTAAATATTTTTCCTTAATGGTCATCTTGTCACCTTGAAATTTTCACGTTACTTCTGAAAACCTTTTTTGAAAAACCATATCAGGTTTTCTTTCTCGACTCCCTCCTGAAATTGGGTCCGAAAACGATCAGAAGTATGCCTGCAACCACATAAGTGATACAGAAACCTGGAGCACTTTTTAATTTAGAAGAGTCTTTTGGAGATTCTGATGCCTCTTTATCTCCAGAATTTATGTGCGTCTGAACCTGTACATTTGGTTCAGGGACTGAATCTTCAATGATCATGGTTTTGGAATTTTCTCCAACTGTTTCAGGTCCATTCAAAGATCCAGAACCTGTATTTGAAGTTGAACCTTCTTTTGAACTTCTTGAGTCAGTTGCCTTACCTACAGATAGTTCCAGAGAAAGTACCTGCTTTCCGGATTCCCAGTTAAGGTTATTATCCGGGGCTTTTCCGTCCACTGTAAAGGTAACAGGCTTTCCTTCATCTTCTCCTGTTCCGGAAATCCAGAAACAGTAGTTTCCAGAAGAAGTATTTATGAGAAATTCTTCTACCTGCTCCCCATTAAGATACGCTGCAACAACAGTGCCTTTAGGTGCCGGGGTGCCATCAATCAGGGCAATTCCCTGCACCGTCATCGGAAGAGGGGGGACTTCTTCTCCTGCCATGCCTATCAGGGGAATAGTAATGAAAAAAAACAGTATTATGACTGTTCCTAAAAGGCTCTTTTTTAACATCTTATTCATTGTATACCTCCAAATTACTAAGCGAAAATAAAAAAGAAAAAGAACCGTTCAACCTGAAATGGCTGAACGTTACTTATTTTCGAAATTAGGCCCTTACTCTGGAAGAACTCCATCAAGGATGTCATCAATGTTCCCCACGTCAGGAAGAGTTCCATCGCCAGGAAGAGTTCCATCGTCAGGAAGAGTTCCATCGTCAGGAAGAGTTCCATCGTCAGCGTAATTGTTCTGGATGTTATACACGCTTTCAATTGACGCATAGGTACCATCTTCCTTCATAAAGACCCAGTATCCCTGTCCGGGAATCATATAGCCTTCATCCTGAAGTGTTCCAACTGGGCTTGAACTGGCGCCATTAATGACTGATCCACCTGCAGATCCGGTTCCGTCTCCAGTGAGTGTGTCTGTAAGATCAGGGATTAAACCGGCCCAACCTTCATTGTGAGAATAGGTGATGAGGTTGGAGAACTTATAATCCACAAGAGCTCCCCTAAGTGAGGACAGGGTCGTAGACCATGCTACAGGTTGTGTAGAGGTGTGCCCTATCATCTGCCAGCCCTCAGCAAGACAAAGAGAGGCAGGTACATCAGGAGTTGTGCTGTCAAATGACATCGGCTTGAACTTCATGTTGTGTTCGCAAGCATTCGGACTGTAGACCCAGTAGCCTTTACATGGCTCGATAGCCTCTGGGAATGTCCAGCAGCTGCCGTCCCAGTAGAGGACTGTGCTGCCTTCTCCAAAGACCGATTCTCCGCATGCCATTGATGTAACCAGTCTTTTTGGTACTGATTTCAGGTTCCAGCCTGCATCAAGGGTGATGTCCATATCCTCATATGTCTGAACCGGACCGCAAACGGCAAAGCAATCGTCGTAGTTGCCTGCGTTATCCCGAGCAATAACAGCGATCCAGTAGTCTTTTCCGTATACAAGAGGTTCTCCACCGTATTTTTCAATGTACAAATTAGTATCGAGTTTTGTAAGCTCTACCTCTTCCATTTCTTCTATTGAGGAGGGCTTAAAGTCGCTAATGAAAACCTCATACGGAGTAGAGGCAAGATCTTCTTCGGTGTTTGCATTCCAGCTAACGTACAACCCAGGATAATCATATGTATAAGACCACTGAGTCTCACCCACTGCGTCTATGACATTGAGGTTTGCCACACTAGCCGGAGCTACAGTATCAAGGGCAAAATGAGCCGGCTGTGGTACATAGTTGTTTCCTGCACAATCAGTAACGTTAACTGTCCAGGCTATGTCCTCTGAGTCAGCTACTGGAGCACTTATAGAATAGTAGTTTGTCGGATCTTTGCCTACAATGAAACTACTACTTTCTCCTTCCTCGCAATCTTCACTTTTTACTTCCTCTCCGTTAATGAGCAGTTTGCAATCAAAAGGCAGCCCTGGGCCCCCCGAAACACTGAAGTTAAACACTGGACTTGCAGCGTATTCATTACGCGGAGACACAAGAGAGACTTGAAGCCCTTCTAGGTTTACATAGAAGTCCCTGACGTCACTCATTACGTTGTTTCCAGCTTCATCCTCAATATAAACGGACCAGTTGTGAACGCCGTCTGGGAGACCACTATTGCTAACCTGTGCATACTCCCCTGGCCTCATGACCCCTGAACCGCTCCCTGAACCAATTCCATCAGTAACTCCACCTGTGTCGATCCCGTCAGGAAGTCCTCCTATATCGATCCCGTCAGGAAGTCCTCCTATATCGATCCCGTCAGGAAGTCCTCCTATATCGATCCCGTCAGGAAGTCCTGATGTATCTGTTCCGTCAGAAATATCTCCACCATAGCCGATTTCGTCAAGAGGTTCTCCATCAATATACAGCTGATAGTTGAGGCCAAGTCCTTCATATTTAGCAGTTAAATCATCCTCAGCTGTGAAATTGAATGTCATGTAACCCATTGAGTCAACGAAGCAATCTTCAGGAGAAATGAGTGTTACTGTTGGAGCGCATGTGTCTACATACAGATCAAAGACACCACTGGAACCTATGTTTCCTGCATCGTCTTTGAGTTTGACTTCCCATGTGTAATAGCAGTCACTTAACTCAATCTCGCTTTGTTTGTATGCACCGGAGGCTACAACTCCTGTATCCTTCGAGGAGCCGTTGACATAGAGAGTGTAGGTAATTTCATTGTCCAGTTTATCGTAAGCACTGAAGTTGAAGGGCACACATTTTGTGCCGACAATTTCTGAACTCGGCAAAATTTTCGTAAAGCTCGGAGCTGTGTTGTCAATTATAAAAGCATCAGTCTCAGTCTTTCCAGCCATGCTTCCATTTAAGTAAGTTGCTCTTATGGCCACATCCACCGCTCTATCGACACCGTTTGGAACCACGTACTCAGCAGCCCAGACATTATCACAGTCACCGTCACTTACGTTAACCATGTCAATAGTCGAGTAAATACTATCTTCAATCATCAATTCCGCAGAGTAGATTGGTTCCTCAAATTCTCCCGTGATACGCACAACATCTCCCATTCTGAAAGGACCGGTTTTGTTGTAGCAGATATCAACGTTCAGATTTGTGTATTGGGGGAACGGCGATAAAGGCCCACCTATATCTCCAATATCTCCAGTATCTCCAATATCTCCAATATCTCCAATATCTCCAATATCTCCAATGTCTCCAATATTTCCAATGTCTCCAATATCTCCAATATTTCCAATATCACCTGGATTTAAAGTATCAACTGGGATTGCGTCATCAGCTGTAGTTGTAATAACTGGGATTGCGTTATCATCTGTAGGTATAGTACCAGCTGGGTTTGCATCATCAGCTGTATCACCTACAATGTTCTCTAGAGCTGTACCAGCATCTGCATCACCTACAATGTTCTCTAGAGCTGTACCAGCATCTGCATCACCTACAATGTCCTCTAGAGCTGTACCAGCATCTGCATCACCTACAATGTCCTCTAGAGCTGTACCATCTGTGCCTATACCATCCGGATAGTTTGAATCCGAGCTAGGCGCGACGTCGGCGCCTGCATTTACATCACCAATTGCCCCTATAATGTCAACTGGATTTGTATTATCAGCTATAATTACACTATTAGATGTATCTTCTGCACCTGCTATCCCCGCTAAGAGTGAAATTATTAGCAGTGCACTAATTTGTATTATTTTTTGTTTCATGTTCTGCACCTAGATTTCGCAAATGTCAAATTTACTCCATTCGCAACATTGTATATTATCTTAGTTAAAATAAATTTTTAAAGTATGAGGGATATGACAGATCCCAGCCAGTAGTTACAGTTCAATAAAAATCTAAAAAATTGAACCTATTTGGTACCCAAAAATTGAATAAAACAAAACTGCTAGAACATCAAACTTTTTAATTATGGCTCCATCCTTAACCCCACCCCCCTCTGTGTATTACGATGATCGAAGCTTGGTTTCAGTGCTGATCAATCAGCACTGTTTTTTGGCATGTGCTTATTATCGGAGAGAATAAATGTGCTCATAAGCAAAGTTATCACTAAGAGCAAAAGTTTCATTTTCATCTAGGGTACATGCCTTTCTATATTATCCTATGCCGATAATATGACTAAGATTAAACTGGAACTGATATAAATCTTTCTGAAAGAATAAAATTATATAATCCATTGTAATATATTGAAAAATATTTATCAGTAAAGATCTTTATGGAAAAATTTAATTTGTTGCTATTTACTCTCTTTTTAGTATATCTTCGTAATGAAATTTATTTATTCGAGTCTTTTATTCGAGTATTCAGGGAAAGCAATCTTTAGAATAGAAGGATAATTTCCGTAATCCTTTTCAAGAGTATAAGCTCATAAGCTTAAATGTAGAAAAAACATAACTCAAAATAAACACATTTTCTACGGAAGGAAAGGGGATTTTAAATGAGATATACTTTTCAGGATTCGACCGTTTTCCCTGTCCAGAGGGATTTCATCCAGGACCTCCAGGATTTTATACTAATTTCAAAGGAAGTCCTGCCTCTCGAAAAATCTGCTATTAAGATAAAAGAAGAGAACATACAGGAGACAATAAGCTTCGAGAAAATGGTTACGGAGACAGAAGGGTTTGAGAAAGATGTAAGAGAGTATCTGGAAAGCCTTACTGCCGATGTCAAAGAGAACGTTATTCTCGAGATCAAGTCCATAACTCTTGAGACCCTTTCAACTGCAGTGCTGGCAAAAAACAATGAAAAACTTGAACAGCTCAACAAGCAGCATAAGCTGGATTTGATAGAGGTAGAACAGCTTGATACAAGGATACTTTCAATACTCAGTCCTTTTTTTGAAAACAGCATCTATGGAGCTGAGAATGCCTATTATGCTGCCTTTGAGAACAAAAAACTGAAAGGAAAGCAGGTAAGTTTTGTCGACGGCATGCAATATGAGTATGAACTGGCTTTCACTCAAGACGCTCTGAAGGTAAAGGACATTCAAAATCTTATTTTGCCGATATGGGTAAAGAGTGGGCTCCTATCCAGGGAAGCTAAAGTGAAGAAACTCGATATATCTGACTTCTATATCACGAGTATAGAATACGAAGGAAATAACCTGAGAACTATACTTGAAGACAGGGAGCCAGAAAACAGGTTCATAATCTCTGCTGATGAGAAATCTTTCCATATTCAGCATAGGGATTACGAGCTTACAGAGGATGAGGGACTCGCTGCTGCTATAAATAAGGATGCTATTGATATGTTCATAATAAAGCTCAAAGAGCTTTTCAAGGAATCTTTGGGGGAAAAAACACTCAGGAGTATTACACTTGACGGTAAAAATGTTTTTGATGAGAACCGGATCTTTGACTGCCTGAAGCTAATTGCCTCGAAATACGGACAGCTGGTAACTCAATGTATTGAAAGAGGATATACTGAAGGGGAAATTACCATCAAAATCGAAGAGTCTGGAAGGATCCGGACGGAAAAATATCTTGAGAAGTCAGAGATTTTGAAGGAACTTTCAACCATAGGAAGTGAAGGAAAGGAACTTGCTGTAACCCTGAGAGCTACGGAGGCCTGAGATAAAAGCAAGGGAGAAATCCTGTTGACTCCTTATGAGGAAAAACTTGCTTTCTGGAGTGTTCCTGTACCCGAGATGTTAAACGAGCTCCAGACAACAAGCGAAGGCCTGAGAAGTTCTGAGGGCATTGAACGCCTTAATAAATATGGGGCTAATATTCTTAAACCAAAAAAACGATCCGATACCTTCACACTCCTACTTTCCCAGTTCAAGAGTCCAATTACCCTTATCCTTCTTTTTGCTGCCGGGATGGCCTATTTTCTCCACGAACCGACAGACACCATAATTATCACAACTATTATTATGATTAGCAGTTTGCTTGGCTTCTGGCAGGAAAAAGGAGCTGCTGATGCTTTTGTGAAACTGCTGGCTACGGTACAGATAAAGGCAGCAGTGTTAAGAGACGGTGAAGAGAAAGAAATCTCTGTGGAAGAGATTGTTCCCGGGGACATAATCATCCTAAGCGCAGGAGACATGATTCCTGCTGACTGCCTGATTCTGGACTCAAATGACTTTTTTATTAGCGAAGCGACTCTCACAGGAGAAACCTATCCCGTAGAAAAAATAGCCGGCGTACTGAAAGCCGAAACCCCGCTTGCGAAGCGCACAAATTCTCTCTGGATGGGAACCAGTGTGGTTAGCGGCAGTGGAAAAGTGCTGGCAGTTTCCACAGGGAAGAGAACTGAGTTTGGAAAAATATCTGAGAAATTAAAACTCAGGCCTCCTGAAACGGAATTTGAAAAGGGAGTCTCCCATTTCGGGTATTTCCTGATGGAAGTTACGATGCTGATGGTTGTAGCCATCTTCGCGATCAATGTATACCTCCATCGTCCTATCCTTGATTCTTTTCTTTTCTCACTGGCTCTTGCAGTCGGGCTGACTCCTCAGCTTCTTCCTGCAATCATTAGTGTTAACCTTTCCCACGGCGCAAGAGAAATGGCGCAAAAGAAAGTGATTGTCAAGAGGCTGGCTTCCATTGAAAACCTTGGAAGCATGAACCTGCTCTGTTCTGACAAGACCGGCACGTTGACCGAAGGTGAGCTGCAGCTCCATTCTTTTCAGGATCTCAAAGGAGAACAGAATGAAAAAGTTCTCCTATATGCCAGCCTTAACGCCTATTACCAGAAAGGCTTTGAAAATCCGATCGATAGGGCAATTCTTGCACATAATAAAGTCGATCTGGCCCAGTATGAAAAATTGGGTGAAATTCCTTATGATTTTGTGCGCAAAAAATTGAGTGTCCTTGTCTCAAAAAACAGCACGAATCTGATGATTACCAAAGGTGCGCTTCCAAATGTTCTTGCAATCTGCTCCTCTGCAGAGGTTGAATCTGGAAAACCTTTAGAAATCTCCACTTTGAGGGAAAGAATCGAGCATCAATTTGAAGAGTTCAGTGAGAAAGGGCTTCGTACTCTTGGGATTGCATACAGAGAAATGGGACAGCAAAGGAGCATAGGAAAAGAGAACGAAGCTGATATGACCTTTTTAGGATTCCTCTTCTTTTTTGACCCTCCTAAACAGGGGATTGCGAATACGATAGAAAACATGGAAAAACTTGGAATTTCTCTAAAGGTTATTACCGGAGACAACAAATTTGTAGCTTCCAGTATCAGTAAGGAGATCGGGCTCAGGAACTCCAGAGTCATAACCGGAAGCGAACTTGAGAAGATGAGCAGTGAAGCCCTTATGCGGCAGGTAAATGATACAGATGTTTTTGCTGAAGTAGAGCCAAATCAGAAAGAGCATATCATCCTTGCACTCAAGAAAAGTGGAAACGTTGTTGGGTATATTGGAGACGGGATTAATGACGCATCTGCTCTTCATGCGGCAGATGTGGGGATTTCGGTTGACAGCGCTGCAGATGTAGCCAAAGAAGCTGCAGACATCGTGTTGATGGAAAAAAGCCTTGATGCACTTGTTGAGGGAGTAAAGGAAGGGAGGAAAACCTTTGCCAACACTCTGAAGTACGTCTTCATGGCTACAAGTGCCAATTTTGGGAATATGTTCAGCATGGCAGGAGCATCACTTTTCCTGCCTTTCCTTCCTCTGCTGCCCACACAGGTTCTGTTAATCAATTTATTGACTGACTTTCCCGAGATGACAATAGCCACGGATTCTGTGGACAGGGAATTGGTTGAAAAACCCCGCCGCTGGGATATAGGCTTCATTCGTAAGTTTATGATGGTATTTGGCTTAACCAGTTCGATATTCGACTACCTTA
The DNA here is from genome assembly GCA_942493015.1 of uncultured Methanosarcinaceae archaeon. Lineage (GTDB taxonomy): Archaea > Halobacteriota > Methanosarcinia > Methanosarcinales > Methanosarcinaceae > Methanosarcina. The sequence goes on along the minus strand of OW818660.1, from coordinate 1,793,979 downwards.
CCTTCGGCGTTTTGCTTTTCCTTCTCCCCGGAATGACAGAAGAATTCAGAACAGGCTGGTTTATGGAATCTATTATTTCGGCTTCCATGATAGTGCTGGTAATTCGAAGCCGAAAACCTTTCTTTAGAAGCAAGCCTGGAAAATACTTGCTATTAGCTACTCTGCTAGTTGGATTACTGGCCCTTTGCTTCCCCTATACCCCTTTTGCAGTTCCATTTGGCTTCAAACCTCTTCCTATATCGGTTATCTTAATACTTGGGATAATAATAGGGCTGTACATTTTTACGGCTGAAACAATCAAGAAAATTTTTTACAAAAAGGTAAAATTTTGAGTTCAAACTTTACTTATCTCTAAATGAATTTTCGATCTTCCTCATAGTCACTTCTGTTTCCCATATCTTCATAGCCTGTCCCATCTGGAAGAAAAGGAGTGAATATTACTACCATCAACAGAAGCAGCAGAGTTCCCCACATTCTTGCCGTTGCCTCAAAAGTAGCATAAAAAATGAAAATACCAAGCGTGATCCAGAGAATGAAGCTCAATTGTATGGCAATTTTTACTCTATGTAAATTTTCCTCGCTTTCGCTCACAAAATCCCCCGCAAAAATTTTTTCCTTAAAAAAATCCCCATTAAAAAATGATTCTTGATTGGATAAATAACTGCTTATCTATAAATGTGTAGTAAGAGCCAGCAAGGGAAAATGAAATAGATAAAAACTAAAATAAATAAAAACTGAAATAAATAAAAATTGAAAAAGATAATAAATGAAAATGATGAAAATTGAAAAAGATAATAAATGAAAATGATGAAAAATGAAACAGACAAAAACTGAAAACGAAAAAAAATCAAGCAATAAATGAAGGACATGGGGTATTTTCTAAAGGGTATACATCAGCCGGGATTCGAACCCGGGTTCGAGCGTTGGCAACGCCCGGTGATGACCGCTACACTACTGATGTTCGCAGCTAGCAGGGCTGCCTTCCTTTTCTAGATATACAATTTCTCATTAATTAATTTGACCCCTCAGAGGTTTCCGAGGCATTGTGTTTTATATTATCAAGCCAGTATAGACTGGCATCATTTATTCACTTGCAGTTATGTATTAAATTGACTTTTTGATCTTATTATTGAATTTTTTTGAGTGATGGGTTTTGAGCGAGCTTGAAAAACTGATAAACCTTGCAAAAAATGCGGCCGATAAAATCCGAAAACACAGGTTCGTGCGCATAGTTTCACATAACGATGCTGATGGGTTAACTTCAGCCGGAATAATGGCCCAGGCCCTGCTTCGATCAGGTATTCGTTTCCAGCTTTCAATAGCTGCAAGGCTGGATGAAGCTGTAATTGAAGAGGTAAACAGAAGCATCTCCAAAGGTGAACTTGTAATCTTCTGCGATATGGGTAGTGGACAGCCCGAACTCATAAAGAAGGTGGCAGCTGATGTTGTAGTGCTTGACCACCACCAGCCTGTAGGCCAGTCTCCGGCAAAGGCAGTGGTAAATGCCCATATTGTAGGAATCGACGGAGCTACGGACATATCCGCTTCCGGCACCTGTTATCTGGTAGCAAGGGAAATGGATGCGAGAAATGTTGACCTTGCAGGACTGGCCATTGCAGGCGCAGTAGGGGACAGGCAGCTTTTTCACACGGCTAACGCCTTTATCCTGGATGAAGCCTTAAAAGCAGGTGTCGTCTCTGTCCGAAAGGGGTTGAAAGTAGGGGATGGAGACCTTGCAGACGTGCTTGCATACAGTACCGAACCTTTCCTTGACATCACCGGTTACCCTGAAAAGGTGAGCGAATTTCTGAGCCGGCTAGGGATTTCAGGAAATATTGAAAACCTTTCTGAAGCGGAAGGCTCCAGGCTTGTCAATGCTGTCGCCCTTAAACTTGCCAGGCAGGCGAGCCCGGAAGCGGTTGAGGCTGTCATAGGAGAAGTTTTGCTCCTTAACAGGGAGCTTGTGAAAAATGTTTACGATTTTATCTCCATTCTCAATACGTGTGGAAAACAGAAAATCTATGGACTGGCCCTTTCTCTCTGCCTGAAAGATCAGGAAGTTGTCAGTGAAGCCCTTTCTCTTACCAAAGAACATGAGAAAAAACTTGCCATGGACATCAGAGGAAATGTGGAAAAAATTCGCAAAGGCGAGAATATCTGGTACATCAACATCGTTGATGCCCTTTCTACTGGCACTCTTGCAAGCACGGTTGTCCGCTACCTTCATCCCGAACTTCCATTTATCTGCGTAAACGAATCCGAAGGTATCATAAAAATTTCTGCCAGAGGCACCCGTGAGCTTGTCTCAAAAGGTCTCGACCTTTCATTTGTCCTCAGGGAAGCTGCAGGAGCAGTCGGGGGAAGTGGAGGGGGGCACAGTGTAGCCTCTGGAGCTTCAATTCCCCTTGGGAGTGCAGATGAATTCCTGAGTATTGCAGACCGAATCGTAGGAGAACAACTCCGGAAAAGCAGTAAAGGAAAAATGTAATAAAGGGAATACAAAATAAAGGGAAAATGAAAGCAAGAGAAAAAGAAAGCAAAGTTCATATGGACAGAAGAAAAGTTGGCAAAACAGTTGAGGAATGCTTATGAAAATCACAGGTACTATTGAATTTCCTGATTCCGAATCAAGAAGTTCCGCAGCCAGAATTCTGCAAGCTCTTTCTCCTGATAACCTCAGGAGTATGGAAAGTGATATCAGTGATGAGAGGATTGCTGTCCGGTTCCACTCTGAAAAAATTGGCTCCCTTCTTGCAACTGTTGATGATTTTCTCATGAATGTTAAAATAGGGGAAGGAGTCGAACAAACTCTGAATAAAGGGAAATAATTTTGAGAAATTCATTTTGTTTCCTGTTTACTCTCTTTTATATTTCCTTTGATTCCCGTTATCCTTTCTCTTTTTCCCCTTTTCTTTCTCCTTCTCTTTTTTGCTTTTTTCTTCTCTCCTTTCTCTTTTTCCCCTTTTCTTTCTCCTTCTCTCTTTTGCTTTTTTCTTCTCTCCTTTGCTTTTTCTCCTTTTCGATTAATTTCAATCTCTTTTTTATTCTTATGGGCTTTCCTTCCAGAGCCTTATTAGGTCTTTGAGCCGTTCACCTGTTATTTTTGCTCCTGTTTCTGAGAGGTGCAGTTCATTTAGATAGATGTGGATAGCTTCCTGCAATTCTGCAGTGCTTACATTTTCCCCTTCTTTAGAGGCCGAATTGTCCCAGGGGTTCCAGTCCATAACTATCCAATTCCAGCTATACATTACCTTTTCATTTCCGAATTCGGCAATTGCAGTAAGATTATAGAGGCCCGGGGAAAGAGAACTGTTAGAGTATTCACTGCTCTTTACTCTGGATTCAGAACTTTTGAGTTCTCCGTTAAGGTACCAGCTTATAGTGCAGGTTTGGTCTGTGTTGATATTGAACGCCTGCATATCTCCCTGATAAGTTGTTATGGTTCCTTCTGGATTGGCTGAGGTGATTGACAGAGAAGCCACTGTCACATAATCGAACTTTGTCTCGGAGTCAATCCCATTCCTGTTGCTAACTTTCAGAGATATGTTATAATTTCCGTAAGCGTTATAGTTATAGGTCGGGTTTTGAGCTGTTGAGTCTATTTGTCCGTCGCCGTTCAGATCCCATTCCCAGGAAAAGGCGTTTTTGGAGAGATCTGTGAATTGTACTGTAAGGGGATAATTTCCGCCTATGGTATTTGAGGAAAAGTTAGCTTCAGGGAGTTCATCAGTGGTAGTAAAAGCTTTTATGCAGAGGTTTGCCTCTGAAGATTCGGATATGTCTTCCCAGCTAATTCCATTCTGGCTGACATAACTTTCTCCTGAATTAGCCTGTGCCTTGCTGCTGTAAAAAGTAATAGGCTGTTCAACTGCAAGAGTACCCCCAGCAGAAGGGTTGCTGAATTTTATAACCACTGAATACTTTTCTCCCGGACTCAGGGATACTGGAGATTTTAATTCATGCGTGTGGTATCCTGGCAAGGAATATGTGCCTGTTTCCTTTGTAGCATATATTCTTCTAGAATTAAGCGGGCCATTTACAGGGTTCTTGTAGACATATATTTCATAGGCCGTATTAAGGTCTGTAGTATAGAATCCTACGGCTCTGAGGGTTTCATCTCTTCCCGAAGAAAATATATTGCTTCCCCAGGCGACTAAACTTCCTGCATACTCTTTTGAAATTACCCACCCCATAGGGTCATATTGGTAGATATAATCGTAATTGTCCTTTTTCTCAGCTGTGAACACGGCATTTTCATCGTATCCAAGTTTGCTGTCATAGTAAGAAATATAGAAGTAGCCGCCTTCGCCCCAGTTTTCTCCCCAGCTATTCTTCACGAGAAAAGCCCCATCTCCGGGCGGGACCTGCGCAAACAGATTCCTGTCAAAAGAGTCGTTCCAGCCCACAAGGGTTATAGCATGATTGGCAGTTAGACTGGTAGTACATCGATAGGTGTTCTTTTGTTCCTGATAATAAGCCTGATCCCAGTACATTGTGGAGGATACAGCCCCATATTCCATCAGGGCTCTTTTGATAACTTCGTTATCCAGAGATCCTTTCCTAACAGGCAAGAAAAGTATGTCCTGTACATGTTTCTGTACAGAAAGTCCAGTGGGAGAATAATCCGATAAATCACTATAAGGGTCTTCGGATTCATTTACAGGTCCGTTCCATCTCGAAAGGTATGCTGCTGATATGAACTCATTCCCGCCGTCTTCCGGTGTGAGGTCAAAACCATTTGGATAGTTTTTTGAGGCAAGGTTTTTCATGTTATTTTCTGAGAAGTCATAGCTTTTTCCTTCTGTTCCCAGAAGATAGGATTCTAGAGAAGCTATACTTGAAAAGGCCCAGCAACTGCCAATAATCCCCTGATTTCCTACAGCTGTTAGTTTCCCTTCCTTGCGCAGATCATAGGCAGTTGGAATGTCGGTTCCAGGAGCTCCCACCAAAAATTTGCTTCCGGTTCTTTTAAGTCCTGAGAGATCTACAGGAGAGGGCTTGTATCCTGCGCCTGATACGTATATGTGATCATCAACAAAAGAAATCAGATCAATCGGATCAGGCTCCCCCGGTTCCTGAAAATCAGGGTTTATAGGCGCCGTTTCAATCGTAGACTCAGCACAGGAGGTATTATTTTGGGGAACTTCAGGGTTTTCTGCAATGGCTGCAGCAAAACCTGAGCTGCCCATTAAACACGAAAGCAAGACAATAATTATAAGCAGGGAGGATTCCACATTTTTCAAGTTTTTCGGCCTCAGATGGGTTTGGCTCTTTGCTAAAATATAGGTATAGTCTCCAGAGTTTTCCGAGACGTATATTTAAGAACTAATTTATTTTGATTGATATGAATATTTATAAAATATATATATAAGTCTTTTTCTAATCAAGTTTATCTTTTTATTAATATAATTTTATTGTTTTCTTTTTCCTCAATTTGTAAAAATAGTTATATATCATTTAAAATCAAAAATATGGCATTATAATTCTTTATAAATTATTGTCTTTCTGCTTAAACATCAAAAACTATTAAAAAATATTTGAATTTTATATCTGGTTTATCTTATATATTTAATTCATTATTATTTTACAGTTATGTTAAGAATAAGGATTCTTTTTGCAGGTTTTCATCTCTTGCTTCAGTCTTACTCTTTAGTTTTCAGACTAATGCTTCCGATAGAAAAAGACATTACTCTTGTCTTTCCATATATTATAAGCATATTTAAGGAAAAGCATATTTACAGGGGATGAAAGCCTGCTTTCAAAAGTACTTGCAGACATTGAAAATACCAGACCTGAAGACCTGGACAAGGAGATCCTTAGAGCGGCTATGATTGCAGAACTGGATGCCGTTAATATCTATGAACAGATGGCAAACCTGACGAAAAACGAGGAAATTCGTACAGTCCTGCTTGACATTGCCAGGGAAGAAAAGATTCATGTGGCCATGTTTGAGACTGTTCTCCTGCAGCATGACGAGGAGTTTTTACAAATCTACATAGACTACGCAATGGCCAAAAGATGATAGTGGCTGAAGATTTCTTCAGATTTTTTCATTCCGAAAAAAAGGCAATAAAATCCAGATAAATAACCAGATTCAAAGACTTAGTGAGAGTGTAAAAGAGAGATAAGAAAATCCTTTCGGATTTTCCCCTGCTTATTATTTTTAGCCCAAAAAGAACTTATGCTGCCACAGGTGCTCGTGCAGATGCTGGCATTTTTTCTACCTGGGTTTTCCTTATTTCTACTCTGCGGAGCGGGTAGATGAACTTTGCCTGCCTGTAAATGGCTGCTGAGAGTCTGCCAAGAATTGCTTCCTGCATAAATGTCTCGAAATCTGATTCTGCTGCGCGCCTTTTGACGATTTCAACCATCATTTCCCTGATGGCTTTTATCTGGCTTGAGCGTGCTCTCTTGATGGTGAAGCAGGTGGGCTTTACACGAATGACATAGCCGTCTTTGGTTTTAACGTCGATATTGGCGTCAATCCTTGAAGTCTGTCTCTTTACGATTGAGCGAACATAGTCGGTTGTAAGTTCGTGGCCCATGAGATCAGTAGTTGCTATGTCTCCGACGACGTTGTTGATCCTGAGAATGACCTTTGTGTTGTTCTTTGTCATATCGTTGGTGAGTTCTCCAACAGTGGTTTCAACATTGCGTCCTACAAGCAGGGAAGGATCTCCTGCAACGGTGTTTCCGACAATGCTCCTGTTTAAATAAACAGGGGCTTCGATATTATACCATTCCTTGGATTTCCATCCGTCAAGCTTTCTTTGTACTTTCTTTCTTGCCAAGTAATTCCTCCAGAGTAATGTTTATTTCTTATAATTTTTTTGTATGCTAATAGTTGGTCCTGCGGCCTTCAAGCCCCTCAGGTTCTTTTTCCGGATGCTCAGAAGAGCTTTTCCTTAATCAATGAGCGTGAATGATTTTCAGCGCTTATGCACAGACTTTGCGCTGCCCGGCGCAGTTTGCGCTTTCAGCACCTTTATTCTGTTCCCAAACAAAATTCCCAAGCCTCTTAGCGTTTCCGAACCTGGATCCGTCCCCTACCTGCCAACAGCTATAGGCTCCTGATAATCAAAAGTACGATCCGGAAAATGGCCAGAAATTCTCAGAAATTAGCGGCTTCAAACTAGTTAATGGCTCACTATACACATCATTTCCATATATAAACAAATCGGTCAGAACAGCTTCGATCCGGTTGTCCGCGTCTGTGACCGATACATATAGGTGTTCAGGAAGTACAGAGAATTTCAGTAAAATCTGATTCAGTGTATTAACTCCTCTAATTAGTCTGTTCTTCACTGTATTTCTTTCCTACTGTATCAAAAATGGAATCAAAAAATGAAAATAAAAAAGTTTAAAGGAAGCGGATACCTTTCGGCATCTCACCCACTCTCTTCCTGAATTCTTCGGGCCAGTTTGCTGGGTCAAGCCCTTTCTGGGCAAGGAAAACTGCAGCCCACCTCTCAAGTCCGACTCCCGAGCAGCCTGACCAGAGTTCTTCTCCGGACTGGAGCTTCACATTGAAACCCTTGGGATACTTGTCTCCGTTAATGCTGACGTTCTGGAACTCGAGCCATTCTCCATCCGGCCCACGGTAAGGAAGGCAGGCCTCGTAGTCAGTTGTTCCTACAACGTTTCCTTCGGCAAGGCCAAGAAGTCCTTCCTGTGCCATGAACCAGGGAGTAACTTTTGCTTTTCTCCATTCGATGTCAAGGATATCGTTGAAGATATGCATGTAGCGAGCGTGCAGTTCTTCTGCGCATTTTATAACTTCTTCTTTTTTCCCTATCCAGACGATTTCGATTCTATGGAACTCATCCACTCTTTCGATCCCATGGATTCCTCCACTCTCATATCTGTGGGAGGTTCCTGACCTGTCAAAGACCTTTACAGGAATATCTTCGTTTGGAAGAGTCTCGCCTGTTACGTACATCCAGAAAGGCGGGCACTGGGCGTAGCACATGCCTCCGATTGGCTCTCCAATCTTTTCTTTGATCAGTGTTGTAGGCACCTCATGGGTTACCTTGTAATAATCGGCAACTTCTTCCCAGTATTCGGGGTCTCTTGTCTTTGGAGGGCATACATAATAAATTTCAGGATACACACCTTTTGCATGTCCGGATTTCATCCAGACTTCCCAGGTAATCAGCTTCGGAAAAATCATTTCCCTGTATCCAAGGGGCTCGAGAAGTTCGTCAAATACGATTTTTTCGAAAGTTCGGAAGATCTTTGTGGATTGAGGGCCGTGGATCCACTGTCCGCGGCTTGCGCCTCGCTTGAGCCAGCCTTCTTTCATCATAGCCTGGGTCGGGTCTTCGGTAAAGGGATGCTCCATTGGCTCTCTCTGCCAGAGCAGATTCCAGTGCTCGGCCTTTGCCCCGTACTGAGTAACCTCTACTTTTTCCTCAAGAAGGGTGAGAATCCTATCAGGTACCCGGTTTTTCATCTCAGCTTCCCCTACTTCAAGCTCGAGTATGATTCCACCTTCTATATTTTTCATGCTCTTTACGTAGGGAATTTTGAGCGCCTTTAACTCTTTTTCAGCCGGCATCTGTATGGTAAAGGATTCAACATCAATTCCGCGAATCCCAATCTTATACTGCTTCCCAAGCGCCTCGGCCAGTACCTTCTTGAGCCTCAGGACTGCATCATGCACCCTGACATACTTTCCGGACTCAAGCACAATCTCGACTCTGTCTTCTCCCAGCTTCCATTCCGCAATTTTTGCTCCCTGCCCTTCCGGAGCCCCTTTGGTAAGGAGGGTGGTGTTTGCCTCTTCGAAAAGTGCAGCTATAGCGTCCTTTGCAGGAGCAGGGTCTGCACTTGTTTTAAAATAAGCTTTGAGTTTGAACTGTAATTCCAAAGTTTGAGCCTCTACTTCTTTTTTATGAATAGGATCTGATGAATTTAGTGTAGTATATTAGTGTAGTAACAAGGACGTGAAGTATAATATAGTTTGATTATGGTTTGATTTTTCGTGTTTTGATGGAGTTGGAGGTTTAAAAATGTTGTCATTCCCGAGTTTCGCTTCGGGAGCACGAGGTCCTTCTCGCTACGCTCGAGAGGACTAACTTATGGATTTAATTTTTCTTTTCCTTTTCTTCCCACTCAAGCCCGAGTTTCGCTTCGGGAGCACGAGGACCTTCTCGCTACGCTCGAGATGACTAACTTATGGATTTAATTTTCCTTTTCCTTTTCTTCTCCCTGTCAGGCGGGCTAATTCAACGGTGATCTTTTTTGTTCAAAAGTTTATCATGCGTTGGAAGGGGACTCCAATCTAAAGGTGGACGACAAAATGGGGTGCTAAAATACGAGAGGTATTCTATAGAAAATAGAGGAATACGTTGATGTTAAAAATGAGGAAATATTAAAACAACATGCTCATATAGAACTCTCATCAAAATTGACTAAGAATATGTTTATGTATGCATTAGGGTTTTCAGTTTCTGATCATACGTCCTATAGAGATACAGAGATCCAATTTACTTTTATAAACAGCTAAGCGGGGAAAATCAATGGATTTAGAAGATGTAAAAACACCAGATTGTAATGGCTTTCTTGTTGACAAAAAGCTTGTAGAGGATGAAGATCTTACAACTGTAGTTCTGACTGAGAAGGGAAGATCTGTAATTGAGAGTATGGTTCAAGAACAAAAATGGTTCAAGCAAACGGATGAGGCTGCTCGTTTAGCAATATCTTTCGCTATTAAAGGAGGCACAGGCTTGGCTGAAAAACTTGAACAGGCAAAACCTGAATGGGAAATTGACAGGCTTGATAATGACGGCAAAATACGCTCGGTAATATCCATTCATTATCCGGAAGCTGAGTCTACTCAAATTAGACAAATTAGTTATTTGATAGATGAAGGCACAAAAATAATAAGTGATTTCTTAAGCAAATACCCTTCATCTACCCTCTCCGATTTACTCTGGTTTTCTTTGAATCTGGAGAAAGAAAAAGATACGTGTCCTTATTGAGTTCCCGAATTTCGATTATTCCGAATTTCGATTATTCCGAATTGCGCCTCGCCCGAATTGCGCCTCGGGAGTACGCGGTCCGTTTCGGTCGCTGTGCTCCCTCAAGCGGACTAACTTCTGGGCAAGAAACATTACTTTTGTTTCGCTTAAGAGGGCATATTAATACTCTATTTCTATTTTTGGTTTCAGGCGTTCCCTTTTCCATCAACCCCCGTACAACTGGCAGAGAAAAGAGGAAATTGGATTTCGTACAGGCGGGAATCTTCTCAAAAACTGTTTTTATAAATACTAAAAGAAAGAAACACTTACTTAATGATATGCTCCTCACCATCAATCACTACTTTCCAGCCTGGGTCTAAAAACTCTGATTTAACGTCTGTGTAATGCAGTTTCTTATGGCAAAGTGGGCAAACAACTAATAAATTCCAGCTTTGAAGTGTTTCTGGAGCCTTTTTGTTTAGTTCTATCATATGGTGGACTTCTGCATATTTCTCGCCATCTTTTTTCAAAAATCCTGGATATCCACAGATCATGCATTTATACCCATATTTTTCTTTGATGGCGTTGGAAAGTAAAGAAGGTCTTTGTATTAACTCAACTACAGTTTCTTTGAACATGGGAGTATTTCTATATTTAATATCTAATTTTTGTATCAGTTCATCGTAGTCTAAAGTTTTTCCTTCTTTAAATTCATTTGAGAGAACATTGGCATCGTACGCATAAGTACTTGTAGATTCAGACATCCAATTAAGAACTTCTTCTTCATCTTCAGGTTCAATTATGGCATAAGTTTGAACTGCATCGTAGTTTTTGGAAGTAATTTTTATATCGTTTATATCAAAAGGCTCTACAGATCTTATATTATCTCCGTTTATTAAATATCTCCAGTGCTTTCCCCAGATTTTGTCGCTTAGATTATTTACATCTTCTTCACAGGATACAAAATTCATTATCCATCTAATTTGTTTTTGTCCAGGCAACAATGTGTTTTTAGTTTGAGCTATTAATATTATATCACCCGGCTTGACATTATGTGGTTTTCCATCTGTAGCATGTTTTGCATTGCTGAGAACGCCTTCCATAGTTTTAGCTGAATTTTTGAAAAGTAGCATGTAATACAGGAGAACTTATTTAATTGATAAATTCTTTGATTTTGTCCAAAACCCTCTAGAAAACAGTCAGGTTGTATATATATTTCAAAAGACTATGTACGAAAAATATGTTATTTGACAAAAACTTTAGTGTTCTGATAACCTCAATAATTTGAAAGCCTAGAAGTTTTGGCATGGGAAGAAACCTCTACCGTTGTGGTAAAAACCTGGCCGATTGCCGGGATCTGGTTATCTTCTCTTCATCTTCGAGGTAAAGTTCGATTGCTTCTTTCAGGCTCTCAATGGCTTCTTCGATTGTTTCTCCCTGGCTTGCAATGTCAAGTTCGGGACACCAGGAAACATACCATTTTTCTTCTTTTTGGATGACAGCTGAAAACCTGTGCTTTTCTTCCATAACTGGGAAGTCTCCTAAGTGCTAGAAAAGATTTCTCTTGCGGATGCCTGCCTGAAATTTTTGAATAAAAACATAAGGATGTAAAGAATACATCCTTGCTTTCATTTGCCTTAAATATCAGCTATGTTTCTCTGAAGCTTCATCAGATTTGACTCTTCTGCATCGACTTTCTGGAATATTTCTGCAGACTCTGTTTTATACGTTTCAGCTTCTGAAGTCCTGCCTGTTTTGAGAAGCAGGTTTGCATATTCTCCTAAGGTTATGGCTTTATCTTCAAGGAAAAATATATTTTCGGGTTCTTTTTCAAGGAGCTCTGAATTTGTGGCAAGGGCTTTTTCAAAAGCCTCTTTCGACTTTTCAAACTCGTTAAGAGCAGAATACGACATCCCAAGGCCTATATACAGTTTTACGTCATTTGCTTTCTGTTTGAGTTTTTCGGGAGAAAGCTCGGTCAACTTATCCAGGACCGAAAATGCGGTTTTATAGTTTTCAATGGCTTCTTCGAAGTTTTCCATGCCGTAATTCAGGAGTCCGGTTTCATAAAGGACAGAAAAAAGGCCCTCAAGAGCACGGCGGTCGTTTGGTTCCTGTTCAGAGGCATTTTCATAGTATTTATGGGCAAGTTCCATGTACGGCTTCGCACTTATATACCTTTTTGAACGCAGATAGGTGTACCCGCGCAGCTGTATTTCAATAGCAAGGCGTTTTTTTATAGAAGGATCTTCTCCACCAAATATAACTTTTGAAAACATTTCCACGGCATTTGAATGAAGTTGTGTTGCCTGTTTTGTATCTCCTACTTTTTCGAAAAGGAGCCCTAGCTCGCTGAAGGCGCTTCCTGCGTCACGTATATACATCCAATTCTTCGGATATTTATTTTGAATCTCAAGCTGGATATCGAGTGCACGCTGCTGGAAAGGTATCGCGGCTTCATAGTGCTTATAGATTTTATTCAGATCTGCAAGGTTTTTTAGGGCACTGAGAAGAGATGAAAGGGAAAGAGCATCTGTTTTGTCCCGTTCAACTGCCTTTTCGGCAATTTCGAGAGCTTTTTCATAGTACTGCCTTGCAGGAATTTCTTCCTTTTCAAAGTAAAGGTCGCCGAGTTCATTGAAAGTATCTGCAATATAGAGTTCATACTCGGTTTCTTCAGGGAATTCGGAAAAAAGCCTTTCGTATATCATCATTTTCTTTTCATAGTACTCCTTTGCACTTTCCGTATCCTCTTCTCCGTCATAGAGCCCCGCTATCTGGCTAAATGTCTCGGCGATGTTCAGCTCGTTATCTATCTCATCAATTTCAGATTCGATCAGCGACTCATAGATTTCGATTTCATGCAGGTAGCACTCCTTTGCTTTTTCCACGCTGGAAATATCCCCAAAGTCTTCAGCAAGCCTGTTAAATGTCCTTGTAAGGTGGTAGCTGTATTCAGGATCCTCAGGACGTTTTCCTATCAGCCCCTCGTAATAGGCCAGGGCTTTTTCATAATAGACTTTTGCTTTTTCGAGTTCTTCAGCTTCGGAATAGAAAATTCCCAGATCCTGACAGATTTTGCCCATATTCAGGATGATGGAGAGGTCTTCTGGATCTTTTTTGAGTTGCTCTTCGGCGAGTTCAAGGGACTGCAAATAATAGGCTTCAACTTTATCACTTTCCCCCATTTTTGTGTAAAGTTTTCCGAAATAGTCGTAGGAGAAAAGAAGGAAATTGAGAGCAAGTCGATTTTCGGGATATTTTTCATGGATATTTTTATAAATGGCATGTGCCTGCTCATAAGCCTGTTTTGCCTCTTCAAATCGGCCTTCTTTAAGGCAGGCTTCTCCGAACTTCTTTACAACATTGTCAAGCCTGAGATAATTTTCCGGGTCTTCGGAGTCGGAGTCAATGATCTTCCCGTAGGTCTGCAAAGTTTCCGGTACAAGAGGGATTTGTTTTTCAAGGTCTTCTGCTACCATATAACAGGCCCAGACATTTCCCATTGTCTTCAGGTAATTAGGGAGATACTCTGAATTTTCAGGATTATTTGCAAGCAGGGTTTTATATGCTTTAAGAACCTTTTCAAAATTTTCTCCTGCTTTTTTACAGACCTGCCGGGCTTTTATAACGCTGTCTAATTCCTCTAGCGTTTTTCCCAGATTGCCGATAGTGCTGTACAGGATTTCTTGATGGTGGATGTTTTTTGTATCTTCAAGAAACAGATCTGAGGAGAAAGCCAGAGCCCTTTCATAAGTCTCCACGGCTTCCTCCAGTCTGCAGGCAGCGTCCAGGGCCTCACCCTTTGCCATCAGCGCCCAGTGAATAAGGTCCGGCACGTTTACCTTTTCCGCAAGCTTTTGGGCCTTTTCAGCCTTTTCAAAAGCCTGGGTATAATCTCCTTTCTCAATGAGGTCAGGGACAGACCCCAAAATCCGAATAGCAGAATCTATTGCCTGTCTGGACATAGAAGTAAATTGGAACCAGGCTAATTATATTTGTCGTCGGGTCCCCATCTTTTTTAAAAGAAGCATTTGAATTTACTTAAAGGCTGAAGCCTGAAAAGTAAGGGAGCTAAAATCTTTACCCTTTTTCTTATCATCAGTTCTTTACTCTCTTCCTTTTCCCATCAGTTCCTTATCATTTTTCCTTACTCATCAGTTGCTCTCATCATTTTTCCTTACTCATCAGTTGCTCTCATCATTTTTCCTTACTCATCAGTTGCTCTCATCATTTTTCCTTACTCATCAGTTCCTCTTCATTTTTCCTTCCATCGGTTCTTCCCCCTTTTCCCTTGCCCGCCAGCTTCTCGTTTGCGGTCAGGACTTCCACTTCCAGATCGCTGAAATCCCTATCATGGGTTACGAAGACCAGGCCTTTTGCGTGACAGATCTGCGCAAAGAGGAGGTCGTTAAAATCGTATTTTCCCTGCTCGAAGAGGTCCATGACTGCAGGAAGGTCTATGGCTTGCAATTCAGGGTCACAGGTAAGGGTATTTTTGAGGATTTTTCTTACATTGTATGCTATGTCCTGGGCAATGGCTCGGTAGGCGAGGGAGTTTCGAAATTCTTTGTATCTCGTAAAATCGGATTGCTGCTTGAACTCTATTCTGGAGAAGGCATTGATGAATTCCGAGATTATCAGGCAGTTTATGTAGATAGTGCCGTTTGAATTCTTGATTCCCTTTAAGGCTCTGGAATAAACATCCGACCTCTCGTCAGGCCAGCCTATAGGGCCATAGATGTAGAGCCAGATGTTGGTGTCAAAGAAGTAGCTTTTATCTTCAGGAAAATCATAGCTCTCAATGGAATGGACTTTTATGGGAACGGGTTTTGCAGATATGGGTCTTCCGGGGCGAAGTCTTGGGCGGCGTCTGACCGGAAAAACGGTTGCACGGTGTCTTTCAGGCATCTTCGTCTCCCAGAACATCTTTGAGTGCTTTTCTGCAGGAGTCGGCATGCTCAAAACAAATTTTCGCTCTTTCGATAACCCTTTTAAGAATAATTTCGTCTTCCTCTGATATGTCCATGAATGAGAGATGACCCTCAATCGATTCTGGAGGAAAAAGCCCGTAAAGCTGTCCAACTGCCGAATTCAAAAAGGCAGGAGTCAGGTCCTTTATTCCTGCAAAAGAAAGTTCTACCTTCTTGCTTTCGCGGAAAGCTGCTGCAATCTCGTCGTGTATCTTCTGTCCGTCACAGGCAGCAACACAGCAGTTTTCTCCGGCAGTTTCGATAACAATGATTTTTATTCGTTCTTCCGTAAGTATCCCCATATGCTTATTCTCATAATAGTTTAAAAAGCTCAGGGTTTAAGCCGAGAATTAAGGTAGAAAAACCTGTCTTCACACTTTTCTCTCTCGCTGGTCACTTTTCAGTCGGCCTTTTAAATAAAAGCCATCCCTTCTCTTCTTTTCCATATTTTGTCCGGATCAAAACATAATCCCCTTTCAACTCTTCCCCGTGAAGTGTTACAACAATCTCTTTATCTTTAAGTTTCAGAAGCTCAAAAGTCCCCCTGTCCCAGATCTCAACCCTGCCGGCTCCATACTCTCCTGCCGGAATTTCTCCCTCAAAATCAGCATACGCAAGAGGATGGTCTTCAGTCTGGACAGCAAGTCTTTTTGTGCCCGCCTTTTTCGGCGGCTGCTTTGGCACGGCCCAGCTTTTAAGAACCCCGTCTATTTCCAGGCGGAAATCGTAATGGAGGTTGCGTGCATCATGGCGCTGGACTACAAAAATCGGTTTGTCGGAGCTCTCTTTTAAATCACTTACAGAAGGCTCAGAAGTCTTTTCAAAATCTCTTTTCTTCTCATATTCTTCAAGCATGGAAGGTCAAAATAAAATATGGTTCCAGCGAATATAAAGAAGTATATGGTAAGATTCAGGCTGATAAGATTCAGGCGTACAAGATTCAGTTGGTAGAATTTAAGGGAAATATATGAAAATCTTTCAAGAAATATACTTAATGTAAAAAATAAGTCTTATACTACTGAATAGTTGATATTTTAACTGGCGGCTCTTTTAACTAATTGATAGTTTGCTACTTTTTTTCCAATACGGCTGAAGTTTTCATTTTTATCTTTTCTAAGTCCGGGGCTCCATCAATGTGATGGCGCAGAACAAAAACGACATAGAGCTAACGCTCATGTTCTCCGGAAAATATCCACTGATTATAACTACCGAGCATCCATTTTTAAGGCTTCACTTATTCTCTTTTCCTGCAGAAGATATTTTTGAAACCTTCTCTGCTATTGTGCTTGTTTTCTGACTTGTTGCCTGACTTGTTTTCTGACTTGTTGCCTGACTTGTTTTCTGACTTGTTGCCTGACTTACTGCCCGGTTTGCTCCTGAATTCACAGAAGCCTTTGCCTGATATCTGGACTCGGTTCCTGAATATGGTTTTTTCCAGAATTTCCTTCCTTCCTTGCAGCGCCTGCTTAAACAGAACTCTTCTTCTGGGGTCTCTCCTTCTTCTTCTTTTAATCTGAAAAGCTTCCAGCCGCAGCTCTCACAGGTCTTTTCAAGTAGAGTCAATTTTCCCGTTTTGGGGACTGAATGTGTGTATCCACAGCGTTTTGTACAGCCCAGGAAACGTGTGTCTTTGAAAGTGATAAGGAACATGCTTCCGTCACATTCAGGACAGGGTCCGACAGTTTCCGGGGGGTAACACTCCTTTTCAAGGTCGCATGTAAAGCATGGTCCAATACCTACAGCCCAGTTGTACTTGTTTCCTACCTTCAGGACAGCTGCCCCTTCTTTTTTGCATTCCTTGCTCCTGAGTACGGTTAAAGCTCCGGTTTTCGGCAGAGGATGCGAGTTTCTGCAGTCAGGATAACCTGTACAGCCAACAAAGCGCCCCGAATCCGTCTGCACTATTTTGAGCACATGTCCGCAAGCCTTACAGGTCCCTATATAGTTCTTTTTGTCTTCAAGGGCAGCCTCATCCTTTATTGTGCCTGCTATTCTTGAAGTCAGCTCTTTTTTATTCGCTTCAAGCTGGGCGTACATCTCTTTGATCAGGACTGTGCCTTCATCAAGGGCAGATTCGAACTCTTTTTTTCCTTCTTCAACTTCCTGAATCAAAGCCTCGATTTTTGCCCGAATTTCCGGTCTTACAAGAATAGGGACAGTAAGGGAGAGTCCTTCCATAAGAGTAAAGCCTGTGTCAAGAATAGAAACAGTTTTTCCCTTGGTCTCAAAATACCCTCGTTTCTTGTTTGTTTCTATATGAGTAGGAGCTGTTGCTTTTGTTCCGATTCTGTTTTTGTCCATAAGCGTCAGAAGCTCAGCTTCTGTCAGCTTCTTTGGTGGGCTGGTTTTGGATTTTGTGTTACTGAGCTTCTTTATGCCGACCTTTTCTCCTTCCTCTACGAACGGAAGAAGCTTGTCCTTCTTGTTTTCAAAGGGATAGACTTCGAGCCAGCCCGAATCCTTGAGCACGGTTCCGGATGAGTCAAAAGGGTCCTCCTGCACAAGCACATGGAGGTGTGTCTTCTCAAAAACCGCTGCAGGCATAAGGTTTGCCAGAAAGTGCCTGGCTATAAGGTCATAGACTTCAGGAGCCTGAGGGATATTTACTGCAGAACTTATCTCTCCTCTCGATGCAGCCCTGATAGGGTGGATTGGAGGGTGGTCATGTGCATCTTTTTCTCCGTTTTTCGGGACGATCGGTACTATAAGAATAGATTCGGCAAAAGGCTTATACTCCTTCTGCCGCGCAAAATCAAATACAAGAGTCTTGAAATCGAAATCATCATCATATTTGTTTGTCTCTGTCCTCGGATAGCTGGTGAACCCTGCAAGGTAAAGCTGTTCTGCAACTTCAAGGGCAACCTCTGGGCTTATTCCGAGGAACTTTGAAGCCCTTTTTAGAAATTCAGTGGTATTTAGCGGGTTTGGTGGGGTTATTTTTGCTTCTTTTACGGTCTTTTTCGCAACCAGTCCTTCTTTTGCCCCTTTTATCTTTTTGAAGATTTCCGCTGCCTTTTCTTTGTCGTGGATATTTCCTGCCCTGTGCGTTCCCTCAAATTCACCGCCTTTTGCAGAAAAAATCGCAGTAATCTTCCAGAAATCCTTTGCCTGAAAAGCCCTGATAGCCTTTTCTCTTTCGTAGACAAACCCACAGGTAGGCGTCTGGCAGGGGCCGATTGAGAGGACATCTTTTGTCCTTGCCTTTTCCCTGACTGAAAGCGTGACAAAACGGGTAAAAGCCGCTCCCATTTTCAGGTCCAGGATCTGCCTGGCCTCTGCAGCCATTGCCATGTTATAATCAGGTTCCATCAGGTTCTCAAAGGCTTTTTTTACTTCTTTTGGAGAGAGGGCCGAAAAACGGGCTCTTGCAACCGGCACACCTGTAACTTCTTCGGCAAGGGTCTTTGCTTCAAACCCTATGTTTTCTCCTTCCCTATCGTAGTCGCATGCAAGGATAATCTTGTCTGCCCTTTTTGCAAGGTTTTTTACTGCAGCTGCATAATCCTTTCTGGTCACAAACTTTTCAGGGTCAACTCCAAGGAGTACGCCCGGATCAACATCATTCCATTTATTATACTGCTCCGGAAAATCGTAATTCATAATGTGCCCGGATAGCCCCATTACCAGCCACTCTTCACCTTTCCATTTAAATTCATATGCAGGCAGCCCTTCTACTGAAATCTTATCCACTTCCCCATCGCCCAGGATGCTGGCAATCTGGGCTGCTGCCTTGTTCTTTTCAGCAAATGCGACAACTGTCATGATAGAGTACCTTAACTTTGTTATTGGGATATTATTGAGATATTATTGAGATATTATTGAGGTATTATTGGGATATTATTGAGATATTATTGAGGTATTATTGGGATATTATTGAGGTATTATTGAGATATTATTGAGATCATTTTGAGGTATTATTGAGATCATTTTGAGGTGATATTATGATATAGAATAGTACAAATAAGGAATTATGCAAGGAAATCTATAATGAAATTTATGAGGAAAGTTCCCTGCTTCTTTTATCCTTTTTTACTTATGTAAGCGATTTAATAACATAGTTTATCTGTAAAAATCCTTTGCCTTATAAGCAATTTCCATAATTTTTTCTACCTGCACAGGTACATAATATCCCTACATTATTTATATATTTGTTTGCTTATACATTACGGGGGACTTCACAAATGTGAAAAGATATATATTCGTTTACTGTCTGTTCTACTCTGCAAGACTGAAATGCCCCGATTTATCTTATAATCAATTAAGTTGATAGGGCCAACATGATATGCCGGTTTGATTACAATTAGTACCATTGACATGTTTTTATCGGTATCTCCTTAATATGACATTATAATGCCTCATCCACCTCACAATCCGGAGTAACAATGACACTGATGGAAGATGCAAAGAAGGGAGTCATCACCCCCTCAATAGAAGCCGTGGCAAAAGCCGAAGGAATCGATCCCGAAATTGTCCGCTCCTGCGTGGCAAAAGGGCTGATAGCCATTCCTAAAAACGATAGGCGAGAAACCCTCCCTGTAGGGATTGGCAAATATATGAGCACAAAGATCAATGCCAATATAGGGACTTCCAGGGACTGTATCGACATTGATGCCGAAGTCGAAAAAGCGAAGGCAGCAGAAGCCTTCGGGGCTCATGCAGTAATGGACCTTTCCACAGGCGGGGACCTGGACGAAATCCGAACTCGTATCCTTAAAGCTGTAAATATTCCAGTAGGAACTGTTCCGATCTACCAGGCTGCAGCTTCCAGCAAAGTCGTTGTGGAAATGACTTCAGATGATATGTTCAATGCTGTCCGGAAACATGCCAAACAGGGCGTAGACTTTGTAACCGTGCATGTCGGAGTCAACTTAAACTCCCTTGAGCGCCTGCGGCAGAGCGATCGGATAATGAACGTTGTCAGTAGAGGAGGCTCTTTTACCCTTGCCTGGATGCTGCACAACGGGGAAGACAACCCCTTCTACACAGAATACGATTATCTACTTGAGATCGCAAAAGAATGCGATATGACCCTTAGCCTTGGGGACGGTATGCGTCCTGGCTGCATTGCTGATGCTTCAGACCGCCCTAAATTCATGGAGTTCATCACACTCGGAGAGCTTGTAAAGCGGGCAAGAGCTGTCGATGTGCAGACCTTTGTCGAAGGCCCTGGACACGTTCCCTTAAACGAAATCGAGCTCAGTGTGAGAGGCATGAAAGAACTCTGCAACGACGCTCCCCTCTATCTCTTGGGCCCTCTGGTCACCGATATTGCCCCCGGCTTTGACCACATTACCGGTGCAATCGGAGGAGCAATTGCAGGGATGTACGGAACGGACTTCCTCTGCATGGTAACTCCTTCCGAACACCTTGCTCTTCCTACACTTGATGATATCAAGGAGGGTCTGCTCGTAACAAAAGTTGCAGCCCACACCATAGATCTTATAAAAGAAGGTCCAAGAGAACGCGCCTGGGAAAAGGATATAGCTATGGCCTACGCCCGCAGGGACCTTGACTGGGAAAAGCAGTTCGAACTGGCAATAGACGGCGACAGAGCTCGCAAAATTCGGGATGCCCGAAAGACCGAAAGTGATGCCTGCTCGATGTGCGGGGACCTCTGCGCCATGAAAATCGTAAAGGAAGCTTTCGAGGAAAAGAAGAAGAAAGAGTGATTTTTTTCAATTCTTCTTTTCAATTCTTCTTTTCAATTCTTCTTTTCAATTCTTCTTTTTAATTCTTCTTTTCAATTCTTCTTTTTCAATTCTTCTTTTTCAATTCTTCTTTTTCAATTCTTCTTTTTCAATTCTTCTTTTTCAATTCTTCTTTTTCAATTCTTCTTTTTCAACTCCTTTTTATCAGCGGAAAAAAAGATTGCGTGATGAGAGGAAAACAGGTTCAGCGTTTGAGCGAATAAACCTCGATCATATGGTGCGGGTGGTACCGCAGCTTTGCTTCCCTGAGGCCGCTGACACCGAGGTCGCTTTCCCTGTTGATATACTCCACTTCACTGGCAAGAACCTCTGCCGTATCCGCGTTGATTGCCTTATAAATCCCTTCGCAGTCAGGCAGCCCTTTCTCAAAGTGGATGAGCGCCGTATCCGTGTTGAGACGCTCAAAGAGGGAAATAGCCCCGATCTGCGAATCTACCCTTATCAAAAGGCCGCGCAGGGGAAGTTCAGTGAAATGCTCGATCGCGTAGAAGACTGCCTCAATCTCGTGGGCAAGTACAAAATTATCCTCACACCCTTTCCACTCACACCACTTCATCAGGAATTCCATCACTTCTTCCCGGTTCCTGGGCGTGATCGGCTCAATCTCGTGCAGGCAATTCTTCCGGAACTTTTTGATCTGATTGCGGATCTTGATGTATTTCTTTCCAGGCAGTTCAGCAAGGTCTACAGCCCGGTACACATACTCGAAGTGGTTGAGGTCAGGGACCAGCAGAAGGCCAGGGTCGATCTCCTGCATCCACCTCGCGGTATCCGGTTCGATGAATACAAGGGGCGTATCGTCGCTCACCTCCATCGCCAGCCTTATCAGTTCCCGCATGAGCTCAGGGTCACGGGGGCCTATCGGAGAATGGAAACGAGTCACTCCTTCGGTAGTGCATGCAATAATCACATTTCCGTTCACGTAAGCGTATCGGTAGTGCGCAAAATGGTTCCAGCAGACCATGTTCGTGAACGTGTTGACGCTATGGTTTTGCGGATAGAGTGCGTAATGGCGCTCAAAAAAAGCCCTGTCGGCAAGCGTAACAGGTTTGAAATCTTCCTGACTCAGCATTACGTATCACCTCGAAGCCCGAAAATAGAATGCACTGAAACTACAATATAGTGATTTGCCGATTTTTGGATTATGATCAGTCATTATAAAACCCATATGATAAAATTTTTTACTAAATAATTGTTTATCAGTTAGGACTTATGTGGGTGAAGCTTACTTTTATAAATTACATTAAAATACTATCTTCAATCTAACAGAATACGTAGTGTATTAGTGAAATCAAGTAATTTGAGGGGTGAAATCAAATAACTTGATGGATGAAATCAAATAACTTGATAGATGAAATCAAATAACTTGATGGATGAAATCAAATAACTTGATAAATGAAATCAAGTACATTCAACCTTATCAAACCCATTGAGATTATCTTAACTTATCGGTTTAATACAGGAATAAAAATGACAGAGAAGGAAATAAAATCTGGTTTGAACATCCGCACTGCAGAAATAGAAGATGTCCCCCTTATCCTTGAGTTCATCAAAGGAATTGCTGAGTTCGAAAAGCTTTCCCATATGGTCACAGCCACCGAAGAAACCCTGCTGGAATCCATGTTCGGTAAAAAGTCGTATGCAGAGGTTTTCTTTGCCGAAATGGACGAAGTGACTGCAGGTTTTACCGTCTTTTTCCACAACTTCTCTACGTTTGTGGGAAAACAGGGGTTTTATATCGAAGATATTTTTGTCAAGCCCGAGTTCCGAGGAAAGGGGGTCGGAAAGGCAATGTTTCTTCATTGCGTAAAGCTTGCAAAAGAAAGGAACTGTGGAAGGATGGAATGGACTGTTCTTGACTGGAACCCAGCAAGAGAATTCTACGAGTACTTTGGTGCAGGTCCCGTAGACGGATGGCACATCTACAGAATGGGCGCGGATAAATTCGAAAGTGCGCTTGAAAAATAGGTTTGAGAGGGTTTGCTTACAATCCTCTCCTTTCTGTTCATGTTGATGGCCAATTCTTGAAATCTTATCCTGTGATGCCCATCTCAAAAACTGATACTTTCCCTGATAGAGCATTCAAGTTTCAGATGGCTTCTTAGGTAGTGTTAGATTGTGTTAGGTTGTGTTAGGTAGTGTCTTCTTGCTGGACAAAAGAGTGGTGTTCCAGGCGTTGAACCCTTTTTTCAAGCTTCTCCATTTGCTGCAGGAATTCTTCAGTGTCTCCTTCACTCTCTCCATGTCCCATTCCTTTTACTCCTGTTTCTTCAGCAAGCTTCTGAGCCATCTGAATAATTTCATCTAGTTTCATTATCGGGAATGTCTCAAATCTGCAAAGTCCCATGAAAGGAAAAACCGAAGTTGCATAAGTTTTTTCGTCTTCACTTTCGTAAATAACAAACGTGCGGTATCCCGTCAGGTCGAACCATTCATCTATCACTTTTATGCCCTTTGGGTATTCATAGTTCATATACAA
The DNA here is from genome assembly GCA_942493015.1 of uncultured Methanosarcinaceae archaeon. Classification (GTDB taxonomy): domain Archaea; phylum Halobacteriota; class Methanosarcinia; order Methanosarcinales; family Methanosarcinaceae; genus Methanosarcina. Next base: position 1,770,857 of record OW818660.1, on the reverse strand, counting down.
ATTCGTGACTTTTTCCGAGTCTTTCGGCTCCCAGGTTATTATATCCATCAGTAGCATTTGCCAGATACCCCCTGATTAAAAACGGACCACAATTCTGTTCGACTGAACTTGAATTGTATTTAAAAATACATTTAGCAAAGTTAATTATTGTTTCTCTTCAAAAGAGCATATACTTTTAGGAAAGAGTGTTAAGAAACAAAAGTTCTGAAAAAGATTCCTTCTTCCTTTGAGGAACCTTTTCTTTCGCAGAAACCTTTGCAGAAACCTTTGCAGAAACTTTAAAGAGGTTTTAACTGGAACTTTCCTCGTTTTCAAGGCATTTTAAGGCTTCAAGTTTTCTCTTCGCATCTGCCATGTCGGGGTGAAGGCGGAGGATTTCTTTGAAGGTCTTTATGGCTTCGCTATATCTTTCCATTTTTCCGAGAATAACTCCTCTGTAATTCATGGACTGGACGTCTTGAGGGTTTATTTTGAGCAGTTTGTCAAAGGCTTTAAGGGCTTCTTCATATTCCTCTATTTTGGCGAGAGAGATTCCCAGATATTTCAGGGAAGGCTCGTGCCAGGAATTGAGAGCTACTGCTTCGCTAAAGGCTCTTGCTGCAGTTTCATAGAGTTTTTGTTTGAAGCAGACAACGCCCACGTTGTAGATCGCTTTTATGTTTTCAGGATCTTTTTCCAGCACAAGATCAAAAGTTCTCAGGGCTTCCCTGTACAGTTCTAGTGTGCAGAAGGCAATTCCCTTATAGTTCAGAGCATCAAAGTTCTCAGGGGAGATTTCAAGGATGCGGTCAAAATAGTCCAGAGATTCCTTTGCTCTATCTAACTTTATTAGGGTCGTGGCTGCGTTGTAAAGGGCTTCTTCATTATCCGGGTTGAAGAGTGCGGCTTTTTCAAAGGCTTTGAGGGCTTCAGCAGGGCTTTCAAGTTCCAGAAGGCAGAGTCCGAGATAGTTCAGGCTTTCAGGGTCTTCGGGCGCGGCTTCCAGTAAGAATCCAAAGGTTTCGGCAGCAGCTTCATATTCCCCAAGGTTGAAAAGCACGAGTGCTCTGTGATAGAGGGCTTCTCTGTGTGTGGCTTCCTGCTCCAGAATCATTTCAAAGGCCTTCAGGGCTTTTTCGTAGTCCTGAAGCTCTATTCTGACAATTCCAAGCCTGTAATAGGCTTCAAGATAGTCCGGAAAATCAGGGGCGAATAGGAGTACCTTTTCAAGGTCTCTGGCAGCTTCCTTGAAGTGCTGGAGCTTATAGTTGACCACTGAACGGCCGTAAAGCACGTTCACGTTTTCAGAGTTCAGGACAAGGGCTGAATTGAAAGCTTGCCTGGCTTCTTCGTACTTTTCAAGTCCAAGGAGGGCAAGTCCCTTTTGCTCCCAGGCAGCTTCCAGGGCAGGATTGAGTTCCAGAGCTTTCTCAAAAGCTTCAACTGCCTGCTCGTTCTGATCAAGTCCCCTTAAAGTAAGCCCTTTTACGTACCAGGCATCTGCATCCTCTGGTTTTTCCTCAAGGACGTTTTCAAAAGTTTCAAGAGCTGCTTCATAGCATTCCATTTTAAGCTGGCAAAGCCCTATCTTTGTCCAGGCGTCTTCAAGCTCAAAGTCATTTAATTTCGAACTTTCCTCCTGATTTTCGACCGGACTTTCCATAACTGCCTGTTCGAAGGACTCCAGGGCATCTTCATATTCTTCCAGGGAAAAGAGAGCAAGCCCTCTCCTGTACCACGCTTTCTCAAAGTCCGGATATATTGAAAGAAGTTCTGAAAATATGTCAATGGCTTCTTCGAGCCTGCCGAGTTCCAGAAGTACAAGCCCTTTGTTATAAAAGACCTCTTTTGAGGCTGATTCGTTTGCTATAAGTTTTCCAAGCGGCAGCAGGGCCTCTTCATATTTCCCGAGTTCTATCAGGGAGGATGCAAACTTTTCAAGAAGCTCTCCAAAAGCCTGAGAGTTTTCTTCTGAATTTTCTTCTGAATTTTCTTTTGTAGTTACTTCTGCACTTTCGTTTTCACTTTCTTCTGCATATTCTCCAGCATTTTCTCTACTCAGGTTCTCAGCTGCAAATTCGAGAAGAGCATTAACTGCAGAAACAGCTTCTTCTGCCCTTCCGAGTTCGAAGAGTGCAAGGGCTCTTTTGTGCAGAATCTCGGGGTCATTTTCTCTGGTTTTAAGTATATCGTCAAAGGCTTCTACTGCTTTTTCGTATTCTTTGATTTCGAAGCAGGAAACTCCTGTATAATAGGGCAGGTCAGGATTCTGGCAGCCAAGTCCAAGCGCATTTTCAAATGATATCAGGGCTTTTTCAAAGCTTCCCATCCTGAAGAAAGCAATCGCTCTGCAATAATGCAAATCTTCTTTTTCCGGGCAGTATTCCAGCGCGGCTTTAAATGCTTCAATGGCTTCCTGATACTCTTCAAGTTCTAGGTGGGTGTACCCTTTCTGCTCAAGGGCATAAGTGCAGTCAGGTTTCAGCTTAAGGACCGAGTCAAAGATAGCTGAAGCCTCCAGTGTTTCTCCAAGAGCCTTTAAGGCAAGACCCTTTCTGAAAAGGACTGTTTTTCTCTCTGGCGTTTTCCTTAGAACTCTATCAAAGATCTCAATGGCTTCTTCGTAAAGTTCGAGTTTGAAGCAGGCTGTGCTCAGGTGTGCAAGAGCTTCTGAATTGGATGGATCTCTCTCAAGAACCTCCCTGAAGCCTGAAGCGGCTTCTTCGTATTTTCCCAGCCGCAATAGAGAGAGACTTTTTCTGTAAATAATATCAAGGTTTCCGGGATCTGTTCCAAGAATTACATTAAAAGCTCTTACAACTTTCTCAAAGTCTCCAATTTCAAAACAGGAAAGTCCCAGCTGATAGAGGGCATCCTGGAATTCAGGGTCAATCTCCAGAGCCTTTTCAAAGTCCCTTGAGGCCTCTTCATGTTTCTTTAGCTTTGAACTGGATATGCCTCTTAAGTACCAGGCTTCAGAAGACAGGGGGTTCTGTTCTATAAGTCTTGAAAAAACCTCAAGCGCCTTTTCATAAGCTTCCTGCTGGATAAGCACAAGCCCTTTCCAGTAAAGGGCAGGGAAGTTTTGTGAAGGGGGATTTTGTGCAGAAGAGTTTTGTGCAGAAGAATTTTTTAATGGAGGGGTTTGTGCAAAAGAGGTTCTTCCTGAGCTTTCATCCATCTTTTCAAAAAGGGAAAGAGCTTTATCATACTGTCCTGATTCGAAGCTGGCAATTCCAAGCTCAAACTTTACTTCTTCCCTTTCAGGGTCAAGTTCCAGCACTCTGGAGAATACTTCTGCTGCTTCTTCATATCTCTTCAACTGCATAAGGGAGATTGCAGCGCTGTGAAGGGCAGAAAGGTTCTCCGGATCTCTTTCGAGTACAGCTTCCACCGCTTCCAGAGCAGCTTCGTATTGTCCGAGTTCAACAAGGCAGAGCACTCTGTATTCGAGGGCTTCCTTAAGCTCGGGGTTAAGGCGGAAAGCTATCTCAAAGGCAGTGACTGCTTCTTCCGGATGATGAATTCTGTAAAGGCTAAGGCCTTTGTAGTACCAGGGGAGATCCAGATACGGTTTTTCCTTAATAGCGCTCTCAAATGTTTCAAGGGCAGAAATGTAATTTTCAAGCTGCATCTGCGCAAAACCTTTGTAGGTACACGCATCTTCATAATTTACATTCCTTATAATTGCCTCGTCGAAGGCTTTTACAGCTTCCTCAAAACGCTCCATTTTTATCAGGACAATTCCTTTTCTATGCCAGGCTTCTCCTGAGTCTGGTTTATTAAAGAGAACCTGTTCAAAAGCCTGTAGAGCAGTTTCATATTTCTCGAGTTCCATTGCAAGTTTTCCTTTCCTGCACTGGATTTCCAGATCTTCGGGGTTCTTTTCTGCAAGCTTTTCAAAAGTTTCAAAAGCCTCCTCCTGTTTTCCAAGGTCCAGCTGTGCAACCCCAATTCTATATAAGAGATCTGGATACTGTGGATTGAGGGAGAAGAGTTTTACAAGGCACTCGAGGGCACTCTCTTTTCTTTCGAGTTCTAGAAGGCAGATTGCTCTATTATAAATTGAATTGAGGTCTTCGGGAAGTGTTTTAAGGACTTCGGCAAAGGCTTCGTCTGCTTTTTCATATTCTTCCGCAGCCAGTAAAATGAATCCTTTGTTTCTCCAGGCATCTTCAAAGTCAGGCCTGAGCTTGATAGCTTCTTCAAAAGCTTTGAGGGCTTCTTCCGTCCTTCCCAGCTTTCCGAGTACTATTCCTTTTTTATTCCAGCCTTTTTCTTGATAGGGGTTCAGACGCAGGCCTTCTTCAAAGGCTTTAAGGGCTTCTTCATAACGTTCAAGGGAATAGAGAACAAAACCCTTATTCATCCAGCAGACATCATAGTCGGGTTTCAGCTCCACAGCCTTTTCAAGAATTTTCAGGGCAGGTTCGAATTTTCCGCTGTCAAGGAGAATTAGTCCCTGCTGGAGCCAGAGATTGTAGTTTTCGGGTTCTTTTTCAATACTCTTTGTAAGAGACTCAAAGGCTTCATCAAAGCGGCCAAGGCCAACAAGCACTGTTCCCCTGAACTTCTGAACTTCTATGGCTTTTGGGTCTTGCTCAAGTATGGAATCGAAGACTTTGAGGGCTTCTTCGTATTTTCCTATTCTGGCAAGCAGGCGTCCCTGCTGAAAACCTGCATCTCCATATGCAGGGTCCAATTCAGTAGCCTTCGAAAGAGACGTGGCAGCTTCCTCAAAGTGCTGCAGTTTCAGAAGGGCAAGGGCTCTATTATACCAGATTTCCTTCATTTCAGGATAAATTTTAAGCACTGAATCAAAGGCTTCAAGAGCTTCTTCATATACCTCAAGTTTCATCAGGGCGAAGCATTTGTAGTTCCAGGCTTCAAAATAAGCTGGATCAAGCCTGATAGCTTCTTCAAAAGCTTTGATTGCCTCATTGAGCTTGAGCAGGTGGGTCAGAACGAGGCCTTTCCTGAGCCAGATTTCTTTGTTTTCCGGATTGAGTTTCAGTATTTTTGAAAAGGTTTTTTCTGCTTCCTCGTACTGTGACAGTTCATTCAAGAGGATGGCCCTGTGGGAAAGGGCTGTCTCGCTGGCAGGAGCTTTTCTTAATAATGAATCAATGCATTCCAGGGCTTCTTCATTTCTCCCGAGTTTTTCCAGTGAAATGCATTTTTGTTCCAGAACATTAGTATACTTCGGGTTTTCTTTAATTAGATAATTGAAACACTCAATGGCTTTTTCGTGTTCTTCGAGTTTTGCAAAGACAAGCCCTTTTGAGTAGCAAACCTCAGCATCTTTCGGGTTAATTTTAAGTGCATATTCAAAGCTTTCAAGGGCTTCTTCGTACCTGCCTGCCTTTCCTGCCACTGTCCCTCTTGCGTGCCAGACAGTTCCGCACTCCGGCTCAAGCTCAAGGACTTTTTCAAAGCAAAGAATAGAAGCTTCAGTCCTCCCCAGCTCGGCAAATACAAGTCCTTTTCTGTACCAGGTTTTTGGAGCATCGGGGTTTATTTCTAGAGAATCGTCGTAGGCTTCCAGCGCTTCTTCGAATCTTCCCAGGGTAGCCAGAGCAGTTCCTTTTTTATATAGGACATCGGAATTTCCTGGTTCTAACTGCAGGACCTGATTAAAAGAGTCGAGGGCTTCTTCTGGTTTTTTAATCTCCAGCAGGGCTAGTCCTCTGTTGAGAAGGGCTCCTGTGTGTTTTGGATCTTTGTCCACAATTTTGTTGAAAACATTAATCGATTTTTCGTACCTTTTGTGTTTAACCAGGTCAAGGCCTCTTTGAAAAGCTTCATCGTGACTGATAAGCAACTCCTCCGATCCCTTTTTTCAAAATATTGTTCCTGCAGGCTCAGATATATCTGAATTTTTAATTTGGGTATTTTTGGCTTCAATCTTTTTTATCCGGCTTTCTCCGGTTTCAGAGCTTGTGCGAATTTCTTCTCTTTTTCGCGATTAAAAACTCTTTTGTGATAAGTATGGTAAGTATAATTGCCTTTATTGAATTGCTTTCCTGGAAGGCTTATAGGCTTACATTAAATGTATAACTCTGCAGCATACTAAATTATTTCTATATTTCGCCTGCTGTGAACAGTATATATGTCTTTTTTTCTGCACTTTCTTTCGGAGCCAAGCTTCCTGCATTAAATATAAAAGTAACTCCTGCATTTCCGGATTAAAATCCATTATCATTATTAATTTTTATTTAGAATCTAATTTCCTAACATCCTATATAAACGATCCTCCATAAGTGCGATTGGGAGAATACTTTTTTAGTTATTTCTTAAAAGTGCTTTTTGAAGGGTATACGGGATGCACTTCGAAGGCAGCTTACATTATATAATAAAGTATAAATAGATATTCTAAATCTAAATTAACTTCTTAAGATCTCCTTCATGGCTTTTCAAAGATGCCTGCATGTATCAGCATTGCAGTGTTTACAATCGCATCGGTTTTCAGTTCTGCAATCTTGCCTTCATTTATCCTTATTCTTTGTGAAATTTGAAATATTTTTAGGTTCCTTTTTGATATTTTTTGTTTTTCCTGGTTTATTCGAGGTCGATGTTTCTTGATTTTCTTTATCCCAAACAATGATATAGCATAAAATAGAGATTATAGTGGTTAATTTTAACCCGGGGATTCCAGTGTCCTGATGGCGATGTCGCCTTCCTGGCCAGCTTTAAAACTTTTTGTGCCTCAAGGGGTAAATGAGGCGCTCTCGATAAGAGCCTTATCAGGGAACTAAAATTATATTGGGATCAAATAAAACGGCTTGTAAAGAGTTTTTTAATTTTTAATTTTGTAAATTGAATATTTGGGGTAGATCAAAGATGAGTGATATGACGCTTAAGGAGAGGCTGTTAAACGCCCTCGAAGGAAAGAAAGTTGACAAAGTGCCTGTTTGTTCTGTGACTCAGACGGGAATTGTGGAGTTGATGGATGTGGTCGGAGCTCCCTGGCCTGAAGCCCACACAAACCCCGAACTTATGGCAAAGCTGGCAATTGCAAATCATGAACTGAGCGGACTTGAAGCCGTAAGGCTTCCATACTGCCTGACCGTGCTTGCCGAAGCCATGGGCTGCGAGGTCAACATGGGAACAAAGAACAGACAACCCTCTGTTACTGCACATCCTTATCCTAAGGATCTGGAGGGCCTGAAAATGCCTGAAAACCTGCTAGAGGCCAAGAGGATTCCTTCCGTACTCGAAGCTATAAAGGTCATAAGGGAAAAGGTAGGTCCAGACGTTCCGATTATTGGGGGCATGGAAGGGCCTGTAACTCTTGCTTCTGATCTCTCAAGCGTGAAATCTTTCATGAAATGGTCCTTGAAGAAACCTGATCTTTTTGGACAGATACTGGATTTCGCATCCGAGGCCACTATATCTTATGCAAATGCCATGGTCGAAGCGGGGGCTGATGTCATTTCTGTTGCAGATCCGGTTGCGTCCCCGGATCTCATGAGTCCTGACACTTTCAAAGCTGAACTAGAGCCGAGGTTGCAGACGTTCTCGGGAAGCGTCAACTCTGTGACCGTCCTCCATGTCTGTGGTAACGTGAACTCAATCCTTAGCTACATGGCAGATTGTGGCTTTGAAGGGCTCAGCGTCGAAGAAAAGGTTGGCAGCCCTAAAAAGGCAAAGGAAATCATCGGAACCAGAGCAAGGTTCGTTGGAAACGTCTCCAGCCCCTTTACCCTGCTGCCTGGTCCTGTTGACAAGATAAAAGCTGAAGCAAAGCATGCTCTTGAAGAGGGCGTCGATGTACTTGCTCCAGGCTGTGGGATTGCACCCATGACTCCTCTTGAGAACATCAAAGCCATGGTCGCTGCAAGAGACGAGTTCTACGCCTGAAGGTCCTGAAAAACACAAATATCTTTTTAATTTTTAATTTTTCAAAAAGGAGGTTTTTAGGTCCTTTGCCTTAAACCTTTGATTTATGATCTTTTTTAATAGATATCTGCAGAAGAGATTTTCATCTACCTGGAGCTAAAATCCTCTGTCTATTTGAAATATACTGAAAGTAGGTTATTCTTGTGCTCGTGGTTTCATGAAAAAAGAAAAAAAGGAAGAACTTGCCTTGATTAGAGGCCGTAGTTCTCCGGCAGGAAGACTTTAACTTCACTCTTGTATTTTGTGAGGCAGTCACTCATGAACTTGTCCTTGTCGTCAGTAAGGGCCTCGAAAGATGCCTTTGCATTTGCAAGGGCAGTTGCTTCGAACCTCGAAAGCGAAAGTTTGCCTTTTGCTCCTTCTTCGACGATTTTGATACTCTCAATTGCTGCGTTCTTTGCACGGAGGTAGTTATTGTTTCCGTCTTTGGCGATTGCCTGGCCAACTCTGTAGGCATGCGGGTATGCGAGTACATAACCCTGTGCGTCTCTGTACATGTCTGAAGCCACGAACATGTCTCTCAGGATCTTTTCGTTGCCCGATTTGAGGGCGACATTCATGAGAGCACAGTCATATGCGAGAGTCTCGGACCAGCACTGGACTGTAGTACCGCCGAATTCGCCGTGGTATTCAACGGACTCGTTGGACCAGAGGTCACAGCACTGCATGGTCAGGTTACCCATCAGGTCAGAGTGGGCACAGGTTGAGGTTTTACCTTCCTGAGCAATCGGAACACCTGCAATAGCTTTTACAATGGTGTTTTCGTATCCACAGTCTTTTCCAGGGCCAACTGCACCTGCTTCATATGCACAGAGGGATCTTGCTGCAGATATTGACCTTGCAATGATTGCGATGGTGTGGGCAAGGTTCTTATCCAGCAGGCCTCCTGCAATGAACATTGCAGTGTTTGCCTGGGCACAGTCTGTGTCTCCTGAGGCTACAGTTCCGGTTTTCTTTGCAATTGATGCAATGTCTTGCCAGATCATCTCCATGTCCATGCTGCCGAGAACGCCTATGCCGTAAAGTATGCCTGCCATGTCGTTCCTGAGAATGGCATAGTCGAAAACCTCCTTACCACCCATTGACTCAACGGCAAGCAGATCAGCACCTGACTTGGCGCACTGCTCAAAAGCCTCGAGGAAGACGGAGTACTTGTCTCCTCTGAGCTGGAGGAAGTCTCTGTTCTCACGGATGTCACCGATTGTGTGTCTGAGGGCGCACTTTATGCCGTGCTCATCGTGGTATTCTTCCATGATGGTTTTCTGGGCGTGTGCAACTGCCGCTCCCCACTCTGGGTGGTTGGACATCTGCTGGACGTGTTCGGTTTCAAGCACCACAGCGGGAGCTCCAATCTGAACCATCCTTGCCATGATGTCTGTAGTGATCCTTTCATACTCTTTTACGAGCTTTTCTTTGGATGCACCTGCTTCAGGTCTTGGGGCATAGTTCACTTCGGGAGTCGTGTATCCGGCACCGATTTCAAGCCCCAGTCCTGCTTTTACGGGCTTGACGGCTTTTCCGAAAATCATGTCATCTGCTTTTCCATAAGCCATTTTAGTACATTTTGTTACTGCCATCTACTCCACCTCCTCAGTGTTTATGGAATGTCTCCCTTAATTTCACAATGTTGTCTCCATGTGCCTTGATGAAATCGGCCATCTTAGGAGCATCTGCTGCTTCTTCCCCATACACTCCAAGTTCGTACTGGGACACGAAGTCCTGGTTCACAGCACCGCCTCCGCATGCGAAGGGGATTCTGTAACCTTTTTCCAGAAGCTTGTCATTAATTTCCTTGAAGGCATACATGGTTGTGGTCATAAGGGCTGTACCTGTAAGCATGAGTGGACTCTCTTTTTCCACTGAAGTTATGACCTCATCGACTGGAACATCTCTTCCCAGATCCACTACATCATATCCATTGGCTCTAAGTAACGCGGCCACGATATTCTTTCCTATGTCGTGGACGTCACCTTCTGCAACGTGGCAGACAACTTTTCCCTTGCTTACAGGAGATGTTTTGGAATTTTCCTTACAGAATTCAATGCCATTCAGCATGGCATCAGCAGACATCATGACGTTTGGCAGGAAAATTACACCTTCATCGTAGAGCTTTGTGACAACACCCATACCGACCATAAGAGCACTGTCGATAAGGGTAATCGGGTCCTTGCCTGCTTTCATTGCTGCCTTGAGCCCGTCGACCACGTCATCTTCCTCTCCTTCAAAGATGGCTTTTGCGATCGGGTAGATTAATTTGTCCTTGGGATAGAGCTCTTCTGCGGCGGCCTCCGGTGTCATTGCCTTTTCCAGAGCCACATTGTATCGAACCAGAATACCACTGGGATCTATATCTATCAAATATTCAACCTCCATTATGGCGTTTGAGGAGCAAATATCCCTCGTTATTTACAGGAAATCCCTGATTTTTCCGAGGGCTAAGGTGGGTTAAAAACAAAATCTCCGCTAAAAAGACCTTAAGACTCTTTAGATGCTGTATATATTCCCCTTTTTTCGATGCAAACAGCTAATCAAGGTCTAAGCAGGTATAAATCCTCAACTTCTTCCCAATTTACTCAAGGGACTTCTAACTCCCCTTAATTTAATTGGGATTCGATATATATATAATTCACTGAGACAATTTAAGGTTCTCTGCATGTTCTCAGGTTGATATTCAGGTTTCCACTCTCGTTTTCATTCCTTCACTTTTTTGTTGGAACTTGAGTTTTTTCCTGAAACTCCTGTTCTTTCATGTGTGTATTTTTAGAGAAAGTAATTATTTATGTGCCAAAAAAATTCATAAATAGCTACTTTAAATATTATTATTTTTCTTTTTATTCATATCTTTTGTGATATTTGTCTCTTTGTTTGTTACTTGCCTCTTCTTTCAAATAAATGCATTTTTTTTCTGGGTGTGGCATTGCATTTTACCACATGTTTTGTTTGTCCCACTCCAAATCAGTATTTTTTTGAGCTTCTTTTTCCTGAATAGACTATCATATTCAAGTGCTACAATACAGGTGATTCCCTTATTTTATGTGATCAGGCGGCAATATTCATGTTAATTTTGAGTATAAGTTTTATTCTGCAATAAGGGTCATATCGAAAAAGTTGCCCAACCTAAATCTTTATATATGAGAAATGTCTTGTATGTATCCCTCACATAAAGCTAATATGTGAGCAATCGCTTCTGTTTCGATCTCAAATGGTCGGAATGACAATGTCTTCAGGGTTCGAACGAATATCATCTTCTGTTCTGAGTCTTTGTGAAAAATTGTCATAAGAAGTACAATACAAAGCTTTATATACGAGAAATGTCTTGTATGTATCCCTCACATAAAGCTAATATGTGAGCAATTGCCTCTGTTTCGATCTCAAATGGTCGAAATGATAATGTCTGCAGGGTTCGAACGAATATCATTTTCTGTTTCGGGTCTGTGTGAAAAATTATCAGAAGAGGTTCAATACAAAGCTTTATATACAAGAAACGTCTTGTATGAATCCCTCACACAAAGCAATTGTGTGAGTTTATCTGAATCTCTCTTTCATCTTTTAATGGAGCCAGGAGTTATTTCCTGTCTGACGAGGATTTTGTCGGTTCGGTTAATTCTGATTGGTAGGTGTTTTTAACTAAAATATCTATCGCGAAACGAAATTAACTGAATTGATGTTGTTAGTGCAAGTTTCTGCGACCAAAACCTTTAAGCAAGTGTGCTATAACAATTCTGGTTGATCCTGCCAGAGGTTACTGCTATCGGTGTTCGCCTAAGCCATGCGAGTCATATGTTCTTCGTGAACATGGCGTACTGCTCAGTAACACGTGGATAACCTGCCCTTGGGTCCGGCATAACCCCGGGAAACTGGGGATAATACCGGATAACGCATATATGCTGGAATGCTTTATGCGTCAAATGGATTCGTCTGCCCAAGGATGGGTCTGCGGCCTATCAGGTAGTAGTGGGTGTAATGTACCTACTAGCCGACGACGGGTACGGGTTGTGAGAGCAAGAGCCCGGAGATGGATTCTGAGACATGAATCCAGGCCCTACGGGGCGCAGCAGGCGCGAAAACTTTACAATGCGGGAAACCGTGATAAGGGGACACCGAGTGCCAGCATCATATGCTGGCTGTCCAGGTGTGTAAACTACACCTGTTAGCAAGGGCCGGGCAAGACCGGTGCCAGCCGCCGCGGTAACACCGGCGGCCCGAGTGGTGATCGTGATTATTGGGTCTAAAGGGTCCGTAGCCGGTTTGGTCAGTCCTCCGGGAAATCTGACGGCTCAACCGTTAGGCTTTCGGGGGATACTGCCAGGCTTGGAACCGGGAGAGGTAAGAGGTACTACAGGGGTAGGAGTGAAATCTTGTAATCCCTGTGGGACCACCTGTGGCGAAGGCGTCTTACCAGAACGGGTTCGACGGTGAGGGACGAAAGCTGGGGGCACGAACCGGATTAGATACCCGGGTAGTCCCAGCCGTAAACGATGCTCGCTAGGTGTCAGGCATGGCGCGACCGTGTCTGGTGCCGCAGGGAAGCCGTGAAGCGAGCCACCTGGGAAGTACGGCCGCAAGGCTGAAACTTAAAGGAATTGGCGGGGGAGCACAACAACGGGTGGAGCCTGCGGTTTAATTGGACTCAACGCCGGACAACTCACCGGGGGCGACAGCAATATGTAGGCCAAGCTGAAGACTTTGCCTGAATCGCTGAGAGGAGGTGCATGGCCGTCGCCAGTTCGTACTGTGAAGCATCCTGTTAAGTCAGGCAACGAGCGAGACCCGTGCCCACTGTTACCAGCATATCCTCCGGGATGATGGGTACTCTGTGGGGACCGCCGGTGTTAAATCGGAGGAAGGTGCGGGCCACGGTAGGTCAGTATGCCCCGAATCTCCCGGGCTACACGCGGGCTACAATGGATGGGACAATGGGTCCCTTCCCCGAAAGGGGTTGGCAATCTCACAAACCCATTCGTAGTTCGGATCGAGGGCTGTAACTCGCCCTCGTGAAGCTGGAATCCGTAGTAATCGCGTTTCAATATAGCGCGGTGAATACGTCCCTGCTCCTTGCACACACCGCCCGTCAAACCACCCGAGTGAGGTATGGGTGAGGGCACGGACTCTGTGCCGTGTTCGAACCTGAATTTTGCAAGGGGGGTTAAGTCGTAACAAGGTAGCCGTAGGGGAATCTGCGGCTGGATCACCTCCTAAGCCAAAAACCCACCAATCAGATGCCGATAAACCGACAAAACCTCAAATAAGAGATCCTTTGTGGATCTCTAGTCTCTCTCGGGCTTGTAGATCAGTTGGAAGATCGCTGCCTTTGCAAGGCAGAGGCCCTGGGTTCGAATCCCAGCAAGTCCATTTTTATGCACCCGATAAGTAAATTATCGGGGAAGGACGGATTGCCTGTGTTGACACTCAGGTACATGAAGTCATGTATAGGTGCTGTAATACTGGACGCTAACTGGACCTGGTTAGGTGTAACAGGAATTATGCTATCAGGTGGATGGCTCGGCTCAAGAGCTGAAGAAGGACGTGCCAAGCTGCGATAAGCCCGGGGTAGGTGCATGGATCCAATGAACCCGGGATCTCCGAATGGGACCTCCCCTAGTGATCAGTCATGATCGGGAACGCTCCGAATTGAAACATCTCAGTAGGAGCTGGAAAAGAAATCAATTGAGATGCCGTGAGTAACGGCGAGTGAAACCGGCACAGTTCAAACCGAATCCCTTCGGGGAAATGTGGTGTTGTAGGGCTGTTCAAACGTCTGGCGGCAAAACCGAACTTGCCTGAAACGGCAGACCGTAGAGTGTGACAGTCACTTAGGTGTAAGCCAAAAGACCGGAACATGTCCCTGAGTACCGTGCGTTGGATATCGTGCGGGAATCTGGGGGGCACCAACCTCCAAAACTAAATACTCCTTGAGACCGATAGCGAAATAGTAGGGTGACCGAACGCTGAAAAGTACCCCGAGAAGGGAGGTGCAAAGTGCCTGAAACCTGATAGTGATAGAACGATACGGCATGAAAGGATCTTTGACATGAAGGAATCATCCGCGAGGATGTAGTACGAATGTCACTGCCAGTGTCGTATCTTACGTTTTGAAGAACGGGCCAGGGAGTGTATCTTGGTGGCGATGGCTAACCTTTCATCTGGGCAGCCGAAGCGAAAGCAACATGTGCGCAACCCTTCTGGGTGAGGCACGACGTATACAAGTGCGTGGAGTCACTGGGGTACGACCCGAAGCCGGGTGATCTAGGCGTGGGCAGGTTGAAGCGTGGCGAAAGCTACGTGGAGGACCGCAAGCGGTTTTGATCTGCAAATCATTCGTGTGACCTGCGTCTCGTAGTGAAATGCTAATCTAACCCGGCATCAGCTGGTTCCTTCCGAAACATGTCGCAGCATGACCTGACTGGAGATCGTCGGTGGAGTAGAGCACTGATTGGCGGTTCCGGGGGAGAAATCCCTCACCCGCCTGTCAAACTCCAAACCCACTGTCATCGTAGAAGGTCGGAGTCCGGACTACTGGGGTAAGCTTGTAGTCCGTAAGGGAGACAACCCAGCCCGTGGTTAAGGTCCCCAAGTGTCGACTAAGTGTTAACACTAAAGGGCGTCCCAAGCCCTAGACAGCTGGAAGGTTAGCTTAGAAGCAGCTACCCTTCAAAGAGTGCGTAACAGCTCACCAGTCGAGGTTTGGGGCCCCGAAAATTGACGGGGCTCAAGTCGACCACCGATACCACGGAGTACCGTAAGGTAATCTCGTAGGAAGGCGTTGTGTTCGGGCAGAAGCAGGGCTGTGAAGTCCTGTGGACCGTTCACAAACGAAAATCCTGGTAATAGTAGCAGCAAAGCAAGGTGAGAATCCTTGCCGCCGAAGGGGCCAGGTTTCCTCGGCAATGATCGTCAGCCGAGGGTTAGTCGGTCCTAAGACGTACCGTAATTCGAGTACGCCAAAAGGGAAACAGGTTAATATTCCTGTACCATTTAGCACTGGCTCCGACGTCTTCGGGCAGGCCGAGCGGCGCCGTCGCGCCGTCTAAGCAGCGAAACCTGTGGAGAGCCGTAATGGCGAGAAGCGGGCGAATCTGTAATGGCTCAAGTCGGCTGCACCCAGGGACCCGTGAAAAGGACAGCTAAATGTCCGTACCGAGAACTGACACTGGTGCCCCTAGCTGAAAAGGCTAAGGCGTGTCGGAGTAATTCAGTTAAGGGAATTCGGCAAATTAGCTCCGTAACTTCGGGAGAAGGAGTGCCTGCTTTGTAGAAAGCAGGTCGCAGTGACCAGGGGGCTCTAACTGTCTAATATCAACATAGGAGATTGCAAACCCGTAAGGGCTAGTACAATCTCTGAATCCTGCTCAGTGCAGGTACCTGAAACCCCGGTTCAACGGGAAGAAGGGCCTGTAAACAGCGGGGGGTAACTATGACCCTCTTAAGGTAGCGTAGTACCTTGTCGCTTAATTGGCGACTTGCATGAATGGATCAATGAGAGCCCTACTGTCCCTAACTGGAGTCCGGTGAAGCTTACATTCTAGTGCACAGTCTAGAGACCTCTAGGGGAAGTGAAGACCCCGTGGAGCTTTACTGCAGCCTGTCGTTGGGTTGTGGTTCTGGATGTACAGTGTAGGTAGGAGACGTCGAAGCGGGTGCGCCAGCATCCGTGGAGTCGCAATTGGGACACTACCCTTCTGGAACTACGACCCTAACTCTGAGAAGAGGACCCCGATAGGTGGGCAGTTTGCCTGGGGCGGGACGCCCTTGAAAAGATATCAAGGGCGCGCAATGGTTGACTCAAGCGGGTCGGAAACTCGCTGAAGAGTGCAAGAGCATAAGTCAGCCTGACGTTATTCAGCACAGCAGTGGATGACGAGACGAAAGTCGGTTCTAGCGAACTTTTGAGCCTCCTTGGTGGGGGCCAAAAATGACAGAAAAGTTACCCCGGGGATAATTGAGTCGTTGCCGGCAAGAGTACATATCGACCCGGCAGCTTGCTACCTCGATGTCGGTTCTTTCCATCCTGGCCGTGCAGCAGCGGCCAAGGGTGAGGTTGTTCGCCTATTAAAGGAGATCGTGAGCTGGGTTTAGACCGTCGTGAGACAGGTCGGTTACTATCTACTAGAGGTGCACGAAGTCTGAGGGTAAGCTGCTTTTAGTACGAGAGGAACCAAGCAGCGGCGCCACTGGTGTACCGGTTGTCTGACAAGGCAACGCCGGGCAGCTACGCGCTAAGGAATAAGAGCTGAATGCATCTAAGCTCGAAATCTGACCCAAAAAGAGACTTCTTTAAGGATTCCGGTAAAAGACCGGTTTGATAGAAACGGGATGTAAGCACCAAGGCAACGAGGTGTTCAGTCCGCGTTAACTAACCATCCGTTCCTTTCACCATATCAGGTCCAGGCGAAATCCAGTATGCAGCACCCCCTATACATGACTTTCTGTCTTTTCACAATCCCATTTATAGGTAGAGTCTGGCGGCCATAGCGGCAGGGAAACTCCTGTACCCATCCCGAACACAGAAGATAAGCCTGTCCACGTTCCTTACTGTACTGAAGTACGCGAGTCTTCGGGAACTCTGGATCGCTGCCAAACTCACCCTATACTACTTTAAATCTTTTCTATATTTTTTCTGCAATAGTTTTTGCTTTCTATTTTGATATTGTTTTCTACTGTCTTTTGGAATTGTATTTCTTTCTGCTTATAGTTTCGGTCTTCTGGGCAATGATTATGATAAAATCATGCCAAAGAAGGATTTGTCTGAAAAATATGATTAGAAGGATTTGTCTGAAAAATATGATTAATTTGTGCTGGATGTTTCCAAAGGCAGTTTTACAAGGTTTACTCTCCCCGCAGCTCGAGTCCTTTCTTTACTCCTCTTATGACAGCTTCAGTAATCTTTTTTCCTAACTCTGTACTTGAGCCGGCATAGGGGAGTTCCTCCATATTCATCTTTTTCGGGTCACTTCCTGAGTCCTTTTCATAGGCAACAATTACGGCATCGGTATTTGTTCCAAGGAAAGTGTAGCCTTTCTCAAGAAGAGCAAGCCCTTTGGCTTCAGTGGCTGTGATAATGGCTCCTAAAAGAGCTGTCTCGGATAATCTTGCTTTTGATATCAGAATTATATTTATGGTTCCTACCTTTGCTTTGAATTCTGAGCCGTTGCTTACGCCAGCAGTTATAAAAGCTGTTAGATAATCGTCTTCAATGACCTGGAGGTATTCCATTTTTACAGCTGTAAGGAGGCCAAAACTGGCTGCTTCAAGGCCAAGTTTCAGGGCTTTTTCCTTTACGAACTCCTGCGGATCAGGCGGGTTGAAGGTCCTTGGCACCTGTTTGTTGAAAAGGTACTTTACCTTTGACCTTCCGCCGTTTAAGCCAGTGCTCACGGCTTCAAAATTGCCTTCAACGATGAGAGTGCTGTCTTTTACATAGTATCGCATATAATAATCACGTTTTTTACAGAGGGTAATATGCTTAATAGCACCTGTAAAGATAATACTTTTCAAATAAATCCAGGGTAGAATGTCTGGAAAAGGGTTCCAAAAGCCTTTGCCTCTTATTTGAGAACTTTTTACACTTTCTCTATTGCTTTCAGGCAGCTTTTTGCTTCTCTCAGGAGGTAATCCCTGTATTTTGGATTCCATTTTAATATTGCAATTCTCAGCAACCCATAAGCCATGTAAAATGGGATCACTCTGGTTATTTTACGGAATTCCTCTTCTTCTTTGCTATAATGCTTCAGGAAATGACGAATATAAGGCTCTGCCCTCTGGGTCGATCCTTTTCGGGCAAAATAGTGTTTTAGCTCGGCGCAAAGTGTTCCGAGGTCACATGCGAAATGTCCATGCCTGGAAGCCAGTTCGAAATCCAGGAGAAATGGTTTTTCTCTATGGAATAGGTAGTTTACAGGGGTGGAATCATTGTGGACCATGCAACCGTTTTCTTTGTCCAGAAGGGAGCTGTTTCGCCATTTTTCAAGCAGATTTCTGTATTTTTCTTTTTCATGCAGGTTGATTTTGAGGTGCTTCAAAACATAATTAAATTTTAAAAACTCGTTTTCTTTATCATAATATGTCTGCGTATTTTCGTGAAGCTTTCTGAGCATATCTGCCACAAGTTCTAACTTTTCGTGAAGCTCTTTTCCATGATCAAAATACCATAATAAAGGTTTTCCAGATATGTATTTGCTTATCAGAACGCAACTAAAATCTTTATTTATTGCTATTGGCTCCGGGACGTCAATTATCTTTCTGGCTTTTTTAATATATTCATATTCTTTTTTCATCAAGGCGTAGCTATCGTATTTTTTAATCATTCCCGTAGGTATTGCAAAAAATTTGGCGATAACACTCAATCCTTCCCCTTTAAATTCATATCTGCAGACCCTGTGAGATGCATGACTTAGTTTAAAGATACGAACCTCACAGTCTTTGTTTCGTATTCTATCCCCGAGCACCTCGATAAGCCATTCCCTGAAAACATTGCCCGACTTCACAGTCTTAACATATTCAAAGGATGCTATGAATCCCACTCCTTCGTGCTTGAGAAAACTTTAAACCATTAGGGACTTACGCGGTAAAACTGAGAAATTGATAAGCATTGAAATTGATAAGCATTAAATCCTCAAATATCTAAAGATGAATTTAACCAGCTTAACCATAACCTGATTATGTACGTCAAAAGCTTAAAATATGTACTTAGCACTTTTTTATTTGGCACCTTTGGTGTTTCAGTTTCCATTTCCCATTTTTCATAAGTGGTTCCCTGACTAGATAACATATGCCTGAATTCTATAAGCAAATCAAGTTATCATCCCTTATTTACTTGTTCTAAATAGTGGTATCAGGTCTTTTTCACATGGCGTAGTTCTTGACATCTAATGTGCAAAATGATACGCCCATCATGAACCGAGGAAACACAGAAAGGCATGGAAATATGTACGTTCTAAAATCTGGATTGAAATACAAAATAACTATGTAGAGACATTATTAGAGTTATTTTGATCCCAACATCTTTCAAATACATCTTTCTAATAATAGAGAACAACTCATCTTCCTGAGTTATTAATTATAAGGAAAATTTATTCGACTCAATTTATCTATTTTCTGCTTATCTATATATTCAAGAATGATGTGAATTTGGATCCATAGTCTCCATTAGTCTAATACTAAGGTATGTAATCCAAGTAATTTAAAAATTAGGTAGTGGGCATGAGTTATTAAAAAACTTAAGCACAAGAATCTCTCTGCATTTTCCTCTTATTAGGGAGATGACCTCGCTTTTTCGGAATGATCAATAACTCATGGACATGACTAAAAATTAATTGCTGTGAATATCACAAATCTATTCATATTTACGAATTTTGAAACCTCAATTGTATAGTAGGGAAGATCAACGTAGTGGAAGACCAATATGAATAAATTAGTTGTATTATTGATGCTGCTTACAGCTATGCTATTTACAGCTGGGTGTACCGATAAAACTCAGGAAAAATCCACAAGCTTTGAGGCAAGCCTGGAGAAAAAGGATGTTGTAAAGGTAACCCAGCTGGAACAGATAAACACATCCCTTAAGAAAGGCCCAGTATTTGTGAAACTGGGAGCTAAATGGTGTCCATCGTGCCGGTCTATGAAGCCTATCCTTGAAAAACTGGCCGCAGAATATGGAGCTAATGCCACAATTGCGTCTGTAGATGTGGATCAGAGCCCTGAACTGACAGAATATTTCGGAGTAGAAATTATTCCTGACTCCTTTGTGATTGTGGGTATTGAAAATGGAACATACGTATATATGAAGGAGGACGGGAAGGTAACCACTGAAATATCTCAGGCCAAATTTGTTGGATTTGATGATAATGATGAAAAACTATTTGAAAAAACTCTGGATCTTGCCCTTCTACAGGAGGGGAAGAACAAATCCAGCTGAAAAGGAAATATGTAAGCACGGACTAATTTCAAAATTTCTTTCTGGATAGTCCAGGTTAGAAGTTAAAATTCAAGGTAAAACCGTATTTTCTGGGACGGGGCATGAAATGTTATCTTCAATTCTGCGGTGTTTTTTCGGCAAATTTTCGGGTGGTTTTATAAATGCCCCGAGGCTGCATTCCGCAGGCAGGCTTCCCAATCTTCAGGATTGTCTGTGTTGTCACACTGCCACTCGAATTCACGCCTTGCAAGCCTGATAGTTGCGCGTGCCTTCTTGAGAGGTATTAACTCTTTACCGACATCACCGATATCATCCACATTCAGGCAGCTTACAATATCAATCATAAGACACTCCAGGCTATCTGGAGGTATTGGCTCGTTCCTTGCATGTATTCTTGTGCATTTAGCGAGATATTCTGCAAGTACACTGATCAGTTTTGCGTCACGCATGGTTCTACCTCCTTTGTACGATTAGAGTGCAACCCACTTTGTCACACTGGACTTCATATTTCGGATAATCATAATGTAAAGATATCTTCAAAAATGCAGACATATCTTCCTGAATTCAGCCCAGGCTACCTTTCAATCCTTATTTCCCAGGAACGGCGCCTAAAACAGCAAGTAAAATATGCTTTTTTGGGGTTTAAAGGTTTCTAAATC
Source organism: uncultured Methanosarcinaceae archaeon (assembly GCA_942493015.1). Taxonomy (GTDB): domain Archaea; phylum Halobacteriota; class Methanosarcinia; order Methanosarcinales; family Methanosarcinaceae; genus Methanosarcina. The sequence continues at coordinate 1,750,406 of OW818660.1, read as the reverse complement.
ATTTCATTTGAGGATGTATGGCGGTAACAGTCCGAAGCAGGGAACTCATATAGTTGATTTCCACAGGCAAGGCAAAAGATCCTGATTATTCCATCTCTTTTTTACGCCATGCTTTTTTTGTTTTGCACTTAATGGGGGCTAGAGCAAACTTTCTTTGGGGCATAAAAATGCAGACTTTTTACTTATTGGAGACTTAATCATGAAAACATCAACCATATAACTGTGGACTATCTGATATCAGATATAGCTAAAAATATGAGGGCGATGTAAAATGCCAAAGTTAGATCTCAAAAAAAATAAAGAACTATACAGCCCCTTAGTAAAAGAAGTTTCAATTGTAGACGTTCCTGAAATGAGTTTTCTGATGATAGATGGAGAAGGAGACCCCAATACATCACAGCAATATCGAGATTCAATCGAAGCATTGTTTTCAGTATCTTTTAAAGTTAAATTTATCTCTGAAAAAGAGAACGAACAGGATTATGTGGTAATGCCTCTTGAAGGACTCTGGTGGGTTGAAAACATGGAAGATTTCAGCATTAAAGATAAAAGCGGCTGGAAATGGACAGCGATGATAAGACAACCCGACTTTATCACGAAAGATATGATAGATAAAGCCATAGAAGAAGTAGAGAAAAAGAAAAATCCACCTGCAATTTCCAGGATAAAGTTTGAAAGCCTTCATGAAGGATTATCAGCCCAGATAATGCATGTAGGCCCATATTCTGAAGAAGGGCCAACGATAGAGAAACTGCATAATTTCATTGAAAATAACGGCTATGAATTTAATGGCAGCATTTCTGGTGAGAAACATCATGAGATATACTTGAGTGACGTGCGTAGAACAAAGCCAGAAAATATTAAAACTATTATCAGGCAACCCATAAAAAGAATAAGTTAAAATGATAGATAAAATAATGGGTATAATATGGGTAAAATAAGGGTGAAATAAGGGAAATAAGGGTAAAATAAGGGTGAAATAAGGGTAAAATAAGCAATTTATTGAAATCCAGGGTTTACAGAAATTCTCTGTAACTAATGAGTTTTCTAGCTTGATGAGAAGGCAGTAGATTATGGGGATAAACAGACTTTGAAGATGCCTTCCTTCTGATTTTCTGAGCCTTTATAATAGTAGGAAGACATTTTTTTAATAAATTCCTGACCGTTTTCCGAGTTTCAAGACCATCCAGAAAAGAGTTTTTCCAGTTTTTTAACTATGTTTTGAGTTTCCGGAGATTCCGGACAATGGAAAGTGTACTTTCAAAAGTTTTTTAAGTTATTAAACAGTTAACAGTGTTTGTAAGAAAAGAGATAAGTTATCCCCTCCATGTTCTCTTTTCTTTTTTTCTCTTTTATTGTCCCTCGAATCCTTAAAGGCCAATTATGGAGTACTTGAACAGTTTCAAAAATGTTTATTCAAAAAGAGCAGGATACTTCTCTTTTAATGACATAAGAAATTCTTCGTCTAATTTTGCATTATGAAGTGTTTTCACTTTAGAAAGCTGGTCAAGTGATAAGTTTTTTGCTATATGCAGGTCAGCCCCTTGAAGGTTTGCTTCTTGAAGGTTCGTTTCTCGAAGATCAGCTTTATGCAGATCAGCCCCTTGAAGGTTCACCCCTATAAGGTTAGCTCCTCGGAGGTTTGCTTCTTGAAGATCAGCTCTATGGAGGTTAGCCTCTTGAAGGTTAGCTCCTTGAAGGTTGGCACCCTGAAGATTCGCCACTTGAAGGTCAGCTCCTTGAAGGTTAGCTTCCTGAAGGTTAGCCAGATGAAGGTTAGTCAATTGAAGATTAGCCCCTCGAAAATCAGCTCTTTGAAGGTTAGCCTTTATGAGATCAGCCCCTTCAAGGTCAGCTCCTTGAAGATTCGCCTCTTGAAGGTCAGCTCCTTTACCCTCTAGAAGGTGAGCATTTGAAAGGTTAGCTCCTCGAAGATCAGCTCCCCGGAGGTTAGCTCTTCGCAGGTTAGCGCCTTCAAGGTTAGCCCGTATAAGGTCAGCCTCTTGAAGGTCGGCTCCTTGAAGGTTCGCCCCTATAAGGTTGGCTCCTCTAAGGTCTTTTCTCTCTGGAATATCCATCAATTATTAATCGGCTTTGAACTAAAATAAACGTTACTATTCCAGAAAAATATCTTCTACTCTTCAGGATTTAGTTTTTAAGATTGCATTAATTTGCAGTCTGGACTCTTGATTCCTATGAAATAGGGCAAAAGGTCCTGAGTATTTCTTATTCTAATTCGAATCATCGGTCCAGTGCTATATTACATGTGCAAACAAAGCACATGAGATTTCAAAATTGCAATGGCTGCGAGATATGAAAATCAGAAATGTAAAGCCTTAGTGATGGGAGTTATATGGGGTGAAATTCAGGGACACTTTGAAGGAAATAATCAAAAAAACTTATAAACTTATATATACTCTGAGTTCCTAAGGCCTTACTGATCCTTTTCTTTTTTCATTTTTTTCAACAAAATATACATACTTTGTTGAGCTGGTGGAGCGTATAGGGAAGTTAAAGGGGTACGAACATAGTAGCCCTAATCTTGGAATCAATGAATCTTGGAATCAATGAATCTTGGAATCAATGAATCTTGGAATCAATGAATCTTGGAATCAATGAATCTTGGAATCAATGAATCTTGGAATCAATGAATCTTGGAATCAATGAATCTTGGAATCAATGAATCTTGGAATCAATGAACCTTAGACTCAATAAATCAATACAAAGAATCTTGTGGTGCACAATAAATATTCTCTGCATAATGTGCAGTGAATTTTCACACCTTAAATGTAAAAAGTTTGATAGGAAAACGTGAACATGATAAAAAGAAAGAGAAATAAAAGTAATCTTGTAGATGATGGAATAAAACTAATTGTTCAATGCAAAAACGGAGGACTTTGTGTTAAGAATCCCCGGACGATGGCTGATGTAAAATGTATGGGATGTGAGAAAGAAATAATACTCGGGGATTAAGATAAATGCCTATCAGACCTTCAAACAGGCCTAGCAAGTCAGAGTCCTGGTCTAAACAGCACGGAAGATTAACTTTGCACCTGAAACCTTCTGATAGGATTCTTTTCCGTTCTGTTAATGAAAAGTGTTTTCCTGCAGGCGTAGGGACCGGAAAAGCGGGGAAATACTGCACTGTGACAATAGGGCACAAGAAAATAGAAGGTATTCAGAAGATTAAAGAATTTCGAGACCTGGAAGAGTACCAGGGGCTCATTTTGGAGATACTCCCGGAGGATGAGGTTTATACATGCCTTATCAATTCTAAAGGTGTTCCATCTTCCGTAGGCGCTGGAAAAGCCGGGAAGGATGTCACTATTATAATACATGAAAGTGAAACCTGAAAGTGAAAACCTGTAAATTTGAGATTTTTGATTATTTTTCTGGATTTTTTTATTGGTGGCAGCCAAACGCCAGTACGACTATTACTAAATTTTGACGAAAATTTTAATGATCCTGTAAAAGACAAAAAAGCTTCTGTTTTTTCCAATTTTGAGATTTCTTTCTAAAAGGTTACGTCTATACAATGCGTTTGTGTGATAAAATACTGTATTAATTAGGAGTATCTGCCAAAGTAAGATCATAACTTTCATTTTTATATAAAATAGAGATTTTTATATAGAAAGGCGAAGTATTGATATTTAGAATCTTCATTGCCGACTAAAAAGCACACTTTGAGATCTTTTTAGGCTGTGGAGTTCTTGCAGAGATTATTTTTATATCAATTGGGGGGGAGTCAGCATTAGAAGAAGGAGCAGGACTGATATAGTCGAAGATATTTTAAGAGTAGCAACGAATGGAGCAAAGAAAACTCATATTGTATATGAGGTAAATTTAAACTTTAATATTGCCCAGAAATATCTGGAAATGTTGAACGAAAAAGAACTCATCAGACACGAAAACGGGCTTTTCATTACCACTGACAAAGGAAAGGTTTTCCAGGAAATGGCTAAGGAACTCAAGCTTTAAACTGCTTTTCTTTAATCTCTTTTTTAATTTTTTACTACAACTTTTTCTGGCTTACTGGTTCAGATTGTGGAGAGTTATTGCTCAAATGAAAAAAACGGGGCAATCTCCTGTTTTTGGGATAATTAAGAGCGACTCTTCTATTTATGTTTTTCAATTACTTGCCTCCAGTACCGAAAATACCTCCTCGCAAATATCAATAATTCGAGGGGCTTCAATCTTTACTTTCTTTTTAGTTATCCTATCCTTCCAGGCCGCGGAGAATATTAGATGAGATTGCAATTCCCATGCAAGTGTCCAGTGTTACCGATGACATAAGCCCTATTACCTTTCCATCCTGCAGGACAGGAGAGCCACTATCCCCCGGTTCCGGCATATCACGGCACTGGAAGCCCAGAAAAAGCAATGAAGCTCCAGCATTGACTACTCTGCATCGGATAACACGAATATCATTAATAATCACAGCTTGCTCCAGTTCAACTGCATTTCCAAGTTCGGTGATTTCACCCTTGCAGTCAGAAGGAAGCTTTGTCAGAGCTAAATCAAAATCTTTCAAAATGCTCGTAACAACGAGTTTCATTCCATCAACTATTAGCTGGTCTCCTTTTCCTTGAAATATATGAGAAACTGTGACCATGTAAAGCAATCCTTTGAGCGAGATAACAGCTCCGATAGTACAGCGTTTTCCCTTATAATAAAAAGAACCTCCTGATTTTATCATAAGCTTTCATCAACCTGCTGATTTCGCTTAGGCCTGGTTTATGGTATTTCTGGTGCTTGTTAAATTGTGCTTTAATTATATTTAGCATTATATATTAGATTCGGAGTTAGCCCATTACCTTACAGTAAAAACCAAAGAATTAGATTTTGTCAGCTTTGATCTTCGCCTTCGACATTCTGCCAGTAATTGAGCATATGATTTCTGTGAGAAAGGGAGTTACAAAAGAGCATCTAAGAACGTTGGAATAATACCTGACACTCGGAGAAATAAAAAAGAAATTGGAAGTTATGACCACGTTAAAGTATCTATTAACGTCTTCTGCTTCGCTTTATTCGTGGTGTAGTTTTTACTTTCGGCTTTTGTTTGTTTCCTGTGTCTTGACTTACTGAGTTTTTATTTGTCGTATCTGTTGGGTCTTTTGCGTCAACTTTTTTAGAGAGGTCAGATGCATCCGTTTTTGTTGCAGTATTGGGGGTAAGGCGAGATTTTGCAGCCCGGATACCTGGTGTTACATGTCTGCTCCAGAGACTTGACCAGAACATCATTGACCAGAAACTGGAATGCCCGTTCTGGGTATTATTATAGGAAGGTGTTGATGTATTGTTATCTTGTGAGGGTTGTTCCTGTCCGATGCAGCCGCTAAATACGTTTGTAATTAGTAGCATGACTAATAAAAGACATATCTTTTTCTTCAAAATAATCCTCTTGTGCTTCAATTGGGATGTTGAATCTCCACAAAAAAGATAACAGGGTTAAACCTCTGTGTATCTGCCTCCCAATTGGCTATGAATATCTCAAAGGATTCTGAAGAGTTTTCAGGTATTTGATTCTTTGTATTGATTCTATCATTTGAGCAATTTTACCCGTTGGGTTAGATCCTCATGCAGGGTTTATTCTTGAGTAAGATTTAATTGAGATTTAATGCTGCATTTATTTGTTGATTCCGTTTTAGATTCAAGTTTTGTTCATTGAAAAAGTACCAAAACGTACTTAATATGTTTTTTAAGACTTAATAGCCCTTTAAATCTACTTTCTGATTCTCTTCATAAATACTGTATTTATATAAAGAAATATTATATAACATGTTAAATAAAAACGTGGGCATAAAAGTCTAAACTGTACGGATGGAGGTAGAAAAAGATGCCACTTGTTGATATCAAACTCATTGAAGGTGTATTCTCCGAGGAAGAGATCAAGAAGCTTATTAAGGACGTGACAGACGTTGTAGTCTCGTTTATGGGAGAAGATCTCCGTAGCTTTACATTGGTAGTAGTCCAGGAAGTGAAAAGCGGAAGCTGGGGGGTAGGTGGGCAGGCAATTGGGTTGGAGGAAGTAAGGGCCATGCAAGCGGGTACTTTAGAGAAGCCTTAAACGATGCCCAGGAAAAATCGGAAAACAGTGCGAAAGGGTAAAACAATTTATAAACTGCACTCATCAACAAAAATTCTAATCTACGTTCCTAACAAACTTTTCCCTTTTTTGCAATGTTTGCCCAAATAGAGAAGATAACCAGGTACAGTGAGGGTAAGGACAAAACAGACAATATGGTGTACTATATTATTTCTAAAGGCCAGAGAGTTAGCCCATTATCTAACAGGAAAAACCAAAGAATTAAAACCAAATTATTAGATTTTGTCAGCCTTGAATTTGGGGTTCAGAGGGTTGATTCTCATGAAATAAGGCAAAAGATCCTGAGCATTTCTTATATTGATTGGAAAAAGTTGGTTTTCTCCAGGGGAACTTTGCATTACTAGACCTTAAGCATCTGATCTGCAAAATAAAGCACAATAGACGTTATAGCTAAAGATCTTTTTTAGACAGTTAAAGGTTTAAAGCTCTTGATTTCTCGTTTCAATTGCGTAAGTCCTAATTACATGAAACAAAACGCAAAAAGTGATAAAACCTTTACTCTTAAAAGCCACTTTTTGGAGAGAGAAGGCCTGAGAAAACCTGGTTCTGGGGTCAAGCTAACCTCTAAAGAAGGTTTACCTGCAGGCGTTCTTGAACAGATGACTATTAACGGTTCGAGATTCGATGCCTCACAAAGATTCTGTCATTTTTTCTATAAACCAATTTCAGCTATCTCCCCTGGACTCATCAATCTTTTTTAAGACAGAGTGACATATTAGAACAACCCCGATGGATTTAACAGTGTTACATGTCTAAAAGACTTACATTCTCTTTTTAAATCAAGTCAAATAAATATTAAATCTATTTTAATATGTCATAATGTTTTTAGCCCGGGAATAAAGCATTAAAAAGCTTTAAACTCAATTTCTGATTTTTATAAGGTGTCATGAAAATAAGTATGTTTATATGTTAATTTTCCCTGGAACTTTTGCTTACGGGATTCCCGGATAAAACTAAGAAAAAAACAGGAGAGAAAATATGAAAAATGATGGAAAGTCTATATGGAAAATAACATTGTCTTTTTTCACCATATTAATGATATTGACTCTATTGTCTGCAGGAGCCTCTGCAAGTATTTCTGTAACCCGGACTCCTCTTGGTGCAGGAACCCCCCCAGCTACATCCTGCCTGTCCTGCACCTGCAGGAGTTGTTGTATTGATTATACAGCAGTAGCCGCTTCTTCAAGTGATTCGCGAGTAGTAAAATTTAAGGATCTATCAAAAGGTAGAGAGACATACATCAGATGGGACTTTGGAGATGGAACTCATCTCGAAGGAACAAAAATTACGTCATCACTAAAAAATCCGGTACACAAGTTTTCAAAAACTGGTTATTATATTAGCTGTTTGACTGTTAAGTGTAAAGATTGTGGTAAGAAGACATGGGTTCATAAGACTATTGTCATTAAATAAATTTAGAAAAGTTAAAAATTTACTTCCTACTTCTAATTTTTATAAAGCGTATTTTTTTCTGATAAAATTCTTTGTCTTGTTTTTTTTGTTCAAGAATTGACCAGTAAGATGTAGATTCAAATGAAATTAGGCAAAAGATTTTGAGTATTTCTTATGTTGATTGGACAAAGTTAGGGTTTTCTAAGGGGACTTTGCATTACATGAAGCAGAACGCAAAAAGTGATAAACCCTTTATCCTAAACAGCCACGTTTTGGAGAGGGTTAAGATCTGGGAAAAATTTTTGAAGGAAGATAAAAGGAAAAGTGCTCTTCTTTGTTTCAAGTGAATTAATATTTCCAACCCACATAAAACATAGAAGAACTAAAATTTAATTCTTATTATTTTCTTTTTACTATAAACACTACGATCAAAAGTATGATCACAGCATTAAATAGTTCCATTCCAGGTAGTAAGGAAGGAGTTTCACATTTTGCATAGACGTCTCTTATTGAAGTTGAATTAAGCATATGCCATTCAGCTTTATTCCCTTCTATATAATCTGCATTTGAATCAATAATTTTATTCGGCATCTCCAAATAGTAGTGAACTTTTATAGCAGAATCCATAGCTTCATTCATACCAAAGATGTCTTCTTCATCTTCTTCACTTTTATCGTAAGAGCCCAATTCGCCTATTGGATCTGTATATATGATGTAATCTTTGGTTTTTTCTACAGATGCGTTTTGAGATGGTAATCCACTAATTTGGATTTTCACATTATCACCATCCCATACTTCTTTATATTCTGCACCTTTTGAAATAACCCCGTCTCTCATTGACTTTCCATCTTCTTCCAAAAATTGTGAATTTAATGCGGAGTACACATGCGAATTTGTATCTAACGTCATATTATATTTCTCGATTCCTCCACTTTTGTTTACTTTCGCATCATATGATATTGTAATGCATCCGCTAAAAAGAACCATTAAAACTAAAGCTAGACCAAGAACTATTTTTTTCATGTAGACCATCCTAAATAATTACCCTACTTTGTAGAAAACGTGTCTAAATAACTAGCAAGGCATTTTTGTCTTTTCTGATTTTTATTCAATCCATAAATGATCATTGTATATTATGTAAATTGTATTCACATTTGTCAATAGTATTAACATATTATTTATATATTGAATATTATCCAGCTAGATTTTGGATTATTGGCCTACATTGCAGGTTCCATACCTAGGAAATTAATTAATAAATTCTATAATGTGCTATAAAAAAACAGATCACATATAAACAAATAATCTGTAATTTATAATTGGAATAGACAAAACTCAATAAATTGTATATTACCTCATCTGGTTTTCCTTTATCTACTAACTAATGATTAGCCTACATTCCACAGTATTTTTTTGAAAACCAATATTTTTCATGATAGCGTTTTCAGCACTTATTTAAATAATATATTATTTAATAAAAATTGGTGAAAATTGAATGCTATCGTTTTTTGGCCCATAACTTCCCCATCTATCTGTTTTGAACTCCTACATGAAAGCCCAATAAATTCATTTTAAATTAGAAATCGATAGCAGGCAAAATTGTGAATATACGAAATTTTACTGCGGAAATGGGGTTAGGTATTAAATTATTTGAGAACGCTAAAAATGGATTTTTATTAGGATTGGAAAAAGTTAGGATTTTCTAAGGGTACTTTGCACTACATGAAACAAAACGCCAAAAGTGATAGACCATTCACCCTTAACAGCCATATTTTAGAAAGAGTTAAAGCCTGGGAGAACTTGGTTTCTGGGGGTCAGGTTAAGGTTTAAGGGGGAGGGAAAACTTTCGAAGGGGGTTAAGTTTTAAGATTAAGGGATTAGAGAAAGGAAAAAACCAAATATTTTTTTCACAAAATCTTTTTTTAAATATTTCAAAAATATTGTTTCCGAGTTCCTAAAAACTAAAAAAGAGTATTTTTTCCACACGTTAAAGAATGCATTAAAAACCAATAGCTTGGTGAGTTTTGGTTTAAACACCTTCAAGTTAAACAACCGTGTTCACATGACTAGTGTCCAGGAAATTTAGTTATGAGTCATTATAATTAAGAAAGGGACATGGATGAGGAGTTGTATATGCATCAACGTCCCATAATTAAGTTGCTTTGACACTAGTGTTTCCTGTTCCTATTCTCAAGTTAGGCGGTCCTGTTGCAAAAATAATTTTTCTACCCTTTTAGTAGGCTATAACAATTGCTTTTTTTGCCATAATTGAATTGTTTTATGGCCCCTATATGCTCAATTGTGATGTTTCTCACTGGTTTTGTAAAATAACCAGATTTTTTGCAACAGAACCATTAATTTAATTGTTTTCATTCTTCAATTGTTTTTATAATTTCTATGTTTTTCTTGTTTTTAATATATTTATTTCCAGTGAATGCATCAATTGGAACACGTACAAGAGTAACGCCTACATCACATTTAGTAAATGTGTTTTTAGTTACTTTAGCAAATGAGGTGGGGGCAGATGCATATTCTGCGTAAAGTCCTTTCTTACATTGTGAAAATGTATTTCCAACAACGTCGTAAACTTCTGCGTCCACTACACTAAGGCCAGTTCCACATTTTGTGAATGAGTTTGTAGATATTTTATCAACACCAGTGTATGCAGTGAGTAGTAGTCCCTCTTGACATTGTGAAAACTTATTATCAGAGACTTCTCCTAAACCTGATTCAGAAGAGTACACACAGGTACCACATTTAGTAAATGTATTCCCTGACAATTTCACTATTGATCCTAGTCGAATAAATGCTGCTTTTTCACAATTTATGAATTTATTACCTGTAACTTTATCATAGCTACTTTCATAAGCGCGGATGCCTGCGTTAGGACCTATAAATTGATTATTTATTACACTGATTCCACCCTTACGATCAATAAGAGTAATGTTGCAGTTTAAGAAATAATTGTTTCTCACTGTTGTAATAGGCGCAGGAGAAGAAAGTGAATCGGCAAAGGTAACCCCATATTTTGATATCTTGAATCCATTAATATTCAAAGAATGAGTGAATTCAACATAATCCTCAGATTCAAAACCAAAACCATATACGATAGGATATTTTGTGCCCATTAATGAGATAGTTTTGTTATCAATTTTTACATTTTCCTTATAAGTTCCTGGAGCAACTCTAATAGTATCCCCATCTTTAGCAACATCTACTGCTTTTTGAATCGTATTATATTTCGCTTTTGGTCCTACATCAAGTGTCGCAGCTGAAGCTGTGCTTATCAAAAGCAATAGCATTAAACAAAAAATTAGTGTCCTTCTAATAATATATCCCCTTCTTTTGTTTTATGTGTAAATAATCTTAGGGGAGTTTAATTATTATTAAACTATCTATTTCCGTTGCAAAAAATTGAAAAATATGTAAGCATGATTATATGGTCGCTGAAATGTCAGGCAATTATAGAGATTGGGCAGTTAACATTGTAGCATATAAGTGTTCAAAATGTGGTAAAACTGAAACTGAGAAATATCTAATATATTTCCATTGGTCATCGGTTACAGAATTTCCTGGCGGTAGGTCTCGATTTCAATGAAAAAATCAATCCCAAAATTTAAGCGCTTAACTGAAATCGATACCAAACTCTAGCTAAATATCAATGAATAACCTGACAAATTTTGTGGAAATCGATGCAATTGATAATGATTCCTTCTTAACCGATGATCAATGAATATATTTCTAGTAGTTGAAAACACAAGTTAGGAGTACTATAACTCCTCATATTTTGAATCAAATAGCAGAGTTCTCTAAAAGCTAATAAATTATAAGTTTGCTCTCAACAGCCACGTTTTGGAGAGGGTTAAGGCCTGGGAAAACTTGGTTTCTGGGGGTCAGATTAACCCCTAAAGAAGTTTTATTTACAGGCATTCTTGGACAGACGCCTTACAAAGAACAAGCAGATAGACGAGCTGAAGCACACAGAAGCAAGAAAAGCATAGGGAAGAGAAGAACAGCCAGCTAGGAAGTTGGGAAAAGCACACACAAGGAAAGAAGAGGGAGCCCTATTAAGAAGTTATGTAAAACTGTAATAAATCCTTCTTTATAGAACCCCGAAAAAGAAACATGTTCAGTCCTGCAGGATTATGTACTCGAGATTAAAAAAGAAGCAAAAAAAGAATTGAAAATATTAATTATCCTGCTTTTTGACAACCCATCTGCCATTATCTGAAACCATAATTCCAGATTCTATTAACTCTTTTATTACCTGCACTCTCAATTCCTTTAGAGTATCCACCAACAGTTTAGCGTCCTTAGTACGTATATGGTCAGCACCTAGTTTACTTTGGAATATCTTCAGCGAGAGTTCAAATAAGGGTAAAGCATAATCACCCCTTCCAACACATCCGTAAATAATTCCTAGATCCTGTAGTGTTATTGCATAATCAACATGATCAATTCCTAAAGTTTTCCTCCGGATGTCAAGTGCTTGTTGGCAAAGTGGATGTGCTTTATCAAATTCTCCTGTATCAATGTAGAGCCTTCCAATGTTGTTAAGAATTAATGCAACATCGGGGTGTTCCTTTCCAAGACGATTTTTAGCTATATTTAAGGCTCTTTGGTAAAATTCTAGTGCTTTTTCACAATTTTCCATTTTGCGATATGTCTCTGCTATGTTATTTAATATATTTACAAGCATTGGATTATCTGATCCCAAACTGCGTTCAGTTATTTGTAAAGCTCGTAGATATGCCTCTAATGCATTATCATACCTGAGCATATATTGATAAGTAGCTCCTAAGTTGGATAACGTTTGTGCAATACCTATATGGTCTTCCTCAAATCTTTCTTCTGCAATTTCAGCAGCCCTGTGATTGTATTTCAAGGCATCTTCAAGGTTGTCCATTATAGTACACAGTACCCCCAAACTAGACAGGTTGTTTGCAACGTGAGGATGTTTAGGACCAAGCTTTTTTTCTCTTATATTAAGTGCTCTTTGAGCAAGGGCAAAAGCTTCTTCATAGTTACCTAAATGCTGATGAATTGCTGCCAGATTTTCTGTCGTTTTAGCAACTTCAAGGTCTTCTTTCCCCAAAAGAGCTTCTCGAACACTTAGAGCTTCTTGGCACAGCTCCAATGCTTCATCATACTGACCTAAGTATTGATAAGTTAGCGCCATATTTTGTTGTAAAAGTGCAATATCACCCTGGTCTCCGTCAACTTCGTTCTGAAGGATGTCAAGTGCTTTTTGTTGTAGTGTAAGTGCTTTTTCATACTCCCCAATACCCAGATAAGAATTTGCTAAATCGTTGGATGCCATTGCAATTGCAAGGTCATCAATTACAAGGTCAACTCCTCTATATTTTTTGCCTAAATTTTTTTCATAGATTTCAAGAACTTGTTGATAATACGATATTGCTTCGTCGTATCTTCCTCTATCTTCACTTAAATAAGCTAATTTTTTTGTAAGAATTCCAACATAAGGATGTTCTGACCCGAGCCTCCCCTTAAAAACCTCAACAAGATCGTTAAACATAGGATTAATTGTTTTCCAGTATCCAGCTTTATCAAATGGTTCGGTATATTCAATAATCCATCCACCTAAATCGTCGAATTCCATTAATTCTTTTGCATGATAATAAGCTTCGATTAATGCAATTTCATGTTCCTGGGTGATTGATTTAACATCGATGTCTTTAATTTTGTTACTATAGTAGTTATGTAAAAATAGATGGACTTCTTTTCTATATGTCGGATCTTGATGTTCTTGAAGACTTTTCCTCATTAGCTGGTGGAGTGAAAAATTCCCATCCTTAACCTCTTTGATAAAAGAATACTTAATCAAGTCTTGAAATTCATAAATTGAATAAGTTGGATTGAATTTCTTTATCAATATTTCGAATAGATTTCGATCCCATGAATTCGGGGCCGAGAGTATATAAAGAGTTCTTTTATCATTATTGTCCAGATATTTTACAAACTTGTCAAAAACCTCTTTCTTTGTATCTGCAAAGTACTTGGCTTCTGGTTTTTTGCTTCTACTGATTTGCTCATAGGTATCAACAGATAGATTAAGGTAATATGGGACTCCTTCACTCGCTTTAACTATTATACTTCGAATGTGTTCCTCTTCTATACCACATTCTTTTAAGAATTGTTCACTATATTTTTCAGGCAGATCCTCTATAGGATACTCTTTCATACACATTTCCCAGTCTTGCTCATCTTCTACCCATAATGATTTTATTTGTTCTCTCCCACATATTACCCATGAAACTCCTGGCATATTAGGAATTAGGCATTTTCGTATCCATTTGTCTTTTTCACTGAAACTCCCTATTCCCATCCAGTCTTTCCATATACCTTCATAAGTATCAATAAAAATACAAGCTCTTGAACTAGTACCAAAGTTACTTGTAAAATCTGCAGCAAAAATACCAGGCAATATCTTTTCGATTTCATGAGCTTCCATAGATTCAAGTTTTTTAATGTCTATAGGTAGCTCTCCAAAATGTCTTCTGATGTTCCCAGGGGCATAGTTTATAATGTCAGCTATCTGTTTCACAGGTATTGATAAAAAAGGTCCAAATGCAGTTTCATTAAGAGCATTTAGTATATCGTAAAAAAAACCATCTTCTTTAAGCATTGGGTATGTATCTTTATTTAATGGGATATCAGGCCGACTTTTTTTAGAGAATATTGCATGAGCCAAATTAAATTTATAAAACTTCATGTTGCGTTCATTGCTTTTTTTCTGAATTTTGTTCCTGAGTGTTATTAAATAGGTACTCACGCTTCTGTGCGTATCGTTTTCTAAATCAATGGATACCCAAAGCATTTCAGGGTATTCAATGTTCAGTATATTTTGTAACTTATGTTGCAGCTTGCTTTTACCAATGCCTGCTATACCATAGTAAAATAGAACATTATAATCTTGATTATTAGGATTTTGTATAAATTTTTTAAAATTATCAATGCAGGTCTCGCGATCAACAAAAACCCTTTCCTTCCTAGAATAATCCGTCAGATGAAGTGCCATTTATAAAAATCTCCACGAGCTTGTCTCCTGTTTTGCTTCGGAACATCTGACATTTTATTAGTCAACATATATTACATTTTGGAAACTTTTAATATATTATTATGATTATTTTTATCGCAGACTGTTTAATATTTCCGCCATTAGTTACATTGTGCGTTTCTAAACTCAGTTATTCTATAATATAGGAACACAGAACAAATGGCTGACTACCGCATGAGTAAATAAGAAAAAAAATTCATTTTTTATTTATTTAGCACTATAATATAAGGCAATTTTTACGTAGAGCAACTTTTAAAAACTCGGTGCTGTGAATATCTTTCAGTAGCGTATACTTTTTTAATTATTCTGGCTTTATAAAAATATCTTATTTTTACCAGGGCAACTTTCCAAAAATAAGGTTGTGCAAAAAAACTCGCAAAACAGCGTTGCATTTTTCAAGGATACATATTACCCATAATTTTAGTGTGAGGAGTAGGATTCGAACCCACTAAATTCTTCGATGCCTGATTTGAAGTTGAGCTTACTTGGCAACCTTAGCATGTCGATATTGTAAGCTCAAGGTCATGTAGGGATGTATGAAAGCTTGAAATTGAGTAAAATTAAAAAAGTAAATGGAGAGCTTTTTCTCATATGGTAGCTCTCGATGTGTTCTGCTGAAAGGCAGAAACTTTGTTAGCTTAATTGCGGTTTTCAGTCAATTTTTTCGAATTTGGATGCAGGTGCCCCGCAAATTGGGCAGTTTCCTTCAGGTTCGCCTTCCATGGTGTGTCCGCAGACTCCGCAGACGTAGTAATCTACTTCTTCATTCTTTCCAATTTCTTCCAGTGCTTTTTCGTATAGTCCGGCATGGATTTTTTCTACTTTATTTGCTACTTCAAAGCTCCAGAGAGCTCGGTTGTCCCCTTCTTTCTTTGCTTCTTCTATAAATGTGGGGTACATTTTCTCAAATTCGTATGTTTCGCCGGTAATGGCCTCTTTGAGGTTGTCCATTGTGGTACCGATCCCGCCCATACGCTGAAGGTGGTTGAGGGCATGAACCGTTTCCGCAGCAGCGGCAGCTCTGAAGAGTTTAGCTATCTGATGGTAGCCTTCTTCATCGGCTTTTTTCGCAAAGGCCAGGTATGTTCGGTTTGCCATTGATTCGCCAGTAAATGCAGCTTTAAGATTGTCGTTGGAACTCATGCATATTTCCCCTTAATTTGAAATCTTTTTTCACCCTATTTACTAAGGTCATGTATATCATTTTAACGCCGACAATGTTGGCATTGGACTATCAAAATATCTATTAGTGGCAGCGGAATGTCCTGGTTAGCCGGACGTCAAAAAAGCTCTCCAGGATGCTCTCCAAAATGCTCTATAATCCATCTGAAAAGTTCAAAGTAGTAAGATTTTTGCGAAAGTATGGCCTTCAAATCACAGGAAAATTAAAAAAAGGATGAAATAAAGAAAAATTTTGCTGTTTACAACTAAAGTTTAATGAAAAGTATTTTCCTGCAGGAGCAGGGGCCAAAAACACTGGAAATACTGTCTGGCAATAATAGGACACAGAGAACTAGAATTAATTAAGTGGAAAGTGGAAGGAATGCCAGAAAATTTACGATTTCCTTTACGGTCATGATAATTTTTATGTTAAGAGGAAAGGAAAGATTTGAGAAACTGTTAAACGGTACATTTACTTTTAATAATGATAACTACTGAGATTAAAGGATCTTACTAGATAATTAATAGTCAAGATCTCCAAAAGAAGTATGCGAGTTTATTGTTTGGATGTAGATTCGAACATCTGTCCGGTCTTTTTCTAACTCTTAATGCGTAAAAAATAAACTCATAATATTACTACACTTTAACTGTAAACAAAACATAAAAAGTAATTATATATATATTTGTGTATATTATTCATAGGGAATTAGAGGGTATAAAAACAGACATACATGAAATTAAAACTTAATTTTTGATTATAATATATACGATTTATATATTTTGCTAATTACTCAAATAACAGAACAGCTGCCACGAGATAAAGGGCCTGGTTTTCTTTTTATTCTTTATCATAACACATTCAAATGACCTTTGAAAGTTCGACATGCCCTGAACTTTCAATATCAGGAATCAAACTATGTCAACCAGAATAGAAGAATTGCTGGACGTCCTGAGGGTTCCGCCCGGCAAGAAGATCGATCTGAAGAAGGACTACGATCCAGGCTTCACCGGCAAATGGGTGAAGAAGGAAGAGGCCGAAGAAACCCTGGCCAGAGGCGTCCAACTGCTGGCCGAGATGCAAGACAAGCTCTGGGCTCAGAACCAGTATGCTCTGCTTATTATCCTTCAGGCCCTCGATGCAGCCGGCAAGGACGGCGTCATCAAGCACGTCATGTCGGGCGTCAACCCACAGGGGGTCGATGTCCACAGTTTCAAGGGGCCTTCCAGTGAGGAACTGGACCATGATTATCTGTGGCGCAACTTCAAGGCCCTGCCTTCTCGCGGCCGCATCGGGATTTTCAATCGTTCCTACTATGAAGAAGTTCTGGTAGTGCGCGTACACCCCGAGTTCCTCGCCAGCCAGCAGCTCCCGCTCGCGTTGAAGGACAAGCGTATTTGGAGACGGCGCTTCGAAGAGATCAACAACTTCGAGAAGTATCTGGTTGACAACGGTATCATTATCGTCAAGATCTTCCTGTACGTGTCCAAAGATGTCCAGAAGGAGCGTTTCCTGGAGCGGGCGCTGATGCCGGAGAAGAACTGGAAGTTCTCCGCAGCCGACATAAAAGAGCGGGCCCATTGGGACGATTATATCGCCGCTTACGAAGACCTGTTCAACCATACAAGTACTGAGTGGGCTCCCTGGTACATCGTGCCGGCTGATCACAAGTGGTTCACGCGGCTGGCCGTGGCTGCCGTGCTCTACAACACGATGAAGAACCTCAACCTGGCCTACCCTACCGTCAGCGAGCAGCAGAAACAAGCTTTGCTTGCGGCTAAGGACGAGCTTGAGAGCGAGGACGATGGTCTGAAGGATAAAGCCGTCGTAAAGGCCGAAGCGGAGGCCGCCGCCGATCCGCAAGCTCCGGCTGCAAGCAGTGCGGTCACCAGGGACGAAGCTAAGAAAAGAAGCAGGAAGAAAGGCAAGAAGAATCAAAAGTAAGGCCACTCCGGAAAGCAGGTCGCAACCAGAGGGGATCAAAGCCCCCATACTTTTCGAACTCAAGGACAGGAAACATGTCACCCCAATCCGATCAAATCACATCATCTGGCCCGGCTCAAACGGCTTCAGATGTCAAATGGTACGTGCTTGCGTCGGCGGAAGTCGCTAGCCGGTTTCATGTCGATCCATCCAGGGGCTTGAGCGCGGTTGAGGCGCAGCAGCGCTTGCAGCAGTATGGCCCGAACCACCTGACGGATAAGAAAAAGGAGCCTGGCTGGCAGGCCTTTCTGCGCCAGTACCGGGACCTCATGCAGATCGTCCTGTTGGTGGCTGCGGCTGTCAACCAGCTCTTCACCGGAGAATGGGGAACCACGCTGGTGCTGGTGGGCCTGACTGTCTTTAACGCGGTCCTGGGTCTGCGCGGGGAAGCCAAGGCCGAGGCCAGCTTGGCGGCATTGTCCAGGACGATGAAGAACATTGCCCGTGTACGCCGGGACGGCGAGGCAAAGGAAATCGAGGCCGAAGGACTGGTGCCCGGCGATATCGTGCTGATAGAGGCCGGCAACGTTGTCCCTGCCGATGGCCGTCTGTTCGTGGCGGCCACGATGGAGATTGAGGAAGCTGCCCTCACCGGCGAGAGCGTCGCCACGCTGAAGGACACCGCTGCCATTACTAGGCCCGAGGTTCCATTGGGCGATCGCGTGAATATGGCGTTCATGAACACGTCGGTCACCCGTGGCCGTGGCGAGATGATCGTCACCACTACCGGTATGGGCACCGAGATGGGGCATATCGCCGACCTACTCAACAAGACGGAGGCAGACAAGACACCCTTGCAGAAGCAGCTTGACCGGTTGACGATGGTCATTACGGCACTGGCGGGCCTCGCCTTCATCCTGATGGTCATCCTGGGACTGCGCAACGGGCAGGTGCTGGACGCCATCTTCATCTCTGGCGTTGCGCTCGCGGTCTCAGCTATCCCGACCGGCCTTCCGGCCGTCGTCACCACCATGTACTCCATGGGCACCAGGGCGCTGGCGGCTCAGAACGCCATTGTCAAGCGGCTGCCGTCGGTGGAAACGCTGGGTTCGGTCTCAGCCATCTGCTCCGACAAGACCGGCACGCTGACGCTCAACAGGATGACAGCACGCGAGTTCACAGTTCCTGGCCAGAACCGCTATAAAGTGACCGGCGAAGGCTACAGTACACAGGGGCAGTTGCAGCATGCAGGAGGCGCCAAGATCGACCTCGATGCAGTCCTCCTACCGATGGCACTGTGCGCAGATGCCCGTCTCGACGGTGAATCATTGATCGGCGACCCGACCGAAGGTGCATTGATCGTGTTGGCCGAGAAGGGTGGCATCAGCGTAGAAGGCGCTCGCCAGATGTACTCGCGTGTGGCTGAAGTGCCGTTCGACTCCGATTACAAGTTCATGGCAACGTTCCACAACATGAAGAACGAGCAGGGTAAGCCGGTAGTGCGCTGTTTCGTCAAGGGCGCGCCGGATGTGCTGATCGAGCGTGCTGGTTCATACTGGCTGCCAGGCGGCGGGGTGCAGCCGATAACCGATGATAATCGCCATTTGGCGTTCCAGGAAAACGAGCGTATGGCCAAAGCGGGAGAGCGCATCATGGTGGTCGCCCGTCGTGACTTTGATCCAGCTACTTTCGATCCGAAGGGCAAGCTGCTCGACCTGATGAAGGATCTCACCCTTCTGGCAATGGTTGGCATCGTTGATCCCCCGCGGGCCGAGGCCAAAGACGCCATTGCCAGGTGCCACAGCGCCGGCATCCAGGTGCGCATGATCACAGGCGACCATGTGGTGACCGCCGCTGCCATCGGTCACGAGCTGGGTATTGAGGGCACGGCTTTGACAGGAGCTCAATTTGCCGCCATTCCTGATGAGCAGTTGAAGCAACAATTGGACCAGATTGGCGTGGTGGCCCGCGTGGAGCCGGAGGACAAGATCCGGCTGGTGGCGCTGCTCCAACAGAAGGAGAACATCGTGGCCATGACCGGAGATGGCGTCAACGATGCCCCGGCGCTGAAGAAAGCCGACATCGGAGTGGCCATGGGCATCACCGGCACCGAAGTCTCCAAGGGTGCGGCGGTGATGATCCTGACCGACGACAACTTCGCCACCATTGTAAAGGCGGTGGAATATGGCCGTTACATCTACAACAACCTGTTCAACTTCGTCCGCTTCCAGATGACGCAGCTGGTGGCGTTCATTTCTTCCTACCTGCTGGCTGCGCTGTTCGTTGTGCTGGGAGGCACGCCGTTCACACCACTCGTCATCCTGTTTCTGAACTACCTCATTACGGTCCCGGTAGGTGTCGCGCTGGGGTTCGACAAGCCGTCCCCGGATCTTATGGAAAAAAAGCCTCGGCCGCTCAAGCAACCCATCTTGTCCTCGTCACAATGGGCGCGCATCGCCTTTATCGGGATCCTGACGGCGATCGCCACTGTCTATCTGGAAGCGATCTATGAGGCGGCCACCGTAGGCTTTGTTGCCTTTTCTCTCCTCAGCGTCGTCATGGGCCTCAGTGCGCGCAGCGAGACAGCCACCGCATTCAACAGAGACATTTTGCACGATCGAAACCAACTGTTTCTCTATGGCTTGGCATTGATGGTAACCTTCCTAGCGACCGAGCTCGGCTTCCTGCAAAACATCCTGGGCCTGACTTCGCTAAACGGAAAACAGTGGCTGATCTGCCTCGCCATCGCCATCGCTTTGCTGCTCGTCGATGAGGTCATCAAGGTATTCCTTCGCAGCCGCCGCAGCGCCTCCCAGGCAAAAGAGGAAGCCATCTGAAACCATCCATGATATACCCGCAATTCTCCGGAATTAATTGGGTAAAATAAGAATTAATCCCATTTTCCGCAGATGTCCTTACTATTTTTACAATTTTTCTTGTTATCGTTTTTTCTGAAAATCTTCCTGGTTGCTCAAACAGATTTTTTTAAAATATCCCACAATTTTCGATCTTTTGCCTTAGTTGAAAACTTCCAGCCCTCATTTTCCGAGGCTTCAGTTGATATACTAATGCAGAGTTTCGAATAATTCTCCAAAAACGATAACATGAGAAATGTTATTTTTTTTGAAGACATCTACGGAATGTCGGATTAATTAAAGATGGTGCAAGGGATGTGATTCAAACGCACGAATTCCTACAAAAGTGAACTCTGAATTATATTATCTTTCTTTTCTATTTTTTCTTGATTCATCGATCACTTCGCATTTCCTTAATTTCAATCCTTATTTCTAGTTACTCGCCAATAAAAAGTTAAACTCCAGAAGGTGTACCTTCTGAGAGTTATCCCATTTATGTTACTTTTATATAATTGGCTCTGGCCTTCGTCACTTTTCCAGCTGTATTGCTTGCTGTAAGTGTCACTGTATATGTTCCTGCTTTTGAGTAAGTGTGTCTTGGTTTCTGGACTGTTGAATATGTTCCATCTCCAAAATTCCACTTCCAGGCAGTGGGCGATCCTGTACTTGCGTCGGTAAAACCGAGACTCAGGGGGGCTTTTCCTGAGGTTCTTGATGCCCAGAAGCTTACAATCGGCTTTTGTGCAGTTGCAGCTGTTCTTACGTTTATATAACTGGATTTCATTGTCCTGTTATTGCCTGCAGAGTTACTTGCTGTAAGTATTACTGTGTAATTCCCTGCTTTACTGTAGGTGTGTGCAGGATTCTTTTGAGTTGAATATGTTCCGTCTCCAAAACTCCAGTTCCACAAAGTTGGCGAGCCTGTACTCCTGTCAGTGAAGTTTACTGTTAGAGGAGTATGTCCTGAAGTTGGTGAAGCCGAAAAAGCGGCAAGAGGAACTTTAGGTGCCTGGTTTTTGAGTATCTGGTTTCCGCTGATTGTAGCGTTTTGAATATTTTTGATCGTGATCCCGGAAGAGGAATTTGAGGTATTCACATTTATTAAGGTATTATTTTGTATTTTCACAATGCCATTTTTGAACGAATTTCCGTCTATATATATTCCTTCCAATTTTATGTTTGCAAAAGTGTTATTTGAGATGTTTAAATTTATCCCATTTATTAGAAACTTCTGATACACTCCCTGTTGCGAAAGGTTGCTAAAAATATTATCATTTATCAATATATTCCTGAAACTTCCCTTATATGGGAAATAAACTCCATTTATCCCTTTGTTTTGAGTATTATTTCTAATTATAAGCTTGTTGTCAGTCCCATATCCTCCCCTATACATATAACCTGATATACCGTTAAACGTGTTATTTTCGTAAATGTGTACTCCGTCATTTACGCCGCCGCGTTTAAATATTCCCCCATATCCGCCAAAAATTTCATTATTCGAAAAAGTGGACTGTTGTGTGCCATCTGAAAATGCTGCAAAGTATGGGAGTTGTGGGTATATTTTATTCCTGGTTACGACAAAATTAATAGTAACAGCATGAGCATCAACAACCCATGAGCCGCGTACATTTGCCCCTTTCAGAGTGTTATCGGCGATAACAACGTCTCGATTTAAAGATTTGCGTTCATCTGAATTGCCTGTTATAGCATGCCTGCAATTCTCTATGTGATTATGGTCGATATTGACCAAAGCCGAACCGCTAGCTACGTTTACGCCATATCCGCAATTACTATGAGTTGAATTGTAAATCTCATTATTATTAATACTCACATTAAAACAGGAATACAGGCAAATAGCACCAAATCCACTATTATTGAACCAGGAATCAGTGACCGAACTATCCTTGCAGTATTGCAGAACCAGTCCGTGATGAAGCATTGTTTCACCTGTATCCTGTATCCTTATATTCTTTATATGGATTTGAATAGGTCTATACACTTCGGTCTGGACATTTTCGGACAGGCTGTAATCTCTAAGAAGTGGTTGATTTAAAGTGACGACATTTCCATTTACATTTTTAACAGCATACATTTCCCCTGTCATTTGATCCGGATAATTATCAGGACAGACCAGAGGACACCACTGAATATTTTTCCAAATCTTAATCAGGTCGTTCTGGCGAACCTGGGACGCGTCAGTTAAAACAACTTGAGATGAACCTTTTTTAGCATTAACAGATAGGTTTTTGCTTGTGATCAGTGAGCCATTGAAAAGAATCTCCTGATTTAATTCTTTTAGTACTCCTCTATCAGGAGTTTGAATGTGAAGAGTTACTTTTCCTTCCCCTATTATGTTGAGACTTTTATTTGTTTGATATATTTCCTTTGTGATATAATAGTCTCCTCTGCGGATAGTTATCGTATCCCCGCTTTTTGAGTTATTTAGTGCTTCCTGAATGCAAGCTGAATCGTTTGCATAATCAGGTGCATAAAAAAGACCCGGTCCAGCTGGTCCGGCTTGTTTGTCAATTACTATATTTGCCGCCAGAGCTGCAGGGCTACTTAACGCAAGAAAAAAAAGAGTAAATGTCATTATTGTCATAAGAGCTTTTAAATTCTTCATAAGATCTCACCCCTAAATCTGTTCAACTTAGAGTCTATCCGAAATGTGTCGTGATCACTAAGTTTTACAATTGAGACATTCTAAACAGGAATGTACACTCAATATTCAGACCCATCGTAGCTTCACAATCTGCCATTGTTGACTTTTCGGAAGGCACTAAAAGGATTTCAATAAGTTTGTTTGAAGAAGTTCATATTTCTACCTAAATCAAACTTTATAATTATTTTTTTCATTGATATGAACTTTTCTACTTTATTTCAAAAGTTAATATATTTAGGTGCTCTTATGTGACCGGTGTGTGGGTTATTTGAAACAAATAATAAATCCAATACAATGTATGTTGAGCTGGGTAGAAGACGATCCAAAATGATATTCCGGAAGCGGATCGAAAAAACGAAAAGACTTCCAGAGGAAGGAGAAAGGCTAGAATGGTATTTGATATTAAAAGAATAGTAGCTTCAAAAACCGTATTTTCGGGGTGGGATTCGAATCCATGAATACTCTCGTAAACGGGTCTTAATTCTGAAGCCCCTGGCCTCTGGGCAATCCTGGCATTTCTATATCTTAAGAAATATCCTTAAAAAAATCTTTACAAAAAAAGCCTGTAGAAATGAATGAAAGCTTGAGGTCAAAAGATTAAAAGAATTAGTGCGAGAGGTGCGATTCGAACGCACGAACTCCTACAAGACTGGACTCTGAATCCAGCGCCTTTGACCTGGCTGGGCAACTCTCGCATATTGCTTATGTACTTTTAATATAGCTCTCGATGTAAAACTCTGAAGCTGATGCCTTTGAGCTAGCTGAGAAACCTTCGCACGATATAGCTTATGTTCCAGCAGCAGATAGTAGTGTTCTTTGTTTTTATACCTTTTCCTTGAAAGCCTTTTCTGAGGATGAAATATATTCTGGACTTCCGAAGATTTGTCGTTTTTCTGGAAGCGGGGTTAATGCTGAAAATCGAGAATTGATGAAATTTTCATCTCATCAATTTCAGGATCAGAGCTTTTTGGGCATGCAGGCGGTTTTCTGCTTCGTCAAAGACTACGGAGTGAGGGCCGTCCATCACTTCGTCCGTAATTTCCAGACCTCTTCTGGCGGGGAGGCAGTGCATGACTATTACGTCCGGCTTTGCAAAACTGAGGAGTTTGGTGTTGACCTGGAAAGATGCAAAGTCCTTCAGGCGCTTTTCCTGTTCGGCTTCGTCGCCCATGGAAACCCAGACATCCGTATAGATAATATCTGCATCTTTTGCGGCAGCTTTTGGGTCATCTGTAATGGAGAACTTGCCTCCAAGAGCTTTTGCCTGTTCGAGGAACTCGGCTTTTGGCTCATATCCTTTCGGGCAGGCAACGACAAACTCCATTCCCATAATAGCCGAGCCAAGCAAGGCCGAGTTGCAGACGTTGTTTCCGTCTCCTACCCAGGCGAATTTCAGGCCTTCGAATTTGTGCTTATACTCCATGATTGTCATGAAGTCGCCCAGAATCTGGCAGGGGTGCTCCCTGTCCGAAAGCGCGTTGATCACAGGTATGGTTGAATATTCTGCCAGTTTCTTCACAGTTTCATGGCTCATAACCCTTGCCATAAGGCCGTGCAGGTAACCGGAAAGGGTCCTGGCGGTATCCTCAATGGTCTCGCCTCTTCCTACCTGAATATCTTTGGAGTTAAGGTAAAGGGCATGTCCTCCAAAATCACTCATCGCAACCTCAAAGGACACTCTGGTCCTTGTAGAGGACTTCTCGAAAATCATCCCGAGACTTTTATGCTTCAGGTACTCGGTAAATTCTCCTGCCTTGCGCTTTGCTTTCAGGTCCGCGGCCGATTCGAGGAGTTCATAGATCTCCTCCCGGGACAGGTCAGTTATCGAAAGTACGTCTTTCTTCATCGTTTCAACCCCGACTTCATTCTGGCTGAATTTAAACTAATACTACTGCATAGTACTTATTTTCACGCTGTACCTTTGCAGAGGTTTTATAAAAATCAGCTTCTAAGTTCTTTCATATGGTCTATTCTCTTCTGGATAAGAGCAGCAGTTCCAATGTCTTTCCGGAAAAATAGCTTGCCTTGGATATTCTCTAAAGCATTTTGAGCGATTTTTTCGGCTTTATCTATTGTTTCCGCACGCCCGACTACCGCAATTGCGCGGGAGCTGGTTGTGTAGACTTTCCCTTCTTTTTCATAGACACTGGCATAATAAATGGAAGCTTCCCCTATATCTCCTACAATTACCTCACTGTCCTTTTCAGGGTTATCAGGATAGCCTGCAGGAACTGCGTACTTACAAACCGTAGCTTTTTTGCTGAAGCTTACAGGCAATTTTCCAAGGGTTCCTTTGACCATTGCAGACATAATTTCCACGAAGTCCGTTTCAATGAGGGGGATCACGTTCATGGCTTCGGGATCTCCGAATCTGGCATTGAATTCCACTACCTTGGGACCGTTTGCCGTGAGAATGAACTGGCCGTAGAGGATGCCTATATATCCTGTTCCCGTTTCTTCGGAAAGTGCCTTTACAGTGTCCTGCATAATCTTTTTTGCCTTCTCCATGTCATCCGGAAGCATGAAAGGCAGGATTTCCCCTGCATCGGTATATGAGCCCATTCCGCCTGTGTTTGGTCCCAGGTCGCCTTCATAGGCTCTTTTATGGTCCTGCACTGCAGGGAAGAAAACAAGGTTCTTTCCGTCCACCAGAGCCTGTAGAGTAAATTCTTCTCCTATGAAGCGTTCCTCGATGACAACAGACCCTTTCTCAAGGAGTTCTCCTGTGTAAGCTTTGGCGGCTTCGAGGTCTGGGAGCTGGTCTCCCATAACTTTTACCCCTTTGCCTCCCGTCAGGCCTGAGGGCTTGACTGCAACATCTCCCAATTTCTCTATGAAAGCATCTGCAGGTCCTTTTTCTGTGAAAACCTCATAGGCAGGGCAGCCTTCAATTCCGTATTTTTTCATGAAATTTCTTGCCCAGGCCTTGTCAAATTCAATAATTGCACAGGCTTTTTTAGGCCCTACAACCGGAATCCCGACTTCCCATAAAGCATCTGCAACTCCTGCCGCAAGCGGAGCTTCGGGACCCACAAAAGCCATTTCTATGCTTCTGGATTTTGCGTACTCAATGATTTTTTCAACCTCTGTTTCCTTCTCAAGCAGAAAGTCCTCACAGAGGGTGGCAATTCCTGGATTCTTTTTTGCCATTAACGCATAAAGGGAGGGGTTATGCTTGCTCTTCTTAATTCCTTCGGCAATTGCGTGTTCCCTTCCGCCGCCGCCGATAAGCAAAATCTTCATTTTTATTCTCCTTGTCTTAAAAAAATTACGTTATCATTATAATTTGGTTTTAATATCTATTAATAAAGAAATGAGATGAGAAAAGGTAGTGGATTTTCAGTCCTCAAAACTTCTCAATAAGAACTTCTCAATAAGAACTTCTCAATAAGAACTTCTCAATAAGAACCTCTCAATATTATTTTAAGCAGCATATTTTTATTATCAATAATTTTTATCAGGAATACACTTGTGGGACTTCCTAGTTCTCTATTTCTTCCAATAAATATCTTCTCATTGTCAGGCTTCAACTTCATCTAAAACCCCCCGGTTGTGATATTTTTTATGGAGTTCTGCCTAATTCTCTCCAATGGCTTCATTCTTTCCTCTGAGTCAAAGAAGCCGGAGTTTTCTCTCCGAGAGTATACAAATCTCTTAATTCTTTCTAATGCAAAACCTCAATTTTTATTAAGTAAAAAAAGAGTAAATATTTTCCGGAGGCGATAGGTATGAATCAAAATCCATATGAAATATTCCAGAAAGAATGTCCGGAACTTGCAGCGCGTTTTAATGACCTTATTGAAGCCCAAAAAGCTTTGACTGGACTTGATGCTAAGACGAAGCAGTTAATCAACATCGCCATTCAAACTGCTAATCGAAATCCCAAAGGCGTACAGATGCATTCAATGATGGCAAAAAATGAAGGTGCAACCCGTGAAGAAATTGTTGGTGCAGTGGTATTGAATCTTCATCATTCGGGGTTTGCTAAAGTTATTGAGTGTCTTCCCGCAGCGATTGACGGGTTTGAAGGTAAAATCTGAAATCAATGCAGGGTGCGATAGCACCCTCCTTATTTTAACAGGTCGCTTGCAGTTACAAGAGGAAGAAGTTCAGCACTTATTTCCTTGAGGTGTTCTTTTGCTCCCTCTTCTCTGTCTACGACACTGATCACATATCTGACCTCGGCTCCTGTTTCTCTGACAAGCTCGATTGCATCTATTACCGAGCCTCCGCTGGTAGTTACGTCTTCGAGCATCACAAGCCTGTCCCCTGGTTTTATATCACCTACAAATCTGCTCTTTGTGCCGTAGCCCTTTACTGCTTTCCGGACGAGAAGCAGTGGGAGTTCGGTTTCCATAGAAACTGCAGTTGCCAGAGGAACTCCTCCCAGTTCTACGCCTGCGACTGTGCTAACATCCATTTCTTCTACTCTGAGTGCTGCCTGCCTGGCTATAAGCTTCAGAGTTTTGGGGTCAGTGCTGGCTTTTTTGATGTCGATGTAATACTTGCTTTTCTTTCCCGAGGCGAGCGTGAAGTCCCCGTAGCGGACAGCTCCGCAGGCTTTGAGGGCTGCGATAAGTTCCTGTTTTTGCATTTCTAGCTCATTTTTTGTTTCTGTTTCTAATTTGCTCATAATCTCACCGTTTGCAGCCTTATTTGCGCGATAATTTTTTTATTAAAGTATTTCAAATCCAATCTTTCTCATCTAACCATTCTTAGTCTAACATTTCTTTGATCTTCAGAGCCTTATTTGCCCGTTTCTTCAGAACCTTATTTGCTTGTTTCTTCAGAGCCTTATTTGCCCGTTTCTTCAGAACCTTATTTGCTTGCTTCTTCAGAGCCTTATTTGCCTGTTTCTTCAGAACCTTATTTGCCTGTTTCTTCAGAACCTTATTTGCCTGTTTCTTCAGAACCTTATTTGTGGATTTTACCAGGGCTCTTTCTTTATTCCTGCAATATAGCCTATTACGTTTGTCGTAAGGTGGAGTAGAGGCGTCATTATAAGGACAGTAATCATTATCATGGAAGTAAAATTGCTCAAAAACCACTCCGGGGATGTAAGGTATGTAAAGACCCAAGCTCCTACGACAAAGTCCAGCTGGTCTACAAGTGGGAGAGAAGCTCCCCTTTTCATACCCATTCGACGCTTGAAGAAACTTTTGAACATATCTCCGAAAAGTGAACCGCATGCAAGGGCAAGGACAACTTTGAGTGCGCTGGGGTAGTCCGGGCCAAAAGCCGGCATTTCAATTCCCAGAATCTCGAATCCTCTTGAATTCAGCCAGATTTGAATGCTGCCTGCAAGAACTCCGAAAAAAATACCTGAAAAAAGCCCTCTGTAGGTCTTTCCATCTCCTATAATTCTTCTCCCGTCCTTTAATGTCCTGCCTCCATCAATTGGCTTTCCGCCACCAAAAACAGCTGCAAAGGGATTGGGGAGGTAGGCTGGAAGCATCAGCCAGAATGCTTTGATTATCAGCTCAATCGTGGTATCAACTCTGTGTACCTTTTTTATTTTTTGAGGCAGAATTTTATTTCTTTTATATCTTTCTTATTTTTATTTTCGAAATATTTTGCCTGCATAATAAACCTGATAGATGATACTTGCTATCTTCTGTGTTTTTACTCTATCGGGTACGTTTAAATAATGGGTTTATGTAAATATTAACCCTATTTAATTGTATTTATTTTATTAAGTTTTAATTTTAATTCACATTTTTCAAGGTCTTTATGAAATCTCTCAATGATATCATTACAGTCCGTAGCACCATGCTTGCCACAGTTTTCGTGTTTTTGCTGCTTGCAGCTCTGATTACGATGGGGCTTCTAACACCTTTTATCATGAGAGTCAGTACAGGAAAAGAAATCCTCCTCGATGCCGCTTATTTTAATATGCGTGCTGCCCTGCCAACCCTTGCTCTGGTTTTGCTGATGACTATATGCCTTTTGATAGGAGTTTCAGGGAAAAAAGGAGCTCTTGCTGGGCTTGGTGTTGGGCTAAGTGGTTCTTTTCTCTCTGTCATCTTTTCCCCTTTTTCAAGTTTTCCTGTCAATATTTCATTTCCGCTTCTTGCAGTATCCCTTTTTTCGGTTGTTTACAGGCTGCTTTCTCTGAGGGAAAAAACCCTGAAAGGAGCTCTCCGAAGAGCAGGCCCTCATATAGTTCACCTGGGAGCGGTTCTTCTTCTTCTGGGGATTGTGTTCAGTACGAACCTGAGTCTTGAGGATTCTGTTGTAGTTCCGCTTGGGGAAACAGGTACTTTCAAGTCTATGGGCTACAGTGTTCATGTTACTAAGCTTACTTCGGAGGTCGAAGGAGCTCCTTTTGATGGGTATCCTGGCTCGTCCTATGTAAGTACGATCGCTTTTGATATCTACAGGGGAGACAAGTTTTTTGATAGAGGGCAGATAAAGTATATAACCGACTTTAAATGGAGGCAGTCCTATACTGAGACTTATATTCACAGGGGGCTGCTTGAGGAGCTTTTTATTGCTCCAAAATCAGTAGACTCAAAGGCTCAGGAAGTAAACATTTATGTTCGGAAGGTGCCTTTTATGACCGCTCTCTGGAGTGGATTTTTTATAATGGTGCTTGGGATTCTGTTTCTCTTCTTTTCGGATTCCCTGTTTCAGGCAAAAAGCCTTTCGGAAAATAAATCTCTGGATAGTCTTTCTTCCGAAAACACTTTTCCGGCACACGAAAGTGAGAGAACCGAGTTACTAAGAAAAGGGCTATGAGGATGGTGCTTTTGTGAATGTGGGAATGGTGCTTATCTGGGCTTCAGGGGCTTTCGGACTGCTGGCATTTTTGACGTCCTTGTTTTATTTCTTTAAAAAAGATACAAAATCAGGCTCACTTTCTGAAAGGTTAGAACTTGCCGGAGGGGTCGGACTAATAAGTGCTTCAATTCTGCTTGTTTATCACCTGCTTGAAGTGGATACGGAATACAGTTATGTTTTCCAGCATTCCAGTGCTGACCTTGCCTGGAACTACAGGCTTTCGGCACTCTGGGCAGGGCAGGAAGGATCTTTTTTGATCTGGACAGGTTTTATTTTCGTAATGCTGGCAGTCACACGTTTCACAGGCAACGGAAAGCTGCTTCGGAAAACAAGGCTTTTTGCATGTACAAGGTCAGTCTCTCTTTTTGTCTCCTCAGTTTTTCTGCTACTCCTCGTATTGAAAAACCCGTTTTCAATGTATTATTTCTCAGGCCATGGAATTCCTGCAACTACCAACTGGAATCCTTTTGTAAATGCCCTTGTTATCCCTTATGGACAGGGAATGAACCCTCTACTCCGGAATCCCTGGATGGTCATTCATCCTCCTCTTCTGTTTATGGGTTATGCAGCCTTTACGCTTCCTTTTTCTGCTGCAATCTCAGGACTTGTCCTGAAAGATAACAGATGGGTTGAACTTGCAACTGGCTGGATGCGTGTTTCCTGGCTCTTTCTTACGCTCGGAATAGGTTTTGGGGCACTCTGGGCATATGAAGTGCTTGGATGGGGTGCCTGGTACTGGACCTGGGATCCTGTCGAAACCTCTTCCCTAATTCCCTGGCTTACGGCAACCGCTTATCTACATGCAAAATTCAGTTTCCGCCAGGGGGAGTACGGCTTCATGCTTCCCATGCTTGCGCTTGTATCTTTTATCCTGGTTATCTTCTCGACTTTTGTTACAAGAAGCGGTCTCTGGGTATCGGTTCATTCCTGGCAGGAATTTACGATAGAAGGGCTTATTATTGCTCTCTTCCTTCTGATACTTGCAGTTTCTAGTGCAGGTCTTCTTCTCAAAACTTATTTCAGTGAAGAATAATTTATGAGAAAATGGTCCTAAGTATGATCCTAAGTGAGGTCTAAAATAAGGCACGAAATATAGCTTGAGGTGAAAAAAAGTTTCGTGAAGTCTTTCATTAATCTTTTGATCTTTCAAGAATGCGAAAAATCTCACTGCGGAAAATCTTCAAAAAGTCTGAATTATGTGAAATCCGCGTTTTTCTCACTTTTTTCTCGCTTTTTTCACTTTTTTCTCACTTTTTTCCTCTTCTTTTCAAATCATTCTATTTTTGTGAGAGGTGGTCTTTGTAGAGGAGACAATCTTTGTAGAGAAATAAATAAGATCCAGGATTAATCTTTCAGTTTAATTTTTCAAGTATGAACATTTCTTTCTCTCAGCTGAATCGGGAATATAAAAATTTTAACTCATCGTTGAATTTAATTATCTCTCCGGACCTTCTGTGAAATTATTAATCAGTTGAATTATAATATTTTTTCTATGAGACTAAAAGGTTTTTATTTGAACAGGGGTATTATTATGCCATCTATATCTGATTATTTTTTTCAATCTGTCTGCGTCAAGCGTAATTGAAAGTTTTTCAATTACGTTTTAATATATACAACTTTAAATAGTATGAGTACATTATTAATTGTTGGAGATGAATAACCTTCTAATTATATACGTATACAGGTTTAATTGAGAAATCTGTATTGCCCATCCCATCAATCTAACAAAACGGGGCTCTAGTGGCTGGTTATAAACATATTACATATTTGTTTTTAATAACCGGTTGTTGGACTTAAAACGGAAACAGTCCTCTGCATAATGTAAAAACGTTTTTATTATCTTCAAAACGAGAGAGACGACCGTCTAAACAAATTAACTGTGTAGATATTTTGAACTTGTCCCCAGCTTTAAAAGGTGATTATAAGAGAATTCTTTGAAAGTCGAATTAAATAATTACCATGATATTTTTTGAGCTGAGAAATTAATCTATTAAACTAAAGTATGAAGGGGTTATCATGAAAGATTTTGAAGTAAAAGTGCTGGATGAGAACGACCACATTTTTATTGAAACGTTAAGGAATCTCGGCATGTCAAGAAATGTCGCTACAACCATGGCATATCTTATGAATGTGGACGAAGCTTCATCCCGCGAAATTGAAATCAGTACCGGACTAAGACAACCAGAAGTCAGTCTTGCAATGAGGCTAATGCGAACCCAGTCCTGGGTTAGTGTGCGCTCTGAAAAAAAGCCTGGTAAAGGGCGTCCAATAAAGATTTATGCTCTTGCAGCTCCGGTTGACGAGATCATAAGTTACTACGAAGACAAGATTTACAAAGAATCTCAGGCAACCATCTCAGCGATCAAGAAGCTGAAGGTGATGAGCAAAAAGGTGCCTTTAGTTCTCTCAAAGTGAACACTTTCAAACAGGGTTAGCTCCATAATGGCTGATAATCCTTCTCGGATTCTACCATTATGGAAATAAAATCCCTCTGGAAATAAAATCCCTCTGGAAATAAAATCCCTCTGGAAATAAAATCCCTCTGGATTTTCATTCCTGCTCTTTCTTCCTCTGAAATCTTTCTGCGAGATTCACGCATTTCTTACGCTTGAAATATTAAGCCGATTCTATTTTCTCTGCCTTTTTATTGCAGCCATTTCCATCTTTTTCATCACTGAGTTTTCAAATCCCCTCTCTTCATGTCTCCTTCTGGTTCTATCTCATTTTTCTATATTTTTTCTATAACCCACGGAAAACATGGAATAGCTGTTACTTTGAAAAAGTCGGTCGTCCAATAATACGTGATTGATGTTTTCATAACGTTCTCCACAATATGATTTTTACTTGCGTTTATGTGCTCTCAAAGCAGGCTGACCCAGCAGCGTTAAAAAATGATGGAGAAAGAGCAGAAGCCGGATTTCGATTATTTTGGAATAATATCAATCAATAAATGATGGACTACCAAAAAGTCCTTTAAAGCTTTAAAAAATGATACTTTTCTCATAAGTTAGTCCGCTTTCGCGAACCAAAAAAATGTAATTTCTCTATCTAAGTCCTCTTAGCGAATCACAAAAATGTTACTTCTCCATGTTAGTCCTCTTGAGCGAAGCGAAAAGGACTGCGTACTCCCGAGGCGCAATTCGGGCTAGACGCAATTCGGGCGAGGTGCAATTCGGGCGAGACGCAATTCGGGATTTAAAAAAGTAATAATAGAGGGGGGCCTGCCTTTTACTGGCAGTTTATCCCCCGGTCACAACTCTCAGGATTGTAAGTGTATCGGAACTTATTTCTCCGTCAAGGGGAACAGCATTACCTCCGTTTAATACAAGCACTGTTTCCTGATTTATTTCCAAGGTATCAAGCAGGTCTTCATAGGTAGCGCTTTCGTCTACTTCTACAGTCTGCTCGGAAATCTTTCCAGCCTGGATTATTATGTGTACTTTTTTGCTCACTCTATAGATCCACCGCCGCTTACCTGAATTTCGTCTACGATTCCCTTTATTAACTTCTGCTCCAGTTCATATTCTTTTTTGACACCTTTTCGTTCTGCATTTCGTTTCTGGAACTTTCCTGTCATTTTCAGATCTCCTTTTGACTTTTCAGGTTTGCAACATAGTTGGTATAGATCTCTTCAATCAGACTCTTTTGATTCCTCGAGATGTATATCCAATAATTATAATGATTTTATGTTTTAATTAACTTTTTGGTTAACGATTGGGTGGTTAACTAAATTTATTTTCCGGTGCTATAGCCCTATCAACTCTGTATTCTCATTATTATTTTATGTTAACGTTGAATCTGATCTCGTTCGAAGAATTGACGTAACTTAATCTAGTTTTTTATTTCTTATTCAAATAAAATAAAATTTGTTCCGAAACACTATTTTTTATATAAAACTGGATTTTGAATCAGCTCATTGGTCAAAATATCTAAAACAAAACAAAAAGTTCTAATACACAATCAGTTTGGAAAAATCCCGCTATAAAAAAGGCGTAATAAAAAAGTTGAATCTACTTCGTCTAAGTTTTATTCAAAATCTTACTATATTTTGCTTATCTTTTATCTTACTATTTAGTGTTTTCATACATCAGCCGGGATTCGAACCCGGGTTCGAGCGTTGGCAACGCCCGGTGATGACCGCTACACTACTGATGTTCTATGGTGCCCAGACCCGGATTCGAACCGGGGACAACTGCCTCTTCAGGGCAGCGCTCTCCCACTGAGCTACCTGGGCAGGCAGACATATTTCACTACCTTTTAAGTTTTGGATATTAAATGGTAGTATTATAGGTAGTGTTATAATTAGTAGTGCATTTACTTTCCGAAAAAATCTCCGGAAAGTTTTAGGTGGGCCCGCTGAGATTCGAACTCAGGACCTCCGCCATGTCAAGGCGACGTCATAACCGGCTAGACCACGAGCCCATGTTATTAGTTGCTTTTTGTCGTTGCTTCCATTCCTGTATCAGGAATAATTATTTTGAAGCATGATTTTTTTAAAAAAGCTATACATCAGCCGGGATTCGAACCCGGGTTCGAGCGTTGGCAACGCCCGGTGATGACCGCTACACTACTGATGTTCTATGGTGCCCAGACCCGGATTCGAACCGGGGACAACTGCCTCTTCAGGGCAGCGCTCTCCCACTGAGCTACCTGGGCAGGCAGACATATTTCACTACCTTTTAAGTTTGGATATTAAATGGTAGTATTATAGGTAGTGTTATAATTAGTAGTGCATTTACTTTCCGAAAAAATCTCCGGAAAGTCTTAAGTGGGCCCGCTGAGATTCGAACTCAGGACCTCCGCCATGTCAAGGCGACGTCATAACCGGCTAGACCACGAGCCCTTGTTGTTGTATCCGTTTTTCGCACCAAAGTGCAACTCCATAGTACGCATCATCATTTATATAAGTTTTGGGTGGTCCTGGCTTTTTCTACTCGAATCAGCCCTCGAAAATGTAAAAAATTTGCATCTTTTGTACTCTATTTTTTCTCCCAAACCTTACCTCCTAACTTTTTGTTCAGAATCTGTATTTTATACCAGATTCTTAATAGTCTCTTATTTATGTACTTTTTATCCTTCTTTTATATGTTTGAACGCCTTCTTTTTGGGGACCCTGCAATCTAAAATAGAATGAACACGCCTCTAAAATAGAATGAATGCAATATTCCGGCTGATGGTAACATGAACGGAGCACTCGATAATACAGGGAACTGTCGTACAATCCCGGAAATCCAGGCTAAAATTGATGCTGGAGATGCCGTGGTCCTTACGGCTGCAGAAATTAGCGCAAAGGTTCGCGCAGGGGAGGAAATCAAATTTGAAGATGTGGATGTAGTAACCACTGCAACCCGCGGCAT
This sequence comes from uncultured Methanosarcinaceae archaeon, assembly GCA_942493015.1. GTDB lineage: Archaea > Halobacteriota > Methanosarcinia > Methanosarcinales > Methanosarcinaceae > Methanosarcina. The sequence continues at coordinate 1,715,094 of OW818660.1, read as the reverse complement.
TATGAGCGGGACTTATGCCGTCCTTTCTTTCAAAGTTTCCGAGCCAGACTCTTTCGTTAAAGCTTCAAGAGTCCTGTTGAACGGGGTGCCGGCAGTTGTGGGACCCTGCCCCAACGAGAGACTTGGGATTCTTGACCTCATCTTGCTTGGAACAGCTCACAGCGAGTCTGATTCTCGCTATGGTGGCGGGCACCTGTTGAGGGATATGGTGGAAGGAAAGAGCATCAAAGTAGATGTAACTACCAGTGGAGGAAGCCTCTTTTCAGTTGAGACTCAGCTTTCTGAAATTCCCTTTGCAAAACTCCATGCTACAAGGCATGCGTTTAAGAATTACCGGGCATTCGTTAATCCCGGAAAAGATTCTATTAAAACCATTTTCCATGCCCTGCCCTTTGAAGGTGAGTTTAAGGAGATGACTTTTTGCGGCTGCGGCGAATTAAATCCAATTGAAAATGACCCCAAGCTCGAGACAATAGGAATAGGTACAAGAGTGCTTCTCAACGGAGCAGTCGGATTTGTTACAGGCTCAGGAACCCGAAGCGCTCCGGAGAACCCTAACCTTACAGGGTTTGCGGATCTGCATGACATGATTCCTGAATACATGGGAGGCTTTGCAACTTCTGCCGGTCCGGAGATTATCAACACCTGGGCTGTCCCAATCCCGATTCTTCATGAGGGAATGCTAAAAAATATCCTGAAGCTGGATAAAGAAATCCCTCTCAAGCTTGTGGACCTTGCAGGCAGAATTCCTCTATGTGAGATTACTTATGGGGATGTCTGGGATAACGCAGACCTGAGTGTGAAATATGAACCCGGTAAATGTATTAATTGCATGGACTGCCGCGTACTGGAAGCCTGTCCCATGGATGCTGTAAGCAAAGGAGAAAACGAAGCTGTACGCAGTCCGGATCTTTGTTTTAACTGCGGGCTTTGCATCTCAAGGTGCAGGGGAAAAGCTTTTAGTGCAAGCCTCGGGTCGGTTAAATGTACAACTGGTGGCTGTTTAAGGGACATTAAGGTAACTCTGCGTCAGTCAGATCGTGCCAGGGCAGTGAAGGCCGCAGAAGAGCTTAAAGAAAAGGTTCTTACAGGGATATTCAGACTGAATGAGCCTGTAGAAAAAATAAGCTGGAGAGACTAAAACTAAAAGTTGAAGAGACAAAAACTAAAAGTTGAAGAGAAGAAAGTTAAAAACCCTCGCTGATAAGCTGACAAAATTTTGTGTAGAGACTAAGGCGATAGAAAGCAATGGTTATTAAGTCTGTTCTTTTTTGATCGCCTTTTTTCTGTTTATCTCTTCTACTATATTTTTCTTCCTTTCTCTCCTTTTCCCTCTCCTTTAATACTTTTTAGTTTTTAACTTCAGTTTTTTGCTTTTTAATTTCTGACTCTTAAAGCTTTTCTGCTTCCAACGCTTTTTTGAAGCGAGTTGTAACTTCTTCGGGGCTCAGGGGAATATTTGGGGCTTTTGTGTTTCCTGGTTTCAGGATTACATGAATAAAAGAAAGTTCTTTCATGGCCCGGAATTTTCTGAAAGTTTCTATTAGCTTTTCCTTGCTGTTTACTTTAGCTGTGTTCCGGATCCCGCAGGCGTTGGCAAGAATTTCTATATCTATGTAGCGCAGGGCACAGGTTTCCTGTGAACCTGTGGAGCCATAGGCACCATTATCAAGGCCAATGATTATCAGGTTTTTTGGGGCTTCTTTTGCAATTTCAAGGAGGGCGTTAGGGTTCATCAGAAGGCTTCCATCCCCGTCAAAGGCAATTACTGTCCTTTCTGAGCGGAGGGCAAGTCCAAGGCCTATGGAAGAAACAAGCCCCATTGAGCCAAACATGTAAAAGTTGAGATCTCTGTCCTTGAAGGCATAAAGTTCCTTGCAGGGGACTCCGAGGTTTGTTACTGTAATTTCTTCTTCAAGTTGAGAGGCAACTGCGCAAATTGCCTCGTTCCTGAGCATTAATGGCTTGAGGGTCTCCCCTATAAGGTTTAACTTGCATGTCCTTTCCATAACCTCAGGCTTTTTTGGCATTCCTGCAGTTTCCCAGGCGCAGCAGTCAGAAGTCTCCCATACTTTTGGGGAGACAAGAGCTATGTGTGGCCTCAAGTTCTCAAAGGCATCTCTTATTACATTTTCAAGAAGGGGGAGCTGCTCAGCTTCTTCAATGATTGTATACTCCAACCCTGCCCCTTTCAGAATGCCCGGGAGGTGAACTCCAAGCGGGACCTGCGCTTCGATACCCTCGCCGTAAACCCCGCGCCAGCTTGTCAGTACAGGCAAGGGAATCTTACATATTACGTTCAGGGATTCGAGGGCGTTGATCATATTTCCAAGCCCTGTGCTCTGGATCAGCATCATGGGCTTTCCTCCTGCAAGGTAAGCCCCGGCACAAATCCCCACCCCATTTTCTTCCCTTGTCAACTTGATTTCTGGAAAATTTTCCGAAACCAGGGGAAGCAGGTTCTTGATCCTGTCGCAGGGCAGAGTTGCAGCAAGGTCAATACCCTCCTTTTTCATGATTTCTATGACTTTTTCTTCCGGACTTGCCATGCACATACCTCTTTAGCTTTATATTTTTTATATTTTTTTATAAATTTTATCTTTCTTTTGTAGTCCGCTCTTACTGAATTCCATCTATAATTCTCTGTATTCAGATGTGTTCTCTGCATTCAGATCTCTGCATTCAGATGTGTTCTCTGTATTCAGATGTTCAGGTCTTCTAAAGGCACATCAGGGTTTTTTGCAGTGGCTATCGGCGGGATCTGGTAAAGGGTAAAGTCTTCTTTCAGGCGCTTGTATCCTCCGCCTGCAATATTCAGGAGAATGGTTTCGTCTCTCCCCACTTTTCCTGTTTCTACGGCTTTTAAGAGGGAAGCGGCCGCAACTGCTGAGGGAGGCAGGATATCGATTCCTTCCAGGGCTTCGAATAGGGCCTTAGCTTCAAGGGCTTCCTCTTTAGTAATTGCGTACATTATCCCATCGGTATCGACAAGTGCGTCATAGAGCCCGCCTTTAACGCCATAGGGAGGAGCACGATTGGTAAGGACGGTAGCGTAAGTTTCCTCTACCTGTTTCTTTGCATCTTTCATGTCAATGTCGGGGATGATTTCCCTTCTTCTTTCCTGCCAGGCGTTGTACATGGGGACAAAAGGCAGGTTCTGGGAAAGCTGAAGTTTCGGAAGCTTTTGCCCGAATCGACCATCAGCTTTCAAGCGTAATGAGGCTTCCCATGCTGAAACCCCTCCTGTGCCGCTTCCTACTGCCTGGAAATAGTGATCAGGCATCTTTCCTATGGTTACTGCTGCATCCAGCATTACAGTGCCCATTCCTTCTCTTCTGGCGACATTTCTGGCTCCGCCTTCGGGAATCATGCCAGGCAGTTTTGCAATTCTTGCTGCAAGGTTGATAGCATCAGTGTAGTCATTTCCCGGACTCATGCTGATAAGATGAATTGATTCAGTGGGTTCTTCAGGTAGCCACAGCTTTGAAATCCCTGACTCCGGCACCACTATATATACATCCGTTCCCGTTAAAGCCGAAACATGGGCAAAGGCTCTCCCCGTATTTCCGGCAGATGCGAGGACGATGGCTTTTCCTCCGCTTTCCTTGAGGAGCTGCATTGTAGGGTAAGCTTCGAGTTCTTTGAAGCTGCAGGTTTTTATGAAAGCTCCTCTTTCGGGCCAGTAGCCGCTGAACCCTATGTAGAGGTTTGAAAGCCCCAGTTCTTTTGCAAGGGCTTCGCTTTTGTATGTAATGGGCCCGGCATCTGTAGTAAGCTCTTCCTGAATTGGGAGCCAGGAATGGAACCTTCCTATTCCGGGCTGCTTTCTTAGCTCCAGCCTTTTTTCGTAGTAATCCGCCCGCAGAAGAGAGTCGTCGTTCTCACAGTTGAGCCTGTATTGCTGACCGTATTCTCTTCCGCACTTCAAACATTTCAGTGTGAATCTTCCCATTGCTATCAAAGAAAATTGGGTTTCTATTGTTAAATATATATTCCTGAAATGTGAATAAAACTCCCTTTTTGTGCTATATTCTTTAATTAATTTCCATATCTGGATATTCAATTCTTCTGGAAGGAAGTAAATTGTTTTATATGATGAACGAAGAGGGAAAATTAAATAAGGAAGTTGATGGGGCAGTTGAGGGAAAAAGGAGGGGAGGGACAGAAAGGGTTGAGGGACAGAAAGGGTTGAGGAACATAAAGGGTTGAGGAACAGAAAGAGTTGAGGAGCAGAAAGAGTTGAGGAACAGAAAGGGTTGAAGAACAGAAAGAGTTGAGGAACAGAAAGAGTTGAGGAACAGAAAGGAGAGACGAAAGTAAGTAAAAGGGGAATTAAGAATAAAGAGAGTAATTTTTAGCTCATCTTCTCTTATTCATAAAAGGTATTCAGAGTTTCTTTCGCATTTTCGACATTTCTTTTTTTGCCGTCAGGATAAACAAGGGTAAGGACATCTGTCTGCACTCCGAATTTGTGGGAATCATGCAGGTAATATTCGTCACTTTTCTTGGAAATATTCAGTATCTGAAGTGAAGCACTTGATCTTCCTATCTTCTTGATCTTTACTTCCTGAAATTCAGAAAAAATCTCCTCAATCTTGGGCTGCAGATTCTTGCTGCCGAAAAGAAACATGTATGACTGGGCGAAGGGGCTGAGATGGTAGTTTATACTGACAGTTGCATTAGCCTGTTTAAACTGGATTACCATACTGTCAACATGAATGTATTTCCCTTCCTTGAACTGATCTATATTGTTTCCAGGATCAATTCTTGCAGCCAGTAAAGCGGCTGAGATGATAATGGCAATTGTAATTATCGCTTTTATTTTCATGGTCCTTACTCAGTAATAATCCTCTTTTCTAATATTTCTTTCCTGCAAATCTGTTTTCTGTGAAGGATTCCTCCCCCGCAAAGTTGAAAATCCAGTCTGTTTTCCTGCAACTACGCCGATTTTTGTGCCCGCAAACCTTTTGCTCCAAATAAGAGTTCATTTTATTTCTGTATATATATTTTGATCTTTTGCAACACCATTAAATATCGAAAGAATAAAGCTATCCCTTTCTTCAAACAATTTGAAAAACCCATAGAGGCCATTAAAATGAGCAAAACCCTTAACTTCACCTGCCCTAAATGCGGGAACACTTCCTACGAAACAGGCGAGATCCGCACCACAGGCGGCTTTCTAAGCAAACTCCTCGATGTCCAGAACAAGAAATTCACTCACGTCACCTGCAAACGCTGTAAATACACCGAATTCTACCAGGCCGACAGCAGCATGCTGGGAAACATTTTCGATCTTTTTACATCAAGATGAGCCTTTGGGGTAATTTTATACTAAAATTACCTTCTTTTACCCTCTTTTATTGTTTTGACTGCTTATTAGCCGGGGCTGGGGAGTAGCGTCTTTAACGGAGCTTTTCACGCTCGACGCAGGAGAGTGGCCTTTTCGTGAATTTTATCGTAGCAAAAGAATAACTGATTTGCTTCTTATTTGCATACAGGGAAAAGCCGCGCATACAGCGCGTGGAAATTCGGTTTAAAAAAGCTGATTACGGCTGTCGTGGGTTCTATTTCAAAGGGTTTCTAGCTTTTTTTGGGTCTGGATGAGTTCTTCTTTGAGCTTTTTGTTTTCGGGGTCTTTTTTGTTCAGGGTTTCCAGGATTTCAAGCGCTTTTTTGAAGTTTTCTTTTGCTTCTTCTATTTGCCCTTTTTTAGAAAACAGGGTTCCGAGGTTGTTGAGGGTCATTGCTGCGTCTGAGAGGTATTCCGTGTTTTCGGGGTAATTTTTGAGGAGGGTTTCGTGGATTTTCAGGGCTTTTTCGTAGTTTTCTTTTGCGTCTTCTGTTTGGCCCATTCCGGCGAGCAGTTCTCCGAGGTTGTTGAGAGTGTTTCCTGCGTACATTTGATAAAATTCGCTTTCTGGTCTGGCCTCAAGCCGCTTCTGGCAGATTTCAAGGCCTATTTCATAGCACTTTTGCGAGGATTGGAAGTTGCCAGCCCTCTGAAATATGTTTCCAAGGTTCCCGATGTTGTTCAGGTTCATGAGGAGGGTATCAAGGTAAAGTTTGTTTTCTGAGTCCTGTGAGAGGAGTTTTTCGTTGGTTCTTAAGGAAAAGGTGTAGGTTTCGAGGGCTTCTTCAAGCCTGCCCAGGGACTGCAGAAGTTGGCCTCTTACTTTTAAGGTGTGGAACAAAATAGCTCCGTCTTTTGCTGCCTGTGCGGCTCTTTCGGCTTTCTGGAGGTATTCGAGGGCTTCCTCGTACCTTCCTTTTTGCATCAGGTCCACTGTTTCGTTAAAATATATTACTGCTTCTTCTCGCAACTGCTCAGGTGTTTCGGGCATTGTTCAATAAATGAAGATTCTCAATGTTTTATAGGTTATGTTCCGGGCAGTGTTTTTAGTTCCTGTTAGTTCCTTTCTCTGCCAACCCCTTTATATATTACTAAAAGCTAAATTATAGATGTTCGAAGTTTCATATCTTTCTTTAACCACGTTTTTTGAATATTTTGGGGCTTATCGATATCTAAAAAAGGATATTCGGAGAATGTGGGACAGCGTGGCTATGGGAGAAAAGAAAGAAAAAGATAGTAAAATTCAGGGGAAGGGTAGAATCGAGACTTCTAAAAAGATCAGGCACGAGAAAACATACTTCATACTTGTGAGTGTCTTTCTTGCAATCATCCTCTTTTACACTCTATACATCGGCGAGCTTCTCTGGGGCATAGTTATTGATGCCCTGATTCTGAGGCTTTATTTCCTCATGAAAAGAGAGAGGCGCTATTTCGTTGAGTGCGACCAGAATGAAGAGGAGGCAGGAACTCCGCATGACCCCGAAATGAAACGAAGGGTCCGATTGGCTAATCTCCTTATTACACTCTTCGTGCTCGGGGTTGTTGTTTATTCATATTTTACTTTCAAATTCATATGGGGTGTCGTTGCTGGTTTATTAATTTTGCTTTATGTGCACATGCTGTTGTTTTCAGAGGATAACCTCTAGTTTTTCTTAGAGGTTTTCCAGTCTTTTTCGGGTTAATTCGAGGTCCTCTTTCATTTTTTCATTTTCAGGCTGCTGGGCGAGCAGGTTCTCCTGCATGGAGAGGGCTTTTTCAAGATTCTTTTTTGCGGTGGTGTTATTTTCAGCATCGCTATTTTCTGGGGCCTGATGGATCAGGCAACTTCCTAAGTTACTAAGCGCGACTGAGAGTTCGGCCTGATATCCCGGATTTTCTGGACTTTCTTCGAGGAGCTTTTCGTATATTTCAATTGCTTCTTTAAGGAGTCTGCATGCTTCTTCAAAGGAGCCGGTTTCAATAAGGAGTGCTGCGTAGTTGTTGAGATTTTCGCCGGCATAGGATCTGAAGACAACATTTTTTGGATCCTGGACTATAAGGCGGGTGTAGATTTCACGGGCGCAGGAGTAAGATTCGGCAGCTCTGGCATTTTCGCCTTTCTTTTTTAGAAGGTTTCCTGTATTGCTCAGGGTTGTGCCCATATAGTGCTGGTAATCGATGCTTTCAGGATCGCTTTTGAGGAGCTCATCACCTGCAGCGAGAGCTTTTTCGTAGGTTTCGAGGGCATCATCGTATTTTGCTGCAGTGTAAAGGATGCCTCCGCGGGTGAAAAGAATATAATAAAGGCCATCAGTGGACTTTGCTTTCCTTGCCGAATTTTCAGCTTTATCAAGGGTTTCAAGGGCTTTATCCAGGTTGCCTTTCTTAATCTGGGATACGGCAGTGTGGATTTGCTTCAGAAGGAGAAAATTTTTTATTTTACTTCTGGACATTCTGGACATAAGAGGAAAATGACCCTTGTTTTTTTAAATAGCTGTCGATGTCTATTTATGAGGTATAATCAGGCTCAGTGGGCTATTGGAATAAAAATCTCCTGATTTTAGCTCTCATTTAGCTCTTAATTTCTGGCGCTTATTTTATCCGGAATTCGCAGACAATGTTTAATGTATATATAGGGGAGATGGCATAGATGAGTTAAAAATTTCTTATAGATTAGTTCTGAATATAAATTTTGGTGTAAAGTCGTCGAACAAAATAAGGAACTATCTAATCGCATAACAATAGGTTTAGCAAATAGTATATAACAAAAGGTTTGTATATACTCTAATATATATGACAGGTTAATTTTATATACCATATGTTTATATAATTAGCCGAAGTATGTATGGGGTTGCAGTAACTCAGGAGTTTGTTATTGTGACATCCGCTTTTTGCCAATCATTTTATCACTAAATTTGTTATTTTTTCAAAAGCGTCAACTATATATATCGATCAGCTAACGTCTATTCAATAACGTTAGAATATGTGAGCTAACCATGGTGTATAATGATAATCAGAACATAGACGCGTCTTCGGTAAAGATGGACGAATCTTCTCCAAAAGTGGGGGAGCCAGTTCCGGACGTAGACAAGTCTGCGACCGACCAGAGAAAGGATGAGTCCGGTATGGGTATGACTGGGTCTGAATCCAATCCGGTTACGGTCGAATCTGAGTCCGATTCTGATGTAGATGAAGATGACATCGGCTTTCAGTTTGAGAATACTTCTAACATAGATGTCCCCAAACTCCTTATCGACCAGGTGCTGGGGCAGGAGCATGCAGTAGAAGTCGTAAAAAAGGCAGCCAGCCAGAGACGGCACATCATGATGATAGGGACTCCTGGAACAGGAAAATCCCTGCTTGCAAAAGCAATGGCAGAGCTTCTCCCTAAAGAAGAGCTCAAGGATATCCTTGTATATCCCAACATGGAGGACCTCAACAACCCTAAAATCAGGGAGGTTCCTGCCGGGAAGGGCCGAGAAATTGTCATGGCTCACAAGATGGAAGCTAGAAAGAAAGCTCAGGCCCGGAACATGCTCATGATGCTCTTTGTAGTGGGCATTATCATCTATTCTTATTTTGTCGGTCAATTACTCTGGGGTATCATTGCAGGTATCATGATTCTCATGTTAACCCGCCAGTTCCTTCCTAAAGAGGAAATGATGATCCCGAAAATGGCGGTTTCAAATTATGACAAAGAGCACGCACCTTACATTGATGCAACCGGAGCCCATGCAGGCGCTCTTCTCGGAGACGTCAGGCACGATCCTTTCCAGTCCGGAGGACTTGAGACTCCTGCCCACGACAGGGTGGAAGCCGGAGACATCCACAAGGCCCACAAAGGTGTACTCTTTATTGACGAAATCAACACTCTCAGGCTGGAATCTCAGCAGAGTCTCCTGACCGCGCTTCAAGAAAAGGAATACCCGATTACCGGACAGTCCGAGAGAAGCTCGGGGGCTCTGGTTAAAACCGAGCCTGTGCCCTGTGACTTTATTATGGTATCTGCAGGGAACCTTGATGCCGTGCAGAAGATGCACCCTGCTCTCAGATCAAGGATAAAAGGCTACGGATATGAAGTCTACATGCGAGACTCCATGGAAGACAGTCCAGAAAACCGGAAGAAGCTGGTCCGTTTTGTGGCCCAGGAAGTTGTCCGGGACGGACACATCCCTCACTTTGATGAAGGCGCAGTTCAGGAAGTCATTCGGGAAGCCAAAAGGAGGGCAGGCCGGAAGGGTCACCTGACTCTAAAGCTCCGTGACCTTGGAGGGCTTGTACGCGTTGCAGGAGACATTGCCCATTCCGAAGGCTCTGCACTCACAACTGCAGAACACGTGCTTGCAGCAAAGAGGATTGCCAGATCTATTGAACAGCAGCTCGCAGACAGCTATCTGGATCATCGAAAGGAATACGAATCCTTCCTGAGAAAAGGTTCCGCTGTTGGCAGGGTCAATGGGCTTGCAGTCATGGGTGGAGATTCAGGAATCGTACTTCCCATAGTATCTGAAGTCACACCTGCACTTTCTGGCGCTGAAGGGCGCATTATCGCAACAGGTAAGCTCAAGACAATCGCAAAGGAAGCGGTGCAGAACGTCTCTGCTGTTATCAAGAACATGACAGGCACAGATGTTTCACGCCACGATATTCATATCCAGTTTGTCGGAACGTATGAAGGTGTTGAAGGGGACAGTGCATCTGTTTCCATTGCCACGGCTGTTATCTCAGCTATTGAAAGGATTCCTGTGGACCAGACAGTAGCAATGACAGGTTCTCTCTCTGTCAGGGGAGATGTCTTGCCTGTAGGTGGTGTAACCTACAAGATCGAGGCTGCAGCCCAGGCAGGCATGAAGAAGGTAATCATCCCTAAAGCAAACGAGGCAGATGTTCTTATTGAAAAGGCATACAGGGACAAGATTCAGATTGTTCCTGTTTCCTCGATTGCAGAAGTGCTGGAGCATAGTCTTGTGGGTCCCAGGAAGAACACAATTATTGAAAAACTTAAGAATATTACAAAAATCAATTTTGATATTCCTGAAGTCTCACCTGCTTCCGTACAGGCTAAGAGTATTTTCAGGTGCAGGAACTGATTATGACAGGCATTATGCAGGACATTAAATTTTATGACTGCAGGATGATAGAGGGAAGTTCCACCTCTATTATTCTGGATAACGGAAAGATTGAGGAAATTTCCAGAAACTTCTCACGTGGGGCCGGTGTAAGGGCTCTTTGTGGGGGTTCCTGGGGCTATACGGCTGTTGAAGGGGAAATTGACCTTAAACATGGGGTAGAAGCTGCCTCAAAACTTGCTTTTTCTATGAATGCAAACACCCCTAAAGAAGAAGTAGAACTTGCAGCTGTGAATTCTCCGGAGGTAAAAAATCTTCCTGAAATCAGGATTGACCCGAGGGATATTGCCATCGAGGAGAAAGTTGACCTTTTAAAGAGCATTGGAGCCAGTGCAAAGGTCGAAGGAGTCCACAGTACAAAAGTAATGTACCTGGAATCCGAGTTCAAAATCGAATATAGAAGTTCCGACGGCATCGAATGTGCATATGAGCTTCTTAACGTTGGTTTTGCTGTTTCTGCCGTGGCTTCGGAAAACGGTCTTTATCAGGCAGGCAGAGAAAGCCGCTTTGGGTACGGCTATGAGCTTTTTGAGAAGGAAAATGTTCTCGAGCTTGCAGGCAGGGCAGGAAATACTGCACTTGAACTCCTTAAAGCAAAAACCCCAAAAGGTGGGGAAATGCCAGTGTTGCTTGACCAGGAACTGGCTGGCGTTTTTGCCCACGAAGCTGTTGGGCATGCTTCTGAAGCCGATCTTGTCCTCGAAGGAGATTCCATCCTTGAAAACCGGATAGGTGAGCAGATAGCATCTCCTCTTATTACGATTATCGATGATCCGACCCTGCATGAATTTGGGTACTATCCTTTTGATGCAGAAGGATCTCAGTCAAGAAGGACAGAAATAATCAGGGATGGGGTCTTTAATTCCTATCTTCACTCCCGGGAAACTGCAGCCAAACTCGGGGGAACTCCAGGAAACTGCAGGGCTCAGGGTTATTCCATGCCGGTCGTCAGGATGAGCAATACTTTCATAGATAACGGAGATGCAAAGTTTGAAGAGATGCTCGAGGAAGTCCGGGATGGAATGTACCTTATCGGATCCAGAGGCGGACAGGTGAATACCGGAGAAGGAATTTTCCAGTTCAATGCCGAAAAAGGTTATCTGATAAAGAACGGGGAACTTACTGAGCTTATCAGGGATGTCTCTCTCTCCGGCAAGACCCTTGAGATACTCAATCAGGTGTCTCTGGTGGGCAATGATCTTAAAATGACAGCTGGAAGATGCGGAAAGGCTGGACAGCTTGCACCCGTTTCAGACGGTTCTCCTCACCTTGCCATCTCAAAAGCCCTTGTAGGAGGTGCCTGAATATGTATGAGCTTGCAAGAAAAGCCCTCAGGCTGGCAGAAAAAGCAGGGGCCCAGGAAGCTGAAATCTATTATGCTGCAAATCATTCAACAGGGGTGAATTTCAAAAAGGATGCCCTTGAGAACGCCAAAGATCGTTTCTCGGAAGGCATTGGAATTCGGGCCATAGTAAATGGGGCAGTAGGTTTTGCCAGCACGAATTCAGCAAGAGATCTCGAAAACGCTGTACAAATTGCAGTCGCTGAAGCCAGAGTCCGGGAAAATGATCCTGACTGGGTGGGACTCCCTTCTAATGGGAAATACCCTGCGGTTTCTGGTATCTTCGATAAAAAAGTCGAGGCTCTTGAACTTGAAGAATGTATTGGCTATGCAATGGATCTTGTTGAAGGCACAAAAGAGACTCCAGGCACTCTTCCTACTTCAGGAGGCTTTACTCGGGGAAAGAGCAAACAGCTTATCCTGAACACAAATGGGATAGAAATCGAAGAAGAATCTACAGCTGTTTCCGGTTTTGTGGATGTTATTACTGTAAACGGCTACACTTCAACAGCCTATGATTTTGCAGTTTCTCGTTCTCTTGATATTGATTTTCATGCTATTGGGAAAAGTGCATCCGAACTTGCCCTTAAGTCCAATGGCGGAATAAAAATCGAACCTCAAAAGACTGATGTGATCTTCCATCCTTTTGCCTTCTCAGATATTCTTGAAGACGCTTTTGCTCCTTCCCTTGATGCTGACAATGTCCAGAAGGGAAGATCAGGTCTGAAAGATAAACTGGGGGAAGAGCTGGCAGTTTCTGAACTCTGCATCTACGATGACGGGCTTGTCGAGGCAGGAATCGATTCTTCTGCTTCGGATGATGAGGGAGTCCCTTCACAGAGCACAACTGTGATTGACAAAGGTGTGCTTGAAACTTATCTGTATGATAGTTATACCGCAGGAAAAGCAGGTGTAAAGAGTACAGGAAATGGCTCAAGGTCTTCTTATACAAGCCCTCCGGCAGTAGGGCTCAGAAACTTCATTATCGATCATCCCATGATGGATGTTATTGCTGACACAGATTCCGGAGTTTTCGTAAATACGATAATCGGGGCTCATACAGCGAACTCAATTTCAGGGGACTTTTCCGTAGAAGCCAGAAATGCTTTCACAATCAAGGATGGGGCCCTCGATAAGCCTGTAAAGTCTCTCATGATTTCAGGCAACGCCTTTGAACTCTTAAAGCACATCACAGGCGCAGGCTTTGATGTCAGGAAAGTAGGAGGTATAATTACGCCTTCTATTCGGGTTTCGGATATGAGTGTAATAGGATAAAGGCTCTTAATGAGCCTTTCCTCCAACACTTTTGAGCTTCATTTCTTTTTTGTAAAAATCTATAAAATCTTTTTCTTAGAAGGGTTTTTCAAGAGCTTTTTATTTCTCTTTTATTTCTCTTTTATTTCTCTTTTATTTCTCTTTTATTTCTCTTTTACTTCTCTTTTATTTCTCTTTTATTTCTCTTTTACTTCTCTTTTATTTCTTTTTTACTTCTCTTTTATTTCTCTCTTCTAATAAATAACTCTGTCTGGAAAGCTACAGAAGACCTATGAGGCTTTCATTTATTTTCGAGATTTTCCCCACCTCTTACCACAAGAACAGGTGTTTTTGAGTGCCTGACCACATTTTCAGCCACACTTCCCAGCAGGAACCTGTCAAGTCCGGTTTTTCCGAGTGTTCCCATTACTATCATTTCGACTCCATTTTGTTCTGCAAATTCTACGATTTTTTCTGCCGGGTGTCCTTCCAGAAGTACGGATTCGACTTCTACGTTTGCAGCTTTAGCGGCTTCTTCTACGAAAGCTGTGGCTTTCTTCCCTTCTCCTCTGAAGTGTTCCATGGCAGCTTTTTCCCAACCAAAGTCTCTGGCAGAATGGGTTGCAGGAATTACCACATAGACGGCATAGATTTTTGCTCCGCTAAGTCTGGCAATTTCAATTCCTGTTTCAACGGCCTTTTTGCAGAGTTCTGAACCGTCGGTTGCAATCATTATTTTTTGATAAATTCCCTCTCTCATATCAAATCCCTCAACTAATTAGCTTGCAGGCTCTGTGTTAAGCTTCAGCTTTCTGAAACATTCCCCTACACAGATCTGTTTCCTATTGTTGCATGTGGCAGGTAAGTGCATACCTGCTTATACAATTCTATATTTCTTATTATATAAATTGCTTTTTAACAAAAGCTCAAATGATTGAAACTCTCGTCAGCTACTAAAACTGGAAAAAAGGTCACAGGTTATCTTCAGAAAATATTTTTTACCCTTTCTCATAAACTTTTGTTATAAAAACATCTGAAATCTTTTGCCTAAATCTTTTGCTTAAAGGCAATATCTTCCTTAATCTTCCCAATACGGATAAAATCCTCTTAATATGCAATATATTGCCTGTATTTTTTCACAAAAAGGAATTGGCGTTTTTGTATGCCAAAATATTTATATATTGCTTAATCCTCAGAAAGGGTTGTGAACGGGTGAAGCTCAAAATCAAATATTATTGACAATAATTATATCCAACATATTTTAACCTCCTCCAAAAAACCCCGTTCACTGAACTGTTTTTAATATCTTTTTCCAGTGGATACAAGTAATTTTTAGTTATTTTCTTCTCCACTTTTATTTCCTTTTTGGTTGTCTTATATATCCTTTCAGGAATTCCTGCTCGAAATAATTTTTTTCTTGAAGATTCCTTTTACTCTCAGGAAGCGATACTTAGTAATGCTAAAAGAATGGCAAGCCTGACAAAAACGCTTATGGCGGTTGAGTATCCAACAATCTGGATGCCCAGTTTTGTTCCAAAGATTGCTACTTTTCCTGGAAGATGGCTGCGAATAGCAAAAATAGGGAGCATAAACATGCTGCCAAGCATAAGCACGATCATTGCCTGTATGTTTGTGATCTCTTCTGAATGGAGCATTGGGCCCAGGAGAGAGATTCCCAGGATGGGGCTTGCGACATAGCTTGTTAGTGGGACAATGGATTCTGGAGGTATTTTAAAAAGCTCGGCAAGGGGAAGTACACTGAAAATTTCAAAAGCTCCATTTTCTTGAAGAACAAAAATAATAGTTGTTGCAATAAGGTAAACTCCTGCAATCTTCAAAAAAGCTTTGAATTCTTTTCTGAAAGCCCGGATAATTGCAGTTTTAACAGGTACTTTTTCTTTGTTTTGCGTTTCAGGAGCATGACACGAGTTGCCTTTAAGGAACAGCTTGCTTGCGACTATAATTACCATAATTTTGACTACTGCAGTGACTACGAATACAAGGGAATAAAATCCCCCTACCACAAGCCCAAGTGCAGGAAGGACGATTGGAATCTGGTAGGTGAAAAGCTCTCTAAAATAAGCAGGTGTAGCGTTCATCATTGCACAGAGCAAGACCTCTTTGTCATCCAGACAATTCTCTTTTTTCGCCTGGGAAAGCATGCTGTTTCCAGCTACTGTAGACCCTATTGATACTATAAAAGCTGAAGCGCAGGTATCGGGAAGATTAGTATAGGCAAAAATGGGGCTCACAAGCTTTGATAATTTCTGCATTAGGCCAAGCTCTACAAGCACACTGGTGCCTACAAGCCCTACAAAGATCATTGCAAGGATTGGAAATGCAAAATCCAGTACCTTGAGAATAAGTTCTATCATTAGCAGTTATTTGGGTAGAGAGGTAATCAATCTTTTCTGGGAAATTCAAGGAAATTCCGGGAATCTTCCCTTGATCAAAATTAAGATTTATTCTCCTTTTTCGGCATTTTCTCCTTTCACAATAAGTACTGCTTTTTTCGAATTCTTTACAACGTTTTCGGCTACACTTCCAAGCAGGAATCTATTAAGTCCGGTTTTTCCGAGTGTCCCCATTACTATAAGGTCAATATCGTTCTTTTCTGCGAAATCGACAATTTCACGAGCAGGGTTTCCGTCAAGAATTATAGATTCTACCTCAACGTTTTCAGTTCTTCCTGAGTTTTCTGCATAAGCTGTAGCTTCCTTGCCTTCAATTCTGAAGTAGTCCAGGGCAGCCTTTTCCCATCCTGCCTCTTTAGGATAAGCTGTTGATATCCCCTCGTATGAAATTACATACACAGCATAAAGCTTTGCTTCGCTTATTTTTGAGATTTTAATTGCTGTATCTACTGCTTTTTTGGCGAGTTCCGAACCATCGGTTGCTACCATCATCTTCCTGTAAATATTACTCTTCATGCCTGATTCCCCTTTTCTTTTAAAATTTTATATATATTAATATGAGAATACTCCTTTATATATCCTCATTCCGAAAGCTGAACAAAAAAAGTGAGTAGATTCTTATTATGATAAAATAATCTAAAAAACGAATAGTGTAAATAATGAAATTTGGCAAAGAAACATTGAAAATAACATTCTCTCTTTTTGTTCCCTGCCAGCTTTACTTATGGTTCAGTTCATTTTATTTCTTAACGCTTTTCTCTGTGAAAATAAGAGCATGTGTGGGGCAGGCTTCTACGCAGGCAGGCAACTCTCTTTCCTGGCAGAGGTCACATTTTATCCCCGCTTTGATTTGCCTTCCGATTGTCCCATAATTGCAGGCCATGGAACTGGTCCAGCAGCCTATCTCAAGAATTAATTGATATAGGGGAAAAAAGCGAGTGCATACCATGGAACAGGTCCAGCAATCTACGCAGAGATCAGGGTTGTGGTTTACAATGCCGGTAATTTCGTCCTGAGAAAGAGCTTTTGTAGGGCAAACCGATACGCAGGGCGCATTCTCACAATGGCGGCAGGTAATCGGAATTGAGACTTCAAGATCGGGGCTGCACTCAACATAGATGCGTTTTTTAGGGGCTGATTTTTCTCCTAAAGCCAAAAAAAGGTTTTTGCTCTTTGAATGTGCAACAGCACATGCAATCTCGCAGGAGAGGCAGCCCATGCAGAGTTCAGGCCGGATCATCACGTCTTTCATTTTGAATCACCTCTCCGAGTTCAAACCCAGTACCTTTCTTTTTCCGTCAATATGCTTAAGCATCAGGTTTGCGGCTTTGAAGGGGTCAGGCTCAACTGCAAAGCTTGCTCCAATTATATTGTTTAAGTCTCTTGTCAGAAGAGCTGTAACTGCCTGGCTTCCGAGGACAGGAGGGATCGTGCCGAGAACTGTATAAACTCCCGAGGAAACCACATAAGCTCCGATACTGACTGCTTTTTCACTCATCCACTCAGGAGCTGCTCCTGCCGCAGGGAGGTCGCTTATGTCTACACCCAGGCGGTTTGCAATCACTGATGATAGCACGAGGATGCGGCTGATGTCAACACAGGAACCCATATGCAGAACAGGGGGAATTCCAAGGGCTTTACAGACGGCTTTTAGCCCGTCCCCTGCAAGTTCGGAGGCTTCAGGTACAAGCAGTCCGGCTTCTGCACAGGCAATAGCATTACATCCGGTCGTAACTACAAGAACATTATTTCTTATCAGTTCTTTAACCAGGTTGACATGCCCGTAGTTGTGCGTTACTTTTACATTATTGCAGCCGACAACCGCGCCTATCCCCCAAACTGCCCCACTTTTTATAGCCTCTATAAGAGGGTCTGGGCTTCCTCCAAGCGCATTGAGTATGGCTTCGGCACTGAAACCCACCATACACTCCTGTTTTTCCTCCGGGATATCTACCTTTTCTCTATTCCGGTTCTGGAAGTTTTCGACTGCTGATCTTACAATTTCTTTCGCGTTTTCATAAGCTTTCTCTTCATGGAATTCCATTCTTACAGTTCCGGGAAAATCGGCTTTTGGAGATGTGGATATGAATTTTGTATGGTAGCAGCCAGTAAGTTCTCCAAGAGACGGCATAATACACTGGACATCTACAACCATAGCCTCTAAGGCTCCGGTAATTACTGCAAGTTCCTGCTGGAGGAAATTTCCTGCTATGGGAGTTCCGTGTCTCATAAGTGTTTCGTTCCCAGTGCAGCAGATCCCGGCAACATTTATGCCTGATGCCCCCTGTTCCTGTGCAAGTTTCAGAAGCTCGGGGTCTTCTGCAGCTTCCACTATCATTTCTGAGAGAATAGGCTCATGCCCATGGACTATTAGGTTTACTTTATCCCTGGAAAGTACTCCCAGATTAACAGTGCTCATCTTCGGCTGCGGGGTCCCGAAGAGTATATCCTGGACATCAGTAGCTATCATCGAACCCCCCCAGCCGTCAGATAGTCCTGTACGCAGTCCCTGTAGCAGGAGATGGGTTGCATTATTGTCCACGCCCATATGAGTTCTGTGCATGCATTCCACAATTTCCCTATCGATTCCCCTGGGCTCTATTCCAAGTTCAGTCCAGAGTCCGAGTCGTGATGCTGGAGCCCTTCTTGTGCACACTATGGGTCCGTTCTGTTTTCCAAATTCCAGAAGCAGGGCATCAGCAAGTTTAGCTGCAACTTCCTTCCTACTTTTTCCTTCTGCAGGAATCCCGTACTCAGAGGCAACGGAGAGTAGCTTTGTTTCATCTTTTATCCGGTAACTGCCGGCTTCTCCCTCACTCATTTTCTTAAAGGCTAACACTGCATCTCTTGCATGGTCTGAGTGAGCTGCTGCACCTGCGGCAATAGTCCTTAAAAGATTTCTTGCAACTATGATGTCTGCGGTGGCGCCGCATATTCCCTTCTCTGCGCCTTCTCCAAAGGGGTCTATTCTGCAGGGGCCCATATTGCAATTCCTGCAGCAAACTCCAAGCTGCCCAAAACCGCACTGAGGCAACTGTTTTTCGTATCGACTCCAGGCAGTCTCTATCTTTTCTTCTTCAGCTTTTCGAATCATGATCTGGCTGGCAGAGTCAATGCTTTTTTCATACTCTTTCTGTCTCATTTCATATCCCTTGCTTTTCTTTCTGTCGAATACCCCCGATTTCTTCGGGGGTGGAAAACTTCCCCAATAACGGTGTTAAATAATCGATTTATATTTTTAGCTACCTTTACTACTGTAAATGGAACTACTGCATGCAAATCCTTGTGTCTATAAAATTAGGTATCACATGTTTTTTTGTGTGAAATACCTTAAAACTTTCTTTTAGAAAAAGAACTGGTTAACTTTTTGAAAACATATGCTTTGATATCCGTTAAAGGTATTGTTTTGAATTTGATGCAAGTGGTACTGGTGGTGATCATGTACATCTTTTTGCTGAAGCTGAACCAAAGTATTCTCCTTCAAAATTCATGTAAATTATAAAAAGTATTACAGCAAGACAAATCTTTAAATAATACCTTTAAATCGAAAAACAGCTTGTGGTGGTGAATTGTGGGATAATATGAGCTTTATTTGAGTTGCAGGAGATGAAAAACTTCCGATGTTTTCAAAAATGATGTCAAAAATCAGGGAAACAAGGAGGAAAAAGAAGAATATCGACAAATGAAAATACTCGATTTTTAATAATCATTACAATCAGAGCCGTGTAGCGAAAACACCCGTTGTTTGTAGTGCGGTGCGCTGGCGCAACTTTGGTTTCATAAAGAATTGTGGCTTGAAAAACAGATTATTTTTCGACATATTTTGTTTTCTGAAGGTGGAGATTATTTTAATAATATCAGTGTATAATACAAGCGCATGCCCTCAGAGTCGCAAAGGGACAAGGATATTTTCGAGTCTCGATTCATAGATAAATACCTGAGCGAGTACGCGAGCATTTCTTCAATAGTACGTGAGGCGCTACCTTTCGAACTTATTGCTACTGTAGGGGGGTTGTTGCAGGGATTATTTTTTCCGGGATGACAAATGAACTTGAGATGATCCCTGGGTTGATGGTAATTTATCCTGGAGTGCTTGGCCTCAGGGGAAATATCTCCTCAACTCTTGGCTCCAGGCTTGGCAGTGCAATCCATATGGGGCTCATCACCGGATTCGACAGGGATAATCCGGAACTTACAAACAATATCTCAGGCTCCCTGCTTTTGGGCCTCATTTCTGCTATTTTTCTCGGATTTCTCGGGCATTTCGTAACGCTCGCACTGGGCTTTGAAAGTGCCGGTGCCTTTAAACTTATCCTCATCTGTGTAATTTCAGCCCTCACGTCAGGGGTAATTCTCTCTTTTGTTGCAGTTCTGCTTGCCATAGGGATGTTCAGATATGGTTTTGATCCCGATAATGTTGTCACGCCTTCCATTGCCACTATTGGGGATATTATCTCAATGCTCATGCTGTTCCTCTCGGCAAAGCTGGTGGTGATGTTCTGAGAAAAACAGGGAGTAAGACCTCTTATTACACAGTTAATGGCATTGTCCGGCGAGGGCTCCCTGTGCTCTCTATCTCCTGTGTGATGGGAATCATTGTCGGACAAATCCTGAACTCAAGAGAAGACAGCCTCATTTCTATGCCTGCGATACTGATCCTTATTCCTTCTCTTATCAAGATCGGAGGAGATACCGGCAGCATGCTTGGGGCAAGGCTTTCCTCGGCTTTCCATATGGGGCTTGGAGACAACCTGAGACGGAATCCGGTTGTACACAACAGCGTTATTGCGGCGTCAATTGTGGGGTTCGTTTCATCAATCTCTGTCAGCATACTGGTTTTTCTTGCCAGCAGATTTATGGGATTCGGAATGCCTTTTCTAACCCTGCTGGAGATCAGCCTTATAGCTGTTTTTATAGAACTTTCAGTTGTATATTCTGCTACTGTTGCAATTGCTTTTGCTTCCCATCGTTTCGGGATTGATCCTGATGATACGGTAATCCCTTTCATAGCAAGCCTTGGGGATCTGGTAGGGGTTGCCGGAATTTTCGTAGCTCTTCATATGCTTAAAATTTTATAAATAGTATCCTCCTAATTGGGAATTAATTTTATTAAGTCTATCCAGGCTCTCAAACGCCTGAATTATTCAAAAATTAATAATTACTATGAGGTATATACTCATACACACCAACAATAAGGTAGAGTTGATCTAGAGACCATGTTCCCTAAAGAATTCAGATACAGTCCAAGGAATCTCAAGGATCTCTTGACTGAGATGAAGGACACTTCCGAACTCATGGTAGACCTTGCGTATTCTGCAATGATCTATGATGATGAGGACATTGCAGAAGAGGTTCTTAATCTTGAAGATAAGATGGATACCCTCGATTATCATATGAAAATGGCTGCGATGTTATCAACACGCAGAGTTGACGAGGCTGAAGAACTCCTCGGAGTTTTAAAGGTTGCTGCGTCTTCTGAAAACATTTCAAACGCTGCAGGGGATATTGCCAAAATAGTTCTTATGAATATGGGTATTCCAATGGAACTAAAAGTAGCCCTTCGGGAAGCGGAAGAAACTGTAGTCAGGGCAACTGTAGCCGAAGAGTCCTTAATGGCAGGGAGTACCCTTGGTGATCTTGAACTTGATCTCGAGACAGGAATGTGGATTATTGCCATTCGGAGAAATGAAGACTGGATTTATGATCCTGACCACGAAACTCGTCTTCGCCAGGGAGACGTTTTGATTGCCAGAGGGCATGATGAAGGAGTTCCGCTGTTTTTCGAGATGGCTACTACAAGGAAATTTATCCCAAGGGAAATCGAGCACAATAAACCTTTAAAAGACCTTGAACATGCTGTAGATATTATCGTGGACATGAAGAATATGTCCGAACTATCTGTAGGGCTTGCATATTCTGCGATTCTGTTTGACAATGAGGACATTGCGTATGAGGTCAGTGCCCTGGAGTCCGAAATGGATTCAATGAAATACGAGCTTCAGCACTGGGTGCTTGAGACTGCAAAGCATGTTGAAGATGTAAATCTTCTCAGAGGGATCCTGCACCTTGCAAGCGCCTCTGAAGCTATTTCCGATGCAGCCTACGGAATTGCAGATACTGTACTTAGGGATATCGAACTCCACCCGATTATTACCCTTGCAGTTCGGAATTCCGAAGAAGTTATCACCCGCCTCCAGGTTGAAAAATGCTCTCCAATAGTTGGAAAGACTTTTTCCGAGCTGAGGCTTGAGACCGAAACCGGGTTGCATGTGATGGCAATCAAAAGGGCTGAACGGTGGGTCTATGCTCCTAAAAGTAACACGGTTGTCCAGGCTGGAGATATGCTTATCGCACGCGGCTCTCGGATCGGAGAGGGGGCACTCATAGAAATGTGCGAGTGCAAATTACGCCAGTGATCCTGTCAGCTCAGTTATCTTGTCAGTAATTTATAGCTTCTTGCTGACAATTAGTTGTGACTTTTATCAATTGTAGCTGACAAACCGGCTATCTCTACGAAAAGAACAGAATACTGCAGCAGAATGTCTGCAATCATGTTCTAATCTTTTTTGAAAACTCATATATTCCTGATTTTTATACCCAGCGTTATAATTACTATTCAGGAGTTTTTGAGTATGGCAGTTGTTGGACTTTCGAGAAATAAGGATACTCTTACATCAGTGAAAATAGCGGTGGAACTTGCAGGAGGACTTGGAATCAAACAAGGATCTACTGTGCTGATCCGGCCTAATGCAAATACCGCTGACCTGCCCCCTGGTTCCACAAATCCCGAAGTGCTGAGGGGAGCTATCAGGGAAGTGCAGAAATGCAAACCGGAGAAAATCATTGTGGCCGAAAAGTCGATGAGTTCTCTGGACACAGAGACAGTGCTCAAGAAGCTTGGGCTCTGGGGGGTTGCAGAGGAAGAAGGAGTGGATGAAATCCTTACCTTTGACCGCATGAAGAGGAAGCGTGTGGAGCCCAGGGGGGCCTACTCCTGGCAATATGGACTTGATGTACCGGAGTTTCTGGAGTCCATTGACTATACGATAGCTCTACCAGTTATCAAGACCCACTGGACTGCAACATTTACCATGGGCCTCAAGTCTCAGATAAGTATCACCTCAGACAGGGATCGAAGACAGCTTCCTCATGGGCAGAACTGGGATGTGCTTTTTGGGAATATGATTGCAGAATCAAACCTTGTTTACAGGCCTGATTTTTATATTTCGGACGCTACAAAATGCTTTGTTACCGATGGGCCTAACAGAGGTACCTTGAGGGAACCTGGCCTCGTGCTGGCAAGTTCAGACGTGGTCGCAAATGATGCAGTGGGCCTTTCTCTCCTGAAAACCCTGGGCACAGTTCCAAAGATCCAGGAGCAGTCTGTCTGGGCCCAGCCTCAGATTAAAAGAGCTGTGGAATTGGCGTTAGGGGTGAAGGGCAGGGAGGAAATAACTTTAAGAGGGTCAGGTGTTGAAGAAATCGAAGAAATTATTGCTAATCTTGCCTGAAACAGATCGGGTAAAGCTTTTTTGGAAACGTTCTGGTGGCAAAATTTTGTGTGAACGAGAAAAGGAAGCTCAATCTGGCTCCGAGTGTCGGGAAATTCTTGAGGCCTTAAAAAGCATGTAGATTCCGAAAGGACCACGGGAATGGGCAGGTACAGGATAAATAAGGAGGTGGAATTAGGGTTTTAATGCCCTGCTCAGGCAGATGGCAAAAAAGCTTTCTAAAGCCCATGCTCTTGCTCTTGAAATCTGGAATTTGGACATCTATGAAGCTCTAGTCCTTGCCTGCCCGGTGGAAAATCCTGCGCTTGTTTCTGAGGAATGGGCAGAGGGCTGGATAAATGAGTTTAATTCCTGGGATCTCTGCGACCATTCAACGGTTTTTTTGATTTTTTTCTCTTATTTTTGAGCCCTTTTCCCCTTATTTTATCGATTTTTGAAAATTTAAGGCTCTTCATTCTTATTTTTCTTGTTTCTGTCTCCGGATCCTCAACGACTGTGGAAATATGCTCACATATCACCATAATTTATTTATTTTCGACAGCCCCATAGTTATAGGGGTATTTACCATGAAATGTGAATCTTGTGGAATAGAAAGTGAAGGGCGGTATTGCACAACTTGTGGCGGCATAATGGATCAAGTTATCCGAGAAGTAGGAGAAAAACAGTGGGCGGCAATCGACGATTGTTCGTTTATTTATCCTCTTGTCCTGCGTGTGGCTAAAGGAGAACTTACTGTTCATGATATAATTCAGTCTCTAGAAGTAGAAGATTGATTTTTCTGATTTTCTGAAGGCTCATAATTTCAGTTAAGAATTTCAGTTAAGAATTTCAGTCTTGGCCTTCAGGAAACTTAATTATATAAATTTTTTGTGCTGTACCTTTTAAGCTGGTATTTTCCAGGTTAGCGGAGAAGTTGATTCAATATCTTCATTTGAAGTTTTAAATAACACAGGAGGGTTAAATCTTAAGTCATATTTCAGGATAAAGCTGCGTAGACTTTGTTTTTGAAATTAAAATTAAGGACTTTAAGCTGATTTTTTGTGGAAACCGGGGGTTAAGCCTTAAAGTTATATCTCTTTAGCTTTAATATTATTTTGTTGAGCAGTTTTTCCTGCTGTCAGGAACAGGTGCCGTAGATGAACAGAAAAGCCAGTACAGTTGTTTTAGTATTCTTGCTTGCAGGAATTCTTTTGATTTCGGGATGTATTCAAAATGAGAAAGTTGAGAAATCTACAAGAGAAGAATCTCCCGAGACTGGCAAAGGGGATGAAAAGATGGACATCCAGAAAATAAAGGTTTTTAGCAGTGCTTTTGAATCTAATGGTACTATCCCTCGAAAGTACACCTGTAACGGAGAGAATATAAATCCGCCTCTGGAATTCGAAGGCATTCCTGAAGAGGCTGAAAGTTTAGTGCTTATAATAGACGACCCTGACGCTCCCATGAAGACATTTACCCACTGGGTTATCTGGAACATAGAACCTGTGGCGAAAATAGAAGAAGATAGCATACCAGGGGTTGAGGGAATAAATGATTTCAGAAAAATTGGATATGGAGGGCCATGTCCTCCTTCAGGTGTCCACAGGTATTTCTTCAGAGTTTATGCTCTGAACAGGCAGCTTGAGCTCAAGGCAGGAGCAGGGAGAAAAGAGCTTGAAAGCGAGATGATAGGGCATATCATTGCCGAAGGGGAACTGATGGGAAAATACGGCAAAAAATGATTTTTGAAAGGAGATGATGACTGTAGAGGAAAATATTATCGGTGAAAAGAGCGAAGATTTTTACGAAAATCCGGGGAAAGGACTGGAAAAAGCTACTTTTGCAGCAGGTTGTTTCTGGGGTATTGAAGAAGCTTTTCGACAGGTTAAGGGTGTGCTTGCGACTGCCGTTGGATACAGCGGAGGGCATTTTGAACGTCCTACCTATGAGCAGGTCTGCACCTTGAATACCGGGCATGCAGAGGCCTTGAGAATCATTTTCGATCCAAAAGTGGTCTCTTATCAGACTTTACTTGATGTTTTTTGGAAGATCCACGACCCGACAACGAAGGATCGTCAGGGGCCTGATGTAGGAAAACAATACCGTTCTGTAATCTTTTACCATAACGAAGAACAAAAAAGTGCGGCTCTTGCCTCAAAAGAAGAGCTTGCAAGATCTGCGGCTTTCAAAGATCCGATTGTGACTGAGATTGTGCCGGTTTCAGATTTCTATATGGCTGAAGATTATCACCAGCAGTATTTTGAAAAGAAGGGTTTTCTGCAGAACGTCCTCAGAAGCTTGAAAAAATAACTCATTAAAAGTTAAGCGGATTGTTGTAAAATAGGGTCACATAAAGGCCTTTAACAAATCTCTTAAATAACTCTATATTTTTTTTATTCCTTTTTTTCTCTTTTCTCCTTTTTCGGTAGTCCATCATTTATTAATTGATATTATTCCAAAATAATCGAAATTCAGCTTCTACTCTTTCTTTCCCTCATTTTTTGACGCTGCTGGGTCAGCCTGCTGTGAGATTACATAAAAGCAAGCAAAAATCATGTTGAGGAGAACGTTATGAAAACATCAATCGCGTATTAGTGGACTACCACCAGATGATTAAATCAAATAATTTAAATATATGTTAATATCTTGATGCTATTTTAGCATAATTACGCTTGTTGAATAATTCATTTGCGGGTTGATGCATTAGTAAATATCTCGTCTTTAATGGGTTGATTCATATCTACATAAAATTTGATCTCTAGGAGTTGTTACTATGAAAAACAAAATAATTGCATTTGACTTCTTAAGAGCTTTAGCCATACTTATGATTATTCCAGCTCACTTAAGCAACTTTTTATTTTCTACTTATAGCAAGCTAGGACTTTATGCCTTTGATCCTTATTTAGCAAATATGGGGCTGGGACTTTTTATTTTTATGAGTGGATATTTATTATATTACAACACTAACTCAATAAATTCGTTTAAGGATGTATTGTCTTTCTATAAAAAAAGGCTTTTGAGAATTTTTCCTCTTTATTGGACCGCTATTGCAGCTTTTGTACTTGTGTTTTCCGTATTTGCCCCAAAGCTGAATTCCAGTTTTGTATTTCCCAACGCGCAGAATGTATTTGGTTTTTCCAATGTACTCACGCACGTGCTGGGACTTCAAATTTTCCTTGCCCCAGCTTACGCTTCACCAATGCTAACATTATATTTTATCGGTTTAATTATTGTCTTCTATGCCATTTATCCATTCATTATTATGCTTTCAAAAGATGCAAAAAACCTTTTATTTGTTTCTTCTGTTGTATTTCTCGGATTTTTATTAATTTCAAGGACTCTACATGTTATTGATCACCGTTTTTTTATGTTTTTTCCGATATTCGTGTTCGGCATTCTTACCTGTAAAGAAAACTTGTTTGAAAAATCCGGGACAATTCTCATGGAAATTTCTTTTGTCAAGATCCTGCTTGCAGGTCTTCCGGTTATATTTGTAATGGTCGTTGTTTTGGGGTCGAGAATGGGCCTGCTTTTAGATCCGAAAGTTTCCTTAACCATTGATACTTCTGGCGGCACTATAGGATCTTCTATGCTCGTATCAATGTTAGAGGGCTTGGCGAATTCCCTGGGCCTGAGCTACACTATCTTGAATTTCACCCTCAATACTTTGCTTCTTAATATTTTTATAATAATGTTCTGCATCTTTGAATACAGGTTTGCAATGAAATTTATTGATGATAAATTTCCAAGCTCTTTAAGCTCGATACTTACGTATATTGCCACATCTTCATATTGTGTTTACTTATTTCACAGACCTTTTTTGACTCTCTGGAACGCGGGAACAAACTTCATAAGTAATCCAATTTTACGCGATATCACCATAATATTTGTGGCTCTCCCTTTACTATTCTTTATTTCATACCATGCCCAGGTTTTTGAATTCTATTTAAAGAAGTATCTTTCACACGAAAAAGTCTCCTGTAAAGATATTTCTTCCACAGGATCTACAACTGATTCAAACAAATAACCAGCCAGCATAAATCAGCTTCAAACAGTCGTGTAAAAAAGAACTGGAAATTTAAAGTTCCGGAAATTGAAAACTCTGTACAAGCCAGTACAGAAACATTTCATTCCGAAACTTTGTCTTTTGGTCTTTGTTTTAAATGGTTAAAGAATTCCATGATTTTTATTAGTGTATTTGAAAAATCAGTCTTAAGATAGCTATTTTTATTTAAAAAATAAGTGAAAAACATTATTAGATTCAATCACAAAACTCAAAATTTGTGGCTTTGAATCATGGATTTTGTGTAAGTAATATAGCTCTTAATTATTAAATAATTCTTAAAAATCCCACTCAATAGGCTATAAAAATGGTTTCAAAATCAGCTCTTATATATGTCGACCCATTACTATAAACGATTTGAGGGGAACATTCTGAACGAAAATTTCTTCAAGGTATTTATTTATATTATAAAATTATATAAAGAATCAAGAGTTCAATTTTTACTCGGAAAAACGGAAAAACATAAAAACGGAAAAACATAAAAACGGAAAAACATAAAAACGGAAAAACATAAAAACGGAAAAACAGAATTTTCAGTAATCTGGCATTCTAAAATTAAAATGGATGATTTGTCTCTCAGGCTTTTATTTTGTAAATGCTTTATATTCCTTTCTTTTCTATCTTTGGAATCTCTCTGTTTTCAGCTATCTAATAACCAGGAAGACTTCGCGTCAACTGCAAGTTCTTTTTTTTGAAACCGATCATTCATCCGGTCTTCCAAAAATCTAGAGAGTCAGTATAAATTAGGTCAATTATCTGGCTCATTTTACAAAGTGATACGAAAAAATCAATCTATATAGGATTACCTTAATTCAGTGCAGCAACCCGCCAAAAATAAGCTAAAAGATGTAAGGGTAAAAACAATTATTGGGGGAGAACAGAAAGTTACGCTGAGGGGGAGATTCGAACTCCCGTAGCGCGTGAGCACTACCGGTTTTCAAGACCGGCGCCGTAGTCCGCTGGGCTACCTCAGCAGGTTGAAAGGATGGTTCTTTGAGCTTCCGGGGGCAGAATGGTGCAGATAATCCTGACATTCCGAGAAGCGTATACAGAAGAACCAGATTATTATATATAAAATTTGCGAAGAGAAAGGACTCTTCGCTTTTTTGGTGCAGTTTCAGGTTGAAATCATATTTCAGGTTCTGATGACTCTTCTGCTTCTGCTTCAGCTGCGATTTCAGCAAGTTCCTGAGCTTCGGATTCTGCTGTGATCTTTTCAATGAGCTGAATTTCTTTGAAGTCAGCGTATTTGAAGAGTTCGGTTGCGACTCTGTTCTTTGCCATGAGCCAGCGCTGGTTGAATGTGAGGCCAGTGGGGATGTAGATCTTTGCAACACCGTCAGCTGTCTCGATTTCTATCTCTCTGATACCAGTGTAGAGGGCAAGAAGGCCCTGGATTTTCTCAGTCTCGGTCTCAAGGAGTTTTTCAATGGTGTACTCGTAATTAACTGTCTTGCCTGCAAGAGGGCTGTTAAAGTCCACAGTGACCCTGCGGCCTATAACTCTGCTTACAACACCTCTCTTTCCATCGATCTCAACAGGGAGGCCGGGGTGGACGTTTCTGTCCTGGAGCTTTGTAATGGAAACAGTTTCTACAAGTTTGGGGTTGCTTGGGCCAAAGGCCTTTTCCGGAGCGATTACAACTGTTCCGGTGTACCCTACTTCCTTTCCTTCAAGATCTTCATCAAGGCCATCAATAGTGTGCCCTGCCCCGACAATAACAACGTCTCCGCCGTAAAGGCCGCGGGGGTTAAAGATCTCTTCTGTCTTTGCAAGCTCTTCGTCTGTTGTGTCGAAAACCCTACCGTCTTCGAATCTACCTGTGTAGCTTAATTTTATGAAATCGCCTTTCTGGATTGCCATAATTTCTCAACTCTCGACTAAATTAGCTAAATAATAAGAGTAAATAATTCTTTGTCCGCAAATTCTGAACTTTCAGAGCTAATGTGTTTCACGCTATAGAACTCTGCCTTTAATAAGCTTTTTGGGAATCATCATGGTTGCTCCGGAGTTGACATGTCATCATAACAGTTTTAATTTCATCTGAACTCTTTCATGAACCCGTACCTGTAGGCATCTAAAACTGTTTTTTTTGGATTATTTGGTTTAAAGCCGGCAGGTGAAACTTTTTCATATTCCACACAAGGAAGCTGTTATCTTCTGCAAGAACATCTCTCTCCTTCGAGTTATTCATGGAAGATTAAAGGTTCCGGCAGGAAAAAACATCCTTTTAATTTTCACAGCAGATATGGATGGCAAAAAGAGGAAATTAATGAGCTGTTAGGTAAAGTTGCGGGAGAATTCAAAATTGTTGATTTCTCACTTATTTTTCTTCTGCTTATTTTATTGTGTTCTACAGCTCTCTATAGCAGTTTGGTGACTCTATAGAAGTTTGGTGATTTTTGAATCTATATTCAATGCAGTAAATATTTACTCCTGTAAACAAGAATAATTATCGCAAATAACACTTAAAAATGAAGTTAATCATTATAAATTGTATTTACTTTCTCATATTCTCCATGTCCTTCGATTACTATTTATGGCTCTGAATCACAATAATCTATTAAATATAACTACCTGACTATTGTATTGGGGAATTAGGGGTATATCGGAAGTTTTTCTGAGGTTTCAGGCGTCCTGTTATATTTTTGCTGGATAAATGCCTGCAGAAGATAGCTGAAAGAAGAATTTCCGTAGGAGGGGTGTATGGAAAAGAAACTTATGAGAATAGGGATTTCCCTGCAAGGTGAACTCCTTGACAAATTTGACAAAACTCTCTCAGGGCGAGGTTACTCCTCACGTTCTGAAGGCATAAGGGACGCCATCAGGACATACAACCAGCATTATGAATGGATGCAGCAGATAAGGGGGACAAGGGCGGCAACAATCTCTATTATCTACGATTGTTCAAAAACCGGGATATCGAGCACCCTGGTAAAGATTCAGCACGAAAATATGGATCTGATAAGTTCCTCAGTGCATTTCCATATTGAAGAAGACTCTTGTTTTGAAGTAATAATTCTGGAGGGAGAAGGAGGGAAAATAGTAGAGCTGGCTGAAAAAATTCTAAGTTTAAAGGGGGTTAAACACTTAAAATTAACAACCATCCCAGGGGAAAAAACTGATTAAACGGAAGTGAAGCTTGTCTAATCCATAATAAATCAAAATTGACATATTTTCAACTTCAGGTATGCTAATTTCATTTCAAAAACATTCATTTTATAAAATGTATATTACGTGACTATTTTTTATTCTTGACATGTTATGAAATGGAATTGAAACTTACCTTGTTCGTTGCCTCACTATTTTTATGAATATTGTTTCCTTAAGACCTTCCTTCTCTTAAAAGTTATAGTCAGGGCAATTCTATTCTTTAAGATACATTTAAATAAAAATTGTGTTTTTAATACTCAGTTGATAATGTCATCTGACTGTGGAAAATTCCTGCTGCCTGTAAGTAGAGAATGTTTCTTTAATGGTTCAAACTTATATCACTCTTCAAACGTAATTCGTCAATGGCCTAACCTATAAGTGATTTTTATGGGTCTCACAAAAATCTGCACTAGATTAGCTCAATACTTTGTCAGTTTTAAAAAATTGCTGCGAGATACTGTCGGAACTTTCCTTCTTAGACAATGGAAACAAACAGAAAAGGGAGACATTGTATCTATAGAAGAGTCTATGCTTCCTGAAGTTTTCAGGATTCAGGAAGAAGGGTTTAAAAATGGAAATAAGGAAAAAATTGCAATCTATTCGAAAAAAATGAAGAAAATTTTTTACGTAATTATGAGTCAGGATAAAGTTGTAGGCTACTGTATCTACTACTTGAAATTTGCACTTTCTTTAAAAGGCTTTGAGAAAATATCGGTAATTTGCGCAATTGCAACTGACAGCAATTACAGAGGCAGGGGTTTTGCTGAAAGATTATTAAAAAAGAGTATTGAAGAGATGAAATTAAACGGGATCTCTTCCATTCTCCTATATGTAAATGTCCACAATCAGCCTGCAATACGATTATACGAAAAAATTGGTTTTCAAAAAATTGATGAAGTGAACAATATATGCGGTCAAGATGAGAAATGCTATGAAATGAAATTGAAACTTATATGATATCTTTTTCATATGACATCTTTTTCATATGATATCTTTTTCATATGACATCTTTTTCATCGTCTTTTAAAAGGCACCTTCTCTCTTATGTGCTCCTTTCCACGTTTTGTCGTTTTTTCAGTGGGATCCCATATTGATAAGAAAGATTCATATAATTAAGTGGTTTTTTATGTAATCTTTTATATAATTTTTATCTGAACTTTTCGGTCATTTTTCCGTATTAGTTCTGTCCCATCTCAGGAAGGCAAAGCTTTGATAAAATAGCTGTATTTTCGCTGAAGCTTTCTTTCTTGCGCCTCAAACTTCAATTTCTAGGAGCTCATTTGAGGAAAGAGTAGCCTGCATCAAAAAGAGCTTTTACTGCAGCTTTCAGGTCTTTTTCTCTGACAAGGATATAATCCGTATCATACGTAGAGACAACAAATATTCCGACTCCACAGTCCGCCAAAACCCGGCTGAGCCCTGAAAGGATGCCAGTCAGCCCAAAGTCCAGAGGTCCCTCAATTTTCAGGCAATTCCAGTGCCTTTCAGCCCTTATATCTGTCGGAATACTGTTTTCCTGGCAGACGACTGACAGCTCTTCAGGTGTCCGTGTAATGGAAACGAAATTACTTCCCTGCGTCCATGAGGGAATTTCTGAATTTTTATCCAGTCTGCAGATTCCGAACCTGCCTTCAAGGATGCTTAAAGTAAGCTTATTCTGCATCATGCACTGTTCCTTTTAGCCCTAATCCCTTTTTAGCCCTAGCGCCTTTTTAGCTCAGAAGTTTTTTTACTTCAGAATCTGTTTCTCTTTCAGCAGTTATATCCTACTTTGCTGAAAGCATTTTTTAAACCAATCGAAAAAGGGTTTTTCGGCATGAGAACAAAAAAACTCCGGGCTATTCAACTGGATTCTTTTGATACACAGGGACTCTCTTTTTTGAAATAAAATTTATCAGCTGATTTTTAAGCTGATTTTTTGTATGTATTTATTCGGTCAACCGGACAGACCACCGATTTGATTCCCTGTTGAGACTTATCTTTTCTTCCCTGGCAAGCCATCCAATAGCCATTAACGCCATTTGAGAATCGAAGCCATTTGTGCTCAGATGAGTCTTAATCCGGTTTAAACTGCATTCCCCTTCTTCCAGCTTGTGGTACAGCACTCCCGCAGCTTCCCCTATCTTTAGATTCATATTCTCCATCTTGTTATCACCTATCTTTTTTTCTGAATTTTATTGTTTTGAAAACTGGGTATTGTCTAAAATTGTAAAGCTTATGAAAAATATAGATGTACATATTCTTCAAGAAATTTGCTCGAAAACCCCTTAAATACATAACAGAATTTTCGGTACCTGGATAAAGTCCTTTTCCTCTGGTAGATAAGCTCGGTACTTTTCCCCAATTTTCTTAGTTTTATCAAAAAGAGAGTTATCTTCAAACTGTGGTATCTATTATTTAGAGAAATAGGTTATTGATAAATATGTTCTCCGGATTACATATATTGAGCCTATCCCGAAACTTATATTATGTTGAAATTATAAATTAGACCTTATGTCTTTTTGTGAAATTGATGACGTTACATGAAATCTACAGCACCTTATCTTCTTCCACAGAAACCACATATCTGAATACTTCGTACTACCTTAAGGAAGTTCATTGATGGAATTTTGTATGTCGGTACAA
Organism: uncultured Methanosarcinaceae archaeon; assembly: GCA_942493015.1. Taxonomy (GTDB): domain Archaea; phylum Halobacteriota; class Methanosarcinia; order Methanosarcinales; family Methanosarcinaceae; genus Methanosarcina. The sequence goes on along the minus strand of OW818660.1, from coordinate 1,682,296 downwards.
CAGGTCATGTGTACAAAGGTATTCTCTGTAACTATGGCTCTAAATCAGCAGTTCATAGATTTCACTCTAGCTGTATGATTCCCAATATCTTAAATAAAACAAATATCTGATGGAAGTTTTAATGTTAACAGCAGTAATGGGGTTAAATCATATTTTGGGGTGAGCTCATATGGAAATAAGTCATTGTGCCCTAGTTCTGGGAGCGTACGTAAACGGATATTCAATTATTCAGGAGTTGTATGAGAAAAAAGTAAAAAAAATAATTCTTTTTGGATATTCTAGAGAACTGGCTTCATATAGCAATAAAATAAATAAATTTGTACTCATTGATAAAACCCCAGAAAGCTTGCATAGAGAGATTACAGAGCTCCACAAGGAATACGAAAAAATAATTGTGTTTCCAACTGATGATTTACAGCTTGAAAATCTGCATAAGCTCTACGATAACATCAACTCTTTCTGCTTTTTGCCCTTTAACCCGGAAAACTTGCAAGAATGCCTTGACAAACGTGTTCAGTACTCCTATTGTGAGAAACTGGGTATCCCCTATCCTGAAACAATATATATTCATGAAAAAAAAGACCTGGAAAATATTGAATTCATTCAATTTCCTATCCTGTTGAAGCCCAGCAAAAGAGAAGACCTGAGAGGAAAGGTCTTCAGGAACATGAAGGTTGATAGCCTCGAAGACCTGAATAAATCCAAAGCTAGGATTGAAGGTTATCTGGATGCGGGAATTAAGTTTTTAGCTTCCGAAATTATTCCTGGGGATGAAAACTGCATATACTCTTATGTTGCCTACAGAGACATGAATGGAAAAATTCTTAACGAGTGGACAGGAAAGAAACTGGCCCAGTATCCTAATAATTTCGGAGTTTTTTCAAGTGCTTCAAATGAAGCTCCAGAGGATGTGTTGTTACAGGGAAGAAAACTTCTTTATGGCATGGATATAAAAGGAATTGCCCAACCCGAGTTTAAATATGATTTCAGAGATAATAAATACAAGCTTATGGAGATAAATCTTCGTTCAATGATGTGGCACAGAGTAGGAAATCTTTCAGGAGTAGATCTCCAGTACTCCCAGTATCTTGACGCACTGGGAGAAAAAGTAGACCCCCAGTTGCAGATCAAAAATAAAGATATTCATTTTATTTATTTAAAACATGAAATAATGAATCTTATTGAGCGCAGAAGGTATCTCCGTATTTTATTTAAAAATCTCATGGATTCAGATGAAACCTATATTGCTGTCTATGATATAAAAGATATAAAGCCATTTTTGAAGGATTGCATGAATGTGGCCAGATTAATTGGTAGCCATATTCTAAAATTTTTAAGGATAAGAAATTGAGTCTATCTTCTTTAAATCTCGTTTAAGAATCCAGTTTTCATCCACTTCACCTTCCGCAAGTTCAATCAAAAATGAAAAAAGGCTATCGAATTATAACATAGATCTATAAAGGAAGCTTTTACACAAGGTAATCTATTTTTTGAAACTCCTTTTTGGAACTTCTTTTTGGAACTCCTTTTGGAACTCCTTTTTGGAATCTAAATTTTGACAAATCTTCCTGTAGATGCCTGCTTCCCTCAAGGCGTTACATCAACTTTTAAGACCAATCCTGAACAAATACTCAGGCAGAAATATCTTTTTTCTTTAACTGGAGCTGGCTTGAATGGAACTGCTGGGTATGGATATACTTTACATCCTTACAGGGATAGATCACTTTATCTGGGGGCCACCACTTCTTGTTTTACTTGTGGGGACAGGAATTCTTCTTACATGGCATCTGGGAATTATTCAGGTTTTCAGGCTGCCTCTTGCGTTTCGGTATCTCCTAAATTCAGGAAAAGCCGAATCAGGAGTTCAGGGGGATGTTTCGAGTTTTGCGGCTCTCAGCACTGCATTGTCTGCGACTATCGGGACTGGAAACATAGTTGGGGTTGCAACTGCAGTAAAAACAGGAGGTCCCGGTTCTCTCTTCTGGATGTGTCTTGCAGCTTTTTTTGGGATGGCAACTATGTATTCCGAATCTCTGCTGGCGGTTAAATACAGGATCGTGGATGCAAACGGGCAGATGTCAGGAGGACCCATGTATTACATCAAAAATGGGTTGGGACACAAAAGGTACAGTAGAGTCCTTGCTTCTCTTTTCGCCATCTTTGGGGTAAATGTAGCCCTTTTCGGAATAGGCATCCTCCCACAGGTTAACGCTATTGTCGATTCCGCCAGAATTGCTTTTGGAGTCCCCGAAGTCCTGACTGCGGCTTCCATAAGCCTTCTTGTGGCTGCTGTGACTCTCGGTGGCATCAGGAGAATTGCGGCTGTGGCTCAGTTTCTGGTACCTTTTATGGCAATAGGTTATGTGCTCAGCTGCCTGGTGATCATTGGGCTCAACATGGAAAAACTCCCTGATGCCGTTACTCTGATCATAAGTTCTGCATTTACCGGAACTGCTGCAAGGGGTGGTTTTCTTGGAGCCGGGGTGATGCTTTCCATCAGAATGGGAATTGCGCGGGGAATCTTCTCAAATGAATCAGGTCTCGGGAGTGCTCCCATAGCTGCTTCAGCCGCAAAGGTTAGAGATCCAGCCAGGCAGGGCCTTATTTCCATGACAGGGACCTTTTTTGACACAATTATAATCTGCCTCATGACTGGAATAGTATTAATTGTGACTGATTCCTGGACTGGAGATCTTGCAGGAGCTTATCTGACAAGCTACGCTTTTTCAACTGTGCTTGCAGAAACCGGGAGCTACATTGTGACTCTGGGACTTGTCTTCTTTGCCTTTACAACTATCCTCGGGTGGAATTATTACGGGGAACGCTGCATTGAATTTCTCTTCGGGGTAAAAGGGATTCTCCCTTACAAAATATTTTACATCCTGATAGTTGCCTCAGGAGCCTTCCTTACTCTGGATGTAATCTGGGTTCTGGCAGATATTGTAAACGGGCTTATGGCGATTCCAAACCTCATTGCTCTTCTGGCGTTAAGGAAAGTCGTCAAAGCCGAAACCAGGCAGTATTTTGAGAAACTGAGAGTTGAAACCTGAATTCTGGTGAAAATCTATACATTTCTGGTTGAAGGCTTGAAATAATCCTATTGGAATGGAAACAATCCTATTGGAATGGAAATAATCCTATTGGAATGGAAATAAACAGAAAAATACAACCTGCAAAAGGTTGTAAATAAAGTGTAATTGTTATAAGCATGTATGAGGATTATTACTTATGAAGTCCACATCTCCAGAACAAAATCCAGGCTCCAGGAAAAAGATAAATAAAAGGGCAAAGCAAATTCCTGGGGCCACCTTCTTTTTTTTCTTTTCAATATTGATTGTTATAACTCTTTTGACTGGCCAAAGCTCCGCAGTTGTGGTTTCCGGAAACACCCATCTTGTAGTGGAGGTATCGGAGATCACTCCTAACCCTGCAAGGCCTGGAGAGGACCTGCTCATAAAAATCAATATAGAAAATGTAGGAGATGAGCCCGCAGAAAACGTTAGAATAGGGATTGAGGAAATTTTTCCCTTTATTTTTAAATATAGTACCTCAGAGGCTTATGGTTCCGGGACAAATAAGGAACGCACCTTTCAAATTGAACAGATCAGGCAACATTCGAAGGTCGAACTGAATTTCCATTTCATGGTGGACCCAAATGTCAAATCAGGAGACCATCAGCTTGAATTCACTATCAAAGACAATAGCGGGACAAGTTTTTCGAAAAGAATTCCTGTTCGCATAGGCGGCAATCCTGATCTTGTACTTAGCGGTACTGCAGTTCTTCCTGTAAACGGGGACAATTATTCTTCCAAAGCCGTCATTCCCGGACAGGAGTTCTACATAAAGACAGCAGTAAAGAATGCGGGAAACGGCAATGCAAAGAACATCAGGGTAATACTTGATCTAAATGGCTCTTCACCTTTAATTTCGCTTGAGGATAATGTCCGTTTCCTTCAAAACCTGAGTGCAGGAGAATCCGAAAACCTATCCTTCAAACTTCTTCTCGGCGGCAACGCAGACGTGCATCCCTACAGGATTCCCTTCCGGATTATGGCTTCAAATGATGCCGAAACCTTCCAGATAGAGAAGACTCAGGAGATTGGAGTTAACGTATTGAACCAGGCGACAATTGACATTTCAAGCCTGAAATTTGACCCTGAGATACCTGTGAAGGGACAGCAGATGTCCATGATTCTGAGGCTTGAAAATGTAGGGGCAGGAGAAGCCCGTTTCGTTAAAGCTTGGCTTGAAGGGCTTGAAGGTAGTGGAAGAACAAGCTCTTTCCTGGGACGCCTGGATAAGGATGATGATGCTCCCGCGGTCTTTACTTTCGTCCCTGATAAATCAGGAGAAAAAGCAGTGACCCTGGTGGTAGAATATGAGGATGATTTCGGAGAGCACCAGCTCAAAGAGGATCTGACTTTCAGCGTGGAAAGGCAGAAGGTTAACATTATCCCAATTGTTCTGGGAGTAGCTCTGATTCTTGCAGCTGCAGTTTTCTACATGAAAAAGAAAAGTAAGCTCTAAGATCCGAACACGACAGAATAAATCCTGAAGCAGAAAAACTATGTAGGGTACCTCATTATGCTTGAAAAATCGAAAGTTTCCTTTTTCCTTGCCAGCCGCTCCATAACAAGGGGAAATAAAGGAATCACAATTTTTACAGTTTTTGTCCTTACTCTTATCTTTGTACAGCTTGTGCTCTTTTCCAGTATGCTTGCAGGAGTTACGCTTAAGTTTAATGAACTTATGGTGGATTACCAGACTGGAAACGTCGTTGTCGAGCCAAAGGCAGAGGAGCGCTACATTGAGGACGCTTCAGCTCTTCAGAAAAAAATAGAAAGCCTCCCTCAGGTGGTGGGGAGCACCGCCCGCCTGAAGACTGCGGGGAACTTCCGTTACAGGGAAAAAGAGTTGGGGGGGACGGTTTATGGGATCGATCCCGGGGATGAGAGTTTTGTAACAGCCATAGAAGACTCCATCATTAGCGGGGAGTTCCTTAGCAGGCCCGACAGGGGTGAGATCATTCTGGGCCGGGAAGTCTCGGGAGGTTTCGGAGCCTTGATGGAGTCTCGATCTCTGGGAGGTGTGGAAGTAGGAGACACTGTGGAACTCACTGTAAGCGGTAAAACCAGGGAGTTTCGGGTAAAAGGCATCTACACAACCCGATACTTTATGGCTGACGCTTCTGCCTACGTGAGCAGGGATGATCTGGAAGAGATGCTGGGCATAGAAAACAGAGATCTTGCCCAGGAAATTGCTGTGAAGACTACAGAGGGTACGGACGAGTACGAGACCCGGATGGCTCTTCTTTCTCTGGGAATCAGGGAAAACATCCGTATATGGCATGAGTTCGCCGGAATTCTCCGCCTGATTGAGAATACCCTGGGCCTTATTCGGAACATCATGAATGCAATCGGACTCCTTATAGCCTTCGTGATTATCTTTGTGGTCATTTATGTAAACATAGTCAACAAAAAGAGACAGATTGGGGTACAGAAAGCCATAGGGATCGAGCAGAACGTAATCATAGCTTCCTTCGTGCTCCAGGCGATGCTCTATGCAGGCACTGGCGTGATCTTAGGTTACTGTTTCATGCGTTTTGGGCTCGCACCTTACACAGTAGCCCACCCTGTGGATATTCCTCTGGGCAGCATGAGCCTGAAACTGGACGATGCAGAAGCCATAAACCGTGCAGTTCTCCTTTTCCTGGCTTCTATCATCGGTTCGGTAATTCCTGCCTATAAACTGGCTCAGAGAGACCTCCTGGATCTTATCTGGGGTAAATGAGGGAGTAAGAGCATGGAATAAATAGGAATGCAAATGGAGGATAAAGTGAAAATGGAGGATAAAGTGAAAAATGAAGTAAGAGATGTAGAAGAAAACAAAGCCGGAAAATCTGAAGAGTCTTCTGACGATTTCATAATCGAAGGTATGGATATAGTCCGCACCTTCAAAATGGGGGAAGTGCATGTCAGGGCGTTGGGCGGCGTAAATGTAAAAATACGGCGTGGGGAGTTCATTGCGATCATGGGCCCAAGTGGCTCTGGCAAGACCACTCTATTAAACCAGCTCGGTCTCCTTGATACTCCCAACTCAGGGAAAATCATTATAGACGGTACAGATACCTCCAGCATGTCAGATCGGGAAAAAGGCAAGTTCCGTCTCCATAATTTAGGTTACGTTTTTCAGGACTATGCTCTCCTTCCTGAACTCAACGCCTCAGAAAACGTCTACATCTCTCTTATGATGCAGGGCAAAAGCAAAGAGGAATATGAAGTTGCAGCTTCAGACATTCTCACAGCTGTCGGTCTTGGAGATCGCATCCAGCAGCTCCCCTCCAAAATGAGCGGTGGCCAGCAGCAGAGAGTTTCAATCGCTAGATCTCTAGCTCATTCTCCAAGAGTCCTTTTTGCAGACGAACCCTGTGCCAATCTGGATTCCCAGACCTCAAAGGAAGTCCTTGATCTCTTCCAGAAATTCAACAAGACGAAGGGGCAGACGATCGTAATGGTTACTCATGAAGGCTGGCATGCAGAGTATGCAGACAGGGTAATAAAATTGAAAGATGGGCTAGTTGAAAGCTGAATACTCTTTGTTGAAAACCAGTTGAATATCGATGAATTATTTTTTGTTGAAAGCCAGTTGAATATCGATGAATTATTTTTTGTTGAAAGCCAGTTGAATATCGATGAATTATTTTTTGTTGAAAGCCAGTTGAATATCGATGAATTATTTTTTGTTGAAAATCACTTAAATATCAGTGAATATTCTTTGTTGAATATTTCCTAACAGATAGTGCTTTAAAAATATGCACCAAATCTGTTTAATTGATTTACTTTTTTTAAATTCGAATTTCTGGTCTCATAAAATTATCATAGTTTTCTGCGATAGCAATCATAATGAAATTATATTGTAAGTTAAGATGGGGAAATTATATTTTAATTAAAATTATATACTTACTGTGTATATTATGTAATTAGATTGAGAGGATGTTATTTGTTTATACATACCTCTATTATTCCTGAAATTATTCGAAAAGTTTTTTAGTAACATCTACAATATAATTAGTATAAAATTACAAATGTGGTTTGAGATTTACATGCTTTTTGAGTCCATACTGGTTAAATATAAAAATCATCTGAAGTGGTCTTACGGTACCCTCGGCTTTTTACAAGTAGCCTGTAAATTTACCTTTCTTTTTTTGCTGCTTATTTTATTTAACGGGTATGAGTTTGCATATTTTTTTCCCGGCTTGAGGGCATTTATTGAAAATCAGGCATATGTTGAGCCCTACTGGTTTAATATTCTCATGATGGCTGCAGGGGCACTATTAATCACTTTTTTTATCTCTATTGCTTGCAAGCTCCTTGGCAAAAAAAGGGAATTTAACCTGATAAATAAGCTTGAAGGGAGTTTTCCAGGACTCCGGACAAAGCTGAGCACAGCATACGATAACAAGCAGAATTTCAACATAGTTACAAAAAAACTTTTTGAGGATGTATACAAACAATTAACGGACATCAATATAAAAAAACTGGCTCCACGCAACCAGATATTCAGGGCATTTGTAATATTTCTGCTGTTCAGCGGGGCGGTCGTTTACTGCATAAATCAAGGATTCAGCTTAGATATCTATCCCAGCCGCTTAATTGAGAAAGTTCCTAACTTTTCCGACAGGACTGCTTCTGGGAAAGAAGAAAAGGAAACTGTTCCGGAAATTGAGTACAACGTAGAAGCTGTGATAACAAAAAACGGAGAACAGATTGAAATGGAAATCAATCCAACCCTTGGACTTGGATTTACAAATCAGGTCGAGGAGGATACAAGTAATGAATTTGATGGGAGTTCAAACGGCTCTATCAAAGAATTCAGGCACAGTCAAACCTATACGGAAAACCTGCCGGAAGAATATGAGCCTCTGATAAAGCAATACTTTGAAAAGCTCTCGTCTTAAAAGACGGATATCGTAAGAATATGTTAAAATTCATTTATACAATTTTGAAATATTACTCAAGACCTTTCTGCCTTTATAAAAACTGTGTATCGGGGGACAAGATATGTTTTTTAGTGGCTTGAAAGGCAATTATATCCCTTGAAAAATGATTATGTCCCGGGTGAGTTCATGAATTTATTTCCATAGAATGCTCCGTTGCTTGCAGTGGGGCGCGCCAGCGCAACTTTAATTGTCAGAGAAAATTCAACGCAAGGTTTCACAAAAGACGGGGTTCGTGTAATAGGATACATGGCAAAAAATTCTTAAAAACGCTGTTATCTAAAAAAAGCAGATCGTTGCCATGTTGAGCAAAAACAAATTCCCGAATTTATGATAAAAAGAAAGGAGGTTCAACGTGAAAGAAGTACAGGAAATTCAGCTTCAAGACTCGGAACTTAACTTAAAACCTACCTATGAAAGAGCCCCTGCTATTTTCGACCTTATCTTTAAAGAAGTCGGCAACGCTATCGTCGGCCAGAAGGAAATGATAAAGCAGATCCTCATATCCATGCTTTGTGAAGGGCATGTTCTGGTTGAAAGCAATCCGGGCCTGGGTAAAACCCTTACCATATCTACCATTTCTCAGATTATGAACATGAAATTTAGCAGGATACAGTGTACACCTGACCTGATGCCTGCAGATATCACAGGGACTGACATAATTGAAGATGATGAAAGGGGCTCAAAACACTTCAAATTCAAGCAGGGTCCTGTTTTTGCAAATATTGTCCTTGCAGATGAGATCAACAGAGCGTCTCCGAAAACCCAGTCTGCACTGCTTGAGGCGATGCAGGAAAAACAGGTTACTGTGGCAAATACTACATATTTTCTGGACAAACCCTTTTTTATTCTCGCTACCCAGAACCCGATTGAAATGGAAGGTACCTATACTCTGCCTGAAGCCCAGCTTGATAGGTTTTTGATGAAAATCCAGCTGAAATATCCGGATAAAGAAGAAGAGTTTGAGATTGTAAACCGATATGCTGAAGCTTTCAGGCCTAATGTCCAGAGGTGCATAGATAAACAGACTTTCATTGAACTGCAGCAGATAACTCGAAGGATTCCTATTTCCAACAAACTCAAAAGATATGCAATAGATATCGTGAACCAGACCAGGGAGATGCCGGACATGATTGAAGCAGGTGCATCACCACGTGCGTCAATAGCTTTGATCCTCTGTGCAAAGGCAAATGCGTTCCTTGACAACCGGGGATATGTTGACCAGGGGGATATAGACTGCATGGTCCTTCCTGTCCTTCGCCACAGGATCATTCTATCATTTGATGCTGCAAGGAACAACATTACCAGCGACTCCATAATACTAAAAATACTGGGGGAGAAAAAACAACTCCACAATCTCAGCCAGTAATCGAAAATGGCTGAAGGCAGTGACAGAATATGGCTGGAGCAAAACATAAGATAGATACGTCGTTTCTGACTCAACTCGATAGATATGCACTCCCACTCAGGAATAGAGTAACAGCAGTTCACTCAGGCAGCCATATCTCCACAAAGAAGGGATCCGGGCTTGACCTTGTGGATCACAGAAAATATAATCCCGGGGATTCTTTAAAAAAAATAGACTGGAATCTTTATGCGCGCACTGAAAAACTCTATATACGCAGGTTCGAAGAAGACAAAAATCTGAATATGGTCATACTTCTTGATGCAAGCAGCAGCATGCTCTTTCCGGATAATTCTCCTAACAAATTCGAATATGCATCAACAATAGCCCTGGGAGTTTCTTATATTGTAATGCGGTACAACGACCAGTACATGATTGCAACATTTGCAGATGATGTAGATTATACTGAATCCCACAAAGGAAGAGAAGAATTTCTTCGGACCATCGATAACCTATCCGCAATTTCAGTTAATGGAAAGACGAAGCTTGCAGACTGTGCGGAGTCTATCTATTCCAGAATAAAATCAAAATCAATGGTCTTAATAATTTCTGATTTTCTGGACAATCTCGATTCGATTCGACATGCGGTCCACAGGCTGTCCAGACACGAACTTGTTCTTGTGCACCTATACGACGAAACCGAAATTTCCCTGCCTGAAACTGTTGACGGTACAGTCTCATTTATTGACAGTGAGACAAACGAAGAATTCAATCTGTCTGTAGGCCCGGAGTTTAAAAAAGAATACGCTTCCGAGTACAGGAAACATATGGCTGAGCTGGACAAAATCGCATATGATTTTAAAATCCCCTATTTCAGCATTAATATTAATAATCGACCAATTGATGCTGTTCTTACAATCATAGGTGAAAGGTGATTTTGCCTATGGACTATGAATTTCCTCTGGGTCTGGCTGCACTTGCAGGTATAATTCCTTTGATAATAGTGTACTTACTTAAACCCAGGCCAAAACAGATAATATTGCCTTCTTTAATGTTTGTTCAAAGAATAAGCCAGAATGTATTCTCTTCAAGGCGCAAAATCACTAAAAAAATAACAGACCCTCTTTTCTTCTTACAACTGTTTTCCCTGATCCTTATATCAATTGCCATTGCAGGCCCACTGCTGGATAATATTTCAGAGAATTCGGAAAAGGTTGTAGTTATAATAGACTCGTCAGCCAGCATGAGTGTATATGACCGGATTAGCACTGCTAAGGCCATGGCAATAGAGAGTCTGGGGGAAGAAAACACAGTTATTGCTTCAGAAAGCATTCCTGTAGTGCTTGCAAAAGCTGTTGATGCAGACAATGCAAAAGAACTTATCAGCGGCATGGAAGCCAGAAGTACTTCTGCCGACGTACCTGAAGCTATTTTGAATGTTGTAAACGATGAAGAAAACCAGAACGCAAAAATTGTAGTGATCTCTGATTTCGAAAACTGGGCAGGAAGGGCCCCTGAAACATACGTTAAAATCGCTAATGCAAAAAATATGCAGCTTGAATTCATGCAGGTAGGCAAACCTGTTGCCAACTACGCAATCGTCAACGGATATTTGAAAGACCGAAATGACGGAACATACGAATATACATGCACTGTCAAAAACTTTGGCAATGAGAGCGTAAAGCTCGATGTTCAGCTGGAGAGTAAATCCGGACTTTTTTCAACTCAAAAAGTAAACAACTCAATGTTTCTTGATGGGTTCGGAGCTCAGCAAATTAAATTTTCCAGTATCCCTCAAGGAATATCGACTGTGGAAATTCTCAATAAAGACGCAGTATCCTGCGATAACATTGCCTACATTTCTATCCCTGAGATTACACCAAAAAAAATGCTCATATTAACAGACCTCGATCCGTCTTCCAGCAAATCTCCATTGATAACAGCATTGTCTTTGATGCCCGACACCAATGTTGATGTGCAGTATAAGCTTCCAAATGACTTAGAAAAATACAATTCTGTTGTCATAGATTGCGAGCATGAACCTCTGCCAATCTCCACTGTTCGGAAAATTGTTTCGTATGCGAAAAGCGGGAAAGATCTGATAGTTATTGGAAACGGTTGCCTGTATAATTCTTCCGAAATGCATGGATTTTATCCTGTTCTCCCTGTAGACATCGTCTCAATCAAAGAAGACGACAGCCATTCAATCGAGACAGCAGGGAGCGGTAAACATATTTTTGAGGATATTTCATTTGACGAAGTATATATGAGCAAGTACCTGGTTGCTGCCCAGAGGGAGAACACATCGGTACTTGCCGAACTTGAAGGAGTTGGGCCTGTTGTTTGTTCATGGAACATTAAAAATGGGACGACAACCTATGTGGGGCTGAGTGATACTGCTGAGAATGAAGCCTGGAATAATTTTCCTACTATTCCTACATACCCTGTTTTCTGGGCAAAACTTCTCAAGTACATGTGGGGAATTGATGATATTAGCCAGACCAATGTAAACACAGGTAGGTACCAGGCATTCGACCAGAATACCATAATCAAAACCCCTGCGGAAACGATCAACAGTAAGTTCATTTACTACGATGAATGCGGGATTTACAAACTCAACCAGAAAACTGTCGCTTCCAACCTCTATGATTCTGCAGAATCAAATACTTTTACGGAAAAAAGATTAAATCTGACAGGTGAGAACGCAGAAATTCGAAAAGAAGATCTTCAGACAAGATCCCCGGACAAACTCCGAAAATACCTTATTTATGCTCTATTGATTCTGCTTATTGTTGAAAATGTAATCATGTTCAGGAGGAAAATCATATGACCTTCGATTTTCTATATAATACGGAGTTTGTTCTCCTGCTCCCTCTGGCAATCCTTGTACTTCTGGGGCTGAGAAAAAAAACTAGCAAAAAGCATCTGTTTTTCCATGCGCTTGTTGCATTCCTCCTGATTCTGGCACTTGCAGCTCCGTATTCTGCGGAGATAAGTTCCCCCAAAACCAATCAATCCAGGCTAACTATAATCTCTGACGAAAGCGTCAGCATGGAGCTGTTTCAGAAAGGGGTTCCTGAAAATATATCGGAGAAACTTAACAGCAGGCTTCCTGTTACGATTACAAACCTTTCGGGGTTGCCTACATCTCTGGGCGATGCCATTATCCAGCAGGCTTCTCCTGAAAATTATGTGCTTGTAGTTTCAGACGGGCAAAGTAATTCCGGAACTTCAATTGAAGATGCTCTCTCCTACTGCTACAAGAACAATTTTCCTGTATCAGCTCTGGTACCGCAGATTCTTAAAGAGGATCTTAGTGTAGAAATTGAAGGAGAAAATGAGCTTGTAATTGATAATGAAGCTTTTTTCAAGCTGAATATACGAAAGTCAACTGAAAACGAAATGAGGTACCAGGTCAGAGTTACAATCGATAACAAGCAGGTGATGGAGAAAGAGATTACTCAGGCTGGAAGAATAGAAAGTATTAACCTCAACCATACATTTGACACACTGGGTCCGCATACTGTAAAAGCAACTCTTCGTCCTGCAACTATAAATGTTAAAAGTCTGGATTATTTTGAAAAGAATAACCAGTATATGAAAAGTGTATACGTAACTCCCAAGCCTAAGGTACTTTTTGTCACGAATGAACCCGATTCTCCTCTAGCACACATATTGAATGAAGTTTATGATGTATATTCATCCAGGTCATATGGTTCTCTTGAAGGCATTGATGCCGTAATTCTCGACAATCAAGCTGTATCGACAATTTCAGGTTCGGAAGTTGAAGCTCTGAGAAAATATATCATCAACGGAGGCGGCATGGTGGTGGTAGGGGGAGACGCTTCTTTTGATTATCCTGCAGAGAATACGTATCAAAAAACACAATTTGAAGAACTCCTTCCTGTCGTGTCAAAACCTTCCAGCTGGAGAGGCGGCAGGAATATTGTTCTGATGCTTGATGTTTCTCCTAGCACTTTGCAAAGCAACAATATCGGAGGACGTGTTTTAGATGACATACTGTCCAATGCCGTTGTCCTTCTTGAAAGCGATCTCTTAAAAGATGCAAGAGTAGATGTAATCACATTCGGTAGCAATGGACAGGACATTACAAATGGATTTCTGGATATGTCCAAAGAATCTAATAGGTTGTGGCTTGATGGTGAGATTCGCAAAATTAAACCCTCAGGAGACTCAACATCTCTTGAAAGAGGGCTGTTGACTGCTCGCAATCTGCTTGAAACACAGGACAGGAGTGCAGAAGCTGAAATTGTAATCGTTTCTGATGGTGGAATAGGCAATATAGATGAAGGAGATAATAGGTTCGAAAGGGCTGTTAATTGTGCTGATTCTCTTCGTGAGAGTGGTATAGGCATCCATTTTGTACACATTCATGCCCCTAGAACCGAGTACCAGGTTATGCCTAAAGGCAAATACTACCCTGATCTCTTTATGAACAAAATAGGTTTCTCCGAAAACTACAAAAAGCTGGAACCCGGCCAGAGAATAAATGTCAGTTTTTCTGATAAACCGAAAGAATCTGAGAATAAAAAAGACAACTATTCTAGCGGTTCAGTGATAATCTGTGATCCAAAACATTTCATTACCAGGGATTTGCCCGAAGTTACTCATGATGTTTTAGGCTATAATGAAGTAACTCCCAAACCTGAGGCAAATAGACTTGTAACAACAAAACTAGGTAAACCTGTTCTCACAGTCTGGAGGTTGGGACTTGGCCGTGTTGCTGCTATTACAACAGATAATGGCTACGGCCAGGGTATATCCTGGGCTCCTTCCCTGTTCTCAGGAAACGACAGCCTGATGATTACAAGAACTCTGAACTGGGCAGTTGCGGATACTGAGATGTCTGAGAATATTCAGTTAAAAATTCCTGACCTTAAAGTAAACCAGCCAGGTAGGATCCTTATCACAACGAAAAAAGAAGGAGCTCCAGAACTCTATTTTGACAAAAAACGTATGGAAATTACTCCTATAGGGAATGGGATGTACGAATCGTATGTTACTCCCGAAACCTTCGGCCTCCATAAAATCTCAGAAAAACCTGCTGGCATAAACCAGAATGAAAAATTCCCCTATGAAACATTTGGAGTCGATAACAGGTCCTGGAGGCCTGCATCTGCAAACTGCCCCGATGAGTACATATATATCGGAGAAAATTCCCTCTTCAGGACAGCCTTGCTCGAAAACGGCGGAAAGATTTACACTAAGGGAGATATCTATTCGCGAATAACAACTGATTCCTTAACCAGTACAGAAAAGAAAGCAATGGCAAAAGTCGTGTATACAAAATACATCCTTATTCTGGCCTTCCTAATTTATCTGATATACACGGTATATCATACGTATAACACCCGAATGAAATGAGCTTTCCTTCGCGCTTCATTTCATTCCTAATTACTTCTTTTTTTTGTTTTAACTAATCTATTGTATATATTGTTAGTGTGATGCTATAATGTTTATTCAATGAACAAATAATTATAAAGATAAATTAAAAAAAGATGAATCATGTAATATTAAGTGTTAAAAATATTATATATGATGACGGCATAGTATAATTTGCGTTCTCATCTCTTTAATACCCCACTAACAAATATCTACTCCAGAACACTACTCCACAAGTAAAGAGATAGAAAGAGAAACTCGCAATCTATAAGTCAAAGTACCTCAATACCTCTTCCCCAACTAAAACAAAGTGAGTCTCTTAAGCATCGTTCAGAACTCAACGGTTTTTTTTTGGATGAGAACGCTACCTCATTTTAAATAATTATTATGAAACTTCTTAATTCTGCTTTAGTAAGAAATTTATTTTAGCGAAAGGATTTAATTTATTCGCTATCTACCATTCTTTTTAGTCTCAATATGTGTTTCATACTATTCTCAATATGTGTTTCATACTATTCTCATTATGTGTTTAACCATATTCTCCATACGTGTTTTTTCCAATTTTTTGAAGCTCATTTTTGATATTTAATTTATTTTGTATGTTTTCAACTGCTGAATGATTGCCGCATTTATTTGGAATTGACATATGTAGCAATTAAATTCTTGTAGAAAGGAAAGGATGATAAAAAGAGAATATGTAAAATTTTAGTCGAAGTATTGGATATTTCAGATTGTCTTCATTGTAGAAAAAAAACTGTCAAGCTGTATCCAATGAGATCCAATGAGATCCAGTATATTTACTGTAAATATTTGTTTGATTATCGCAGTTAATGGACATATATCCTCTTTTTTGATCTCTCTATCCTCTTTTTTGATCTCTCTATCTTCTTTTTTGGGTTCGGCGTATCCAGAAGCTTCATTCAATGTGTGTATCCTGGTGTGTATTTGATTATTGTCTCCGTAAGTGTTTATACACAAAGATATGGGCTCTTTTTCATGATAGAAACCAGCAGAATACGTAAGTATGCCTTCTTTTATTATCGTCCCTTCCGGTCTTGAGGCAGCAATACTTACTGTTAGCAAAGTCCACATAAGTAAGATTAAAGCCAAATTACGTTTTTTAATTTCTATTCCTCCTGACGCTCCACTTTATGTTCATAAAAATTATTAGGTAATACAGTATATATTATTTTCGAAAAAATCAACTAAATATATTTTTGATGACATAACTGAAAAAAGTATATAAATGTAATGGTAGGAAAAAGATTAAGTTTCTGGATGATAATGTACAAAAAACAATTCTACAGAGTCTTAGTATCTATCAGGTCTATTATGGAGTTATAACAATTGAGAGATTTGAGCTTTATTCGGGTGTTTAGTGTGATATTATAAGATTAGACCAATGAAGAAAAGTTAGAGATGTATTGTAAAAATAGAAGAACAAAATAATATTATATGTTAAAAATATTATATATGTTGAGTGCGTAGTATAAATTGCGTTCTCATCTATAAAGACCACATAGCAAAGACCTATTCCACAAGAACTACTTCAACGCCTACTCCGAAAAATCTACTCTATAAGCGAAGAGAAATATCAAGAGCTCACAACCCTTGAGTCCAATGCCAAACCTCTTCCTAAACAAGACCTCTTAAGTGCCGTTCGGAACTTCCTAAAATAAGATGAGGACGCAATCTTTTCTTCAAAATAAAATCATTGTTAATCTTCTTCCTATTTTTCTTAATAAAATTTTGCATCTTCGCAAACTCTTCTACTGTTGATTTTCGATCTAATGTGTTCTGAGTTTTTATGGTTATAAACTATTGATTATTCAGAATTCTAGCTCAGGAAGATCAATTTTTAGATTTAGGGTCAAATCTATATAACAGTCCAAAAATAGAAAATTATGGTATATAGGGCGTTTTAAGCTAAAAATATAAAACCTTAAAACCATTAAGTCTTAACTTAGTTACTCGACTTCTATATCTGCTTTTTCTCTTTTAAAAATTGCAGTTACTGTTCCTTCTTCATCTATATCGTCCTTGATTAAAACCAGTTCCCAGCCTTCGTTTCCGATTCTTTCAAGTTCGCTCATCATTTGTGGCATGTGCACAGCATCAAGTCTGCGAGAATCATATTCCCATAGATGTATCGTTTAATACCCCTCCTGTTGACGATAATGAGTAACTTTACAATAATTTAATATTGCTATGAAACTATAAATAACCCAAACAAAATAAAAAAAGTGATCTGGTCTTTGTTTCCGCTTTTCCGGATCCAGGTTGATCCCTTTTTAAACTGATGTATTTTGACAGTTGTTTCTAAATGACTATCTCATTCAATCGCGCCAGATAAACTCACTGCCCTCAAATTACTCTTTAGCAGAATAGGTCATTTCCGGAACTATGGACCTAAAAAGTGTTCCTTTCTCACACTTTATCCTGCGAATTCTCTCCCTTGCCATAAAATCCAATACAATCTCAATGTTTTCAGGGTATTTGACATTGGGATATGAGGGCATAAGAGGTTCCGAATTTTGCCTTGAAACATAGAACATATTTTCGCCGAAGTAGGCGATAAAATCAAGCTGATATTTTTCGAATACCTGGCGGACGAATTCTTTTGAAAGAGGAGGCTTTGCAAACTCAAAATCTGCGTCTGTCAATTCGATTTCTGCCCTGTACATAATAGGTTGATTAGCTGGATAGAATATAAGCTACAGGCCAGAGTAGACTGTTTTTCTGTCTTTTCCGATTCCATTTTTAAGTCCTTGAAGATACATCCTCTTATTTTCCATTCCTAAACCATCTTTTCAGGTTCAATTTATCCTTTTTTACGATTTCTGAGCAAGAAAGACTTCTTCTTCTCTACTCTTTCCAGAATTGCTTTTCCAGGTTCAGGAAGTTCTTTTTTCGCGGTTTTTGGGGCAAGAATTACTTGTTCTTCTCTGCTCTCAAGGAGGTCTGAAAACCTGTCAAAAGTCTGGATACATGTTTCAAGTAGCTTCTTCTGAGCAGAAAGATTATCTGAGGTTATATTTCCTGCGCTTTTAAGAAGTCCTGCAAACTGTTTGAGGACTTCGAGAATTTGCTGGTTTTCAGTCTGATCCCTGAGTCCTCCGGTCACGTTTGATAGATATCGTTCACTTTCAAGTTTTGCTCTGTCAGGCATGTCAGTGAAAAGGATGAATAAAAGAGCTTCATAAAAGGGGTGATAGAATTCCGGAATATCTGTACCTACGGAAGTTTTAACTGCTTCTTTATAATATTTGACAGCTTCTTTTAGCCCGAAAATGTAAGCTGCTTCGTTTTCCGCTCTCAGAGCTCTCCAGAGAGAAGCCCTTCCAAGGGAACGAAAAGCATACCTTCGGCCATAGATGTAAGGGTTATCCGTAAGCATCTGCAGGTCTCTCCAGGCCTGAGTTTTATCCGGGACATGGAAAAAGGCAGGTCCAAGTGCCTTCGTTGCAGTCCTCTGTACAAAACTGTCACTGTGAACCGAAAGCTTGAGCAGATCCCTCCAGGCTTTTTCCTTATCCTGAACCTCTGTATAGCCTGATGACAGGGCAAGAACAGCGCCTTTTCGTACTTCTCTGTCCTCAACGGAGGCAAGCCTTACAAGCTCTTCCCAAGCTAGTTGTTTATTTTCAGAATATTCGAAAGCTTCAGTAAAGAGTTCAGCAGATTTCTTTCGAACCTGGGAATCCTGGCTTTCAGTAAGTCTGAGTAGATCTAAAAAGACTTCGGATTTATCCTCAATCCCTGGAAATACCTGAGGAAGCAGTCCCACAGCATTTTTTCTGACACCTGCATCTTCATCTCCTGTCATCTTAATAAGTTCATTCCAGATATCCTGCTTTTTTCCTGAGTATCTCGAATAAAGATTAAGCGAGGACTCTATTGCTCCTATTCTCATCTGGTGGTCAGGGTCCGAACTCAGGCTGATGAGCTCTTTTATAATCTTGTTTTTGTCCGGAGGATTGGGGTATGTCCAGACAAAGGGCTTTGGTAAATCTCTTTGTTCATATTCTTCGCTGTCAGCCGCAACTCCGGGATGATCTAAAACAGGCTTCATGCTCTCCCTTTCCTTAGCCTGGGAATCCCATGCTCCACCTTTTTTCCTTTCTTTCCATTTATCTTCACTTCTTTCAGACTCATCGGAGAACTGCGGATAAGCAGAAGCAAGAGTCTTTATAGCTGTTCTGGTTGCATAACTATCTTTTTTCTCGGCAATGTCCAAGAGTTCAAAGTATGCCTCTTTCTGTTCGGGCAGATACGAGAAAACCTTGCTGAGGGTATTAGCAGCTTTTTTCCGAACATATTCGTCTTCATCTCCTGTAAGTTTTACAAGCTCTTTCCAGGCGGAGGTTTTGTCTTCAATATAGGGAAATACAGACGCAAGTGCATCGACTGCTACAGACTTAACATATTCGTCTCCTGAATTTGTAAGATTCAGAAAATCAGCCCAGGCTTTTTTCTTATCTGATATATCGGGAAATATGAAAACAAGAGCATCTACGGCCTTCTTTCGTACATCTCCGCTCTTGTCCCCTGTAAGCCTGAGGATATCTTCCCAGGTCCTTTTTTTGTCCGGAATATGGGAAAAAACAGAAGGTAGAGCAAGAAGTATTTCCTTTTGAACTTCAGGGCTTTCTGACACTGCAAGCTCTAGAAGCCCATCGAGAGCTTCATCTCTCATATGGTCTGGCATTTCCTGGAAGATTCTACCAAGAGTCCGGGCAACCTGCTCCTTTACTTTTTCATCCCCATATTCAATAGACGACTTTGTAGCCATCTCAAGCATATCCTCCCATGCTTTTTCTTTTTCCTCAGCTGTCAGCTCCGAAAAAATAATACTTAAGGATGAAGCTGCTTTCTCCCTGACGTAAGAGTCATCTGAAGCTATCATCTCAAGCAGGCCTTTCCATGCCTTTTGCTTATCGGGAATTTCTATGATTAAATAAGAAAGCGAAAGGACAATTCCTCTGCTTACATCTTCCAGGCTTGATTTCGAATTTATCAGTTCAACGAGATCTTCCCATGCCCTATTTTTATCCGGCATAAGACGAAAAACACTGGCCAGAGCATTTGCTGCTGCCCTCATGACTCTCTCTTCCGGATAAGCTGTAAGATTTACAAATTTCTCCCATGCTCGTTCTCGGTCAGGTATGTTCGGAAAAACAGTTGCAAGAGAATTAACTGCCTCTTCTCGGACTGCACCGTCTTCATCAGAACAAAGCCTTAAAAGATCCTCAACCGCCTGTTTCCTGTCAGGATAAATCTCATAATAAGTTCCCAGCTGCCTTGCAGCCTTTATCCTTTCGTCCGAAACCTGACTGAAAGTCCTGTCATGTGTCCCTGACTGCCCACTCAAGAATTCTCACCAACTTCTTTTTTATTCTCTTTCTATTTCTATATTTCAATCTGACAGGTTTCCTTCTGTGTCCTATTATATGTATTGATTTTGAAAATATTTTCCTCAAATCAAAACTTATAACTTCATATTCAATTCAAACTATATTGGTCCCATAACTCAGAGCACTCTGTACAATCAAAAATATATGTTGAAAATCAATTATTATCGGTTTAAAGGTGGAGACAGGAATGGAAATGCCCTATCTTGACATGATTTTCTCTTCCGATAAAAGGAAACAGATTCTTCTTTTATTGAGGGAAGGTCCAAAAAGTATAGAAGAAATAATAAGTTTTCTGAACGCAGGTCCAGCTTCTGTTTATCCGCAGATAAAGCTGCTTAAAGAAGGGCACCTCCTGTACCGAGAAAAGAATAAGTATTATCTGACTCTTATAGGGGAAGCTGTAACTGAAAAAATGACTTCAGTGGTCGATACTATAGAAGCTCTTGAAAGCAAGTATGACTTCTGGAACAGCCACAAACTCGAGGGCATACCTCCTCATCTCTTAAAAAGAATCAGTGACCTGAAATGCAGTACATTTGCCAGACCTCTTGATGAAAGCAGTATGTTTTCTCCTCATACGGAATTTGTGGAAAACATTGCAAAATCTGAATTTGTAAAAGGACTCTCTCCGTTTATCCATCCTCTGTATCCTAAAATGTTCCTTTATTTTGCAGAAAGAGGCATTGCTGTATCCCTTGTTGTAACAGAACCTGTTTTAGAAAGGATGAGAACGGAATTCAGGACTGAAGTAGAAATGTTCCTGAACCTGGACAACGCTCACCTCTACGTCTATGATAAAGAAATGCTCCTCTCAAGCGCAGTAACAAATTGCTTCATCTCTCTCGGCCTCTTCTACAATAATGGCATCTACGATCATATCAATGACATTATATGCTTTGAACCAGCTGCCCTCCACTGGGGGGAAGATCTCTATAATTATTACGAAGGCCTGTCCAAAAAAGTAAAAAAGATTTAACTGGTTTAGAAGGCTTACTGGCTTGCAAATCCGAGGGGTTTTTATTTGTTCTCTCGTTTTCGCCTTAGCCGCCATTCCCCTACGTTGCCAGCCTCAGGTTGTTCCGGTTCAGCAACTCACTGAAAATCTTCTTGATCAATGTAGTTAATGCATTTTCTTCAGAAAGGATCTGTGCGGTAATGAGTCTGGGCAGAAATTATCATTTCAGGCACTGCCTAAAATGTTATCTGCACAAGCGATTGAGATATATGCGCAACTACACCCTGCCATCAGTATTTTATTTATCTGAATTTTTATTGAATCCGATCTGTGCCTTATTATAAGGTCAGAGGTATTGCATATAATGAATTAGGACTATATACTAATATTTTGATATTTATCTCTAATAAATATATCATCTTAAGGTATGTATATATAGTGTGAGCTATATATACACATAGCGGCCAAAAGGTATAACGTTTTTAATATTTCTGAATTTTTAATTGGTTTCAGGTACAGAGTACTGAAAAACAAAGGCATAATATAAGGAGTATTTTATGGAGTTTACAGATTCTTCGATAAATTTTAGGCAAAAAAATATCGTAATAAAGTCTCTTCGGTATATGGAAAGACATAAAAAAATTACTCAGTATTGCGGTGAATTCGAAAAGAGCTGGCCTGAATTATCCTTTGAGGAGGCAAGTAATTTAATCAGGATGCTCGATAAGATGTCATGGCAGTAAATATTATTCGCTTCTTCAACTCTTTTTTATTTAGTCTTAAATTTGTTTTTGCTCCATACTGTTGCTTTAGACAGTTTGAGGCTATACACCGATTAGCTCCAGGGTTTCGGGTCCAGCAGTTCTAAGGTTTCAGGGAGCGGTAGCAAACAAATAAAGCCATCAAAGCTTTCTTTTTTGTATTTCCCTGGTTTACATCTTCTCTTAGATTTGTGAAGGAACTCAGGTAATTCATTCAAGTTAATTTTGCTATCAGGCCAGGGTAGCATAGCGTAGCTTGGGCATATTTAAGGAAAAGCATTTCATGAGGAGGTTGATGAAGGGGATTTGCTGCCGGCTGCATGTAGCTGCTGAATTAAATCAATTGGTGCGTGTTATTTCAGAAAAGTTTTTAAAGTTAAAGTTTATCATATTATGTTTATCGTATTCTATCATTATTTGATTATGTTATTTCAAACTTATTTTATATTTTATTCGAAGTTATCTGGTTTCGACCTTATATTATCTAATGATTATATCTTTCCAATACAGGTTTTGAGCCTGTTTTATCGATGTATTTTGGTGTGAAACTATATAAAAAAGAACATAAAACTTGTTAAATAGAAGGATGAAACAATGCGGCAACAGGAAATAATAATCAGGCAACTTGCAGAAGCAGTGACAGATTTTATCGAACCTGTAATTCTTTATCTGGTAATCGGATCTAAAAAGGCGGCTGAAGAAGCTGGAAAAAAAGCAGGATCTGATGTCTGGGAGATTAAGAGCAAACTGTGGAGAATACTGTTTTCGAGAGAAAGGCCTGAGTTGAAAGAAGCCGCAGGAGATATGGTTGTTGTAGCGTCTGATCCCAAGGTAAAACAGATTTTGATTCAGGAGCTTTCGAAATCGTTTGAGGAGGACTCAGAATTAGCTAACGAAATTTCATCTTTTATGGGAGATGAAGTAATACAGAGGATAATGGCTGAAGAGAGTTCAGTCAAGCTTGCAAAACAAAGTTCATGTGATAAAAATAATGTGTTTGAAGAATTTAATAGGCTGCTTGAAGAATTTCTGGCACAGAGCAGTACTGTTCAGGATTTAGAGCAGTTAGAATTGCAGGATACTGAAACGACTTCCCCTGGTCAGGAAGTTACACCAGAAACCAGTTCTCTTGTCAGAAAGCCGAAGCATCCGTATACGCATATTCAACTTAACCAGGGAATTACAACCGAAGGTAGTAGTGCCAGTGCCATAAGAATGGCAAAAATTGCAGAAATGGATGTTAAGGGTCAAAGTGAGGCTCAAAGGTTCCAGACCAGTTTTTCTCTTCTCTCTCAGCTGGAAGGGTCAGGAAAAGAAGAATTTCTTGAAAAAGCCCTTGATTTTGCCTCAAGGATTGAATATGGAGATGCAAGATCTCAGATTTTGTCCTTGCTTGTTCCGCAGCTGGAAGGTCCAGGAAGAGTGGAACTTATAGAAAAAGCCCTTTACTCTGCCTCCAATATTCAAGATGAAGATGAAAGGTCTCTGGTCCTTCGTTCACTTGTCCCGCATCTGAGAGGCCCTGGCAAAGAAAGGCTTATTGAAGATATATTTGCTTTTACATTCCACATTCCGTATGGAGATGCAAAATTCCAGATTCTTTGTTCTCTTGTCCCTCATCTTTACGGGTCCAGAAACGAAAGGGTTATGGAAAGAGCCCTTGAGCTGGCATCTGGAATTCAGTCGGAGTATCAAAGGATAGAGTCTTTTTCTTTGCTTGTCCCATACCTTACTGGGCAAAGAAAAGAAGAAGTTATAGAAGAAGCCCTTCAATTAGCTTGCAACCTTAAAGATAAAGATGTGAGGCCTGAAGCTCTCTCATTCGTTATTCCACATCTGAACGAATTCAGGCAAAAAGAAATTCTTGAAAAAGCCCTTAACATTGCATCTGGAATACAATCCGAATATAGAAAGGTACAGGCTCTTTCTTCACTTGTTGCATATCTTGATGAACCTGAAAAAGAAGAAATTATGGAAAAAATCCTTGTCTCAGGGTTTGTTTCAAAATAATTGTATTGGTTCTCACCAACAGAATTGAAAATAGCGGGGAATAGATCTGAATTCGGATTCAACAAAGGCAATAAAGGATATATATTTTCAAAACTCCTGTCGATTCTGAAAATCAGACAAAATCCCATATTTAATAGAGATTAACTATTTATAAACCGGCATATATTATTATCTATAATATATTAAATTAGAATATATTAAATTATAATATATTTTATTTTTTCTATTAAAATGTATTCTATTTTACTAAGTTCGCATATTCGGTTGAATCAAATGATCGAATTTGTATATCGGGGGTAAAGAATGAAAATGAAATTGATAGTTTCTATTCTATTGATATGTTTGGTTTTTTTCCTTGGATCAGCTCAGGCACAGATTGGAGATAACAGTTGTAAGCCCATGAAGTTTCTTAATGCTACACCTGATGCGTTTGAGTGCATGAAGAAAAAGCTTCAGGACTACGGTATCGAAGTCCCGCCTGGAAACTCAGGAGAACTTTCTGGAAAAGGGATTACTGGAAGTTTCGAATGGGATGGAAAGTCCTACCTTACCATCACAATTACGAAAAAGCCTTTTTTAGTCAGCTGTGATACTGCAGACCGAGAACTAATAAAATTTGTAGATGAGTGCAAAGGTTTGTGAAACAAAACAGAGTAGAAGCGGAGGTTTTTTTCTGAATTAATAAAAAAGAAAAGGTAATATTAGTCTACCTACCTTTTCTATCAATATTTCTTAAATCTTTTTCGTGTAAATTCAATAGTTAATTTTCCTATATTGGTAAATGTAATTCTGTTATTTTTTTAAAATATTATTTTTTAATAGAAATAATCTCTAATTGGAGCTTTCTATGAAATATCTTGTTAAAATGGAAAAAGGATTTTTGGTGAATTTTAACATAAATGACCTTTTTCTGATTATGTTTTTCTCAAAATCCAACAATGCTTGAGTTTCGATTTTTGAGTGCCAAACTCTCACCGGCTGCTTATCAGCCGGCATTTTCCGAAAAATTATGTCAACTCAACAATTAACTATACTTTTAGAGCGTAATTTACGGTTATTGCTCTTTTTTTATGTGTACATATTTTCTGGGTTGACTATAAATGAAGAAATGAATTCAAAAATAGCATCAAGATTCTCGCTTCTTCTTTCCCCTCCTTTTTCATCCCCCTTTATTCTCTCAAGCAAAACCTCAGCCATCTCATAATCCCTGCCTTCCCTTTTTGCAATCTCAGCTACTGTTCCTACAATCTCGCCGAGAAAATCCCTTGCAAGAATAAACGGCCTTAATTTCTATGTTTTCTCTCTTGTCGCTTTAACTTTTGTTTCAATCGAAAATACCAGAATACATCATTCAGGTTGCACTCTACGGAATTTCCATTTGAATTTTTTCAAACGTACATGTTTATATAATCATGAACTTACCTTCTGGCATGAACAATGGCAGTGTAAGAGCAAATATTAAAGAAGGTTTAAACGTAGGAATTGTCTTAAAAGAAGATCAGAGGACAGGAAAAATCACTCAAGGCGTTGTAAAGAGAATTTTAACCAATTCTTCAAACCATCCGCATGGGATAAAAGTTCAATTAACGAATGGTCAGGTTGGAAGGGTTAAGGAAATATATTAAAACTTTTATCGTAAGTCGTTTTTAGAAAACTGGCTTGGCGCTGGTCAGAAGAGCACGCTGTAGAGTATATATCAACCTTATGCTTGAGCCCTAATTCATAATATATATATAAATTGCCAATTCAGTGGAAACATATAATTGAAGGTAAAATATGCTAAAAATTATTGCTTCAAACATATTTTTTGTTGCCTCATTGAAGCTTAGCAAGGAGATAGACAAAGTATTTACGCCGCATCAGGGACAAAAACAGGTTATTGTCACTGAAGAAATGTTGCAAAAGCTACCAGGTCCGGTAAAAAGATACCTTGTATATACTGGGGTGCTTGGCAAACCGATCATTCAAACGGTAAGGCTTAAGCAGGTGGGTAAAATTCGAAAAGACGCCGAACAGCCGTGGATGAATTTTGAAGCTAAAGAGTATTATTCCGCAAACTCTCCCTGTTTCTTGTGGGTTGCATATATGAAATTTTTTGGTTTGCCACTTGTGAGGGTTAGGGATTTTTATATGGAAGGGAAGGGCAATATTCTGGTAAAGGCAATTTCACTATTCACAGTTGCAAATTCTGCAGGCAAGGAAATGGATCAGGGAGCAATGATGCGTTACCTTAACGAAATGATGTGGTTCCCATCTGCTTTTTTGAGGGATAATATTTCCTTCGAATCAATTGATTCAAATTCAGCCAGAGTAACGTTGAAGGATATGGGCAAAAGTGTGACAGCGACAATGTACTTTGACTTTGAAGGGAAATTGACAAACTTCATGGCTCCGCGTTATCGGGATATGGGAAAGAATAAATTTGAATTAGAAAATTGGTCCACTCCAATTCGGGAATATGGTGAATTTGAAGGGCTGAAACTCCCTCTAAGAGGGGCAGGTGTCTGGAATTTAAAAGAAGGCGATCTGGAATATATTGATTTAACTGTAACCGATTTAAAGTACAACCCGGATGAGCCTTATTGAAAAATAAACGGCGCTTCTCTATTCGTCCCTGCTGATCATCCTTTCTTTATCTTCTACATCACATTTTGAGCCACTATTTTTTTCGTACTTTTTCCAGGTGTTTTCATCGACCTCGGGCATGGAGCCGGCATGAGTTTTGCTTCTTGTTGGAGTGGTGCAGGAGTCGATTGCTTTCTGGCTGTCTTTATCTGCAAAGTTTATCAAATTATCTTATTTTTCATCTTATGCGGAGTCCCGAACGTGAATGAGAAATAAGCTCTCTTTAAATTTTTGGACTATGGGCCTTCCCGGGTCTAAATCAGCTTTTTTCAGGTTTTTTAGCGCATTTAAAGGCTGTATATTAGGAATAATTTATATTTAAATCGATAAATAGTTTTATTTATTTTTTCCAGCTACTTTTATAGGTCAAACAGAGTACAAGAAGAGAATTAACAATTGGATAATTTTTTCTGCTTTTCGAAGACCTTTTTTT
The DNA here is from genome assembly GCA_942493015.1 of uncultured Methanosarcinaceae archaeon. Classification (GTDB taxonomy): domain Archaea; phylum Halobacteriota; class Methanosarcinia; order Methanosarcinales; family Methanosarcinaceae; genus Methanosarcina. The sequence goes on along the minus strand of OW818660.1, from coordinate 1,655,354 downwards.
AGCAATATGGGAATTTATATATTTTTTTTTTAAATTTAAAGTTTCTATCATCTTTTATAAAGGTAAATAAAGTGTTATCAAGTTTTGGAAACCTTGATGCACAGCAATATTCGAACTGTTGCATAAAGTATACTTATATTCTAATTTTACAAATAAAGATTTAGTCCCAGGTTGTCTCTCAAAATACATTAAAAATCCGGGAGCAATAAATGGGAAATTAAAGAGTCTTTAAAATTTGAAGGAATAAAGATCTCTCTAAAAAATAAGAAGGAAAATTCGAAAAACGAGTAAGAACGTCGAAATACGGAGAAAAATTGAACCCCAAGGGAAGTTCAGTTTACGAAAGCTGTAACTGCTGCTTTTGCAAAAAGTTGTAGTCTCTGATTCCTTCCGGAGTCATTGCAGCAGAAGGCTGGGAATCTCGTGCAGGCAACTTGCATTATGGCCCTGATCAGGTACTGTTTCAGGGGGTGCGGTTGCACGACAACAGAAAAAACAGTTGTCGTATTTCTCTGTGACGAATCAGACCTGCAGGTCAGAGCCCTTAACAGGGTCTGCGGCGGGAATGAAAACCCTGAGTAAAACGGTAAAAAGGCGGTGTCTTATACCAAATAAGTCAGGGGCAGTCCCTTACACAGAAGAATTTTTCAGGCAACACTTGAAGGCGGATTCAGGGGTTGCCTGAAATATCTTTCTTATTTTTAGGTCGGTATTTTCCGAGATAATCGTCTCTATTCTTTTGTTTTCTTGATCTTATTTTAGTTGTTTTTCGTATCCCATTTTAGTTGTTATTTCATACATTTGCTCTCTAAATCACTTTTTGGGAATACTATTTTTTGCCTGCAGGTTCCTGTCCCCTTTACTAGAGATCTGACATCTTGAAATGTTCTCTATCCGAGGTAGTATTTGTTTATATATGTCAGAAGCTTACCGGGGAAAAGTTCCCGGATAAAACATACCTTCAATTCTGAATTTGTATACTGCAATTTATGAATATCTACAGGATGGGTGGCAGTGTCGCGAATTTGATGTAAATTTAATCCCTCATTTTTGCGTATTGTATATAATTTGGCGCTAATGATTTGGGATTTTTTTCCGAATGACTTTTTGAGATTGTGCTTTTTCATAATTTTCGGTAACTACCTATTTTTTTAATCGTAGATTCCTAACAGATCTTTCGGGATTGGGTCAGTTTATTCGATCACTTCTGTGAAAGCCGACAATTCCTACCACGACATAGAAAAGAGACGTCATCTCAGACCATTGACCGGCTCTTTGAGTCCGGAAATACCGACCATAATAATAATAGTTGTTCCAAGCCCTGCCCATATTGCATATGCAATATTTACATCTGTTCTTTAAGGGCTCAGGGTGAAAATGAAGAAACTTAGCGAGTATAAAACAAAAATCAAAGTTGAAGGTCCAAACCTTGAAAAGCCCTCTTAAAGCTTCATGCAGTGTTTATTGCAGGGATTATCTCCCTAAATACAGCAAGTTCCATTTCCAAAAATTCGGAATAATTTGATTTTTAAGCATTATCATTGGAAACCTCTGGCAACAGGTTTTCCCGGTCTACTTTATTCTAGTATCTTATTCTGATTTTTCTCTATTGATAAGGACGCTTGTATAGCTTTTGGCTTCTGTGGATTAATTTTATATAACATAAAAAGGATTTTACAAATAGTAAAAATAATGAGACATATAATCTGTTATTAAAAACTCCCTTTTTTGTTTTTAAATAATAAATTATATATCATATTTTTATGAAATAGGTGTATCCGCTATAAGCGGAGGTGAAACAAAATGGGTTTTAATGACAGAGGAAACTCCTACCGTGGTGGCAGCAGAGACAGCAACCGTGGTGGTGGTGGCGGTTTCAGAGGCGGCAGCAGCGGCCCCAGAGAAATGCACAAGGTTACCTGTTCTGACTGCGGTGTTGAGACTGAAGTTCCGTTCAAACCAACCGAAGGACGGCCGGTTTACTGCAGAGACTGCCTTCCTAACCACAGGAAGTTCTAATTTCAAATTTCTCACGTAAAGTGTTGGGCTGTAATTTATTGCATCAACACTTACTCCACTTTTTATTCTGTGTTTTTTGCCTTATGCGCAGGTGAAGGGCATCGAAAATCTTAAATCTTTGTAATCTTATTTACTTAGTTGGTTGTGTATATTCATTATTTCCATTTCAGTTAATATTTATTTATTGAGGTATAATATTTGCTCTGAAATATTTGAAGCAAACTTTAAGTCCATGAGTTCTAAGCTGATTTAATCAGCCTTCCGGAGAAGTGAACCTCCTAACATTTCGGACTTTTATAAATTCTATATTTTTCAGAGATTTTTTAATTCCTATCCATTTATGAACCTTCACACCAAAATACTTAAAGGAATTGTTAAACACAGAAATTTCTAAAAAATATGTCTGATAAATAAATTAGAATTGAATCAACTCAAAGTACTGATACAGCGAGGAATAAACCTGGCAAACTATAGAAGCAATATACGAAAGAGAAAAGCAGGAACTGGAACTGCCGCACCAGCTACTCAGGAAGTAACAAGGGTGCGTACACCACGCAAAGAAAATAATGAAGTATTGGCAACGGTAGGAAGCCTCTTGGGCTCAAAACGGGTGAGTTTACAATGCATGGATGGTATTGTCCGTATGGGTCGAATTCCAGGATCAAAGAATAAGAAAATGTGGATCCATGAGGGAGATGTCGTAATTGTTGCCCCCTGGGAAATTCAAGATTCCAAAGCCGATGTGATCTGGAAATACACAAGGCCTCAAATTGAATGGCTTGAACGCAAAGGATACCTTAAATAAATCACTTAAATACAAAATTAGATAATTATTAGAAGTATGTTGTTCTGGACGCTATTCTGGTTTTAACCAGTTCTCGGTTAAACCTCTATTCCTCTTTTCCATATCCCAAGTTTTTTTTACTTCTCATTTCTCCAAACTTTTTCATCTCTTGCCTTTTCAAGCTTTTTCATCTCTTCTCCCTTCAAGTTTTTTCACCTCTCGCCTCTTCACCTCACTTTATTCCAATTGTTATTTGCTTACATTTTGGTATTCTTCAAATTTCTTACAAAATTTATCCCGGAGCGCATATATAGCGTGCGATTATAATTACAAAGGATTTTTCTATCAACCCGGCTTAAATATAAAAAATCTAGTAACTATTAGGGTATAGTTAACGGCACTCCCTTGAGCGCCGCTAGAATACCCTCTAAAACAGGCAACCCATTCTTTCTGATTGTCGAAATATACGCTCTAATTCTGCAGAAAGCTTGCGCTCCCTGTGTTGTTCTAAAAGTTCCTGATATTTTCTGCTGGAGTTTCATCATCCTGATGTCTCTTTCCGCCTGATTATTCTCAAATGGAACTTTCAAATCTGTAAGGAATCTCATTATCTTTTCCTTGTGTTCTATAAACCTGTCCAGTAGATTCCTTGCTTTGGTTTTTGGACTTGCACCTCTTTTTCCTTTCTTTTCAGGATTTAGAGAAGGTGGATTTTCTTCAATTCCTTTCATGACTACAGCATTGAACCTTTCTTCCAACGCTTTAATGGGCTCAAAATCCAGTTCTTTGACCTGCTCTTTACACTCATCAGTATACTTTTTCATTTCAGTCAGCAGTTCATTCATTTCTTTAGCCCACTGTTGTTTATAATTCTCCTCAATTCCAGTAAGTTCTCTCTGTAAATGAGCGTTACAGAGAGCGTGATCACAATTATAAACGTTGTAAGGTTTCCATCCATCGTGAACTGCTACTCCATTAAACTCGGGAAGAATTCCCATAGCATCAATTGCTTCTGATCCTCTTTTTGGATGAGCAAAATAACAGGTACATTTGTCAGTAGAAGCTACATGAAGCCAGTGTCTTTTTCCTTCAATCTTCATTCCAGTTTCATCAAAATTGACTACAGGAGAGGCTAATAACTCCTCTCTAATAATGCTTTCAAATTCCTCTAAATTCTGAAAACATTCTCTTTCTGCTCTAATTATCGTAGCAGGACAGATTTTTATCCCCATAATGTCATTAAAAAACTCAGAAATCCTTTCATATGGGATAAACTGGTAATTTTTACAGTAAATAGCTGAAGCTAAAATATTAGGGCCATACTGAACCGGATATTTCACTGATTCGGGAAAAACAGCTTTATTCAACTTTCCACAACAAGGACAGGTCTTTATCTGACTTTTATGTTCTGTAACAATTAGATTTACAGGAGGAATATCAAAAACCTGTCTTCTCTCATAAGCTTTAATCTCAACATTCTCAAGAGTATGACCACATTCTTTGCAGCAACTCAAAGAATGTTCAATTACCTACTCAGGATCATCAGTCATTTCAAGAGTTGTTCCAAGATGACCATCTTGACCACCAGCTTTTTTGCCACTCTTTTTACGGAGACTCTTGGGATTAGGTTTCTCTTTGACAAAATAATCAGTAGAAGGAGGTCTACTGCTGTTACGACTGTTTTGATTTAAACGAGATTCTAAGGCTATCAATCTTTCAGTGAGTTCTTTAATTTGAGACTCAAGACTCATAATGTAAGCAATAACTTCAGGGTTTGAAGCACACAAAGCAAGAATCTCTTCACGTGTAAGCATAATAACAAAAAGAAATAGGATTCAATTTATATGCAATTTTTCCTCGATACGAGAAAAATTGTAGCCTTTGAAAGGCTACCTGAATAGTTACAAAATCTAAAGATTAACGGAGGTATATATGAAAAAATATGAGTACAAATGCGTCCCTATTCTCAAGATGGGAAAAGGCACTACCAAAGATCTTAACGTGTATGGTGCAGAGGGGTGGGAACTTATCTGTGTATGGGCTTTCTGGCATTATCTAAAAAGAGAAGTAGAATAATAGGGACTCTTTTTTTCCTTCATTGAATAACATAGTGGCGTTAGTTTTATCGGATTTTCCAGACCTGGATCTTCCTGAATGGGGGACACAGGAACTCTTTAGGGTAGAATACAGTTTTCACGTTACCCTGATTTTTATGAGTAAGACTTATATAATTTGAATGTATAGTAGATTCATTAAAAATAAAGAGATGTATAATCTGTTATTAAAAACTAATTTCTGTTTTTAATCAAAGAGTTATATACAGTCTTATTTTTAAACTATTGACTATCCGTTGTAAGCGGAGGTGAAAAGAAAATGGCTTTTAATGACAGAGGGAATTCCTTCAGGGGAAGAGACAGCAACCGCGGAGGTTTCGGAGGTCCGAAGGAAATGCACAATGCAACCTGTTCTGACTGTGGCGCTGAAACCCAGGTACCTTTCAGGCCTGACCCTGAAAGACCAGTCTATTGCAGAGACTGCCTTCCTAACCACAGGAAACCCAGAGAGAACCGCTATTAATTTTGAATTCATTCGCAAAATTTCACTTGGCAGATTATGTCCGTTTTGCCTGGTTTGAACAGGCCAAACGGACCACTTCTTTTATAACATAAGCTTTGAACGATTATGCTGTTAAACTTTTCATTGAATCATACTTGAGTTTTCTTTGCAATTTTTTCTTTAATCACTACCTCCTATCCCATCACCTGCTATCTCTTATCCTCTGAACTGGTTTTTCCTATCACTCTGTTTTTGATCGGAAGATTTATATAATCAAACTACTCTCTAGAAGTAGTTGAAAATAAAGAGACGTATAAGCTGTTATTAAAAACCAATTTTTGTTTTTAATCAATAAATTTTATACAATCTTGTTTTTACTCTATAATTATCCGCTATAAGCGGAGGTGAAACAAAAATGGGTTTTAATGACAGAGGAAATTCTTACCGTGGCGGCAGCAGAGACAGCAACCGCGGTGGCGGTGGTGGTTTCAGAGGCGGTCCAAGCGGCCCCAGAGAAATGACCAAAGTTACCTGTTCTGACTGCGGTGTTGAGACTGAAGTTCCGTTCAAACCAACCGAAGGACGGCCAGTTTACTGCAGAGATTGCCTTCCTAACCACAGGAAGTTCTAAAGATAATCTGTATTGAGTGTTAATTCAATTTGGATCAACACTTAATTCATTTTTCACTATATGGCTTTTATTCTCTCTGTTTTTCGCCTTTTATTTATTGGGTGTGTCCTGAAGTCAAAAACATAACAATTTAATCAAAACTGTCGGGGGACAGGCATTATATTTGATGTCACTCACTAAGAAAGGAAAAACAATCCAAATGAGACTGAAAAGCATCACAAATCATTCAAAATTAATATCAAAAGTTACATATCAGTATTGGAGGAATTAATCTGGCTAATTACAGAAGCACTATTCGAAAAAGACAAGCAGGATCTAATAAACCAGTAGGAGCAGGGGATGGCCCTCAAGAAATTACAAGGGTGAGAACTCCACGTAAGGATAGAAACGAAGTCCTGGCAACAGTAGCGAGTTTACTTGGTTCAAAAAGAGTTACATTGCAGTGCATGGATGGAATAGTCCGAATGGGCAGAATTCCAGGTTCCAAGAAAAAGAGGATGTGGATCCGCGAAGGCGATGTTGTCATAGCCAACCCATGGGAAGTTCAGGACTCAAAAGCCGATGTTACCTGGAAATACACAAGGCCCCAGATTGAATGGCTTGAAAGAAAAGGGTACCTTAATTAAGATTCCAAATCAGTACCTTATTCGCTCTGTATGGCACTACCTTTACCTCAATCAACCAGTGGTTTTGAAAAAAATAGGTGGTTTTAAAGAATTACAATATTAAGACCACATACTTAAAAACTGCAAATTTACCAATCTCAAATTACAAATTTCTAAATTAAAAAATCTGAACTTCAGATTTAGAGACAATACAAATAAAACTTTTAATTAAAAATCCCACAAACAACCTGCGGATTAATGTGGGAAAAATATCTCACTATTGACTTCCTTGCTGTCTGTTTTTTAACTGTCGACTTTTTTCCGTCGACTATTTTGTATTCCACTATTTCATATCCCAATAATCTTCTTATAGTTTGGTTGAATTCCTAAAAAAGCAACCACTCTGAAATTAAAAAAGTTACAATAACTTTTCAATTTTGAGCAATTCATCAGCTTCCTCTTTGCTTAAAATTCCTTTCATTACAAGAATTTCCTTAACAGACATTTTCTTCTCAAGCACCTCTTTTGCGATCTCTGCAGCCTTAAGATAACCAATCTTTGGGGAGAGGAAGGTTACCAGAATAGGATTTAGCTCAAGATAATTCCTGCATCTGTCCTCATGCGCCTTAATTCCTTTTACACATCGCTCCTGAAAAACCGGCAGATAATTAGTGAGCAGGGCGATGGATACAAGGATATTGGAGGTTATCACAGGGGTCATGACATTGAGCTCCAACTGCCCTGCCTGGGCTGCAAGAGCAACTGCCGTATCGTTTCCCACAATCTGGAAACCTATCATGTCCAGACACTCAGCCATTACAGGGTTGTATTTTCCGGGCATCATTGATGACCCTGGCTGAACAGGAGGGAGCTCAATTTCGGAAATTCCTGTGGTGGGTCCTGCATTAAGGAGCCTCAGGTCATTGGCTATCCTTATAAGTTCAAATGCAAGTTCTCGGAGAGCTCCTGAAAAGGCTGCAAGTTGGGCCCGGCTCTGCAGAGCTTCAAAGCTGTCGGATGCCCTTTGGAAAGGCAATTTGCAAAGTTCGGAAAGTTTTGAGATCACCAGTTCCCTATACCCTGGATATGTATTTGCTCCTGTTCCGGTTGCAGTACCTCCTAAAGGAAGCTCCAGGAGATCATCTCTTCGTTCTTTTATTCTGTGTGAAGCTCTGAGCAGTGCAGTGGCATAAGCTCCGAACTCGTCTCCAAGTGTTACAGGTACAGCATCCATAAGATGCGTCCTTCCTGACTTCGGGATCCTCGAAAATTCTCTGGCTTTTGCCTGAAAAGCTCCTGAAAGAGATGAAAGCACATCAAGAAGCCTGTCAGCCACAAAAATAACAGCTATATAGGAAGCAGTTGGAAATGTATCATTAGTTGACTGGGACATATTCACATGATCGTTAGGGCTCATAAAAGCATAATCTCCTCTTTTTCGTCCCATTATTTCGAGAGCGCGGTTGGCTAGAACCTCATTAATGTTCATATTAAAGGAAGTCCCTGCCCCTGCCTGAAAAACATCTACTGGAAACTGTCCGGCATACCTTCCAGAAGGGTCTGAAAGCACTTCTTCAGCTGCTGCTATTATTGCTTTACCTCTATCCCTGTCAAGAGCTCCAAGTTCCATATTCGCAATTGCTGCTGCCTTTTTTATCAGAATGTATGCCCTGACAAATTCAGGCCTTTCTCTGTGGCCGCTGACAGGGAAATTGCAGAGAGCTCTTTGGGTCTGGATTCCGTAATAATTATTTTCCTGGACTTCCATTTCCCCCAGGGAATCCTTCTCAATTCGGGTTTTCAGAGTAATAGCCTCACCTCAGAAATTCTTATTTGAAAGCTTCCTGGTTTTTAGTCAGGTTTCTTTCCAAGTTCCTTTATTTCCTTTCTGGCCTTCGCGATTCCTTCAATAGGTGGAACTCCTTTCGGGCAGACAGCCTTGCAGTTGGCATGGAACTCACAGCCCCACCAGCCTAATTTGCTGTTGGCAAGCATTAGCCTCGACTCAGCATCAGCTTCACGGGGGTCAATATGGAATCGATACAGTTTTGCAAGAGCAGCAGGGCCCATATAATTGATATTTTTTCCCGAGACCGGGCATGACCCCACACAAGCGGCGCAGAGTATGCAGTTTGTATACTTCTCAAGCTCCTTTACGGCATCAGGTTGCATTAGCTGCTCCTTTTTTGGGGACTCAAAAGCAGGTTTAAAAGTCGGCTCGACTGTCCTGTATAGTTCGAAGAACTTGTCCATATCCACGATAAGGTCCTTTACTTTTGGCAGGGAAGGGAGTGGTTCTACAAGTACCTCATTTTCAGGATTCCATGAAACGGTATCTTCGATTCCCGAAAAGGGCTTCAGCTTTATTTTCCCTTCTCCTTTGAGAAGGGGTTCGATTCGGGTCCTGCAGGCAAGTGCTGGTATTCTGTTAATCAACATTGCACAGCTTCCGCAGACTGCACCTCTGCAGGAATAGCGAAAGGCAAGGGAATCGTCCAGCTTTTCCTGGATTTTGAACAGTGCAGAAAGTACTGTCATCCCTGGCAAGGATTCGATTTCAAAGGTATCATAATGAGATTCCTCGTTTTCCCTATCAAAGCGGAAAACCTTCAGTTTCATCAGTATACACGCTCCTTTACCGGAAATTTTCCCGGTCTTACGGGAGTGGATTCAAGCACAGGTTTTCTGCCTTTTAGCCTGTAGATCGTATGGTATAGGTATTTTTCGTCATCTCTCTCCGGATAGTCATCCCTCCAATGGGATCCCCGGCTCTCCTGCCTTGATATTGCGCCCCTTGCAACAGCTTCTGCAATATCAAATAAACCCTCGAGCTCTAGCATATAGATAAGTGCATGGTTGAATACAGGAGATTTGTTGTTGATGTAGACTTCAGGGTACTGGGTTTTAAGTTCAAGGAGCTTTTTCAGCCCTTTTTCCATCTTTTTTCCCTCCCTAAAGACTCCAAAGTACTCAAACATCGTTTTCTTCAGCTCGTCCCTGAGGCTATGCATCTTCACTCCGGACTCTCTGGCAAGCAGTGTTTTTATCCGCGCATCCTCTCCAGACAGCTGTTCAAGGACAGCCTTCTCAGCTCCTTTCATATCCCAGCTTCCGGAAACAGGGGAAGCCTTTACAATTTCTATCCCTGCAAGCTTTCCAAAGACCACAGTTTCTAGCAGGGAGTTTCCCCCAAGCCGATTTGCCCCATGCACACTGATACATGAACATTCTCCTGCCGCATATAATCCAGGCAGCTCAGTTGAAAGGTCATTTCCTGCAGCCACACCTCCCATTGAATAGTGCTGTCCGGGCTGTACAGGAATCGGAGCTTCAACAGGGTCTACGCCTGCAAAATCCAGAGAGATCAGCCGTATTCCGGGCAGGCGTTCTTCGATTTTCTCCTTTTTCAGGTGTCTGAGGTCAAGGAGTACGTATTCGCCTTCAAAGCCTCTACCTTCCTCTATCTCCTGCTGGATGGCCCTGGCAACGATATCTCTTGGAGCAAGCTCCATGGATTTAGGGGCATATTTCTCCATGAAACGCTCGTATTTACTGTTTAGAAGGTATCCACCTTCTCCTCTTGCTCCTTCAGTTATCAGGATATTTGTTCCGTAAAGGGTAGTGGGGTGAAACTGCACAAACTCCATGTCCTTCAAAGGCACTCCTGCCCGCAGTGCAAGGGAAGCTCCGTCTCCTGTGTTAATCAGAGCATTTGTGGAGCGCGTAAAAAGTCTCCCAAAACCTCCTGTAGCAAGGAGGAGGGATCGGCAGGCAAAACCGTGAAGGCTTCTATCAGCGATGTTTATTGCAGTGCAGCCTGCACACCTTTCCTCTTTTCCTGAATCCCTTTCAAATGAAGGGTCTCCGATTTTTACGAGAGAGCTGACAAAGAACTCTTCATAAAAAGTAAGCTTCCCCTTCTCTACTTTTTCAGCTTTTTCCCTGGCTACAAGCTGTTCATAAAGTGTGTGCAGAAGGTTATGCCCTGTTCTGTCTGCAGCATAGCAGGTTCTTGGAGACATCCCTCCTCCAAAAGGCCTCTGGGCTATCCTGCCGTCTGGAAGTCGGGAAAAGACGGTTCCGAAATGTTCAAGTTCTATTACTGCAGAAGGTGCGTTTTTGCACATGATTTCTACTGCATCCTGATCAGCAAGGTAATCTGAACCTTTAACCGTATCAAATGCGTGATCTTCCCAGGAATCCTCTGCGGCATTCCCGAGGGCTGCGTTCATTCCCCCCTGGGCTGCTACTGAATGTGAGCGTAGAGGGTGCACCTTGGAAATTATAGCTGTATCAAGCCCTCTATCTACAGTCTCAATTGCTGCCCTGAGCCCGGTCAATCCGGCTCCGATTATGACCACATCGTGTGAATGTACAGGATATTCTGCTTCTTTTCCTTTATCTCTCAATTGATTCCCTCAGTGTTTGATTTCAAAATAAGGGGTTTGCACAAAATTAACCTGCAAACCTGTGAAGAAAAATCTGCTTAAAAAAATTTTGGTTAGGAATATATTGGGTGAGAAAAACCTGCTTATTAGAATTTACATGTAAGATTTCCAAGTTCTATCGAAAAAGTCTCGTAATTCACGGAATAGTCAATAGGGCATTCGATAACAGCTACTTTGTTCAGGGCAAAGGCTTTTTCCAAAACATCTGCAAGATCATCGTCTTCTTTGACCTTGATTCCTGCAGCTCCAAAACTCTTGGCAAAGAGAGAAAAATCAGGGTTTCCGTAGTCCAGCCCGAAGTCCGCAAAATGCATTTTTTTCTGCTTCCATTTAATAAAGCCAAAGGCATTGTCATTGAGAATAAGAATAACCACAGGAATTCCATAGCGTACGGCTGTCTCAAGCTCCTGGCAGTTCATCATAAAGCCGCCGTCCCCGCAGATTGCAAGTACCCGGCGTTCCGGATGAAGAAGTTTTGCGGTAATTCCTGCAGAGAGTCCTGCACCCATAGATGCAAGAGCATTGTCAAGGATAACAGTGTTAGGAGCATATGTCTTGTAAAGGCGCGAGAACCATAGCTTATAAATCCCGTTGTCCAGTGTGATTATATCTTCTCTCCCAAGCACTTCTCTGACAGTATGAACTACTGCCTGCGGAAGAGGAGGATAACTTTTTCTTGCAGGGGCACTTATTTTTTCCTCTATGAAACCCCTTGTGTGCTCGAAGATGGGGAACTCTCGCTTTTCCGGAATGCTTGCGGCAAGTTCTCTGATTGAAGAGGCAATATCTCCAATGATTTCTGTCGTAGGATTAAAGTATCTGTCAGGCACCGATTCTACGTAATCGATGTTTATGATCTGTTTATCCAGTTCCCTGTTCCAGAGATATGGAGGGTATTCCACTATGTCGTATCCCACTGTAATTATCAGGTCTGCTCCGTCAATTCCGCAGTTAACATAATCCCTGGCGTGGATTCCTGTGGCAAAAAGGCTGTAAACGCAGTCATCTGGAACTACACCTTTTCCCATCTGCGTATGCACGAGGTAAATCCCTGTTCTTCTGGCAAAATCCTCAAGCTCTTCAGTGATCGCTTTCCGGTTAGCTCCTGAGGAAACGATAATCAAGGGATTTTTGGCCTCATGGATCATAGATGCAGCTTTTTTCACAGCTTCAGGATCAGGGTAAGGAATTTTTATTTTGCTCCTCTTTTGCACTATTGCATCGGTTTCTTCTCCTGCAACATCTTCAGGCAGTTCTATATGTACAGCTCCTGGCCTTTCAGCCTCTGCATGTTTGAAGGCGTTTCGGAGCACTGTGGGAATCATCCCGGGGTCGGTGATGGATACGGCTTTTTTGCATAGAGGCTCCATCATCCTTACAACATCTACAAGCTGGAAACGGCCCTGCCAGTTGTCAGTTAGAGCTTTCTGTCCAGATATGGAAATAAAGGGAGATCCTGTAAGCTGTGCCTGGGCAACGCCAGTGACCAGATTAGTAGCTCCTGGTCCAAGAGTTGAAAAACAAACCCCTGGTTTTCCTGTCAGCCTTCCATAGGTCGCAGCCATAAACGCTGCAGCTTGCTCATGCCTGGTTATTATCATCTTGATTTTAGAGGTTCTGAGGGATTCCAGGAAGTCCAGATTTTCTTCGCCTGGAAGTCCGAATATGTATTCTACTCCTTCCTCTTCAAGCTGGGAAACGAAAAGATCCGAAGCTTTCATGAAAAAACTCCACAGATTACTCAGTCTTTATGGCTCTTGTTCAAGTAATACGGGTAATAGAAACTTAATTTCAGTTTGCTCACAACCCTTAAATTAAGTTGTTCATTAAGCTTGAATTAAATTGCTTATCTAGCTTAAACAAGTTCTCTTTTAAACAAGGTTAAGTATGCTGTTATCTTCAAGCTTAAACAAGTTCTCTTAACCAGGCGTAATCAAGTTCTCTTAAAAGGCTAAATAAATTTTTTCAATAGAACGCTTCGATAACAGCCTCAGGCCTTCAGATCTTTTATTTATTTACCACAACAGTTTTTATATTCACAAATTCCTTGATCCCGTAGTGAGAAAGCTCTCTTCCAATACCGGATTTTTTGACTCCGCCAAAAGGCAGTCTCGGGTCAGAGCTGACCATGCCATTAATTGTTACAAATCCCGCTCTTATCTTTTTCGCCAGTCTTTGGGCCCTCTCCGGATCTCCGGACCAGACTGCGGCCCCAAGTCCGAAATCTGTGGAGTTTGCAATTTTTACTGCTTCCTCTTCATCCTTTACCGTGATTATCGGCGCAATAGGGCCGAAAACTTCCATATTGCAGACCTTCATATCAGTGCTGGCGGCAGGGATTAGAGTTGGCCTGAAGAAAAAACCTTTTTGATGCTCCTCTCCATAAGCTTGAGGTTCTGCTCCTTTCTTTCTCGCATCTTTAAGGCACTTTTCAAGACCCTCGACAAATTCCTTCTTTGCAATAGGCCCTATATCGGTTTCTTCATTCATAGGGTTCCCTATTTTCAGTTTTTGCATATTGAATTTAAATGCCTCGATAAAATCTGCTACAACATCTTCTACAACAATAAACCTCTTGGCAGCAATACAACTCTGTCCAGTATTGAGGAACCGGGACTTGACAGCTACCTGCGCCGCCTTCTCGATATCAGCATCCTCAAGCACTATGAATGGGTCAGACCCTCCCAGTTCCAGGACCAGAGGTTTTATTGCTCCTCCTGCAAGTTCGCCTATTTCCGAGCCTGCCCCTATGCTGCCGGTGAGCGAAACTCCATCCACCATGTCCTCTTCAATTATTTCCATGGCAGTTCTCGAGTCAATTAACAGGGTCCTGAAAACATGTTCCGGGATTCCGGCTTCGAGAAAGACGTTCTCAATCTCCAGAGCTGACCTCGGCACATTTGAGGCGTGCTTGAGTAAACAGACATTGCCTGCACAAATTGCGGGCACTGCAAACCTGAACACCTGCCAGAAAGGAAAATTCCAGGGCATGATCCCTAGAATTACTCCCAGAGGCTCAAAAGTCACATAGCTTTTCTCAGTTCCGGTATCTACAAGCTCATCTTTCAGGAATTCAACCGCATTTTCTGCGTAATAGTCGCAGAGCCAGGCGCATTTTTCAATCTCCCCTCTCGACTGTCTGATGGGTTTTCCCATCTCTTTTGTGATAACTTCTGAATAGATATCGGTATTCTGCCTGAGCACTTCTCCAGCCTTTGAAAGATATTTTGTTCTTTCTTCAACAGACAATGAACTCCATCCTGAAAAAGCAGCCCTGGAGTTTTCAATTAGAGTTTCACACTCTCCGAAAGAGAGCGAATCGTATGTCCAGTTTACTTCTTCAGTATAAGGATTAATGGATTTGAGTTTCATGACCTTCCCCCGAAAAATAGTCCTTTAATAATATTGAAGTTCCAGGTATTATAATTTAAGGAAAGGTAATGCCTGATTAGGAAAAAATTTTCTGAATTAACTGTAGATATCTGTATTCTGATTACTGTATTCTGGGTACTGTATCCTGAGAAAATCTGATTCTTTATTCACTAAAGTTGTAAAAGAATTATGTTCAGGATCTAGCAGTAATTCTTATAATACATCGGGTCAATTATAACGTGGCTATTATAAAATATCTTATTTAAAATGGGGGGAAATCATGAGAAAAGAACTGATCATTCTGTTGGTATTATTCAGTGTATTTCTGGTTATAGGATGCGCAGGTACCAAAAAGCCAGATGAAACCGTAACTCCAGTCAAAGAGGCAACTCCAGTCAAAGAGGCAACTCCAGTTAAAGAAGCAACTCCAGTTAAAGAAGTAACTAAGACCACTATAGCAGGTAACAACACTACAGCAACTAAGACCACTATAGCAGGTAACAACACTACAGCAACTAAGACCACTATAGCAGGTAACAACACTACTGTAGCTAAGACCACTATAGGCGGCAACAACACTACTGTAGCTAAGACCACTATAGGCGGTAACAACACTACTGTAGCTAAGACCACTATAACAGGTAACAATACGACTGCAACTAAGATCGCTGTAAATAGAAATAACACCAAAGGTTACTAAAGCGTTAGAGTGGTAATTTGGAAATCTTTTTTAATCTGAAATTCATTACACTTTAATTCGGTATTATGGTAGTGAATTCCTAAATGCATAGCGGTAGTTAGAAAAATTCAGCCATACAGTCAGAATAAAATAAATATGGGCTCTGCTTTGACGGAAAAGGAACTAATTTCCATCCTTATATTCGCCTGATCCGGTATAGATATAAACGGTGGAGGGGCAAAATCAATAAAAAGATCACAACAGCTTTTTAAATGGAGCTGTTTCAGAAGCCTGACTTTATGGGGAAGCCTTTAAAAAATGACTCTTATTTTTTTAGACTGGAATTTTATATTTGAATATACTTTTTTCATGTCAATTAGCCTGATTTATTTTTTTAATGGATCTCAAGCTACTGAATATATTTTTTAACAGCTTGATTTTTAAGAAAGCCTCTGTTATAATTCAGCAAAGGGTAGAGCTTGAAGAGGAAGATGCACCCGGAGTTATCTGCAGATGTAGATCCGAAAGGTTCTGACCTCATTCCGTTAAATCATAAGAAGAACTATGTTCAGAATCTTATAGCAACTATTATCAAATACAACTATTAACTATAAAGTATCTGATTTTTACATAGGAGGGGAAGATGAGAAAAGAACTTATTATTTTGATAGTCTTGTTTAGCGTATTTTTGGCAATGGGATGCGCGAGCAACACAGGCAATGATACTCAAAAACCGGCAACTCCACCCGAAACGCCTGCAACTCCACCCGAAACACCTGCAACTCCACCCGAAACACCTGCAGTTCCGGCTTCAGGTAAAACAGTTGAAATCACAATCCAGAGTTTCGCCTTTAATTCAGACTCAGTTACAATATCACCCGGTGATGCCGTAAGATGGACGAATATGGACTCAGCTGCCCATACTGTTATAGGAAATGATTTTTCTTCCGGCAATCTCAACAAAGGAGAGTCATACGAGCATATATTTGCCAAAGCAGGCACTTATGACTATCATTGCTCGATTCATCCTTCTATGAAAGGTGCTGTCATAGTGAAGTAAAGGATCTAAAGGTGCGGATAAAATTGTATTATTAACATTAAATTTACTTAAACTCTGCATTTCGCATAAAGGTTTTAAAAAACGACTTTTATTTTTTGAAGTAAACCTCCTCCTTAGCCTCTATGAATGAGCTTTATCAATTTTTCAGAATGGTCACTAACTCATGGACAAGACATCTTTTTAAGAACCTCTGTTATTCCAGGACAGCTGAAAAGCACAGGAAGAACTATGTTCAGAATCTGGTAGTAACTATTATAAAAATAAAAACCAATTAATAATAAGACACCTATTCTTTGCAAGGGGGAAGAAAATGAGAAGAGAACTTATTATTTTCATGGTTTTATTTAGCGTATTTCTAGCCATAGGATGCACAAGCAACACAGGCAATAATACTCAAAAACCTGCAATTCCACCTGAAAATCCTTCAATTCCAATCTCAAATGCAACATATGAAAATTCAGTTTTAAATTCAACATCTGAAATACCAATTTCAGATGCAACTTCTAAGGCTCCAGCTTTAAATACAACTCCTGAAACTCCTGTGGAAGGCAAGATCATCAGAGTATCAATCAAGGATTTTGCCTTTAACCCGGACGCAGTCACAATCTCAGCCGGAGACACCGTAAGGTGGATGAATCTTGATCCAACTACCCATACAATAAAAGGTTCTGACTTTAAGTCTAATACACTCAGAGAAGGAGACTCTTACGAGTTCCTGTTTACCAAAGCGGGAGTCTATGAGTACGAGTGTTCGATACATCCTTCTATGAAAGGAACTGTTACTGTTACAGAATAAAAAATTTACAAAGGCAGCTGGAGTATTGAGATTCAAGATACTGAAGTTGCTAGAAATCTTCATTTTAGGTTTTAAAAACGGTTCGTAACTATACTTTATTTTTTGAATAAACTCAATAAACAATTTTTATTTTTCCTCTACCTTTTCCCTTATAAAATCGTAAATCATCCCTGCAACATTGACTTCGCAGCATTTCTCGATTCCTTCGAAGCCTGGGGAGGAGTTTGCTTCACAGACTTTGAAATGGTCGCCATCGAAGAGGAGATCTATGCCTGCGATATCGAGGCTGAAGATGCGGGCGGTTTCGGTTGCCAGTTTTTCTATTTCAGGGGTCATTTCGAATTTGCGGACTTCTCCGCCTCGTGAATAGTTGGACTTGAAACTCCCTTCTGGGGCTATTCGTTCCATGCAGGCGACTGCCCGCCCGCCGATCACGAGGACGCGGAGATCTCTTCCGAGGCTGGATTTTATGAACTCCTGCAGAATGATGTTTGCGTATGGGTTGCTCACATGGATCAGTTCCATAAGGTCCCGGAAATTGCTGTGGTCTTCTGAAAGGAAAATTCCTTTTCCCATGGAGCCTGAGAGAGCTTTTACAATGAGGGGAAATCCCAGGTATTTTTCTACCAGGCATATGTTTACAGGGTTTTTGGCAAACATTGTTTTGGGGGAGGATATTCCTCTTTCTGCCAGAATTTGCTGGGAATAGAGCTTATCCTTGACTGTGTCAATGCTCTGGGATGAATTAAACACACGAACTCCCAGACGCTCAAGGTGGCGGATGACTGCAAGGGCGAAATACGTTGTGCCAGCACCCATTCTCGGGAGGAGAAAGTCAGGCAGGGGGACTACTTCTCCGTCAAGAAGAATGCTTTTTCTATCGTCCCTTGTCACGATAAGGTCGAACTGGTCAGGTTTTACAACCGTAAGCTCTATCCCTTTCCCGCGTGCAACCTCAATGAAGCGGCGCATTTCATACAGCTCTGGACTTAACTCGGCAGCCGTATTTTTATAAAGAACCCAGCCTTTCATTCTTTCATCCGTTATATCCTGCGAGGAAATGTTTTTAAAATTAAGGGAAGATAAATGCCTATTAAAAAGCTTTTCCGGTATATAGTATTATTGTTTTCCGCTGCAGCATTCTGTTTTTTGTTCTGAGCATCGTTATAATCTTTCCGGAACTATGGTAGGAGAAATTAAGGTTATTTTCGGAGTTCCTCTCCGAAAAATGGGAAAAATAAAAAACAGGATAAAAATAGGGTCAAGAATAGGATTATCTATTTGACTAATCCTATTTGACCAATCCTATTTGACTAATCCTATTTGACTAATCCTATTTGACTAATCCTATTTGACTAATCCTATTTTTACTGTATATCTCTCCCAACCTCAGCATACCTTGGGTCGATTTCTACAGCTTTCCCGTATGCTTCTTCAGCCTCTTCTTCCCGCCCAAGGAAACTAAGGCAGACAGCTTTTCCAAACCAGGAGTCGGCAGCTTGTGGGTCAATCTCAAGTGCTTTTGCATAGGTCTCAAGGGCCTCATCAAAGCGTTTGAGTTGGGCAAGCACAAAACCCAGGGTAGAATAGGCTTCAAGGTATTCAGGATCCAGCTGTATGGATTTCCTGTATGCTTCAACGGCTTCCTCAAATCTCTGAACCTGGCTGAGGGTAAAGCCCTTGTTGTACCAGACATCGGCATTTTCGGCGTTAATTTCGATTGCCTTCTCAAAAGCCTTAATTGCGTCGTCATACTTTTCAAGGTTTTCGAGGTCTATCCCCATATTATTCCAGGCGTCATCGTTCTTCGGGTCAAGTTCCACTGCCTTTTCGTACGCTTTCAGCGCCTGCCTGTAGTTGCCAAGACTGTCAAGGTCTACGCCTTTATAGTACCAGGCTTCGATAAAGTCAGGATCAAGTTCAAGTGCCTTATCGTAAGCAATGATGGCTTCATCGTAGTTGCCCAGCTGCCCGAGAGCTATTCCTTTTCCTACCCAGGCTTCTTTGTAATCGGGATTTTCCTCGAGGACTTTTTCATAGGCTTCGACTGCTTCCTCGTAGTCTTCTGCCTGACTTAAGTTCAGGGCTTTTCCGTACCACGCGTTGGGATAGTCTGGTTTGAGTTCAAGGGCTTTTTCATAGGCTTTGACGGCTTCTTCAGGTTTTCCTGCCTGGGAATAAGAAAAAGCCATATTGTTCCAGAGGTCCGGATCCGCGGGATTGATTTTGACAGCTTTCTCATAGAGCTTGAGAGCTTCTTCAAAATTTCCGAGACTTTCAAGGACTGCAGCCTTATTGTTTAAGAGGTAGATGTTAGTGGGATCCTTTTCAATTGCTTTATCAAAAGCTACTCCTGCTTCTTTGAACTTGCCGAGCCTGAGAAAGTCCAGTCCGCATTCGTTCAGTTCAGCTGCAAGGATTTCATCGCTAACTTCTTTCTCGGCTACATCTCCTGAATCACTAAGAACATACATATCTTCGGAAACTGTCCCCTCTGCAGTTTTTTCTTCTTCACCTTCTTTTATTGTGGAGGTTTTATCCTTTGGTTCATCGGAACTCATGTCAAAATTTCCTATATTTTCTTTTTTATACTTCTTTTCATAATAGATTCTGCGGACTCTCAAATTCCCGCATTCGCTATTTACTTAAATCTATTGTTCGTTTATGATCTATACATCTGTTCTTTTGGCTTTTATAGCCTATCCCTAAAAAGTGTCAGGATAAATCTTCAAAAGAGAAAGCAGTAAAGAAGTAGTCAGGTCCAGAAAACTCGGCAAATTCTAAAAAACCGGTAAAATAGGCAGGCCCGAAAAAATGGAAACGATCCAGAAAAATAAGAAAGAGATTCCGATGAATATGGGAGAAATATATCCTGGTACTCTGAAAGCGATACTCTTCGATATGGACAACACTCTTTTTGATTTCATAGCCGCAAAAATCGTGGCTTGCAAAGAGATCCTTTCCTATATTGGGAAAGAAAACGAAAACATTTCCGAAGACCCTTTAGAGCTTTTCGGGTATTTTCTGAGAGGGGTTTACGGTTTTGAGGACTACGAAAATATCAGAGACTACCTGCAGGAAAGAAGGCTTTTTACAGCTCGGAGCTACAGGAAGTGCTGTGAGATCTATGAGAGGGAAAAACTGGAAAATCTTGAACTCTATCCCGGGGTGAGATGTACCCTGGATCATCTGAAAGAACAGGGTATAGAGCTTGCGATCATAACAGATGCCAATAGGTTCCATGCCCTGGCAAGGCTCTCCAAAGTCGAGCTTCTGGACTACTTCGATCTTCTTGTTGCCGCAGATATGACAGGTACGAAAAAGCCAGACCCTGAACATTTTCTCTTTGCCCTTCGGGCTTTAGGCACTAAACCTGAAGAAAGCCTGGTAGTTGGAGACAGTATAAGAAGAGACATGGCACCTGCCCGCAAGCTTGGCTTGAAAACGGCATATGCTTCCTATGGAGATTGGAGGCCTGTAGAAGAAGAGGATGAGTGTTTTGATTTCAGGCTCAATACATTTTCTGATCTGCTTTTGTATCTCAGAGCCTGAACAGGCCTTCAGGTCAAACAAAGATTGAATAACGTTAGAAAAAGAAGTTTTTTGGCCGCTATGCCTGGAGGATCCTGCAACAGATTCTGGCTAACGGCTTTTTTTGGCTCTTGACCTCTGATTCTCTAAATCCCTTAATTCTGACTGCTTAAAGGAGGTCCGAATATATCGGATTTATATCGACTGCTCTTTCGTAGGCTTCCATTGCTTTCTGGTGTTTTTTAACCCTGTCGTATACAATACCCTTACCAATCCAGGCCTTTGTAAAACTCGGGTTGATTTCGATAGCTCTTTCAAAAGCTTCAAGTGCCTCTTTATATTTTTCCAGGTCTCTCAAGGCAATTCCCTTGTTGTACCAGAACCTGGCATTGTCGGGATTTGCTTTTATCTTGATGTCAAAAACCTCTACTGCTTTTTCGACATACAGTTTTGCCTCTTCGCACTTCCCAAGCCAGCGGAGAGCTACTCCTTTGTTATAAAGGGCTTTCCCATTCGCCGGGTTTAGCTCAAGTGCTTTATTGAAAGCGTCAAGAGCCTCTTCAAAACTCTTTATTTTACAGAGGCCCATGCCTTTCTTGCACCATTCGCTCGCGCTCATTGAACTCATGTCATAGCTCTTTTCATAGAGGCGAATGGCCTTTTCGAAATCATCCATAGAATCTTCGTATGCCTTCATTTCCCTCAGGGCCATTCCCCTTCTATACCATACTTCAGGATCCTCAGGAGCGAGGGATATGGATCGATAAAAAGCGTCCAGGGCTTCTTCATACTGCATAAGATCCATAAGCACTTCAGCTTTGGAGTACCAGGTTTTTGCATCTGCAGGATTGATTTCAAGAGACCTGTTGAAGGCATCAAGAGCTTTATCGCACCTATGCAAGCTTTTCAGAACCACTCCTTTACTAAACAGGATTTTTGCATTGTCAGGACTTATTTCCAGCGCTTTATTGTATGCATCAAGAGCTTCTGCGAACCTTTTAAGTTCATACAGTGCAATGCCTTTGCTGTACCATTCGTTTGAAGTCATAACCTTTTCACACCTTTTTTTGATTGCGTTTTTACTCCGCTTACCACATCTACCCTAGCAAAAATAATATATGCCTAAAGAACATTAAATCAGTTTTGTACTTTAGTTCCTTACCAAAAATAAGGATCGATTTACAGTTACGCATAATAATTTACGTTCTATTCTTTTTTAAAGATTTTGAAATATTTATAATCACTATTATTTTAAAAATAAAGACTTTAAAATATGGTCTATATTTTATACAGAGTACTATTATTTTTTTCAAAGATCGTTTATTGTGTTCAAAAACAAGTTTAATAATACTCTATCATGTCTTTCATTTCTCTGGTATCTCATCAATTTAATTCACTATTCTGCCCTGGCCAGGCAAAAAACGATCCTAAAAATGAGACCTGCAAATCAGACAAACAATTTTTCAACAAAAGTAGAATTAGTTTAGCTCTCACGGCTTTTCAGGATTCCATCTTTTGTTTATAATGTGGGGAACTCAAGGATTTCCTCTGATTTGCGAAAACTTACGATTATACGAGATAATCCTCGATATATCTTCATAAAATAGATCCCAATTCTCTATCTAAAGAAAATTAGAATTATGTCCCAATAATATCCTATGACTTCTTTATTTAATTTTACACTTAAAAAAGAGCTTACAAATTCTCAGAAGTATATAAGCAAATATATTTGCTATATATACTTGCAGAGATACAGGAAAAAAAAGTCTCTAAAGAAATGCTCTAAAAAGTTTTGTCTTTTCAGAGCTGTCTTCCAGGTTTGCTGAACTCTGGAATATGAATAAAAGGAATTTTTTCCTGTTAAAAACCTTATTTCCCTTCAGGTCAGATTCGAGTACGTCTTAATATCATCCTTACTCTGGCTTTTAGTTCCGGAGAGTTAAAAGGTATAGTAACATAGTCATCAGCTCCTGACTCAAAAGCTTCAACTTTGTTTTTATCTTCACCTCTTTCACTGAGCATCATCACCGGTATCCACCAGTATCTGAAACTGGCCTTAAGCTGCTTACAGATCTCAAAACCGTATATATCTGCAAGCCCGGTGTCCAGCAGGATTAGATCAGGTTTTTCATTCTTTACTGTTTCAAGGATGGAAATACCTGTTGGGGCTTTGACAATGTTGTAATTTTCAGCTTCAAGCACCATCTTCAGTTTCTCATGGATACTTCGCCCATCCCCCATAATCAGGATTTTCTCCCTCGTATCATTTAAATTTTCAATACGGGTCTTTACCAGTTCTTCTGGAACCGAAAGAGTGCAGGCAATATCTCCGTCACTTATTTCG
This sequence comes from uncultured Methanosarcinaceae archaeon, assembly GCA_942493015.1. Taxonomy (GTDB): domain Archaea; phylum Halobacteriota; class Methanosarcinia; order Methanosarcinales; family Methanosarcinaceae; genus Methanosarcina. The sequence goes on along the minus strand of OW818660.1, from coordinate 1,632,529 downwards.
GGCTGTGCTTTAATCAATTTCAAAATCTCATGATCAAGATTTTTTTCGTACATTACCCTCCACCTCAATACAGTATATATTTTCTTAGGTATTAAACATTTCTAATTTATTTATTCACACACAGCCTCTTAAATTATGTACAGTATGAATGGAAAAGAAGTCTCCAAAAATTTAGAAGATTTCGTATGGATCGTCTGGCCTATCCAATAGGGAGATAAGTTTATAACCATAAATAGCAAGTTAATATTGGAAATAAAAATCACTTACGGAGAACAGCCACCTCTGAGATGATAACAATGGATCCGCTAGAAAAAATCTTCGGAAAAACAGCACAGATGACAGTCCTCAAGAATTTGATCGAGCATCAGAACGAATCAACTTACCTTTCAGGAATAGCTGAAGAAACAGGGCTCTCTCATTCCAGTGTATCAAGGGTTATCACACCTTTGATCGGGTCAGGAATTGTCATAGAAAAACCCCTCGGAAAACAAATCAGAACTTTTCAGCTGAATATGGAAAGCGAGGCAACAAGATTGATAATAGATTTTTACAATAAAATCAATCAGATGGTAGATTAATTATCTATAATAAGGACTCTGGGAAGTAAAAATTCGGAACAGAGCTGAATACCTGTTCCTTCTTTCCAATCTATATCTAAATAGCTGGGCTTTACGCTAAATTCCAGCTGGAAGGTCTCTATTCTCCTGGTTTTTCATTTCATTTGTTCTTTGAAGCTTTCTATGTACTCTTTTGCAGCAGTTGCCGCAAGTGCTCCGTCTCTAACTGCTGCCACAAGCTGCCAGATCGGTGTGTCACGGCAGTCCCCAACAGCATAAATCCCTTTCTGAGACGTCTCAAGCAAGCTGTTAGTTTTGATAAAGCCTTCTTCATCCTTTTCCACATTAACAATTTCAGTGTTAGGGTGAATTCCTACATAAATGAAAACGCCATCTATAGCCAGTTTGTGGTCTTCTCCGCTGCTCAGGTCCTTATAAACTAATCTTTCGACCCTTCGAATTTCTCCTCTGCTCCCTACGATTTCTACGACAAAGGCATTAAGAATGAACTCAATATTTGAACTGGCAAAAGCCCGGTCCTGAAGGACTTTTGCAGCTTTCAATTTATCTCTTCTGTGGATAAGGTAGACTTTTCGAGCAATTTTTGAAAGGAAAAGAGCATCCGTGACTGCCGAATTGCCGCCCCCGATTACAGCAACTGTTTTGTTTCTAAAAAAAGGGCCATCACAGATGGCGCAGTAGGAAACCCCTTTACTGATAAGCTCTTCTTCCCCCGGCACGTTAAGATGCTTTGGGTTCGCACCTGTGGCAATTATAACGGCTTTTGATTCAAGATCTCCGCTGTCCGTGGAAACTATTTTCTTATTCCCTTCAGTGCTAAGAGAGAGAACTTCTGTTATCTTTGTCTTGACTCCAACTTCCTGAGCGTGGCTTTTGTATTTCTCCATTAGTTCAATGCCTGAGATCGATGGAAAGCCGGGGTAATTTTCCACTATGTCTGCAAGTGCTATCTGGCCGCTAATCTCGCTTCTTTCAAGAATCAGGGTTTCAAGTCCAGAGCGCACGGCATAAATTCCGGCTGCGAGCCCTGCAGGTCCCCCTCCTACAATTATCAGGTCGTACATACTTCCTCCGCTGTTCAGGATGACTATTTCAGAAAAGTTCAAATTTCGAGATCAAGTTCAGCTAATGTGGGCAATAGCGTCGGCTTTTTTCGGAAGGCCTGTAAAAACTACCTCCCCATCAATAATGGTTGTAGGAACACCAACGATGCCATATTCCTCTAGCAATGCCTTGCCTTCTGGAGTTTCCACTTCAACTTCCTCATACTCAAAGTCGTGCTCTGATTTCAGATCTTTCCAGAATCTGCGAGCTGCTGGACAGGCAGTGCACCAGCTGGCATGAACAAGTGTAACTTTTACCATGTAAAACCATCTCTTAAAAATGCAATCGTAAGCCAACCCATATTATTAATTTCCATATATAAATAAGTTAAGCGTATCTGTAAATACTGAAAATAAAACCGCAATATGGATCATAATATGTCTGCGACAAAAAGCTTTAAGATAATAAGCTCCTAAAGCGGGCTATGCTCACATTTATAGGGCTGGGCCTTTTTGACGAATATGATATTTCTTTAAAGGGACTTGAAGCTGTCAGGGAATCTGATCTGGTTTATGTAGAATTCTATACCTCCTGTCTCATGGGTACGAATCTTGATAAAATGGAAAAACTCTATGGGAAAAAATTAAGTTTACTCTCAAGAGAAGATGTGGAACAGCAGCCTGATTGGTTGTTAGAGGCAAAGGACAAGAAGGTATCTTTCCTGACTGGTGGAGATACTATGGTTTCCACAACTCATGTGGATCTGCGCTTGAGGGCTGAAAAGTTAGGGATAGAGACCCGCCTGATTCATGGAGCTTCTATTTCCTCGGCTGTTTCGGGGCTTACAGGGCTGCAGAACTATCGTTTCGGAAAATCCGCCAGCATTCCTCACCCCTATGAAAGCAGAAGGGGCACAAGGGTCATTTCGGAAACTCCCTATGACATAGTAAAGCAAAATACCGAAATTGGCCTGCATACTCTGATCTTTCTGGACATCGATAAAGAAAAGGGCTATATGACCGTAAACACGGCACTAGAGCTTCTTCTGGAAGTTGAAGAAAAAAGGGGAGAAGGGCTTATAAATGGAGCTCCCGCAGTTGGGATAGCAAGAGCAGGCTCGGAAAAACCTGTAGTAAAAGCTGACTATGCCGATAAGCTAAAAGATTTCGATTTTGGAAAACCTCTTCATATTCTCGTAATTCCTGGAAAACTGCACTTTCTCGAAGCTGAGGCGCTTGTGAAACTTGCGGGAGGGCCAATCGGGTTTATGGAGGAGGCAGATTAAAGAAGGATAAAATGAAACTGATAGCCTGTTTCCAGAGTGATCAAGATGCCTGCAGATTTGAATGAAAAGGTTAAAAGATACGAGGATATGCTAAAAAGAGCCCTTCAGAAAGCAAAATATTCTCCGATCCCGGGATCTCATATGTATGCCGTCGCAAAGGATTATTACACAATGGCTGAAGCCTACTACAAGGATGGAGTTTATTTTCTGGAGAACGGAGACCCTGTAAATGCCCTTGCCTCTTTCAGCTATGGTCACGCCTGGCTTGATGCAGGAGCAAAACTCGGGGTTTTTGCAGTTGATGACGAAACTCTCTTTACTATATAACAGAAGAAAATGAAAGTAAGAGAAGAAAATGAGAGCAGGGATGCAGAAATCAAATAAATATTGAGGTCAGGATAATGTCAAAGCCCTTATTATGCCAAAACCTGGTGTCTAGGAAATTTAGTTATGAGTCATTATAATAAGGAAGGGACATGGATGAGGAGTTGTCTATGCATTAACGCCCAATAATTAAGTTGCTTTGACACTAGTTTAAGGGAGAATAAAATGAATCCCTGGATGGAAGGGTTAAAAAGTGTAGATATAATAATTAAAAACTTAACTGAAAAACCATTTAATAAGTAAAGTCTATAAGTAGCAGTTGAAGCAGAAACAATTTATATAGTTTATTCTATTCCTTAGGTTCTGTAAAACTTTTCCCGATCGGGAGATATTCTTTAAGAATGCGTATAATTGAATAATTACGGTGGATAATAATGAAGAACTTTCATGTGGTACTTGAAGCAGCTTGGTTGGTTAGAGATGTAAAGACGGCTGATGACGCAATAGGGGTAGCAATTTCTGAAGCTGGAAAACGCCTTAACCCCAAGCTGGATTTTGTAGAGGTCGACGTGGGCACCACGTCCTGTCCGGCATGCGGTGAGCCTTTTAGCAGTGTTTTCATAGCGGCGAATACCGCTCTTGTAGGACTTATTTTTGAGATGAAGGTTTTTGATGCCGAGTCTGCAGAACACGCGGAACGGATCGCAAAATCCGTGATAGGGAAATCTCTCCGTGACATTCCGTTGACAGTTGTCGAAGTGACCGAATTCGAAAGGTCAGCAGAGAAGAGCGAACAGCAGCAGAAGAGCAAGGCAAGCAAATAAACAGTTTTTCCTCCAAATTCGGTTAAAAATGCCGGAAAACAAACAGGGGTTTTACTGCCGCCAGTTATGCCTTTGACTTCATCCTGCAGGATTTAAAAAGGCGCACTGCTGAAAAAGGAATGAACTCTGGCAATCAATAGAGGCCAGCAAAACAAGTAATTTTATCTTTCCGGCAGTGCTTACCTAATTTTTAAGGATATATTCAACCCCAAGACCTGGGCTCTTTCAGACCCACGAAAAAAGAGGACACTACATGGACAGAGTAATTTCCATCGTGGGGCACACTGCCCTTGATTACATTGTAGATGTTGAAAAAATAGCAGGAAAGAACGAATCCTCCCCTGTCATTGGTTACGAGGAATACCCTGGCGGAGGGGCTGCCAACATTGCAGTTGCCATATCAAAGCTTGGGGGAAAGAGCCGGCTAATTTCTCCCGTAGGTACGGATTTTGCAAGTTCCGGATACGAAAAAATTCTTACAGAGGCTCATGTTGACCTGTCCCGCCTGTACAGACTTGAAAACCAAAAAATTTCCAAGGCTTTCATCTTTACGGATACGGAAGACAATCAGACAACCTATTTTTACTGGGGAGCTTCTTCAAAATTAAAAGAACTGGAACCCGAACCTGTGGATTTTGTCCATCTTGCAACCGCAGATTGTGTCTATAATGCAAAGATCGCACAAATTGCCGGTTTTGTATCCTTTGATCCTGGACAGGACCTTGTTACATATTCTAAAGAAAATCTTGAGATCATTCTTGATCATACTGATATCCTCTTTGCGAACAGGCATGAAATCAGGCGAGTTTCGGAGATAACAGGAAAAAGTTTCTCTGAACTCAAGTCCATGATTGACATCATTGTGGTAACATATGATTCTGAAGGCAGCAGAATCTATACCAATGAAGAAGAATTCATAATTCCTGTGGTTTCTGTCAAAGCTGTGGATCCTACAGGAGCAGGAGATGCTTATAGGGCAGGTTTCCTTCTGGCTCTTACAAGAGGTTATTCTCTTTCTACATGCGGTGAAATAGGGTCAACTGTCGCCTCTTTTGCAGTGCAGACACAGGGCTGTCAGACTGGCCTTCCAACCTGGGAAGAAATGAAAGCCCGGTACGAAACCAATTTCGGAAAGCTTGAAAAGTCAAAAAATATCTAAATTATTACTTGACGATCCACAAAGTATAACCTGAAAGTACAAAAAATACTGAGACATAGGGATACCGATGAAACTAGCAGCACTAATTTCCGGTGGCAAGGACTCGATTTTTGCTATCCACAAGGCTTTTGAAGAAGGCCATGAGGTCACTCACCTCATTAACATTATTCCCGCAAGGGACGATTCCTACATGTACCATTCCGTCAATCTTCACATGGTAGAACTGATCTCTGCAGCCTGTGAAATCCCGCTGATTCAGCAGCAGTCCAGTGGAATCAAGGAACTTGAGCTGGATGACCTTACCCTTGCTCTGAAGAAAGTTGATGTAGAAGGGGTATCAGTAGGTGCTATCGAATCTCAGTATCAGGCAAGCAGGGTGCAGAAGATCTGTGACTCCCTTGGGCTTAAGGTCTATGCCCCCCTCTGGCACAGAGATCCTGAAGAATTGCTCAACGAGATGGCAAAAGTGCTGGATATACGGATTGTCCGGGTAGCAGCAGACGGCCTTGATAAATCCTGGTTAGGCCGCCCTATTAATGTAAACTCCATCGAAAATCTCAAGGCTCTAAACCGCAGGTACATGGTTCACATGGCTGGGGAAGGTGGAGAATACGAAACTCTTGTCCTTGACGCTCCCTTCTTCAAAAAACGTATTGAAATCATAAAAAGCCAGATTGAATGGGAAGGCGACAGCGGCTCCTTAAATATCCTGGAAGCAAAACTTGTCGATAAAAGCTGATTTTCAAAAAGGACTTTCTGATAAGGTTTTTTGTCCTATTTCATTAGGTCTAAAAACCCTTCCCTTCTTTAAATCATTATATTCTTATCTTTTTTATTTTCTTATTTCTAATTTCTGGCTATTGATTTGTTTTTTCGCAGGTGTGCCTCACTATTATACTGAGAAAGGTATTCTTTAAATGTCTTTCTTGAAAAATATAAGTACTGAAGAATATATTTGACAAACAGCAGTATTCCTATATTAATATATAATGCTACATATATTAGTTAATGGGCGTCTGAGCAAAATCTTTTTCTGTTGTCAACTTCAGCCAACACTTTTACCCCACATTCCCCCCACACTCCCAATACTCAGATGCCCAATCCCACTTTTCTTCTCCTAATACTACTTCTGATGATACTGCTTCTTACACTGCTTTTTCTGATACTAAGTTTAACTTGATTCATCTGTTTGCTTCTGCACAAAAAGCTCTGGCTGAGATCAAAGGATATGCTGAAAAAAAGACAACCTGAATAACAGGCAGTCTGAAATGGCCTAAATTATGCAAGTCTAGACAGGAAGTGAATAAATAAGCTGGTTTTTAGAAAAGTTTCCGGGATGAAACCCGGGGGACATAAAAAACTGTTTATTTTTCAAGTCTTCAGTGGCTATCAATTAGATCCAAAATTCTTAGGGCAAGGTATGCGCCGTTTGCTCCATTATCAATACCTACGCTTCCTACGGGCACTCCCGGCGGCATTTGGGCTATGGAAAGCAGAGCGTCTAGTCCTCCAAGCTTTGCACTTACAGGGACTCCTATCACAGGTCTTTCAGTCCTTGAAGCCACAACTCCTGGAAGGGCGGCCGATAAACCTGCAATTGTGATAAAAACTTTTGCGTCAGTGTTTTCTATGTAACTGTCAAGTTCTTTTGGGTTTCTGTGAGCAGAGATAACCATCACTTCAAAAGTGTATTTGCTCTTTTCAAGCACAGATGTTGCACGATTAGCAATCGACCTGTCGGATTCGGAACCCATAATTACTGAGATGTCTACCATTTTTTGCTCCTCTGGGGCTTCAGGGCAGGTTTCCTCTGCCACTCAATTCATTCTGGCGTTCGATACTCATCCTGATAAGAATCTCAAAAATAGCCTTCACAGATCCCACATCAAGGTTGAGTTCGGTTGCGGCATTTAAGGCCCTGTTGATTACAACCTCATTTTGCTTCTGGTCATTTATCGAAGTTCCATTTATTCTTTTTGATTCAAGCACTTTTTCAGCCAGATTTATTCTTCGATCAATGAGGGTAAGGATTTCCCTATCAATTTTTTCAATTTCTTTGCGGACAGCTTCAAGTTCGCTCAAGCAGAACCCTCCCTGGATAAAGATATTGCATCTCTATTAGTTATAGTGGTTTCTATGACCTTTCCTTCTACCCCGCAGCTTTCCCAGGCAGATTTCAGCTCTTTTACCTGCTCAGCCGTCACAAGTGCTGCATAGGAAGGGCCTGTTCCGGATAAACTCACTCCCTTTACTCCGCACTCAAGGGCACGAAGCATGTACTCTGTATCAAAGCCAAGAGCCCCACAGTAAAGAAAGCCATTAAGAGTCATGGCTCGTTCGTAATCTCCTTCAAGGGCAAGCTTGTAGGCAACTTCTACATATGGAGCGATCAATCGGGAACGTTTCACGTCCGTATCCGCACTGAAAGCCTTTTTTGCAGGAGCAAATATCAGGACCTTTGAGTTGAACTCCTCGCGCCTGATTAGCTCCATTTTACGGTTATCAGTGATCACAATTCCTCCAAAATAAGAAGCACATGCATCATCAAAAGCCCCTGTCACAGTTACCCCTACTTCTTTTGCAGCCTCTACTCCCAGTTTTACTATCTCAAGAGGAGGAAGAGTCTTATCAGCCGCTCTGAGGGTTGCAAGGACTGAAGCGTTTGCTGCGGCACTGCTGCTCTTGAGCCCGCCTGCAAGAGGGATTTCACTTCTTGTTCTGATTGTACCGCTCATTTCAAGCCCACATCTCTCAAGGGTCAGTTCAACGCAGCGCTCTATAAGACGAGTGTCTCCTTCAGGCATCTCTTCAATGAAACCTGAAATTCCGGTTTCACCTTCTGAAAGCTCAACCTTTGCAAAGGTCTTCAGATCTATTCCGAATGCTGCACCTTTCCATGTAGCAATGGCGTTTATTATGGTTCCTGCCCCTGATGCGCAGGCATGCCCTTTAACTGTCATTATGCTCAAAACGTTCTGCTCTTTAATAATTTTTGCGACCTTCCCGAAGCAGGACATAAGGTATCCTGAAGTGCAGAATTGTGGAATTATTTCTAAAAAAGAGTAACTCCAGGGGTATATATCCTGAAATTGAACGCAACGTATATAGAATAGGTATATCTACATATTAAATAATAAATAATATAAATGATGCTAAGTATTAATTGATTTTAGATTTAGGCGTATTAACCAAAAACGGGGAATCAATATAGAGACCAGAAAAGTACAGCAGACAGGTGGATCTACTTACATTATTTCTCTTCCTAAGCAATGGGCCGAGAAAGTGGGAATCAAAACAGGCGTGAGGGTTTCCCTTCAAGCGCAGCCAGACGGAAAACTATTGATAGACCCGATTCTGGAAGGGCGAGAAATTAAAACGAAGAGAATCGATGTTACCGGATGTGAAGTAAATGCACTGGAGAGGGATATTATCGCCGCATATCTTTACGGGTATGACAGAATCGAATTTTCCTCGAAAAGAATACTTGCAGAACAAAAGCAAGTAATCAGGAAAGTCTGCTACAAACTGATAGGTCCAGAAATTATTGAAGAAAGCTCAAACTGTGTGGTTATTCAGGATCTTCTGAACCCAAACGATCTCCCTATAAAAAAAGGTGTACATAGAATGTTCCTTATTGCAGGATCCATGCAAAAGGATGCAATCAGAGCCCTTAGAACAGCTGACCACGACCTCGCCATTGATGTTAGCCAGAGAGATGATGAGGTAGATAGGTTATCTCTCCTTATTTTCAAACAGTTTCGCTCCATTCTCTGTGGGGGAAGAATGCCGGACTCCGCAGAAACAAGCATTGGAGAATACCATGACTTCAGAATGGCGGCAAGTCCTCTGGAAAGGATAGCAGATCATGCACAAAGGATAGCAAATGTTGCCTCAAAGCTCCAACAACCTGTTAGAGAAAATGTTATGGAAGACATCGAAGCTCTCAATGATACTTACATGGAACTGGTGAAGCAGGCGGTAGACTCCCTTTTTGATGCCAATACTTCTCTTGCAAATAAGGTAATAGATGAAGTTGACGATTTGCATGCCCGGGTGGAGAAATTACATGCATCTATCCTCAAACTTGAATCCCATGAAATTATGATATCACTTGGGACAGTTGTGGACAGCCTCTCTAGAATAGGGGATCTCGGCTCCAATATAGCTGAAATAGCAATAAATTCGGCAATTATAGACAAATAGGTATAATTAGTTGAGAAAATACAAATATCTCCCATTAGTTGAGAAAAGGCAAATAAATCCTATTGGTTGAGATAATATAAATATCTCCCATTAGTTGAGAAAAGGCAAATAAATCCTATTGGTTGAGATAATATAAATAGTTCTCATCAGCTCAGATAATATAAATATCCCCCTTAGTTGAGATAATTTAAATATTTCTGGAAAAGTAACAAGTAGCTTCTGCCTGAAAAAAGTAGGATTATTTTCATGTTAATAAGTTCTCTCCTTTGAAAAAGTCATTTATATTTTTAAGATTAAATGAATAAAAATAGGAAAAAATATAAAGGAAAGTACAGAACATCAGTACACACATAAAAATTTTAATAAAAACGAAAAGAGTTAGGGAAGAGCTGAAAATCTTCTGTTTAAAAAGCTCTTTATTTAATATATGCCGGGAATCGGGCGATAAAAGTAATTTATTTATATCCGGGTGTTATTTTCACGGAGGCACTTTCTATTTTTTCCATAGAAAGGTGTAAAATTTCCTACTTATGTTCAGGTGTCCCGGAAACAAGAAGCAAGTATTTATGATTCCTGCAGTGTAACAAATGGAAATTATTTATATGCATGGATCAATTAGATAAAATCATCACTAAAACACCAACCAATCAAGGAAAGCAATCCGATAAATCCTTAGGTGTTATGCTTTTCCCAATGGAGGGAAGCCATGAATATGATAAAACGATTTAAGTTAAGCTTTTCAAAAATGTTCAACAAGCTGTTCAAGAAAAAAGGAGCATGTATAGGAATCTACGGTCCCCCCAATGCCGGCAAGACAACCCTTAGCAACCGGATTCTTAAGGACTGGGTCGGATCCGACGAAACAATGGGTTCAGTTTCCCATATTGCGCATGAAACCAGGCATGCAAAAAGAAGGAACGAGATAACTATCGAAGCTAACGGGCACACAATCAGCCTTGATATCGTAGACACCCCCGGGCTTGCTACGAAAATCGACTTCCATGACTTCATGGAGCAGGGAATGAGTGACGCAGAATCAAAGAAAAGATCGAAAGAAGCAACTGAAGGCGTAATTGAAGCTGTCAAATGGCTCGATGATCTCGACGGTGTCATACTGGTTATGGATTCCACCGAAAATCCCTATACTCAGGTCAACGTAACGGTAATAGGAAACATGGAAGCCAGAAACCTTCCGCTTTTGATAGTAGCAAACAAGGTAGACCTTCCTGATGCTGATCCAGCCGGTATAAAGGATGCCTTTCCGCAGCACCCCATGGTGCCAGTTTCGGCACTTGAAGGAGTTGGAATGGAGTCGTTTTATGAAGCTCTGGCAAAACAGTTCGGGTGATCAACATGCAGGGAATTCAACTTGATCTGATATCCGAAGCCAGAATTTCTCAGATGGCTTCGATGGAGAAAGTCCGATACATAATTGATGAGGTACGGAAAGGCAAGATCCTGGTGCTTGAAAAGGGCCTGAACCCTATGGAGGAAGCAAAGCTAATAGAGATGACAATGTCAGCAATTCAACCTGACGTGTTTTCAGGTATTGAAATGCAAAGTTACCCTGCAAATACGGACGCTTCGTTGCTGGGAAAGTTATTCAAAAAACAGAGCAACAAGAGACTTACAGTGATAGGGCCTGCAAACCAGCTCAAAACCCTTAAAAAAGATAGAAACCTGATTAGTGCGCTTGTCTCTGCAAGTAAGTAACGAAGTGGAAGCAATGTGTGCCCAGAAGACCCAAGACCTGGAAGTAAAAATATACCCCCCTCAGTCCCTCGGCTCTTTTGAGATGGGCAGGAACGACGTCAATGTGATTTGTACCTACGGGAAAATCGCCGTATGGTTTGGACGGAAAGTTCCTGATTACATCATAGCGCAGGTACTCATAGGAATTTCGAAAATCGACCAGTCTACGGTTCATGAGTTTGAGATAATCTGCAACTTTGATGAGATAACGGAGTATGAAAGTAAAGGGTACACACTGGTGTCCTATGGAAAAACGGCCGGCGGTTATCGAGTAAATTATAGCATTCCTTTTTCCAATAAAAAAGCCCTCTTCAATTTGTCAAAGTTTATACTTGAAGAACTTCGAAAGGGAGAGGCGCGAAAGGACTTTTACTGGAACGGGAGCGACTGTGATATCCAGAGACTCTATCATGAATTCAAAATCAATATAGAGAACTGGGAACTGAAAGCTATTAATTATAAAACTGAGCCTCAGACAAACCGATGAAAAATGAGGACTGCTGGAATTGTAGTGAAATGAAAAAGAAGCTTCCAGGGATTTGTCCTGAAGTCTACCTCATAAATGTAGAGGAAAATGAAAAAGGGTTTCAGGAAGGAGTTTCCGGAGTTATTTGTAGTTATTGATCCAGGAAAGTAGAATAAGGCTCTAAGCAATCGATAATTTATAATAAATCACTTATTTAACCCAACGTTTTTTGGAGAACTCATATGAATAAAACTCAGGTAAGCGACTGCGAAGATGTACTACTATCAATGAAAATGATAGTAGAAAATCTCAATGATGTAATTGACAAACTTGACATCGAAGCCATAAAGGCGATGCTCCAGAAAATTATAAACAGCGATAGAGTCTTTGTGATGGGGGCTGGAAGGTCGGGGCTTGTTGCCAAAGCCTTTGGAATGAGGCTTATGCATCTGGGATTCAGTGTTTATGTTGTTGGTGAAACCACAACCCCTGCTGTTCGACCTAAAGATGTAGTGATTGCTATTTCAGGGTCAGGAGAAACCCGCTCTATAGCTGACCTCGGAAAAATAGTAAAAGACATCGGTTCAACCCTTATAACGGTTACCTCTAAAAAGGAATCTACACTTGGCAAAATCTCGGATATTGCCATGGTTCTTCCGAGCAAGAGTAAAAACGATCATGACGCAGGCGGCTACCTTGAAAAAAGCATGCGTGGTGAGTACAGAAACATTCCTCCCCTGGGCACTTCTTTTGAAATTACCTCGATGGTTTTTCTGGACTCGATAATCGCTGAGATGATTACACTTACAGGCGCTTCTGAAGCTGAACTTAAAGCAAGGCACACAAACATTGAATAAGTCCTGAAAATCGCCAGAAAACAGGTGGGCATATTTCTAAAATAGAAGGGATACAGGAGGGCTCAATTTGAAGGAAATAAAGTTTTCAGAGAACGTAGCCAGAATAGACACTTCTGGAATTAGAAAGATTTTCGAAGCTGCAGGCTCAGACGCCATCAACCTTGGACTCGGGCAGCCAGATTTTGATACCCCGGATCATATTAAGGCAGCGGCAATAAAAGCCATAAATGAAGGTTTTACGGGTTATACAATTGGTTCGGGTATTCCGGAACTTAGAGAAGCCCTGAGCGTAAAATTCAAGGAAGAAAACGGATTTTCCGTTTCCCCGCAGGAAATAATTGTCACATCCGGAGCCTCTGAAGCTCTCGCTATTGCCCTTGCAGCCCTTCTAAGCCCGGGGGACGAAGTCCTTATCTCAAATCCCGGTTTTGTTTCCTACAATGCACTGGTTGAGATCCTGAATGGAAAGGCAGTAAGCGTCCCTCTTGCGGAAGACCTCACTATGAAGCCGGAGGCGGTGCTTGAGAAAATTACTCCTAAGACCCGAGCGGTTGTCCTCAACTCCCCTTCCAACCCCACAGGTGCGGTCTCAAGCAGGGCAGATATAAAGGCTCTCGCCGAGATTGCAGAGGACCATAATATAACTATCATCTCTGACGAAGTCTATGAGTACTTCATCTATGAAGGAGAGCATGTAAGCCCTGCTAGCTACTCGGACAATGTGATTACTGTAAATGCTACTTCGAAGAGCTATGCTATGACTGGCTGGAGACTTGGGTATGTGGCAGCCAGAAAAGAGTATATCGACCAGATGCTCAAGGTACACCAGTACATACAGGCCTGCGCCAATTCAGTCGCTCAGAAAGCCGCTTATGCAGCAGTGACCGGGCCTAAAGATTCGGTCAACGCCATGCGTGAAGAATTCCAAAAGCGCAGAGATGTGCTTGTAAAAGGGTTGAATGATCTAGGGATGGAATGCGCTCTTCCCAAAGGGGCTTTCTATGCCTTCCCGAAAGTATCAGATTCAGTAGAAATTGCCTCTAAATTGATCTCTAATGGCGTTGTTGTCGTGCCAGGCACAGCCTTTGGTAGTGAAGGTGACGGCTATATAAGGATTTCCTATGCCGCTTCAATGAAAGACATCGAAAAAGCCCTGAGAATTATGGAAAAAGTCCTCTGAAAAAAATACTCAGAGGTACTATAATAAAAAGAAAAGCTGTTTCCTTATATTTTTTTCCGGGCTTATTTTTTTCTTCTTTGTTTTTCCTTTTTTATATTCACTGTCTTCCTCAAAAAAGCTGAAAATTTAGAAAAAAATATATTCAGCCCATCTGAATACTTTGATATGGAAGAGCAGAACTGGGCTTGAGTACAGACTTGCTCTGAGCTGGAAAAGAGAACCTTCATGTGGATGAAATTTGTATCTTATAAGTTTGTATCTTATCAACGGCTATAACGTTAATCCGGGAAAGGTTTGATGTCTCGATAAAAACAGCTTTGGAAAAGGGATATGAAAAAGCGATGCTTAGATCCATTGTTTCTAACTAAAGGAGTTTTTGTGCTTGTCCTTCTTTTTTTGTTGCTGAGCCCTGCTGCCGGTTCAATTGCCGAAGCTGAAAGAAGATTTACAGGGTGTTTCTATGGGGGGGTTAAAAATCCGATCGAAGTTTTTCTCACAGAGACTATAGAAATATCGCCTTCATTTTTTGCTCAGGAACTTTCTTTTCCCCTGATAGGAAACAGAGAAGGGAAAAATAAGCACCTTGAGAGAATAAGTCCATTTCTTCTTTTGGCAGCAGGTATTCTTGCGGGTTTCAATCCTTGTCTGCTTGCTGTAATGGCTTTTCTGGCATCTATAGCCCTTGTACACCAGGGAAGAAGAAAAGAAATGCTCAAAATTACCCTGGGTTTTTCGGCAGGAATCTTTTCCATGTATATGTTTGCAGGAGTGGGCATTCTCAGTGTGGTCAGTTTCCTGCCTGAAATTCAGGGAAGTTTCACAGAAATTTCAATCCTCCTCATTTCTACACTTGGTTTCTGGCATATTTACGATGCATACTGGCTGAAAAAACATTCAAAATCAACCTTCAGGACTCCTGAAGCCCTGAAGAACTTCATGAGCAGGATGGGAGAAAAGAACCTTCTGATGCTTTCCTTCCTTTCTGGAGGGATGTTCTCTCTTGTTAAAGCTCCCTGCGTGGGGGCAATTTACCTTTCTCTTCTGAGCATTCTGGCAACGAAAACCGATCTGACGAGGGGGGCAGTATATATGGGAATTTACAGTCTTGGCCTTCTGCTTCCTGTAATAGGGCTTGGGCTTTTGCTTGCTTTCGGACTGAGCCCTAGAAAGGTCACTGAATTCAGGGAAAATTGGAGGGTGGAGATAAGGCTGATAACAGGATTTATACTTATTTCTCTAGCTCTGATGATGCAGTTCAGAATAATCTGAACCGAAATGCCCTAAAATTTGAAAAAAGAAAAAAAGTTTCTAAAAAGCGACTAAAAATCGGATAAATAACTGAATGAAAATCCTGAATTAATGGATTCAGGATCAGATAATCATAAATCAATATCTGTGTCTTCATCCGGTTCTTCAGAAGAAGAGAGAAGACGCTTTTCTTCAATCATCTCCAGAAGTCTGTCCATTACTTCTTCTATTCCTTCTCCGTTAATCGTGGAAATGTTCATTTCCACTTCATCCATTTTCCTGAACTCCGGCCTGTCAGCCTTGTTTGCAATAACAAGAAGAGGAAGCTCAAAGTTTTCCTTAATTTCCTCAAGCAGACGTTTCTGGTCTGCAATCTCGTATCCGCAGCTTTCACTGGGATCAATCATGAACATTACAACCGCATCAAGAAAATGGATTGCAGTGATTGCCTGCCTCTCGATGTAGTTTCTTTCGGACATGGGGCGGTCAAGAAGACCTGGGGTATCCATGACCTGGTAGCGAACTCCGTTCCGGATAAAATGTCCTATTGTTACCCCTTTTGTTGTAAAAGGATAGGGAGCTATTTCCGGGCTTGCACTGGTTATTTTCGAGACAAAGCTTGACTTCCCTACATTAGGGTAGCCAGCGATCACAATCGTGGGCTCGTCCTGGACATCGGGAAGTTTCCTTAAGATATTTCTGGCTTCGTTAAGGAAAAGAAGATCCTTGTTTATGGATTTAATAATGGATGCAAGCCTTCCAAAAGCTTCCTTTCTGACAGGTTCTGGGATGTCGGAATCCCTTATTTTTCCTACATAGCTTCTTGCGACCTCATGAATCTTTTTGCTGGCCCAATCCACGGATGCAAGGGACATTTTGAGTTTTTCAATGCCTACAAGAATATCTGCAATTTCGTAGTAGAATCTTGGTAATTGATCAAAACTGGGGAACCGCCTGACTATATTTGCAAGATTATCTGTGAAGATGTTTGCTGCTGTCAGTAGCATGGACTCGTTGGCCCTGAACCGGCCTTCCCGGTTTTCGATAGTTTTCCCGGACATCGCTCTCGCTGCCCGCTTGAAAGCTTTATTGATTAATTCCTCGGAAGTGGGAACTGTATGAATTTTCTCAAATATCATCATATTCTTAACCCTCTGGGGGCTCTGTTAAGCTATATAATTATTCCTATGGCTGAATAGTTTTTACAGAACAAATATTTAAGCAAAAGTTTCGCAAAGATTCCTGAAGGCGATTTCCTGAACGGAAATTTATTGCTTGGTTTTGAATTTGTAATTACAAATTCTCGTAATAAATTTCAATATAAGGCATGAAACCAGCCGGATATTCAAAGCAGAACCGGACTCTTTTTATATTTGTAATAATAATTTGTAATAGGAATTTATAATCATTAATTATGGTAAATACCTACGATAACATACATTATCGACGTATAGGTGTAGTACCTCATCCTTATAAAGGTATATGAAATTGATGGTGGTAGTATGGAACTCACTTCTATTCAAAAAGATATTATTATTTCATTAATTAACCTTCAACGGCAAAAAGATAGAGCGATCAAAGGTGAAGAAATTGCGGAAGTTATCCAGCGTAACCCTGGAACCATCCGCAATCAGATGCAGTTATTAAAGGCTCTGGGATTGGTGGAAGGGGTCCCTGGCCCAAAAGGAGGGTATAAACCAACAGGTGCAGCATATGACTCTTTACGCATCCAGCAGCTTAAAAACGAATCCGTAGTTCCCCTTTATAGAAACAATGTGATGGTTAACGGGGCTACAGCTGCCGAAATAAGCTTTACGACCGTCAGGAATCCCGATGCCTGTAATGGAGTTATCCGTGTAATAGGAAATACAAAAGACTTTGTGATGGACGATAAACTTCAGGTAGGTCCAACGCCTGTAAACCGCCTGATAATTCGCGGAGAGGTTACAGGAAGGGACGATACTAACAACGCTATTCTATTCAACATTACCGAAATGATATCTCTCCCTAAAAAACACGTTAAACACTATATGAAATATCCTCCATTGCTTGTGAACGTGAATGGCAGTATCCAGGAAGCAACGAGACTTTTTATCAGGAACAACGTTCATGGGGCTCCTGTAGAAGATAAGGGAAAAATCGTAGGGATTGTCACATATACTGATATTGCCCATGCTATTTCCCAGGGAAAACCGAATGTAAAAGTCAAAGACATTATGACAAAAGAACTCATCACAGTTGATGGGGACATGCAGCTTTATGATGTGGTAAAACTCTTCCATAAATATAATGTAGGAAGGCTTGTTGTAACAATCAATGGCGTCCCCAAAGGAACCCTATCAAAAACCGATGTTCTGAATGAACTTGCAGTTTACTGAGAATTGAGATTTATCCTGAAAATTAAGATTTGTCGCATTTTCTTTAAATAGCGGGGGACAAAATTTCCGCCGAAGTATCCGAAAAAAGGAGGTTTCCCTCCAAAATATTGGATTGTCTGCACCTTTAGTCAGGTGTAGAAAAACCTTCAACTTTTCAGTCTCTTTTCATGCTTTCATGCCGGGCAGTGAGCTCGGTTGCAATTTCATCAAGGGTAATATTATTTGCCGCAAGCAAAACCAGAAGATGGAAAAGCAGGTCTGAACTTTCCGAAATAATCTCTTTATGGTCTTCATTCCTGACTGCAAGAATGGTTTCAATTGACTCCTCTCCTACTTTTTCAAGAATCTTGTTCATTCCCTTGCGGTGGTTCAAAAGCTTGCAGACATATGAACGCTCGTCATAGTTCTGTTTACGGTCCTGGATAACCTCATATACTCTATTCAAAATTGATAAGTCAGCATCCTGCATTTCAACACCTTTTTTATGTAAATACACAGAAAATATTCAAAAAAGTAAACAGAAGGTTTTTCAAACCTTCCTGGGATCTGTAATTTCTCCTGTGAGAGCTGATGCTCCTGCTGTTGCAGGGGAGGAGAGATATACAAAGGAGTCGGGGCTTCCTTCTCGGCCTTTGAAATTACGGTTCGAGGTTGCAAGGCCCACTTCTCCGGCACCAAGCAGGCCGAAAGAGCCGCCCATACAAGGCCCACAGCAGGGAGATTCCACAATTGCACCGGCGTTCATAAGTTTTTCTATGTACCCGGCTCTCAACAGTTTCATGTACTCTGTCCTTGAAGCGGGAACGACAAGGAGGCGTACACCTTTTGCCACTGGCTCGTCGCCCATAATGTCTGCCATGATTTTAATATCTTCGAATCTGCCGTTAGTGCAGGAACCCATAAAGATCTGGTCAATTTTTGTGCCCTCTACCTCGGTCACGGGTTTTACATTATCCACGTTATGCGGGCAGGCCACCTGGGGTTCCAGGTCAGAGACGTCGTAATGCCTGACATCCAGATATTTTGCATCTTCATCGGATTTCCAGTAGGGGTCAAATTCGTAATATAGAATCCTTTCTTTGAGGTAGGCTTCAGTAACCTCATCTGCTTCTATGATTCCTGCTTTTCCTCCCATTTCAATTGCCATATTAGACATGGTCATGCGTTCTGGAATTGAGAGAGAACGGATTGTTGAGCCTGCAAACTCTGCTGCCATATACCTGGCTCCCTCTACCCCTACATCTCCGATAAGGTGGAGTATAAGGTCTTTCGAGTAAACGTGCTTTGGCAAGTTGCCTTCCACCTCAAAACGTAAGGTTTCAGGTACCCTGAACCAGAGTTTGCCTGTGGCAAAAACAGCTGCCATGTCAGTAGATCCTATGCCGGTAGAAAATGCCCCTAAAGCTCCGTATGCACAGGTATGCGAGTCCGAACCAACTATAAGGTCTCCTGGGTGCACATGCCCTTTCTCTGGAATAACCTGATGGCAGACTCCCTCATATACGTCATAATTTAAAATGTCCTGCTCCTTAGCAAACTTTCTCAGCATAATATGATTTGCTGTTGCGTTGATGGAATCCGCAGGAACCTGGTGGTCGAATACGATCACTATTTTCTTTGGGTCCCAGACTTTCTTCTCTTCCTTGCCTTTCATTATCTCGTAAAAGCCCTGCACTGCCAGCGGACCTGTAATGTCATGTGTCATTGCCAGGTCAACATTTGCCAGCACGAAATCCCCGGCTTTTACGGGATTTCCGGAGGCTTTCGAAAAGATCTTTTCCGAAACGGTCATCGGACGATTTTCATTACCAGACATCCCGGTCATGGGGAATAACTGGCTCTTTCTAATAAATAAATTTAATTGATGGTTATGAGTATCAAGAGATGAAAACTCTTCAAGGATCATGAAAGGACAAAGCGGTTTAAAAATAAAGGGAGATTAATCAGTAGGTTTTTACAGCCTTTTACCCTTCTTTTACTCAATTATTTTAGTGATTCCTGTGCTATCGTGGACTATATAGGTAAAGGTACCCTTTTCGAGACTTTTCTTCGCAAGCTCCATGCCTTTTTCTTCCCTTCTGAAATCTTCAAATTTTTCATACATCGAGAGCATGTCCTCTAGTTCTGATAAATATCTGTAAAGGAGATTTTCTGCCAGTTTTTTGCTGTCCTCTGCAGAAATATGGTGTCCCAGACCTTCGCATTCACATGTGTGCAGGCTAAGTTCTTCAATATAAAATGGATAGGTTCTGCAGAGCATTGGACGTACAGGATAAGTACGGCATCGACTTGTGCCTTTTTCTAGAAAGATGCAGTCGCTGTTTCTCTTTCGCCTGAGCATCCACCCAAAAGCATGGATGTTGCCTTCGTAATCGATATCTTCCCTAAGAAGCTCAAGAAACTCAGGGGTTTCAGATAATATGTTTTCATTATTTTCGGAAGCTCCAAAAAAACCTTCCTTGCTGTTTTCTTTTTCCTCTTCCAATTCATCCTGGATAGAAGTCTCAGAAATAAATGGCCCTGCAACCTCAAGTTTTGAGAGGCCTGTATAATCTCGGATTTTCTCTATCTCGGAAGGGGTTAGCACTACCCTGTTGTCTCCAAAAGCTCTCCTGCAGCATTTTCCACATTGCTGGCAGAAGAAACCGGTTTTTCTTATTTCAGCTGCAAACTTTTCAGGGTCAAGTTTGCGAGCCATTTCTATTTCCTTTTTGAGACCGGTAATAAGAAGGAGCTTGTAGTTTATTTTTCCTGACTTTTGCTTACTGCCTGAGCTGAAATACTCCATGTAAAGACTCGTGTTCTGCAGGTACTTCAAATTAACGCAGGCAGCAATTAACTCCAAAGGCACTCAAAAATTACTATTCGGAGAAATTTTGTTCCGGTGGCATAGGCCATAATAAGAAACTATATATCAGGGAACCAGGTTTAAACTTAAGTTTATATGTGGCAGACATTACTCAAAAAATTTGAAAAATACCCTGCGCAGGCAAAAGTGCTTAAATTGTTATTTGAACGTGGGTTTCAGGTGAACATGGAAGGAAAAGTCACTTCCGGAAGCATTGAGATAGCACATACTCAGCTTGCAAAAGAAGCAGGAGTCGATCGGCGGGTGGTTGATTCGACCACAAAAACCATTATCTCAGATGAACTTCTGAGCACGATTTTTACAAATGTTCATTCCATCCCTTTCCTCAGAGATGTAGCTCCCTTTCTTGACCTTGGCGTAATTATAATTATCCCGGAAGATGCTGCCCATATTGGCATCCTTGCGGAAGTTGCAGGCCTGATCTCCAAAAATAACGTGAGTATCCGTCAGGCTGTTTCAGATGATCCCTATCTGACTGATAATCCAAGGCTTACAATCATCACCGATCAAAAAGTACCTGGAGACCTTGTGGACAAAATTCTCAAACTGCCTTCAGTCAAAGGTGTGAGCATTTACTGAATATTTTGGGGCAAAAACCAGATGAATTTGTAAATAAAAAAATGCAATCATGACCGGTAATATGAGCAGTAATTAATATGAGCAGTAATTATTGTTTCTGTCCGGCAGAATGGCCCTTTTTTTTAAATCCTGTAGTTTGCCGATTGAAAAGAGCTTTGAAGTTTTCCTGAAGAGGGGAATATCAGCGTTATCTTTTTTCATGGGAAAAAATTGAAAAGAAACCCATCTTTGAAATCCGCCTTGATTAGTGTAAAGCTAATGTTCGTTATCCGGATAAATGGATATAAATGTAAAAATTGTGTTTTAGTTTATGGTGCTTCCGCCTACTAAATTCCGTTAATTGGTGTCTCCCATCATAGCTTATTTTTCCAGGCGGAAGCCGGATCCCAGGATTACAAAATTTCGCCGGAAAAATAACCGGGGCTTGAAACGATCCCGAAGTCAGAGCTGCTTTTCTATTTCAAGAATCCTATTTAAACATCTGACAGTTCGGTTTGCGGTTTTATGCAGAATTCCTGTTCCTCCAGCTTCTTCCCATTCCAGGATATTTTCTGAGTTATCATCAATAAGTACCCTTGAAGCTCCTGATTGGATAGCTTTTTCTGGGCGGAAACATAGAATTGCATTATTTGCGTATTGGGCTCCCAGCTCTTTTCTGAGCCATCTTTTTTTTCCTGTTCTTGCGTGGGCTAAAGCTTTTTTTCTATCCTGATTCGGGAGAGCAGAAAGGATTGTAGGGCAAAAACCTGAGTCTGTAAGAAAGCCATAAAGTTCCTTTCCCCCGGCCATCCAATCCATTTCAGACCAGAATTCAGGCCCCGCTGAGGTGATATATTTCCAGAAACGTTCTTTGTCACTGTCGTACCAGAGCATCATATGCTCCCCAAGTTTTTCACAGGCGCCCGTAAAATCCGTGAGGACCCCATCCATATCAAGAAAAAGCTTAATCTCTTCCACAGGTCCGGAAGAACTGGAAATAGTAGAAGAATAACCTGAGAATGCGCTCTGAAGAATTACCGGGTTACTCTGGATTAAATTACGCTGATCTAAAGAAATAGACATAAAAACCGTCCTTTATTTTTTTCTCTTTGGCGGCAAACAATTTCCTATATGTACATTAAATGATTTCCTACATGTACATTAAATGATTCCCTGCATGTACATTAAAACTTCATAATAAAAAAAAGTATCTACTCAAAAAAAATTAAATAAGATATGTAAGGTTGATAGGGACTTGAAAAGAATAAAGATAAAAAACAAGAATGAAAGACTGTATAGATAAATATAAACTGAGATTAGTCCTCCTGAATAAACACCACGGTCTTTGCGATCATATCCGGTAGCGTCTGTTTTTTTTCAGTAAAAAAAATTGGAAGAAATCCTGCACAGAGGGGAATTGCAGCCAGAATTTTCATTAGAAAGCGCTTTGTTGCCTGATTAAAGGATAGTTTGTTTCCTTTAAGATCTGTCACGATGAGGTTCATAGCTTGTTTTCCCACTGTCCCTTTTCTGGTCGAAGTCTCCTGGAAGACAAAATAACTCCATCCGAAAAGAAAGAACAGGGCATAGAAAAAAGTTCCATCCATCATAACGCCTGAAATTAACTGGATAAACGAAATAAAAAGGATGATTACGAAAATATCTATTGTTGAGGCTAGAAACCTCCTGAAAAAGCCGGCGTACCATTGCATAAATATCACTCTAAGATATTTTATACATTAGACAGTGCTAAATAATAAAATTATCCATCCAATACAGTTAATTATTATTGAGGGTGTTGAGGGCTATAAAAGTATCGGATTTCATTTGAAGCTATCAGGTTTCATTAAAAGGATTACATTTATAATTGTTACAAAACTAAGTCATATTGATGGAGCAAAAAATAAAAAAGTACCTGAAAATTACACTTTATACTTTTTTGACACTCTCTTTACTCGTCTTTTTGTCAGGTATTTTAGTTGTTTCACACCCTTTCTTCGTGACCAAGCATGTCAATTTACTTGTTAAGCACAGTGGAGCAGATCCTCATGATTTTCAATTTCAATCTTACACAAAAGAAGAATTTGCGTTAGAATACTTCAATGTTTCATTAAGCAAGGAAGATGACTTTATAGAGCTTTTTGAGAATCATTACGGTACTGGCAACAAAAGAGACGAGTTGTTAATGGTCACTTATGAAATTTCGGACCCTGAGAATAATTCTACCTCTACATTTTATGGGATAAATAAATACACAGACCAGGTCTACAGAAGTATCAGAAAAGCACACTGGGCCGATGAAAAAAGGGGCGAAGCTTTTCATAAGGGAATAAAGCAGATGGCAGACAAGAAAATGGAATGAGGGATCTGATATGAACCCAAAGAAGCTGGCGTTTTGCCTCTGGATACTCCTGATTACAGGAGGGATAACAGCATACCTCCTCTTTCCTGAAAAAATAAATCTCCTCTTCCTTGAGGATCTGTCCGAAGACTACTATTTAGCTCTGGGTATCTATCTTCTTCTCCTATCAGCCAGAGGCCTGACCATGATCCCTTCGACTCCTCTTCTCCTTGCAGGTATCCTTCTCTTTGACCCTGTAGAGCTTTTTATAGTAAACATGGTAGGAATACTGACCTCTGCTACAATAGTTTATTATTTTTCAAAATATCTGGGGTTTGCCGAGTACTTTGAGACCAGATACGGAAAGTACGTTCAAAAAATAAGAACTGGGCTCGAAGACAAAGAGTTGCCGATTATAGTGGGCTGGAGCTTTTTCCCCCTTGTTCCAACGGATTTGATCGTTTATGTTGGATCGACTCTGAGCATCCATATTTTTAAGTGCCTTCTGGGAGTTCTTGTAGGAGAAGCAGTACTGAATGCATTTTACATCCTTTCGGCAAACATGATTCTGCAGCCTTAAGATTCTTTTGGATTTCATGGGTTATTTGCTGGTGATCTATTGGAAGCCTAAACATCTTGTCGAAAATTTGCTTAGCTCAGGAGGATTTAGCATAACTCTATTTTTATATTTAGTTTCATACTATTTCAGCAAATACTATTCAGTTGACTTTATGGCACTTCCTTAATAAAAGGTTAAACTTTAATTATATATATCATGAAGTTGACTAGGATGCTGGGCATCTGGACAGGTCATTAAAGACTTGTTTTCAACTCTTTTTAATAACCCCCCATACCCCCCCAACTCCCCAATATCCAGATGCCCAATCCCCAATTCCCAAATAATGTTTTTACTCAATATCACTAATGTCTTTTCTCACCCGAGTTTTGCTACTCTAATTACGCCTCGGAATCACAGGAAATTCAAGATTTCCCTGGAGTTGCAATGTAATCGCAGTAGTGAGCTGTTCTTTTCGCTTCGCTCAAGCAGATTAATTTAAAATTAAATTTTTTTCCATCTTAATTTTAGCTTTCCAAACTTCTATTCAGACAGAAAAATCATGGGTTTTTCTTGTAGGTGAACTACGAGTGGAACAGAATGCAGTCCTTTTCTTTTTGCTCAGGAGAACTTAAAAACAGATTAGTCTAACTTTATCTTTATCGATAGTACTTGATTTTTCGATGTATTCTGATTTCTTGGTAGCCGCAGTATCTGCATTTATAATACATGATTTTTTTTCTGGAAGAATAAGTTGATATATTGATTTTTCTGTATTCTTCCATAGCATGCTCTTTCCTGCATTCTTCACAGGTAGATTCTTTTAAAGTGCATTGTTTTGTTTCGCAGTGGTGATCTGTGGGTTGGATTTCGACTTTTACATCTTCATATCCACAGTTTTTGCAGTGCCAGTATTTTGTTAAGGTTTTTGTATAGGCGTCATTTTTGATTTCTTCTTTAATCAAGGGAGGCTGAAATTCCTCAAAAACAAAATGTTTCCCGCATTTTTTGCAGTGCGAATCCCTATAGAAGTTCATTTTGACATTGTAATAACCGAACATATAGAGAAAGGCAATTTCTGAAGTAACGGTTAGAAATTTTCCCGCCGATAGAAGGTCTTCGAGTTTTCCAGATAAATGAGTTGGGAAGAGTGCTAAAAAAATGAATAACAGTATCGAAATGAGGACGAGTTTTGAGAATATTTTTTCTCGCCTTTGAATTTCTCCTGCTCCAAGTTTGTTGACCAGATTAATGGTCTCTTCCTTGCTTTCAGGGCTGTATTTGAGATTGAGTCTTTGGGTCATCTCCACAACATCATTATCAGGGTCTATTTTATAGCAGATACCTTCATGAAGAGCCTGATATGAACCTGATGGAAATCTTATACATTCCTCTTTTTTCAAGACATCAGCTACTCGTTTATGGTCAGATTAGCCGTTATTCATAATCATTTCATATTAATACATCTCAAAGCATGATAACTTTTTTTCCTACCCTAATTGCGTTTCTCCCGAGTTTTGCTTCCCGAGATTCTCTTCGGGATCACAGGAAACAGGATATTTCATGGGAGTTGTGATGTAATCGCAACAGCAAGAAGTCCTTTTCGCTTCTCTCAAGACGACTTAATGAAATTTCATTTTTGTATTTATTTTCAAAACTCTCTCTGTAATATAGTACAGTTGCCTCGTTGACACTTCCAAAATCTACAATTAAATCTATTTATTTTATATATCATGACGTATACTTAAGTGATGGGCATCTGGGCAGGTCATTAAAGACTTGTTTTTAACTCTTTTTAATAACCCCCCCCATACCCCCCAACTCCCCAATCCCCAGATGCCCAATCCCCATTCTACCAACAAAGGGAGTTTCATAATTCGATTTTTTGGGCGGCCGCTTATTCTCCTAATTCCTTCACAAATGCCCGAGTTTTGTACCCTGTTTTACTCTCTTCTCTCTCAAGGGCTTATTACCTATGTTTTTCATAAATGGGCAGGTCCGTAATCAAGGATTCTGGACGTTTTTTGTTTATTCCAGCAATCGGAAGTATTATGGGAATGAGCTGAGTTCAGTTTTTCTCAGGTAGAATAGAGCAACTGGCAACAGAACGAGAACTCCTATGAGTCCTTCTCCCCCTCCTATCAGGTGGTTATAATCCGGATAGATGATAGTCCATATCCCATGATCCTGTGCATTGAATATTCCATGCATGTACGAAGCCAGAAGCGTACTTTTATTGTTCAGCGCCAGAGCCCCTATATAAATCCCCAGCAGAGTGATCAGGGCGGCATATATTAGGCCTCCTGCTATTTTATCTGGGTAACCCCCATAGTCAACAAGAAGCACGAAAGGCAGATGCCAGAGTCCCCAGATTATGCCTGAGATTATGAGTGCTTTTTTTCTTCCAAAAGGCAGTAATTTTGGGAGCAAATAACCTCTCCAGCCAAATTCTTCTCCAAAAGCCGGAATGAAGTTTATGATAGGAGTGACTACGAGTGTGGAAGTGAAAAGCACAAGAATAAGTAAAGATGTATCGAAAGGTATTTCTTTGATTCCTGTCTGAGCCATAAAAGTTTTCAGTGTGAAATCCGGCGGATAAAACAGACCGGTGATTGCGTAAATTATTATGTAAAGAAGTGGGATAAACAGAGCAACCTGCAGATAAGGTTTCCATGAACCAAATTTTGTCATTGAATCTTTCAAGCATTCCTTATTAATGAATTTTCTAACAATGAAAGCCGAGATTCCAGGGAAAAACATAACAGTGAAAAAAAATAAATTATAATAGATGATCCTGTTGTCAGCAAGGCTCTCCTGCATGCTGCTCATTATCAGGGACAATGCAATGGTTGGGGAGAAAACAAGTACAAGAAACCAGACAATGCCCTTACTATCAATTTCGTTATTCATTTTTTCTCCAGTGACAATTACTGAATTAATAATTTTTTTGATTAGTTTATGTTATCTTTTTTGTAAAGTGTGTGGACCCTAAACAGTTCAGACTTGAAAATATCTACTTATTTTTCAGAAAAATAGATCATTAGGGTATAAAATGCAGTTTAAAATTAATACTAACTATTATAAAAATATTCTTCAGATGGGTGGGCATATGGTAAGTCCACCAAAGACTTGTTTTTAACCCTTTTCAATCCCTCTATACTTATGTCTTACCTGAATTGCTTTCAGAATTAACAGGACATTAGAGATTTTCTGGAAGCTGTGGTGCAATAGGAATGTTGCGGTGTTCTTTTCGCTTCGCTCGAGATAACTTATGATAAATCTTTCATTTTGTGGTATTCTTTTCGCTTCGCTCAGGAGGACCTGTGATAAATCCTTCTATACCTTTAGTTTAGGAAGTCTGCCCGCAAATCACCCTCATTTGCCTTGATGTCACTTCACAAAAAAATAATTAGACTTTAATTATATATATTATTAAATCAATTAGGAGATGGGCATCTGGGCAGGTCATTAAAGACTTGTTTTTCAACTCTTTTTAATAACCCCATACCCCCCCCAACTCCCCAATCCCCGGATGCCCAATCCCATATTATCAACAAGGGAGTTTCATAATTCGATTTTTTTCATAATGCTGCTCTATCTATAAGCCCTTCATAATCCTCTGAGTTTAGCTTCCTGAATCGCGTCTCGGGAGTCTGCAGTCCTTTTTATCCCGATTTTTGCTTCTGGATCACAGGAAATCGAAGAATTCCTGGGAGTTGCACTGCAAGTACAACAGCACGAATTCCTTTTCATTCCGCTTTGCTTCTCTTAAGGGGACTAACTTGGCATGAATTCTGATGGATTTTCATATTTTTACTGAAATTCATTCCTTTTCTTCTAAATCTTGCAAGAGATGTTCTTATTGTGAGAGTTATTCTTTCTACATATGAAGTACCAATGTAGTCATCTGCCTCAGTTCCAAGCATTTTGAATATCTCTTGAGGATCTCCAAAAATGATACGTTGAATTGTTTCAACTCCATACCCTTTTACTTTTTTCTTGCATACTTTGATGTATTTCAAATCTTCAAATGGGATCAGTTTAGGTAATGGTTTTCTTCCAATGCCTTTGTATTGAGGCAACTCAAATTTACCATAAACATTTAGACGTCCTTCTTCAAGGCGTCCCAATCATCAGAGATAAAAACAGGAATAGGAGAAGATGCGGAACGCATCTTCTCAATCTCAGTAAACAACTTTATAGAATCTTCTGTACTACGTTTTCCTTCATGATGAAAAAGGAAAAGTCTTGTGTCACTTTTATTGCAGTAAGTGAGTAGACGTCACCATAATCATCAGAATACTCTTCAGTCACTTTTTTTGCTTTTTTTATATATGACCAGATCTCATCAACCTCTACTCTTTTAAGGTCAAGATCTCGAAGGAAATAAGCTGTCACTTCTTTAGAGTGAGTTCCTGCGATCTCAATCCATCTACAGGTTGTGTCTTTATCGTGCCCAGTAGCTCTTGCAACTCCACGAATGCTTCCTTTTTTCAGGAAGCATAGATAGAGTTCGTAGAACTTCTTCCTGAGGTGTATCGAGCCCAAAAAATGCAGTACCCCTTGTTTCACTAAAGCAACGATTATCGAAAGTAATTTCGACCCCCCCCAAACAATAATAGAATTAGCAGATATATAAAAGAGAAGTCAATAATGCACGGACACGACCTAAAATTGCAGTATAAGGAATAAATCCTACTTTCCGCAGTAAAATTCCTGGATTTTACATTTTTTAAATCATTCAAGTACTTTTTATAAAATCTCCTCCATTTTCCCTTGATGACTCTCTCTCCCAGCTCTGAATCCACAACTCATCTTGGCCATTATGGCCTTATTGCTGGCGTATTTGACGACCTTGATATTTCAGATTTGATTGATGATCTCCTCCCCAAGAAAAGTGGGCACAATATTCCTCATTAATGGTTTAGGGTTTACTGAACGCCGTCTTTACCTGTTTCCTGCTTTTTTTGAAAACTTACCCACTGAAAGGTTACTGGGAGAAGGTGTTCTCCCAGAACACCTTAATGATGACGTTATTGGCAGAACTTTGGATAAAATCCAGGAATACGGAGCTACCGAACTCTTTAACCACATTATTTTGCAGGCTATGAAACACGTTCCTATTAACCCCCGTTTTTGCCATACAGATACTACAAATTTCAGTGTACATGGTGACTATGAAAACGATGATAGCGGCAAAACTATCAGCATTACTTATGGTCATCCTAAAGACAAGAGAGTCGACTTACTTCGTTTTACCATCTCCATGGTTACTGACCAGAAAGGAATTCCTCTTTTCGTAAGAGCATTAAACGGCAACAGTTCCGATAAAAAAGTTCTCATCAAAACCATAAAGGAACTTACACAGAATCTTAATCTTGATGAAAGAGTCTACCATGTTGCAGATAGTGCATTTTATACTGAAGATAATGTAAAAGAGATAGGAACTAACGCTTTTTTCATATCGAGAGTACCTGCAACCATCAATGAGGCAAAGGAACTCTTGCTGGTAGACTTAATTCTGAAAACATGCTCTGATGAGCGTTATTCTTGTTATGCTGTAAAATCCTGTTATGGTGGAGTTGAACAGTTATGGGTTGTATTCTGCTCAGAGGAAATGAAAAAGAAGGAAGAGAAGACGTTTGATGAAAAGATTCTTAAGAAGCTTGAAATCGCAGAAAAATCCCTTAAAAAGCTTTCTAATCGTGAATTTGCCTGTGAAGCTGACGCAAGAATGGCTGCTGAACAATGGTTGAAAGAGAATGAATCGTATGAGTTCAAGAAACTTGAAATAACAACTAAGGCTCGCAGATTTGAAAACAAGAAAGGACGACCAAGGAGAAATGAAGAGGTACAGACTTTCTACCTGATAGAAGCGGAGATTAAACCCAATCAGGAGAAAGTAAAGGAAAGAAGAGCAAAGTTAGGAAGGTTCATTCTTACAACTAATGATCTGGAGTTGACTCCAGATCAACTCCTAAAATACTATAAAGAACAGGGAACGGTTGAAAGAGGGTTCAGGTTCCTGAAAGATAAGAGTTTCAGAGTGTCTGAAGTATACCTGAAAAAAGAGTCCAGAATAGAAGCACTTGCAATGGTAATGGTTCTGTGTTTATTGTTATATTCAATAGCTGAATGGAAACTGAGAACAAGATTGGAAGAAGCAAAAGAAGCTATTAGAAACCAGGTAAAGAAGAAAACACAGACGCCGACCATGAAATGGGTATTCTTCCAGTTCAGGAGAATAACAGAATTAGTAATAGAAATTGAGGGAAAGAGGATTAAGAAGGTATTAAATCTGGATGAGGAAACCATTAAAGTGTTGAAACTGATGGGAGAAAAATACGAAAAATATTATGTGTGAAAAAATAGTGCGGAAAGTAGGATAAATAAAAGGGATAAAGAGAAAGTAAAAGGGAAAGTAAAAGTAAAGGGATAAAGGGAAAGTAAAGAGAAAAAAATGACTCTTTTCAATCACTTTTTGGCCACTTTCTCCTCTTTTAACACCTTTTTCGCAATGATAAAGACCACAAATGCGATAATAACAAAGTTTACCAATTCTCCCATGAAGGCACCCCAGCCAAGTACTATCGGGCCTATTTGAAGAGTTGCAGTCTGCCAGGCCCCGCCAGGGACAAAAGGTGTGATAATCGGCATGACGATATTATCTACAAAAGATTTTATAAAGGCCGTGGATGCGATACCCATGATCAAAGCAATTGCCAGTGGAATTACCTTGTACTCGTAAAGGAACTCTTTAAACTCACTTATAACGCCCATTATAATCCTCCTAAAAAAATTAAAATAATATAATTCAACAAAGATAATTACTCATTGAATTTATTATTTGGTTAAGCTATATATTTTCTTTGCACGTTTTTTTTATATATTCAGAACTTATTTTATGGCTCGTTCCCAGTTGAAGTCTTCCGATTCGTGAACAAATTAATAATCATTTAAGATTATAGGAAAGCTTTTTTTAGTTATCATTTGTACTGAAACAGCATGATGAGATGGCCACTAAGCTCAGAAACTCCTGGACAAATATTTCCGGAAAAAACAGATCTGGAAAAACAAATTTCTGGAAATTTCCGGGTTCCTCAGAAAGGAGAAGCCGGTTCTTTTTGGGAAAGTCGGGGTGACAGATTCCACTGTGGGGTTGATCTTTATGCCCCTGAAAATACGGAAGTCCTTTCGATTGAAGATGGAGTTGTTGTGGAAACCGGCATGATGACCTCTCCTGAGATTCTGCCTTACTGGAACCTCACCTATTATGTAATCATAGAACACAGCCAGGGGATGTTTTGCAAATATGGCGAGCTTGCAGGCTTTACCGTAAGAAAAGGTGACAGCACCGAATCCGGTCAGTTGATAGGATATGTGGGAACGGTTCTTAACTCCGAAAAAATAGATGAATCCTGTCCTCTATATATTCAGAAGTTAAAAAATAAAAACCCCAGCATGCTCCACTTTGAGCTCTGGAAAAATCATCCCATTACCACTCACATAAATTATCTCGGAGGCAACTGGTTTGCTGAAGAAAAGCCTGAGAACTTGAGGAATCCTACAAGGTATCTGGAGTCTCTGTACGTAGAAGCACTGTGAAGATCATTAATGGAAGGGATGGTTGGTACAGTTATGATTATTCACAAGAATGATTATTCACAAGAATGATTATTCACAAGAATGATTATTCACAAGAATGATTATTCACAAGAATGATTATTCACAAGAATGATTATTCACAAGAATGATTATTCACAAGAATGATTATTCACAAGAATGATTATTCACAAGAATGATTATTCACAAGAATGATTATTCACAAGAATGATTATTCACAAGAATGATTATTCACAAGAATGATTATTAACAAAAATCGATTGAAGAAACTGGCAGGAAAATAAATGAATTTGGGCCTGAAAAGATCTGAATTTATTTCAGTAATGATTATAACATTCTGGAAAACACAAGAACGGTTTTAAATGTCTGGTCTGGTTTGTAAACCAGAGGATTCTTCCCCATTTTTCAGAAAGCTCCTTTTTAAGGGCAAGGAATGCACTGCTCAATGACATATGATCTTTTTTCTCTCCAGATATTGAAGGAAATCTATTTCAATTGTCAACCTTTATTATAGATAGATTATTATATTAAGACTCATATTCAAAGTTTGATACGGAGATTCTGAAAAGTCAAAAGTTAGATGTCTCAAAAAATAACTGTAATTTTTGACATCGAGACTGATGACACAGAGACCATTTACCCGGGACTCCCTATATATATAAAAAAAGACGTGAGATATATGTTCTGGAGTAAGGAAGATATTGTAGAAAGGCTTAGTAAAATCCCCCGAACGCTGGAAGACATCTCAATAGAAGTCTTCGAAGGCGTACCCTCAACAAATGATTTCTTACACGAAATGAGCCTTTCGATAGAAAATTGCACAGATGCACCCTACGTCTGTAGAAACCCGCAAACAAATGTAAGCATAAAACAGGCAAACATCGAAAAGGAACTTATGTATCCTTATATGGATGGATCCGTTTCGAATGAATTTACCATTCAGTCAACTCAATACCAGTTTATGCTACCCTATGAAATTCTCGGCTCCGAAATCAGAAAAGAATACAAAATAATTCAGCCAGATGAACTGAAAGCAAAATTTCCTATAGCTTATAAGGAGCTAATGGAGGTTAAATGCAAGTCAATAACCGAGAAACAGGAACTCGATTCACCCGATTGTTACCGTTTGGGAAATGAAAGTTTCTTGCATTACATTAAAACGCCTAAGATCATCATTACTGACCATAGCCGCCTCCAGGCGTCTTACGATTCAACTGGAGAACATGTGTTTTCAGATGGAGTAGGAGTTGTTCTCGGAGATCCAACACTCTACCATTATGTGACAGCTGTACTTAACTCCTCGATATCAAAGGCTTTTCCTGAGATCTGGAACCGTCAGAATATGCAGAAAAGAAGTCATCTGTACTCAGAAATGCTTAAAAGGTTTCCAATTGAGTTCCCTAAAAGCGAAACCTCTGAGACCATTGTAAGCACAATATCCCGCTACCTTATTTACCTCAACAGACAAAAGTATATGGAAAAAGCTTACTTCATACCTGAGTACCAAAAACTGATTGACTTTTACAAAAGAATTTCAGATCTTCTGATTCTGGATATTTATATTACAGATGATCTTGACCCAAAGCTCCTGGAAATTCTTGCAGAAAACATTACTCCCTCTGATAATGAATTTGAATACAGTGATGACATAAATCTTTTAATCGGGTTGCAGGAAATACAGAAAAACATTCTGGAGTCTCCTGATTTCAGGAGATGCAGATTTAGCAATGAGTTCACAAATATACTGGCAACTCTTAAAAACAATGGAGTCTGGTAAAAGAAAAATCCTCTGCCATCCTATAAATTTACACATATACTTTTTTAGATGGCACGATTTCCTGCCTTCATTTTTGAAAACAAAGTTAAAAGAGGAAAGGCCCCAATCATAATGAAAGGTTTAATAAATAGCTTATCGTAAAACTATTTCAGCTCTCATTTTTGTCTTCAAGAGTTCATTTTCTTCTTCTTTACATTCTGAGACGTCGATAAAACTTTCAACAAAGTATCCATTTCCCCCTATTGATACAGGTATAATACTGCTGATAATTGGTACAGGCTCTCCTCTAAGTTTTAAGAGTATACTTCCTGAGAGGTTTCTGGCCTTATCCGAAGAAACAGCACCGTTTTTCTTCTCCGTCTGACAGATTAACTCGTTGCAGACTTTTCCTAATATTTCTTTTTCAGAGTAATCTGTAGCTCTCAATGCAACCGAGTTTGCACTAACGATTTTTTTGGTTGAAGCTTCAATAAGCAGAATGCCACAAAGGGTGTTGTCAAGAATGGTTTTTAGCCTTTCCTTGCTCTCCTCTTCCCATCTTTTTGCCTTATTCATGTTAGTGACATCACGAGCAATAATCTGAATAATCTCATTTTTTCTATCTATAGGAGATAAGCTAATTTCCATGTCAATTACATTTCCGTCGGGTTTTGTATACCTTATTTCAAAAAAGGAGTTATTATTCCTGAATGTCTCTTTCAAGGCCTCTTGAAGTTCAGAAATGTATTTCCCAGGGATAAGCGACATTAAAGAAACATTAGATGCGGATTCCTTCCTGAAACCGAAAATTTCGCAGCCTTTTTTATTAATTTCAAGAATTTTTTTTCCATCTGAAATGACGACCGCGTCAGCGGAATGTTCAAATAGGGACCTGTAAATTTTGTCCCTTTCCTTAAGGTCATTTTCCGCTGTTCTGCAAAGTGTCAAAGTCTTTTCAAGTTCCATCAAGCGTCCAAGGGAAAAGATTCCCGCTCCAAAGGAAATATACACAAAAAAAATGAACAGTCCCTTCAGTTCTCCTCTATCATATTCTTTGACAAATTCAATAATAGATTCAAAAAGGTTATAGTTTGAGGCTATCTCTGCAAAAATGAACCCTGATATAAGGATCAACAGAAGTTCATTAGACATTTTTATAAATTTAAATTTTGAACTATTTTCCATATTTACTCCCCAATCTGAATAAGACCCAAATTATTCCATAAATATTTAGAATCAGTCAAGCTCCAGCCTAAGAGCTATTTGACTGCCTTCAATTGCCTGGAAATATATCTTTTTCATAGGATCCTGAGAAAGATCTATCTCTCCAGGGGGTGGACAGTAAGGGCAATTACCGATCTCTTCCAGATTTAGGGAATTTTTTTGATTTAGGGAACGTTTTTGATCTCCTATATTTCACACCATCGGTGCCTTCAGTCGTACAGATAGAAGCATGGTATTTAATTTGCTGTCCTTATGTATAGAGTTTTAAAAATATCGAGATTTCTGCAGTTTCATGGCCATGAGAAGAGGGAACTCCGGACAAATTTCGTGATAAATAACTGGCTTCACTACAAGTATAAGCCATCATTATAATTCTCCCCTCAAGTTCTTATGCCCTTCAGAAACCTGGTAATTTAGCAGGATCCTGAAAAATCAACCACATTCCCGTATCTGGTATTAATTTTGCGATAAATAATTTTACCTGCAAACTGTTTCTCAAAATTCAAGAAACTCAAAATGAAATTCGTTTACTGTTTTCAACAGGAAAACTTTATAATGTACCCTATTACTTCCCCAGGACCATATAATTAATCAACTTTTTGAAATTAGGTAGTAATTCGTACTCAATACATATAAAATTTATGAGATATTTAGATAAAAATGTTGAGAGCTGAAACTGAAAATTTTTAGTAGATAACAAGCCTGTAAAATTGCCAAGACAACAAAGAAATAGTTGACAAAATTATACGAATTGTAAACCAGAAAATAGTAAAGGCATAAAAAAATTATATCTCAGGGTTAGTTACTGAAAAGTTGTAGGAAGTGTATTGCCCTCAAATATAGTCAAAAAAGCTAAAGGGCTTCGTTGGTCAGATTACAACCCATTACCCTTTAGCTTTGATCTTTTACTTTTTTTCAATTTAAGCTATTATTTTTTTGGAGAATATGACATATCCATAAATAGTTTCAGTGTTGCTATTTTTATTATTCTTTATTGTTAAGCTAACGGTAAATTTTTTGGAGGCTGGATTTACAGAAACCTCATCAACAAATTTTTTTTAGTTTTTTGGTCTCAGTTCGATTGTTTTTTCTGAACTTCCTATCTTTATAGTGTACTTGCCTGCAGGCATTGTGGAAGTATCATAAATGTACCCAAAATTTCCTTTTGAGTCAGCTTTCAGGGTCTGAGAAGCCGTAATTTTAAGAATCACAGAAGACTTTCCTTTCAGGGCATCGCCGGAAATCAGAACTTTGTAAGTAGAAGGGGGAATATTTGCCTGTGCTATTGTTGCAATCCCTCCATATGCACCTGCAGTCTTGGTGATCCATACAATATTTTTTACCCCAACGTGCAGGTTTTGTACTCCATTAGCCCTAACAGTAAAATAATTATTATTACCTGCCGGAATTTTTACATTTTCGAGCAAGTATCGGTATTTTCCCCCGGAAACTGCAATATTTTTTTCAAAAGAAACATCGGCTTTGATGCTCTCCCCTGGCAAAGCCGTACCTTTTAGGTTCAGTGTATCTCCTACAGTCAGGTAGGATGGCGAAACCTTCCATTCAACCGCCGCAGATGCGGCAGTTGACAGTAAAATAAAAAATACAAGAGATAGCGATATTGAAAGAATTTTACCTTTCATTTTTCTTCCCCACTTATTATTTGTCTTTCAAAGCTAATGTGCCGTTTATAATGTCCAAATATTTTTTGGCTTCACGATATTAACATCTATTTGTATTAATTTTATTTTTTAGGATAATTTAGCCTAGTTTTTCAACTAATTACTAAGTTATCGAATCTGAAGAATACATTACAAATATATAATTATCTCAGTAAACTAACTTCTAATCTTTGTTACTTATTAATGTTCAGTATGAAATCTGAGTAGAAATAGTTATTTTAGGAATGATGAAAATATGACTTATAAATTTCAGTTTGGGAATTGATCTATAGTTTCATTTCCCTCAATAACTATTCTTGAAACAAAACCTCTTGATATTATATTTGAATCATTCCTTAGTTCATAAAAGTTAAAATAAATGTAATCAGTAAGGCTTACCCCATGAAGCATAAAAAGACAAAAATATTTTTTGGTATTTTGCTACGACATAGATTTTAACGCTTCTCTGGTGTTTTAATAAATTAAATATTTGGCAACATGAATCATTACATGAGATTACTTAATATAGAGGCTCTTTTGAATATTTACAGTTAGATCTCCGGATAAGGATTTTCACTATCCTGTTTTTCATTTGAGAAGGGTGAATTATGATCAACTCCAAAGACTCAGGAAAAAACGAAATTTCAGGAAAAGAAGAATTTTCTGCCGAAAATAGCTCTGTTGCAACCGAAAATAAAAGAGCAGAAAATCATAGAACACTGCTTGAAAGGTACGAAAAGCGGCTGAAAAATCTGGATTCCGAACTTATCACCTCTGAAGACGAGATAGCATTGAAGGAAGCTTTTATACATGCAAAAGAGATTTTTGAACCTGAAGAACTGGTAAAATGGTTCACCATAAAAGCAGATTCTTTCTATAGATCTGGATCCTGGAAAATGCTGCTGCCTCTTTATGAAGAACTTCTCGATATTGAAGAAAAGAGCCTTGGGCCGGAAAACCCGGAAACTGCGTCTGTATTGAATGGAATTGCAGGAATTTACCGCTATATGGGAAATTATGAAGAATCACTCAGACTTTTTACCAGAGCGCTCAAGATTCGTGAAAAGCTACCTGGTGCTGAGCAGCCGGAAACAGGAGACACGCTCAGTGAGCTTGGTACTCTCTATTATTTAATGGATAGGCAGGAAGAGGCCCTTTCATATTATAAGCGAGCGCTGGAGATTCAAGAGAAATTTCTGAGTCCTGAAAACCCGAGCGCCATTAGAACCCTTAACAGGATGGCATTTTTTTATAAAGGAATGGAAAAGCCAGAAAAGGCGGAAGAACTCTTCAATCTGGCTCTCGAACTTCTAGAGAAGCTTGAAGAGCAAAACCCTGAAAATCGTATTGTTATGACCTATAAAGCCGGGACCCTGAATAACCTGGGCGTTTTACTCTCTGAAATGGGAAAAACTGAGGACGCTGAGGAGATATACGGGCAGGCTTTAAAGCTTCAGGAAGAGATATACGGACTCGAACACCCGCAGGTAGCCCAGACCCTTAACAACCTTGCTCTGCTCTATTTTCAGACCACAAGTTACGAGAAAGCGCTTATTCTCTACACCCGATCCCTCGAGATCATGGAAAAACTCGGAAAAACTGAACATACAGGCTTTGCCACAACCCTGAATAACCTCGCAGGAGTCCATGTCCAAAAAGGCCGCAATGAAAAAGCCCTGGATCTCTACACCCGAGCACTTGAAATCCGGGAGCGCATCCTCGGATCTGATCATCCGGAAGTTGCCAAGACATTAAACAACCTGGGCGAGCTTTACAGAATCCTTGGCCAGCACAAAAAGGCTCTTCCCCTTTACACCCGTGCCCTCAAGATATACGAAACAACTCTCGGTCCGACACACCCCGATGTGGGCACCACCCTCAACAACCTTGCTGGTCTTCATGAAAGCATGGGAGAATACGAAACTGCAATAGGCCTCTACGAAAAAGCCCTCGATATAATCGAAAAAGAGTACGGTCCAGACCACCCATATTTCAAGATCACAAGGAATAATTTAATTGGCCTTTACGAGAAAATGGAAAGGAGCTGGCGAAGCTGAAGGAACTGGTGGAATTGACAGAACTGAATTTAAGAGAAACCTGAAGAAAGAGGCCAAAAAATAGAAAAAAACCGGAAAATGGAATTTCCTTCCGGTTATAAGAAAAATAGGAGTTTTACTCCTCATTTCCTTCAGAACTTACTGCCAGGCTGTTCAGGACAACCATATCTGCCAATAAATCATGAACCCCCTGCTTAAGATCCATAAACAGGATCGGAGCATATGTTATGAGAGGTATAAGGAAGTAAAATCCCAGATGTTCGCTAACTATGGCCACTCCGTTAGCAGCCACATCCACGCCTACCAGAATAAGGCCTGTCATTCCTCTTATGAAATACCTGAAAAATGCCCTCTCAAAAGATATTTTTTTGCCTTCAAGATTAGTAACAATCAGATTAGTCCACTTTTTCTCTGCTGTTGTCTGCCTCGAAGATCTTTCAAAATATATAAAATAAGCAAGAATAGCCAGATTTATAATCAATATGCCATATGTTTCCCGAGATTGAACAATAATTAACGTGACTGATTTAAGGATAAGAAACGCGAAAAGAGTTACAACAAAAATATCAAGAATATGAGCTGTACATCTTTTCCATAGTTCACATGATTTTAATTCTTTTACTGTGCTCAAATTGAGTATATATTCAAAACAATTACCCTTCCCACGGGTAATCTTAGCGTTTTCCGTATTAACCACTCCCAATCATACATAATTTTTTTAGTAAACTATGTATTCCTCAGAGAATAGTTAAAAGTTTTTTGGTTAATTTTTAAAAAGTTTCCGGCTACTTTATGAAAATAAAATATTTTAGCAGTGTAATGTAGAAAAATTTGAAAATAAGTTAACATGTGCCGTATCCACAAAACCCATATGTAGCAGCGACACAGAACAATCTTGCAGGATCCATAAAGAAAAATGAAATTTGCTTCACAGTATGAAATCATTGACGTTGATATTATCCGATATTCCCATTTTGCTTTTAGGATTTGTTTTCCGCAAAAGCCAGCCGCCTGGAAACCGGGGATAAGGGCCTGTTTTTGAAACATAAAGTATTCTAAGATTCTTAAAAAAATCCATTCTTTTTTCAATACTTCCCAACCATCTTTGCAATCATCCTGTGCATTCCATGTATACTTAGCCCGTTTCCGAGGTACATCATGGAACAGTGTTCTGTCATGCATTCTAGACCTTCTGCGTTGCAGATTTCCTGGGATTTCTGGGTTTCAGTCTTCCAGTGAAGCCATATTTTTGTGATGCCTTTTTCCTGAAGGGCAGGTATCAGATTTCCGGGGTCGGTTTTTGTGACTCCTATGACGACGCGGTCCAAACCGTCAGGAAGTTCGGATACGTCTCTTAAAGAGCCAGGTTCAGGCTTGTCGGAAAGGTCAATGACATGGACATTCTTGCCCCGGTTTTTGAGTTCTGATATGGTCCATTTTATCGCAGGTTTTGTGTAATCTGTGACGATTGCATAGGCTTTTGCGTCCCAGAAACTTTCCCTTTCGGATTTAATTGGTTGCATTTTGAATTCCCCTCTCAGATTTTTAATTATAGCCTGACTTTGACAGTTATATAAAAATAAGTGCTCTTTATTTTGTTTTATTCGGTCAAATGAATATCAAACAAAAATAAGAGCATTTCCAACTATTCCCAACAAGAATATATGTATTCCTATCGGATCTATTCTTGCCGTCCAACTCTTTTATGAAAAACTTAATTTTTGTGCTATTTTTAGCAAGCATAAAAGCAAGGGTTTTGATCTCAATAGTTTATTGAGAGGATTGGTGAGCTATAAGCTCACCGAAAATTTTAGCATCAAGGAAGCTGGCAAATGGGTAAATCAGGAAGCAATTCTCGATATTTTAAACCTTGAAATATTCCATGAAAGGGTTCTTTACAGAACTCTTGAGATCCTGGGACGTAACAAAGAGAAAATCCTCTCGGATATTCTGGGCAGTCTGTTTTTGGTTTATAATTTTGAAAAAAAGGATCTAAATCTTGACTGGACAAGTATAGTTCTTCACGGCACTAAATCCAAGATTGGTAAATACGGATATAGTAGAGATCATAGACCTGATAAGTTGTAGATAACATTTGGAGTTAGTGAACTCAGAAAACCCATAAACATACCTGTTGTAATTCCAGTTAATAGAGGAAATGTTCTCGACGTACAGCATTTTCCTGACAATTATAACCAGGTAAAAAATAGGCTAGAAGAAGGTTCTCTTATTGTTTTTGATAAGGGAACTAATACCGTAGGTAATATTAGGCTTATACAAGAAGATGAGAGAAGTATCTTACTTCAATGAAGCTGAATACAAGTGACGACAAATTATTGAGAATTTTAATCCTGAAACAGCTGAACTGGTAGATCCCAAAAAAGGTATATCTGGGATTAAAATCACCAGGCTAAGTAACATTAAGTATTTTTGTTATTCTGAATCATTACAGAAGAAACAGTTAGAGTCGAAAGCAAGAACTATTCTTAAAAAGTTACCGGAAGCAAAAGAGATACAGGAAGTCATCTTGAAGAACAAAAAACCTCCTAAAAAATTCAGAGTAGACAATGAGTTGATTGAGATTGATTACTCTTTCAGGACTAAGCTCGAAGAGCTTAGCGATGAGGAAGCAATAGAACTCCTAAAAAGATCGGTAATTAATGGAAGAGAAGGATTTTTTTGTCTAAAATCAAATAAAGATTTGACACTTGAGAAAGCATTGGAAATATACCGAGAAAAGGATTCTATTGAGAAAATATTTGAGTCGTTGAAAATGCTCTCAGTATTAAATCTTATTTTCACACTGTACTGTAGGTTTACGTTCTTGGAAATCAAACGAGAAATCTGAATTAAAGGAAATACATTATAATGACATACTTACAATCATAATAAGAATGAAAGGTAGGAGTTTACACATGCAGTTGAAGCTGGAACATTTTAATATAAAAATAGGGCAGCACAAAGTGATGTTCAATATTGCCGATGCGAAGGAGCTGGGAATTAATCCGGGAGATAGGGTCCGTATCCGTGGGCATGAAAGCCTTTCTGCTATCGTGGATACAACTGATAATATGGTTCCTCCAGGTACTCTGGGAGTCTTTTCTGAAGTTTATGAGCACTTTCTGGACTGGGATAAGCCGGTTGAAGTTGTCCCGGCATTCCGTTCAAAATCTGCATCCGTGATTAAGAGGATGATGGATAAAAAACCAGTTTTGCAGGATGACATTAAAATGCTCGTAAACGATATTGTAGAGGAAAACCTCAGTGATGTCGAACTTTCGGCTTTTATAACATCTTCTTATATCCACGGGATGACTGATGACGAGGTCGAATGGCTTACAAGGGCCATGATTGACAGTGGAGATAAGATAGAATTTGATACTCATCCTATAATGGACAAGCATTCCATAGGAGGAGTGCCAGGAAACAAAATATCCCTTCTTGTTGTCCCTATTATTGCTGCAAACGGGCTTCTGATCCCAAAGACAAGTTCCAGAGCAATCACTGGTGCAGGTGGGACTGCTGACCTTATGGAAGTACTCTGTCCTGTTGAGTTTAGCTCCCAGGAAGTCAAAGAAATAACTGAAAAAGTAGGAGGTGCTCTTGTTTGGGGAGGAGCCACTAACATCGCGCCTGCGGATGACAAGCTCATAAAGGTTGAATATCCTCTTTCCATCGATCCTTACTGCCAGATGCTTGCCTCCATCATGGCAAAAAAAGGTGCTATTGGAGCCGACAATGTGGTAATGGATATCCCTGTAGGGCCAAGCACAAAAGTTCCTACTGTTCAGGAAGGGCAGAAACTGGCAAGAGACCTGATTAACCTTGGGCACAGGCTCGGAATGAACGTAGAATGTGCCATCACATACGGTTCATCTCCCATAGGAAGAAAAGTGGGTCCTGCTCTGGAAGTAAAGGAAGCCATGAAAGTAATGGAAAGCATGGAAGGCCCAAACAGCCTTATTGAAAAGAGTGCTGCTCTGGCGGGTATCCTGCTAGAAATGGGAGGAGCAGCTCCAAGAGACAGAGGAAAGGAAATTGCACTGGAAACTCTCAGAAACGGAAAAGCCCTTGAAAAGATGAAACAGATAATTGAAGCTCAGGGAGGAAACCCTAATATTACCTCAAATGACATTCCGGTTGGACAATACACCGCAGACATCTTTGCTTCTGCAGACGGATACGTTATAGAATTTGATAATAAATGGATAATTGAGATTGCCAGGCTTGCAGGCGCTCCTAACGACAAGGGAGCGGGAGTCGCTATCCATAAGAAAATGGGAGAGCAAGTTAAAAAAGGAGATTCGATTATTACTATCTATGCGGAAAAGGAGTTTAAGCTTGAAACCGCATTGACAACGGCTCAGAGAACAAATCCGGTAGTAGTAGAAGGCATGCTTTTAATGAGAATCCCTGGAACTTATGGGTTTCAGTAATCGTCTCTCATTTCTTCTTTTTTCAGTGAAATCCTTTAATACCTTGCCCGGGTTTTAGCACGATCATGAAGAGGATTGTTTTGTTGCGCCTGGGGCACCGCCCCGAAAGAGATAAACGAATCACCACCCACGTGGGCTTGACAGCCCGGCTGCTCGGCGCCGAAGGTATGCTCCTTGCCTCAGATGACCCCGGAATAGTGCAGACTCTTGAAGATGTTGTCGGGCGCTGGGGTGGAAACTTTTTTATAAAAAATAACGTCAATTTTAAGCAGGAAATAAGGGAATGGAAAGCAAACGGCGGAAAAGTCTGTCACCTTTCTATGTATGGGGTCAATCTGCCAAATGTTACTGACGAACTTAAAAAGTGCGACAAACTCATGATCGTTGTGGGAGCTGAGAAGGTCCCACCGGAAATCTACCAGCTAGCTGACTGGAATATTGCAGTTGGCAGTCAGCCCCATTCCGAAGTTGCCGCTGTTGCAATTACCATGGACAGGATTGCCGATAGTGAGCCACTTGAGAAGGAATTCTCAAATGCCGAACTGACAATTATCCCTACTGAAAGAGGCAAACAGGTTATCGAAAATATAAGGGATTAATCCTATTCCCTTGAATTTTCTCCAGCTTTTTTCATATACATCTAACCGGGCAATCTGCTGTTTCGGCTTCTTAATCGTGCCATACCTGATAAAAAATGAATTAAAGAACATAATTTCAAATAATAGTAGAAAGTAAGGGCCTGTGACCCTTATGTATTCAATAGTTCAGAATATGAATTTTTTAGAGGGATCTATGTTTCTCCTCATAGTTCTGACTCTGCTGTTTTTGAATTTTTACAAAATCAGGCTCCTTTCCCACTCTTTGAGGCTCTGCAACTGGATCTGCGGGATGGCAATCAGTTCGGACAGCCCCTGGATCAAAATGCTTGTTCTTCATCTTGTATTTTTCATCCGGCTGCTCATGTACCTTGCAATTGTTTCCCTCGAGCGGGTTGATAAGTTGACGGCAAGGAGCTTTTTCGGGAATTACGTTTCCGGTACCAGAGTTGTCCTTTCTGAGTACATGTCTGCCTTTCTACACTCCTCTAAAGAGATTGAGATGTGCATTGGCGACCTTAATCCTCTTAATCCCAAGACAAAAATCAATGAACCTCAGAACCGGAAGTAAAGGTTTTTCAGTGAGTTTTCTCACAAATTAAGTTGTTTGTGCTATTTTTTATAACCCCTGCTTCTCTTTTTTGGACCGACAATGCAGTAATACGTGCTTCCTAACTTGCCAGACTTCATTTCAAGAATTTGTTCCGGATTAATCTATTCCGGAGTATTTACATTAGATGACCAG
Organism: uncultured Methanosarcinaceae archaeon; assembly: GCA_942493015.1. Classification (GTDB taxonomy): domain Archaea; phylum Halobacteriota; class Methanosarcinia; order Methanosarcinales; family Methanosarcinaceae; genus Methanosarcina. Next base: position 1,588,809 of record OW818660.1, on the reverse strand, counting down.
GATGCCTATAAAATTGGCTGGAAAATCCGAACTTCTTTCCGGAGATCTGAAAGTGTGCCTTATTATTTTTTGCCTTTTCCATGAAAATGCTGGTGTTGTACGTTTTATATAGCTTGAGAATATATTTTGTCCAGATAACTTATGATATACGAACCCTTTAATTGGGAAATTTTAGGCAACGGATACCCTTATTATTAGAGCGGGGGAGGGTGCGGCAATGAACATAACGTTAATTGGCATGGCAGGAGCGGGGAAAAGTACAATTGGAAGGGCGCTTGCAAAACGCCTGGACTACACTTTGATCGATGTCGATCGCTTGATCACTGAAAAAACCGGAATGCCCCTTCAAACCCTTATTGACAAACATGGGGATTCAGCTCTCATAAGATTTGAAGAAGAAGCCATTCTCGGGCTGGGAGAAGTAAAAGGATGTATCATCTCTCCGGGTGGGAGTGTGATTTACTCCGAAAAGGCCATGGAATACTTAAAAAAGGTGTCAAAAATCATTTTTCTGGACGCTCCTTTCAGGAGCATTGTGAAAAGGATTCCTAATGCAAGAAAAAGAGGCATAGTAGGACTCAGGGACAGAAGCCTTAAAGAGCTTTTTGAAGAGAGGATGGTTTTATATCAAAAATATGCTGACTTTTCCATAAAACTTAGAGGTAGAGAGAATATTCAAAAGCTCGTTGAAAAAATCATTGGACTCTGTTTTGAAGAAAAAATGTGAGAATCAGAAGGTTTAAACTCGTTGGTTTAAACTCGTTAACATTCAAGCTTCATCAAATACTTCATCAAAAATTGGTTTTTTTCGATTTAGCTTTTTTCGTTTTTACTATATTGAATCTCATTTCAAGAGTAGTCTATTTTAAGAATAGTTTACTTAGAAGAGTAGTTTACTTTATTATCTATAAGGTCTTCAATCTGAACAAAATCTCTTAGTTAAATCTCTCAATTTAATTCCTCACTTATGTTAAATTTTTCGTTTAAGTTAAATCTCTAATTTAAGTTAAATCTTTGATTTATATTATGTAATCATCAGCCTGCATGAAAAGGCTCGAGCAACAGGAGATATATAATGACATCAAGTAGTTTCATCATTACAGTCATAGGCAGCGACCATGTAGGAATCGTTGCCAGGATCACTACGGTGATGGCCAGTTTCCATGTAAACATTGTCGATATCAGTCAGACTATCATGCAGGGTATTTTCACCATGATTATGCTTGCAGAAGCCCCGCAGGAAAATTTTGACCTTTCGGCTTTTCAGGAGGCAATGGCTTCTGAGGGAAAGAGCCTTGGAGTCGAGGTCAAAGTACAGCATGAAGACGTCTTCCGTTTCATGCACAGGATCTGACCAGGGAAATAAGGGGGACTTTCATGCTTATAAACCCTAATGAAATCCTGGAAACGATCCAGATGGTCAGGATGGAACACCTCGATATCAGGACCGTAACAATGGGAATCAGCCTCAGAGACTGCAGCCATCCCGATATTGAAGTTTTCAATGATAATATCTACAAAAAAATAACTTTCCGTGCAAAGGAACTTGTCCGCACAACGAATGAAATCCAGAGTCTCTATGGAATTCCCATAATCAACAAAAGAATATCTGTAACTCCCATAGCCATAGTAGCCGAAAGTTGTAAAGCTCCGGATTTTGTTTCCGTTGCAAAAACTCTGGACAAAGCTGCAAAGGATTCAGGCGTGGACTTCATCGGAGGTTTTAGTGCTCTTGTTCATAAAGGGACAACCCCTGGGGACCTGAAGCTAATAAATTCGATCCCTGAAGCCCTTGCATGCACGGAAAAGGTATGCTCATCTGTAAATGTGGCTACTACGAAAGCCGGAATTAACATGGATGCGGTTGGCCTGATGGGCGAGATTATCAAAAGGACCGCAGAACTGACTGCTGACAGAGATGGGATCGGCTGTGCTAAACTTGTAGTCTTTGCCAATGCCCCTGAAGACAATCCCTTTATGGCAGGAGCTTTTCACGGCATCGGGGAACCTGAATGCGTGATCAACGTAGGTGTAAGTGGCCCCGGGGTGGTTAATGCTGCTATTCGCGAGCTTGAAGACCCGAATCTCACGGAAATTTCGGAAACCATCAAAAAGACAGCCTTTAAAATAACCCGCATGGGAGAAATGGTAGGCAGAGAGGTTTCTCGAAGGCTTGGAGTTGAATTCGGGATACTTGACCTCTCCCTTGCGCCGACTCCGGAAATAGGGGACAGTGTTGCTGCCATTCTTGAAGCAATGGGACTTGAGCGTTGCGGGACCCACGGAACGACTGCAGCCCTTGCCCTTTTGAATGATGCAGTGAAAAAAGGAGGGGCAATGGCATCTTCCTGCGTAGGCGGCCTGAGTGGCGCTTTTATCCCTGTCAGTGAGGACGCAGGCATGATAGAAGCCGTTGAAGTAGGGGCTCTCAGTCTGGAAAAACTCGAAGCTATGACCAGTGTCTGCTCAGTCGGTCTTGATATGATCGCAGTGCCTGGGAATACTCCTGCTTCTACTCTTTCTGCAATCATAGCTGACGAAATGGCAATTGGAGTGATAAATAAAAAGACCACTGCAGTAAGGATCATCCCCGCCCCCGGAAAAGGAATAGGCGACTCAGTGACATTCGGGGGGCTGCTGGGAAGTGCCCCTATTATGCCAGTAAGCAGATTCAGTTCGGAAATTTTTATAAATAGAGGGGGGAGAATTCCGGCTCCGATCCAGTCGCTGACAAACTGAAATGTTATTTAGAAAAAGTAATTTTCGGGAATGGAATGAAGGCTAATAAGTTGATTTAGGACTATTATATGCCTTTATTCCTAACCTACATAATGCTGAAGAAAATAATCATTAGCCATTAATTCCTCAAAATGAACCCCCTAATTTATCCATTGCTTCTTGAAAAAATGGATACTGGATTGTTTTTGTCGGCTAAATGATTCCAAGATCAATTGGAAAAGTGAGTATAGGCTTATAACTTCCCCTTTTCCAATTCCAGTTATTCAGAGATTTTTTTCTTCCAATAGTTTTTTCTCTTTTAGTATATATTCTCAGCTCTTCAAAATTAAACTATTATAAAAATTTCATACAATTTAGAAACTTTTTTTAACATTTATGCTGTTTCATTACTGTTTTTTTAAATTATATCTTTTCTGGGAGTTTTTTGGGAGATCTCAAAAAGAGGCTTTATGAATTCGAATTATTCACAAAGGAGAGAGTTATTTGGACCAAAAATACTTGAAAATAGTTATTTTGTTTCTTCTGGTCTTCTGCCTTGCAGATATAGCAGATGCGGATCAGAGCAGCAAACATTCAGGAAGTGCAGCATCTCCAGACTACACAGAAGGTGGGCACTATGATACTGATTTCGGTGCTAGCTTTATGTCTGAATGGTGGTACCAGAACGGGGATATGAGGCTTGTTGGAGAGGATGGAGAAAAGAAGAGACTTGCTTTTTTTACTGTAGTGGTACATCAGGAGTCTCCTACAGCTTTTTATAATGCTGATTCAGGAGAAAATTTCTCAAATATGGTAACCTTTTACGGGATTTATCCTTATGATGAAACCTCTTCTCATAATTATGCCCTAATTTATGTGCCGAAGGATGAGATTGAGAATTACATCGGATTTCATGTACCTTATCTTAATTTCACTTATCCTGAAGGTTTAAGGCGCTTTTACGGTTCAAGGTCTAAAGGATACAGGCTGGATTATGCCTATGACAATGTACAGATGAATCTATTTTTCAAGCCTACTGTAAAACAAACAATCGATAGTGCCATAGAGCCTGTTAAGTTTACCACATATGAAAACGCTTATGGAAAGCTTGAGGGAAGTGTTATTCTTGATGGCAAAAAATATGTTGTTACACAGGCTGACGGGTACTTTGACCACATGATTCCTTATACCATTGACCAACCTACATGGGAAATGGAAATGCATGGGTGGAGCTGGTCAGAGCTTACGACAGATAGGTATCAGACCATTTTTTATGGTGTAAGAGGAGTTGACGACGGTTACGATAAGTACACTTATAAGCATCTGACCTTGATAGACAAACATACAGGTAAGGTAATCGCAGAGTACTCCGGAGACGAAGTGGATATTGTTGAAAATGACTGGAAAGACGTGTCAATAAACGGTCATTATGTGAAAAGACCTTCAAGACTCGATATCTTGACTTCTGACCTGAATATCTCCATAAATGCACAAAGTATTGTCCAGCTTGATAAGTCCTCCCAGCCAAAAGGGCAGCCTGTGGGATTTGTTGATTTCATGGCTTTCCAACCCGATGAAGCAACAATTGAGTATAGAGGAAATCTTGAGCATGGAAGTGCATTCTACGAGTATCTGGTATCTGACTGGAGTATATTTACCTCTTCTCAGCAGACACCAGAAGGGGATAGAGTGTAAGAGCTGCAACTTATCTATTTTGCAGGAAATTCTCCCTTATTTTATATTTTTTTCTTTTTTCTAGTTCCTTATTGAGAATCTGCCCAGAGCGTCCTCATCATTTCCCTTATTACTTCTACTTTTTTTATGTTAGCTTCGTCATTTATTATATCGAGATAATTGAAGGACTCAAGGGCAATCTTAGCTGCAATTGAGGCGTCGTTTAGATACCTGTTTTCTGCACTGCTCATGATTGTCTGGAGGGCAGAAGATGCCTGGAAAACAGCGTTTTCCATGTCTTCTTCCTCAGCATTTTTTCCAATATCTTCAATAGATGTAGCAATACTTCTTACTGAGTTTTGAAGATTTTCCTGCATGGCTGCTACAGCCATCTCTTCAAGCATCAGTTCCACTCCTACTGCAGCCTTTTCGAGACTTCTTTGAGCCGTAATTTTGCCCATATCTCCCAGACAGGAGATGCATATTGCAGAGTTTTCCGAAATATCAGGAAATTTCATCTTATAAACTGATTTTCCAATTTCTCCAAGCCCTATTACAACTGCAATTGTTTCTCTTTCTCGATTAAGGAGAGCTGCCGTATTCCCACTTTTCCCAAGCACTGAAGCTGCAAGTTTGGCTACCATCTCGAGCTGGTGTTCTGCAGCTGTTTTCCCTATGGTCCCAAAAGAGAGCAAAACCCTGACAGTTGTACCTTCCGTATCCTGCTCCATAGAACACTGTAGTATCTTTTCAAGGGCCCGGATAGCATTGACTGCCGCGTTCTCCATCCCCTGTAGAGCAGCAGCCTTTCCGAGTTCCTTTATGGAAATCACCATTTTTTCAGCCTCTGGCTCTTTTCTTTCATTGAGGTATCCTGTACCGATTTTGGTCAGGGAGTCAAGGGCCTTGCTTACCCCTTCCTCAAACTTTTCACTAATGGCATTCTGCCCTAAATTTATTATTTTGTCCTCTTCCTTTGAAAACATGGCCATAAGACTCTCTCACGAAGCTTGTTCCTTTTTGTAGGAGATTATGCTTTTTTATAAGAGACTTGTTGTTCCTCATTTATAAATGAAATTATAATGGGTAAATTGAGGTTTTGTGAATAATTGAGGAAAAGTTGTAAACGAATGAGAGCAGTCATTCGAAACCAGAGCAAACAGGAATACTTAATTCCCGGATAAAAATAAATAACATGTAACCATTACCTGATAATAGATATCCATGGTAATAGGAGTCACAATGATAAATGTGCTGCCAAGCTATGAAAAGGCAGCATATAGGGAACTGAAGACCATAGAAGGGATTAAGGACGTTTACCACGTCTTTGGGGAGTATGATTTTGTAGTAATTATAGATGTCAAAGATCTTAGTCTCCTGAATTCGGTGGTAGATAGGATCAGAGAAAGCGAAAACGTAACCGCTACCCAGACAATTATCGGGGCAGAACTTTAAGCTGGCTGGCATTGAAAGAAGAGCACCCCGGTCAGAACAAAAGAAAAAACCCGACATCTTTTTTAGCAGATGCTGAAATTTATACCTTAAATTTTTATTGAGACAGAAGCTTTTTCTTTAAAGCATTTTGTATAAACCCTTTTAAGATAGTTACTACAAAATAAAAAAGCATTCTTCAAAAATATATTACATGGAAGAGAATATGGAAGTAAAATGGGTGTAAAGAATGCTGTTGCCAGAAAATGATGCTGTTGACACGTATGTCGCTGAACAATACATGTCACTAAAGAATACATGTCACTAAAGAATATGTATAACTGAACAATACATGTCACTAAAGAATACGTATAACTGAACAATACATGTCACTAAAAAATACATATAACTGAACAATACATGTCGCTAAACAGCATCTGTAACATAACATCCTGTGTAACAAACAGCTCCTATAAAATAACGGCACTTTCATTGCAGAAATTCCTGCTTTAAATATTTATAAAAGTAAATAATAGGGAAACATTAGATTGATTTTTCAGCCAGAGGTAAAATTCCATGGAAATCCCCATTGCAGAAGAACTTGCCAAAAAACAAAAGTCAATAAGTGTTGCAGAGTTTTTTGAGAAAAACAGGCAGATCCTGGGCTTTGATTCTGCACCTCGAAGCCTGATAACAACCGTAAAAGAAGCCGTTGACAACTCCCTCGACGCCTGTGAAGAAGCAGGAATCCTGCCAGACATCCTTGTTCAGGTCGAAAGGACAGGACAGGATTATGTAACCGTCATTATAGAAGACAACGGGCCCGGAATAATAAAAGAGCAAATTCCCAAAGTCTTTGCAAAGCTACTTTATGGTTCAAGATTCCATGCCCTCAAGCAGAGCAGAGGACAGCAGGGGATAGGAATTTCTGCAGCAGTGCTCTACTCCCAGATGACTGCAGGCAGGCATACGAAAATTCTCTCAAAGACAAGCTCCAGTACTCCGGCCCATTATTACGAGCTCATGATCAACACAAGCACAAATGAGCCGGATATTCTGGTAGATGAGGTAAAAGACTGGTTCCGCCCCCATGGAACCCAGATAGAAATGGAGATGAAAGCCGCCTACGTAAAAGGAAGAAGGCAATCCATTTATGAGTACCTTAAAGCCACTGCAATTGTAAACCCCCATGCAAGAATTACTCTTATCGATCCTGAGGGCAACGAGGAAGTCTTTGAAAGGGCAACGGATAAGATGCCTGACCCTGCGGAAGAAATTCTGCCCCATCCGGAAGGAATCGAGCTCGGAACCCTCATGAAAATGCTCCATTACACCGAGCGCCAGAAACTTGCCCCTTTTCTCCGTTACTCTTTTTGTAAAATCGGCCTGCTTACCGCCGAGGAAATCTGCAAGGCTGCAGGTCTTGACCCTGAAATCGACCCGCAGTCTCTGGGTCGCCATGAAGCCCGAAAGCTAATTGAGGCCTTTGAGAAGGTAAAGATTATGGCTCCTCCAACTGATTGTCTTTCTCCAATAGGAGAAGAGCTAATCTACAGGGGGCTTGAAAAAGAGACAAATGTTGACTTCATTGCCACAAGCACACGAAAACCGGCGGTATATTCAGGAAACCCCTTTGTAGTGGAAGTAGGGCTTGCCTATGGGGGGAATCTGTCTAAGGAAGACAAAATCAGCATAATGCGTTTTGCTAACCGCGTGCCTCTGCTTTATCAGCAGGGTGGCTGCGTAACTACACATGCAGTTGAAGACGTCAAGTGGAAGCAATATGGCTTAAACCAGCCGGGAGGAGGAATTCCCACAGGCCCTGTCATCCTCCTGATCCATGTGGCTTCCATTAATGTTCCCTTTACCTCAGAATCAAAGGATGCTATTGCAGACATCCCTGTAATAAAAGAAGAAGTGGACCTTGCAATCAAAGATGTTGCAAGAAAACTCAAGCACTACCTGAGCAAGCAGGGCAACCTCAAGAAACGCCGGGAAAAAGAGATAATTATCACAAAAGTCCTTCCGAAAATGGCCGCAAAGGTTGCAAACATCCTGAACAGAGATGTCCCTGACATCAATCCGGTTGTTGCAAATATTATGGGAAATTTGCTTGTACACAGGAAAGTAAAAAAGAATGAGGATGGAACTGCTGATGTTGTAATAAAAGTCAAGAATTTCGGAAGCTCAACACATTCCTTTAGAGTCCATGAGATGCTGCCCTGGACGATCATAAGGGCAAAGCCAGAACCAAAGGTTGTGACCATGGGCAATGATTACGATTATATATGGGATATTTCTACATCAGTCGGATCTTCAAAAGTACTGAGCTATAAAATAGAGTCCGTAACAGAGAAAGAACTGGAAAAACTTCCTTCACTTATTGTTGAAGGCATAGAGGAAGAGCTGGTTACCGGAGCAAAAGCCTTTAAGGGGATATGAAATGGCCAGAGAAGTAAATAGCAAAACAATTAAGGGAGATGCCCTGGCAAGAGACAGGCTGCTCGCGCTTGCAGAAAAGATCTACAACCAGTTTGAAGAAGAAATTATCCCAAGCGTCAGCCTCCCCAGCCGAACCAAGGCAAACATAGAATATTCCGACGAGAGCGATGTCTGGGTCTACGGAGACAGAGAAAGCGAAAGGAGTGCAAAAACCGTAAAAGGTGCTTTCCAGCTCCTGAAGACGACTTATGCGACGGATTTCCTCATAAACGAGCACCTTGCCCATAACCGCGGTTCAACGCTTCGAGAACTTTACTACATCTCGGAAGGCTGGGAAGCTGCCAAGTTCAAGGAACAGGCTGAAAGCGATCGCCTTATAGAAGACCTGGAGCTCCTTACCAGCCTTCAGAGAGAGTATTTCCACATGCGCCCTGAAGAAGACGGAGCTACGATGTTTGGGCCTATTGAAATATCAGAGCAGACAAAGAGAGGAGAGAGGGATATCCACTGCCAGAAAGATGTAGGGGAAGGTGGGTACCAGATTCCCTTTAATGTGGAAAATATCGAGTTTAAAAGCCACGATGCCAGCATGATCATAGCCATAGAAACTGGTGGTATGTATGCAAGGTTGATGGAAAACGGCTTCGATGAAGCCTACAACGCAATCCTTGTCCACCTGAAGGGCCAGCCTGCAAGGTCAACCCGCAGGATCATAAAGCGTATGAACGAGGAGTTAGGCATCCCTGTAGCTGTCTTTACTGACGGCGATCCCTGGTCCTACAGAATTTATGCCTCTGTTGCCTATGGGGCTATAAAAAGCGCTCATCTCTCGGAATTCATGGCCACACCTGCAGCCAAATTCATCGGTCTCCAGCCTTCGGATATAGTTGAGTACGAACTTTCGACTGACAAACTCACAGAACAGGACGTAAACGCACTTCGAAGTGAACTTTCGGACCCTCGTTTTGAGTCCGAGTACTGGAAAGAGCAAATCCAGCTCCAGCTCGATATAGGGAAAAAGGCTGAACAGCAAGCCTTTGCAGGTAAAGGTCTGGACTTTGTAACCGAGGTATACCTTCCTGATCGGCTCAAAGGACTGGGAATGATTTAAAGCCTGAATAAGCTTACTGAATCTTCTTGATTGAGCCTCAAGAATTGCCGCCTGAGTTGTGATTCCCCCTAATTGCACCTCGCTTGAATTGTGATCGGGGCTGAAGCCCTTTCAGCTGTGCGAGTGGCGATTCTGTATATAACATAATAAATAAAGGAAAAGATGATATGAAAATAAATCACATCAATCCTGAGAATATGAATCAGCCGAGAGGATATTCGCACTCAATAACTGTTGAAGGAAATCATAAAACAGTTTATATAAGCGGACAAAATGCCATCGATAAAAATGGGAATCTTGTCGACAAGAATTACCTAGTAAAAAAAAAGAATAGGTTTTAACCAACATTGAAAAAATAATAGAAAAAACGGGGGCAAAAATTGAAAATATTGTAAAACTCAATATTCATATTCTTCAAGGGAAAAAACCTCAAGAGGGCTTTCAAGTTTTTCAACAAAGATGGGGAACAAACAAAAATTTTCCAACAATAACTGTTCTGTTTGTTGCAGGATTGTCAAATTCCGACTGGTTGATTGAAATAGATGCTATAGCAGTAATTCCGGAATAATGTTCAAAAATCTGTTATTTTTGGAAACTCAGGAGAGTAAGTTTTTAGTGTTTTCTTTGTTTTCTTTGTTTTCTTTGTTTTCTTTGTTTTCTTTGTTTTCTTTGTTTTCTTTACTTTCCTTATTTTCTTTGCTATAAAACCTCAAGTTGGTTTTTATCCGGCAATTGCCTTTTCATATCCAAAAAATGTTCCTAATTTTAACATGGAAGGATATGTCCGAAAACTTGTAAAATGCCGTGAGTTTTGCCCTGACTCTTAAAGAAGGACAAATTTTTCTGAGTGGAACAGGAAATATTTATTTAACCTAAAGACGTACTAAAAAATTAATATGAAAAGCACATATTTGGACATAAAATTATGCCAAAATTCCCTTTTTTTAGAGAATTTACACCAAAAAATAGAATGGAAATTTCAGTGGATCTAAAGACTTAAAATGTATGAACGCATATTGAATCTTGTTCGTGGTCTAAACAGAATAATTAAATATATCACTTGCATGATAAAAATAGAAGGCTTATAGAATTGATTCGATTTTTGAGATCCTATTTTGACAAAAGTTTTCCCGCGAATTTTTTTAAAAAAATAAGAATGTTAAATGATTCAGATATAATTATCAGATTTTTATGGAGAATAAACTAAGATGAGTGATAAACAGGTTTATGATGCTTCGCGCATCCAGGTTCTTGAAGGCCTGGAAGCTGTCCGAAAACGTCCCAGCATGTACATAGGAAGCACGGATGGCCGCGGGCTCCACCACTTAGTCTATGAAGTTGTAGACAACAGTATTGATGAAGCCCTTGCAGGCTTCTGTACCAGGGTAGATGTCACAATCAATCCGGACGAGAGTGTGACAGTCCTGGACAATGGGAGAGGTATTCCCATCGACACCCATCCATTTCACAAGAAATCAGCCCTTGAAGTTGTTATGACGGTTCTGCATGCCGGAGGGAAGTTCGATAAGAATACCTACAAAGTTTCTGGGGGACTGCATGGGGTAGGGGTTTCTGTTGTAAACGCCCTTTCAGAATTGCTGGAAGTAGAAGTGAGTAGAGATGGAAAGAAGTATTCCCAGCGTTATATTCGTGGAAAACCTGAGGCAGATGTTCAGGAAATAGGGACTTCAGATCTCAGGGGTACAAAAACTACTTTTAAACCGGATACAAAAATTTTCGAGACCATTCACTTCGAGTATGATATCCTCTCAAACAGGTTAAGAGAGCTTGCTTTTCTTAACCGGGGCCTTACAATCAGCTTGACGGATTTAAGAACCCCGGATGGGCAGGCTGAGATTTTCGCCTATGAAGGAGGAATAGTGGAATTTGTGGAGTACCTGAATAAGAAAAAGCAACCTCTCCACGAAAAACCGATTTATTTTGAGCGTCAAAGGGACGATATGGTAGTAGAAATTGCGATGCAGTACACAAATAGCTATTCAGAGAACGTGTACTCCTTTGCAAACAATATCAATACCCATGAAGGCGGAACTCATATAATCGGTTTCAAGACAGCCCTTACAAGGGTTGCAAACGATTATATCAAAGCCAACAAGCTCTCCAAGGACGAGGAGAAGCTTACAGGCGACGATGTAAGAGAAGGGCTGACTGCAATCATCAGTGTCAAGCTCATGGAACCTCAATTTGAGGGACAGACCAAGACAAGGCTTGGAAACAGCGATGTCAAAGGAATTGTGGACTCCCTTGTAACCGATGGGCTTGCGGAATACTTTGAAGAGAATCCCAAAGTTGCAAATATTATTCTTGAAAAAGCCCTTCTCGCCCAAAGAGCCAGAGAAGCTGCAAAAAAAGCGAGAGAACTTACAAGGAGAAAGAACTCTCTTGAAGTCAGCACCCTTCCAGGAAAACTTGCTGACTGCTCAGAAAAAGACCCTTCGGTCTGCGAGATTTACATCGTGGAAGGTAATTCGGCAGGCGGCTCGGCAAAACAGGGTAGAGACAGGAGTTTCCAGGCTATTTTACCTCTCAGGGGCAAGATCCTGAATGTGGAAAAGTCCAGACTTGCAAAGATCCTGAAAAACAACGAGATTATTTCCCTGGTCACAGCTATTGGAACAGGAGTCAGTGAGGACTTCACCCTGGAAAGTGCTCGCTACCATAAAGTCATCCTCATGACTGATGCCGATGTTGATGGAGCGCATATCAGGACTCTTCTTCTAACATTGTTCTTCCGCTACATGAAGCCCCTGATAGATGCGGGATATGTGTATATCGCCCAGCCTCCTCTCTACCGCATAAAGAAAGGCAAAGCTGAGTACTACATACACTCGGACAGGGAACTCGAAGAAAAGAAGAGGGAAATCGGGGACAAAGGACTTGCAATCCAGCGCTATAAAGGGCTTGGAGAGATGAATCCTGAACAGCTGTGGGAAACCACCATGAACCCCGAGAGCCGGACCCTATTGCAGGTGACTCTGGAAGATGCGATCCGGGCTGACGACATCTTCAGAGTTCTCATGGGAGATGAGGTTGAGCCACGCCGAAAATTCATAGAAACGCATGCAAAAGAGGTTGTGGACCTGGATATCTGAGGTGGCTAAAAATGGCAAAATACGAAGAAGAAAATAAATCAGAAGCTGAAATGAAAAAAACTCGTCAGGCTACCCTTGTCCCCAACGAACAGGATGAAGAGCCGGAAAAAGGAGACGGTTCATCTGCCCTTGCACACGAAGAGTCGGAGAATAAATTAGAGCTAACCGTATCCGAGCCTGCTCCAGACGAGCCTGAGGACGAAAGGCCAGAACCCGAAATTACAGGGGTTACTGCTATCCTTATTGAAGATGAGATGAAACGCTCTTACATAAACTATGCAATGAGCGTAATCGTCGGAAGGGCACTTCCAGATGCCAGAGACGGCTTAAAACCGGTCCACCGCAGAATTCTTTTTGCAATGAAAGAAGCTGGAATTACCCATGACAAGCCCTCTAAGAAGTCCGCCCGTGTGGTGGGTGACGTGCTCGGTAAATACCACCCTCACGGAGACACTGCAGTTTACGACAGTATCGTGCGGATGGTACAGGACTTCTCGCTGCGCTATCCCCTGATCGACGGACAGGGAAACTTCGGATCCATTGATGGAGACGGGGCAGCTGCCATGCGTTATACTGAAGTCCGCATGGATAAAATTGCAGAGGAGATGCTGGCAGATATCGATAAGGAAACGGTGCCTTTCAGACCCAACTATGACGGGTCTATGGAAGAGCCCGAGGTTCTTCCGGCAAAACTTCCTAATCTTCTTGTTAATGGGTCTACGGGCATTGCAGTGGGGATGGCAACAAACATGGCACCCCACAATATAGGTGAGGTAATTGACGGAACCCTCATGCTCATCGAAAATCCGGAAACTACAATTCCGGAGCTAATGAGCGTAATCAAAGGACCCGACTTCCCCACAGCTGCCCATATTCTCGGGACGGCAGGCATACGGTCTGCGTACATGACCGGAAGGGGCCCTGTAAAGATCCGGGCAGTTGCCGAAATCCAGGAGTTAAAGAAAGACAGGGAACAGATTATCGTAACAGAGCTTCCCTATCAGGTGAATAAAGCCAGGATGATTGAAAACATTGCCCAGCTTGCCAGGGACAAGACAATTGTCGGAATTTCCGACCTTCGGGACGAGTCAGACAGGGATGGAATCAGGGTTGTCATCGAGCTTTCAAGGGGGGTGAACCCGAAGGTTATCTTAAACCAGCTTTACAAGCACACCCAGATGGAGACCAGTTTCGGAATAATTAACCTGGCCCTTGTGGAAGGAAAGCCAAAGGAGCTGAACCTGAAGGAGCTTCTAAAAATTTATCTGGATTACAGGATGGAAGTTATCCAGAAGAGAACGCTCTATGACCTGAGGAAGAGTGAAGAAAGGGCTCATATCCTCGAAGGGCTCAAGATTGCCCTGGATAACATAGACGCAGTGGTTGCCCTGATTAAAGGCTCAGCAAATGCCGATGAGGCTAAACAGGGCTTGATGGACAATTTTGGCCTTGATGAAGTCCAATCGAAGGCGATCTTAGAAATGCGTCTGCAGCGCCTGACAGGACTCGAGACCCGGAAGATTCTTGAGGAATTCGAAGGTCTTCTAAAACTGATCCAGGAACTCAAGAAAATAATTGAAAGCGATGAGCTTAAGCACGAAATCATCAGGAATGAGCTTGTGGAGCTCAAGGAGAAATACGGAGATGCCCGCAGGACTAAGATTGTGCATGATGCTTCCGAGGTTACGGACGAAGACCTGATCCCTGAAGAAGATGTCGTTGTCACGATTACGAGTGGAGGCTACATAAAGCGCATTCCTCTTGATACCTACTCCATGCAACGCAGAGGAGGCAGGGGAATAATGGGCATGGAGACTAAAGAAGAAGACTTTGTGGAGAACCTCTTCGTTTCTTCAACCCACAATTATATTCTTTTCTTCACAAACCTTGGCAGGCTCTACTGGCAGAAGGTCTATGAAATCCCTGAAGGCTCCCGGCAGTCCAGAGGAAAAGCCATAGTAAACCTTCTGGAACTTCAGGAAGGTGAAATGGTCAATGCCATGATTCCTGTAAAGAAATTTGCTGAAGACCGTTACCTGCTTATGGCAACAAGGGCAGGCACTATCAAGAAAACCCCGCTCTCCGAGTTTAGAAACCCCAGAAAAGCCGGTATAATTGCCGTCAGTCTGGACGATGGCGATGAGCTGGTAAAGGTCCTCCTGACAGATGGGAAAAAGGAAGTGGTGATGGTCTCAAAGAAAGGCAAAGCTATCCGCTTCTCAGAAGAGGACGTCCGTCCGATGGGCAGAACGGCAAGAGGAGTCCGCGGCATGACTCTTGACGGCCCTGATGACGAGGTTGTCAGCATGGATCTTGTCGACGAAACCACAACCCTCCTGACAGTAACTGATAACGGCTTTGGGAAGCGTACCGAGTACCATCAGTACCCTGCCCACCGTCGCGGTGGAAAAGGTGTGATTACTATCGTCACGAACATCAGGAACGGCTCAGTTTCCAACGTCAAATCCGTAGCTGAAGATGATGAACTGATGTTCACCAGCGCCGAAGGCATCATTATCCGCATCCCCGCTAAAGGCATCTCAGTCCAGGGAAGAAACACCCAGGGAGTAAGAATCATGAACATCAAGTCAGGGGACAAAGTAGTAGGCATGGCCAGGATCAAAGCCGAAACCGAAGACGAGAAACAGCTTAAACTGATCGCCCTCAAAGCCAGAATGGAAAAAGAAGAGGGTTCAGAGGAAGACTTTGAGGATGCCCAAGAACTCGAAGATGCCGAAGAACTTGAAGACATAGAAGAACCAGAAGAAGATATGGAAGAACCGGAAGAAGGTATCGAAGAACCGGAAGAAGACTGAAGAAGACTGAAAAAGAAAAAATGAGCATGGGTGAAGAAAAATAAACCTTCACAAAATGCTGCCGGATTAAAGATTTTGAAAACCATTTTCCGGCAGCAAATTGCTTTTTCGGAAGGGAGGCGGAAGGTAAAATGATTTTTGAGTCTCTCTTGAGTTGAGTCTCTTTTGTGGCAGTGGAGTAGTTATTGACCAAGTCGCACAAACAGGCATTTTTGCAGTTGTTGTGTAAATTTAGGAGCAATTCTAATGCTCACTATTCTCAGTAACTTACCCTAACGACCTGATATCCTTTTAGAGATTGCTCATTTTCACTTTGAGATTATATGCCCGGATCTCAAAAGACAATGAGTATATAGTCTATATTACTCCTAATTATATAAACTAAATAGAATATGTTTTTCTTAATATTAATCTATTGATACAACTTTATATTATATTGCTCAACAAAATATAGCTTACACAATTGCCCTTTTTACAGGAAATGCGCCAAACTTTCTAATTTTTTTATACAATAATCTTGTGGGTTTTTTATAAAATTAAATGGCAGCATTGAGAGACAGCATTTCTTGTAGTGCCTCTGTTTAATTCAATCTGGAGAATACTTTGAAAACCTTAGTAAATTACTATTCTTTCATGTGAATAGTTAGTCTCTCTGATGGAATAATTAGCAATTCGATTTCCAGATTGCCAGCGTATCAGAACAATTACTCGATTTATCTTTTAGCTTGTTAATCAGTGCCATTCTTTTTTCCTTATAATTTGGCGTTCATTTATGATGAAATGCCATATGTCAAACAGAATTATAAGGCGATATAAACTGTTAGTCTGTTCTATAGTGAATAAGTAGGTAGTATTTTTGTAGAATTCTACGGAAAGTGGGAAAGGGTTGTGAAAAATACCTTAGAGAGAAAACATCTGCAGAAAGTAGTTAAGATATTATCGGCTTTCAATTTATATGGAATTCTTAATTATATTTCCTTCGTTATTATATTCTCTGATGATAATCTCTTAGTGATACAATTTGAAACCGCTTTTAGTGGCTTATAAATCAGCAACCATAAAATGAGGGTAGAATTTACCATAGCATGCACTCTTCAGGAAATAAATGTAGATAATTGATTGGTAAAACAAATAGTATACACTTCCAGAAATAATGTGGACAATTAGTTGGTGAAATATAGTTACGCAATTCATCTGCAGACTGAAGTGGATAGAAAAGCTGCCGGTTTCAAAATTGTATCAAATTGAATAAAAGTTGAAATTAAACAAAAGTTTGGAGTGTAGAGAAATGGGGAAACAATTCAGCAAAATCAAAAAGACATTGGCCATTTTGCTGGCAGCCCTTTTTGTAGTATCATTGACAGCTGCGGCAGTAAGCGCACGTCCTTCAGGAGGACCCCCCGGTGGAGGAGATGGAGATCATAGAAACGGTTACGGAGGCGGCCATGGAGGCGGCGGAAACGGCCACGGAAATGGTTACGATCATGGAGGAGGTCACGGAGATGGTTACGGCCACGGTCACGGGAATGACTGGTACCGCCGTCACGGCTACCACAGGTGGCGTGGCCACTGGTGGGACGACTACTGGTGGCGTCACCACCGTTACAACCGCTACTAATAAGTATGACTGTATGTACTAACGCAAAAGGTAAAATTGTTTATATACTAAAATGAGAACCAATAGCTAACCGTTCGTAAAGTCCTGCGTCAAATCATGGAAGCAATAAGGCCGTTAATATCATCATAATCATTCATTAGGGCCTTTTTAGAGGACTTACGCACTTGAAGAACAAGATAAAGTACTGCAGGTCTGTCATAAATATTATGAATTTATTAATTAGACAGTTTTAAGTTTCCTCAATTCAACTGCGTAAGTCCTGATAAACAAATGTCAACTTACAATTTAAAGTTTAAAAGTTAAATACAACTTTTTATAATCCATTACTTTTTTCAAAAATTTTCATAATTGGGATCATACTTGAGTTTTGATTATTTGCAGAATTATTATAACTGAGGGCTGATTTGAGTTTCGATGAATCTTCAAAAAAAGCCCCACTAGACTGAGAGGCAGGCAGCGGAGCCCTAAGTGAAATGTAATATTTAACTACCGTGCCAGGCTAAAAATCAAAAATTAATCGGGCCATATGCCAAAAGAATCCGCAAGCAGTAGATCAAATGTCAATCTTTATGATAAATCTGCACATATTTTTGTATGTCTGCCCAAATAAATTCACTTTTTTATAAAATATGCACTGTCCGGAAGTAATATATACCAAGATCTCCAATTTACTTATTACTCACTCATCAGAAATAAAATTATGAAGTTGTCTGCAGTACAGCAATTTCCAGAGCAATGGTGAGAGAGTTAATATAAAGGGGGAATAAACAAATGCAGAAAGTAGAGTTATTACCGCCAATTAAGGCAAAAGTTGGAGATGTATTCGAGATTTCAATACCATCAAATCCTTCGACTGGCTACAGCTGTTTAATGTCAGAAATGCCAGATTGTGTCTTTTTTGTGGAGTCAACATATGTTCCCGATCAACCTGTCAGAACGGGGAGCGGGGGAACCAGCCAGTTCAAGTTTGTTGCAGTCAATAAAGGCAAAGGCAGAATTATTTTCCATGATGTGAGATTCACTCATCCTCTTGATATAAAAGAACCAAATGCTATGCAAAAAAGGTGCATCATTATAGAATGATGAAATGGCTTTTTGCCATTTATCTTTCCTTTTTTAAACTAAAAACAATCTAACATATTTCGTATAGACATTCAATACCTTACCCTCTAACCTCTTTTTTTAGTTTATACGGGCTTCGCTGGTATATCATAACCATTTATATATGGATATGAAATGGCGATATAAGGTTTAAAAATGAAATATAAATTTTCACCGGCAGTTGGTTTTTTACAGTATTTTCTTATTTCAAGGCCAGTTTGAGTTTTGATGATTATTAAAACAGGATGCCATGAGAGTTCGAAGCAGACAAAGGAGATCGAAAATTCACCCAAACCAGTTCTCTTCCAATTTCTCCTCATCTCCTCCCTGAATGCTTGCATATGCCACATATTTCCCACTCTCCTTATCGAAAACGAACCTGTAAACTGTTTTGAAGTAAGCCCAGTATTTAACGTACTGGTCTCTTGCATCGCTAAGCCCGACAGTTATCGAGCCATTTTCTTCCGAAACGTTGTAGACAGGATAATCAATGTCCTGAGGAACGGCTGTGCTGTAGAGTTTTGCAGCCCTTTCGGCGTAGGCGGAGGAGTCCGGGACGTTTCCGGTTACGTTTATTTTTTCGATATAATCGCTTTTTTCGACCCCTGAAAAGTAGCTGATTTCCATAATCTTGTAGTGGGTGGAGTTATATGGATATGCGGCAAGAAACTTTCCGGGAGAGGAAGGGTAAGTGTCCTGATAGCTGATTTTTGCGCCTTCAGAGTCAGAAATGTCTTTCACGAGAAATACTTTTGCCACCGGCAGAACTGCAAGCCAGATAAGAAGCACAACTATGAGGGTGGTATAGAATTTGCTTCGGTTCTGCGTGACAAAATTACAGAAATTGTTGAACTTTCCGTTCCATTTTCCCTTGCTTTTCATGTACGCCACAAGTAAAATAAAGACTGGAAGGAGGGGAATGAGGTTTGCCAGCGGATCGAAGAAGTAAACTGCTCCCATGATTGATGAATCTGTGCTGAAAGGGTAGAAGGGGCGCATTTTCCAGCTCGTGGCGTAATCAAGGTAGCTGTGGGATAAAATAGCTGCAAACCCGGCGGCTGTGAATAAGCGGTCTTTTGTTTTAAGCCAGATAAAAAGCGTAACAAGCAGAATGAAAAGGATGGAGTGCATAAACTCCCTGTGGCCGAGCAGATAAAAAAGCTGGTTTCTAGTTTCATGGCTTACGCTACTGCTGACGAGGACAAACAGGATGTACGGAATGAAGTCCAGATCCGGCAGGACTGCCAGAAAGGCCACAATATTTCGCTTTTTTCCTTTAAAGCCGAGCGCCAGAGCGATCAGAAGGCCGACTCCCAGGTGGGAGAGTGTGTTTACCATTTATTTTATTCCTGAATTAATTTATTATTATTATTATTATTATTTTTATTATTATTTTTATTAATTATAAGGCACAAATGTTTTGGTGAAATCCCGGGCAGATTTTCTACAAAAACATCTATAGTTTGCATCTTTTACCTTTAAATAGGTTCGAGGTATAATTATATTTTACATTTTAAATTGCCAGATGGCGATTTGATATGTACTTAATGTGCATTTGAACAATGCAGAGAGTTTTGCAATGCAGAGTGCTTTACAATGCAGAGTGTTTTGAGACAAAAAATCTGAGACATTAGTTTGCAACAGAGTAGTTTAAGGGATAGATTTCTGTTAACATAGTTAAGGGGAAAATTGGTTAACAGTGCAGATTTGTAATGGAATTATTTGTAATGAATTTCTTGAACTGAAAAGAAAGATCCAGATTCCGGAACAAATTTTGCTAAACCAATTATTATGAAGAGGATTACGTAGAGGGTAGATAATATGGCCAAAGAAATGTACAAATTACCGCCGTTGAAATATGGGTATGCAGACCTGGCACCTTATATTTCCGAAGAGCAACTGCGAATACACCACGACAAGCACCATCAGGCCTATGTGACCAATGTGAATTCACTTTTGCAGATGATGGATAAAGCAAGGGCAGAAGGAACGGATTTTGATTACAAGGCAACTGCAAAAGCTGTAGCTTTTAATCTGGGCGGCCACGTTCTTCACGATTACTTCTGGTGGGAGATGACGCCTGCAAGCAATGCAAGCAAAGAGCCTGTAGGGGAATTATCCGAGGCGATCAAAGAAGAATTCGGAAGCTTTGAAAGGTTTAAAAAGGAGTTTACCCAGGTAGCATCAAGTGTAGAAGGCTCCGGATGGGCAGCATTAACTTTCTGTGGCGACACTAAAAGACTTGGGATCATGCAGATCGAAAAGCATAATGTAAATCTGGTACCTGATTTTCCGATCCTTATGGATCTTGATGTGTGGGAACACGCTTACTATATTGATTATAAGAATGAAAGAGGCAAGTTCATAGACGCATTCTGGAATCTAGTCGACTGGGAAGAGATAGACAAGTACTTCAAGAAGACCCAGAAATAATCCAAAAATTACTTTTTAAACAGATTTATGCTATTCCGATTGCAGTTTTCCAATTAAAGTTTTTTACTTTAAAAAGGTAATCGGAAAACTAAATTTTTTATTGCAGCAAATTCTTATTTTATTGCAGCAAATTCTTATTTTATTGCAGCAAATTCTTATTTTATTTCAGTAAACTCTTATTTTACAGAACTTTCGGTACACTGCCAGTACCTGTGTATATTGGAGTGAACTACCACTAGGCTAAAGACCTACCGGCTTCCTGAGTCATCCTTCCAACTAATGTTGATAAGTCATACAGGCTCTACCCTCTGTCCCAGAGGTGAAAATTGTACTTGAGCTTCCTTTCGGATTCCGGTTTTCTCCGGCACAATCTCTAGCCCTTAGAGTAGTGTAAGCGTGATATTGCCCTGTTATCCAACTCCCTTTCAGGTTGTGGTGACAGCAAAATACCTCTATCCTGTGCTTGGTTATCGCTTAGGGATTTCAGCACAGTACAATAGGTCTAAAAATAGAAATAAGTTTGCATAATTAATAATGAGAGAACGTGAGGAAGTTGACGCTTGTATCCCACGAAGCTAAAGACTTCGGGGTTTTGCGCTCCTTACTATAAATTTTCACATTATTGAGATAAAATTTATCTATTCCATTAATCACTCAAAATAGTTATTCTCAAGCTTCTTTTCTGCTCTTCCGTAGTGGCTCTCAGACACTTCGTATTCTCCGCTTCTCCTGTCGAAAACGAATCTGTAAACCGTATCGAAATAAGGCCATTTATCAACGTAAGGGTTTCTGGCGTCGCTCAGAACTACAGTTACAAATCCATTCTCTTCGGAAACCGCATAAACAGGATAATCGATTGCCTGAGGAACTGAGTTACTGTAGAGCCTCCCGACTTTTTCAGCATAGGTGGAAGCGTCAGGGATGTCACCTGATACAGACACTTTTTTGACGTAAAAACTTTTTTTGACTCCTGACAAGTAGCTAACTTCCAGAAGCTTGTAGTGGGTATCATTATACGAATATGCTGCCAGAAACCTGCCCGGCGATATAGGATAGGTGTTCTTGTAGCTTATTTTAGTTCCTTCTTCATCGGAGATATGGTCTACAAGGAGTGTTTTTGCAATAGGGAATACTGTGACCCACATAAGGAGGACTAAAATTAAGGAGGCGTAGAGTTTCTTCTCATTCCTGTTCACAAAACCGAAGAGTCCACTTAGTTCATTTAATTTTCTGTTCCACATGTCTCTGCTTTTAATACTCCATCTGTCCCTGCTTTTAATACTCCATCCACTCCTGAATTTAAAATTCCATCCACTCCTGCTTTTTAGACCCCATCCATCCCTACTTTTAAAATTCCAGAAATCCTTGTTTTTTAAATATTTGGCAGCTGCGATGAAAAGAGGCAGTAAAGGAAGGATGTTTAACACAGGGTCCAGAGGATAAATGGCTCTAAGGGCTGACTCATTTGTGCTAAGCGGGTAGAAGGGGCGCATTTTTGCGTTTGTTGTGTAATCAAGGAGGGAATGGAGGAAAACAGCCTGAAAACTTCCAAAAGTAAAGACCCTATCTGTAGTTCTAATCCAGATGAGAAGTGCTACAAGGAAAGAGAAAAAAATCGAGTGAGTAAATTCTCTGTGGCCGAGCAGGTAGAAAAGCTGGTTTCGTGTCTCGTGGCTTACGCTGCCGCTGATGAAGGTAAATATGGAGTATGTAAAATAATCAAGGTCAGAAAGTACGGAAAGAAGAACTAACCCCAGCCTCTTCTTTCCTTTAAGGCCCAGAGCGTAGGAAAGAAGCAGACCGACTCCAAGATGGGAAAGTGTATTTACCATAAATTTACGTTCCGTGCTATTAACGGTTTGTTTTTAATGGAGAAACTGCATGTGACCATATTCAGAAAGGACTCAAGTAGTGGGCTTTAGAGGTAGTTGATATCTTGATTTCCGACGGGTGTATATATCCAACATATATTATATAAATTATTTTATGTATATCTGCTTGATTTGAGATCCTTAATGCACCACTTATTAACTGGAAAAATTACTTCCCAATCAATTCAATTCCTCAAAGAGCCAAAATGAAGGAAAAAAACTTTTGCACTCATTTTTTTCTCCAAGGAGATCATCATCCCTGCAGGTGAAGCCTTTATGTAGATCTCCTCCAGCACCTCAAGCAAATCCTTTTCTCCACGCCAGAAGGGAAATTTTCCAAGCCTTTTTGGAAGGGTCGCTGGGACCTTAGGGATATTAGCCTTAAGAGTGAGACCTCTTTCTCCTTCAGAAGCTTCTTGGGAAATGCCCCAGAAGGCTTCTGGATCAAGAGGCAGAGGCTCAGGAGAAAAAGGAGCTTCTTCGACTTCTTTTTCATTTTCTTTTTCATCCTCAGGCATCCTAAGAAGGATTCCGGCTTCTTTTACAGGAATCAGGAGGCTAGGGTCTCCATAAGGCTGGAGCAGGTAGCGAACATACCACATACCCTCTGAGATTTCTATGTTAGCTGCTTCTTTCCTGCTTCTTTTGTTTTCCTCTTTCTCTGCAGCTACTCCGGCTTGTTCATTCTCTTCAGGTTCTTCCCTCTCAACAGGCTCCTCCAGGCGGAAACAGAGCCTGGGGAAGTGGCCAGGATGGTGAGGGGGCGCTGCCATTCATGGGTGCGGGCGGCAAGCTGTAGAAGCTCTTTTTCATCTACATGGATCAGCCCTTCAGGGCTTTGCAAAGCTGAGACCCAGGCGTCATGGACGCTATCAAAGGAGGTCCTGTGTGTCTTTTCAGAAAGTTGTTTTTTCCCTGCCCCAGAGCGGACTATCTGGTCAAGAGAGTCAGCTATAAACTGCCTGACCACAAAAAGTGCAGATATTTCCGGGGCCCCTTCCGAAACCTGAAGAGTAAGAGCTCTGGCAACAGGAGGCATTTGTTTTGCCAATTTTGCCAGTTCTTCAGCATCCTCTCCGGTAAACAACGGTTCCCAGAATGCTCTGTACACTCCTTCATCAACCCGGATACCAGGCAGGTATTTCTGTCCGGCCGCCAGTGAACCTGCAAATTTTAGGGTTTCTGCCCACCAGATAAGATCAGTTCCCGCCATTATTCCGGGTGCAAGAACCCTTTTCCCCATACAGGCACAGAGAAGATCTATGGCCTCTCTGGTTTCCAGAAGGTATGCATTAACATTCCACGGAGCCAGTGTAATTTTTGCTTTCGAGGTCGTAATTTCAGCAATTAAAGAACTGGAAGGAAACGGAATCCCACCTATTGTTGGCATCCATACGTTAACATTTTCGATCTCTTTCCGGCCCGTACCAACTGGAAGCATCTCAAGGGCAGAGGACAGGCTTTCAAAGCCGGAATCATAAGGATAAGGCTTTGCAACCTGGTCTTTAGGTTGTCTTCCACGTTGAACCCGAGGAACTTCATTTTCTGCTGAGCTTTCACCCCATAAGAAAAACTGTTTTCCGACTCTTCCTGTATGCAGGATTATCATATATTGATATAAAGGGAGAATAAATGTTAAATGGCGTCCAAAAACCACTAACTTTTTTATCTTTTGCAGATCTATGAGGTCTAAAATGAACAAAAACTCAATTCTGAACGAAAAACATTGTCCATGAATTAAAAAATCAATCTCCATGAAAAAAGTCAATCCCTGGAGTTATCAAGATGTTTCAGACCGAACCTATTCTCTACCTGCAATCCCTTGGAACCGAGTGGTTTACGTTCCTTATGATTTTGATAACTACAACTGGATCTTCCTCTTTTTTAGTTGCCATTATAGTTATGACTACTTTTGGAGTCGATTTTAAAAAAGGATTTCTTCTGTTTCAGCTATTGCTGTGGACTGGCATGGTTACCGAAATCCTGAAAACTCTGATCGCCTTCCCAAGACCGGATTTTGTAGATAAGAGAGTCCTTAATCTGGAATATGGAATCGAAAATACCTCACCTTTCAGCGGAAATGGACAGAAAGGTATTTTCCAACTTCCAAATAAACAGGTCCTTGAAGCCTTTCGCCTTCAGAATCCATTTACCACTTCAACTTTTGGTTTTCCTTCCGGGCATGTAGCGATTACGACTGCGCTCTGGGGAGGAAGCGCCATTATTTTCAACAGCAGGACACTAAAAAGAATGGCTCCTCTGGTGATAATAGTTATGGCTTTTTCAAGGATGTACCTGGGCAGGCATTTTTTAGGAGATGTACTTGGAGGAGCCGCGGCAGGTTTAATTTTTCTGATAGCATTTAATCAGTTTCTTAAAAGCCCTCTAAAAGATGATTTTTTCAAAAAGGAGAGTTTTGAATTCGCATTCAAACGCCAGAATTTACTTTTTTATTCCTTTATGTTTGTTATTCCTATTCTTCTCACAGCCCTATCTCTAATAAGTGCCGATGTAGCAGGTTTTTTCTTCGGGACAAATCTTGCATACGTCCTAATTATACGAAAGGGGATTCCTGATGATACAGGAACTGCAGCACAGAGAGCTACCAGAGTATTTGTTGCATTTCTGCTATTTGGAGCATCAACTCTTCTCCTGAAGGCCGGATTTGAAACAGCCGGAGCAATCAATTACCTCCACTTCGCGCTAGTAGAGTTTTTAAAAACATTCATTCCTGCATTTACAATCTGGGTTTCAGTAGTTGTCTGTACAAAGCTTGACCTTTACAGAAGAGATAAGGAAATCCAGAGTCAAGTGATAGTAATGGAATAAAAGACCATGACAAAAGACCCATAAAAGATCCGACAAAGTTCTTTAAAGGTATTTAAGGACCGGCATTAGCCAGTCCCCTAAGAACTCTGATTCTATTTTATTGAGTTGAGGCTCATTGCCTTTGTTTCAATCCGTATGCTGTGACCAGACCTGCGGCTGCAATCCCAAACTCAAAAGCTGGAGTTGATCTGGTAGGTGTAGTACTTTCATTCTTAGCTTCTGTTTCTTCAGTCGTAGCTGCTTCTTCTTCGGTTTCCAAGATGTTCTCTTCTCCTTCAGGCTCCAGGTCTATTACAATTTCCTTTTCCGAGAACTGTGGAATATATACGGCGATTGTTGAGGCTCCATTTTCCTCTAGAATATAGTAAAGAGATTTGTCTCCGCCAGTAAAGAGCTCATCAATACTTGCTGCTTCTTCTATTACTGTTCCGTTACATCTTAATAGCAGACGTTCAGGCCTGGAAAAATCGAGGGTTTCGTTATCTACATTTATGGTAATGACCCCGCCTTCCTGAGATTCCGACTCAATTCCAAGCACAATCCGGTCTTCATCTCTATCCTTTACATGCAGTTTAAGGGGAACATAATTCACGATTGACTCCTTGCCCTTTCCATTGCGGAAAACTATTTCAGCCCCAACTCTGCCAGCTACAATCTCTCTGGAAAGCACCTGATGCATGTGAGTATTCTCAGGACTGTTTTTGTATTGGGTTTGCATGAAGACATTTGGCATAGAATTTACCCTGAACATAAGTACGCTGTTTTTCACAAGGTTGAATGTAATTTTATTATCAGAAACCTTCACATCAAGCCCATCGAGGTTTTTTTGGGGGTCTGCAGAAAGAGGATTCATGAAAATAACCAGATATCCCTCGAGATTGTTTCTGGTAATTTTTATGGGAATTATGCTCTCCGAAAAATTTGCAAGTTCTTTTTCCCGGCTTGCTTTCACTCCCTCTGCCAGGTAGAAAGTAACTGTTTTGTTGTCAAGAGCCCTTATCTGAATAATTCCCATGGGAGAATCTTGCAGAAGAATCTGACTGTCAACGCCCTGGTAAAAGGCTGAGGCTCCAGTGACCTGTTCATCCAGATACTCAAAATCGGAAACCGTGACTGAATCAAAGATTATATCACCGTCTGCGGCAAAGTTTTCTATCCCTCCGCTTTCATTGAAATTGAAGGTTGTGAAGTTCCCATATGCAAGACTGCCCTGGCGAATGAAAAACATTCCCTGACCATTGCCAGTTCTTATTGTCCTAATGGCCTGCTGGCGCATCAAAAGCCTTTTCCCTTCGTTAAGAGAAGTATGCATTTGGTGCATATTCATAACCATGTAACTGGCAATTTCCTGCCCCGAAACCCCATACTGCTCTTCAATATCGAGGATTGTAAGCTGTGTATCCATATCTTCCGGAAGCCCCAGGTCAGAGATAGCATCTTCAACAGACACTCCAAAAGTATCTGAGACTGCTTTGAAAGTTTTTGATCCGAAACCTTCAAACCTGCTGTCATACTGCTCAAATCCATATCCCTGCATCATGGGGCCCTTTCCGGAGCCTGAACCCTCCCCCTTGCTCATCTGAGCATATGCAGGCGATACTACAAGTAAAGTGAAAAAGAAAACGTATAAAATGGATACATGCAGAAGTTTCATCTTCATTTTCAGATTCCCCTTAACAATAATAACCAGTAAACTCTGAAATCCATAAACGATCCCGGAAAAAATATCTTACATTTAATCATTTCAACATATCTTATAATTATTTTCTCATGTAGCCTCTCATTATACTCCGGCTGAAGAGTATCGAATTAAATGAAATGGATATACACCTTTTCTGAAGATTTTTCAAACTCCATTTTCTCATAATTCTGAGAAAACTTTATATTTTAGAACTGACAGAGGTCACATTAATTATATGAATACTGAAATAGTAATCAGCTGACTGCAAAACTGACACCCAAAGATTGCAAATATTTACAGTAAAGGTCTGTAGTGTTATTGGTTCAAATAGAAGGGACTGATCTAACAGGTGTAAAAAGTATAGAATTCTCATAAGGAAAGAAGAAAAACTTTTAAATCTTCATATGGTTATTTATTCTGTACCCTTTCATTAAGGAATAACTTAAATAATGCTTTTAACTATTGAGCGTATTCACAATTCACTGAAGAAAGATCAAACTGAAATCGTAACCTGTTGGTTGCAATTAATGGAAATGACTCAATGAACATTTCACCCGTGGAAAGGGTTTCCCACGGCATATATCTTATAAAGCAGACCAAAACAGAGAGGATGACATTCATGGACTTTGAAAAATTACGACACGGGACAGAACTGATCAAGAGGGGCTTTGCACGGATGCAGAAAGGGGGTGTGATCATGGACGTTACAACTCCTGAACAGGCCAGGATCGCTGAAGAAGCCGGAGCAGTTGCCGTCATGGCCCTTCAGGCTGTCCCTGCAGACATCAGGAAAGCCGGAGGAGTTGCCCGAATGGCCGACCCTGAAATAGTTCAGCAGATCATTGATACGGTTACTATTCCTGTAATGGCAAAAGCCAGAATCGGACACTTCGTGGAAGCCGAAATCTTAGAAGCCCTTGGCGCTGATATGGTAGATGAATCCGAAGTTCTGACCCCTGCTGACCCTTACTTCCATATAGATAAAACGCAGTTTACCGTGCCTTTTGTATGCGGAGCCAGAAACCTCGGAGAAGCTCTCCGGAGAATTAACGAAGGAGCAGCCATGATCCGGACCAAGGGAGAAGCCGGAACAGGTGACGTTAGCCAGGCAGTCAAGCACATGAAGCAGATCCAGGGAGAAATCCGTGCCCTTGCCGGCAAGACAAAAGAAGAGCTTATAATGGTTGCCAGGGAAATTGAAGCCCCTATAGAGCTTGTGCTTGAAACATCAAAGATGCAGCGCCTGCCTGTAGTAAACTTTGCAGCTGGTGGAGTTGCAACTCCCGCAGATGCAGCGCTTATGATGCGCCTTGGGGCCGACGGAGTATTTGTAGGCTCAGGAATTTTTAAAGCCGAAAACCCTGAAAAGATGGCAAAAGCAATCGTTGAAGCCGTCAACAACTACGATAACCCTGCAAAACTCGCCGAGATCTCAAAAGGCGTGGGTGCCGGAATGAAAGGCATTAGTGCAGACATGATCCCAGCGGGAGAAGCCCTGCAGGAACGCGGTTGGTAAACAATCCAGTAAGCAATCAGCTTCGACTTGCCCGAATTGCGACTCACCCAAGTTGCGATTCGGGATCCCGCTTTCCTTTTAGGCAGAGTTGCTTCGATGCGCTGTCAGTTTCGTTCGCATCGCTTGCTCAAGCGGACTAAATATTCAATTTTTAAAAACTAGATTATTTCTTACAGGCCTGTAAGAAGAAATCAATTCAATTTTTTTACATTTTTTGATTCAACAGATAAAAGTTAATTTCTGGAAAATGGTGTTTTTCATGAAGATAGGTGTAATCGCTATACAGGGAGCGGTTTCTGAGCATGTTGATGCTTTGAGGAGAGCCCTTAAAGAGAAAGGAGCAGATGCAGAGGTAGTTGCGATAAAGCATAAGGGTATTGTTCCGGAGTGCAGTGGAATTGTGATTCCTGGAGGGGAGAGTACTACGCTTTGCAGGCTGCTGGCCCGTGAGGGGATTGCAGAAGAAATAAAAGATGCAGCTGCAAGAGGAGTTCCTATCCTTGGGACCTGTGCAGGGCTGATTGTACTTGCAAAGGCAGGGGATGAGCAGGTGGAAAAGACCAGCCAGGAACTGCTTGGGATTATGGATACTAAAGTCAACAGAAACGCTTTCGGAAGGCAGAGGGATTCTTTTGAAGCAGAGCTTAATATTGACATCCTCGATTCTCCTTTTACAGGTGTGTTTATCAGAGCTCCCGGAATAGTGGGCTGTGGGCCTGGGGTTCGCGTGCTTTCCAGGCTTGAAGACCTGATTATTGCTGCAGAGCAGGGAAATGTACTGGCTCTTGCTTTCCATCCGGAACTAACCGATGACCTGAGAATCCACCAGTACTTCCTGGATAAGATATTCAGCTGTTGATATTCTATTGGTTTCCTGTATCCTTTTTCTGTAACATTTCCATGAATTTTTATTTTTCATTTTTTCAGATGATCGTATCCTTTCACTATAGTTTTCCGGACACATTTTCCTGAGACATAGAGATAGAAAAAAGTTTTTTGATCTTCTTCTGTTTTTGACGCCTTCAAAGTTATATATTAATTGCAGCCATATTAGTAAAAACTGATTCTATGAAGGGGTAAAGTAAATGGTAAAACTGAACGATCAGATGAAAGAAGACTTTGCAAAAATGAGGGTTTTTCCCTTTGCAACCGCCTCTAAAGGTGGAGAACCGAACGTTGTACCCATTGGCTTTTGCAAGCTCCAGGAAGATGGAGAGACGATCTGGATTGCAGACAACTATTTTTATAAAACCCGCCAGAACCTTGAAGAAAACCCAAGGGGCGCAATCTACGTATGGGGTCCCGAGGTCAAGGGCTGCTACCAGATAAAAGGAGATTTTGAGGTCAAGACAGACGGGGAAGACTACGAGAAGATGTACAAAATGGTTAAAAGCATGGGAGACAGGTTTCCTGCAAAAGCCCTGGCAATTATGAGAATCACTGATGTTTATGAGTGCAAGTCCGGAGCGGAAGCAGGAAAGAAAATAATCTGAAAAACAGTTAAGAGTTCGCTGCTCTGATTATTTCAGAGTATATTTCTATATTGTACGAATTTTATTCTAGATTCTGAGGATGAAATACATCCTCACAACCTATTCGGAACAACTTTTTTAATTAGAGGGATCGAATAAGTATTTTGTTTCCTTTTAAACTTGTTTTCTGTAAATTGCTGAGACCAGGACTGCAAATGAAGCAAATACTCCGCTTATTCCAGGTAATGAATGAGCTTCTTCACTGGTTTTTCCTTTCGGGCTTTCCGTCCTTGAAACCGACCCGATGGTGCCTTCGGCCTTCCCGATAACTTTAATACTAACGGTATCTCCTGGCTTGAGCTTTTCTCCCTGGTAAAGAGGTACATTAACAACATGCTCTTTTCCATCGGCATCTTTTATCGTAAGCTCGGAAGAGCCGGATGCAGCTGAATTTTTTACACCTGTAACCTCTCCTTTAATGGTCCCCTCAGAGGTTTCGGCAGAAATTTCATTTATTTCAATCTGATCATCAATGATATTTCCGTCAGCGTCCCGGAAAATACTTACCCTAACATTGTCGCCCAGAATGATGCCTTTGTCCTTAAGCTTCACAGAAGGTACGTTGAAATCATGTTCATTCCCGGCCATATCCATAACAATGAGATTGGAATATCCTGTAGAAACGTTCGGCTGTATGCTAATTACATATCCTTCAATAGTATCCTGCTTATCGGTACCCTCAATAATTGCAAGCCCTGCAAGGAAAAATAACGATAAGATCAGCAGGAAGAGTCTCATATTTTTATCCAGTTTCATTGTTTTTCAGCCCCCCTTCTGCTCCACCCTATACGCTAAAGGAATGGAAAACGGGAATAGTATAAATATACTTCAATAGTCCATTTCAGGGCTAAAACTATAAAAATTTTATTATGTTTGTAGTGAGAAATGAAACATAACAAATTACAGGAATATCAAACAAAATACTGCAAAAATAGCCGCAAAATAAGGAAGTCTAAAAGATGTCTGAACAAAAAACCAAAGTAAAAACAAAAGAGACAACGTGAGGAAGTATAAAAGAAGTATTAACAAAAGAACACAGTAAAAACGAACGAAAAACAAAAGATAAACAAAAGATAAACAAAAAGAGAGTGTTCAAATCCCGCCCGCAGGCGGAAATTGAAAATCACTCTGCTGGAGCTTCTTCTACAGTTTCGAGGCCGAGAAGGGATTTTATGGATTTGCTTCCATATTCAACAATCTTGGCGTTGATCTGGACGATGTCATGAGCAATTTCCTTGCCGCGCATCATCTTTCTCCTGCGCTGTCCCGGGAGTTTGGGGACGTAGCCGACGCCTACTGCCAGCAGAATTCTCTGTCTTCTGGGGCCTGGAAGGTCAGGTTTCATAACAAACCCGCTGCCGTCGCAACCGCCAGTGATCTTGACTTTGTATCCGGTTAGCCCAAAGATGGAACCGTCAACAACGTTACCGATTGATTTCCCAATTAATGCGTTTGCTTCAGCATCTTTAATGTCGAGCTGATAAGCACGTCCCTCTTTTGGGTCAGAGACTACAACTTTGAAATTTGCCATGTAAAATCCTCCAATATCAGATTTACCTGTAATAATTACTTAATTTTACCTTGCCTTCTTTACCTGAATCCTTAATGAGCCTTAATATGCTGCTGCCCTGAACATCAGCCGTTACTTTGCCCAGAAAGGATTGTCTTTCCGCTTGAGTGTAAGGAAAATGTCGAAAGTTTCCTTTTCATCAGTTGAAAGGGAATCATAGATTTCGTGCTCAAGAACTTTGGCATGCCTCTCAGGAACGTTAATGTAGAGCACATCTCCTTCTTTGATCTGTCTGCCTACGGTTGCGCCGTCAATTGCCATGGCAACTTCTTTGCCCACCTTTGCAGAAGAAATGTTTTCTCCATCAGACTGCAGTCCCTTGATCTTGCCTACGACGTTTCCGTTTTCAAGCATGACATCTGCGTTTGTCCGCACGACTCCACCAAGCACCCTTACCCCGACAACGGCTGGTTTGCTCTGGCGGAATACGCATCCTGGAAGAATTTTGAATTTTCCAGGGCGGATAATGGTTTCGAAAATCTTCTTTTCAGCCAGTTCCTGCTGTTCCTTTACATACTTCTGATAATCTTCAATCAGGCGGTAGATCACGTCACTTGTGAACACCTTCGCATTGCTTTCCTGCAGGAATTCTCTGGCATCAGGGTGAACTTTGACGTTGAAACCTATCAGTACCGAATAGAGAGGGTCTTCAACTGTTGAAGCCTCAATTGCATCCCTGTGCGAGATATCTCCTACTTCAGCTTTCCTGATAGGGACCTCATCTTTCCGGAACTCGTGGACAAGAGCTTCAAGGGAACCCAGGGTGTCTGCTTTGATCATGATCCCTACTGAACCCGTATCAATCCTTACCGCATCTATTTCGGACTTTACCTGTGCTACAATTTCCTCAAGGGTTTCTTCTGTAGCAACCCTTATAGGAGCTCCTGCAAGAGCACCTTCGAGGCCTGGAGCCGAGATCTTCACTCCCACCGCCGCAGTGACCTTATTCACCTGCTGGAACTTGCTCTCATAGCGGATTTCGGAAAGTTCTCTTGGCTTCAAGAGAGCCCTTATCTTGGTCTGGATTGGCTCTCCCAGACTTCCGATAACAACCGTATCTCCCTTTTTCAGCATGCCGTCGTAGAGGATAACGTCAAGCGTTGGACCCAGACCTTTTTCTTCTTTTACCTCAAGAACAGTTCCGACTCCGGGACCTTTGGCACTGTACTGCAGGTTTGCTTCAAGGAACTTCTGAGCCAGGCCGAGGAGTACCATAAGAACATCAGCAATTCCTTCTCCTGTAACGGCACTAACAGGCACTACACCCAGCATTTTCTGGAAATTTGTAACCCGATCGTAGCGTTCTGCTGCAAAGCCCTGGTTGTAGAGTTCGCCTATTACTTCATAGAGCTTTGTCTCAAGCCGGGCCTGAACCTGTTCGGACTGTTTTTTGAAAGTAGCAGCAAAAGGCAGGTCTTTTTGTGGAACCCAGCCGCCAATCCTGTCGATTTTGTTAGCAACGACAACAAAAGGAGTCTTGAACCGCTTTAAGATCTGCAGGCTTTCATGTGTCTGGGGCTTGAAACCTTCGTTTATGTCCACTACAACAATTGCAAGGTCGGCAAGGGCACCTCCCCTGCTCCTGAGGGTTGTAAAAGCGTGGTGTCCCGGCGTATCAATAAAAAGTAGCCCTGGAACCATGAAACGTTCCCTGAGTCTTGGATCTCCGAGTTTGTCGACAATCACATCTATCGGAACTTCAGTTGCTCCGATATGCTGGGTGATAGCCCCGGCCTCTCCGCTAACAATTGCAGTACCTCTGATCTTGTCCAGCAGAGTGGTTTTCCCGTGGTCGACGTGCCCCATCACGCAGACTATAGGAGTCCTCAAATTTTTCTTGTCGGTCATATGCAAAACCTCTCTCATTCCCGCGTCTTATTCGCTGCAGGTCCAGAAGGGTCCGGGTTTCCCCGGAAGGACCCTTTTTGCAGGTACCGGATAAACAAAGACCTGTAATCGTGCTCTGAAAGTATCAGGAGCACGAAGAGGCTTTGATGCACCTGCTTTATTCGTACAGACAGACCTCATCGATCCTGGAATATTTCCCGATTTCGGAGTCCTTAAAGTGGATTGCAATTTCCCTTGCTGCTGCGTCTGGGGAGTCGGATGCATGAACTATATTTCTGCCCACATCCAGAGCAAAGTCCCCACGGATGGTCCCCGGAGCTGCTTCTACAGGGTTTGTAGCCCCGTTTACAGCTCTCATAACCTTAACTGAATCTTTTCCGGCAACTACCATTGAGACTGAGGGGCCGGAGGTAATGAATTCTATAAGTGATGGGAAGAAAGACCTGGCTGCATGTTCACCGTAGTGTTCTTTTGCAGTGGCTTCACTGATAACGTTCATCCTTAGAGCGACGATTTTCAGACCCCGCTTTTCAATTCTGGAAATTATCTCTCCAACCAGTCCGCGCTGGACTCCGTCAGGCTTTACCATAACGTATGTCTGTTCCATGTACACACCTTAACAAATCAGACTTTTTTCAACTGAATTTTGCCTTTTTCAGTCCATTCGGTACGCCGCGGAAGCCTACCCAGAGTGAAGTTGCTCATGCATTTGGAAGAGCACATATAGTAGGTAGATCCGTCTTTTTTGACGTAGAGCTTACCTGTGCCAGGCTCCAGCATCTGCCCACAAAAAAAGCATTTCCTTTGTTCCATTTATCTCACCGCTTTCTTACCTGGTGGTCAGCTTCTTGGCTTCTCTTGATGTCTCAAGAAGCATAAGAATGTCCCCGATTCGGACAGGGCCTACACAGTTCCTTGTGATTACACGACCCTTGTCTCTGCCTTCCAGAACCCTGCACTGGATCTGGCTGGCTTCACCATGCATACCTGTATTTCCGATAACGTCAATAACCTCAGCAGCAAAGCCGCCGGTTGTGCTTTCGTCAGCCATAATCAGCACCCCTTGTTATCAGGATTATTTAAGAGCTTCAAGTTTCTGGGCAATGTCCTGAACCATCTCAGCTGCTTTCCCTGCGTCTACGATAGCGACAGTTGCACAGGACACACCAAGTCCACTGGCTGCACCAAGTTCCTTCTGATTCTTAATGAAGATGTAAGGTGCATTCTTTTCTTCAGAGAGGGGAGCAATATGAGCAATAATCTCTGCAGGCTCGATATCTTCTGCAATCAGAACAAGCTTTGCATTTCCTCTTTCGATTGCTTTTGTAGCTTCGTTAGTGCCCTTCTTGATCTTTCCGGTATCTCTGGCAAGCTCAAGAGCTTCAAGAGCTTTGTTTGTAAGTTCTTCTGGAACATCGAATTTTGCGAATTGTGCCATTTAAAATTCTCCTTCGAAATTGCGAATCCCGCAATTTTTCATCAATCATAGGTTTTTAACACATATCTGTCAACATTGAAAATCCAAATCCCTAAAAAAGAACCTGAGATCCTTCAATGCGAAAGTAAATGAGTTGAAACATAGATACTGCTAGCTAAATGCTGCAGATCGAACCTTAGAAGTACATAATTGCCTATAAACTTTCTGCTTGAAAACACGAATCATAACCGAAAAAAAGAAGTAAATCAACAAAAAATTGGTATATATAGGGAGTATTTTGTGGCCATGAACAAAAAATGAACTAATGCGTCATGGTTATAAGTAATGTAATAAATTTTGATTCCCATGGACACAATTTACTACGAAGCTCATAAAAATCTCTACCTTAACCTTACCAATCGCTGCAGCGCAGACTGTATTTTTTGCATCCGAAACTTCGCAGATGGGGTTTATGGATATGACCTGAGGCTTTTAAAAGAGCCATCAACAGAAGAGGTTATTGAAGCCCTTGAAGGACTTGATCTATCTAAATACAAAGAAGTCGTATTCACAGGCCTTGGAGAACCCACTCTCAGGCTTGATGTGGTGCTTGCAATAACCAGATGGCTTAAAAGACGAGATATTAGAGTAAGGCTTGACACTAACGGACATGCAGCCCTTATAAATCCCGGAAAAAATGTGATCTTCGAATTAAAAGAGGCAGGAATAGATTCCATATCTGTAAGCCTGAATGCCGAGTCTGAAGAAAAGTACAATAAACTCTGCAGGCCAGCTCACAAAGACGCTTACAGAGCAATACTTGAGTTTGTAAAGGAAGCAAGAAAGGCAGGAATCAATACAAGAGTCACAGCAGTTAATGTAGCCGAAATAGACCTGGAGAAGTGCAAAAAGCTTGCTGAAGAGCTCGACTCAGATTTTCATATAAGGGCATTATCCGAAGCTGCAAGTAAAGAAATATGAGAGATGTCAATCCCAAAAAAAGTCAAGGTATATAAAAAAGTCAAGGTATATAAAAAAGTCAAGGTATATTATACAATTATCCTCATTAGCTTCCAAAAAGACGGTTTCCTCCATCTTTTTTCTTAAATAAGCCTCCCTGAGATACAAAATATAACTACGCAGTTGAAGATTTCTTCTGCAAATAGGAACAATACTATATTCAATATAATGAGACTTACATCCAAAGAAATAGTCCTGCAAAAATAAATGAAAGGAAGGGATTACTTCCTTTCTCTGGCATACGCAACAATTGCGTCTTTAACTCCGTACTTGAAAGCAACCACGATTGCAATTCCCCATGCAAGCGGCCCAAAGAACAGGTAGAGAATGCTGGTGTCAACTAGCATCGTATCCAGGGCAAGCAAAACAAGGATCAGAAGCAAAAAGCCCCTCAGGAGAGGAAGAATTATTTCTGTTCCTTCTACATTCATGCCTTTGACTGAAGCGCTCAGGTAGTCCATCACCAGATCAATTGAAAGGATACCTATCATCAGGATCAGGATGCCTGTGAAAAGGCGTGGCAAATACTGGGTAATACTTATCAGCAGCTGAGTAAGCATATCCAGCTGTAAAATATTGGCTGCAGCCGTAAGAAAGATAAGGTAACCAAATAGTCTGACCAGTCCGGATATGATTCCTGAAGCTGACATTCCTCCGGACCTGACTGAGTCTCCAAAAGCTGTCTGTTCGAACTTCTCATCCATTCCTGTCGTAACAAGCATTTTTTTGACAAGGTCGCTGATGAAATCAACTATCAGTAGGCCTATAAGCAGTACAATGAATGCGGAAATTACGAGTGGAATATAGAATACAATCAGACTGACGAAGTTATTCACTGCCTCGATGTTCAGAAGGTCAAGGATGATCATACCAAAAATAATGTAAACAAACCACCGGATTACAGCATCAAAGAAACCGACAGTACTCATCTGCCCTCTTTTTATCATTCCACCTATCGCAGTTTTTTCAATAAGATCATCAAGTCCTATCTTGTCCAGAAGCTTTGCCCCAACTTTTCCAAGAAAGCCTCCTACGATTTTCCCTACTATAATAAGAAGTATGATTGCGACAAGCGTCGGAATAAATGCAATAAGCTGATCAACCATATTGAGTAAACTATTCGCTATTTGAGTTTCAACCAGACTAACCACTCCAATGCCTTTGTTCTAAAAATGACGATTTTCCCAAATTCCCCAATTTTCGGAAAAACGCCTTATATATTTACATATTATTTTATCTATTCAATGATAGATATATTTATCTCCAACAGTTCATAAAACTCATTTTTTAACTGATGTTCGCCCATATTGAAAACTTTTATGACTGTTCTTGGAGCTTACCAGCGAGATTCAGGCAAAAAGTCGTACACAGGCTTAAATCAATGAAGATTTAATTAAATAGAGTACTTATTTTTATTAGGAGGTGAAGCAGAGCCGTGAAACTGGGAACTTCCGGAAGAAAAACAAAAGTAGGACTTGCTCCTGGAACGCTTGTACATATAGGAGAAAAAAAGGTAGAAAAGGTCGTAATCAGCGTCCTGGCATATAACAGTGAAAAACTTATAGAAAAGCAACTGACCAGTATTGAGGAATGCGTAGCCTTTAAGGACCAGTCAGACCTCAATTTATGGATAAATGTGGATGGGCTCGATAGAGTCGAGGTTATAGAAAAGCTTGGAAACTGCTTTAATATTCACCCCCTTACCCTTGAAGATGTACTTCATACCGGACAACGTCCCAAGATGGATGATTATGGATCATATATTTTCACTGTTTTAAAAATGATGCTATTTGATGCGGAAAAAGATGAGATTATTACAGATCAGATAAGCATCATCTTTGGTTACAATTACATTCTTTCTTTTCAGGAAAAAGAGGAGGGTGTTTTCGATCCTTTAAGAGAAAGGCTTAAAAATCCGGCTTCTCGCGTTCGGAAAAACGGAGTGGATTATCTTGCCTATGGACTTATAGATGCCGTGGTTGATAATTATTTCGTAATTCTTGAGCATTTTGGGGAGGAAATTGAGGAGCTTGAAGAAGAGCTCATAATAAATCCCTGCCCAGACACTATCAAAACTATCCAGAACTATAAAAGAGACATGATAATCCTTCGTAAGTCCGTCTGGCCTCTCAGGGAGCTGATAAACGGCCTGCAAAGATCCGAGTCAGAACTAATTAAAGAGACTACAAGGCTTTTCCTGAGAGATATTTATGACCACACCATCCAGATTATCGATTCGGTCGAAACTTATCGAGATATTCTGTCCTCAATGGTGGATGTCTATCTCTCCAGTTTGAGCTACAAGATGAATGATGTCATGAAGGTTCTGACAGTTATTGCAACAATTTTCATCCCCCTTACGTTTATAGCAGGCGTTTATGGGATGAATTTCGAGTACATGCCTGAACTCGGAATGCGCTGGGGCTATCCTGCAGTCATGGCATTTATGACTATAATAGGAATCACCATGTTTACTTACTTCAAGAAAAAAAGATGGGTTTGAGCTTGTTTCAGTCGATTTTTTTTTCCATCATTTTTTTCCATCATTTTTTTCCATCACATTTTTCCATCATATTTTTCCATCATATTTTTGATCCCTTTTTTCCATCATATTTTTGATCCCTTTTTCCCATCATATTTTTGATCCCTTTTTACCTTCCATTTCCATTTTCTTTTTTTATTTTCGCCCATAAGTTATTAATAATATTTAGGAGGTAACTTTTTTTATAATGGAATATATCTATATTAAGAAATTTAGGAATTTGTCTGAAATATGTTAATTGTGGGATATTATGTATGGTTATTATGAGCCTCCATTTTCAGTAGAGAAAGAAGGAATTTCCATTTCAGTAGAAAAGATAGGAGAACGGTGGGTATATAAAAGGACTCTTGGAACAGAAGAAGTAGAAAAAATCATCCTTGGGGATGGGAAGCATATTATAATAAATCCAGTAGAACCCCTTAACACTCCTAAAGAAATTACCCCAAACCTGCTGATAGAGTTCGAGAAAACACTGCTTCTTGCAGGAGGAGAAAAAAAGCAGATCTATCTGACTTTTCCAGTAGAGATAGGCATTTTCATATCGGATAAAGGAAACAAGAGTATCCAGCTTCTGGATGTGATGAGTCTGGTGAGACAGAAATTTACTCTTTATGGAGAGGTCTCAAATGGAGTTGTCTGCAAGCACTGGAAAAGCAATATCTATTCATCTCCCCCTTCTTCTAACCCTCTGCAGGAAGGGGTTATGGAACTGACCCTTCGAAACGCCTCTTCTGATTGGGCCTCGATCTCAAAGGTGGTTTTCAGTGCATATGGGATGAAACTTTACTATGACGGCGACGTCTTCATGAAGGGGCGCATGGATATCCTCAATAGGAACACGGCTGAAACAGGTTTTGAGCTTCAGCATATTAGTGGAGAGCTGAGAAACCACCCTTTGAAAGACCGTAAAAGCCGGAAAGAAGCTTTCGGAGTTTACAGTCTTCGAAAACTTGGTTTCGTACCCCTTAAATTTTACATGGGGTGGGGCTTCTGATCACGGACCTGAATCTTCTGGACACAGTCCTGTATACGACCTCAAAGGCTCCAGTTACTCTGGGAGCTCTGCTAAAGTTTCTACTTATCCTATCTTTTTCGATTCTTATTTCCAGAATTCTTACACTTTACCTGCGAAGATCTCTCAAAGATAAAGTAAGTAAGGATGTAGGGGAAACGGTCCTAAAATTCCTTTATTATGGCTCATTGATTATTGTTTTCATCTCTATTCTGCCTCTGATAGGGCTCGATCCTTCAGGACTCCTGTTGGCAGGAGGAATCACAGGTATCATCCTCGGTTTTGCAAGTCAGAATATTGTGGGAAATCTGGTTTCTGGCTTTTTCCTGATGGTCGAAAGGCCTATTAAAATTGGAGATCAGGTTCAAATCAATGATATCTCGGGCTATGTTACCGATATCCGCATAATCTCCACTCTTATGCGGACTTATGATGGGCTTCTTGTCCGCATCCCCAACCAGCAGGTCTTTACAACAAATATCACAAATATTGTGGGCCACCCTGTAAGAAGGTTTGAGTGGACAATTGGAATACGCTACAGTGACGATGCCAACGCCGCAATCTGGATTATCAAAGACCTCATAGACAAGGAGCCTTTTGCCCTCCTTAATCCTTCTCCCTCAGTTTTCGTAAATGACCTTGGAGAAAGTTCGGTAAAAATAATCATCCGGATATGGGCGCCTGTGAGCGAATGGTTCGGAATGAAAATCAGGCTTCTCTGGCTCATCAAGCAGACCCTTGAAGAAAACGGCATAGAAATTCAGTTTCCTCAGCGCGTGGTTCATATTCATAACACGCCGGAAAAACAGCAGATTCCTCAAGAGAAGCAAATACAAGAAAAAGAAATAGAGAGTGTATTAAATTCTGAAGAAAGGGTTTTGGCCTGAATGAAATAAAGTAAAAAAGAAGCAGGGATTTTGGAGCAGGAGTTTCCTAATCAGGGAGTTTCCTAATCAGGAATGTCCTAATTCCTTCCTTTTTACTTCTTTTTAGACTTTTACTGTTTATACCTTTCTTCAAGGGCTTCTCTTATATCTTTGACCGTCATGCATCCTGGACTCCCTTTCATATTATGGGGTGGCCAGACCCCTGATTTTATTTCTTCGGAATTTTCGTCGTGTTCATCTTCGAGAAGCAGGATAGCCTTTATGTCGTCGGGGATGCCAACCACCATTTTTGCTCCGCAGGCTGTGAGTTCCCTTAAGGCTTCTTTCCCCTTTTCACCCTCAAAAGGCGCTGTACAGCCTTCAACGAGATTTGTCTTTAAACCCCTTTCGAGGAAGCCCAGACTGTTATGATATATGCAGACCTCATCAACAAGGCCTGTAATGAAGACCTCATTAATCCCCATCTCTGCAACTTTGAGTTCAAGTTCCGGATTTGTAAACGCATTGATGTTGTCTTTCGGAAGCCTGAAAACGCTGACCGTTCTCCCGCTTACTGTCTTTTTTATGAGCCCGGCTATTTTATCAATGATCGTTTTTCCCAGAGGGGCTACAAGTTTTCCGTGGTATGTCTCTCCCTCATATTCGTATGTCTCAAATACGAAATCATTAGTCATATCTATGATAATAAGAGCTTTCAAAATTTCACCTTTTTTTTCGGCTGATTCCCTTCTTAATGTACGTAAAATTCTTCTGTGAATTCAGTTGCTCTTCATGAATTCCGGAAGGTTATTCGCTCTTCATGAGTTTCTCAAGGCTCAAAATTTATTATCCAGCATGAAATATCTGGAAAAATTCAACAAAAAAGCCTTTGACATGGATCTTCAAAAAGGAGAAATTTGCTCAAGGTTCTGCGTCTTGTTGTTAGCCTGTTTCTGGCCTTTTATCCGCCTGCAACCGGCGGGATCAGAACCACAATGTCTCCTTCATGCAGTTCGGTTTTCAACCCATTGAGGAAATCCATGTCTCTTCCGTTTACGAGGATACTTACATTTGGGATTCCGCCTGCTGTAAAGCCTGTTGTTGCTTCTTTAAATCTCTTCCCATACCTCAATTCAAGAGCGTCCATGAGCAATTCTATACTGTCTCCGGGATGGATTTCTAGCTCTACTTCGGACATGTCGGTGATTTCACGGATGTTTGCAAGGAACTTTATGCGTATCCTCATATTCTCCTCTTCTAAAACTACATCCTTCTGAAAACTACATCTTCTGAAAACTATATTCTCTGAAAATTACCTCTTCTGAAAATTACCTTCTGAAATTACCTCCTCTGAAAATTACCTCTTCTGAAAATTACCTCTTATGGTACCTACTTCTCATGAAAAAAAGTAAATTAAAAAGAAATGGGATGAAGGGCTCAGGCAATCCCAAGTTCCTTCAACTTTTTTGAAGTCGGCTTACCGTCAATCCAGCCCCTGAGCCTGTAGTATTCATCGATCATTTCCGGGACATGGGAAACCTGGCCTTTTGAGGGGCCTGCGGGGATAGGTTCCTGGGTGAGGCGTTTTGGAAGGATGTCTTCTTTTCGGTCAAGCCCGTACATGTTGTTCATCAGCCTCTCGAGATTTGTGACCCTTTCTCCGAGTTTAAGGAGTTTTTCAGCGTCAAGGTCAAAACCTGTGATTGCTGCCAGCATTCCGGCGTACTCTGGAAGGCCAAGGGCAAATGAGGTAAAGAGACAGACCACAGATGAGTTGATAGCAGAGGTCAGATCCTGGAGGATAATGGTCCACTTCGGCTTATCCTCGTTGGAATAGGGGTCAAGCTTTTCAGGAAGCCCCAGGATTTCGGGAGATATCATATATCCATAGACGTGATCTCCACCACGGTTTGCTGTTGCATAGTTCAGCCCTATTCCCTGGATGGCTCTGGGGTCATAGGCTGGAAGTTCCAGGCCTTTGACAGTGATGGAAAGTTCCGGAGCCCCGTATTTTTCTGCAAGCTTTTTTGAGCCGAGGGAAAGGTCGGCCCCGATCCCTGCACGATATGCGGTCCTCCAGATGGCTTCAATCATTGAGCCGGCATCTCCGAAGCGGAGGTTCATGCCATGGAGCTTTTCTTCAGGAATCTTTCCCTTTTCCACAAGTTCCATGGCACAGGCAATGGTATCACCCATGGATATGGTATCAAGCCCCAGCTCATCGCACAGGTGATTTGCCTTTACCAGAGCATCCAGCTCTTTTATTCCGCAGTTGGCTCCAAAGGCAAAGATTGTCTCATACTCAGGTCCCTCGGTATTACGGATACTAAACGGCCCTTCCGGCACATCGGACTTTCTTCCGCAAACAATAGGACAGCCCCAGCAGCCGTATCTCCCTGTCAGATATTTTTTTACAAGGGTTTCTCCGCTCTGTTCGTCGGCGTCAGGGAAGTAAGCTTCCTGGAAGTTCCGGGTAGGGTAAGCTCCGTGTTCGTTAATGATATTTACAAGGACAGCAGTTCCGTAGGTGTGGAGTCCTCCATTAGGGCTGGTAACCGGGTTTTCCCTGATTTTTTTCATGGAATCGGCAACTCTCTCCTTCAGGAGTTCGGGGTTTGCAGGCTCTACTCTCTGATTCCCCAAAACCACTATAGCCTTTAATTTCTTGCTACCCATCACAGCTCCAAGCCCTGTCCTGCCTGCAGTCCTGTACTTATCATTCATGATGCCGGCAAATGGAACCAGGTTCTCCCCTGCAGGCCCAATGCACGCAACTGAAGTTTTCTTCGGGTCGCCTGTCCTTTCGGTCAGTTCGTCTGTGACTGCATGGACTGTCATCCCCCAGATCTCTGGAGCCTTCACAAGCTCAGCTTTTCCGTTCACGATGCTCAGGTAGACAGGCTCTTTTGAAATTCCCCGGACTACGACTGCATCGTACCCCGAAAACTTCAGATAGGGACCCCAGTTCCCTCCAGAATTTCCGCTCCCTACAGTCCCTGTCTGAGGAGATTTGCTGCAGACAACATGGTAGCGTCCACTTGTAGGGACTCTTTCCCCTGTAGCCGGCCCGGTTGCAAAAACAAGCAGGTTATCCGGGTCAAAGGGCTGCATGTCAGGCCTGAATTCATTATATACAAGTTTCAGGCCGAGCCCTTTTCCTCCGAGATACATCTTCGCCATTTCTTCGTCAAGCGGCAAGTCTTTAAGCTCTCCGCTGTCAAGGTCAACTTCGAGGATCTTTCCTACATAACCACCTATCATAGATAGTCTTCTCCCTGGCATCTTTTCAGTTATTCATAAAATGACAGCATTAGTTTCCAGCGTAACTTCCTACTCTCTTACCTCAAACTGCGTTTAAAAAGAGAGCTTGCCGGGTTAGTATTGAGGTAGCAATTTAAATG
The DNA here is from genome assembly GCA_942493015.1 of uncultured Methanosarcinaceae archaeon. GTDB lineage: Archaea > Halobacteriota > Methanosarcinia > Methanosarcinales > Methanosarcinaceae > Methanosarcina. The sequence continues at coordinate 1,545,247 of OW818660.1, read as the reverse complement.
TAAAATGAATTAGAATAATATTTAATTATGCAAAAGTTCCTTTATAAAAGTATTCACAAAAGGGCTTTGTTGAAAAAAATATCCTCTGTTCATTACTTTCCATAATTCATGATAATTTTTGGAATTAGATAGTATATGAGCGAGCAATGCCAGACATAGATGACTTCATGTCCGATTTTGTCCCATTAACCAAAAAATTTACAGACCCCGGCTATACATTTATTGTTATATTGAATTCGGTACCTTTATCCGTTTTTAGCTCTATTTTGCCATCTAACTGATCCACCAGAATGTTTACAAGCTGCAGACCAAGTGTACCTGAATTTTCTAAATCAATTTTTTCGGGAATGCCAACTCCATCATCTGAGACTGTCAGGGTATATCTGGTACCTTTTCCAGCAAGTCCTTCTTCGCCTTTACTCAGATCATTTCCGGCTTTTTCCTCGTTAATTAGTTTAATCTGGATTTTCCCTTTACTTCTGCCTGTAAATGCATGTTTTAATGAGTTAGAAACAAGTTCATTAACAATTATCCCTAACGGGACTGCAGTGTCCATGTCGAAGAAGATGTTTTCTTCAAGATCCATGTTTAAGCTGATATCGACATTTCCAAGGCTGTATGTCCGGAAAAGGTTCTCAACAAGCTTCTCAAGGTACGGCGAAAAGCACAGTGTATTCTCCCCTCCTCCTTCGTGCAACTCTTCATGAATCAGGGCAATAGACATTATTCGGTTCTGGCTTTCCCTGAAAGCATTGAAGACATCGGAGTCTTTAATACATTTCATGTTTCTGAAATTTTCAGCCTGAAGGTCCAGAAGGGAAGAGATAACCTGCAGATTATTTTTAATCCTGTGATGAATTTCCTTTTTACGGGTAATCTCAAGATTTGCCAGAGAGTTCTCAACTTTTTTGCGTTCAGTAATATCCTGAACTATTCCCTTTATTCGAATAGGAATATTTTCCTCATTAAAAACGATTTCAGATTGCATATGGACTATACGTTCTTCTCCATTAGCCAGAAGAATCCGGTAATTAATGCTGTAAGGTTTTCCATTCATAGCTTTCTTAGCGGCATTATTGACATAATCTATATCTTCAGGGTGCACGTAATTTAAAAATTCTTTAGAAGTTGGCCCTTGTTCTTGAAGATTACGTCCAAAAATACGATATAACTCATCAGACCAGTATGATTTATCAGTTTCAACATCCCATTCCCAATTTCCAATATTGGCCATTTTTTGAGCTTCAGCAAGACCTCTTTCACTCTCTTTCAACAAGTTGTAGGCTTTCTCAAGCTGAATTGTTCTTTCTTCAACCAATTTTTCTAAATTGTCATGTGCTTTTTGAAGGGCTTCTTCTGCTTTTTTGCGCTCGGTGATATCTATGAATGCAGAAATGGACCCTCGTGGTTTTCCCTGCTCATCATACAGGGGTCTGGCGTTGCCCAGCACGTGTCGGGTTTCGCCGTCAACAGATATAATATCGAGTTCGCAGTCGTTTACCTCTATGCCTGCAGCCGACATCTGTGACGGCATATCTGCAGGCAGCATCTCCACTCCGTCCTTGAATAACCTGAACATCTCGGGCCTTTCTCCTTCAGGGGCGGACTTGGAAAAATTTGTACCCACAGGAATCCGCAGCCATTCATAGGAGAGACGGTTACCTGTTATCTGAAGCGCCCGGGGATCATGCGCTATATAAACAGAAACAGGAACGGCATCTAATACTACTTTGAGTTCATCCGAGCTAGCACGCTCACGTTTCTCGCTCTCCCGCAGCGCGTCCACAAGGTTATCGCGCTCCTCCAGTGACTGGGCCATTTTGATGTTGCTGTAACCTAGCTGTGAGAGCATGTTGGCAAGTTTCATGAAGAAAACCATGATTCTATTCACAGTATCCCTGCTAAACCGTGGAACTTTTTCAAGTGCGGCTATGTATTCCTCCTCATTGAAGCCGTATTGTCTTGCCTGGGACCGGAAAAGCTCATAGTCCAGAGTTTCATCATCAAAAAAGAACTGCCCTAAGAAGATATTGCCGACATGCTGGTCACTCACTATAATCGGGGTAGCTATGTCCCACATATTGTTCTTGCACCTGTACAGCTTAAACTCTCCAGGGAAAACGCCCGATGATAGTTTTATGTCGCTTTCTATGCAGTACTTGCAGGTATCAGGGTGATCTCTATGAAATCTGGTGCAGATGTCCTGCCATCCAACACCTACCAGAACATTGCCTTTGATATCGATTACACCTATAGGGATGTGGGTAAGCTTGTAGAAATCTTCCATAAAGGACTGGATTGCCTGTGAATCAATGATATCTGCCAGCTCCAGTTTCTCCATCTCCAGAGCAGGTGAAAGAATGTTTTCTGACTTCATCCCATAGCTCTGCTCACTCTGGCGAAGCGACTCTTCAGCTCTTTTGCGATAGGAGATATTTTTTCTCCCGAAATTATCTATCAGCTCCCATTTTCCGTCCTTTTTGAACAGAGTAAATTGATGTTTTGCGGCAATATCCATGGCTTCAGTTATATCATGCGCATCAAGAGAATAGGTACACAGAGTTATTATATGGTATTTGCTAATGATAGTGTCCACTTTTTTCTCATAATCAATGAAATTACCCCAATCCTCTCTTTTCAGCCTGAATGAATTCCCTCCCAACCTCAGCCCTTCGTAGTTTCTTTCCAGAACCTGATTGGTTTTTTCAACCAGGTAATTTAAAACTCTCTCTGAATTGAAAATGCCTTCTTTTGCATACCAGCTGGTGTAGGGAATAATTTCGATTTGACCTTTTTTCAGATAAACATCAAAGTCAGGAATAGCTTTTCTCAAGGCTTCGTTTACCTCTTCTACTTCCAGGGATTGTGATGTAATCCATATGCAAAATTCGTTATTTTCCAAACCTGCTTTGAAGTAAGGAACAAGTATTTCGGTCAAATCCTCCTTTGTCCGGTAGAATTGACAAAAATGTACTCCCCAGGGAAAATCCCCAATAATATCAATACCTGATTTTCTTAATTTCTTATTCATTCTGGTTTTCCCCAATACCAAATATAATTTAGAAAGAATGTGTTTAATTGAATGCCAGCAATTGTTATTTTTGAGATTGTTATTTTTGAGATTGTTATTTTTGAGATTGTTATTTTTGAGATTGTTATTTTTGAGATTGTTATTTTTGAGATTGTTATTTTTGAGATTGTTATTTTTGAGATTGTTATTTTTGAGATTGTTATTTTTGAGATGCGGGAATTTTCCCTTAAATTCCTGGAAAACTAAGCAGAGTATACCTTGATATTAAAAAATAGAATCTATCTACTGATACTTTTTATATATCGCTATAAATAATATTAATATTATATTAATATTTCATCAAGCTTTGTCGAAATTCAAGCTAAAAAGTATTCTTGCTTCAAAACCCATAAAAAAGAAATCCTGTAAACATAAAAACATTTCTAAAAGGTTTAAGGTGAATATTCATGCTTTGGTGATATATTCGTACTTCACATCTGCATAGGTTATTTTTGGCACCTGTCCCCACATCCCAATATATTCTCCCTGAATTACGAGTGCGCCTCTTATTCCTGGAATTTCTTTCACTGCCTTAAAAGAAGCCTCTACAGATTCCTTTCCTATACCTACCTCGTTTCCAAGTGCAGTTGCAGCCGCATCCGCAAGGGATACATCATCAGAGAATACGGCAGCCGCATCCGCCATCCCAAAGCTGATAGAAGGGCCGACAGTTCCTGCTGAGGTACATACGCCTGTAATCGAATCCCGTGGTTCGAAAACTAGTCCCAGGTTTTTAATTGGAGACTGCCCAGCATAGATTCCAACCACTACAGGCCTGTCATTAATTAGTGCAATGTCTCCGCCGTTATCAACGATGGCATATTTTGCTCCTGCTTTTACCATTGCTTCAACTGCTAGGGCAGAGATTGTGCCTGCAACTGCACTCATTGGCCCTATTCCCATAGTATTTGCGGCTTTTACCATTCTTCCTACAACTTCAGGGGCATTTTTCGGACACTCATAAGGTTCGAGGGTGAGCTGAAAATAAGGGTCGGAGAGGATGTAAGTTTCAAGAACAGCCCTGTGGATGCGGATCGCCTCTTTTGCGGCTTCTATATGAGCCTGGACATCGGCTGAGATCGTGACTATGGTTTCCTTGATCTGGAAGTGTTCCTTAATCGGAGTCTTAATCGGCGTACTGAGAGATTCTTTAATGGGATCTCTTATAGGATCTGCGGAATCTTTTGTGGAATAGGTGGAATCTCTTGAGAAAGCTGGCATAGTGATTCTCTTGGGACTTATTGCTTAAAAAAGAAATGCTTTCTGCATCTGGCTTCAGGTTTTTTAAATCAAGAGTTTCAGTGTTTGCATGTAAGATAAATTTCAGCAAAAATAAATACTGCTTCTGGAAACGTTAAACTCGAAAAACAGATTGAAAAAAAGATTGAAAAAAAGACTGATGGAGAAAAAGATTGAAGGCGGCGTTTCAGAATTTTGCCGCCTGCTTAAGAGGTTTTTTGATCTTTTGAGCTCCTCTCAAAAGATCTGCTGAAATCGGTTAGAGATGCAGTTTCTTCATCCGCTCTACAGCTTCTTTGATCCTGTCAACGGGTTTGGTAAGGGCAAATCTGATGTAGCCTTCGCCGGCGTCTCCGAAACCGACACCCGGGGTTGCAACGATTCCGGCTTCTTCGAGCAGGAGTTTTGCAAAACTGATTGAGGTATAGCCCTTAGGGACAGGAGCCCATATGTAGAAGGTTGCTTTAGGCGGCTTTACTTTAATTCCCATAGCTGTGAGCCCTTCGATGAGAGCGTTCCGCCTTCCTTCATAGATTTTGTTTGTTTCTTCAACACAGGCCTGAGAAGAACTGAGAGCTGCAATGCCTGCGATCTGGATCGCGTTGAAAACGCCTGAGTCCACGTTGGACTTAACTTTCCCGAGCCCCTTTATGAGAGCTTTGTTTCCGACCGCAAACCCGAGCCTCCAGCCTGTCATGTTGTAGGTCTTGGAGTGAGAATAGAGCTCCATTCCGATATCCATTGCGCCTTTTGCTGCAAGGAAGGAAGGAGCGTCGTACCCGTCATATGCCATCTGGCAGTAGGCATTGTCATGCACTGCAACGATATCGTGCTTCTTGCAGAACTTAACGACTTTATCGAAGAACTTCATGTCCGCCGTTGCAGCAGTAGGGTTGTTCGGGTAATTGAAGAAGAAGAGCTTTGCCTTTTTCAGGATATCTGCCGGGATTGAGTCAAGGTCAGGGAGGAAATTATTTTCAGCAGTCAACGGCAGAGGGTAAGGTTCTCCACCCGCAAAAAGAGTCCCGATCTTATAAACCGGATATCCTGGCTCAGTGTAGAGCACGACATCCCCAGGGTTGACAAAAGCGAGCGGGATATGTGCCACAGCTTCCTTTGACCCTATCAAGGAAATAACCTCAGTTGCAGGGTCAAGCTCAATTCCCTTATACGTCTTACACCACTCAGCAGCAGCCTTCCTGAATTCAGGAATGCCTGCATAAGATGGATATTGGTGTGTTTTTGGATCGCAGACAGCCTCCCGCATTGCCTCAACAATGTGCGGGTGTGTCGGCAGATCAGGATCTCCCACGCCAAGGTCAATTACGTCGACTCCCTTCGCAATTAATTCGTCTCTTGCCTCATCGATAGCTGCAAAGAGATATGGGGGTAATGCATTAATTCGATCAGAATACATTTTTAAAGTCACCTGAAGATGATTAGGAGTGTGTAAGTCTTGATAGTTACGGTGTTGGGAATATTAAAAGGTATGGGATAACTGAGAAAATGAGACGAAATCGATTTAATCCATCTTTATCGTCCACCTTTTGATAAAAGTGCTTATGATGTAAACGATTTTTGTACCAATAATCAATTGGACTAACAATTGTAGCAACAATTATTGTCTGCACAATAATCACAGATACAGCTATTTAAGCTTCATTTTTTGCTGAAAAACAATTTTTCCAGTTTATTGCCTATTGATCAAGGTAATGCTTTTATCGGCTGCAATCTCAATCAATATTCCTCAAACCTTTCCGTGATGACCAGCAGATAAATTAAGGCTATATCCATTATATAGCTGAGTAACTCACTTTGTTATACACTTATTCAGACTTTTCTCGGTTCTTTCTTGACCTGTTTTCATGCATTATAGGCATCATAGATCTGCGCGATCCATATAACTATTCCCATTAAAATTCCAATTCCGATAACACTCATGAATCCGCAGATTATGAGAGCTATCCAGATGCCCAGAGCTTTGGACAAGTCACCCTTTACAAGCTGTCCCAGACCCGGAATAAAAAAAGAAAATAGTGCGGGAACTCCGTGTGTTCTCCTACATTTCATAGAACTTACCTTTTTTAAAACATTAAATAAGAAAGCGAGTATAAATAATTTCACCTGAACAAATAATTTCATCTGAACAGAAGGTCGTTCTCCTAAAAGAATACATTGACTTTTATTCGGCACGCATCATCATATATTGAAATTAGTTAATGATACAGGTATTTTGGACATTCGGCAAATCTTGCTTTCACTGTCTATATAAGTCTTTTTTTCAGTGTTTCTACCTTTAGTTTTTGTCACTGTTAATCTCAAAATATAAGTGATGGCATTGGTGAATGTGTTGAATGGCAGTTAAATCGTTTTTGAATTGATCCCATTCCCTGGTTCCCAATACCAGCTTATTGGTGAATCTGCGAATTTATCAGTACACATGGATATAGCTATTTTTCGTTACTGTAGTGCTACCTGCCGAATTAGAAACCACTAAACTAATGGTATAAACACCCGGTTTTTTGAATGTGTGCACTGCTGTAACTGCATGATGTGAATTCCAGTCATTTGAGGTAGAAGGTTCAAATATCCAGAAATAAGATGTGGGATTACCTGTCGTGCTACTGCCAGAAAAATCAGAATCGGGATTTCGATTATTTTGGAACAATATCAATCAATAAATGATGGACTACCATTGAATCTATTCTTTGTAGATAAAGTGACAAAAAAGTGAAAATAAGAGAAATCAGATCAGTAATCGACCTGTTCTGTTTCTTTTATCTTTTCCTTGAACAGAGTATATATCCACAGCTGGTAGATGATGACTATGGGCACGAATACCAATGCTCCTCCCAACATGATGCTCAAGGTCATGTGGCTTGATGCTGCCTCAAAGATATCTATTCCGTATTCAAGAGAAACAGAGGACTTAAGCATGTAAGGATAGATACTAGCAAGCCCGGTTTGAACAATGAAAAGAAGCGCCAAGAGATTGCTGCAAAAGGCCGGAAATCCCCTGTCCTTTTTTGCAAAGAACACAGCAAGGACAGCTGCCACTACCGCAAGAACTGGCAATAAGTACAGAGCTGGCGTGGCTGAATAGTTGGTTGTAAAACCTTCTATACCCACAAAGGAATATGCCAGATAGACCAGAGAAAGTAAAAGTACAATAAGAGTGCTCTTCTTTGCCAGATCACCTGCTTTTACAGCTATGGCACCTTCGGTCTTGACATTGATCCAGAGCGCACCTGAAGTAACACTCATAAGCACGAACAAGACACCGCCTATCAATGCATATGGGCCGAAAAGTCCAAGAAGGGTACCTTTATAAACTACTCCTGAAGCGATTTCAAGCCCCTTGAAGAAGTTCGCAAATGCAACTCCTAATACCAGAGAGATCAGCAGACTTCCAATGAACCATCCCCATGTAAGAGCCTTCTGTATCTGGGGATTATCATCCTTGTGGAGATATTCGACGGAAATGCCCCTTGCGACCAGTCCGATGAGCAGCAACATCATAGGAAGATACAGGAAAGTAAACATTTTCGAGAATACCAAAGGGAATGCAGCAAATGTTCCACCTGCAGCCAGGATGAGCCATACCTCATTACCGCCCCAGAAAGGACCCACAGATCTCTGGATTTGTATCCTCTGCACCTTATCTGTAGCAATAAAGGGTGCCAAAAGACCTGCTCCAAGGGAAAATGAGTCTACGATGAAGTAAACTCCCCATATTACACACCACAGGAAGAACCAGATAACAGCAAGCATATCATGAGTCAGGAAATTGAACATATTCACTCAACTCCTGTCGCGTTGACTACGGTTTTCTTTATTAGATACATCTCAAAGACCATCAGGATCAGATAGAATGCGCTGATAAGGACAATACTGAACAACACATCTGATGTGGGAACCGATGATATACCATTAGCTGTCTTTAACAGACCATATACCAGCCATGGCTGCCTTCCTACCTCGGCTACAATCCAGCCAGCGGTGATGGCAATATATGGAAGAGGTATGGACCACATCAGCAACTTCAGATACTTATCGGATGTGTACAGCTTGCCTGACTTTTGAAGGTATAAGCCTGAAAGAGCCTCTATGATAAACAGGAATCCCAGAATTGTCATCAGCTTGAAGCTCCAGAATACCATTTCTACAGGTGGTAATTCATCCTGAGGTAGCTGGTTAAGTCCTGTTATCGTTCCGCTGAAACTTCCTGTATACAGGAAACTTGCAAAACCTGGAATTCCCAGCAACTGAACACTATTGGAGCCAGTACTTGAATCAGGTACCTGTATCAAATACATGGGCACTCTGGAGCCTGTCTCCCATATCGCGTCCATTGCTGCTCCTTTAGCAGGCTGAAGCTCAGTAACATATTGTGCGTAACCGTGACCAAGAACCGGAAGCAGGACTGCAGTAGCGAGGGCTATGGTAACCGCTATGCTGAAAGACTTCTTGAACACTTCATTGTTATTCCTTTCAAGGAAATGATATGCACAGATTCCCATGATCAGGAATGCGGTCAACAGGTAAGCTGAAAGCAGGGTATGTACCAGCATGTACCATACATAGCTGTTTGTAAGTAGAGCAAAGAAATCTGTCATAACCACCTTGCTCCCATCAGAAGCCATCTCATAGCCTACGGGATTCTGCATAAAACCGTTAGCGGTGATTATCCATAATGAAGATATGTTAGTACCCAGAGCGACCATCCACATGGAAAATGTCTTTAGTTTCTGACGGTTGCGGTCCAGGAATATCCATGCGCCAAAGAAAGTACCTTCAAGGAAGAAAGCCAATAATGCTTCCACTGCTAAAGGTGGTCCAAAGACATCTCCCATGAATTCTGCATAGGCACCCCAGTTCGCACCGAACTGGAAAGTCATTGCAAGACCTGTTACCAGACCTATTGCAAAGTTTATCTTGAATACCCTACCCCAGAAATCGGCCATCTTTCGCCAGGTTTCATCTTTGTTCTTGTAGTATACCGTTTCCATGCCTGCCACTAATAATGAGAGTCCCAGTGTTAGCGGAACGAATAGGAAATGGAACGCAACTGTTATGGCAAACTGAAGCCGGCTTAATAAAAGCAATTCAACCATTCATTATCCCTCGTTTTTTTACTTACATGTAATCATTACGACCCGGAAAAAACTCTTTTCAAATACACAATAACTCTGTACATAACAATAATAGAAGGAACAAGGTTCTTGGACATTATATGCCCATGAACCATTACACAAGATCAATATTTGCTCTGAAGCAAGTGATGTATTCTGTCACAGCTTGCGGATTATCTTCGTGCTCAATCTCGTCGGTGAGAATCTGAAACACAATGTTGTATGTCACCGGATTTTTATCTTTGACCATCTGAAAGATATACTATTGTAAACCTGGAGAGTACACTGCTCCCCCAGGATTCTCTGCTCAAGTTATGTTTCCTCCTTACACTTATCACAGATTCCATAGAAGTTAGTGCTCGTTGAAACAATAGTAAATCCTTCTATTTCCTCAGCTATTTTCCTCGAGTAATCCAATAATTGTTCTGAATTAAAATCCGCCATCATTCCACACTCCCGGCAGATGAGATGATGATGTGAAATGAAATTCGCTTCAAATCTTGAGACCCCTTTTACATTCACCTCCTCCAGTAGCCCTTTTTCCGTAAGGAATTTGAGATTTTTATATACGGTAGCCTTGCTTATACACGTCAATTTTTTTCTAACCCCATCATAAACTTCGTCTACAGTGGGATGACCCTCGTGGTCGCGCAGGAAAGCAAGTATTTCGACCCTCTGATTTGTGTATTTCATGTCAGCTTTCTCTGTGGTTTTCATTGCCATCCACCCAAATTACCTCTGATAGCAGGTTTATTTAGATATATCTAATATTCATTACGAAATGATATTTATTATTATTTAATATTTACTATCCTCCTCTTTACTTCTTAACTCAGAGAAGGTTTGTAATTGCTTTCTTCGCCAATTTGAATATACCTTATATGACTGATTTCAGCGATCTGAATTCTTTCCACTTGCTTATCAATTCTTTAAATTTTGCAATTATTTTTTTGAATTTTTTTTTCTTTTTCATTATCTCTTTTCAAACCCAGTACACGAAGATCAAATCCAGAAGGACATTTTTAGATAAGGCTCTTCGCTGTTTTGTGTGGATATTCTCATAATATTCTCATAAAATCCAGCACGGTCTTGAATTGAAAATAGTATTATCCATAGAAAACGACGAAGAGCCGAAGAATAATTACACGCTTGTAGCGGGCTTCAGGAATGATTCAGGATAAAAAGTATGAAAAGTAGTTTTCTAGAATAATAGCGGGGATAAATTGACTTTCTTTTCCAAGCTTAAACAATAAAAAAGAGAATAATGTTACTCATAGACTCCATAAAGATATAACTCGTTGCGCCTGAATGTCAGAATTATAGGTTTTTATCTCGTGTTTGTCCGTATTTCAACTCCAAACATTGTAACCATTTTAACACCTGAAATCTTGATACCATAATATTAAAAGGACAACCACGTCAATTCCCTTTTCATCCTAGTGGATTTTACTACTCCAAAACAAAGCCCGAAAAATGCTCTGTATTATCTTTCACGCACGTATATGGATACCCTTTCTCGGAGCTTCATAGGCCATCGTATACGCCCTTCATCGGCATGTCTATCTCCCAGCTTCGAAGCTATGTAATAAGGGATTTTACTGGACAAGTCTTTTTTTGCAGGAATATTTTGGGATATGTGGAAGGCTGGAGTGGTACGTTCATTCCTCATTTCCATGAATATACTCAGAAGCCACGTACATATACATGTAGGCAAATCTAAAAGTCCAAGGCTATTGCTTGGGATAAGGATAGGTATTTAAGTTACGGACTCAATGCTTGAAGGCTTTGCGTTGTTCTTGCCTGCAAGGCGGGATGAGCAGGTTTTATTCTATAAATTTCTTCGACTTAGGTCAATTTTGGTGAAGTCAAACTTATTTTTAAAACAGTATGCATTACCTGGTTTTACTTCTCAAACATTGTAAGTCTTAATAATATTTGTTATAATTGGGAGCCTTTTGCCACCTTTGATTGGCTCCCAATTGTATGATTCAACCCCGATGATTAAAAGAAAACTCCTTTAACTCTTAATCATCTACTCCGCATTATATTATAAGTTTATATAAAATACACGGATTAAAATATTTCTTACAATTAAATTATTTGCTATCATTAAATTATTCAACTACTCCAAAATATGTGAAAATTATTTTTATTCTATTGATACTAACTGTTTGTAGTATATTCCAAATTTGATCATATAGTCACGCCTGTAATTGTTGCAATAGAATCCACTTTGATCTCATTGAGTAGTTGCATTATTTGGCCTCGTGACTATATATTCTATTTTTGGATAGATATAATTGAGGAAGGCGAAAAAAGAAAAGAGGACATGGAGAAGATAAATTTTCTCTGTTCTCGCAAAAACTGTTAACGGTTCAATGATTTAAAAAAACTTTTTGATGTATGTTTTACATTTTCTGGAAGCCCCACAAACTCAAAAGATGGTTAAAAAACTGGAATAATTATTTTTTAGTTGGCCTGAAACCTCAGATTCAGGCCCTTTATGATCAGTAAACTAAGGATAAAAGATAGAAAAGTTAAACAAAGTTACCAAAAAGCAAGCTGTCCATATTAAAAGTTTGATCCATAATAGTGGATTCCCAAAAAGGATTGTCAGCCATTATGAAGCTAACCCTGTTTGAAATCCTTCATTTTGAAGGAATAAGGGGCATATTTTTGCTCATCACTTTAAGCTTCTTAATTGCTGAGATGGTTGCCTGAGATTCTTTGTAAATCTTTTCTTCGTAATAACTTATGATCTCGTCAACCGGAGCTGCAAGAGAATAAATCTTCACCGGCCGCCCTTTTCCAGGCTTCTTTTCCGAACGCACGCTTATCCATGATTGGATATGCATTAACCTCATTGCAAGACTGACTTCGGGTTGCCTTAATCCAGTACTTATTTCAATTTCACGGGATGAAGCTTCGTCTACATTCATAAGATATGCCATGGTCGTAGCAGCATTTCTTGACATCCCGAGATTCCTTAATGTATCAATGAAAATGTGGTCGTTCTCATCCAGTATTTTTACTCCAAAGTCTTTCATGATAACCCCTTCATAATTCTAGTTTTATGGATAGTTTGTCAGCTCAAAGAATGCTTTTATACTTACCCATTAAAGTCGATGATAACTTATAAACATTTTCAAAATATATGAATTTACATGATAAAAGGTACCTTTTTGATATTTTGAAGATAATAAAAAGCGTTTTTTCTTTATTCATTGGTTAACCACACAACATTCCCAAGAAACCTTCTCGAACTCTCTTCACAAGGTTTGAAACTGGGTCTTGAGTAATTTGGACCATCCTTCGGATTGGGATATTAAGAAAACTGGTATCGTGGGTATTTTGCTGAGCATTTTAGTGATCTGGATGGGATTTGGAATAGCTATGACACGTCTATCCCGAGGACCATACCTAAGCACATATACCTGGAAGCCACGTACAAAGACCAGGTGCTCGTAGCCAGATAGAAAATTTTTACCTATAATTGAATTGTCGGACAGCCTGTTTAGTGCGTGGTAGACGCACGCAATTTGATTTTATACGTTGAGTACGTAAATCCTATGGGGTAAAATACTATCCTTAAGGCCCATGCGTATCTGGATTTCGGAAAAAATTTACTCTCTGATTTTAAAGTTAACGTTTCCCATTATCCAATTGTAGAAATGGTTTGAATTTTAAAACAGCCTCTAAGAGACACTGGTATAATGAACTTTATCATATACACGAAAAGATGGTACTAAAGTCCTGCAGGACAAAGTTTCAAAAGATGAAGATGTCTGGAAAGGTAGGGGTAAGGATAAAAATAAAAGAGATTGAAGAGTATAAGAAAGCAGTAAAGACGAACAGAATTAAATACAAGCGTTTAAGTTTATTTTGGAGCTTATCTAATGACTACCACATATACAATAAAAGTATGTCCGTTTTGCAATTCACCGAATATCACTAAAAACACAAAAAAGCGTAATTACCGGTGCGAAAACTGCCAAAGATCATTTCCTACGAATCAGGTAGCCGTGAAAAAGACGAAAAATGCGGGAAAAGCATAATTTCTGTTATGCCATTAAGTATTTGTGTACAATGAGTTTCAAATTCTAACTTGACATTGTCAAATTAACTCATTTTTCCAGGTGTCGCAACCTCTCCACCCAAAAATCCGGGTTTTGAGTATTTGGACCATCCTTCGGCTCGAGATATTAAAAAACTGGTAGAGTGATCATTTCTGCCGAAGGAATTGTAGTGGATTAACAAGCGTAACTTCTTTGTACCCTTTCACATACCTAACCATATGCCTGGAAGCCACGTACAAAGGCCAGGGATATCTCTCGTAGCTAAATGAACCAAATATATCCCGGAAGATTCCACAACACAATTAAATGAGTAAAATGAATATTTTAGTCACGGATTTTTCATTTCCTTCCTTTACCTAATTCTTTCCATAGTTCTCTTATTTCCAAATCTTCTCTATTATATTCTTCTTCTAATTGTTTCAGTTTTTCTTCTGTCATATTTTTATCTCATCCCTACATCTGTCCATCCAATTTTTCTCTTTAGTCCAATTTTATATATTCTAAAATTTTTCATATGATATACTAACTAAAATACTATATTTATTTTTTCTGTAGTCTTTTGTCAGGTCATAAAGGTTGGAAAAGCCTTAATATTAAGGCTTGCCCATGAATTTCTTATATTCTTTTATATCCACTGACATTTTCCTGTATTTTTCTTTCTCAAGCCGTTTTAGGCCGATTTCGGATTTTTTTGATTCGAATATGAGCTCTTCGGTTAATCTGTGATAGCTGTCCAGCCGCTCCTCCGAAATTAGGCCATCTTTTACTGTCTGGAAGACAGCGCAGCCATGCTCTTCCCGGTGGGTGCAGTCTTTAAATCGGCAGTTATGGGCTGCGAGCAATATCTGAAAACGCTTTTTCAAGACCTTCTGCAGAGTCTCCAAGCTGGATTTCTCTAATTCCGGGGTTGTCTATGAGAATTGCACCGCTGGGAAGCACGAACAACTGGCGAACTGTAGTTATATGTCTTCCTTTCTCATCATCTTCCCGGATGTCCGCTGTTTTCTGAACGGTCTCGTCATAAAGCGCATTGATAAGCATAGATTCCCCAACCCCTGATGAACCGACAAGTGTCACTGTTTTCCCGAGACGGAGATAAGGGCTGAGTGCATCAAACCCGGTTTTTGAAGGGGCACTCAGGAGAATAACAGGCACGTCTCCTGCAATAGATTTTATTTTTTCTAACAATCGGGTTGGGTTATCAGTAAGGTCGATATTGTTAAGTAAAATCACCGGGCTTGCCCCGGAAGAATATACAACAGTAAGATATCGTTCAAGCCTTCGCAGGTTCAGGTCTTTTCCCGCCGAGGTTACAATAAAGATGGTATCAATATTTGCAGCAATCAACTGCTCCCCTCCCCCATCTCCTGGAGCTCCTCTTGACAGGCAGTTCTTTCTGGGCAGGATGTTTACAACAATGCGTGAGCCAAGCTCTTGCTGGTCAAGTAAAACAACAAAATCTCCCAGAAGCCATGTACAATGGTCAAGGCTATTGCTCGGGTAAGGAGAGGTCTTAGACTCGGGCGAGATTCAATTCGGTTTTCCGTATTTTCAGTGGTTCACTTTTTCGCTTGAATTATAACCACTCGAGGAAGTCAACTTAACAATTAACTGCATTCCTCGGTATGTTACTTATGGTTGTATATGAAATTAAAAGTTTAAAAAAGCTTATTTTACGAAATAAGCTCCTTTAAGCTATTTTTGTATTAAATAAGCTTCTTCTCTAGACAAGAAAATTTCTTAACCGATGACCAATGGAGAGTACTTATAAGATACGATCTTGGGGGTGAATTATTAATCAAATCTGAAAAAGCAAATATATCCTCTATGTTCTTAAAAAATATGAAGAGATTTTTATGCCTAAGATTTTCAGTAACTCACTCAAAAAAATCGATTTTTAAGGTGCTTTATAAGTATTAACTGCTCTATTTGTACCTATATGCGAAATTAAAAAGTCAAGATCCCTTATTTTAGTATTTAAAGCTTTTAAAACTCTTATTTTGTTAATTAAACCAATTCAATCTATTATTTATTATAAGTATATTTATATTTAATCTAGCTAATTTTAGATTTGTCAAGCCGTAGATAGTCGGCAAGATAAATAGAATAAGTTGATTTCCTGTCAACTGGTAGACAACTGGGAAGACAATTTAAGAATTAAATAGAAAAACCGATGGCTTCAGAAACAAATGTGGAAAATTTGTCGGTATTGCTTTTAGTATTAATATAAATTTTAAATAAATATTGGGAGTGGGTTAAGTGTTGAAAATGAAAAAGACACTGGGTATTTTGCTGGCAGTTTGTTTTGTACTGTCTGTAACAGTTGCATCAGTAAGTGCAGCTCCTCAAAAAAGTGATAGTCAATGGGGCAACGAGAAGAATAAATGGGGCAAAGAAAAGAGAAATTGGGATAATGAGAAGGGGAAATGGAATAACGAACAGATAAAATGGGGTAATGAAAAGAGGAAATGGGACAACGAGAAGAATAAATGGAACAAAGATAAGAGACATGGAAATGATTACAAAAAATGGGAAAGCAATTATAATAAATGGTACGCACTTTATATGAAATGGGTGCTACAACACAATAAATGGAATGGCAACTATAAGAGATGGGGAAACAACTATTGGAAATGGAACAACGATTATAACAAATACCACGGAAGCAGACGGTAAAAACTGGCTATAAAGTAAACAAATAACGATTCTGTCTATTTAATAGTAGTAAAGTCTTTTATTACAGAGGGGGGTGTAGAGGGTCAAGAATATCCCGTCATTAGCTAGGGATGAAGTGAACCCTCTACAGTTTTTCTTCTTATTCTTACTTTTCTTTTTATTCTCTGATTATATAGGTACATTGGAAAGATGGCCAATTATGTAATCAAACGTTTTAGTAAGGAGTCGTAGAGGCAGAAAAATTCAATTGAACAAAATAAGGGGAGTAATTTTATGGGGAATTATACACTTGATAGAATGAAAAAAACTCTTGTTATCTTGCTGGTATTTTGTTTTGTATTGTCAGTGACAGCTGCGTCAGCAAGCGCAGCTGACAACAGTAATTACGTCAAGAATAAAGACGGATACAAAGATGGCTACGACAAAGGTTACAAAGACGGCAAAAAACAAGGTGAAAAAGACTGCCAGCAATACGGTAAAGGAGAGATTCTCAAGAAAATTCCGGGTCCTTTCAATAAATCTAGCTGGACCACAGATTACAAAGAAAAATACAACAAAGGCTACGGAGATGGATACATCGATGGCTATAGCCACAATAGATACGACTGCTTAAAGAAATAATTAGGAATATTCGAAAATTAAAATTAATTAATTTTTTGAGCTGACTCCAAAACTCAAATTACATCCTTGAAGCTTGAATTCAATACAAAGCATAGGTTTGCCCATTATAATTTTTTACAATCAAAGCTTTTCAAGCCTTGGTGTGTTTATATATCGAGAAGTTGGAGTTTTAATAGTTAACGTTTTATTTAAGTCACCTCACTTTATTTAATCTGAAATAAATAATAAACGATATATTTATTTATTATATTCTCTTTATTAATTGCAATAAGTGACAGTGGTTAACTAAATTTATTATTAAATCAAAAACTTTGATAAGTATACGCAATTAATGAGCTGGTCTCTAAAGCCATAATTTGGTTCATTAGATTTTATATTTTAAACAATAAAGGATTTTTGGTTTATAAAGAGAAATCAAAACTCTTAAATACTCAAGACTAAAACAGATTTTTCTAGACTTATAATTAGACAGCATACGTATAAAATGGGTTTAGAAGAGGCTATAATATGAAATGAAAAGGAGTTGGGCACAAAAAAGATCTCATTTAGCCTGAATCAAAATTATATTATTTGATTTCATCAGGAGCAATTTTGACGTGCTCGTTATATAACAGAATCCAAATTGGATCTTGGGGGGGGCGAGTCATTGATCAAATTTGAAAAAACGACCATATCTCCTGTATTTGAGAAAAAGTAGGGAGATTTTATGCTCACAATCTTTAGTAGCTGATCCCTACAACCTCAACTTGCTATACTGGATTTACTGGTAGAAATGAATATGAGGTTCTACGCTATTTTCACTGCTATTTTACTCGCTTTAGGGGTATCTGCTTTTATCACTTTAGGGGTACCTTTCTTAACAGACAGTAACATCACTGCTACAGTTCATGGATCAACATATGCATGGGATACTCTTGAACCCCTAAATGATACTGTGATTAATATCAATTCCAATCCACCTCAATCAATAGTAGCAAAAAACGGCATGTATTCCTTTGAATTATCTCCCGGAGATTATATTATTACAGCCAGATATTACCAGAACAACACATTAACCTATTCAAAAGAAACAACTTTCAAGATTGAAGATAAAGGAAGTTATGTTTTCGATCTCCTGCTTTATCAGGTCTCCAAAAATCCGGTAATGGGAACAACCGTAGCTAAAATAGATAATTCAAATAGTGTGAATCCAACCGAACAAACCAAGAATGAATTTTCTACTAGAAGTTACTTTCCAATAGCCCTTGCTCTTTTTCTTTTCCTTGGAGGAGGCTATAAACTTTCCAGAAAGCACAAAAAGATGAAAAATAACAGGTTTCAGGAACGAAAATCCAGTATATCTGAATTTTTGGTAAAAGTTCTCAGTAAAAGCATTGGTCTTGGAGGGAGGTCAGAATCAGGAAATATTGGAGAAGCGGTCTCCATAACAGAGCCAATAATAGATCCTGTAAAGAATTCCGAAATTGAAACTGCTGCTCTAAATAAACTTCCTCTTTCCACAGATCTTCGTGAGATTCTGAACGTAATTCAAGGCTATAAGGGTAGGATTACTCAAAAAGATCTGCGTAGCAGGTTGGAGTATTCTGAAGTAAAAGTTAGCCTTCTGCTTTCAGAACTGGAAAAGAGAGGACTGATTAAAAAGTTCAAGAATGGGCGTGAGAATATTGTGATTCTGATAGATGAGAAACACTAAAATCACACGACCTTTACTTTATCATTAACTACCTCTAAATTAAAATTGCGCTGGAGCATCCTGCAAGTAACGGGTATCCTCGTGATGACCATGTTCTCCTTGAAGTTTCAGATCTGGAACTTCGACATTAAGATTCAGGCTCAGGATAATTGTAGAAGGGTGTTGCAGTACATCTAATGAACATGGAGAAGTCTCAGAGGCTGTCTTAAAATTCAAATCGTTCCTACAATTAGATAATTAGCAACGTTAACTTTAAAATTTTTACCGTAAATTTTTTCTGAAATTTAGGTACACTTTTCCTGTGAAACTTATGTACTCGATATACGAAATCAAATTCATTATCCATCTTTGTTTAAAGTTGCACTTTAGATATTTAATGGCTTAATGCTACTATTTTTCAGTTCTTGTGTGTAAGTCCCATACTAATTATAGGACCAAATTATAGGACCAAATTTAATTTTAAGACACGCTCTAAGATAGATCAGGTTGTTGTCATCATACTCGTCATCGATTTCGATTACTACCGATTCTAGCATGAAAATATATCCCAAAGTAAAATCTAAAAAAGACTGGATTGCTTGAAAGAGTCAATAGTTATCGTTTTGCTTCAAAAAATAAATTCTTACTGGATTTATATAGGTAGCTGTGCCTTCTTATAAAATCGATATCCGGGTTTGTTAGTAACTATCCTATATACTCTCGTGCGAATCGCTGATTTCAACACTTCCTTTTGCAGTGATCAGCGTCGAAAAGGATGTATTTAAGAGATTCATTTTATGAGTTATAACCTAATGGCCTAATAAAAACAAAAAATAATATAAATTAAGATATTACTCTTTCCTGACAATCAAGATTTGTGGTAATTCTTAGATAAAGAAATCTCGACAAGAGGGAAAATGAAAATAATGGAGCAATTTCTGGCAAATAATCCGAACCCTGTGATCAGTGTGGAAAAAGATGGTACAATTCGCTACTCAAATAGAGCGGGTGAGCCTTTATTGCATGAATGGGGCGTGGAAGTAGGAGAAAAATTGCCCTCCTGTATCGGAGATTTCATTCAAAGGGTGATTTCACAGAATAGCCCGGAAAAAATGGAAGTTAAAGCGGGAAAAAGAGTATACTTGGTCGCTTTTCACTCTTTTCCCGAAGAAAAATGCGTAAACATTTATGGGTTCGATATAAGTGACCAGAAAGAACTTGAAGAACAGTTGCGGAAGAGTGAGGCCAAGTACCGTAACCTGTTCGAGACGGTGCAGGAGGTCTTCTACATCGATCTTCTCATCTATGATGAACAGGGTAATGTCGTCGACTGGATTTTTGAGGACCTCAACCCGGCTGGATTAGAGCTCCTTGGTCTGAAAGATATTGATGAGGCAAAAGGAAAAAGGGGATCAGAAGTGCTCGGCCGCGAAATGGCTTCATTTTATTTTCCTATGATCGAGAAGGCCAGGCGGTCAAGCAAGGCGGTCACATTCCAGTACCACAGCCCTTACGTGGACAGGGAATTCCTCGCCTCATTTGTTGTTTGCGGCGATCGCCTCATCTCCTCCCATATTGATGTCTCAGAGCGAAAACAAATGGAAGAAGCTCTTAAAAAAGCACACGATATTTTAGAAAATATAGTTAAAGAACGAACAGAAGAGCTTGAGAAGGCTTATGAATCTTTGAAAGAAAGCGAAAAGGGTCTTGCTGAAGCTCAAAAAATGGCTCATATTGGGAATTGGGATTGGGATCTCATAACAGGTGAAGTATACTGGTCTGACGAACTTTATCGTATTTTTGGACGTGACCCTCAAAAATTAGCACCATCTTACAATGAATATTTGAACTATATACATCCCGATGATAGAACTTACTTTGAGAAAACCGTTAAGAAACCTGCAATTGATAAGCCTAATAGTATTGATCATAGGATCACTTTAGATAATGGGGAAGAACGCATTGTCAATATACAGGCTGAAGTTGTTTTTAATGAAAGAAATGTTCCTATTCGAGTGAAGGGAATAGTTCAGGACATTACTGAACGTAAAAAAGTTGAGGAAGCTCTGAGAGAGAGCGAGGAAAAGTATCGCAACATCGTAGAGACAGCCAACGAAGGTATACTCATAATCAATGACAAAGCAATAATCACTTACGCTAATAAAAAAATAACGGACATGTTTGGATATCGTCTGGAAGAAGGTATTTGCAGGCCTATATGGGACTTTATCAGTGAAGAAAGTAATGCTGTCGCTCAACTGAGTATGGAAAGGAGGCAGAAGGGTATCAATGGGAGCTATGAATTGAAATTAATGCATAAAGATGGCTCCCCCATATGGGCACATATAAATGCTAAATCTCTTTTTGATAAGAATGGCAGGTTTATTGGCTCTTTGAGCATGCTCACTGACATTACCAAGCGAAGAGAAGCTGAAGAAGCTCTCACAAATCTCGAAGTTGTCCGTCAGAAAGAAATTCATCACAGGATTAAAAACAACCTGCAGGTTATTTCCTCCCTTATGGATCTTCAAGCTGAAAAGTTCAGCAACAAAGAGTGCATTAATAACTCCGAAGTCCTTGAAGCTTTCAGGGAAAGCCAGGACAGAATAGCATCAATTGCCCTTATCCATGAGGAACTACATGGAGGCGAAGGAGAAGAGGCACTGAATTTCTCACTATACATTGAAAAACTCGTAGAGAACCTTCTTCGGACATACAGTCTTGGAAATACTGATGTTAGCTTAAACATTGACCTGGAAGAAAGTGTTTTCTTTGATATGGATGTTGCAGTTCCGTTAGGGATGATTGTTAACGAGATTGTCTCGAACTCCTTAAAATATGCATTTCCAAATAGAGAAACTGGAGAAGTTCAAATTAAACTCTTCAGTGAAAAATCTGAAGGTAAGATAACGGACAATAAAGGAAAAAGTACTGAATACACACTTATAGTCTCAGATAATGGAGTTGGAACTCCTGAAAAAATTGATTTTAAAAATTCCGACACCCTTGGTTTGCAGCTAGTAAATCTTCTTGTAGATCAGCTTAATGGCATGATCGAATTAAATAGAGAGAAGGGGACGGAATTTATTGTAAAATTCAGTACATATTCAAAGTTTAATCTAGAAGAATAGCATTAGATATAAATTGATTATTCGTTTGAGTTGAAAAAGCCCTTCTGGAAATTTTGATAATAAGAGTGACCTGATTATTTGCTTTTTATTTTAAAGAGAGTTCAAAGGCAGAAAGTTACGCGAATTTCTTGAAAAAATAGTGGAAAAGAACAAAAAGAAAATCATAGTGCTTATACTTGATAATTTAAAAGCACATAAAGCAGAAAAACAAAAATAAAAGCGAAAGAACTGGGAATTAAACTTGTGTTTCTTTCACCTTATTCACCAGATCTAAACCCTGTAAAATTTATATGGAAAACAATTAAAAGAGAAGTATCAGTTGGGTGCATTCAGTCAAAACAACATTTGAGAAATATACTCAAAGATGAGTTTAGCAGGATAGAAGGGTCATTTCTTTTGCAAAAAAGTGGATAGAAATATTTTATCCCCAAATTAAAAGTGTAATTGGTTGAGAGAATAACTATAAGACATTGTCTTAAATAGCGGTTTTACCATTGAATTATCGATTGATTCATTTCCTCTTCCATTAAAAATAATTTATCTCAATGAAATTAAAATTATATTGTTTTGCACGAGTGAAAGAAAAAAGAGGTAGACCCGAAAATAATAAAAAGTCTCTAAAATGATTGTCGAATTCCACTTAAGCGTGCGCTCAGAAGTTCTTGAGAGGTATTCAGAACCTGTTCACATATAAACTGTCTTGTAATTTCTTAGAATTATATGCCAAAATTAATATATATTATACTATTAAACTACAGGATATATTTCAACTTCAAATCAAAAAAGGATCTAATGTTTAAATTAATTATTCAGCAACATCGTTTTTCAACCTGCTAATGAAAATGGTTATTTTGTTTTAATTTACAGGTTGCATGGAGTCTGGTTATGGATAAAAAAGACAGCCAAAAGTCAATTTGGGATCAATTTAAGTCTTTGTGGAACTCATTTCCAGAAGTTCTAAAATTAGTTGGTACCATACTGAGTATAGCTATTGCTCTTAAAGTCCTGTTTCCTGCAGCTGTGCTGGAAATCAATCATTTTGATGCGGGTCCAGAAATTATCGAGCCAGGAGAATCTTCCGTTTTAAGCTGGGCTGTCTCCAGAGCTGATAATGTTTCCATAGAGCCTGACATAGGAGCCGTAAATTTTAACGGATCAATTTCCGTACACCCCTCCGAAACCACAACTTACAAACTGATAGCAACTGGTGACGGAGAGGAAAAAGTAGCTTTGTGCACGGTTACGGTTAAAGAAGAGCCTCAAGAGCCTCTTCTCATCAGCTCATTCGATGCAAGTCCGGATTCTATTAAATCAGGAGAAAGCGCAGTTTTGAACTGGCACGTTTCCGGAGCTTCAAAGGTTAATATTGAGCCTGGAATTGGAATTGTAGAGCCCTCAGGGACGGCGTCCGTATCTCCTGACCAAACTACCACATACAAACTTACAGCTTCCAATGACGATAAAGAAGACGTGGCTTACTGCACTATTGCAGTTGAAGAGAATGTGACAGCTCCAGAAGAAAGTATAACATCTCCAGCAGAGAGTGTGATGCCTGCAGAAAATAATCAGACATCTCAAAAAAATCTGCCATCTATAGGTTCTTTTAATGCAAATCCGGATATTGTTGAGAAAGGAAACAGTTCCGTTTTAACCTGGAATGTTACTTCAGCTACGAAAGTCTCCATAGAACCCGGGATAGGAACTGTAAGTTTAACTGGCAGCCAGCGCATATTTCCCGATAAAAACACAACCTACCTCCTGGAAGCTACAAACGAAGCCGGTAGTGTAGATGCTACCAAAGTCGTGTATGTGCAGGAATCTTCTACACCTCCATCTTCTGCACCAATTCCGACGCCAAAACAGATCTCACCAGCCGATGGAACAGTATTCGACAATTCTACGTCTGGTGCTACTTTCAAGTGGACAGCTGTTTCAGGCGCAGCAAACTATACGGTAGAAATCGATGCATATGACTCAAGTTCAGGCTCATGGCTCTCGGAATCAGCAGGTTCTCAGGTAATATCCGGTATAAGCACAACCAGTTATTCTTTTGAGTTTACAGCTCAAGGACCTGGGCGTTGGAGAGCATGGGCTGTGGGTTCTGATGGCCAGAAAAGTGTGAAAAGTGGCTGGTGGAACTTCAACTACACAGTTTAACTACACAGTTTAACTACACAATTTAACTACACAGTTTAACTACACAGTTTAACTACACAGTTTAACTACACAGTTTAATCACGGTGAAGTACAACCTAATATGCAATCCCATTAGCCAGAGAAAGACCCTTCATGAAAACCACGATGTACAGAAAGCAAGCAGAAAATTTTCCTGAATGGGATCCTCCTGCCCCGTCAACAGTCTACATCAAAATTAAAAATATCCCATACGAAACCTTCAAAACAAGGCTGAACCAGGGACTGGTGGATACTGAGATTGATCAGATCAGGAACCGGCTTGAAAGGCGCATCTACTGCTGTGAGATCTGCTCAAAGTACTTAAATGGGCACTGCGTCATTACGAATCGGAAAGCTGAACCAGGCTGGATTTGCAAGTCTTTCGTGCCAAAAGAGGAGTTCATATACCTTGATGCAAGGCATGGATCGGAAAACTCTACAGGCTTCAGGCACTTATCTGAAACCGGGCTTAGAAAAGACCGCGTTGACGGAGAAGCTCGGAAGGAACAAAATCCGGAAAGTGTTGATGGGGGAGGCCTCTATGAAGAAGGAATTGCCCTTTACAGGCAGGGAAGGCTAAAGCTTGCACTTGAAACTTTTGATCAAGTGCTCTCGGAAAACCCTCAGCATTTTGCAGCCACTTTTTACAGAGGAACCGCCCTGCTAAAACTCAAATTCTATGAAGAGGCTCTTGAAACATTTGACAGAGCCTCTAAAATAAATTCATTTCATGCAGGGCTCTGGACTAATAAGGGATTTGTGTTAATGAGACTCGAACGTTTCCGTCAATCCCTTGAAGCTTTCGAGAGATCAATTTCCCTGAATCCTGTACAGAAAAACGCCTGGGAAGGGAAGGATGCAGTACTTGCCAGAATTCTTCAGTGCGAAAAAGACCTGAAGGAATCCGAAAAAGCCCTGGAAAGAAATTCCTGTGATGCAGGTGCCTTATTCGAAAAAGGAAAACTCAATTTAAAGTTAGGAGAACTTGAGCAAGCAAAGACGTCTTTTGAAAAAGCCCTTGAAGTAAAGCCTGAAAACGCTGACTCCTGGCATCTCAGGGGAAAAGTGCTATTTGGAATGGGCCTGGAAAAAGAAGCTTTGCATGCTTTTGAAAAAGCTACCCGGCAGAAGCCGGATTTTCCTGAAGCCTGGTACGAAAAAGGCCTGGTTTTCCTGAAGCTTGGCAATCCTAAAAGTGCAGAAAACGCTTTTAAAATTGCAGCCGATCTGTGGGAAAATAAAGGAGAAAAAACAAAAGCTGAAACCGCCTGGCAAAAAGTTAGAAAGCTGGGTTCCGGAATAAAATGAAATCCCAGACATTTTCATAATCTGAAAACTATTAAATAAATTATGGGAATTCAGTGTAAGCATTTATGGCTCTTCGTCATTCTTTATGGATAAGACGATTTTCAATTCAAGCCCGCCGTTGGTTTTTATGGAGATGTCCACACAAAACAACGAAGAGCCAAAAATAAAAACGTAACAATACTCCAAGCTCAATGGATTGAATTTCCTCAGTTCATTCATAAAAGAAGGGCAAAATAGAAGAATGCGAATTTTACTTGTGCATCTTATGGAGAAGTCCCTTCGGCATTTAATTGTGTCATGTATCTTGAGGCAAATCTTTTAAATTCACTGGACTCTACAACAGGAAAAACTTCGATCTGGCATAAATCAGTAAATGGTAAATTGTGAGTCATATAATCTTTAACAGTTTCCACTTCATATAGAGTAATAACTCTTCCTCCTCCCGCATCAAACAACTGGTAAACGACCTTCAGGCCTTTTGAATAATCCAGACTCTCCACATGTTCCCACCGCTTAAATAGCTCCAAGATATTTTCAGGATCAAATGTTGTTATGTCTAACAACAGCATATTTTCCATTCCCCAAGTTAATTTAGTATTTATGCTGTTTTTTCAAATGAGTAGTACTCGATAATAAGGTATATAGATTTCGTAACAATAAAAATTTTTTGGATGGGATTGAGAATCATATCTGAGGATTTTTTAATCCCTTTTATTTTTTACTGATTTTGGGCTTCTGCGCAGACCTATTAGAAATAAACTTTATATTCCCCAAAAAAGAACATTTAATTTCCACTCTTTTCAAAAACGCCCAAAAAACCCAATCTTGTAATGGACGACCAAAAGTCAATTAATGGTATAAAATAATGTAAGTCAGACCTTTATGCTTTAAAGTGAGCTTTATGATAACAGATCCGAATCTTACATTGTTTCATGTCATCAATGATATGGCAGGAAGAAACTATATTCTTGATAATACGATGATATTTGCAGCACAATATCTCATTTATATTTTTGGCTTTTATCTTGCATATATATGGCTTGTAAAAAGTAAGTATCGTCAAAAGGTTCTGTTTACAGGGTATGCAGCCTTTCTTGGCCTGGGAATAAATTTCATCATCACTCTATTTTATTTTCACCCTAGACCCTTTATGATTCCCGCAGGAACACTTCTTATAGTGCATGCTGCCGAATCTTCGTTTCCATCTGATCATGCTACTATAATGTTTTCGATTTCACTGATGCTCCTGGTATGTAGAGACTTTAAGCGCAGCGGCGCGATATTTTTCATACTTGCTTTCATCAGCGGGCTTGCAAGAGTTTATTCCGGATTGCATTTTCCGATGGACATTGCTGGCTCTCTACTTGTTGCGTCCCTTTCTGTCGTTATATTGCTGGCTCTGAAAAATTATCTGATCCCCATTAATTGCATATTGATTACCTATTTTGAGAATATCATAAGTAAACTCACAAAAAAGGATTCAAAAATATCTTAATAGTTGCCAGAGATGCTATTCCCCATCAAAAATATTTATGGTAATTTTAACCCCTTAGAGAAATGGGATAAAAAGTGGCATGGATTTTCCGCTTACCTGATCTCTTTGTATCCTGCAGGATTGAGGAAATTACATGTCTAAAAAAGCAAAGCTCAAGTTTATATTAAATGCCATCTAAACTGCTTAATTAAGACAGGGGGTAGTTACCGCGCCAAGAGTAATTCATTTCGAGATATATGCAGAAGATATTGCAAGGGCAAAAAAGTTCTATGAGGATGTATTCGGCTGGAAGATAGAGAGGTGGGAAGGTCCCATGGAATACTGGAACATAACAACCGGTAAACAGGGGGAGCCGGGAATTGATGGCGGCTTGATGAAAAGGCAGGGAGGAGACCCGAGAGCAGACACTCCGATAAGCACCTACGTCTGCACAATTGATGTTTCGAACATCGATGAATACCTGAATCAGGTACAGAAGCATGGAGGCAAAGTGACTATGGAAAAGAGTCCCATACGCAGCGTAGGCTGGTTTGCATATTGCCTCGACACAGAAAAAAATATATTTGGAATAATGCAGCCTGATGTGAATGCCAGCTAATCTTTCCTTTATCTATTTTCTTACTTTCTCTGGTATTTTGTCTCGATCTTTCCTGATATAGAGCGCAAAAACCAGAACGAGGCAACTACACAAGTAATAAAATAATAAAACTGTTGTTGAAATCAGAATCACTACCTACAAAAAAAAGTTTATCTACTCGTTTCTTTTTTTTCAACGCGCCATTACTCAAACTAAATAATGAGTTATCAGTTAATTTTTCGTGAGAATTAAGTAAAAGTGAAAGGTTGCGAATTTATGTGATGTTAGAGTAAGGAAAGTAGCAGCCTTTCAAATTTCAGTTCTAATTTTCAGATCGCCCAGATTAAAAGCTTACGCCATTATCGACATCTTCACTCCGTGAGCGGTTATTACAATATCCTCTATTCCTGAATATATATTGCCATATGCACCCACATAATTTACGTTTTCCTGAGGTACATCGTTTATTCTCAATGTCTCATCGCTTATGAAAAGTTTCTTGCCCCCTGCATGGAAATTACCAGTCACTGCGACATACCCATCTCTTGTGATTTTGGCACTAAAAATAATATTACCGTCTTCTTTTCCTTTTATCATAAATCCGAGTCCCTTTTCTATTACTCCGTGCGCATCATATTTCTCACCAACGTAATCAATTTTGTTTTTGATAATTTTTGCTAAAAAGTGGTTGTTTTCGTCACGGATTTCGGTAGTTAAAAGCAGACCCTTACTGCTGTTTTCCAGAGAGAATAAATGTATCGTACTGCCAGCGGGCTTATTTCCTTCGTAAGATACCTTATACGTAGGGTTTACATACACATTTGATCCCATTTTTAATTTGTAGTTTCGACTCATATTATCACTCCCGTTTATTTTTAATAAACATGTTAATATATAGTAATCCTTGTATATATACTTTGTCGATTTATTTTAATTGTTGAGTTGGGAGACTTTAGTCTTTTGAGGTTATGTATAAAACGTGATACGGCTATTGAGGACCTGTACTTTGCAGATTTTGGTTTCTGCACAGTTATTGAATGGGTTTGGAACTTTGATACAATTCAGCTCATAGTTTTTCCATCATCTCCTTTTTTGCGTAATTATCAATATTTTCACCAAATTTCAACGTTGAGGACAAGATTATGCGAATAAATCAAGAAACATATATGCAACAATAGAGAAAGAATGAAAAAAGACCTAAACTGGAGTACAGGAGTCAAAGTTGGCTATATGGCGCATTAAGATAAGGGAAAATGAAGCGTTCAATTCTCACGAAATTCCACTTTTATTCCCAATTATTTGCGTATGTTTCAAAAAAGCTATCGAAAAAAAGATTGATTCTCAAATAAAATACTGCGGAATGAAGGAATATATAAATACTTCATTAAAAAAATATAGCGGCAGAAATTTGCCGCTATAATAGATCTGATTTCCTTTTTAGAGACCATTTTGATTAATACAGTATGCAGGATAACTCTACATTTCTTTTATTTAAGAATGGGGAGCTTCTGCAAGGCTCACTCCTATCAATCTGTAATGGAGTTTTATCAATCTGTATTATCAATCTGTATTATCTCATTTCCCAGAACCCCTTCTGAAAACGTCACCCCGTCAATTTTCAATGCGAATTCTACTTTTACGTCTTTAACTCCATATTCTTTGAGATCTTCCATAGCTGTTTTTATCGTGTACCATATATTCGCTTTTAAGGAAAACTCAAAATCACTTACGGCCTCTTCTTCGATTGTTTGGAATTCTTCTGCTGTGAGATTGGCCTGGTTGATCATTTCTTCACTCGTCCTTAACCCCACTTCTAATCTTGAATTAACTAATCTTCTTACGGTTCAAGCCTCAATATTTTGGAAGTAGATATTGCGTGCAAATCTCGAATTCAGGCAGGAGTTTCCTTATTCAGGATATAAGCAACCATTCCAGGGTTAAGCTTGCTTTCCCTTGAAACCTTTGCCTCAATCTCCTCAGCAGCCTTCCCTTCTATTTTCATTTCCTTTATTTTTTCAATCACTGAAGACGGAATTGAGTAATATTCGTTTATATCCTTCCTGTGGCCCCAGACATCTCCTTCTATAAGCTGAATTCTCTGCATCTCAAGAAACATTTCTATGGATTTTGAAACTGTCCTCATGTAAGATTTCGGTAACTGAATTACCTCAACCTTTGGGCAGGTTTCAACCAGTCCGAAAATGTCCTTGTTCGAAGGTCTGAAAGCCAGGTGAACAATACGTTCATTAGGATTTAATGTAAAGATTTCTTCTCTTGAACTAACTACTCGAATTTTCATATTATTTTCCCCCACTGTTTAGTTTTTTTAATTTTACTTTGATATAAAGAACATATACTGATTATAAATAATTATCTCATTGAACTAACATTATTTTGATAGTATTCTGAAGATACTGATTATAGTATATCTCATAAAATAATTGGGAAAAGCCAAAAAAGGACTTTAAACCGTTTTATGCAAGTTTAGGTTCTATTTTTGTTTTACTTTCACATATTATTTTACTAAAATTTATTAAGGAAACTAAGTAAATTATTAAAAACTATCACAGTATTACATATATTCCTTTTAGCAAGGAAAGGCTTCTTGCACCACTTAG
This sequence comes from uncultured Methanosarcinaceae archaeon, assembly GCA_942493015.1. Classification (GTDB taxonomy): domain Archaea; phylum Halobacteriota; class Methanosarcinia; order Methanosarcinales; family Methanosarcinaceae; genus Methanosarcina. The sequence goes on along the minus strand of OW818660.1, from coordinate 1,515,457 downwards.
CAAAAAAATTAATGTATGATAGCGATGTACCCTTGTTCAGTCTTTTTACTTATAGCCGTATTTTATTTCATGTATGTGGTCTTTATAGGCTTAATAATTTTCAGAGAGGATATCTTGTTCAGTTTCTTCAACTTTCTTTATCCAGTATTCACTGGTCAAACTACTATCATCCACAAATCAATATCCACTAATAAAAATATAGATTCTCATTCCAGTCATATTAAGCAAATTAAAGCCCTTACATTTGGAGAAGCCCTTTTCGATATTATCAAAGGCACAGCCTACCCTGGAGGTGCTCCTCTAAACCTTGCAGCCCATCTTGCAAAATTGGGAGCAAAACCAGCTTTAATCACTTCAGTTGGGAAAGATGAGCTGGGTAAAATTCTTCTTGCCAGAGCTGAAGAGATGAAAATTGATACTTCATACATCTTAACTGATGAAAATAAACCAACTGGGACTGTTAATGTCGAACTGAAAGATGAAGGAGTCCCTATTTTTACGATCAATGAAGGCGTGGCCTGGGATGCGATCAATCCGGATGAAGAGATATTCAAGGATGTTTTAAAGGAGAAATGGGACGTTTTCTGTTTTGGAACTCTATCACAGAGATCGGAAGCAAATAGAAGAAGTCTTAAAAGGTTACTTTTAGAGATAAGAGCAAAATATTTTTTCTACGATGTAAACCTGAGAGCTGGCTTCTACAAAAAGGAGTGGATACTATATTCTCTCGAACATGCCACGCTTCTTAAGATGAACGAAGAAGAAGCTGTCACTGTTTCCAGCCTTCTTTTTGACACTATATACCCCTCCAAAGTTCTCTGCCGCCTTCTTACAGAAAAGTATCCGAAAATATCTGTAGTCTGCATAACAAAAGGGCCTGAAGGAGCTGCTGTTTATCATAAAGGAGTTTATGAGGAAATAAAAACCACCCCTATAGACGTGGAGGATACAGTTGGAGCCGGGGATGCTTTTTCTGCAGGCTTCCTTTATGCCTGCCTTTCAGGATACAGCATTTTAAAAGCCACATCTTTTGCCTGCATTCTTGGCACTTATGTCGCATCAAAACCTGGCGCAGTACCTGAATATTCGCAAGAGCTGATTAAAAAATTAGAGATAGCATAATAAGAAATTACGGGATTATTGACTAACAATAGTCAGCTCTTTATTTCTGTAATTCATCAATAGAAGAACAGAGTACTTTAGCATTTTAAGACTCTTGGAGCGGTGGCGCGAACATACCCCGTTGCTTGCAGCGGGATGCGCCAGCGCAACTTTGATTTTAGACTTTTCGATTCGAGTGAAGATTAAACATAGTATTCAACATAGAAGCGGTAAGCAACCTGAAGTTCTTTCATTTCTCCTGGTTCCAGTTCAAAGTCTGAAAGACCGGTTTTGTAAATCTTTTTCCCTAAATTTTTGAAGGTGGCTTCACATTTCGTGTTTTGAGGAAGTTGAGTTTCAAAGCTGTCACACTTCCTGCAGACTTTTTGGATAAGAGCTCCTGTTTCTTCGGGATTGAAGACTTTTTTATTTTCAGGGCTGTAATTTACTTCAACTATCAATTCTTCTTTGCTCGTTAAATCAGCCCAGAAGCCGGAAAGTTCAGCTCCTTCTATTCTGTAGTCTTGAAGCTCAAAACTTCTTGTGATTGTGTTCTTGATTTTGCCCTCTTCCATATGTTTAGTTTTGGAAGTGGATGTATATAAACTATCTTAAAACAAAAAAGATTCTTAAGGATATAACCACTCTTTATTATCTGCCTATCCGTGACTCTAATCAACACCAGGGTATAAGATAGGAAACAATAGAGAAGAATTTAGAAAATATAAAAATAGATCACCTTTGGAGGATAGTTGCAATATATCTGGCTATAGATAGCTTTAAGTTATGATCTGCCTAATAACTGAAAAATGTCCTATATCTTTGAAATCGTTATTATCCTTGTTCTTATTGCACTAAATGGCATCTTTGCCATGTCAGAATTTGCTCTTGTTTCAGCCAAAAAAATCCGTCTCAGACAACAAGCAGAAGAAGGTGACACAAGGGCAGCTACCGCACTTAAACTTGCAAATGAACCCACTTCTTTTCTTTCAACCATTCAGATAGGAATCACGCTTGTGGGTATCTTTGCCGGTGCATTTGGTGGAGCTACTATAGCGGAAGGGCTCGCAACCTACCTTAAGCAGTTTCTTTTTCTTTCCACATACAGTGATGCTTTGAGCATTGCTCTTGTAGTACTACCCATCTCCTATCTCACCTTAATCTTTGGAGAACTTGTCCCAAAACGGCTTGCACTCAATAACGCAGAATCCATCGCTTCCAGCATTGCAAAACCTATGTTCTACCTTTCTATTATAGCAAAGCCGCTGGTAATAATTTTAAGTTATTCGACAGAGTTCATTCTTCGGTTAATGAGGGTTCAAAAAATCGCCGGATCACCAGTAACGGAAGAGGAAATCAAGTTTATGCTTGAAGAAGGAACTGAAGCAGGGGTTTTTGAGGAAGCCGAGCTGAGCATGATAGAAGGTGTATTCGATATCGGAGACCGGCGGGTGGCTTCCCTGATGACGCATCGAAGTGATATCATTTCTTTTGACCTTAATGATCCTGCTGATGAGAATCTACGGAAGATGATTGAAAGTGGTCGATCCAATTTTCCGGCATATGAAAAAGACCTGGACAATATTGTCGGTATGGTGTCCGTAAAAGATGTCCTAGCAAAGCTTGTTGAAAGCGGTATCGCCGATATCAGAGGTTCAGTCACAAAACCGCTCATTGCACCTGAAGCTATCACAGTCCTGAAACTCCTTGAATTATTCAAGGAAACAGGCGTGCATATTGCCCTTATAACTGATGAATACGGGAGCATTCAGGGCGTCATCACTCTACATGACGTCATGGAAGCAATTGTAGGGGACGTTTATTCCTTCGGGGAGCCGGTGGAAATGCAGGTAGTGGTTCGAGAAGATGGCTCCTGGCTGGTCGACGGAGATACGTCTATTGAAAAGCTCAAGGATACCTTATCTGTGGATTCCTTTCCAGAGGAAGAAAAAGGACATTATCGAACTGTTGCTGGAATGGTCATGTTTATCTTACAGAAAATCCCTAAAACGGGAGAACATATTGAATTAAGGGGATTTCGCTATGAGGTGGTTGATATGGATGGTCATCGAATAGATAAAGTGCTGATTACGCGAGTTCCTGTAACCTCTGATAATTGAACATCATTTTTTCAATTTACAGGTTTTTTTAAATGCACTTTCAAGTTCAAAGCCCGCAGACAGTCTTTTTTTCTCAGTATGAAGGGGAAGTAAGTGTTGATGACGGAGATCACAGGCACTATGAGAGACAGTTTCAATAATAAATGGCTTCTAGCCCTATAAAAGAGCTGAAATAGACCATTAGTCTCGAGTTGACAATATAGGGCTTAAGTGGTTGAACTGAAAAACAGTAGCATTAAACGGTAAAATGTCTAAAATGTAAATTTAAACCATGGTATTTACTGTATTTGATTTTATACCTCGAGTGTGTAACTCCTATGAAAAAAGTGTTTTCTTTCAGTAATTATTTATAGATAATTACTTCTGTATCTTTGATATACATGATGAAACTAAAAGAGATAAAGAATAATGCAAAAAAATACATTGAATTATGCAAACTTCTATACACAGACTCTCGCACCCCCAAAACTACAAAAATATTATTATGGATTGCCATAGGCTATGCATTATCACCAATCGATTTAATACCTGATTTCATACCTGTAATTGGATATCTTGATGATATTGTAATCGTTCCTGTTCTTTTGTATATTGCAATAAAATCAGTACCTAAAGATGTATATATAGAAAATTATGTTAAGATTTTAAATAAATAAAGATTAATTGGATAAAGGTTAATTGGAATAAGTTACTGAAAAACGTAGGTATGAGGATTTCTCTGCGTTTTGTCAAATAAGGAATTTATACTCGCTTTTTCGGAATTGATCAATAACTCACGGACACAACCTGATTTCTGGCAGGAGCTTAATTTTTAACCTGCTATTCTCAAGGATCAAGATTTGAATATAGACAGCTTGCTTTTGGGTAACTTCGTTTAGCTTTTCTATATGCTCATCCTTAATGTGCAGCTGGTTCTTCTAAAGGCAAGACCTTCACGCCTGGCATCCCAAATACTTCTTTTCTTGAGCGATAGCCCTGACCTTTTGGATTAGCTTCCATGTATATGTGCGTGGAGTACACGCAGTCAGGAGAGACGTGAAAAAATCGCTATCTCATATTCCTGTCCAGATTACTACTTATTTAAAAGGTTCCATCTGATCCACCATATGATTTAACTTTCACTTCAATATGACTTATGTGCCATATTAAGCTGGCTTGAAAAGATCATTGGTCTCGAGTTGACCATATTGGGACTTTGAGGTTGAACTGAATAACCGGAAGCATGAAACCTTTCAGATTTTGTTATAAATATTTTATAAGCGGATCCAAAAAAATCAAATAGCGGGAACTGCCTTTATAACACAGAAAGCAAGTCATGAAAAGCTAAAAGTGCAGTTCGCAAGCAACAATTTCAAGGTATTTGTAAAAACGATCTGCCAATTAAATATGTTTCAATGATCAAGCTGAAAATCGACAAGTCAAGGGATATATTGAATACAGATTGCCTTTGTAATTTTTTTGCTTTTTATGCATAATTCTTAAGGGCTCCGCAGAGCCCGCCATAAAAACTCTCAAATCGTAGAATTCTGGAATAATCCTTCAACTTATGGTTTATCGAGTTTAATAATTGATTGGATTAGAACCATACCTTGAACCCTGTTGTTTTTCATCTTCGACTTTTATTTTATGCGATACAGTTGTACCAGTTGGTTTTTCATCTTCGATTTTTATTTTATGCCAACCACACAAACAGCAACCTTCTTTGTAATGCATGATGTGTTTTACAACACAGGCAAGCCCTATTATTGCTAAGATATAACCCACTATTTCCATAAATTTGTGCACAATTATTCACTCCATGTTATTATTGTACTTTATCGTTTATGAAGATACTCAGACAAGCAGAAAGTCGTCATTATATCTCAAATGAGTGACATATGACTACAAAAATAGAGATAGGACTTACACACTTGAGGTACAAAATCACGCACATTAAACGTTGTTATCAAAGTCATGTTTTAGACCGTTGAAGGTTTAATGCTATTGATTTATCAGTTCAACCGCGTAAGTCCTATATAGAGTAACGAGACCGAAAAAGGTGTTATTTTACTCAAGATCCACAAACACTTTAGTGCATTTTTTCTGCAACATGGTATTGTCCCTTAATGCAAACAACCAGAAAACTAATTATCTTTGATTACAGAAACAAGGATATTGTTATATTCTATCCTTAGAACGGAGAACTGGTGTCCTTATCTGTGAGAAAGCGGAGATTTGACAAATATCTAAGGAACGGATATATGCATGTATGGGTAATTTAGATAGTAATTATATAAGAGGTATTGTAAATGTGTTGTTCCAACCTTATAACAGTAAACCCAGGTTCTGATAACGAATATTGTACATGCAGTATTTCTCCCAAAAAGGGTAAACTACCTAACGAAGTGATATTAAAATACTGTAAAAGCGACTATGACGCTTGCCAAAGATTCATATATCGCTCACGTATCATGGGATAAAAAAATACCAACGAAAAAAATAGAAAAAAGAAGGGAAGGTTTTAGGGCTTAAAGCCCTGCTCTTACTGTCCCTTTCTTTACTGTGATTCTTTTTGCCCTTGTTTTTGTTGTAGAGCCTCCTAATAAACTATCGAGGCTTCTAAGATCTTTTTAAGGAATAATCAGGTCTTGAAAAGAGAAATAATCTGCTTTAAAAAGAAAAATGCTATCTGAAAATAAGGTAAATAAGTTTTATTATAAAACCTATTTTCCTTTTGCTTCCTTTATATTTATTCGATTGTTTCTATTTTCTCTTTCTTGACAAAGGGCTTGCTGATTTTCTCTGGCATCCAGGAAGGCCTATTTTCGGGGGCCTTGACAACCTGTTTCCATGCCTTGAAAACGTGCACCTTCTTTGTCCCGCGTTCTCTGAGGCGGATTGTCTCCGGCTTGGATTTTGTGCCTTCGCTTCTGTTTGCAGCTTTCAGAGCAGCCTGACGAGGCTGCTTTCCAGTGAAAACTCCATGCTCATTCCCATCTTCGTCTCGCAAAACAAAATTTCTCATATCAGATATAAGGATCACCTCGCAAATTAGTTGCTAGATACTGATTAAGTGTTTAAGTATATAAAATTTTTCTTTGAATGTTGCCGATAGTTATTGGTTTATACAAAATCCCTATTATTCTATGAATGGTATATAAACTAAAATTTCCCCTATTGGGGACAAAATGGGAAATATATAAATATTTAGATCTCAGGATCTATGGTGAAATAACATAGGCAGTATTATAAGAATGCATACAATAATTTTCACTATCAAGATGACTGATTTGACTTCAACTAGGTTATTCATTGGCTGAGTTATTTTGTTGTAAATACTTAGCTTTTCTTTTTTCATCCCTCGTGTGCAACTGGTCGGCAAGAAGAATAACCTGTGCCTGGAGTTGATCTTCTGACAGGTAAGACTAAGACAAGGCCTTATGCCGGATGTCCAATATCTATCCTTATCCCAAGCAATCGCCCTGACCTTTTAGATTAGCTTCCGTGTATATGGGCGTGAGTTGGTCTTAGTAAGTTTCACTAAGAAACGAAAAAAATGCCCATAGTTTCTAGATGGTAGCTTTCTTCATACCACTACAATCCATATCCTTTAGATGCTCAAGAACAGGGCTTTGGTTATTAGAAAACATAAGTGCCAAACAGTCTATTTAAACTGCGCATTCCTCGATTATTATATATGGAAACAATAATTTAAATGTATATATCTGACAGAAACACGCCACTCAAATTAGAAACTAGCTGAAAATTTCCTGTTATGCTCAGGACTGGTGAACATTGAATATTTCAATAATATCGATTTTTCGGTCAGAATAAAAGGGGAGAGATCAGAATGCCATATTTGAAAGGTTGCTGCAAATTATCATTTGGGGTACTTGCCATTGCTGCAATAATATATACAGTTAAAAAAAACTCTTCAAAAAAGAAGGATAAGATTAAGGTTGAATAATTAAATGGAACAAATAAGAAAGGGGGTATAAAACTGGCGAAGAAGTATATACTTGGTGGTCTATTGCTGGGGACAGTAGCCGGAGTTACTGCGGGTGCAGTAGCCGGAGTTACGATGAAGTATACTTACGATAAGTATATTCATGAGCAACAAATGCATAAAAAACTTAAATCCATATCAGGAAGGGTATTAAAACGAGGTCCATCTCCTGTTGCAGTGAAATCTGTTTATCCGGATCGACAAACTTTTTCACATAACCTTAAATCTCCGATCTGGGTAGAGTTCGATGCGCCTATTGACAGTTCTACTATCACAAAAGATACGGTCATAGTCAGAAGTTCAGTATCCAAGGAGCCTATAGAAGGTGTTCTTGATGCTGGCAATAGGATTCTCATGTTCCGACCTTACGGAAAATATCCTGTGGAAAATGGCAGAGCCAAAATTTCTATTACCTTGATAGGAACTGACACCGGAGCAGGAGCTATCACAGATATAAAGGGTGTTCTCCTTGATGGAGATCAGGATGGAAAAGCCGGAGGAGATTTCGAATACAAGTTCAGTATTATGAAATGATATGCGGTTCTTCATAAAAATATTTTGATTTTTCTTTTTTATTTTTTAATCGACCTTTTCTTCTCTAAATTGGATCTGATCAAAACCTTTTTAAATTTACCATTATTAATATTACTCAGTTCACAATTGTAAATATTAATATTGATACACAATAAAAGTACTTAGCAAATACCCTGCAATATTTCGTGTTCTTGAAGTGCATAATTATGGACAAAAAACTGGATTCAAATATTAAGGCAGATCTGCTAAGCATAGGGAGTGCTCAGGTCGACAAATCCCTTCTTCCCTATAAGCTTAAGAGCACAGCTACAGCCGGCCCCGGAGCAGGGGGCTCCTCAATATTTCTTAAGTCAGGAAACCGGCGGTTGAGGCTTACAATTAATGATTTATCGCCTTTGCGTGTGGTCCCGGAAGATGAACATGTTGTCGTCATGAAAGACGACGATGTGATTGCTAGAGGGGTACTTGAGAGCCCGCTCTGTCATTGTCCGGAACAGGCATACATCACGTTATCTGAGAAGTGTATATATGACTGCCAATTTTGCCCTGTGCCGAAAATGCAGGGAGGAATTAAAGACACCACAACAGTTCTCCATATGGTCGAGAAAGCTTATTCAACAGGAGAATTGAAGGCAATTTCTCTCACCAGCGGAGTAGCTGTTTCACCAAAAAAAGAGATCAAGAGGACGGCAGAGGTCGTAAGGAAACTTGCACATGATTATGATCTCCCAATAGGTGTCTCTGTATATCCCACAAATGATTCATCAGAGGAATTGTATTCTGCAGGTGCATGCGAGATAAAATACAATGTCGAGACTATGGATCCTGAGCTTTTCCGCCGCTTTTGTCCGGATCTCTCACTCTACACCGTTCTTGATGCGCTTGACAGTGCAGTGAGTATTTTTGGTAGAAACCGGGTCTCTTCAAATTTCATAATTGGCCTTGGAGAAAGTGATGAGGCCGTCAGAAAAGGTATCAAGCTCCTTACTGGCCGATGTATAATTCCAATTCTGAGACCTGTATCTCCTCATCCTCTTAGAAAGGGCATAAATATCAATCGACCAGATGCCGCAAGACTTTTAAAACTGGGGGGTATGCTGAAAGATATGCTTGACCGTGAGTCACTCTCTGTAGATGAATCTCGAACAATGTGCCTGCTTTGCACTGGCTGTGATCTTACACCTAATAAAGATATTTAATTTTATGTGATCGATTTCAGTATAACCTTAAAAATACCTTAAAAATCGTTACCAGACGTAAACGGGCGTACTGCACACACAAAAGTAAACTATGGGCATATCTGGGAAGGCACAGATAAAGTTATCCGCGTCGAAAAAGACAGTTGCCTGCATCATCCGGATTGTGCTGCAATGCGTACCTGTCCCATGGAAGCGATTTCAAGTAATTTCATTATCAACAGAGATCTCTGCATCAACTGTGGCACCTGTACACTCCAGTGTTCCAAAGGAGTATTCCGTGCAAGGCTGGGATCTATAGAATTGGCCGAAGGAATTGTCCCGATATCACTGCGGCAGTCAGACAGAGCAAGGGCAGAAAGACTCTGTACAATGCTTAAGAACCGGATTCAGAAGCAGGAGTGTACCAACGAAGATGCTGGAACCTCTTTAATAGAGAGACTTAGAGATACTTTTTAACTAAATCTTTTTTTTTGAAGCCATTCCCTGCCAGATACCATCTTTAAGCTCCAATATTGGAATACAAATAAAAAAGATGAGGTTATATTAAACCGCAAACTAACGTCCTGTCCTCAGGCATATCTTCTTTATCGTAAGCATGAATAACACCCAAAGACAATGAACTACAAGTCTGAACCACGTTCTACATACATAAATAAAAATATGCCATCTATACTCCTGGTTCGAAAAATAAATTTAGACAAATAATATATTAAGAAGTTTTTAAAGTGAATATTGAGGAATACTGATGAAAAACCCGCTAAAAACAATAAGGGAAACTAAACCCCTGATACATCATATTACTAACTGGGTTACTATTTATGACTGCGCAAATATGACAAGAGCATTTGGTGCACTTCCTGTAATGGCTCACGCCCCCGAGGAGTGCGCTGATATGACAGAGATTTCATCTGCACTTGTGCTTAACATTGGGACCCTGACATCTGAAATCATAGATGCTATGATCCTCTCTGCTTCCACAGCAAACAAAAAGAAAATACCTGTAGTGCTTGATGCAGTAGGTGTTGGTGCTACGAAATTCAGAGATGAAATGGCTGCAAAGATTCTTGATTCTGTTCATATTGATATAATCAAAGGCAATTATTCTGAAATCGCAAAACTAGCAGGTGAAAACGCTGAAACCAAAGGAGTCGAAGCAACTTCAATTAATGCTGATCCTGAACAGGTTGCAAAAGAATTTGCAAAATTAAGGTCCTCGATTGTTGTGATGACAGGAAAAAAAGACATAATAAGTGACGGAAAAAAGATATTTATTGTGAAAAACGGTCACGAACAAATGGGGTCAATTGTAGGAACAGGATGCATGGCTGCCTCAGTAATAGGTTCATTTGCTTCAGTTAATCTGGATTATTGTGTTGCATCCAGAGATGCTTTATGCTATTTTGGAGTTGCAGGAGAACTTGCAGCTGAAAAGGCAAATGGGCCTGGAAGCTTCAAGGTTAATCTTTATGACGAAGTGTTCAATCTGTCAGATGAGAAAGTAGAAAAAATGATGAATTTTGAAGAAAGGTAAATTTTATAAGAAAAACGAGTTCAGACGAATATAATAAAAGGAAATTACTTTTGAAACACGCATACTTAATGGACACAAATAGCTATGAAACAGAAAAATTTCAATCCTAAAAATTCCCTGTTAAAAGAGATCGATTTTTATCTTGTGACGGATTCCGGACTCTCTAAAAAAGGAATATTATCCGATGTAAAGGGGGCAGTTGAATCAGGCTGCAGAATTGTTCAGTACCGGGAGAAAAGCAAGAATACAAAAGAAATGATCTATGAAGCATGCGAAATCAAGAGAATATGCAGTGAGAAAGCAATATTTCTTATAAATGACCGGATTGATGTTGCTTTGGCGGTTGATGCGGATGGAGTCCACATAGGACAGGACGATATGCCAATCGAAACTGCAAGAAGGCTTCTCGGCCCGGATAAGATAATTGGCCTTAGTGTTCACAACAGTGAAGAGGCAATCCAAGCAGAAAAAAATGGGGCTGATTACGTAGGAGTTGGTCCTATATTTGATACTTCCACTAAAAAAGATGCAGGAAAGGGAATTGGCCCTGCCAGAATAAGAGAAGTGAAGAACGCGATAAAAGTTCCAGTCGTTGCTATTGGCGGGATAAATAAAGAAAATTGTAATTTGGTGGTCGAAAGCGGAGCTGATAGCCTGGTTTCAATCTCAGCAATCGTATGCAGTGATGATGTAATAAAAGAAACGAAAATATTTATTGATATAATCCAAAAAATTAAGAGGGGATAAGAGATTCCTGCAGGCCCCTGCTTATTTAATCCATGGCTTGTTTAATTCATAGATCATTGTTCATGGATTGTTTTAATCCACGGCTTATTGCAGGCTCTGAAGCATATCCTGTCGTAGCTATTATGATTATTGTGTAGCCAGTAACCTGAATCATAGAGGAAAAGTAGGGCAACGACCTGAATCGTAGAGACTAGAAACGAGGTCAGGAGAGCCTTTAAATATACTATTGTATAAACGGAATAGTTTTTAGAGTTCTCAAATTTTGGAGTTTCCAGATTTTTCCAATTCTATGATATTTTTAAATAGTTTCTAATTATATTTAGATACTGTATTCCTATTATTTTTCTGCTAAATCTTATTTAATCTTTCTATTATTCATTTATTCAAACGGAACTGAAGAATGAAACTTAGCCCAAATCCTGATGGAGTCAGTCAGATAATTGCCAGTCGCTGGAAAATCGGAGCAGCTCTGGCAGTAGCGGTACTCTTGTACTTCGCTATTTTAATACTCCTGCCACTGGCGGACGGAATAATCCTCGGCCTGGTCTTTGCTTACATTGCCAGACCTATTCGAGTAATATTTAAAAGGCACAAAAAAATAGGTGCTCTCGTTGCCAGCCTCTGCATTTTCATCCCTATAGTATTTATTGTCGGAGCAGGCATTGTTGAAATCCTTAACCAGATCTCCTGGATTCTCGATAATCAAACTGCAGTAGTAGGCGCAATTCTGGATTTCATAAGTGCTCTTGAAATTCCGGAAAGACTTCTTGAAAGTATCAATTCTGCTATATGGGATCTTTTCAAATCCCTGCTTCCTGCAGTTGGCAGCATAGGACTTATTTCATATGCACAGAGTATCGGTCTCTTTGCTGTCAATTTCATAGTTTCGATCATTTTCTGCTTTTACATACTTGCTGACGGTGACAGGCTTTACTGTGCTTTTCTTGGAGTTATCCCAAAAGAGTACAAAGGGGTCGTAAACCGGTATGCCTGTCATCTGGATCTAATCCTCGGAGGAATTTTCATAGGTAGTGCCTATTCTGCCCTTATAGTAAGCGTGACTTCAGTTGTCGTCTTCTATGCTTTTGGGTTCCCCCATGTACTGGCACTTGCAACCCTTATCTTCATAGCTTCAGTAATCCCTCTTTTTGCCGGGTATATGGTGCTTGTGCCACTGGCTTTAATGCGCTACATTGAGCAAGGATTTGAAAGTGCAGCTATTTTCTTTGTGATTTCCTCCCTTGTCATTTACGGCCCTCCGGAACTGATCCTCAGGCCCTACCTTACCGGCATGAAGTCCAAAATTCATCCTATGCCGCTCATGCTTGCCTTCCTGGGAGGAGCTTTTGTTGGAGGAATTGCAGGATTTTTTGCAGCTCCTATCCTCCTGGGAGCCCTTGTTGCGGCTTACAGGGTTTATCAGGAGCAAATACATCCTGAAATTATAGAGGCTAACCTTTACCTCCAGGACCCAAAACAATGCAAAGCTGAATCCGAAAAGTAATTTCCAAAAATGAAGGAGAATGCGCTGGAAAACAAAGAAAATCTAAAGAACCTTTCAGGGCAAAATAAGAGATATCAGTCGAAAGGGATTGCTTTATATCGTTGCAGGATGTTAGGACTTTCATATATTCTTCTTCACTTACTTTTATCAAGATCTGCCGACGGGTACAGACCGCAGACAGTCCTGAAATAAATAAATTATCTGATTCAGAACCGAAGTAATTCGGAACCATATTCCACTAACTAGTACAGGTGATCGAATGCAGTTATTGCTCATTCACTCTGATTATATTGAATACGAAACCAAAAAACAAACTCCAGTTGCTGAAAAAATCGAAGATTCCTTAAAGTCCGGAAGACTTGAGGATGCGCTTACCGCTTTTACTGCTGTTGAAAGTGTAGATGAGGCAAATCCTGAAAAAGCTATAGAAAAAGCTGTTTCAGAAATAGAAAAGGTAGCAGCCCAGGTCAAAACCGACCGCATAATGCTCTATCCTTATGCCCATTTAAGCTCTGACCTTTCCTCTCCAAAGGTTGCCGTGGAAGTATTAAAAGGCATAGAGGCAGCTCTTTCGGGTAAATATGAGGTCAAACGTGCTCCTTTCGGATGGTATAAGGCTTTCACAGTGAGCTGTAAAGGACATCCACTCTCCGAACTTTCCAGGAGCATACGTCCGGAAGGAACGCCAAAAGCAGTAGATAAAGCCGAGATGTGCGGGGAAAAAGTAGAAGTCGTTTCCGAAGCCCTGAAAGCCGAAAGTACTGCAAGGTCTTACTGGCGCATTCTGACCCCTGATGGAGAACTTCATGAAGTTGATGGATTTGACCTGACTCCTTACCCAAAGCTCCAGCAGTTTGTAAACTATGAAATGTCCAAGAGCAGAGCTGTTGAGAGGGCTCCTCCTCATGTGGAACTCATGCGCAGGCTTGAACTTGCGGATTACGAGCCAGGGTCAGACTCCGGGAATATGCGCTATTACCCTAAGGGGAGACTTGTCAAGGCCCTCCTTGAAAATTATGTGCTTGATGTAGCAGCTGAGTTCGGGGCAATGGAGGTTGAAACTCCTATCATGTACGACATGAACCATCCGACTCTGAAGAAATATCTGGACAGATTTCCTGCAAGGCAGTATTCTATTGAGTCTGATAAGCGGCAGATGTTCCTGCGTTTTGCAGCCTGCTTCGGACAATTCCTGATGAACCACGACATGACGATCTCCTACAGGAATCTGCCATTAAGGATGATCGAAATGACCCGCTATAGCTTTAGAAAAGAACAGCGGGGAGAACTCGTGGGCTTAAGAAGGCTACGAGCTTTTACCATGCCTGATATGCATACTCTCTGTGAGGATATGAGCCAGGCTGTGGACCAGTTCAAGCATCAATATGATCTCTGCATCGACGTGCTTGAAAATATGGGAATTCATATCAGCGATTATGAGGTGGCCATCCGCTTTACCAAGGAGTTTTACGAGTCAAATAAAGAGCTTGTGGTCAGCATGGCAAAAACCGTCAACAAACCCGTGCTTGTGGAGATGTGGGACACCCGTTTCTTCTATTTCGTACTCAAGTTCGAGTTTAACTTCGTAGACGCCCTGGCTAAGGCAAGCGCCCTTTCAACTGTTCAGATAGATGTGGAAAATGCCGAAAGGTATGATATTTCCTATGTTGGTACCGACGGTAAACTGGAAAGGCCCACTGTGCTTCACTGCTCTCCTAGCGGGGCAATTGAACGCTGTATCTATGCTCTCCTTGAAAAGGCTGCAATGGAAACGGAAGAAGGAAAGGTCCCTATGCTGCCTATCTGGCTTTCTCCCACTCAAGTTCGGATTGTGCCTATTTCGGAGAAACACCTCGATTTTGCAGAGGAAGTTTCAAAGAAGCTTGACTGCAGGGTTGACATTGACGACCGGGACCTGTCCATAGGAAAGAAAGTAAGAGAGGCAGGCAGAGAATGGGTGCCTTATGTGGTAGTCATTGGAGATAAAGAGCTCGAGGAAGGAACCATTAACGTAACTATCAGGGCCGAATCCAAACAGGATAAGCCTAAAAAAGTGCAGATAACTCCGGAAGAACTCAATGCGCTGGTCAGAGGGGAAATAACTGGCAAACCTTACAGAAAACTGCCCCTTGCAAAATCTCTTTCTGCAAGGCCAAAATTCTTCTAAGTTTTCAACCAGTTGTTGGAATGGGCTAAAGACAAAAAACTTCTTATTTGCCCTTTCCCTCTGACTTTTTTGGCATAACATATATATTGAGGTAATTCTTATTATTGAAAAGGGATTCCTTTTAAAATAAAAGCAGTTCCAGGTTTCTTCTTTTCCGCTTCTTAACGGAAAGATAACAACTGATGTTTTCTGGACTGAAGTTTTTTGTAAGTTGTTTGTAAGTTACGGGGAGTTACTTCTTATAATGTTTCCATTTACATGCAACTTCTCCTGTTGCGTGGACTATGCTGCTTTCCCAGAAACCTCTTTGAAAGATACTTTCTGGTTTTGAAAAGGCATTAAAAAAGTTCTACAGTGAAAAGTTTGAGGATCGCTTACTAATGACAATTTCAAATGAAGCCCCAGCCGGCATTGTAACCGTCGAGCTCGAGCCCTTGAGGGAAGAAAAAAAGAAAATCTTTGAGGATATTCTGCAATATTTTGAAACCCATCAGAGAGGCTACATCAAGGTCCCTACGGGCTGGGGTAAGACTTTTCTTTCGAAACATATAATGAAAAAGTACTATGACGAAGGAAAACTTGTACTTTTCCTTGTCTCGAAAAACAACCCTCTTCTTAGCCAGACTTATTATGACAGGAAGAAAAACCAGCCTCTTTTCCCCAATAGCGCGCTCCTCTCTTCTGAACAGAAGGGGGATAGAAATGAGCTTGCTGCAGCTTTGAAAGCTTTCGAGCAGGGAAAGGGAGAAGGGTTTGTGCTTTTCGCCTCTCTACAGACCGTACTCGGAAAACAGGGATCTGAGATTAAAGACCTGATTCTTGAATATACGGACCTTGCAATTGTTGATGAGATCCATAATTTTATCAATAACAGAGGAAACGATTTTCTTAATGATTTAGGGGAAAGGACAAAAATTCTGGGGATGACTGCAACTCCATTCCAGGGCGTTGTAGGGAATGTCAAGTTCGTGGATGAAATTGCAGGAGACATGAGGGAGGTCTACGCAAAAACTCTTCCTGAGTGCATCCTTGATGAAGAGCTTGCACCTCTTAAATACACGATTGCCGAAAGTTCGGAAGATATCTTTGAGATCTTTGACTTTGAAAAAGGACTCGACGAGCTTGATAAGCAGGACCTTTTCCTTGACTGCAGCACTGCAGATAAGTTGAAAAAAGTAATCCGAAGAACACAGCTTGCAAAAGATGTATACGATTCTATGGTGAAACACAGAAAAGTTAAGACCCTTGTGTTTTGCGCTCCCGTCAGGAAACGAGTCTACGGGGCAGGAGCAAGCGGTGAAGAAATTAATGCATTCCATGCAAAACTTACTGCATCTGTTTTCAATGGAGAGATTTCAGTTCCGGAACTTGAGAAGGACCCTGATCCTGTCCTGCCTGTAGAGTTTGACAATTATACTCCAGAAGGAGAGTTTAAAGATACAGCATTTATGACTTCCGAATTGCCCAAAGAAGAACAAAGTGCTCTCCTTACAGCCTTCAGAGAGATAGGAAAGCCGCCTTCTGTCCTCTGCACTGTAGGAATGCTGATTGAAGGTTTTGACTTTCCGGGGCTCGAGGCCCTCGTTCTTCTCCGGCCCACCCTGAGCATGCGGCTCTTTGAGCAGCAGGTTGGAAGGGTGACAAGGCTTTCCCCTGTTTCAGGAAAGCAGAAGGGCAGTATCTTTGAGATTTCAGACAACATTGACTCTCTTTACCAGCGTTTTGGTGAAGGAGTTTTTAACGGGGAAAAGGTTGACCAGGTCCAGATGCTCCAACCCGAAATCCGTCTTGAAGAGCTCTTTTCCGAGGGAGATGCAGCCAGGGCAATTGCAGAAGGGAAAATTGAGATCAATAAAGTGGATTTCAGCGCTCCCAAAGGCACGGGAAAAGAGAGGCAGATCCGGGAAGTTCCTGTGAGGCTTCCTCCAACTGCCATAAGGGCAAAATATTTCTCACGTCTGCTTTCTTTGACAGAGGAAAAGGATATCGGGGCTTTTGAGCGGGAAAAGAGGGAACTAATGAGAGCTTCCCTGAGGTTCAGGGTAAGGGAACTCAGGGATGCTGAGGAATTCCTGGAGCTGTCAGCCAAGATAAATAAGCTAAAGCGGGAAGCCTATGAAGATCGCAGATTGGGAGATGTTTCAAGACAACATAAACCCAAAGTCTTTATAGAAATTGAGTGGCTGCTGAAACTTCAGGCCTTAAATTCCCTCAAATATGACGGTTCACACCTTTCGCCCCCAGAGAAAAACCGGATTTTAAAGATTCTGGGCTTCGATCCTGATTTTAGAAAAATAGACAGCAACAGGCTTAAATGCCTTAAAAGTGGTTCTGCCCAGAAGACTATTCCGGACCTCGTAAAGGTACTCGGGTTCGTAAGCCGCCTTTCTTCCTCGGACACATATCAGTTCCTCGATAAAAAGAAGAAAGAGCAGTGGAAACGGGAGTTTCTGCCTGCAGTTTACTGGGGATTCTGCTTCCTTGATGACTCTCCCGAACTCAGGGAACTTTTCGAGTCCACAGAATGGGACAGACGGGTCAAAAACATAATAAGACAGAAGTGATTTTATCACGCAAAAAGTTTATAGGAGAAAAATTGCTTTCCTTCTTTTTCTCCTTCTTTTTCTTTACTGTAATGACCTATTCGGCAGCGTGCTTGCCTTTCTTGTAGAGGTGCATTAAGGCAATATCTCACAAGGTTTTTCTGTGGTCACTGGCTAACCTTCGCTGCCCTTTGAAAAGCTTTTATAAGGTGTTTTGGAAGGTTTCTCGGAGCTCGAACATCGCGGGCAATCAACTGATACAGTAGAGATCTTTGCTTACATTTGCTGCAAAAGTAATCGTGCAGATGCTTGTTGTGGTGAATATTTGTTGATTTGCAATTTGGGCAACATCGCGCCATTCGGTTTTCTTCAGTCACTTCAAAAGCCCCCATTGATAATATCCGTCACAGGATCTCCAAGTTCTTCGAGTTCTTTTTGGATATCTGCAGTTGTGATCATTAAGTAAGCCATAGTGGTTGCCAGATTCTTGTGTCTGAGGTACTTCGAAACTTTTGCTAGGGTAATTCCTCTGCTTAACATGTGTGTAGCCCTGGATCTCCTCATTGTATGCGTCCCGATTTTCTTGTCTATACCTGCTTCCTGACACAATTCATTTAATTTTTTATAGACCCAGCTTCTATCAGCTTGCTTTCCTTTATTGGAGAACATAACATAATCTGAAGGTTTGAGGTCAGATCGGTCGCAGTACTTTTCAATCTGTTTTAATACCTGAGGGTTGCAGGGTACCGGCTCTATATCAATAGCCTTCCGCTTCTTTCCACCAATCACATTGATTTTCTTTTTCTCTATGATCAGATCACGTACCTGAACATTTAGAGCCTCTGTGATCCTGAGGGCAGGTGTATAGAGCAAAAGAATCCATATCTCATATTTATCATCTAAATCTGGAAGTTCAAGCAGTTTCTTGACTTCTTCCTCAGTAAGCCATTCCTTGCTATAACCCATTTTTTTCAAAAACTCCTTGCTGTATGTAAAGCAACAATTAATTATAAATGTTGCTTTTTTCAAAAGAAATACTCAGTAATTAGATTATTTATTCAAGATCTAAGGAAAAAGTCAATTATTACGTAAATTGCTTATTTCAGTTATTTTATCGGTTACGTTCTGCATAGGTCACAAACAAAACAAAAAGGAATTATTCACGGCTTATTATTCACTGCCTATTATCTACAGCTTATTATTCACAGCCTAATATAATACATACAAACATGTTCATAGGGACTTATTGCATCAAAGGATTTCAAAAACGTGTAGTTAGAATGAAAAAGGGAGAAAATATTTTTAAGGAGACAATCTAATCACATAAACCAGGAACCTTCCGACTGCATGGCTTGTTTTGTATGCCGAGTTTTTACTTTTGTTTTTCTGGTAGCCACGCTCTTTCGAACGTATAACATATAGAATGGTGCATCATACCGCTTATCTTTTCCAACAACTATTCTTCCAGAATATCCAATTTTCTTCATATGTTCTTTTTCTTGTCTCAGGGCACTTATCCCGTTGTGAGCTTCTGTAAAGTCCTGTAATTCGTACAGTTTCTCATCAAAAATTTTTTGCATCGGGAGTACCGGCTGCAAGAAAACGGATCTTTGGGATGGCTGTTCTTTCTTTTGTGCGCTTCTTTGAGCTTTGCTCTCATTCCATGATTCGATCATACCTTCATGTACCCCGGAAGCCTCTTCCCTATCTAATAGCCTTTTTCTTCTCCCCACTTCACTTCTCTTGAAGATGTCAAATGCGCTCATTTTTACCATCCGAATACGATAAAGACATTTTTCATACAAAATATTAATATATTTTTTTATTTATAATAATGTGTTGAAACTACTTAAGGATATTTAAATAATAAAAAAATAAAAAGTAAAATATAAAACAAGAGAAAAAGGAGATACCTTCTTTTAGTGACTCTCTTCACCATGGTCTTCAATACCGCGATTTTTCGCTTCGCTGTTCTGCCGCTGAGCATAGAGTCAAGATTCAACTGCTGAATATTTTACTAATTGTACTCACAAGGAATAAAAAAGACAGGAAAGTATACAGCATTTTATTCTTTGCACACACGGTTATCGAATAAGTTAAACTTCACAGGTAGAGAAAAAAGGAAAAGTAAATAAATATTGGCTGGTTACATATCTGTCCTTGTCAGGATTTGATAATTATGGCTCACATTATTGTTGATCAGGCTCTTTGCACAAGGTGCAACATTTGCGCAACGGTATGCCCTTCAGGCATTATCGATTCAGCTGATAAGGATAATCTCCCGCAAGTACAGGAAACCAGTGTTTCAAGCTGCCTCAACTGCGGGCACTGCGAGGCTTTCTGTCCATCTCATGCACTCCTTCTGGACTTACGTCCTGATGAAAAAGTTCCCTTGCCGACAGGTGCCGGCAATATCTCTCCTGAGGACATGGAGTTCTACCTCAAGAAACGCAGGTCTGTGCGGCATTTTACCAAAGAACCTGTGCCAAGGGAGAAAATTCTTGAAGTCCTTGATATTGCCCGCTACGCCGCTTCAGGAACCAACGGTCAGCCTGTCCAGTGGCTGGTTGTCCATGATCCAGCGAAAGTCAGGAAGATTGCCGAGCTCACCATCGAATGGATGAGAACTTTGTTGAATACCCCACATCCCATGAGCGGCTACGTGCCGATGCTTATCTCGGCGTGGGAACAGGGAAACGATATCATTTGCCGGGACGCCCCACACCTTCTCTTTGCCCATATCCCTGAGGGGAACCCGATTGCACCTGTTGATGCCATCATTGCTCTCACTCATTTCGATATCGCTGCGCCTGCATTCGGGATCGGAACCTGCTGGGCGGGATTTGTTGCGGCTGCAGCCATGTTTTATGAACCTCTTCAGAAAGAGCTCGGCCTGCCTGCAGGGCGAAAATACGCCTACGCCATGATGTTCGGCAACCCGCAGTACAAAATCTACGGGATCCCTCGCAGGAACCCCCTTGATGTGACGTGGCAGTAAAACTTTGAGGGACTTTCAGTCCCTTTTCCTCATTCGGCCCCTTTTTTTCTCAGATCCTCCGGAGCCTGAGGAAGCAGGTGCATCATACCATATGACTTTCCGGATGGATAGTACTCTGCACCGAGCTGAATTTTTCCCGCCGTTTTTTCGTCTGTCATGTATTCGATAATTCAAGCGCCAGATCGATGCCAGCAGAAATGCCTGCAGAGGTCCAGACAAGTTGAAAACATTTCAGACAACTAAAGGCGTAATTCTCTTGGTTCTCCAGTTCAACCTCATAATCACTAAGAAGAAAATCATAAAATTAAAGGAAGGAAAAAAATGGCTAACAAATCTACGGATATATGTCCCTATCAGAGAGCCTGGACACTTGACAACTGGCTTCGCAGGCTTTTGCAAAATCCTTACAAAATTGTTGGGGAGTATATCAAAGAAGGTCAGGTTGTTATGGATCTGGGCTGCGGGCCGGGTTTCTTTTCCCTGGAAATGGCAAAACTGGTGGGTGAAAAAGGAAAAGTCATCTCTGTGGATATTCAGGATGAGATGCTTCAGATAATTAAGAATAAAAGCGAGCATGAGGGGCTTAGCTCTCGTATCATCCTTCATAAAGCCCAACCTGAAAAGTTAGGCATCTCCGAGATGGTTGATTTTGCCCTGGCCTTCTATATGGTTCATGAGGTCCCGGATAAAAAGAGTTTTTTGAGCGAAGTAGCTTCCCATCTCAAGCCTGATGGCAGGTTTTTAATCGTTGAGCCTAAATTCCACGTCTCAAAATCCAACTTTAGCAGTACTCTGGAGCTTGCCAGGTCTGTGGGCCTGGAACAGATTTCTGAACCTAAGTTTTCCTTCAACAGAGCAGTGCTTTTGAAGCCTCTCTACGAAGCCTGATTCCAGAGAAAAAGCCTGGTAATATGCATTTTGATTCTCCATGATGATTTTTAGGGATTCACTGCTTGATTTATTCTTTACTTATTCACTGGTCGAATAATTACAGCAGGGGGTCTGATCAGTACTGCTCCTGCTCTCATTAGTAATTATATACATTAAATTGTATAATAGTTCATAGGGGGAGATAACCTATGAAGTATAAATCTTTTTTAGTGGGCTTTTTTTTGTTGATTACAACAGCCAGTGGGCTAGTAGCTGGCGAGCTACCAGCCAGCGGACTGGATGTGAGCGGCAACTGGAGTGAATTGGATACAAAAAACATCACAGGAGAAAATACCTCTGGAAACGCCTTCTTGAATCTGGTTTTTTCAGAGCAGAAGATAGACGAGCACGTGGGAGGATTTGCCAGTCCGGACAGCACAAGGATGGCATATTTGAACCGTAGCGAGAAGGGATATTCACTGGTTGTCGCCGGACCGGGAGGAAAAACAGAGGGAAAAACCTATGAGGATATCAAAAATGATGTTATTTTCAGCCCTGATAGTACACGACTGGCTTATTATGCCAGAATAGGCGAAAAGTGGATTGCAGTCATCGATGGCTCAGATGGAAAACAGTACGATGAGATAATTCCACCTATTGTCTTCAGCCCAGACAGCAAGAAAGTCGCATATCTGGCTAAAGCCGGAGATAAATTAGCAGTAGTTATAGGCGGAGAGGAAAAGCTATACGATAATGCCTATGGCCTCAAATTCAGTCCGGACAGCAATCATCTGGCATACTATATCTCAAAGGATGGAAGTGGCTCCTTTGTCGTCCTTGATGGCAGGGAGATGGATCGCCTGGGAACTAACTTTATCTTCAGTCCGGACAGCGCCAGATGGGCATATAGTAGCATAAATGCCTATACTGGAGATCCAGTCTATATCGTATTAAATAACAAAACTATGGATCTGGGAAATGATGGCGCTATATATGGCTTATACTTCAGTCCAGATAGCCAGAGATTTGCCTTCGACATGCGAACTGGCTCCTCTACATATGGTTCTCATAGAGTAGTTGTTGATGAAGTATATGGTAAAGAGTACCAGTTCCCAGGTGTGGGCAAAGTTGTTTTCAGCCCTGACAGCCGGCATGTAGCTTACTGGGCAAAGAGCGAAGGAGAAGGCTATTTTGAGGTGCTTGACGGGATTGAAGGAAAGAACTATAGTGAGGTAAGGGATCCGATATTCAGCCCTGATTCCAATCACACGGCTTATGCTGCCCGCAGTAGTGACGGCTGGCATGTGGTGCTGGACGGAAACGAGGGCATTAACTATACTGACGTTTGGGGCCTGACCTTCAGCCCTGACAGCAAACACCTTGCATATGCAGCCAGAGCCTCAAAAGATGGTAAAGAAATGCAATTTGTCGTAGTCGATGGGAAGGAAGAAACGCAGTATCTTCATGATTGGTATGGTCAGGGAATTCTGTACGGCCCTGCATTCAATCCCGCCGGCAGGCTAGTCTATGTGGCCAATGATGGTGGAAAGGCGGAATTCATTGTTGTAGATCAGACCAGAAAAATAGATCCCTGGATTCGGCTGGACGGGTCGGCTCTGGTCTTTGACTCTCCAGATGCGTTCCACTATCTGGGCAGGAATGAAACAGGGACATATCTTGTAAATGTTAGTATAACAGCACAGTCTGAAGCAGAGGCCTGAAGTTGGACTGGCCTCCTGGATACTGACTGTAGATTCATGGATCAGGATAAAGTAAGGGGCTTGAGTTAAAGCTCATGCCCATCATTTATCTGCAGAGATACTATTTTAAAGGCGGGCCTTTGATAATGTCCTGCTCGGAAAAAGAAAGGCTTGATAAAGTGAGTTTTGCTTTTTTGGTTCAGGAGCGGTGAGACCTGAGAATACCTCTTTTGAATCCATGTTCTGGTAAGAATTGATAACATTTATTATTAATATTTTCTACTTTTTTAGGCAAAAAATACACCTAAAATTTAAGTCTCGTAAAACCTTCAAAATATTCACATATAAAAAAACAATAACAAACTAAGGTATTGTCCGATGTTAAATAGAAGGGCATTTTTAATTTTCAGACCAGCTCAGCTTAAATACCATTGAATATTTTCCTAAGCATTTATATAATTTAACGAGAAAACAAAAACAAAACTTGCCTAAATTTCTAAAAAATAATACACATCAAATCCCTATATATTTTCTCCTGTGATCCCCCATGAAAGGCAAAGATCATCATTACGTCCCGAATCCTAAAAAATTTACCCATGACATCGCAGAGGAAACGAAAGTCCTTTGCAACGGAATTGCCGAAGGCATCACTCATATCCATTATCCTCTGGATTTAAGGCACAATAATTACCTTAAAAGCCTGAGCCTTAACCTTCACAGTCTGCTTGAAAAGAAACTATGGCTGAAAATCCTGATAAGTATGGGGCTTGGGATAGCTCTGGGACTTTTTCTCGGGCCTCTTGGAGGGTATGTTGATCCGATTTATGCAGAAATAATCGGAGAGTGGGTTGCTCTTCCGGGTTATATTTTTCTTGCGCTTCTGAAGATGATCGTTATCCCTCTCGTTTTTGCTTCAATCATCCTTGGGGTAGCCTCACAGAGTATGAGTGAACTTAAAAAGACAGGGCTTTTAACAGCAGTTTATTTTATAGTAACAACTGCAATTGCGACTGCTATAGGGCTGGGAATGGCGCTTTACATTCAACCAGGGAGATTTATAAGTGGAGAGCTTGTTCAAAAGGCGCTGGGTGGAGAGAGCAATGCAGTATCCACAGGCTTAAGTTTCGACCCTTCGATTCTGAACCTCCCTTCTTTACTTGTAGGAGGCCTCTTTCCTTCCAATCCCCTTGGAGCCATGGTTAACGGAGAAATGCTGCAGGTTGTTATCATCGCAATCATCATAGGGATCGCTCTTGTTTCTCTGGATAAGGGACAGTCGACTCCAATGGTCAACTTCCTGAACTCGATGCAGGCTATCTGCATGACTGTGGTCAAATGGAGCATGTCCCTTGCCCCTATTGCCGTTTTCGGGCTCCTTACAAAGTTTACTATTAAACTCGGGATCGATGCTCTCATGGGAATGGTTGTATATGTAGGCACAGTGCTTGCAAGCCTTTTCCTCTTGATGTGCCTCAATCTCATGATAGTGTTTTTTGTAGCCAGATACAATCCATTTAACTTTTTGAAGGCTATCAGGGATGTCATGCTCCTTGCCTTCTCTACCTCAAGTTCTGCTGCAGTTATGCCCCTCACTCTCAAAACCGCCGAGGATAAGTTGGGTGTAAGGCCTTCTATTTCTCAGTTAGTAATCCCTCTAGGTGCAACTGCGAATATGAACGGAACCGCCCTTTATCAGGGTGTAGCCACTGTTTTTCTGGCAGATGTCTTCGGGATACATCTTGGACCCTTTCAGCTTCTGGTCGTAATGGTCATGGCTGTTGCAGCTTCAATAGGGACTCCTTCAATCCCCGGAGTGGGGATTATTGTCCTTGCAATTATCCTTGAAAGTGTAGGAATTCCTACAAGCGGGATAGCTCTTATCATGGGAGTTGACCGGATTCTTGATATGTGCAGGACTTCAGTAAATGTAGCTGGAGACCTTGTAACCTGTAAGGTTGTAGATCGGCTGCTTGGAGAAAAATCTGAGGAAAAGATTAGTTCAGATACCGAATTTCTAGCATCTGAAAGCTCTAACATTTAATATATGATATTCTAACATTTAACCTATGACCGGGGATACTCTCTAAAGCACAATTTTCATATTTTACTAATTTTCTTCAGGCCTTTGAGTATCAGAATGCTTTATAATGCCTCATACTCCTCTTTTCTGCCGATAAAGCTCAATTGCCCTTCTAACTCTCTCTTCCTCGAGTTTTCCTGTAGTCGAGGAAATTTCAAAGAATCTTTTCGGGATGCGAAGATCTTCGAACTTAAATCCAAATTTTTTCTTAAGTTCATATTTTTTTCTGAAAATATCCCTTCCCAGTTCTTTCAAATCTTCTTCGGTTTTCTCTATACCTATGCACCTGAGGGCCTCAATTATGTTTTCATATGTATAGACATTCCTGGCAAAAAGACAGGCAACCATACAATTCAGGATACTTCGCCGGTCTTCTTCATCGATTATGTAGTCAACAATCTGCTCATCCGAAATAGGATGATTAAATGATTTCAGGTCTGCAGAATAACCTGCGCTGTCAAGGTGGGAGTGCCTGGCTCCTACAGTAAGTCCCAGGACATTTCCAAGCCCTGTATGATAGCCTGGAATTTCCAGACCTCCCAGTCGGATGGCAAAATCTTCTCCCCCAAACTTTTTTGAGGCATAGTCTACCCCTTTTCCGAGGGCTGAGTAAAAGTCGTTTGGAGCCTGGACTATAAGGTCTATTGCCCGAAGGTACGAAGCCTTGTCCCCCCAGGAAAGATTGAGTCCCATAGTCTCTTCAGTGGAAATTTTTTCGCGCTGCTGCATTTCCGTTGCCCAGGCGAGCACCACTCCCATGCTGATTATGTCAACTCCTGTTTTTTCACAGGCATCAATCAATTCGAGCACAGCTTCAGGGTCCGTAACTCCCAGGTTTGAGCCAAGCGCATAGATAAGTTCAAAGTCATAAGAGATATTCAGGGTCTCATATTCATGGGCTTTTGAGAAGGGGCGCTTAAGCATGGCCACATGGACACAGCCTATGGGACAGCCTGCACAGGAAACTCGTCTGATAAGGTATTTCTCTGCAAAATTTTCCCCGGAGATCTGTTCTACGCCTTCTATCGAGGTTGCCTGCAGATTCTTTGTTGGGAGGCCTTTGAGCTCGTTTAAGACAAGAATGTTTTCGCTTGTGCCCAGGTTATGGTACTTTTCCATGAGCCCCGTTTTTACGATCGTCTCGTACAATGTTTTGTACATCTTCCTGTATTCTGCGTGCTCAGGGCTTTTTATTTCCTGGTTTCCGGTAATAAGAAGGGCCTTAAGTTTTTTTGCCCCAAAAACCGTCCCCAACCCAAGGCGTCCGAAATGGCGGTAGGTATCAACGTTAACACTGGAATAAGTAACTCCCCTCTCTCCGGCAGGCCCTATCCTTATAATACTTCTCCTGCCGGCTCCGGGTTCTACTCTGCGCAGAACTTGCCCCACATCAATTGCAGAAGAAAGATGCCATATGGAAGAGGCATCCCTGAAAGTTACCCTGTCATCATGAATTGCTACATACACCGGGTAGCGAGAAGCACCTCTTATAACAATTGTCTCGTACCCTGCGTGGCGCATGGACATCGCAAGATGCCCTCCTGCATAAGATTCCCCCAATTCCCCATTAAGAGGAGAACGGAATAATGCAACGGTTTTCGTGCAGGTGGGATACACTCCTGAAAGAGGACCTGTGCTGAGGATAACAGGCATTTCTGGATCAAGGGGGCCTGTGCCATCTACATATTCCTCGAGCATGAGATTTGTGGCAACTCCAATTCCTCCAAGGTACTTTTCATAGAGATCCTGTCTTTCCACTATGGAGTATGTCTGGTTTGTCAGGTCTATGTAAAGTACATTTTTAAGTCCCTCGATAGCATATGGCTCTGTAGTCATTTTTCGGCCTCAGATTGTGTTTCTTCATAAAGGTCCTTATGGGATGCAGTAGAGCTTACCGGACTGGTGTCCATGACTTTTAATTCCCCGCTGTCTTCTACCTCAATCATCTCAAGAACATCATGAGGGCAGAACTTTGTGCATACTCCGCAGTGCCTGCAGATTACAGATTTTTTTTCCGCATCCAGATGGATTGCTCCAACTATGCAGGCTTCGACACAATTTCCGCAGCCATCGCAAGTATCTTTATTGACGCGCACTCCTCCGCCTTCCCGCTTAGTCAGTGCCCCAAGTGGGCAGGCCCTCATGCATGGAGGGTCGATGCAAGCGTGGCAGACAATTGGAGAATAAGCGGTTTCAATTCCCCCACGGGTCTGGATATTGATGCAGCTGTTTTTTATAGATATGGTGTCATACCATGTCCTTGCGCAGGCCAGCATACAGGAATAGCAGCCTATGCACCGGGCTGGATTTGCAACTTTTAACCTTTTTGCCATCATTTCCCACTCAGTTTCCTCTTTTAAGAAAGTATGTTTCCGGGTTTATATAATGTGTTCTTGAAATGCAGCAGTAATCAAGCACAGGATTTACAGGCAAATTTTTAAAAAAACGTAAATAATCTCTTGTGGCATATATTAAATCTGTAGTGAAATAAACCTTTTCTTTAATGTAAATAGAAATGTCTTTATTCTCAGATCGCATAACTAGGATAGTGGATTCCGGTTTGTAAAACGATCAAATAAATAGTTATCGGAGATGCTCTGATCTGGAAGGTTTATATGAACCACAATGACATAAGACAACAAGACAAAATGATGAACAAAGTGATGATCGGTACTTTCACTGTACTGTTTACTTTGTTAGCGCTAATCGGCTTGTACGGAGTCTGACCCTTTACACTTTTGAGGGTTAGGGAAAGAGGCCATGGAGGGTGCAGCAATTCAATTTAAGAAGGATCAGAAACTTTCTTCCATGGAATAACCACCTGACTTTTCGTTAAGCGCAGATGAAAATGAATTTGTTTTGGTAAAGGAATCGAGTATTTTCTTTGCGGTTCCAGTCATTACACAAAGTTCTCCTGAACCTCAGGAAGCCAACGGTTCCCGGGTTTTCCCAGAAGTACAGGAAGAAACAGTTCCAGCTTATTGGTCAGCTCGGCAGTGGACGTTGTAGAAAAATAGCTGGCTAAATAGCGGAATATACCTCATCAAGGACAGTTTTCCATTTTATTGGTCAGCTCGGCAGTGGACGTTGTAGAAAAATAGCTGGCTAAAAGTGGAATAGAACTCATCAAGGACAGTTTCCATTTTATTGGTCAGCTCGGCAGTGGACGTTGTAGAAAAATAGCTGGCTAAAAGCGGAATAGAACTCATCACACACTTTATACCAGGCCCTGAAAAGAAGCTACTGAAAGATGATATTATAGAAAGAGGGGATCAAAATGGTCTGGAAAGGGTGTTAAGGACAGGAAAATACAGGGAGTGTGAACCCTGAAAGAGTAATCGTTGAGAAGGCCCTGGCTGACGAGAAAACGGAAAGAAAATTTCCGTTTGTCTCAGGTTCAGGGTCACTTTTTTCGACCAAATTAAGGTTCTTTTTCTTGTTTATACGCGTAAATATTTCCTGTGTCGAATATAATTTCTTATGGCAAAATTATTTCTTATTGGAAATTAATTCTCATTGTGAAAATATCTCTCAATTTGTGAGATAATTTCAATCGCTGCTTAAAGGATGAAACAACATGAGAAAATGTGAACGCTGCGGAAGAGAAGTTGAGAGTTTTATTTCAATCAAAGGGCAAAAAATCTGCGCCGAATGTGCTGTTCAAGCTCAGCAGGATATTGATCCTGACAGCTTGAATTACAATGCATGCATTTAATCCTGTTATCATAGGACCTTCCAAAGATCCTTTTTTAAGACAGTCTTTTTCTTTTTTCAACAGGCTGTTCATCCTTTCAAAACCTTATCATTCCTTCGAAATTGTCCAGCATCCTGAACATCGATAGCTTTGACTGTTCCATAAATAAGTATTTATCCAGCATCTCCTCCTCTTTCTGGATATATTTTCCTTCAACCAGTTCGTCCCTGCAGTTTTCAACCACATTTTCGATTGCCTTGGCACTCATTTCCAGATGAAACTGCAATCCTACAACCCTGTTTTTATAAATGAACCCCTGGGTTTTGCAGGCTTCACTTTCAAAGAGTCGCTCTGCCCCCTCAGGCAGACTGAAGGTGTCTCCATGCCAGTGAAAAGCAGTAAACTCTTCAGGAAGGCCTTCCTGAATGGGAGCTTCAGATCCCTCTTTCTTGATTGTAAATACTGGAAACCATCCGATTTCCTTATAATTGTTTTTAAACACCTCAGCTTTCAGGACATCGGCAACAAGCTGAGCACCCAGGCAGATCCCAAGTACTGCTTTTCCTGCAGAGATAGTTCCTTCAATAAACGTTTTTTCTTCTCTCAGCCAGGGATATTTTTCATACTCATAGATATTCATCGGCCCGCCCATGATTATGAGAAGGTCGAAGTTGGACAGCTCGGGAAAGCTCTCTTTTTCATATAAATGTGTGGTTGATAAAGAGTGTTTTCTTTTTTCTATCCATTCGGAGATAGTCCCCGGGGTTTCAAATTCTACGTGCTGAATACAGTGGATTTTCATGCATTACCCCTTAAATTTAAAAAATTTTTGAATTAATAGATCTGCATTATTTTTTAAAAAAATGTAAAGTGGAAAGCCCGAAATCCTGCAAATTTACACAACTCTGCGGATCCGAGCTTTAAAGGAAGCTGTTAATCGTAAATTTTAAACAGATAAATCACCAGTATAAATCCGAATTTTCAACTGTTCCCATGGAGTCATATCTCACGCTTCCATGGAATACATCTCTTGGGATATACTGTTTTCCTACATTAACATCTACAAGCGAATCCCAGTTTCCCTCTCTATTCCCATTCATGCAGTCCACAAAGACAGTTCCTTTATCCACTGTATTGAAGGCATTACATGCACGCTCTTCCCCACCTGTGAAATGCACATCTACCCAGGCACACCTATAACCGGCTTTTTCAGCGTTGTCGTGAAGCGTGTTTGCACATACAAACGAATAAGGATTAAGTCCGAGCTGATCAGAATGACCCTTCTTCAAGAAAGCTGTAAGCTCTTCATAAGTGGGATTGACAGCATCTGGGTTATTGTTTAATATAATACGTGAATTTCCCGGGCCGACATGATCAACATAATTTATATTTAAACATCTCTCAACCCCATCCCAGGCAAAGCAAGGAAGAGAAATTAGAGTAAATGCGATGATACCGGTTGCTAATAATCCAATAACTTGAGATTTCTTATTTACTATTTTTTGTGTCTTTGTATAATTTGATTTAATTTCTTGAGATTTATTTATTTTTTTCTTTGGGTAGTATTTGTGCCCCTGTCCGTGATTGTAATATTTCAAATACCTCACACTCCCCACGTCAAATCTGAATTGGTCACAATCTTTGCTTATATGTTCGGATTTTGCCTTCTAAAATCATTTCCAAATCTTCTGTTTATTCTGTGTCATCTATCGTAGTGTTCTTCATCTTCAAGGGAATCAAAGCCATCCTTTTTTAATTCGTTGCTTCTTTTTTTTCGCCGTAATTACACTTAACAAGTGGGGCAAAGAAATGGTTTTTCTAGTAAATGGACTCGATCTACATCAATCCCCTCCCTTTTTAACTCCGACTTGTTAATATTACGACTTATTACATCATATTCTTTTAATGATTTGAATATTTTGATACTAATTAAATTAAACAACCTCAATATTATTGATCAAGATCTTATCTTTTTCAAGTTTATATTCTGCCTTTAAATACCTTTTTTTGATGAGATATCTTTATATACATTATAAATATATCTTCATTACAATTAATAAAATATGTATACAGTTATACTATTATGTTAATCCTATCGAGAATAAAGGAGCGAAAATGAAAGGAAGCTCTGAAATAAAGGAATGAATTTCTAACAATCAAAGTTGAACTGACATCTCATAACGAAAAGATAATAAAAATATCAAGTAATTTCTCTGTAGTTTGTGAGGAAGTTTTCATTTCCACAGCATTTGACCTGTGTGAATAGAATCAAATTACTTGCAATAATTCTCAGGTGAAGTTGAAACTAATCTTATTATGGCTTAGTTGCAGCAAAAAAATATCACTCAAAAAAAGACTACTCCATAGATTTAAAAAATCTTCTTATATTTATAACTATTTTTCTACTGTAAATGGAACTACGGCATACAAATCATTGTGTCATAAAATCAGATGCCACATGGTTTTTTGTATGAAATACCGCAAAAACCTTTTTTTAGATACAGAAATTATCAACTTTTTGAAGGCTACATGTTTTGAGATTTTAATAGTTCTATTATACCTTAGCTCCAGCGCAACTTTGATTTCAGAATTGAAGTGAATTTCTTCTCTCTTTGGTTCAGGAGGACTAAAGTATGGAGTTTATTGCTTGCATAGATGTCTATTTAATCTTTGATGGAAAATATATAATGGGGGAGAGGTTGCAAGCCTATTTTTCTCTTTAGAATTATAGGTTTTGGCAGGTGCAGGGTTTTGCTCGCTCAGGCAGGCTTAGAATGGGGTAACGTAACTTTGTGAGGGAGAAAG
Source organism: uncultured Methanosarcinaceae archaeon (assembly GCA_942493015.1). Lineage (GTDB taxonomy): Archaea > Halobacteriota > Methanosarcinia > Methanosarcinales > Methanosarcinaceae > Methanosarcina. The sequence goes on along the minus strand of OW818660.1, from coordinate 1,483,879 downwards.
ACTATGATTCCGTTTCTTATTAGTATTATCGCGTTTTTAAGAGTACTTGTAAAGATGCTTGAAGATCAGAAATTTCGCTCCCTCCTGTATATCGCTGCAATGACTCTTACTATGGGCACTTTTTTTTACCATAAAGTTGAGGGCTGGAGTTGGCTTGATTCGCTTTATTTTTCAGTTATCACCTTAACAACGGTGGGGTATGGAGATTTTACTCCGCAAACTGATATCGGAAAAATTTTCACTATTATCTATATTTTTGTAGGGCTGGGAATCCTAATTGGTTTTGTCACTCCGATTGGGGAATATCTAGTGAATAGGAGACTTGAGAAAATACAAAAGAAAGATCAGGAAAGAAATACACCTGAGAAGGAAATACCTGAGAAAGAATTTGACTTTTCTGGTGTAGTTGGAAAGTTAAGTGGAGGGGGAAAGAGATAAAATTTATTGCCTGAAAAGGAATTTTCTGAGAAACCTTATTTGATTTGTTCTTTTAAATAGTCTATTTTTTGAAAGTAAATTGTCTGAGAGCATGGTACTAACATCGATTATTGATTATTTATTGCAAGATTAACTTACAAATTAGCGAGTTTAATTCTATATTGATAAGTTCAATCATAGTTTGAGAGGTTGATCCTATAATAATTTCTTAAATAAGTGAATATTCTGGGCGGGAACTTATATATATGTTTAAGAGAGTATAATTAAGTACTTATATAAAATTATAAGTAAAGAGGTGTTTATTTATGACAAAGACAATCGTTGATACTCAGAAGCCAGGAGTTGCCTGTGGAAAAGCAAAGGCTCCAGCAGCAGAGAAGTCTGTAAAGAAAGACTCTAAACCATCCAAACCAGCAAAGAAGGGGAAGTAATCAATATATACAACCCTCTCAACAGTAGCTTATCATTAAAACCGACACCCGAAAACATGGAGCACTAAAAAAATTTAAAATCTGTTATATGCTATAACATTCTTAAATAAATAAGAAATGTATGACAGATAAGAAAAAGCAGATAAGCTACTATTTTTAAATAACATCCAAGCTGCTTGTGCTTACTAGCATAGGCAGCACTATCATACACTCAACATTCTATTTTCTGTCTTTTTTAACCTTTCAATCTTTTTCTTCCTCAATCAAAAATTCTCTCCACAGGATCCGTATCTTTCTGGCATAGACACAGAATAAAAAAATATGGAATTCAAGAGCCTCATATTCAGCACTTAAGGGGCTCACTTCCACGAAAAAAAGATATCCTTTTCTTAATTTACATTACGAATCCTGATGTATCTTCAACCATGCCCAAACCATCGCCGGTTTCCTTTAGTGTTATGACCCTTCCATCCTCTGTCTCGATCTGGAAATCGACGACATCGACAAGGTTCTCTACATAACTGAAATTAAAGTTATTCATGAAGCTGAAAGATTCCTTGCAATAGCTTTTCATGACCATGAACACTTTTCCTTCTTCAGCAGTGATGACCCATCTTTTATCTCCTTTTTCTGAAGGGTACTCGTACACCCTGGCCTTTTTGAATCTGTGCATCTTTTTGTCTTCTGCATCATAGAATTCCATGGAATTGTGTATATTATATTCTACTCCCCCAATCTCGATACTTGGGATATAGTAGGTCAGGATTGACCCGTTCCTGAAAACGATTCTCGACCATTTCCAGGGCATGAAAGGCCCAACAACAATTACTTTCTGAGCATAGCACTTTCCGGAGAAGTCCTTATCAAACAACACACCATTAAAATCGAAATACAGGTTAGCGAACCTGTACCCAAATAAGCCTTTAAAATCTTCAGACAATTCTGAATTATAAGTCTCGTGGGCCGGCTCTCTTATATCTAAACAGCAGATCTTTTTGCCATCTTTTGAAATATCAAGCACATATTTAGGAAATGCTCCATAGAAGTCCGCTTTTATATCGTTGTTAGAGCAGGTAACCCTCTCATCTTTCACTTCGATGAACCCCAGATCATCTGTGATGCTTCGGTGAATTTCATCATATGCCCAGGAGACACAATAACCTTCTGTTTTATCATTTATTATCTGGTTATTTTCGACATATCTACCATTGATTTCGATATCATCCGCACTCCTGCCGAACATAAGAAAAAATTGGCGTCTAGACCCGTCACCGGCTGTGAATTTCATGAACCAGTATTCTTTCCCGAAAAGAGGCAGTTCTTCTAAAGAGAAAAGAAGGTCGTCAATGCCTCTTTTGAGTTTTTTCTTCAGAAATAATCTTTCTATCTTATCTTCACTTTCCTTTATCTTCTCTATCGAAGCTATAAATGCTTTCTTTTCAATATCAGGTAAGCTTTTGATGTAATCGTTTCTTTCTTTTATAAAACGTAAAAGCTTGTCTCTTTCGATTATAATTCTCTCTTCAATAGTTCTGTTTTTAGGCTCTTTGTCATTTGATACGGCAGTCATTTCATCGCCCTTAGACCTTTAGTAATTCTTTTTTTCGAAACATGACCTTATGAAGTCTAAAAATAATATTATAGTAAAAATACTGTGTAATCATCTTACATTAATATATTCTTCGTTATGTCGATTCAAGTTGAAAATTTGAAAAAGTTCACGTTGAGCACATAATTATATATCTTTTACATTGGCAAATGATAGTCACAAGATTTAGCTTTGAGAGAGTTATTTATATTGACTTCGAGTGGAGCACCAATGAAAAAATCAATTATTATTGAGAATGTACTTAAGAAAATAGGCAACGAAAACTTAATAGATGAGCTTACAACAAAACTCTCACAGTCCGAAATTTCCACACTTCTGCTTGCTCTTTCGAAAAAAACAGCGAACAAAAATACTCCGAATGATATCTTAGGCAAGTATGAATCTAATCGATTTGTAAAGCCATCTAAACTTAATCCTATTAAAGTCAAGCAGGTAGAAATATTAATGCTTGAAACGGCTGAAGCGTCAGGTTTTTCATCTGTTTTACTCTCTCCTGCAAGCCTTTTGGGAAGCTGTTCTGTTATAGCAAAGGTTGATCAAAACAATGTTATCTCTGCAACAAGGGGATTAGAGTTCATTTCAGACGGTACCAATGTGCTCGCTATATACCTTGCTAATGGAATAAAGAACAAAACAATCGATAACACAAAAAGTCCGGTTCATTTATCTGCAACTTGCAGAGTTACTCGCGGACAAATGTTTCAGAGTAATGAATTTGTTCCTCATTTTGGCCTGTTTACTATCGTCAGTTCTGGCAAAGACACGGGTTCTTATGGTTTTGAAAAGGATTCGATAGCCAAACATATGGAGTTTTATATAAGCTACTTCGGTGATAAATTGGGACACAAGCTCAAAGTATCTCTTAACGTAAGAAATGGCTATACCGATAAAATGGGATTTATTAATAGAATTCATTTACACCTTTGCGAGATATATCCCCATATTGATTTTTCAGTGAACAAAGAAGTACTCGACAACAATTATTATCAAGGTGTTAATTTCAAGATCAGTGTTAATGATATGGAAATTGTGGATGGTGGCTTTGTTGATTGGACACAAAAGTTGCTTGGAAACAAAAAAGAACGCTTATTAACCAGCGGAGCAGGAATCGATTTACAGCTTTTTACAGGGATGTTGGACTAAAAGAGTGCCTTAAAATTTACACTATTTCTACTTTTAGATAACGGAAAACATTAACTTTAAATTTATATCATAATTTCAGTTCAAATATGTAAGTCCTATCCCAATTGTAGAATCACATTTAATTTTAAGACAGTCTTTAAGAATAAGTTTTTTCGGAAGCGCCTTGATAGAGGTACACCTTCACTTTTCTCTGAGGATCTCAAATTAGCTCTTAAAATCCCTAATCTATTTATATATGCGAATCTGATTTATATTGGATTAAATTATATTAAACTCATTAATTATTAGTACATTTAACAATCAGTTTGTGGGGAAAAGTTATTAGAATAGATAGGAGTAAAAAATATTCACCAGAAGGAACGGAAGCTCACTACAGGGAGCATGACGGAAAAATTGTGATCGAACTTAAACTCAATAGCCTGATGCAGCTCTTTGATTCTTTTGACCCTTCTCCTTTCCATGAAAAAGAACTTGATCCGGATGCAGAAGAATATATTTACAATGCAGTGGATGAATTCCCCTTCAAAAAACCTATTAAGATCATGATATATCTTCCTCCTGCCGAAGTCAGTGCAGAAATAGAATTTAACCTTAAAAAAGCTATCATAAACCACTTTTCTTACAAGAAAATTCTTACTGAAATCGAACTGAGGAGACTTCTTTATCAGGGCAGAAGAAATCTTATAATAGCTCTTGTTTTCCTTTTTCTGTGCCTTCTTACAATTCGGCTGCTTTCGGCTTTTGATGAAAGCCTGATGAATACCCTTTTTTCCGAGGGGCTCCTTATAATCGGTTGGGTTGCCATGTGGGAGCCTATACATATTTTCCTGTATGGTTGGTGGCCGATTGTCCACGAACGCAATATTTACCAAAAGATAGTTGATATGGATGTATCTATAGGAACAGGCTCTCAGACAGGAGAGAAAAGGCCTCGTTACCATTTTACTTCAAAAAAAGAAGTCTGAAACTTTGGTCATCTATCACTACATGTTTAATGTTTTCATAATATTTTGTTTCCAATTTTAACAAATGCTTGCTTTTTCACAAACAGCGATGTCAGTGCTTTAGCTAAGCTTATTAAAGTGCGGAGAAAAAATACCGAAAAAGGCACTGAGTAAGTTTTGGAAATAATATAACCCAAATAATACAGGGCAACCAGCCTTCTCGAAGCTATTTTTTACTTATTTCAGTTCCCTTGGCTGCTTATGCTCAGGCAGAACCGGCAACTCTGTGGTGTTGATCGATACAGGACTCTTGATGTCCTTTGCCCTCTCAATTACAAGTTCTTTTCCTTTCTGCGTGAGGGCGAACAGCGGAATTGCAGCTGCTACCTGCACAAGGGGCTTTGCAAGTTCTCGTATATGTTTGGAAGCGCAGCTGATTACGAGGTCTGAGTTTTCAAGAAGGCCCTGAGCTTCTTCCCTGCTGATGCCTGTAACGTGTACGGCAATTACTGTCAGGTCAAGCCCTAATTCGGCTTCAAGTTCTCTGACCTTCTTTGCGGTTTTTGAATCCGCTACAGTTACTGCGATCTTTTTGTAGCCAAGTTCTGCCGCTTTTCTTACTCCGTCAGCAGGATCAATAGCTGCAGTTGTTGTGTCAAGCACGGTTCCGCCAAATTTTTGAATTCCGTTTATAATTCCTTCAATGGGCTCGGTTTCGATAAGTCCTGACATCCTGCCTCCTATCCCCTGGACAAGAGCAGGGTTGCTGGTTATGACAGTTCCTGCGCCGTCGCAGGCAGTTACTGTTGTCTCAAGAAAACCGCTTCGCAGGCCTGACATCATGATTTCGGATGCTCCAAAAGCCACATAGGTGTCCAGTCCAAGAAGCTGTCTCCGGGCTGTGAACATGCCGAGGTCGCGGATTCGTAACTCAATATTCTTCTTGACTTCTTCTGGAGTAATATTGTTGACTCCTCTCAGCTTGGCAAAAAGAGGACACCATTCGACTTCCGGAATCCCTATTTCCACAACCTTTCCATCTTTTATAACTACTCTTGTTTTTCCCACCAGTTCCATTATATGAGGCATATGAACACCCTCTATTCACACTCAATTTACATACTGTTTACAATCTATTCACATGCTATTTACATGCTATTTACATTCAATTAACATTAAACAGAAGCTGGATGTAGATAATATCGCTTTTGTTCATCCACACAGCCATCTGTGGAGTATTAAATTTAGATAGAAGGAGACTGAAATAAATAAGAAAATTCAAATAAATAAGAAGACTCAAGTAAAGCAGGAAATTGAAATGTAGAAACAGGACTTAAAGCCCTGCTCTGTCAACTATTGTATCTGCAACCTTTTTTGCATCTTTGAACGGGAAATCCGTTTCAGTGAGCAATTTTCCTGCTTCTCCTGCAGTAACTGCAAGATCCCCTGATCTGCATGTGGTGTCCGCACCGGCAGGAAATGCAGCGAGCAATTCTTCAGGTGTGTTTATAGGAAACTTTGCGTCTTTAAGGCCTGCAACAATCTGTCCGTGAATCTCCTCTCTTACTGTCATTTTTTGTCCCTCTTATTTTTCTTATTTTTCTTCCTGGATTCTCTTTTTGTTTCTCTACTGCTTGATATTCTCAGGAGAATTATTCAACAATCTCTTATAGTCAGGTTATTGATATATACTTAATCGTCATTGGAATGTAGTTAATGCATTTCAGTATATCAGCGGCCTTAAAGTTACATCACCTTCAGTTACATTCCCTTCTTGAGATGCAGCTGGATTTGAAAGACCTTGAAATCTGAAGGCTTCAGCTCGAAGCTCCAGCTCGAAGCTCCAACTCAAAGCCCAACTCAACTTCCCAGTTCACAGCCCCAGCTCAAATCTCCAGCTCATCTGTAGAAATACTCAAAAAAGAGAACAGGAAAATGAAAAAATGAGAAAATGAAAAAATAAAGGCTCTTAAAGCCTTTTTTTAAAGCCTTTTTTATTTCAGTTCCCTGGGCTGTTTGTTTTCAGGCAGCACAGGAAGGGGCATGGTATTGATCAGAATTGGGGTTGTGATATCCTTTGCCCTTTCGATCACAAGTTCTTTCCCTTTCTGAGTAAGGGCAAAAAGCGGCACAGCAGTTCCGACCTGGGCAAGAGGCTTTACAAGAGCTCTCATGCACTTTGAAGCGCAGCTGGTTGTGATGTCAGTGTTTTCCAGAAGAGTCTGGGCGTCTTCCATGTTTAAACCTGTAACATGCACACCAATTATTATCAAATCGAGCCCGAGTTCGGCTTCAAGCTCCCTGCACTGTTTTGCGGTTTCGGCAAAAGCCACGGTTACTGCAATCTTCTTGTAGCCAAGTTCGGCTGCCTTTTTCACTCCTGCAACAGGGTCCATTTTCGCAGTTGAGGGTTCAAGCACGATCCCGCCGCGTTCGGTGATCCCATTTATGATTCCATCGATGGGTTCGGTTTCTACAAGGCCTGACATCCTTCCGCCCATGCCCTGGACAAGGGTAGGGTTGTTGGAAATAACGGTTCCTGCACCTTCACAGGCAGTTACGGTTGTGTCAAGTAAACCTCTGCTCAGCCCAGTCATCATAACTTCTGACGCTCCGAACCCTACAAAGTCTTCAAGTTCAAGGCGGCGTTTGTCCGTGAACATCCCGAAGTCTTTTATTCTAAACTCCATATTCTTCCTGACTTCTTCCGGAGTTATCTTCTGAATTCCGCGCACCTTGGCAAAGATAGGACACCATCCGACTTCAGGCTCCCCTACTTCAATGACTTTCCCATCCTTCACGACTACTCTTGTTTTTCCGACTAATTCCATTATATGGGGCATGGTTACACCTTTCAAAATTGATTAAAATCACAATTGTTAAGAAACTAAAATCCGGTAAAAATAACAGTTAAAGTTTGTGATTGCTTACTTAATAGTTTATTGGTTTTGGGTTTTTGATTCTATTTCTGTCTTACTATCAAAATTTGTATTGATTTGGCTTGTGGTTTGCAGTTACTTTTTGATTACTGGATTCGAAGTGCAAAACTCTTTGAAAAAGAAGACAAATAGTCATTTGTCCGATCCTTCAAGCTCTTTCAATTTTTTCTCACAAAAGCTAATTATCCTCGGGTCTTCAATAGCTTTTCCAATAGACAGGGATTGCTTCAAAAATTCAATTGCTTTTCTGGGCTCTCCCAGATCACTGTATGCGCTCCCCAGATTTCCAAGGTCTGCACCTTCTCCACGCCTGTAACCTATTTCTCTGGATATTTTCAGCGCCTGTTCATAATATTCAATTGCTTTTCTGGGCTCTCCCAGATCACTGTATGCGCTCCCCAGATTTCCAAGCCAATTTCCTTCTCCGCGCCTGTCACCTATTTCTCTGGCTATTTTCAGCGCCTGTTCGTAATATTCTATTGCTTTTCTGGGCTCTCCCAGATAACTGTATGCTAACCCCAGATTTCCAAGGCGATTTCCTTCTCCGCGCCTGTCGCCTATTTCTCTGGCTATTTTCAGCGCCTGTTCGTAATATTCAATTGCTTTTCTGGGCTCTCCCAGATGACTGTATGCGTTCCCCATACTTCCAAAGTCTGCACCTTCTCCACGCCTGTCGCCTATTTCTCTGGCTATTTTCAGCGCCTGTTCGTAATATTCAATTGCTTTTCTGGGCTCTCCCAGATAACTGTATGCTAACCCCAGATTTCCAAGGCGATTTCCTTCTCCGCGCCTGTCACCTATTTCTCTGGCTATTTTCAGCGCCTGCTCGTAATATTCAATTGCTTTTCTGGGCTCTCCCAGATAACTGTATGCGCTCCCCAGATTTCCAAGGTCTGCACCTTCTCCGCGCCTGTCACCTGTTTCTCTGGATATTTTCAGCGCCTGTTCATAATATTCAATTGCTTTTCTGGGCTCTCCCAGATCACTGTATGCTAACCCCAAATTTCCAAGCCAATTTCCTTCCCCGCGCCTGTTGCCTATTTCTCTGGCTATTTTCAGCGCCTGTTCGTAATATTCAATTGCTTTTCTGGGCTCTCCCAGATCACCGTATGCGTTCCCCAGATTTCCAAGCCAATTTCCTTCCCCACGCTTGTCGCCTATTTCTCTGGCTATTTTCAGCGCCTGTTCGTAATATTCAATTGCTTTTCTGGGCTCTCCCAGATGATTGTATGCGCTCCCCAGATTTCCAAGCCAATTTCCTTCCCCGCGCCTATCGCCTATTTCTCTGGCTATTTTCAGCGCCTGTTCGTAATATTCAATTGCTTTTCTGGGCTCTCCCAGATGATTGTATGCGTTCCCCATACTTCCAAGGTCTGCACCTTCTCCGCGCCTGTCGCCTATTTCTCTGGCTATTTTCAGCGCCTGTTCGTAATATTCAATTGCTTTTCTTATATCGCCAAGTTGTGCATAGATTACACCAAAGTTTTTGAGAATAAATCCTTCCTCTTTCCTCTTTCCAATTTCTTTAGTAATTCTCAACGCCTGCCCAGAATATCGCATAGCTGTTTCCAAATCTCCAAGCTGGTAGTATGTTATGCCTAGATTACTGTATATGGATCCCTTTAGATCTTTGTTGTCAAGCGTGGATGATACTAATGCAGCAGTTTCAAGGTATTTTGCAGCTTCTTTTGAGTAACCCATAAATAGTTGAATCATTCCGAGATTGTAATTCCAGTAAGCAAATTTATAGGAATCTTTAAATCTACTGTCTTCAAATTCTATAATTTGATTTTTGTAATAATTAACAAGTTCTTCAAGTCTTTTCTTGTCCAGACCATCAAAATCCTCAAATTCGAACATTGGACTGGAAGTTATTTTTCGTTTTATATCAAACTCAAAAATCGTAGTTCTCCATGAAAAGAAATCCTGTGCCTCTTCAAGGATTAAATTGAGTGACGCACTGTTTATCCAGATAAGTATCGGGTGTTTGATTTCCAAAAACTTTTCTCGCATCAAATTCAGTAGAATCAGGGCTTCTGACTTTCCGTTGACATTTTTCTTTTTTACTGCGCAGTCGAGCCCAAAAACAAAAAATACAATTTTTTTATTTTCATTAAGTTTTGAATTATACGAATCGGATTTAGTTATATCCTCTAAAAGCTGAAAAAGATTTGTGGATTCTTCATTCATTTCAATATTGTAAATATAAATTCTATTATGTACCCGCTCAAAAATATCCTTGCAGATTGAATTACATAAGACTGGCTCGTTACAGCGCACAAATGCAATTGTACAATCATCAGAGAGATCAAGAAGTGTAATTATCTCTTCAATTTTCATTAAATGAGAGGGCTCTATTTCCATATTTTTACCTATAAGCTCTTCAGACGAACATAACTTTTAAGTCTTGCTTAATGATAATTTTTATATCAGCTTTTGAATTCATTTTTATTTTCTTGGAAGAAGGTTTTTCTCTTCAAGAATAGATCGGACTATAGGGTTAACATCACACCAGCTTCTTCCATTTTTGTATTCAAGCACACTGAGATTATGAAGCAGGCCGACAAGTTTTTCATCTCTTTTTATGTCCTTAGTTTTATATATGTTCAAAAGTACTTCATAATCCTCATCACTCAACTGCGCCTGATATGAATTTTTGAGTCCGTTTATTACTTCTACAGCAATATCTTTGTCAATCAAGTTTTTCCTTCTGGCTATAGCACGTATTGCCGAGTCTCTAATTATTCTTATGAACTCCCTGATAACGCCTCCACTCATGTCAATTATGTATTCAAGGGCTTCGGGCGTAAATGGGTCAAGAGAGACTCTTTTTGCCACAATTTGCTTCATAAAAGCTCTACCAGCTGTTTCCTTTATATCTTCATCTTTTTCACGAACTTTGATGTTCGGATACATTATGTCATCGTTAAAACTCATTTTTATCTGGGTGAATTTATTCGAGCTTCGAAGAGAAATGGGGAATGTATAAATTATCTTACACATTGGCTGAGTCAGCTGGGTGCTGTGGCAGTAGAATAAGTTTAATGCTTTTTCATAATCACATTTCTCAAGGTTGTCAATTATGACAAGTACCTGTGTTCCACTTTTTTCTATTTCAGCAATTATATCGTTTATCAGGTTAATTAATTCTGATACACGTGGCTGAATTTCCTCTCTTATTTCTTGCCTGGTGGTTGTTTCACTCTTCATCCTTGCCAGTAGTTCAATAAAATAGAACGGTAAACTGAAGCCTGTACCGCCTTCAAGCTTATCTTCACAAACTTCTGTTTTTGTTATGGCTTTTCCCCACGTTTTTGTTCTTTCAATAAGTGAAGGGCTTATATTACAATCTTCTTGGCACTTTTCCATTATTTTTGTAAGTATTGAAAATAAGACATCTGTGTAGTTTATGTCATTGTTGTCCAGAAGGTCGAGAACACTAAAATGTACGATAAAAAATTTATCTCCCATTTCTCTATTCAGATATGAAACAAGGCGGTTTAATGCAGTCGTTTTTCCTGATCCTCTATGGCCGGTGAAAAGAAGTTTAATTGGCTCGTAAGTTTCAAGGCTAAGTTCAAGGCGGATTTTGAGTTCTTCGATATTTGTCTCGTTCTGGTCGATTTCTACATAGTAATTTTTCAGATCATCATTTTGAAGAGCTTTATTTGGATTAAATAGATGGTAGATTTCCTTTAAGTCTTCGGCCATTATTACACTTCCTTTTTAGAAATTTAAATGGTTTCAGCATGAGGTTTATGTTATGAACAATATATAACCTTTTGAATGTGATGCTCCTCATGAGGATTCTAGCTTTTGTTTCGCAGATAGTTTAGATTTGAATAATTCTGGAGTTTTTTGATAAATTGCTTCATCTCATACTTCACGCAAAGACCGCTCTCCTGCGTCGAGCGTGAACGTGCCCCGGGTTCTGAAAAGGGATTATTTCTGCTCTGCAGGCTGGAAAATAAAAAAGGAAGTAAGCTAAAGAGGGCTGCTGAAAAAGAATGATCAAAAAAGGTTAAAGAAAAGTCAGGGAATAAGTTTTCCCTGATTGATTGTTGATTTTGGGTGCCCTGCTGTTTAGATCTGCTGGCGCCTGTCTATGATTCTCTTTGCCTTTCCTGCGGTCCTTTCAATACTGCCTCTTTCAAGAAGCACAACATTTGTGCGGATATTCAGGACAGACTTGAGTTCGTACTGGACGTGCTGCTGGACGGCGCTGAGGTCTTTAAGGTCGCCGGTAAAGGCATTATCTTCGAGTTCGACTTCAACTGTGAGTTCATCGAGCATGTGTTTATTGCGGTCAAGGATGAGCTGGAAGTGTTCTCCTACCTCGGGGATTCTGGAGATTACGTCCTGGATCTGAGAGGGGAAGACGTTGATGCCTCTGACGATCATCATATCATCGGCTCTGCCGAGGATGCGTGATATTTTTGTGGTTGTCCTGCCGCAGCCGCATTCGGACTCAAGAAGCCTTACCACGTCGCCTGTGCGGTATCTTATGTTGCAGAAGCCTTCTTTGTTAATGGAGGTGATAACAAGCTCACCTTTTTCGCCTTCGGATACCTGTTCTCCGTTTTCGTCCAGGACTTCTACGATGAAGTTATCGCTCCAGATGTGCAGGCCGTTCTGTTCCTGGCACTCGAAGCCGACGCCTGGGCCGAACATTTCAGAAAGGCCGTAGCAGTCGTACGCTTTGAGGTTCAGCCTTTTTTCAAGCTGCTTGCGGGTGTTCTCTGACCAGGGTTCTCCTCCGAAAATAGCTGCTTTTAAAGAGAGTTTATCTACAAGGTCGAGTTCTTCTGCGGTTTCGGCGAGGTAAAAGGCATAGGAAGGAGTGCAGTGGACTGCTGTTACCCCAAAGTCGATCATCATTTCAAGCTGCCTTGCTGTATTTCCGGTTGCTGCAGGCACGATCATGGCTCCCATTCTTTCTACACCATAGTGGAAGCCCAGACCGCCTGTAAAGAGGCCATAGTTCATGGAGTTCTGAATAGTGTCGCCTTTTGAAAGCCCTATCATTGTAAGGCTTCTGGCAATCATGTCAGACCATGTTTCAATGTCTTTTGCAGTGTATCCGACAACTGTGGGTTTTCCGCTTGTTCCGGAAGATGCGTGAATGCGTACTATATCTTCTTTTTTGGCAGCAAAAAGTCCGAAAGGATAATTGTCCCGAAGATCTGTTTTCCGCGTGAAAGGCATTTTACGGATATCTTCGAGGGTTTTTATGTCTTCTGGAGTGATTCCAGCCTCCTTGAACTTCTGCCTGTAAAAGGGAACGTTGTCATAGACCAGCTTTGCACTCTGTTGCAGGCGTTTTAACTGCAGTCTCTTCAGTTCTTCAGGATCCATTGTTTCGTATTTCGGCTGCCAGTATTTCATTAAAAAAACCTTCCTCTTATCTGTGCAATTATTTCCAGATTATAAGCATTAATAAAACTCATGCCATGTCTCTACATGTCACGATATATTAAGTGATTATTTATCAGTATTAATAAAGCTTCGGAAAAAATCAATCTGTACTGTAATTCCTTCCAACATATAAACATTATTGAAGTAAATCTTCTTACTTATAAAAAAAGTGCAGGCTGGTAACAAAATTATTTTTCAGGATAGCATTTTACCGCTTAACTCTGAGTCATTTTCGCACGTGTAGTTTCATGTTCCTGCAGGTAAAAAGCTATTGAAAACCCTATCAATGTTGGAATCCAGAAAAAAACAGTCTGTAACCGAGTATGACAACAACAGCAATTGAGCCAGGAACTCCAAGACCCTTATAAAGAGCAGCCATTGTACTTTCAACAACGCCTACTCCTCCCGGAAGGAGAAAAGCCATCTTCCCGAAGATCAGGGGAGCCCGTAACCTGCGAGAAGTATTTCGGGTCTGATGGCATATCCGGCAGCTAGATAGAAAACTGAACCGAAGAAAGTTTATGGGCTAATAAAAGATGGAGAATTTCGGCTATAGCCAGTACCATTAAAGTTGCATTATTGAAAATACTAGGCAGCATGCCTGCAAGTCCGGCTCCTTCGGCGCTGATGCCATATTTCCTTGCCCATCGATAAGTTGCTGCTGCATTCCCTAAAGTGCCTTCTGCAAGCATTCCTATACTTGAGGCTGCAAGTGCAATTATAACTCCTCTTGACACTGAAAGATGCCGGTTTACTATTGCTAATCCCTTACTAGGTTTATCCGCTATCAATTATAGAAGTGTAACTCACACTGTGTTAAAATATTTGCCTAAATCAAATGTTTTGCAGTCATCACATTCCAAAGGAGGGGATATTCTTCGGATCACAAGCTTGGTTTCTAAGTTGTGGACTCTGGGATTACGGACTAAGGATGCCAATCTCAAGATGCCTAAGAAAATGCCAGTATCTGGGAATATTCCACCAGGATTATCTGCTACGACTGACCACTGAGATAGTTATAGTTAAGAGACAGGTGATAATTGGCTGATTGCAATAGATATCACAACCTTGCTGTTGTGCTATTGATAATCTCCTGTTTCACATACTTACATATTAAAATATTTAAATATCATTAATTACATTAAACAGAATAAAAGAGTAAATTTAGGTTTTATATAAATTCTGGTACGTCAAGAGTTATTTGACAATTACGAAAAAGCAACCACATTTGCCTCATTTAAGAAAATGAATGTAGACATTCTTTCTCAAAGTTTCAATAACTCCTACCCAGTACCGAAATGCTAATTTGACCAATATATTGGGGATACAATGACGGATGATATCATTATTGTCAGTACACCATACTTGCCCGGTTATAAAATCACTAAGTCCATTGGCTTTACGTGGGGCCTAATTGTGCGGAGTCGGGGGCTCGGGCGAAACATAACTGCCGGCCTTCGGTCAATTGTTGGCGGCGAGATACACGAGTACACGGAACTTCTGAATCAGTCCCGTGAGCAGGCACTTGACCGATTAAAGGAACATGCAAAAGCCCTGGGTGCTAATGCAGTAGTAAGCGTAGAGTTCGATTCTTCAGAGATCGGTCAGACAATGACAGAGTTGCTCGCGTATGGCACTGCGGTCGTTGTCGAGAAGGATGAACTTCTCGCAAGCCCGGTACGGCTAAGTTGAGAGATGGATGACAGTTAAGATGAGAGTCGAACCAATTATTATCAGAATATAGTTATTCAGAGATCGAGAGCCTGGCAAGACCGCCAGGCTTTTGGTATTACGGGCCTGAAAGTAAGGTCGGGAATCTGCTCCGTAAGAAATTCTACCACGAAAGATTCAAAACCTTCACGGAACCTTGTAACCTGGGTGAAGAGATTTGGGAATGAAATCATAGCTTCGAACCAGGAAACGGAGTGAACGAAGCTACTCTTGATACGGTTTTAAACTGAATTTGACAGAAGCGTATATTTCACAAGGTATAAATAGGCTTCATGATTCTGTTTTCGTAATACAATTCAAAGTTATTTCTTTTACTTTATGAGCGTCAATATTTTTTCATTTTTCAAACAACATTGCGCTGATACAATGCGTTTTTAAGGTTTAAGTGTTCGATATTTAATAATTCGTTTACTTCTTTGTTTTTTAATGCTTAGCTTCGTTTTTAGATTAAAAGTTGAAGTATTAAAAATCAAATTATCGATCATTCATTTTTATACCAGCAATAAGCATGTGAGTTTTTCCCTCTTTAAATTCATGTTCAGTACATACCAACCAGCTATGTCCATGCTCACAAACCATTTCCATGATGCACATTCTCCTCCAGGTACTCGGATGATCATGGTCAGGATCAAATGGAGATTTAAGTTCTACGTTATCTGTAGAACATACTGGACATAGTAAAAGAGAGTAACCTTCGAAACTTACAGGTTTCAAGATATTGTTAACACAAATATTCCCTTCATCTCGGATATTAGTAACCTCAAATGTCATATCACCCTTTATACATTTGACTTCTATATCCCATTGAGTATGACATCTTTTATGGTGCATAGGAATTATTAACGTAAAGTTACTTCCTTGAAGGTTATTCAAGCTACATAGAAAATCTGTAGATATAGCTTTACCGCACACCGGACATAAACCATTGAAACAATCTTTGCTTCTTTGATCTTCCATACTTTTGTGTGGACAGTCTGAATTTAGAGTGCGTAGATCATTAATCTTGGAATTAGTAACACCACATATAAGCACTTCTTTATTATTCAGTATACCACAATTTACTTTTCCGCAATCATCACACTTTTTGATTGTAGCTATCTTCATTATATCACCTCACAAGAGGTTTTTCATCTTGGGTAAATAGAAAGCGAGCTATTAATTCTTTGTTAAATTGTCTCGCATCAAAACCTACAATGAATATTGCTAATTACCTGCTTCAAGTTTATAATGAAAGGCTCTGAAACCTCTTGATAGTGTATTTGATGAGAACTGCGAAGGATTTTTGGTGCTGAGAAAGGGATTCTCAAAAAAGGAGCTATTTAGAAGCTCGCCAATAAAAGAGCCTTGATATACCTTCCTGTGGATTGCTTGCAACCTCGAAAGTCTGGTATGGATTATCGGGCCTTTAATAACCCTTGATCTTGAGTCAGCGTAGCTTCCAGAACCATGATGTCTTAGAAAGGAAGCTACGCTTGCCATTGTTTTTTGTTAGAATATTTTTACATCAAGCGTAGCTTCTTTAGAAGTTCACCGGCTTGAAGTCCGGGCAAATGTTCTCGCCTGAGAGCTCTAACGCAATGGTAAGGTTCTTGTGCAGGGGTTTACAGGTATATTTTTGGCAATTTCCTGCGGAAAACGTAGATTCAGAGCCTAAATATCGTGCCAAAACCAAGAGTAATCAAGGCTCTTAGTGTTTCTGCACAGTTATGATATTTTATTGATCATCTGCATAAGCTCGTTTCTGTCCATTAAATCAATATTATTTGCTTCAGCCAATTGCCTTGCAGGATTAGTAAAATAATTGTTTGTGACTACTATACCCTCAGTACATTTATGGAAACCTTTTGCAGCGACTACTTCCTGTACTGCTTTGTTTGAAACTTTACTGGAATACCTTTTCACCTGAACAGCTGTTCTTGTTCCTTTCTTTGATGTTAAAATAAGATCAGCGCCTTGATCACACGATAACGGGGTTTGCTCTACAGAGTATCCAAGCCTTTCGAAAACATCCTGCATGCATTTTTCGAATTCATACCCTTTCATCTGATCTATCTCGGCTAATGAATGTTGTACCCGATGTGCAGGAACTCGGAAAGATTTTAGGAATATTCCAAATAGTTGCTTTACAAACTTAAGCAATAACCATACTGAAATAAATAAAGATATTATAAGAGCGAAAGATCCAAGCACAAAATTTTGAGTTACTGCAGTGATTACACCAGTAATTACCAGAAGTAAAATACTAATTACTAACCAGCACCAGAAGTATGATATTTTAATTACAAACCAGTCAAATATACGTGACATTTTCTCCCTTGCTTCATTCATATGCTCGACTTATGTTTAATGATCAAATCTTTAACATATTTCTTATACGTAAATGTTATCGTCTAAAGGCGTATATTTTTTCATTAACGGACATATTAAAAGGGTTTTTATTCCAATTAAGGCTCTTTGAGCCTAAAAAACCAATAAATATAATTTCATAAATCTATCTTTAGATTTGGCAGCTTTTGGCACCGGTGAACGAATTTTATGCACAACTTCGAATACCAATTATATCCATTTTTAAATCCTCTAATCCTAAATACTTTTATCTTATTTTTTTCTGGCAATTCTTTATTTTTATGTAAGTTCCGTGATCATATGAGCAAAATAAGATTACTCTATTAAAAAATTACTTTAGTAAAATAAAAACTACTCTCGTAAAATATCCCTGCGACAGTAAAATATCACAGCTTTTAATTATTAGTAAGGATAATTCTTTTCCCATGACAGAGAGTGCATATTTCCTTTTTCCTATTATTTATGCTGTTCTCAATGCAGCTTCTTTTGCTCTTTATGGGATGGATAAATTCAAGGCAAAAAGAGATAAATGGAGAATATCCGAACAGAGTTTGCTGATTGTTTCTCTCTTCGGGCCAATCGGCGCCTGGCTTGGTATGCAGTATTTCAGACATAAGACCCAGAAACACATGTTCAAATTTCTGGTGCCCTTATTTGTAGGAGTTCACATCTTTTTAGTGTTATGGATCAGTCTCTAAGCCGAAAAATTTTGATTTCAGGTTGCACAATCATAAAATGAGCTTTCAGGACGGACAGAAATGAGCTTTCAGGTCGGACAGAAATGAGCTTTCAGGACGGACAGGATACTGAGGGAAAACGAGGGGTGTATCAGAGTTATTAGCGTAATTCTGACTACAACTAAATATCCTGAGGTTGATGCGTGCCTCATGAATGAGACGTTTATTGCAGAAAACCTGTAAGAGAAGAGACTTCTGGGTTAAAGAAGGTTTGAATAGAGACTGTGTAAAGAGAGACTGTGTAAAGAGAGACTGTGTAAAGAGAGACTGTGTAAAGAGAGACTGTGTAAAGAGAGACTGTGTAAAGAGAGACTGTGTAAAGAGAGACTGTGTAAAGAGAGACTGTGTAAAGAGAGATTATTCTACAAAAATTTCGAGGAACAGGGCTGAGTAGTATAAAAAGTTAAATTAAGTTTCCTGGAGACCCTCCAGGAAAAATTTGAGATTTTGGGAGATACTCGAGAATTATTTGGATAATTCTTCTTCTACCTCTTCAGCTCCGGCTTCAAGTTCCTTCTTTTGCTGAGGGTCAAACCGAAGTAAAAGTGCCTGAAACTCTCCAATGTGCGTTTTTTCCTCTTTTGCTATATCCAGAAGGATCGCTCTTATATCTGCGTTTTTGGTCAGGCTTGCCATCTGCTCATAAAGATTTACGGCATCGAGCTCGGCGATAATTCCGGCTCTAAGGATTTCTTTATCAATGTCTTCTTCAGATACCTTCTTGAGGTCTATGGGTAGTTGAGATAACATATTATTCACTCCTTCTCATTGTATATGCATATATGATCATAAATATTTTACCAAACTTAATAATTTGTTAATTGATTAAACTTTTATATTTTAAAGCTCTGACATTTATTGCTCTGTCTGGAAACAGGAGATCAGCCATAGCTGATCCTGTAAATTGCATTGTTTTTATCGTCCGATACAAGCAAAGCTCCGTCAGGCATTACAAGGACATCCACAGGCCTTCCCCATGCCGCAAGCCCCTGAAGCCAGCCGTCTGCAAAGGACTCATAAGTTACAGCCTTTCCATTTTCCAGCTTTACAAGGGAAACTCTGTATCCTATGGGAATTTTTCGATTCCAGGAGCCATGCTCCGCAATAAAAATCTGGTTTCTGTACTCTTCAGGAAACATTGTGCCTGTGTAAAAGGTCATTCCAAGAGCAGCCACATGAGGTCCCAGTTTTATTTCAGGAGCTGTAAATTCCGAACAGTTCCGAAGTCCTCCTAATTCAGGGTCAGGAATATCACCTCCGTGGCAGAAGGGGAATCCGAAATGCATTCCCTTTTCAGGTGCCCTGTTCAGCTCATCAGGGGGCATGTCATCTCCAAGCCAGTCCCGTCCGTTATCAGTAAACCATAACTCTCCTGTTTTTGGATTCCAGGCAAATCCTACTGTGTTCCTGACACCTTTTGCAAAAATCTCAAGCTGGCTTCCATCAGCTTCCATTCTCATGATCGTCCCATAACGTTCGTCTTCACCTTCTTTATTGCAGACATTGCAAGGCATTCCCACAGGTACATACAGCTTTCCATCAGGTCCGAACTTGATGTATTTCCAGCCGTGAGCATGGTCTGATGGGAAATTCTCATTTACCACAACGGGATCCGGAGGGTTTTCAAGCCTCTTTTCGATATCATCATAACGGATTACCCTGGAAACTTCTGCAACATACAGGGAGCCGTTCCTTAATGCCACTCCATTTGGCATATCCAGGCCCTCGGCAAGTACAAGTACATCGTCAGCTTTACTGTCTTTGTTTCTGTCAAGAACAGCATAGACCTTTCCCGTATCCCTGCTTCCCACAAAGAGAGTGCCATCAGGACTTAAGACCATTGACCTTGCACCCTCAACATTCTCGGCATAGTAATCAATGGAAAAACCAGGTGGGAGCTTGATACAGGCAAGTCCAGTTCCGTTTTCTCCGCAGTCATTAATAGGAACGGTTCTGAGGACGATATAAGATGCGAAAATAAGGATAACTATAGCAAAAAAGCTAAGTATTATCTTTGTTCCCTTCATTTCCCCCTCCACCTTGCTAGAAACTAATTGCCATAGTTGTCATATGAGAGCCTTTCCAGCCTCAATAAGTTCTTTTTCGGCCTCAGGATTTGCATACCCATGCCCTTTCCAGCGGATAATTCCTTTCCTGTCCAGTAAAAAGACATAGGCGAAGTTCGTATTTTCCATCCCGAGAGCTTCCTGATAGCCTGAATAGTCCCCGTAAAAAGTGACCACATTATCGTGCTTTTCTGCAGGAATTCCACCCCTCATCCCTGAGTCGATCATCCAGGAGAGAACCTTCCAGGCTGCGTTTATCATCGGGACCTCGTAGACTAAAAACCTGCTGTCTTTTCCAAATTCCCTTTCAAATGGCTGGACCCAGGAATCAATCATTTTCTGGGCATTTCGAACAAAAGCAATACAGATAAGTGTCAACTTTCCCTCCGCAACTTCTGGAAGAGTTACAACCCTGCCTGCAAGGGATTTTGAAGTGATCTCTGGAAAATGTTGGCCTATAAGATTTCTTTCGAGTTTTTCAGGATCTGCATCCTTTTTTAAATTATTGTGCTCCTCTTTTATGAAACTCCCTCCCTCAAAAAATAAGAATAGCATACTTAGACAAGACGTAGACAAGACGTAGACAAGACATAGACAAGACATAGACAAGATTTAGACAAAGACTGAGCTTATTGTTCCTGTTATAATATTTCCCGCTTTGTAGAAATGCTTTTTTGAAATCGAGTTTGAAAGCAAATTTGAAAACACTTTTGAAACCACCTTAATACTTTCACCCTACTTTCTCAAGCCTTTTTTACATGTTTTATCCTATCTTACGGTAATGTATGCCCCCAATTCTAAAAAAAGCAATCCTGAAAGGCGCATTACCCTCCATGTGGATATGGACAGCTTCTTCGCATCCGTAGAGGTAAGAGAGATGCCAGAACTAAAAGGGTTGCCTGTTATTGTGGGTTCTGACCCCAGGGAAGGTTCAGGAAGGGGAGTTGTAAGCACCTGTTCCTACGAGGCAAGAAAGTACGGGATTCATTCGGCAATGCCAATTTCACAGGCTTACAGGCTCTGTCCGGATGCGGTTTTTTTGCCTGTGAACATGAAGCTCTATGCGGGAGTTTCGGCAGGGTTAATGGAGCTTTTGAAGGGATTTGCAGAAAAGTTCCAGCAGGTCAGTGTAGATGAAGCCTATCTTGTGCCTGGGCCTGAGATCCGCAATTTTGAAGAGGCTGCCCTTTATGCCCTCAGGATAAAGGACGAGGTTCATAAACAGCAAGGAATTACCTGTTCGGTGGGGGTTGGGCCGAATAAGCTTATTGCAAAAATCGCATCCGGCTTTCAGAAACCTGACGGGCTTACAGTCATCAGACCCGAAGATGTCAGGGAATTTCTTTTCCCTCTGCACGTTTCTAAAATTCCGGGAATAGGAGAAAAAACAACAGACACTCTGAAAGAAATGGGCATAATCAGAGTAGAGGAACTTGCAAATTACGATGTACAGCTGCTTTCGGAAAGGTTCGGAAAAATGGGGCTTCGGATGAAGCAGATGGCAAATGGGCTTGATTTTGGGGATGTCAGGGAAAAAGAAGGAGTAAAGTCCATAAGCAGGCATGGGACCTTTGCAGAAGACACAAATGACCCCGTAAAGATCACCAGGTCTCTGGACATACTAGCCGAGAGTGTGCACAGTTCACTCCTTAAACATCATTCTCTTTTCAAAACTGTAACTCTTATAGTGCGCTTTGAGGACTTTTCCACTTATACGCGCTCAAAAACCGTTCCTATCTGGACTTCGGACCTTCTTGTAATCAAAAGGACGGCCATACAACTCCTTTCGGAATTTACTGGCAGGCGAAGATTCAGGCTTGTGGGTGTAGGGGTTACAAAACTTCGGGAAAGAGATGAGAGGCAGACTTTGATTACGGATTATGCATAATTTTTTGTTTATTTTGTTTATATAGTAGCTGCGGTTTCAAACCCGGATTGTGAAGATCGAATGGAATAAAGTTTTCAGGCCGGAAAGGTTGGAAAGCTTATATATTTTATAATAGAAAACCCAATTAGATTCAATGGAAAGACTTGTAAAAATGGCTATGGCCCTTCTCATTATTATCATCCTGACCGCAGTTATTGTTTATGCCACACTTCCGTATTTAAATTATTTTTTCGGGGCTTTCATTCTTTATTTTATATTCAGATCCCTTTATCAATTTCTCGTAAAAAGAGTCCGTATTCGAAAGCAATTTGCGGCAGTCGTAGTAATCGTTATTTCAATCTTCCTTGTACTGCTTCCCTTTTATTTCCTTTTGAGTATAATTGTCGGTGAAATCCAGCAACTCTTAATTGACAGGGAGTCCATTATTATATCAATTCAGGCTGGCGGCCAATTTCTCACTCATTTCCTTTCTAGAGTAGATATTCCTCTTGATACTCTCCAGGTAAAGATACAGGAAAAGGTTATGGATATCGCTTCTGAATCCGTCAATTACACAAGCAAGTTCGTTCTGGGTTCAATCCAGAGCCTGAGTAAGCAGTCCATAGGCCTAATGCTCATGTATTTTTTGCTTTACTATCTTTTTATAGGAGAGGATTCGCCTTTCGTACGCAAAATATATGCTGCAGTCCCTTTCAATGAAGAAAATACAGCCACTCTGCTGGATGAGTTTGGAAGAGTTGTCAAGACAACTCTTACTGCCAGCGGGGCTATAGCCCTTGTCCAGGGAGGAATTCTGACCATTACTTTCCTCATATTTGATATCCAGGGAGCTTTTCTCTGGGGTTCTATCGCAGCACTCCTGTCCTTTTTGCCTGTTGTCGGAGCGCCTCTGGTCTGGATTCCTGCAGCAATCATCCAGCTCCTTCAGGGTGATTATCTTGCAGGGGTCGCAATCCTTTCCGCAGGGCTCTTTGTAAGTGTGATAGATAATTTCCTCAGGCCAGTTATTCAGAAACAGGTTGGAGAAATTCATCCTTTTCTATCCCTGCTGGGAATTATCATAGGAATAGCCCTTTTCGGATTGATAGGAATTGTAATAGGTCCCCTTCTGCTATCCTACTTCATTCTTACCGTGGAAATGTTTTCAAAGGAGTATCTATCAGAGAAGGCGTGATAATATCCGGATTGAAATATTGGGATGCGAGTCTTTTGGGGCAAGGTCCCTTGCCTGTTTTGTAAAAACTGATGCAGGAAAGATCCTGATTGATCCGGGGGTTGCCCTTGCAAGCTTGCGTTCAGGGCTGTTTCCTCACCCATTGGAAGTTGCTGCCGCCTGCAGGATAAAAGAAAAGATCCTTTTTGCGCTTGAAGGGGCAACAGATGTTGTTATCAGCCACTACCATGGGGATCATATGCCAATGAGGAAGGAAGATCCGTATCAGTTGCCAATGGAAGCCCTTCCTTCCCTTGAAGGGGTAAATTTCTGGTGTAAAGGTCCTGAAAAAATTTCAGGCCTCTCTGCAAAGCGGAGAACAGAATTCTCTGATTTTCTGGGTTTTCCTCTTCCAGCTTCTGAAGGGAGGAACTCTGATAATATGGATTTTTCTCCACCAGTCCCGCACGGAGTCAAAGGAAAGGGTTTTGGAACTGTAATGATGACCCGAATTCGCGAGGGAGATGAAATTTTTGTCCATTGTTCAGACATCCAGCTTCTGGACAGGGAAACAGTCCTTAAGGTGCTTGCCTGGAAACCCACAATCGTTTTAGCCTCAGGCCCTCCGCTTTATCTTTCGTATCGTATCCCCGGGGTCAGAAAGGAAGCCTTTGAAAATGCTCTTCTTCTTGCCAGGAATGTAGACACATTGATTCTGGATCATCACCTGCTCAGGTCTTTTGAAGGTTACAGGTGGTTAAAAGAGCTGGATGGCAGGGTGGAAAACAGAGTCCTGTGTGCCGCGGAGTTCATGGGAAAAGAACCTGAGCTTCTAGAGGCCCAAAGAAAAAACCTGTATGAAAAAATGCCCGTCCCTTCCGGCTGGCATGAAGCCTATGAAAAAGGTAAGGCAGGCTTTGAGGAATATTTCTGACAGATCATAAATCTCTAAAATGTCCCCCATCTAACAGATTACCAAAGTATTTTTTAAACTTCAGTTTTTGTCCTGTCAGGCATAGTGTAGTTATCTATATCGTGAATCTGCCTGGAGAGCCTCTCATAGTAATCATAAAGTTCTTTTCCCCAGGCCAGAGCCCCGGGCTCAAAGCATATCACATACTTCCGGTCAAATACGGTATTTTTTGGGAAAAGAGCCATTGCCATGAAGTTATCTGCCGCCGCAATAGCAGGAAGCCTTTCACAGTCCGCGCAGACGAAAAGTCTGGTGTTTTCCATTTTTATAAATTTCTCGGTCTCTTCTCTGTAATCTTCAACCCACCTTTTCAGGACTGATTCTGGAAGAATAAGTGATACAGGGACTTCTTTCTCGGCAATTTTGAGATAGAAGGAGGGGAAAAGAGGATGGAAATAAGGGATTGAAGCTGCCAGTTTTTTTGCATTTTCAGTATTTTTGACATACTCTGGAATCATCTCAAACATATGGTCTATCTGAGGCTCTATTGTAGTGCAGTGTCCAAATTCGTTTATTCTCCTCAGAAGAAAAGACGGAATATAACTCACCTCCCTGTCAGCCCAATAATCTGTATTTTCTTCAAGGACAAAAAGAGTATCTACAAGGGGCTTCATTTTATCAGCCACGATTTTTCCAATTTCACTAAGCCTGTATAGGTCTTTTTCCTGGACTATAAGATGCTTTTCTTTGAGCTTTTTTACCTGCGGCTGGACTGAGGTTGCACTGGCGTTAAGAGCTTTTTTAATTGTTTCTATATCCTTTGGCCCTTCAAGCAGGAGGAGAAGCACATTCTTCCTTTTTTCTGAGAGGAGTACCAGATCAAGTAGAGAATTTTCCATAATATGCACCTGCACTGGATTCTCGTAGCCTTATTGTGTACTTAACTGGTGTACATATAAAGGGAAAGAGATCCATAGTTAAGATTGAAATATTCGTGCATTTATAATAGCTTGAAGATTCGTTACTAATATATTATTCCTTCCAGTTATAAACCCCATGTATTTCCACCTTTCATTATTTAAATAAGTGATTTTCTCCTGATGAAATATTTATTATTTTAGCCTCAAGGTTTTCTCCTTTTTCTATATTTTTCAGGAAATTACATGCCCCAGGATACAGAAGAAAACTACAGCTTAAATCTTATGACCTGAGCACTCCTTAGTGGCCATGTTTTCTTTTAAAACAATGCCAAATGTAAAAAAATGAGCCCAAAACCTTATAAAAAGGTTAATTTAGCAGAATTCCCAAAGTAATGCCGGATGGAACACGCAGTCTCTATAAGGAATCTTTCAAAGGCTTTCGGGAAAACTCCTGTCTTAAAGGCCCTTGACTTTGACCTTAGAAAAGGAGAATTTGCAGTTGTTTTTGGCCCTAACGGGGCAGGAAAAACCACTCTTTTGAAGCTTATCTCGACCCTTATGGAACCAACAGCCGGTTCGATATTTGTTTATGGGTTTAATGCGGCTGAAGAACCGGAAAAGGTCCGAAAAGAAATAGGGATGCTTTCTCACGACTCCTACCTTTACGGCGAACTCACAGCAAAGGAGAATCTGCACTTTTTCGGACAGATGTATGGAATTGGAAAACAGGAACTCGAAGAAAGAATTGAGCTGTTTTTAAATGATGTAGGGATCAAAGGGAAAGCTGATGAAAGAGTCAGCACTTTTTCCAGAGGCATGAAACAGAGACTTTCCATTGCAAGGTCTTTACTTCATCGGCCTTCCCTTCTTCTTCTTGATGAACCCTATACGGGGCTTGATCCATCCGCTTCGCTCGTTTTCGAAAAGCTTCTGAATAGTCAGGCGTTTGCAGGAAGCAGCAAAATAATGGTTTCCCATGACCTCGAAAGGGGCTTTGCCCTTTGCGACAGGGTACTTATCCTGAACTCAGGCAAATTTGTGTATGATGGGCTCAGAAAAGACTTTGCAGGGTTTGAGGAATTCAAAGAAAAATGCGGCTCTCTGCTAGTCTGAAATCTGAGGAAGTCAAAGAAACTCAGGGTGAAACATGGATGAAACATGGATAATCTGGAGAAAAATAGGCTGAAAGCCGAAAGCAGGGACAAAAATGCAAAATATTTAAGTTAAACGAATCACGGAAAAAGAAAATCATAAGAAAGGAAAATCATAAGAAAGGAAAATCATAAGAAAGAAAAATCATAAGAAAGGAAAATCATAAAAAAGGAAAATCATAAGAAAGAAAATCATAAAAAAGGAAAATCATAAAAAAGAAAAATCATAAGAAAGGAGTTTGAAAATGATCCGGAGCCTTTTTATCGCCGCAAAAGATATGAAAGCCGAGTTCCGGACAAAACAAATTCTCAATGCTATGTTTATTTTCTCTCTTCTGGTGATTGTGGTTTTTAGCATTTCTTTTGGAGATTTTCTTGGGGATACCGAAAAGGTTTCAAAGCTTGCTCCCGGAGTTCTCTGGGTCGCTTTTACTTTTGCGGGCATGTTAGGACTTTCAAGGACCTTTGCGCTTGAATGTGAAAATGGCTGCCTTGAGGCTCTCAAGCTCTGTCCTGTGGACAGAGGTACCATATATACCGGAAAAGTCCTCTCAAACCTGATAATTGTATTTCTTATGGAAGTAGTGACCCTGCCTTTCTTTATAGTGCTCTTCAACTACAGCCTGAGCACCCAAACTCTTTTCCTTCTCTCATTAATCTTTTTCCTGGGAACTTTTGGGTTTATTTCGGTGGGGACTTTGCTTTCTGCCCTTACTCTTGGCACACGTACCAGAGAGCTTCTCCTGCCTGTCCTCCTCTTGCCTCTGCTCCTGCCTGTTCTTATTCCTTCAGTGGAGGCAACTGGAGGTATCCTCGCAGGAAGCGGGCTGAGAGATCTTATTCCAGAAATTCGGCTGCTTCTTGTCTATGATCTTGTATTCTTTGTAATTTCTCATCTAGTCTTTGAGTACGTGATTTCTGACTGAGAAGGGCTTTTATCATATTGAACTGTGTTTACCTTACCATCAAAGCAAGTGAATGAAATAGTGAACGAAATAGTGAATGAAATAGTGAATGAAATGGCCGCAAATTTCAGAAAAACCGGAGTGCTGGCGGCTTTGACTGCCGGTGTAATGCTTCTTGCGATATATATGCTTTTTTTCTACCTTCCTCCAATAAGGAGCGGGGCAGGAGAAGTTTTGAGCGGAAGCTTCAGGATTTTCTTCTTCCACATGCCAATAGCCATTGTAGCCTACTTTGCTTTTGGAATCGTATTTGCAGCCAGTGTCCTTTATCTCCGGGACAAAGCCTTAAAATGGGATATTTATGCTCGCTCGGCTGCTGAAGTGGGAACTCTTTTTGCATTCCTTGTGCTGGTCACAGGCTCTATCTGGGCAAAGGATGCCTGGGGATGGTACTGGATCTGGGACATCAGGCTTACCACTTCCCTGGTTCTTTTCCTTGTCTACCTCGCCTATCTGATGCTCAGAAAGTCTCTCGACGAAGATGAAAAAAGAGCCCGGCTCTCAGCAGTTTTCGGAATCCTTGGTTTTATTTCTGTGCCCCTGAGTTTCTTATCTATTCGGCTCTGGCGCTCAGCTCACCCTCTTATGTTCGGAGGGAATACAGGCGGAAACGGAGGGGAACTGGAAGGGGCAACTCTTCAAATGACTCTGTTTATCAATTTTATAGCTTATTTTCTGCTTTTCCTCACCCTCTTTTCTGTAAAAGTACAGAATGAGCGGATGGGAGAGGAACTTGATGAAAAAAAATATATGGAATCTGGAGAGAGTGCTTAAAAAAATACCTATTTTCTGCATCTCTCCTATTGTAAACTTCTTATGTGATGCGCATGTTTTTTCTTCTCTCTTTTCTTTTTCCGGAATTTTCAGTATTTACTTTTTACTTAAGGTTCCCTGTAAACAGATAATCGTTACTTGCTACTCTGGTATGGCAATTGTAGCAGCTTAGCTCCTTTCCTTCAGCTAATACCTTCCCGCTTGCGTCATATTCTGCCCAGTACCAGTCATTGTGTTTCGGATCAAAACCTGCTACCTTGTGCATGACGACAACTTCTTTCAGTTCACCATTTGAGTCATGTCCCTCTTTTACAACTGTGCTGTTTTCAGGCATGACACCGGCTTTTCCCTCTATTGCTGAAAGAGCATTATCTGATACATAGATGGTAATCAAATCTCCGTGAGGCCCTTTCCCGGGATCAAGCTCTCCGGTGCCTGGCCAGAGCTTCCAATTTTTGTAGTTGTTTTCTTCTGTTACGTATGCATACAGGGCTTCCCCGCTGAGAGTTTCGTTTGCAGTTGTTATTTCTCCTGCCTTCGGAGTCTCATTGACCTGCTCTGGTCCGGCTTCATTTGAAGCACATCCGGGACACATAACAGCAAGAAGAATGAGAAGCATTGTCAATGTCAGGTATTTCATTTTAGGCATTCTACAACCCCTTATATTTTGTTTTTATTTGCTACTGTATAATTTAAGAGTCCTATGGTTTAAGAATTCCATAGTTATGGACATGCAGTTTGTATCTATGAAACTTAATTTTGACTAACGGGGATGGGTTTTTAGAATATTCAGGCTTCCGCAATTAAGCTACGGGATAATTATTTACCCTTCCCTGTTCTATTTTTTCCCATGATTTTTGATCCTATTACAATCTGCAACCTGGAACTCCAGAATCGCTTTGTAAGGTCTGCAACGCATGAATTCATGGCTGAAGAAGACGGAACGCCTACTTCAAGGCTCGGAGACCTCTATGAAGAGCTTGCAAAAAATGAGGTCGGGCTGATCATAACCGGCTATTCTTATGTTCTTCCCGGCGGGCAGAGCGACAATTTACAGCAGGGCATCTATGATGACCGTTTCATCGAGCCTTACCGGAAGATAACCGAGAGGGTGCACAGGTACAGAAGCAAGATAGTGCTCCAGATAGTTCACGGAGGGCGGCAGGCAGATACTTCTGACGAATATCCCATCCCGATTGCTCCATCAGTGATCAAAGACGGGCATTCATCAGTGGTCCCCAGGGAAATGACAGAGCCAGAAATTCTGGAAATGATTGAAGCCTTCACCCGGGCGGCTGTGAGGGCGAAAGCGGCAAATTTTGACGGGGTCCAGCTTCACTGCGCCCATGGTTTTCTGCTCAGCAATTTCATTTCGCCTTATACGAATACCCGGACTGACCGCTGGGGAGGTTCCGTAGAAAACAGAGCCAGGATAATCACGGAAATTGTCAGGCGCATAAAAGAAGAAACTAGAGAGGACTTTCCAATCCTTGTAAAAATGAACGCAACGGACGGTTTTGCCCCTAACTCTTCAAAAGCAGGGATGGGACTCGATGCTCCAGACTGCGTGGAAATTGCAAAGTTGCTTGAAAAGGCAGGAGTCTGTGCAATTGAGGTCAGTGGAGGGATAGGTGAAGCCGGGGGGGTGACTATAAGGACTGCAATAAATTCTCCTGCAAAAGAGGCGTACTTCAAAAACTACTCAAAAATGATAAAAGCGGCAGTGCACATCCCCGTAATCCTTGTTGGCGGAATCCGGTCCCCTTATGTTATGGGATGCTTGCTTGAAAACGGATGTGCAGATCTGATCTCTATGAGCAGGGTGTTTATCAGTGAACCTGACTTTATTCCAAAGCTCAAGTCAGGAAAAATAAAAAAAGCAAGGTGCGTATCCTGCAACCTCTGTTTTGATCCCAAAGGAGTAAGGTGCAACTTCGAATTTGATTAAAATTCGGGAAACGGTTACCTTCCTTTTTCTTCATTTTTTATTTCTGTTTTCATCTAATCTACTTTCTATTTTCATCTAATCTACTTTCTTTTTTCACTAACTCTATATTTTTATAAACTGTTTGAAAACAAACCTTAACGGATAATTTTTATAAAAAAAGATGTAAGGAAGCCTTTTTTAAGAGAGTGTAGGGGTTTTGGGAGAATTGGAAGAAGCTAGATGGTTTAGCGAAGACTACCTTTATTTGAAATGGGTGCATCAGCAATTTTGAATATTTTTTGTGAAATAAATTTGCTAAGAGGCTTAGAATACTACCTGTAATAACCTTGTATGCTTCAAAGGTTATGTAAAAAATAGGGCTCTTATACACTAACCTGATTCGAGTGTTTGACAGCAGAAACTGGGGTTGAAAGTGGGTACTGTATTGGATAGTTGGGGAAGTCTGGGGTTGGGTTTTTGAAAGGTTTTTTGGTGCAAAGTGGATTAGGGAGGCTTAAGCATTAGTTGCGAAGCCTGATATTTTCAGGATAAATGAGGTAAGGTAGCTGTTTTTAATTGAGTATAGAGGCTCTGGGTGAGTTGAAGATTATATCCATATGGTTCTTTCCGGTAATTGGCATAAGTTATTGAAAACCGCAAGCAAAAGAATCTCCCTGCAAATTTCTCAAACTTGGGTAATTAACTCTTTTTTCAGATTAGCTCAAAAACTCACCCATGATCGAAAGTCTAATCTTGAAGTTTTATTCACTTAAGTTTTTCCTTGCATAAGTTACTGCCTTTGCTGGATAGTAACTTAATCCATTTGGAAAAGGTTGCATAGCAAATAAACATAAATCAATAAAATTTTTAACTTGATCTTCACTAAAACTAGAACATTTTTCAGCAAGACTATCTGCCTCTGCTGGGTAGTAACTTAATCCATTTGGAAAAGATTGCATAGCAAATGAACATAAATCAATAAAATTTTTAACTTGATCTTCACTAAAACTTGAACACTTTTCAGCAAGACTATCTGCCCCTGCTGGGTAGTAACTTAATCCATTTGGAAAAGATTGCATAGCAAATGAACATAAATCAATAAAATTTTTAACTTGATCTTCACTAAAACTTGAACACTTTTCAGCAAGACTATCTGCCTCTGCTGGATAGTAACTTAATCCATTTGGAAAAGGTTGCATAGCAAATGAACATAGTTTCATGGAGTTTTGTATTTTATTCTTGTTATTGCTTTTTTGTTGTTTCTGAATTATTGTATTTTTTTCTAACGTAGTTGAAGAATCACAAATATCAGGTCTAGAGTATTTTGGTTTTTTAAAAATATGTCTTAATAAATCATCAAATCTCTCTTCAAATTTATTATCTTCTCTAAAATCAGCAAATAATTTTCCTTTTAAGTAAGAAGGCAAAGATTCTGTATGATTCCCTTTCTTGAGAATTGGAACAAATTTCTCAGGAGAACAAGAATCTTGGAAAATTTCTCCTGTAACAATTGTTTTCTCATATCCTACTCCTCCTTCTCTTCGATTGGCCTTTTTTGCAAATTCTGGCGTACATACAAGTAGAACAAAATTAGATTGTCGAATACTGGTTTCCATGTAGTTAGGTAAATCATGGCCATATGTAAGATCCCATTGATCCAGAAAAACGTGAACATTGTTTTTTGTGAGTTTTGTTGCCAAATTTCTCACCCAATCTCTATGATCATCATTTTCATGAGAATAACTAATGAAGCATCTGGTTACATTCATTATCATATACCTCTATATTGACAATCTGTGAAAATATATTCTGTTATTATGACTTATATCTATTTTTGGTTTATAATTCATACAACTTAAAAAATATTTCTATCAGGCGGTCTCAAAATTTCATTTGGTTCTACAATTGAGATAATTTAATTTGCTATAGTGTTTAGTTACACCTGAGTTTTGAAATAATTTTCTATCAATATTTTAAATCAATGATGCCAATTACCCAATTGTAGAAAAGTCGAATTTTGGGTGATGGGTATGAGTCATTGAAAACTGGAAGCATAAAAATCTCTCAATATTTTTTTCAAATTCAGAGGATGTACTCATTTTCCAGGAATTGATCAATAACTCGTGTACACGACCGAAAAATAACATACCTATTTTTGAAACATTTTATGGTATTAATTTATGGGTTGGTTCAAACTTTCCTTTTACCATTATATATTATAGTTTGAGCCGCTTGTAAGTTTCGAGGTCCGCTGGAACAGGACCTGTCTATTTGGCTCGATTTTTGCTTCATATAAAAAGTATTTAAATCAATATAATTCTATATATCCAGAACAATGTCTATATACTACTATACATTACAATATGCCACTATACACTACTACATATCTATATACAAGGCTTGACATACGGCACCAAGTCACCCGCACATTAAATTTATTATTGAAGCCATAAAGCTTATATGTCATGATTGTCATATAATATTTGGTAAGTGCCTAAAATACTTTTCTAATTTGTTTAGTTATTCTGTTTTCGATAGCTGGTGCTTATTATTAGGTTCCCTTATTTACAATAATTTTTTATAATAGATGGGTGCAAAAGAGATAAGCCTGTAAAGGCTATCAACAGGGACTCTGGTTTACATTTTTCTGCCGGGTCCGCTATAGTAAAAAATGTATGAGGAGCAGAATAATGTCAGAAGAGAACCGTGTCGGCAGTAAGATACGCCAGCTTAGAGAAGCCCAGGAGATGACCGTTGAAGAACTGGCTGAGGCCAGTCAGAGCAGCGTGGAATTAATCCAGCAGTTAGAAGACGGAGCTCTGGTTCCATCCTTAACACCTCTATTAAAGATTGCCCGGGCTTTAGGCGTCCGCCTAGGTACTTTTCTGGATGATATGCCCCAGAGCGGACCTGTGGTTGTAAGGGCCGGGCTGTCTGAGAACGTAGTCCGTTTTTCGGGAAAGACTGAAAGACCAAAAAAGAGTGCTCTTGAGTTTTACTCCCTTGCTTCGGATAAATCAGACCGTCATATGGAGCCTTTTATAATTGATATCCATCCTTCTCCTGAGGAAAGTCACAAACTCTCTTCTCATGAGGGGGAGGAATTCATCTATGTTCTTTCAGGGGAAATCGAGATCTTCTATGGAAAGGACGTTCACAAACTGAATGTCGGAGACAGCATTTACTACGACTCTATTGTCCCGCATGACGTTCATGCATCAGGAACAGAGGATGCAAGAATTCTGGCTGTAGTTTATGCTCCTCTGTGAATTCGCAGCATTTAGAGAAAGAGAAAATAATTAATTAAAAATAGCGGGAAGTTCTAGACGTAAGTAAATTAACACAAATATTAAGAGTTTTAAGGGAATCCAAAATGTTCAGTACAATTGTCAGTCCGCGCTTTGGGGACATAGACGGGCTTGGGCACGTAAATAATACTGTCCTCCCGGTCTGGTTCGAAATAGGAAGAAACTCCGTATTCCGGCTTTTTTCACCGGATCTTAATCTCAACCCTGATGTCTGGCACCTGATTCTGGTCAGAACAGAGTTTGATTTTCTTCGTCAGATGTATTTCAGATCTGATGTGGAGATCAGGACTTTTATTGCAAAGATAGGGAACAGTTCCTTTACTGTCGGACATGAGGCCTGGCAGGAGGGAGAACTCAAGGTTAAGGGCCAGGCAGTGCTGGTCTACTACGACTTTAAGCTCCAGAAAGCACTCCCACTTCCTGATTCGATTCGTGAGATTCTGAAATTGCATATGTTTCCTGCTATGGACACTGCTGAAATGGATACGGATTCTCCCTGCTCTATTTAATGTACTTGACAGAACGCCCGCAAACTGGGCTTTGAAGCATTGGAAACATCCCTGCTCTCAAGCCAGCAGTTTCTAAAAAGTAGATAATGCAAGTGAGAGGCTGAAATCATGCATCTTATAGAAGATTCCCTTGGGGCATACTTTGAAAAACAGGTGGCTGTAGACCCAGATCACGAATTTATCGTTTATCCGGATCGGAACCTGCGTTTTACTTACGGGCAATTCAATGAAAGAGTCAATAACCTTGCAAAAGGGCTGCTTGCCATAGGGATAAAAAAAGGCGACCATGTAGGTATCTGGGCAAAGAACGTTCCTGACTGGCTTACCTTCATGTTTGCCACTGCCAAGGTAGGGGCAGTGCTTGTTACTGTAAATACTGCCTACAAGAGCCATGAGGTTGAGTATGTACTCAAACAGTCCGATATGAAGGCTCTGGCTCTTATTGATAGTTTCAGGGACGTTGATTACCTCGAAATTATCAATGAACTGGTCCCGGAGCTAAAAAGTTCCGAAAGAGGGCGTCTGAAAAGCAAAAACTTTCCGTTTTTGAAAAGCGTGATTTACGTAGGTCAGGAAAAGCACAGGGGCATGTATAATACCAGTGAGCTTATGCTCCTCGGCAGTCATTCTTCCGATGATGAGCTTGAGGAGATTCTGGCAACTGTCCGCGGAGATGACGTGGTCAATATGCAATACACCTCAGGAACTACAGGTTTTCCGAAGGGAGTTATGCTGACCAGCAAAAATATCCTGAACAACGGACTTTCCATAGGCGACCGCCAGAAGTTCACCCATGTAGATAGGCTCTGTTTGCCTGTGCCCCTTTTCCATTGCTTCGGGATCGTGCTCGGGGTTATGGCAGTTTTGACTCACAGGGCAACGCTTGTTATGCTTGAGGTTTTTGATCCTCTCCTGGTGCTCGCCGCAGTCCAGAAAGAGAAGTGTACGGCTCTTTACGGCGTGCCTACAATGTTTATTGCCGAGTACACCCATCCCATGTTCGACATGTTTGACCTTTCATCTCTCAGGACCGGAATCATGGCTGGCTCAACCTGTCCGGTGGAAGCCATGAAAAAAGTCGTAAAAGATATGCACTGCTATCAAATTACCAGTGTTTACGGACTTACGGAAGCATCCCCTGGCATGACCCAGACAACTGTGGACGATCCTGTCGAACTCAGGGTTGAAACTGTAGGAAAGTCATTCCCTGCAGTTGAGGTCCGTGTGGTTGACCCTGGTACCAATGAGCCAGTGTCTCCGAATTCTGTTGGAGAAATCTGCTGCCGCGGGTATAATATAATGAAGGGTTACTATAAGATGCCTGAAGAAACAAAAAAAGCAATCGATGAAGATGGCTGGCTGCATAGTGGAGACCTAGGAACCTGTGACGAAAATGGTTATTACAGGATCACAGGCAGAATTAAGGATATGATCATCCGGGGAGGAGAGAACGTC
The DNA here is from genome assembly GCA_942493015.1 of uncultured Methanosarcinaceae archaeon. GTDB lineage: Archaea > Halobacteriota > Methanosarcinia > Methanosarcinales > Methanosarcinaceae > Methanosarcina. The sequence continues at coordinate 1,449,117 of OW818660.1, read as the reverse complement.
TATCCAAGAGAAATTGAGGAATTCCTTCATGCAATGCCAGGAATCAAAGATGCTCAGGTTGTGGGTATTCCTGATAAGAAATATGGAGAACTGGTGGGAGCCTTTGTGATTCTGGAAAAAGGCGCAGACCTTACAGAAGCCGATATACGGGATTACGCTGTAAGCAAGATCGCCCGCTACAAGGTTCCTAAACACGTTTTCATTGTAGACGAGTACCCTTTGACTGCAAGCGGGAAGATCCAGAAGTACAAGCTCAGGGAGATGGCTGTGGACCTTCTTAATAGACAAGAGAAAAACAGTAGTTAATTCAGAGCAGTCAATTCAGAGCAGTTGGTTCAGTGTATCGACCATTAAGGTCGATATTCTTTTTCCATTATAATTTTTAATTGATCGGATTTTCTGCTTCAAAATTTAATCCAATTAAAAAATTCGATGTCGTTATATTTTATTAATCGATCATATTTTTACAGCATATTGTAAAATTTTCCCTTATCCAAAAGTTTACGAGAATACAAAAATGAAAGGTCTTTGAATATTTAACGTAATTTATTATATATAGAATTTCAGCATTAGATGAATGTGGTTGTAAGAGAAACGCTATAGAGCACTTCTGTGCCGAGCGTATGGGGAGTTTTTGTTAGGGGTTTCATCCGATTGAGAGCTCAGGGGTCATATATAAAGAGTTCTCAATCAATCACACAATAGGTAAATCAAAAATCTTCATTGTTTCTCTTACAATTGTACGAAGAATATGGGGATATTCTTCAAAGGGGGTTTCATCTGATTGAGAGCTCAGGGGTCAAATTAAGGGCTCTCAATCAATCACACTTATTTTTATACATTTTTCCAATTAAACGTATTGATCGGTATTTTTTAAACTTTTTAGTATAATTTATTACAAATCCTGATATATATTATAAATCCTGATATATATTACAAATCCATGTATAGAAGGTGTGAAGAATACTTTTTTTCTCCATATCAGTCTTCCGTTATACAGTTTTCCCCAAATACTCCGGTACCTTACTAAATCTTTCCGAAAATAATAACTATTCTATCCTATTTAAGTTCTTTGATGCCACAGTTTTGCTATATGGATATTAATAATCGCTAATTTTTTTTCATAATAGCATCAATTTTGTTTCGTACTTTTTTTGAATTTCGTTTTGCAACTTATCTCCGTATCTGTATTCCCGAAACTTATAATTCTCTCCACTCTGGAAGTTCGCATATAACCCTTACAAATTATGATAAAAAAATAGCATAAAAATATGATTTAGTACTAACCTGAGAAGATGAATTTCTGGCACTCATAAAAATCTTAAAAGTACAAAGATATCCCTGCAAGTCAGGTTCAGATAAAAGGTTTGCAAAAATTTGCAGGACTTTACAGCCATATCTGGATATTTTAAGAGTTGAAATGAGTCTTTTTTAATGTAAAATTATATATAAAAATCCTTTTAATTACTCTTATTGTGCGATAGACACAATAAGGGGAGTGAAATATGGCTGATAAGACAGACAAAGTTGCTGAAAATGTTCCCGGACCTTATTATTGTGACTATGAATGTATAGCTTGTCACGTTTGTGTGGACACTGCACCAGAGAATTTCAAGATGAATGACGATGATTCTAATGCCTTCGTGTATAAGCAGCCTGAAAACGATGAGGAAAAGAAAGCCTGCGAAGAGTCATTAGAAAGCTGTCCGGTTGATTCAATAGGAAACGATGGCTAAAAATAGTTATTTTATGATGGGTGATTTTCTAATTTTTATCGATTTTCTAATTTTCACCAACTTTACTAATTTTTATCGATTTCCATAGCTGTTTAACTATTTTTTCCGATTTAATCCTGCTCAATTTCAGAGTAAATTCTGGAAAGTCCCTGCAGAGTGGAGTAACCTTTTCTGGTTATGATATAGTCCCCGCGCTCGCTCCTCTGTAAAACCATCGCGGTTTCAAGCAGCTTCTGGAGATGGAAAAGAAGGTTCCCTCCGCGCAGCCCTGTAAGTTTGGATAGCTCTGAAAAGGTTTTGCTTTCCCCTGAAAGTGCTTTGAGCATCAAAAGGCGCTGCCTGTTCGCTACGGGCTCGCATACTTCGGAAACCAGCCTGTCAGGCTCTATTTCGCTTATGTCAGGTTTTTTGATTCCTTCATCCCTTTCTTCATAAATCTGAAGGGAACGCATGAGTTTGACTTGCTTTTCAAAGAGATTCGAAGCTTCCGAAAAACACCTGCTGCAATTTGGAGTCTTTGCCTCCTTTTTCAACCCATCCAGCCTGTCCCTGTACAGCTTTAAAGTTTCAGCATCAATTTTGCCTCTTCCAACGAGGCCTGCTGTCTCCTGCAAAACATCTCTGAAAGCAGTTTCACATAAATCCCGCATCTTGCAGTCCCTTGTCATCTGGGAGTGCATCCTCTCGCTTGCATCCTCACATAGGTAGTCTACCATGGGCTTCATGAAGCTCTTCCTCATCTCATCAAGCATTCCCTCAATATGCTGCTGGTTTGCCCTCTGTAAAAATCGGGAGAATTCATTTCTCAGAGACGCAACCTCTTCTTTAATCGAGTGAAGTTCTTCTCTGTAATAAACTTCAGTATTTTCGTTTGCTGTCTCCACTTTTATCTGCCTCAAAAAACTGTTCGAAGATTGGATTTGCCAGTTGGTGCAATTTAAGATAATTTCAGTTGAGAATTGATTTAATTCAGGCCAGTAATTAAGGCTATTGATGAAAGTCAATTATTAGAGGTCATCAATAAAAGCTGCGAATTAAAGAGCATTAATTAAAAGCCATTCTTGAGTCTGCTCATTAAAGAGCATTGATTAAATGCCGTTATTAAAAGCTATCATCAGATCAGTTTTCTATACAATCAAAGTTCGGTGTACAATTCTGACTCTAAAGTATATAAATATACTCAATATTCCAGGTTTCGGTGATAAATTATGGAATTACAGAATATAAACAACTTCGTACAAACCGCAAATGAAGAACAGCTCAAAGCCTTTGGCTTCCTTGGCCAGTGACCGATGGAAAACGTGTCCAAATACTGCACATATGCTTCAAAGTTCAACCAGAATTGTGAAATTACAAAGGCACCTGGAGGAGCGCTTCAGAATGATGGTCAGAGGCTTTGTGCCGGTAATCAATCAAAAGTCCACAAGAAGTAAAAAGTCTCAAGATTTAAGCTGGAGATTAGATAACGAAAGATGCATCCCATTTCTTTACGTTTTAATCTCCAGTAAAGAGCTTATTGCCATGTTTCGTTCTGCCCGATTTCAGGCAGGAGTTTCCTTATTCAGGATATAAGCAACCATCCCAGGGTTCAGCTTGCTTTCTCTTGAAATCTTTGTCTCAATATCCTCAGAGGATTTACCTTCGATTTTCATTTCCTTTATTTTGTCAATCACTGAGGATGGAATGGAGTAATATTCGTTTAGATCCTTTCTGTGTCCCCAGACGTCTCCTTCGAGAAGCTGGATTCTCTGCATCTCAAGGAACATTTGAATGGACTGTGAGAACGTAGCCATGTAAGATTTCGGTAACTGAATTACCTCAACCTTCGGGCAGGTTTCGACCAATCCAAAGATGTCCTTGTTTGAAGGTCTGAAAGCCAGGTGGACAATACGCTCATTAGGATTAAGTGTAAAGATTTCTTCTCTTGAACTGACTACTCGAATTTTCATATATTTTCCCCACTGTTAAGTTCTTTTTTAATTGTATGCTGGTATTAACTACATGTACTGATTATAAATAGTTATCTCATTGGACTAATGTTATTTAGATAGTAGTCGAGAACTGCTGATTGTATAAAATTTTATAAATTGATCTGAATAAGCCAAAAAAAGGATAATATCCAATTTTTATAGGTTATTATCTTTACTTTTACTTCATTTATTCCATATTTCATGCTATAATTTTTTCTAAAAACTAACTAAATTACTCTCATATGCAGAAGAATTGTTCTCAAGCAGAAGAATTGTTCTCAACCTGGGAATACAGAGCAAATTTACTCGTTTATTCAGATTTGATTACTAGCAGCTCAGGATGCAAGTAATTACCTCACTTTTTCATTATATTTTAGAATAGGTGTTAATAAGTATCAATAATTAGGATCTATTTTACCTATTAATTTATATAATGGCTAATTTCTCTATATATAACTTTACATTGTCAAATTAACTCATTTTTTTAGGCATACTGTCTAATTCTACTCAAATTTACGCCATTTTGAAAATTTTTACCTTATTATTTTTGCTTCTTATATTTTCGTCTTAATCAACACTTTTATTGCAGTCGAATACCTCGCTAGCTTGCTGCGGGGTGCGCCAGCGCAACTTTGATTGAATGTAAAAAACAGGGTTGAAACAGTTCAACACTTCACATATCCATATTTTCTAAAAAAAGAATTTAATGAGAAGAAGTAAATTGTCAGGCAATTAAATATTGGCTAACAGTGACGGTCTTCCCAGGTTCGGTAAATACCCTTCTCTATGTAAGGCTATTTTATAATCAGTTATTACTCTGCATAATTTGTGAGTATAATTTATGCAGTTGGTACCCACTTCTCCTTTAAACAATAATTTTTCTGTTTTCTCCAAAAATTCGGAATAGGTAAATACCAGTTCTTCTTTGGTATGCAGGAACAGAGCTGCAAAGTCCCTGTGAATACCCATGCTTCTTTTAAGGAGTTCAACGCTCACCTGGTCCTCAGAAAGATATGAGGTAAATTTCACAAAAGTGTAAAAGTCTGCTATATGCTGATTTAAGGAATTCAATATCAGATGTAGTGCATTATCCGTTTTCGGAAAGGGAATATCCGGAAGATCAAGGCATTCCCCATCAGAGGTTTCGTTTTCTTCTATGTTTTTATCCGGGGTTGTATCGCGGTCTATTTTATCACCTTAGTATGACGTTTTATAATTAACTAGTATCTAGTAGCTTCTGTTTTTACAAAGGATTCAATCATTTTATTGAGGTGGCTTGCAGACACACTCACAAACTTAGGGAATCTGTAAGTATATCTATGATTTTATCTCAGTTAATGTCCATTGCCTCCTGCTTAAAGGGGGAGCAAGTACATGGCTATTCGTTTTTATACTTGATTTGTCCTTTAAGAATCCAGCCTGAGAGCTTTAGTTTTGGAATTCTATGAAAATATCATCATACACCACTAAATCAATTAGATTTTGACTCTCAACCTGTCTGGTTTACCTGAGTTTGCGTTTTTGTGGTGAACATCAATAATTTAGTTCAACACTTAAGATGTTGTATCTTCAGATATATAATATTTTGTCTTAATATAACTGTAAAAATATAATTATTAATGAGTCTTCGTTCGATTCCATAGAAACCCCCATTATAAAATTATGCATTAATAAAACAATAAAAATATAATTACTAAAAAATAACAATTACATACATCAATCACAGCAAAAAAGAAAACACTGAGTTGTGCGACAAGCTCATAAAGAAAAAAAGCAAGGTAGGAAACAATAATTATAAAAAAGGATTTTAGAAAGCTGCATCAACGTAATCTACCGGCCTCTTGAAAACAGCTGTAATCATACCATTTTCGTCGATATCTTCCGCAAACTTGATGAGTTCCCAGCCATCAATTCCAAGGCTATTGAGATCTTCTTTTGTCTTTGCCCACTCACTGAACCTTATCTCTTTCACATCGTATTCCCAGACGGTCATTTACATTCATCTCCAGTAAAATTGGGTCACATTAACTCATATATTAGATAGGAATATCTGCTATATCTATCTTTTTAAAAAATAGATTTGCGACAAAATCAACCTAAATTGATTTAGAAACGAAGTCCTGCATCGGAAATAGTCTTTAATCCTTGAAATTTACCTCCAATATGCAGGTGAATAATTCTTCCTCACCTGACAATATGAATCATGAGCCATGACAGATTGTTTCTTGCAGGGATATATATGGGAAAAACAAAAACGAACAGGAAAAATGAAAAACAGGCAAAGAGAGGGAATTATGAGGGAAGAAATCTATGAAGCCGGAGATAAACTCAACGAGTTTTGGTTCGATTACAGTCAAAAAGAAGATATTTGAGTACGATATCCTTATTCGTAGGGACGGGCAGGTTGAAAAGCGCAGGAAAAAGCTTTCGAAAAAAATCTACAAGACTTCCCATAAAGTCTCGCTTGCCGAGGCTAAATACATATATGAAAAGGGAGCTGAGAAGCTAATTATCGGAACAGGCCAGACAGGTTATGTTGAACTTTCAAGAAAAGCTATAAGGTTTTTTGAGGTGAAAGACTGCAAGGCAAAACTTCTTCCCACCCCAAAAGCAATCAAACTCTGGAACAAAAGCAAAGGAAAAATCATTGCAATGTTCCACGTAACCTGCTGAAATTGAAGCCAAATCTCAAACTATTGAAATATCTTCTACTGTTTAAATGCCTGATAATGATGTGTAAATTGAGAATTAAAAGGTGTAAAATATTTCCAAGAGGGATATTTCCAGGAGATAACTTTATATAATGAACCTTATTATTAATAAAAAAATATAAAGAAGAGTTAATTTAAATGAATTCTAAATGAATTAACTCAAATCTCAACCAGTTCATAATCCCGGATTCCGAGCCCTATCTTTTCCCCATATTTAAGCTGATGGGTTCCATCGACCATGGGCCATAAACCCCTGAACTTATCGGCCCCTTTTTCGTGGTTGCTATGAAGAGATGAACTAACAAGCCCTTTCTGCCTGTTCACAAGGTCGTAACTTGCCTGGTCAAGAGCAACAGGATCTTTTGAGGCAAGGATCCCGATGTCCGGAACAATTGGGGCATCACTCCAGGGCACACAGTCACAGTCCGGTGTTATCTTGATCAGGAAATTCAGATAACCTACCCTGTCTTCTTTTCCCTTTACTGCGCCATATGCATACTCAGTAAGGCACTCCAGAAACTGCGGAACATCATGTTCCCAATCCAGATCAATAGCATTTACAGGACAGGCTTCCATGCACTGCCCGCAACTTATGCAGATGTCAGGTTCGATCCTTGAAGCCTCCTCTTCAAGGGAAGCAGCTCCTACAGGACAAACTTCAACGCATTTCCCGCAGGATATGCATTTTTCTTCAACAACATGCGGACTTGTCAGGAAGTGCTGGTCTTTTTTTCCGGCTGCAGGAGCGCATCCCATAGCGAGATTCTTAATAGCTCCTCCAAAACCTGCCATAATGTGCCCTTTAAAATGTGACATAACAATCATAGAATCTGCGGCAACAATGTCTGACCCTATCTTTACGGACGCAAAATGTTTCAGTCCTATCTCAACTTCTGCTATGCTCTGGCTCTTCAATCCATCCGAAATGATAAGAGGAGCTCTGACAACGGAATAATCGAAACCATGCTCTATCGCTGTTGTCAGGTGGTCAACTGCGTTATGCCGGCTCCCCGAGTAAAGGGTGTTCGTATCTGTGACAAATGGCTTTGCTCCGGCTGCCCTGATTTTATCCACAACCTGCCGGACAAAAACCGGATTAATATATCCATCGTTTCCATATTCTCCGAAATGGATCTTGATTGCAGTCAGATCGTCTGCGCCCAGGAGCTCAACAAAACCCGCCTCTTCAAAAAGCTTCTGAATCTTGCTGATTGTATTTTCCTGCGGATTTCTTGCCTTAAGGTCTGCGAAATAGACTTTACTAGCCGTTTAAATCCCTCCTAATGAAAACGAATAAATTAATGCTCTTATCCATAAAAACTGTATAGCAAAGAAAGTGTTTTTTATTTTTAGGCGTTGCGCTGTTACTCATAAATTTTCAGAGAACAAGAGCTACTCAGACACAAACTACTCAGGCACACCAGATTAATCCTTTCTCCCAATCGTTTTCTTCGGAATACTTATTATTCTTTGACAAAACTTCTATAATAAAGAGTTACACTCCCAGATCCTGTACACATGGTACCAGGGAAAATAATATTACAAGAAATCGACGATATAGAGGTTTAAACGAAACTAAAAAGATGAAAGAGAGCATTCCTATCTGAAGACGGTGTGTTCGTTACCCTCCGCACTCTCGACGTAATAAATAAATACCTAAATAAATACCTTAATAAATAAATAAATAAATAAATAAATAAATAAATAAATAAATAAATAAATAAACTATTAGATAATTTTATTATATTTGAATGTCATTTTAATAATTATGTTCATAGGATTTCCAAGGTGGATAATTTATATATTAATGATCATGCTAGCGCTTTTTTTTTCCGCAGTTATTATAAAAGGCGGAGTCTGATCCCTGCAGGAACTTTGGCTTAGCTATTGTAAGAAGGCCACAAAAGAAAGATAATTATTCAAGTAACTCTGTTATTACTACTTTAATCCCTCTTCTATAATAGTTTGGCATTTCCAAAGGAAAATCAACTTATCCACGCTACTTTGCTTCCATAGATGACAGGTTCATGTCCTTTACTAATTCTTGTTATCTGTGTGTAGCTGATACCACTGATATTGAACCTCTCAGGCACATTAAAGAGAGCACTGCAAGTCTAATTTTACGTTTTATTTTTCTTCCCCCATCATACCTTTTTTTATAAAAAATTAATATTTTCGAAATATAACAAAATAATATTGGTCGCATTAGTGCATTAATAATCTATTCCGAATAAATGAGTAAATTTGCTTTGTTGTCCTCAATTTGGGAATAATTCTACATAACCTAATAATTTAATTAGTTTTGAAAAAAAATATAGTAATAAAAAGCACAAAATAGAATCAAAAATCTGAGAATAATCTCCAAAAATTGATTAATCAGGCTGTCTCAAAACTCAAACTATTTCTACAATTGGATAATTGACAATGTTTACTTTAAATTCAAATTAGATATTTTTCTGAAATTCAGATATAAATTTGCCTTATAGTAGAATTTTTTTAACCTAATTGTAGAATGGAGTTTACTTTTGAGACAGCCTGTAATAATCCTTTTTTATCTTTTTTAGATCAATTTATGAAATTTAGCATAATCAGTATCTCCAGAATACTATCAAAATAATGTTAGCTCAATGAGGCAATTATTTATAATCAGTATATGTACTTTATATCGAGGTACAATCAAAAAAGAACTTAACAGTGGGGAAAATATATGAAAATTCGAGTAGTTAGTTCAAGAGAAGAAATCTTTACATTAAATCCTAATGAACGCATTGTTCACCTGGCTTTTAGACCTTCAAACAAGGACATCTTTGGATTGGTCGAAACCTGTCCGAAGGTTGAGGTAATTCAGTTACCGAAATCTTACATGAGAACAGTTTCAAAATCCGTTGAAACGTTCCTTGAAATGCAGAGAATCCAGCTTCTCGAAGGAGATGTCTGGGGACACAGAAAGGATCTAAACGAATATTACACCATTCCACCCTCAGTGATTGAAAGAATAACGGAAATGAAAATAGAAGGTAAATCCGCTGAGGAGATTGAGGCAAGTGTTTCAAGGGAAAGAAAGCTGAACCCTGGAATGGTCGCTTATATCCTGCTCAAGGAAAATCCTGCCTGAATTCGAGCAGGATAATATATGGCATTAGGTGGAAACTTTACTGGAGATTAGAAAGTAAAGAAATAGGGTACTTCTCCTGGCATCTAATCTCCAGATATAAAAATCTTCTAACTGAACTTGAAGCTTTGAACTATTTATTGCACAACATATCTGAAAAAAACCTTAATATGTATAAATACTGAATTTTTCCGTATCTGCAGATAATTAGTGTCATGGCAATTTAATTACTGGGTATTAATACTTCGACAATACCTCATCCGTAGTTCCTTTCTTAATTATGAGGACTAAGAACTAAATTTCCTAGACACTAGATATCTCGTTAGCCAATGAAACATTTGATCCAGCCACAAGTCTTGCCATATGATAGCAAACCAGCTGAAGAATCAGTAAAGACACATAAGCAGAAATCAGCGGTTGTTACTTCAAACAGGGAAATCGGAAAATAAAAAAAGCAGATGGTAAGGCGCATATTTCTATCACCTCCTATTTATCCATCCCATTTAAATCAAGTGCCCAAACCTTTTAAAAGTTACTTAGAGCCTATCCGAAAAGTCAGAAATGCATGTTGGAAAGTTACAATCGGTCTATAATGTGAGAGTATCCGTTCCGGTTTTGCATATTGCATATTGTGAAAGTTACAGCAGGTAACTACTTTTCGGATAGGCTCTTAGTACTGTTATCAGTATTATTTTCCTGTGTTTTTTCAGGGTGATATAATGGACAGTTACACCCTCCACAACGCATCAAATTCCAAAAATCCATTCCAGGCATTGCCTGTGAAGAGGACATAATAGATTTAAGATCTTCAAGGAATTCTGCTCCATTAATTTTTTCTCTTTGAGCAGTAAGTTCTGAGATTCTATCGTTAAGTTCCGTGATATTACCGTTGATATCATCGGTAGTATTCTCAATATCACTTACATTGTCCTCAAGGTGTTCAATTTCCTTTTCGAGAGATTTATCAGCCTGAGTCTTCATGTAGGTTAATATAACTTTTTGCATTTCTGCTGCATCAGAAGTTGCATTCACATTAGTAGATAAGTATTCAAGATCCGCAATTGTTTCCCCTATTTCTTTAGCCCTTTCGTCATCACCAGCTTCTGTAATATTGGTCTGCTCAGCCTTGAGCATTTCAGTCATATTTCCTAGATAATCAACTATTTTTAGTTGAAAATCGGTGTAATTGTAATCAGTTACGTTTTCAACCTGGAATAGGTCAAATCCAGATATTCCACACGGTTCTTTGTTCATTCCATCCGATGCGTACTTAATTAACGGTAAGTGAATGGATAAAATTTCCTGGAGTTCAGATGCATTGGATGCTTCGCTTACATTAGTATAGAAGCTTTGAAGTTCAGCGATTTGTTCACTGATAGAATCAAGCATATCTCCCTGAATCTCAGTGAAATTTTCTTCGGTTATGTTTTGTGCAGGAGCAAATATAGGGTTGTTTTCGGAAGCAAAAGCCCCAGAAGGAACGATGCATAATACAATTAGCACCACCGTAAAACGGAAAATTGAGCTTAATGCTTTTAATTTTGTTTTCATCAACACACTTCCTTAATGACTTTTGTTTTTCATTTTTCTGTTTGTTTTGTAGGCTATTAACCTATGACAATCATGAAATATAGATGGATAAAATATAAACTTAATTACAAAAAAAGAAGAGTTAATGATTTACTTAAAAAAATTTCTTACACATATTAATTTATAAAAATCCTTTAACACAAAACAAAGACTTTAACGAATATCCTATTAAAACTAATAATTGTGTTCGGAGCAAGGTCTCTCACCCTCATAACTATTTTTTATATTGTAAGTTTGTCTGTGCAATCTTATCTTTGTAGTACTAACATGATACCTGCAAAATTTAACGGTAAAAATTACATGCTCAATGAATTAAGTTATTCCGGGCTCAATTATTCAGACTTTGAGAAAAAAGAGAAGAAAAATAGATGAGGAAGATGAAGATACATGAGAGTATTATTATTATTATTATTATTATTATTATTATTATTATTATTATTATTATTATTATTTGCCCATATTAATTTTAAGTTGAAGAGCTCAAAAGATTAAAAAAGATCAGAGATATGGCATCTGATCTTTACTCTTTTCCAAATGACTTTTTAGCTATGAGTCTCCATCCTTTGAAATCATTTCCTTCAAATTCACCTGCAACGGTTTCTAGCAAGGATGGTATATCCAGATGTTGAGGGCATTTTTCAATACACTGTCCACACTGCACGCATTGAGATGCATAGCCAGAAACATCACCTCTAATGATTCCGCCTGGTTTTGCTGCATACATGAGTTTTGCTTCTTTTTCATTGCCTGAAAGGTGAAAGTTATCATATATTTCAAAGCAGCTTGGAATGTCCACTTCTGCAGGGCAGGGTGTGCAGTACCTGCAGCCTGTACAGCCTGTTTTCATAAGTTCTCTGTACTTCTGTTCCACTTTCTTTACTAGCTGCAGTTCAGCTTCAGTTAAGGATTCAGGATATGCTGCATCTGCCACTTTCAGGTTTTCCTGTATATGAGACTCTTCGTTCATACCTGAAAGCACAACCGTAACTTCGGGATGGTTCCATATCCAGCGAAGGGCCCATTCTGCAGGAGTGCGTTTTACAGACGCCTCATTCCAGATATCCTGTACTGCAGGAGGTATGGGATTTGTCAGCTTACCCCCACGAAGAGGCTCCATGATAATAACACCCAGACCCTTTGAAGCAGCATATTTGAGCCCTTCTGTTCCAGCCTGGTTCTTTTCATCCAGAAAATTATACTGGATCTGGCAGAAAGTCCAGGAGTATGCGTCAACAATTCGCTTAAAATCGTCAACTGACCCGTGGAATGAGAAACCTGCGTTTATAATGCGGCCTTCAGATCTGGCTTTATCAAGGAAGCCCAGAACGTCGAGCTTTTCCATTTTGTCCCACAAAGTTCCGACAAGCCCGTGGACCAGATAATAATCTATATGGTCTGTCCTGAGCCTCTCAAGCTGAGCGTTCAGAATCCGGTTCATATCTTCGAGGCTTTTCACAGTCCAGGAAGGAAGTTTTGTTGCAAGCTTTACTTTCTCGCGGTAGCCGTCAACAAGAGTCTGGCCTAAGAAAGGCTCGCTTTTTCCCATATGGTACGGCCATGCTGTGTCAATGTAATTTACCCCACAGTCGATTGCATAACGTACCTGCTGTGCGGCTCTTTCCTCGTCTATCTGTCCCTCTTTTAGAGGTAGGCGCATGCAGCCGAACCCAAGTATTGAAAGTTCGTCTCCGTTCTCTGGTATTTTTCTATACAGCATTTCCATTACCCTTCCCTTTTAAGTTGTTCTCTTTGATTTTTAAGGGTTTCCACCCTGAATTCTGAGAAAATAGAATTCTTTAATTAAAAAAATAAGACTGTAACTGGGTGAAGAAATATCTGAGGGTTTTCAAGCAAAAATAGAGTTTCAACTTGAAGATTCAGGTTATTGCCAGGCAGCTTATCTCCAGGATTTTATTTCCAGATAATATCTGCTTTTTTCCTTCCATGGGTCTTTTTGTATTTATAAATTGAATACCCTAAGGACATGAAATATTCGGAACTACAGTAAATCAGAACTGTTGTGCTTATAGATTCTATTTATCCTATTAATGAGAAATTATCTTATTAAAAAGAAATATGTTACGGATCCGGGATATTTCTCCGAAATAATTAACTTTAATGGTTCAATGGTAGCAAGAGAGGCAGTTGTATGGTAAAAAAATTGATTCCATGTCTTGTTTTACTTCTAATACTTGTTGCTGCACTTCCTTTTTCAGCAGAAGCAGCAGATGAAGAAACCTTTATTAGATATACGAGTTCAGGAAACGCTTTTGGTGGTGGGGACAACCTTCAGATTGACCAGGATATCCAGGGAGATCTGGTGCTTGCAGGCTCTCTACTTGAAATAAATGGGAACATCGGAGACGATTTTATTGGTGCAGGCGGAGAGATAATTGTTAATGGAAATGTGTCAGGAAACATTATCGCAGCCGGAGGTTCTATAAAGGTGAATGGAAATGTGGGGGGAGATGTGGCAGCAGTCGGAGGTCAGGTCCTCCTTTCCCGAGACAGTGTGGTTGAAGGGGACATCCTGATTGGAGGCGGGGAAGTGACCCTTAATGGTATCGTTAATGGTAACGGTGAAGTATCAACAAGCACTCTTCGGACCGGAAATGACTTCCAGCTTAAAGGAAATCTTAAACTTGAAGCAGAAAATTACCCCTCAAATCTGAAAGACAATGTGGGGAAAAACCTTAATATCACAAAAAGAACCGGAACAGCAGACCAGAATAATGATATTTCAGAAGGATTCGGCATTTTCTCGTTTATTATCGGGCTGCTAGCGTCCATAGCTCTGGGGTTTATCCTGATATATATTTACCCGGATTTTATAAGCGAACTTGCAAAAATTGTAAAGGGTTCTACTTTCAAAGCGGGAATACTGGGCTTTTTGATTCTCGTTTTCCTTCCGATACTCGCAATAATCCTGCTTATTACTCTCTTTGGGTGGAGCCTTTCGGTTCTGATTATCCTGTTCCTGACACTTGCGATTCTTATCGCAACGGTACCTGTAAAATTACTTGCCGGCGAGATAATCTATTATAGAGTATTCAAAAAAGAAGCCGGGAAAATGGTTTATTACCTTCTAGGGGCAGTTATATTTGCACTTGCATATGAAATTCCCTTAGTGGGCGGGTTTATACGTTTCATTGCACTGCTTATCGGGTTAGGAGTGATAGTAATCTGGCTTACAGAACGAGCCAGACCGACAAGTTAACGGGCTGATTTCCAATCTTTCTTTTTTTCAGCTATCTAGTTTTCAAAAAGAGGCACTTACTGAAACTTGAAGGAAATTTGAGAAAAAATTTGGAGAAAAAATTAGAAGGGCACTTCAGAGAAGAACTTCTTCCCTGTATTTTTGAATTCCCAGCCTTTCAAAGAGGTCTCCAAGCCTTTCCCCTTCAAGGCCTTCTTTCCTGTAGTATTCCAGAGTTTTTTCAAGGATTAAAAACACCTGTTCCTCATTCGCAAGCTCAATAAGCTTTTTACCGTACTTTGGCTGGCGCCCTGCCCTGCCTCCGACAAAGATTGTGTACCCGGTTTTTTCCGATTTTAACGACTCTTTCCTGCAGGCTGTAATGCAAGCTCCGCAAAGTATGCACTTTTCCCTGTCTATCTTTGCTTTATTGTCCCGGATAGTTATTGCTTCCATTTTGCAGGCTTTTTCACAGCGTCCACAGCCTACACAGTTTTCCTCGAGAATTTCAGGCTTTGTAGTCCCCATGATTCCAAAATCATTATCTTGAGGCCTTACACAGGCAGATGGACAGCCGGTTATTGCAATCTTGAGCTTTTTAGGGACAGCTGCCCCAAAATATTTTTCATCGATGTTTCGCGCCAGTTTCTGACAGTCAATCAACCCATATCTACAGACTTCATTCCCCTGGCAGGCAACAACTGCCCTTACCCGCTTTCCCGAAGAGCCTCCGAATACTTCCTTTTTTTCAAGTTCACAGCTTGCTTCTTCCGCATCTTCGAGTTTGACAAAAGGAATCTCAATCTGCTGTCTCGAGGTTATATGGATATATCCCTGGCCATATTTCTCGGCAGCATCCGCAATTTTCCTTAGCTCTTCGGCGTTCACCCTGCCGCCTACAACTCTGAGCCGCATTGAAAACAGGTCCTCCTGCCTTTGAGGCAGAAAGCCTTTGCTTTTGAGTGAAGACTGGTCAATTTTTTTCTCAGTCATATGAAGTCACTTCACTGCAAAGGCATTATTATTAATGTATATATAAATTATGACTGATTCTTACTTTCTAGCTGATTCTTACTTTCTAATTTAATCTATTAGAGAAAATATAAAACATCGAACTGCACAAGTACCATGTAAAGTGCCGTTCCTGTGAAAATGCTGAGCATGGCATTACGTTTCCATAAGTGCAGCCAGGCAACGATCCCTATGGCAAACAGTTCCGGAGTCCCGTATGGAGCTGCAAGCCATTGTACGTCTTTTAAGCAGAAGATGACCAGCAGCAGAAGAATCATTGGAGGCAGATTTTTTTCAATAGTTGAGAGCATCGCGGGGGGCTCTCTTGAGCTAAAAAAAATAAAGGGGAGAACCCTTGTTGCAAAGGTTGCAAGAGCTACCACAGCTATTGTTAGCAGCATATGCAGGGTATCCAGCATTAGCTTTCCTCCACGATATTTTCTTCAACGGGCTGAGCAGGCTGCATTGGTAAGACATGGCCCTTTTTGATCCCTTTCATAACTTTCACGTTTCCCTGAATTGACTTCTCTCTGCCAATCAGAATCAGAGTCCCAAGAATAATGGAAGCAAGCAGCATATTGTCAGGACTGAAAAGTATAAGGGAAATAACTCCTGCACCTACTGCCACCACGAAGGGGAAACGTGTTTCTGAACTGAAATACTGCTCTATGGTAAGGACCACAAAGAGTGCGGTCAGTACAAAGCTCATGCCTTTGAGGTTAAGGTCCAGCATGGAACCAAGTACTGCCCCTAGCACCGAACCAGTTATCCAGTAGATATGATCCAGGGCTGCAATGTAAAAATAAAACCGTGACTTTGAGGCGCCTGATGGAACTTCTGTAGTGGTTAGAAGAGCATACGTCTCATCAGTCAAAGCAAAGATGAGATAAGGCTTGAATCTTCCAACATCGGAAAATTTCTCAAGCAAGGACAATCCATAAAAAGCGTGCCTGAGGTTCAGAAGCAATGTGGCTATAACAAACTCTGTAAGCCCTGCTCCAGCTGCCAGCAAAGCAACTGCCAGAAACTGACCGGAGCCCGCATAAATGAAAAGGCTCATCAGAAAAGCATAGCCCCAGTGATATCCTGCGCCATCAAGCAAAAAGCCGAAAGCCATTCCAAGAGGTATATATCCAAGGAAAACAGGAATTGTAGTCTTGAGGGCTTTCATGAAAATGTCTTTATTTTGCTCGCCTTCTTCCCATTTTCCCACCCTTTTTATGGCCATGATATCTCTCTTCTGTTGTCCTTTGCGTTGTAGTTCCTATTGAAGAATGAAAAACATAAATTATATTTATCCTATATATTTTTTTGTCAGCACACATGTATTATCAGAAACGAAAATCCTCAGTCCTCCATTAGTAGAAAAAAATCTTGTAAAAATCTTGCAAAAATCTTGTCAGTAAAAATGAAATCCTGCTGGAACTTTTAAATATTTATAGCCATTTATAGAGTCTAAATTTATTCTTTATAATTAATTTCCTAACTTTGTTTATTTATTAAAACCCCAACCCTTTTCGGAGAAATAACCGTGGACGACTGGATGTTTTCAACGCTGATCCTTTTTCTTGCCTTGATTGCAGTTTACCTGCTCCTGAAGTATATTCAGCTAAAAGTGCGGGTCGAGTCCCGTGCCAGAGATATGTATGAAGACTGGCAAGCGAGGGAGATGGATCGCCAGGTTTCCGAAAAAGCCGATAACCTCTTCAGAACCTGGAAGCTCGACGAGGAGAAAAAAATCCGCCAGGACGCAGTAAAGAAAAGCGAAGCTGTCATCCGGGGGAAAGTCACTGAACACCTTATCCCTTATTTTCCTGATTTTGAGTACAACCCCAAAGATGCACGTTTCCTCGGCACTCCTGTGGATTTCCTCATCTTCGACGGCCTTTCCGAAGGAGAAATGAATAAGGTGGTCTTTGTTGAAGTCAAGTCAGGAAAAACCGGCGTTCTCTCTAAGAGAGAAAAGCTTGTAAGAGAGTGCATCGACAGAGGAAGGGTAAGCTACGAGATTATACATAATAAGGAATAACCCTTTATGTTAACTTTTTTCCAAGGGCTACTTAGTATTCTTTTCTTAACCCCAGGCTTTCACCGGAAGCTGACAATGATGGCTTATCTTCAAAAATGAGTTAGAAGACGCGACCCCAAGTAGACAGAATTATTTATGAAGTTTTTTCCGCACCATCACCTCAAGAATCCGAAGTCAAAAAAGTTAATTGATAGTAGAATCAAAAAAGAGTAGAATTTGGAAAATATGAATTTTTATCATTATTTATTCCAGTTTTTCCTCTGGCAAATAGCACCCAAAATAAGTATTTTGTTCTACTTTTTTCAGGATACTGTTGATGTTCTCGAGCACAGATTCCATTCTTTCCATTCTCTTTTCAATTTCCTCGATTTTAGTAAGAATTTCCTGGTCAGTTGTCAAAAGATCATCCCCGCATAGCTGTAACAATAATTCGTAATTCAGTGAAAATGCATTCTTTATATATCCTGCAATGTTCTTATAAACATCGTCGAGGCGTTTATCAGGCTCAAATAAGGAGCAGCCCGTTTTGCCAGTCATTAATTATTCTGGTGGCAGTCCTTGTTTCATCCACTTCACCTTTTTTCTGCACGAAATTGCATTGCTTGCCTATGAGTTTGATCACATCATAGGAGTTCTCATTTTCTATTGTGACGTGATAGAAGGATTCAAGGGCATCTTTGTTTTCAGCACGAATTTTTTCGATTATTTTCAGGGCAACTCCAATGTGGTCCTTCAAGTGGGTTGCATCCTTTATTCCGAGAAGACCCTGAATATATTCATCTTTTTCGTCAAAGGGAATTACTCCAGGCGTATCTATAAACATAATTCGTGAGCCTGCATCTACATTCTGGACCCCTTTTGTGTAGCCGGATATTGGAGAAGTACCCGCTCTGTGCCTGCCTGTAACGCCGTTGATTACCGAGGACTTGCCCACATTTGGATACCCGAGGGTTCCGACAAGGATATCACGCCCTTTTATACAGGCGGATGCAAGGATCTGGTGCCTCAGCATCGTTGTTCCAGATCTGTCTTTACTGGAAATAAAAATAGTAGGTGCAATTTTAGAGAGGCGGGTTTTGGCTTTTTCAAGCTTTTCCTTTGATACAAGGTCGCATTTATTGATGACAATTATAAAGGGTTTTTTTAAGCGAACTATCTCACGCTCGACTTCATTGTTTCGCGTTTCATCAGGAAACCGAGCATCAATGACTTCAAGAAGGACATCAGCTTTTTTTATAACGTCTTTTACGAGAATCCTATAACCGGGCATATAATGCGGCTATGGTACAAGCTGATATATGAATATATAGTGAGGTAAGGCTGTTAGAGAATTTTGGAGTTTAAGTGTACTGGAGTTTAAAGTAATTGGAATTTAAGGGTAATGGAGTTTAAAATAGTTGGAGTTTAAAATAGTTGGAGTTTAAGGGTACTGGAATTTGAGCTGAGTTTTGTATTAATTGAATGTTAATTCAGTTGCAGGTTCTGGAAGTTCAATTATAAAAGATGAGCCTTCTCCTATTTTGCTTTCCACCCAAATGTTACCACCATGCATTTCAACATACTTCTTTACCAGTGCGAGTCCAAGCCCTGTGCCTTCGAAAATCCGATTGAGAGAGGAATCAATCTGGACAAATGGCTTAAAAATCTCATCCAATTTCTCTTCAGGGATTCCAATTCCCGTGTCTTTAACTGTTATAAAAACCGAAGCTTCTTCTCTTCTTGAGAATACTTCAATCGAACCGCCAGCAGGCGTGAACTTCACAGCATTGCTTAAAAGGTTATACATTATCTGATGGAGTTTACTCATATCTGCATAGAGGTTTATCATTTTACTCTCTGACCTGTAGGTTAGTGTGATATTTTTCCCAAGCGTCTGAGGGAGTATGATTGAGATAGCTCTACAGATAGACTCGTCAACAGAAATATTTTCCCTTCTAAGCTCTTCATTTCCTGCCTCTGCTTTTGATAGGTCAAGTATATCATTGATGATACCAAGGAGGTTTTTTCCACTTAAAGAAATAAATTGAACGTACTTTGACTGTTTTTCATTCAAGGGGCCTGCTATCCCTTCTTTTAGTAGATCCGAAAATCCTATGATTGAATTAAGAGGGGTTCTTAATTCGTGGCTTACATTCGTAAGGAATTCGCTTTTTGTACGGTTTGCCGCCTCAGCGGCCACTTTTGCATTTATTAAGGATTCTTCTGCTTTTTTTCTTAAGGTTATATCCCTTATGACAACAATATTTGCAGGTCTGTCATTGTAAGTGATTTTATTCCCCAGGGCTTCTATCCATACTTCTTCTTCTTTTGAAGAAATTACTTTGTAAGTACTCAGATAGCCCCCCTTGCCATTGAGGATATTTTCCTGATCTTCTATTGCAGTCCTTATTGATTCAGGAGCCAGAAATCGAACAATACTTTTGCCAATTACTTCATCGAGTCCAATATCCAGAATTTTTCCGACAGCTGAGTTTGCCTCAATGATCCTGCCTTCAAAATCAAGTATAAATATACCATCGAGAGTACTGTCTACAAGGGTTCGGAAGTTTTTCTCACTTTCCTGTAAAGCATCGTAATTCTTTTTTATCCTGATTAAAGATTTAATTCGTGTTTTAAGTTCAAACCTATCTATCGGTTTGCTGATAAAATCATCGGCTCCAGCCTGAATTGCTTTTATTTTGTTTTGTTTTTCGAAAAACCCGGAGATTGCAATTATAGGTATGAATTTAAATCTGGGATCATTCTTGAGTTTATTGCAAATTTCATAACCATCGCTTTCAGGCAGCATCAGATCAAGTAAAATCAAATCAGGAGCCTGAGTTTCTACAAGTTCAAGGGCTTTTTCTCCGCTATGAGCAGATATAGGAAAATATTCGTCTTTAAGCTGCAGGCACAGCAACCCCACCTGCGCCCGTTCGTCATCAACAATAAGAATTTTTGGTTTCCCCGCTGTGTCCAATTTTATCCTCTTAAATGTGATTTTTCATTGTTTTTGACTTTATACATAGAATCGAATATTCAAAAATATCCTTAAATAGATCACTTATTTACAGATTTTATATAATAAGTATATTTTTAAATCGCAAAATTAAAAACTGTTTTCAGTTTGGCTTCTCATTGATAATATGATAATATGAAAACTAAAAAGCCCCTTATAGACCCGATTTTCAATTAAATCCTTTATATTGAATGCTCTTTGAGAACTAAACTTTATCTAATCTGTTTCATTGACATATCTATTTTTTATTTATGTATCAATTAGAAATACTTTTGTCGCTGATTCCTATTAAATTTTGTTGTTGAAAATAAAATGAGAATAAGACATTGTTAATATTGATTAAAAAAGTGAGTTCAACCAGCAAGATCAATTCAGCTGCAGGTGATCAGTCCATAAAAGGTGATTGATACAAAATAATTGATAAATTATTATAATATTGCTTTTATAACACACAGTTGATGAAAAGGGTTTATAATAATTAATTGATAAAAGTTACAGTTGATGAAAAGACAAATGATAAGAAGTAATTAAAATAAACGATCGAAGAGAATAAAAAATTGAATAAAAGTAAAACAGTAGTCAATCAAGCTTACTGCTCAACTTTCTCCCAGAACTCTTCGGCTTCTTCCTCCATTTCTTCAAGCCTATCGTAGTAATCCGGAAATTCATTCAGGTGAGCCAGAGCGATTTTTCCTGTCAGAATGGGATCATCGTTAGTAACGTTTGTCCAGGGGTCTCTGGTTCCGTGTTCCAGCTCTACATCCATGCCTCTGCGGAACTGATCAACATCGAACTTATCCCATTTTAGTCCCAGCTGTTCTCCAACTTCCTTTGCTTCCTGCGCTGTAAATTGCT
This sequence comes from uncultured Methanosarcinaceae archaeon, assembly GCA_942493015.1. Taxonomy (GTDB): domain Archaea; phylum Halobacteriota; class Methanosarcinia; order Methanosarcinales; family Methanosarcinaceae; genus Methanosarcina. Next base: position 1,427,909 of record OW818660.1, on the reverse strand, counting down.
CTTTTGTCAAGACCATCACTTCAACTAATTATTTTATCTTTAAGTAGTTATTTAGTCTTCAAAGAATTACTTAGTCTTCGACTAATTGTTTAATATGCATTTGTACTTAAGGATTTTCCTGTAAAATGCCCACTATTTCGTGATATTTTACACTTAAATGAAGAATTTTATCTTATAATAAAAGACTTTCCGATGAAACAAAATGAGAATATAAATGAAATAGTAAAAATGCCAGCCAAAATGTCAGATAAAATATCAGATAATGATTTTCTGTTCATCAAACTTCATGTTTCCCCATACTTTTCTCTTTAATTGACTGATTAGTCATTTTTGGAGTTATAAGTACTTTGCTATTTTGAGAGCAGAAGAACTTACTTGTCAAAATGGTTTAAATTGCTGGAAAAATCAGCTCAAAAATAACTTTAAAAATGTCGGAGAAGAAGAGTAATTCTTATGCTTGGAACTGGACTCCCAAAAGAATACTTATTATTGAGTTCGATACCCTAGAATAGTTAAGGAATTGTTTCAATTCGGCTGAGTAAGTGGATATTAAACCCTTTATAGAGAACCTCGCTTTACAAAATCAATAATAGTTAATGAATATCTACCGTCAAAAACTCTGCTCTTAAAAAATCAATAATAGTAAATGAATATCTACCGTCAAAAAAACTTAGATTTAGTTAAATTTAACAGTTTGGATAAAGAAGTTCTGATTGTGAATTCAGATAAACTTATAATCAGTACAGGGCATCTGTTTTTGAGGGTGGGGGAGTGGGGAATATTAAATGGGGGAAACAAAAGAGTTTTTCTCAGATGCCCTATATTGTAATAAGACTTCGAATTATATAAACCAATGTTAATAATGAATAATTTCTATGGTTTTTGGAAGTACTGTTTAAACTAACTAATTTTTCGCAGTGCTGTGTTTTGAGTGCTGCAATTTTGATGTTCAATCCTTCAAGATAGGGTCTTGTACATGAATTATTGCTCAATTCCGAAAAATAGAATACAACCTCCATATTTTGAAAAAATATGGAGAGATTATTATGCTTATGGTTTTCCATAACTCATGTCCATTAGCCAGGATAGAATTTGACGAAAATAGGAAGTAATTCAGGAAAATAAGCAATATTCCAGAAATTACCCTTAGTTAATGTCTGTTTATGTCCAGATAAAAAAGTGGAATGAAATCTTGAGGAAAAGAACTGAAATTCCTAACAGGAGAAACCTGTTGATGGGATATAGGGCATCTGATTTTGGGATTGAGTCTAGGTGGATATGAGTTTGGGATGTATATTGAGAAAAAAGATTTCTCAGTTGCCCTACCCCCAGAATAACATGTTCTTCATTACATATAAAAATAATGTAATGGCATCTCCTTTATCCCAATTAATGAAGAAAATCGCATAGCTTCAATCCAGTCAATATCTTTTCACAAATATCTGCTTTAATCATCGATTAGAGTACGTCCTCCAGAGCTCGTGCAGCTGTGTAAACGCTTCCGACTCCAAAAATATACTGAGTTATCCTTATTGCTTGCATTACTTCTTCTTTTGTTGCCCCTTCCTGCATAGCCTGAATAGCAAGAACTTTTACCCCATCGGCTGCACCATTAGCTGCGTCCAGAGCCATTGCAATCAGAAATTTGTACTTAAGAGGAATTCCTTCTTCTGCAAACGAAAGTTCTAGCGTGTTTTCAAGCAGGGCAAAAAATTTAGGGTCCGTATCCATTATAACTTTAAGGGGGTGTTCTGGCATATTTTCATCTCCATTTCGCTATTATAAGAGTTTTACATTTGCAAGGTAGATCTGGTTTAATAACCATTATGTCTAAGTACTCGATTAATTTTAAAGCATTCTACGTTGAAGCCAGAAAACATCCTGTTTTTAGAGTTTTTTGGAGTTTATTGTTACTGTTTCACTTTCTTCTTTTTCGATCTCAACTTCTGCCATAGCTATTGATAACAATTTTTATATATGGCTAAGTAGTACATAGGATTCCGGTGTACTAAAAATATAATAACTAACTTGCGCCCTGATGAGGGGCTGGAGCTTAGAAGTTGCAGGTATACCTCTTATAAGAACGCATACAGGAAGGTGAAAATAAATGAAAAGAACATGGGAAAAAGTTTTTGAATACGCATCTTCTCCATTAGAAGGAACTATTTCGAGAAAGCTAAGAGAAGGAATAAGCATTCAGGTCAACGAAGGGAGGATCTTCAAGAAAGCAGTGCTCTTCATGGATGAAAAATTTGTACGTATCACAGAAAGTGAGGAAGGGCAAAAAGTCAATACCTACTATGATTGGAGCGCAATAGGGTCAATAAGAACTTACAGTAAAAGTGATTAAAACAAGCAACCTCTGTTTATATTCTGTTGCATTAAAAATGAGACTCAAACTCAACTTCTTTGTCCGATTAAAATCATCATGGAACACAGTAAAAGCAAAATCAAACTGGAGAAACTTGCAAGACACCGTTGATGTAGAGTTTCGAAGCTTGAGATTTTGGAGGGAAGAGGCATCTGATTTTTTTGGAGTAAGAGATGTAACAAAGATTTACAGCTCAAAATAGATATTCAGATGCCTTATTCTTAATAATACTTTTTAATATATAAAAATATTGCAATAATATTTTCGATCCATTTTAGGAATTACTTAAATTGTATTTTTTTAATTGAACAGTACCGCAATATATGAATTAATTAAGCAGTACATATGTTTATCATTCAATCAAATTTTACTTCCAATTTTGCAGAAGAAGTTCTCAGAAAGCAGGATTTCGGCTGTAAACGTCAGCTTAATCTTTCTGTTTTCCCCATAGTTCATAAAGTATGGTGCCTTCTTCCTGGCCTTTTCCTTTGAATAGAAAACCATTCTTTTCCAAAACACGGATTGAGGCCTTGAGGTGGGGATAAGTATGAGCTATGATTCGCTCTTTTTTGAGACTGGAAAAAGCCCATTGCAGCATTGATCGGACAGCTTCTGTTGCATATCCTTTTCTCTGGTACTTGGAAAGCATGGAATAACCTATCTCAAAGGTTCCGTCCTCGTGGACAAGAAATCCTCCATTTCCTATCAGAACAGGCAGTTCCGAACCATTAGGACGCAGAAGCCAGTAAAAGTTCCAGATCTTCCGGCCTCTTGCCTTCATCCTTCCTATAAATTCTTCGATCACTTCAGGAGTTATCTGATCAGGTGGCCATTCTTCAGGGACACAAGCCTTGAGGGTAGAAGCAAATGCTGGCCTGTCGTGCAGTTCCAGAAGATAGAGCTTTATAGTGGCAGGAACCAGGCAAAGCCTTTCGGTATTGATAGGAAAAAGGAGAAGGGACATGCAACAGATTAAGGTTTTTTTGAAGATAATCTTTTTGGTAAGTTAAATTTGAGAAGCTCTATGCAGAGCGGATGCAGAAAAATTAAAAATTAATGAAAATCCGAAGAGGTTTCATCAAATATCACGAATTAATTAAGCCTGAAAGATCAATATTTTGCATATTGAAAAACATACAGAAATTTTCAGATTATTATCCGGAGCAGATTTATAAAAAAATGGAAAACAAATTAAAGAAAATCCCGGCTTAATTACAGAAGCAAGAATTTTAAGATTCATAATAAACTTTTGTGAACTCAGCACCAATTGTAACCATAATTGAAGAATAAAAAATCAGTAGAAATAACCCTATAATTGATCCTACTGCTCCATATATGCTTGTAGGATTGCTGTATGCAAAAAGAAGTCCAATAGCATATTTGCCTATTGTTATCAGAATTACTGTTACAAGAGACCCTACAAAAATGGATTTGAAATCAAAAGTAGTATCAGGAAGCACTTTATATATAAGCATGAAAAATAGTACAAGAATCAGAAAACTTGCTATGGAACCCGCATAATCAGCAATTATAGGTGAAAAAGGCAAAAGTCCATTGAACAAGCTTGAAGCCATATAAATAACGCTCTCAATAATTATGCTGATCACGAGTAGCCCTCCAAAAAATATCACTATGCCAAAGGACACGACTGTACCCCTGGTAAAATCTTTAATGCTACTGTCCTCAAGAGATTCAATATCCCATGCTTTCTCAAGGAAATTCTTCAATTGCCTGAAAACGTTGCTGGCACTCCAGAGGAGAAGTGCAAGACCTAAAAATGCACTTACTGAGAGAGAATGGACTTCTGGAATTCGCTCAAAAAGCACAATTACCATATTGATAACTCTCTCATCAACAACTCCTTGCATGTAATTTAATATTGTATTCTGAAGATTTTCAGATTTCAAAAAAATACTTCCTATAGATACTGAAAACAACAGAAGAGCAGGAAGACTTAATACAAAATAAAATGCTAGCGCGGCACTGTAAGTCATTGCATCGTCTTCAAGCCATTCATCTATTGTTCTTGTAACCAGATTTGCTATGTACTCCCAGCTCATATTTTCTCCCAATTTCTCCCTAATTTATAATAGATTGGGCTTTTATTAAACACTGATTATTAAATTTTTTTCTAAATTTATTCATTTCATATATAGAATAGAGCAAATGAGACAAACAAAAACGTAATAACACTCTGAAAGCTAATCATGGTAAATAAACAGGGATAACATGGCATATAAAGACAAGTAAATGTGTAAAATAAAAGGAGTAAGTAAAACCAAAAGAATACAAAAATTATAAACCAGAAGAGAGGGAAATTAGAAAAAATGGATAAAGAAAATCCATATAAAATAGTGTAGTCCATTTCCCAGGCATATAGGGCTTTTTGATCTTAGATAAGGCCTCTTTTTGCCGGAATAACTTTTTCATCAACAGGCTTTCCATAAGGACAGGCAAGGTTGCATATTGTGCATTCCATGAAACCTCTTTCCGTGATTCTGCGAATTTTTTTCTCCCACTTTGGATCTATATCCTTCTCAAGTTCATGGGAAACCACACACTTATCATAATTTACTTTTTCACCAGGGGGCACACCCTGGGAAGGGCCGGGTATTATCGCATTGTAGGGACACGCCTTTACGCACAGTGACTCTTTCTGACAGAGGGGTTGCTCTGCACAAAGATTTCTTGCAAAAGGCTCGTCAGGTTCAAGTTCAGCCGTAGTCAGCATGGCCACCCAGCGAACTCTCGGGCCGTATTCCGGGGTTATGACCTGAGTGTTGTGCCCTATGAAACCCAATCCTGCAAAGTGTGCAGCTACTTTTACATGCAGGGAATGTGTGGGAATTGCTTTAATTCCTTTATCTTCCCAGAGCCACTGGGCAAGCCTCCAGGCCCTTGTCTCAACTGTCTCATAATAAAGGTTATAGTACTCAGCTTCGCCCCCGCTAAAATCTCCTGTTCCGGGCGTACTTATAGCTGCATTCATACCTTCATCCCAAATAACCATGCCCATAACTATCAGCGATCTAGCTTCAGGCATTAATTCAGAAGGAAGGGAAAGTCCTCTACCAGCTGGGAACTCAACTTTTTCTATCTTATTGATATCAGAAACGCCAAAAAGCTGGAACCCTCCAGTAAGAGCTTTAGATTTGATTTCATCTTTCAAAGCCATTTTTTTACCTCTCTAAACCTCTCTGGCTGCACATAGATAAAAAAGAACAAAACTATTTAAATGAAAACTATTTGCAGCAAAGTCAGCTTAATATAAAAATATAATTTTAACCTATTTATAGGCTTGTCATATGAATGACTTGAAGTAGGGATGCTTTTTATGAATTCTTACACATCAGAGTGAAGAGTATTGAATCAGAATGGACTGATGATGTTCAAAAAGATACTCCACCACCTGAATAGGTGAAGCTTTATTTAAGGAACAGGATAAAAATAGCATTGCCGGCATCTGTCATAAAGATATTTGCCGGCCTTCTTTACATCAGAACGTAAGTTATGATGCAAGTGATTTAAGCGCCTGAGGGATATGGAGGCTGATGTTATACTGAATGGACTTTCGAATTTCACCTATCATGTTAATTTCAGTCCTGTCCAGTACTTTTGCGCGCTGAACAATAAAGAAATACCCAACTATAAAGGCAGCATATTCCCAGTCTGCTCCTGATAGCAGGAGTGCTTTTCTGGCGGCAAGCATGAGCACGATCATGAAGACACATATAAGGCTCACCCTTCTGTACATAGAAGTAAAGGGATGTATATGCTGCTTTCTCCATGTCCTTAAAGTCATTAAGACTTCTATCGATGAAAAAGATACAGAAGATGCAATCGCTGCGCCTACCATTCCATACTGTGGTATAAGTATGAAGTTAAGAAGAGCGTTCATTCCTGCACTTGCTATTGAGCATTTCATCAGGAAGTCAGAGTCTCCAGACGCCATTATTGTGTGATAGTTAAATCCGAAGTATGAGTTTGCTACGAATCCCAGAGCAAGGATACGCAGAACAGTTGCACCACTTGCATATTCTGCTCCGTAGAGTTTCGTGAGAAGAAACTCAGGGTACACAAACATCAATGCAAAGACCGGAAAGGTAACCATGAAGCACCATTTTGTCATTATCTGGTAGATGGGGCCAAGAGATTCAGGCTTGTTTTCTCCCCATAACTTTGAAGTTACAGGAATGTACACAAAGCCCATGGAACCGATTATCATGGACAGAAATCCCACCAGCGGATATACTGCACTGTAAATTCCGACCACCTCGGTTGACTTGAAATAACCAAGCATTATGGTATCGGTCCATGTCATTAGGTTCAGCAGAGTTGCGCTTATCAAAAGCGGGAAAGAGTACCTTATTAGCTGTTTGGTTGGCTCGCCGAATTTAAGTTTCCATTCAGGTTTAAATGGAGGTCTCTTGATAAAGTAAACCGACATTATGCCAAATGTGAATATCATTGAGAACAGGTCAGCAAGCACTACTCCGCGCAGGGACACGCCCAGAAAAACGGCAGCTGAAGCAAATCCGAGCAGGGAAACCGGTCTTATGATGCTATAGAAGTACGTATTAACATTTGTACGGTCAAATCCTCTGTAGATTGCTACTGCCAGATTCAGGACTATGGTAAATGGAATAGCAAAGATCATTATCCTGACTACGGACAGGATTTTGCCGTGTGAATCGAACCCCTTCCCGGATAAATGTTCAAACAGAACCGGGGAGATCAGCATGGCAAGTACACCGGCAATCAGGCCTAACATTATGGCTGATATTATTAATTCCTGAATTTTATTTTCCTCATGCCTGCCCCTGAAGTATGCAATATATCTGGGCACTCCTTCATGGAGCCCGAGAGTTGCTATGGCTCCTGTTATTGATATTACTGTAAGTGCAAGAGAATATGTTCCGAAGTCAGCTGGAGAGAGATATGAGGTGAGCACTCTTTTAATAAAAATATCGAACAGCAGTCCGGCAAGGGTTCCTGCAAAGATCACACCGGACCCTATCACTATTCGGTTGACCGAATCGTTAACTGACATGTTAACACCGTTTTATTGCCCGCAGTTCCAATCTTTCCGGACTACTGGACAAAAACAGAATTCATTTGCCCAGTCAGTCACGACTTGAAAACCAGTTTCGGTCAACTCAAGGTTGATATTCAAAGAATCCTTCTCTGCAGTCTGCAGAAGGTTTAAGCCTGAATTTTCAACCTTGCACATATTACCAGATAGGGTACTGGTAGTGAATAAAATGAAATTTTTTATTTCAGATTTTTGGGTTTCAAAGTTTACTTTTTCAAATTCACTTAAAGGGTTGTGAATTTCAGCTTGCTTGTATCTGTCTTTTTGCTCGATTTCTTGTCTTATTGCTCCTGAGTGAGCTTTCGAGACAAGGTCTATCTGGGGTTTCTCATTAATAATCTGCATGATTTTTTACGACCGTTTGGGTTGGATCGGAGTTCGATTTTCGATTGTATCCGGGGTCAGTTTCCAGGCAGGGATTCTGGGTTGAATCCTGGGGTTTGGTCACGACTTCGAATTTGGATATGGGTTAGATCCAGAATTGCTCCGAGAGTGATTTCGGGTTGAATCTGGGAGAGCCCACCTATAGTCACGAGGCCAAATAATGCAACTACTCAATGAGATCAAAGTGGATTCTATTGCAACAATTACAGGCGTGACTATAGATCATAGGTTGGACTCTGGGTCGACGGGTAGAACCCTTCAGGGTTCAGAGTTAATCGTGAAAGATGCCTGATTTAATTGTGGAAGCGGAGTCAGGGCTGGATCCTCCGGATCTGTCAGATAGTTTACTTTTGCTCGGTAGACTTCTGCTAAATCAGTTTTTCAAAGCTGGTAATCTGTTCTGGTAATCTGTTTTTTTAATGTAGCTGTTTACAAAAATCCTCGAGCTTCATTAAAGCAACAAGCTTTCGTAATCAATTAACCACCTCAATTGTAGCAGAACAATATTTGGGGTTATACTGTTATTCCTGTAGCTTGAATGATAGATACTTATTGAAAATTTGAGACACATTCCCTAAATTTTCTATGAAGTACCTCCTCTGCTTGATATAAAAGATTTTCGGAGAAATTATGCAGATAGCATTATGAGGTAAAATGGATATTTTACGGAAAACTGATTAAATACGTTTCCTTCCAGAAGTCTGGCAGAACTCCAATTATTAAGATTTACAGCTTTTATCCAGGAATGATTAAAAACATTTAAATCCCCTGAATTATGAAAATAAGTCCGAATAAAGCTTTTAATAATCTGCAGGTTTGACTTGCCCTTTCCGGATAGTTCTATCAATCCTTTTTATGAAAAACTTAAATTTTATGAAATTTTTAGCAAGAATAAAAGCAAGAAGTTTGATCTCACAATAGCTTATTGATAGGATTGGTTAGCTATACGCTCACCTCTAATTTTAGCATCAAAAAACTGGCAAATGGGAAATCAGGACTAAATTCTCGTTTCGGTTCATTATTTTGAAGAAAAGGATATAAATCTGGACTGGAAGAGAAGGATTTTTTTGTCTCAAATCAATAATTATTTGACACTTGAGAAGATTGGAAATATATCAAGAAAAGGATTCTACTGGAAAAAAAATAGTCTACTCGCTAAAAAACGAAATGAGTAAAATTATTAAGGGACCTGGGGGATTGAATCCCCGGAAGATTAAAATTTCCCAGTCCCTTTAATGCGCTTTTTACTTACTTAGTTCTTACAAGAAGAACAGCTTGAGCAAGCTCCTGAAGGGCAAGTTCCTGAAGAACATGTGCCTGAAGAGCAGCTTGAGCATTTATAATTTATTGTAACCTTTGCAGTGCCGGATTTTCCGTACTTGTTCACTACTTTGTAGGTAAAACTGTCTGTGATAGTACCAGTCCTGGAGCAGGAAGGATAGTAGCAGAAGTAACCGTTACTCTTCATAGAAACTTTTGCACCTTTTGCGGTTTTGAGGGATCCTGTAGTCTTAACTTTGAGACCGCATCCGTTGTCATTAGACAGTACATTACCGCACTTTTTAGAAGGACTGAAATTAAATTTGTCGGCTTTTGCAACTGTCTTACATGCACCGCATGAACTACTGCTGCTACATGAATTGCTGCTGCATGAACCGCTACTGCATGCTGCTGCTCCTGTCATTGACATTACAAAAAAGACTAATGTGAAGATACACAGTGTTTTCATTATAGTTTTTTGCATTATATACGTCCTCCATAGTATTCACTAAATCATAATATTTTTCAAAAAAATTGGAAGTAAAATCCAATTTTCAATTCTATTTTATAGTAAGTTTGAATGATTAGGCCAGTTAAGAGTATAGGTTTACAGCTGTTGAGTATGGTTTTAAAGCTGGTCTACTCACAGTTTCCATTGATAGGATTAACCTGTTTCCTCTATTTTTGGAGTAAAAGCATTAAGAGAGTAGGGGGATTGAATTCCAGGAAGTTTAACACTTACTGTTCTATTTAATATGCTTAGTTAGCACAGGAAGAACAGCTTGAGCAAGTTCTTGAAGGGCAAGTGCCTGAAGAGCAGCTTGAGCAGCTGGTGCACTTCAACTTCATGGTAACTTTTGCAGTATCGTATTTACCGTATTTGTTTACTGATTTGTATGTGAAGCTGTCACTAATCTTAGAACAGGAAACTGGCTTTATGTATTTAAAGGAACCATTACTTTTCATATACACTTTGCCGCCTTTTGAGGTGGTGAGGTATCCTGTAGAGTCAACTTTGATGCCACATCCTTTGTCATTGGACAGCACATTATAGGACTTGGATGTCTTAGAAGTGTCAACTGTAAATGTATCATCTCTTGCATTTGTAGCACAGTTATTAGATTTACTGCATGCAGCTCCTGTCATTGACATTACAAAGAAGACTAACGTGAAAATACATAGTGTTTTTAACATAGTTTTTTGCATTATTTACATCCTCCATAGTAACTACTCAACAATAAAATCTTGCAAATCTATTGGAAGTAAAATCCAATTTTGACTTATGTTTTTTATTAGAGTGGAGTCAGTCTGGTCAGAGGTCTGTTCGCAATCAATAGGGTCAGTCTAAGTTTCTAAATTCTTTTTTATTATTAAATTCTTTTTTATTATAATAGACTTTTTCTCCTTTTGAATACGTTTAATCCTGAAGCACCTGTAACCGAAAACAACTGGTGAAAATTAACTTATAAACATACTTATTTTTATGAGGTTGAATAAAAATCAAAAAGTGAATTTAAAGCTTTATAATGCTTTATTTTCTAATCTAAAAGATGATGAAATAATATATTGCCTTTAACTTATCTTTTATCAGTTAAAAAGTAAATGTAAGTCTTAAAAAAAGGTTGTATTCCTCAGTATCTTGAGATAGTCCTTTATTTTTGAACATGTCTTATGACTGGGGTTTTTTCTCCATACCTGAACTTCTAAGGTTTTCTATCCCTCAATGGGGTTCATATCTGACGAATTTTAAAATATGAAGTATGACACTGTGTCAAAGCCTGTTGTATTTTGTGATTTGAGCATTATTGAGTACCCAGCTTCATAACTTATACTGCTTTCCCTTCAGTATAACCTGTCCCCTCAGGAAGTTTTTTAAACTTCTTGCCTGTAAACTATCGCCGGACACCTTTTCAAGTCGAAACTTGCCATTTTCAATTATGATGTAGGTAAAGCTGTCAACCATGTCTCCACAGTCAAAGAGTCTGCTGTCATCTCCTAACGGGTTGTGCATGTGGCCCAGTATAAAATAATCAACCCCTTGCATTTTGATGAATTCTCTTGCTTTTTCATGGATTTTCTCATTGCGCAGGCTATATTCCTGATCCTTGATTTTTAATTCAAAAGGAGTTTTGAAAAATCTCTGGTATAAATAAGGAAATTGATCTGCCAACCAGCCGTACAAAAAGTATCCAGACCTCTGCTTTAAATCAAACATCTAGCCGTGACAATAGTAAATATTATTTGAAACAAACCTGTAAGTGACCATGATAGGTATTTTTATCTTTATTCATAGCTTGTAATAGTGTTTTCTCCAGATAATCGTAATATGAAAATCCCTCGAGGCAACAGGCAAGGTGTTGGCAAAAATGAATGAGTGTGGTGGAGGTAATGTAAATGGAAGAAAATGGTAAGGAGAAAAGAGATAAGAAGAAAATGGTAAGGAGAAAAGAGATAAGAAGAAAATGGTAAGGAGAAAAGAGATAAGAAGAAAATTGGTCTGCAAAATTGTGCAGTTCCTTTATTTTCCCCTTCATTTCTCGCTCACTTTTCCTATCAGGTGTGCTCAGAAATCCAGTTTCCTATCAACTCCAGAGCATCCGGAGAAATGGTTTCTTCAATCTTTGAGTACTCAGTAGGCGACCCGGTTTGAGCGGTTTGGAATAAATGATTAAGTCCTGGCAACTCTTTTACGGTATAGTTCTCATTGCTTCCTGCTTTTAGAGCGTTTTCTATGGCAAGCAGGTTCTCTTCGGGAGGGACCTGAAGATCTTTTTCGCCATTTATCGCAAGTACAGGACATTTCACCTTCATTAGTGTTGGGATGGGGTCATATGTCAGGAAGAAGCGCATCCATGGAGATAGGAGTCCCTGGATTTGAGGCTCGAGGTTAGCTTCTGAAAAGTTGGAATGCTGTTTTTCTTCTTCGCTTTTGTTTTCTGTCTCGGATTTCAGAAGCTTTTTAAGCTTTTTCCTGGCGATTGTATCGTTTTGTTCTTCCTTTACTACGGAGAACATTTCTTTTGTAAAAGCTTTGTTCCTGGCGATTGTCTCATTGTCTACCCCTTCTGCCCTGGCGATCAACTCTCCCTGTGAAAGAATAATTTCTTCTCCGGTCACGCCGGGGGCAGCCAGCAGTACGATAAATGCAACATCATTAGACTCCACCGCTACAAGCGGAGCAATCAACCCTCCTTCGCTGTGCCCTATCAGGCCAATTTTGGAAGAGTCTATATCCTTGCGGCTTTTCAGGTATTCAATTCCGGAAAGCACATCCCCTGCAAAGTCTTCGGTCGTGGCCTTGGAGAAGTTCCCGGTCGATCCTCCCACACTCCGGTCGTCGAATCTGAGCACAGCTATCCCCTGGCGCGTAAGATAATCCGAAAGTACGAGGAAAGGCCGGTGTCCCATAATCTCTTCATCACGGTTTTGCGGTCCGGAGCCGCTTATGAGCAATACAGCCGGAAACAGCCCTTCTGATTCGGGAAGAGTTAACGTCCCTGCGAGCTTTATTCCTGCCTCTTTATTTTCAAAGACAACTTCTTCTTCAGCGTACGGATAAGGTTTTACAGGGTCCTGCTCTCTGCGCAGTTCAGGCAGCGTTTTATCAATGTGGGTAAGCACAAGTGGGAGAGTGGAACCTGATTGTTTCCATTCCCCTTCGATAGTTTTACCGCTTTCATTAAGTGTCCCTTCAAAAACTCCCCTCACAGATTTCACTTCAAGACTCAGGTTGCTATCTTTATATGTAATTTTTTCTACAGGTATGCCTCTTGCTCCCTGATCAAGGCTGTCCATTGTGGCGTTGACTGAACCATCAGGTCTGGTGGAAATATTAAACAAAATTCTTAATTCCACTCCACCCGGAACTTCCAGATTTCCAATCCAGAGGCCTTTAATGTCCTCTATATTTTCAATATTTTGACCATGCACGGCATCTGTTTGTGACCTATCCTGTTGTGAGATACATCCAGGGCATGCTACAGTCATAATTAATAAGACTGCGTAAATTAAAGTTTTATTATTCATATTAGATCCTCGTCTCTTTGTTACTTTTTACACCTTCATTTGCCCTCTCATTATTTTCCTTTCTTTATTTTAACTCCTTATCTTTAATTCTGTTAAATTAAAATTCCGGACAGTCGAGCAACAATAATCATAAAAATAGACCCTAACCGGATTGAAGAGAGATAAATTCTGTAAATTGACAAAAAGCATGTAGTAGACAAAAATACTTCTGGACAAAGGTCCCTTGACGAACATAATTAATTAACTAAGTTCCGGTAAATTATTAAGCAGAAAGCCTTCTTATTCGCCTTATGTTTCAGGTGAAAAAAAACGCCCACATGGCAGTATTAATTGGCTCTGTGTTCTATGGGATGACCGGGTTATTCCTGTCCCAGATCCATGACATGCCTATAACTTCTATCATATTTTATAGGCTATTCTTTGGCCTCTGCCTTATTTTTACTTTTCTTCTGGTAACTAACAAACTTGAGGAGCTGAAACCCGGAAAGAGAAGGTATCGCCTTTTTATACAGGGAATTTTTGTCCTTGTGAATATGTTCTTTTATTTTCTGTGCGTAAAGAAAACCTGTTTTTCCATAGCTATTCTGCTCGAATACACTGCACCCATCTATGTTATGCTGGCTTCTCCTTTTATTTTGAAAGAGAAGGTCGGAAAGGAAAGTATTGCTGCCTTTTTTCTGGCAATTGCAGGCGTTTATCTGGTAATCAGCCCGGATGGAGGATTCGAAACTCTTAAACTTTCTGGCGATCATTTTATAGGGATTGCATCCGGACTCTTTGCGGGATTGATTCTTGCGATTGTTATTATGAACGTGCGGATCCTGAATAAAGACCATTCCGAATTTGCAATTGCTTTCTGGAGTACTGCAATCAGCTGTCTTCTGATGACGCCTTTTGCTTTTGAAACGTCTATTCCAATTCTGGCGCCCAATATACTTCCTCTGATGACTTTCGGAGTGGTTTCTGTGGGAATTGGAGGAATCCTAAACACCATAGGTTTTGCAAACCTTAAATCTCAGACAGGGAGTCTGCTTGCCCTCGTAGAACCTGTCGCAGGTGTTTTTTTTGACCTGGTGTTTCTCAGTGTTGCTCTTTCAACAGGCACCCTTGCAGGCTGTTTTCTGGTCCTTGCTGCAGCTGTAATTGTCAGCTACGGAGGCTCTTCAACACCCGCAGTAAAGCTTGCTGACTGTACAGAACCCGTTGAAAATTGTTAAAAAAGCCTCGTCCAGATTATGGGAAAAGTACCTTATCTTTTCGAGGCATTATGGAAGAAAATAAGAGCAAGAACTCAATGAAGTAAGTGAGAAATAAGACTTAAAGAAGTAAGGAACTGAAATAATAAAAAAAGATACCTATTCAGAGTTTTCTCGTAAGCTTCAATTTTATAGTGTCCTCTTAAACTCACTATTAAACTGAAGATTATTCCTCTTTTTTTCCATTAATTAAGGTGATTAATGGTTTCCCTAAAAAAAGTACATCTTATTTTCCACTCAAATCCTAATTAAAGTCGTATAAAATCGTAAATTTTATTGAGGAGGATGTCCAATCCTCCTCTGGTGATATTTTTTATGAAAGCTCCGCTTATTCCACTAAACGAAGATTTCAAATGGGAATTATTGTCCGAAATATTAAATGTTTTTGATTTGAGATCTTGCAGGCAAATTCTTACAAAGAGGGGTATCCTGCCCCTTCCAAAATCAGTGCCTGCTATTAAAATTGTCCTTTTAAGCATGTTTTTTTCCTGTGAAATCTCCTATGCTATCAGGGAATTAAAAGAAAGGGAAAGCTTGAGATACTTTTTAAAAATCAGTTCGGTACCAACTGAACATGAAATCTATGGCATTCTTAGTAAGTACGAACCAAAGCAGTTTACTGATTTTGTTTTTGAATTATTGAATGAGTTATGCCCTAAAAGAAAAAGTGGATCAAAAGGCATTATAATTGACAGCACCGACATAAATCTTAACCTGAACTTTCATGCAAAAAAGATTACCAGAGAAAGCCTGGAAAACAAAGAATACAAGTGGGGTCACTCAACGCACAGAGGATTCTTCATTGGCATGAAGCTGACTCTTGCACTTGAATATAATACATTGAAACCTTTAGCTTTTCTGATAAATGAAGCAAATGTATCAGAACCTAAAATTTATCCGGAAATACTTAAAGAACTTAAAAGAAGGAGAATAATAAAATCAGGAGACGTTATCTATGCTGATAGAGGATATTATTCCTATGAAAACTACGTTATATCTGTCAGAGAGTTCAGATTGGTGCCTTTAATTTTCCCAAGGAAAAACTGTAATTTTAAGAAACTTTTCAATATGCTGATATATCCTCTGAAAATATTTGATTCAAGAAGAGATACTGAAAAAGAAATAAAAATCTACAAAGAAATAATTGCAAAGTTTAAAGAGTTAATTAGCAAATGGAAAGAGTTCAGATCTGTAAGATCAGTCATAGAAGACATATTCAAATTGGCGAAGAAAGCATACTCTATGGAGGATTTGCACAGATATACAAAGATTTCTGTACAAAAGTACTGTTCTTTAGCTGTACTTTTAGTGGGGATAACTGTAAATTACGGAATTAGTGAAAGAAAGGAATTACAAGCCTTCTCTGAATAAAGAAATAAAAAGGGGGCTATCAATTTTAAGACTCTCAAGAGTATATCAGCATTCTTCACAGAAGTTCAAAGAATGCTCGATTACCTGATCAGGATCATTAACCATATCGAGAGTCGATCCTCGATGCCCTTCTTGACCTCCAGGTTTCTTGCCACTCTTTTTTCGGCGACTCTTGGGATTAGGTTTTTCTTTAACAAAATCAGTAGAAGGAGGTTTACTGCTGTTTCTGTTGTTTTGATTTAACCGAGATTCTAAAAACCTTTACACGTTCTTCGAGTTCAGCAATCTGAATAATTTCAAAGAATATCTGAATAGTTACGATTGATCATCATTTTCCACCCTCAAGCAATACTTTTTGATATCAGGGTTTTTGTAGACATGATTATTTCGAAAGTTATATCATGGTTAACATTTATACCTCAATTAAGCATAAAAACATGAAAAATAGTAATATTATATGCTATTAATTCAAGAATTTATTTGATTGCATGTTTAAAGAAGAGGTGAAAGGATGAAAGTTCTTGTATGTGGAAAAGGTGGAAGCGGCAAGAGCACGATTACTGCTCTGCTTGCAAAATCCATGGCTAAAAGATGTTACAACGTACTTGTGGTTGACAGCGACGAGTCAAACTTCGGGCTTCACAGGCAGCTTGGTGTTAGAATGCCTGAAGATTTTACAAATTACCTCGGAGGAAAAAAAGCTATGGGGGAAAAACTGAAAGAGGCATTTCAGAAAGGTGAACATGTCAGCATTTTCGAAAAAAAATGGCAGATAGCCGATGTTCCTGAGGCTTATACGGTAGAAAAAGGGAACATAAAAATGATTGCTATAGGCAAAATCCACGATTTTGGAGAAGGTTGTGCCTGTCCGATGGGGGCACTTGCAAAAAACTTGCTGAAAAACATGGAAACTACTTCCGAAGATCTTGTACTTGTGGACACGGAAGCTGGGATAGAGCATTTCGGAAGAGGAGTTGAAGAAGGATGCGACCTTGTATTAATGGTACTTGATCCATCTTATGAATCTCTCCGGCTTTCTGAAAAAACAAGAAAACTTGCAGAAAAAGCCGGAAAACCTCTGTATTTCATTCTTAACCGTGCAGATAAAATTGGAATCCAGTTCATGCTGGAGACTGTAGATAAAGCTCACGTCCTGGCTTCAGTTCCATCGGATATGGAGGTTTTTCGGGCAGGGCTTGCAGGAGAGGAGCTGAATATAGAACTCCTTGAAATTGAATCTATTGCTGATTTTCTGGTTTCGGGAATTCATTTTTAAATAAAAAAGATGAAATAATTACAAAGTTGAATATAGTTATCTGTTTTCTTTGAATACATTGAAGAGAAAAGAGGAAGCTTATTTTTCAGGCCAGTTCAAGAGGAACTGGGCAGGAAAAGAAGGGCATTTCTCTGCTTTCCGTCCAGTTCTCTCGTTTTTCACTTTTCTCTTTCCTGCTTAGAACTTACGCACTTGAAATGCAAAATCAAGCACAATAGACGTTGTGATTAACTATGGGTTTGAGACCGTTAAAGGTTTAAAGCTATTGATTTCTCGTTTCAACCGCGTAAGTCCTGTCTACTATCAGACTTCACTTTTCATAATCTAAGCATGAAGGTCTGCTTTTCGGTCTTTGAAGGAAACTGCAATACCCAGCAGGTAATACTTTTGATTAACAGTGTTTACTCTTTTTGTTATATGAATACTTTTTTATTTGATAAAATGTTACAATGATTTACGAAATTATGATCTATTTATGCGTAACTCATACAAAATGAGGTTTTTTTTAAAAATACCCTGTCTGTACAATATTGTGCCTAATTCAATTGGAGTGTTTTGAAGTTGCAGGGGCTTGAAGTTACTTCCTAATATAATTTTTCCCCTGTAACTGTAAATTGCCTTTTCAGGGTCAGAAGACAATAGAGTTTGACTCAATTCAGAGGAGAGATAGCATGGACAGCAAAGATAAAAGCAGAATTGGACTTGATATGAAAAGTAAGGCTGAAAACATAGATAGAATAAGGGTAGAGAGCGATGAAGAAATCAGGCTGGATAGTAAACTGGAACATACAGGGGGAAGGGCAGCTTACTTAATGCAAAAACCTGAGATAGACGCCTACCGTCTTTTTAAGCTCCTTGATTGTTCTGCTCAGGGTTTAAAAGAGTGTAGACTTATTGCTACTGCCTTTGAACTCGGAGTTTTTGAAGCTCTTAAAGTTCCTTTATCTGCAGATGTTCTGGCTGAAAAACTTGGGTGTGATCCTGGGCTCATGCCTCATTTCTGTGAAGCTCTCCTTAACCTTGGACTTCTTGACAGGTTTGGGGAAGAGGGATCTAAAAAAGAGGAAAATAAACAGATAACGGAGAAAAGAGAAAGTGTTGAGAACGGATACGAAGCCAAAATACTGAATAACAAAGAAATAAATGGTGGTGCAGTATATCTGGTTTCGGAGCTCAGTGCTACTTATCTTCTGGAAAGTTCTCTTTTTTCGCAGCAGCACTATCTTGCCGAAAGGCTCAGGAACATTGAGCTCTGGGCTCGCCTTCCCCATATCCTGAGGAAAGGGCCTGAAATCTTTAAGAAAGGGCCATTTTTTGGAGAGGTAGTCCAGTGCATGGCTGAAAACGCACGTTGTGGGATGCTTCAGGAAACTGTCCGGGTTGTTATGGAAAACGTTGATTTTGGGAACGTAAAAAAGATGCTTGACCTCGGAGGAGGACATGGACTCTATGCTATTGCTTTTGCAAAGTTGAACGAAAATCTGCAGGCTTTTGTTTTTGACCTTCCTCTTGTTACTGAAAAAACAAAGCATTTTATCGAGAAATATGGAGCATCAAACGTGGATGTGATTCCTGGAGACTTTTTTAAGGATGAAATCGGAAGTGGATACGATATGATCTTTTCCTCCTTTAACCCTGGAGGAAAAGTGCCTATCCTTATTCCTAAAATTGCTGAGGCATTAAACCCCGGAGGCATTTTCGTAACCAGACAGGTTCCTGATGAAAAAATGAAGTACAGTCCCCTTCTCAGCCTTGATTGGAACCTCTGGACCTTTGAAGATATGAAAAAAGGAGGATCAAGCTATAGTTTTGAGAACAGCGTTCCTTTTTCTGAATATATAGAGATGCTTGAAAATTACGGGCTGGAGGTCTTCCGTACCCTTGACATGATGGAAGCATCAAGAATCGTGTTCGCACGGAAAATAGCTTAAGTTTCACGAAAAAAGGGGGGACCGTGAAATTTTGGGATTTAGAAGGGCTGAACAGGCAACTTTCAATTGTTATGAAAGACAATTTAGCTTACGGGTTTGTGATAAAGGTTTTAAAGTCTAATGCTACTTTTTTGAAGTCTAATGCTACTTATTTCTCAGTCCTATTGCGTAAGTCTTATACTGTTAACTATACCTTCCTATGTTGATCTGACTAGTATTTTCTCGTGGTCCTTTTGAAGTAGTTGGTAAAGTATATCCGACACCAGTGCAAGGAGAATTTGGTTTCAAGTGGTAATCATGTTTACTCTGATTTACAAAGAGAGGATCTACATAGATGTCAGTGGTTGAGTTTGCATTTCTATAATTTCCGCCCACATTATCGTAAAGGCAGTTATTTTCCAGCACAAAGGTATGTGTTTCAGGAAGATAATTGATCACTGCATATCCTGTCTCATCAGGGTCTTTTGTTCGTTTCTGAGTGTTCACGATTATATTATTGCGGACAATCGTTTTGTATCCTGTACCCTGAGGTGAAAGATCAATAGAATCTTCTAGGCCCGTAGAGGTGGGAGGATACATCTGGATAATAGCCGCATGATATACACCGTCAAAGACATTGTTTTCAACGAGGGTGTCGTAAAACCCACTTGATACTATACCTCCTACCCAGTCAATACTTGGATTTTTACCTGTATTATAGAAGATATTGTGATGAATGTGGACATTTTGTGCCTCTTCATTAGAATAAGACTCTCCATAGCCTATCAGCCAGATTCCAGGCCCATAAGTGTTATGGATGGTATTATTATATACATCCACATCGTTCACGAAGCCTGTTGTTTTCTGAATCAGTATCCCTGGTCCACCTGCACTCCAGTGGTAAAAGGAGTCAATTACGTTATCGTGGAATTTTACGTGGTTTGAGTTCCATATTCGAAGCCCGCTATTAGTCCTGCAGGTTATTTTGTTGTTCCAAGCCTCCAGTATCTGACAATCAATAGCATAAAAGCCGTCATGTCCTAACTTATACACTTTGTTATTGTAAAACTGAATATTAGAACTCCTTTCTACTCTCAAACCGTCTCCATGCCCGTTATGCATATACATATCATGAACCTTTATGTTGTTAGAATTGAGGAAGTGGATCATATTGTAATAACCCTCTCCCTTCTTCCGATCATCATTATTGTCATGATTTCCATTAATCTCAAATCCTTTTATAGTGACTCCATGGATTCCGACGCTATCTATCTGCGTTATAAGAGGTTTACTACCTGGCCAATCCGCATTGTTTTTAAGTTTAATTACGGCTGTAGCATCTCCCTCAAGAATTGTATCGCTTCCAATCAAAATACTGTCTGAGATAACGTATGTATTTGGGCCTTTTAAATGAACAGTTGAAAATTGTGGATTTTCTGCAACATATGCAAGAGCTTGGTTAATTTCTACCTGATCATTACTCTTATCACAGGTGAAGTTCCCACTTCCATCGCCAGTTACATACACAGTCTTATTTGACGGTGTAAGGGAAGAGTTGGACTGTATAATATGAAGAACAGTTATTCCCATTGAAATCAAAAAAAGGAGGATTACAATGGCGATGCCTATTTTTTTCCTGTTTTGCCTTAAGTACCTAAGATATTTTTCTTTCATTTCATCCCTGACTTTTAAATATAAACTTCAATTTTGACAAGATCACGGGGGCCAATTAGGGGTTGAATCTGATTAAATAAACTCATTCTCTTTGTATTTGCAACAAATATGGAAGAGTTCTTATGCTTGAGATTCACAGCTAATTGCCTGTATCCAATATAATAGTTGTTTTAATAATACATAGTAGATATTCCATGTTTATAAAGTAAATCAAAGCTGAAACGGTTCTGTTACTACTGTTTCAAAGAGTAAATTTAAAGATATTGCGTACAGTTTTTTATAATCTCTATCAGTTGGGGGTATCGGATTTCAAAGAAAAAGTTTGAATATAAAAATTGTTTTTTGAATATAAAAATTGTTATTTGAATGTCAGTACTCGACTTTCTTATGAATGCAAATAATCCTGAAAATTTTTAGTAATTAAGAGTAAAATAGCTTTCGTGATTAACTCCGAATATATCTTTCATGCAGACGATTTAAAGGAATCTCTTTGGCAAGTCTTGCACTAAATTTTTTTGTAATTAAAAGAGTGTGCAATATTTTTTTGGGATATCTTTATATACAATAAGTGCAAGTAAGGGGTATTGAAAATAAAGAGATGTATAATCATCTGTTGTTAAAAAACCATTTTTTTTGTTTTTAAACAAAGAGCTCTATACAATCTTATTTTTAAACTATTAACAAATACTAAAACAAAGGTGAAACAAATATGGCTTTTAATGACAGAAACTTCAGAGGAAATTCTAATTTCGGCGCTCCAAGAGAAATGCACAAGACAACCTGTTCAGACTGTAAAGCTGAGACAGAAGTGCCTTTCAAACCTGACCCAGAAAGACCTGTTTACTGCAGGGATTGTCTTCCTAACCACAGGACACCCAGAGAAAACAACCGCAGATACTAAGTGTTATTTGTGTAATTGATTTTACATCAACACTTATTTCATTTCTACTTTTTTTATAAATTCTGTATTCGGAATGTTCTTTTTTATTGACTTATGGCTTGCAGATATGTAATAAGCACTTCGCAGGGTCTATAAATTCTGGTATTAGCGATAGATTTATTTTGAGACCATTTTTTAGAGCATCAATATCATTATTTTTGGGTAATTCTGGAGTAAAGACTGAGAAACGGCTCCTTCAAATAGTCCTGATTGTGGGATACAAAAGTTTCATCAGGGCTCATGACATATTCCAAAATATAAATGCCTTCTACAATCATTTATACAATTAAAGTAACCTGATGAAATGTAAGATAGGCAAATCCGAAAAAGAACAAGAACCCTGTTTTTGAGAGGTGTATAGCAGTGGCTCAAGAAACCAAAATGCAAATTGAAGATTTGATTTCCGAATCTGATCTTCTGATGGAGTCTTTACGTTCGTTTTTCTATTCTATCCCCATTCAACATGACCCTTACTTAGGAAGTGGGATCTGTAGTATAGCTGATCTGCCTAAACTGTGGGAATACGACTCAGAAACCAAAATAGATCCCTTTGAGGATCCAGTCCTGCATTACAGGTGGTTTAGATTGACTCAGGAACAGTTTCTTGAGCAGGAAGAACTATTTAGAAGGTATATAAGCTGGGCTTCATCTGTCAGAGCCCTTGTTGAAAAATTTTTGCCTGAAAAACTTGTTGTTTTTGATGAAAAGTCCCAGGTTATAAGAAAATGGATAGAACTTAGTGAAAGACTTCCTTCGGACGACAATGCGGAAATGTTTTTGAGATTTAGAAAGTATTTCATAAGCCAGCAAAATATTGTTTTCTCTTTATCGGAGCATATTGGGTGATAAATATTTTCCAAAAACGACCAGTTAACGGAGAATCCATATAAAGTCAAAAAGCATAAAACTAACTAAGAATCTGGATACATTGGGTTGTCTAAACTGGTTACTGTCGATTGGCGAACTTTTTTTAAAGGCTTATTAAGCCAAAGCATAGAGTTAGCTATAAGACAATCGAAGTCCTTGAGAATTTTCAGACAGGGAATAAACCAGTCTTTATGTGTCATCATGGAAGTTAGGCAAATAGTTCCATTAGCAAATCAGTTCGAAAAAGGGGGAAAGGAAAAAAGATTTCGGTTCAGTATTAAAGTTTTGAAGAATCAGATTATCCTTCAAAAAAGATTGTCGTATTAAAAAAATTATCAGTTCGAACCCGCATCCTTCGCAGAAGAGAACCTGACCTCTCTTAATTCACTGCAATTCATTTCATGTCGCTTCAATATATACAACAAATTTCAATATTGTTCTTCTTCTAGTGTCGAGTCAACAGCAAAATGTCGTATAAAATCGATTGTAACTATTCAAAGCTGTCAGATTCTTGAGGATTGACGCAATACTAGCTTATTTTCCTTGTTTGATCATTTCTAGGATATTTGTAATGTTGCCTATCGCCTTTTCCTTTGGCTCAGTCATCTTTTCCATATTATTTATTTTCGTTTCCATCAATTGTATTTTCAGATTCATCTTCATTAATGCGAATTTCTTCTTCTGTTCTTCAGTCAGAAATTTCCAAATCTCAGACGTCGGTTCAGCATGCATTATGGATGTGTTCCTGCTGAATGTCTTTAGCATATGTTTAACTACCCTTTAATGCATACTCATAAAAAAATTTCGATGATATCTGTAGGACAATTGAATATCCTTAGAGATTTTCTAACTGTAGGTGAAGCAGCATGATTTCAACTGATCTGCGCACAAAAAAGTGATATTGTTCTGGTAAATCAGCTAAGAAGTAGGTGGTAGAGTTTTGAGTCCCTACTCTCAAACCCCTATCTGCGATCCAACCCAAAGATTAAGAGGAAACCCTATTACTCGTAATCTGTACATTTATAATCTCTAGGGGATATATATCATAATTGATCCTAAATATTGTTTCTGATTCTAAATTTAAATATAATCGAATAATTATATTATATTACTAATTTTAACGCGATTAAAATAAAATACATAAGACTATTTTTTGCTTAAAACCAATTTTTTGTATAATTAATTTAATATAAATTATGTTCTGAGTATATGCTGGAGTTGTGGAGTAGATCTGGGGTATTATCAATCAAGAGACACCCTGGAGTCGCTGATCCTTCTTCGAACAAATATGCTTGGGGGAGCATAATATTTCGGAGAGACTGTATTGGGGGATACAGTAGATGCAGCGTCTCCGGGCTTCTTCTAAATTACTTCTGCTGAATATTTTTTCTTCAAACTCGGTGAAGTTCTCATTTTTTTCAGAATTTATCAATGAATCGCGGATAAGATCCCCTTTTCTTAATCTAAGCAAAGTTGAAAACATGTGTTCTTTTGCGGAGTGAGAATGAAATATTTGTAGAGTCGATGTATTTTGGATCGTTTCTGTGAGTAATTGATTATTTCCTAAAAAACGGGCACATCCTCAGTATTTGAAAAAATACGGAGAAATCCTTATGCA
Source organism: uncultured Methanosarcinaceae archaeon (assembly GCA_942493015.1). Classification (GTDB taxonomy): domain Archaea; phylum Halobacteriota; class Methanosarcinia; order Methanosarcinales; family Methanosarcinaceae; genus Methanosarcina. The sequence goes on along the minus strand of OW818660.1, from coordinate 1,403,864 downwards.
TACGGTTTTCAATAACTCACGTCCATTACCAGCTTTTGCTTTCTCGGTATTCTTGATGGGCTGTTTTCGAATCGCAAATACATTTTTTGATTGTGGTTTATTGTTTTCAATATGGTGGAAGATCTCTCAGGAAAAGCCTATTAAGCTATCATAAGATGCGACGAAAAAAGGGTCAATCTTCCCTATATAGATATTCTGGTAAGTTTCTTTTATTTCATAGAATCTGTTTTTTATAGGAACATTTATATAATTTAGGTGCGATGTATGTGTGTTGAAAAATAAAGAGACGTATAATCTGTTATTAAAAACCAATTTCTGTTTTTAATCTAAGAGTCTATACAATCTTATTTCCAATTTATTGACTATCCGCTAAAGCGGAGGTGAAAAGAAAATGGCTTTTAATGACAGAAATTTCAGGGGAAATTCCGGAGGTTTCCGCGATAACAGCGGGCCAAGGGAAATGACAAAAGTAACCTGTTCTGACTGCGGTGTTGAGACTGAAGTACCTTTCAAACCCACAGAAGGCAGACCGGTATACTGCAGGGAATGTCTTCCTAACCACAGGAAATTTTAAAGATAATCGTTTGGTGTTGATTTTGTAATTAATTTTTACGGTAACGCCTGATTCATCTTTTCGTTTTGTTTTTTGATTTATTCTCTTTGTTTCTTTACTTATTTTCCACTTTTTTAGGAAGGGGAAGCAAGAACAAATCGGTATTGATAATGAGAAGCATTAATAATTATTCAACATTGAATCTCTAAAAAATAAATCAGAAGTCATTAAGGAGGAATTAAACTGGCTAACTACAGAAGCACTATTAGAAAAAGAAGATTAGGAACCACAAAACCAGTAAATTCAGGAGACACCCATGAAACATCCAGGGTACGAACTCCTCACAAGGACAGAAATGAAGTCCTGGCAACTGTTGCGTGTTTACTCGGCTCGAAGAGGGTAACACTTCAGTGTATGGATGGGATTGTGCGCATGGGCCGGATTCCAGGCTCTAAAAAGAAGAGAATGTGGATTCGAGAAGGCGACGTTGTCATAGCCAATCCATGGGAAGTCCAGGACTGTAAAGCCGAAGTAACCTGGAAATATACAAGGCCCCAGGTCGAATGGCTTGAACGGAAAGGCTACCTCAATTACTGAATTTAAGATGCCAGAATAAAGATACCCAATAAAGGTATCTAAAATAAAGGTGTCTGAAAAAGATGCCTGAAATCCATATTTTACTTTTCTGCAGGGGCGTATCCATGTTGATGCGAACAGGTTCCATAGACGACAATTCATCTCTATATTTTAGATGACACTCTTCTTTACGAAGAATTAGTACCCTGTGAAAGTTGGGTATGCTGTCATAATTATGCTGTTTTCGTTGCACGCATATACATGGTCGTGAACTATTACTTTGTTTATATTATTTTTAAAACACTCTTATGTTTCTTCATACCTTTTTTGCAATTAAGTAAGGTTATAGTAGATCTCATATGACTATATTTTAAATTATCAATTCGATTTTTTGATTTTGATGACTTTTCCGAATTATAGTTTGAGTTTTTTAGGGGGATCAATTTTTTGAAGTTATCAGAAAATGTGCTGTTACCTCTTCCGTAAACTGTGTCTTGAAAATTTTCTTTCATTTGAGAGAATTGATTTATTTTTATTATAGATAAATTTATATATATTAAGTGCAATGTAGGGGTATTGAAAATAAAGAGATGTATAATCATCTGTTGTTAAAAAACCATTTTTTGTTTTTAAACAAAGAGCTCTATACAATCTTATTTTTAAACTATAACAAAAACTAAAACCTAGGTGAAACAAAAATGGCTTTTAATGACAGAAACTTCAGAGGAAATTCTAATTTCGGCGCTCCAAGAGAAATGCACAAGACAACCTGTTCAGACTGTAAAGCTGAGACAGAAGTGCCTTTCAAACCTGACCCAGAAAGACCGGTTTACTGCAGAGAGTGTCTTCCTAACCACAGGGCACCCAGAGAAGACCGCAGATACTAAGCCTTAATTTCGCTTCGGTCGAGTTCTGCTCGACCATGCACGGTCCGTTTCGCTTCGCTCAAGCGGACTTATACCTTTTTTAACTATATCTTAACCCGGAATATACTTCTTCTTAGCCTGTGATCTTTTCCAACTTTAAAAGGAGCATTTTTCAGGGCTGAATTTTGATCGAAGTTATCTTTTTTGCTGAGAGGGCTATTTTCAAATAAAATGTGCGTTTTTCAAGAAAATGTATTGAATTGATCTAAATCGACATCTACTATTTAGCAGATTTTTGTTATAAATCTATTCAAAAGTTGATTTGTGAATATACTGTGGGCTTAATACATCGGCCTAAAATACAAAAATCTGAGAGTAGTTACCCACGGACTACTCTAAGTGAACCGCCAAACACCTGTGAGTAAGTGACCATTGAAAGATTATTTGCTAGAGCAACTACAGCACAATCTTCAGCTTCTTCTATATACCATTTACATTGCTCGTTGCATTTTGACTGTAACAACGGGCACATATTGCCTGTCATATGTAAAATCTCCCATATGAATGAAGTGGCACATACTATAAAAAACTTCATAAAGTTCACAGGGCATGAAACCAGAATATGTTCGATGATATATGAATCTATTCAAAAACCAGGTTTGTGAACATATTTTTGGATCAATGTACTATTTTAGGAGAGCCATCAGAAAATGGACTGCTGAATAAGAAAGGTAAGTTCTTCGCCCACTTTTAATTCAACCAAAATCTATTTTTTCCTGCCGGCGGTCTGCTAGAATCTTCCCCAAACGCACCTGAATGATTAAGAAATCGAAAACACGGCAACGTACAGTTGAAGAAGTAGCAGTTTCCAATCGCTCATTTTTTCTCCTTTATCTGTTAGAATGAAAGTAATGTGACTTGAAAAGTACTTTCGTTTCTTTTCGCCTGTAATTTGAATAATTTCATTTTTGTCTTTTAAAATATCACTATGTTTTTCTACTTTACTTGAAATTTTTAAGTAGGATCTATCCCAACACTAATGTTGTGTTAAAATTATAAATATAGACTTATGTCCTTCCATGAAATCGATGATATTCTAAGGAATCCATAGAACTTTATTTCCCCCCCAAAAAACCACATCCTTGAAGACCCCATGCCTATCTAAGGAAGTTAATGAACGGAATTTTGTAGGCCAGGTCGTGAGCTCCTCAAAAGATTTTGAATCATAACTTTGTAGCTATGATTGAAACCAGATTAAAGTAATTTCCACCTTCAGCTTCCATCATTCCAATATCTCTACGAGCATAGTCGTTATCACACGAAAGCCAATCCTGCCAGGACTCTTTTAAGCAATTTAGTTCTTTGCATTCTTCAATGCTTACCAAATCAGAGTTTTTCCATAAACTATACCACCAATCACATGAGTGTAGAGTCAAACTCATATCATCAACCCAGTACGGCTGTAATTCTGCAGGAACTCCATTTGTAAAATCCTTTTTCAATCCTGGGACTGCAACTGCTATTTGTCCTCCTTTTTTTACAAGCGGAGCAAAATACTTTGTCAAATAATCTTTTTCAACCCCGAAATAGTGATAGGCATCTATACTGATAGCAGCATCAAAAAAATCATTTGCAAACGGTAGATCATGAGCTTCTGCGTGTATTGGTATTATTTTATCTTCCAGTCCCATTGACTTAATTCTCTCATAGTTATCTGTTGCACTTATCCAGAGATCAGTTGCAAAAACTGTAACATCATATTCTTTTGCCAGGAATATTGAGGTCAGCCCTCTCCCACAGCCAAGATCAAGTATTCTCATGCCTTTTTCAAGTTTTAAAGATTCGGAGACCTCTTCAAGAATTTTCATTGCGTTTGGTCCCATCATGTTTTCTTTTACAAAATCAAAATCATATTTGTTACTTTTTGTAAGCATCATCTTGACCACTTTTAGTTAATCTATCCCATATTATTTCATGGAGTTTGTTACTTATATTCTTCTATAGGTTCAATGTAACCTTTGTCACATATCGTTCTTTTATTTGAACTAATATATTCAGGCAGTATGGCCTTTAACTTAACAACTTCACTTTCATATGCTTGAGCAGTAGTCTTAATATCGTTCAGAAAGATAACCGTTTTACTCTACAATAAACTGAAAAGTAGTGAAAAGATGAATGAAAAATTACTTGCAAAAATTGGATTGAACAAGTATGAGAGTTCTGTTTACCTAACACTTCTAAAGCAAGATTCTATGGAAGCAAGCAAATTATCACATGCATCGAAAGTTCCTATAGGAAAGATCTACGAGGTTCTCAAAGCCCTCAAAAACTATGAGCTTGTCGAAATCCTACCTTCACGGCCACAGAGATACCGGGCGGTTGATCCTAAAAGCGCATTTAAACTCATGTACAAAAGAAAAGAGGAAGAAACACTCAGTGACCTCAAAATTCTCAAAGAAACATTTGATGAAATCGAAAGGGAACTTTGCAACGACAATTCACCACAAAATGTTGAAACTGTTTTCTGGCCTGACAGGTTTCGTAATAATGAACTAAACGAAATGGTGAATTCATTTTTTGAGAAAATCGAGCATGAAATATGTGTTGTAATTCATATTAAGTACAAGCCTGAAAGATCGGAGATATATGATGCCTCGGTATCCACCTTTAGCAAAGCTTATTTGAGTTTAGTACAGCGTGGCATAAAAGTTAAAATTTTAGATCCGGGATCACAATTACTGCCATCATTAAAAGAGCTTATTGATTCAATAGAAGATCTGTCATTTGAACGCTATTTTAAGGACCTGATGGAAGTAAGAATTTTAGAAACCGAATACAATTTTGCAATCATTGATTCTAAGATAACCCTGCTCGATATTGAAGACCAGTTCAATATGAGTAGAAACCTCGGTATGACAAGAATATATGATGAATCATATGCAAAGCGATTCAAGACAAAATTTGATGAACTTTGGACAAAGGGGGAATTGTTTCTCTGACCTGACTTGCAAAGATATTCGTAAATTTCAATTTTTCTATTAGCTTTTGCCTCTTTTTCCTGAAGATTAAAGTAGATTACTTAAAATTGAATGAAAGTTCGTCTTCTCTATTCAGTTCAGTTAAAATCTATTTTTTCCTGCCGGCGGTCTGCATAAATCTATCTTGAATACGTTTGTTGAGAAAATAGCAAGAAAAGCGAAATGAAAAAAAGCCTTGATATTTACGTCTTTATAAGGGCACTTTGCAGGACCTTTTTCCGATTACTTAATTTTACTTTGCTCTCCTTGCTAAGAAGGTAGAACTGTCTCCGCGATGAAATCTAAACTCTCCTTCCAGTATGTCTTTATCTTTAGTCTTTACCCAACCACTGCCGAATACATGGTCGTACTCTTCATTTCCTTCCCAGGTGAAGTCAAATCTTTTGCCATTAGCATATTCAACGATCTTTCCGTCTATCTCACCATAAACTAAACCAAATTGAAAATACCCCATGTTGTCTGACTCTATCTTAATATAAGCCTGAACTTCCATATTGAAATAGTCTTTATCCCATAGTTCCATCTCATAAATGTGCCATGTCCCCGTGAAGTCCATAATTTTGACTTTCCTTTCTTGTATAAGAAACATCGCTATACAATATCATAATTTTTGCAGCTTTAGAAGGAGAACTTTGCAGAGCTTTTTTAGATTAAGCGATTCTTTTCTCTGGGGAGGGAATTTTTCTGGTTCAAGCGAAGCTTTTTCCGGGAATTTTTCCTTTCATGGACTATATCCGATTGTTAAATCCTTGCCCATACAAATTTAAGCAAAAAGCCTTATAACCGATTTTATGCGGTTCAAAATTATCCTTGAGGAAGACGAAGAAGTCGGAGGGTTTATTGCCAGCTGCCCCGGTTTACCTGGCTGTTTTTCGCAGGGAGATACGGTAGAAGAAGCTATTGAAAATATTAAAGAAGCAATTCAGGCCTGCCTGGAATCCCTCGCAGAAGATGATTTGCAGGAATGTATTGGAAAATCCTCCTGCAGAGTGGTTGATGTGGTTGCTTAAATGACTGGACTTCCTGTAGTTTCCGGGATGCAGGCAATTAAAGCCTTTTCTAAAGCTGGCTGGCTCCCTCACCGGCAGGTAGGAAGTCACGTTGTCCTGAGAAAGGAAGGTTCAAAAGTTACGCTTACTGTCCCAAAGCACAAAGAACTAAAACCGGGCTTTTTAAGAAACTTGATAAGGCTTCGGGACTTGCGGTAGAAGAATTCGAAGCTCTTTTGAAGTGAGATTTTTTGGTTTCATTATTTTATCGGATAAATGTCATTCTTCAAGGTATGTTTTTCTGGTAGTGGGGGTGAGTCATTGATCAAATCTGAAAAAACGAGTACATACTCCATTTTTGAAATAAATAAGGAGAGATTTGGGAGCTCCTGGTTTTCAGTAACTCACCACCCACGACCCATTCTTCGTCCAATTTAATTAAAGAGCCTATCTTAAAAATCAAAAATGCATTTCTGAACTTCAAATTCCAAATGACAATCGAGTCTCAGATCAGGAAAATGGTTCTAAAACTCTTATTGGTGTGAAGATAAATTGGTTTTATCTCATAATGCGAGAATACCCCTTCCTCAAAAATCTGAGCTTTGCGAAGAGTTTAGGGAGGGGTAGTTGACTCGCTTATTCATCCAGAAGAACAACAGGTTTGATCAGATCTCTTGGTTTTTCTTTCATGAGCATGAGAGCTTTTTCCATTTTGTCGAATCCTTCGAAAACATGGGTGACCATTTTTTCTGGTTTTATTCTTCCGTAGGTACATAGGTTTGCCATTCTTTCCATTCTTAGACGACCTCCGGTTGTAAGGCCACCCCGTATGTCTTTGTGAGACATACCCGACCCCCATTCAATACGTGGAATAGGAAGTATGTTTCCAGTTCCGAAGTAGTTGACATTTGATACCGTGCCTCCAGGTTTTACAATCTTGATTGCATCTGAAATCGTGTTTTCATTTCCTCCTGCTATGATTACAGAATCCACACCTTTTCCATTCGTCTTTTCAAGAATCTGTTCAACGACTCCACCCTTTCTGTAATCAATAGTTTCAGATGCTCCGTATTCCAGAGCAAGGTCAACAGTGACTTTCCGATTTCCTACTGCAATGAGCCTACCTGCGCCAAGAATAGATGCACCTGCCACTGCCATCAGACCAACAGGACCAATTCCTATGACTGCAACTGTGGAGCCCGTTTTAATATTTGCCATTTCTGCACCCTGTATTCCAGTAGTTGCCATATCTGATAGCATGACAGCCTGTTCGAGGGGCATTCCTTTTGGAAGTAGAGCCAAATTCATGTCTGCATCATTTACATGGAAACATTCTGCAAAGACTCCACTTTTGAAGTTTGAAAACTTCCATCCAGAAAGCATTCCATTTGAGTGCATAGGCATTCCATCCTGTGCTTCCATGGATCGCCAGTCAGGTGTAATTGCAGGAACAATTACTTTATCGCCTGGTTTGAAGTCTTTGACCTCGGATCCGATTTCTTCTATAATACCTGCAGCTTCATGTCCTAAAATCATGTTTTTGCGGTCTCCAAGCGCACCTTCCCAGACAGTATGAATATCTGATGTACACGGCGCGACCGCAAGAGGCCTTACTATTGCATCATATGGTCCTGCTGAAGGTCTTTCAGAATCAATCCATCCTACTTTCCCAATTTCAAGCATTGCAAATCCTTTCATATTATCCCACCAACCTTTTCAAAATAATTATTTTTCAATGTTTTTCATAGCAACCCACATTCTGCAGCAACTACATCTTAACATATAGAAATTTTGGATTATTAGAGGCTTTCTATTTACCTCTGATTTTTGCAGCTTTAAAAGGGGCACTTTGTAGGGCTTCTTTAGATTAAGCGATTCTTTTCCTCTGGAGAGGGGGGGTTCTAATTCAAAAGACTTTTTTCAAGTGAATTATGGATTAAGGAAAGACGTCAGAAACTGGATCTCCGAATACAAAATGAAACTTCTGTCAAACTCCTAAGTATTTTATATGGGGACATACTATCTAATTATCTAGCAATCAGTGCAAAAAATTGGGAATTTTAAGCAGGTTTGTTACAAAGGTGTTTTTCTTAACTGTAATTCTAGAAAATAAATTGGTTTTGGAACAGAGTCATTTAGCTCTGTGTTTCAGAATTATTTAATTCTGTATTGTATCAAAGCTTGAGTTAAGGTTCCACTATAGTCACTCTAAATAGTACTACACTATTTTGCATGTTTGAGATTCATGTCTCAATATTAGTGACAATGACTGAAATTCAATGATTAAGAGATTAGTTGGGGAATAATGAATGAAAACCAGAAACAGACTGTACCTAATAGTTGTAGCTTTATTTCTTTTGCCTTTCATATGTGCTACTGCGTCCGCAGATACTGCACAGGGAACAGAAACTCAGATTACTACCAATGAATTTGGTCAACGTTTTCCTGCTATCCATGGTGACAAAATAGTGTGGTCTGATGAAGTCCCTGCAATTGATGAGATCTATACTTCTGATATCTATGTGTACGATCTCTCCACTTCCACGGAAACCCAGATTACCGACAATGATAAAATTCAGGAGTTTCCTGCGATCTACGGTGACAAAATAGTGTGGCAGGATTGGCGCAATGGAAACCTGGATATCTACATGTACGACCTTTCCACTTCCGAGGAAACCCAGATTACCACCGATGAATCAGCTCAGGAAGACCCTGCTATCTACGAGGACAGGATAGTATGGACTGATTCTCGCAATGGAAACTACGATATCTATATGTACAAAATCTCCACTTCAACGGAAACCCGAATCACCACCAGTGAATCGAATCAGGGCAACCCAGATATCTACGGTAACAGGGTAGTGTGGACTGATTCGCGCAATGGGAACCAGGATATATACATGTACGATCTCTCCACTTCCACTGAAACCCGGATAACCACCAATGAATCAAATCAGTTAAATCCTGCTATCTACGGGGATAAAATTGTGTGGCAGGACTACCGAGATGGAGGCACCGATCTCTACATGTACGACCTTTCAACCTCCACGGAAACCTGGCTCATCTCTATGTCCATGCCCGAACCCGCTGGCCCATATGCTTTCTCCGATAACAGGATAGTGTGGCAGGAATTTCGCAATGGGAACTTCGATATCTATATGTACGACATCTCCACTTCCAGGGAAACTCAGATCACCGCCCACGAATCATATCAGTTGTGGCCCGATATCTACGGGGACGTGATCGTGTGGATGGATGACCGTAATGAAAATCAGGATATCTACATGTTTACTCTGGCTCCTGCTCCCGAGTTAACACCTCTTGATAGAACGAATAATCTCAAAGACTATGTGGAAAATACCCTCAAAGTCAACAGAGGGACAAAGAAAGAGCTTATTGTACCTCTTGATGCATCGATTCATTTCCTTGAAACAGGCAAGAACGCAAAAGCCGTTTTCAAACTTAAGTCCTTCATTAATCTCGTTGAGAAGATGAACAAATACAATCGGATTTCGGCTGTTGATGCGGATTATATGATTATTGAGGCAAGGGGAATTATCGACCAGATAAAGGCTCAGTAAACATTTAATATTTTGAAGTTAGGGGATATTCTGTTTTCAGGATCATTTCCTCAGCTTCATTTTTCCGGAACTTCCCTTAATTGGACCGCCGAATACGAAATGAAAATTTTCTCCGTAGCAATTCAATTGAAACATATTTTCCCTGTCTGTGGTCTGCCTACATCTCTTCCTGATAGATTTGTTAAGAACACAGAAATCAAACATTCTTTTTTCCATGCTCGGATAGATACTGTTCAACCGCACGTCTTGAGCTATGCCATGTTTTTCCTATTTTTACAGCATCCAGGAACCCCTGTCTGGCCCGCAGACTGAGATATTCCTGAGAATAAGGAGTTCCTATGGCAAGTTCTTTTAGAGGGAGAAGTTCGTCCTTTCCTCCTGAAATGGAGAGATAGAGGGTCAGGTTTTCATCTAGAGCTTTTGCAATGAAATTGGCAAATGGTCCCAAATTTCCAGCATCTGCGGTTCTAAGGGATTTGTAGTATTTTCCCCTTTCCTCTTTCTTGAGCACGACAGGTGGGTAATCCCTTGCAATCAAATGCAGGTTTGTGAGAAGCCGAGCTACCCGTCCGTTTCCGTCACTGAATGGATGAATTTCTACAAACCTGTGATGCAGGAAGGAAGCCGTTTCAATTGGATGCTTCTTGCTTTCAGCTACCTTTTCGATAAGTTCATCCATCAGTTTCACTATCTTCGACCAATCCGGAGGAGCCTTTACTGCGCCGGTTATCCTCAAGTTTCTGGTACGGTATCTTCCGGCATCCTCAAGTATACCTCTGGTTACAATTTCATGAATCTCCTGAATTGTAACGTGGTCTATTGCAAGTTTTTTCTTTGCCAGCTCTTCCATCCGGTCAAAAGCTTTTGCGTTGTTGCTCGCCTCAAGATGTTCTCTGAGCGATTTTCCGCCAATAGTCAGCCCTTCTTCCAGAACAAGTTTTGTTTCCTGAAGTGTTAGTGTATTCCCTTCTATCGCATTCGAGTGGTAGGTATGCACTAACCTCATCTCTTCGTGCAGCCTGCCTAAAGCATCTGCTGGAATAGGCCGCATGGAGATTAGCTGCTTCATTTTTTCATTTATTCGTGTGAGAAGTTCTTCTTGAATCAGGAGAGTATCGGTATCTGCCATAATATTACATATCCGATATGTAACTCATATATATATCGGTATCGGAAAATTTTTGAGTTATCCGATATTACGTGTGTTTATCTTCTTTGTAGTTGAGAAGGTTTATCCAAAAGAAGCATATGTCAGACAATTAGCTGTAAGACATCAATCCCTCTTCAGACAGCTTCAACTTCGTTCAGGATATGTTTGCCTATATTCGGCTTTAGTGCGTCTTTCATAACCAGGTCTACCTTAACGCCCAGAGTCTCCGAAAAGTAGTTTTCAAGGTTGACAAATTTAAAAATAGTAGGGGTTTTAGAAAACTCAACTAGTACGTCCAGGTCACTTCCGGGTTTCTGTTCTCCCCTGACGTAGGACCCAAAAACTCCCAGGTAGCTAACGTGGTATTTTTCTTTAAGTTCAGGGAGCATTTCATGAAGTTTCCGGATGTAGGTTTCAGCTTCTTTTCGGCTTTCCGGCATTTTTTCAGATTCTATCTGGTCCCTTTTGGTACGTTATAGTATTCTGCGGTTGTAGTATTTATATTTACTAAAAAGGGAAGGCGAAATTTCCTGTCCTGTTGTTCAATTCAATTAAAATATATTTTTCCTGCCGGCGGTCTCCTTAAATCTTCTTTGCATATGTTTGTTAAGAAAAAATTGGGAAAGGAGAACAAAAGACCCGTGATTTTTGCATCTTTAGAAGGGGTACTTTGCAGGGCTTTTTTTATCGAAGTGATCATTTCCTTTTTTATCCCGAAAAGCTCTTAGGATCCGGTTAAAAAGAGAATCAAATTTCTGTTTTACCATTTGCTTCATTTTCAGTCATTTTCAACAAGGGATTTTTTTTACTCCATTCCGCCATCGCCTTAAGAACAGGAAGGAGTGCTTTCCCGCGTTTCGTTAATGAATACTCTACCCTGGGTGGAACTTCTGCATAGATTTTCCGTTCAATGATTGCATATTCTTCAAGTTTTCTGAGATGCGTTGTTATCGTTTTAGCGTTGATTCCCTGCATTCTGCTTTGCAGTTCTGTATATCGAAGAGTACTTTCTCTCAAGTTTGAGATTATAACGAGATTCCACTTATTTCCAAACACTTCAACATACTCGTCGATGTTACATTTTGACTCCGTTTCATGTTTCATATAAAATTCACCAATACATACTTTTTGGATATATAGTTACAAAAGTTATCCTGATGAATATATTAATGTTTAGGTTAAATATTACCTTATGGGTAAAATATTGACACTTGAATAAAATGAGTTCTATGAGGTAATTTATGACGATAAACGTTGATTCCAATCTCTGCTCACAATGCGGGGTGTGCTCTAAGGTCTGCCCATATGGCATTATCGATCCAGCAAATGAAATGCAGCTTCCCCGAGTACATGAGGGGATGGATGCAATTTGTGTTTCCTGCGGGCAGTGTGAAGCATTTTGCCCATCCGGAGCGCTTATGCTTGTTGATGGGAGCAATAAAGCTCAGGAAAGTGTAATCCAAAAAGGAGTGATCTCTCCCGAAAATCTTGGCCATTTCCTCAAAAGCCGGCGTTCGATTCGGACATATAAACAGACACAAGTACCTCGTACAACTATTGAGTCGATCTTAGACATTGTCAGGTATGCCCCTTCTGGTGGAAATAGTCAATTGGTTGAGTGGCTTGTTATTCATGATCCCCATGTGGTGCGAGAGATTGCCGAACGTACTATTGATTGGCATAGGGAAATGGCTAATAGCGGTAATTCCATGTTTTCTTCCTATGCCTCAATGATGGTTGATGCGTGGGACAAAGGAAATGATATGATCTGTCGAGGAGCTCCGCATATGATTATCGCCCATATTGCTGAGGACAAACCCTTGACCATAAGTGATGCGATTATTGCATTGACTTACTTCGAAATTGCAGCACAAGCCTTTGGTGTAGGAACTTGTTGGGTTGGAGCTGTCTTATTAGCTTTTCAAGAGCAGCCGTCTATCCTTGAATATCTGAATCCACCGAAAGGACGGATAATTGTATTTCCTATGCTCTTTGGATATCCTCAGCACACGCCTCAATTGATTCCCCGGAGGAATTTTCCTCACGTTACATGGAGATGATTTAAGATATGTTCAGAGAAATTGGAAGCGTTGGAAATGAAGTTGATGAGACTTCCCAAATCCTTGCACTTTTTAGAGATAGTATCAGCGAGATAGTCCTTAACGAATCTGAGTCAATTTCTGCATACTTCAAACCCGAATATTCCCATTACCTTGTGGTACATACTTCATTAATATATAAAGGCCCTGAAAATAGAACAGAGTGGAACCTGCGGTTTTGTAAAGATGTCGGAGTTTCAGTTGTTGAACTTTTTACAGTAAAAGCTGGTATTGCTTATGTAAAAGGGTTGATGGCAGTTAATGGATCAAAAATCTATGCAATCCTTCCCTTTACATCAATAGATATAGAAAGAGCGGAAAATGCAAAATTTCCTGAAGATCAGATTTCCCGCGTGCGGGCAAGAGTACTACCTCCTGTGCTTCGAGAAATAAAAGGGGAAATGATTCTGGATATAGGCAGTGGGTTTGGAACGCTAACTCTTGAAATTGCAAAAAATAACCCTGATTCAAAGATCTATGGTGTCGATATTCACGACTCTCACACTGGTCAGGCACAAATGAATGCAAGGATTCTTGGTGTACCAAATCTGGAGTTCAAGACAGGCAGTATATATTCACTTCCTTTTAAGAATGACTCTATGGATGCTGTTACCTGTTTTTACATGCTTCATCACCTTGAAGATTTAAAACTAGCCCTGATGGAAATCAAGAGAGTATTAAAAAAAGGTGGGATATTAACAGCAGTAGAACCTCTTGAACATCAATATCATCATGGACCTCATCTATCTCAAATTGAATGGAAAGAACTTTTTGAAAAAGTAGGCTTTTATGTGGAGACTCAAAGCTATGAAGGAGCAGTAGTCATGAAGGCCAAAAAGTAGGTATATTATTAGGACTTACGCGGTTGAAACGAGAAATCAATAGCTTTAAACCTTTGACTATCTAAAACCTGCAGTTGGCTACAACGTTTATTGTGCTTGATTTTGTATCTCAAGTGCGTAAGTCCCAAATATTTTAGATCATAGTTCAAACACTTAGTCTCCGATGATGTTTGGAAATAAGGATAGAAAGATTGGGGATTGGATCTATGTTCTATTGTTTGATTCTGAAATCCTGTATACAAAACAAACAAAAATTCAGAACTAGTCCAAAAGCAAACTAAAAAGAGAAAAATAACCTGCTTTCCTAAAAAACTAAAGAGCAGGCAAAGAGCTAAAACTTCAAACTTACTTCTTATCCATAACTTTCCTGTACATCTTTGCCTGGAAGCCGTGGTATTTTTCGAAATCTTCTGCATCCGGTCAATGGTCTGGCTGTCAAACAAAACGAGATCCTCAGAATACAGGGTATTTGGTGAGCTGCGGGCAAGGATAGTAAGTGCGCCTTTGTAGAGCTTCACTTTCAATGTGCCTTTGACCCTTTCCTGGGACTTGTCGAGAATTCATTTGAAATATATTTTTCCTGCCAGCGGTCTGCTAAAATCTCCCCAGAATCCGGTTAACAAAATATGAGAAATAGAAAACCCAAAAACTTTAATTCTTCGGCTCACAGAATCTATATAAGATTTAGACCGCATAAAATCAGATATACCATGTTCAGACAGGTGTAATCATGCTTATCCAGTATATCCAGGCAGCCCTTGAAAAGGCAAAATACGAAATAATAGATGACGAAGAACCATATTATGGAGAGGTTCCCGAACTTGAAGGAGTCTGGGCTACCGGTAAAACCCTTGAGGAATGCCGCAGAAACCTGGAGGAGGTTATTGATGAATGGATCATTATCAGGTTGAGAAATGGACTCCCCTTGCCCAGTATTGGAGATCATATGATCAAAGAATCGGGAGATATTGCGGTTGTCTAAACTGGTGTCTGTCGATTGGCGAACCTTTGTTAAAAGATTGCAAGAACTGGGATTTGAAGGACCATATTCCGGCGGAAAACACCCTTTTATGAGAAGAAGAGATCTTGTTTTGACAATTCCCAATCCACATAAAGGTACAATTGGAGTTGATCTTTTGACCCGAATCCTTAAACAGGCCCGAATTTCAAGGGAAGAGTGGCTTGGAGAGCAAGATTCCTGAATAATTCCGTTTTCTGGGTAACAATTCATTTGAAATATATTTTTCCTGCCGGTGGTCTGCTAAAATCTCCTCTGAATACGTTTGTTAAGATAATGTTAAGAAAAGTGAAATTGAAAAACCCGTGATTTTTGCAGTTTTAGAAGGGGCACTTTGCAGGGCTTCTTTAGATTAAGTGATTCTTTTCCCTCGTGGGGGATTTCGGATTCAAGCGACATTTTTCTCCAGGCTGTTTTTTGGAGGGAGATACGGTAGAAGAAGCTATTGAAAACATTAAAGAAGTAATTCAGGCTTGCCTGGAATCTCTTGCTGAAGACGAATTGCAGGAATGCATTGGGAAATCCTACTGCAGAGTGGTTGATGTGGTTGCTTAAATATCTGGACTTCCAATAATTTTAGGAATGCAGGCAATTAAAGCCTTTTCTAAAGCTGGCTGGTTCCATCACCGGCAGGTAGGAAGCCACTTTGTCCTGAGAAAGGAAGGTTCAAAAATTACGCTTACTGTCCCGAAGCACAAAGAACTGAAGCCGGGCCTTTTAAGAAATTTGATAAAAGCTTCAGGACTTACGGTAGAAGAATTCGAAGCTCTTTTGAAGTAATTCTTCTTTTCCCAACCCAATTAAATTTAAATCTATTTTTCCTGCCATCGGCCTGCCCCAATCAAAAGAGAACTCAAAACCCGTGATTTTGAAGATTTATAAGGAGCATTTTGCAGGGTCTATAAGTTTTGTTTTATCTGTAATTAACCAAAATTAGAATTTCAGGCGCTTTTATCTGCCTCATAAACCCTGATCACAAAGTTTTCTCTCATTTTATCTACTATATTCTAATTTTCATAGATATATTTATATATTTTAACTGCTATGTATGTGTGTTGATAAATAAAGAGAAGTATAATGATCTGTTGTTAAAAACCAATTTTTGTTTTTAATTAAAGAGTTCTATACAATCTTATTTTAAACACTTAACTAAAAAATCAAAACAAGGTGAAACAAATATGGCTTTTAATGACAGAAACTTCAGAGGAAATTCTAATTTCGGCGCTCCCAGAGAAATGCACAAGACAACCTGTTCAGACTGCAAGACTGAGACAGAAGTGCCCTTCAAACCAGATCCAGAAAGACCGGTTTACTGCAGAGAGTGTCTTCCTAATCACAGGACGCCCAGAGAAGACCGCAGATATTAAATTTTGTTTGTGTAACTGAGTTACATCAACACTTATTTCTTTTACACTTTTTTAATACATATTAGACTTAGAATATACATTTTTTCTTAATTCAGAGCTTTTACAGATTGAGAATTAATTTCTACAGGCCAATATCAGTTTTACTTTTATCGATAAATTTTCCTGGGGGCTATTTCCAAGAGTTATTAATATCTTTTTTGACTAGTGTGATTATTTTTGAACTAAAGTGAAAACTTGTTAACTGAATTTTGTTTTCATTGGGTCTGTCCAAAATTAGACCGTCGAATATGAATGAAAATCTTTCCCAATCACCAATTCCGTTGAAATATATTTTTCCTGCCGGCGGTCTGCTTAAATTTACCCCGAACACGTTTGTTAAGATAAAGTTAGAAAAACGAGATTGAAAAACCCGTGATTTTTGCAGCTTTATAAGGGGCTCTTTGCAGGGCTTCTTTAGATTAAGCGATCTTTTTACTGGAGGCTATTTTCGAATTAAAGTAGAAAACTGTTAACAAAAATATTTTGTCTAAGAGTTCTACTCCCTTTGAATCTTTTCATTTATTTTTTAAACTCGAAACCAAATTCTTCAACTCATAAATCTTGTCCGCTACAAGCTTTGGAACATCTGTTTCTAATTCGTAAGTAGCAAGCAATGGAATTATCGGAATAGTAACTTTCAGTTTCTGAGTCGTACTCAAGGGAGAATACAATTCATAAAGCACTTCCTCGATTTTTTCTTTCATTTCAGGGATATCATTTTTAATCCCTTCCAGATTTTGTTGGATAGTATCAAGATATTCCTGTGGATTTTGTATTTTATCTACTGATTCTATTAATCCGTCAACTGAAGCCTGTAAAGATCGAATTTCTTTTAAAATTGGAGTTGTTTTTTCAGATACTTGTATGTCTATTATTTGTGGAATCAGATTATTGAGTAAAGTATACTGTTTCACTATGTCTTGTTCATTCAGAATTTGATCAACTCTATTAAGGATTAAACTGTTCTCCTCAATGTTAGGAATATATGATTTGAACATAAAAACAAGACTTTCAATTTGTGGTGCAAGATATTCCTGACTACCAATTTTCCACTTTTGAACTTCTTTACTGACAGCGCATGCAATTTCTTCTTTATCAGTACCTTTCGATTTCCTACACGCAGTTTTTGCTTTTTCCTGAATTTCTTCGAGAAGGGAGTTTAATTTTCTATTGAGAATAGGAAGCCCTTTTCTCAGAACTTCTGTAGCATAAGGAGATGTTTGCTCAGTTTCTGAAATTAAATTTGCAGCCTGCTCACAATACTCCATATAATGACTAAGCTCGCCTTTTTTGTCCTCAAGACTTTTATTTTCAAGACTTTGGACTTCTTTTAGTGCTTTTGCTAGATTATCTACAGCTTCGAAAAGTATTTGTTTATTTTTTGATTTTTTAATCGCACTTCTAGCCTCTGTAAGATATTTGTCAACTTCTTCTTTTACCTGCTGTTTTTCTTCGGAAATTATCGTGTAGAATGAACGGTAAAATGGTAGACAAAATTGTGATGGATTGAAGATAGTAGATTCCTTTGAAGTATTTTCAAAAAATCCGATAGCCTGTTCAAATTCTTTCCGATAAATGGTTTCATTCTCTGCTTGGGATGCTTTAAATATAGAGATTTTTCCAAGAGAATAGTAAGCGTTTCTTCTTACACCAATATCTTCATCACTCGTAAGTTCTATCAGTTCATCCAAAAATTGTTGTTGATCAGGAAGTTCAGGATAAATAAAACTAAGAATTAACACCACAGTTTCCCTTTTGTTTCTATCCTCATTCTTCATACAATCGTATAAATTTCGACTAATTTTTTGTTTATCTGGAATTAAATGAAAAGCAGAAACTAGAGCATAAGCCACTTGATTTCTCACATCTATGTCTTTATGTGCTGAGAGCGTGAGAAGATCTTCCAAAGCTGCTTCCTTATTATCTACCGTCAAAATAGCAGATTTTAAAGCACCTGATACGATTCTTCTTACTTGATAATCACCAGAGGTAACTTTAATTAAGTCGTTCCATGCTTTTTGCTTATTAGAGAAACATGAAAAATTATGTGCAAGTCCATTAGCGGCAATCATTTTAACTTGACTGTCTTTATCAAAGGAGAATTTAACGAGATACTCCCAAATCCTTTGTTTTTCTGGAGCTAATGAGTAATTAGAGGTAATCGCACTCAAAGCAGCTCTTTTAACTTGAGTATCTTTGTCACAGGCGAATTTAACCAGATATTCCCATATCAGTTGTTTCTCTGGAGCTAATGAGTAGTTAGAGGCAATTGCACTTAAAGCGGCTCTTTTAACTTGAATATTTTTATCATTGATTAGTTCGATTAGATCTTCCCAAGCTTTATCTTTATCACAAATATATGGAAAAATGCAATTAATACTGTTCGCAGAAACTGTTTTTACTTCAATTTCCTCATACTTTGTGAGTTGAATAAGAGATTCCCAGGCTTTTTGTTTATCTTCGAGCCTGACAATGTTTGAACAGAGAATAGTAGTTGCAGTACTCAGATTATTCTTGTTTATACTCCCTATAAATCGTAGTAAATCTGCCCAAGCGTTTTCTTTATCTGGTGAGTTTGAAAAAATCGAAATCATTGAGTTTTTTATTATTATATCTGCTTTGCTATCTTTAAAATCAACTAGTCTAGTGATATCTAACCACGCTTTCTTCTTATCAGGAACAAGTGGAAAAGCTGAACTTAAAATTAATGGCATGCAATGTCTTAGTCTATAATCTCCATTTATCACCATTTTTGCTGTTAATGACACTAAATCTTCCCATGCCTTTTGTTTGTCAGGAACTTGAGGAAAGAGTTGAATAATATTGCGTCTTGCACTAGAAGCATATTCAAGGACTGAGATCTCAAATATTTCCAATAACTGTTTCCAGTTTTCGTCATTCATGAATTATAAAAATCTCCATCAGTTGTCACTAATTCTAAAAAGTTATACCTTAAAATAGTTTCTAAATTACCTTTTTAGATAATTATCTTAGAACCTATCCGAAAAGTCAGTAATGCATGTTGAAATGTCGCAATAGGTCTATAATATCAGAGTAACATTCCAGTTATGCATATTGCATATTGTAAAATTTATAGACGGAAACCATTTTTCGGATAGGCTATTAATCCCATTTTTTTGATATCGAGAAGGCCCGTGCTACGCACGGTGACAAAAACGATATAAGACACCTATTCCTGCAACTTCAGAAAAGAAAATTGATCGATTACTCTGGTATTCTAAAGAACAAAAACAAACAAAAATCCAGAAATAGATCAAAAACTAAAAAATAAGAGAGTCATCCTGCCCCTTAGAAGACGAAAAGGCAGGGAAATAATCAATTTATTTCTTATCCATTACTTTCCTGTACATCCTTGCCTGGAAACCGTGGTATTTTGCGAAACCTTCGGCGTCCTGCTGGTTGATGGTCTGGCTGTCGAAGGAGACCAGGTCTTCGGAGTAGAGGGCGTTTGGAGAGGAGCGGGCGAGGATTGTGAGTGCGCTTTTGTAGAGCTTCACTTTCACTGTGCCTGTGACCCTTTCCTGGGATTTGTCTATAAAAGCGTTGAGGTCGGCAAAGAGGGGGTCGTCGACCAGGCCTGCGTAGGCCATTTCGGACCACTGTTCTTCAACGATTTTCTTGAATTTGAGTTCGCCGCGGGTCAGGATGAGTTTTTCGAGGTCTGCGTGGGCGGCGAGGAGAACGGTTGCAGCGGGGTGCTCGTAGTTCTCGCGGGCTTTTAAGCCGAGGACGCGGTCTTCGATCATATCTGTCCTGCCGACGCCGTGGGTGCCTGCAATTCCGTTCAGGGTTTTGATGAGAGAGTAGCCGTCCATCAGCTCATTATTTAAAGACACTGGAACGCCTGCTTCAAAGCCGATGTCAATAATCAGGGGCTGGTTGGGGGCATTTTCCGGGGATTTGGTCCACTCGTAGATTTCTTCTGGGGGGACGAAAGAGGGGTCTTCAAGCCTGCCGCCTTCGATACTGCGGCTCCAGATGTTTTCGTCAACGCTCCAAGGCTTGGATTTTGTGGCTTCCACAGGGATGCCGTGCTCTTTTGCGTAATTGATTTCCCATTCGCGGGTCAGGTTCATCTCCCGCATCGGGGCGATAACATCCATGTCGGTCTGGCGGAAGACGGCTTCAAAACGGAGCTGGTCGTTGCCTTTTCCTGTGCAGCCGTGGGCAAGGGCAACTGCACCTTCTTTTATGGCGGCTTCAACCACTTTTTTCGCGATCAACGGGCGGGCTACTGATGTGCCCATAACGTAGCCTTCATAGCTGCCGTTGGCTTTGATCAGGGGGAAGATGTAGTCTCTTACGAACTCTTCCTTTGCATCAATTGTGTAGTGCTTGTCGCTGATCTTCTCAGCTTTTACATCCGCCTTTCTGATTTCCTCTGCAGGCTGGCCTACATCAACCGAGATTGTGATTACTTCGTCGTATCCGTACTTTTCCTTGAGGATGGGAATGCACACTGAGGTGTCAAGCCCTCCAGAATATGCAAGTGCAACTTTTTTTGCCATGCTTTTACTACCCCTTGTAACTTATGGATTAAAATAAATGAGAGTGAAATTTGAAATAAACGTCTCTAAAGCAAATTAAAGTGAAGTTTGAAATAAATATCTGAGAATTTCGGAGGATAGCAAAAAAGCCATCCTTCTCAGTTCAGAATGCCTGAGCAAAATTCTGGCTCAGATTTTTGTCCGTTTCAGAGTTTTGTCTGGTTCTTTTTTTTGTTCGGTTCAGAATTTAGGTTTAGAATTTCTTTTAAAACTCAGTTCTGTTTGGAATTTAGTTCAGAACCTGCTTTTGCTCCGGTTTTTCCGGCCAGTGCTTGCTTTACTGCTCCATTTCCTTGTGGTACTCGTTGATGGATTTAATCGTAAGGTCCTTTCCTTTCTTCATGGTCTCAATCGCATCAGCTGCAGCAACTGCTGCCTGGATTGTGGTAATATACGGGACCTTGAAGTCAACTGCCGCTCGCCTGATCCTTGAGCCGTCCCTGCGGGACTCTTTGCTTGTCGGGGTGTTTATAATAAGGTCAACTTCGTCCCTGCGCATCATATCTATGACATTCGGGCTTCCCTCGTGAACCTTCTTTACCGTATCCATGAGAATTCCGTGCTGTGCAAGGTAGTCCACGGTACCGCGTGTGCCCATGAGTTCAAGGCCTGCTGCTTGCAGTTTCCTTGCAATTTCCACAAGTTCGGTTTTGTCTGCGTTACTTATGGAGAGGAAAACCTTTCCTATAAGGGGCAGGACGTTATCAGCTGCAAGCTCTGCCTTGTAATACGCCCTCCCGAAGTCGTAGTCAATTCCCATAACTTCGCCTGTGCTCTTCATCTCCGGGCCGAGGACAGGGTCTGCTCCAGGCAGTTTGTCAAAGGGAAGAAGGACTTCTTTAATCGAGACATGTTTGGGCTTTGGCTCGTCAGTGTAGCCCAGGCTCTTTAAGCTGTGTCCTGCAATTACCTTGGCTGCAATCTTTGCAAGAGGGATGCCGACGGCTTTTGAGACAAAAGGAATTGTTCTGCTTGAGCGCGGGTTTGCTTCAAGCACATAGACCTTTCCTTCTTTTTCCGCCATCTGGAGGTTGATAAGGCCTTTGACTTTGAGGGCGAGAGCTACCCTGCGGGTATAGTCTCTGACCTGGGTAAGCACCTCAGGCGAGAGAGACTGAGGAGGAATTACACAGGCCGAGTCTCCTGAGTGTATGCCTGCTTCCTCTATGTGCTCCATTATTGCGCCGATAAGTACGTCTTTCTGGTCACATACCGCATCAACGTCAATTTCGCAGGCCGCTTCAAGGAAGTCGTCAATAAGAATTGGGTGTTCCGGAGAAACCCTAACAGCCTCTTTCATGTAGCGTTCAAGGTCAATTTCGTCGTAGACGATCTCCATTGCCCTGCCGCCGAGCACATAAGAGGGGCGAACGAGTACAGGGAAACCTATTCTCTTTGCAACCTCGATTGCTTCTTTCTGAGAAGTTGCATATCCGCCTTCAGGTTGCGGGACGCCAATCTTCTGCATGAGAGTATAGAACTTTTCCCTATCTTCGGCAAGGTCCATATCTTCAGGGTCAGTGCCCATGATTATAGTATTTAAATCGGTCCTGCGCTTTAATTCCCTCTTAAGGGGAAGGGCAAGGTTTACCGAGGTCTGCCCTCCAAACTGCACAAGAACTCCTTCAGGTCTCTCCCTTTCAATCACGTTCATGACATATTCAAGGGTGAGAGGCTCAAAAAAGAGCTTGTCTGAGGTATCGAAGTCCGTGGAAACGGTTTCAGGGTTATTGTTAATGATATGAGTTTCAATTCCCTCTTCCCTAAGTGCAGTGACCGCATGCACTGTACAGTAGTCGAATTCGATTCCCTGCCCTATCCTGATTGGCCCTGCACCAAGGATGAGGATCTTCTTCCGGTCTGTAGGATTTGTTTCGCAGGTATCTTCGTAAGTGGAATAATAATAAGGAGTAGCTGCCTGGAACTCGGCTGCACAGGTATCTACCATCTTGAAGGTAGCCACAATTCCTGCTGTGTGCCTGAGGTCGCTTATTTCTTCTCTGGTCTTTCCTGTCAGTTCTGCAAGGCGGCTGTCCGGAAAACCCATTTTCTTTACTTCGCATAGGAGCTCGGTAGTGAGTTCTTCTCCCCTGATGCGCTTTTCCATATCCACGATATTTTTCATCTTTGAGATAAAGAAGGGGTTAATGCCTGAAAGTTCGGAAATTTCTTTCATCGGCATTCCCCTCTCAAGCGCATTGAAGATGACAAAAAGACGCTCGCTTGTAGGAGTCTTGAGGAGAGTCTTGATTTCAGGCTCTTCCCAGCGCTTTATCCCCAGCTGGGAATCGATATCCAGGGACTTGAAAGCCTTCAGGAGGGATTCCTCAATTGTCCTGCCTATTGCCATGACTTCTCCTGTGCTCTTCATGGCTGTGGTCAGAGTCTTGTCTGCAGTTACGAATTTGTCAAAAGGCCACCTGGGAATCTTTGTAATTACGTAGTCCAGAGCAGGTTCAAAAGAAGCAGGGGTGCTCATGGTAACGTTATTTATGATCTCGTCAAGGCTCATCCCAATTGCAATCTTTGCGGTTACGCGGGCAATAGGATAACCTGTAGCTTTGGATGCAAGAGCTGAAGACCGGGAAACCCTCGGGTTTACCTCAACAATGCGGTAATCGCCTTCTTTTAAGGCGTACTGGATATTGCACCCACCTTCAATCTTGAGGGCGCGGATGATCTTGATAGAAGCACTCCTGAGCATCTGGTGCTCTGCATCGGTCAGGGTCTGAGAGGGGGCAACAACTGCCGATTCGCCTGTGTGCACTCCCATGGGGTCAATGTTTTCCATGTTACAGATAACGATGCATGTATCGTTTCCATCCCTCATGACCTCGTATTCAACCTCTGCCCATCCAAGCACGCTTTCTTCGATAAGCACCTGGGAAATGCGGCTTCGCCTGAGCCCGCGTTCCGTGATTTCAAGAAGCTCTTCTTTTGTGCGGGCAATTCCACCGCCAGCCCCACCAAGGGTGTAAGCCGGACGGACGATAAGGGGAAGGCCGAGTTCTGCTACAACCTCTTCGGCTTCTTTTAAGGTGTGGACTGCCTTGCTTAAAGGCACTTTTTCCCCTATCCTGAGCATAGTCTCTTTGAAGAGTTCCCTGTCTTCCGTATTTTTGATGGCTTCAACAGGAGTCCCTAGGATCTGTACCCCATATTTCTCAAAAACACCCATTTCTGCAAGTTCACTGGTTATATTCAGGCCTGTCTGCCCTCCAATGCCAGCAATTATACCGTCAGGGCGCTCTTTTTCAATGATCCTTTCCACAATTCTTGCATCAAGGGGTTCGATGTAGACGGAATCAGCCATTTCCGGATCTGTCATGATGGTTGCAGGGTTTGAGTTTACAAGCACAACCTGTAAGCCCTCTTCTTTTAAAGACCTGCAGGCCTGACTGCCTGAGAAGTCGAATTCTGCGGCCTGCCCGATAGTGATCGGCCCTGAACCTATAAGCAAAACTTTCTTTATGTCCTCGCGTTTAGGCATTAAATTTCACCTCCGAGGATTTTTACAACCTTGCCGAAGAACGTTTCCTCGGTGTCTGTGGGCCCTGCCTGGGCTTCAGGATGGAACTGCACGCTGAAAACATCAAGGTCCTTGTGAGAGACTCCTTCTACGGTTTTGTCATTTGCATTCATATATTTCACATAGAGCCCTGTGCCTTCAAGAGAATCCGCATCAACGGCATACCCGTGGTTCTGCGAGGTTATGAAAACCTTATTTTCAACCAGGTCCTTTACAGGCTGGTTCCCTCCCCTGTGCCCGAATTTTAGTTTGTAAGTCTTTGCTCCCATGGCAAGAGATATAATCTGGTGTCCAAAGCAGATTCCACAGACCGGAATCGTGCCCGCAAAGGCTTTAACCGCATTGATTGCGTCTATTGCTTTTTCCGGATCTCCGGGTCCGTTTGAGACAAAAAGTAGATCTGGGTCGTAACCTGCAATTTCAGAGGGTTTTGTAGTTGCAGGGACCAGTGTAAGATCAATTCCCCTCTTATGCAGGTTGTTTATGATATTGCGTTTTATCCCCAGGTCAACTACAACTGCATGTTTGCGCTTGCCGCTGCCTTTCCAGGCGCCTTCTGCTCCGGGAATGAAGTGGGGTTCTTTGCAGGTTACAAGTGAGATTAATTCCTCGTCCGTTAGCTGCGGGAAGTTCCTTGCCGCCTCCACAGCTTCTTCTCCATCGTCGCTGCCAGTGATCAGGGCGGCGCGCATTGTCCCGCGTTCCCTTGTCCTGATGGTGAGCATACGGCTGTCTACGCCTTCTATTCCTGGTTTTCCTTCATCTTCTAAAAATTGGTGGATAGAACGGGTTGATTTATAGTGATAGGGTTTTTTGCAGGCTTCCCTGACAACAAGCCCTTCCGCATGGATGTTGTCTGATTGGACGCGCTCCCCGCTGACACCATAGTTCCCGATCAAAGGATAGGTAAACATCAATAATTGACCCTTATAAGAAGGATCAGTCAGAGCCTCCTCATATCCCGTGAATTGAGTGGTAAAAACAAGTTCGCCGCAAGCTGTGCCTTCGGCACCAAAACCGGTGCCCTTAATAACTGTTCCGTCTTCTAAGCCTAGTACTGCTTTCATCATCTGAACCTGCGAGTAAATGTCGTAAGACATGTATAAGTGTTACGATGACTTTCCTTCTCCCTCGAGTTAAATATATTTCCTGTATTCTTTAATATATATATTAACTGATAATATTTTATCTTCTGTACATCTTCATTTCCACCTTTTAAATGATTTTTTTCCAAGTTCAGATTCTTACAAAATTGAGTCTGAAAGAAAACAGAATATCTTTATGCGAGGTACAAACACTAAGCACCTTCGCCGCAACTGACAGCATTCTTTGGCGCAACTACGAGTATGAATGACAACATAGCACTGTTGACAGTATTATACTATTATGTTATCATACTATTATGGGCTTTATACTATCATTGGAACTATAACTTGCACTATACTATTATGGGCTTTATAATATCATTGGCTCTAAAATATTGTTGCTACTATACAATCATTGGTAAGATACTATTATGAGTACTCTCATTTACTGAAAGCATCCCGGCAACGTAAAATTATAGAGTATAAAACTCAACAAATTTTCTAATCTTGTGTGCATCTTTTATTGATACAAATTGTACTTACTCAACAACTAGTTTCTTAACAATTATCACTCGATACTTATTCGATAATTTTTCTATTAATTATTTGAGCACTTGTTCGATAATTGCACTTCAAGTACCTTTTGGATATGAGGCAGAAAAATGGCAAAAATGGCAAATACACCCAAAGAGCTTGACAGATTAGCTGAGGAAAACTACAACAAAGCCAGGATTTTCTTCGAGATGGGCAAATACGAAGAGGCACTTGCTGTTTATGAAGAGGCAGTTGAAGCCTGGAAAAAAATAGCAGATATACTTTTTGAAAAAGGAAAAGATGCCAGTGGAAAAAAGTTTCTTGAAAGGATTCAGGACGCCAGGTCCTGTTGTGGAATGGCTCTTTTTAAGCTTGAAAGGTATGAAGAAGCCCTGGAAATTGTTGATTCTGCCCTGAAAACTAAGCCTGAAAGCTCCACCGAGTGGTCAAACAAAGGTTTTGTGCTTTCAGCCATGGGTCGAAATGAAGAGGCTCTTGAAGCCTTTGAAAAGGCGCTTTTATTTGATCCCGAATCTCCAAAAATCCTCACCAACAAGGGTGTAGTTTATTTCAAAATGGGCCAGCTGGGAAAAGCTCTTGAGATCTTTGATAGATCCCTGGTAGCCGAGCCCAAGACAGCTTCAGACTGGGCTTGCAAGGTTCCAAGGTTCAGTTTCTTTTCCCGGAACAAAGCGCCTGTAATAAGGCCTGATAATTCAGAGACCTGGTACTGGAAAGGAACCGTGTTTCTGGAAATGGGAGAAAATGAAAAAGCCCTCAATGCCTGTAAAATGGCTCTGGAAAGTGATCCGGATCATCTGGACTCTCTCCTGCGCGGGGGCGACCTGCTTTGTGAATTTGATGACTACGGAGAGGCTTTCAAGTGTTATGTGAGAGCCCTCAAGCTCAGCCCGGGAAATGTGGCTGCAAAACAAGGAAAAGAACTTTGTGAGCTGAAGATTAACGAGTAAATATGTGGGCGTAAAAAGAGCTTATATGGCCATCAAAAAGTTGTGAAGTACAGGACTGAAATCAAAGGTAATTCAATTGGTGAGCCATGTATATAAATAAGGGTACTCAGGTAGATAGATATTGGTATATAGGAAACTTAATATTCTGTGCAAGGAAGAAGGTATAGACAAAAAAATAGGCACGTACAGTTATAAAGGTATCAAATATCTTCGACACAAAAATCTTGCAATAACTATGTTTCATGTGAATATTTTATGTGAATATTTTATGTGAATAGATCAGCTGCATATCAAAAAAGCTGGATGAAATGGGCTACCCTATACTCAAAATAACAAAGAGTGTCATATGATATTGTTTTTAACATCGCTTTATATCCTTAAGATGATTGTGTTTTATTGGATTGCGAAACGAATAATTAGGTGGAGAAAAAAGAGACGGGAGTAGATCGGCTTTTGAAGCCAGCCTGATACCAACAGTGAGGCTTGAGCCCTCACCATAATAAAAGACCCACTATTTCATTATTTTACTTTTCATTATTTTACTATTTCATTTTTTACTACTTCATTATTTTACTATTTCATTATTTTACTACTTCATTATTTTAATACTTCATTATTTTCTTAACTTCCAGGACTTACGGGGTTGAACTGGAAAATCAATAGCATTAAGCTTTTGTGTATTAAGGCATTAAACCTCTGTGCAGGAAAAGCCCTCGTATAATTGATATACCATCGTGACAATCTTTAAGGCTATGACTAGCAGCAAATCCGAAAATTCAACTTCATCTTCTCACCCTTCCGGCAGTGAAGCTCGTGAAAACCGCGAAAAAGCACTGGCAGGAAAGATTACTCCTACTTACGAATCAGCTACTTTTTCGAGACCTGTCGTTGATCAGTTAAACGGTATTATGCCTGACTTTAACAGAAGGCTTTCTCCGGAAAAAGACCTTGGACTTTCTTCTCAAGGACATTCCCGCCTTAGCCCTGAAACTCTTCCAAGACTTGTTTCAGACTCATGTGCAGGGCTTTCATTTTCTGAGTTTCCGAAAACACTGTCCGGAGCATTTGAAATGCCTGTCGGAAAAGGATTTGAGATCAAACCTGATCTTGCAGGAAGGACTCTCTCAGGGGCAAAAGCCTGCTCTATGCCTATTAGTGCAGACCTTCTGATTGCTCCTCTCGGGAGCAGGTTTGTAAATCTCAGGCAGGCCGAAGATTCGCATAAGAGAGCTGAAAAAGATCCTGAATAAAGAAGAATTTTGCAGGCTATTAGAATTACTTTTTTTTATCAGGGGCAGCCTGATTTCTATTTTTTTAAGCAGGTTGGCGTTTACTCTGCATTTCTCCACCGCTTGTAAATATTCTTGCAAATATTAAACATAGAATATTTAAAAAGTATTTATTAAACATAGAATATTTAAAAAGTATTATTTTACATTACTTCAAGGCATTATCCTGCATTCCAAAGATATAGATTAATGTGAGATTTACTTACAAACGGGTTATCTATTAGCAGATCTGGATGCACTTTTATTTGCGTGTTATCAAGAAAAATGGTTTAAGTTTCGGGTGGACATCTTTATAAAGTAAATTATTTTATACATACTATTATCCCCAAAGCACTTACTGATATCGCAAGCATCGTTATAAAAACAATTAAAGCCGAACTTCCCCACTCAAACTCGTCGTTGTTCTTACAATCCATACAACTATATATGCAACAATAGATTAAAAAACCTTTGTAAGTTATGATGTTCTATATTATGAAAAAGATGTATTTGACAGTTATTTTTCCTTAATTAAACCCAGAGAGTGCATTTAATAAAAAACAACAGTAAAACTTTTTATATAATAATTTCTCTAAAAAAGTAAACTTAGTGGGGTTTCGTGTATCATTAACCACTTCTCACACCCTGTTACTTTTTATATTATTCTCTTTTACTTCCCCTTATTTTCTTTTATTTTCTTCTACTTTCACTTTTTTTCCTTAGATTCTCTTTTTTTCCCTTATTTTCCTTTACTTTCCCTTATTTTCCTTTACTTTCCCTTATTTTTTCCTTAGATTCTCTTCTTTTCCCTTCTTTTCTTTTAATTCCCCTTATTTTTTTTCTTAGATTCTCTTACTTTCCTATTCTTCTCATAGCTTTTTCAAACTTTTCGAGCCCCAGGTCAACTTCTTCATCTGTTATTACAAGGGGTGGGGAAAAACGGATCACTGAATCTCCGCAGGGGAGGAGCAGGATCTGTTCTTTAAAGGCTTCCCTGATAATTTTATCTCTTCGGATTGGGTCTACTGATTTATCGGATTTTACAATTTCAACACCTATCATCAGGCCAAGGCCGCGTACATCTCCAATACAGGGGAAGTTTTCCTGAAGTTCTCTGAGGCACTGCCGTATATGAGAACCAAGTTCTCTTACCCTATTCTCCGTGTTTTCCTTTTCGAGGAACTCAATAGAGGCAAGAGATGCAGCTGATGCAAGGAGATTTCCCCCAAAAGTATTTGAATGTACACCTGCAGGCCAGTCCATAAGGTCGTTGCCTGCAAGCATTGCGCCCATGGGAAGGCCTGCTCCGAGGGCTTTTGCAAGGCAGGAGATATCAGCCCTGACGTCAAAATTTTCCATTGCAAGGAAAGGGCCAGTCCGGAAGCAGCATGTTTGGACTTCATCAGCTACGAGGAGGACGTCATTGTCTGTGCAGATCCGTCTTATTTCTCTATGAAACTCAGCTGGAGGGACTATATAACCTCCTTCTCCCTGTATTGGTTCCACGAAAACTGCGGCTGTATCCTCAGGACTCAGTTCTCGCCGGAAAATCAGGTTTTCAATCTCTTTTGCACACTCTGTACCGCAGGAGGGGTATTCGAGTTGCAGGGGGCAGCGGTAGCAGTAGGCATATGGGGAGTGGACTGTTCGGATTGCAGGAAAATGCTCCTTTTGCCTGACTTTTGAGCAGGTTAGGGAAAGAGACCCCAGAGTACGGCCGTGAAAAGCGTTATGAAAAGCGATAAGATTTTGCCGCTTTGTTTTCCAGAAAGCAAGTTTGATTGCAGCTTCCACGGCTTCTGTCCCGCTGTTGCAGTAAAAGACTTTTGAATAACCCGAAAGCTCTTTTAACTTTTTTGCAAGTTTCACAGGAGGCTCGGCAAAAAAGTCTCCATATCCACAATGAATCATTTTTTCCAGCTGAGAGATGATGGCGGCCTTTACCTCGGGATTTGAATGGC
The DNA here is from genome assembly GCA_942493015.1 of uncultured Methanosarcinaceae archaeon. Lineage (GTDB taxonomy): Archaea > Halobacteriota > Methanosarcinia > Methanosarcinales > Methanosarcinaceae > Methanosarcina. The sequence continues at coordinate 1,373,830 of OW818660.1, read as the reverse complement.
CTGCATTCATGACAGCAATCCCTGCAACAAAATCAATATACTCTTTCCCATCGACATCCTTAATTATAGAACCTTTTGCCCTGTCCACAACAAGAGGATAGGGGCGAGCCACGCAGGCGGAAACTAAATTACAGTCCTGCCTGATAATCCCCCTGGATCTCGGACCTACAAAATCAAGCAAGCCGATTTCCTGTTTGAATAAATCAAACTCATTTGCCATATTCTTCTCCGGTTTTTCCATTTTTCCCGCTTTTCCGAATACTTCCATTTTTCCCGCTTTTCCAAATACTTCCATTTTTCCCGCTTTTCCAAATACTTCCATTTTTTCCGCTTTTTCAAATACTTCCATTTTTTTCCGCTTTTTCAAATACTTCCATTTTTTCCTGATTCAGAACTTATTCCTCCAGTATCGAACTTTATTCTGAATCTATCTGGGCTTTCTGCAGCTTTCCGCTATAATCTATATACACAGCTTTTACTTCGGAAAATTCTTTGATGGCGTCTGTCCCCGCTTCTCTAAAACCGTTTCCTGTCCCCTTTACACCCCCGAAGGGGAGATGGACTTCTGCACCTATTGTTGGAGCATTAACGTATGTGATTCCGGCTTCAATTTTTTCAATTGCCTTAAAAGCATTTCCAACATTTCGGGTATAGATTGCCGAAGAAAGCCCGTATTTTGTATTGTTGGCAACTTCTATTGCTTCTTCAAGGCTTGAGACTGTGATAATACTCAATACTGGTCCAAAAATTTCTTCCTGTGCAATTCTCATTTCAGGCCGGACATCCGTGAATATCGTAGGCTCGAAGAAATAACCCGGAAGTCCCGGATCTACTGTGCTTCCCCCTAAAAGAAGAGTTGCTCCTTCTTCTTTCCCTATCCTCACGTACCTTTCGATTTTCTCAAGCTGAGCTTTGTTAATCACAGGTCCTATATCTGTCTCTGGCAGGAGGCCGTCTCCTATCCTGAGGGATTTTGTTTTTGCAAGCAGCCTTTTTATGAATTCGTCTTTTATTTTTTCGTGCAAAATAAGCCTGCTTGTGGCTGTGCAGCGCTGTCCTGTGGTCCCAAAAGCTCCCCAGAGCACGCCTTCAAGGGCCAGCTCAAGGTCGGCGTCATCCATGATAATTACCGGATTTTTACCCCCCAGTTCCAGAGAAACCCTTTTCATGGTTTTTGCACATTCTTCCATTATCCATTTCCCCGTTTCAAGGCTGCCTGTAAAGGAAATTGCTCTGATGCGCGGATTCTGGACTATCGCTTTTCCAACAACTCCTCCTGGTCCGGGTAAAACGTTCACCACGCCCGGAGGCAGGCCTGCTTCAATAAGGATTTCTACCAGTTTGATCGCAAGGAGGGGCGTATCGCTTGAAGGTTTAAATACAATCGCGTTTCCTGCTATGAGGGCTGGCATGATCTTCCAGCTGGGAATTGCAATGGGAAAATTCCAGGGCGTAATCATGCCCACAACGCCTATAGGCCTTAACACGGTCATGCAGAATTTTTCCTTGAGCTCGGAAGTTGTTGTCTCTCCAAGCATCCGCCTCCCTTCCCCTGCGGCATAATATGTAATATCAATGGCTTCCTGTACATCTCCCCTAGTTTCTAGCAGTACCTTTCCCATTTCTTTTGTCATGAGGACAGCAAGTTCTTCTTTTCTTTCCTGCAAAATCCGGGCCGCCTTCAAAAGCACCTCTGCCCTTCTGGGAGCCGGAACCGCGCTCCATGCCCTGAAACCTGCCTCTGCAGCTTCAACTGCCCTGTCTACATCCTCGATTCCAGCTACCTGTACTGCGGCCAGATTTTCCAGAGTAGCGGGATTGATATCATCAAAAACCTCTCCAGTTGATGAGTCTCTCAACTCTCCACCTATAAACAGCTTGTACTCCTGAACCATGAAATCCCCCTAAAATCATGAATATACTAGGAGATAAATATATTCCAGAAAATTTTTTCAGGCCAAATATATAATACTTCAAGAATTCTTTGTAAAATTTCTCCAGATAAGTATAGAATGGAAAAAGAAAATGGAAAAAGAGGAGTTCTGGTACTGAACTATGATCAGGTCCAGAGGACAGCTGTAATTCCTGTACTGGAATCAGAAGAATCCATAAGAAAGGATAATGATATTGAGAATTATTAGAAAAGAGTTAATGGAAAAGAGTTGAAGTGAGAGGTAAAACAGTTTTAGAGAGGGATTTGCCTCTCACTTCTCTTTGCTTCTGATATTTTCCAAGAACCGGGAGTGAGGAATGGCGAACCTCATTTTTCCCGATTTCTTCCAGGAAACCTCTCCCGAACCGAAAGACCGAGGAATGGCAAAAAACCTCAAGTGTCTCCTTCTCCGGGCGGGGTTCTCTATTTTATGGAGTGCAAGACTGAGGAATGGCGTACCTCATTTCCTTGCTCTGTTGTTTTTGCTAAATGCTACTCATGAACCCCATTCAATATTAGCATTTAGAATTACATGTAATAGAATAACTGTCATATATAAAACATAAATGGAAATGATTTTTCTGCTTCTTTGATGTAATAAAGAGCACTCAAAATTTTTAAGTGGCTTATCACTCTCCGGTAAACTAAAATTGTCCAGAGACAACGCCCCAATTATTTCAATCTGTCCTCTGACAGCCAGCTCCCATCAAAATCATTCAGAATTTAAGCGAATGTATTTATACTAGAAAATTCAAGATTCTTAGTTGAATTTTTCTGCCCTGTTCAAATTTACTTAACTTACCTTTCTATACTTCTTTACAATATAAAAAATTTGTGATAAATGCCTTTGTCTTTACAGTTTTATCAGTACCCATTTCTTTTATTATACTATCTATTTTTCTTTCATCTATCTACGAGTCATTTTTTCTTTCATAATTAACAACGGCATAATCTTTAATAGCTTTTTTGATTTTACTTTGATTTATAAAAAGTGAGTCTTGAAACTAAAGAGATTCAGAAGGAATAGAACTGATGAGGGGATAAATAGCTTTAAATTACATTCAACTTGATGCGTGAGAAATATCTTTATTTCTTCTATTACAGTAGGACTTATGCGGTTGAAACGAGAACTCAATAGCTTTAAACTTTTACCTGTCTAAAACCTGCCTTTAACTACATAGTCTATTGTGCTTGATTTTGCATCTACGTGCGTAAGTCCTAATGTTTTTTTAATTTTAAAATATGCTATAGAGGTTGCTGTCATAAGAAAAGCGAGATAATCGCAAGTACAACAAAGATTATGATGAGCCACTTTGCTATATTCATTGAAAAACCAGCAATCCCCCGTGCCCCAAGTATATAGGCAATCAGGGCTAATACTAAAAAAATTACGGCAAATCCTATCAAATCAGCTATGTTTCACTCCCCCAGTGATTATTTAACCGATAAATTTATTATTATATTGAAGGTATTTCTAATTTGACTGTCAAAGTAAGTAATTTTCTCCTAAATATACCCACATTCCTCAGTATTTTTCAAAAATCAGTGCTTTTCATGATGGCGTTTTTTGAGTATATTAAAATAATTGATACTCTGAATAGAACTTGGTGAAAATTAGATGATATCGATTTTTGGTCTATAAGTAAAAAGTGTGAGAGAGAATGAAGAGAAAAGATAAGGCTCTTCGTCTATTCTCTATGGATAAGGTGACTTTCAATTCAAGACCTTGTTGGTTTTGATGAGGATATCCACACAAAACAACGAAGAGCCAAAGATAAATTATTAGGTAAAGTAAGTGGAGAAATTATTAGGTAAAGTAAGTGGATAAAGTTACTAAAGTAACGTTATCAACTGTAATTATTGGATAATCTTTCTAGCCTCAATATAATATCTTTTCTCGTTCTCCTTTCCAAGAGAAAATGATTTTCTTGGGAGGACGCCTTTCTTTTTTATAAGAGAAAAGAATTCACTCTTTTTCAGGGAAGGGAGAAAGAATCCAATGTTACCTTTCTCTTTTCCGAGTTTTTCTACAATCTCAGGATCGTGTTCATATTCAACTGAATAATCATCAATGATTTCATCAAGAGTTTCGACTTCAAGGTCGTAAGCGGGATTATCAAAGATCAGCACACCACACCTGTCTTTTGTAATAAATCCGATTGAATGGTCAGCAGTTGAATTACTTATAATTGAAAGGTCAGATGTCAAATGACAGACTGAAACTGCTTTACTTCTGGCATTGAATCTTTTGAGCAGCTCTTCAGGCTCAACTCCTTTTACAACTCTGTGAATGGGTTCAAAGGAAAGCCCTGGGTCATGGATGTTTACAAGTTCAACCATTGCATATCTTGCAGGATGATTGTCCGGTACTGTTCCTTTTATTTGTTCCCAGAAACTTTTTGCTGCTGCAAGGCTGTGGTTTCCATCTCCAACAAGAAGGATTCCAGAGGCCTGAATCTTCTCTGTGATTATCTTAATTGTTTTTTCATCACTAATCTTATAACCAGTGATGTGGCCGCCTTCTTCCATCAAGTCAAAGTCATAAACCTTGTTCCCTTCATAAACTGGATCATCTGTAATTCTTGGGATTACCGAGAAGTCAGGATCATCATATAAAACCATAATATGGGAAAGCTCTAGAGCTGCATTTTCTCTTATTCTAACTCTTGCAGGAAGCCTTTCTTTAATTGTTCCTTCAGTTGGCCTGATAAAAGACTCAGATCCGTTGAATTCATATTCTTCCAGATCAATTGCAACCACAAGACCGGTTCTTTTTTCTCCTGAGGCAGAACGCTTTATAAGAATAAAGCAGGGGCCATGATCAACAAGAATCTCATTATAGCCACTTATTGCTTCATGGATGTCTTTTACCCTTTTTTCATCTAAAGGAAGATAGATTTCCGGATAAATAAGATTCAAAGTAGAAGGAGTATTTCCAACAAATTCTTCAACCCTTTTCCAGTATTCTATGTCCTGAGTGTGCTGATCACAGGCAATTACTGCCCACTTTTCCCAATTATCCTTTGGAAGAAGAATGTGAGGAACATGCAATATCATGACTAATTAAAAAAAGAAAGAGAATATAAAGATTTCTATAGCCAGGTACCAGAATTTCACCCTGAAAAACTCCTGGTCTTAACTTGATTTACCATGCATTGTCGTGAACCCTTGAAACCTTATACCTGAACCTTCCATGTTTTTCCTCTTCGGGATAGCCAATTGAAATGATCGAAAACGGCATCACGTTTTTTGGAATATTCAGCAATTGTTGAATTTCGGTGACCGGTTTTTCAGCTGGATAAACGCCTATCCAGACTGCGCCAAGCCCCTGGTCATAAGCAGCCAGCAACATGTTTTCACTTGCAGCCGAACAGTCCTGAACCCAGAAATCTTTGAGTTTCGGGATATTCAGGTCCCCACATACCAATACTGCTGCAGGTGCATCCTTAAGCATCTTTGCATAAGGATGGATTTCCACAATCTTTTCAAGCAAGTCACGCCTGTCAATTATAATGAAATGCCAGGGCTGTTCGTCTCCTGCTGAAGGTGCATTCATTCCGGCTTTCAAAACAGTTTCAATCATATCCCTTGAAATTGGTTTTGGTAAATATTTTCTTATACTCCTTCTGGTGAGAATTGCATCCATCGTCTCCATAAAATTCCCCCATCATTAATATTTTATTATAATGGATAAACTTGCCTGTTACTCTTTTTTACAATGGAAGAAAAATTACTAGATAAAACCGTTCGCAGAGGTTATTCAATCAATAAAATGTTTAAGCAGGCTGCTAAAAAATCAGGATAGAAGTGGAAATCTGGCTACGAGGGTCTAGAAGAAATTTTAGACCATTATAAAGGAGAGGGAAATTGGCTTTAAAACCCACCAAGGGCTTCATAAAAATTATTTTTCTCTATCCACTTTTCTGCCCAGCCCTCCGATCAGTCCGTGACTAAAAGACGAGTAGCTTCAAAGCATAAAAACTGATGATCACAATCTCGAGGTCTGTTATCTTCGAATTAGGCTTTATTGATTTTGATCTTCTTTGGAACAAAAAAGCCCTTAAAGAGGGAATCGAGAGCAATTTAACGTAGTATTCTTAAGAAGGGTTATAGCACGCATCATTTGGCTCAGTACCCCGATTCCCATATACTATATAATATTTTTTAGTATTTAGAAGTTCGCTCTTCCTGTAACTTTCCCCGGAGCAGGAGAGTAATCTTCAATGACAGGATCAGGATACTGGCTAAAAACCTGATTAGGCCCAATAGGTTATTTTAAATCATTATAATGGATAGATATATTGGCTTTGGAACCCTTATAAGCTTCACATCACTTACTTTTGTCTACCTTTCTTCAAGGTTCACAGTCATCTTTCAATGAGCTGAAGGTTAGTCCAAAAGATAGAAGTGGAAATATCCCCTTAAAAGGTAAGAAGGGATTTCACCCCGTATTATTTAATAACTATTTTATTAGAAACAAGTTTATAACTATTATCCGTACTGTATACAGTCAAACTAACTGTATAAGTTCCTGCTTTTTTATAGGTATGAGTGGGGTTCTGTACAGTCGATCTTGAACCGTCACCGAAATTCCAGTTCCATTTTACAGGTTTAGCGCCTGAAGTTGTATCTTTCAGGGTAACTTTTTTCCCGGAGATTATGGACTTAAAACTTGGAACAAGTCCTGTCGATACTTTTGATGGTGATACCGTAAAAGCTGTCTTTTTAACCAGATTCACACAACAGTTTCCAGAGCCGTATGCAGTCACTTTTACGTCATAAGTTCCCGCTTCTTTTATAACGCACGTACAGGTACATATCCCTTTTTTCGTGCATTTAGAACAGTAGGAACGAGAGGAACCAACCACTTTTCCAGTTTTGGAATTCACCACTGTATATTGAACAAGTTTAACAGAGCCTGATATGTAACTTGTAAATCCGACTTTCACAGGTATGGTTTTGCCTGTAGGGTTTATTGTGACCTTTGTGATTTTTAAATTACTGCATGTACCTGCTTTACAGGATACCTGTGGAGCGCTTGCCATTGCATTAAATGGCGCCAAAACCAATATAGCTAATACAAAAAGAATTGCTGTTCGTTTCATCATCAAAAATATTATCATACTATAATACATATATTATTTCGGAAGTCCTCTAAGAAAATTTAGTGTGTTTAGTTGCTATAGAATAACTTTCGTTTGCTAGTATAAGGATAATTGAGTAGAGATTTTTAATTATTTTTCAGCATTTTTTGTATTAATTTTTCATACAGTCTCGATATTTTATTCTGCATAACTTTAAAAGTAAAACCACTGAATCTTTAGTTCAGTGAAAGTAAGCATCAACTTTCAAAAAGAGTACGACTTTCGATACTTTCAAACTTATTATGATTTTAAGTTTTATATGAGAAAGTGTAGCATTTTTGTGGATTACTGCAAAAAGTGAATCAATTTTGATTTTTGGATTGTCTCTTAGAAATGTAGAATAAATTTTTTCGGCATTAAATATTAATAAAATACATGTTCATGCACAGTATCTAAAATTATCCATATTATATATCGAACAAAGAATCCAAATATTGAGAGGATTTTGCACAGATCATCTAATTCTATTCAATAAGAAGATAAGTTTATAACCGTAGATAGTTATTGGGCTGAGAATCACTTATAGAAAACAGCCACCTCTGAGAGGATATTAATGGATCCAATAGAAAAGATATTCGGAAGAACTGCACAGATGACAGTCCTTAAAAATCTGATCGAAAACCAGAACGAACCAACCTATCTTTCCGGAATAGCCGAAGAAACTGGATTGTCTCACTCCAGCGTATCAAGGGTTATCGCACCTTTGATAGCATCAGGCGTTGTCCGAGAAAAACCACTGGGCAAGCAAATCCGAACTTTCCAGCTGAACATGGAAAACGAAGCAACAAATGTGATAATAGATTTTTACAGCAAAATAAACCAGATAATAGATTAAATCTAATATTAAAAAGATTGGAAAGTTGAATATTTAGAATACTCTTAGTATAAGAACCACGATAATGAAAAGTTGCCTGAAAACAGGCAACTGCGTAAGTTCTACTGTAATTGAATGTGGAAATTTACTTATTCTGAAATATAAGGCAACTTAAATGAATAATAAAGATTCTATATATATTGCCCAGCAATCCTTTAAAGTAGCTGGTATTTTTTTGCTCCAGGTTTTGCTTCACTTTCATGAATATTCTTCATTATTCCAGTATAGCCGCCCTGCCGAACCTTAAGATATTGTAATTGTGGTATAGTTTTGTGTGGTATATTTTTTAGTGCGGGAAGTAGGGTAAACCCTGCTCTCAAATTATTCAGCATCTTCATGCAAATAAATCAAAAATAACGATTAGAGAGCAGTAATTCTGTAAAGAAAAAGTAATTCTGGCTATTAGATATAATTGGCAGAATAATATATGATTTGCTTGAGTAAAACCAGCTAAAGAGAATTTGAACAAATAAATTGAAGAATAGATGCTAAATAGAGGGTTCAAAAGGAATTACAAAATAAAATATAAAGCATAAGGCTCAAGACTCAGGGCACAGAAAACACCGACAGGAGTTCCAATATTCCTTCAGGATCTGCAATATCTCAAAAATATCGGCTTCCAAACCCTCTACCACACCCTCCCTGGTACAAGGCTGCAAACTCAAGCCTGCTTGTAAGGTCCGACTTGCTCCCGGACTTTAACAAGCAGAAAAATTAAACAGTAAAATGGAAAAAATTACATAAATCGTTCAAACCTTTCCTTTTTTGCCTTGCAGATAGGACAGACCTCAGGAGGCTCGTCCCTGGCACAGAGATATCCACAAACCTTGCATCTCCATACCGGCTTTGAAAGTTCTCCTGAAAACTCCATGTTTTCTCCCATTTTAGTTTTTGCGTTTTCTTTGGCTCTGGCAGCATCTCTGTCTTCTTGAGGAGGGCGCCTTTCGGGGATAGACTCTACTTCTTGTTCCCCTCGAAGGACAGGCCCTGAAACATAGAGAGCACAGTAACAGGCCCCATAATCATTCAGATCAGGATCTCTGTAATCGCAGGGACAGATGATATCAAGGTCCTCTTCTTTGTTCCCAGAAGAAAGTCTGCACGGACAGGACCAGTATCCATATCGTTTTTCGTTTACCAGCAGGCCGAAGACCAGTTCTTTTGTGAATTCAACATCCGGATTAAGGTGATATCCCGCTTTTTCAGCCTCTTTGTTAAGCTGCGCATAGAGCTTTTCCACATCTTCTTCTGTTATGCCCATTTCTTCGGCAATTTTGTCTTCCAATTAAATATCCCCCGTTAGAAGCCAAGAGCTTCTTTGATCTGTTTTTCCTTAAAGCCTACAATAGCTTTTTCCCCATTGATAATTGTCGTAGGGAAGGAGATTGAAGGGTTAAAACGCTTTATAATATCGAGGGTTTCATTCTCTTCGGCTTTATCGAGCTTGTCCACGAATACGTAATCGTATTCCACACCCAGATCAGTAAGCAGTTTTTTTGTCCGCTTGCACCAAACGCAGGTGCTCAGCCCGTACATCACAATCTTGCCTTTGTCAACTCCGGAAATATGATTTCCTTTTTCACTTTTTTGATTTAATATATCCATTACATAAACCCCCTGGCCACGATTATCTGTGGCGGCATGTCTATGAATACTTCCTCGAAATAGCTTCTTTATCCTGGCCTGCCGGCAGATTGAAGAGGCGACAGACTGCGCGTTCCTTAAATGCTTATAAGAAAATAAAGACTAAAGTATATAAAATTTGGACATCCTTCTGTGGATAACATGTAAACAATCAGATTGAGAATTAAATAAAGTAATAGATCCAGATCATCAAAATGTTAATTCCTGAAAAGGAGCAAAAAAGGGAAGATTATTGCCCTCCCCCTGTTTCTCAAATTTATCTCTTAATTTTTCTTTGCACTGGCTGTACTGACATCAGCTGTCAAACTTCTTTTTCCTCTCGCAAGAGATGCAAAAATCCCGATAATACAGAAGATCGTAAACAGAATGAACGCATAGTGCAGGCTTGAGATAAACTGTGGGTAATATTCAGGTGTGATTTCCACAGGGCCGATAACAACCGCAAAGATCATCATCGCGATGCCCATCGAGAACATCTGACCCAGAAGCCGCATAGTTCCGTTTATTCCAGATGCGACGCCGTAGAACCTCTTATCAACTGAACTCATAATTGCATTCGTGTTCGGGGAAGAGAAGAGCCCGTACCCTGAACCGAGCACCAGAAGAGTGAGAATCAGGTACGAGATAGATGTTGTTTCAGTAAGGAAAATGAGGAGGAAAAGCCCAATTGCGGTTAGAGTCATTCCGGTCGATGCAACGATCCGAGGCTCAATCCTGTCAGAAAGCCTGCCGGCAATCGGTGAAATCATAGCCTGGATAACCGGCTGTGCTATAAGGATAATTCCTGCATGTTCAGGCGTGAAACCTTTAGTGTACTGGAGGTCCAGGCTTAAAAGAAAAGTCACTGCAAAAGTTGCACTATAATTGATAAGTGCGGCAAGGTTTGAAAGGGCAAAAATCCTGTTTTTTGTAAGGAGCCTGATTTCAAGAACAGGAGAAGGTACTCTCATCTCGTACAGAGCAAAGATGATAACTCCAATAATTCCTACAGCTATGAGGACAGTCCCTTTAAAATGCGGGAGAACCGAGAACCCGTACATGACTGCAACAACTGCCGCTCCATAGATCACAGATCCTGTCAGGTCGAACTTCTCTCCTCTGCACTCGGCCCATTCTCCTTTCAGCTTCCAGAGAATTAGGAGAATTGCTGCGAGACCTATAGGGACGTTTACGAAGAAGATGCTCCTCCAGCCAAGGTACTGGGTCATCACACCGCCAAGGAAAGGACCCAGAGAGAGTCCGAGATAAACTGCAGTAATATATATGCCCAGAGCCTTTCCACGTTCACCCGGAGGAAAGACGGAGGTAACAATAGCTACTCCGGTTCCGAAGATCATGGCACTTCCTAAACCCTGGAAGACCCGAATTCCAATAAACATTTCTGTTGAAGGGACCATGGTCATCATCAGGGACGCAAAGCTGAAGATAGCAATGCCGTAGAGAAACACCTTTTTCCTTCCGTAAATATCTGCGATTTTTCCGAAAGGAACGAGAAACACTGCTGAAGATAGAAGGTAAGCGGTTGCAACCCAGGAGAGGGCAATTGCATTCATATGGAATTCTGCCCCAATTGTAGGCAGGGCAATATTTACTGCCGACCCATCAAAAGGGGTAATAAATCCCGCGAGTATTGCGATAAATAATACAACTCGCTTCTCTGTATTAAGTTCAGGAGTATCAGAGGTACGGCATATCTCCGGAACTTCAGATGATGTTACGATATTTTTAGCAGATGGCGCAGTACTACTTGCTTTTTTTGTCATGTTTATCACTGTTCCGGAAGAGCATCATCTGCTACCTGAACTATCTGAAATATAGCTACAGATTGTGTTTAAGGGGAGAGTTTTCAGCGGTAATGCTCTTCATAGTATTCTTTTTCATCATGGTTGACTCGTCAACAATTGTGGTATAAGCTGCCTGTTATAAATAGTATACCATTCAACTGGTTTTTGAACAGGCTTAATATATACTGATTTTCATGAGTGTTGATGATGAGTGAAGAAACACCTATCCAGTGGATTGAGGATATCGACATAGCTGCTGCGCTGATATCATTTACTTATCGCTCTGTCCAGAAGTATTTTGCAAAAGAATTGGCTTCGTATAATATCGGATGGGGGCACTTCGCTATCCTCATGACGCTATATGATCAGGAGGGACGCAGTCAGGACAGCCTTGCGCAGTCCAGAGGATTTGACAAAACAATGATTGCAAAATCCATACTGAGGCTGGAAAAAGAAGGCATTGTTTACCGCAAAATAGATCAGGAAGACAAACGAATCAAAAGGCTTTACCTTACAGAAAAAGGCAGAACACTAATGCCGGAGATGCAGAGGATAGGAAACGAGCTGAATTCACTTCTGCTTAAGAGTCTTGATACAGATGAGGCATCAGCTGCTGTTGAAATCATCCGAAAGCTTGCATTGAATGCAGCAAGGCTTTAGTGCCAGCCATTCCTCGGGTATATAAATATTTATTCCGGATAAGCATATTCATCTCTCAGAGGGAAACTATCCTGTACTTATCCATCAGTCCTTGATAGTAATTTAGGGGTAAGGCTTAATAAATAACAGTCTGAAAACCTTTTTCAACAGGATATTAAGTGTTCATAAAACTCGCATAAATTAATGGTTTAACTGAGTAAAACCACAAAAATAAATTTAAAGCGACCAAGCACCGACAAAATCTAAAGCAACGAGATTAAGTTTATATGAAATTAACTGATTAAGACATTCGATTATGTTCAGATGGAGATAATAGAGGTTATAGACTCACAATGAATGAAATAATTACCTGGATATTGATTCTATTCTGCCTGATGCAGTCTGCCATTTTTTCAGGGATGACAATAGGGGTTTTTAGCCTTGGGAGACTCAGGCTTGAGATAGAGGCCGAAGCAAACAATAAAGAGGCTATCAAAATCCTGCAGATCCGAAGGGATTCAAATTTCCTGCTTACGACAATGCTGTGGGGGAATATAAGCGTAAATGTCCTTATTGCCTTGCTTTCAGATTCTGTGTTGACAGGTGCATCAGCTTTCCTCTTCTCTACTTTCGGAATCACATGCTTCGGGGAGATTGCTCCTCAGGCATACTTCTCTCGAAATGCCCTGAAACTTGGAGCGAAGCTCGCTCCTCTTGTCCGCTTCTACCAGATGCTATTCTATCCTGTAGCCAAACCGACAGCTCTTATTCTTGACTGGTGGCTGGGCAGGGAAAAACTTGAGCTCTTTAAGGAGCAGTCTATGCGGATCATGCTCGAAAAGCATATAGAATCAGCAAAGTCCGATATTGGCGCTTTTGAAGGGATAGGAGCCCTGAACTTTCTTTCCATAGACGACGTGAATATATCCGACGAAGGTTCCATAATAGACCAAAGGAGTATAATATCTCTTCCTGTTGAGAATAACCGCCCGGTTTTTCCTCCTTTCAACAGGGACCCTTCGGACCCCTTTCTTCAAAAGGTAGAAGCATCCGGAAAAAAATGGGTAGTCCTCACCAGCCCCGCGGATGAACCTGTTATGGTACTTGACGCGGATCACTTCCTCCGGGACGCGGTATATAAGAGAGGCCCATTTATTCCTCTTTCTTATTGCCATTTCCCGGTTGTGGTCAAGTCTCCAAAAACAAGGCTTGAAAGAGTAATCCGGCAGTTTAAAGTATATCCGCAGCACCCGGAAGATGATGTAATCGATCAGGACCTTATTCTCTACTGGGGCCAGGAAAAGAGGATTGTAACGGGTTCGGACATTCTGGGCCGCCTGCTCCGTGGAATTGTAGTGGAATGCGAAGTCGGAGCAGGGTGTGAGATCCCTGTTTCATCGTCACAGCCCGGAATTGCTAGAAGGACTACTTTGAGAACAGAAAAGGGAAAGGAAGATAAGGAACAGGAAAAGGAGTAAAAGGCGTAGAAGGTAAATCAAAAGTACAAATAAATAAATAAATAAATAAATAAATAAATAAATAAATAAATAAATAAATAAATAAATAAATAAATAAATAAATAAATAAATAAATAAATAAATAAATAAATAAATAAATAAATAAATAAATAAATAAATAAATAAATAAATAAAAAATGGATAATAAAAGTTAGTCTTCGTACGCCGGGAGGGTTATAACTCCCATTTCCTGAAGTGGTGAACCAACAGCAAAGTGATAGAGATCCTGATATTCAAGCCCTTTGAGTCCGATTGCTTCATGCAAAGGATCATCGAAAAAACATCCTATTCCGCAGCCCTTCATGCCATTTGCCTCAGCTTCAAGGTAAAGAACCTGTCCCAGGATTCCGCATTCCCAGAAAAGATAAGGGTATATCCAGGAACCAAATTTATTCAACGGTCCTTCGAACTCCGAGATCATACAGGCAGTAAAACAGGCATCTGCAGCTTTTCGTTGGGAACAGGAGAGCTGGGCAATAAAATCATACAATGTCTCTTCCATGAGCAGATAAAATTCGAGACCCTGAGGACAGCCTTCAGGCTTTTCCCATAGAAAATCCGGAGTGATAGAAGCTTTAAATCTCTCTTTTTCTCCAGGTTTGCGAAGGCAAATATAAAGGCCAGGGAGAAGATCCTTTACCCTATTTACAAAGAGAAGTAAATGTGTAAAGGGGCCAAAAGAGAGAGGATTGAAAATTGGGTTCTTTTCCGGAAGAGTTTTTTGCAGCATTTCATAGAAAGCTTCTTTCTCCATATATGCGCTGTCATTCATTTCAATGGCGCTTCTCCTTTTGTGAATGATGCTTCTCAGAGGAGTAAGAACTGTTTTCAGGTCTGAAAGGGTTTTAGAACCGTTAATTTTCAGAGGTAAAACTACCTGAGTAGCAGGTGTAGACTCCTGTTCGACCTGCCTGAAATAATCGGTTTCCTTCTTTAGAGTAGCTGAAACAGCCTTTTCGATACCTATCCATTCAACATGCTTTGGACTCAGCTTCCCGGGGACACCTTCCCAGGAAAGGTTTCTAAAAGCAGAAATTGCACTGGAAGGAATCTTACCTGAGGCACATATTTCTCCTGCAGGGTAAACTGCCAGCAAACAGGCCGGATCTTCTTTTTCGGGACCTTTTTTTCCGGAAATTCCAAGGAGCTCCGCAATATCCTCTGAACTCATATCGGCAAGAAGACTTGTTTTCCAGCCGAGTCCGGCAGCCGCAAAAGTCAATGCAGCAATTGCATGTCCTATGTCATGATTGGCATATCGGAAAGCTCTAAGCCCGTATTTCCACGAAACTCTCCAGTAAATTGAGCTAAAACCAACGAAGAAAGTACCTTTAGGAAAGTCCGAACTTAACAATTCCCAGCTTTCCGAAGAAAACTCGGCTCTTAGCTCAAGGGCATGAGGTAAAGGAGTATAATGGCATACAGAGGGATTTTTCATAAGTCCCTTCACGGGACCGGAAAGGAGGTAAACCTCTGTAGGATGAAGGTTTCCACTTGAAGGATTGACGCGAAGAGGCCATTTTGTACCTCCTGCTTTTTTCCAGGCCGAGATGGCAAAACTGTCAAATAAAAGTCGGGAAACATTTTTCTTACTCAGCTCTGAAGGCTTGAGTTTTTCCGGAGAGAAAGCCTGCTCGTAAGCAGGAAAAACTTCAGCTTCTATTTGCTCTTCACTCCATTTGTCCAGACTCAAAAGTTGAGTCCCATCATAGTTTAGAAATGGATCCGGTTTAATTGGCATATCCAGATGATGAGGACCCGGAGCATAAGCTTTGAAGTTATGCTTACTTGCCTGGTGATAAGCCAGTATCGCTTCAAGTTCTGCTTTCATAACAAGGCACCAGCCAATAACTGAATAACAAGATAATCGATCTAATAACTGAGGTAACTGAAGTAACTGAATAACAAGTAATCTATCTAATAACTGAGGTAACTGAATAACAAGATAATCTGCTAATAACTGAGGTAACTGAATAAATGAGATTAGATCTTTTTTCGGCCCGCAGGAATCGCATTTGGAGTTTTATAATTTCTCAAGGGTCTCAAGCACGGCTTTTCCAAAAGCATCTGCACTTTTCGGATCTCTTCCTGTGACTATTCTTCCGGAAACCACTACATCCTTGTCCAGATAAACTGCTCCGTGCATCTTAAGTTCATGTAGCGTATCCTGACTTTTAAAAACCGTACTCTCTTTTCCCTTCAAAAGACCTGTTCTTGCCAGAATCACAGGGGAGATACAAATTGCAGAGACAACTTTTTTCTGGGCATCTGCTTGCTTTACGAGTTCATGAAGATATCTGTTGTTCCACAGGTATTTTTTTGATCCCGAACCCCCGGAAATTACTATTGCGTCATAGTCATCGATTCTTGCTTCTGAGAGCCTTATATCAGGTTTTATTGAACCTCCAAGCATCCCTGTTGCATTTTCAGTAGACTCGGCTGCAACCGTAACTTTTGCTCCTGTGGCTTCAAAAAGCTGCTTTGGAACAAAGCACTCTTCATCCCTGAATTGATTCTGGGCAATTACAAGCAGAATTTTTTTGCCTATATATTCGGTTTCTGTCATCCTGTTACCCTCCTTCAAGCCCAAAAATGGATCTGAATATTGCAGTAACCCTCTCCTCATGAAGATATAAACCTGAAAATATAAATGAGTTCTTCTTTTCCAGAGTACAGAGTCTGAAAGTCCAGGAGCAATTTCATGAGAAAAATTTATTTCAAATCTACTCCGTACTCAAATTAAAGTTATAAGAAGGTAGATGACTGCTGAAACTCCTGCCCCTGCAAAGGTTGCCATGAAATTTACCCCACTGTTTGAAAGTATGCCTCTCTTCTGAAGAGTGGCTCCGAGAAGACTGTCTATGTTTGTTCCAAGAAAGCCTCCTGCAGTTGTAATAAGAACTGAAAGGAAAAGATTGTCCGACACTCCTAACATATAGGCAAGCAGTCCTATCACAGCTGAACCAAAAATTGCGGCAAGTTCCCCCAGTGAGGAAACAGCTCCATCAGCTCCAGGTTCTGAGAGCTTGAGAGTTGTTATCATCCTTGGCCTTCCTTTTGCTGTTGTCCCTATTTCACTTGCCAGGGTGTCTCCGGTAGCTGTTGCAACTGTGCCAAGATATGCATAAATAATCGGAAGACTGTGTTCCGGAAAAACCCCGTATGCTACTGCCAGGACAAGGGCTGCAGTACTGTTTGAAAATACGTTTTCGTAACTCCGGACTCCGTCTTTAGCCTGCGCAATCCCTATGGATTCTTTATATGCATACTTGTATTTGGTAAACCCGCCTCCCAGAATAAAAAATGTAAGCAAAAGCAAGAACCAGGAAAGCCCGCTGAAAACAATAATAAGGACTCCAAGGAGGGCGGCACTCAGGAGAGCTGAGACATCGGCAATCTTTGCCTTGTACGCCAGCAAGCCAAGGAAAAACGAGAATATAAGAGCTATAAGCATTTTTTCTGGAGGGACCCAGTACCTGAACCCTTCAAAAATCCACATTGTCATCCCTGCGCCCAATGGAACAGAGATATTTTTATCAATTTTTGAGGGAATTGACTCAAAAAGAGAACCTGTTACTGCCCCTATGACAGCAATGAAGAATACCAGATTGTATGAAACCGAAAGTTTCTGCCAGTAGACGATCCAGCCTGCGGCGAGGAATGCCGCAAGAATCCTGGTTCCCAGGAAAACAGAACTCCAGAGAATAGAGAAACTCTTCTTTTTGATCCTGCTTCTTCTTGACTGAGCATCATCTTCAGAGTCTGTTTCCGAAAAAGAAGATTTATGATTTCCAACTGCCGCAACTGCAAAAGCTGCAAGTACTATGTAAAAGGGATATGGATACGAAAAGCTTCCGGAAACCAGGGAGACAAAAAGCATCAGGCATAGAGAAAAAGAAAGACTGATAACGTCCCTGTAGTGTGGGAGGGAATTTCCTGAAAACCTTAATCCCAGAAAAAGTATGATAGACAGGAGAAAAAGAAGATTAACTCCTGCAAAAGGAGATATAAGAATGAGCAGGAGATATAGGATATGCATCAAAGGGATCCCATGGAAGGAATTCCCACTTTTGAAAGGTCGGACGGCTCTGTTCATCATAAAACATCTTTTGTTTTTATACTCTTCCAGGGAAGCTAAATAGAATAGACTTTTCTTTATAAATAAGTGGTTGTTCTCTTCAGAGAATAATTACACAATACAGATCAAAATTAAGATTATCTATTTTACCTTTTTTGGTCCAAAACTTCATTCAGGCTTTTAGAGACGTTAATCAGAGAGTAAAACTATTTTCTCCAGATCTTCTTTTTGCAAGCCTCTTTTATATCTTTTTCATACTCTAATGATAATTTGTTCTTTTCTGTATTACTTGCGAAGTATAATTAATCCTGATCCATAAGTATAACCCAAAATAAGGTTAATATATTTATAATTGGCAAAGCGGCCAGTAATAGCTAATTTACTCATAATAAACAAAGCGGCCAGTAATGATACAGTTTATAATGTATACAGCTTACAAAGTACATTATATATTGAGATTCGATTTATATTGAGATTCGATTGCAGCTTTTTAATAAAACTGTTCAGATTTCAAGTTTTACTAAGGCAAGTATTGTAATCAATTTTAGATTCAATGCGAGGGGAAAGAATGGAAAATTACGATCTTATTGTGATAGGTACGGGTTCTGCAATGAACTACATAAACTCTATCATCGATTCGAATCCGAAAATAAAAATTGCTGTTATCGACAAAGACGAACCTGGAGGAATCTGTCTTACCAGAGGGTGTATCCCTTCAAAACTTTTGCTCTACCCTGCAGAGCTTATCAGGCAGCTGGAAACTGCATCTCTTTTCGGGATCAACCTTGAGATAAAAAACATTGACTTCCGTATGATCATGGAAAAGATGCGAAAGAAAATAAGGGAAGACATAGACATGATCAGGGAGGGATTAACCGAAAACTCGTATCTTGACTACTATCCGGAAACTGCGGAGTTCATCTCACCTTATACCCTGAAGGCAGGAGAAAAAACGCTCTCCTCAAAGATGATTTTTCTGTGTACTGGCTCAAGGCCTGCTATTCCCAACATTAAGGGACTCGAAGAAGCCGGTTATCTTACAAGCGACACTGTGCTTGAACTCAATGAATGTCCTCAAAGCCTTGCTATTCTTGGAGGAAGTTATATTGCAGCTGAGTACGGGCATTTTTTCTCGGCAATGGGGACAGAAGTTACTGTTATAGGAAGAAATTCCCGATTTCTTCCCCAGGAAGAGCCCGAAATCTCCGAACTTGCAAAGATAAAAATGTCTGAATTTATGAAGATCCTTACAAACTACGAAGCCTTAGAGATCAGAAAAGAAGGAAATGGGCAGAAAACTGTAGTTGCAAAGGATAAAAGTTCAGGAGAGGAGGTAAAAATCACTGTAGATCAGATCCTCGTAGCAACAGGAAGAGCTCCAAATACTAATATTCTCCATCCTGAGAGAGCTGGAATTAAAACAGATAAGCAGGGATGGATTCTGACAGACGAGTATCTTGAAACCTCACAGCCAGATATCTGGGCTTTTGGAGATGCAAATGGAAAATACCTGCTCAAGCATGTAGGCAACTATGAATCCGGAATAGTTTACCTGAATGCCATCCTGAAAGAAAAAGTGAAGGCAGACTACCATGCCGTACCTCATGCAGTCTTTTCTTATCCTGAAATTGCGGGAGCAGGCATGGGAGAGCAGGAAGCTGTGGAAAAGTACGGAGAAAAAGGGGTGGTAATAGGCCTCAAATTCTTTGAAGACACTGCAAAAGGGAAGGCCATGGAGCTCAGGGACTATTTTGTAAAGGTGATACTTAATAAGGAGGATGAGAAAATCCTGGGTGCCCATATTATAGGACCTCATGCTTCAATTCTTATCCACCAGATAATTCCTCTCATGTATACGGAATCAAGAAGTTCAGAACCAATCATGCACGGTATGGATATCCATCCATCACTCAGTGAGGTTGTAACCGGAGCTTTTTATTCCCGGCTGTCCCTGGAACATTATCACCATGTCCTGAAGCACCTGGGGCTTGAAGACTGAAAAAAACCTCTTTTTCTTACCCACTTATTTTTTAATCAGGTCAAAAACCCACCTGCTGATGCTTGGAGCAACGTTTCCGGTGCGCCTGTATAACTCCACTCCAAGTCCCATTTCTTCATACTTCTCAATCAGTCCTGAAATCTGTGACACGGCTTTGAATGTGTAAAAATGAATGTATCCCCCTTTCCTTACGAGCTTTGAGATTGTATCAAGAAAATGGTCCATACCATAAGGTGTTGGCACAATTGCTCTGTCAAACCATCCCTCAGAAACTTGAAATCCTCTAACTTCCTCGGAGCTCAAACTCGCATTCAGACAAAGAGAAGAGGTCATATGCTCTGCTTTCTCAGCGGCTTTTGCAGAATAAGAAATCTGAAAAATATTCTCAAAATCTCCCTGAATAACTTTTACTTGCTCTTCAAGCCTGTTGATATGGAGATTTTCCTGAAGGCAGGCACAAGCATCAGGATTTATCTCAACGGCATACACTTTTGCTCCCTTTCCTGCAGCAGGAAGCACAAAGGGACCAACCCCTGCAAAAGGAATTATAATGCGTTCACCGGGGGTAATTTTTGAGGCTACCCTTTTTCTTTCCGAGTATAGTCGAGGATTAAAAAAGACTTTTTTTAAGTCCAGTTTATAGGTGTAGCCATTTTCCCTATGAAGAGTTTCTGTGGATTCTCCGAGCAAAAGCTCAAAGTCAGCAACCCTGCGCTCTCCTTCAAGCTTGCTCACTTTATTAAGCACAGCCTTCGTGTTTCCTCTCATAGAAAACAGCTTTGAGGCAATATCCTCTCTGTGAGCCGCAAGTTCTGCAGGAAGCGAGATTACTGCCACATCTCCCACATAATCAAAACGTTTTGGTACCGTATTAAGCAGAGGTTCTTCAATTATTCCTCTCATTTCGTCTCTTAAGCTCACTCTATTTCGAAAACTCATTCAGATACCTTTCCTGTAAGATTATATGTTTTTCAGGATAAGTTTTTTAGGATAAGTTTTTCAGGATAAGTTTTTCAGGATAAGTTTTTTAGGATCATTTTCTCAGGATAAGTTTTTCAGGATAAGTTTTTCAGGATAAGTTTTTCAGGATAAGTTTTTTAGGATCATTTTCTCAGGTTTCGTCTTTCAAGAGTTACTCTAAAATATATTATAATCAAAATTGCTCTGACAAAGCCAGCTGAAAGCAACGGGATATTCGACTAAAACAATTTTCATCCAGAAGTAATTACTGTCTCCAAATATCCAAACACTATTATTTGTAAGTAGTATTCGTTCTTTACAGTTTATGTAAATTGATATTCTAGTTGTGTATAGATCTCTTCAGCGAAGAACTTAGGCTGATTAGACTAATGATGAGAAGGATGCCAAAAATCGAGGAGACGAACAGGAATTCAATTTTTTACACTTAACTCGCTTAAAGTTTTTGAAGACCTGCAAGTCTTGAGTAAAAGCATACAAAATAGTTTGGAACTGCAAGAGTTCCAATAAACGGAGTCGAAGAGCATACCGGATATCCAATGGGAGATGATTCTAAAGAATTAATTTATGGATTTATAAGGTGTAAATTGGGGTGCAGTAATAATTGGGGTGAAAAGAGAAGAATTGACTTGTTGATTGCAAAAACAATAAATTATTCCAGCAGAAAATATGAAAAAAGAACTAAAAGAGATAAATTAAACAAAAGGGGAAATATAGAATGTTCTTCTATTTCAGTTACACAAAAATCAATATCTTAATACAGATAATACGAATAAAAATGATACAGATTGGGGGCAATTCCCTCTATAACTTTAGACACGGTTGATGGCGGAGTAAATTTTCTAAAGAAACTTACCAGTTAGCCATCACACTTCAATTAATATATCAATATATCCACATAATAAAATTCCAATAATTCTTTAAGTACCTATTCAGATATCCAAAATTATAGGCTGTTTAGATCCATTTTTTGGATCTCGATAGGTACTTTTCTATAGTCTTTAAAGGGACTCATTACAGCTCATGTGTACTGTCATACGTAAGTATAAAAAATGTTCCTGCCATAAGGTTATGATAAAATGGGCTTTATAATAATTGAACAAATAGAAAACATATGCAGTCAGAAATAACACTGTTATAAGATGGAACTGAAGCTTGCTTTACTCACTTTCTGCATTCTACTTCATAAAGTCCTCTTTTGTACATACAATAATGTGTTTATATATTCATACTGAGATAATTCACTAAAGTAAATTAGTATAGTAATGCTTTGATTTTTATCTCTTATTCTAGATCGAAGATCTGATTGCGATGTAATCTAACGGCATGAGAGATATGAGTTACAACGGTCTTAAGAACTCTGAAAATAAGAAATGAGATTTATATATTCGGCTTGTTCCGAATATTATGACGCAGAGTGAAGACCAAAAGAAAGAGCAGAATTAAGCTAAGAATCATTAAAATAATGGTATATCTAAAAGCCACATCCACAGGAATTTGTTGACTGATAGATTCAGCAGTACCAACCAATGAAGACATATTATACTATTAATATTGAAAATATAAATAAAATTGCATGGAAACTTCATTTTTAAGAAAAGATAAAAAAGGAAACATGAAGTCAATTAATAAGTGAGAATAAGTAAAGTATGAATAAGTAAAGTATGAATAAGTAAAGTATGAATAAGTAAAGTATGAATAAGTAAAACCAGAAGATATAAAATTAGAAACAAAACCCGGCTCAACAAGAGTAAAAATTTGTCTGAACAGGGTTTTCTGGGTATTGCAGGTTTGAAGGTTTATTGTCCGGGTGCAGATTCAGTTTTAATATTATTTATCTGTCGATCTGCGCATCGAGCAGGCACACTTACAGATGCGGCTGAAGATGTACATCCGCATTTTCTGCAATAGTAAAATTCATTTGAACCAATTACCTGTTTTTTTAGAGGGGTACCGCATCGGGTACATTCTGTGGTGAATGCAGACATTTATTTTTACTCCAGAATCATTAATGGTTCAAATCTTACAGTTTTTTTCCTTGTCCAGTACCCGCACAAGCAACAGTACTGAAATTCCTTAAATAGATCGTTTTCAAGCTCGGAGTTACACTCCGGACATTTTTTTAAGAACAACATACAATTATCTCCTGTTATTCAAGGCAGTTTATATTTCACAAATTATTCTGTGATTAACTGCTTCTCCATGTTATTCCACCCACAATTGTTTAGCTCACATCAACACATATATAGATTACTCATAAGGCATAAGATTTGAAGCAGATATAGTATTTTACCTTCCCAATTTCTTTTCCGTTTCCAGGACCTTAAGGGTGATTTTCATAACCGAATCGGGGTTAAGTGAAATTGAATCTATCTCCTCTTTTACCAGAAACTCCGCAATTTCGGGAAAGTCACTTGGCGCCTGTCCGCAAATTCCGCTGTGCCTTCCATTTCGTTTTGCTCCCTGCACAGCCATTGCCAGTATTTTCATAACCCCTGGATCCCGTTCATCGAATTCTGCGGCAAGTATTTCAGAGTCTCTGTCAACTCCAAGGGTTAGCTGGGTCAGGTCATTTGAGCCTATGGAGAAGCCGTCGAAAAATTTGCTAAATTCGTCGATGAGAAGAACATTGTTTGGAATTTCGCACATCACATAGACCTGAAGCCCATTTTCTCCTCTCTTGAGGTCATTTTTCTCCATTTCTGCGATCACTTTCCGAGCTTCTTCAATTGTCCTGCAGAAGGGAATCATGAGAATGAGATTTGTAAGCCCCATCTCATCCCTTACTTTTTTCATAGCCCTGCACTCAAGGGCAAAACCTTCTCTGTAACGCTCATCAAAATAGCGGGAAGCTCCCCTGAACCCTATCATGGGGTTACTTTCCTCCATTTCAAAATAGCTTCCGCCAAGAAGGCTTGCATATTCATTGGTCTTGAAATCGCTCATGCGGACTACAACCGGCTTCGGATAGAAAGCTGCAGTAATAGTCCCAACCCCCTGAGCAAGCTGCTCTACAAAAAACTCCTCTTTCCTGTATCCTCTGGTAAGTTGTTCGATTTCCTGCAGTACTTTAAGGTCTTTGACCTTTTCAGGGTGCACAAGAGCCATTGGATGAACCTTTATATAGCTTGTAATGATAAACTCAAGCCTGGCAAGCCCTATTCCATCGTTCGGGATCATGGAAAAGGCAAAAGCTTCTTCAGGGTTTCCAAGATTCATCATAATCTCGGTTTTCGGGCGTTCCAGGTTTGTGAGGCTCAGAGTATCTTTATGGAAAGGAAGAATGCCTTCGTAGACAATCCCGTCTTCTCCTTCAGCACAGCTCACGGTAATTTCTCTTCCTGTCCCCAGAACCTCGCTTGCATTCCCTGCTCCTACTACTGCCGGGATTCCAAGTTCCCGGCTGACAATAGCAGCATGACAGGTCCTTCCTCCTTTGTTTGTGACAATTGCGGCCGCCGTTTTCATGACAGGCTCCCAGTCCGGAGTCGTGGTGTCCGCAATAAGGATCTCTCCCGGTTTGAAAGAGGGAAGGTCTGAAACATCCGGAATCACATGGGCCTTTCCGGAAGCAATCTTGTCTCCTACGCTCCTGCCTCTTGCAAGGACATTTGATTTCTTTTCAAGCACATAGGTCTCAAGAACTTCTTTGCTTCTTTGGGACTGGACGGTTTCGGGCCTTGCCTGCACTATGAAGAGTTCTCCTGTCACACCATCCTTTGCCCATTCGATATCCATGGGCCTTGATTCTCCATTCCTTTTAGAATAATGGTTTTCGATAGTAATCGCATAGTCTGCAAGTTCGAGCACTTCCTCATCGTCAATACAGAAGCGCAGCCTTTCTGTCTCAGGGACCTCTACGTTTCGAGTAAGCACTTTGGAGTCCCCGCGCCCGTAGATCATCTTGATCTCCTTGCTTCCTACTTTTTTCATGATAATAGGCTTATAACCTTCCCTGAAAGTCGGCTTGAAGACGTAGAACTCATCGGGATTGACCTGCCCCTGCACGATGTTTTCTCCAAGTCCGTATGCTCCTGTAATGAAAACCACGTCTCTAAAGCCTGTTTCCGTATCCAGAGTGAAAATTACCCCGCTTGAAGCTAGATCCGATCTGACCATTTTCATGATTCCTATTGAAAGGCCCACTTTGAAATGATCGAATTTGTTGGTTACACGGTAGGAAATAGCTCTGTCCGTAAAAAGAGATGCAAAACAGCGAGTACAGGCATCTCGGAGTGTTGGATATCCCCGGATATTAAGGTAAGTTTCCTGCTGGCCCGCAAAAGAAGCAGTGGGTAGATCCTCAGCCGTTGCCGAACTTCTCACCGCTACATCCGTATCTTCTCCGTACTGCTCACAGAGGCTGTCATATGCAATTTTGATTTTCTCCCAGAGGTCATCCGGGATCCCTGCCCCAAGGATCAGATCTCTTGCAATCTTCCCTCTTTTTGCAAGGTCTGCAACATCAGAAGTATCAAGCCCTTCCATTGTCTGTTTGAGCTTTTCGAGAATTCCTCCTGCCTTCAAAGTATGCCAGTAAGCTTCAGCAGTAACTGAAAAGCCATTTGGAATCCTGATCCCTTTCGAAGTAAGTTCCCTGTACATTTCCCCAAGGGAAGCATTCTTCCCGCCCACCAGCGGGACATCATCGATAGTAGTTTCCTCAAACCATCGAATGTACGTGCTTTTGTTTGCAGACATTTCCCATAATCCCTTCTAAAACCAGTTTATGTGAATTAAGAAGTACAACAATACATTTAAATTATCATACGTCCGCCCCCTCCGGCAGTGCGCCAATTTTTATGTAAAATCACAAATATTTCAAAGTTAGCTATTTGAATGTTTAATATCAGAAGGCGAGCTTACTCCTCATAATTCAAAAGTTTATCTTAGAATCTACAGCAAATTCGCGACACTGCCCATGTTTTGAAAATGGCTGCAATATTACCTGCTAGTAGTAGTGAGCTGAAAAAAGCAGATTGAAGATGCGTGATCCGAACACAAGAAATCCTGCGAGAATAGGTTCCAAACCTATCAAACTTTGACCTGACTTCTTGCCGTAACTCAGGCAAATGTAAATGGAATCAGAGAAATTAAGTGAAAATAAACACGTAACCAGAAACAGTAAATTTAAAAAAGTTCAGTGCGGGAGAAGGGATTCGAACCCCTGAACGTCTGCACGAACAGATCTTGAGTCTGCCACCGTTGACCGCTTGGTTACTCCCGCTTTATTGGAATCTAGTATGGTAAAGATATACTAGCATATAAATCTAATCCTGTAAATAAGCTAATCCTTATCTTTTTTGAGTTCGGGAGATAGTTTCAATATTTTTTTCTGTTTTTTGGCTTCAGACTTTCTGGATTCAAAAATCGAGTTTTATGAGATTTTCAGGTTTAGATGGAAATCTCTGTTTTATTTGGAAATCTCTGTTTTATATGGAATCTCTGTTTTATATGAAATCTCTGTTTTATATGAAATCTCTGTTTTATATGAAATCTCTGTTTTATATGAAATCTCTGTTTTATATGAAATCTCTGTTTTATATGGAATCTCTGGTTTTTGGTATCTCCTGGTTTTTGGTATCTTCAGGTTTTATGAGATATTTTCCCGAGCTGTTTAAGTGAATCCAGTTGAGATACTCCCTGTCCCCTTCAATTTCCCAGAACTCTATTGCAGGCATTTCGTAGGTATGTAGTGATTTTACAAGTCTTGTGATCTCCTCAAACCGTGAAAAATCAGTTTTTACAAGCATGGCAATCTCATTATCTTCTTCTATCTTCTCGTTCCACCTGTAAACTGAAGATACTGGAAACATATTCACACAGGCTGCAAGTCTCTTTGAAACGAGTTCTCTTGCAATTTTTGATGCATTATCCATGCTTTCGGCAGTAATATACACAATTCCAAGCATAAAGACTGACACCTCCGGAAAAGTCAACATAGCAAACAATATTTAAGCAAAGGATGTTTTTTTGTAGCAGATCTATTTCATTATCTGATCTATTGCATTATTTGTTGCTTTTGATCACAAAATCGATCTTAATAATATCTTAATAATATCTTAATAATATCTTAATAATATCTGTATAGAAAGATTGAATTTATAGTTCCATATGCATTTTTATATAATTATCATGTATTAATATGTGCCTTTTTCAAAACATGAGCTTATTGAAAAAGGAATTTTCAAGATACATAGAATTTAAAACAGTAAAATGCACTATGGTATTTTATATATCATGGATTACGGAACTAACATAATGAATTAATTGGCTTAGAATACCAATATTTGTACAGTTTAGTCTTTGTATAATTGACAGATGCTTAATTTAACATCGGTTTCATTTAAAGCCTGAATGGTCGTATAACGCACATTCCAGGTTCCTTATTCAAAAGCCTGTTGACGCTAACTTCTTTATTGAAGTGATGTTTAAATCAACAGTTACAATATATATACAGTCATAGATCAACAGTTATAATTTAATATTTTATAATTGGTTTAGCTTAATAATTTGGAGAATTTCTTTGAGTGGCACAAGCATTGCACTGGGTATTTTTTTACTGTACTGGGTCCTCGTCTCCGTTCTTGAACGACGGGGTATTCTGGGGAAATATAACATAACCACTTTCGGACCACTTCCCATCCTTATGATCAGGACAACGAGGGGCTTGAAACTGCTGGATGTACTGGCCCGTCCGAAATTCTACTGGAGAAACTTTGCAAACCTTGGGATCCTGATGATGTTTGCAGGCATGATTGCTATGTTTCTGGTAATCGCCCTGTCGGACATTGCGCTCTATACTTCTTTCTTAAATGGGACCGTGCCAGAGCCTGGAAAATATAATGCCCCAAGAAATCTCTTTCTGATTCCTGGAGTAAACGAGTTCATTCCCTTCACCTGGGGAGTTATCGCTCTCATAGTCACTCTTGTTGTGCATGAGTTTTCTCATGCGATTCTCTGCAGAGTTGAAGGTATAAGGGTCAAATCAATGGGAATCCTGCTTGCCCTTGTTCCTGTGGGAGGCTTTGCAGAACCTGATGATGAACAGCTTTTCGGAAAGAAGGAAGAGGAAAAAAAAGAGCCACATCTAACAGCCACTATCGAGGAAATAGAAGAATGGGAGCAAGGAGAGAATAAAAGGCGAGAAATTGAGGTATCTAAATCTGATAAGACAAAATCCGAACCTGCAATAATTGCTACAAGGACTCAGAGAGCCAGGATTCTTGCAGCCGGAGTAATGGCCAATTTCTGTGTAGCTTTTGTTGCTTTTCTGCTCTTCTTTGGGCCTGTGCTCGGGGCAATCGCTCCTCTGAGTGACGCCATGGTCTTAAGTGTAAATGAAAGTTCTCCGGCCGACCTTGCAGGGCTCCAGAAAGATATGATAATTACGCAGATTGATGACACAAATGTCAGTACAGCGATAGATCTTCTAACCTACCTTGAAACCGTCGAACCCGGAGACTCTGTGCGGATCCATGCCACAAAAGACGGCATCTCCTCTGTTTACGATTTAAATACCTCTTCAGCTCAAAATAGCTATATCAATGGAGTGCTCGTAGGAGGGGTTGTTGAAGGAAGTCCTGCAAAAGCTGCAGGAATTGAAACCGGAATGACAATGATCCGGATCAATAATACGAAAATGCAAAGTATTGCAAGTTTCGTAAACTTCATGGAGACAACTAAAGCAAACCAGACCATAAAGATTGAAATGCTGCCTTCTGCAAACTACACAGGCGCTCTTACCGAAAACGGCACCGTTGTTTTTGATGTGAAATTATCTCCCAACCCTACAGAAAGTGAACACGGCTTCATTGGAGTTAACTACGGGAATAACGGAGTTGAGAATTCCCCTATGCTTGGAATCTCTATCTGGATGCCACAGGCAAAATTATATCTTGAAGCCCTCAAGCAAATACCCTCCTGGCTTACAATGCCTGCAGGCTGGATTATCCTTTTCGGACTTCCTATCTACGGATTTGCAGGCGAAGGATTTCGAGGCTTCTCAGGCACTATCATGCAGTTTTATCACCCAGTCGGCTGGGCAGAACCCCTTGGAGTTGGAATTTTCTGGATTGCAAATACCCTGCTCTGGGTTGGCTGGCTGAATTTCTATGTAGGCCTGTTCAACTGTCTGCCTGCAGTGCCTCTGGACGGAGGGCATGTATTTAAGGACTATACATATTCCTTTGTATACAGGCTTACGAAAAGTGAAAAAACATCGGAAAAGGTCTCAAACTCTATCACAGCGAGCTTTTCGATGTTGATCCTTTTCTCGTTTATATTTATGATAGTCGGGCCTTTCATCGGACAATGGATCTAATGACAATGGATCTAATGACAATGGATCTAATGACAATGGATCTAATGACAATGGATCTAATGACAATGGATCTAATGACAATGATCGACAGATATCAAATGCCTTATTAATCCGGGTCTTCAGGAAAGCCAGAAGGCTTCGGATTAACTCTCTTTTTCTCATTCTCATTCTGTTTGTTTGCTATTTTCAGGCCCTATGTTTAAGATCTCAGTTCATTTTTTAGATTCCCATTTTCAGATATTTTGACCTGGGAATTGTAAGTGTAAGTTCGAAATTCGGGTTAAGTAAGGATATATAGATCTATTATCAGTAACAGATATAAGATATTTTAGCTTAATCAGCAGCAGGAAAGTTTAGGCAGGATTTTAAAAATGTTTACCTTATGGAGGAAGAAAACAAGCCTCAGAGCCAGGTTTCGGAGGCTAATACACAAAAAGCAAAATATTGCATACAAAATTGCAGCTGTGCTCCTGCTTTCCATATATACCCTGGTTTTCAAGTATCTTATGGTTCTTGAGAATCAGCCTGAAAATGCAAACTGGATCACTGCCCTTTATTGGGCTACAACTACTGTTGCAACTGTAGGTTATGGAGATGTGGTATTCAAGTCCTTTGAAGGAAGGCTTTTTTCTATAATTGTACAGATTTTAGGCATAATTCTTATTTCGGGCTTTCTTGTAACTTATGTTGTCACTCCCTGGATGGACAGAGTTATCAAATTCAGGATGCCGAGAAAAGTCTCTTCAGGAATGAAAGATCACATTATTATCTGCGGATATAATCAGCTTGTCGAGACCCTTATAGATGAGCTGGCAGAGCAGGACTCAATGTTTGTTATAATAGAAGATGAAGAAAATTTGATAAGGGAACTTTCTTATAAGGGCATCCCCTGTATTTTTGGGACCTCGAGTGATAAGCAGACACTTATAAATGCCGGTATCGAGAAGTCCAGGCTCCTTATCGCCAACAAGTCTGATGAAAGAAATGCGAATATCGTTCTGACCGCAAGGGAGTTTCAGCATATAAATATTATCGCTATTGTTGAGGACAGGTCCAACTCAAAATACCTCGAATATGCAGGGGCAGATATGGTCGTCTCTCCAAAATCCATGTTCGGACAGTTTCTCGGAAAAAAGGCTATGGATAGACTTGTAAGCCGGGTAACGGGAGCAACGGAGATTTTTGATGGGGTTCACGTAGTTGAGTTGCCGGTCTATCTCAAAAGTCCCCTAATAGGTAAGACACTTAAAGAGATTTCCAACCAGAAGCCGTTGATAGGTGCAAAAATAGT
Organism: uncultured Methanosarcinaceae archaeon; assembly: GCA_942493015.1. Classification (GTDB taxonomy): domain Archaea; phylum Halobacteriota; class Methanosarcinia; order Methanosarcinales; family Methanosarcinaceae; genus Methanosarcina. Next base: position 1,343,626 of record OW818660.1, on the reverse strand, counting down.
GGGAATCTGGAAAAGTGGGACCCTCTCTTTTGATCCAAAAGAAGAAGATATAATCCGGGAAAACTCAGTTATTCTGGCCGTAGGAACTCCTGAGGGACTTTCAAAACTGAAGAAATTAACACGCTGACCCGATAGTTTGATATACATTATAAATTTTATCTGTATAAATAAAGAATTTCTGAATTTAAATAAAGAATTTCTAAGTTTTTATACAGTAAATCTATAGACATGTTTTGCGAGCACGAATTCTGATAATTTTGGGGTCAAAAATGGAGTCAAAAGGGCATCTAGTCGTACTCGGGTATGGAGATGTTGGAAAAAGCATTGTAAACATACTGTCAGGAGGGCCATTTCGTTTTGTAGTCGTAGACTCTAACGAAAAAGTTTTTGAAAATGTTGACTTCGATCATTTAATTGGTAATGGATCGGATGAAGATATACTGGTTGAAGCTGGAGTGAAAACTGCTTCTTTTGTGTTCGTAGCCCTTAATGACGATACGAATGTTATTTTTGCAACCCTGATCTGCAGGAGTCTGAACCCGGAAACTACTATTGTGGCAAGGGCGAACTCCGTAAAATCCATAGATAAGATCTACAAGGCAGGGGCAGACTATGTAAGTTCCCTTTCGGTAGTTGCTGGCCAGATGCTTGCCAAAATGACTGCCAATTGCGTGGGAAAAAGCTGTAGAATCGATGAAGACATAATGCTTTACGAAGGCATAGAAATCGAAAAGCATCGTGTTGAAAAGGGCTCTTTTCTTGATAATAAGTCAATAGAAAGCCTTGACCTCGAAAGAAAGATCGGCTGCACTATAATAGGCATTGAAAGAGGAAGAGTTGTTACAACTGCTATTACAAGACAGACTTCAATAAAGGCAGGAGACATGATCGCAGTTGTGGGAAGCAATAAGCAGATTTCTGAATTTAAGGAAAGATACCTTGATTAAAAGCCTGCTTTGCAAGAAACTGCTTTCTTAAAACCGGCCTCCGATAAAACTGATTTATTTTTGGGGAAGAATCTATTACTTACTAAATATTATATTAACTTAAGGAAATTAGCGCTGAAGATGTGATAATATGGAGAGTTTATCTACAGGGATCAATGGGCTGGACGTGCTGATGGATGGAGGATATCCCAAAGGAAAGGGTATTCTGATCACAGGTCCCACAGGGTCCGGGAAAACTATTCTCGGGCTTCATTTCCTTCATAGAAGCTGCCAGGAAGGCAGAAAATGCATACTTATTTTGACAAGGGAACTCACTGAAGATATCCTTTCCCAGTCACGAAGTCTCAACCTTGACCTGGAACCTTTTTTGAAGAGTGGACAGCTTAGTATCAGGAATATCTTCGAAGACAAGATGAACAAAATCAAATTCGTTTCCAAATTTGGGAAAGGACTCTGCTCTGTGGATACTGACATAATAGAGTATCTCAGCTCAATGTCTTCCGAAGTTGATGCTGTAGTCATTGACAATATAGGGGTAATGGCTATAAACTACGATATAAGGGAGTTTGCCGATGAATTCAGCTCTATAAGCATAATTCTTCTAAAAAACGAATGTACAAGCCTCTTTATTATGGATGAGGACTCTTATGACCTGACTCACAGGCTTGCAGGTTATATGGCTTTCGGACTGATCCGGCTTATGTCACAGGAGAACTTTAGTTCAGGGAGGACAAAACAGTATTTATACATCGAAAAAATGAGAAATAAGGCTGTTCCGGTCAAGTATTCTCTGTTTGACATCACCTCTGAAGGGATGAGAATTATTAGCAGTATGAAGTGATGAGTTATTACATATAGTCACGCCTGTAATTGTTGCAATAGAATCCACTTTGATCTCATTGAGTAGTTGCATTATTTGGCCTCGTGACTATATATGAAATGGTCTTAAGTGAGCCATTAAGTGAGCTTAAGGGAACTATTAAGTGAGCTTAAGGACCTATTAAGTGAGCTATTACAGGCATGAAGTGAAGTAGCTCCGGATTATTGGCTTAAAATTTTGCACTTATTTAATGAAACTGATTACCTGCTCCGCCTCACCACTGTATAAATTTTTAATAAATTGTTGAGGAAATAAGTGCAATTTTTCATGCTTTTCCTCTTAAATGAGGGCCAATTAACATCATTCTACTTTTATTAGGAATTCACAGCAATCGTTCTTGTTTCCTATGGTTTTACGCGCCTCAAGGCTAAAGTCAGAATCGACTTTCACGGTTACATTTGAAAATATTTTCCTGGTAAGGGTGCATAAAATAGGATTTTTGCGAGCTTCCTCTCCTCCCCAGGGGCACTTTGTCCCTCTTATTACCCAGGATTTTTCTTTTTCCCCCATCATCGAGGAAAAGTTTCCACCCAGCTGGTTCATTATCTCAGTACAGACCTCTCCGGCGTAAGCGAAGTCCATCTCTCTATTCTCAAATTGGTACATATCAAGAAGCGTTTTTTCTACCATAGCCGTCATCTGGTTTATGACAACCTTCTTTTCCTCATTGGAAATAACCTGAAGCAAACTCGGAATAATAGCTGTTAGAACACTCTGTATTCTGTTTTTAATTTCAAGGTTATCACGTTCCTCCACCAGTCTGTCATGCATACATTTTACTCTGAGCAGGGATCTTACTCTGGTTTTGAACTCCAGTCTTTTTATTGGTTTTATAAGAAAGTCATCTGCTCCGGCTTCTATTCCCTTTATTCTATCTTCAAGTCCTGCAAGAGCGGTAAGCATCAATATCTGAGTGAACTGGGTTTCGGGGTCATCCTTGATAGTTTTACAAATCTCAAAGCCAGTCATATCAGGTATCATAACATCCAAAAGGACCAGGTCGGGTTTCTCTTCTTTTACTTTAAGGAGGGCTTCTCTTCCGCTGCGGGCAGTAATTACATCATAGGGCTCCACTGAAAGGTAATCCTCCACAAGCTCTATATTTTCAGGCATGTCATCGACAATGAGGATCTTTAGTTTGTTTTTTTTATTTGGCAAGATTTTCTCCCCCCGACTCCTGAATTTTAATTCCTTCAGACGTGATTTCAAAGACAGACATCTCTGGAGAAATAGGAGTGCTACGCATCTTGGGTACGCTCAGGTACCGCTCCATTTTTCCAAGGTAAGAATTTTCTTTTACCAGCAGGCGGATAGACCCATAGACCGAATATTCAGCAAGCTGATGAGTCAAATTGTGTGCAGCCTCGTCCATGATCAAAAGAGCAGTACAGCCTTTTTTTCTTACAAGGTAATTAAGCCCGTCAAACTGGTCTCGAAGTTTTTTTGTAGAAACTCTGAGAGCGAAAGTCCCGATATTGTCTATGACAAGACATTCGGTTCCTTCATGTATTAAATTAACAAGATTGGGGAGTTCAATATCCGGACTTTCAGGCTTAAAACCGTATCTCGTCTGCTCTATCATTTCTGAGCGGTTTTCAAACATATTTTCTATAATTAACTGTCTGCTTTCATAGTAAGGTGTAAGGTCTTGCCCTAATATTTTTGCCTGATAAAGGATATCTTCAGGAGTTTCTTCAGTTGCAATTATCAGGCATTTTTTTCCTTCAAGACAGTTTTTGTGAATGAAATGAATTCCGAATATTGTTTTTCCGCTCCCTGCTATTCCTGTTACAAGGATTACTTTGTTTACAGGATAGCCACCAATCAATTTCCTGTCCAGTTCTTCGATGCCTGTTGAAACTCTATCCATTTTATTAGACCTTCATTTCTATATTTATATTGTTATATCTTACTCTTCCAGACCAAGAAATTGTATATGGGTAGTTGTCTGAAATAATCGAAATAATTCCAATTTCAATATGAATTTTTATAGATTTCGGCGCATATAATCAATATAAACCGGTTATTTAATTATGAATATTTGTAAACTATGTTAATTCTAACATTTTAGTATTATTCATTAAATAATTCTGGCTGTATAATCAGTAGCAATATATTTCACTCGCTATATTAGTAACCAATATACTGTCTAACTTAATATAATCTTTTATTTTGCAGTCTTATCTTTTTACTTAATCCAGGTTTTTTACTGAAATTCTTAAGGTTCTATCTTTTTTCATCTCTCATGTAAGCTCTTTTCTTCATCTCTCTGTTTTACTAGAGTTTTTATTTTTGTTCTCTTTCATGTTTTCTTTCCTTTTTTCCGGATTTTGAGAGAAACCTTTAATATGGATAGCTCCTATCACTACTGCTGCACTGCGGGCTCGTAGGGTAGCCAGGATATCCTAATGGGCTTCGAAGTAAGATTATTACGAAGATACCCATTGACTCGTGTTCGAATCGCGGCGGGCCCGTTAATTATTCTTTCACCTGATACCCTCAATTTTGCTTTAAATGCTCTTATTTGCAGTATTTTTTTCAGCTGAAATTTACTTATGAAAAGTTTACCCACCGTTCTGAAAAAAAGGGATACAATTGGCAAAAGCGGTGAAGTTAAAAAGAGTGCAATAAAGCCGTATTTGATTGTATAAACCATGTATTTTCTTTGAAAAGCCTACTGTTTCTTTTAGCTTCTATTTTGATTCTGTTATTATCCTGTCTAAAAATTGGATTCTATATTACCATGAAGTAAGGCAAAAGATACTGATTATATCTTATTTTTTGGAAAAATTGAGTACTCAATAAGAGCCTTGAATTGCACGAAGCAAAAAGCTAAAAGTGATAATTCTTTCTCTGGTTCTCAGGTATTTTCAGTTTTCAGTATTAATAACAAAGAAGTATCTACTACACGGAATTGCTACAGCTAATAACCGTCTTCTAACAAACATTTGAATTGAATTCTTTTTTATATTATTAATCACATAATACTGGGTGGTGGGTGGGTAACCTCATTGAGAAGGCGATAGATACCTGAGTCCAGGGATGAACTCCTCAGAAGAAGTTCAAGCCAGATTGAGGAGTCTATAAAGTATATGAGGCGAGTTCATGGAAGTTCTTAAGAGTCTTCCTGACAGGAATAAACCAACACCTGATGTCAGCAAGGAATTTTGCGGCAAATAAAACCAAAATATGGGGGATAAAACAAATGCAAGCAAGTTCTACTGAAGTTCAGAGTGCAATTCAGAAAGCTGTACAGGCTTTTCGTGATATGAAATATCCCGTAACGAAGAATCAACTTATCGAGAAAGCTAAAAGTCTTAATGCCCGTAGCGAAGTAATGCAGGCTATTGAGAACATTCCAGACAAAGAATATCACAGCGCTCCTGATGTACTCAAGGAATTCGAAGGCGTTCAGAAGGCTGTACAGGCTTTCCACGATATGAAATATCCTGCATCGAGGACGCAACTTCTAGCGGAAGCTAAAAAGCTTAATGCACGCAAAGAAATAATTACAGCTCTTGAAGCTTGTCCAGACAAGCAATACAACAGTGCTGTAGATGTTATCAGGGAATGCAAAGGCAAATTCCAGAGCAAGTAACTCCTTAGAGTAAATACATAAACGTAAAGCAAGGAAAAGAAGTGACTTCGGCTCAAAGCCTAAAGTTTTGAGGGTCAATTTTTTCCTCAAAAAAGGATACTGGTCATCCACAGGTACACGATTAAGGAGAGGAACACGGGGGCTTAAATAAAGCCTTCTTTTTTTATTTGTTGACCAGACTTTATATACAATTAAATTTCTGTTCTCGGATTACTTTTTCTGCATTTTATATATCTCCTAGATTTGCTAATACATAAGAAAGATAAATTCCAGCATTAAAAGCGGCTGTATAGTTCTGTGCCTCAGCTTTTGGATTAACTTCTTCAGCAAAATGACCTATCTGGTCAGTTAAAGCTGATATAAAAACCAGTGGAGATCTGGTATAAGCAAAAGTATTGGCTACTATAATTTCATGTGTTGTTTCAACTGAAATAATAGCTTTATTTTTGAACTATCCTTTGTTTTTCAATTTTTCACTCTAAAATAAAATAGAAAGGACACAAACTTATAAAAAATTCATTAACTATGCTATAAAGATAACTAAAATACAGATAACTGGATAGATCTCTTAAATGAAAACAAAAAATTGATTTGGATAGGGCAATTTTTAAAACAGAATGGGTGCGTAAGGAACTTATATCAGCGTACTAAATCTTGACTTTCCTCTAGTCCATAAAAATCTGAACCTGCAAAATTAAAAATTGGGGATTAGAGAGGATTTTTCTCTCTTTCAATTTGATTTATTCTTACCCAATTAACGAAGAGCGAGATCCAATACTTTTTCATACACTGCTTTGTCTTTTAGTCCGACAATCCTGGCCTTGGTCCGGTCCGTGTTGACTTTTCCGTTCTCTTGCATGTAAACGTATTTTCCGTTTTGAATACCCACAATCACAGTGGTGTCGGGAATAGAGTTTACTCCGAAATAGTCAGCAATCTTTGGGCTCTTGTCTATATCCGCAGACATAATAGTTGCTTTTCCTGCATATTCTGTTGCCAGTTTTTCAAGGATGGGTTTCATAGACTTGCATGGCCCGCACCATTCAGCTCCGAGTTTTAACAAAACCGGGCCTGTCTTCAGGGCAGTATTTATCTGATCAAGCTGGGTTACCTGTACGACACCTTTACTCTGAGAGGGTGTGGAACCGCTTGAGGTGCATTTGTAACTGATTGTTACCCGTGCAGTGCTGTATTTTTTATATTTGTCTACTATTTTGTATGTAAAACTGTCACTTATGGTGCCAGTCTTAAAAGAGGTAGCTGGATAGTAGCAGAAGTAACCGTTACTCTTCATAGACACCTTTGCACCTTTTGAAGTTTTCATAGTTCCTGTAGTAGTAACTTTCAGACCGCTTCCTTTGTCATTGGACAGGACATTTCCACATTTTTTAGTGGGACTGAAGCTAAATTTGTCGGCGTTTGCAACTGCTTTACTACTGCTTGTTGCTGCTGCTCCAGTAACTGACATAACAAAAAGAACTAACATAAAAATACTTAGTGTTTTAAACACAACTTTTTGCATAATATACATCCTCCATAGTATCCACTCAACCATAAAATCTTTCAAAGATATTGAATATTAAATCCAATTATCACTAGCAATGAAAATATATTCTCTGAACTAAACCCCCCGATTTAACAGAGTTATATTCTCATATGATTGAGTAGTTTTATGCACTTTTTCTGCAAACAGTTCAAACTTAATAAGTCTTCCCTGTGATTTTATTTATTCTTTACTTTTTCAAAAGATGGAAATTAATCAATGCATTTTCATTTGATATACATCACAGCAATGAACCTTAGATTTCAAACTTAAGGTTAAGATTGAGAAGTATTATCATCAAACACAGAGAAATTCCCCTTTATATCTCTATGAAAAAGTTATAAAATTATATCAAATAGAAATAGATTTTTCTTCCATAAAAATTTTTCTCTTGTGTATATTTTAAATTGTTCATCTCGCAACTGATTAAATAATTATAAAATGTTTGATTTCTATCTAATTTTTCACTAAACAACTCAATATAGTATTGCATATATCTTTCAAGTGTCATTCTGATATTATCTTGATAACAGGGCCAGTTAATGTAGATTTTGTTACTTTGAAAAATTCATATTTTTGGGCTTGTTGCAAAACATTTAGAAAATTGATTAACATCAAAAGATTTGACAGCCTCATCAATTCACAGATTCTAAATACAAGTTACCCAAATAAAAAAAATGGAGATCATTGGAATTGGTTTCGTCCACAATTATCCTTGTTTTTTGTCTGGCTGCATTCGCAGCTATTCACAGCCTTATGGCAAGCCTGCCCTTCAAACGCCTCGCTATGCGAGTCTTAGGTTCCAGGGCAGATAGATTGTATCTGCCATTATTCAATCTCATCTCAGTGCTAACGATATTGCCACTTGCCTATCTGCTTTACAAGAATCCAGGACCGATTCTCTATATAATACCTTCTCCCTGGCGCTGGCTGATGATCGGTGGACAGTTAATTGCTGCAGTCGTTGCCCCCAGAGCTCTGCTGGATGCACCCAATAGATTCAAGATACGCTCACAGCTATCTGCACCAAAGACCCCTGAAGCAGGTCCCCTAAATATCCGGGGAATTTATCGATGGGTCAGGGACCCCTTCCTGCTCTCAGGACTGGTTATAATGTGGCTCACTCCAATTATGACTGTCAATCTTCTTGTCATATATATTTTGACCACTGTATACCTGTGCCTTGGATCTCTGCACTGGGAAAAAAGGCTGGTGTCACAGTTTGGTGATGAATACCGCGAGTACCAGCAACGGGTTCACAGGATAATTCCCCTTTTAAGGGGGCATTATTAAATTTTAAATTTACCTTCTACTTTATACTCAAACAACCTGTCTTTTCATTTTAGGTAATACTTCGCTTAAACTTTTTTCTACAACATATATGGAATATCTACTCTGAATACTTTTTTTCAACAAGATTTGTAATATTATTTTTCAGAATTTGCTAACTAAATATCCTGTATTTCGATTGATGCACATATATTTATTGTTTTTATAGAAACCAGAATAAATCTATAGTAAATTACTCTGAATATCAGCATCTTTCAAGCAGAACCTATTACCCATCTCTATTTATTGAACAGATTAGAGAAGCTGAATAAAGGGTTTCTTTGGGAAATAAAGATAAAATCTTTTAATTTTTCCTGTGGGTTCTCAGGCAATTTAAGAAAATTATAAAGTTGTTAAGCTTTGGTACTCTTTCAGCAAAAATTATCCGAAAATAGTAAATGGGTCATTTATTGATTATGAAACTTGATAAATTAAAAAGGGATCCTCGATACTTTAAGTTTTTAAGTAGAACCATTTTGCAGCATATTGAGCATGCTGAAAACAAATTTGTTGACGAAACCAGAGTTTTTCAAAGAAAACTCATTCATGCTATGCGGCCGCCCAATACATAAACAGCTTTTTTGTGTTTTTCTGTTCTGATTGTAATTATACACAATCAAGCTGGGTTAAATGTGAATGTTTTCACTCAAAAAGATGTCTACTTTTTCGAATTATACTCATTAATAAGTATGCTATAATCATTGTCTACTTAGTGAGAAACATTATAATGTTTGAATCTATTGTATAATAACAAGAATGTTGACTAATTAGATTGTCCGCTTGAAACCGTACTGTGCACATATTATTTGATTGAATGTTCTGGTTAAAGGAGCATTTTTGAACATATGAAAGTCCAAAAACAAGGTTCATACTAGGCATACACTCATTTAATTATTGCAAAGTTGAAGCTGACTAAAAAAGGACATATTTTTACTTAAATTGTCAAAAAAAGCAGTTATTGCATTAGAAAAGAAAAAGGAGACATTTCCATCACTGCATAAGATAAAAACGCTCAATATTGTCTTCATTAAAGAGTCTGATTGCGATGAAATTTCACAATTTTAAACCATATGCAAAATACGGATTATTTCTTATATTTATGATTGGTCTAGTTGGCACAGCTTATGCAGATACAAATCAACTTGTGCATTATAACTGGTCTGCAGACACTGAAAATACTATTGTTGACAATTCAGGACACGAAAATAATGGTACGAATAACGGCAGTACAACCTTTATTCTGCCAACTGGACAAACAGCAAGACATTTCAACGGAAAAAACAGAATAACAATACCTAACAATGGACAATTGGCATTCACTGATCCACATATAACATTTGGGGGATTTTTCCGTTATAATTACAGCAATCCAACGCATTATACATATTTATTTTCTAAAGGCAATAACGAATTCAAGATCAGCATTAATCACACGAATGCAATGATAACATATGAAGTTTATACAGATGACCATGCTATTTATGGCTCCAGTGAAAGTCATATACAACCTAATAAAGATTATGAAGCTATTGTGACATATGATGGTTCCCATGCTCAATTATACCTCAATGGAGTTGCTAATGGAAAAGGAGTAGATTATACGGCCGAGGCTCTAGGCCCAAACTATAACGTGGATGATTGGGCGATAGGATCATCCCCTGATGCTACGCATGGGCTAAACGGGACAATATATTCTTTTTATGTGTATAACAGAACACTCAATTCATCTGAGATATTAGATTTATATGCAAGTGATCTCCACAGCATAAAAGATTTAAAGAACCCCGGAGGCATTGCTCTTTCCTGGGACGATTCAGGACATATTGAAACATGTTATCCATATCTGTCAATGTTTAAACAGTATAACGCTACGTCCACTATAAATGTAAATAAAGTAAGTAACAGGCCAAAGGCTATAATAAATGAGCTTAATGCACTGCATTTGGCTGGATGGGAAATAGCTTGTCATGGGTACAATCACGTAAATTCGGTTCAATTTCTAGACACTAACACTCCTGCAGCATGGCTGAATCAAGAAATATTTCCGAACGTCGTAGAAATTACCCAGTCTGGTTATCCGGTTTGCACCTTAGCATATCCCTATTCGAGTAGAAATGCAGCTAGTGATGCAGCAGTAGCTCCATATTTCCGGACACTTAGAACAAGAGCTCCCGAGCTTATAAATGGGAACGTAAATGAAACAACAAAGGCTTATTACAATTGGGACGATGCTCAACTTCTATACGGTGTTGAAATAGATGACCGGTCTGGCGCTAGCTTAGAGTCTATAGAAAATGGAATAGATTACGCAATAAAAACGGGAAGTGTATTAGTTTTATATGGGCATGCAATTACTCCAAATGTTACCGTATCATATCAAACATCAACATCGAGACTTGATTCAATTCTGGATTATACCAATCGGAACGGTGGAGTATTTTACCACATGGGAGATTTGGGTAATTCGTCCTGGGCTCCACTCCCCAGATTTTCGAATGTTACTGCAAATTGCACAGTTTCTGCAAATAATTTATTTGCTGGGAAAAGTGTGACATTTGTGGATCACAGTATCAACCAGACCACTGAACTGCTTGATTTTGGGGACGATTCACCCGCAAGTGAGACTTCAAATGTTGCTCATATATATACAACCCCAGGAATTTATACGGCTAATTTAACGGTAACAAATGATGTTTCCAGTGATTCGATGCTTCAAACAATTACGGTTATTCAACCGGCAACTCCAGTTGCCAGTTTCACCAGCAATTCCACAACTGGACTCCGGCCTCTGAGTGTAGCGTTCAGAGATACATCAACCGGACTTCCAGAGTCCTGGGAGTGGGATTTTGGGGATGGAAACACGTCTATTGATCATAATCCAGTGCATAAATATTCGAATATTGGAAATTACTCTGTTAAGTTGACCGTTGAAAATGAAAAAGGATCAGATTATATTCAAAAAGTAAATTATATTACGGCATTGCCACGCCCACCAGCGGCTAATTTCAGTTCAAATGTGCCATCTGGAATTTCATTAACTGTTCAGTTTAATGACGCCAGCACCGGGTCTCCAGTGTCTTGGAACTGGAACTTTGGAGACGGATATACTTCAACTGAGAAGAATCCAATACACACTTATTTCTCAGCAGGGATCTATAACGTTAACCTCGTAGTAAAAAATGCAGATGGGACTGCCTCAAAAACTGCTACAATAACTGTGCAGAGCCAGAACATTTTAAGCAACAATAGCAGCAGTGGAGGAAGCATCCAGAACGGTTCAAGCAATGGTAGCAGTAGCAGCGGAAGTATTGATGGAGGGAGCAGGGGCGGTTCAAGCGCTGGAAGCAGTGGTGGAAGCGGCGGTGCCGGTGGTTCTCCTGAGCCTGCAAAGAATGTAAAAGTAAAGGAACTTTCACAGACCTTCATTACAAGCGGAAGTCCTGTTAAGTTTGATTTTTCAAAGAACGTCACTGCTATTGTTTATTTAAACTTTGATTCTAAGAAGACTGTTGGCAAGACAACGACCATTGTTGAGATGCTGAAAGACAAATCTACGCTCACTCCGGAGGCACCTGAAGATGAAGTCTATAACTACCTGAATATCTGGGTTGGAAATGGCGGCTATGGGACTGAAAAGAGTATTGAAAACGCAGTAGTCTGTTTCAAAGTCGAAAAGTCCTGGATAAATGATAAAAACATTGACCAGTCTTCAATCAGTCTGAACAGGTACAATGACAAGAAATGGAATGAACTTCCAGCCACTCTGCTCAGGGAAGATGATAAATATCTGTATTTCACAGCAGAAACTCCGGGATTCTCCCCATTTGCAATAACAGGAAAGGCTGTATCCAGAGAAAATGTGATTGAAATACTGCCTGAACCTGGCACACAGGATCTTAAACAAAACAATGGGATTACAGCATCAGAAGTTGAAAAGCCTGAGAATGCAGGAAAAACAAATACTTCTCAGAAGGAAAACGTAAGTATGCCTGGATTTGAAATGATTTTCTGTATTATCGGGCTGCTTGGAATGTTTCTGTATAAAAGAAAGTAAAAAGGAAGAAAAGGAGTAAAATAAAATAAAATAAAATAAAATAAAATAAAATAAAATAAAATAAAATAAAATAAAATAAAATAAATTGAAGTTAGATGGTAGGGATAATTGACCGAGCCATCTAATTTATTACCTATTTTGAGTTCATTTGAAATTCTCAAAGTATCTTTTTTTCAGTTCAAGTGTATAAGCCCTATCCTAATTATAGAATTATAGAACCAGATTAAATTTTAAGACATGCTCTTGGCTACTATGAAAGGCAGGCTCTTGTGAAACCGCAAAAGTGGACTGATTTATTCTCTTTATTATTGGCCCTTATTACTTATGAAGATACGTAAACCAGGCAGAAAACTGTGATAATACAGCAAACACTTTGCCGGAAGCGGGAGAGTTAGCAGATATGTAACCTGCTAACCTTCGGTAAAAGAACCCGAACCGAAATCATTTGTAACAGTAAAAGCTTATTTGTTACCAGCATCGTTCGTCTTTAATTGGTAAAAATGGTATTTGTATGGTTGCCAGGTATCTTTGATGGTCCCATCATCAACAGTCACAGTTCTGTTTTCCCATAAGACATTATATGTTCCGTCTGGCACGCCGGTAATTATTGCAGTATTTGCCGTACTATTTGCTTCGGTAAAATCAAGCATACTTGATGATGCAACTAATTTTCTACCGTCTGCATCAGTAAATATGCAGGCTGTAACTGCAGTGATTGTTTCACCTGGATCTGATTTTATACTTGTCCTGCCGCTAGTTACGTTTGTTATCAGAAGTGTCCGGTTGCCGTTCATAATCCAGGGCCAAACCTGTTCATATTTTGGCTTAAAGCTGGCCCACCCAGTATAGCCTGGAGTATCTGCTGCATATTTATAAGCGTATGAGAAAACACCCTGTGCTCCACCTAAAATTCCCATCACGATCTGACTTGTTTGTCGATCACTCACTTTTTGTGCCGTACTCAAATCAGGGTCAGAAGCATTCACCTCAATAGCCTGACCAAACGCTTCTGTTGTTACATATACTGTTTTTCCTGCATTTTTCCAATCAGGGGCATTGGCAATAAGATTACCATATACCCAGGCATGTGGGCGTTCAGGATGAAATTTCGTGTATGTAGTGAAATAACAAACATCCAGGCCTGGAATAAATGCTTCATCACCACCGCTTGCCATATCTCCTAAATAATCACCAGCAACAGCATTAGGGAAGTATTTTTTCATACCTGTGTACATGCTGATAAGCGTTGAAGGACTTCCTTCCTCGTCAGGGAAATAGACCCCAAAGAAATCATTGTCACTAACACCCTTATCCTTTACTGATTTCCAGAAACTTTCAGAAGCCATTTGTGGGCCGCCAGTAGCTACTAAATATTTAGAAATTTCCAGCTTTTTTCCTTTATTAACGTTATCAACAAACTGCTGAGGAGTTATAGAAGTGCTCCACCCAAGGTGAACAAGCGTAGCGTTATCTGTCAAAAATTGAGTGCCAGTTTCCCATCCCATCATTCCATATGCAGGGGCTGTGCCACGCGGGTACGGAAATTCAATATTAGCCGATGAGTCGTTATATGAAGTATTTTGCTCGCTAGATGCCAGTGCAGTAGATGAGCCGATAATTAAAAAACAAACCAGGACTACTGGAGTGAAGAATGTTAAGTATAAATTATCCTCATTTTTCATCTATTTCAATCCCCCATTTCTATATCCCATTTGGATATGCATTTTGACTTATCCAGTGGTTAGTATAATTATTCAATGATATTTATAATTACAGGTGCATTTTTCGTCGATTAAGAGCCTATCAGAAAAGTTAACAACAGCATGTAGTAAAGGTCGTCAGTCCCCTAATATTCGGTTGATACTATTTACAAAATCAGTTTAGTGCTTTTCAGTTCTTTTTCTCAACTCTGTGAGTTCACTGGAGCAGATTTGCTTTAGCATATGAAAGCAAACATTCTTTACATTGAAAACTAAAATATGAAAGAATCACGCACAAATGGACAAATAATATTATGTTCCTTCTTTTTCAAAAAAATATTATTTAAGAGTCAAAATTTTTATGTCTCTTATATAGAGATTAAGTTTTCTGAGATCTTTATGTATCTAGAAGTTTTGTATTTGTTTTCCATGCGACCCTCTTCTGATTCAAAAATACAGAGAATTGATTCTTTGTATTGATTCCATCATTTGAGCCATTTAACCTTTGGGTTAGGTGCTCATGCAGGATTTTTGCATAAAAGGAACTTTAAAAGAATTGGAAAAATTTATGGTATGCTAAGGAAACTTTTCCTTACATGAAGCAAAACGCCAAAAATGATAAGCCTTTCACCGTAAATTATCACAACTTATGGTGGTAGTAAGTTGATGGTAGGCAGTTGATAAGCTAAAATGGGAATTAAAGAGCAATTTAGAGTTTTAGGATAAGCTCATATTAGGAGCAATTATTATAACTGTAGGAAGATATTTATACAATAAAACAGTATTAATAATTGGCAAAAGTCTAAACTTTTACTGGATTTATTAATAATCAGTTGGAAAAATAAAATCATTTAGTGAAGTTGAGAGGAGGTAAAAATAATGAGGAAAATCAAAAAGGAAATCAAAATGACAGATCCATTGTCCCGCGAGGAATTCAAGCAACATATCATCTCTAAAGCAGAGTTGAACCCGGAATTCAAGCAAGCATTGCTAGAAGATCCGAAGCAAGCAATCGGACAACTGGGTCTGAAGACTCATGCAGATGTGAAACTTAAAGTCTTAGAGGAATCTGCTGATGTTATCTACCTGGTATTACCCCAAAAACTTACTGGAATGAATGGTGGATGTGTTGGATGCGATGGTGTAGGAGGCTGCGGATTCTGCGAGTGTAAAAGCAGTATAGGCAATAGACTGGATATACGTTAAAACTATGAAACCGTCCACCTACAATTTTGTCTGGTCAACCGATGACCCAGAAAAGGTAATGATTTTTAACAGTCTTACTACAGCACTAGCTGAAGTGAGCAAGAGCCGTATAGATTTATTGAATGTTTCTCAGTTTGATTATGCTTTCTTGCCAGAAGACAAAAAGCAGTTTGTTGATGAACTACAAAAGGGAGGATTCGTTGTTGACGATACTGCTGATGAGCTGAGAACGGTCAAATTTGCCTATAACAGCGATAAGTATGACAGCGAGATAGTCAGGTTGGTTATTGCTCCCACTTTAGCTTGCAATTTTGCCTGTGCCTATTGCTTCGAACAATTGGATCAAAGCCAGAGCAGGAATGATGGTCAAAATATTTTTATGCCAGACAATATAAAGCAGGATTTACTTAACTATATTGAAAAGATAGTAAAGACAGGAAAAAATGTATTTGTAACCTGGTATGGTGGCGAGCCACTCCTGGCAAAAGAAACTATTTTTGATTTATCGCAGAAAATAATTGCCATTACAGAAGAGAATAAAGTTGGATATTCTGCTGGCATGGTTACTAACGGCTATCTAATTTCGGAAGATCCTGGCATTGTGCAGAATTTAAAGAAAAACAGGATTAAGTTCATTCATATTACCCTTGACGGGCCTCGAGAAGTGCATAACAGCCGCAGAATGCTTAAAGGAAACAGCGGCCCAACATTCGACCGGATTCTTGAAGGAATCAAACTTCTGAAGGCAAATGACATTGAGATATATGTTCGCATAAATACTGACCGCTCCAACATTGATAATATAAGCAGTCTTCTGGCTGTATTAAAGGACAACAACCTGAGTGAAATATTCATTTACCTGGGCCATGTCATACCTTATACAGCGGGATGTAAATCGTATGAGAGCTCCTGTATATTGACAGAAGAATTCTCAATAATAAACCAGAATTTTTATAAAAACTTAAATCAGATGGGCTTCGATGCAGGCAGAGAGTCCTTTTATCCAAGATTTGCCAGGTCCTGCGACGCCAATCGGACAAATGCTTTTGTGCTTGACCCTGATGGGGACATGTACAAGTGCTGGACAGAAATAGGTAACAAGACCGCAAGCATCGGAAAAATCGGCGACCTGACGCGACAAAACAGGGAGAAGGGAAACCATGAGACCCGGTGGCTGACCTGGGAGCCTTTCGAGTATTCTGACTGCATAGAATGCAAGATGCTACCCATCTGTATGGGAGGCTGCGCCCACCAGGCCATGTTCATTAACAGGGGCCGACCGGAATGCAAGGAATGGAAATATGGCCTGGAAAATTACGTGCGAACCAGGTTTTCCAATTTGAAGGCTCTGAGAGCAGCCATCAATAACTCTTGATGATGCTGCCGAAAAACGTTTACAGTCAAGAACCTCATCTTAACCGAATACAAATGAATATCTCTTCAAAATTATACTTTCTTTCTTCCCATTTTCTTTCGTACATACCGTAAAACCCCATAAGAACAACCCAGCAGAAGCATAATCTTAATGGGTTTCTCACCTGCTTTGAGGAGTTCTTCGATTTTTTCATGATCGAATTTGGGTTTCTGACCTTTCCTTTTTGGAGGAAATTGGCGACTCATTAAAATTTCACCTCTTCAAACAATTTACTGTACCGTCAAGTCTACTGGGACTGATCATTTTATAGATTCAACTGTAGCTGAAAAAACTCCTGAGCTTCCATGAACTTGACAGAACCTCAAGAAAGTTGAAAAAATCACTTAGCAATCCATATTATTATCCGTTTCCACAATATAAATATACTTTATCAAAAAATATAAAAACCTTCCATTTTAAGTATTAACTTAAACTATTAATATGTATTGTATCCAGTTTTTCAAAAAGATTGTGTGCCTAATATTTTGCTCATTCTAATGGTCTCTGTACCTTTTTCTCTACTGCAAAAAAAGATGCTGTTGCAAAAATGATAGATGGGGCTAAAACCATTAGAGAGATTATGGGGTTGAGGTAGGTTCGGCCTGGAAATATTGGAATAAGGTTTCAAAAGTTTCCAGAAAAGTATGAGTTTTGTTCACGGACAGATCAGTACAGAAGATCTATGGGTTCAGGGGGTAAGTAGCTAATAAGTTTTCTAACATGCTCAACAAACCCTTAAATTAGGGGGATAAACAGACTACCTGGGGATCTATACTACTGTTAAAAGCCAGAGAGTTAGCCCATAACCTTACAGGAAAACCCAAAGAATAGTATTTTGTTCTCCCTGAATTTGGGAGTCAGAGGGTTGATTCCCACGAAATAAGGCAAAAGATCCTGAGTATTTCTTATGCTGATTGGAAAAAACTAGGGTTTTCTAAGGCAGCTTTACACTACATGAAGCAAAACGCAAAAAGTGATAAGCCTTTCACCCTTAACAGCCACGTTTTGGAGAGGATTTAGTAATCAGGTTTACTTTTAAGCGAGGTTATTTAGCCATTTTCAGTGGCTGAACAACTAGCAATATGTGGTAAAAATGGGAGTTGCTCCTCTTGAAAAAATGAACTGTTGATAAATCTAATATTTGTTTCAGCTGTGAATAAATATCCAGACATTCATATTTATTTTTTTACAAACATTCAGAATATACAATAAATACTTTCAAAATTAAATTATTTAGACCTTTGCCAAGAATATGTTTGTATATAATATTTTCTAAGTATTGAATGAAAATGAAGTGCTCTTTTCGAATTATTGACTTGTATTACTGTTTTTTTAGCATAGTTGTATATAAATATGCATTTTATGGCCAATCGAATATGAGTATTATATATGCTCTTTCATGTAAATTTCATTTTAAGGGATTATACTCAAAGCTGTAAATGGGGCTGAAAATGATATGAACAAAATTACTTTAACTAAATCGGCAATTTTGGGATTCAAATACCCCTCCAATGCTTTTAAATTATTAAGATTTGAAGTTTACAAGAAAAAGAATGTTTTTCCAGAATTCAGTTTTCCTCTTATCATAGCATTATCTATCACAGAGAAATGTAATTTAAGATGTCCAATGTGCTTGCTATGGAAAAGTCGTAATTTATATGAAAATAATCAAGACCTGGTTATGGAAGATTGGGTTCGAGTCATTAAGGAAATAGGAAGAAATAACTCTATGGTTTACATAACTGGGGGAGAACCTTTTTTATCCAAAGATCTATTTCAAATAATCTCACAATTAAAAAAAGAAAAAATTTTATGTGGAGTTACTACAAATGGAGTATTTCTAAAGGAGCATGCTAATCGACTCATAAATACAGGGATCGATTTTGTTTCAGTATCATTGGATGGCCCAAAAGAAATTCATGACAAATCCAGAGGTATAAATGGAACATACGATAAAGTAATAAATGGATTAGAGGAGCTAATTAAATATAGGAAGTCCAGTTTATTGCCAAATATAAAAATAAACTGTGTAGTTAGTAAAGACAATGTATATTTATTAGAAGAGATCCTATCAATTGGAAATTCAATTGGTATTGATGAAGTCTCTTTTCAACACTTAAGTTTCTTCAATGAAAATATTGAAACTATTTGTAATCACTTTGCTACAAAAAATAATATTAAGGCTAATTTAATAGGAATGAAATTAAGTAATGAACCTCTAAATTACGATGAAATTATATTTCTTAATAAATTCCAAGATAGCATTTCTTATTTTGAAAAAAAATATAGGCTGAAAATATCCTTCAAGCCTTCCATAAATAATTATTCGAGATATTATTCATTTGATTTTCCTTCAAAAAAATCAATCTGTTACAATCCCTGGACGAATGTAAAGATAAGATCAGACGGAACTATGGAAATCTGTGATGGATTTTCTGTTGGGAACATAAGAGAGTCAAGTATCAAAGAAATGTTTAATTCAAACAAGGTTGAAAAATTAAGAAGCCACATTATTCAAAACAATATTATGCCATTCTGTTTTAGATGTTGTTCACTTGAGTTCGATTTTGATGAGATTTAATGAAATAGCCCTCTATTATCCTCATGCAGGATTTTTGCATGAAATAAACCCTGGAAAAAACAGTTTAGCCTATGATTTACAGGAACCTTTCAGATTTCTTGTGGATTTAACGGTTATAAATTTGGTTGAAAATGGCAGGAAAACCCAAAGAATAGTATTTTGTTCGCCCTGAATTTGGGATTCAGAGGGTTGATTCCCATGAAATAAGGCAAAAGATCCTGAGTATTTCTTATGCTGATTGGAAAAAAATAGGGTTTTCTAAGGGTACTTTACATTACATGAAGCAGAACGCAAAAAGTGATAAGCTTTTCACCCTGAAAAGCCACTTTTTAGAGAGGGTTAAGGCTTGGGAGAACTTAGTTCGGGGGGGTCAGGTTAAAGCTTTTGGGTAATATATTATAAATTTCAAAAAAACAAAAATTGATTTATATTATTCGTAGAATGAAATGTCCAATAAATAGGCAAAATAAACCAATAATAGATTGAGGTAGAACATAAATTATTACATGCTTCCAATAAATTCCGCTTTTACGATTAGGATAATAGACTTTTTTCCATCTGTTAATTTCCGAACCAAATTGTCCTCCTATTAAATAATAAAATATGTATGTTTCAAGTGGTATAATTGGAACCCAAAGTATTGAAAAAACTTCTGTTGCTATATAATAATCGTAGATAGAGATCTGCGGATCTAGAGGTACTTCGCGGAGCAACATAGCTATTTCTTCATTTTTTAGTTTCCGTTTTCCACATAACCTTGTGCCAGTACCATATAATGATTCTAATGATTCAACCATACTTTTACTTCCTACTCTATCGCCTTGATTTGATGTAGTCTTAAGAATTCCTTTTTTAATGTATATACTTCAAAATTAGATCAAATGGCTAAATACTTATATATTTTGCTTATTCTTAAAATTCATTACTATACATATTCGTTTATATCTATTTATCGTATATTTATCTATTAAATATTTAAAACTCTTTAGAAATACTAATTTTTGTTTATATTTTTATGGCTTTGTCTAAAAAGTCAACAGATTATTCATATCGGCCCAACATATGTAAAGAAGCGCCTTTAGTTTCCAAAGCGAATGCATTATCCGGTTCTATTTTTAGGGCTCTGTCTAAAAAGTCAATAGATTCTTCATATCGGCCTAACATACGTAAAGAGTCGCCTTTGTTTTTCAAAGCGAATGCACTATCTGGTTTTATTTTTAGGGCTCTGTCTAAAAAGTCAATAGATTCTTCATGTCGGCCCAACATATGTAAAGAAGCGCCTTTAGTTTCCAAAGCGAATGCATTATCCGGTTCTATTTTTAGGGCTCTGTCTAAAAAGTCAATAGATTCTTCATATCGGCCTAACATACGTAAAGAGTCGCCTTTGTTTTTCAAAGCGAATGCACTATCTGGTTTTATTTTTAGGGCTCTGTCTAAAAAGTCAATAGATTCTTCATATCGGCCTAACATACGTAAAGAAGCGCCTTTAGTTTCCAAAGCGAATGCATTATCCGGTTCTATTTTTAGGGCTCTGTCTAAAAAGTCAATAGATTCTTCATATCGGCCTAACATACGTAAAGAGTCGCCTTTGTTTCTCAAAGCGAATGCATTATCCGGTTCTATTTTTCGGGCTCTGTCTAAAAAGTCAATAGATTCTTCATATCGGCCCAACATATGTAAAGAAGCGCCTTTGTTTCTCAAAGCGAATGCATTATCCGGTTCTATTTTTAGGGCTTTGTCTAAAAAGTCAATAGATTCTTCATATCGGCCCAACATACGTAAAGAGTCTCCTATGCTTGCCAAAGTGAGTGCTTCATCATGTTCTTTTCGTGAGTTCTTTTTTAAGTTAAAAGGAAAATGGTCACGTAAACTCATAGCTTGCACCACTAATCTAAGATTGCAATTTCATCCAACTGGTTCAATGATTTTTCAAGTTAGTAAATCTTTCGAAATTATTCTGTTTTAAATGCAAATGTGAAGAAATTATATGACATAAATCAGGTTTATTCGCTGCTTCCTCTTTTATTTCTTGAAATTCTTTTCTAAGCTGGGAAATGTCATCTTAATCTTCTTCCCTTGTGCAGTCTGTTACATCCCGCCCTTGAATTTCCACTATGTTTTTATCCTCATCAAGAAAAATCACAAGAGCCTTAGGAGCTTCCGGCTTAATTGCTCCTTTAAGTTCTGCTATTATCCTGCCTAATTCACTGGATAGTCGCAATACATTCTTATATCACAGTATATTTCGTTCTCATACCGTGATGTCAATCTGATTTTAAAATAAGTATACCAAAATTATTTTTTCTGATTTTTAGATCTGTACTTTTTAACTTTTTAAGCTGCAGCTGCTTATATTCATGATCTTTTTCGCTAAAAAGAATAAAAAAACTAGACTTTGTTAAGCCTGAATATGAAATTGAGAGAATAGATTCTTATGACATCAGGCAAAAAATCTTGAGTATTTCTTATGTTGATTGAGGGTTTTCCAAAGGTACTTTACATTACATGAAGCAGAAAGCAAAGTCAGATAAACCATTTACTCTTAATGCTCATGTTCTGGAAAGGGTAAATAAGTGGGACGCATTGGTTTCAAGTCAAAAGTAAAATGTGTATTTTTTTACCTGTAAAATGTAAAAATGTAAAATTTACAGTAAAATAGTAAAAACAACCTCAAGAGAAGTTGTAAAATTTACGGTAAAATACTAAAAACAGTATCAAAAGAAAGTGTAAATTTACAGTAAAATAGTAAAACGGCTTCAAGAAAAATTATAAAATAAATTCTTTTGGTTATGAAACTTTGTAAAGATGTTGTGCAACCACAGTTTTAAGAGCTTGAATCAATTAGTTTAGAAGTTTTTATTATAACTTCCTCTGCTATGAATTTAATAAGTGGCAGTTCCATCTTCAGTTGCGTATCATGCTTAAAAGGCATACAAATGAATTTATTCCCTTTTTTACTGTGAACGACAGAATTTCTTACTTTATAAATTCTATCAGCAATTTTTTTGATTATTTCATTTGGACTTAAATTAAAATCGATAATATATTTTCCTAAAAATGGCACTGGTTGATTATAATATACAATCAAGTTTGAATCATATTGAGTTATTTGGGCCTTTAAGTTATCTATATCTATATATTCTTTTAAAGTAAGTCTCAAGGATTCCAATTCATCGTAATTATATTCTGCATCTCGTTTTTTGAGATTTTTTTCAATTAATTTTATAAGCTCACGTATATGCTCCGTTTTATTGTAGGAAAACGCTGGATCAGTTATTTTATTTTTTACTAACCCAATAAGATATTTGTCATAAACTTCCTCAAAAGAATACTCTAATATATGATAAAAAGCAAGAAATTGAAGGTGAGGGTTTTCAGTGGATATGGCAGTTTCATAGTGATAAACTAAGTCAGAGATATAGGCTCTTTTCGGGCAATCAATTTCGTCAAATGATAATTTTCTCTCTGTTAATTTCTTAGTAGGAGAAAAAATCCCGTCTATTGATAGTTTTTTCGCTAAAGGGACGTTTAAATTGTAAGATACATTAAATAAAAAAGCGTCACTTAATTTACTAAAAGTACTATAATCTAAAGATTCTCCTGAATTAAGCTGTAGTGTCACTATTCTTTTAAATAAGAAGATGATCAACTCAACTAAATTAGAGGGTAAATTCTTAACATTTTTTGGGTTGGCATAATCAGTACCTAATCTAAAATAAGATAAGAACACTAAACCGTAAACAAATTTTTTCCTCTTATCTTCATTCATTTTCGAGTACAAAAAGACAAGAAATAACTGTGACGATTGGGCTATTTTGTAAGTTAATTTGTTATGAGCATCAACTTTTTCCTTATTAATAATACTGTTGATAATGGTAACTTTTTCTTTATCGTATGTTTCAATATCAAAATCAATCAATGTTTCATAGGAATATCCATTGAACAGCGAATTTTCTCCTTCTGTTGACATTGAATCTAAAGAAGAGAATAATTGAGTAACATATTTTCTAGTTACAGAATGTTGAGTAATAATTTCTTTAATAGAAAACATTGGAGAGAATTCAATCTTTATTTCTTCTTCAGTATTGGTTGCTTTATCCTTAAAATAATATTCTGTACTTTCTTTCAAATTAGAAAAAAATGATTCACTATCCTTCAAATTAAATCCTCCAAATACAAAAATTGATTTGGTTCTTTGTAGCGACCTCTAAACTTAGAAACTTCTAAATAAATAACTAGTGGTTTTTAACTCTCTTTGACAGAGTTATCTTTTTTTTGATGAAGCAACTTGTCAAAGTTTAAGTCATTTCTACAGATAGTTTCAAAGTAACTTATTTTTTAAATGATGCAAGTTCTTAAAGACTAAAATTAGTTATTTGAGAAGTTTTAAAATTTTTTATAATATCATTTTATAAAAATTGTGCAAAAATGTTACAAAACAGAGTAAAAAATCTAACTTGTGTATTTAATAGATTTTGTAGAAATATGGTGGTTTTTTGTTAGGGCAAATTTTAAAAAAATTGAGATTGTGCGTAACTCATACAAAAGCGTACAAAAGTTCGAGTTTTCATTTTAACTGGAATTATAAAAGAAGAATTAATTTTGTTAGGATAACTTTCGAAATTAACGGTTGTGCATAACCTTCACACTTGCGTTGCGTTTTTTTGACTTACCTATAACCCTTAAATTTAGTGCGAGGGGTGGGATTCGAACCCACGAAATCCTTCGATACCGGATCTTAAGTCCGGCGCCTTTGACCGGGCTGGGCAACCCTCGCTCTGTTGAAAAAAACAGGTTGGTTTTTGAGCCGCAAAGTTTTGGTAAGTGAACATGCTTTAAATAGAGTTAAATTATTTAAAGTTTATTCTCTACTTTATGGAAATTACATTTCTTGGCACTGGTGTTGCGATCCCTCAAATGGGTCGAGTACAGTCCGGAGTACTCGTGAGGCTTGAGGAGAAGCCACTGCTTATTGATTGTGGAAGCGGCGTGTTGAACAGGTTCCCTGAGGCAGGGCTTTCACATACTGAGGTAGACACTGTTTTACTCTCACATCTTCATCTGGATCATGTGGCTGACCTGGTCCCCCTCATAAAAGCAAACTGGCTCCGTGGAAAAACAGATATGAGGGTCTATGGGCCTGAAGGGACGGATGACTGGTTTTCGACTGTGCTGGGCGCATATGAATATATTCAGGATGAAGTGGATGTGGATGTTATCGAGCTCTCCCCCGGGAAAGAATTTACTCCTGAGGGCTTCGACTGCGAAATCACCTGCGTGGCCGCAATTCACAGTGTTCCGACTCTGGCTTACCGCGTGACTGCAGAAGATGGAGAATTTGTTTACTCAGGAGATACCGAGCCCTGCAGAGAGATAATGGACCTGGCAGCAGAATCCGATCTCCTGATCCACGAATGCTCCTTTCCTCCGGGCATAAATGTCACAAACCACACAACTCCAACAACGCTTGCCGAAATACTGGAGGAATATAACCCCGAAGTCGGAAGCATTTGCCTTACGCACTTCTATCCGGATATGCGGGGGCACGAAAGAGAGGCAATATACCGCCTGAAAGGGTATTTAGAAGGAGAAGTGATTCTTGCTGAAGATTTGATGAAACTTGAACTGTAACCGAACTCCAAACGTTAAAATTTGAACTGATCATAAACGACTATAAATAATTATAACGGATCATACAAGATCATGAAGAATCATGTCCAATTATAAATAACTATAATTGCCTATAATTATTTAGATCAATTTATAATTATTTATAAACTTTATATTTGAATTACGAGTACTGCTTGCATTACCAATGCTTCAAAAAAGCTTGAAAAAGCTTGAAAAGCACAAATATAAGTAACAAGTACCTGTAGAGCCGGAGACGCAAAAAGATTCAACTTCTCCGGCGGTTCTATAGTTTCAAGCTTTTAAGGCTTAGTGCGGGATTTGCTTCAAAGCAGAAAAATAGCAGAAAAAATCGCAGAAAAAAATCGCATAGAAGAAAATAGTATAGAAGGAAATAGTATAAGAAGAAAATAACAGAACATCAGAATCATTTTTTATTCAGTAAAAACCCTTAAAATACCATAGTAGATTTTTCCAGCAGGTGACTATCATGGCAAGAATACTCTCAGAAACGGACATTGGCATTCTGAAAATAGTTGCTCCTGAGTGTGCAGGCCTTCTTTGCTCAGGCTCAGGAGTTCCCTATCGTTCTATACTTCCCCCTCTTGCAAATCACTATTCAAAAGATGCAGCCGATTTCCTGAGGAGAATCAATTTATTATCCCGAGAGGATCTTGAATACCTTGTAGAGCTCATTTTATCAGGAGAGGAAAGCCTGGGCTGTGTACCCTTTAATTATATAGTCCTCTTTGTAGCAAATGTATCTGAAAGGCTCGGAGAAGAAATCGCAACTCAGGTCAGAAAATCTTACGATAATTCCGAATGCCCAGCTTAAGATTCCTTGAAGAAGCCAAAAGTCAGGGTCGATTAAAAAGAGAGCATATTACAGAGTTGCTGAATACGGATTTGAAGAAAAAGATAGTGAGGAAATAAAGCCGTATAAAGATTTTAGACGTAGTAGAGTCTACAACAGTATAATCTATATAATCTGTATAATCTGTATAATCTGTATAATCTATATAATCTGTGTGAGCTTTTCATCCATACAGATCTGCTCATACTCTCCCATATTTGTCTTCAAGTCTTTCGATATCATCTTCCCCTAGATAATCACCCTGTGCAATTTCGATGAAAACGAGATTTTCATTGTCTATATTTTTTACACGATGCACCTCAGTTACCGGAAAATCAACCGAATCACCCGCAACAACCCTTATTTCACTTCCCTTTTTGGTTACAATTCCTTTTCCACTGACTATGTACCAGTGTTCGCTTCTGTGGGAATGGCGTTGAAGTGAGATTTCACCCTGGGGTAAAACAGTAAGGATTTTGACTTTGTACCCTGGCTTTTGTGTAAGCACTTCATAATTTCCCCAGGGTCTTTTTTCCTCAGTTTTGCATTTTTCCAAAATGGTTTCATAAACTTTAACGTAATCATCTACCATCCGGTCAACAGAGAAGCTTTTTTCCACACTTTCCCTGCATTTTTTGCGGGATATGGAGTCAACTTTTTGCACAGCCTCTGCGGCTTCATCAACGCTGTTGACCAGAAAGCCGGTTTCTCCATCTCTGACAAGCTCAGGCATCGAGCCCCTGTTCATTGCAATTACAGGAGTGCCGCTGGCCAGGGCTTCGACAACACCAAGTCCGAAAGGCTCATCAAAATTGATCATGTGCAGTAAAGCGTATGCATTTGACAAAAGTTCCTTTTTAAATTCAGGATCAACATGCCCTTCATAAATAATCTGTTCATTATCTATATGGGGCTGGATCTCTTTTTCAAAATAGGCCTGATCTGCAATAAAGCCGGCTATTCTAAGTTTTCTTCCGGTCTTTTTTGCAACTTCGATTGCCTCTTTTGCCCCTTTATCCTTGTGCAGGCGTGATAAAAAGAGGAGATAATCCTGTGGTTTATCGTTGAAATAAAAAGTTTCTATGTCGATTCCATGCAGAACAGTTGCTATATAGTCCAGATCACGGCACCTGTAGGCATCACTTATGGATACGTAAAAAGTTCTATTATTATATTTTTCATAGACAGGCAGAATTTTCCTCGAAGAAATGCCGTGTATTGTTGTTACAACAGGCGTATCGACGAGTCCACTGTATGTTAGAGGGAGATAATCGAAATGGTTGTGTATTATATCGAACTCATCTGCTCTCTCAAAAACTTCTGATATGTGCAGGCATTCATAGACCTTTGTAATCATATCCTTATCTTCTTCGTAAGGCCTTGGGCATACTGCATGAAGCTTTGCTGATGTATGCGAATCTGCTGTTGCAAACAGCGTAACTTCAATACCTCTTTTTACCAGCCCTTCGGTTAATAAAGAGACTATCGATTCCCAGGGCCCATATTTTTTAGGCGGAGTGCTCCAGGCAATCGGAGATAACATTGCAATTCTTATAATAATGCCCCCAAAATATGTATATTCAGGTTAACTTATTTTTGAGCTGATTCCAATCCTCTAAATTGCTTCTCTTTAAATTTTGTTGCAATTTAGAATCATCCTTTTTTTGGATCAGTTGATCTTCCTCTATTTTCCTCAAACCATTTGCAATATTCCTCAGGACACTGTACTTCAGGGCACCCGTGAATATACTCCAGGATGTCGATAACTTTTGCACTTGCCATTGATACAGAAGTATCCGCACTTCCGTAATAAATGCGGATTTCATCATCCACCAGGACCCATCCGCAAGGGAAAACAACATCATTAACATCTCCACTTCGCTCGTACAATTCACGCGGCCCAAAAATCCACCCTTCAGACCTGTGGAGCACTTTCCTGGGGTCTTCAGGATCAAGAAGAGCCAGCCCAAGCTTATAACTTGCTTTAGATGTGGTCTGGCGTACCCCGTGGTACATAATTAGCCATCCGTCAGGTACACGGATTGGTTGCGGGGATAACCCTATCTTGCGGGCATCCCACCACCCGCCTTCCCGAGCATACAGAATGACCTCATGTTCTCCCCAGTATTTCATATCCGGAGAAAAGGATATCCAGATATTTGCCTTCACCCCTGTCATACCAGATACGGGTCTATGTAACATTGCCCACCTGCCATTAAATTTTACAGGAAAAATAGCAGCATCTTTATTTTCAGGCGGCAGGGTAGCACCTACACGATCAAAATTACGGAAATCCTCTGTAAATGCAAGAGCTGGTAAAGGACCCGAATCCGAAAAAGCTGTATATGCCACAGCCCATTTTCCCATCTCATCAATGTAAGTTATACGCGCATCTTCAATGCCGTATATCTCTTCAGGGTAGTTTACAGGATCCGGACAAAAGGTTGGTTCACTGTCAATTTCCCAGCCGTCAATTCCATTTTTGCTCCTGGCTACCGTAAAGTGAGAAAAGCCTCGATGGTCTTCGACACGCACCATTAAGAGAGTTATACCATCAACTATAGTTGCTGCAGGGTTAAAAACCGAATTAGCCTGATAAGGCCAATCTTCAACGGTAAGTATGGGATTTTTATTACACCTTACAAATAGTTCTCCATGGTCTTTCCAGATCGTGTTATCCCCTCATTCCACCTGGTTTGTTGATAACAGGCTCTTTCGCTTTTCCAGGGTTCCGCTCACTAATTCTCTCGCTTACTCTGGATTGTAATATCGGACTGAAGGCTTTACCTGTGTGTTTATTTAAAAAGCTCAAAGCCATAAGGAAGCAAATTACGGATTCTGCCCCCTGGTTGCAATTCATTCCGTCAGAATTAAGCCCGTCACAGACTGCCCCTGTTGAGTAATCGTACATAGCAATTTTCAAACGATTTCTTCCAAGGAAGTATTCAAAAGAGGATTTCGCAAGTTCCAGATATTTACTCTCACGTATAATCTCATAAGCCGAGACATAAGCCTGAGTCAGGTAACCTGCCTCTATAGGCTGCTGGTCAAAAATCGGTTTTTCTCCGAGATAGGAGTACCAGCCGTGATTTCCAACTATGTCAAAAAAGTCTCCGTTCCATTGAATCTCAGTAAGGAAGTCCAGCGTAGCAAGTCCAATTTTTCTGTAAGTTCTGTCTTTTGTGTAATTATACGCCAGTAAAAGAGATTCACTTAGTTTTGCATTGCTGTAGGTAACTGTTGGCTCAAACCAGTCCCATTCTTCTTTATGATTAGCCTCGTATAAGGTGACAAGAGAATTTGCATGGCTGATAAATATGGATTCAAAGGTTTGTTTGTCTACAAGAGAATCTATGGACTTGACTGCATCCCTGCGAGAGTTGAATACAGATTCAAATTCATCTTCATCCACGCCTGCCCTGAGTATCTCATACAAGCCGCACATTGTATAGGCCTTTGCCCTGGGATAGCTTAGTTTTTCCATTTCCTGTTTCGATCTGCTGATAAGGGTATGTGCAAGAGTGCGTATATTTTTTGACAGGTACGGGCAGCTTACAACATGTCCAAGCCCGTAGACCGCACGTCCAAGAGTGTCTTCACTGCCTTTTTCATCCAAAAATTCCCTCTGATAGCTCATAAAGTTATGAAAATGCCCGGTATCAGTCTGGGCATGTTCGAGAAAGCTCATGTATGTGGTAATCAACTTTCCGAGTTCGTCAGCTTTCTCCTGGCTATCGATTAGCTGTGTGAGTGCAACGAGAGCCCTGCCCATATCATCAGTACTGTATCCATAATGGCGAGCAGGTACACCAAGATTCGTATGCTGGATAATTCCTACATCATCTGTCAATAGCTTAAGGTAATCAAGTTTGACTTCAGGCAGTTGATTTGGAAGGAAATTAAATCTGTTTTGTATTCCGGGATAGGTATTGTAAGTCTTTAAAGCCTTGCAAAAAACCTTATTGTATTCTTTACCCACATTTTTCCATGTCATTTTTCTGCCAAAGTCGTATGCCTTTTTGCGCATAGTATTACACTCGTCCGGATTTTCGATCAAGTATATCAGAGATTTTTTAAAGCCTTCCGTGTCTCCAAAATCTACAAGAAGTCCGCGATTCTCGGAAAGCATTTCCTGGGCGTACCAGTAAGGAGTGGATACTATTGCTTTTCCCATGCCTATGGCATATGTCAGAGCGCCGCTTACTATCTGTTCTCTGGAAAGATAGGGAGATGCGTAAATATCACTGGCAAGGATGTAATTGCAGAGTTCTTCTTTTTCTACAAACTTGTCATGGAATACTACATTGTTCTCAAGCCCGAGTTCTGAAACCATGTTCATAAGATATTGCCTGTATGCCTCTCCATGGTTCTTTTTGATTACAGGATGCGTGGCACCGAGTATAAAGTAAACAAGGTCAGGATATAGATCTACGACATCAGGAAGGGCCTTAAGCATGCTTTCAATACCTTTATTCTGGCTTAACAGGCCAAAAGTAAGGATAGTAGGATATCCCTTGAGCTTCAGTATCTTTTTATACTTCTCGCAGTTGTCAAACGGATAATCAGGCATTCCGTGAAATATCATTTCTATTTTGTCTTCAGGCGCCTTATAAACATCCTTTAGCATATCGACTGCAATCCGGCTCATTACAACCAGCTTTTCGGAATGCCTTATGAGCTTTTCAGTAGACTCACGATATTCCGGTTCAGGTTCCCGAATCACGGTATGCATCGTGGTTATTACAGGCTTGTTTATCCCTGATAAAGTCGCGAAAATGTAATCACCGGCATTTCCCCAAAAAATGCCGAATTCATGTTGAAGACATACAATATCTGCATCAGATTGATTTATATAATCCGCGGCTAGGTAATAATCCTCGAGTTTGTCCCTTTGAATTTGAAAAACGACCTCTTTCGGATAATTGTAAGTTTCAGAAGGATCATTCAAAGCAATAACTTCACAATGAACACCTTTATCAGCTCCATAAACCGAATTTAAAAGATCAGAAGTGAATGTAGCAATCCCACATTCTTTTGGAACATAAGTTCCTATAAACAATACTTTCAGTTGTTTATTCAATTAATGCCCCCCAAATTAGTAATTTAATTCCATTCCTCATTTTTTCAATATATGCAGTTCCCCAGTAACATCTATTTATTCATCTATATGCCTAAATGTAATACATTATATTTATATGGTTAAATGCATATAATGGCAGATAATATATGTCCTAATATATATAAACAGATTTTTAGAGTTTTATGGATAAAATATACAAACATCTATAAAATAAACTATTGTATTCAAAATATATAGTTTAAAATCGATAAAATGCGGTTGCATCTTAAGCATTAATATTCATCAACAGCTTAAGCAGCGCCTAAACGGTGCTAATTTGTAATACCCACCCAATAACTCACTTAACTAAACTTCTGCAAAGTGAGTAATAAAATATTCACTAGGTGTATCAATTATATTCAATGTTATTTAATATTATTTATATATATAATTAGGAGAGTTAACTGAAGGAGCCAAAAAAAGCAAAAAAGAATATAAAGGGTCAACGTGATTGATTACTCAACCAGTATGTTTCCCCAGGAGAACATCTACCAGATTCATACCCCGGACTCTTACACGCATAGGAATAAAGCATCTGGAAGAAAACGCATAATATGCCGCTCTTTTACTTTCCAAACACCTTTTTGATTTGCCCTACCTTTTCTTGTGTCTCGCCTTCTATCTTTTCAACACTACCTTCGGCTTCTAACTCGGAATCCCTGGTCAGCTCCCCTATGGTCTCCTTAATCTCACCTTTCAATTTATGAAGTTTGCCTTCCACCTGGTCCTCTGTGCTTGTTTTCATGGTACTCCCCCTTTCTAAAGTCTCCTTTTAAACCTGGAGAATGATCACAGCTATGATACCTTTTCAAGAGATGCAAGCCGAAGAATTCAGAGAATTGTCGGCATTACTGACTGTGATATTCCTACTTCAGACTACTATTATAATAATGAACTACTTCTATAATAATGAACTACTCCTCCCAAAAACCTTCGTCTAAAAGTTCAATTCATTGTTCCACATCTGGACGAATAAAAAAAAGAAATTATGGAAAGAGTCCTTAAGCTAGCATTGGGATTAAAAACAGTATTTAAATCGGGAGAAATGCCTGTTTATGAGGAAGTGACTTAATTTAACAGTCAATTTATAAATACTTTTAATTTAATAATTAGCTTATTATCTAAATAAACAATGGGGGAGTTAGCATAGCTGATTTGATAGGATTAGCTGTAGTTTTTCTGGTACTGGCACTAGTTGCATATATATTGGGCGCACGAGGAGTTGCTGGTTTCTCTATGGAGATTGCGAAGTGGCTTATCATAATCTTCGTTATACTTGCAATCCTCACATTTTTCCTTTGACGGAAACCTCTAACGAAATGATTGTCAAGTTATGTGGCATACGAACTTAGTTTGGGGTGATAAAAAGATATTATTCGAGTCAGTTTATTTTGCAAAGTATGACACTTGTGGCAATTAATTTGTCATGTATACAAAAATTTAAATTTTTTCTTTTCTTTTCTTTTCTTTTCTTTTCTTTTCTTTATTGATTGGTATTTCGAAAAGTTCTGCATACTTTTTTTAAGTGTCAATGCGGTAAAGGTTGTTTCAGTGAAGGAGTACTACATATGAGGGGGGTTGGAGCCACCCAGAAATCCTAAAAATCAAGCCCTGGATTCAAAAGGAGATATGAAAAAAGGATGGATATGAACTAGTTTTTCAGGAGACAAAGCAACTTCTATGAACTAGGGAAGATCTAAACTCCAATATCTTACAGGGTTTTGAAGAGATATAAAGGCTATTCAGGTTTGAAAAGGTGTGGAAAAGAAAGGTTAGAAGAATTTACAAGCATCTCAAATACTACTTTGTTCTCCCTATATATCATCAGGGCTTTTTTCAAGGGTCTTCTGTTATAAATATTCTTTAAGAAGTAGATGGTAGAGATTCGAGTCCCTATTCTCAAGTCCCTACCTGCGATCCAACCCAAAGATTAAGAGGAAACCCTATTACTCTTAATCTGTAATTTATAATGTTTTAGGGATATATATCATAATTGATGAGAAAGATTGTTTCCTATTAGAAATTCCAATATAATTGAATAATTATATTACATAAAAAATTTTAACCGCATTAAAATAAAAACTATATGAGAAGTGCCACATGTACCTTAATTGAATCCTTGTATGCTTGAGTTCCCAAATTTTAAGCACATACGCCTAATTCCATAATTCTGATAGGTTAAGGATTGTGATTTTGAAATTTGAAACTGCAGTTCATGTGCCTGATTTTAAGCACATAATTCGCTAGCATGAGATGCTTATGTGCCTGAAAAAGCAGAACCTGGGATACGGTAGATACAGTGCCATTGGGCTTCTTGTTAAATTACTCTTTTCGCTGGTTTTTGATTTCATTTACGTGACTCTATAGGAAGATATTGTATCCTCCTTTAAACAAAGGTTGTGACATGAAGAAAATATACCTTTCTCATTGCTTTATTGATACAAAGGATGTTTCTGCTAAAAAGGAGAAACATCGGTTGCTATAGAATGTAAAAAGAGTAAAATTAGGTCATGCCCGTAAGTTATTCATATATTTCTAATACGCAAGTAAATCTCATGTATTTGAGAAAAATGTAGATAGCTTTTTGTGATTGCGGATTTCAATAACACCCCACAACAACCATATTCTCACTCCCCCTCAGAAATGTACTCTCTTGAGAACATTTCTACTGTCAGAAGGAAGTAAGAGAGGAGAAGGGGACCTATAACAATTCCTATCAAACCAAAAAGAGATACACCTATGACAATCCCAAGGAGGGACAGGAAAGGATGAATCTCCCCAACTTTTTTCTGGATAATGGGCCTGAGGAAGTTGTCTATCACGCTTGCAAAGAGCCCTGCGACAAGGATAGCAATCCCTGCAGAATAGTTTCCCTGAAGGAGCTGAATAATAGTTGCAGGAACCCACACTAAAGTTGATCCGAAAACGGGCACAAAAGAAAGGATTGTTGCGATAAAACCCCAGAGAAAAGCTCCCTGAATTTCAAAGGTGAGGAAGGTGATGGTCAGAATTGCACCCTGGACAAGAGCTACAGCCCCGCTGGAGATAATAGTTGTCCGGACAATTTTGCTGAACTCATCCATGAGAGTGGCTGTATTTTCGTCACTGAACGGGAATGCCACATAAACTTTGCGTGCGAAAGCCGAATCCTCTCCTATTAAAAGATAATAAAGCAAAAAATACATTAACAGAAGGCCTATGGACTGCTGGCTCAGGCTCTGTATCGAATCCAGAATGAACATGCTTGAGTAATTTACGGCTTGAGAACCAATATCTAGAGCATTTTCCTGTATCTTCGTTTGGAGAGCACCGGTAGGAATATCCAGCCTTGAAAGATAATGAATAAGAAATTGGCTGCCAGACTGAATAGATGAAACAATAGACGCCT
This sequence comes from uncultured Methanosarcinaceae archaeon, assembly GCA_942493015.1. Taxonomy (GTDB): domain Archaea; phylum Halobacteriota; class Methanosarcinia; order Methanosarcinales; family Methanosarcinaceae; genus Methanosarcina. Next base: position 1,309,386 of record OW818660.1, on the reverse strand, counting down.
GATCAAGTAAAAGTTGCTGGATTTCACCAACAATTATACTCAGAAGAACGAACAATGGAATAAGTACGACAAATATTGAAATGATTATCACCAGGACTGCTGCAAATTACTTTTGAAGCCGCGCTCTTTTTACGAAGAAGTGATAAAGGGATCTGAATACAATATAAAGGATGAAAGCCCCAAAAAAATAATTTAGATACGGAAGTGTGGCATAAACAGTAACCACAGTCAGGACGATGATGATTAGAAGGGCCAGCGCCATTTTCACGACTTTTTCCATTAAATCTAATTTGATCTTCTATTATAAAATCTTACAAGCATGATAGTTCCGCCCTTTCTGCGTAAAAATATGGTTCTATAAGATGGTCATAAATAATGAAACTAATTTAAAACTGCTGTAGTAATTGTATGTCTTCTGTGCCTGATATATATCTATTATACAAGAAATTTAAAAAGAGAAATTATTTCGGGAGAAAACGAGTTTCATCAAGAGAAAAATGATTCATTTATGTCCAATTTTTCGTCATCATTAGATGTATAATTTTCTCTCTGCTTCTGAGCTGTCTATGCCTGCAACACAATCAATATTTTCAAACTGTTTTGCAAATATTTTTATAATAGAATGGATAAAATGCAATATAACTAACTAAATTAATTTAAGATATTTGTTAAAAATTACTCACTCTGTTTGCAGCTGAAAGAACCTGTTTACTTTGGAGATTACAACCCAAAAAGAGAATAGAGTCCTTATTTTTTTGCCTGGATTGTAAATCAGGTACATTATCCTTAAACTAAGGATAATTCTCAGGATTTCTTCTGTAGGTTCAAATCTCTTTTAGTGGATACTATCGGCTAAAAAGGGTTTACAGGCTTTACAGATGAGAGTGTCTGAATAGATAAATGTCCAGGATAAGTCTGAAACTATCGTTGAATGCTGGCACCAGAAATTCTATATTTTGTAGACAAGATCCTGGAAAATTTTATTAAATATATTTTTAAAGGTGATAGTTCTGTTGAATCGAATATTAAGAATCTTTTTTCTTGTGAGCTTTCTTATTCTTGCGAACGCCTCTTCAGCTTTATGCAAGACCTCTGAACCTATTATCTGCGTTTCAGGGGATGGAAGCGGTGATTTTGATTGTGACGGAAAAGATGATCATGTACAGATTAACCAGGCCCTTAAATTCGTAGCTGAAAACTCAGGCTACACAACCGTCTACCTTAAAGGGCCATTTACATACTTCATAGACGATACTCTTCTTATTGGCAGCAACACAATCCTTATAGGGGATTCCAGTGCAAAAATAAAGCTCGTTAGCAATGCTAAATGGGAAACTTCAAAGCCGATGATTAAGGAAAGAGGTCCTGATAGCCACGATATTATCATCCGGGGTTTCACAATTGACGGAAACAGGGACGAAAATATGAATGTAGAGAGCGGAAAAGGTTACTATAATCTTATCCACTTTAGCGATTGTCGGAATATAAGCGTGTATGATATGTGCCTGGCTAACAATCACGGGGACGGATTAAAAACAGACAGCTGTTCTAATATAAGATATTATGACAACAAAATATACGGATTGGGGCATGATGCTCTTTATGCCAGCAGCTGTTCAGACGTGGAAGCCTATAACAACATAGTAACCTGCAGGACAAATAGTGCCCTGAGGTTATATAATACAAACCACGCAAGCTTATATAATAACACCATTACCTCTGAAAATGCTGGAGGTGCAGGAATTGAAATCCAGAAATATGGGACACCTGCTATGGATGATATTGAAGTGTATAACAATACAATATACCGGACTGCTCTTTCCGGAATCTGGATTTTCGGATCCGGCCCTTCATATTCTCTTTCTTCTGCTAATGTTCATATCCATCATAACAGAATTTACGATACTGGAACAAAAACAAGTAGCACCATAGCAGGAGGAATTGTATCCAGTGGGTTTAATGCCCTTGTTGAGAACAACGTATTTGACGGCTGTTATGGGTCAGCTATTTCTCAGAAGGAAACTTATTCAGCAGTACCCGGTTCAGGGTATGCCATTACGATAAGAAATAATATTATAACAAACACCAGATTCTCTTCAGCCGGAGGAAAGGGATATGGGATTTATAATCTGCTCACAGGCACACACTCTTTTGTCCTGCAAAATAACTGCTTCTACAACAATAAGGGTGGAAACTATAAAGGCGTCGGAGCCTCACCTTCGGATATAGAAGCAGATCCCGAATACGCAGACCGGAACAAAAATGACTATCATTTAAAATCAAAATCCGGACGCTGGGATGGAAGCATCTGGGTGAATGATAATGTAAGTTCTCCATGCATTGATGCCGGGCATAAGTTATCGGACTATTCTGCAGAACCTGAAGATAATGGAAACAGGATTAATATAGGTCTATACGGAAACACAAAGTACGCTTCTAAATCCGGAAACTCGATAAGCATAGTCGAAAATAAAAGCTCTATTATTGAAAAGACCAACTCCCTGATTCTCTCTGGGAAGATGTATGACAACCGTTTGCGCGAAGTTTCTCCCAACGAGGTCTTTTCTAACAAAGAATTTCTCGATGTTGGGGGTATGAAAGGAGGAAGGTATAGAGACCTTACATGGTTCAATGTAAGCGAGTATACCAGTTCTGATGAAATAAGCAGTGCAGTCCTTTCCCTCTTCTGGTATTATCCATCCAGTTCAAGGCCAAATGATACTGTTATTGAGATTTACAGGCCTGCTTCTGTCTGGGATCCCAGTTCTGTGAGCTGGAGTAAAAAAAATAACCTTACTGCCTGGAAAAATTCTGGTGGAGACTGGTATGATAAAAATGGTATTTTGCAGGGTAGTGCTCCATATGCTACATTAACCCTGAAAGCCAGTGATTTGCCAGATAACAGGTATTATCAACTCAACGTGACCGACCTTTTGAAAGAGTATATCCGAGGCAAATACGCAAACACAGGGTTCCTTATAAAAGCTCGCAATGAAAACAACAATTACGTTGCTTTCTACAGTTCTGAATGTGGGAACGTTAGCCTGAAGCCAAAATTGGACATAAAGAAAAAAGAAACTTCAAATCCAACTTCAAACTCAATTCTAAATACAACTATTGGCGTCGCAAAGGATAACCGTCTGCGTGAATCTTCTCCTGAGGATGTCTTTTCGGATAAAGCATTTCTCGATGCTGGAGAAATGAAAGGTGGAAGGTACAGAGACCTTATGTTGTTTAACCTTAGTGCATACAAAGGTGCCACACAGGTGAGGAATGCAACTCTTTCTCTCTGCTGGTATTATCCAGCAAGTTCCCGAGTAAATGATACCGTTATTGAGATCTACAGGCCTGCTTCTGCCTGGAATTCCAGTTATGTGAGCTGGAACAAGAAAAATAACGGCATTTTCTGGAACAATTCCGGAGGAGACTGGTATGACAAAAATGGTGTGCTTCAGGGAAGTACTCCATACGCTACCTTAACCCTAAAAGCCAGTGATTTGCCAGATAACAGGTATTATCAACTCAACGTGACTGGTCTTGTAAATGAATATCTCAGCCGTAAATACGCAAACACAGGTTTTCTAATAAAAGCTCGCAATGAAAACAACAATTACATTGCTTTCTACAGCGCAGACTGCGGGAATGCAAGCAAGGCCCCAAAACTGAATATAGAAAAAAGACTGTAAGTATCAGAAATTAAAGTTGTAATTGGTCAACAACTTTAATCTAAGGAGGATTCCTCTGCAGGTGTGGATCAGAACAAGGATTTCTTTACCATTTCCTGTAGACTCTTCTGGATTCTATTCAAATGAAGGTCATATCAACAATAAGGATTTTGGAATCTTCTTTTTCCGTTTCCCTCGTAAAGAAAATATGTACATATGAGTTTTTCTTTTATATTTTATTCTTTTATATTTTTCGGAAAATTCGGTCCAGATGGTTTATAAATCAAATTTCGGGCGGCCATCCCACCCTAAACAGGCTGTCTGAAAATTACCTTGGATAATTAGAGTTTTCTTTTTGAATATAGAAATAATACTTTTATAATTCTATTTTGAATCGTTTCGGTCAACCAAAAGTTTCAGTCAATCAACAAAATGGACATTGGTTCAGGCTGTCCTTTGATAGGGAACATTATGGGCATCTCTGATTCTGCAGCTGTTTTTTTCATATTTATTCCAACAGCATGCTCCGGAATTCTTGCCATATTTGAGTGAAGGCAGGTCCCCTTATCGATGTTGCATTTTTCGCACAGCCTGCAAGAACCATTCACAAATGCGACTGCAAAGGTGAAACCTTCATTAAAGGCTGTCTTTTCAAGTTCAAGCATTGAGAGCAGAATTTTTTTACTGTAATCAAAATAGTCTGCCCAGAACTTTGCTGCTTTTTCTCTTGTTTCCTGAGGTTCGGCAGGATCAAGCCAGGTTCTGTAGGGGGCTCTTGCAATCTCTTCGTCTGCCACTGCAGGAGATCTGAACTTGACAAGCAGGGCATACCTGTACTCTTTGAGTATCTCCCGAAACTCATCAACAGTGGGAACATGGGGTGGACAGGTCAGTTTTTTTCCATACCCTATACAGCCCCTGCACTTTAAAACAACTCTCTTCTCTACAAAAACCTTGTAGGTAGGGATTATTTTTGCGTCAACTGCCTCCAGTTCCAGGGCTCTCTTTACAAGGAAGTCAAGTTCCTCAGGAGTTGTATTTCTTAATGGCGTATTTATCCCCTTCTCAAAACTTTTTTTCTCTTAAAGGCGACTTACAGGTTGTTTCATCTTCCGCTATTTTATTCGAGGGCTGGATACTACTTAACTATTTCTAAATATTTGTTTCTCATTTTATTCTGCTTTATTTTTTCCTCTGATGTTTTCTTTGTCCAGATAGCAGATTCTTTTTCAAATTCTTCGACTTACTTTTAATATCCTCTTAAATATACAACAGCAAAATCTTCAAAAATCTGTGCGTTCTTCAATCAAGTAAGAATCTACAATTTAGATATAACATTAAGTAACAAAAAAATGAACAAAAGTGTTAAATATCAGTTAGGAGTATAGATAAGTGTCTCTACCGAACAGACACAACAATTAAAACGCCTCCTAAATTCTCGAAAGCACCTGAACTTCCTTTTGCCCCTGTCTGTGGTGATAAGCAGGCAGGGGATCAGGGTGCTGAATATGAAATGTCTGATCGGGACTTATTGTCAGCTTTTTTAAGTAGAGGACAAAGATTGTCCATTCAAGCATAAGTCAGATTAAAGTTCTGCCTTCTACTGCTCTCTTTAATTTCCGGGGAAGTCTGCACCAGAAATCTGGAAGTTAGGGTCTAAAAAAGTATTCAAAAACAACTATTGAATGCAGGATTCGAAATTTTACTCTAAAAAATAATTTTTCTGACCAGCTCAGGCCCAGGTTCTTTAATCGAGAGTTACTTCCCTTACTACCCTGAACCCAAGGCTGTTGAGCCTCTTATCCTGTGCCAAAAAAAGCCTCTCAGCTGACCTGCAGCAGCCTGCATTCCCATTCCAGCCTCCCCCTCTCCTTACCCTCACTGGAGTAGATAAGCCTGTGAATGAGCTTTCCCACGCTCTCCCATCTTCAGGAGCGCCTTTGTAACTGATATGGTACTCATCCTGAACCCATTCCCCTACGTTGCCGTAAAGATCATAAAGTCCCCAGGGATTTGACTTTTTCAGACCAACTGAATGGGTTTCAAGTCCGGAATTTTCCAGAAACCATGCATATTCTGTGAGTTTCGATTCGTCATCTCCGAAGAAGTAGCTTGTTGAAGTTCCTGCCCTTGCTGCATATTCCCACTCTGCTTCTGTGGGCAGGCGGTATTTGCAGTTGTTTTCGGTTTTTTCAAGGGAATTGAGTTTTCTGAAAAAGTCCTGAGCTTCAACCCAGGAAACCTTTTCAACAGGGTGTTTTTCACCTTTGAAGTACGAAGGGTTGTTCCCCATAACTTTTTGCCATTGTTCCTGTGTAACCGGATACTTACCAATGTAAAAGGGATTTTTAATGGTTACTTTGTGCACAGGACTTTCCCATAGTTTTCTGCGTTTCTCAAGTGATGGAGAACCCATATCAAATTCGCCGGCAGGGAGAAGTTGGAGAAGTATCAGTTCAATTCCTATTGAGGTACTCAGTGAACTTTCAGATGAACTCTTAATTGATCTATTGATTGAACTGTTGACCGAAATATTGCTTGAGCGCTTGACTGAACTATTGATTGAATTTTCAACTGAGCCTCTGGATAAAGGAGGTTCGATTTCTTCCGGGTCTTTGCAGTCTTCAGGAAAGATTCTCTCTGAAATCAGTATTCTCACCATTAGTATAAATAATTGAAATACCCTTTTATTTCTTTCTTTTTCTCTTCCTTTTCTCTTTTTCCGTTATTTTTCTCTTCTTTTTCTCTTCCTTTTCTTTTCTTCCGTTGTTTTTCTCTTCTTCCGTTGTTTTTCTCTTCTTTTCTCCCATTCCTTTTTTAAAAACAAAGTTTATCATTTAATATAATAAACTTAATATATATAGTTTAATGTACCATAAAAAAGTATTTAAGCATCCCTATACATGTAAACCCGTAGACTATAAATGAGCACGATAAAACAGTCCCTTATCACTCTTATTCTTCTTTCAAACCGCAGAAAAGAGCTTCTATTCCTCCTGAAAAAAGAGCCAAGAGACATTGACACAATCAAAGAACTGCTTAAAGTAGACTCTGGTTCTATCCAGCCTCACATCAAGAAAATGAAAGATGCTGGTCTGATAACCGAGAAAAATAAGACATACAATTTATCCGATATAGGAGAAATGCTGGCTGAAAACCTGCAGCCTTTGCTCAACACTGCTGAGGTTTTTGAAGAAAATACAGAATATTGGAAAAGTCATGATTTAAGCTCGATCCCCTATTTTCTTCTGGAGAGAATTGAAGAGATAGGACATTTTGAACTGCTGGAACCTGATGCCGAACATCTGGCTGAAACCCCAAAGATACTCCTGGAAAATATGTTAAACTCAAAAGAGATCATGACCTTTGTATCTTATTCTCACCCTGAAGCTCCTTTTATTTATTCCGAACTTGCAGAAAGGGGAACTGAAGTCACCCTATGCATTACACAAAATGTTGCAGAACGCTTATTTTCAAGTTATCGGGAAGAAACTGAAAAACTGTTTAGAGTTAATAACTCAAAAATATTTATTTTACGAACGCCTACAACAATTCCGTCAATTATTGTAACGGATCGTTTCCTTGCATTCAAACTCTTCGAAAAGAACGGAAAGTTAAGAGACCAGATAATTCTCTGTTTTGGGGAAAAGGCTTTGTGCTGGGGAAAGGACCTTTTTCTGCACTGCATAGAAACAGCCGAACCTCTGTTTGAAAAGGATTTCTTGCAAATAATGAAATTAAATCGTTAGCATTTCATTCTTTTTTGGGCTTTGCTCTGAAATTTGACTCCGGAATATAGTAAACCATCTGTATTTTCAGCCCTTCACTATCTATCTCAGGCTCACAGGGTATATACTCAAAACCGTACCTGTGTCCCATTTGTGCAGTGATTGCAGCTGCAAGCGCATCGAGGATATCATCTTTTGCAACCTCCTTCCGCCTGTACTTTGAAAGTGCAGCTTCTATTATTTCGTCTGTAAACATGAAAACACTTTTAAGGACTTCTTTTCTTTCGAGAAAACCTTCAGGGCTCTTTTTAGAATATTTCATGGGAAAATCTGTAAATGACTGAAAGCAAATTTCAGGGCCAACCTCCTTTACTTTTTCTCTGTAAATCTCGTTTTGAATCAGGAAACTGTCCACATCCCGGATTTTGGGCACGATGTTCCAGGCCTGTTTAGAGATTCTTTTTCCCGTAAGCTTTTCATTAACCTTGCAGGCTTTTTCATAGCTTTCTGAATATATGGCTTCCCTGCAGGGTATAGGAAAGATGCTGGACTTCCGCATTTTAAGGACGCTGCGTGCTCCACGATCTGAAAGCCTTTCTCCTCTGCCCCCCGGCCTCAGGCCTATAGGAATATCGATCAGGATAAGGGGTTCTGCTTGCTCATATTCCTTTTTCAAAAAATCGATAAGGAAGGAAAATTTCGGAAAAATCCCGATTTTCCACTCGCAATTTTTTTCATTCTTCTCAGCGAGAAATACTGCAAACCAGCCTGCTCTGCACCCGTCAACTCCTGCGAATATCTTTTTTTTCATACCTGCAGTTGGAGGGGAAAATTTAAATGAGTTTTCTTGCGGCACTCCCTAACTTCAGGAAATAGTTAATTAATTGATTAACTAATAATAAGATACAAGGATTGGCAGAAAGAAATAAGATGCAAGAATTAGCAGAAAGAAATAAGATGCAAGAATTAGCAGAAAGAAATGAGAGGCAAGAGATAAGCAGAAAGTTAAAGGTTGGAAAAGTCTTCATTATGCATATAAAAATGAACACTATGAAATGAACAGGAATAAAATTGAAGGTTAATCCCTGCTTTTTTCAAGATCATTAAATAATCAGTTTTGACTGAGAAATAGGGAAACTTTTAAGTAAAATTTATGCAGATACTAAAATTGACCGAATTGGAGGCAAGTTATGAAACTCTGGTTTCTCAAAGCTGCAGGTACTTTAGAAGACGAAGAAATAATTTTGAAAGAAAGCGTGATTACCATAGGATGGGCTGAGTTTCCTAATTTGTCTCATGTTAAAAACGAAGAGCAGGTAAAGAAAATCATGCTTGAGAAATATCCAGGGATGCAGGAAGTTCGCGGCTGTGCCTGGGCAGGGGAGATTTGCTCATTTATCACAAAAATAAAGAAAGGAGATTTTGTGGCAGTTCCGCTCAAAAGTAAAAACGAAGTACTGATTGGTAAGGTTACAGGAAACTACGATTTCAAGCAGCTCAGTAATTTTATCAGTCACGTTAGAAAAGTAAGGTGGCTCAAAACAATCCCCAAAGGGGTTTTTGAGAGAGAATACAGTGTGGATCTTAACTCGCCTGAAACTCTATTCTTTATAAAAGCAGATCCTGAAAAGCTTTCATGTCTCATCGAAACAAAAAGCCTGGGAGTCCTTGTTGAAGAACTTAACTTTGCCCTTGAAGATATGGACTTTATGAGAGAAAGGATGCTTGAGCTTGTGTACAGGCTGTCTGAAACCGATGATATAGCTGAAATAAAAAGAATTGCAGCTGAGATGGAAAAAATGCTCAGAGAAAAGTAATGCTGAAAAAAAGGTAAAAGAAGAGGAGATTTTATCCTCTTAACTGAAAACTTTCTTTTATATTTTACTTATTCATATTTTACTTATTCATATTTTACTTATTCATATTTTCTTCACTAAAGGTTCTTCATTATATTTTTCTGATTATTTTTATTCTCTTATTTTCTCGTTTATCTTTTTTAACCAATAAGGTCTTTGAGGTCAAGCTCAAACCCTACAACTGCATATCCGAGGGCAAAGTTGTTTATGACTTCAGGGTGAAGTTCTCCAAAGACTCCGAGCTTTTTGCCTTTGACATACACATCAGCCCGTCTGCCTTCAAGGAATGCCGGATCTTCAGACTCTTTTACTTCATAGGGAAGCATCATTTCTCTCATGAGAGCGTCTAAAATCTCATAGATTTCGGTGAAGTTTGCCTGTGGGTGAATCGAGACTGCAGCTACGTGCTGGCCGGTCATTTCGTTGCTCACAATTTCCCCAAACTCGAAGATCTTTTGTGGAAGTTCTCTGTGCTGGTTTAGGGCAAGAATTTCCAGAAGATTCGGAAGCACGGTTGTCCTGAGCATTGTCTGGTCTTCGCTTATTGGGTGAAGCACATAGGTAACATCGTCTGTCTTCTCTCTACGCATATTCTCAAAGTTGACCTTCTCGCTCGTAAGCGTGAAGGGCATGACTTCATAGTAGCCCAGCCCCACCATAATCTCGTTTACGGGGGCACGCAAGAGAGAAATAGGATGTGACTTTCCTGCGGTATAGGTCTCAGGGATTTTTACTTTGATGTTTTCATAGCCGTAACCTTTGGCAATGTCCTCTACCAGGTCGTAGTTATGAAGGATATCTGCTCTGTAGGCTGGCACCTTTACCTCGACGGTTTCCTCATCAAGAGCCTTTGCCCCAAAGCGCATTCTCTCAAGCTGCTTAACGATTTCTTTTGTGGAAAACTCCATTCCGAGCAGGGACTTTACCTCAGCCTTTGTCAGAAGCCTGGTTTCCGGTTCCATGTCAGGCAGAATAACTTCTTCACCATCTGGCCTGATAACCCTTACAAACTCGATTTCTCCGCCGCGCTCGGCAAGAGCTGTGACGACAATGTTTAGGGCGGTGTATACGGCTTCTCCAAGCCCTGTTACGTCGATAAAGAGGTCGGTTGTTTTTTCGGTTACACTTGTGAGGGTCCCATTAATTATGGGCGGGAAGGACAGCACGTTGTCCTCTGAGTCCAGGATGATCGGATATTTTTCGAAGTCTTTGACGAGGTGGGCAAACTTTGTACCTTTTGGATGCTTTTCCAGGATTTCGATCATGCTCATCTTTTCAGTGTAATCGAGAGGCACGAACTCGAAATTAGGATCAACTGCCATGTAGCGGAAAGGAGGTTTCACATATGAGAGGTCGTGTACTCCTATGGATACTTTTTTCCTGTTTCTCCCGAGCCCCCAGTGCAGGTCTTCCTGAAGGTCCATAAGGGACTTTATGGAAGAGGAATTGAACTTAACTCCCCTTACAACCGCACACCCAAGGAAAGGCCTAATTTTCAGGATATCCTCGCTAACAGAGATCGAAATATTGTAAGGCTTCACCTCGTATTCCGAAAGCCCGGTCTCAAGGTCCAGGAAACCCCTCATTGCCCTGGCCGCTCCCTCAACACTGTAGAGGTCAGGCCTGTCAGGGAAAAATTCTACGTCAATATATTCATCTTCAATTCTTTCGATATCGGCCCCTATCATGGGCACCCTTTTTATGAAAGTTTCCTTATCTGTTCCTGTGAGCTTCTCGAGGTCATCGTACTGCAAGGTGATTACTGGCATGGGGATTTCATCTCATGTAGTGTTTGCGAACTTAACTCCCAAAATACTCAACTTTAGATTTAATGCTTTTGTTTCAAGGAGTGTTTGATATTTTCTGGAAAAATCTTTTTGTTAGAGAAAAAGAGCAAGCTTTAATAACTAAAAAAAGCCCTCTTCCTTCAAATCAGGAGGCAGCTAGAGAATGATGATCGCAGGAATTGATGAAGCCGGGAAAGGGCCTGTAATCGGGCCCATGTGCATAGGGGGCGTAAAAATTGAGGAGTCTAAGGCCCATATTCTCAAGGTGCTCGGGGTTGCTGACTCCAAGAAACTGACGCCGAAAAAAAGGGAGCAGCTCGCAGCCCAGATCAAAAAACATGCCGACGGCTTTTTTGTTCTTGAGATCAGCCCTTCTCAGATCGATGAGCTTCGGAAGATCATGACCATGAATGATATCATGGTTGTCTGCTTTTCAAAAGTGCTTGAACAGCTAAAACCTGAGCTGGCTTATGTCGATGCTGCTGATGTCAAAGCCGATCGTTTTGCCGAAAATCTTCGCAGGCAGTATGCAAAAACCAGCCCTGACCATGCAAAGAAAATAGAGATCGTTTCAAAGCACCAGGCAGATGCAATTTATCCCACAGTCTCGGCAGCCTCTATCCTTGCAAAGGTGCGCAGGGATGAGATTATCGAAGAGCTCAAAAAAGAGTGTAAGGCGGATTTTGGAAGCGGCTATCCTTCAGATCCTAAAACAAAAGAATTCCTGCTGAAATGGGGAAAAGAGCACAATGGGGAGTTCCCCAGCATTGTCAGGCAGTCCTGGCAGACTGTAGAAAACATAAGAGAAGAGCTGAAAAAAGCCGAGAAGAAATAAAAAAAGCAGGAAAGAATAAAAGAAAAAAGCAGGAAAGAATAAAAGAAAAATAAGAAAGAAAATGAATAAAGACAAGAATAAACAGAATAAACATAAATAAATAAGAATAAAAATACAACAACGGTTTTCTCAATCACCTGCTACATCACTTCAGATTCGTTCCTGAAAAATTGAGATATCAAGGAGTGCAAATAAATACTCTCCGTGATATTTTCTCTATTCGCTGTTGTCCTCGTTCCCCTTATGTTCCCGCTTATTTTTCAAACTCGCTGTCTGAAAAAGTCACGTTCATCAAAGGCATGTAATCTGTGCTACCGGTTGTCGGGTTGATGACGTATGGAATATCTCCTATACCATTTCCATCAGTATCGTTTCCTGTATAGTTATCCCAGAAATTGCCCAAACTGCTGTTCCATATATTATTTCCGTCGTCTATGGCATTAAGGAAATTAACAAATTCATTCTCATAGATTGCGTTGTTAGATGACGTGTTAAGGTCTACTCCAATGCCATTCATGTATACGCTGTTATTAAACAAAGAATTGGACTGTGCATTCTGTCCCCGAATCCCATAATTGTTTTTCGAAATGGTGTTATATGCAAGCGTATTTCCCCGAGACATTCCAAGGAAAACTCCTATTGCGTTTGAGCCTGCGGTATTATTAACAACGGTGTTATTAGCAGAATTATTCAGTGAAATTCCCTGGTTATTCGTCACTATCAGGTTGCCTGATAGTACATTTGCTTCAGAGTTAATAAGAGAGATTCCTTCATTTCCAAGGCTTACGAAATTGCTGTCCAGATAATTTCCCTGAGCACCAGAGAGAAGAATACCCATATCGTTGAGTACCAGAGTATTGTTGCTCAATGAACAATTTTTTACTCCTTCAAGATAAATCCCTACTTCCTGCCTTTCCACTTCAGAAGGGCCTCCTGAAATATAGAAGCCTTCTATTGTAACATTATTTGAGTTGATGTAAAAAACATCATTATCCGGAATAGCACCCACTATATATGTGCGATTAACCTGTTTTCCTGTGGGAGCGGAATCTGAGGCAATTATTAGTTCTTTATTTACCTTTATATTCTCCTGATATACTCCGGGACTCACGAGGATTGTATCGCCGTTTTGGGCTTTATCAACAGCTTCCTGGATCGAACTATAGTTTCCTCCCCCATTTGCATCTACGTTTATAACTGCAGCACCTGCCTGGGTTACTGTTGACCCAAGCACAAGGAATAAAATTATACAAATATTTTGAACCGACTTTCCTTTCATAAACCAATACTCCCCTTAATTAACCAAGTTATGTAGACAGAATAATAAATGCCGTCTTTATAATAACTTGTAAGAATAATAGTTCAAAATAATAAAAAGATTTTGAAATATAAATTCTGAAAAATAAACCTGAACTTCTTTTTATCTGCTTCATTCATCTATCCGCATGCACCCGAAAAGTCGATTTTATGAGATACACCTCAAACCTGAAAACCTGTAAAATTGTCTCAGGAAAAAGGAAGGGTAAGGAAAAAAGAGAGCTGGAAAAGGAGATTAATATTAAAATAAAGAAATTCTTATTATATACTGTGATTATTATAAAATAATATGAATAACCAGACGAAGTCGGAAAATATGTAGTTATTAAACAATAAAAACAGTTCGAAAAGCAAAAAGTAATAATAAAGATAAAACAGATAAAAATACAAAGAAGTAGAAAATACAAAAGATAAAAATGATTGAAAAGGTAGAAAAGTGAATTAAATGACTAACTAACTAACTAAATAAATAAATAAATAAATAAATAAATAAATAAATAAATAAATAAATAAATAAATAAATAAATAAATGGAATAAAGTTAAAAAGTCTCGGTAATATAATTTACCATGGATTCGAAAACTCGCAGGCCATCATCTGAGCCAAGGATTGATTCGGAAGCTCTTTCAGGATGGGGCATGAGACCAAGGATATTTCTTGAGGTGTTTACTATTCCTGCAATGTTTTCCAGAGAACCATTAGGGTTAGATGCATCCGTTACTTTTCCGTTTTCATCTACATAACGGAAAACTACCTGGTTGTTTTCATCAAGTTCTGCCAGATTTTTCTCTTCGGCATAGAACTTTCCTTCCATATGTGCAATGGGCATGCTGATAATTTCGCCTTTCCTGAACTTTGAAGTAAAAGGTGTATCAGTTGTCTCTACCCTGAGCCTGGTCTCGTGGCACCTGAATTTTGGGTACGCGTTAGTGGTAAGAGCCCCTTCAAGAAGCCGGGCTTCGGTAAGAATCTGGAAGCCATTGCAAATTCCAAGGACTGGCTTTCCTTCGGCTGCAAGTTTTTTCACTGAGTCCATAATCGGAGTGCGGGCTGCAATTGCCCCTGATCTCAGATAGTCTCCGTACGAAAAGCCTCCAGGGACAACGACTCCGTCAAAGCCTGTCAGATTCTCCTGTTTGTACCAGACAGTCTCGGCGTCAACACCCACTACATCTTTAAGGACATGGAGAACGTCCAGATCGCAGTTTGTGCCTCCGAACTGAATAATGGCAATTTTCATTTTTTTCCCTCAATCTTCAGCATTTTCAAAGCTTTTAGATTTTCTTACTTTCCAATCCCTTATCTGCCGGATAGCTCTCAGTTGAGTTCCTTGAGCTTTATTGTGTAGTTGTGGACGATTGGGTTTGCAATAAGTTTCTGGCACATATCGTCAACTTTTTTCTCTGCAATCTCTACAGATTCGGCTTCAAGTACGATTTCATACAGCTTTGCGGTCTTTACACTGCTGACCTCGTAACCAAGGTGTCCGAGGGCTCTTTTTGCTGTAGTGCCTTCAGGGTCAAGCATACCTGCTTTCTGTTCAATTCTAACTGTTGCCTGGTACTGCATTTTTATAAGCCTCAATTTTGAATTTTTCGATTAACCTGATATCGCCTGCTTTTTAGTGGCCCGATTACAGGATTAAATGAATGTTAAAGGTAAATAATTATCAGTCAGCACCATAATAATTATAAGATGCTTAAAAACGTTGCGTATATTGGAGAGCACAGATAAAAAGTTTCCTTAATAACAGCCAGTAACATTTGCATAATTGGCTATATGCATAATTGGCCGTATCTACAATTGGCTGTATGATAATTGACCGCTGCATAATTGGCTGTATCTGTATAATTTGATACATGTTGATTTATTTGATACATGTTGATTTATTTGATACATGTTGATTTATTTGATACATGTTGATTTCTGTGTTCTGATGCCTTTACTCCACGAGTTATAAAACTTCATTACTATAAAAAAAGTACAAATTCAAAAAGTTTATGAAGTATTAAAACATAATTATAAAATGGAGTGAAATTTGTGGATTTCAATGAACAGAACAAGCAGAACTACAACCAGGAAAACTTTGAATAGGATTTGCACCTGACAAGGCAGCTGGTCCTCTGCAAATACGGAGTCCTGCGAGGAAGCAACTGCTGTAGCAGTTACAGGCCTGCAAACAACCTGTATATAACGCGCTGCTGCTGCATGTACTGCACTGACTCTATATGGATAGGAGACGAGAAAAGCGCGAGAAATCCCTTTGCTGCCCTGCAGGGTGATCCTCTGTTCGCTGTAGAAGTACTGAAGGAAGAATCTCCTGATGCAACCAGGACAAAAGTCAGGATCTGAAAATTGAAAAAAACGGCTTTTTCTTTTTAATATTTGCCAGTTTCATCATTTTTACATCTTTCTTATTTACAGCTTCTTTCTTATTTACAGCTTACTACTCTTCTATGAAATATTGTTTTAGAGGGGATTGAAGGTATTTTTGGAACAAGCTCACTTCCATTAATGCGTTCTCACTTTCCTCAATCTGTTTCATTTATGGGCAAGAGATTCTTCCAATTGACTTTCAGAAGAAGGATAATACCTACAATCGTTATTACCAGATTAGTCCATAGTTCGGTTATGGGTGCCATTCCTGTTGTAACTTCCATTGTATCCCTTATTTCATCATAGGCAGAGTGGTAAACAGTTGCTACGGCGAGGCTCTGGCTTTTTGCCCATATATAAGAAAAAATAACGGCGTGCATAGCGCCTGGGATCAGGGTTATTATTATAACGGATATAACAGTTATAATTAAATTGCTGCCTGTCCCTCCCTGCTGTATCCCGATTCCGACGATTGCGGGCAGATGCCAGGCCCACCAGATAATTGACTGCAGCAAAACTGCCTTTCTGGGAGTATGCTTCCTGGCAAGGTGAGGCAGCAAATAACCTCGCCATCCGAACTCTTCACCAAAACCTGGCAAGAGTGTCGCAAAGAATTTTATCAGCAGGAGAAAAAGGACCTGAGACAGCATCAGACCTGCAGGCCAGTTATATGATCCCAGAAGCAATCCGGCAAATGTGGGCACAACCCATAGGAGAACAGCAAAGCCTATCACTGCAAGGTAATGCCACGGTTTGCCCCAGTGCCACCCTGCATCGGCAAAGCCGTCCCTGAATATATACCGGCCTGCAACAAATGTTCCCACTGCGACCATAATCATGGAGATGGAACTCAGGCCGTAGCTCAAGAGTTGAGTTTTTCCCCAGATTACATAGGCAATCTGAAAAGGCCATGTGAAGGTAAATACAATAAGAAGGTAAATGCCAAGTGAAAAAGGTCTAACATTCGGTTTTTCAGTAGTCATCTCAGCTCACTTTATTGGTTATAGGTTCTGGAAATTGGTTATCGGTTCTGGAATTTTCTTTCCTGAAGGCCATTGATTTTATAGCAGAAATATGCCTCAAGTTTAGCCTCATTACATAAAATTGATACCCTTGTTCGGTTCAAAGCCTATTTAAATTTTGGACATCTGTCCGGGGAATGAATACAATTTATCCTGATTCCTCAATTAACTGAAGACGCCATTAGACAACATTTAATTTTTTATTCACCCTTGAGATCTAGAGAAAAGCCTGTGGACCTCTAAACAGTAGGTAGAGGACTGAAGCAAGAAGCATAATTGCCTTAGACTACTTTTTTGCCGGAATTGACGGTGACTTCCTGTTCTGGAGAATAACAGAATTGGTTATTGAAATTGAGGGAAAGAAGGTCACAAAGATATTGAATCTGGATAAAGAAACAATTAAAATCCTGAAATTGGTGGGTGAAAAATACGAAAAATATTATACGTGAAAAAAATAATGCGGAAAGTGGGATGTATGTCTAGCTGCCGGAAAGTTGAACGAGGAAAAAGAGCTGAAAACAACTCATCTATGCTTCCGCGATATAAATTCAAAAAACGCCCCAACAGCAATGAAAAACAACAATGCAATGAGCTTAAACGTCATAAAACTGTACATACTACACATCCTCATGAATTGATTTTTCTGTATTTTCTAGTACCATTTTTCTCAACTTCCCTTTTTCATAAAAACTAAAACTGGAGGTTAGTTATCTGTATAGAATGGCACAAAAGATCGTTCAGCAAAAACAGACCAGGGAATAAATGTGGTTTATTCTCCGGCGCGCTGTTAAATATTTACAATTTGACTACTTTCTATCCAGATATCACATGCTATTCAGTCTTTCAGCTGTTTTATATGCATCGTATACTCCATATACCCAAACGAGTGGAAATGTAATAAAACCAATGAAGATAACCATTAAGAATACATTAATTATCTGAACTCCTATCAAAAAAAACCCTTTTCCTATTTCTCCATTGTAGATTTGTCCTAGCCCCGAAAAGAAAAAGGATGCTATAGCAGCGAGACCAGGATTTTTCTTTTGTGTTGCTGTCTGCCTAACTCCACAATATGGACAAATTTCAGCATCACGTTTTATCGACTTTCCACATGATCGACAAAAAACACTTTCATTATTTATACTAGTCAATTCCATAACATGATTATTCTCAATGAGACTCTCGTCATTTTCCATTAACTTACCCTCCATCATATAAAATTAAATAATGATCATCTGTCCTATATAACAAACATGTAAAAACATTATCTATCTCGCTATTCATATCAGGCATATCTTTTGCCAATCTTGGACTTTCAACAAATATAATCTTTATTACTTTAGCAGGATTTCTATTTTTTGCCACTTTGCCTTTTATTAATACCTCTATTGAAGTTTTAATTCGAAAAAATATCGACAACGGAAAACAAGGGCATGTGTGGTCAATTATTTCTATGGTTACTTATCTTGGCTCCATCATAGCTTTTGCAGTCGCAGGTTTTTTAGCAGATAAAATTTTCAATCCACTTTTAGAATTGGATGGTTTATTGGTTGAAAAAATTGGCTTTGTTGTTGGAATAGGAGATAGTAGGGGAATTGCCTTAATGTTTATAATTTCTGGATTAATGATTTCCATGATTGCTTTGTTGATCTGGCAAAATAAAAAAATAAGAACATTAGAAGATATTGAAGGTCAGCGTAATATGCAAACTTATTAAAAGCAGGTAATTTTATTTTTCTTTCTGAAGCATCTGGATTTCGGGCTTATCCCCAAATGGCAAAATGATAAATAGAGATAGAGTGCGTGTATACAGCGAACCGAAAGAAAAAAGGAGTAGTCATGTGCGGAATAGCGGGAGCATTCGGGACTTCTGATACTAACATAACTGATACTAAAATAAAAGTGGAGAAAATGCTTGTGTCCCTCGGGCACAGGGGCCCCGATGCTTGCGGGACATATCAGGCAGGAAACCTTAGCATAGGGAATACTCTGCTTAAAATTACAGGAGATATGCCCCAGCCTCTGATAGGAAAAGGGGCTCTTGTACTCAATGGAGAAATATTCAATTTCAGAGATCTTGCAACTGAAGCAGGGATAAAAACCGGTTCTGATACGGAAGTTCTTTTTTTACTGATAGAAACTCGAATTAAGGAGGGTTATTCGCCGATAAATGCTGTTCTTTCGGTGCTTTCTAGAGTAAATGGAGACTATGCTCTTGCATATTCCTTCGATGACGAACTGGTACTCGCCAGAGATCCGGTAGGAGTCAAACCTCTTTTTTATTTCTCAGAAAATTTTTCCGGAAAAGGAATCGAAAAAAAGACCGAAAAACCGGAAATTGTCTTTGCCTCTGAAAAGAAAGCTATCTTTGCTGTGAGAACAAGCACTGGAGCAGGAACAGGCACTGGAACAGGAACAAACACTGGAGCAAGCACTAAACCCTTTCCTCCAGGCAGCATAATGAGTTTCAATCTCCAGAATGGGAAGGTAGAAGAGAGATGCCTCAAAATAAAGCCGCCTCAGGAGAGGATTTCAAGGGAGAATGAAGCTGCTTTGCGCCTGAAGGAGTCTCTTGAAAAAGCTGTAGACCTTCGGCTTACATCAGCTTCAGGAATTGCATTTTCCGGAGGGATTGACAGTACTTTTTTAGCAGCTCTCGCAAAAAAAATTAATCCTACAATCCCTCTTTATGCAGTCGGACTTCCCGATTCCCATGATATTAAACAGGCTGAGAGTGCAGCTAAAGCTATTGGAATGCGGGATTCCCTGAAGATACACTTTCTTTCTCCCGATGACATAGAAGCTGCTGTCCCTAATGTAATTTTTGCGACTGAATCCGTTGACCCTTTGAGAATTGCAATCGGGCTTCCTCTATATTTTGTTGCAAAAACAGCAAGAGAGGATGGAAAAAGGGTTCTGTTAACAGGGCAGGGCGCAGATGAACTTTTTGGGGGCTATAGAAGGCACGAGGATTTTTTTGAACAAGGATCGGAAGTGCTTGACAGGGAAATTTACTCGGATCTTGAAAATATTTCGACAATCAACCTTGAAAGAGATGATATGGTTACCATGGCTAATTCAGTAGAGCTCAGGGTGCCTTTTCTGGATAAAGACGTAATAAAGACAGGGCTTGAAATAAGCCCAGAACTTAAAGTCCTGAAAAAAGACGGATTTTATATAAGGAAATATATTCTGAGAAAAGCAGCAGCGGATCTGCTCCCGCCGGCACTTCTCTGGAAGGAAAAGAAAGCAATGCAGTATGGGACAGGAGTTCAGAAAGTACTCGATAAGCTTTCCAGAGATGCTGGTTTTTCAAAAAAGGGTGGAAACCATATCGAAAAATACCTCAAACAGGTTGCTTCCGAAAATGGGTTCAAGTTCATAAGCAACTGAGAATAAATGACTGAAGCCAGACAAGTAAGGAAATTCGTAAACAATTCTCTTCATAAGATAAGAATTTTTGAGTTAATGATGACATGGTTTCAACGATAATGTGGTTTCAAATTATATTCGAGTTTTGAAAGTAATTTAAGATCCTCTAATTAGATCCTCTAATTCAAAGACAAACACAAATGAATAAGTATAAAACAGTTTGATGAGAATATCCCTGCGTAGAAAATCATCTTAAAAAACCGTTGCAGTTGATCTGAATTAACTTTCAGGGGGAATTCTCATAAAAATAGCAATTACCGGAAAAGGCGGCGTTGGAAAGACGACTCTTTCAGGCACTCTTGCCAGATTGCTTGCAAGGGATGGATACGAAGTCCTGGCAATAGATGCAGACCCGGACATGAACCTGGCATCTTCTCTTGGGGTAGAAATCCCTCCCAAACCTCTGGTAGATTATAAAGACCTTATCCAGGAAAGGGCAGGTACTGAAGGCGGGGCCTTTATCTATAACCCGAAAGTAGACGACATTGCAGGTAAATATGGAGTAATAGGACCTGATGGAGTAAGGATGCTTGTCATGGGCACCGTGGATAAAGGAGGCAGCGGATGCATGTGTCCTGCTTCGGCCTTTCTGAGAGCCCTCCTCCGGCACCTCATGCTTAAAGAAAAAAGTGCAGTGATCCTTGATATGGAAGCAGGAATCGAACACCTTGGAAGAGGTACAACCCGAGGGATGGACCTTATGATTGTGGTTGTAGAGCCCGGGGAAAGGTCCATTGAAACCGCTGAAAGGATCAAAAAGCTCTCCTCCGAAATAGGGATAAAACGCCTTTCTGCCGTAATTAACAAAGGCGGTTCCGGAAAAGTCAATCACAGGCTTGAAGAGTTAGGCATCCCGATCCTTGGAGAAATCCCCTTTGACCCCAAGCTGATGCAGGCAGACCTTGAAAAACGAGCTCCGATTGATGTAGGCGGCGAAGCTGTGGAAGCTATCTTAAAAATCAAAGAAAAACTTATGGAAATCGTTGAAGATATCAGGAAAGAACAGGAAGAAAGCAAAAAGTAAAGGCCGAAAATTGGCTCTATCATTTCTTTTCAGAAATTATCTTCAATTCTTTTTTGTTACCGTAGTCTATTTCTAATTACATTATCTTATTCAGCCATTAACGCTCAATTAAAGCCGCTATCAGGAGAGCCTGTTAAAGTTCCTTTTTTATAACTAATGGTAAAATAAATAAAACTCCTCATAAGACTATCTGAGATCAGATTGAGCCATATTCCGCAGATACACACATATGTAAAATTTATTTGCCTTTTTTTAAGCCACTGCTTATGAAAAAGAGGTGGTTTTTGTGGACTTCTGCGGAAAGTGAATGCTCGGACTATTTATTCATTTCTCTATGCAATGGATGAAAGGAAATTAAGCGGTTAGTCTATGGCTATCATTACACTTGAGGCCTTGAATGCTGCGTATACTTCACTTCCTACTTTTAACTTCATACTTTCAGCTGAGGTCTTTGTGATGATGGAAGTGATTTCTGTTCCTTCTAGCAATTCTATTACAATTTCCGCGTTGACCATCCCGATGATAATGCTTTTGACCTTACCTTTCAAGACATTGCGTGCGCTTAGTTTCATTATTTGCTCCTCCATTTAAGTACTGTTAATTAACTTTCTTCAATCTGAATATATATATGTGCATATATTAATCTTACTAACTTGAGATCAGTTTCCGATTTACCATGGTTTATATTGGGAAACGAATTTCAATTACCTATTAAAAATAGTGAAGAGCCGATATGTTTATATCTAATTGTAAATTTACTTTCAAATGTAAATTATTTATGGAATTTATATATAATTGAAATAAAATAGTTTGCTGCTAACAAACAGAAATTTGGAAATCTGCTAATTGGTAAACAACAGCAGAAAAACTCGAACACGGTTTTTTTATATTGGTGTCTGGAAAGTCCTGAACTCTCTCGGATTACCCCACCCGTCTTCCTGGCTGCAGGGAAAAGGCGCATTCCTGAGACCTGTTGACATTGAAGTACTAGTTCATAAAAATGATACAGTGCTGTACAATTGCTGTGCACTGTTCATTCAGCATGAAAATGAACTGCTGTGCAGTGCACAGAACAATGTTGAGAGGTAAGTAAAATGCAAGATGAGAAGCTATTATCTATTTTTTCTGAAAAGGGCACCGAAGACATATTGTTGAAAGTTTATGTCGGAGGGCAGTGATTATGTTTATTGAAAACATAATATGCCCTGCCTGTGGGGCTGCCTGCGATGATATTCAGGTTGAACTGGGGGATCATACAATTGAAGTTAAAAACGTATGTAAGATCGGAAATGCTAGGTTTCAGGCGATTAGAAACCCTCGAAGGATAAGACAACCCCTTATAAAGGCTGGAGGAAGATTAAAACCTGTTTCATGGGATGAAGCCCTTGGAAAAGCCGCAGATATCCTCACTTCGGCAAAACGTCCCCTGCTTTTCATAGGCAGTGAAACTTCCTGTGAAGCGCATGAAGTGGGGCTCATGATGGGAGAATATTTGGGTGCAATTGTTGATTCCAATACTACTATTGGTAATGGACCCGTAGCTATGGGAGTCCAGGAATCCGGAAAAGTCAGTGCAACAGAAGGACAAAAGAAAAACAGGGGTGACCTGATAGTCTACTGGGGAACAAACCCTCTTGAATCCATGCCCAGGCAAATGTCCAGATATGGGGTTTTCCCCAGGGGTTACTGGACAAAACGCGGACGTTTCGACAGGAAAATCATTACTGTGGACCCAAGAAAAACTCCAACCACTGAAGCTTCTGACCTGCACGTACAGCTTAAACCCAACTCCGATTATGAACTGATAAGTGCACTTCTCACCCTGCTTCACGGAAAAACTCCTCATCACTCAGTAGAAGAGATTACAGGAGTCCATATCTCTGTTATGGGAGAAATGCTTGATATGATGAAAAATTGCAACTTTGGCTCCATCTCAGTGGGTGTTGGTCTTTCTTCATCAGTTGGGAAGCACAGGAACGCCGAAATTGCCATGAACCTTGTAAAGGAACTGAACAATCACTCCAAGTTCACACTTGGAGTTCTCCGTAGCCACTGTAATGTCGCAGGCTTTAACCAAATTGCATCCTACATGTACGGCTATCCTTTTGGGCTTGACTTCACACGCGGGTATCCGCGTTACAACCCAGGAGAATTCACAACTGTGGATGTACTTCGAGAAAAAGACGTGGATGCAGCCTTTGTGATATGCTCTGATATTTTAAATCAAATCCCTGCTGACTGTGTGGCTTACCTTGCCGAAATCCCTCTGATCTACTTGGACACTGTTCCCTGCCCGACCACAGTTGTCTCAGACATTGTGTTTCCAGGCGTTATTGATGCCATGGAATGTGACGGGACTTTCTACAGGCTTGACGACGTTGCAGTGCACTTTGAACCTTTCACTGGTTCGCCTTTCGAGTTCACTCACAGCAACGAGGATACCTTAAAGCAGCTCTTTACGAAAATAAAAGAAAAAAGGAATCATGCTGGAATTCTCCCCTCTGCATATAAGCACGAAGAAGTAATACCTGCAATTTTGCCCGGATTTTCGTGAGATCCACAAATAGTCAATTAAAGAGGGGAACAGGAGAAAGTATTGCGAGCAGCTCTACATCTCTTTTCCCCTAAATCACATCTTTCACAGCACATCTAGAAAATAGAACCGAAAAAGAGGAAATACCAGTAAACATAAGAAATCGAAAGAAAAAGAAAGGAAGAAAGCTAATAAATGTATATTTGGAAGAAGTCAAAAAGAAAAGTGTAGTAGAAAAATTCTTTAGCTGGATAGGGTCATGAAAGAAAGTATTTCCAAGACATGACAGCAGAGAAATACCATACATTGAAGTTGCAATCTTGGCGACTATGAACTTCATTCAAGTTTTGGGACGGTCTCATCCATTATTTTAATCAACTTGTATTATCAATCAACTCTTTTTCTCAATCAGCTCGTTCATCTGGTAGTACCAATCATCAATATTCTTCTTTAGCACCTGCTTAACTTTCCCAGATTCGACTGATATATATTCGTAGTAGTATCCTCCACCTTCCATAGACCTCTTTCTTCGGTAAGCTATTCCACATGCTATAAGGCTCTGTAGGGAGCGATACACAGTACTTTTATCTCGTGTTACGATTTCTCCCAGTCCTTCGGTCGTGAGGGGGCCATTTACAAGCAGAGTTTTGTATGTTTCGAGATCAAGAGAGTTCAAACCGAATACGCATTTTATCACATCTTCGTATCTGAAGCTTGCACTGATCATTTCATGAATGGAGTCTACCATAGAACCACATTTAGACGGTTTGCTTTTTGTTGGACTTAAGCTTTCGAAATATCCAGTTGAGGATCACAGGACTACATGATCACACCCATTTTTAAATACCCGAAGTTTCCGTTCAAATTCGAAGTGCTCAATCATGTTGATAATGTCTCAAAGAATTCCGATTCATGGAAAGGGAATAAAACACTACCCTTATAAACTATCCATCAGGATTTTGAGTAAAAGGTCTTACCGAATCAAGGCCATATTTCCTTTATCATAGAGTTTAACTTTCTCTCCGATCCTGAGCTCTTTAAGGAAAAATCCATTTTTTGTATCTTCTTTTATTCTTTTTGGAGCAAGGATTCTGGAATAATGGATTTTGTTTTCCTGAAAAGAAGCAAATTTATGGAAAAGAGACTAAATTTTCTCTGGTCAGATTCTCTTTTAGTAATAAAGCTGGGTGGCTCAAAGGTGAATAGTTCAAAGGTTGGTATTTTCAGAGTTTTACCTTTGCCTGATATATGCACCTGAATCTTTTCGGGGACTTAAGGCTTTTTTTGAACATCGTTTTTATCTCCTGTAATCCTCAATAACCCTGAATATACACAATATATATATACGTTATGTTTACTCAAACATAACGATTGAGGTGTATAAAACTCAAGATTATCTGGAATTCAAGTCAGAAAGAAATATTGGGATTTAGAAAATTACAGAGTGAATACTTCAGAAGCTCACAGATTGCTCTAATAAACATGGCAGAGAAAAAAATAATAGAGAAATCATATCAGCGCAAAAAGTAGTCTGACAAAAACGGTAGGCATTTGATAATTTTAGGACTTACACAGTTGAACTGATAAATCAATAACATCTGCATAAGTCCTATATCTTTCAGGATTATTGAACAAAACCGTATTTACTTAGTATTTCTTGTCCTTCTGCACCGTCTACAAAGTCAACGAATTCCTGTGCCTCTTCTTTATTCTCTGAAGACGAAACCACAGCTATTGGATATGTAACAGGGGTACTGACAGAAACATTTGTAACCATTTTTATAGTTCCGGGTTGTGCACTTTTTGCATCGGTAATATATACAAAACCCGCATCTACTTCTCCTCTTTCCACATATACAAGGGCCTGTTTGACGTCTTCGGCAAGTACCAACTTCTTTTCCGTCTGATTCCACAGGCCTGCTTCAGTCAGTGCGAGACGTGTATATTTTCCTACAGGAGCAGTATCAGGATTACAAGTGCTGATTTTCTCAACTTTAGGGTCTGCTAGGTCTTCCAAGTTCGTTATATTAAGGGTGCTGGTTGCAGGGACAATGAGCACAAGTGAATTTTGAGCAAAATCCTCTCTTGTAGAGTTATCGATAAGTGATTCATTGGCAAGAGTGTCCATCTGGCTCTCATCAGCTGAGGCAAAAACATCCACAGGAGCTCCTCCTTCTATTTGCGTACGCAGGCTACCTGAACCTCCAAAGTTCAGGCTCACATTAGTCCCAGGGTTTTCCGCTTCATATTGGGAAGCTATGTCCGTGAAAGCTTCAGTAAGGCTGGCAGCTGCAGAAACTGTTATAACTTCAGGCTCAGAAGCTGGAGTTTCTGCTGTAACTGGAGTCTCCGTTTCATTTGGAGCTTCGCTTTTATTATCAGTACATCCTATTGCAAGGAATACACCTAACAATACTAACAGAACTATCAGTTCTTTTCTCATAATTTCACCGATACAAAATAGGTTTGTTATAATTTGGTACTTACGCGATTGGATTGAAAAATCAATATCCTTTAAACCTTAAAAGGTCTAAAATATATATCTCATCCATAGTGGTTATCGTATTTGATTTTGCACCTCTTGTGCGTAAGTCCTATATGAATAATCGGATGTTACCAAAACTCACAATTTTTATGGTTTAGTCGTTATGTTCGAATAAACATAATGGTATAAAAATATATTCTATTACGCAAGAAAATAGAAAACGCTACCGATCATGTTTTTTAAAGAGTTTCATAGATCTTACAATATAGTGATAGTTTTTAGTAAACTTGTTAACATTAATTCATGTGTCTTCGGTTAAGTGAGGAATCGTGATAAATTACGCATATTCCCATGACAGATGTCCAAAATTTAAATAGATCATACGCTGGAGCTGGTAGAGCGATACATTAAAGATGGAACACGTATCGAAAAGCTCCATACAGATGAATGCGATAAGTGAGATATGGCATTTTACAGGGTCCCCTACATATGTAGTCCAGGAATAGGTATAGATAATAAAGTTATATTAAAAAGAAAAATGTAATAAAAACGATCTCAAAAATCAACAACTAGAGTGATAAAAGGATCATATGAGCCTGTCTTGGGTTATAAAAGCTACTTTCTCTCCACAATACTTGTGTAGTTTTTTCGTGCCTCCTGCTTCGCTGACTACGGTAAGCATGGTCCATGGATCTAGAATATGGGTACCCATTACTGCCGTAACTCCTCGCTCGAAGAACGTTTTCGGGTAGAGTGGTGTACTCGGGCCTAGCAGGACCACCTCCCTTGCTGCACCCCGGAGATCTAAGAGTCCGTCAAAGGTTCGGTTGGCCAGGGTGCTTGCGCTGAGGATAATTACATCTGATGCAGGAAGGATCTCTCCTGCATTTTCTGAGGGCAAAGTTCTGATTTTTGCAGCTTCAATATCACGTTTTTCAAGGACTGTGAGTTTATCGGTTATTTCCAGAATTTTCGGGACAAGAGAACCGAAATATCCGACCATTGCAACTCTGTCTTCAGGTCTTATAAGGTCAAGAACATCTGTATCTGATGCCGGAAAATTCTCCGGCTTAAGGTCTCGCAACATATTGAAAATGGCATTTATGGTTGCAATCCCTACAGCTGCTTCAAGGAGATTTTTCGAGAGGATTAACTCAATTATCTTACCTGCGGTCTTGCCTTTTAGAGTATCTGAAAAATTCATTGTAGAACAGCCTGAAAATTCATAGAGGGGGGTACAGGCTACACCTCCATATCCTTCAGAAAGCAGGACTCCAGTGTAGGCAAGCCCTATCCTCACATCTTTTACCTCAATATTCTCAATGGCAAGGCCGAAATCGTTCCTTATTTCCTGCACAAGGGAAGATAATATACTGTTTTCTTTTTCTTCGGTCTGTTTTTTATCTTCAAAACCTTCTTTCTTTCCTGAGTTTTCAGTTCTCTGCATTTAGCAGCCGCCTTTTATATCAATGCCTCTCTTCCCTCTTTTGTTTCTTAGATATTCTCTGTTTCTCATATCTTTTCTATTTTTGTTGTAAGGTCGAGTGGATTTGCATAATAAGGAGCACTTGTGACAATAATGTCCACAAAAGGAGCGTATTCAGGAATTTTGTTCCCTTCGATTCCTCCAACTGCAATTTCAAGCTTGGGATTGAGTCTTTTAAGTTCGGGCCCAATCTTCTGCAACTCTATAGGGGACAGGTGGTCAAGAAGCATTATGTCTACGGCTGTTGCGTATTTAAGGGCTTCTTCCCTTGATCTTGGTTCGATTTCTATTTTCTTCATAGCCCGAAGTTTTTTCAGTTCCCCAACAACTTCTAGATGGTTCTGGCTTATCTGAATGGAATCGCTAAGGGAGTTCCTATGGATGTCTCCCCCTCCTGCTCGGACGGCTTTAAGCTCAAACCTTCTGGCTCCTGGATGGGTCTTTCTGGTTGCTGCAATAATAATGTTAGGGTTCTCCTTTTTGCCTGCACTCATAAGTGAGGCTGTTTTTCCAGCAATGGCGCACATAAGCGAAAGAAAAGTCTGTGAGACTCTCCATAACCTGAAAAGGAGTTTCAAGTCGCCTTCAGCCTCTAAAATCTTATCTCCGGGTTTGAACTTCTTGCCATCTTCGAGGTAATCCATAACTTTTATTCCTTTTTTTTCGTAATATTCAGCCAGTTCGCCTGCACAAGCGCAAACTCCTGCCTCTCTGGAAATAATCCTCAGTGTGCCTTTTCCCTGTATTCCCAGCAATTCAACACTTTCATCCTCATAAGGACAATCTTCGTAAAAGTACAGTTCAAACAGGTCTATCATACTAAGTCCTCTGAATTTATAGTTTCCGTCTTCTTTTTTATACGTCTGATATTAATATTTATAGCCATTCCTCCCGAAATGAACAATGAGGTGGCTTCCCACAAAGCTTTCCCTGGATTTTCAGCCATAGATACTGAAGATCCTTTCTCAGGCTCATTATGAGTTCAATAGGGTTGACACCATAACCATAAACAAGATCTATAGATAGTTTTTATAGGCGTCTTTTCAGTATGTAGTTTAACTGATATGTTTGAATATACATAACGGTGTTAATAAATCTGTATATAACATAAAAAGTATAATTATCAGTAGTGTCCATGAAGAATTGATTAAGTCCGACAAAAAGGGGACATCTGTATAGTTTATCTAGATTTGAGAACCACCCTGCTATTTGCGACTTTCAATAACTGACCTCCACAACCAGTTATTGTATGAAAGATATTTTGCAGAAACTCATATATAATAGAGTCTACTGAATAAGTTGAAAATAGGAACCAAGCGCAGCTATTTTTTTTATGTCTACTCGGAGCCTTCTACATACATATTCCTAGAAGCCACGCTAAGCCTGTATAGCCATCGTATAGGATGAATCTGAAAGTTAGGTTAGGCTAAAATACGCTATGCTTAGAATGGCGCTAAAAATAACGATACATTTTTCAACGTATTGGTTTAGATACAAACGACACAGAATATATAATGAAAGAAATAAATATATTTTTAAAAATAAAATTCCCTTATCTGATTAGTGATCTCCAGAGTCATATATACTACTACATATCTTTGTACGGGGCTTGGTACATAACACCATGTCACCCGCACCTTAAAATATTTCTTAAAGCAATAGGTTTAAATAATATATCTTCTAGCTATATAGCAAAGCTCATTAAATACAGGCTTTTAAAAAATCTATGTATTAATTTAGATTTTTATAAATAATCTCCATAAGCTTCATTTTTTTCTCTCTTATAAGCACATCTGTGGGATCTATTTCAAGAGCTCTGTCATAAGATTCCATAGCTTCCCCATATTTCCCAAGGCTTTCAAGAGCTGAGCCTTTCTGATACCAGGAGAAAATATCTTCCGGGTTTATCTTCAGGACTTCGTCATAACATTCTATTGACTTTTCAAACTCTGCTAAGTTATTGAAGGCAAAACCCTTGAGACACCTGACCCCAAGATTTTCAGGGTCAATCTCAAGAACCCGGTCATAGCAGGCAAGAGCCTCTATTGACTTTTCCATTCTGTCCAGGGCAAAACCTTTCTGAATCCATGCATCGATATATAAGGGATCCAGAGTTAAGGCTTTATCATACAGTTTGAGTTTGTCTTCATAATTGTCAGTCTTGCAAGCCTTTATAAGGAGCTGCCTGTGATCCACTGGTTCTTCGGTTTTTTCTGCCGTTTCTAGCTCCTTTTGCTTTACCTCATTCATGTTTACAGTTTCATTTTCCTCTGTCATTTCGGAATCCTCGTTTATCCGGTGAAAACTTATTCCGGACCCCTTTTGATTTTTTTGCCACACTGACCGTTTCCAATATTATTCATCGAATCAGAGTTAAAACTGGTTTCAGAATTAAAACTGGCATGCAGCACTTTCGTTTTCAATGAGATATACTTTTTCTGATTCGAATACTAGATAATTGCTGTTAACCCTTGAATGTAAGATGAAAGAAGTTCGGCGCTGAGACCAGCGCCAGGGTAGGAAAGTGATATTTTCCAGCTTCGAGTAGTCTATCCTGGCTAATATTTTATGGATTGACTATAATTTAGTTTCAGTTTCGTATATTAGAGGTTATCCACATACAGAATTCGTTATTTTCCAGTCCTGCTTTGAAACAAGGAATGAATGCATCTAAAAAATCCTTTCTTGTCTGGTAGAATTGGCAAAAGTGTGCCCTACACGGCACATCTTAATAATATCAATACCAGAATTTAATATATTATTTTAAATTAATTATATCAAAAATTGTTTTCAAATAATAAAATAGTCTCATGTAGCTTATTTTAATTACATTAAAATTTATGATATGCTATAATTATTCAATTACATTGGAATTTCGAATCAGAAGCAATCTTTCGCATCAATTATGATATATATGCCTGAGACCTTATAAAGGTACAGATTAAGAGTAATAGGGTTTCCTCTTAATCTTTGGGTTGGATCGCAGGTAGGGACTTGAGAATAGGGACTCGAATCTCTACCATCTACTTCTTAGCTGATTTTTTACAATCTGTTATTTCTTTATATTCTGTTTTATGATTTAAGATTTTTCAGTTTTACCATCCCATTAGTCTGTATCTTCATAATTCATTTCAGGTTATCATTCAGAATTCTTAAGATCGGTGTATATGGGGTTGATCACATATCAACGAATACTTCGTAATTTT
Organism: uncultured Methanosarcinaceae archaeon; assembly: GCA_942493015.1. Taxonomy (GTDB): domain Archaea; phylum Halobacteriota; class Methanosarcinia; order Methanosarcinales; family Methanosarcinaceae; genus Methanosarcina. The sequence goes on along the minus strand of OW818660.1, from coordinate 1,278,635 downwards.
TGCCTCAAATGCGTAAGTCCTGTGTAAATAAAGTATGTGGTATTTTTTTGGAATCCTACGAAATATGGGAAAATTTGTGAAAATATTATATAAAGGAGATTTCTACAGGAACTAGGCGGGATAATTTCAAGTTCCAATTAATATTGGTTTCTTAGTTATAATTCTATTAATATTATATTCACTGAATAAATATGTGTTATTGATGCAATTTGAAATCGCTTTCGTCGGCACACAAAATAAAAATAGAATTTGCCAATGATATACTCTTTCAGAAATGAATCTGGATGATTAATTGGTAGATAATATTTACTTAGTTCGTCCGCCGAATGAGAGTGGATTGGAAAATTAGCAGCCTTAAAAATATATAAATTGAACAAAATTTGGGAGTGTAGATAAATGGGGAAACAAACATTTGGCAGATTAAAAAAGACACTTGCTATTTTGCTGCTGGTCTTTTTTGTAGTATCATTGACAGCTGCGTCAGTAAGCGCAAGCCGCCAGGATTACAAAGATGGTTACAAAGACGGCTACAAAGACGGCTACAAAGACGGCTACAAAGAAGGTTACAAAGACGGCATTAAAGATCATTTTTCTTTGGAGTATGCTGCTAGGCATTTTGCATTCAGCGGCGAAGACTATGGAAGAGGCTATAGAGAAGGCAATAAGGATGGTTACGAAGCTGGCTACAGAGCTGGCTACAAAGACGGAATCGAGGATTGAAATTAAATTTTTTGTGTAGTGAAAATTTTGCAGACATACTTTAGAACACAGTACTAGATGTGACTAAGAGTCTATCCAAAAAGTCAGTAATGCACGTTGAAATATTGCAATAGATCTATAATCTCAGAGTATCATTCCGGTTTTGCATATTGCATATTTCAAAATTTATAGAAGGTAACCACTTTTCGGATAGGCTCTAAATTAACTGTAAAATGTAAAACCTCTGAAGACTAATTCTTCAAATATTGAATCGTATTCCGAAAAAGTAAGCGCTTTAACCTCGCCAAAATATGATCATTTATTAGAGGGCATTTTCTGATGCTGATTGGCAACTACCAAATTAAGTTGACGAACGGGCCTATTTCTCATTTTTATTAGTGAGTTCATCCCAAAACTCAAAATTACTTCTCTAAATCTCGTATTCTGAACTTTTAATTAGGATTACGATCATGAAAAATATTTCTAAAGCTTTACTGATTTGAGAACAAAACTGGTTTTTGGGTGAGCTCTTATATAACTATACATAAATTCAAAAATAAAGGTAACTATTCAGGTAGCCTTTCAAAGGCTACAATTTTTCTCGTATCGAGGAAAAATTGCATATAAATTGAATCCTATTTCTTTTTGTTATTATGCTTACACGTGAAGAGATTCTTGCTTTGTGTGCTTCAAACCCTGAAGTTATTGCTTACATTATGAGTCTTGAGTCTCAAATTAAAGAACTCACTGAAAGATTGATAGCCTTAGAATCTCGTTTAAATCAAAACAGTCGTAACAGCAGTAGACCTCCTTCTACTGATTATTTTGTCAAAGAGAAACCTAATCCCAAGAGTCTCCGTAAAAAGAGTGGCAAAAAAGCTGGTGGTCAAGATGGTCATCTTGGAACAACTCTTGAAATGACTGATGATCCTGAGTAGGTAATTGAACATTCTTTGAGTTGCTGCAAAGAATGTGGTCATACTCTTGAGAATGTTGAGATTAAAGCTTATGAGAGAAGACAGGTTTTTGATATTCCTCCTGTAAATCTAATTGTTACAGAACATAAAAGTCAGATAAAGACCTGTCCTTGTTGTGGAAAGTTGAATAAAGCTGTTTTTCCCGAATCAGTGAAATATCCGGTTCAGTATGGCCCTAATATTTTAGCTTCAGCTATTTACTGTAAAAATTACCAGTTTATCCCATATGAAAGGATTTCTGAGTTTTTTAATGACATTATGGGGATAAAAATCTGTCCTGCTACGATAATTAGAGCAGAAAGAGAATGTTTTCAGAATTTAGAGGAATTTGAAAGCATTATTAGAGAGGAGTTATTAGCCTCTCCTGTAGTCAATTTTGATGAAACTGGAATGAAGATTGAAGGAAAAAGACACTGGCTTCATGTAGCTTCTACTGACAAATGTACCTGTTATTTTGCTCATCCAAAAAGAGGATCAGAAGCAATTGATGCTATGGGAATTCTTCCCGAGTTTAATGGAGTAGCAGTTCACGATGGATGGAAACCTTACAACGTTTATAATTGTGATCACGCTCTCTGTAACGCTCATTTACAGAGAGAACTTACTGGAATTGAGGAGAATTATAAACAACAGTGGGCTAAAGAAATGAATGAACTGCTGACTGAAATGAAAAAGTATACTGATGAGTGTAAAGAGCAGGTCAAAGAACTGGATTTTGAGCCCATTAAAGCGTTGGAAGAAAGGTTCAATGCTGTAGTCATGAAAGGAATTGAAGAAAATCCACCTTCTCTAAATCCTGAAAAGAAAGGAAAAAGAGGTGCAAGTCCAAAAACCAAAGCAAGGAATCTACTGGACAGGTTTATAGAACACAAGGAAAAGATAATGAGATTCCTTACAGATTTGAAAGTTCCATTTGAGAATAATCAGGCGGAAAGAGACATCAGGATGATGAAACTCCAGCAGAAAATATCAGGAACTTTTAGAACAACACAGGGAGCGCAAGCTTTCTGCAGAATTAGAGCGTATATTTCGACAATCAGAAAGAATGGGTTGCCTGTTTTAGAGGGTATTCTAGCGGCGCTCAAGGGAGTGCCGTTAACTATACCCTAATAGTTACAAATAAAGGTCAAAATCAGGGCACAATTTTTCTGATCAAAGGTATTTTCTGCATTATTATTACAATAATAAGAGAAACTACAAACAACAAGACCGTAACCAGAGGGACAGATATTATCGGGTTCATAAAAGATGGAGATAATAAAAATACCCCGAATAACCCATGACGTATGTAATGCAATAGTATTGGGTGAACGAGATATATTCCCATGGATGCTTTGGCAACAGTGCTTATAATATTTTCGATCTTCAAGAACAACATTGTTAACGCTGTATTGTTCAGGGCTTCCCGGAGCAAGATGAACAAACATATCGCGTATGTTGTTTGTGTTATATTTGTCGAAGTTAAAAAAGTATTGAATTTTCCGCTATCCATGCTCATAATATAAGTTCCGAAGATCATAACTATTAATGAAGTAGCAACTATGACACCTGACAAATATATTATTTTTTCAGTGGTCTGAGTTTTTTTAATGGCATACCCGATGATATATAAACCGAGATTCCCGGTTGCGGCTTCTACGGGTATCCCAATATTGTATCCGAAAAAGCCTATTAACTGGTTGACAGGCGTAAAGAAAAACCACAATCCCAAGTAATAACGGATGTCGTACATGTTCGCATGCGCCAGGATCCTGCGTAACAGTGGCGTGATAAGATATAACCCAATGATGTAGTAGAGAAAGTATAGGTGATAAAATATTTTATCAGCCAGAAATTTTTGCACAAAATCTACAGTAAATATACTAAGTATGTTATATTTGCTCACAAATATCATGTATATCATTGACCATGCAACTAGAGGTATCACGACCTTGTTAAACCTCTTTGAAAAGAAGATCCGGTCATCTTCTTGCTTATCCAATAACAGGTAACCACTCAATATGAATAATATTGGAACCGCAAAACGTATCAGTGCATTATATACATTAGACACCCACCACTCGATCCATGATATTTTATTCCAGGAGAATACAAAAGTGTCTACATGGATTGCCACCACTGCAAATATCGCTATTATCCGGATCAACTCAATCCAGAGATCTCGATTTTTGGTTACGTTTTTTTGAATTTCATTCTCCATTCGATTCCTCAAATATGTCTTAATTATTTTGTGTTGTATGTCGCTTTTGGAAGTAAATTGAACTCGATAGATGGCTTTATTTTAAAATCCGTGTCTTTTGAGTAGTTTTGGGCAATTCCCGGCTAAGAAGAGAAGGAGAACAATTGTTTTGTTCTGAAACGCTATCGATATTTGAAATGGGGACAAAAAAACCTGAAAATAACAAATCAGATGATAATTATCTAGATATTCATCAAGAGATGCCCATAGTTTGCCCATTGATAATCTGGATATAAGAAATTATAATTTAAAAAAATGCAAATTACATATAAGTAAAATAATTGATGCCTAATTTCTATTATTTTTATATCAATTTTTCTATTTTCTCTTAAAAGTTGGAATCAAAATGACAACAAAGACATAATGAGGCATTAAAACAACAAAAACTGCTAACACCGTATTAAAGTTCAAAGTTAAAAGATCGATAAGTTTCTGAAAAAGGAAAAAAAATCCAAAAGTGAAAAAGGGACCACATCAGGTAGATGTTTAAAAACTCAGGTAAAATAATCTATAAAAACAGCATTTAATTTCTTAAGGGATAACAAAAAGTCCATAATCTAGAGTATCTCTGTAAAAGAAAAAGACTACTTTTTGCAAAAAGAGGGGTGAACCTCTATTGCTTTAGCAGAAGATTGTAGTGGTAAATTCGGACCTGTTCAGTAAGTTCCAGATTTATCTTTAGATGATTTGATAAAAGCGGTGTATAAGTGAAGGAGTTGATTCAATTTCTCGTTGTGGAGTAAGCTATTGAAGACTGCACCTTATGCTGCAATTTCAAAAGGATAAACTTCCTCCCATCTATCACCCATAGCCAAACTAATGCCCCCTTCCTCTACTCTCATCTGCATTGTATCCCCTTCTAATCTAATTGTTATGAGGTTTCCACTTTCATAATAATCACATTTTACAGGAGCAGAATTTCCATAGCGTAGGAAGGCAGTACCGCAGTCATACAAAACAAGATAGTTGTTTCCTGATTGAAATTTCCGTTTCATTTAGGGGATCTCCGTAATTTAAAATTCGTTTTAATTAATTCTCAACAAACTGTGTTATACTTAGCATTTATTTGCATTGTCAACACTGAAATAGTAGGAAAATGGCATATGCCAGACTAACTGTCTTACAGATTAAATGAGGGCATTGGGAAGCCATGAATGCCTTTTTCTTATCATGTTCTGTTAAATTCAATTTTAATTTTCGCAATGAATTCCTAGATTTATTTACACTGTAAATGTTTTGGGTCTTTATTAATTTTTTGCTTCTCTCTTTCTGCATTTGGTGTAGATTTCGCCGGAAAGTAAGATGCTAATGCCTATAGACAGGAAATGAGCCGATTCCAATTTATTTAACAGACTCCTGTATATTGATTAGAGTACAGTTAATCAGGCTTAATCAGGCTTAATCAGGCTTAATAAGACTTAATCTGGCTTAATCAGACTTGTAAAAAAGAAACACATCTTCTCCTACTCGTTCTGTATGTTTTGCATCTTTTGGATCTCTTTATCCTGTGACTCCGTGCCAATCTTAGAAGATCCCAATACTACTCGAAACAGTTCCATATCTCATATGACTCCATGGAGGCTAACAGTAAAATTATCTCGCCGCTACTGGGTTGTTGCATATCTCTATTTGACGGAAAAGCAAATAAAACGCTGGAAAATAATAATTATAATATGTATAAAATAAGTTAATTATATATTCAAAAAAGTATATCATCTGGAATAAAGGTTATTCTGAATTCATCATGTTGTGGGGGAAATTACAATGACAGAAGAAACAAACCATGATTCAAATTCCGATCTTTTTGAGTTAATAGCTGTCTTTAAAGAAAAAAGAGACCAGGCTAAGGCAAGAAAAGAAGAAATCGAAAACCAGCTATTAGAGCTCAGGCGAGAATACTCGAAATTGGATGAGGAAATATCGTTGTTTGCTAGCGCAGTGGAGAAAATTCGACAGGAAGCAAGGAAAGAGTCACAGCTTATACCCGAACAGACTCTTTGACATACCTATCATTTTTTAGTGACTCTCTTGATGATGAGTAGAAGTAAAAGATTATCCAACCCTTTACACGTTTTTTGAACCTATGACTCTTAACAAGTTCACTTATACAAATTATGAAAATTTAGATGGAGTTCCCCACCCCCCGTCCAAAGTCCACCAGGGGTCTAACCTCATAGGTTTCGAAGATCACTGCAGCATGTAGCATCTTAGTGGCTTCCTCTCCTATGAGATCTATAACTTGTTTTTGGATCACTTCCAGCATTTTTCTGGAAGTCGCATACTTCTTCATCCTCATGTAAACTCTGATTCATTTCCAATTCATGACTGAACTTCCGGGCTTCATCTTTCCTGTTTTTGGAGAATCCAAGAATTGTTCCATTCTTATATACACAGCATTTGGGTTCTCCAGAAGATTTGCGAAGCTGTGGTTCTTAGCCGTTGCTACGACAACAGTCTTTTCATCAGTCATATGAGGCGAGCCAAAGATAGCCGAATCGACCTGTCCGTTACTGCTGGATGTGCTGAGAATCCCAAGTCCAGACTCTTTGTTGAAATATTCCATCAAGTTTGCTGGCATATTTTGTCTCCTTCTCATGAGTTTTATCATTGATCCCCTAAAAAAGAAAGGGCGAAGGATTATTTGGGATACGGAGATATTGTTTTTAGCATCTTCTTGTATTATCTATCTAGGTCCACATATCGAAAAGTGTAGTGTAATCACAGACTATTCCAGCTCCATTATCCGGCTCTCTAATCTGTAACCACTCGCCCTGTGACTAAAGTTTCGGGGTATAGAGGCATACCATTGACACAATGAGGGTTCGATAGTAACTCTCAAAAATGGTTCGGTGTCGAACGCGATACATAAGCCCGACAGCTCTGAGAACCCAACACAAAGTAATAAAGTACAAAGACAACAGGACAATGTAGGTAAATATTTTTTATATGTGATAGTCCATTATAATGATATAGAGGAGGGAAAATAAATTGAGTTTCTGGGAACCATTCAATAATCTATTGAAACGATTGAATAAAGTAGAACAGATCATATTATTGATTATTTTCATAGCAATTGTCATATTACTCGACATCTGGATGAAATCACAAACTCGAGCAGTACTTTCTATTTTTAATAACAGTTTCAGCTTTTATCTGATCTAACTTTGTTATTTTGTCATCACATCTCAATAAATCTCTATTTTTTTCAAATTCATTTTCAGTTGGCAACTCTTCATTTTCGAGTCCTTTTCAGTATTCACATGATCTGATTACGTACTGGAAAATATATCTGGTAGTTTTGAATCGGATTACTTTTAGATAGTGATACCCATCTTGTCTTCAGCGGCAAGAAATCCCAAAGGAAAAGGAGCTTTTGCAGGATGCGATTGATTGGACTGCCAACAGAAAAGATAGCTGCAAGGAAAAACAGAAAAGCCAGCCACTATATAAGAAGTTTATAAATGATTAAAGGAAAACAATTGATAGTATGGACAAAAAAATCAGGGAGATCCTCTCCGGAAAGCAAAAGATAAATAAAACGTTCCGAGTTACCACAAGCCAATCCATTTCAGTGAATACAAGCACATAAGCCCTGATAGAATATTGAGTGCTACAAGCTGACCTTTCCTTTTCTTCCACCTTTTTGCTATAAGATGATTTCCCCAGTATGCCAGTGAAGTTGCCATCATGCCGGTCACAAAAGCCACAACAACATCAGGTAACCCGAAGATTTGACTGAGAATTAACCCAACTCCTCCAACCACACACACAGGGCAGACCATATTAACCCTCTTGTTCTTCTGTTTTTATATTGAGCTTAATTCTATCCACATATTGTGTTACCAATGAAAATGTTTCAGATTGCATCATTGGGGTATTGTTATCCCGTGAATATAATATATAGAGAAATACGGGTACGAAACAAATATCTTGGCTTCTCATAGACACAGCTTCAATACTATAACCAGAAAAATCAGAAAATTTGTTAGATCTAAATATTATGACAAAGATGAGCTGGAATACAACTTACTAAATTTTCTGAGTAGAGTTGATATGGATATCAAGACTACAGAAATAAGATAAATTGTGCAAATGAATCTAAGATCCAGCCGCTGAGCTGAAAGATGAAACTGACGCTGCCTGAACACTGTATATCTCCTAAGAAGTCATGCAGGGCTCATGGTAGGGTTTTCTCACCATAGCTGATGAGTTTGTTAACTCCGGTAATATTCTATTTCTGAGTGATAAAAATCCATCTAAATCCTACCTTTTCTTCTCTTCAATTGCGGTCTGAAAAAGAATCACAGATCGATCTTTTATCAACAGGGGGTATAAATTTACCTTTCACCGCAATTACGAGTTTTACAGCTGAGCCTGGTGGTAATTTTGTCCCTGGCTTTGGATCCTGCCTGATCACTTCTCCCATCATAATTCCTATAGGCAAAACACCTTTTTGCTCGATGATCTCTCCTGCTGTAAGTCCTGATTCTTCCAGATTTTTCCTGGCTTTATCAAAGGGTTGTCTTACAACATTCGGAACTTCTACATTTCCAGCAGCAGTTCTCGACATTACTTTGTTTTCCGGCCCGGACACGTCTGCACTTTTTCCAAGTACTTCTTCTAGTAGATCGATTGCACCGCTAATTCTGAGGAGGGTTTCTCTCAGGCTAGTTTTTCTGTTTTCGAGTTCTGCAATTTTTAACTCTATTTCTTCCAGGATTTTCTGCCCGGATTCGTACTCTTTCCTTAGTTCAATTAAACGCTGTTCTAGTTGTGCTTTCATATCCTTAAACCCCTTATTGTTCATTGCTTCCATTCGATATCAGATGCTATATTTCTTTTTTATTCAATTTGCCTTCATAAACTATTTTACTTTATTTTTTGCCTTTATCCAGTGGCTTACCTTTACATTCAACTCTTTTTGCTCTTTACAATTTCAATCCAATACATTTTAAGTTTTATATTTTTTCATGCCGCTGGCTTAAATGCCAACTTCGTGCCTGACATTGCGATCAAAAAGAAAATTTGTTCTTACAAAAAATAAAGGATTACCGGCAGTAAGATAACTCCCATTGCATGGGATTTTCTTATATTCATAAAAGACGGGAGCATGCCTATGGGAGTTGAGAGCATAAAAATGAAAAGCCCGAAAAAACCGGTGAAGAGAAGAACCATCAACGAAAGCCCGACAAGGACACCTGCACAAAGTTTAGTATAGTTAAGTCTCTTGAGAAGGTGATGGGCATTGTTCCCAATACAGATAGTAGAAAAGTATGACAAAAGAGATGTTAATACTATCGCCGCAAAAAAGAGTAGCAGTATTTGAGCATCAAGTGAATCTGTCCCCAGGATTTCTTCCACGGCAACCATTGCTCCGCTTCGGGTTCTTCCGATTACCACAAAAGCCACCAGCCCGAAAATAGCTGTAGAAGTGTTTACCCCGGACATAGAAACTATGAATTCTTTCGAACTCTCAATAGTTTCAGGTTTACTAGCAAAAGGATCAGAGTAAAGAGAAGTCCTGTGCATTGTTAGCTCGGGTTCAGGATCTTTTTTCTTGAGTGATATTCTGTCAAAATCCGCTTTTACGAAAAGTCCTGCCAGAAGGGCGGCAATTGCTGACGAAAGCCCTGGCAACCATGCCACAAGAGAACCTGAAGCACTGCCTGTAAGAATTCCTCTTACAATTCTTTTTTTAGAAAGCTTGAGTGCGGAAACGGATTCCTCAGGGATTGTCGAGCTTGTGAGGAGGCTTATAATCAATTGAGATGCTCCGAAAAGCCCGCTAAGAAGGGGCAGGAGTGCGGATGGTTCTCCCAAAGTTATAATCGGAACCATGAGAGCTTCTCTGGAAAAAGCAAAGAGTCCAAGTAAGCCTGTAATCAAAAACAAAAATAGAGCAAAGGCTTTGCACTTATATTTTGCAAGTGATGCCTGATCTTCTGATTGTTCGCCTTTTTCGCTTGCAAGCATCAAAAATACAATTGAGATCAAAATCCAGGCCATATGTTCTTCAAGGAAAGGATAAATGGTCCCAAAGAAAAGAGAAAAAGGCACTACTAAAAGCAGGGATGCAACAACAGAACCCGCACTTCCGAGTGCTGAAAGGCGGACGGCTTCAGCCCCTGCCCCGTCAAGAAGAAGTCTGTGCCCCGGCAGGACTGCAAGTGCAGTATCCCCGTCAGGTGCCCCTAAAAAAACAGAGGGAATTATATCATGGAGTGTATTTAAATTTTAGGTAATACATCTCAAATATATAAAATTTTAAATATGTATGGCTGTGGGAATTTTTATAAAGCTTAAAGTCAGGCTAAATCATAGAATTTGAAATATTTTATAAAACATACAGGATGTTTATAAACTTGATATTTTTTAGTTAAATTTAGATGAAGGCAAAAACCATATGAAATATTAATACTGTGAAGACAGATCTATCTTACCCTCTTATACTTGAAAAGCTTGCATACAGACTCAAAAAATTACAAACCAGCTAAGCCAGATGATACTAAATTTGAGATTGATAACAAAAGCATCCGAAGATTAACCTGTCTTATGATTTCAAGTCGGCAAACTGGTTGAAGCGAAGATTGCGGAATTGCTGGGCAGTTAATGTACATTTTGGAAAGAGCTACCGAAAACGTAGCTGACTTTATTCAAGGAATACTACTGGTGGAAGCACACATTACCTCAATAAAGTACAGCAGGCTGCAGATCAGCATAGTAAATATATAGGTGAACTCTCTCTATAACCCAACATTTGATTATTTTTTAGAACGAAACTCATAATTTCTCTAGAGTTTATGATGTATAGCCATTGATCATATGAATGCAATATTTCATAAGGGAAACTCGGTAAGTTTTGCCCTAACTTAAACATTTTTGAATCAAAATATTGTATTTCTGAAGAAAAAAGAAAATTCAAACTTAACTTTTTTTCAATATTGAATGTAAATAAGCTTTTTACAAAGGCTCCGTAAATGATTGAAGCGGCGCAGCTACCTGATTTTATGCTTGAGATTAAACACTCGATTTTTTTACGTGATTACTAACAAAAGTAGAGAAAACTTTGCATTTTAGCAAATAAAACTACAAGATTTGTAGGTGTAGATGCTCTTTTGTAAACGCCTTATTGGTGATTAAACGATATCAGAAGGCATATATAATAGAGGTCATTTTACATTATGGGGTCGTGTGTATTATCCCATACTTTGAAGTCAAGGTATGAAATCATCGAAAATAGCTACGAATCGCAATTTATATATATTATCATGCCTAAATTAGAGTGTATCTGGGGGGACGTAGTGTAACTTTTATATAGTTTGTCTTTTTTTTAGCTATTGTTTAGCTCAGGCCTGAGAAAAGCAGGATGGATTAAACCCGAATTCCAAATTTTAAGCATATCATTTGATATTATGATAGCTTATGCGCTAAAAAAGCGACATTCAGGGTTTATCCATCCCATATAAAGAATATAAAATGAAATAAAACCTTAAAATCAAGAAATACTCAAAATAAGGAGAAATACAAATGAAAATTATAAAGAATACTGACGAAAAACATGAAATTTCATGTCATGTTAGACACTGTCCAATATGTCAGGAATATATGGAAAAATGGATTGGCGTTTATAAAGTTGGAGACATGTGTATAAATTGTGCGCAAAATATGGCGAGGATAATTTCTGAAAATATTCTTAAGTACCATAACGGAGGGCGTATAAGTCTTCTTGATATAATGCATCACGGAAATCCAGAAGACGAATATAACTCAATGTACTGGCTAGAAGAACGTTTTCCTGAATTTTATCCAGATATGGGGGATCAATACTACATCTCTGAAAAGCGAAGATTGCGAGAAGAAGCTGAATACGAAGCTGAGCACGGGGAATCAGATGAAAAACCAAATATAATCACACACTGTGAGATCTGCCAAAAGATTGTAAATAATTGGATAGACATTTACCCAGAAATAAGTGCACTTACAGGAACTTTATGCATCGATTGTGCGCAGTACATAATGAGGACAATGTATGAGGATATTATCGAATATCATAACGGAGTAAGAGTAAGTCTTGCTGACATAATGTTTTATGGAAACCAAAATGTAGATCAGATGATAGCCGAGGAAAAAATAATCGAAGAAGCTATTACAAAATACAGAGCTTCTAACAACTTGTCTGACTTTGATGACGAAATTCTCTGATTTTGATCTTCTAGAGAAATGCAGCGTTCAAAGAATTTTGGCCGTTTCAATGTTCTCTATACTGGAAACGAGGATATCTAGTTTTCAGGATTGTAAATAAATAAACAAAGTAAAAAATAGATCGTTCACATCATAGCGGAGCTGTTATTCGGGTATTAAATTATAGCATAGCTATCACTGTCCTATAGAAGTCATAGCCAGGCTATTTTTTGAACCCTTTTGAGCTTACGTTAAAAGTCTATTCTGGAGATGCAATCTTGCACCTTTAGTGTAAACTATGGTTGTGAGCGATCATTTATTCCAGGTGAAAAGTATGAATAAAGATATAAAAAAAGAAACTGATACTTTTATCAGCAACAGTATCGATGTGAAAATGAGGACAGCTATTAAGCCAGAATCCATTCCATTGGAATTAAAAAGTAGTGACCAATGGCTGCTCTTTAAATTAGCATTAGTTGATGGGAAATTAAAGAAATATCCCTTCACCATTCGGAATCGTATGGAAAGCTGGAATTTAGCTGAAAATCAAAGCAGTTTCGAAATTGCATATCGTACATTTACGAATAACCCTGATTATTCTGGCATAGGTTATGCAATAACAGAAAGTGATCCTTTCACTTGTATTGATTTCGACAAGGTTTATAATCCAATTACGGAAGAATGGAATCAACAGGCTTTGGAAGAAATTAAGAAATTTAATTCCTATACTGAATTTTCACCTAGTGGAACCGGTGTTCATGTTTTCGTTATAGGAAAAATGAAGAAAGCAGGGAGAAGGAAAGAGCAAACTGATGGTACTGGTCGTGAGATGTACTCTGATCTACATTACATGACAGTCACAGGTAACCATATGCCTGGTACACCACTTGAAATTAATGAAGCCCAAGAAATTATTGATGAATTATATGACAAGTGGTTCCCTGAAAAAATGGAAGTATCTGCTAAAAGGAAAGTATCTGTTAATGACTTCAAGATGTTTGAGATCCCAAAATCGTTTACAAATGATCCCAATAATCCCTTAAAAGGTCTCCGTCCGACCAAAGGTCAGGTAATAGAGTATTGCATGAGTGCTCCAAATGGTTTTGGTGAAAAATTTAACAAGATTTTCAATGGTGATATCTCAAAGTATAACTCCAAATCTGAAGCTGATATGGCATTAGCAGGTATGATTGCGTTCCATACTTCTGATTATAGAATAATAGAAGAGATCATTCATGAATCTAAGTTATGGGACAAAAAGTGGGAAAGAGCCGATTATTGTCAAAGAACTATCATGACAGCTATTCGAAACAGAAAGGGGAAATAATAATGTCAAATAAAGAAATGATAGTTCCAGGCAATGGAGTTCAAATGCCAGACTCGCATGACCCTAACAAGTACATGATTGAGGGGAAGTTCAATCCGAAATTAATGGCAGATGCTTTATTATCCGAGTTCCGTTTTTTTACATATGCAGAGACTGAATCGATTTTTGTTTATGAAGATGGAATTTACAAACCTATGGGTATCTATTTTATAAAAAAAGAAATGCTTGAACGACTTGGAAAATATTTCAGAGTTGGTCAAGTGAAGGAAGTTACACAACAGGTAAAAATTAAATCAATGATTGATAGATACAGTGTTAACTCTGAAAGGCATCTTATAAACTTGAATAATGGTATATTCGACACAAAAGAATGGCAATTCAAAGAACATGATCCTAGTTTCTTATGTACCATTAGAATTCCTGCAACTTATGATCCTGGTGCTGAATGTCCGGTAATTAATAGTTTCCTTGACGATGTCGTATCACCAAAGAATAAACAAACTCTACTTGAATGGTCAGGATTGATGCTTATACCGGAAGTTAAATTCGAAAAGGCACTGATGCTTTGTGGACCTGGGGGTAATGGTAAATCTACATTCATGAATCTATTGAACGAATTAATTGGTAAAGAAAACACTACTGCTATTCCCTTACAGAAACTGATTGATGGAAAGAATAATAAATTTGCTGTAGCTCATTTACATGAAAAATTGATGAATGTTTGCGCAGATATTCCCTCAACCACCATACATAATTCAGATGTGTTTAAGCTATTAGTAGGGAAGGATAAGATAACCGGTGAACATAAATTTGGGCATCCTTTCGAGTTCTATAACAAAGCCAGATTGATATTTTCTGCTCGAGTATTACCGAATATATCTGAAATTGATGATGAAGCGTATTTTCGAAGATGGTTGATTATAGAGTTCACGAACCGATTCACTGGTGAATCTGACGACAAGGATATGCAGGATAAATTAACGACTGATGCTGAATTATCTGGATTTCTTAATTTAGCTTTAGATGGACTGAAAACAATACTCGAAAACGGAAGATTCACTCATGAGCTGTCTATTAGAGAAACTGCTGACCAGTACATCACGAAAGCAAATCCTGTGTATAAGTTCTCAGAGGAATGCATTGTCAGTTCACCAAATGATATTTCGAAAGATGATGTTTATGTCGAGTATTTAAAATGGTGTGAACAGAATAATGAGAAACCAGTACCTAATAATATATTTGGTAAAAAGATGAAAAATCTTGATTATATGAGCACTCAAAAGGGTGATACAAAATATTATTGGGAAGGTATTGCCCTCAAAAGTAGCAATAAGAGATGAGAAACTCATGAGTTACTCATAAGTAACCTATGAATGGAAACGCTATCAGAAGGACGCTAATGTTCTTCATAGCGTAAAATTTTTACAGCTCATGAATGAAAACAACATCCGGGGGACTGTTTTATTATTATTCATGGGTTACTTCTTAAATATAATTAATATTAATTTTTTTATTATTAGTTTTTATAAGTAACTCATGAGCACACGGGGAGAGGGGGATTGATATTGTTTTTCTCTTTTCTCCCCGTGTATTCATTATAATTAAACAACAAAACACTAGCAGCATACATTGTCTTCCTCATGGGTTCCTCATGGGTTATTTACATAATTACAAGTTCTACTAATTCCCTTTTTAGCCTCAAACGCTAACTTTTCCCTTGATAATGTGGTCCGCTTCCTTGCAAAGGCCCTCAAGGAACCTAAGATCTGATCAATCAGCTAAGGGATCTTGACATAGATATCATAAGTAACTCCACTAAACTACTCACTGTTAGAAAAATACAACATTAAAGAACCTGTTCAAGCATTACATGACATTTTTTACGTGAAATTCCCAGGATACCAGAATAGATCTTTTTTACTCTTAAGTTTTACACGGGGGTATCAGTAGAAAGATCTTTTAGACTTCTAATAGTAAGTTTAAGGATCATGCCTATGTCACCAATATGTACCTGTTCTGAAGAAAACTAACATGACTCTAAGTATCTGCAGAAATGCAATTAGCATTGCAAAATGGCAGATATACCCCTCAATTATTCCCAGAATAACGCAGAACCTGTCACAGCATTACATGACCCTATTTACACGAATTCTCCAGGAAATAATTTTCTGTTTTCAAGTGCCTGGCAATTGATAGGATGACACAGGCTAGAATATTAATGCAACAACACAAGTAAAATTGATTTAAATAAAGCATACTTTATTTGAACTATGGTATACTTGCTATACTCACACACCAGTACCTTTTCTCAGAACGAATTGCTTGTTTTTCTAAACTTCCAATTGAATATTACAGATCTCACATTGCAAGATCCGTGGAGAATTTAATTAGTCCTTCTGGTCTTTAAAATATAATTGAGTGTATATAATAAAATAAATCCGGCACTATTATATAATATAGTTGAGCTTATAAAGGAATGCTTGATTTTTTGATTGGAATGAACCCAAAATAGTTCTATTAATTCTGAAAAATGTAAGGTCCAGATCGATACTCAAATGAAAGCGTGAGCTTTTGGCGATTGATTAAATCAGGACATTAAAAATATATTTAGTGTAGGTGTTTTTTGTGTGGAAAATGAAAAATCGTTCTGTAATATTATTGCTTGCTATTTTTATGCTAACGTCAAGTTGTGGAACAGCAGCGGCCTTTAAAGAAACCCGGATCACGACAAACACAGCGGATCAATGGGGTCCTTCAATCTGGGACAAGTACATTGTCTGGGATGATACAAGGAATGGCGGGAATGATATTTACCTGCAGAATCTTGCAACAAAGGTTCAAACAAGGGTTACTAAAGGAGTTGAGGCTGGAAATCCATATGTGTCCGGTAACAGAATAGTGTGGCAGGATAATCATAATGGAAACTGGGACATCTACATGTACGAGATTTCCACTAAAAAGACTACCAGGATAACCACAAACACAGCGGATCAAATGGATCCAGCGGTGTACGGAAATTACATAGTATGGGTGGACAAACGCAATGGGTATGATGATGTCTATTTGCAGGACCTCTCTACCAAGAAACAAACAAAGATTACAAAAGATGTATATGCTTCGTGTCCTGGAATTTATGGGAATAGAATAGTTTGGATTGAATCCTATGATATTTATTCGTATGACCTCAAAACTAAAAAGATAACTAAGGTCTTAAATGGTTATGAGCCACAATCACTTGCAATATACGGCAATAAAATAATTTTCTACGAGATGTATGAAGGGGTATTTTATACAACTATATACGACCTTTCTGCTAAAAAATTTACTTACTTCCCGAATTCATTTGCAACACATCCTGCTATGTACAGTAATAAAATAGTGTACATAGATTGGAGCAGTAACAATCTCGACATTTATATGGCTCAAATCTGAGCCATCCTCTTTTTAAAAGTAAATCTTTGGTGAGATACTGATATCAAAAATAAAGCAAACAACGGAAAGTATCAATCCTTTCAATAAACTTACCTCACTCACACCAGAGCCCTTTTTCAACACTTAATGGTATGCAGAAATAACAGAACACAAATCTCAAGAAAATACCAGGCTTTCCACTTATGACTTTAATAACAATACACCTCTTAACATTATAACATGGCGAGTTCCTAAATAATCCATCATTCATATAAATATTCATTGAATTTAATAATGAATAAAAAAGGGCAACTATATATAATACATTTCGTTAAAAGAATAAGACTTGAATATATATTTGAGATTTATTCAAATCGATTTTCTTGTGATTTTGAAACACGTCTAATGTACATCAATGAAGCAAAAGAAGGCGTTGCTCTTGATGATCGAGTAAATAGATATTTTGTGTAGGTGTTTTTATGTGGAAATTGAAAAATAGATTTATGGCATCATTGTTTGCCGTTTTTATATTGATAGCATGTTCTGGGATTGGGACAGCAGCTGAGATTGTAGTGCATAACGGTGGTTCAATTCAAGCTGCCATTGATAACGCAACAGAAGGTGACACAATCATTGTTGAGTCTGGCACTTATAATGAGAATTTCACCATAACAAAACATGACTTAACGATAAAGTCTAAGTCTGGTAGTTCCAACACTATAATTAATGGTGACGTGTCTGTCAGTGACGAATACTCCTACTCAGTTAGTGCAACAATTGACGGATTTACTTTTAATGGTGATTACGGAAATATTTGCATCTTTACGGGGGGAGGATTTACAGGTTGTACGGTGAAGAATAGTAAAATAGCACGGTATAATACGGGCATGTTCGCACATACGGATGGCAGTGTCCATGCTATAAACACACAATTCATAGAATGTGAAGTAGGAATGGCAAGCGGTTGGCTTACCAGCGTTATAGCGGAGAATTGTAAATTTATAGATTGTGGTGTGGCAATGTCACCTGGCGGTGGGCCAGACGGCTATTATTATTCTAAAAATAATGTTGAAATTCATACAGACTCATCCGGTAAGCAGACAACAACTCCTATACCCAACACTGATCCTGTTGCACCAACAATACCTCAGCCAATAGCCAATAATACTAGTAACGACCCGTCTGAAAATGATAGTAGCGACCATGATAGTGACAGTTCTAGCGATTCTTCCAGTGACAACGAACATCATAGCTCTGGTGGCAGCAGTCATAAAAGCTCTGGTGGCGGCGGAACCGGAGGATCTCCTGAAGCTCAGAAGAATGTTGCAAATAAAGATACAACTCAGGTATTCATTGCAAGTGGAAAGAATGTTATCTTCAATTTCAAAAACAATGTAACTGTAGTCAACAGCATTAGCTTCGAATCAAAGAAGACTATGGGCAAAACCACAGCAATTACCGAAGATCTGAAGAATAAATCATCTCTTGTTTCTGAACTGCCTGAAGGTATAGTTTACAAATCCTTTAACATATGGGTGGGAAATGCCGGATATGGTGAGTCGGATAATGTTATGAATGCAACCATGAACTTCAGCGTGGGAAAATCATGGGTTACTAATAACAGCATAAACGTGTCCTCTATATCTCTTTACAAGTATGATGACGAGAAGAAAGAATGGATGAAGCTGCCAGTAAATCTGGCAAATGAAGACGATCAGTCCCTACATTTCACAGCAAAAGTGCCAGGATATTCTTCCTTTGTAATAACAGGACAGAAAGGAAAGCAGAGCACACTGGCAGCAGAACCTGTTGCAACAGTTAAAAGCGGTAATATAAAAGACAGTGCAAGCACTATTGCAGCTAAGGCAACTGAAGGAAATGAAAAGGCTCCAGGATTTGGCATAATTAATGGAGTTGTCTGTCTATTCTGCATATTCTTATACAGAATTAAGGAAAAATAAATCAGAGTAAATCATAATCAGGTAGAGGTTATTTATCGAATCTGGCAAGCGGGTACATTCATCTTGTTTTATCAGATTTGGAAGGTACCCTTTTGCTTGCTTTTTTATTAATTAACTTCTTGCCTTTCTCATTATAAATTCAAAAATTAATTTACTGAGGTTTAAAATGGAAGAAATGAAAAGTGATGAAACACGAAGAGGGCACTCTCTCATTGGAATTTTAGGAATAGTGGTGCTGGCACTTTTAATGCTGGTGAGTATTGCAGGTGCAGAGACGTTTGCATATATTGCAAACTCAGGCAGCAACACTGTTTCTGTAATTGACACTGCAACAAATACTGTTACAGCTACCGTACCTGTAGGACTTCAGCCTTACGGAGTTGCAGTCAGTCTGGATGGAACAAAGGTGTATGTGACAAATACCGGCAGTATAAATGACGATGGAACTATTTCTGTAATTGATACAGCAAAAAACAAGGTTACAGCCACTGTAGATTTAGGAACCTCTCCTACTTACATTGCAATCACTCCAGATGGAAAAAAGGCATATTTAACGCGAGCGGTTTACAGTGGCAGTGTTTATGTAATTGATACAATTCAAAACAAATTTCTAACTGCTGTGTATGCAGGAAATATGCCGGAAGGACTTGCAGTAAACCCCGAAGGGACAAAAGTATATCTGAGTGATAGGGCTGGCAATGCAATCTCGGTAGTTGACACAGCCACAAATAGTGTTATAAAGACGGTGAATGTAGGAAATCCATCATGTGGGGTCGCAGTCAGTCCAGATGGGAAAAAGGTATATGTGACAGAGATCCTGAATAGTACTGTGGCTGTAATTGACACTGTAACAGACACGGTAGAATCCTATGTGGGTGTAGGATATGGTCCCTATGGAGTTGCAGTCAGTCCAGATGGAACAAAGGTATATGTGGCTCACTATCTCAGCGACAGTGTTTCTGTAATTGATACAGCAACAAATGCTGTTGCAACCACGGTTAATGTAGGAGATCTGCCGTATGTAGTTTCAGTGACTCCTGATGGAAATAAAGTATATGTGGCAAATAAAAACAGTAATAGTGTTTCTATAATTGACCCGGCTACAAATACTGTTACAGACACGATAAATGTAGGAAACTATCCTTTGGGGATTGCAATCGCCAAAGTGCCAGACAGAATAGTTCCTATAGCAAACTTCAGCAGCAATGTTACTAAGGGTTATGTTCCACTAGATGTACAGTTTACGGATATTTCGAAAAACGCAGCTACATGGAAATGGGACTTTGGAGATGGAAATACTTCAACTGATCAAAATCCAACGCATACTTACTCTGCCGCAGGAAATTACATTGTTAACCTGACAGTAAGCGATGGAAATGATACAGATTCGCAGGTAGCCACAATAACGGTTTCGAAAAAACCAGTGGCACGTGCGATATATATATATGTTGCAAACTCGGGCAGCAACACTGTATCTGTGATTGACGTAGCTACAGACACTATTATAGCTACCATACCTGTAGGAATACAGCCTATGGGAGTTGCTGCCACATTGGACGGGAAAAAGGTATATGTGACTAATTTGGGCAACACTGTTTCAGTAATTGACACAGCCACATACAATGTTATAGCTACAGTAAATGCCAGTGTGCCCCCGAAGGGACTTAATGTCGAAACTTTGGGAGTTGCAGTCAACCCAGATGGAACGAAGGCTTATGTGGCCTGTGCCTATAACATCGTTGGGTACAACGGAATGGTTTCAGTAATTGATGTCGCAACAGACAAGGTTATAGCGACAGTACCTGTAGGAGCCTGGCCTAATGGAGTTGCAGTCAGTCCAGATGGCAAAAAGGCTTATGTTACTAACCAAGATAGCGACACAGTCTCAGTAATTGACACAGCCACAAACACTGTTACAGCTACAGTGAATGGATTAAATTATCCTGGGAGAGTTGCAGTTACCCCTGATGGAAGAAAAGTATATGTGCTGAACAACAACAATACAATATCTGTAATTGATACAATCACAAACAGTGTTATAGATACTTTTGATATAGTGAATGGTCTTAGTGGAATTTCATTCACCCCTGATGGAAAAAAGGCATATGTGACAAATGACAAAAATGTCTCAGTAATCGACACAGCAACTAACACTGTTACAGCTAATGTAATTGTAGGAAGCTCTCCTGCAGGAGTTGCAGTTACCTCTGATGGAAAAAAGGTATATGTGACGAACTACTTCAGCAACACAGTCTCAGTAATTGACACTGCTACAAACAAGGTTACATCTACCGTGAATGTAGGAAGAAATCCTATGGCTGTCGGGCAGTTTATTTTTCTTCCAGCACAATCCTTATTTCCTGTAGCAAACTTCAGTGGCAATGTCACCGAGGGTTATGTTCCCCTTTCCGTGCAGTTTAATGACTCTTCTCAATATGCAACCGGATGGAATTGGGATTTTGGAGACGGAGCTTTTTCAACCGATCAGAATACAACACATACTTACTCTGCAGCAGGAACCTATATAGTTACCCTGACAGCAAGTAACGAAAATGGTACAGATTCAAAAACTGTTACAATTGATGTTTTGAAAGCTACTCCTACAATTACCTGGAGTAACCCTGCTGACATAACATATGGAGCAGCATTAAATGAAACTCAGTTAAATGCAGTTTCTTCGGTACCTGGAACCTTTGTCTATACTCCATCTTCAGGAATACTGAGTGTAGGTACTCATACATTGCGTGCTGATTTTACACCTACTGATACTGCAAACTATACCCCAGCGTCAAAGGATATTACTATAAAGGTTTTAGAAAAACCAGCAATTCCTGTTGCTGATTTTTCGGCATCTCCCACTATAGGAGAAGCACCGTTAAAAGTTACATTCACTGACAGCAGCACAGGATCACCAACGGCATGGAAATGGAGTTTTGGAGACGGATCTGCCCTAGTAACTGATCAGAACCCGGAATATACATATTCAAAAGCCGGAGTTTATACAGTAAAACATACAGCGATTAATGCATATGGAAGATCTACTGAAATAAAAACGAATTATATAACTGTAGGATCAGTCTCTCCAAATGCTGATTTCTCTGCTTCCACTACTTCAGGAAATGCACCGCTTACAGTCAAGTTCACTGACAAAAGCACCGGATCACCAACTGAATGGAAATGGAGTTTTGGAGACGGATCTGCCCTGGTAACTCAGTATAATCCGACATATACCTATACAAAACCCGGAACTTACACAGTGAAAGAGACCGTTAGTAATGCAGCAGGAAAGGACACAGAAATAAAAACAAATTATATAACTGTCACAGCTCCTCTGAAAGCTCCGGTAGCTGCTATGTCTGCCTCTCCAACTTCTGGAAATGCTCCTCTGAAAGTTCAGTTTACAGACAAAAGTACAAACTATCCAACTTCATGGAAGTGGAGTTTTGGAGATGGAACCTATTCGACAGATCAGAATCCGGCACACACGTACACCAAAGCAGGGAAATATACTATTGTCTTGACTGCAAAGAATGCAAAAGGAAGCAATACGGTTACAAAGTCCAGCTACATAAATGTTGCAGCTCCTCTTAAAGCTCCCGTCACTGCTTTCTCCGCAACCCCTGTATCCGGAAACACCCCATTGAAAGTTCAGTTTACTGACAGCAGTACAGGCTTTCCCACTTCATGGAAATGGGATTTTGGTGACAAATCTTCTTCGACAGAAAAGAATCCTGCACATACATATTCCGCAGCAGGAACCTATACTGTGAAGTTGACAGCGACCAATGCAGCAGGTAGTAACACAGTAACAAAAACGAGCTATATAACTGTAAAAGTAGCATCTACATCCTCAAACGTTTATATCAGTGGTTTGAGGCTCGGTGCTTCAGGGGAAACTCCAAATCAGGAATATGTTCAAATAACAAACAAAGGAACAACAGATGCAAAAATGAATGGTTGGAAAATTACGGACAGTGGAAGTATACATACCTATAATTTCCTCTCTTCTTACACCTTAAAAGCTAAAACTACAGTGACGCTTTATACTGGAAAGGGAACAAACACTGCAACTAAGCTTTTTTGGGGAAAAGGAGTATACGTTTGGAATAACGAAGGGGATACGGCGTACTTATATAATGCCCAGGGAACTCTAGTTTCTAAATTGACAAAATAATATGAGGAAATCCTCATATTTTCTTTTTTATATCCAGCTTTATCCAAAATAGTAGTCCATCTGGGTGCATATTAGATTCGCGGGCATTCCATTAGCACAATGTACCTCTAAAAACTGACTGACACTTATTTTGCCTTAATTCTCGAGGATGCCCAATAGGATTTTAGAGTTTTGTGTATCCATATCCATTATTTTACTCGTTTTTTCTTTTTTTTTGGGAGCTCTAAGTTTTTTGGTTACCAAATCGCATTTCATAAGAAAAAGTCTTTCATCAAAATCTTTTCCCGGATGGATAGATTCAGGTACACATGCTTCGGTAATTTCAGATACATAAGATGCAACCTTAACAATTTCCATCACATTAAATGCCGATGAAATCAGAGGTTTATCAGCTTGTAAAAGTATAGCAAATCCGTCAAGTCCCAATGGACTTTTAGACACACTTTCCACAAGCTTAACCTTATTACCAATTCTTATTCCTGAGAATCTGTGCCCTAGCATGTGTAGTCCAGCAGCCAAATCTCCAACTTCTATCCATGTTTCCGGTAACCAAGTCATTGATTTTACGATATCCCTGCCTCTTTTATCATGGTCATATTGTTTTGGCAATATCTCATGGGGAGTTGTTGCCTTTCCGAGATCATGAGCCAGACCTGCCCATACAATTAAAGGATTATGTGTCATAGATGCCATATGATCAACTACCCTCATGGTATGTTGAAAAACATCCCCGTCTTGATACTCTGGATTATGTGGCACTCCCTGTAAGGCATAAACCTCAGGATATAACACATCCAGCAAATTTGCTTTCAACAAAACTTTAAAAAATCTTGAAGGCTTATTACTGGAAAGTGCTTTCGAAAGAGCACAGAACTTTTGTTCAGGAGTTATTTCCTGCAGTTTGGATCTGTGCAGGGATATTATTTTTATCAATGACTCCGATACCTGAAAATCAGACATTTGAGATGCATAATTCGCCACTCTTAACGCCTGAACAGGATAGTCTCTAATTACTGTTTTTGGACAGTTCACTAATACTTTAGCGTTAAGATGTCGGATTCCATTACATGGATCTACGACATCCCCGGTGCGGACGTTTATGGCGATACTATTGATTGTAATGTCCCGTCTTTTCAGGTCACTTTCAATAGTGATCAAAGGATTTGCCGGTACTTCCTGTCCTTTGTTGCCCATATCTTGTCTTTTTCCAGTTCTTGCAAGACCAAATTTGTATTCATTAATTACATATTCTGGATATTGTTTACTGGATCTTACGGCATCTGGAGAAAGTTCCATGAATTTCTCACACGTCAATCCAGTTATACAAAATTTTGGATGAACTGATGTGTTTCCTTTAAGGAACTCTGTCACAGCTTCACCCACTATATATAACTCGCCACCAGAATCAGATATCAGGTTTGCATGTAGTTTGAAATATTTTAACACTTCTAAAAAATTCATTTTTCGTACCGTCCAAGAAGTTTTAATAAAGAGATTCTTATGACACCTTTTTTGCATGAATTATCCCGGATGCCCATATAGATATTTTTTATTCCCGAATCTCAAAGGGGGGTACCCGAATAAGAAGATAGTGAAAAACTCAATCTGATCAACAATTTTATCCTTTATGAAAATAGGTTCTTAAAAGAGAATTTAAACCGGCTTATGAGCCAGAACTTGTGGTAGAACTTGCATTATAAAACCAATTAATGAAATTACCGCTGAAGATCTTTGTAGTAATACGTCTGGCCCTGATTGCTTTAATTCGTTCAATGAATCAGTAATTTTCTGAGTATCATCATTATTAGGAAGACCTTCAATTAAAATTCTTATTTCATCCAATCGCTCTAGTATATTTTTATTCAAATCATTTAGTTTTTCAGCCTGAAAGGGATCTAATTTTTCCATTAAAGACTCATTTAAACCTTCTATTTCATTCAGCTTTTTCAACTCTTTCTTCATATCATCAAGGTTTGTGATCACATTATACGAATTAAGCTTGATCTTGAAGATATCATAGCTTATACAACTCAATTTCTGATCTAATTTTTCTTCAATTCTATTCAAGTGAGCTGTCATATCCAGTTGATAAGAGAATTTACTTAAGATATTCACCATAAAAGGGATTTTATCTTCAATTGATGGTTCTGCATCCATCATTTTAAGCAATTCGCATGCTTCACCCTTCTGACCTTCAGGAAACTTGGAACAAATTGCCTTTAATGTATTCTGCACTATATTTACTTGTTTTTTAAACCCTACTGGATCTCTAACCTGTAAAAGAGACTGGCTACTCTGATTTAATTCGTCACCTAACTGTTCAAATTGTGTTCCTTTTGTTTGGTCACGAATTATTTCTGCTTTATCCTTGATCTCTTCGACAAGGGATTTTAGCTTTTGATCTAAAAGAGGGAGCCCTCTTCTCATCACTTTCGTTGCAAAAGGTGTTGCATCTTCAGTATTCATCATTAACTCGGCGGCTTGCTCACAGTATTTTCTGTAAATGTTAAGTTCATTTTTTTTGGTTTTCAAGTCCATATTTTCCAGATTCTGAACCTCTCTTAATGCATTTGCAAGATTTTCAACAGTCTCTAAAAGCAATTTTTTGCTTTTTGAGCCTTTGACTGCATTTTTTACTTCTGCTAAGTATTTGTCTACTTCGCCTTTTGCTTCCCATTCTTTAAATACAATTGTATGGAAAGATCGAAAAAAAGGGAAGCAAAATTGAGAAGGGCTAAAGTGTTTAGACTCCTTTGCTGCTTTTTCAAAAAATTCGATTGCTTTTTCCAGTTTCTTTTTATAGTCTTCGTCTTTTTCCGCTTGTGAAGCTTTGAATATGTAAACTTTTCCAAAAGAGTAGTTTGAGTAAACTCTAACGTCATCGTCTCTATCATCTGTTAGCCTATGTAAGTCATCCCATACCTGTTGCTGATCTGACACATAGGGAAACAAAGAACCAAGGGCAGAAGCGACTCTTAACCTAACATACTTATCTTCGTCATTGGTCAGTCTATGTAAATCTTCCCATGCTTGCTTTTTATCTGGCACATAGTGAAAAACAGAACCAAGAGCAGAGGCAGCCCTAAATCTTACAGAATTGTCCAGATCATTAGTCAGTCTATGTAAATCTTCCCATGCTTGTTGTTTATCTGGCACATAGTGAAAAACAGAACCAAGGATAGAGGCAACCTTTAGCCGAACATAACTTCTTTTATCACTAGTCAATTTAATTAAATCGTTCCATGCCCACTGTTTGTCTGGAACTTGAGAAAATACAGAACCAAGGAAAGAAGTGGCCCTTAAAGTTACCTCAATATCTTCCTTATAAGCCAGTTTGATTAAGTCGCTCCATGCCTGTTGCTTTTCTGGCGCATCAGAAAACAAAGAAATTAGAACGCTTACGGCTTGTCTTACATTACTATCTTTATCATTGTTAATTAAGTCTTTATTCAGTTCTCCTATATCTTCGATGACTGTGATATTTTTCTTTTTGATAATTGGAGAAGTAGTTTCCTTGGTCACGATGTAAGCGGTTATTCTAGGGTTTAGCCTGTTTTCCCTCAAAACTTTTGCTTCAATATCCTCAATGGATTTGCCTTCAGTTTTCAGCTTTTTTATTTCTTCAATGACTGAAGAAGGGATTGTGTAATACTCATTAATATCATCCCAGTGTTTCCAGACATCTCCCTCGATAAGCTGGATTCTCTGCATCTCAAGGAACATTTCAATGGATTTTGAAACCGTCTGCATGTAAGATTTAGGTAAATAAATTACCTCAAGTTTTGGACAGTTCTCAACCAGTGAAAAGATATCCTTGTTTGACGGCCTGAAAGCCAAGTGGACAGTGCGCTCGTTAGGATTCAGTACAACAATTTCTTCTCTGGAACTAACAACTCTTATTTTTATGTGCAACACCCCTAAACTCTAGGCCAAGTGTCAGTTTAATTAAGTCTTTCCATACTTATTCTCGATTGAACATCAACGAAAAACTATCTCTTAATTGCTCTAGTGTCGCGTCAATCCTCAAAGATTTAACGATTCTGAATAAATGCAATCGATTTTATACGATACTTTGCTGTCGACGCTACACTAGCGACTTTATACATCCTTTTGGGCCATCACTAAGGCATTGATTGAATTTTCTTTTGCTCTACCAAATTGCCAGACACCAAAATCTCTATACATACTAACGCTTAAAATTGTTTCTTTTTAATCAAGAGTAAACGGGATTCACTAAAACTCAATGCAAATTTCTAATATCTACGAGACATTGGTATCAGTATGAAACCCTCACAAGTCATTGTCATCATGATCTGCATATCCCTAATACTCATTACAGCCGGATGCACAGATTCAACAGACACTCCTTCTAAAACAACACCAGAAAAGTCGACTCCTACAACTGCTAAAAATTCCGTCACTCCATCAGGCCAGAACCTCACTGCGAATTTCCTCGACGTTGGCCAAGGTGATTCGATCCTCCTGGAGTATAATGGAAAATCCATGCTAATAGATGCTGGGGAAAGCGATCAGGGAGAAGTTGTCTCAGATTATCTGAAAGACCAAGGAATTTCCACTCTTGATTATGTAGTTGCTACCCATCCTCATTCTGATCATATAGGTGGTATGAATGAAGTACTCAACAACTTCAAAGTTGAGCATTTCGTTGACAGTGGATATCCTCATACAACTCAGACCTACGAGAATATGCTCACCACAATTGATCAGAAGAATATCCCATTTGAAGTAGCTCAAGCCGGCCAAACAATCGATTTTGATCCTGCTATTGATATTGAAGTCTTGAACCCTGGAAAAACATACTCTGATGATCTGAACGAAAACTCTGTAGTCCTCAAAGTGAGTTACGGAAAAACTTCATTTTTGCTCATGGGTGATGCAGGTCTTGAAACAGAAGAACGCATCATGAAAGCTGGGTATAACATAGACTCGGATATCCTGAAAGTCGGACATCATGCAAGCCGCTCTGGTAGTGGAGCATCGTTCATTTCAGCTGTAAGTCCTTCAGTCAGTATCATTGAAGTTGGAGCAGGAAACGACTATGGTCATCCCCATGCTAAGATTCTTAAAAGACTGCAGAAAGCTTCAAAGGTCTACAGGACTGATTTGGACGGCACAATTTCAGTTACAACCGACGGATCTACCTATGCTATAACTACTCAGAAAGCTGGACCTGTTTCCAGTGGAAGTGAAGCTTATAGATCAACAACTGCGACACCAGAACCTGCTAAAAGCATAACTCCAAGTTCTACAGAATCAACTGTTTATGTCAGTGACCTTAACCTTAAGGACGAATGGGTCAAGATCTCAAACAATGGATCCTCTCCTGTTTCTATGAATGGTTGGAAAATTGAGGATGAAGGTAACAAGCACACATATACATTTCCTTCTTACACTCTTGATTCAGGATCTACTGTAACTGTGAACACCGAAAAAGGTACTGACTCAACTACAGAGCTGTACTGGCAGTTGGATGATCCGATATGGAACAATGATGGTGACACTGCGTACCTTTATGACAACAATGGAAAACTCGTTTCCACTCTGGAGGGATAAACGTGGGAAAATTCAAAGCAACTATTGACAGGATTGAAGGATGTACTGCAGTGCTGCTTGTAAGGGATGAGGAATCTGTGAGGATCAACATTCCTCTCTTTTTATTGCCTGAAGGAAGCATGGAAGGCGATATCCTGGACATTGTCATCACCAAAGATGTGAAGGAAACAGAAGATGCGAAGGAAAGAGTATCGAGCTTGCTTGAGAAGCTTCAAAAGAAAAATAGAGAATAAAATGTATGGAAGTTAGTAATTAAAGTGGTTTTCCTTCTTTTAATGCTCTTTTCATCAACCCTACCATATAACCAATACCTTTGCATCCTTCTAAAGGCTGACGAATATCTTTATCGGGGAGAAGGTCGGAGATCATTTTTACATATTTTTTTCCACCCAAAACTACAAACTTATCTAAATTTTCAATTTCTTTCTCTTCTATTTGAATCTTAAGTTCCTTTAGCGTGATAGGCTTAGTATTTTTGTCATTAAAACTGACATTATAAGATTCTGGAACAATATCTTCAGGAAAGAGAAAACCATACTTAGCTGAAAGAATACACCATGAATCAGGATAGAAGTGCTCAACATACTCTTTACATGTCTTTGCAAATAGCCCTGTATAAACATTTTTTGCTTTAGCCGGCCCCAGCTCGGGATACTTAGACCAAATTTTCTTACTGCCACAAGGAGTGATACATAGTGTTGTCATGTCTCAAGCTCAACATGTTTCATATCAACTATAACTTTTCCTGGCATACAGAAATCTCTAGCTGCACATGTGTTTTTCACTTTGCAATTACCTGTCTGCTTATCTCTATATGTACAACCATACTTGGAAAGATGCCACAAAGGTTCATCAACATCAATAGCAATCATTTGACTACCAGAAATGTTCAAATTTTCTACACTATCCCACCAAGCCCTTCTTATATGACTAAAAAGTTCCTGTAAGGATCCATTATAATTGCCACGTACTATTCCAGTTGCAAGTGTCGCTCTCGCAACATGGACATCTACAGGGATAGGTATCTTGTCCATATCATGTAAATTTTTTATTCCTACATTATCTCTTAGCATCCTAAGCCATAGAGGACAAATTTTAGATCCAGATAAATAGGGGAATTCCTTTTTTTCTTTATTCATTCTTCGCAAAACATTTGGAGCATTCCATTCGCATGAACTCAAAAACTTCCTGGGATCTCCATCCCATCGAGTGTAAAATGTTGTTCCTACTGTTTTCCAAATATTCGCATCCTTGTTTATTCTTTGCGCCAGACCGTACTTGACCATATCTTCCTTAATTTCTTCGATATTAGTCTCTGTAATTAATTTTGCATCAAAGAGATATCTGGTATCAGGATCTTCATAAGTTTTCCGTGAATTTTTCCAGAGGACGTTTGCATCTCTCATATAATCGATAGAAACTGTAAGGGTTATGAACATCAAATGCTCTAATGAACCACGTACAACCTCAGTAGGCTCAATGTCCTCAGGCATTATATTTTGGCCGTGAATACCAATGTCATTGAAAGTATTGTAAAGTATTTCTGCTAATTTTTTACCTCTTTCTTTATCGATAATAATCTGATTCAATCTTTTACATTCAGTCATACTACTCCTCACTATTCTCAAATTTGATCATAAAAGTTGGAGTCACCTATTACAAGATTTTGTATATATTCTATAGCAACGAGAGTTTTATAAGTCTTTGTAGACGTTAGGTTGGTTAGTACAACCGAGTAAACTTAAAAATGGCTAATGAAAATGGGCTTATAAACAATTTTTGTAGAATTCATAAGTTTGAATTGTATGTTTCACACCATTTTTAAATTAACTTTATTTTCCCCATTTTTCTCCACCCCATTTTTTCCAATAAATAAGCTTCATAGTGTATTTCAACATCAACTCTTCACAAGAATTTATTTCTTCATATTCACTATTTCCTTCAACACTACACCCTTTGTCAAAGGTCTCTTTTAAGCAGATTGAATGCCAGCCTAAGAAATGAACGAAGGCTTCATTTCTTGACACGCCAAGATTCTGCATGTAAAATCCAATGCATATTTCCTGGAGCTGATCCTGCCTAGGGAGCCAAATATACTCGGAGTATTCTTTAGATGGATATCCAAACAGTACTCTGCTTTCTCCATCCGCTGGATCAAAAATATAATCCCCGTTTTCAAAGTTCCAGAGATGCTGGATTTCCTTTGCAGATTCGCACATTCTTACGTATTTCTCTGACGTATCCACTGAACCATCCTCATAATACGTCGTGCGGTAATAATCTAAAAGGCGTATCCGAGCTATGTGAAAGTATTCAGATGAAAAAGATTATACTTCCTAATTATGTGGCTTTTCACAAGAGCTTGAAATATCTCATCTTTATAAAAACAGCAACAATGTTACAGTGCAAATTTAATATAGAATATCTTGCTATACGGCACAGTAATTTGGACACAGAGACTAAAAAATAAAGATATTGAAAAGAAACTCGGAAAATAAGGTTTACAATATATGTTATGGGCATATGAAAATGCTTTTGAAATCACAAACTACCTTTTGCAATAAGTCCTGCAAAAATAGAGGCAAGTGCAATCATTAAAACGTAAATTGGCCACTCTGGAAAGCCCTGAAACATAGTTAATCAAATGATGCACAACTATATAAAATTTATTTATCAGTGCTTAGCAAATTATAATTCGACTGTATGATCCTCATTTTCGTGAAATCTTGAAAAAAATTAGTTCACGAAGTTGAAAAAGTGTGATTCCAGAAAAGATACCGAAAATAGAAGAAGCCTTGTTGAGAGAGACGGGGTGGTTGTGCCCCGTCTATATGAATATATTTTTTGACGCAAAGCCATGAAGCGTCATTGTACTATAAGCGTCACAACTATTTAATACTTTTTACAGTGTTAATTGATGGAACATACAAACCCAACTTATTCCTCGAAAAATAGTAGAAGAGACAGATGGACGGAAGAAGACTGACTCTTCCGCCCAAGCTTGAGGTAGACAGGTGTGATCCCTGTCCAATTATGAAACAAACCCAGCAGATTGGGTCTACATAACAGTATCAAGTTCAATCTATTTAAATTTTATTAGGATGTTTCCCAAGAAGTCTTCAACGCTCCTATTTTTTAAAACTTGCAATTCGAGCGAATCTTTGAGTCAGCAAGAACAGATTTTGTAGGCTGGAATATGTGCCTTTACGTAACCTGTCCCTTGTGTAAAAGACATTAAATTAAAAAGAAGCAAAATGACATTATCCATATTGATGGTGGCATTATTTTCTAATCTCTCTGAGACTGATTAACGCCAGCCTCAAAGAGACAGAAAATGTCATTGTCCACTTAAACAGAATCTTGCAACGCTTAAAGTGATGCCCGATAGGGTAAGGGAAGCCAAATTCCCTTATCCACCTGTTTAAAGTATGTATTTAAAGTAACAAATACTTTATTAAAATGCGAATCGTGTAAACACACTTCGGAAAAAATACTTCCCTGCAAACGTGGTAATTACAGAAATGTAAGGTTTGCAGGGGAGAAATATTTACCATTCAACTTATTTTTTGCCACACCTAAGATATTTTATCCCTTTTTCTTCTCTGATCCAGTTTTTACATATTATCATTTATCTGGACCGTTAATATCAGTAATTTCTCTCGTCGGTATAGACAGTAATTATCATCACAAGTTTTGTGTTTTATGAATTATGATATTTGTCCATGTATTTTAACCTGAAATGTTTTTCAAGAAACAAAATTGGAGTATGAAAAACAAATGATGGGAGAATATGTGATTGATTTTTTTTTAGTTAATTAACTTAAATTTAAAAAGCAACACTAAATTTTTGATTTAATTAGCTAATATTTAAAGAGGAATCTTTGATTATAAAATGGAAGACTTATATAGTGGAACAGTAATGCATCTAGTAAAAATAGATTTTAAAGAGGCAAAGAATCATGAATTTGACTAGAATCAAGCTTAGTGAGAGAGAAGCTCAATCGCTTATTAGTGACCCTGAAGTAAATCCTGAAGAATCATTACGAAATATGGTATTGAAGATTCTTCAGAAAGTAGAAAAACCACTTCATATTCGTGATCTAGAATATGTAATTGTAAGTAAAGGATACTACCCGGCTCATAATAAGAAAATTCCGCCGGTCCCCTATAGATCCCTAGCCTCTACGATTCATGCGGATCAAGAGATCTATAAATACTCCGATAGAACTTACGGGTTGCATTGCTGGCCAATTGTAGGTTGTGGCGTTGTTTCTAATGAGGAAGTTGACATTACAGTACAGCCGATCAAACAAGATTCAAACAACATGAATAATAGTCTAGAAGAATCTAACAATATCGAGAAAAACTGCCCAAAATGTAATATAGTTACGGATATTGAACTTCATTTTTGCTCGTATTGTGGAAGTGATTTGTTTAAGTTTTGTAGGAGCTGTTTAGGCGAAATTGAAAGGGCCGATGCAATTTTCTGCGCCCATTGTGGTATAAAGCTGGAGCAAAGAATTAAAAAAATTACCTGCATGTGATGCTATAAATGAAAAGAGTGTCCATGTAGGAGCTACTATATGGGAAAACGACATGAAGCGCATTAATACAGTCATGGCAATGATGAGAACCAAAAATAAATCCGATGCTGTGCGATTCATAATAGAAGCAGCCTGGTCGGTTTATGGCCCATTAATAGAAGGGAAGGTACGCAAAAATGAAAATATACAGATTGAATCTTTATACGATGAAACTCCTACTTATTATTATAGAACCAATTTCGATAAATCTTGGGGCGAGTTAACAAAAAAGTAGAAGGTGAAGTAGTCAAAAAAGTCTTTAGTGGTAAGATTTAAACGTTATTTCTGTGTATAAATTCGCTATAAAGCATAACTTGAGAAAGTATTTCCTAAAATTACTTTTTTGAATCTCTTGCTTCAATAGCTGCTATACATTGTTGATCAGCCCTCTTCCAAGCTGCAATCCAAGCTTCACGTATTTAAGATGCTTCCGGATGTCTAAGCTAAGAAATGTTTGTCTGTCTTAATATGCAGCGATTGTCTCTCCAGAGTACCATATTCATTAGTCCAGTCTGCAATTTCGTTGATTGTATCGCCAACCTCAGAACTGTTTTATTGGCATGTTGGTTAACGCATCTGAACTTATATCGTTAATTTCAGTAAAGAAATGAATACAAT
This sequence comes from uncultured Methanosarcinaceae archaeon, assembly GCA_942493015.1. Classification (GTDB taxonomy): domain Archaea; phylum Halobacteriota; class Methanosarcinia; order Methanosarcinales; family Methanosarcinaceae; genus Methanosarcina. The sequence goes on along the minus strand of OW818660.1, from coordinate 1,244,891 downwards.
CATTTTTGCATCCATCCTCGACTGTTCCGTTAGTGAGTTTCTACATTATTAGCGTTTAAAACATCTTACTTTTTAGTATCGTCTTTTTGCCAAAAATTTTTGAGTGACATAGTACTCTTTCAATTAAAGGTATCTATGTATCGAAAATAAATTATTTTAAAGGTAAAGCACCAGCATTTAGTATAATTTTATATGTTTCTTCCATTTCGATGTCGTTTGGGATAAATATTGCAAAACCATCTCTGCCTCTTGTAAGAAGGACCCTATAGCTATTAATTCTAAGTTTATCTGGATCTTTTGCTTTCGAACGAGTTTGTTTTAATGGAATCCATGTAGAATTTCCCCATTTTAAATCATTACCCCAGCATACGATTGGAAAATCCAATTCAAGTCCCTGACAAGAGAACTCAGTCGCTACTTCCCTTAATTGACAACAAGAGTCTGATGATGAAGGATCGTCGTTGTACCATGGACCAGGTCTAAAGTTTCTTGTCCAGCTATAATCATTATGAATTCCTGGCAGATTTTTAGCTTTTGAAGAAGCAATAAGACCATAACGTTTATCGAGTGAATCATTATACCGACTGATTACGTAATCTTTGGCCTTCTGTAAATCCCTCGTACAATATAAATCAAATCCTTTTTTCCTCATATTTTCTGCAATATTTTTTGAGTCCTCAATTTGATCGTTTAATAAAAAATTGACCCACATATGAATTTCTTCAGCTAAGTGTGAACGAATTGTTTTGCTAAGATTCAACTCATCATATTTTCGTACTTCGACAGCATCCGAAAAAAAATCTGCAATATGTGAAGGGCAACTAACTATCCAATCTGACGGAGTGCTTTTTATTGCTTCATTCCATTGAGCTAATCCAGATTCTTCTCCTAAGTGAATTTCTTGTCCTTCTCCAATTAATCCTACCATGAGTGCCCAATCTTCTTTCTTTTCACCAATGTATAAGAAATCAAGTGGTTCAGATCTTTGGTGCCCTCTTTTTTCAAGAACTTTTTCAGAATCCCAAGCTCTCTGGGCTTCGTCATAGATCCATATATGTTCGTTTGGAACTCTATCTGAATCACCACCATACGTTTTTAGAAAACCGTGAACATCTTGAACAAAAATTTTATTTTTAAGGGCGTGTTGTAAAACATTAATTAGTGGACCATTTCCTGAAAGAAAAACTGCTTGACTTGTATCTTGTGAATCAAAAAGATGAGATGAATATACAAACTGAAGGCCAACTAATGTTTTACCTGCTCCAGGAACACCAGTTATTAATGCTAAATGTTTCTCTTTCTTATTCTGTGCATTTTTTGCAATATCTCTCAATCTCTCCAATGTTTTAGGTATGCCGTAACTTTGAGCCCTTTTTATCTGTGGTAGAGGTTCATTTTCGAATAAGTCCCTTGCTGCTTGTACCAATGAAGGCAAAGGCACATAATCTGATTTTATCCAGGAATCTACATTTGTTTTTATTTTATGTGATTTTGACAATAAATCGACACATACTTGATTTAAGTTTTCTGGACTTATTACTAAAACATCGTTAATTTCCTCTTTTAACATCTTTGATTTTGTAAGAACTAAAAAAGGAATAACTAATTTATTATGCGAGTCCTGATGATAATTGTTTAAATCTCTTGCATATGCTCTGACTTGATCGATATCGGATTCTTGGCAATAATTTTTACTTTTAAACTCAAAAATAAGAACATATTCATCTGATAAAATTATTACATCAGGCCTTCTACCCCTTTCTCGAGGTAACTCGTATTCAAAAATAATTGATGCTTCTTTCAAGGAGGGGTCTAATTTTTCAAATTCTCTTTTTAAAACATCATAACAATCGTTCCATGCGTTTTTCTGAGAAGCACTTGCATTTTCTTTAATTTGGTTTATATGATATAGTTGTAGTGAATTCATCCATTCTTCTTTCTTTATTTGGAGAAATTCATTAATTCCGCCATACCATCCGCAATATTTCATTAAGCTTATCATTAACAAACCTGCTTAAATATTAAATAATTTTTAATATTATAACTTTTATTGACAAATTAAAAGAAAAGTTAATATATCAATATTCTTTTTTGCTTCAATTACAATATATGTAGAATATACATAATATAAAATCGATTAATTATCTACTATTTGTCTAAATAGACTGTTAGTTTTATAAATCTGTTATCTACAAGACTAATATATTAGTCTAAGTATATCAACGTTAGTCTATTTTTACTCAGAGTTGTTATTTGATTTAACTACAGTATGTTTTTTTGTATTCTTCAGTAAATCAGCTTAATCAAATACAGATTAGCAAGGAAAGTTCAAAAGGAAGTCCCAACTGTTAAAGAAAAACATGAAGTGAAAGAAGTTTCTGCAGCAAATAACATTTCCTTTAAGACACCAAAAATAATATCTTCAATTCACAGTATTTAATAAAGAATATCTTTTCTAATTCAATACTTGTAACCACTCCAAAAGAATAATCCACCAGTCTCTCAGTTCATTTTTTCAACAAGATACCATAAGAATAAGAGTATTAAACTATTATTAAAAATGGCTCTTCGTCATTCTTTATGGATAAGACGATTTTCAATTCAAGCCCGCCGTTGGTTTTTATGGAGATATCCACACAAAACAACGAAGAGTCATAAAAATAGTCAGATTTCTATTTAATTTATCGAAAAATCTGATGTATGATTACTCCCATATAGTTATACAATCAGTTATACAATTATACATAACCAAAAGAGGGTGATAATATTGTAGGTTCAGGAAGACAAAAAAGGATACCAATTTATTATTTATATGACAATGAAAATCCAGCGAAAGCCAATTTTTTAGGATCTTTAAAGGGGGATTTATTCAACCCAGACCCTGTAACAGAAGGTGATCCTAGAAGTAGTGTTATAGCAATGTCAAAAAACGGGAAAAATGACTATCCCCCACATTTCCGAATTAAGAGAGCTGAAAAACATGAATACGGAAATGGGCTTATAGGATATTCTTATCGTTATGAATAACCAAAGCTTTTTAGCACTTGCAAAAAAATTAATATTTTTTTAATACAGACAGTGAAATTTCTTGTTATAAACGCTTAGAATATTTCAGGTAAGGTTACCTCATCTTATCTCAATATATTTCATTTACGACAAAATTTCATAGCCTTTACTGAGCTTAAAAGCATTCTTGCAAAAAGCACATCGGGGCAGTAAACAGTTAATGCTTCACCAGGCTGCGCAGAATAGCATAGAAAGATCATTACATGATGAACACTATGCGAGGGCGCAGTGTACCTTTTGAAATAAAGGTTATTTCTATAACCTAAAAGGTTATTTCTATAACCTTAATATTCTTCTTCGTTTGCAGGCAAAGGTTTAAGCTTCCCTTTTGCTACAAGCTTTTCAAGCTCTGCCATGCTTTGTGGTCTTTCTCGAAAAGCTTTACACCGAGCCTTGTATTCCTTAGGATGGGCCTTCTTCCAGTTTTCGTAGTATTCCTCAGACTTCCCCGGGTTTTCTTCAAGCCAGTTTCTCATATATTCCCACTGATAATCCTTGACTTTTACTGGATTTTCGATTTTCCAGGCATTAACTCTGACCTTTACTTTTTCCGGATCTTTGGAATAATCCTTTTTTGCACGATTCTTCTTACATTCCTTACAATAATATGCTCCTTTGCCAAAATATGAAACATCCAGACATTCTAAGAGGTTGTATCTGTGTGAACAATGTACCTTAGATCGGAATCTTGACATTTACGTAAGAATCTTGACATGGAAAAACGATCTGCAGAATTGCAATTAACATTGCACATGGCAGATACTCGTTTTAAAATTTCCCATTTTTGATGTGGTTATTTTCAGGAATGCGCCAGGTAGAATTTTGCATGAATTTACCAGGATTACCCTGTGTGCAAAAAATTTTTTGACCTTTTGAAGGGGGGCATTTCAGTCTAAAATTCAATCAATGAGAGAATAATTATAGGTTTTTACTTGCAAACGTAAAAAGTCCATATATGACCTGCAAAAATTCAGCAGTACCGAGGGGAAAATAGTGTTTATCGTACTAATTAAGAATACTTAACTGAGTTTTTTAACCTACTTTCGATTAATCTCTTTGTTTACATTTTATATGTGCAACTTATCTGATTATTCCGGCAACCTTTTCCAAATGCTCGATTTTCGCCTTACTCTTTGGTACATTATAAATAAGTGACCGCTAAACCAGTATCAGCAGAAAACAGCATCATTGGACACTGTCCAGGGCTTGCTATGTGTTTTTAGTAATTAAAAGTTGTTTCATGGTGCGGTTTTCGGTGAGAACTTGCATATTCCTCTAGTCATTAGAATAAATGGCTGAACAGAAGCATAGCATAAGCAGTAACCAAAATATGGGGCAGTGAACCCATCTGTAACAGTCTTAAGAATATAATATACTTAATATTTGAATTCTCATTTGTGGGGAATCAATTGGACTAAATTTTATCCATTAGTATGCACAGGAAATAGGCCATATCGGCCGTCTTCAATGTTTCCAGAGAACGAGTGCACGTGAGCGAGGTTATCTACGTTTTCAGGGGGATCTATATTCTCTAATATGATGAATTGACCGAGGTGTTGTATCGAAGCTAAATGTTCGAAAAATCTTTCCTTTAAGGAAGTTCTTGAAAGTGCCTTTTCATCCTCTGTTAGATCTCCTAACTTCGTGTTTTTCATAGGATCCCTATAAGTTAACAGCGGCGTATCGAGCACAACAAATCCTGGATGTGGGAGTCCTCTTTCGCGGCAAAACAATAGAAGTGCAACCTTAAAAGCTGCATGTGTTACAGCCCTAACACCTTTACCATTGTCAACACGCAACTTTCCATCAATCCTCAGATCATATGTATCATAATCAAATGACACATTGCAATCGCCGGGGAATTCCCATCTCTTAAGTACCTCGCTGACAACTTTGCAGAATTCGTTTGATTCATCTGCTGGAAGAATTAATTTTGGATTGTTTGCACTCGAAGGTTTTTTAAGATTCTTCAATTCCGTTTGCTTTAAGAGTAACTCGTCCCTTTTTTCAAGAAGAGATAATCCCTTTCTTGCATAATCTCTGGCCTTGATAATCTCATTTAGCTCAAGGTGACTATTATTGACATCTGGAGTAAGCGAAACGATATTCTGCTCAACTGTCGCGAGCTTCTCTTTAAGATCTGGAAGAGTAGATTTGAGTTTTTCTCTTTCATATTTAAGATTATTAACGGTATCCGCAAGATCTGAGCGATGGTGTTCGATTTTTTCAATTTCTACTAGCGATGCCTGACTCATCTTTTTAATATTTTCTAATGAATAAGTATGTTTTTGCATTTCAACAGGTGTACCACATAATGGACAATCCCACTCACTATCGAGCGACAAGATGAAACTTGCCTCATCTATTGCCTTCAATCTTTCAATATCAGAAAGATAGACCTCTTCAAGCTGTTCAAAGCGTTGGATATGGAGTTGGATTTCTTCTAGCCGAGTACTTATTTTTGGAATCTGAACCGACAAAAATCTTTTTTCTTCAACAAGTTCAAGAATTGGCTCCTGAATCAATTCTAACTCTGTCTGAATTTGCTTAAATTTCTCATCTAATAGTTTAATCTGGGCAGGAAGATCTACATTTGGATAGTTTTCTGCTATTTTTGACTCAACATCGGAAATCATTTCTTCAATTATTTCAAGCATCGCGACCTTTGATGTTTTGAAGGTGCTTTCTTTGATATTAGCCACGATCGCACTATCATCTGCGCCAGTGAGAAGGAATCTAAAGACGCTACGTTCCTTCGTGCGAGTCACATGACTTCCACTCTCAATGGGTGATCGTTCAATATAGATACTAGTCTCGTCAACCAGCAGAATTTCCGCAAGGTCACGGAAACTCAAACTATGCTTTTCTCCCACAGCATTATTAGCTACATACCTACCAGACAATTTAAGATCTTTAAGTAGGAATTGGGATAGGTTATCATCAGTCTTGGAATCGTGCTTTTGAGATAGTGTTCTTATTTTTTGTTCAATCTGAGCCGAGTATATGAGACCGCTATAAAGTTCATATTGTCCCCCCGAGATTGCTCTGAACAGGGTGAAATCGCCTAGACCTTCTAGAGAAAAACCAAACCAAATTCCATCATATCCCTTACGTTCTTTAAAATCAGATAGCTGCTTTGAGCCTCCAAGCATAAAATCGAGAGATTTCAGCGTGAAGGACTTTCCGGTGTTCGAAGCTCCATAAACAAGGTTTGTTCCAGGCTGGAAGTCTAAGCTAGCGGGCTCTACATTAGGGCCGGTAAACACAAGATGTCTAATAATCAATCCGGTATGTGTCATGTTCGAGTCCCCGAGTGTATTCCTTCATGCTGGAATTCTATATTCCATCTGCCCATTTTATCTGTTATTAACTTCTTCATCTGTTCTTTATCCATGTTACAGAAATTTTCAACGAGCCAATCGGATCGTGCCTTTAAATCGAAGGCATATTTGGAGCGCATAAGCTCAACAAAAGGATATGCTTCGTCACTGGCTTGATAGACAATTCCGCGCTCATCGGCAAGAACATTAACTAAATGCAAACGGTGCATCAGTGTTAGGCTTTCTTCAATTAAGCTTCGACGAACCGAAAGTTCACCACTGCGACATGGCACATCTGGATGAAGACTTTTTGGGCCTCCTATGTCGCTTGTATGAACAACGAGATGATCAAACCATGTAATTTGGGATAAATCGAAAGCTTTAGGATAAGCTGCATTAAGAACAACTACCGCACGCACGCCGGTCTCGAGAGGGCTATTAAATAAAACTTCATTCCTTGGTTCATCCAAATCTTTTATTGATGCCATTTTATTAAATCACCCTCATTTGCTAAGTGATGACAAACACCTTGCTTTACCGGGATACGTGCATATTTAGAAAGTGGCCCAGTTGCCTGCAAGTTTGAAGCCTGCGTCATGACAGCGTTTACGCGAGCTAGAGAATCTTTATGTTCAGCATTAAATGTGTCGATAACGCCGTGGTAAATATCTTTTTCAAATGAATCGAGAACATCTGACTTCGTATTATCGCGATAAAATCGCTTAAAAGCATCAGCGTCATAAAAGCGTTCACGTTGCAGTGACAAGTGATTACTATAATCAGGATGCTTTTCGACCTCTCTATAGTCAGCTAAAATTTGTCCACAATGTTGGCTATATGCACCAACAAGCTGTGTTATGTAAGGAAGTTCAGAATCCTGAATTTCTGCTGGTGTTTGACCCTGGGGAGCCTGTCCTATCTCTTTGCCAAACCACTTATGAAGAACTGGATCAATGTAGGCATCTTCTAAAATATTATCAAGCGTAAAACGTTCAATACTAGAAAAATCGAAGGCAGATATGAATGTCTTTAGATCGTCATCAAGAGAGATTGTCGAACCGTGAACTATTTTTGTAGAACAGTACTGATCCCACCCATCAATCAGTGTAGCCTTAAATTGGCTTGGATTGTAAATGAGCTTTTCGAGATTCCGGTTCACACCACGTGGTGCAACAAAAAAATATTGCTCGGGAACTGAAAAGTCACCAAGATGTGCATAATAAAGTATTTTGCCGATTTCCAAAATTCCTGTTTCCGTAGAAATTTTCTTTCCATACTGTTTGCATTGATAATTATGCCAAGGTCCCTCATGTCGTTTTTTTGAAAGAAATCCTACTACATCGCGCCCCATATCCCCTGCGCCAGAAAACCTAGCAACTTCAACGTAACCCTTACCCTTGCAACCAATCCAATTATTGATAAATTGCTCAAGTTGTGCGTCTCTCAAGGCAAGAATCTGTCTATCATAATTATTTTGCATTATGTTACACATCGTAGGTAAGGTTTTGTAATTTTATTAAAAGCAGAAGAAGGAAAATGTTATTCAATTAAGGCTAAACCGTAATGTTACATACCAGCCTTAAAACTGTCTTGATCGTCTATAAATAATGATTTTGACATTAATTAGCTATGCTTCTACCTTAAGACAGTTAAATGTTATTACATATATAATTTATTAAATCATTTCAGCTTTAACAAAGTTAATAAGATTAGGTAATATACGACTTTTTAGGCCCTATAATAAGAAAACGAAGTGGGAATGCTCCTAGAAACTTTGATTGATCTTTCGATATGGAATTTCTACCCAATAACTTATTGAGAGTTGTGATTACACATCAATAAGCACACTGCCAACCGGTTTCTTAAAAAGACACTTATCACCAAAACTTCCACCATGGTTTATTCTCAGTGATTTCTGGCAGTAGCTTCATATTCAATTTACTATTTTCCTATATCAATGTTTGAATGTGAACCGCTTGTTTATGGACGCTTTCATTTAATTTCTCGATTTTGCCATCCTTAGTGTGCAGCTGATACGCAAATTACGTTACTAATTTAATTTTAAAACATGCTCTGAGAGATTAGATTAAAAAATGAAAAATAATAAAAAGATTAGAATAATTTCAAAAGGTATCTATGTTTATATCTGTTTTTCCTGTTGATGAATAATAATTTCCTACACCCAATGGGAGTCCATCTTTCAACATTGCGGCAACAGATACGTCAGCATTTGTTATTCCCGATTTTTCTGCTATATTTTGGGAGGCTATCAGTATATAATTCAAGTCATTCTCGAGCTTATCTTTGCTGGGAGTAACATCCAAGTAATAATCAACCTGCAACAAACCAGTTGAAGATGAGTCTTTAGGTGAAATATATATAACTTCTACTTCATCCGAACCAGAATATCCTTTAATAATTCCAATTAATTCTTCTTTTTTACTTTCAGAAAGCTCCATTGTTGATCCTGGTATTTGAGTTTCTTCCAATGCTGGAGTTTCTTCAGGTTCTTCAGGTTCTTGCTCTGCTAGTGCTTTTTGATATGCCTCTTCGGTTGAGTCTTCATCTATTGGCTCTTCAACTTTAGCATCTTCAAGTGATACAGTTTCACCTTTAGAGCCTGAATTTTTATCATACTTTGCATCTTCAAGCTTTGTGACTTTTTCTTCAGATTTAGGAGTTTCTTCTGGTTCTGGAGTCATTTCAGATTCTGGAGCTTCTGCTGCTGTTGATGTAGATGCTTCCGTTAGTGTTGTAGCTGCTGTTTCGGAGTTATTAACTGGTATAGTATCATCAGGTAAAGCTGAAGATCCTGCCACTAATAAAAGGAAAACAACGAAAAACCTTACAGTATTGGACATTGAGGTTTTTGATTTTTTATCAAACTGAGCTGCTATCGGAGGAATTAATATAATAGCTGCTAAAAGAAATAGTATGGCAGCAATAAAAGAAGATGAAATATTAGTTATACTCATAAGTAAAAACAAGATCCCGAAAGTCCAACGAAATAATTTACTTTTTACTTTTTTTGGCTCTATTCCATTCATGTGTTCATCCCAAATTTTATAGATACTCATTGATTTTTAATATTCATTGCAAGACTTATATATAAACTAATAACATTTTATTCAAGCATTTAACCAAAAAGAAACTTATTGTTACTATTTTTTGATGAATGTAGCACAGCTGACTTTTTTCTTTCAAGTATGAGAGCTTGCAAGCTCAATGTCTATAAAACGTTGTAGCTAAAGACTTAATTGATACATACTGTAGCCATCATCGAGAACACTTGGAAGAGATAGTACACTTGTACTGAGAGGGTAAACACAGAAAGAAGATAATAAATATATTTTTCTTTTTCTTTCTTCTTTCTCTGTGGATTATATACCCCTAATTAGAAGTGTTCCATCTGTTCTAACTGTTACATATTTTTTCTTAAAGAATTATAGAAAATCTCTCCCCTTTCATACAGAGAACCCGAAGTAAATTACCCAAATATTGTAGACTTCTCAATACTGCCTGATCTTTTACGTGAAATCACCAGGGCCATGGTATTCAAGAAAAAGTTTTGCAAGATACAGATGGGGGTTCTGTTTGTTAGGTGCCAAAAATCATGAGCCTGAAAATTCGGCTAAAATTACCGTACTGAGTACATACGGTCACGAATAAAAGAAAGAATGAGAAACGTATTTTCTACCAATTAATTTCATGAAATCTTTTTACAATATCATCTAACCGTGTCAATCTCACTAACTTATTATGACAAGATTTCCCCTTGTCTTTTCGAGCTTACCTTTCAGATGAGCTAATTTTCTGTTATCCGTCCAAAAACTCTATTTTTCCCCTCGAATGGTTAGCCAGGCCGTATGTACTGAATATGGTAAAGTACGGAAAGCCGTACTCACCAAGTACTTTTATTTCAAAAACCATTGTCATCTTCCTTCAAAATCAAAAAAGAAGTTCCTTTTCCCTTCCTCTTCTTACCCTTCCGGACTTTGTCAGGGTACAACTCTACTACTTTGTCCATTATCGTTTGAATCATAGCTCGACTGCTGGACCTTTTCACAAATATACGGCATTCTTCGGGCACTGCTGCAGAGCTGAGAAAGAGATAAATCTCGGAAGAGGTGAGCATTTTTCCAGCCAGCTTAGGCTTTGTCCTCTCTAATTCCTTCATGACCAACTGGGCCCTGGCAACTGTTTTATTGCCGCTTAGAAGGGATAGTTCACTCTGATGGGTATTTCCTTCAAAAATATTTTTCTCAAGCTCTAAGAGCCTCTCAGGAAGTGGAGTAAAAGTGTTTCTTCTTTTCTCTGGCATCATCAGCCTTTCTGAATCGTCCATTTCTTCCCAATCCAGATCTATACCCACAAAGTGCGTTTTTGCACTCACTCCAATGTATTCTTCCAGCACATCCAGCCTTTCTAACAGGTTGTGCTCTTTTGCAATTACTCGAATGACGATATTCTCAATTTCTTCTCTCACAGCAGGATGATTCAGAAGGTTCTGCAGTTGGTGTAATTCAGGATCAGGTTCTTCCAGCAGGCTTCCGCATGGTTCGACCATAATCCCTGAATCATTGGAGTAGACCACATTACTCACCTCTGCAAAAGATAAATATTGAATCAAAGCAATTCTTCTGCCGTAGAGTGAGTTTCCAATCACGGGTTGGAGCTTTGTGTATCGGTAATTCACTCAACATCTCTTTCACCTCTTAGGGTACTTTTCTTGAGTTTCGTTTGCAATTTTGAGATCATTCTTCCTCTCGTTAGGTCTGTGTTATGTTTGGTGAATTAATCATACATATGTTTCCTTTTTATATGAGTGTTACGATTGGTTCACTTTTAATGGATGTGTTTATTTATTGTGAAAACGTAATACATCTCAATGAAGGAACGTTTCAGCGTATCGATGGATGAAGACCTCACGAAATGGCTGGACAAGCTTGCAGATGAAAAGATATTTTCCAGCCGGAGCCATGCACTCGAGTTTTGCGTGAAGCAGATCTCTAAAATTGGAATCAAGAATATCGTGTTAATGCACTGGGGAACAGGTGAAGCAGAACCTGTGTTTATTCAGAAAAGTGAAGTTGAGGCATTAGACTCTTTTGCAAAAGCCAGAAGCATATCTAGAGGAGAAGCTGTAAAGGTTCTAATTAATCAGGGCATGAAGGATGAGTCCTAAGTTTGGATTTGTTCTGGATTATTTGAAAAAGATTCTGGTATTAGGTACAGGTTGCGGCAACTAAAGGATCTACTTTTGACAATGTACCTGTCTTTTCTAGTTTCTTTTCTGCAGTCATATTTCTCGTAATTCAGCAAAACTCATTCTAGCTTAAGACTATTTTTGCAAAAGAAGCACCTGTACGAAAACGATGAGCCTGAAAATTGAGATATACGACGGTCAGATTTCAATAATTTAAAATGAAATATGTTATATAGTTCTGATGTTATACAGAGTTTCTCCGCTAGAAATGGCGGAATATTAGATATAAAAAGTAACGTGAGACGTTCCCCTCATGTCTGTAAGGACATGGGTGAAAGAGGAACAAAGAGTAAAAATCAGGTTTCGAGTAGTTGCTCCTTCCTCAGGAAGGTATGAACGAAAGAACTTGAGGAAATCAACTAAAAAAGGATATGCGCAGCCTATCCTAAAAAACGGTGAATAATTTGAAAAACGTAATAAAATACTCTCACGTAACTAGTGAATACTTAAAAGAGTGTACTGTTTGTGGAAAGACCTTCTCTGAAACTTATGTGGACGAAATACAGAGCATGATAATCTCATGTGTCCTGGACACCTCGTTTACAGGGGGTTGCTATGTCAACCTATAAGCCTGAGACGGTAGCTGCTTTCAAACGAATATACGCAGAGAGAGAAAGTACAATTGAATATATAATGAAGTTTGGAAGTGCTAATGACAAGGTACTTGCAAGGCAAATTAAAGAGGTAGCACTGGGAGTATCCTGTTAAGGGCATCTCCCCCTGTACCTTTCTCTCTTTAATAGCAAAAAGTTTACTCATTAAAAATCATGCGCCGCATATTTATGGACACTAATTTATACATAAAAAATAATAATATTAGAGGTTGACATTTACTTTTTATCTGAAGGTTTTATGGAATTTTCGAAAATAGCCGCATCCTTGGCAGCCAATGGTAGTAATTCAGAATGAAAAATATTTGTCCATTCCTCCATTTTTTCAAGTTTAACTTTTATTTCCTGTAACTCAGATCTCTCTACAACATGTCTGGCTGTTTCAGCTTGCAAAACCTGATTTTCTTTTTTGATCTTTTGGTACTCAGGGCTTTCAGAAATATCTAAGTCTTTTTGGATTGTTAGGAATGGGACAAATTTCTGGTAGATCTCCTTAAGTTTTTCAGGCGTAGCTCGAAAGTAAGCTGATCTTGTATCGTCCAGGGTGTGTCCCATCAAGAATTCTACAAAAAATGAATCTGCACCTGCATTAAGCATTGCGGAATTGAAGAACTTTCTCATGTTATGAGACCTAATAAGATTCCAAACTCTTGGGGGAGTATTTTTTTGCGCTTTCTCCGAAATGATCCGATAAATTTTCATAAAAGCGTCCCGGTCTAATCTTCGCTCTTCCTCGTCTTTGATTTCTAAGTATGAGCACGATATGTGACGCCTGATGAAAAGAAAGTCATCATCCTTAAACACTCTCTGTTTTTCTAACTGCTTTAATCGCTTTATCTGACCTGTCTTTTCAGTTCTTCCCCTAAAGTTCAGGTAATCTAAAACTGCCCCACTTGCTTCGGGTGAAAGAAAGGTAACAAAATCAAAACCTACTTTTCCTCTTCTCAATACAAGGGTTGTAATCTTTGTTTGCGGTTCATAACTAGTTTTAAAATCACGTACCTTTAGATTTATAATTTCATTTGCACTTAATCCGCTTGATACCCCAACTAACAAAATAGCTTTTTCAAGAGGATCACATACTTTCAAAACTTCTCGTATATCATCTTTTGTGGGGATTGTCTTATGTTTCTCAAGTGGCTGGGCTTTTTCTCTCATTCGTGGCAATGTAGGAAGTTCAATATCAAACAATCTATAGAAGCTCTTAACCCCTGTCATATAACCCTTTATGGTATTAGGTGCATGCTCTGTGTCTTGCAAATGTTTTCTGAACCCTATAAGATAACCTTTGATTTTTCTTTGTCTCATCAGTTTGCCGGCTTTGATTTCATCTTCTGCTTCTATCAAAAGTTCTTCTGGATCCTTTCCTGTCCACTCTGTAAAAGCTTGCATGGATAATAGGTAGTTTCTTTCTGTCGTCGGTCGAGGGTTAAGCGTATCTAACCATTCAATAATGGTTATGTCTTTTTTTAAATCGGCTGTTTTTATATTGAATCCTCCCAAAATGTAAGATGTATTACCTATAAATATAATATATCATGGAAAGTTTGAGAAACTGCATTTGAAAGAATGATCACAGCTATATAAAAAGGATAAAGGCCTTTTTCGGCCAGGAAAGGGGCAAGGGCTACAAGAGCAAGAGCAAAATTATTATTGTGTACTCCAGGAAGGAGCCCGGAGATTATACCAAGAAGGTAACCTCCAAAAACTGAAAAAAGAAGCAATGATAAAGAGACATCTTCCATTCAGCCAGCCTCTAGATACTTAATATGATGCTTGAGTATCAATGTAGCAGATAATCATAATTTAACAGATAATTACAATTATTTCTATTTAAAGATATTTTAAATATCCAAAGGGGATTTTTTTGTGCGACAGTAGACAGAGAAGAAAAAGAAAGAAAAAGGGGCAAGGAAATAAATTTTGAGACAAAGATTTGCAGATGAAGATATATCAAAAAATTTTTCCTGGTCTGCCCTCATTTACTGCTTTTACCCTCCTTATTAGAGCAGGATGCGTTGAGAGCAAATTGGTTGACCATATCCAGAATCCTTCAGGGGTTCTTGCTGTTTCCAGATATTCTTCGTAATTTACATCTTTGTAAAGGTGCTCACCCGCAGAAAGGACAATAAGCCCTCTTTTACCTAAAGGCGCGATTTTGATTGCAATTCTATCTGAGGTATATTCTCTTGCGCGACTCAGCGAAGTCCATAGAAGGTTCTTGAGGATGGGAACAAAAGCAATTGGAAAGATAGAAAGATTATAGAGCAGAGTTACGTGCCCGGCCTTTATATGAGCTAGTTCGTGAGCAATGATGAATTCCAGAGATTCAAAATCTCCTTCCCGGTATGCGACCTCAACTACATCTGCATAAAAAACTACGTAATTTCTCCTGAAGTACAGGCGAGTAGCAAAAGCATTAATCAGCCCCCCTTCCTGGATCAAAAAAGCATCAGGAACTGAATCAAGGTTCAGCTCACGGGAAAGACGCTTTATAATTTCGTATAATTCTGGAAGCTGCTTTTCTGAGAGCTTGATCGCATTTGCCATCATACCCCCATAAGTTTGTCCGGAAACTAATGAAAGAAAAACAATTGCTGCTGGAACTACCAATAAATACTCGCTCCCGATTTCATCGGGATACAAAATTGGAGCCATCATCAGCGTGATATAAATAAAAATACTAACAAGGAGGCAGATTATAAAAAGGGGTATTTCAGCGGGATGTCTCAGGTTCTGTATTTCACTATCAAGCAAGTTCTTCTTCCCTCCATTTTTCTGAAAATATGTCTCAATAATCTCAATAAAGGCCATATTACATATTAATTTTTTTGCTGAAGCTTACAATAGACTTCCGACAATATACCTTTTACTCTCATTCGTACGAAGGACAATCAGTTACAAATGCACCTCAAAAGTTTCACGCCCTCTCAAGGAACAGACAGAAAGCTTGCAAGGATAGGCATTCTTTTCTCTGGATCAAATGCGGAAGATTCATTTTAAAGTTGTATTTGGTAAAATGAGTTTACATTTTTTTATCATACTGGCAAATATAAAAAAATCTTTATGGGCATTTGAAAGCTGAGTTAAGAAATTGAGGGTGATATCGGGCCTGAGAAAATAATATGAAACTTGCAGCTCTAGCAGGCAACTGTCCATTAAAAAGGAAGCGCAAATGAATATGCCCCGATAATCTCAGAAAGGCGTGCAAACTCAATTTTGTTTATATTTTTCATTGAAAAATTTAATTGATTCATTTTCCAAATAAAGTTATTAGCCTGAATTGGCTCCACCTTTAATAAGCAACTCAACAATATCCGTAAATCCCATATTTGCCGCAATCTCCAAAGCAGTGTTGCCATTTTCTTCTTGAATACTAAGATCAGCACCACTTTTAACAAGCAACTCAACAATATCCTTATTCCCGGTTTGTGCAGAAAATATCAAAGCAGTAAAACTGTTTTCTTCTTGAATATTAAGATTGGCACTGCCTTCAATAAGCAACTCAACAATATCCTTAAATCCCCTATCTGCAGCATACATCAAAGCAGTATTACCATTTTTATTTTGAATGTTAGTATCTGCACCGTCTTTAATAAGCAATTCAACAATCCCCTTATTCCCCTTTTTTGCTGCGGCATTCAAAGCAGTTTCGCCATTTTTGTCTTGAATATTAAGATCTGCACCACCTTTAATGAGTAGCTCAACAATATCCTTATGCCCTCTATCTGCCGCACAAATCAAAGCATTCTCGCCATTTTTGTCTTGAATGTTAAGATCTGCATCACCCTCAATAAGCAGTTCAACAATATCTTTATACCCTATTTTTACAGCAGCCTTCAAAGCATTCTCGCCATTTTTGTCTTGAATATTAAGATCTGCACCACCCTTAATGAGCAACTCAATAATAGCTCCAAGGTCTGTCTTTGCCGCACAAATCAAAGCAGTCTCACCGTTTTCTTCTTGAACATCAAGATTGGCACCGCCTTTGATAAGCAACTCTACAATATCCCTATGCCCCATATTTGCCGAAGAAATCAAACCGGTTTTGCCATATTCATCTTGTGAATTTATTTCAATTTTATTGCTTTTTAGAAATTTATCTACTTTTTCTATATGCCCTAATCTGCAAGCATCTAAAAATTCATGGGTTTTATCTTTACTAAATAAATTAGATAGAAAATCCATAATATTTCCTCCCAAAATATGCACATATATATTATAATTGACATTATATGATTTGCCCTTTCTAATTTCCTTATTCGGAGAAGGCTTGTAATTTCTTTCTTTTTTCTTTCTTTCCTTTTTCTTTTTTCTTTCTTTTTTCTTCGCTAATCTCGTAATTTTCAGTTATACCTACTAAATTACACCTAAAGAAAAATAATTAAGGACATAAATCCTCTTATACTGTGCAAATCCTCTATATAGTAGGCCTTCTTCGCCAATTTGAGTATGTCTTCTGTGATTGATCTTACAGATATATAGTCACGAGGCCAAATAATGCAATTACTCAATGAGATCAAAGTGGATTCTATTGCAACAATTACAGGCGTGACTATATCTAAGCTCTTTTCCATTTGCTTATTAAAGCTTTAAATTGCAATACCTTCCTGTAGAGTTTTATTTAAGTCGAATACCTTGCTTGCAGCGGGGTGCGCCAGAGCAACTTTAATTTCAGCTTCTGCAAATTTATTTCTCTGAAATAAAAGCCCTCTAATCTCTCATTACAATTCATTCAGTAAAGAAATGTATCTTTACTCAAGCTGCTCTCACAAATTGATGCCATTACAATACAGCCTGTACCCGCATTCTCTGCAGATATCAGGGTCATCGGTTTCATTAAATCCATACTCATAATCATAGGCAATATTTCGCGCAGTCTCGACCATAGAGTTAATTGCTCCTCTATCAAGGGAGCTTGAATTTCCCTCTGTAATTTTGTATTCTCCATCCTCTTGAATCTCAAAGGTTCGAGGTTTTTCTCTGGCAAGCATTTCCAGAGTAAGTCTTTTCACTCTGTATTCCGGGTGCATGTGTTCAAGCCCTTTTACATAAAGAAGAAGCTGCTTTGAACGTTCCTCTGGACTGACTTCACTATTGCCTGTTTTGTAATCAATAACTTCAACTTCTTTGGTTATAGGGTCAAGTAAATCAACCCTGTCGATTCTCCCATTAAATACGAATCCATCTAAAGGAACGCTAAACCATTTTTCGACCATCAGATTATTTGAAATCCGGTCTTTGTTGCGGAGCCAGAATACTTCTAAGAGGGGAAAAGTTGATTCTAGATCTACATACTTCCAGTCGGGCTTTTTATGCAGGGCTTCTGCGATCCCATAAATTGTCTGTTTTTCAGTAACTTTTTGTTTAACAGCAGTTTCAAGAACTGCATGCACAAAGCTCCCTTTTGCCATAGCTCCAGTCGAATCCTCTTTCTTCCGGCTTGGCATACGGAGTATTTCCTGCAATTCATACTGTTTTGGGCAGTTTTCATATACCTTCAAAGCTGAAAAGCTAAAACTGAAGGCTTCCGGCTTGAACTTTAAGCCGTTGCTTCCAGTTTTCACTTTTGTAAAAATCATCCCCGCTTTCTCGGTAGGATCTATTAAGCTCCACTTTTGCTGCATTTCTTCAAGGTAGTTCCCACATCTGCCATCTCTTAAAACCCTATATACCATCAGGTAGTGCACAGCTTCCGCAAAATCTTTATCAAGAGCTTCAATTAGCAGTTGTATGCACCTGTTTTTCTCCCTTTCAAGTTCGTTGTCACTTACAATACCTGCTGTTTTTATCTCAAGGTCTCTCCGGTAAGACAAGTTAAGTGCATCAAAAGAGATTTCTGTCTGCATGTTGCTACCTGTATTCCCTTCGGCAGTAATTTCCATGTCTCGCCAATTATCATATCCTATTTCTATAATAAATTCAGAAGGTTCCCTTCCCTTACCGTTATACTCCTGGGGAAGTGTAATTATTAGATCTTCTTTTGTTCTTGTGAAGGCCACGTAGCAGAGTCTTCGCTCTTCTTCCCGTTTTATCTCTTTTTTGCGCTCCTTTATTGCCTTCTCAAGATCTTTTTCATTCAAGTCCGCTGAATAAAGATCATTGTATCGACCCATCATTTCCAGGGGAATAAGAGGTTCCTGCCCTCCCCTTAAAAGAGGGAACTTATCCTTTGCCATGTTGGTTACAAAAACTACTCTGAACTCGAGCCCTTTTGCTGCATGGACACTCATCAGGCTTACTGCATTTTCCTCTCTGATTTTTGCAGATGCAGGGTTGCCTCCCATTTCGTCCAGTATCTCAAGGTAATCTATGAAACCAAAAAGCTCCCTATTATAAAATTGCTCAAAATTTTTTGCTATTTCATGTAGGTTTCTTAGGTTCAGGAATGCTTCTCTGGCTTTTGATGTCTCCAGCCTGTTAAGGTGTCTTACAAGTCCACTGTGGTCATAAATTTCAAGCAAAAGATCGGAAATATCCATCAGCTTTTTCTCGCTGAGAACCCTGATTGTTTCTTTCACCTTGTCAACAGTACTGCGTCCATTTTCACTTAATCCTATTTCATCAAGGTGGGTGTAGATGGTTTCCTGGAATAAAATCTTCTTTTTCTTTATATATTCCCCTATCCTGATGGAGTCACCATTATCGAGACTGTTGTTGTAGTGAAAGAGTCGCCACCATGCTTCAGTCCCTCTTGGAGTAGGATCCGTGAGATTGTTTAATATGTAAAGATAGGAAAGCACATTTTTGATTTCAGGTTGTTTTAAATAGTCAGCGTCATCTTTTACAATAACAGGAATTTCACGTCTCTGGAGAGTTTGTCTTATCTGCCTTCCCTGAGCATGGGTTCGATAAAGTACTGCAATTTCTTTTAGAGGGATACCTTTTTCGATGTAAACTTCTATCTGCTCAACAATTTTTCTTGCTTCTTCCCCATCATCTTTTGTTTCTTGAATAACAACATTTTTACCATTATTATCATTGCAATTCTTGAGAAGAATACACTCACTTTTTCTGTCCTCGGGATAGTTCTGTGAGATCAGCCTGTGAGCCACTTTAAGGATGTTATTTGTTGATCTGAAACTTACATCAAGAGAGACAACATCATTTTCTGAAATTCCAAATTGCTTTTTGAACTCCTCAATGTTGTCTGAATACGCACCTCTAAAGGCGTAAATGCTCTGATTCACATCTCCAACAACTGTAATATTTGGCTCCTTTGCAGTAAGGTGTTTAATAAGCTCGAATTGGACGTAGTTTGTGTCCTGGAATTCATCAACAATAATATGAGAATAGGTATCATTAAGCTTGGTTGTGACATGTGTATTAAGTAAATTAAGAGCAATCCAGTTGAGATCCCCATAATCAAGGCAATTCAAAGCTTTTTTTCGTTTTTCATAAGTCTCCCAGGCACTGATGAAATCCGCATACTTTCGATATTCTTCATAGAGTTCAATAAAATCTTGCCAGCTTTTCTTTTCACTTTTCAAATCTTTTTGCTGGTTTTTGTCCTTCAAATGAAATGTATTTAAATTGACTTTACACTCTGTATAAAACTGTTTCAGTTTGTTTTCTTCAATGAACTCAAGCAAAGACCTCTTCTTCTTTTGGAGATAATTTTTGAAGTTATCGATTGGAATATTGAGGTCTTTTGCCATTGAAATTGTCTTGGAATACAAGGCTGCATTTTCAGTGGTAGTACCCAGTTCTTTGTAAATCATAATGGCTGCATCAATATCCTCAAAAATAGTGAATTGCTCCGAAACCCCACATCGTTCCGCGTTATCTTTTATCAGCTCGGCGCAGAAAGCATGAAAAGTACTAACCTTAACCTCAGCTCCCTGGCCAAGAAGTTCACGAATTTTCTGTTCCATGTTTCTGGCAGCTTCTCTAGAAAAAGTTAGGGCAAGTATTTTGCCCGGTTCAATTCTCTGTTTCTCTATCATGAAGGCAATTTTTGCAGTTATTGTTGTAGTCTTACCCGTACCTGCTCCGGCAAGGATTAACAAAGGGCCCGAACTGTGTTCAACTGCTTTCTTTTGCCCCTCAGTCAGATTATTGAGGAATTCTTTTGCCATAAAAATGTCCTATAAAAGTTATATTTATTTTATATGTTAAAAAGAAAGACATGTATAAAAATAGTATGGATTTATGAAGATTGAGCTTCTGTCAGCTATTAAGGAATACTCAATTCTTGGGGACATAGTATTTGACCCAAACTGCCACAAAAATTAATGAAATTAATTAGAATAATTTACTCAGGTCTTAAGAAAAAAGTGCAATATAAAATAAAACTTAAGTGAAGTAAAAATAGAAAAGAGAATTTAAAAAGGCAGTATTTGCCCTTTTTAATAGTTTTCAGGTAAATTAAAGAGGCTTATCAAAATCAACACTCCTAGAATACTATCAAAATAATGTTAGTTCAATGAGATAAATATTTATAGAAAGTATAACTAGTATATATTGAGGTACAACTAAAAGAAATTACAAGAGGTAAAAGAAACTAATATGAAAATTCGAGTAGTCAGTTCAAGAGAAGAAATCTTTACATTAAATCCTAATGAGCGTATTGTTCACCTGGCCTTCAGACCATCGAACAAGGACATCTTCGGACTGGTTGAAACCTGCCCAAAACTTGAGGTAATTCAGTTGCCTAAATCTTACATGGCAACGGTTTCAAAGTCAATTGAAATGTTCCTTGAGATGCAGAGAATGCAGCTCATCGAAGGAGATGTATGGGGTCATAGAAAAGATATAAACGAATACTACACCATTCCATCCTCGGTGATTGAAAGAATAACGGAAATGAAAATAGAAGGAAAATCCCTTGAGGAGATTGAGGCAAAGATTTCAAGGGAAAGAAAGCTTAACCCCGGAATGGTCGCTTATATCCTGACCAAGGAAAACCCTGCCTGAACAAGGCAGGATGAAATATGTCGCTAAACACTTTATTGGAGATTAAAAAGTACATAAATGGGATGAACTTTTTTTATCTAATCTCCAGTTTAATTATTTAATTCTGATATATTTTAATTATTATTTTCAGACACAATGTTATCTGAGAGTTAATTAGTTTCGAAAGTAGATTCAAAACCAGTGCATCTATCCCGAAATAAATCCCTTGTTAAACAGGAAACTCGTTGATCTATAGATCAATTCAAAAACCAGGTTTATGAGGATACTTTGGAATCGCAGCACCAGTAAACATGGTTATATTAATTTTTATAAAAAAATTATTATATTATATGTAAGAGAACCTTCTTAACCGGTTATCAATGAAGAGCAATTTGTATACAGTTATATATAAATAATACAGTTATATATCTTCTTTTATGAAAATAAATAAAAATTCTTCAAAAGGAAATGAATTCCAGCCAGATAGACATGAGGCTGTAAATAACGAGATAAAATCCAGTTCAAGTGTGATAAGTAAAGCACAAATTTCAAATCCTGATAAATTGCTCACAAATGACTCTACGAGAACAGATTTGGCTACAGAAGTTACTGTTTATAACAATAATCTTTCTTTAGTAAAGGAGAGAAGAGAACTTGAACTTAAGGTCGGAATTAATAAGGTTGAATATACGAACGTTGCTTCCCTTATTGATCCGACCTCGGTAATTTTTGAGGATACAAAAAACAAAGATACTGCTGTCCTAGAACAGAACTATGAATATGATCTAGTAAGCGGTAAGAAGCTCCTGGATAAATTTTTGGACAAAGAGATTAGTGTAACCGAAAAAGAAGGCATTGCGTATACAGGGACTCTCCTGAGTAATGACGGTGGAGTGGTACTCAAGTTGAGTAGTGGGAAGGTTGTAACTCTTCCCGAAATCTCGAAGGTAGAATTCCCTGATTCTGCAGGTCTGCTGACAAAACCTACTCTGGTATGGCAGGTTTACTCCTCTACCGCTGGCAAACGGGATGTCCTTACTTCCTATCTGACAAGTGGGATGAATTGGGAAGCAAATTATATTGTAAAGACCAATGTGGATGATACAGAGGCTGATATCCAGGCTTGGGTTAGCGTCGATAACAGCTCAGGAACAACCTTTGAAAATGCCAAACTGAAATTAGTAGCAGGAGAAATCCATCGCGTAGAAAAACCCGAAGAGATGCATAAATACATGGTTTTTGAAACTAAACCCGTGTATTCACAACCAGAAAATAGTTTTGTCGAGGAAAATCTTTTTGAGTATCATCTCTACACCCTTGAGAGGCCAGCTACCCTGAAGAATAACCAGATCAAACAGATTTCTCTTCTCTCCGCGGATTCGGTGCCTATAGAAAAAGAACTTATTTTTGAGATGTCAGAAAGCAAAGATGTCCGTGTTGTCCTGAATCTGAACAACTCAAAAGAAAAAGGACTTGGGATGCCTCTTCCTGGCGGCGTTATAAGGGTATACAAAGCTGATTCCGAAGGACGGCTTCAGTTTTTAGGGGAAGACAGCATAGACCATACCCCAAAAGATGAGAAGCTCAAGGTTGTTGTCGGAAGTGCTTTTGATGTAACCGGTATGAAGACTAAAACCGATTCCAAGAAGGTAGACTCAGATATGTGGAAGGAGTATTACGATTTTGATGCAACCGGTAAAAGAATCCATACCAATTATCGGAAAGTAAGCTCAGATGTATGGAGAGAAAGCTACGAGATAAAACTCAAAAACCATAAATCTGAAGCTCAGGAAGTAAAGATCTTAGAGCATTTCTACGGAAACTGGAAAATTACCGAGAGCTCTGATACATATAAGAAAGTTGATGCCTTTACAGCTGAGTGGAAGGTAAAAGTACCTGCCGATGGCTCAAAAGAGGTTTCTTACATTATGGAGCGTAGCTATTAACTGTGAATGGGAAGCGGCTATCAAAAATGGATAACATAATCACAGGGAACTGAGCAATTCTTTATGTACTCAAATTTGGTTGTTGATATTTATATGCTGTCCAAGAAAAATGTTATTTTTTAGAAGACATCTGTGGGAATGTCGGGGCTAAAATCGTCTTTTTTCATATGCCAAAGAAAATAGTCTGGAACCTTTTGGCCCCGGCAGGGAACTGTACTTCAATGACTCTGCAAAAATTCCGGAAGATGAGCTTATAACTGAGGTCCAGATTCAGATCAGGGAATAATAATCTATGGTTCGCTCCAGATTTCTGGAACATTCATCTTTCTCTCTCAGGAAGCAGATTTTTTTACAGTAAGGAAAATAAAGAGTAAATATTTAATGTTTTTACAGGTGAAGATTCGATAAAAGAAATCTGTATATTTATTCAAAAAGCTTCTTCAGGTCTTCTATTGAGAGAGAAATTTCAAATTCTTTTAGTTTAAAAAACTTCTTTGCCCGCATATCATCATCCTCAAGCCTGAGATCACTTTCGACAAATCCGGCTTTTTCCAGGCGCTTTAAATGAAGGTTTACAACCTGCCTTGAGAGGTCCAGGTCTTTGGCGAGTTCGTATACATATCTCTCCCTCTCAGACAGAAGGTAGAGCAATTTGAGCCTTACAGGATGGGAAAGAGCCTCGCCAATTTCCACTATTTCCTTAAGAGATTTTACCATCCTGTGTGTCCTCATAAACTTTTTAATTTGCTTTTTCTGGAAATATTTGAGCCAATTTAAGCATATCAAACTTTAGATTTCTTCCAGTTTGGATTTTATATCTTCGACTGTTTTTTTGATCTCTTCTATGTCTTTTTCCATTTTCACAAGTCTCTCGTTGTCTCTTGGGGCTGCATAGCCGGATCTATTCAACATCACTACAACTACACCCACAATGAGCAGGATAATTAGAAGATTCAGGAGAAATCCCCCGACAGAGCCAATCATACCGTATCCCATACCGTTCAAGATTTTTACCTCGAGAAAACCGGATTTTGTTTGATTTTATTTATTTTTCCTTATCTATTCCTTCATTTATCTATTCCTTATATACTGATTTCAACCATACATATAAAAAATAGCCGGTAGAGAGGCTTTGATGGAAGAGTAAAAACCTGAAAAAACCTGAAGATTTATCTGAAGAATATTTAATCTGACGAATAGCTGATGTGAAGAATATAAAACAAATAAAAAGGGATGGATTGATATTCAAATCAATATCCAGCTGCCCTGCAGAATCCGGAACCACATGCTCGCCTGCCGCCTGCCTGCGGCCCACCAGGGGCAGAATATCCGGTAAACACTTCACCTGTTACTGCATCAATCCTTGCCTGACTGGAGACTCCATCCTTGTCCTCATAGGAAACAATCCACCAGCGGCCCATCTGAGAAATTTCCTCTTTAGAGATATTGTCATCTATTTCTGCCCTGGCGATTCCAAGAGCTTTGTCTATAGTTTCGACTTTAAGTTCTACAGTTTCTTTTGAATTGAAATAAGGGCAAGAAGAGAAACTGCCGGCACGAGATCCAGAGTCTGTGGAGCTAGCAGCCCATTTATTCATTTGCCCAAAGCCGCATCGTGCATAGTTTGCCTTTGCATCATCCGAAGCAACTGCACTGACAACTGCTGCTCCGAAAGCGCCTATAATCAGTACCATAAGAACTGCTATTATTGTCTTCTTCATCTTTTTCATCTTTCCTACCATTTTTTTGCTTTTTGTTTCTGATATCCTTTAAAATATAGTAATTACATCATATGTAGTATTTGCACTACATATGTAGTTGGTATGAATTTATATATGTTGTGCCCGAGACTGCTACTATTTCTCAAAATTCAGCGGTACTTCTCTTTCAACCATCCCGCAAAAAAGTAAACAATCTGGGAAATACATATAAACTGGCTTGCCAAATAATAATCTGGAGAGTACATGAAAATTTTTGAGTGTAGCACTATCGATATTGCCCCTACGATTTCAAGATTGCTAAAAATCCCCATGGTCCCGTCTTCCGGCAGACCAATTCCTGAGGTAGAGAACTACGCAACGGAAAAAGGCTGCAAAAAGGCGGTAATTATAGTGGTTGACAGCCTTGGGTATTCCCTTTACAGGCACTTTTCTCCAGTGATGAGAAATTTAACTGAATTTGCTGAAAAGGGGCTCTTATTTAAATGCAAATCCCAGGCAAACATAACATCTCCTGCAATTGCTTCAATCTTCACAGGGTATCTGCCGGAAGAACATAAAATCTACTCAACTGCAGATATCTATTCTGAAAGAGCAAAAGATTCTGAGAATCCCAAACTTAAAAGCATAATGGAATGGGCTTATAAGGCAGGCATGAAAGCATCAGTGGTTATTGAGTCAGAAGGTGCAGGGAGTTTCAGAGGAAGAATAAAAGACTTTTATGGAGTCCCGGATTCCGAAGATATCCTGGACTATGACCGGCAGATAACTGAGTATTCTTTGCTTGCTATCAAAGAAAAGCCCGATATTCTGGCTCTTCACCTGAGAGCTCTTGACCGTTTTTCCCACAGGGCAGAAAGCTGGAAGGAAATGAAACAGGCTGCAAAAGCGGTGGATGAAAATTTAGGAGAAATCTTTCAAAATGCGGAAAAAGGCACTATTTTTTTTATCTGCGGGGACCATGCAGTCCATGGAGGAAAAAAATGGTTAAAAGATGCAGGAGAAGAAGAGAGGGAAAACCACAAGCAAAACTTTGTAGCTCTGATTGCAGGCTGCATTTAAGAAGCCATATTCCTTTTTTCAGTTATCTTTTTTTACCTCTCTTAAGCACAGAGATTATCACAAAGATTCCCAATAGTTCCAGAGACAATAAAATCCAGAGAAGATTTCTTATCCCATCTTTATTTACTGCCCCCTCTGCGAAAGCTTTAACATTTCCTATATCTTTGAGAACCTCATGCTCTATTGAAGATTTAAGTTCTGCCGGAGAACTGATGTCAGCAACGAGCGTAGCAAAGTTCCCTGCAGACTTAAGATTTGCGCTGAGAATCCCTGCAATTCCTTTACCTTCTTCTCCATCCTTTGAGCTTGAATCCTCAGTATATCCTGTATTAGCAGCAGCATTGAGATCTGCAGAGTAAACGATAATACCTTTATCTGTAATGTTGGCATCCTCAACCTGGATAAGATTTACAGCTTCTTTTGAGTCGTTACCATATTCATTTCCAACTTTCAGGCTCACAGTGTAATTTCCTGGAGTCGTGTAAGTATATGAAGGACTTTTTTTGACAGACCTGTTTCCATCTCCAAAATCCCATTCCCATTCTGTAGCGTTTTCCGAAAGGTCAACAAATTCAACTGTAAGGGGAGAAGGTCCTTTCATAATGCTGGCACTGAATTTAGCTTCAGGGAGCATAGTAAAAGACGGGTTCAGGACAGTAATAACAGTACATGTTGAAGAGGTACCATTATTGTTTTTTGCCTCTAAATAGACAGTATAGTTTCCAGGACAACAGAAAGTATGTCTGGGAGCTGCACAGGAGGAAGTCTGTCCATCGCCCAAGCTCCAGGAAAGCGATTCTGCATTTTCGGAAAAATCAATAAACTGAACAGTAAGAGGAACATACCCGCTTGTGACATTGGCACTGAATTTTGCCTCAGGAAGTACTGGAACAGATGAATCCTGGGTTTTCAAAACATTTATGTTTACGTATTTAGAGTCGCTACCATTATCATTTGTTACATTCAGAGTTACTTTATATGTACCCTCGTTGAGGAAAGTATGAAAAGGAGCAGAAGAGTTCGAGGTATTCAAGTCCCCAAAACTCCAGGATAATGAGCTGGCATTTTCAGAAAAGTCGGTAAATTCAATTGTAAGAGGAGCATATCCCACTGTTACATTAGAGGTAAAAATAGCTTCTGGTAGTACTGGAGATTTAGGAATAAAGTCCATTAACGGCCTGTAATCCACACTGTTTGTCTGCTGGTTAATGACATACTCTGTATCGCCAGTACCATCTTCGTCCTTATCCGTGCCTGTGTAGTCACTCCAGTAATTGCCTGTGGTACAGGTCCAGGTGTTGAGTTTATTCTCCCTAGCGTTATTCGTGTTATTAAAGTAATTATTACAGATTAAGTTGCCTGTAGAAGTAAGTGATTTGATGCCGCAATCTATGTTTGAATATACATTGTTATCGCTTAATGTGTTGTTGTCGGATTTATATAAACAGATTCCTATCTCGTTTTTTGAGATATTGTTTCCATTGATCACGCAATTTTGAGCACCATTGAGGTAGATCCCGCACTGGCTGCCAGTTATTGAGAGTCCGCTGATCGTTATGTTGCTGGAAGTTATCTCGAGTACGCTTTCTCTGTTCCCTGAGCTAATCAGAGTATTATCAGGACTTTTTGATTCCGATACTATTGTCAGGTTGTTCTGATTAACTTGAATACTCTCATTATATTCTCCTGGCTTTACAAAGATAGTATCGCCTGAGGATGCTTCGTTTACTGCAGCCTGAATCGACTCTCCTGGAAAAACATAAATATTTCCTGTAGCTCCAGTTTCTGAAATAGTGATCAAAGCTAAAAATATCACGAATAAGCAGACCCATCTGAAAGTTCTAACTTTTGTCATTTCAACCCGCACATTAATCCAGGAATTCTGAAATAATTTTTATAAGGATGAGATATAAGATTATTGATTCAAAGAAATATTAGGAAAAAGAAATTAAAATTAAAGTGGACAAAAATTTTTGACTTATTATTAAGTGTTTTCAACTTCTGTTTGCTTTTTGATAGTTTTGTATATAAAAAGTAATTAATTCAAAAAATAAAATAGTTGTCTTAAGGCTAAAATTGAAATTGTCAGAGTAAAACAGTGATCTGAAGGATAAAACTACAAGTTCAAGATCCTTTTTTAAGCGTTTCATGTCCTGAAATCCTCTTGCCCGGTTTAAACTCTGGTTTTTTTTTGGATGAGACAATCTGAAGTCCCAAAAAAGCTACAGGTTTCTGAAGAGCTTTAAATTTACTTGATCCTGTATGAAAGGCCGCGGCAGCAAAAATAGTTTTGATGGAGACCCTTTCATTCTCTCTTATGTTTTCGGATGAGCAGGTTACACATTGAAGATTCAAGATCAGGTCTTTTCGTTAGTTGTCTCGTTAATATATAAAATAAACTTATATTGGTAAGGAAACGATGAAAAATCATCAATGGTAACGTATATTAATTATAATTTTCAATGGTTCTGGAAGAAAAACTTTCCTTCAAATAATTATTAAGCCTGAGTAAAGCACAAAGGTTTTTAAGCAAACCTCAAGTTAATTCTTGAAAAATCCATCTGGAGAAGATGTATCATGCAGGAAAAAATAAAGGAAATTGCAGCTCGAGTCCGTGAAATGAGAGAAATATCAGAGATCCCGATCAAAGAAATGACAGACTATCTGCAGGTATCCAATGAAACCTACCAGAACTTTGAAAGTGGAAATGAAGACATTCCGGCAAGCATACTTTTTGAAATTGCACATAAGCTGCGCGTAGACATGGCTACTCTCCTTACAGGAGAAGAGCCTCGCATGAATATTTTTACCGTTACACGGGATGGAAAAGGAGTTAGTGTTGAAAGGAGAAAGCAGTACAGGTACCAGAATCTGGTTGAAAAATTCATCCACAAAAAAGCCGAGTTTTTCATAGTCTCAGTTGAACCCAAGTCTCAGGGGACAAAACCAGAAACAAACTCCCACCCTGGACAGGAGTTTAATTATGTGCTTGAAGGAAGCCTGAAGGTCTATATTCACAGTAATGAAATTATCCTAAATGAGGGAGATTCCATTTATTTTGATTCCAATTATGAACACGCCATGGAAGCCCTGGATGGAGAACCAGCTAAGTTCCTGGCAGTTATACTGTAAATTTGGTATAGATCCAGATTAAACTTGAAATTCTATAAAGCCTGAAAGACTTTTGAAACTGAAAACAGACCCTGAAGCCTTATAAATACAGAAACTAAAAAAATACAAGCAGATAAAACGGGTGTTCAGAATGACTTCCTTGCTAAGCCAATTTGTTTCCAAAACCGATTTTGAATCTTATGAGGATTTCCAGAAAAATTTCAAAATCCTTGTTCCTGAAAACTTCAACTTTGCCTATGACATTGTCGATGCCTATGCCAGGGATTCCCCTGAAAAAATTGCCATGATCTGGTGTGACGATAATGGGGAAGAGAGAAAGTTTACTTTTAAAGACCTCAAGTACTACAGTGATAAAGCTGCAAATTTCTTTGCAAAGCACGGGGTAGGCAAAGGCGACTATGTAATGCTTACCTTAAAGAGCCGCTATGAGTTCTGGTACTGTATCCTGGGACTCCATAAGCTGGGGGCTATTGCTGTGCCTGCAACCCATATGCTCAAAACGCGAGATATAGTGTACAGGATCGAAAAAGCCGATCTAAAAATGATAGTCTGCATATCGGAAGACGGAGTCCCTGAGCAGATTGATGAATCCCATTCTCAGTGCGGCGATATCCCGCTCAAAAAAGCAGTCGTAGGAGGAAAAGTAAGGGAAGGCTGGGTTGATTTCAGAAAAGAGCTTGAGGAAGCTTCCCCTGATTTCGAGCGCCCCACAGGTGAGGCTGCCAGTACAAATGATGATGTTTCCCTGGTCTATTTTTCTTCCGGAACCGCGGGTTTCCCAAAGATGGTGGAACACGACTTTACCTATCCCCTTGGACATATCCTCACTGCAAAATACTGGCAGAATGTCGAGGATAACGGGCTGCATTATACGGTTGCAGACAGTGGCTGGGGAAAATGTGTATGGGGAAAAATATATGGGCAGTGGATAGCAGGTTGTGCTGTCTTTGTCTATGACTACGACAGGTTTGAAGCCAAAAATATGCTTGAAAAAGCCTCCAAATTCGGTGTTACAACTTTCTGCGCTCCACCTACAATCTACCGTTTCTTGATCAAGGAAGACCTGAGCAAGTATGAATTTGGTACCCTGAAATATGCGGTAGTTGCAGGCGAGCCCCTGAATCCTGAAGTGTTTAACCGTTTTCTTGAGTTCACTGGCATAAAGCTCATGGAAGGCTTCGGGCAGACTGAAACTGTTGTTGCTATTGCGACCTTCCCCTGGATGGAGCCAAAACCCGGATCTATAGGAAAACCGACCCCCGGATACACGATTGAGCTTATGGACAGGGACGGCAGAATCTGCGAGGTTGGAGAAGAAGGAGAAATCGTTATCAACACAAAGGGAGGAAAGCCTGTAGGGCTTTTTATCCACTACGGAAAAGATCCTGTAAAGACGGAAGAGGCCTGGCATGATGGCTACTACCACACAGGAGATATGGCCTGGATGGATGAGGACGGATACCTATGGTTTGTGGGACGAGCTGATGATATTATAAAGACTTCCGGCTATAAGGTAGGGCCTTTTGAAGTCGAAAGCGCCCTTATTCAGCACCCTGCAGTGCTCGAATGTGCAATTACAGGCGTTCCGGATCTTGTAAGGGGTCAGGTTATCAAAGCAACAGTTGTGCTCACAAAAGATTATACTCCAGGCATAGCTCTTAAAAAAGAGCTGCAGGAACACGTAAAAACGGTTACGGCACCCTACAAGTATCCTCGTATCATAGAGTTTGTGGATGAGCTTCCAAAAACAATTAGCGGAAAAATTCGCAGGGTTGAGATCCGGGATAAAGATCAAGCTCAATAAAAAGGAGAGAATCCGGCAATTATATTCAGTTCGGAACGGTTTAGTGTTTAAGAAAACATGACTGCTTTTCCAAAAAAAGAGATGCAACAAAAAAAATATCAGGAAAAGTTTTCGATCATATTAAACGGAGCGAAAAGAAAGGAAAGAATTAAGTACCTTTAACTTTTCCTGAAAAGTTTGTTCTGAAAGTTTACAGTTCCGGACTTCCCTTACAGCTTTATCTTAATTTTCATGTTAATTCACGGTATATAAACAAATTATGCTTATTCGAAAAAACTACCTGAACACTACCTTAACAATAGGCTCTTCTTTCTGTAGCAAATAGCCGGTAAAAGAAAAACAGGAGCAGAAAAGTCCTCTAAACGGGATGAAAAAAATCCAGATAGACTATACGTTCGGAATGGGCTTGAAAGCCTAGAGAGCCAAAGGTGGTTGAAAATAAAAAAGTGAGGATCCCATATGCTAAAGAACGATAAAAAAGAATCATACCCTGTTATCAATATTCTGGAGTGCAAGGCCTGCGGACGCTGCCTTCTAGCCTGCCCCAAAGGCGTACTTTTCATGAGTGAAAACCTGAATACTCGGGGTTATCATTATATCGAATATAAAGGAGAGGGCTGCTCAGGTTGTCTGAGCTGCTATTATACCTGCCCTGAACCTCTCGCAATCGAGATCCATATTCCCCTAAAAGATGAGGAAGCCAGGTAAGGCAGAAAAGGAGGAAAAAAGATGGCAACTCAACTCATAAAAGGCAACTCTGCAATAGTCGTCGGTGCACTTTATGCCGGATGTGACTGTTTCTTTGGGTACCCTATTACCCCGGCAAGTGAAATTCTTCACGATGCATCCAAATACTTCCCAAAAATCGGGAGAAAATTTGTCCAGGCGGAATCAGAAGAGGCAGCAATTAACATGGTCTATGGAGGAGCCTCTGCAGGGCACAGGGTCATGACATCATCTTCAGGTCCCGGAATCAGCCTGATGCAGGAAGGACTTTCCTACCTTGCCGGCGCAGAACTTCCCTGTGTGCTTATAGACATCATGAGGGCAGGCCCTGGGCTTGGAAACATAGGGCCGGAACAGGCAGATTACAATCAGGTGGTAAAAGGCGGAGGGCACGGAAACTACAAAAATATAGTGCTTGCTCCTAATTCCGTACAGGAAATGTGCGACTTTACCATGAAGGCCTTTGAACTTGCCTTCAAGTACAGAAACCCTGCCGTAGTGCTTGCAGATGGTGTGCTAGGACAGATGATCGAGTCCCTTGAGTTTCCGGAAAAGGCTAATGTGCCTGAGATTGATGCAACGTGGGCAGTCAACGGCACAGCCGAAACAAGGTCTAACCTGATAACTTCAATCTTCCTGGACTTCAATGAACTCGGAAGATTCAATGAGAAGCTGCAGTCAAAATACGAACTGATCAGGCAGAATGAAGTGGATTATGAAGAATATCTGACAGATGATGCTTCCATTGTCCTGGTTTCCTATGGAATTAGCAGCAGAATCTGCAGGTCAGCAGTAGACCTTGCCAGGGAGGAAGGCATCAAGGTAGGACTTTTCAGGCCGAAAACCCTCTTCCCATTCCCTGAAGCTCAGTTAAAAGCCCTCGCAAATAAAGGATGTTCATTCATAGCCGTGGAAATGAGCAATGGGCAGATGATAGATGACATCAGGCTTGCAATCAGCTGTTCACAGCCTGTGGAGCTTGTAAATCGCATGGGAGGAAACCTGATTACCCTCGACCAGATAATGGACAAAATCAGAAAAATTGCCGGGGAGGCATGAAAATGGCAGCAGAAATCATTAACGGAGAAAAAGTTATCGGAAGGCCAAAAGCCCTGTATGCGGACTATCCCCGTAAAGGGGGGGCAGCCTCAACAGCCACCCACTACTGCCCAGGTTGTGGGCACGGGGTTCTGCATAAGCTTATTGCCGAGGCAATTGGCGATCTCGGGATTCAGGACAGGACAGTAATGATCAGTCCCGTGGGATGTGCGGTTTTTGCTTACTATTACTTTGATGCAGGCAACATCCAGGTTGCTCATGGGCGTGCCCCTGCTGTAGGGACAGGCGTCTCAAGGGCAGAAGAAAATGCTGTGGTCATTTCCTATCAGGGAGATGGAGATCTTGCCTCTATAGGCTTAAATGAGACAATTCAAGCAGCAAATAGGGGAGAAAAGCTTGCAGTCTTTTTCGTAAACAATACGGTTTACGGAATGACAGGTGGACAGATGGCCCCGACAACCCTTGTGGGGGAAAAGACCACTACATGTCCCGAAGGCCGCGATCCACGTTTTGCAGGCTACCCTCTCCATATGTGTGAGCTCCTGGACAATCTGAAGGCTCCGGTCTTTATTGAAAGAGTTTCAGTTTCTGATATTTCCCATATAAGAAAAGCCCGAAAAGCTGTTAGAAAAGCGCTTGAGATCCAGCGTGAAGGCAAAGGATACACTTTTGTCGAAGTCCTTGCAGCCTGTCCGACTAACCTCAAAATGGATGCAGAGCAGGCTGTTCGTTTCATTAACGAGGAAATGGAAACGGAATTCCCTCTCAAGAATTTCAGGGATAAATCCGAAGAAGCTGAAACTCTGCATCGTGGAGTCAGTGATTTCACAACTGAAGCCCTGGAAAAACTTTACGGAATAGAGGCAGATACTGAAGAAAAACCTGCCAGAACAAACTTTGCCCCGATCCAGACAAAGATTGCAGGCTTTGGAGGTCAGGGAGTCCTTAGCATGGGTATTATCCTGGCTCAGGCTGGAGTAAAGGCAAACCTCAATGCTTCCTGGTTCCCATCTTATGGTCCGGAACAGCGCGGAGGCACGTCCAATTGTTCAGTTGTGATTTCTGGCCAGTCCATAGGCTCTCCTACGGTCTACACCCCGGACATTCTTGTAGCCATGAACCGTCCCTCTCTTGAGAGATTTGAAGGGGCAGTCAGGAAAGGAGGTTTTATCCTCTATGACTCATCAATTGGAGAAGCAGAGACCCCTGCAGGTGTTAACGCCATTCCTGTTCCTGCAACCGAAAAAGCCAAGGAAGCAGGAGACGAAAGAGCTGCAAACTCCTTCATGCTTGGAGTCCTTATGGGTATTAACGCAACAGGCCTGGAAGAAGAGGCCTTTAAGGAAGCTCTTGCTGAAAACTTCGCAGGCAAACCCAGGGTTATTGCCTTCAACCAGCAGGTGCTTGGAGAAGGTGCTAAATGGGCCAGAGAAAACGTTAAACTCTAAAGAAAAAACTGATTAAGGAAACAACCTAATTTAAGGAAAAAATCTAATTTAAGAAAAAATCTAATTTAAGGAAACAACCTATTTAAGGAAACAACCTATTTAAGGAAAAAATCTAATTTAAGGAAACAACCTAATTTCCGTAACTCTGCAGGTGGAGGAAATATTTTCTCTACCTGTAACTTCTTTTCCAGATCATTTAATCATTAGTTTTTTGGAAAGCTATCCATGTATTTTGGATTAATCTCAAGCTTTTTACAGGTGCCAATGTTCGGGAATTGTTACAAATTTTTATGAAAAGGCAGAGCATGCGGAGGCAAAATTTAATCCATTACATATTCAGTTGTTTTGCTGTTCTTATATTGTAATTGTTGGTGTGTTTAATTTTATGTAAAACTCGCTCTATGCCCTCTACTCTTATTTTTTTCCCACTGTTCCTATGAAAAAGCTCATATTCTCACATATCCATACTTACATAATAGAATCTGGGGGCATGAAGGATTCTACCGCTTGATGAAAACGAGGCCCTGGAGATAGGGCTGGCTTTGGTTGGTGAAAAAGACGAAGCCGAAATCAATAGGGTACTTAGCCATCTGTCCGAGCTTGCTGTGAAGTATGCAAAAGAAGGACAGGAAAGAGATACTAAAAGATTGATCGAATTTATTAAAGAAATAGGAGAAGCAGCAGCTTTAGCCAGGCTTGAACTGGTTGTCGTCAACACCATTATGTTTTATTCTCCAGTTGCAAAAGAGTCATATAAGCAGCAAATGGAAAATGCCCTTGTAAGTATAGCACTTGCTCTTGGTGAGATAGGAAAGGCTGCAGCAGGACAAAAAATGGAGGCTCCAGCAAAGATCGCAGCCTCCTGCCTTGGAGAGATGGGAAATACAGCTGCTTTTACAAGAACCAAAAAAGAGACAATTGCAATTATTTTTGCTCTTGGCGAAATTGGGAAAAGTCTTACAAGGCAAAGTTTGGGTGATGTTGCAAAAAGTACTGTGGCCCTTCTTGGAGAAACCGGAAAGATTGCAGCAAGCCAGAATTTCGAAGATGCAGCATTAAACGCTGAAATGCTGCTGCAGGAAATAGGAACTGGAGCAATTAAGAAAAATATGAAAGAAGCTGCCTACACCAGTGTCCGCTCTCTTGAGGATATAGGAAAAATTGCAGATAAGCAAGGGCTTGAAAGGGCTTTGCTCCAGGCAGCTTATTCGCTTGAGACAATTAAATTTAACTCAGAGGACCGTTTCCTTATGAGTGCTTCCATTATAGCCGAAGTAGCTATCCTGAACTTTGAAATGTTAGAAGTTAGGGGACAGGAAGAAAAACCTTATAAAAACTCCAGGGGAAAAAAGAAATTTTCTGGTACTGGTTTATGAATCTTTTTCATTCAGTTTAATGAGTAATTCTAGTGACTAGATTAATTAGTATTTATAGATCAAATTCAGTATTTATAAATTAAATTTAGTATTTATAAATTAAATTCAGTATTTATAAATTAAATTCTGTACTTGTAGATTGAATTCAGTACTTATAATACCTGTTTTCCTTTATAGGGGACGGGATTACCGGCAATTTTGTCTCATTTTGAGATGCCTTTGCCTGAGAGATAAGAGTTTTTGTGGGGTGTTCTGAATGTCTATTTTAAACGAAACCAGAGCAACGGATCTCGGGTTAAGTTCTGTCAAGGATAATAATGAACTTGGCGTGCTACGATCCATAGATTTCCTTACGGAGCGAGGAACTGAATATATAAACAAGAGACTCGAGCCTGATGCAAAAAAGGCTGTAATAAGTATAAGAGATATAGGTAATGCCGCTGTCCTTCAAAAAATGGAGATAGGGGTTTTCCTGTCCCTTTTTTCTCTGGGAAAAATGTCTGAGGCTGCAAGAGATAAAAAGATGGTTGATACTGGTTTCAGTATCCTGTACTCCCTGTGTGCAATTGGGAAGGCTGCTGTTGGGCAAAGGATGGAGGCAGCTGTCAGGATTGCAGTTTCATACCTGGGAGAAATAGTGAATTCTGCATCTTTTCATAAAATGGAAAGAGAAGCTTTAGCTGCGGCTCTAGCTATTGGATCCATAGGACAGGAGACTTTCAAACAGCAGAGCATCCGAGTTCCGGAGAATGGAGGACTTTTCTCTCCAAATTCAGGTATGCTCTTAACAGCATCTCAGGGCAAGGAAGCGACTATTTTTTCTGAAGAGTTTCCCGGTATTCTAAGCCTGTATGCTCAACAGGAGGAAGAACCCGATTTTCTTGAACATATGCCTGTTCTTTCAGAACAGGAATTTTCTTATGAGGACTTCAGTAACTTTGAGAATATAATCATAAAGGCTTCCAATTCTCTCGGAACAATTATTCTTGAAACTAAAGATAAATTTTTAGTAAGCCATATGCTTATGACCAAGCTTGCTCTTGAAACTTTTAATGGCTCTGAGTTTATACATGAAGCCGAGTCTCTTGAATGAATCTAGGAAAATGACATCCCCATAGTTCCTCCATAGTTCCCGCCTCAACGAATTACACTTTTTGTTTATGGATGGAATATTTCCATCCATTTCTTTGCAAATGATATGACTATTTTATTCTCGTAAACTAATCTCTGCGCTCCCTACTCTGATTGACATTGATTTTTAAACAGTCCTGTATTTGTCATCTGTGCACAGTTTTTCAACAAAACTTCCAATACTAAATAAAGCAATTTTTTCCCATACGATCTGTAGATATTTGCATAAAAAATACTATATTTCTAGTTTTTCGTATGTTCTGTAATTATAAATAAATATTTTTTAATCATTCCCCATTAAGTTATAGACCAATAACAGAAGCTTAAATCATTTCGGCGTTTCTCTCTTTTTTAAAGATATAGCGTTCTGAGAGAAGATTCAGGTTATAGATATGATATAAGGTTGTAGAAAGGAGATAATAAACATAATTAGGACATTATAATGGACAATAATCAAAAAACCAATTATATAAATTATATATTTAATAGTTATTCATTTGAATTTGCAGATAATTTCAAAACTAATTTTAGCTTTAAATTGGTAAAGTTTTAAAACTATTTTCCATAATCAGATTATAAAGCATAACTTTTGTAAATAACGATTTAGATTTATAATAATAACAGGTGCATATAAATATTATTATAATTAACTATCTTAATATTTGCGTTTTGTTGCCAATAAATAATAAGGATGGGGGTAATGACAACAAATCAGCTTTTACATAGCAATGTCATCGCGTTTGTTCCTGCGCATAATGAGGCGAGTGTAATCCGTTCAACCATTGAATCGCTTCTTTCCCAAACACACAAGATTGATGTTGTTGTTATTAGTGATAACAGCACAGATGACACGGTGAGCATAGTAAATAGTATAGCTGCTGACAATGACTGCTTAAGTTTGATAGAAACTGTAAATAATAAATTTAAGAAATCAGGGGCATTGAATACTGCATATCAGACTGTCGATCTGGGGCTATACGATTATGTGTTATCAGTTGATGGTGATACAGTCACAGCTCCTGATCTGGTTGAGCAGGCATTAATAGAA
Source organism: uncultured Methanosarcinaceae archaeon (assembly GCA_942493015.1). Lineage (GTDB taxonomy): Archaea > Halobacteriota > Methanosarcinia > Methanosarcinales > Methanosarcinaceae > Methanosarcina. The sequence goes on along the minus strand of OW818660.1, from coordinate 1,207,283 downwards.
TTTAAGATGGATCCTCTGCTTGGCGCGGTGTGCTCCCGTGCCGGCGTAATCAAACAGGTTACTCGCGGATTTTCTGAAAAGTTAATATATCACTGGCAGTATGTCGAATACGCAGAATTCGACAGGAGCCGAATTGGTCAGGATAGAAGAATAAAAGTAGCGCACGGTATGTGCACAGTGTATAAAGTGGAGGCAATAAGGGCTGTTATGGAAAGACGCAAAGCTTCTGGAAAACTCGATTGTATTGTGTATGATGTGCATAATATCACCGAAGACTATGAGCTGTCGGTGACTTTAAAAGAACTCGGTTACCATATCGCTGCGGGTTTAGGGATGTATGCCTGGACAGATGTTCCATTAAAGCTAACAGCTTTGTGGAAACAGAGGGTCCGCTGGCTTCGAGGTGGACTTGACACTTTGTGGGAGCATGGCTGGAATAGAAGCACCAGAAAAGACATCCTGAACGCCGGATTCTTCTGGATTATGTTGTTGCTCCAGGGAATTTTGCTTGTCTATGCCTTGAAAGACCTAACGAGGGGCGTTTATCATTTCAATATGATGTTCATGGTGGTAATGGGTATAATGTACGTGGACTGCGTCTATACGCTACGATACGTGCAAAATCCTGAAAAGTGGGACTATATCATAAGAGTAACATTTATTCCGCAATTACTGTATTCCTGGTTTACCATTGTCCAGCTGGTCTATGCATACTACCTCTTCTTCTTTAAGCCGAATCAGGAGTGGTAATATGTTTTCAATGCAATACCTGCAAATTATTGTCACATTAATGGTTACGGGTGAAATCACCATAAAACTATCAAAAGATATGTATAAAACAAGAACAAAACAGAAAACTAGAGAGGGATTACTTAAATTAAACTTGATAATCCCTAATATCCCAAATAAAATAGAAAAAAGATTATTCCGAAAAGAATATACCTTATCCAATAATTTGTTAGAAAATAACTTCTCCGGAATTTTAAAATGGATCTATACCCCTCAAATAAAATATTCAATAGAATCTGCCGGAGGCATTATTATTGTGGTAGTTTTAGGCATTATATTAACAGGCATTATGCTGAAGAAATCTCTCCCTTAAGCAGATGAATGAAAACAGATGATACAGCATTAATGGAATCTTTACTGCTGATTACTTCTGCTGGCGTTTCATTTGCTGCACAACCAGATTACAAGTTACTTCCATCTGCTGAAAGTAAGAATATTATTTATACTGTTTTTGATTTCCTCAAATCTATTATACGGCTCTTTAATGATGCTAGGAAGATAAAGCACTATAATAACCATACTTCAAGATAGTAGCTGCAAACTCACCATTGCAGCTTTTTTAAAAAAGTAGATTAGTGGGTTTTAAGCCACTTTTCTAATTAAAGAGTTAGTGACTGTGAAATCACTTATTATGAGTTCAATGTTTTTTCCATTTGATGGAGGAGCCATCAACCATAAATTCATTATGACGCTTTCAGGCTGTTGTGGGATTCCGGAAACGTTTGTGTAATTATAGTCCGATATAATCTTTCCGTTTGCCTGCGTGGATGTGAATCTTACATAATCGGGTTTCCATTCAATTTTATAAACTGTGTTCGTGCCTTTAATGCTCGATGGAACCAGATACCCTTTACTATTTCCGTCAATTTTAGCAGGCTGTACGGAATACCAGAGCTGCTTTCCTTTGGTTTCTCCCCATCTTGAAGTTTCAATGTCTAATTCATGATAATCGTCTAAATAAGTGCAAAGTCCTACTACACTATTTTTGTCAAAAGTGTAAACAGGTGAAGCTACAGTCCATGTAAAAGTGCCATAAAGATATGCATATTGGCTATTTAGCATTGTACATTTCCATTTCCCTTTGTCCTTTGAAACTGTTAAGTGCATTCTATTCTGGGCATCTATCCATGCACCTGTATTATTCCAGTAATTATTTCCGGGATTCGATTGGCCGCCTGTCAAATACCAGTTTTGCCCTTTCCAGTTAATTACTCCATTTGAAGGATATTTATTGGCTCCTGCCGAAACAACCGAAACAACCGAAATCAGCACAAATAACAGAACAAATGAACACATTAAATATTTAATTGTCTTCATATTTTTCCCCAAAACCCTCAAATCTCTTTCCCAAAATTTTGCTAGATTGTTTTCAATGCCAATTTTCAACCTACTTTCAGTCAGCACTCCCAATCGGTACTTCTAATCGGTACTTCCAATTGACAAATGCACTTATCTACCAATTTTTTATTTATCGTTCCCACACACGATTTTTTTAAAAAATTGATTAGATATAATAATCAATGACTACAATAATTTTAATTTAAATTAATTTTTTTATACTTATATTAATATAGTCCAGATATTCTATAATTTAATTAACTATTATTTCTATTGAATAGTTTTCAAATATATAATTTAGATAGAATCATTCATCCATATCTTTGATTCTTTAGAAGTTTAACAGTTCTTCAATAGCAAACAGAGATTTTCCAGGTTGCTCGCATATATTAAATTCTCCAGCTTATTTTCCATGCAGTGCGAGCTCATTTTCGGTACTCATATAAGCTTAGAAAAAAAGTCAAAGGTTAAATTTAACTCGATAATAATCCCATAGTATGAAGACCAGAATGAAAATCTTAAAAACCCTTTCGCGTCTTTACATTAATGACCTTAGCTCAACCCTTGAATTCTACGAAGAACTCTTAGGCACTCCAGCATCCATGCAATTTGAAATACCTCAACTTGGCCTGGAACTGGCTCAGATAGGAGATGTTTTGCTAATAGCCGGCTCAGAAGAAGCTCTGAAACCATTCAGAAGCACCCAGGCCACGATGCTTGTTAATTCTCTTGATGAATTCAAAAATTATCTGAAAGAAAAAGGAGCTGTAATTATCCGGGGACCGGATACGGTTCCAACTGGCAGGAACATGACGGTAAGACATTCGGATGGGGCGGTAATAGAATATGTAGAACACTCGAAAAAAGGGTGAATGATCCTTAATTTTCTCAGTTATCAATCAGTTCTTTTCAGTTATGGAAATAATTATTTCTCTTTTTTTGGAAAAGACTTTTTCGTTATTCCCTGTCTGAATAGTTTGTTAAGGCTTTGATTTTTAATGAAAAAAGGCGCAACATTTATCACTAATTGATGGTTAAATCATGGCTTGGGCGGATATTTGACAGCCAGAGCCCTTATTATACCCAATGTCAGCAGTAATATAGATAGGCCTAAGACAAATGGATAATCAAATCTTTGGATATATACCCCTGCCGCTATTTCACGCAGGACTATTAAGATCGTGGCGTCGGTTACATATGTAATTCTGATTTCTTTATGTTCACGAAAATCAACAAAAGTCTTGAAAAGGTCAATAAGAACAAAAATTGTGAGAACGCTGGATACTATCTGACCAAAACCACCCCCAAGAGTCCCGAATAGAATTGATTTGATAGATAGGAGAATATTTGCCACCCCAACGAGTAGCGACAGTAGCAGTATATATAGGATTATAATAGTGACTAAATCAATTATTATTTTAAATATTTTATCCTGGTCTATCATAAATATTTTATAATGGGCTTTCATTAAATTCTCCCTCCATAAAAAAGATTATGATTTCTTAAATTCTATTTTCCGCACCTGTAAATTTAACCATTTCTTCTGAATTTAATTGACAGATGTGCGTTGGTGCTTCAACTAGCTGTTTAGCGCATCTCTTGTTCTGATTGGCGTATCAAAAATCATAGATACTCATGATGAAAAAGGTTGGGAAATCTATACCAGTTGGAAGTTTTGGTGATATCCGGTTTATTTGTATTACTTAGCTACTTCAAAAAGGGCAGGGCACTTCTCTTTCAATTGTATGAGGAGTTCGTTGTCTAATTTTGTATTAAGAAGTGTTTTCACTTTAGAAAGCTGGTCAATTGATAAATGCTGAGCTCCTTTGAGGTCCGCTCCTTGAAGGTTAGCCCCTTCAAGGTTCGCTCCTTGAAGGTTAGCCCCTTGAAGATTAGCCCCTATAAGATAAGTCCATTTAAGGTTAGCTCCTTGAAGATTAGCTCCTTGAAAGTTAGCCTCCATAAGGTAAGCGCCTTCAAGGTTTGCCTCTATAAGGTAAGCCCTTTTAAGTTTAGCCCTTTCAAGTTTAGCCCCTTCAAGATTAGCCCCTTCAAGGTTAGCCTCTATAAGGTAAGCCCTTTCAAGTTTAACACCTCCAAGCTTAGCCCTTTCAAAGTTAGCCCCTTCAAGATTAGCCTCTTGAAGGTCAGCCCCATAAAGGTTGGCCCCCTGAAGATTAGCCAAATGAAGATCAGCTCCATAAAGATCGGCTCCTTGAAGGTTAGCTCCTTGAAGATTAGCCAAATGAAGTTTAGCCAAATGAAGTCTCGCCAATTGAAGGGTAGCCTTTTCAATGTTAGCCTCTATAAGGTTAGTCCCTTGAAGGTTAGCCTCTGTCAGATCAGCATAAAAAATATCAGCTCCTCGAAGGTTAGCTTCTTGAAGATTAGCTCCTCGAAAGTTAGCCTTTTCAAGTTTAGCTCCTTGAAGGTTAGCTCCTTGAAGGTTAGCTCCTTGAAGGTTAGCTCTTTGAAGGTTAGCTCTTTGAAGGTTAGCTCTTTGAAGGTTAGCTCTTTGAAGGTTAGCTCTTTGAAGGTTAGCTCTTTGAAGGTTAGCTCCTTGAAGGTTAGCTCCTTGAAGGTTAGCCTCTTCAAGATTAGCTTCTTGAAGATTAGCTCCCCGAAGGTCTTTTCGCTCTGGAATATCCATTTACAATTATCGGCTTTGAACTAAAATAAGCATTACTACGCCAGGAAAATATCTTCTGCTGTTCGGGATTTATTTTTCAAAATTGTATCGATTTACAGTCTGGGCTTATCAGGCTCGCAAGAAACAACAGCTACTTTTTAGTTATAACAGTTGCTATCCAGGCACATACTGAAAACAGACATTATAAAAAATGCTTTCTGAGAATGTTTTCAAGTTTTTGCCTATGTTTTTCTTACTATTTTTTTGTTTTTCATTTACAGTATCTGTCATATGTTTTGTATTCCTGCGTGACGCAGAATAACTGAGTTAAGAAAAGCATAGATCTGAAAAGTGAAAAAAATAATCAGTTATGATCTCATGAACTGTATGTATTTTATGGTTTGTCAGATGAGGCCGGTTAATTCTTTATGCATCTCCAGCTTAATATATTTTATAGCGTACATATATACATTACATTATATGTATAAATTATATCTAGTTTTCTTTTATATACAATCAATCTTATAACTCTAATCGGGTTATCAGTAAACTTTAAACTTTACTGTCATAATTTGGGGAATTTTTGTGAGGGGTAATTATGGTAAACAGCAGTATACGGGATGAACAATTTCCGCCTTTGCCGATTGAAGAATGGGAAGATACGAAGGATACGCTGCACCTTTTTCTGCAGATCGCAGGAAAGGTCAAACTTGCGTTGTTTCCTAAAATGAACCACTGGTGGCATGTGCCTTTTTATGTTTCTGCACGCGGGCTTACTACTGGGCCTATTCCTTATGAAGGCATGATTTTTGAGATCGAATTTGATTTCAGAGATCCGGAACATGTTTTAAGGATAGAGACGAGTGATGGTGACTCGAAAACCGTACTTTTAAAAGGGCTGTCGGTTGCAGGTTTTTACGAGCGGGTGTTTTCAAGCCTTAATGAACTCGGGATCGTGGTAGGCATCAAGCCAATACCTTATGACCTGCCTGCAATAAGCACAGTGCCTTTTGCAGAGGATTATCAGCATGCGTTCTATAATGAAGAATATGTGACCAGGTTCTGGAAGATTCTTGTACAGGTCTCTTCGATCTTTCAGGTTTTCAGGGGCTGGTTCGTAGGAAAAAGTTCGCCTGTACATTTTTTCTGGCACAGTGCAGACCTTGCTCTAACCAGGTTTTCAGGCAAGCTTGCTCCTGTAAAGGAAGGGGCAAATTCTGTTGAACGTGAAGCTTCCTCGCACGAGATGATCAGCTTTGGGTTCTGGGCAGGAGATAAAAAGGTTAGAGAGCCCGCTTTCTATGCTTATATGCACCTGCAGCCGACGGGTCTCATGAATGAGCCTCTAAGTCCGAAAGAAGCTTTCTGGAATCATGAGGCCGGACTTGCACTTCTAATGTATAACGATGTCCGAAACGCAGATTCGCCAGAAAAAGCGGTGCTTGATTTCCTGGAAAGCGTGTATCAGGCAGGGGCAAAAAAGGCAAACTGGGATATTGCAGCTTTCAGGCTTCCCTCGTTTGAAGAGCAGCCTGAAGAGGAGCCCAAAAAAACTGAAAATGGTGAGCATCGGGACATACTGGAACAGCTGGAAAGGCCTGATGCCTGATTTCAAAATTGAAGGTTTAATTGTGCATTTACTACAAAAAACAGTCGTAAAAGTAGCAAACCTTCTTTCATTTATTTTTTAGTCAAAGCAACCCCAATCCCAAAAGTCACTGCAAGAATAGGGGAAAAAAATATGGGGGTCAGAAAAGCTTTCCTGAAATGATTCTTTAAATGATCACTATTCTTAAATTTTTAATTAATTGTAACCCTTCTGCTGATGTAGTCCTTAAGCCTTTACAAGTCTTACGTTGTTGTAAACCTTATAGTAAATTCTGTTCCATTGTCTCTTCTTAGTTCAAGTTCGCCATCTAACTGGTCTACAAGAGTGGTTACCAGTTGTATGCCAAGACTGTCAGGATTTTCCAGATCAAAACTTTCAGGCACACCTATCCCATTATCCGAAACTATCAGAATAAAACTGATGCCCTTTAAGCCTTCATTATTGTTTCCTGTCCCATTGTCTTTACTTTCCTGGGATTCTTCTCTACAAAATTTGATTTGAATTCTCCCATTATCTCTGTCGGCAAATGCGTGTTTCAGAGAATTTGAAATAAGTTCGTTAATGATTATACCCAATGGGACTGCAGTATCCATGTCAAGGAAAATGTTTTCTTCCAGATCCATATTTAAGCTGGTACTGGCATTTCCAAGCCTGTACGTATGGAAGAGATTCTTGGTGAGTTCCTTAACATACGACGAAAAATTTAGTGTATCGAGCCCTCCACCTTTGTAGAGTTCTTCATGGATAAGAGACATGGATATTACTCTGTCCTGACTTTCCCTGAAAGCCTTCAGGACTTCCGAATCCGGCACGCATTCTCTGTTATCGAATTTTTCAGCCTCCAGGTCCAGCAGAGAGGAGATTACCTGCAGGTTATTCTTGATCCGATGGTGGATTTCTTTTTTACGGGCAGTTTCGATATTTTCAAGGAATTTTTCAGTCTCTTTCCTTTCGGTAACGTCATAAATCGTACCCTGGTAGAATTCCGGCTTTCCACCCTCTATCTGAATTTTCTGATAAATTTCATTGACCCATCTGATTCTTCCATCCCTGTGCTTTATACGAAATTCGATTCCTTCGTAAACTGCGGATGAAGAACTTCGAATCTTTTCCTCTTCTTTGAGAACAAAAGACAGGTCATCCGGATGGATTATGTCTTTCCATTTAATCCGGGACATAAACTCCTTTTCACTATATCCGGTGATCTCTTTAACAGCGCCATGCAGAAATACGGGAACAAAATCTTCATCTGCCTGGAAAGCAATCCCATGGAAATTCTGTATGAAAGAGCGGTATTTCTTCTCACTTTCTGCAACTTTTTCTATTGCAAGTTTCCATCCCGTAATATTTTTAATTACTCCGATGGCTCTGTATACTTTTCCACTATCATCTTTTAGCCAGACTCCATAGTTTTCGGCATAGATGTAGCTCCCATCCTTTTTTCGGAATCTGAATTCCACCTGAAATTTTTTCTCTTCTTTAAGAGACTTTCTGAGGGCACCAAGCATTTCCATCCTGTCTTCAGGATGTACATGTTCTATCAAGATTGATTTATCCAAATTCTCTAACTCTTCTGGATCATACCCTGTTACTTCCCATAAGGCTCCTGTCAATCTGATTTCACCTGTCTTGAGATTGAAATCGAATATAACCTGCCCTGTCTGTTCAGTTGCTATGCGATATCTTTCCTCATTTTCTTGAAGCTGATTTTCTGCATTCCTGGCACTTGTAATATCTTTCAGTACTCCCATAGCCCCGTAAGGCAGGCCCTCATGATCCGTAAGACAGATCCCGGAGTTTTCTATATAAATGCAAGTTCCGTCTTTTCTTCTCAACCTTAATTCTTCCTTAAATCTGCCTCCTGTCGTTCTCACATTCTGGAAGTCTTCGTCTGCGTGATTCTGATCTGCGCGATGGATATTCTTGATCCAGAAGTCTTTGCCAAACTTATGTAATTCTTCAAAACTATATCCTGTAACTTCTTCTACGGCACCTGCCCATCTGCTCTCATTTGTTCTTAAATCATAGTCATATACAACCTGTCCTGTCTGCACTGTGACAATCCTGTATCTTTCCTCATTTTTCTTGAGTTTTTCTTCAGCTTTTTTGCTTTTGGTTATATCTCTGGCAATAACTGAGATCGCGGTCAGCTGTTCAGAAGCATCAAAAATAGGAGAAAGAGTTAGTGAGACATTTATTATCTTACCATCCTTTCTTAACCGTAAAGTCTCATAATGGTGGATTCTATCTCCCTGTATAATCAGCTCAGCTAATTCTTTTGTTTCCCCAACTGATATAGGCGGATCCAGGATGGATATGGGCTTTCCCATAATTTTTTTAGCCAGATAACCATAAGTTTGCTCTGCGCCTTTATTCCAGCTGGTAATAATGCCATCGAGGGACGTGGTTATAATGGCATCATTTGATGATTCCACTATATTTGCTAAGTTCTGTATTTTTTCTTCTGCTTTTTTGTTTTTGGTGATGTCCCTGGTGGTAATGACTACCTGCTCATTGGAAAAAGGAAGACTGACTGCACTCACATCCGTCCAGATCGTATTGCCATCCTCCTTGATTATTCCCACCTCTGAACTTTGAATCTTCCCTTTATTTTTCAAAGCCCTTATGCTGGGGAATTCTTCAGCTGGCATCTCTGTGCCGTTTGACCTGAGATATTTTCTGGCTGGACAATTTCCATTGAGCAAATCTGATCTGGAGAGGCCCAGAATGTTCTCCAGGGCAAGGTTTACATCCAGGATATTTCTTTCTTTATCGGTAATGGAAATTCCAACAGGCAGCACATTGAAAAGAGCTTTTAATTTCCCCTCGCTCTCTTTTAGCATCTTTTCAATAAGTTTACGCTCATTGATATCCTGAACTGTCCCTTTTACTCGAACAGGGATATGTTTTTCATCAAAAATAACTTCACCCTGTGCATGGACTATGCGTTCTCCTCTATCAGCTAAGATAATCCTGTAATCAATTTCACGGGGCTTTCCGCTTAAGCCTTCTTTAATGGCATTATCCACATAGTCTCGATCGTCTGGATGAACATAACTCAAAAATGCATCGTGAGTCAAAACAGATTTTAAAGGATCAACTTCAAAAATACGATACATTTCATCAGACCAGTATAATTCATCAGTCAATGGATTCCAATCCCAATTTCCAAGGTGGGCTGTTTTTTGGGCTTCATTGAGCCTTATATCATTTTCCAGTAATGACTCGTAAGCTTCTTCAAGTTCAGCTGTTCGTTCTTTAATTTTTTCCTCTAAAATGTCATGTGCTTTCTTAATGGCTTCTTCTGTTTTTTTGCGCTCTGTGATATTATCGAAAACAGCTACGAAGTGTTCCCTTTCCGTACTATAAACAGAGATCCACAGCCATATCCCCAGAGGCTTGAACTCGATCTCAAACCTCTCCGACCGACCTGTCAACGCAACCCGGCTGTAAGCATCAAAAAGCTCTGGATGCAACTCTTTTATCTCTGGAATTGCCTCGGTAACCCTCTTCCCTGTAACTTCTTTCAAGCCGGTCAACCGCTCAAATGCGCTGTTAGTATCAAGATAGATAAAATCCACAGGACAGCCACAGTCATCGTAAAGCATCCTACAGTATGCAAATCCCTCTAGCATATTCTCGAAGAGCAGGTGATACTTTATTTCGCTCTCCCTCAGTATCTCTTCTGCCCTCTTGCTCTTGGTGATGTCATTGAATAGAGCGTATACCTGGGATGGCTTGTCTTCTCCTGGCCGGATGATGGGCACAGAGTTGACATTGATCCAGCGGTAGCAATTCTCTCGAGGGTTGTACACCCCCATCACCACGTCCTGCACCTCCAGTCCTGTCTTCAGGGACACCATTGCCGGATGCTCCACGCCCGGGAATGGCGAGCCGTCCTCTCGGATAGTATCGTGCTCTTCGCCCTCAGAAGAGCTGCCTAAAAACTCAGCTGCAGTTTTGCCGAGAATTCTCTCAGCTGCGGGATTCATGGAGATGATCTTGCCGTCGGCAGCCTGGTAGACCACCCCTTGATTCATGGTCTCAAATAAAAGCCTGTAATGCTGCTCCGACTGGTAAATTGCCTCCTCGGCTTCCTTACGCTCCGTTATATCTGTGAAGACCACAGCAAAACGATTGCCGCTAATCGGGCTTGCGAATACCTTAAACCACTTGTCAAGTGAAGAGTTGTATTCTTCAAAGTGCATTTCCAGGCCCTTGCGGACAACCTCGCCATAGCGATCCAGCCATACCTGCTCGACTATAGGGAGCACCTCCTTGATGCGCCTGCCGACAATCTGCTCGCGCCTGATACCCGAATGCTTCTCGTATGCAGGATTGACGTCAAGGATGATATTGTCGACTGGCCGGCCCTCTTCATCCAGGACAAGCTCGCAGAGCTGTATAGCCTCTCCCATCGAATTGAAGATCTCGCGGTACTTTTCCTCGCTGGCGCACATCATCTCTTTAGCCCGCTCCAGCTCCTGTTCCACCTTTTCCCTCTGTGAGGATGGTGGAATTGCTGTTTCTTCTGCTATTTTACGCCTGGAACTTTCGATCTGTTCCCATTTTCCATCTCTTTTGATCAAAGCAAATTGGTGGTTGACGATCACATCGATGATTTCAATTGCACTGAACTTCTCGAGGGAATAAGTACACAGGGCTATCATCTTGTAGTTGCAGATAACCCTGTCTATTTTTTTCTCGTAATCAGAGAAATCATTCCAATCTTCTTTTTCCAGCCAGAAAGTGTTTTCGCTAAGTCTCAAGCCTTCATATCCATTAGCCAGGGCCCGGTTGAGTTTTTCAACCCAGCCGTTCAATATCCTGTCCGAATCGGAAACGTCTTCACTTAAATACATGTGGCTGGAGGGAATAATTTCTATTTGTCCTTTCTCCAGATAAGTGTCAAAATAAGGAACAGCCTTTTTCAGGGCTTCTTTCGCCTCTTCCACTTCAAGAGATTGTGCGGTTATCCATATGCAAAACTCGTTATTTTCCAGCCCAGCCTTAAAATAGGAGACCAGTATGTCACTCAAATCTTCTTTTGTCTGGTAAAATTGACATAAGTGCGTTCCCCAGGATATGTCTCCAATAATATCAACACCAGACTTTCTCAGGTTTTCTCTCATTCTACACCTTCTCCGACTTGAGGATGTAAAAGCAAAAATGTAGGTTTCTATATGGTATAATGTCCCTGCATCTCACGCTTCACATTCGGGTCTTCTGGAAGTTCGATATAAGGTAATAATCATTATTTTACAGTCACCTCTGGAATATAATGCAACATCCTATAACAAATTTATTTTTTAGTCGTGATCTTCCTTATTCGTGTTTTTTGATTTGACCTTCCGTTCAGTGGTTGCAATGGCATATACCTCACTGGCTTCATTTACCAATGGGGTGGCGCTCAGCCACACCTCTACTACCCTGCCGTCCTTGGTGAGCCGCTGGGTGCGGTAAGATTCCAGAGCCTCATCATCGCTAAGCTTCTTCAGCATAGCCTGCTCTTCTTTTTTCCGACCCGCCGGGATCAGGCTGCTAATGTTCATCTTCAGCGCATCGGCTTCGCTCCAGCCGTACATCTCCTCTGCCATTGGATTCCAGGCCAGGATTTGGCCCTCCATATCCTGCAACGTTATAGCATCGCTCGCGTCGTGCACTACCACGGCCAGGCGGCTCATGACCTCGGATTTCTTCAGAATCTCCCGCGCCCGCTTCATCTCTGTAATATCAGTAAAGGTAATCACCGCTCCTTTGATAACATTTTCAAGGGTGCGATAGGGCCGGATGCGCAGCAGGTACCATGCGCCCTTCTGAGTTTGGACTTCAATATCTTTAGGTGTCAGAGTGTTCAAAACTTCCTTTATGTCCTCTATCAGGCGGTCATAACCCATAAGGTTCGAAACGATATGTCCAACAGGTCGACCCACATCTGTCGGGATCAAATTGATTATCTGTGTAACGGCAGGAGTGAAGCGCAGGATGCGCAGCTGGTAGTCTACAAAGATAGTTCCTATGCCAGTGCCAGACATCAGGTTGTTCATATCGTTAATGGCCTGCGACAGATCAACCACTTTGTTTTGCAGTTCAGTATTGACCGTAGCCAGTTCCTCGTTGACTGACTGCAGTTCCTCCTTTGAAGTCTCCAGCTCCTCGTTGGTGGATTGCAGTTCCTCGTTAATTGACTGCATCTCTTCATTGGAGGACTTAAGTTCTTCATTGGAGGTCTCCAGTTCTTCATTGTAAGCTTTGAGATGTTCTTCCTTAATCTGCAGTTCCCGCTTCAGCGCTAAGATTCGCAAGTCATCTTCCATTGCGCTCTCACAGACGGTTTCACCGGCACCTGTGGTATCCTTAATTTGGCTCTGCTTGGAATTCTTCGCTTCCTCAAAGGTGATCAGAAACAGGTTTTGTCCTGCAGCTGCTTCAGGGCCTGTCTCCACAGGGCGTAATGCCAGATTGACTGTAGTGAAGTCACCGTTGGTTTTGACCCGTAGCCCGGGATGGAAGACCGGCTCTTTATTGGCAGCAGCTTTGTACAGGTCTGTGGTCAACTCCTGCCGCAATCCCTCGCGAGCCATCTTCAGGATGTTCAGGCCAGCTTCACCTGGGGCCGGCTCCAGATACATGCCTGTACGACCATGAAGATAGAGGATTTCCCCACGCTGGTTGATAAGTACACTGACCGGGGCATAATATTGTAGCATCGTCTGTTCGGTCAACTCGCGCAGCTGATGTTTGCTTTCGACAGAAGCCTTGCCCGACGGTCTTTGGGTCTCCCTGCTTTCCAGTTTTGATGAGATGAGCGTCCCTATTGTAGGGTGGCCACTGCTAACATTCCTTTTCTGATACAGCTTCGACTTGCGATCCAGCGTGTCAAAAAGATTCTCGAATTCGCCTACAGTCTCAGAGGGACCGAAGAAGAGAAATCCTTCCGGGTTCAACGAATAATGGAAAAGGGGGATGAGCTTTTTCTGCAGTTCCCCGTCCATATAGATCAGCACATTGCGACAACTGAGCAGGTCAAGTTTAGAGAAAGGGGGGTCTTTGATAATGTCTTGCTCGGAAAAAACTATCATGTCGCGGATACTTTTCCGGATTCGGTAATTGCCTTCTGCATCCTGGGTGAAGAAGCGCTCCAGTCTTTCAGGCGAGAGATCGGCGGAGATGCTGGCTGGATAGGTGCCGATGCGGGCCTGTGCAATAGCCCGGCTGTCAATATCGGTGGCGAAGATTTGTATCTTGAAAATTTGCTTCAACATTTCCGCCTGCTCCTGGAGCAGGATGCCAATAGAATAGGCCTCCTCGCCTGTGTAGCAGCCGGGCACCCATATCCGTATCACTGAGTCAGGGGGCTTTCCTGAGAAAAGAAGTGGGATAACTATTTTCTGGAGTACATCGAACGCAGCGGGATTGCGGAAGAAACTGGTCACACCGATTAAGAGGTCGTGAAAGAGCGCATCTACTTCGGCAGGTTTTTGCTGTAAATAACGAACATATTCGTCCACACTCTTTAGATTATGGACAGCCATGCGCCGCTCTATACGGCGAATGATGGTGTTTTGCTTGTAATGAGAAAAGTCATGACCGGTCTGGGTGCGCAGAATGTTGAATATCTTTTTCATCGCATCTTCGGCCTTTGGGATAGTATAGGGTTTTTTTCCAAAGGCTTGAGCGCCATAAGCAATTAGCTGGGTTGGCATCTCTTCAGATGTCAGAATGTAGTCTACCAGACCTGTGGCAACGGCACTGCGCGGCATGCCGTCGTACTCGCTGGATTCGGGGCTCTGCACCATCATCATTCCGCCTTCGGCCTTGATAGCCCTTACACCAAGTGTGCCATCGCTGCCTGTACCCGAGAGTATGATGCCTATGGCCAGCTCTTGCTTGCTCTGAGCAAGGGAGCGGAAGAACAAATCAATGGGCAGGCGGTGACCACGCGGCTCGGCTGGTTTTAGCAACTGCAACGTTCCATACTCAAGGATCATGTCATGGTTAGGGGGGATAACGTAAACGCAGTTAGGCTGGACAACCATCCCGTCCTTTACTTCATAAACCGACATCTGTGTATAGCGCCTGATAAGGTCAGTGAGAATGCTCTTGTGGTTTGGGTCGAGGTGCTGTACCAGAACAAAGGCCATTCCTGACTCGGTGTTGTCTGGCAAAGCTGAAAAGAAAGCTTCGAACGCAGCCAGCCCGCCAGCAGATGCACCGATACCGACTATGGGAAAGTCCTCTTTTGGAGATTTATGCGAGTCTGCAGCCGGAGTAGAGTATTCTCTAATGGGGGTTTCTTCTATAGCAGGCAGATGCCCTTCTTCTTGCAGAGTTTCTTCTTTTGGTACCTGTGTTTTTCCTTTATCTGTAGCTTTCTTTTCGACCATATTATCGCATCCTTTCACGCCTGAACCTGAAGCCCCATAATGACCTTCATATGTGTACTTAAGGATGATAGGCTGCAGCCATATTTGCGTAACATTAATCTTATGCTTGGGCTTGAACTCGCAACGATAGATGAAATCCAGAGAGTTTTCCGCTTTACTGAGGTATTTTTTAATCTCTTAAATATAAGTAATAAGATATGCTTTATACTAATATTTCGTCAACCACTTAATTGTGAAAAATACATATATGTAATGCAGTATAAAGGACTAATAAATAAAAGGACTACTAAATAATATATTTAATTAAATTTAGTTTTTGCCAATAATAAATTAACGTTTTTCCTGGACACTCAAATACTTGCATCCTTTATTATGCATGCGAATTATTGATAAAAAAGAAATTCTGAAAATGATAACCGAGGGAAAAATTAAAGGCTGAAATAAGGGGAATTCTAGCGAGAACAGCAAATAAACTATTTTTTCCAGTGATAATTGATCTCTTTATGCAAAATTATAGCTAATCCGATGTTCCTTCTTCCATGTTTTCCGTACTTCCATTGTAATGATTGATTAAAATTTTATGAAGAAGCTATTTTGAAAGAATATGGGGGACCGGAGGAGTTCCCAAGAACAGGGAAGAGAGGAAGACCAAAAAACCAAAACTTGTTCCTGCGAAAGATTTGAGATATGCTCAGGTAATCAAAAATAAAAAGGGAGGAGGGTTACAGCTCACTTTCCGCAGACGTCCTTACAATTTTCACAATTTTTCTTACTATCGTTTCTACTTAAAACCTTCCTGGTTACTCAAACACATTTTTTTAAAATATCCCACGATTTTTGATCATTCAGACCTTCAAACAAGGACATTTTCGGACTGGTTGAAACCTGCCCAAAACTTGAGGTAATTCAGTTGCCTAAATCTTACATGGCAACAGTTTTAAAGTCAATTGAAATGCTCCTTGAGATGCAGAGAATGCAGCTTCTCGAAGGAGATGTATGGGGATATAGAAAGGATTTAAACGAATATTACACCATTCCCCCCTCAGTGATTGAAAGAATAACGGAAATGAAAATAGAAGGTAAATCCGCCGAGAAGATTGAGGCAAGTGTTTCAAGAGAAAGGAAGCTTAACCCTCGAATGGTCGCTTATATCATGACCAAAGGATCTCCTGCCTGAGTTCGAGCCGGACAAGATATGCTGCCAGACACTTTACTGGAGATTAGACCATAAAGTTATTTTTGTCATCTAATCTCCATCTCAAATCTGGATACTTTTTTATGGTTTTTTTGATTGATTGCAACTGAAGAACAATTAAAGCGATGATTAATGCTTGTAACGATTTACTATAAGCTTATCCAGGGAAATAAGTAAGTAAATCGGAAGTGCAACATTTATAACAATAGCATATGAAATAAATTTATTGAGTTTTTGGGAGAACAGCACATCTGCAGATTCTAGTCCATCTGCTTAATTACTCCCAAGACAGTATATTATCAAGTCTTTGCAACTCTTTTTCCTTTCAGCTCTTTTTGCACCAAAAGTATGCATTATTTTTGTCCTCGCAATACACTCTCCGCTATGAGCAACACCAGATGGTATGTATAGTTTGTTACCTGGATTTAATGTTATAACTTCTCGTTCATGATTATTATTTAGGCTTAATCTATTATCTGGTTAATTTTGCTGTAAAAATCTATTATCAAATGTGTTGCCTCGCTTTCCATGTTTAGCTGGAAAGTTCGAATCTGTTTTCCGAGGGGTTTTTCTCGGACAACGCCTGACTCGATCAAAGGGGTGATAACTCTTGACACGCTGGCGTGAGACAATCCAGTTTCCTCAGCTATTCCTGAAAGGTAGGTTGGTTCGTTTGGCCTTTCAATCAGATTTTTAAGGACCGTCATCTGTGCGGTTTTCCCGAAGATTGTTTCTAGTGAATCCATTTGTTTTCATCTCATAGGTGGCTGCTCTACATAGTGATTTTCTGTTCCAATAACTATATGCACTTGATGTATGAAAATCAAGCACAGAAGACTTTGCGGTCAAATTTACTATTTGGACAATTAACAGTTTAACGACATTGATTTTTCATTTCAATCATAAGTCCTATACAGTTATTTAAGTGATTGAAATCAGTGTAATTAACATAACTCTTTTTGAAATGCCAAATTTTCTATATCCAAAAGAGTCGAGAAAAAGGAAGATAATCAGATGAAAGAGAACCAAGCCAGCTTTTCTGCAATGACGACTGCCTACATTCGTGCCTATCATTCCATGAATGATACTCTCAAAATCTTTGATGATTTTCTTGCCTATCGTTTAATACCGCAGGAGGTACGGGAACTAATTGAACAAGGTTTGACTAAGGAAAAGCAGTTTAATGATTCTGAGCGCACTGCCCCGATCTCCGACCAGACAACTACCTTTGCATCCTTAATGAAAGCAACTAATGTTCTCAGCCGTGCACGATACACAGAAGATACCTTAGAGAAGGTTGTTAAGCAAGGAGTGAAACAATATGTGATTCTCGGGGCAGGAATGGATACCTTTGCTTTTCGAAGACCAGAGTTGATGGAACGGTTGGAAGTCTTTGAGGTCGACCACCCAGCCACACAAAATTTTAAGCTTCTCCGCCTTGCCGACTTGGAATGGGAACATCCAGCAGGATTACACTTCCTTCCTATAGATTTCACAAAGGAAAACCTGGCAACAGCACTTACTCGCTCATCATCATATGACCCGAAGGTTAAAAGCTTCTTTAGCTGGCTTGGTGTCACCATGTACTTGACTCGAGAAGAGGTATTTGCAACACTTCGTTCTATTGCTGATATTGCTCCTTCAGGCAGTGCAGTTGTTTTCGATTACTTCGATACCGATGCATTTATCCCCGAAAAATCGTCTTCAGAAATGCAGAAGAAGCAGGAAGTTTTTAACAACCTGGGCGAAAAGATGATAACGGGGTTCAATCCATCAACTTTGGCCGAAGATATTGCAAGTATAGGATTAAGTCTCTATGAGAACTTGAGTCCAGAAGACATCGAAGAACGCTATTTCCAGGGGCGCAAAGATGGACATCATGCACCTGAGCATGGGCACTTTGCATATGCAATTGTTGAATGATCCATTACAGTTGGTTTATATCCTTAAAGAAAGGGTTAAAGCTTTTCATTTGATGGTACAGTTGTAAGCTTTGAGAATTTTACTCCTTTGAGTGCCAATATAGCTTCTGCAAGCTCTTTAATTTCTTCGCCGTCTCCATCCAGAACGATAACTTCAAAGCAGTCATCGTGATCGAGGTGAATATGCACAGAGGACTTTATCAGTTGAGAATACCGATGCTGAATGTCTGCCAGAGCATTTGAAAGACCTCTTTTTGTGTGATCATACACAACTGCAATTGTCCCAACTCGCTGGCCTTTAATTTCCCCCATCCACTCATAATGGGAAATGTAATTCCTTATAGCATCCCTTATGCCTTCAGAACGAGATGAATAGCCTCTTTTTTCGATAATTTTATCAAATTTGTCAAGAAGGTTATCGGGAAGGGAAACCCCTATTCTCATTAATTCTGTTTCCATCATATCACCAGGTAATTTTATATTTATCTGTAAGAGAATACTTAAGAATGTTGTGAGTATCACTATGTATGTTTTTAAACTTAATTAGGAATATAAATAAGTTGAATTGGCGAATACTCTGTTTATCAATTATATTAATGTTTGGGAAAGGCAATCTACCAATAAAGTCTAAGAACCTGGCTTAAAATCCAAATCATTCATAAAATTGGATATTTTTCAGTTTAAGTGTGCAAGCTCTTTCTCAATTATAGAACCAGGTTTAATTTTAAGACACGCTCTAAGGTAGGAAATAAAATCTATATTATTCATATGAAAATTATGTGATAGGAATAGCGAAATACAAAATCATTCCTGTGATTTTCCACGGATTAATTGCAATTTTAACAAACTTTTCGACATGTTAAGCTATCCTCTAAACATATTTGATTCGAAAAGAAATACGAAAGAAGAAAAGAAGCTTTATAAAAGACTTGTAGCGAAATTTAAATCTTTGATTGAAAATTGGCGAGGACTTAGACCTATTAGATCTCTCATAGAGGATGTGTTTAAATTAGCCAAAAAAGCATGCAATGTGGAGAATTTACACCGATATACGATGCGTTCTGTAAAAAAATACTGCTCTTTGGCTGTATTTTTGACAGGGGCAGTTACAGCTTTCTTTATTAGTGATAAAAAGGGATTACAATGCTTGGCTGAGAGTTAAGAAAAAAAGTACCATAATAATATAAGTAAATGAAATTACTCTGACTTAAGCATCTCCTCAACTTTTTCAGGCTAAATAAACTTCTTGCTTCAGATTTATACTATTTCTGAGGGTAATTCTTCACAATTCGTAATCTATATATCAAATATCGATATATATCAATATAATCATATTATGATATGTTGTTATATGAGGTATACTTAAATGAGCAAGATTGGCAAAAGTTTACTTGGAAAACTCATGGGAACCGATAAAAGTTGCTGTTGTTGTAGCCCTTCTATTGTAAGTGTCAAAAAGATAAGGGTTGAAAGCAAAGAAATGGATATCGCCGGATTAGATGAGGAATTCAAAAAATATTTTGATGCAGGTAAAACACCAGAGAATATAGATGCCGAAGATCTCATGCAAAGTCTTTTGAAAATTAATGTAATTCCTGAAAAGGAATTGGAAAATTTTAAAGGTGCAGTCCTGAAAGAATATATAACATACTGGCAGGAGAATAAATCTTAAGTCATATCGATATCTGTATATATGATTTGAATTCGCACTTTAAACATGGATGTATTCCGAGGTTTCGCAAATGAATTTTAAGTGTACAATATGTGGAAAAGAAGAAGATTCTTTGCTAAGGGCTAATCACAAAGAGTTAGGAACGGTAAAGCTCTGTGTAGATTGCTGGTCTCAGGAACAGAGTAAAAACAAGTTGCTTTCTTTAGAAGATGGAATCAACTGTTGCAGGTAATTACAATAAAAGATAAAGGGAGAACTATTGTGACTGAAGGAACTGAAGTAGAAATAGAGAAACTGAAGAGCTTCCTATCTGATAAAGATCAGTTTGAGTTAAGGTCACAAAGACTCAGCTCTCTAGTGAGTAAGTTGAATAAAAAGGCATTATCTTCGGAAGCCAAGATTTTCAAGGCTCTTGCAGATATTAATCGTCTTAAAATTATAAAGTTACTAAAGGAAGGAGAACTTTGTGTCTGCGAACTTACGACTGTCCTCTCTACTTCTCAATCTACTGTTTCTCATCATCTTTCTGTACTGAAAAATGCAGGCCTGATCAAAGAAAGAAAAGAAGGAAAATGGTCTTATTTCCGTCTCTCTGAAGGCGCAGTTATTGAAATGCTTAACCAGGCAAGACTGCTTACTGATGAGTAATATATTATAGATAAAGTTCTCCTATTGAAAAGAAATATATTGGAACAACTTGAACCCTTCAAAAACGATTTACTTTTCGAAAAAATAGGGGTTACAGATAGAGTAATCATGATAATTTCAGCTTCTAATAGCGGTAGCTTTCTTTGATGATTTTCAGTGTTTAAATCATTCTTAATTGCATCCAGAGACAGAACACAATGAGATTGTCAAAAAGGCAGGTGCTTTGAAGAAAAATAAATTTTAAAAGAGGATCAACATGTTCTGGAATAACTTAGCTGTGGCGACCAACTACTTTGTTGAAATCGCCGTAGAGCTTACTGTTTTATTCATAGGGATAACCTTTCTCGTAGGGCTGATTCAGGAGTACGTGTCGGACGAGACCATCAAAAAAGCTCTGGGCGGGCGGCACAGATTTATAGGTAGTATCCTTGGGGCAGGATTTGGTGCCCTCACCCCTTTCTGCTCCTGTTCAACCATACCGCTTCTCCTGGGGATGCTAAACGCTGGTGTGCCCTTCGCAGCAGCAATGGCATTCTTGTTTTCATCGCCTTTGCTAAACCCGGTGATAATATCCCTGTTCGTCATTCTGTTGGGCTGGAAGGTAGCTGCTCTCTATTTTGCCGTCACCTTCGTGTGTGCAATTATCATTAGCCTATTGCTCGATTGGCTAGGCTTCGCCAGCCAAGTTAAGTCAGCGGCTGTTATAAGAGGTGGCTGTGACTGTCAGCAGGCAACAGACGCAAGATCCAGGGTACAGCGATCTGCAAGGTTCGCATTCAACTTATTCCGTCAGCTCATGCCGTATCTTCTCATTGGAGCAGGCATTGGTGCATTCATTCACGGATTCGTGCCTACTGAGATAGTCTCCCGTCTCGCCGGCCCGAGCAATCCTCTAGCAGTTCCTGTGGCTGCAATTGTTGGTATTCCCCTCTATATCCGAGCGGAGACCATGATCCCCATTGGACTGGCACTCATTGAAAAGGGAATGAGCGTGGGAGCCGTCTTGGCATTGATAATTGGAGGCGCAGGAGCCAGCATCCCTGAGCTAGCTCTTCTTTCAGCCATATTCAAAAAGAGGCTTCTAGCGGCCTTCGTAGTGACCGTTTTCGCCATAGCTGTGGCTGCGGGGTATCTGGCAAATCTGCTGGCATTGTGAAAACCATCAAAGAAAAATACCCTGAATGATGCCAGAAAGATGACCAAAAACCTAGTGTCGCGTCAATCCTCAAAGATTTAACGATTCTGAATAAATGCAATCGATTTTATACGATACTTTGCTGTTGACGCTACACTAGCATTATCTCTCAAATATCTGGGAAATCCAATCTTTTATTTCATCTCTGACCCGCCGGAAGACCTTGATCTTTACCTCCTCTGACCCAACAGCTGCGGCAGGATCCTCAAAACTTTTATGAATTACTTCCCTCGCTTTGGGATATTGGATCGGAAGGTCTAGATTTGTACTGCAGATCGGACAGGCCAGTGTAGCCCGGTCACAGACCGTAACCGCTAAGTCAAAAATGGTATCCTCAAACTCTTGGGAAGTTTTGGAACGTTGATTTTTTATTGCTCATAATAATAGATCAGCGTTGTGATTTATATTTTCAAAGAGATGAAATATGTAAAATGTTTAAGTTAATGAGTTACATCTATGTGAAGAAATTGAAACGTTTTCCAGGCAGGCTTTAGTGCGTCTTCCCCAATCTAGAAGCTTCAGTTCTCATTTTCCGACTGCCTTCTGCGCCTCTTTTGTTACCTCCTTCATCATCTCCCCAACAAGGTTTGCTTTTTCACAGTGAGAAGCCTCTTTTGGATTACAGTTAAGCAGAATACTCATCAATCTGTCAGCCAACCTGTAAAATTTCATATCCTCAAGTTTGACTAGAAGACCGGATAATCTTTCGCTAAATTCCCTGCATTTATCATGGTTGCAGACTGCTTGCTCGTGTAACTGACAGACAAATTCAAGGTCTTTTACGATATCTTTCGGGACGTTATCGACCATAGGGCTTGATCCGTTTCAGCACTTCTCTTCAATAGATTTAAGGATTAGTTAAAAGTGTAAAAGTAAAATGTGGTACTTCTAATTATAAATCAAAGAGTGTAATCTCAAATTTGTATTGCCAGATATTTAAAATGTATATTTATGCCTACAGTGTTCCATTATATCCTGTATAAAAGCAGCGTAAAAATCATCCGGAACTGTTACATTATCTCCTGCAGTAATAGCTCTGGCCTCAAGGTCTTCTTTGCAAGCGTAAACCTTGCATCTTGGCAGTTCATCTATCCCGGTAAGCAAGTGATAGACCCCATCTCCTGAAAGGTAGAGTCTGACGTTTCCGGCGCGAGAAACTAATTTGAGGCACAAATCTGACCTTGAATTAAGGGGAGGTCTTGTCAGCAGAAATACATCCCAATCTTCCTGTTTCATATTTCTCATCTCTATTATCGTCCATTGTAGTATCGCCTTAAAGCAGAATAACACAATCAGAATTCTCCATAGCTTCGAGAAAATCTTCTTCATCTGTCAATTCTAGGGTTTCTATGAGGGTTTCCCCAAAAAGGCCTCTCTCCACAAGCGACGGTTCATGCACAAGCACTCTCAACTCCCCATATGCATAGAGAATATCCGCAAGGTTTGGCACTCCAAGTTTTTTGCTGTCCTGGCCGGCAACTGCAAGATAAACTCCATCTCCATAAAGGCCGACGGTCACATCCATCTTGTTAAGGCTTACTGCAGCCGCATTCAATGCCCCAAAGGCTTTTTCACTTCCATAAGGAGCTGTATCCAACAGGTAGAAGACTGATCTCATTGAATCTAACCTCTTTTCTACGAGTTTATCTTGACAGTGAGATTACCCTATCACTTTTACTTATCATTTCAGAGAGCTCATAGAGACTGGAAATATTTATTCCGGGGAAGTAATCTCTACAATTAGTTTCGCTCGCAGTTTCCTCTTCTGCAATATAACCTCTAGCAGCAGCACACCGGGCACATGCCCTGATTACAGCCCCTTTCTCTGCAAGTCTGGCGAAAATTTCACCTGAATTGGTAAAAAATGATGGATTCTGACCATGTTTTGGGATGTGTACCGCGTCCAGATACAGGAATATATTTACCTGATATTTCTCGAGTGCAGCCTCTGCGAGTTTACAGGCGATCTCAGCATATTCGGAAATATAAGGGCCGTCAGTAAGTATTATTGTCAAAGCTTTCAAAGTTCCTCCAAATAATTTATTATGAATAGGACTTACGCGGTTGAAATGGGAAATCAATAAGCTTTAAGCCTCAAACTGCCCAAACAGTGAATTTGAATCTGAAATCTATAGGACTTGATTTTGTCCTTCAACTACGTAAGTCATATTTAAGTAAAAAGTTAAATATATTCACTCAGAACCTGCAGAAGCTCCTGGTTATATGCATATTTCGGCTCCTTGAGAGGTGTACATTTATCCAGGGTGACCTGACCAGCCATGAGCTTTATTGCAAAGGTATAACAGCCCTGTTCGCTACATCTGCCACAGTTTGTCTGAGGTAGGCATTTGTAGACTTCCATGAGTTCTACTCTGATCTTTTCCTTGGAGGGTGGAACAACTCCTTTTTTGATAGCTTCATTAATGGTATCTTTAATATCCTCGAGTACTTCTTTAGCTTCAATTTCGTTTTTAATCATTCTCATGCTGACTTTTCCACTACCGTAAATAGTTGTAATAATCTCCCCTTTTTGTGTTATCAAGCTATCTTTTATATCTGAATAATTTCCTCTGGGAAAGAGAGGCTCAAGAATTTTCAAGACTCTACCCAAGGGTGGGGCGATATTTGCAATTACTCTGAATTTGGAGGGGTCTGCAATACACGGCAATAGTTGCCTGACCTCAACAATCTCCACTGGTTTTGCCTGAGAGAGATCAGTAATTTCTTCAGCACTTGTCTCTTTTCTACCTTTCAGAAAATTCCTTCCATATTCACTTAACTGTACAACCCCTTCTTCTAACTCAATCATATTTGCCTGTTGTAGAATCTTTAGATGGAAATCAAAAATTGATTTCCCAGCTATCTCTTCAAATTCTTCTATATTTTTACCGCCATTAGCCAGGAAATTAATGATTTTCCTTCGGGTAGCGTTGGCCATGGCAAAATTAACTGATTTTGTTTCACTTTCATTTCCTGGCATGTTTAACACCTACTATAGCCTTTGTAGCCAAAATATTGTTCTTTATGCTTTAGCAGTATCAGAAATATTTTTCTTAAAAATAATCAAACCTTTTCTATTAATTCGTGTAATTATGAAATTCTAATTTAATAAAAACCCAGAGACAAAATATCAAAAAAGATTGATAAGAAAATTTGTTAATAATTTTCCTGCCAAGAGAAAATAAGCCATATTTAAGGTTAAAATAAAAAATAAGGGGGGCTAAACATCCTGAAGCCTTCCATCTAACCCAAGTTTTCGTTTAAAACCTCCAGTTCTCTGGGTAAAAACTTATTTCAAATTTAGTCTCAAAAGTTTGAAGGCGATATAAATATGTTCAAAAATATAATGAGCGATCGAGCACGATAAGAAGTATCTTGGAAGGCTTCAGATTAACTACAATTTATCGAGGATTTAAGCTCAAATATAAGCAGTCAAAACCTGCAGATGCTCCTGATTAAGTGCATATTCCGGCTCTTTGAGAGGTGTACATTTATCTAGGGTGACCTGTCCAGCCATGAGCTTTATTGCAAAAGTATAACAGCTTTGTTCACCGCACTTGCCACAGTTGGTCTGAGGCAGGTATTTGTAGAGCTCCATGGGCTCGACCCGTACCTTTTCCCTGGGCGCTGGGGCTACACCTTTTGCAATAGCGTTATTAATAGTACTTTTCAGATTTTCAAGCGCTTCTCTGGCTTCACCCTCGTTTTTAATCATTGTCATGGTGACTTTTCCAGTACCGTAAATAGTTGTAATAATTTCTCCTTTTTGAATTATCAGGCCACTTATTTTGTCCGAATATTTGCCTCTGGGAAATAGTGGCTCAAGAACTTTGAGGGTTCCACCTAGGGGAGGAGCTATATTTGCAATTACCCTAAATTTTGAGGTGTCAGCTATGCAGGGCAAAAGCTGCCTGACTTCAGTAATCTCTATAGGTTTTGCCTGAGAAATATCTGCAGTTTTATCCGCACCTTTCTCTTCTTTATCCTTAAGGAAATTCTTGCCATATTCGCTTAGCTTTACAGTCCCTTCTTCCATTTCAATCAGGCTTGCCTGTTGAAGAAGCTTGAGATGGAAATCAAGCATAGTTTTCCCTACTTCCTCTCCAATTTCCTCGGTACTTTTGTCTCCTTCCGATAAGAAGCTCATTATCTTCCTTCGGGTGGCATTGGCCATAGCATTGTTTACTAGCTTTATCTCATTAGGATTTCCAGGCATCTTTAACACCTACCATCTATGAAAATTCAACTAATTTTCTGACGTGATAATATCGGACATTTCTTCTTTTAAAAATGAAATTCGATCCTCTTTATTCATATGGATTTACTTCACAAAAACCCACAAGACAGATATCAAAAAAGATTGATATGAAAGTTAGTGGTCGATTTGGAATGCAGCGATGCTGTAGTATAGTAATTTACTCGATTCTTTGAGGCTTATATTTGACTTGAACTTTCACTTGGATTTGATAGTAGATAGATGCTACAGAAACAAAATTATCAAAAGCTTGTTGTAGTATATTTTCAAATCTCGGCCACATTAATATTTCTGTCCAGATTATGCTAACTCTCTAAAGATGTTGGAATGGGACACTCAGAACCATAACCAGAAGGGTAACTCTCAAATCTGACAGAATAAGGCTAATATGCCCTTTTTGTCAGATTTGATCAAAGACCTAAACTACGTTCAATGGTTTACTCTATTTTACTTTCTCTTATACACGAATGCAGTAAACACACCTAATATCCCGTAGACCATTTCAAATCCGGGTGATTTTTTACTTTCTTGTTTTGCACTGCTTGAAATCTGTGGTTGATCTACACTTGTTTCGTTACTTGTGTTATTCTGCTCAACTATTATTGCACTGACAGGTTTGGCCTCTTCTACTGCTGCCTTGGTGCCAGTTATTGTAAAGGAAGAGAATCCAGGGGTTTCTGCTGTGAAATACAGGTACTTATCATCTTCTCCTATCAAAGATGTTTTAAGCTGCTCCCATTTTGTATCATTGTACCTGTTCAGTACGATTGAGGACTTATCAATACCATCATCCTGCATCCACGACTTTTCAGCCTTAAAGTCTATCGTTGCATTTTCGAGATTTTTTGGGCTTGCAAATCCGCCTGTTCCTATCCAGATATTTACAAACTTGTAGACCTCATCAGAAGGTGGTTCTGAAACCAATGTGGATTGATTCTTTAGCATCTCAACAATGGCTGTTGTTTTTCCTACAGTCTTCTTTGCATCAAAGTTTATATTCATTATAGGCGTGACAGCCTGCGGGAAAGTGTAATTTACAGGGTTTCCATTTGCAATGAAGACCTGTGAAGTCTCTTTGGTTTCAACATTGGTTTGTGGTTCAGGAGAGCCGGCAACTCCACCGCTGCTTCCCCCACTACTGTGGCTGCTTCCTCCATCATCGCTGTCATCGCTTTCATTACTTGAACTGCTTGCTTCTTCCACACTTATTGTCTTGACTACTGAATTTATCCCGTTTTCGTTGCTTACTGTGAGGTTAACTGTATATTCTCCTGATGCTGCGTATGTGTGCGCTGGACTGTATTCTGTTGAATTGGTTTCATCACCAAAGTCCCAATTAAACGCATTTCCATTTTGTGCCAGGTCGGTAAACTGCACGATAAGCCCATTGGAAGTATCTGCCTCGAAATCTGGTTCTGGAAGAACACTTTCCTGCTGTTCTCCTTGAACAACTATTTCTTGAGCTATTGCATCCCAACCATTTGTATTGTTCACTACCTCAACAACACGATATTTTCCTGGCACATTGAAAGTGTGTGTTGGGTTCTGCTCTGTTGATGTAGCTTTGTTCCCAAAATACCATATGTGCGAAGTTGTGTTTGCGTTGCTGTTGTCAGTGAACGATACAGTCAGTGGTGCATTTCCGATGGTAGTAGATGCAGTAAACGCAGCAACGGGCAGACCTGTAATGTTTTTGTTGGCGACTACATAGGCTATCTTTTTCATTGTGGCATTTCCATTTGGCCCTGAAACTACCAATGTCACGTTAAAAACTCCATAGACACCAGTTCTCCCGAACGTGTGTTTAGTGGTTCCCGGTGAACTACTATATGAAGACTTGTTGAATTGGGTATTATGGAAGGCCCAAAGCCAATTAGTTACTTCACCAGAAACATCAGCGGTTAATCTGGCAGGCAACGGAATTGTTCCTTTTGTAACATTACATGTAAAGTCATTAATCGTTGTCACATTATCTGCTGCCGAAGCTAGTTGAATTGATGATACAACTGCTAAAGCTGCTGGCATTAATAATATAATTAATAAAACTATGGACGAAAGAGGTTTTTTCATATTAAATTCTCCTTATAGAAATAAATTAACTAAGGTGTAAAAAGAATACGAGCATGTCTATCTCAGCCATTATGATTCAGGCAGCTTGAAGTTTTATGCAACCGATTTTCAGCTCAGCTGCCTGAGTCATGCTTTTTTCGAATTGTCTATCAGCTGTCAGCCGGCTGAGAGTCTCAAAATCGACTAATTTATATATAAACTTATTTTTTTAATTCGAAAACCAACCGCCTACTATTAACGATTGATGTTTTAATTTCGAAAAGTAAAAAAGAGTGAATCATAGTTGAATAGTAGGAATCATTGATCAAATATGACAAAACAAAGAGTAATTGTGTGTTAAGTCAAAGTTGATCAATGCCTTACTATTTAGAGGACTTACGCAGTTGAAATGAGAACTCAATAACATTGGATTCCCAAACGTTTAAAATATGCATTTATCCATAACGTCTATTGTAGGTTATTTTGTACATCAAATGCCTAAGTTGGTGAGCCTGTTAACTTGTTAACATGATTATTCAAAGGTGCTTTTTCTGGGATCCGCAATCCCAGAAATTTGCAACCTGTTTATAGATGTGGTACTTATGTTACCTTTATATAGTTAGATCTGGTCAGTGTTCCGCTTCCGGCTGCATTGGTTGCTGTAAGCTTTACTGAATAGTTTCCTGCTTTTGAATAAATGTGCCTTGGATTCTTTATTGTTGCATTTGTTGTTCCGTCTCCAAAACTCCAGTTCCATGCAGTAGGTGTGTTTGTACTTGCATCAGTGAAAGTTATAGTCAGAGGAGCTGTTCCTGAAGTTCGTGAACCCCAGAAGCTTGCAACTGGTTTTTGTGTAGTTGTAGCTGTTCCTACATTTATATAGTTGGACTTTGTTTTCGTATTCTTATTTGCTTCATTCTTCACTGTTAAGCTGACATTATAATTTCCTGCTTTATTGTACGTATGCACAGAGTCTCTTGATGTTGAATATGCTCCATCTCCAAAACTCCAGTTCCATGCAGTGGGCTCTCCAGTACTGATGTCATTAAAGGCAACACACACTGGTGCATATCCTTCAGTAATGTTACTGCTGAAATTTGCAACGAGAAGTATAGGTGTTATCACATAAGATTTTGATTTTGAGGCATATTCCGTATTTCCATACCTTCCTATATTGATTCTTTTTCCATTGGGTTCAGGTTCTTTAGAATAGTCAGAGTTACTATAACCGGCATCAATGCAGGGAGAACTCACAGAGTCTTTAACCCAGGTCAATCCACTCCAGCGATCTGCTGCCGACTGCAGGTGATAATTATGGTTTTTCTGATCTGCAAATAGAGGGTTTACGTAGATATCTGTTGTCGATGTACAGTTTTTATATTTACCTCCTTTGTTATTGTAAAGACAATTATTTTCCAGCACAAAGGAGTGCGTTTCAGGAAGGCTGTTGACCACCCCATACCCTGTTCCACTGGGGTCTTTTATGCGCTTCTTGGTGTTTACGATTATGTTGTTCCGGACAATTGTCGTGTATCCTATTTTTGACGTATAACTTGGAGAATAGCCACTGGGATACATGTGAACAATGGCAGCATTGTATGCACCGTCAAAGACATTATTTTCTATTAGAGTGTCATGAAATCCACTCAATACAATGCCCCCTACCCAGGCAATCCCGGTATTAGTGCCTGTGTTGTAAAAGATATTATTATGAATAAGGACATTTTTACCCTGTTCTTTTGTGGCAGAAGAAGTATCGTAATTGAAAATCCAGATTCCAGGGCCATAAGTGTCGTAAAGCTTGTTATTGTATATTTCTATACTATCCATGACGCCGCCGTTTTTTTCGATCTGAATGCCTGGTCCACCCGTGTTCTTGTAGTAAGATGATTCAATTACATTATCGTGAACTTTTACTTTATTAGAGTTCCATATTCTAATCCCACTATTAGTCCTGCAGGTTATTTTGTTGTTCCAGGCCTCTACATTCTTACATTCACTTACAAACAGGCCGTCATGTCCTAATTTAGAGACTTTATTATTGTAGAACTGAATGTTTTCCCCGTATTTTACTCTCAGCCCGTCTCCATGTCCATCATGCATGTACATATTGTACACTTTTATATTATTTGAGTGAGTAAAATACATTATATTGTAATACCCTTTACCCTTAGCAAATTCGGTATTATTATCGTGATTTACATTAACCTCGAATCCTCTTATCACGATATTATTATTTCCCGAGCTTCTCATCTGCTTAATCAGAGGTTTCATTGTATCCCATCCTGCATGATCAGCCAGCTTGATCACAGCACTGGAGTCACCTTCAAGAGTAGTATTGCTGCCGATTAATAGAGTGTCGTTAATGACATACGTAAACGGCCCTTTAAGGTGAACAGTTGTATATGCAGAATTTGACGCAACATACTTTAAAGCCTGGTTAATTTGTACCTGGTCGTCTTTTCCATCGCAGTTAAAATCTTCACTACCACTTCCTGAAACATAAATGGTTGGTGCAGGACTCCTGCATAAAGCAGTAGGAACACTTGTAAGAATAAGGCAGCCTACCAGGAAGAGGATTCCTAATTCTCTTTTTAGCATCGATATCATTTGAGGGGTATAGCAAAGAAATTCTTTTTTATTTTCATTAGATAAATATTTATGTGTTAGTGTATTCATATTTTCATAAAACTTTAGATGGACTTTCAATAAATTATTTAAGGCTATTAATATATGTCTGGTGTGAATAGTACCCACTCTCCGAAGTTCAAGACTATACAAGAAACTCAAAGGGAATCCCTACACCAGAGGCTAATGAATCCTAAATATGTCTAAGGGATTTCAAATGATATCCCTTTTTTAAGTCAACTCCTCTAATTCCCATGAATTCCCCCCGGTTGAGCATGAGAAATAAATTACTTTTTTATTTCTAATTTAATTTTTACTGTTGACAATGTAATTAGATCATTATATTATAAAAGTATGTATGTGATACTCCGGATTTTTTGGAGAGTTGGTACATTGGGGATACAAAAAAGGTATTAGAGCTGGTTCCAAAATCCAAATAGAGCTCTTGGATTTTTAAATTATGAACTCTCACTCAAGTTTTCGATCCTGAAAATGGTACTTATATATAAAAGTGAAAAATTGGTTTTGGCGTGAACTCATAAATAAAATATATCAGAGCAGAACAAAGCTCTTAGGGGCTGTCTTAATATTCCTTCTTATTCTCCTAAAGGTTTGATACGAGCCAGTCTTTTTACCATTATATGTATCATAGCAGCATAGACCAATGCTTGACTTGACTCTGTCAATCCTTCGTAATCTTTGCTCAATCGTCTATATCTGCCTAGTCATCCAAAAGTCCGCTCTACTACCCATCTGTGAGGAAGTACTTTAAAACCTTTGACATCATCGCTACGCCTTACTATTTCTAATACCCACCCACAAACAGAATTGACCCAATCAACCAGTTTACCAGAATACCCAGCGTCAGCCCAAATTATCTCTAATCGAGAAAATGTTCCCTTAACTTGTTCCAGAACAAGTTTAGCTCCATCTCGATCCTGTATATTTTCTGTATGAACTACAACTATCAACAGTAGTCCTATTGTATCCACCAGAATGTGGCGCTTTCTCTCCTTAACTTTCTTGCCAGCGTCATAGCCAGGTACTCCTGGAGTTTCTGTGGTTTTTAACTGACTGACTATCTAATACTGCTGCACTAGGCTCTGGTTTTCTACCAGTTGCAATTCTCAGTTCAGTCCTAAGTGCAGCGTTTATACGTTCCCAAAGTCCTTCTATACGCCAAAGACGGAAGTAGTGATAGACAGTTTTCCAATGAGGAAATTCATGCGGTAACATTCGCCATGCACAACCAGAACGTAGTAAATAGAAGATAGTATTCAGTATTTCTCGATAGGAATGAACGCTTTTTCGATCACGTGTAGTATTTTGAATAGTGAAATGAGGCTTAATTATTTTTCCAATTTTTATCAGATAAATCACTGGGATAGCGAAGTCTTATAGATCGTTTTGACATTGACGAAGAACCAAGGTACGAGGATTATTTAATTTTAAGACACGCTCCAGACAAACTTAGACAGCTATAATAGACTTAAGAGACAGAAGGTTAACTGTTTTTAATTGCTTCCTCGATGATTATAAGACCTTTCTCTAATTCATCCTTCTTAATGTTTAGCGCGGGAAATATCCTTATTCCATTACCCTGAGTTTGGGTGACAAATAAACCTCTTGCCAAACATTCATTTTTGACATTCGTAGCGATATCTTCGCTCTCAAACTCAACCATAATAAGGAGCCCTTTTCCCCGTATGTCTGTAATCATATTTCCATAAATTTTCTGCCACAAGTTCATCCGGTTCAGGGCAAAATAGCCCATTTCTTCGACATTTCTGGAAATATTGTTATCTATCAGGTGTTTTATCACTGCATAGGAAACGGCACAACCAAGAGGGTTGCCACAGTATGTACCTCCGTGATCACCTATTTCAAGCTTTGTTGCCACTGTCTCAGATAAGGCAAAAGCACCAAACGGGAAACCACCTGCAATTCCCTTTGCCATTGTCATAAAGTCTGCTCTCACTCCACAGGAGCTTGCAACAAAAGCTGGCCCTGTTCTAAAAAAGCCGGTTTGTATCTCGTCCATAATCAGCATGCTGCCATTCTTCTTACACAGGTTATCTACCTCTTTCAAGTATCCTTCGGATGGTACACGAACTCCACCTTCTCCCTGAATAGGTTCAATGATCACCGCTGCAACATTCTTATCCAGAGACCGCTTCAGAGCCTCTAGGTCGTCATAGGGAACGAATCGATAATTGGGCATTAGAGGACTATATCTATTCCTATGCTTGGCTTGACCTGTTGCCGATGTTGTACTGATCGTACGCCCATGAAAGCTTTGATCTGTAGAAACAATATCAGGTCTGCCGGTTACCTTTCGAGCCAATTTAATGGCAGCGTCGTTTGCTTCAGCTCCGCTATTTGTAAAGAATACTCTTGTGAGATTGGGAGGCAGAATTCCTGCAAGTAAGGACAGTAGACGTGCACGCGTTGGAGAATACGTAAGTCCTGAATTGGGATTTTGGATTATTTTTCTTCCCTGATCAATCAAGGCATCTGTGATGACAGGGTTTGCATGACCAATACATGTTACACCCCAACCTGATGTAAAATCAATATACATTTTCCCTTCTTCATCCCATACATAAATTCCCTCTCCTTTTTCAATGGAGATTTTCTGCTTCACGAAGAAAGGCGGAAGACACTTGTCTTCTACTTCGAATGTTGTCTTGCTTGACATTATGAATCATTTCCTCTACAGATAGCCGAAAGAAATTTGAGGGTAGCGCCTAAGTTTTGCTTATCTCAAACTCATTGTTCGGTATCGCTTCATTTAATTGAAGTTATCTCACTTTATCAATCTGTTGATCCCTGAAAATAGTGTGTTGCCAGACAGCTGGTTTATAACAAGTGTCCTAATAATTAATTACCTACCCCATTCCTCAGGTCTGCACTATGGAGTAGTGTGAGTTATTGATTAATTTAGAGTTAGGGATTTGTTAGAAGGGGGTGCTATCTGAAAATAAACGTATTGCTCCCAAGAAGCTATTAGGAAAGTGGAACTCAGCTAGAAAAAGAATTGTCAACAATATTGGTAATATGGGAATTGGGCATCCGGGAATTGGGGAGTATGAATTGGGGGTGTTGGGGGGGAATTGGGGTTATTAAGAAGAGTTTAAAACAAGTCTTTAATGACCTGCCCAGATGCCCATCACCTTAGTGGGCTTCATGATATATATAATTAAAGATTATTTATTTGTTTATTAAGTATTACCAAGACAACTGTATTTGATTTTCGGACAGAATTATTAAACAAAAAAATAGAAACAGAGTAATTATAAGTCCTCTCTAGCAAAGCGAAAATGGCCTTGTGCTTTCCGAAGTGAAAATCAGAAAATTAAGCTGCTAATGGTTTTATGCAATGAACTCGAAGCAAAGATAAGGAAGTCGAGGGTGGATAGCGAGAAACTTATGAAAATGGTTGTTAGAAGACTATTGGAAACTAACACCTGAGAACCAAAGTTTCATTTGCTTATCCGGCATACACTTTCAAGCCTGCACCCCTGTAAACAGCATAATCGCCAGGATGTGAGCAAAATTAATGACGTTTTTTGATAGCTTATTTGTATCTTCAAAAACCCTCTGATCCTGGTGTCGCGTCAATCCTAAAAGACTTAAAAATTAGGAATAGTTGCAATTGATTTTATACGACCTTTTGCTGTTGACGCAACACCAGTCTCTTTCTGACGTTTACGCTTGGTTCAGAAGCACCTTCATGTCTTCTTCTACTGTAGTGTTGGGCCTGATATTGAAATTATCGACCAGCACTTTAAGGACGTTCGGGGAGACAAAGGCTGGAAGTGTTGGGCCAAGGGTGATATTCTTTACTCCCAGACTCAGGAGGGCAAGCAAGACAAGAACGGCTTTTTGCTCGTACCAGGCAATATTGTAAGAAATAGGCAAGTCGTTTATATCCTTGAGTCCGAAGGCTTCTGCAAGCTTCTGGGCTATTACCACAAGAGAGTATGAGTCATTACATTGTCCGGCATCGATTACTCTGGGTATTCCTCCGATATCGCCGAGGTCCAGTTTGTTGTAGCGGTATTTGGCGCAGCCTGCGGTCAGGATAACCGTATCTTTGGGAAGGGCTTTTGCAAAGTCTGTGTAGTAGGCTCTTTCCTTGTGCCTGCCGTCACAACCTGCCATGACCATAAACCTGCTGATCTGTCCGCTTTTTACCGCATCTATGATCTTATCCGCAACAGAGAGGGCTGCTACATGTGCAAAGCCTCCAACGATTGTCCCGCTTTCTATCTGCTCTGGGGGCTTGCTCGTTTTTGCATGCTCGATCAGAGGGGTGAAGTCCTTTGTGCCATCTTCTTTTTCGTATATATGGGTAAGCCCTTCAAAGCCCACGATCCCTGTAGTGTAGATCCTGTTCCTGTATGAATCTCTTGGAGGAACTATGCAATTTGTAGTCATCAGGATAGGGCCGTTGAACTTTTCAAACTCTTCATTCTGTTTCCACCAGGCGTTTCCGTAATTGCCTGCGAAGTTATCGTACTTCTTGAAAGCAGGGTATGAGTTTGCAGGCAGCATCTCTCCGTGTGTGTAGACATCGATTCCTGTGCCCTTTGTCTGTTCAAGGAGTTGTTCGAGATCTCTCAGATCATGTCCACTGATGAGGATTCCAGGCCTGTCTCTTACACCTATGTTAACTACTGTAGGCTCAGGGTTTCCATATGTTTCGGTGTTTGCTTTGTCAAGCAGAGCAAGAGTTGAGACTCCTTTTTGCCCGCATTCCAGAACCAGCCCAATAAGAGCTTCTATCTCTAAACTGTCGTCTGTTGTCGAAACAAGCCCTTTTTCTATGAACTCAATGATCGCTTCGTCTTTATACCCGAGGACATAAGCATGGTGAGCATAAGCAGCCAGCCCCTTCATTCCATATGTCAGGAGTTCCCGAAGAGACCGGATATCTTCATCCACAGTAGAGTGAACAGCAACATCCAGATCTTCTATGCTTTCAGGAGTAACCGTAGCTACTGCAGGCAGGTCATTTTCGGAAGCCATCGTTCCTGAAGGAAGCTTTGCCTTAATGTTGTCTCTGAGCTCAAACCCTTTCTTTAAATAGGACTCAATTGCCTGCCTGTCAAAATTGGTGTTTGTAAGGGTGGCAAAAAAACCGTCAAGCACAAATCTGTCTGTTGCTTCTTCATTCAAGCCTGTTTCTCTTGCTTTAAGGTTATAGAACGAGATACTTTTGAGGACATAGAGCAGCCTGTCCTGCAGGTCTGCAACCTCGCTTTTTTTACCGCATACCCCGTGTTTCGTACAACCTTTTACGTTAAGTGTTTCCTCGCATTGATTACAGAACATATTTTATTCCACCTCAAATTTATTTGCACAGTTAATTTCTAATTTTCCCTTGCTTTTAGACGTTTTCTACGGCTTTCTTATGTTTTTTGCCGTTCCAAAACACGATATCTATTTAATACCGCTATAATTATGATACTGGTTTCTATGTGATACCAAATCATATATAGTAGACAGTTTCTAAGTGGGTATCAGTATCGAAGCTGATACCGAAGAAAAAGCTTATCCAGAGTAGAAAGTGGAAAAGCATTGAAATAAGTGAAAATACTTTAAAAAACCCGCAAAAGGTCTGAAAAAACCTGGAAATAGAAAAATCAGTAAGATTAGATTATTTCCATGTTTATATTTTTATAAAAGATATCCTGGTAATAATACATTATCTTCAGAAAAGATATCCTGGTAATAAATACATTATCTTTAGAACTGATTTTCAGAATTAAGTTGAGTTATTGCAGTGCAATTCGAGGTAAAAAGTCCAGATTCTACAGCTGGATGAGTATAAAATTGAAAAAGTAACCAAAGTAATGGTGGCGCATATACATCTATTGCCTTCACCTGAATTTTCTCGAAGGCTTTGATTTGTTGATGTGCTTCTTTTTCGTTCCTTTTTTGAGTAAATTGATTTTCCCTTTCACTTATATACTGATTAAATAATTTAAATTCATTACATATATTTATATCTTCAGTATATTATTATACGAATGACTATAGAAGAAAATTAACCGCCATGACATAAATTTTATTCCTATGTTTTCACGAGGGGGATTCGTGGAAATCGGAAGAATTGGCCTAAATAAACAAGGAGATTTATTCTGAACCCTTTATACTTGTAGTATTAATCGGGCTCAGAATCCCCTAAAATAAATAATTTCCTTAATATTTTCTCTATAGCCTCAAGATACCAGGAGTGGACACTTTGCAAAATTTCATACAATAAAGAGGTAACAGAAGAATAAATTTATAAAAATTTTTATTATGTTGTCGTAAATTTTATGGGGATATGGGTATGACACTAAATTACACTTTGGCTACAGTAAGTGCTCACAAACTTGATTATGATCACCCTCAGGTGATGGCAATGTTAAAGCGAAAACTGGGAATTCTTTTCCTGGCTGGTTGTTTTATTCTTATAAGTGTTTCTATTGCTTCATGTATGAGTCCGGAACCAACCATTTATGTTGCAGGAGACGGTACTGGAGATTTTAACTGCAATGGGACAGACGACCATGTGCAGATTAACCAGGCTCTTGCCTATGTTGCAGCAAACTCTGCATATACAACTGTTCACCTTAAAGGGCCGTTTACATATGTCATTAACGACACTCTATTAATCGGCAGCAATACTACTCTTGAAGGTGACTCCAGTGCTGTGATCAAGCTGGCTGATCATGCAGGATGGGATACAATGAAACCTCTGATTAAGCAGATGAGCAGCTCGGGAAATAATAATATCGTGATAAGAGGATTCGAGATTAATGTAAATCACGATAATAACACCGAATTTGCTAAGGGTAAAGGGTATTACAATATAATGTATTTTACTCGTTGCAGTAACGTAAAAGTATACAATATGAATATGCATGATGGACATGGAGACGGGCTGAGGATAAAATACGGGGAAAACATTCAGTTTTATAATAATCGGGTATATAAACTGGGGCACGATGGTCTGTTTGCAATTGAATGTAGTAATGTAGAAGCCTGGAATAACACTATCACCTGCAGGACTAACAGCGCTCTTAGAATATGGAATTCAAACCACGTAAAATTCCATGATAATGTAATCGATTCTTTCTATCACTGGAGTGCGGGTGGGCCGGGTATCCAGATTGAAAAGAGTGCAAGCATTATGGATGATATTGAGATCTACAGCAACACTATCAATAACACTTATGGGCCCGGAATCTGGATTTTTAGCTATGACACTGATTCTGCTACCAGAGACCAGGGGAAAAATATCTACATTCACCACAATACTTTCTACAGTACAGGCACCAATCCTGGCATTGTATGGGTAGGAGGTATTGTAGCAGGCGGGTTTAATAACACTATAATTGAAAACAATGTCTTTGACGGTACATACAATGCTGCCGTTGTCCACATGTATATGCCTGGATACTGCTCAAGTTATTGCCCTGCAGGCGGCTACATAACAACAGTTCGCAACAATATTATCCTAAACACTCTAAAATGCAAAACAGACTCAAGCGGGGGATACGGAGTGGTCAACAACCTTCCTGAAACACACTCCTTTGTGCTGGAAAATAACTGCCTTTATAATAACTCAGCAGGCAATTATAAAAATTGCACATCGACAAGTGACATCTGTGCAGACCCTCTCTTTGCAGACCAGAAAAATCATGATTATCACCTGAAGTCGATTGCAGGCCGCTGGAACGGGGATACATGGATCCAGGACAATGTGAGCTCTCCCTGCATTGATACGGGATGTGGATCCTCTAACTACTGTAAAGAACCTGAAGATAATGGGGACAGGATCAACATAGGAAGATATGGAAACACAATTTATGCATCAAAATCGAATACAATATCAAAGAATACACATGCTCCAGTGATTACTCCCATTTCCAATGCTACAGTCGAAGTTGGAGAGAATCTTAACTTTACAATAACAGCTTCTGACGTTGACGGAGATAATCTTACTTACTCTGCCTCATGCCTTCCTGCAGGTGCAACTTTGAACAACGAATCTGGGTTCTTCAACTGGACTCCGACTACCGGACAGGAAGGAGTGTATAACATAACTTTTAATGTAAGCGATGGTATGTTCAATGACTCTGAAACTGCAAATATAAGTGTAATCAAGAAGAGCAGCAGTACAGAAAATAACTCCATGAATCTTTCTGGCAGGGTATACGACAACCGTCTAAGGGAATCTTCACCTGCTGGTGTCTTTGGGAATGATTCATATATCGACGTTGGAGGAATGAGTACTGGCAGGTACAGAGATATTATGTGGTTTAACTTAAGTGGATACACAA
Organism: uncultured Methanosarcinaceae archaeon; assembly: GCA_942493015.1. Classification (GTDB taxonomy): domain Archaea; phylum Halobacteriota; class Methanosarcinia; order Methanosarcinales; family Methanosarcinaceae; genus Methanosarcina. The sequence goes on along the minus strand of OW818660.1, from coordinate 1,168,631 downwards.
GTTCCGCACAGATAAACAATGCAACCCTTTCTCTTGTCTGGTATTATCCTATCAGTTCACGGCCAAATGATACTGTCATTGAAATTTACAGGCCTGCTTCTGCCTGGAACCCCAGTTATGTAAGCTGGAATATGAGAAATAACAGTGTTTCCTGGAACAACTCTGGAGGAGACTGGTATGATAAAAACGGTGTGCTTCAGGGGAGTACTCCATACGCTACCTTAACTCTGAAAGCAAGCTCCTTACCAAACAATACTTCCTGTGAGCTTAACGTGACTGATCTCGTAAAAGAGTACGTCAGCGGCAAGTATGCGAATACGGGCTTCCTGATCAAAGCTCGTAGTGAAAGCAACAATTACATTGCTTTCTACAGTGCAGACTGCGGAAATACAAGTAAGGTCCCAAAACTGAATATAACTTCTAAATAAGGTTATATTCTCAAAGGAGTTTTCCAGAACTTCCGGGTTATTATATGCCGAATTTTTTGGAAAATCTTCTTTTTTATTTGATTTTTTTCACATTTTATAGAATCTGAACTAGTATACACACAAAGACTGTAGTTTAAGACCTGCTTTCCTGTATCCCAATTTCCTTAGTAAAATTTCGTATATTCACATTTATTCTTGCTATCGATTTTCACTTTAACATGAATTTATTTACTGGATTCTTTTACTGAATCTTTTTACTGGATTTATTTCTTCTTTTAGCGCTTTTTAACTTTTTTTCTTGAAAACCCCATCATGTGTTTCAACCGGGCTGACACACTCACTCTGCCTTCTTTGCCCTGGATTTCAGTTATTGAGGGCTCTATCTGCTTACAATACTTACTAATTCAGGCTGTTTCAAAATTGGTACCTCTATGTCAACCTATTGTAAACGGAAACATTTATGTTAAAGTAAACGTTCTTCACCGATGCCAGTTTGTAATTATTACATGGTTGACAATTAAATGACTTATCTGTCAGCCGCCAAAAGATCCAAAATTTAAAATTTATCCTGTGTAGCAGTGAGGATTCAGTTTCATGAGCAAGAAAACCGTTTTTCCAAAAGTAATGTGCACTCAGCACCCGGACTCTGCGTCAAGATATATTTCAACGCAGGAAGAGCCCGGAGAAGCCCTTGAGGCTGCAGTGGTATTCGGCTGTGATGAATACATGCCGGATTATGAGGGAAAGGCAACGCCTTACCATCAGAATGTCCAGATAGTATCAAAGTTCATAGAAGAAACGGACCTCGTACCCGGTAAGGACGTTTTTATCACTCCGCGGGCTCCGAGTGCAGTTCAGGAAAATCGGTTCAGGCAGCTTATGGTCATGATGTCCATTGCTGAAGCCAACCACGGGGCTCTTGAATACTCTGATGTTCAGGCAATCAATGAATTCGTGCATCCTATGACAGGGACTGTCCGGGAAATCATTGAAGCTCAGCAGCATATGGTAGATGTAAGCGAGCTTGCAAAAAAGGAATTCGGATTTTCAATGGAAGTTCCGCGCATTATTCCCCTTATAGAGGACGCTCCTGCGCTGCTGCACGCAAAGGAACTTGTAGAAAGTACACTCCTTGCCTGGAAAGAACAATTTAGTATAGTTCCCGAAAAATTCAGGGTATTTCTGGGAAAATCCGACTCAGCGCTCTCTTTCGGGCATGTCGCAAGCACGCTCTCATGCAAATACGCCATAAACGGGATTTCCGAACTGAATTATGAAATAGATACCGACACAGGCATTATATTCGGAGCAGGGACCCTGCCTTTCAGAGGGCATCTGGACCTGAAAAATGCGGAAAACTTCTTTAAGGAATATAGGGGCATCGGGACCATTACCCTGCAGTCTGCTCTCAGGTACAGCCATGAAAAAGGGGATGCTGAAGCTCTGGTAAGCCTTGCAAAAGCCAGACTGCCGGAAACTCCTGAGATTTATTCCATTGAAGAAAAAAAAGAGGTAGTAAACCTTATAGGGATTTTTGGGGCAAGATACGGGAGGATTCTCAGGGATCTGGTACCCGTGATAAACCAGATAGCTAACTTTCTTCCCCAGCAGCGGGATCGCCTGATGCACAAAGGAAACGGAGGTTATTCGAGAAGTACTCCTGATATTTCAGGCCTCGTTGGGCTCTGCCGCACAGATATCGGAAAAGAACTTGAGGCCAGTATGCCTGCAGAAAACCTGCACCTTCCAAGAGCGATCAAATTTACAGGTGCCCTCTACTCCATAGGTTTGCCACCGGAATTCATAGGCACAGGCCTGGCCCTTGAAGAAGCTCGGAAAAAACTCGGGGAGGCTGCCTGTGAAAACCTGCTTGCAAAATATTTCCCTTCCCTTGCAGGTGACCTTAGCTTTGCATCCGGATACCTTGACCTCAATGTTGCGTCTCGCTTCCTCTCAGGAGCCTGTTTGAAAGAAGTCAGTAAAGATATTGGGATCCTGCAAGATACTTTGAACCTTGAAACAAGATCCGAACCTTCATACCGTATCCTGCTGGAAATGATGCAGCCCGACCTCTTACAGGCAGGGACAACAGGCAACTGCATGGATGAGGAAGTCTCCCAGCTTGTGTGCTCGGCCCTTACCAAAATGGGAAAAATAAGAAAGGCTCTTGGTTAAGGTCAGGAAAGAGAATTATATTTCTGTTCCAAATTTCTTCTCAGAGCTTTTTGACCTTTCCGGTTATGTCCTCAATGATACCCTGGAAATGGGTTACCTCTCCATTTTCATTTCGCTGGATAAAGGTTTTTTCGTCAACCCAGCGGACTTCGCCTGTCTGCGTCAAAATCCGGTACTGACGGTTAAACTCCTTTCCTCCTTCCTCACAGTTCTCTTCAAGTTCAAGTTCCACAAGAAGGAGGTCTTCAGGATGAATAATCTTCCCATAAAGGACCCTGCCGGAAATAAAATCCTCAGGGGCATATCCAAGATTTTTCACATTCTCAGAAACGTAGAGAGTAGGCCAGTATCTTTCAGCTTTCCATAGAAAAACTATCATTGGACTATTGTTAATAACAGTTTCAAGAGCTTTCTGCCGCTCAAGCAAGGCTTTTTGTTTTTCCATAAGAGCTTTCTGGCTTTCAAGAGCATTTCTAAGCGCCTTTTCATTTTTTATCTCAGAAGTAACGTCCTTGACTATGCCCTGAAAATTGGTCACATTTCCCCTCTCGTCCCGCTGGATAAAGGTTTTTTCTTCCACCCAGCGAATTTCTCCTTTTCCTGTAAGGACTCTATAGCGCTGTACGAAGCTGTTTTCTCCAGTCTCGCAACATCTGGTGAGTTCCTTCCTAACTCTGTCTATGTCCTCGGAATGGACTATATTTGCATACATTATCCTGCCTGTAAGGAAATCCTCTGCGCTGTACTCAAGCTGAATTACATTTTCTGAAACATATTTTGCAGGCCAATCATCTTCAGGAGTCCAGAGAAAAGCCATAACAGGGCTGTTATTAATTATAGTTTCCAGAATTTGCTGCCTTTCCAGTACCTCATCAAGAATCAATTCGTCACTTTCAGCTAACTGATTGAATCCCATATCTCTACACCTCTCCAAAAACCCTTTATGATCCAGAGATCCTTTTACTGCCTCAGGTAAAATTCACTTTTAAGATCCTTAAGCAATATATAATATCTTTTGACATCTTATAAATGATGTCTTTTTGCGCACTGGAGGAATCTTCTGGACTCTAAAATCACAGTCGGAAACAAGGATATCGAAACAGTAGAGGCTGATGAGCTATCGGGAAAGGCACCTGATATTATAGAGGAAGCCAGGCAAGAATATGGGAGATATTTCGGGATCTGCGGGTCTTACCATCATCTTAAAGCCTGCATTTGCAAAATCTGTCCTTCTTATTCCGGCGGTGCAGGGATGTTCTGCTCCAGAGGCAAAAATCGGGAAGAAGGGAAAAAAGAAGGCTGCCTCTGTGAATCCTGCGAGCTTTTCAAGAAATTCCGGATAGAAGGGGATTATTTCTGCAGGAAGGGGAAAAAACCGGAGTTCTCAGAAAAATCTGATAGTCCTCTGAAAAAATAACAATTTGAGAGATAACTCTGCTTACTTTTCATAATTTTTACAGCTATTTCATACAGGTCTGGAAGTATAACTTGATTTGAAGATCAATAAACAGAACACTCCCCAATCTTCAGACATCTGAATGCCTCTTTCTCCATTTTTAATTTCTGTTTTTAATTTTTTATTCCAGCTCTTTTTTGAACTAATCACATTAAAAATTTCAATGTGATTAAAAAATCTCATTACTTAAGCCTAATCACTTAAGTCCGTCAGGACTCATTTACTTTTCGAATGCAAATGTCGAACGCCAATGCCTATCTTTTTCGAAAAAACCCTATGGGTTAGGCTAAATAATTCAGAGTCTATAAAAAATATGTCCGATTAGAAATTCTCGATTCAGCGTATTTTTTGGATGCTGGAGAAGGTTTCTGACGTAGATGGAGGCATAAAAATGGCAACTAAAGAAGAACTTATTCAGGAGCTTTCTGGTTCAGTAATCTCCTGCAAAAAAGATGCAGTACTTGCTGCTGTTGAGAAAGCAAAACAGGTTATGGAACCTGCAGAGATTATTGACAAAGGGCTTGCTGCCGGCATGAATCAGGTAGGAGTTCTTTTTGAGAGAGGGAAGCTTTTCCTGCCGCATGTGATGATGGCTGCTGATGCAATGACAGCTGGGGTTAAGCTGCTTGAAGCTGATCTTCCGGAAGGAACCCAGAGCAGGAAACTTGGTGTTATCGTGAATGGCACTGTAGAAGGTGACGTCCATGACATAGGCAAATCAATCGTTTCAACTATGCTCCAGTCGGCAGGGTTTGAGGTTTACGACCTTGGAAGAGATGTACCTGTAAAGGACTTTGTCGAAAAAGCAAAAGAAGTGAATGCTAATATGATAGGGCTTTCTGCTCTTATGACCACGACTCTCCAGGGACAGAGGGAAGTCATTGACCTGCTCAAGGAAGAGGGCCTCAGAAGCAAAATAAAGGTCATGGTGGGAGGAGCTCCTGCAACTCAGGCCTGGGCAGAAAAGATCGGTGCAGACTGCTACGCCGAAAACGCAAGCGAAGCTGTGGCAAAGGCAAAAGAGCTGCTGCTCTAAACTCACAATTTTTTCTAAATTACATAATGGAGGATAAATAAAATGGCAACTGAGTATGCTTTGAGAATGGGAGACGGCAAACGTGTCTTCCTTACAAAGGAAAAAATTATGGAGGAGATAGAAGCCGGAACTGCAAACGCTGCAGATCTTGGAGAAATCTCTGTCCTTAGCGCCGATGAAATGGACAAGCTTGCAGGAATCCTCATGATGCCCGGAAAGTCTGTCAGTGTCGAGCAGGGCATGGAAGTTCCTGTAACGCATGACATTGGGACAATCCGGCTTGACGGAGACCAGGGAAACAGCGGTGTGGGTATCCCCTCAAGTCGGCTTGTTGGCTGCATGATGCACGAAAGGGCATTTGGCGCAGACACAATGGAACTCGGGCACATTGACTACAGTTACAAGCCAGTGAAACCTGTTGTTTCGAATGAGTGCCAGGCAATGGAAGTCTGCCAGCAGAACATGATAATTCCTCTTTTCTACGGCGCAATGCCCAACATGGGGCTTTACTACACCCCTGACGGGCCATTCGAAAATCCGGGGGACCTGATGAAGGCTTTTAAGATTCAGGAAGCCTGGGACTCTATGGAACACGCCGCAGAACACCTCACAAGGGACACCGTATGGGTCATGCAGAAACTCTTTGCTTCCGGGGCAGACGGCGTCAACTTCGACACAACTGCCGCAGCCGGGGATGGAGACTTTTACGGCACCCTTCATGCAATTGAAGCTCTTAGAAAAGAATTTCCTGACATGTACATCGAAGCAGGCATGGCAGGAGAAATGGTGCTCGGAATGCACGGAAACCTTCAGTATGACGGTGTGACCCTTGCTGGACTCTGGCCGCACCAGCAGGCCCCTCTTGTTTCAAAAGCAGGGGCAAATGTTTTTGGGCCTGTTGTAAACACAAATACAAGCAAGACATCATCATGGAACCTTGCACGTGCTGTCACTTTTATCAAGGCGGCAGTAGAAGCCTCCTCTATCCCCTGCCATGTAAACATGGGTATGGGTGTGGGCGGAATCCCCATGCTTGAAACTCCTCCGATTGATGCCGTCACAAGAGCAAGCAAGGCAATGGTTGAAATTGCAGGCGTAGACGGCATATAGATCGGGGTCGGCGACCCTATGGGTATGCCGATTTCCCACATAATGGCTTCCGGAATGACTGGAATAAGGGCTGCAGGAGACCTTGTAGCCAGGATGGAGTTCTCAAAGAACATGCGGATAAAAGAAGCAAAGGAATACGTGGCAAAGAAACTCAATGTTGGCACCATGGACCTGGCCGATGAGCACGTAATGCGTGAACTCCGTGAGGAACTCGATATTGGAGTTATCACTTCAGTGCCTGGCGCTGCAAAAGGTATTGCTGCAAAGATGAACATCGAAAAGTTGCTCGATATCAAGATAAATTCCTGCAACCTCTTCAGAAGACAGATACGCTAAGGAGAAACCTTTAAAATAGCTGCGCCAAGATGAGGAGAAGTGAGTATAGGTCTATTAGGCACCTGAATCTCTGGACACCTGAATCTACAGGAACCTGAATCAGGATTTTTCCTGATAATCAGAGTCCTCTTTCAGGTCTTTCCACTTCTCCTTTTGCAGACTTTTATATGTCGATTTGTACTGCGCTAGCTGTGCGAATCTTCAATGGGCTTTAGTAAAAAAGAAGAGGAGTGTGTGTTGAAAAATGAGCGATGAAAACAGTGAAAATAGCGGGCTCCAGCGGACAATTGATTGGAAGCAGGGACTTGCAATTGCCCTGGGAGTTCCCGTGCTAATTCTTCCCTCCATAGGCTACTTTGCAAGTTATGTCTGGGCATTTGCAATCGTTATCTGGGTTCTTTCCGTTTTTCAGGGTTTCATGCAAAACTTTGCCTACGGAGAACTTGCAACAATGTTCCCGAAAGCTTCAGGGCTTCCAGGATATGCTCAAAGTGTATTCGGTTCAAATACTAAAAACAAAAAATATGACCAGGGTAAACTTCTTGGAGGATTCAGTGCCTGGAGCTACTGGTTTGCCTGGAATCCCGTACTTGCAATCTTTGCAATCCTTATCGGAAGCTACCTTAAAGGCCTGGTCCCGGCTTTTGCAGATATTCCAGATCTGGCCCTCTACCTTGCCTCAGGGGCAGTCGTGTATGTATTCCTTATGCTAGTCAATTATCGCGGGCTTGCCGGAGGAGCAACCCTCGGGTACATTCTTGCAGTGCTTTCTCTTGCCCCGCTTATCATTATTTCCCTTGCACCTTTCGTAACCGGGCAGTTTGAAATGAGCAACATCACAGGTGCCTGGCTTCCCACAGACTGGAGCTGGGATATACAGCATATCCTGATCCTTCTAGGGCTTTTTGCAATGGCCCAGTGGAGTGCCTGTGCCTGGGAAACTGCAGCGATCTATGGGCCCGAATACAAGGAACCAAAGTCCGATGTTCCCAAAGCCCTCTTTATCTGCGGCGCAATCTGCCTGGTGACCTTTACCCTTGTTCAGGCAGCCTGTACAGGAACCCTGGGGATAGCAGGAATTCTGGCAGAGCCTTTGTCTCCAATGCTTCCGATGGCTCAGATGACTCTTGGGCCCGTAGGTGGGTTTCTTACCATCCTCATGCTGATTGCGGCAATGGTCATGATTATCCAGACCGCCTTCCTGGGAGCTTCAAGAGCAATGTATTCCATGGCTGATGAAGGAAATCTTCCGAAGTTCTTCGGAAAGATGAACACTCACGGAACTCCGGTTAATGCAATGATTGTCATTGCGCTCTTCAATATGGGGTTCATCTGCCTGGGAACTCCAGCAGCCATTCTGGCGGCATCTGCAATCGGATACGTATGTGCCAACGGGATCAGCCTCTTTGCATATGTGAAGGCAAAACTTGACCCCAGATTCTCAAGACTTGAAAGGCCCTTCAAAGCTCCGGGGGGCTGGCAGTACATTGCTCTAATCTTCGGACTCTTTAACCTGCCTCTCTGCCTGATAGGAGTGGTTTACCTGAACAGTCTTGAGGTGGGCTGGACTTCAACTATAGTTGGTTTCCTGGTGCTTGCTCTCTACATCCCGCTATGGTTCTATTCTCAAAAAGAGGGTCCAATGAAGATGGAAAAAGGAACCTCCGCATTGAATGAATCTCTTATGTAATTTCCAAAAGAGGGGCTGCAAAACTAATTAATGCACCCCTTTCACTATTTTTTAAGAGCTTTTTGGTTATGTCTTAAATACAATAAACAGAAATATATATTTGGACTTACTGTTTAAACTAAAAAATCAGCAACGTTGGACTTTTTTTAAAAACATTTGAAAGTGTGGAAAGTTGCACTATTTTCCTGTTAGACAGCCCGAAAAGAATGGAGTAATGAGGATTGAGGATGCTTAATGATACCCCGCTAAGAACAAAGATGATCATCTACACAGTGCTCGGGGTTTTTCTGATCCTTACTGCATCTACAGCTGTAATTATCAATACGGTGACGACACAGGAAGAAAATCTGGCTTACCAGCAGTCAGTTGAAATGTCTTCTAACTATGCAAACCAGTTCAATGCGGACATGAAAGCAAACTTTGCTATTGCCAGGTCTATTTCCACAACCATGTCCAGCTATGAAACCGGAAACCGAACAGAAGCTCTGCGAATTCTTGAAAATCTGCTCATTGATAATCCAGACCTACTTGGCACCTATGTCGCTTTTGAGCCAGATGCTTTTGATGGGAAAGATTCGGAGTATGCCGGTACCCGCGCCCATGATGAAACTGGAAGGTTCGTCCCTTACTGGAACAAGATGAACGGAAACATGACAGTTGAACCTCTGCTCCATTATGAGGATTCGGACTACTACCAGATCCCAAAAGCCACCAAACAGGACGTTCTCACTGAACCTTATTTTTATGAAGGAGTTTTCATGGTGAGCTATGTTTCCCCGATAATAAAGAACGGGAAGTTTGCAGGGATAGGTGGGGTGGATGTTTCTCTGGAGTACGTGGACGAAGTTGTAAGCAAGGTCCTTACCTTTGATACCGGATATGCTTTTATGGTAAGCAACAGGGGAATTCTTCTCTCTCATCCCACTCATAAGGACTGGATAGGGAAAAAGAATCTCTATGATTTTGGTGGAGACGAAATCCAAAAAGCTTCCCTGGACATTAAAGATGGGGTTAGCGGGCATCTCGAAACCATAGACTCCACAACTGGCAAGACCGTTATTATGTTTTACGAGCCTGTTGAGACTGGAGACTTCTCTTTTGTTCTGGTCGTCCCAAAAGAGGAAATGCTTGCCGGAGTTTCTGACCTTCGAAACAGGCTCCTCATTATCTCTGCAGTCTCTATTCTGTTTATGGCTGTTCTGACTTACATGATTGCTCGTTCCATAACAAGGCCTATCAATGAAATTGTTAAGGATTTTAAGAACATTGCCCAAAATGCGGTTAAAGGGGAGCTCGGGGTAAGGGCAGATACCAATGTAGGCATAGATTTCAGGGAAATTCCCAGGGGCTTAAATGAAATTCTCAATGCTGTGGTTATCCCTATCAGGGAGACTATGCGGGTTACCAATGCCCTTTCGAAAGGGGAATTAAAAGAACGCGTCAATGTGGAAGTTCAGGGGGAGTTTAGGGAGCTTGAGGACACTCTGGATAAGTTTTCAGAGACCCTTAACCTGATTATTGATGACTCAAATGCTGTCTTAAAAGCTTTTCAGCATAATGATTTCAAAAGGCCAATTAGGGTACAGGGGGAGGGAGACTTCAAGCTCCTCACGGACGGGATTGAAGAGACTCGCCTTGTCCTTGATAGGGTTACAACCCAGCGTAGGGAAGCAGAAAAATCCCTGCTGGATTATTCAAGGGAGCTTGAGCAATCCAACAAGTTAAAAGAAGAAATGGAACGGATTATCAACAACAGCCCTGTAATCGTCTTTTTGTGGAAATACGAGGAAGGCTGGCCAATAGAGTTCGTCTCGGAAAACGTTACCCAACTCGGGTATGAAGTAGAAGATTTTACCTCAAATAGAATGCTCTATGCAGATATTGTATATCATGAAGACCTGAAGCAAGTAGAAGATGAGCTTTCAAGAAACGTGGAAACTGGCTGTGACGCATACAACTCGGAATATCGGATCTTTACCAGATCCGGAGATATCCGGTGGGTGGATGAGAGGACTTTTATTCAAAGGGATGAAACCGGAGGGATTCATCTTCAAGGCATTATCCTCGATATAACCGAACACAAAAAAGCCGATGAAGCCCTGCTGCAGATGGAAGATATCCGCAAGAAAGAAATCCACCACAGAATAAAAAATAACCTGCAGGTCATTTCAACCCTGTTGTACCTGGAGTCCGGAAACTTTTCCGATCAGATGGTAATCGAAGCTTTCAGAAACAGTCAGCATAGGGTCAAATCCATGGCCCTTGTCCACGAAAAGCTTTATCAGTCCGAAGATATGGCAAGCGTGGATTTTTCAGATTATATCCAGAACCTTGCAAATTACCTTTTCGGAGCATATTCAGTTGGTTCAGGAAACATTAGCCTGAAGCTTGATGTTGATGACGTTTTTCTGGGAATGGACACTGCAGTTCCTGTAGGGATAATAATCAATGAACTTGTTTCAAACTCCCTTAAACATGCTTTTTCAGAAGGTGAAAACGGCGAGATTTCCATTTGTCTCAAAAAGGAGGAAAACAGAAAGAATGATTCCAGTGGGGGAGAAAAGGTCGATATCAGAACACGAAGCAAGATTGGAGTCCCAGGAAAGTGTTTCTCACTGGTCGTCAGAGACAACGGCAAAGGCTTCCCCGAAGAGATCGACTTCAGGGAAACTGATTCCCTTGGTCTTCAACTTGTTGTTTCTCTTGTGGACCAGATCGAAGGCAGCATTGAACTTAAAACTGGCAAAGGAACCGAGTTCAGGATAAGGTTCCGGGAATTAAAGTACAGGCAGAAGTTATGAATATTGCTACCAATCAAATATCAGAGATGATTCACGGGAAAAACTGTATCAAAAGAAATAGAATTATTGAAGAGCATTGCGATAAACCTCTGATTTCAATGAAGGGTTTATAGCCACTTTTAAACAACCAGATAAACAACCAGATAAAAAATATTGGGGTTTACTCTCTAATTGGGGTTTACTCTCTAATTAGGGTTTTTCTCAGGTGTGTGTTCCTTAATGAGAAGCTAGTTTAATTCGCTTGTTCTCGTTTTTTCACATATCCTATCAGATTTCCGTTTCTTCGCTGAGTTCCCAAACTCATATTATGTTTTCATAAAGTTGGTTGTTTGTTATTTCAGTCGAATACCCCACTAGCTTCCTGAGGGGTTGGAAATTTTCCCCGATAACCATTAATATAATTCTGATTTATCAATTCCATTTTTTGGTTGTTAACTTCTGCTCAAACAAATTTTTTAGGGTTATTGCCTCCTTTAACGGAATTTGGGATTGCGTGAACATACTCCGTTGCTTGCAACGGGGTGCGTCAGCGCAACTTTGATTGATGAGCTCCCAAACTCATATCCAGTTTGAGGTTCTTTTCGATGCATATGGTTTTACATCTTCCATGTTGCTCTTCCATGTTCCCTTCTTTTGAGCCTCATATCACGCCAGGATGAACCTCTTATTACTTTTCCTGACAACCTGTTTTATGTGCCCTTTTGATATATAGCCCAATTCATGATGTTTCTTCAATTGTTATAGGTTCAGGAAAGGGATTCAATACATCACCCATATAATGAGGTTTTTTAATGCCATTAAAAGTTTCAATGGTCTTGAATAGAAATAGAATTATTTCTTTTAAGGTATCTGAGGACTATGGGCTTATTACTTATGCCCGACAAAAAAGGATTATTTATTTGGAGGTATCTGAGAACTATGGTCTTACTATTTATAACCACAATCCTCAGAGGCATATGTTGTAATGCATTGCTTTGGGTTCAAGAATAGCTTTAGAAAGCTGCCTGAACGTCTGATTTTTATCAGCTAGCTTTTCTCTTTGCTTCAGGGCTTCCCTTAAGTGCCGGATTGCATTCCCACGTGCAACCCGGACGTTTCGTTCTTCCTGATTTACTTGACTTTCTTTTTCGGATGCAACAATTTTTCTGTACAAATTATTCTGTACTGCACTTAATCGTTTTTATGCCATTTTTAATCTGTTTTCTAACGCTCTATTTTAATTGGCCTGGGATTTATTCCAAGCAATTTGCCTTTACTGGAGGCTTAATCATTTTCCTAATGCGTAATTTATTCTATAACTCCAATAATATATAGCCCAACCTATGAGGTTTTTTCAAAACTTTCAGGTCATGTAACAGGCAGTGAAGAAATGCCAGAGTGAAGAGATTTTTTAATGCCGTTAAAATTTTTGAGCAGCTCAAAAGGCTTCAGAAGATAAAAAGGTACATTTTCAGGCTTAATCATAATATTCCTTATTCAAAAAAAGTAAGGTTGTTAGTGAAATACAGGGATTTGTAAAATGGAGAGACGGTATATCCTTTTTTATTTCTCTGGAGGATACGACTTTTCATTTAAATTTATTCTCTAATAACATAACATATTAATAAAAGGTTTTCGATATTATAACAGTAGCAATGAGCTCATCTTTATGTGATACTATCTGGCTTTCTGAAAAAAGGAAAAATCTTCTCCTTTTGTTGATGGAAGGGCCCCGAGACATCGAGCAGATTAAGACCTCTCTCAATGTAACTGCTAAAGCGATGATGCCTCAGATCAAGATCCTTAAAAAACAGGAATTGATCCTCCAGAAAGGGGACGTTTATGAACTCTCGGAGATTGGAAAACTTGTGGTAGGGAATATGCTGCCCCTGCTGAATACACTGGAGGTTATCGAAGAAAACAAGGAATACTGGGCAAGCCGGGACACGAGTGTGATACCAAGGGACATGTTCATGCGCCTTGGCGAACTTGGAGAATGTATGGTTATGGAGCCTGATCTGAACCATCTTTTTGATCTTCCCAGAGAATTCACTGAAAACCTTGCAAAATCCGGGTGCATTTTGAGTTCCCTTTCTTATTACCATCCCCTATACCCTTCTCTTTATTCAAAGCTTGCAAAAAGTGAAGCAGAAGTGGAACTCGTGATTACAGAATCCGTTTTCGAGAGGCTGAAAGACGACTCTCCTGAAGAACTAAGGTCTCTCCTAAACTCCGAAAAGACAGTTGTAGGGGTATGTGCCGAAGGTCTGAACATCCCCACAATTGCTGTCACAGACCGTTTTATGTATCTCTGTCTTTTCGACAGGCAGGGAAAATATGACCATAGAAAAGTGATGAGTTTCGATGCAAGTGCACTTCATTGGGGAAAGGAACTTTTCATGCATTACAGGAAATCTTTCAGGGAAGTGAAAGACTTTTAATACCCCTTATTTTTTAAAACACGCAATAGTAACTTGTTTCATCCTTAATCCTTTCCTGAAAGCACCATTTTGCTGGAGTTTAGTACGATGAGGTTTAAAGACGTCCCCTTAAAGTCGAAGCTGGTTATCTTTACTGTTGTGGGGATTTTTCTGGTACTGGCTGTATCTACTGCAGTTATTATAACTACAGTTACAGCTCAGGAAGAGAAACTGGCCTATCATAAATCTATCGAAATGGCAGAAAACTATGCAAATCAGTTTGATGCAAAGATGACAGCCAACAAAGCCGTTGCGAGGACCCTTGCCCTTACGATGGCCGAGTATAAATCTTCTGATAGAAAAGAGGTAATGAATGTCCTCGGAAATGTCCTTCGAGAAAACCCCTATCTTATCGGGGTCTATGTGGGATATGAACCTGGTGCTTTTGATGGCAGGGATGCAGAATATGTGAATGCCTCAGGGCATGATGCAACAGGCAGGTTTGTGCCTTATTGCAATACGATCAAAGGTCCAATGGTAATCGAACCTCTTGTCCATTATGATTCCTCTGACTATTACCAGCTGCCAAAAACTACAGGCAGAGATGTCCTGACCGAACCATACTTTTATGAGGGAACATTCATGGTGAGCTATGACTCCCCCATTTTAAAAGATGGGAACTTCACAGGAATAGCGGGTGTAGACGTTCCTCTTGAATATGTGGATGAAGTTGCAAGTAAAATTAAAACTTTTGATACAGGGTATGCTTTCATGGTGAGCAATACAGGGATCTTTCTCTCCCATCCTACGCAGAAAGGCTGGATAGGAAAAAAGAGCCTTTCTGATTTTGATGTGGAGGAAATTAAACGGGCTGCAATTGATATCCATAAGGGAGTGGGAGGAAACATAGAAGTCAAAGATCCCACTAATGGCAAGACTGTTATCATGTTTTACGAACCCGTTAAAACAGGAAACTTCTCCTTTGTTCTGGTCGTCCCTAAAGAAGAAATGCTTGCTGGAGTTACTGATCTCCGGAACCGGCTGCTTATCATCTCCGCAATCTCTATCCTCTTCATGGCTGCTCTGGCTTACATGATTGCTCGTTCCATCACAAGACCTATTGATGAAATTGTTGAGGATTTTAAGAACATTGCCCATGAAGCGGTTAAAGGAAAGCTTGATGTCAGGGCAAACACCGACGTAGAGATCGATTTTCGGGAAATCCCAACAGGCCTGAATGAAATCCTTAAAGCTGTAATTGTTCCCGTCCGGGAAACCATAAGGGTTACAAATGCCCTTGCAAAAGGAGAATTAAAGGAACGAGTCAAGGTGGATATACAGGGAGAGTTCAAGGAACTGGGAGACACCCTTGACAATTTCTCCGAAACCCTCAACAGGATAATTGATGATTCAAATGCTGTTCTTACTGCTTTTCAGAAAAATGATTTCAAACGGGAGATCATTGTACATGGACAGGGGGACTTCAAGCTCCTTACAGATGGAATTGAAGAGACCCGTGAAGTACTTGATATGGTTACCGCTCAACGTAAGGCAACCGAAAATGCCCTGCTTAAATATTCAATGGAGCTTGAGCAATCCAATAAGTTAAAAGAAGAAATGGAGAGAATAATCAACACAAGCCCTGTAATTGTCTTTTTGTGGAAATACGAACCTAAGTGGCCCGCGGAATTCGTTTCGGAAAACATTACAAGACTTGGCTATGCAGTAGATGATTTCACCTCAAAGAAGATTCTCTACGGAGACATCGTTCATCCCGAAGACCTGGAAAAAATGCAAAAAGAACTTTCCAGAAATGTTGAGTCTGGATGTGATATATATACTTCAGAATATCGGATCTTTACCCGATCCGGAGATATCCGGTGGGTGGATGAGAGGACTTTTATTCAAAGGGATGAAAACGGAGGTATCCATCTTCAGGGCATTATCCTCGATATAACCGAACACAAAAAAGCCGACGAAGCCCTGCTGCAGATGGAAGAAATCCGAAAGAAAGAAATCCACCATAGAATAAAAAATAATCTACAGGTAATCTCAACGCTTCTATACCTGGAATCAGGGAATTTCTCTGACAGAAAGGTGATGGAAGCTTTCAAAGACAGTCAGCACAGGGTCAAGTCCATGGCCCTTGTCCATGAAAAACTCTACCAGTCCGAGGACATGGTAAGTGTGGACTTTGCAGACTATATCAAGAACCTCGCGGATTATCTCTTCCATTCCTATTCCACAGGCAGCGGAAAGGTTAGCTTGAGGCTTGATGTTGAAAATGTTTTCCTGGGTATGGACACGGCAGTTCCTCTGGGCATCATTATCAATGAGCTTGTCTCAAACGCCCTTAAACACGCATTTTCCAAAGGAGGAGACGGAGAAATCTGCATTCAGCTGCACAGAAATGGAAGAGATCCTCCTGTGAATGTAGAAAATTATAAAAATACAGAAGATCAAGTGGCTAGGAGCGAGAAAGTTGAGTGTAATGGTCCCAGCATCATACATGAAGATAAAAAAGTGGAAGATAGACTGACCCTGATCGTAAGGGATAATGGAAAAGGGTTTCCGAAAAGCCTGGATTTCCGGAATACTGATTCCCTCGGGCTCCAGCTGGTGACTGCGCTTGTGGACCAGATTAATGGAAGCATAGAACTTAACACAAGCATAGGGACTGAATTTAAAATTACCTTCCGAGAGCTGAAGTATAAAAAAAAGGTGTAAGGAATGGCAGAAGGACGAATATTGATTGTTGAAGACGAACATATCGTTGCTATGGGAATAAAGAGAATGTTAAAGGGCCTGGGGTATACGGTTACAGGTATTGCGTCCTCTGGTGATGACGCTATCAGCAAAGCTGAAAGTACTTTTCCTGACCTGGTGTTGATGGACATTATGCTGAAAGGAGACATGGACGGCGTGGAAGCTGCAAAGGAGATACGGGGGCGTTTTGATGTCCCTGTGGTTTACCTGACTGCTTATTCTGACAGCAACGTACTTGAAAGGGCTAAAAAAACGGGGCCTCTTGGCTATATTGTAAAACCTTTCGATGAAAAGGACCTGCACAGCAATATTGAAATAGCCCTGCACAGGTACAGGAAAGAAAAAAGAACATCTGAAGAAACTACCGAAGAATGAAAATGAAAAAGAGAATTTTTTAGCACCGATAATTTTCCATCACCTTCTTCTTCTACTTTCTTTTACTTGTATGCAAATTTTCGTTCCTTTTTGAAATTCTTTTCAGGTTTTACGCTATATTTTAGCACCGGGGGTCTTATTTCTTTTTTTTAAACTACAATTCCTTCAGGTCCTTTATTCAAGACTATTTTTCAGATCCTTTTGATCTCACCATTAAAATATTCAATTGAATTAAAATATCTCATGACTCTTGTCAAGACACTTCCCTCTGGAAAAGAATAGAGGTTCTTTGAGAACCTGCCTTCTAGTGGAAGTACTATATGAAGGAGGTTATATAGGTGCATATATATAGAATTCTGGTGTAAGAAAATCTTCTGATTACGTTTCCATCTAACTGCATAGAATTCCACAGTTAATCCAAAAAGAATTTGATTCTACACCAGGGGATTCTTACAGGGAAATTTTTAATCTTAAGAAAGATTTAAGCTGCCTTTTTACTCCTTACTTTATGAAAAGGACATAAGAATGAACAGGTTTCAAATTTCCTTTGATGTGCCTTTTTCAAAGGAGAAATGTGAAAAATTGTTGCTTAGTTGTATAGAAAGCTTCATAAAGAGGTTAGTAATGAAACTAACACACTAAACAGTATAAAATGGGGCAGACAAAATGGGGCAAGTATTCAACCTGAAATAAGGCAAGTATTCAACCTGAAACACTTAAAGGATAACTATTTAGAATCAGCTTTTGGCAGCTTAAATACAAAACGAAGGTGTAATTAATGACAGAAGGACGAATTCTTATTGTCGAAGATGAACGTATAGTCGCTATGGGGATAAAGCGGATGCTAATTACTTTAGGGTACTCAATCACAGGTATCGCTTCCTCGGGGGAGGATGCTATAAGGAAAGCCGAAAGTACCTTTCCTGACCTTGTACTGATGGATATCATGTTAAAGGGTGAAGTGAATGGTATAGAGGCGGCAAAGGAAATTAAAGCACATTTTAGTATCCCTGTGGTTTACCTGACTGCCTGTTCCGAAAATAAAATTGTGGAGAGTGCCTGGAAGACTAATCCTTCAGGATACATTGTAAAACCCTTCGACGAAAGAGATCTCCAAAAAAGTATTGATGTCGCCCTCCGCAGGCAGATGGTGGAAAAACAGGATACGAAAAAAGATTCAGAAAAAGCGGAAAAAGACTCTGCAAAAAATTCGGAATCTACCAGTAATTCCTTTCCCAAACGTTCCAGATTAATCCAGTAAACTTTTTTAAAAATCAGTTTTCAGTTCCCTCTCCAGAGTTTCTGATATTATTTTAAGGATTTTTATTCTTGAATAGAGTTTATCATTGGATTCCACAATAATCCAGGGAGCATTTGCGGTGCTTGTTTTCTGGAACATTTCATTTGCTGCGGCTTTATAAAAGTCCCATTTATCCCGGTTTCGCCAGTCTTCGGCTGTTATTTTCCAGCTTTTTTGCGGATCATTTTGTCGGCTTTCGAAACGTTCGAGCTGAGTATCCTTGTCGATATGAAGCCAGAATTTGAGGATAATCGCGCCGGTTCCTATAAGAACATGTTCAAATTCATTTATTTCTCTGTAAGCACGTTTCCAATCCTCTTCACTGCAGAGCTCCTCTACTCTTTCTACCAGAACTCGGCCATACCAGCTCCTATCAAAAACGGTTATGTGCCCTGCTTCAGGTACTCCTTCACAGAAGCGCCAGAGGTAGTGATGGGCTTTTTCAACATCATTTGGGGAACCCACAGGAACTACTCTGTAGATTCTAGGGTTTAGCTCTTCAACAAGACGGTGGATGTCCCCTCCTTTGCCAGCGGCATCCCAGCCTTCAAAGATTATAATTAAGGAGCGCCTTTTTCCAAAAAGCTCGTACTGGAGGGTTTCAAGCTTCTGCTGGTAAAGTTTTTTGGATTTTCCATACTCATTGGAGGTGATAGTTTTTGACACGTCTGTTTTTTCAAGCGTAGAACCACTAAGCTCATGGAGCTTTGATGTTCCTATATCCAGATATTTAATTGTCTGCTGCCCCGGGGTCATGGTTACCTGCTCAATATGTGTTTCAATTGCCTGGGTTGCAGTCATGATAATCTTGAGGGTTGCAAAGTTTCTGTCATTCGCTTCTACTATAGTCCATGGGGCATAGTAAATGTCTGTTTTTTCGAGTACTTTTTCTACAATTGGCATGTACTCATTGTATTGATGAATAAAATCCAGGTTCTTTCCATTTTCCTTTCCGTTTTCCTTTCCGTTTTCCTTTCCATTTTCCTTTCCGTTTTTCTTTTCATATTCACTAAGGATCAGAGGAATTCCCTTCTTTTTGATTTCCTTGAAACGATTTTCTTGCTCCTTCTCGCTTATATGGAGAAAGAACTTGAGTATAAGGCACCCGTCATCTGAAAGCTGGCGTTCGAACCAATTTATTTCTTCAAGGCATTTCTCAAATTTTTCTTCGTGTTTTTCCTTGCCGAAATGCTTTATAATTGCTCTGCTGTACCAGCTTCGGTCAAAGATTGCAATTTTTCCTCTTCTCGGAGTATGAGTCCAGAAGTCAAGGAGGAAAGGCTTGAGAAAATCTTCGTTACAGGGCGGAGTCATTGTATAGAAATCGTATCCTCTCGGGTCCAGAGGCAGGATGAAACGGTTGATGTCTTCTCCCATCCCTGAGGCATGCCAGCCTTCAAACACAAGAATTATTGGGATCTTTAGTTCCCAGGCCTTTCGTTGAAGTTCACCTAGCTTAACCTCAAGTACTTTCATATTTTTTTTATATTCATCACTCTTTACTGTCAGCGACAGATCAATATTTTCAAGCATTCCAGAGCCCTGCATTTATCCTTTAAGATCCTGATATTTATTCAGGTATTAATTGTCGTCTTTATTTAAATAATTGTTATGACAATCCTCCAATATGATTTGAAGATGAAATATAAATAGACTATAACAAATGATAAAAAATTATATATTAAAAGTTAAACTTTCGTTTTTATAATTTTGATAAATATATTTTTTAAAAAGTTTCATTTCTTAAGCCCGAAAAGTGCAGGATATATAAATAAATTGGAAGATTATGTGTTTCTTGCAACTATTGAATTAAATAGTGTACCAGTTGCATATCAAAAAATATTATATAAATATAGTTAGATATAATATGATGATTCGTAGAGTAAATATTCATTATATTACATATATTAAATTATATATACTAGATTTGATAACAAAAAAATTCCTCGTTTATGTATGGCACATCTATATAGCCTATATTAATATATATTTTTAAATATGCTTATTTAATAGTATAATATATGTTACCTAATTATTAAACGGATGGTGTAAATATGATCAGAACTTAATCAAAAATATATATTTTAATATATCTGTTCTATTATTTAGTTTTAAAAATTGCCTTAAGTAATTAGATAAATATTACATAGTGAGAGATAAACACAAAGAATATTTTATAATAGCACTAAATAGATGTATATATTAGATAACATGGACAATTCATTACATAGATAGTTAATAATATGTTTTTAATAATAATTTTTAATAAATATGTTTTTTACTATATTATTTTTTTTAAAATTATGTATATGTAACCAAGTTACAATGTGTTTAATGATATATACTATTAAAAATCTGCTATAAATTAGAGATAATTTACTAAGGGCATAAAAAAAAGTAAATTTACAATTAAAAACACAATATATTCAGTTAATTGCATACAATGGAATATTGTATTAATTATTCTGTCAATAATTAAGAAAATTATGCAAATTGCAATTACTAAATAATATATTTAAATTAAGTTGTATTTTTTTGATTCCGATTGTTTTTTACATATATAGTCATATATTCATATACAAATAGCTACATAAACCAGTCCTTTTAAAGTTATAGTGGATATTCTATTAAAAATAAAGCCTAAAAAAGATAAATAGTAATTGAATTCAAATATGTTTATAATTAGTTATTTTATGCACATAGGGTAGACTATTTAATTCAATTATAGGTGAAAACATATAGTCAAAAAATCAGACATAATTCTAAAAAATTAAGATTTAATGTAAAATAAATATAACAGTTTAGTTTATTATGACTTGGGTTATCCAGGTTCAAAAAATAAGAGAGCATAGTTATTCCTATAGTTATTATGTATAATTTTTTTGTCTTTACATAGAAAGTTTTCTCAATATCTTTTCGTATTTAATGGGGCGGTTGTCGGCCATAACCAGTATATTCATATAGTGTATGTAATAACCGACTTGACAAAGTGGGAGGTAAAGCAGGATATTATCGCAAAATCAAAACACATACTTATATTATATAAGAATGAGTATTTTCAGACTTTTTTGAAAGGAAAAACGTGGTCCAAAAATTACGATATACAAGAAAAAAACATCAACATTAACTCAAGTAATAAAAAGGAGATTATTTATTACAGTTTTACATGTTTGTTCACTGTACCCCCAGTTAGAATTTCTTATCTAAAAAATACCATACGACATTCATTAAAAAGAATATTTTATTCTAGATTTGTGCTTATGAGAATAAATTAAATTTTAAAAAAATATATCAATTGAAGGATGACTAATTCCCAGAAAACTCCTTGAAGTTCCTCCTTTTTTAGATTCATCAAAATATTATAGATCTCAACCAATATTTATCAAAAATACTTTTTTGGAAAAAATTATATAATGATATATTTATATTATCTTTTTTACTCTTAATAGTGTAGCCTAATCAACCAAGATACCCTTCAAAACACATACTTAGTCTTATTAATTATAATCAATAAAAATAAGCTTTAAAAAGGAGAGATTGAATTATATTTCCTGAATTTGAAAAGCTATTAATATACGCACAGATAGTTCCATAAAAGGGACAAGATATTATGTCTGTGGGTAATAGTTCTTGGAATCACTTTTTGAATAGGCAATATTAGAGTATATTTATATATTATCTTTTGATGTTTCGAGTGTAGCCTGAACATATCAAATTTATATCAAAACGCATACTTAAATCTTTTAGAGCAATCTAACAAAAAATAAGCTTTAAAATAAATATATATTGAATAATACAATCTTAATTTGAGAAGCCATTAAGTATATTTAAAGGATCTTTTGAATGCAATAAATATATGAAGGTATTTATTCAAAACATATTATTTTATATAAAACTATATATTGAATTTTAATATATTCATTTTATAAAAAACTTTTCAATTAATTGCTTTTTATAATAACAAGGCGATAGTTCCATCCAATGGTGGGTAATTTTATATTATTACATTTAATAAACTAGTTTGATATATCATGGAGTTTAGAATAAAAACAATAATAACTCAAAAACATGTAACTAAATTATAACTCTAACCTCATATCAAATATTTCTTCAAATAATTCATACTTTTTGCGAGCTCTGTACAGGTATTGCCGGATCGGAGTTTCTTCTTTTGCCCTGGCAAAGAGAGCTTCGATCTCCCCTCTGGAAAATACTGCTTCAAGCTTTTTTAGAGGAATTGTTTCAAGACCTTTCCAGTCATCAATTATCTGATTACTTATGGAAATGGGAATTGGGAGGAGGGATACAGGAGCTTCATCCACCCAGTTCCAATCAGAATCGTAGATATTCACATAGAAAGCGCCGCATGAAACACATTTTGTTACGACTACAATTGTCTCCCCCACAGAGTGATAACTGAGGCTTATAAGCATTGAATCGCAATTACTGCAATTTCCTATCTCATTTTCTTCCAGGCTATACGCAGGCATCAGGTTTTTGTCAATGAAAAGATTATTCCCTTTAAGATCATAGCTATACTCTATATTATCCTCTCCTGGATGAGGTTGGGAAGAAATTAGCGCTATTAAGTTTCCAAGCTTTTTCTTTATACTCTCACTGTTTCTGCCTAAAGGCTACGAACCTATTAAAATTGATCCCCTTCTTGACAAAGAACCTTTTGTCCCAAGAGACAGCCCAATTTTTTACACATATTCTATTCATTCCTTAAACGCCATATAAATAGAATTATGCCGCAAGATTCTTTATAAATGGAATCTTAAATAGTAGATTCGAGTAAAAACAATTCGATATCAATTCATGGAATGGTCCCAAAATTTAAAGACACTTAGAGCAAACTAAATGCTAATGAATACATTCCTCCTCAGATTTAGATATAAATTTAGACTATGAAGCAAGTTAAAAACTAAAAGTTTTGCTGAAACAATGAACAAAAACTGATAAATTAGACAATTAAACACAAACTTAATATATTTTGTCATAAGAAAATAATAATGTAGTTAAGTAAATATATTATCAAAGTATTCAAAATTCCCTTTTAAAAATAAGAATTTATTCAATTATAGAATTGTAAGATTTATCAAATAGGCTAACTACATGTAAAAAATAAATAAGTTTGGTGTTTATCAAAAGGCTTTGAAAAAGATCTTGCCTTAAAAATAATACCAATAGACCATAAAAAGCGATATATTGGAGAAAGAATATATAAGTACACAAAAATAGGCTTAAAGTAATGTGAAATTGTTTCGGATATGAATTCTCATACCCCTTTCACATCAGGACGAATAAATTTACAAACCTATATATACAGCTATAACTGACATAGTTCACTACATCAGTAGAGGTGGTAATTAATGGTATCCATCCGAGCTAAAATTAAATCCAGGTTAGAGAAGTTTCTTGAAGTAGATTCCAGTGGATATCGAAGGGCTATATTATGTCTCTTTATCAAGGTAAAGACAGCAACTATAGATGAACTACATGAAATGCTATCGAGTAAATATAGTGTTTCAAGAAATACGGTTGCATCCATGGTAGGATATATTCATTCGAAACTTGGGATTTTAAGAGCACATAAAGAGTCTTATAAAACCCCAATAGTTTACCTCTTAAGAGAGGAATATATAGATCTGCTTATGAAAATTGTAAGTTCATCCAAGACATCTACCGAATTTACAGCCTAAAAAATTCAAAATTTTACCCCCAATTCTCTGATGAACAATGTCACTTGTGAAAAACGCACCCAGAACAGCGACAACTATCGTTGTACGATCTGATGCCAATACCCGTATAAGCCACTCGAGGGATCCTTATTACAGCCTTATGCGGCGTATTTTTCAGGAGGATGCCACTGCTGTCAGGGGCCAAAAGTTTTTGACAATTATCGAAGAGCGCCAGGCTTCAGGAAAGGCAATTCGAACTGATGAATGGAAGACCCTTCTGGAAGAACTCCAGATAGGGAGGGCTTCATTTTATGCGATGCGCAACAAATTGCTTGGAGCCGGACTAATCTCGGTAAAAAATAAAGAATATAGACTCTCAGGCCAGTTCTCAAAGGATCTTATGGATATGGCTAGCTGGTGGTGGACTGCTGTTCTCAATCAGCCAGAAGAAAGCCTTTAAGAAAAAAAGCTATTACTTTTTTATTGAATTTAATTTAAGAAAATAATGGACCTTCAGCCGAAAGTTATATATATAAAATCTTCCTTTAGAAGGTACGCTTCAGGGCGCAAGAATCGCGCCTCACAGCGAAAAATCATCGAAGCCCGGTAGTGTAGTGGTCAATCATGCGGGACTCT
Source organism: uncultured Methanosarcinaceae archaeon (assembly GCA_942493015.1). Taxonomy (GTDB): domain Archaea; phylum Halobacteriota; class Methanosarcinia; order Methanosarcinales; family Methanosarcinaceae; genus Methanosarcina. The sequence continues at coordinate 1,144,442 of OW818660.1, read as the reverse complement.
GGATCCTGCAACCTCGGTTCGAATCCGTGCCGGGCTATACCCAATTTTTTTTGAAAACTATTTTATTTAACTAAGGTTTAAACTGCTCTTTTTTCTATAATGTTTATATTAAGTCCTCTAGTATAATCTAAAATCTAAAGAATCAAATCTTTGACCAGACTTCATTTATAAAATGGGAAAATTTTGTTATTATATAACCCATAGGGCCCTCAAAAAATCACCAGTTTTTTAAGGGCTAATTAGCCTTATTTAGTGTATTGAGTATAGTGATAATGTTTCCCCAATTAAAGTACAGATTAATAATAATTTATTTTTTATTTAAGGAATCATTTATCCTTAATTCTAATTTTAAGGCTCTGATGTCCTTTATTTTTGACACTGGATTTAATATAATGGAAAACGAGTTCAGATGCTATAATTGCGAAGAACTTTAACTTATAAAAAAAAGCTCTAATTTACCTCATATATTGATTTTAAAGCTTAATACGGACTTTTTTATTAAAAATAGGATTTTAAAGATGTACTTTTATTGGGGAAACTCTGATTATATGCCCATTGCTTAAAATAAACAATATAAACCTTCAGTTTAGATCCTTATTTAGAAGGGCCCTAATAACCTACCTATTTCTGAAAAAATCAATATCAATAAAGGTACGTAATGATTAAAAGTTACTACTTGGCATCCATTTTTTATATAGTACTAAAACTTCTGAAGCTGGCTCGTCTGAGGAACTAGCCCCTTTCAGGATCAAGAGAAGATTGCAGGAACATGCTGTGAAATCGACAAACATAAAAATTGAAGACTCCGTGGGAATCTTGAAAACCATTCAGGCTTTTTACAGGTATGCCTTGATTCCTGAGCAAAAGTAGTACGATACCAATTGTTTCTGCAGACAAAATTGACACAGTACCAGGTTTCCTAACCACTTTTATAACTCACCAGCTCTCAATTCTGCGATATATGTATCATAAGCCGCAGTTGAGTCTCCTGAAATAAGTGCAATATAATAGTCTGCAACAATTGAAGCCTGTTGCTCGCGATTATATTCACGCAAATGAGGCTTTGAACCCAGTTTGTATCCATATCCTTCTGTTGCCTGTGCATAAAATGCTTCAAGAAGATATCTCGAACCTGCATGTTCCATTTGAGCAACGTGGGTTAACTCATGAATAAACCATTTCATATCTGCATTGCCTTTCTCAGCCCTGATTTTCAGATTAAAGTTGATTGTATGGAAGATAGTAACACCCATACAAGAGCACCTGTTTATTTTTGCTCCAATCCAGGCAATGAATGAATATTCGTCGATACGTACTTTTGAATAGTTAATACTCTCCCCAAATACACTTTTTGCTTCCTGTTCTTCTGTTGAGGTGAGATTTCTGGTATTTAGTTTAATTTTCTGCCATAGTAAATCTATAATTACCGGAAAAACACAGAAGTCAAAAACTTTTGCTGCAATACAGCCTGCTCTCAAAGTAAATGGTAAAAGATTAGCTCTTATCCATTTGCAGTATCCCTTTGTTCCCTGCAAAACCAAAATAGCTACAGCTTTTAAGTGCCTCACCTCCATTTTAGATCTTATCTCCAGTTTATTACCTTAATTTTACAGAAGCGTATATTTCACAATGTATAAATAGGCTTCATAATTCTGTTTTCGTAATACAATTCAAAGTTATTTCTTTTACTTTATGCATCGTGCGTACACATATTCCTTTATTAATGACAAAGAGAAGGCAGGATTTAATTTAAAACACGCTATTGATCTTGATTCATCGTATAAGGAAATTGCAGAAAACGAGAGTGGTTTTAAAGAATTATGGACGGACGAAGAGTTTAAAAAATTACTAAATAGAACTAAATAATCCTGCAAATATTAATTAGGAATGGAACTCCAATATTCCTGCCTCAATTAATTACATTTTTATGAGTTTTCGCTGTTTCGAGTGTCAAATGAATACTTTATATCAATTTCATAAACCCACTTTCCACAGATATCTTCAAAAAAACAACGTTTTTCATGCTATCGTTTTTGGAGAATTATTCAAAACTCTGCAGTTAGTATATCAACTGAAGCCTCGGAAAACGGGGGGGGGAAGTTTTCAACGAAGGCAAAAAATCGAATCCACATTCTGCAGTATTTTTTTTGAAAATCAACATTTTCCTGATTTCGTTTTTAACATTTGCTTAAATACTTGAGAATCAAAACGAAAATTTGTGAAAATTGAATGCTACCGTTTTTTGTTCTCTAAATACGCCATATAGCTATTTTTAGCTCCTTAATAGAACCTAAATAAATTCATGTTAAATTGAAAAGCGATAACAAGAAAAAATGTGACTATACGAAATTTTACTGCGGAAAGTGGGAGCCATGTTTTAGAGAGGGTTAAGGCTTGGGAAAACTTGGTTTATGGGGGGGTGTTAACCCTTGAGGCTCTCAGATTAAAATTTTGACTTAAAAACTTATTCTTTTTTTCACTAACTCTGATACATTTGTCTTTATTCAATAGCTGTAACTTTAAACAATACCAGATATGCCATTCTCATGTCGAAAAACTGTATGTTATATAAAGGAGTCCTCTTCGAGGACTCCTTCGAAAACTATCTTGGCAGAGAAAGCACTTCAATTTGCCAATTCCTATACTTCCTCTATATTGAAGATATTGCAACATGTCGAGCGTACTTTTTATACCAACAAAAGTTGGCACTTCAAGTACAGTGTTTCTTCTATGATAAAACTCTTTGTTGTGAAATGTTTTCGGAAACTTTCTTATGATAAAATCATTTCTTCCTTAACCGAGGAAGAAGCTATCCTTCCAAGCTGTCTCAAAACTCGAGTCTTTTTTAATTTTCTCTGGTTCTTCCCCAATTTTAAAAGAACTAGGAGTTACGCGGTTGAACTGAGAATCAATATGTTTTAAATCGTCAACTGTCTAAAGCATACCTTTGATACCAACGTCTATTTTACTTGATTTTGCATCTCAAGTGCGTAAGTCCTAAATAAGTTAATAAAATAGTCAATATTATGAAGTATAGACGTTACCAAAACTTGTACCAAGACTTCTTATTTCCGGGCGTTTCTATAGCTCCTGATTAATCAATGTTTGAACCTGCCGAAAATAATTGTATATGTTTTTTAGAGGTCCTCTTTGTAATGTTCTGCAAGTTTGAGAAGTTTATCACAGAAGGTACTGAACGAAATGTAAAAACCTACATATAAATAGAATGAAATTCTTTTTTTTTCAAAATGTTTTCTTTCTAGAGAAAAGAATTATGTAATATCACGTTTTCAATTCCTCTTTATTATAAACTCCAAAATTAATTTACTGCGGTTTAAAGTGAAAGAATAAAAATATAATAAAAAACACAAACTCTGACTTATAAGGAGGATTCAAAGTGAAATATCAACAATCTGATATTTTAAAGAAAATGTTTTTTTGTTTAATTTTATTATTTCTTGGATTTATGAGCACTACTGTTACGCATGCTGAAACTTATACTTTTGTTACAAAGTGGGGCTCTCATGGCAGCAGTGATGGACAATTTATAGCTCCAATTGGCATTGATGTAGATTCTTTGGATAATGTTTATGTTGCCGATTTTGGTAATCATCGCATTCAAAAGTTTGACAGCAACGGCAACTTCATGGAAATGGAGCTTTGGAGATGGAACCTATTCAACATCTAAGAATCCTACACACACTTACGGTAAAGCAGGAAAATACACTGTAAGCTTAACAGCAAAGAACGCCAAAGGCAGTCACACTAAAACAATAGCAGGATATGTCTTAATATCCAAAAAATGAATCTCTTAAATTGGAAGACTACTAAAAATGTAAAGGATAAAGGGGGAGTGGGGAAATTATTAATAAGATTTAGGAAAATGAACACTTTATTATCCAAAATAGAGAACTAGTCTTAGGAACATTCTTATTCAGTAATTACCCCACAATGAGGTATTAACTCTTAATAGATTTATTTTAAATATTTAAGTTTTCCTTTTATTTTTTGTGCTTAATCACCTCTCCTGTTTCTACTATGTTCACTTAGTTCCGACTTTTTTCCCAGAAATTCATCTCAGATTATTTTCTTGAACAATTACCCCAAATTAGAGATTTTTTAATGAGACGTGAATCGAGAGAAAAAATTTATAAGCAGGTGATAGCTAATCTGTATTAATTTTTTAATAAGGTTTGATGAAGCTCAAATTACTCCCGGCTGATAAGGTCGAGGAGTATGCTTCACATTCCATTATTTTTTGAAGTAAGAGGGAGATAACAAAATGAATAAACTTACATCAGTTGCACTGGCTGCTCTTATGGTCTTAGTTGTATTCGCAGCAGATACTGCAAGTGCAACAGACACTGTTGAAATTAATGCAATTGGAAATAATTATGAATATGATGGATGGTCCAATGAACAGTATCCGTTAATTGATTTATTTGGAGAGGAATATGTTCCACTGTTCATAAGTAACGGAAATGTCTGGAATTGTCGAGTTAACAAACTTGCAAAGTTAGTTCTTGACAGTGACATGAACTACACCCTGCAGACTGGAGATAAAATCGAGCTTGGTAAAGGCTATACTCTCGAAGCCAAGCAGTTCGATATTGATGGTAAAAAGGTTTGGCTCGAGTTTTCAAAAGATGGTCAGTATGTTGATGATCAAATCATTAATGTCTATGGATCTGCCGCTGAAAAGACATGGACTGTTGCCATTGATAATATCCAAAATGAAAATAACGTTGTTGTCATGAAGGTTCACGTCAACCAGATCATTCCAGATGTTTCCGGGAGTATTGCACAGATAGATGGCATCTGGCTCATCGACTATGCAAATACCATGACCCTCAAAATCGATGACAAATTCGGAGCATTCAAACTTACGGAAATTAATGGAGAAAAGCTTGTTTTTGAGTTTGTAGATGATCAACCGGCTCTCAACGAAATTCGAATTCCCACGAATGAATCATTAAAGGGATATCCTTCTATCTACGAGAACAGGATTGTATGGGCAGACTTGCGTAATGGGCAAGACATCTACATGTACGATCTCTCTACTTCCAAGGAAACTCAGATTTCTTCAAATGAATCCTGGAACGATGTTCCTGCCATCTATGGAGACCGAATAGTATGGCAGAGTAACAGCATTGGAAACTGGAGTAATGGTGACATATTTTTGTACGACCTCTCAACTTCTCAGAAAACAAGGATTACAAACGATGGTTCAAATCAGCAGGATCCTGCTATCTACCAGGACAGAATAGTATGGGCAGATTGGCGCAATGATAAAGGAAACGGGAGTAATGGGGACATATATTTGTATGACTTATCCACTTCCAAGGAAATCCAGATAACCGCCAATGAATCTTATCAAGGGACCCCTGCTATCTATAAAGATAGAATTGTGTGGTCAGATATGCGTAATGGGAACTCGGATATCTATATGTACAATATCACCACTTCCAAGGAAACCCGGATCACAAACAATGAAGCAGATCAGAATTCCCCTGATATATATGGGGACATAATCGTATGGAAGGATTGGCGCAATGGAGATGAAAACTCCGATATCTACATGTACGATTTATTTACTTCCAAAGAAACTCAAATAACTATCAATGAATCCAATCAGTACTCTCCTGCTATCTACGGGGACAGGATAGTGTGGGAGGATGAACGCAATGGAATATTGGATGAATTTGGGAGCATTGGAAACTATGATATTTACATGTACAATATCTCTACTTCAACTGAAACTCAGATCACCACCAATACAGCAGATCAGGTGGAACCATTTATCTATGGAAACAGGATTTTTTGGATAGATAAACGCAGTGGATATTCGGGTACCCATAGAAACTCAGATATCTATATGTTCACTATTTCAGGAGAGGAAAACGAAATAAATACACCTACTTCAGACTTTAGTACCAATGTCACTGAAGGGTATGCCCCCCTTTCTATGCAGTTTACAGACTTATCAGAAAATGCAACCGGAAGAAACTGGGACTTTGAAAATGATGGGAAAGTAGACTCTACAGACAAAAATCCGGTTCATGAATACACAGTACCAGGGACATATACAGTTAAACTAATTGCATTTAATGCAAACGGAATGGCTTCAAAACTTGGTACAATAACGGTTCTACAGCAAGTACTTCCTATTGCAAACTTCAGCAGCAATGTCACTGAAGGTTATGCTCCACTTTCTGTGCAGTTTACGGATAGTAGCGTATTAAATGAGCTTCAAAGCTCTATACCACCAACACAGCAAGTAATAACCGAAGCTGACAATGGAACAAGCATAAATCTCAAAAATGGAGAGAATTTTACCTTTAAGCTCAGGGAAAATCCGGGCTTCACAGGCTACTCCTGGCAACTCAACCTGAGTGAGGGGCTCAGCATTCTCAGCGATGAATATGAAAATCAAAATCCTCCAGATATGTATGATGGTCCATTGACTCGTTTAGTGGTAATTAAAGCCGTGGATCAGGGCATCCAGCATGTAAACGGCATATACAAGAGGTCATGGGAGAATACGACTGGCACGGAAGCTAACTTCACACTTAATGCTATAATTTCTCCGAATACAACATCAAGAGTCTGGGACTTTGGAGACGGAACAAATTCAGCCCAGCAGAATCCAATGCATACTTACGCTGTATCAGGAAACTACACGGTGTCGCTTACAGTAACCAATGCTGCAGGCAGTAATAAGACAACAAAATCTGATTATATAAAAGTGACAGCAGATATACAAAAACCGGTTGCAGACTTCAGCAGCAATGTCACTGAAGGTAATGCCCCACTTTCTGTGCAGTTTAAGGATAATAGCGTATTAAATGAGCTTCAAAGCTCTATGCCACCAACACAGCAAGTAATAACCGAAGCTGACAATGGAACAAGCATAAATCTCAAAAATGGAGAGAATTTTACCCTTAAGCTCAGGGAAAATCCTACCACAGGCTATTCCTGGGAACTTAACCTGAGTGAGGGACTCAGCATTATCAGTGATGATTTCACTCAGGACCCGGCTCCTGAAGGTATGAGTGGTGTTGGGGGAACTCACTCATGGATAATTAAAGCCTTGTCTGAAGGCACCCAGCAGGTAAACGGCATATACAAGCGACCATGGGAGAACACAACCGGCAATGAGGATAGCTTTACACTTAATGCTATAATCTCTTCGAATACAACATCCAGAGTCTGGGACTTTGGAGACGGAACAAATTCAACCCAGCAAAATCCAATGCATACTTATTCCTCAGCAGGAAATTATACAGTGTCGCTCACAGCAACCAATGCTGCAGGTAACAACACGGCAACGAGATCAGATTACATAAAAGTGACAGCAGATATACAAAAACCGGTTGCCTCATTTACTGCAAATGTAACCTCTGGAAAAGTACCACTGGTAGTTAAATTTACGGATACCAGCACAGGATCTCCAACTTCATGGAAATGGAATTTTGGAGACGGAACATCTTCAACAGTTAAAAACCCGACACATAGATACATCAGAGGCGGGAAATATACTGTAAGCTTAAAAGCAAGGAATGCTGCCGGAAGCAATACGGTTGTTACAAGGTCCGGTTACATAAATGCTGTAAGCTCTCGAGACTCTGTTACTGCGTTTTTTGCATCCCTTTCCTCAAAGAAAGCGCCTTTGAAAGTGCAATTCACTGAAAACTTCGCAGGATTGCACAGAGCGCGGAATTGAGTTTTGGATACAGTATATTCAACAACCAAAAACCCAGTACTCACATAGAGTGAGGTAAAAAGAGGCATTGTCATCACTGACAAAAGAATAAAATACGTATGGAAGCAGAAACTAAATCTAAATAGATCCTGAGCTTTCAAAAAACTGGATAAATAAGTTAAAAAAAGGAAGTCTAAACATCGAAGGGTATGGAGTCTTTGATCAAATCTGAAAGTAGAAACACAATATTTATTTTTCAGAGTTGATAGGCATTCTTTTGATTCCGATTTTTTAGGACTCTACCCCTCGATATAATTCCTTAACTTTGCTTCGAGTTCATTGCATAAACCCATAAGCTGCTCGACTTTTTCAACAATGCTTTTTTGTTCGGCAATTGGGGTGGAAGAGGAATGAATAAAGTTCCAGTGTCGCACCTCGTTGCAAGTTAGTGTCAAAGCAACTTAATTATGGGACGTTAATGCATAGACGACTCCTTATCCATGTCCCTTTCTTAATTATAACTTGAATTTGACAGAAGTGGATATTTCACAATGTATAAACAGGCTTTATGATTCTGTTTTCACAATACAATTCAAAGTTATTTATTTTGCTTTATGAGCGTCAATTTTTTTCATTTCTCAAACAACATTGCGCTGACACAACACATTTTTTGTGATGGAAGACTGTATTAACTAGCAGAATCTGTCAAATTAAGGTTATTATCTAAATCTCAGTCTTTTCTTCTCACGATAAATACCAGCATTAATATGAATACAATACTTGGTACTTCAAGTCCGGGAATATTAGGAATAGTCACGGACTTATCAGGCGTGGGTTGAGAATTTTGGTCTGTTACCTGGATAGGAAGATCAAGCGTATAATCTTCTCCATCTGTTTTGTTATCTCCAAAATAATAAACTACCCTGCCTATGACATTAAAGTCTCCAACTTGGTTGGCTGCAATCCTCACTTCAATATCTCTCCCCTTACCGGGTTCAAGCTCGTATGTAGTGGTTTACTGACCTGCTCCAGATTCAACAAACTCTGCGGAAGAGACACTCATTCCAGAAGGAGGGATAATAATAGCCTGAACGTGCAGGGCAGGTTTTGTGATAAGACTCACTGCTGAAAGCTTGAGGAGAATATCTATTGCTGTAAAGATGGACTATTTTTAGCGTTTTTTAAGATAAGATGGACTTTTTATAGGGTGTAAGGATTTTTATCTAGAAGAGCATAGGTTTTTCTGTGAAATTTGAATTTCTGAAATGTGGATCAACTGCAAAATAGAAAATTTCCCCAGATACTCTTATAGAATACGTACAAACCTGAAGGACGGAGGTTTTTATAAATTTTTCAAAATTCTTCGTACAGGTATTTTATCCTTATAGATCTTGACAATGTTTCAACAAATCCGATAATAGATCCCTGACTGCCTCACAAAGCAATTAAAAAATTACTCACGATGCCTCTGGGATATGTGTGGAAGATTGGCGTGATATTACTTGCAGAAAGAAGTAAGCATACTTAGAAGCTAATCAAAAGCTAAGGCTATCAATCTGAAATAAGGATAGATTCTGGTTACAAGTATGCCTGTAACTGTAAGCAGAAAGTATTTATTTGTAAACATTTATGATAAATTCCGAAATTTTTTGTTATAATACTCATTACCCATATATTCTTTCCATTCCTCTTGTGTAAGATTTCTGGTTAAACGACTTCTGGCTTCATCTATGAGATTCTCTATATTATATATCCACAACCTTGCTTTATTGTCATCACTCGCCGTTGCGATATATTTTCCATCAGGACTGAATACAATATCATTTACCGGACCATCATGGATCAGAACAGAAATTTGTTTACCTGTAGATGCATCCCATAAACGTGCTGTTTTGTCTCTGCTCGTCGTTGCGACGTATTTTCCATCAGGACTGAACACAACACTTCTCACCAGACCATAATGTTTCAGAACAAAAATTTGCTCACCTGTAGATGCATCCCATAAACGTGCTTTGTTGTCAGAACTCGCCGTTGCAATATATTTTCCATCAGGACTGAACACAACATCATTTACTCCACCATAATGTTTCAGAACAAAAATTTGTTTACCTGTAGATGCATTCCATAAACTTGATGTGTTGTCAGAACTCGCCGTTGCGATATATTTTCCGTCAGGACTGAATACAACATTATTCACCCAACCATAATGTTCTAGAACAAAAATTTGTTTACCTGTAGATGTATTCCATACGCTACCTGTAGATGCGTACCATACGTGTGATGTGTTGTCCCAACTCGCTGTAGCGACGTATTTTCCATCAGGACTGAACACAACATTACTCACCAAACCATCATGGTTCATATCAAAAATTTGTTTACCTGTAGATACGTTCCATAAACGTGCTGTTTTGTCATTGCTCGCTGTAGCGACGTATTTTCCATCAGGACTGAACACAATTTTAAACACTTTATCATCATGGTTCAGAACATTAGATTCTGTAGATGCATCCCATAAACGTGCTGTTTTGTCATTGCTCGCTGTAGCAACGTATTTTCCGTCAGGACTGAACACAACACTATTCACCACACTATGATGGTTCAAAACAAAAATTTGTTTACCTGTAGATGCATCCCATACGAATGATGTATTATCAGAACTCGCTGTAGTGACGTATTTTCCATCAGGACTAAAAACAATATCAAGTACCGGACCATCATGATTCATATCAAAAATTCGTTTACCTGTAGATACATTCCATAAACATGCTGTGTTATCAGCACTCGCTGTAGCGACGTATTTTCCATCAGGACTGAACACAACATCATTTACTAAATCATTATGTTTCAGAACAAAAATTTGTTTACCTGTAGCTGCGTTCCATAAGCTTGATGTGTTGTCAAAACTCGCTGTAGCAATGTATTTCCCATCGGGACTGAACACAACATCATTTACCAAATCATTATGTTTCAGAACAAAAATTTGTTTACCTGTAGCTGCGTTCCATATTCGTGCTGTTTTATCAGCACTCGCCGTTGCGACATATTTTCCATCAGGACTGAACATAACATCAAGTACCGAACCACTATGATTCAGAATAGAAATTTCTTTACATGTAACTGCGTCCCATAAACGTGATGTGTTGTTAGCACTCGCTGCAGCAATGTATTTTCCATTGGGACTGAAAACAATATCATTTATCGGACCATCATGTTTTAGAACCACCACGCTATGAGGTATGAGTAATAATCCCTTACGGATTAACTGATCAGCATCAGATGTTCTATGAATTCTAAATGATTCGATAGCAAGAAGAACACTTTTATCTATATTCTTGGCATCTACCTGGAGAAGACTGGATTTTGAATTTAACTCCGAAGCAAAAGTTTCTTCTCTCGTCTTTTCTGCGGCCAGATACCATTGATAGGTTGCAAACCCAGCTATAATTAAAATAATGCAAAAGGCTACGCCTATTTTCTTATTGCGGCTTCTGCTCCATTCCTTTTCTGCCCGTTCTTTCTCTGCCCGTTCTTTCTTTGCTCGTTCGTCATCAAAAACCTTGTTGGAAGATAGTATAGGTTCAATAAGCCTGTCGTGTGTCAGTTCATACCAGCGCGCACCTGCCCTCCATTCTGCTCTAATAAGGTGCACGCTTTCAAGCATCTCAACGGCTGCATTGGAAATACCACCAGTGGACTCTTGATCCCGGTAAACCATCCCTCGCGTTCCCATCGTCGTTATTAACACTGCACCACACCATGTGCGCAGGCTCGCCTCCTCAATGCGTGCCTTCTCTGCCGCTGCCCTTATAGATTCATCATAAAATCTAGAAAGTTCCTGTCTTACATTGCCATAAGTTTTCAGGTGCTGAAACGTTATTTGCCTTACATCTGGTGGTAACTCTCGCCAGAGATTCTGGCATACTACCTGAAGTTGCACAGCCTCTATGAACTCTCCTGTTGCCTCAGCTGTCTTGCCGGGCATTGTCTCAACTCGAATCTTCAGCAAATCATCGACAAGTTTTTCTGCCACGCCTTCTGCAAAAGAGTGACCAGTATCTTTCAACGGCTCTCTGATTGCCAGCAGTGCAGCCTCACTGCGCAGGCGCTCCATGTGAAAACGCGTCCTCAATCTTTCAGGCAAAAGATATGCATAGGAGTCTAGCTGAGCTATGAAATCCTCCCGCATTACAAAAATTACCCTTAAAAAGGGATCTGCTTCCAGAGCAGTGCTTACTTGCTCAAAAAATCCCTCTCTATCTTTCCAGCGGTCTTGATATAAAGAGAATATTTCCTCAAACTGATCGAAGATAACGGCACGGGGTAAAGGCATGCCATCTTCATCTTGCATATGCTCTTGTCCATTCAAAAAATCAACTAGTTTCATTTTAGCCAAGCTCTCAACATCATACTCACTTTCAGCCCAGCTTGTGAGAGCATTATAGACAAAAATGTTCGAGATCTCATTAGTTTTTATATTTTTTAATGGTGTGCCTTTAACTCGCGCCACCGGAAGAACTTCAAAATGTTTTTCCTTCAGGAGAGGGATAAGCCCTGCATTGATAAGTGAAGTCTTACCCGCACCTGACTGGGCATAGATGAGAACCAAATTATGTGCAATGACTAAAGACAGGAGATCTCGAGCTTCGAGATCTCTTCCAAAAAAAATGGCTTTATCTTTTTCTTCAAAAGGTTGAGGCCCCACGTAAGCCTGGAATTCAGGTACCACGATTGAAAGCCTCCCATCGTGTTCCCAATTCTGTGACAGCTTCACGGCAATCTTGCCAGTATACCCGTATATGAAGCTCATCAAAATAGCGATCCAGATATTTCTGAGCTTTTTCTTTTTGGATCTCAGACACATTCCCTGGCACGAGCTGCACAGATATGTGCTTTCTACTAATACTTCTTCCTAAGTATCCATCAAGAATCCGGAAAAGAACACGGAAATCCCAATCATTTATCTTATAGCCCAGAAGAAGAGATGTGCCTGTAATTGCTTCACGCTGCCGAATAAGATTTTTATCCAGTGAGATGAAAACAAGGAAGTCCAGATGGTCGTCCTCTGTTAGAACCACCGACTCTAGTATTTCATCCTGAATTTGACAGAAGCTTATATTTGGTAATGTGTAACTAGGCTTTATGAATCTGTTTTCATAATACAATTCAAAGTTATTTATTTTGCTTTATGAGCATCAATATTTTTCATTTTTCAAACAACATTGAGCTGATACAATGCGTTTTTTGTGACAGAATACTGTATTAGTTAACAGAAACTGTCAAATTCAGGTTTCATAGCAACCATGTAGGCTGCATACTAAAGGTTTTTCATGAGTGTGGGCGAATTCCGAGGACATTGGTTTGCGTTGCATGAAGCATTTATTCCACCAACATATTTTCTTGATTGATCTTTTGCAATGGCCTTTAAGAGTTCGAACCATTAAGTCATCGTAATTTGTGGTAATATAAATTGGCAGTGAGGAATCGACTAGCACTCCATGTGGTTCATTTGCAATGGAGCTAACAGGAATCTTTTCAGAACAAGCTCCAACTTCAAGAAATGGAGTACACTTCTCATTCTTGATTCTCCGAAGAAGGAGGTCACAATACTTCTCTTCCAGTATATTTGGCATTACTAATACCCCCACAAAGTTTAAAATTCAAACTCTTCAATTGGATAATAAGCAACGTTAATTTCAAATTCATACCGTAAATTATCCCGAAATTCAGGTGTACATTGACCTTAAGGATAGCACCTTATATCAAGGGCTTACATATCCGAGGCATAAAATCAAGTACAATAAACATCATAGATTAAAGTTACATTTTAAACATTTGACAGTTTAATGCTACTGTTTTTCAGTTCAAATGCGTGAGTTTTATCCCTGTAGGATCAAGTTTAATTTTAAAATACGCTGAGATAGAAAAAACAAAGAGCATCAGAGCTGTAGCTCTGCTGACGAAAAATAGAATCATAACCTTTCCCCTATTATATATTTTCAATCAATGGTTAAAAAGACATCGGATCTTCTCTTTTTTGTGTGGGTTGAGATTAATTTTCCAGTTGAAAAGAAAAATGATAATATTAACATGAGACATAGTCTGTGCGTATAGAGGATACTACTCCTGTGAAATTACGTCATATCTGTTAGAGAACTCAAGATGGTACCTTTAATCTTCCCAAGGAAAAACTGTAATTTCAAGAAACTTTTCAATATGTTTAGGTATCCTCGGAAAATATTTGATTCAAAAAGAGATACTAATTCAGGTAAATAATACTCTAAACGTTTCCTTTCCCTAGCCACGAATACGTCCGCTCTCCCATTCATGAGATGAAGAAATAAGCTGTCTTCTTACCCCCAGATGCCCCTGCTGAAGCTTAAAACCCCCGCTTGCTTGAACCTGGAAGTGGGATTCCTCTCTGTATCGCTTCAATCCTTTTTTTAGGCGGTGACAATTAAGACTGAGCTTTCTTTATTAAAATCGGCGTTAGGTGTCCTGGAATATTCTGTAGTTGAATTTGTACACACCCAAGTCTATACGCATCTTCAATGCTACGTCCTCCTCCTAATGCCTGATAAAAACCAATAGAGAAGGCGATAGCAGCTTTATCGCCGATTGCCTGGTTCATGCCAATGACATATTTGATGTGTTTAGAGATGGATTTTGCCTGAATTTCTGCGTAACAAGCGTTCAATACTACACAATTCACCTGACCACTAAATTGTTCAAACAATGAAGCCAAAGCATCAGGATCGATAGGGTGGGTTTTTCCTTCCTGAGTCTCAAAGCACAATGCCCCAGAAGGTGTGCCATGACCAGAAAAATGGATGATTTGCGGCTGTGTATCAAGCAAAGCCTGGGATATATCTTGTGAACGAACCGACAACTGTGGCAATTCTAATGAAAAGTGATCCCGAAGTTTAGCCAATTTCAATTTTTCTTGAATCTCTCGAAATTCTTCACCAAGTCGCAGGCGAGATGCATCAGTGGGATCGGCTGCTAAGAAAAGTATAGAAACCACATTGATTTTTTCTTTAATTTGACCAGCTAGCTCATACTCCGTCTTAACCTGGTCAGTATTTGCCGGAGAAGGGACGGTTTTCACCAGATCAAGGTTTCTTGCAATTTCATTTATACTATCGGTATCTTTTTTTATGGTACCACGATTGAAAGCCTCCCATCGTGTTCTTAATTCTGTGGCAAATTCGCGGCAATCTTGCCAGTATACCTGTATATGAAGCTCATCAAAATAGCGATCCAGATATTTCTGAGCTTTTTCTTTTTGGATCTCAGACACATTCCCTGGCACGAGCTGCACAGATATGTGCTTTCTACTAATACTTCTTCCTAAGTATCCATCAAGAATCCGGAAAAGAACACGGAAATCCCAATCATTTATCTTATAGCCCAGAAGAAGAAGAGATGTGCCTGTAACTGCTTCTTGAATACGTGGAGGAAGCAGGTTTGGTTCATTTGAAATGGCAACAAGGAAGTCCAGATAGTTATCCTCTGTTAGAACAAGTGACTCTGGTCTTTCATAGCAGCCATGGAGGTGATACACCAGAGGTTTCTCCGAAGTGGGGGCGAATTCCGATGACATTGGTTTGCATTGCATGAGGCATTTATTCCACCGACATATTTCCTGTTTTGGTGTTTTACCACGGCTTTTAAGAGCTCGCACCATAAGGTCATCGTAATTTGTGGTAATATAAACTGGCAGTGGTAGATCAGCTAGCACTCCATGAATTTCATCAGGAGTCTCAAAGTATTTTGGTGTAATTTCTTTTAACAGTATTTTAATTTTATTACAAATCTCATCCCTTGGAAACATAGCATCTTCTTCGGTCACAGCCACAAACTGAGCTACCCGCGTCAAGTCATTAGAATCTTCCATTGGGTAGTCGTACTTTTTCGCCCATTCATTTGCAATCTGGGAACTAACATGAATCTTTTCAGAACAAGCTCCAGATCCAAGAAAAGGAGTACACTTTTCATCTTTGATCCTCCGAAGAAGAAGGTCCCAATCCTTCTCTTCCAATATATTTGGCATTATTAATACACTCCACAAAGTTAAAGTTCCCTCTCAATTTACTTGTGTTTTATTTTCCCCAATTATCTGCCGTATTGAATCCTGCTCTTTACTGAAAACCAGACCTACAGGTGCAGAATTCTCAAAATTGTGCATACAACAATTCCGAGAACTCCATTCCTGAATTCGTTACATGAAGACACACCACTAAAACCTGCGATATTTTGTTTGAATCTATCTGGAGTATGTCTTCTTTCAGTTTCCTTTGCAATGATCTCTCCATGCTCCCAGATACTTTCAATTTCTCCTGCAATAGGAAAAATCCAAAAGTACATACTTTATGATCAGTTGTCTCTTCTGAAGAACCAGGTAATAAAGCCTTAACATTAGATGGGAGTTCGTCTTCTAACGGGATTACGGACAGATCTTCTTTATCAGGACTATGCCACAACTCTGGCATGACAATGGCATTAAACACATTTCCATTTAGATAAAAACGTACCTTGACTTTATTACCTGGATCGCTGTTCTTATTTTGAATTACGTGATCACAGGTTGAAATCAAATTGTTAGAGACCAAAAATCCGGTTCCAAGAACAATACCATCATTCCTGAGAATCTGAATGATTCCTGGAGGTAAATCTTCGGGTACCATGATGTTCCAACTTGTTGAATTGTTCCATTATTCGAGAAAAAATTGAATTCGAACACAGAAATGAAAATATTTTCAATTCTTCGTGTTTTTAATTCTTCCATGTTAAAGTCACATTAAAATTAGCACCCGTACCCGCTGCTATAAACATACCGGCTTTTAAATCCATTGAAATACCAAAAGAAACTTTAACTTCTTCTGGTTGCTTAGTAAGGTCTTTTAGCCTATTCAAAACAGTATTAGCAACCGGCTTTACAATACCAAGCGAATCTTCAAATGTCTGATTTGCGATGTCTACAATCTCCCGAGATGTAGATTGACGTGAAACACGAATCATTTCTCCTTCAACTTCAGCCTCTTCTGTTTCTACTAATACAGTGCTGCCATCCTTCAGAGTGAATTTGACAAGGCGTTTCATAGAAAATCACACCAAAAAATAGTTCATTTTAAAATAATATTATGAATATAGAGAAAATAGTTATTGAATTCACAAGAAAGAAAGGTAAGAAATAGAAGTCGATGAATAGTTACCTCTTCCATAACTATTCAGCCAGGGTAAAACGACATCAAGAGTTGTTTTTACTTTGTTGCATCTTTTTCTGGTTAACAAATTCTCCCTTGAATTTGAAGAAAATACATTTTCCTTTACTTGGAGAATGAAAAATTTTCCTTAAAGTGTCAGGTTGGAAGGACTAAAGATTAAAATAATTAATAAGTTTTTGGAAAAAAATTATATTATTAAAGAGAGCAAAATTGATGAAAAATGGAAAAATAACATGTTGAAATATATTTCTATTCCTTATTTAGCTTTTTTAAGTCAATTTAAGAAATTTAATATAATCAGTACCTCCAGAATACTATCTAAATAATGTTAGTTCAATGAGATAATTATTTATAATCAGTATATGTTGTTTATATCAACGTACAATCAAAAAAGAACTTAACAGTGGGGGAAAATATATGAAAATTCGAGTAGTCAGTTCAAGAGAAGAAATCTTTACATTAAATCCTAATGAGCGTATCGTTCACCTGGCCTTCAGACCATCGAACAAGGACATCTTCGGACTGGTTGAAACCTGCCCAAAACTTGAGGTAATTCAGTTGCCTAAATCTTACATGGCAACGGTTTCAAAGTCAATTGAAATGTTTCTTGAGATGCAGAGAATGCAGCTCATCGAAGGAGATGTATGGGGTCACAGGAAGGATATAAACGAATACTACACCATTCCGTCCTCAGTGATTGAAAAAATAAAGGAAATGAAAATAGAAGGAAAATCCTCTGAAGATATCGAAACAAAGGTTTCAAGGGAAAGCAAGCTTAACCCTGGAATGGTCGCTTACATCATGACCAAAGAGTCTCCTGCCTGAACAAAGCAGGATGCAAAATATCAGCAGGTACTTAACTGGAGATCAGGTCGTAAAGGAAGGTAGTTCATCTTTTGCTATTGGATCTCCAGCTTAAATCCTGTACATGCGTCTTCGGAAAAACAACAACTACACAAAAGGAATCTGGTTCTTATTGACCCGGGTACTGCAGAATCTGCATAGATTAGAGGCTTTAGCAACTAACGTTGAACATTTATAGTTATTTGTTGAATCTACTGTGGGGAGGAGTTAGTATTAAAAGAAGGAGCAGGACTGATATCGCCATAGATATTTTAAGAGTAGCAATGAACGGGGCGAAGAAAACTCATATATTATATGAGGCAAATCTAAACTTTAATATTGCCCAGAAATATCTGGAAATGTTAAACGAAAAAGAGCTCATAAGGCACGAAAACGGGCTTTTCATTACCACTAACAAAGGAAAGGTTTTCCAAAAAATGGCTATGGAACTCAAACTTTAAATTTCTTTCCTTTTATCTCTTTTAAATTTTTATTAAAATTTTTTTCTGTTTTGCTGTTTTAGATAGTAGGGAGCCAGTGATCAAATGTGAAAAATGAGTACTTCAACCGTATTTTGGGAAATGTAGAGAGATCCTTAAGCTTACGTTTTTCAGTTACTTACTTTCATAACCCTTAGGCTGAACTTCTGGGATATGGGAAAAGCTGAAGAGGTACGTTTATCCCTCATTTCCACCCCCATATACATGGAAGCCATATTGGGATAAGGGGAGGTATTTGGACGCCAGGCAAAGCCACGCGCAAAGGCCAAAGCTATCGCTCGAAAGGAAAGATTCTGGATGCCAGGCGCGAAGGTCTTGCTTACCAAAGGACCAGCTGCATATTAAGGATGGAGATAGAAAAGCTAAATGTGAATATGCAAAAGCAAGTGGTTCGCAATCAAACACCGATCCAGAAATGCCGTTTATCTGCGCTTTTTACTTTCAGTCGTTTCCTCTTCTATGTCTATTTTCTCTATTGGAGCTTCTTCCATTTCTATTGGTTCTAGCTTTTCGATTAATTCTTTTTCTTTATTATCATTCTTTATTTTTCTTGCTGGCATTTGTTCACCTCAATAGTTTGAGGTCTGCTGAAGTAATAAATTTATTGAAATCCCTATGACGCTTAATTGTTTTTTGGCTCGTGCACCAACACGCTTTTATCTTAAATATAAATTCGATAGCAATAAACACTGCGATAATTTTGTAATTTGCTACTTTTATGATATTAGGAGCTCATGTAGCCCTCTTAGAGATCCTTCCAAGGCATTTCCATCTCCCACATTCCGGGGACATGTAAGTACAAGATTTTTAATTCCAATAGAGTACTATGCAAGCTTCTGGAATAATCATGAAGGCTGGAGCGGTACGTTCATCCCTCGTTTCCACGAGCATATACATGGAAGCCACGTAAATTGGCCAAGGCTATCGCTTGTAGCCAGATGGATCAAATAATCCCGGAAGACTCCACAACGCAATTAGCGGCTCATTTCCTCAGAGAACTTGTGAATTCTCATCTCTTCTCTGTATTCCCTGACAAATTCAACATACTCTACAGCGTTTTCTGCTATAGCTTTAATCTCGGATTCCTCTGTTTCTCTCTTTACTTTCCCTGGAACTCCAATAATCAGGCTGTTCTCAGGAAATTTTTTACCTTCAGAAATCAGCGCATTTGCGCCTACTATAGAGTTCTTTCCTATTTCAGCCCCGTTCAATACTGTAGAATTCATTCCTATAAGCACATTGCTTTCTATTCTACACCCGTGAAGTATAGCTCCATGTCCAACACTTACATCATCCCCAATCTCCACTCTATTCTCAGGGTCTGCATGGATCACCGCATTATCCTGAATACTTGTCCTGTTCCCAATTTTTATTTTATTTCGATCTCCTCGAATAACAGCATTAAACCATACACTTGAAAAATCTCCAAGCTCAACATCTCCTATCACATCAGCGGAATCTGCAATAAAAGCAGTATCTGAGATTTTCGGCCTCTTACCTTGAAAATTCATTATCATGATTTTCTCTCTGTTTAATCTCACTGGGTGGTTTTATATAACTATGCTATCATCGCTACCCTCTATTATTTTAAGAAGTATTTATATATTTTTTGGCATTTAAGAATCCTCACTTTGAGCCAGAATAGTTATACTATTTTTTATATTGTATATTACCTATTTACTTTTTTTCTTTGACTTGATTGCGAAACTTCCTGACCCTGGTGTTTCTCCAGATTTTCTTTTTACAACGGAAATCTGAGGAGAACTATTTTTACACATCTACCCCCCCGAAAACCATACCTAACTACGCACATATACCTAGATGCCACATTCAAAGGCTATAGCTATTGATCATTGGATAAGTCTATGTATTTCCTTGCCTTTCGAAGGACCAGCAGCACATTAGGATGAGCAGATAGAAAAGTTAAACGAAGTTACCCAAAAGCAAGCTGTCCATAGTCAAACCTTGCTTTAGAAGAATAACAGGTTACATATTAAGCTCCTGCAAGAAAGAACAGAGAGTAAAAAACCATGATAGAAATTTTGGAAAATTGGTGAATAAAAACATCATTGTATCCGTTTCTACATATAAAGGAAAAAACGCAATGATAAAATTGGAGAATACCAAATGAGATAATAAAAACATTATTAATATAAATTTGTTGTACGGCATTATACAATTTTATGAGAGAGTGTCTTTTGTTCAAAAACAATTTTTCATATAAATTATTTAATATAACTATAGAGATAATCATAGATTGTAGATCAAGTGAGCAGATCAGAAAAATGGAGGATACGTTGTAAGATACTTATGAATGTAAATTCATAACTTGCCTGCCAAAAAAATATATGGGGGTAAAAACCATGAGCAAAATAGACAAAAATATTGTGCCAGAAGATGTAAGCAAAACTAATGGAGCAATAGAAGACAATATAAAGTTTAACAGGCTTTCTCAAAACTGAACTTGATTCTACAATTGTAATAAAAAATTCTGCAATAAGGCAAATTTGCACCTAAATTTAAATAAGATTTAATGATCTTAATTTAAATACAGAGTTGCTCATTATCCAATTGTAGAAATAGTTTGAGTTTTGAGACAGCTTGTTAGGGATATTTTTTGCTTACTTTATTCGACAGCTCACCTATAATACCCAATTTAGGTAATTTCCGTTACTAAAAGAAGGGGTTATGGGATAGATGATGTTAATAATTTTAGTATTATATTTTGAAGTCTTATGCTCGGGTTTATTAATTAAAATTTATAAATTATTTAAAAAATAATAAACACTAAAACTTTACAAGGGGGATAAACTTTGAAAATAAGGGTTGTGAGTTCTAGAGAAGAAATTTTCACACTGAATTCGAATGAGAGAATAGTGCATCTGGCTTTCAGGCCTTCAAACAAGGATATTTTTTCATTGGTTGAGAACTGTCCAAAGATCGAGATCATACAACTTCCAAGATCTTACAGAAACACAGTTTCAAAATCAATAGAAATGTTCCTTGAGATGCAGAGAATTCAGCTTATAGAGGGGGATGTATGGGGCCATAGAAAAGACATTGATGAATACTACAGCATTCCTTCTTCAGTGATTGAAGAAATAAAAGAGCTTAAAACTGAGGGCAAATCCACTGAAGCTATTGAAGAAAAAATCTCCAGAAAAAGTAAACTTGACCCTGAAATGGTTGCTTACATCCTGAAAAAGGAAGCTTCTGCCTGAATTATGGCAGGGAAATATTATACCACCAGGTGTTTTACTGGAGAACAGACGATAAAGATGCCGAATCTTTTGTGATATGGTCTCCAGTTTAATTCTATTATTGTCAAGACTTACGCACTTGAGATCTAAAATCAAGTACTTGCGATTTCGTCATAATTATTGGGATTTAGACAGTTAATGTTCAATGCTACTGATTTCTCAGTTCAACAGCGTAAGTCCAAAAATTATCTGCGCTTTACTGTTTTCTGTGCTGCTTTTTGTGCTGATTTTTGAGCGGCTTGTTGTGCTGCATGTTCAGCTTTAACTTTTGGTGCCTTCTTCGAACTCTGTTCTTTTTGTGATCTAACTTTATCAAAGATTGATGTTTTTACCGGTGAAGGTGTTCTCATTTTCTCTCTATTTGCATCATCGTTAGTCTTTTTAGATTCCTTTTTGGTTTCAGTTTCTTCTTTGCCTAAAATCTTTTTCAGTATGCTCATTTTCTAAGCCTCCTTTGCTTCTTTACAATATTCATTTTCATATTAATTAGCTCATTCTCTAAGAGCCTATCTTAAAATTAAATTTGATCCTACAATTGGGATAGAACTTACGCATTTGAACTGAAGAAACAGGAAGATAAAATATAGTAAAGGTGCTGAAACATATAATAAATATTTATTTTAGTAAAATATATTTAACAACTCTAAATACTTGTGCCACGTTACCTGTTAATTAAATTATATATGGAAGCCAAGGATTAATATATACTTCCTTCCTATAATATTAAGAGCCAGAGTAATGCATGACTCTTTTAACTAAATACAAATAGGATAATATTTTCAAAAAGATCTAGCTTCTTAAAATTAATTTAATATATAACCTTAGGTTAGTCCTATTCTTATATGGTATAAGGTATAGTTTATTCCATGAAAATCATTATAATAACGATCTCATAGACAATTATTTGTCATTATAATGAACACTGTTTAAACTCTTCATACGCTGTTTGAAATAGGTTCACAGGATCAGTTTAAAATAAGAGAACTGAGTCTGAGAGAAGATTTCTCCAATAATTTGCCATTCATTAGGGGGAGGGTTAGGATGTACTTTATTTTCTTAAAAAAAATTCTCTTTGCAAAAAAGCATTTCCCTAAAAAGATAATACTGGACCGATACTATGGAAAATAACCCTAAAAGAAAGACAGACAGAAAAGGAAAAGCCTGCAGGCCTAACAAACCATGCAAACCAGGCAGAAAAGGAAAGACAAACGCAGGTAATAAAGGTGAAACTGCATATGAACGCCTGAATAAAGCTCTCGCAGTCCATGAAAAAACCCTTGCAAAAAAACCGGGTGATGCAGGTGCATGGGCAGGGAAAGCCGCAGTTTATCTAAAACACAGGATGCATAAGGATTCCCTTAAAGCAATTGAAAAAGCCATTGAGATCGAGCCTGAAAACCCAGCCTACCTCTACGAAAAAGGCTTTGTGCTCCTGCAGCTTAACCAGGAAGAAGCTGCTCTGCAGACTTTTGACAGCCTGCTTGAAATAAAACCTGAAAGCGACAAGACCTGGAATATAAAAACCTCAGTCCTCTGCAGGCTCGGCCAGCAGGAAAAAGCTCTTGAAGCCTCTGAAAAAGCCCTTGCGGACAATCCCAACCTTGCAGGCGCATGGCATGCAAAAGGGTCTGTTCTCGTTGAACTTGGCAGATACGAAGAAGCCATAAAAGCCTTTGATGAAGCCCTCAAGCTTGACCAGAAACTTGCAAGAATCTGGGAAGGCAAAGCCTTTGCTCTCTACAATCTGGATAGACCGGTTGAAGCCATGATAGCCTACGATGCTGCCCTTAAAATAAACCCCGACAATGCAAAGATCTGGATTGGAAAAAGCCTTGTTCATCTCAAGCTTGGCAAATATAAAAGGGCTCTCGAAACATGCAGCAAAGCCATTTCAATAAAACCCGATTCTGCCGATGCCTGGTACTGTAAAGGCATGGCCCTCTCAGGCCTGGAAAAAGATGAAGAAGCTCTATGGGCCTTTGAAAGAGCCCTTCGGATCAATCCAGATTATACCGAAGCCCAGAAAGCCAGAAATTCCGTAAGCTCAAAACTCGGGTTCAACCTTGATGAAGATGAAGAAGAAATGAAAGAAGAGAAGCCGAAAGTAAGAAGGAGTGTATGGACTAGAAAGGAGCCAACAAGCGAGATAATGAAGAAAAATTTGGACCGGGAAAAAAGAGGAGAAGGGACCAAAAGGAGTGAATGGACAAGGACAGAAACAAAAGAAGAGGACACTGAGAAAAAGTGGGATCAGGGAACGGATCAGAGAAGAGAGGGAACCAGGAAAAATGTGTGGACAAGAAAAGAACCAAAAGATGAGGACACAGAGAAAAAGTGGGATCAGGGAACGGATCAGAGAAGAGAGGGAACCAGGAAAAATGTGTGGACAAGAAAAGAACCAAAAGATGAGGACACTGAGAAAAAGTGGGATCAGGGAAAGGATCAGAGAAGAGAAGGAACCAGGAAAAATGTGTGGACAAGAAAAGAACCAAAATAAAAGGAAAATGGAAGAAGGTAGGAGGCCAGAGAAGAGAGAAAAAAAGGTCATTTTCAATCTTTGCAAGGGTTGTTTAGAGGCTTAACCTCCCTTTTGGATGTATATACTTAATCTGCTTTGCAAAGTTGGAGAATATATTATTGGAAAAGAATAGGGATTATTGGAGACTCAATTCTTTTTTAATATATTTTTTTGCCATCACTGGGAGAAGAGTTTCTGAACTCTGATTGAAAAGAAACACGGGAACGGAGATTTCCTTGTTGTTCTTTTAGATGGATTTTTATATATTGAAGTCTCTTCGTTCTAGAAAATTAGTCCGATATTATAAGTTTGCAAGAATTTTTTTGATGACCTGGAAGGTGATCTTATGCTTCAAAATATGACTCAAGTTTTTGACGTGAACCGCTCGACGGAAAATCCTTTAAGACATAGCCTGAATATTTTTTCAAAAATCATTCACGATATGGAATTTAATAATCCTCTGTATTGCTTTACTTTGCCAGGTTTCACTCTTGTAGCAGGTGGTTTGTATATAAACCTTAATTTTGTACAAACCTTTTATCTTGAAGGAAGCTTTGATTTTGAGTCTGCTGCTTTGATATTCCTGATAACTCTAGTAGGGACTTTCATGGCTTTTTTGGGAATTTTGCTGCATTCGATAACCGGTATGATCAGATATAAAACAAAATCCCTGAATTAATCTCAAAAAAAATAAATAACATTTCTTTGCCGAAGGTTGATGATAGAAAAAATTACTTTTGTAAAGTCCAGAGAGGACTTCACAGTCAATGCCACGAGTGGTACAATCCCGCAATGGTTTTGTAAAATATGGATTAAACTTATTACGGTTAAGAAGCCTACTGCTGCCATCTCAGTCAGGATTTAACTTATATCCCGAATATATAAAATCTTTAAAAAAATAAGTTGGGAAATTTCAACTTTCATACTTCTTATAGTTTTAATCCAATATCTGATTTATTTTGTTGTAAAAATCTATTATCACATTTGTTGCTTCACTTTCCGTGTTCAGGTGAAATGTTCTGAGTTGCTTTCCTAGTGGTTTTTCCCGGACAACGCCTGACAAGACCAAAGGTGCGATAACCCTTGAAACGCTCGAGTGAGACAATCCAGTTTCCTCAGCTATTCCTGAAAGATAAGTTGGCTCGTTCTGTTTTTCTATCAGGTTCTTAAGGACTGTCATCTGTGCAGTTTTTCCGAATATTTTTTCCATTGGATCCATTGATATCATCTCAGAGGTGGCTATTTTCTATAAGTGCGTGTCTTAAAGTTAAATTTGAGCCTGCATTTGGGATCGGAATTAGCATTTGAACTGAAAAATAGCAGCATTAAGCCTTAAAATGTATAAAGTGTAATTTTAAACAATGATATCTAATATATTTGATTACCTCTATTGGGTAAGTCCTGTGGGAAAACTAATATCCTTAAGATCAATTTATACCTAAATTTTGGAAAAATTTAATATTTAAATTTAAAGTCAACGTGGCCCATTATCCAATTATATAAATGACCTGAATTTAAGAGAGTCTTTTGAAAAAATAATTTGCTTGTTATATATGGTATTTTCGCGGCACTAAAAGAAGTGCCGCTAACTATACCCTGAATAGTTATATATGTTTTTTTGTTGGAAAATTCTTCTTTTAATTATAAGAAACCACGATTTTTGCGGCTTTACCAGCATTGAATGTATCTGAACCATGTCATGCAATAATTCCAGCTGCTTATATGCAGATATTCAAACGATATATACATTGAAATTCCCTCCAATCTTTTTATATGTTCAGGTAGTTCTCATCTTTGTATATATTTTAAAAGAAGATGGATTATTTTGAAGTCTCGTATACGATTCCTCTTTCTCAAACTCTTTTCAAACCTCCGATGTTGTACTAATTGTGGTTAATCTATAGAGATATTTTTCAATATATTTTTCTATTGAGTATAATCATTTGCATTTTGAGACAAATATATCCAAATCTCAATATGAAATGAGTATATAGGATAATATAATCTTAAGTTATATAAACAAAATAGAATATATTATTCTGAATATTGTTAGTATTAGATGCATTTACCATTCTTGATTAAATATATAATATAATTTTAATAATTCTACTAATTATTATTTATTTATTCAAAGGCATCTTTATAAGAGACAACATCCAAACCAGAAATAATCTGTCTACGGGATTTGGGAAACAGAAGTTACAAGTTTTCAAGGCATGAAAACACTTTGTCAAAGCCCCCTAAAAGTAGGCCTGGCTGGATGCCAGAGAAAATCAGCAAACACTTTGTGATAAATAGAAAATAGAAAATATCTAGTAAATGCAGTTTCCTTTCTATGACCTCAAAATCGTCTTTCACTTCATTTCGATATCTATATCTTCATTTGCCGCCCTTTTACATGTTTTTTTCTGAGCGCATACTAACCCAGGAATGGGTGCGCATTAGCCTCATTGCAAGACTGACTTCGGGTTGTAATCTTTGGGGACGACTTTAAATATTTCTGGTGTGGGGTATATTTTTGTGAAGGGTAAGAAAAGACAAAAAGAGAAATTAAATCGAGAAACTAGAGGAAAATAGTTGAGAAATTCCTGCGAAGAACAAAAGTAAGAGGTAAATCAAAATCCATGCTTGTAACCTCTCAAAACCAGGGATTTCCAACATCTTAATGATGAAATTGATCCGTCACCATGCTACCTTATATCCGAAAACCGTATACTGACATTCTTGGCACAGCCCGGAATTCTCAAATTCCCTCATAAACACTTCGTTTTTGAATTCTTCTTCGTCTACCCTATCCGCACATAAAGGACATCTACACTCTTCAACCATCGAAACTTCTTGCCCAAATCCTAATGATCTTAGAAAACTTTTTATTTGCATTTTCATGTCCATCAACTCTATAATTTCATGATATAATATGTCGCCTTCATACAACCACCCAAAAAATAAGAAGAAACACGGGTGGGGCCATTATTCTCTCAGTTCAAATAATCTTCAGAATAAGCATCAACATGGCTGCAATACTTGCAGTTAATGCTTAGATTCTTGTTTAGGGGGTCTCTCCGCGAATTTATGATTAAAAGAGGGATCCTTCTAGTGTTTCAACACTTGCTTTAGTGGATCTTATTCGCGCATATTATAATATATGGATACCAATATAAACCTATTGTTTTTTAAAATTTTTCTTTTAGGGTCTCAAACGAATATAAATTCGTCTAAATAACATGCATAAAAAAATGGAAGTACTTTTTACCTTAACCTTTTTGACTCTTGATTTCGTCATTAACTTGGGAGGTACGGTTATCCCAGTGGCACATCTGAAACTAAACGGAAATATGGGATAATTTCCAACGGATAGATAGAAATAGGGAAAAAAGTGAAAAGGGTTCACTTCACCCCAAGATTAAAGTCAGGGTATTCGTGACTCCACTCACTCTCGAAGTAATAAATGAAAAAAAATAAGTTACGTTTTTTAGGACGGAATCCCAATGTAAATTCTATGAAGTTCCTTGGCGATATCCTCAATGCTATTATAGTTCTTATCTGGAAGCATGCCAAGTTCCCGCAGTATGTCCGGTATTGCTCCACTCTTCCTTTCTTGCTCAATAATGTCGTGCCTGTTTATAGGAAAATCCATATTATTTAATATCTTCTGAATTTCTAGAGGAAGTTCCTTTACACTTATGCTTTTGCTTTCAGTTTCCACGATATTCACCCTTTACTTTTGTTTAGTCTCCTTTAAATTTCTTGACGACATCTTTAGCGTTTTTATACTTCTTTTCCGGAGATTATTTATATTTTACAAAATGTCGTTTCTAGATTTATTGTCCTTAGTGTTTAACAACAGCTTCCTTCTTTGCTGGAGAAACTATTGTTTTTAAAGCTTTCTGAAGGAAGCAAAACTTTTTTGTTAATATGAAGATTAATGATGATTTACTATATATAACTTAACATGTTTAGATAAAAATATGTTAAAAATTACTACATTTTATTAATTTAGTATCAATAAATAATATAATTATATGCATAAAGTTGCCTGCCATAAAAAATTAATAAATTTTCCTTTTTTAATGTATTTATGGGTCAAATTGCCAAAAAATATGATTATCAATTTATTTTGGGTATGTCGGCATTGCTGCTGACATTGGGTACAATAGGGACTTTAGCTGTAAAATAGCCATACAGCCATTTCCTCCTATCATTTATAGTGGTAAATGAATTATCAGCTATCTAGAAATCTTATTGAGATTGTTTCTACATTTCATTTATGCTTGGTTATCAAAATAAAAACTCATGTGCTTTACTGACATTTATTTCAGATCAATACCAGCTCGAAGAGAAAGGAGACGTTTTTGAAACAAGCATACTACCAGCTTATTTTTTAATCATGAATTTGTTTGGGAATTAGAATCTTAGACAAATATCAGGACTTCGAGAGAGCTAAAATTTGAAAGAAGACTGTAATTAAAAACAAAATATTCACGTTTTTTCTAAGTTCTCAAACCATTTCCCAAGCTGTTTCCCAATAATACTTTTTTTCCGAATCATGCTTAATCCTTTCTCTATATACAAAATTCTATACATGTCCTCCATTTCTAGCTATTGGTCTGTCTATCTTTTAGAGATGATTTTGATTCATTTTCAAAATATGCAGGGCTCGTACCGCAGACTGGGATTATACGAGTATTTATAATTACATTATCTATATAGAATATGATGAAAAGATATATATAGCTGGCAAGTAATTATAGTATGCCAATGAGAACAAGAACAGAATATAAAATTGTAAAAAAATAAATATAAACTTTAAAAGAGGTGATAAAAAAATGGAACAACTAAGAAATTTGATTATCGAAAACGTAGCAATGTTCAACGCAGCCTTTCCGAACAGGTTCTGCCATAGTCCGGATGTTATTACCGCAATCTCATATGACTACCAGTTCACTTACTGCCAGGTTGAAAACGAGATCGAGAAGCTAGTCCATGAAGGAGTTCTTGATGCGGAACTTTCCGATTGGGATGGCATAAAGATCTTATAAGAATATTGATGCTCAGCAAAAAATAAAGGAAATAAATTGGAAATCACAAAACACTGCACGACGATTAAAGAATTAAATTGATAAATCAAAAATTAAGTTGAGAAATACTGGATTAGACTGAGTATTTAGGAATTTAACTGAGTTTTCAGTCCCTTAATTAAGTATTCGGCCACTGAGCCAGGCGTTCAAATAGGATAAAGAGATATACAGCGATAATTTCACCTGAAATTTCGCCCGTAGCTAACTTCTTTTTCCCTTAAAATCTTTTAATCCTAAACAATTTTCAAGAAGCAAGCATTTTTCATAGCTGTCCTTTTCTGATAATATCTTTTAGCATGCTCCACCAGCAGGGCATGGTACTCCTGATACAGTTCCGGATCCTGAGGTAAATTTTCTTCAAAGAGCGCCTTGATATAGTTGTAATCCGCCTTTTCATCTGCAAGTCCCAGATTTGTTACTATTCTTCGAGTGTATGCATCGACCACAAAAGAGGGAGTTTTGAAGGCGTACAGCAGAATAGAATCTGCAGTCTCCGGACCTACGCCTTTTAATGAGAGAAGTTCTTCCCTCTCAGGGACTCTATCTTCCAGTTCCATAAACCAGCTGGCAAGGTTTTGAAGGCGCAAAGCTTTCTGGTTATAATAACCTGCTGGCTTGATTGCCTCTTTTAAAAGCTCCGGGCAAAGGGTAATTAAGGCTTCAGGAGATAGGGCATTCAATTTTTTCAGATTGAGAAGAGCCTTTTCAACCTGCGTCCAGCTAGTATTCTGCGTAAGCAGGATTCCGCAGATAATCTCAAACTGCTGGGATCTGCTTTCCGGAAAGGTATAGTCGGCAGGATGATATCCCTTTAAGGAGCCGGTCTTTATAGGGTTTGACCCGCCAGCTTCACACAATTCGATTAGAGGCCACCAGCCCTGGGGACCGTAGGAGGCAAGGAGACAATCGTAGATCTTTCTGATATCGGTCCTGAGAGTAGTTTGGAACTTTGTTTTTTTGGAACTGAAATTTTGAGTATTCTTTTTCATTTCAACATATTATATTCAAGAAATAGTTTAAAACTCTTCTATTCCAGTTTTAACCATTATGGCATTTTTATTTTTGAATTTCCCTTAATCCATCTGAATCAAAAAAGATAAGAAAATGTTAGGACTTACGCAGTTGAGCTGATAAATCAATAGGCTTTAAGCCTAAACGGTTTAAATATCGATTTTACTCATAAAGTCGATAGCACTTGATTTTGTACATCAAATGCGTAAGTCCTATATGCTTCTCCTCTGCCTTACAGAAGGCAGAGGGAAAATTGCTGAACCCCCTCAAAGGAGATTAATTGCTCTCAAGAGCAGGCTTATATTTATCAAGAACGGTGCTTATGCTTTGTTTTGAAGGTTGCACTTCGTTCTGCACAGCGGTATGAGATCCCTTTGCAGGCGAATATTTGATAGCAAGAACTCTCATTATACCAAGTACGAGCAATAATGCCGCCAGACTCAAAATAAATTGAGACCCGAATTCCTTGGAATAAAGTCCCACAGCGATTTCACGCAGAACTATTAAAATTGTGGCATCTGTTACATCCGTGAGCTTTATCCTGTCGTTCTCGTGGTAATCAACAAAAGCTTTGAAAAGGTCAATTACAATAAAAACCGTCAGTACACTTGTCACTACGCGATTGAATCCGCTCTCAAGGGACTCAGACAAAATAAAGCGGATATCCAGTAACGTTTTTACCATCCCCACAATTAAAGCCAGCAGTAATATATAAAGAAAGATTGTACTGATCATATCCGTGACTTTTTTGAAGAATTTTGTACTATCCATTTTTATCTCTCCTAATATCTACTGCCTCTAATATTTTTTACATTATATATAGCTTTTCACACAATTATCCATATTTTTTAAAGAAATATATTTATTTTCCCACGCTTACATTTGTAATTAGTTACTTCAGCACCTCTGCGGAAGCTGTCTTAAAACTCAAACCCATTTCTACAATTGATATTTTGTCTTATATCTAACTAAAATTTTTGAATTTATAGGATATAAAACCTGAGTTCCCAAATTTTAAGCGCATAAACCTATTTATATAAGTCTCATAGGTCCTTTGATTGTGATTTTGAAATTAGAACAGGCAATTTATGTGCTTAAGTATAAACGCATAATTCGATATCCTCCGAAGATTATGTGCCTAAAAAAGCGGAACTAGGGATACAAGAAATGCATTTTCTACAGAGAATTTCGATAAACCTCAAATCTGAATCTTTTTACTATTTTGTAGGCTTTCTAATGCGTTTGCTGAGGCTTTCGCCTTATAATGCGATAACATTATATATTAACAATATCAATAATTTTAATGAGTAATATTATGGGCAATTTGGACAAGATAGAGCGACATCACATCTATAATTTAGACACCATCTTCAATGTTTTCCCTCGAGATGCTTTTGACAGTAACAATGATTCAGCGTTTATTGTGAAGGACACAGAAGAGAACAAAAAGCGATGGGGAATCATTTTAGAGCACAAATTCGAGGATGACAAAGATCGTATTACCTGGTTTGTGAAGATATTTAAAATATCCCACAAAGAGGCAACGAAAGAAATACATAAAAAAGATGAATATGTTAGCGTTGGCCTAAAAGAAGGCTGTGAAGTAGTTTTATTTACAAAACCGAGGGCTTGATATTATGGATCGGGCAAAACAGGTTGAAGAGTACGTAGTGAAGATTTTTAAGGACAAGTATGTACATGGCGACGATTACGATTGGGTAGAGCCCGAGTGTATCTTCAACATTATTTTTAGGGATAGCCCGAATTTCAAGATAAAAATACATGAAGTGGAACACGCCTGTAACGAACTCGAAAGGAAAAAGATTCTTGTTTCTCGCAATTATGAGAATGGGCTTCGATATGTCTGGAATAGATACCAAAAAAAGCCAGTGGTAAAACCGAATAAAACACTCGATTAGCTTTAAGTCCACCTTAAATTGCGTAAGCCTCTCTAATGGCTTTACCCAAATCAAGAAATCTCTCCCCTCGCATACTGAAGCTTAATATCAATAGTTTTCCAGTAAAACAAGGGTAAAGAGTATAAAATTTGAAAAGCCCAAGGGTTCAGTTCCCTCGCAGACCTACTATATACGCTCTCAATTTCGTTAAAGTTTCTGTTCCATTTCTGCGTAATTCTTTGATATTTTCCTGGTATACAAAAGTCGCTGGCACTAACAGTAAAGGAATAGATGCCGCGACTTTAGCTCCTTCTGAAATAGGCAACGCGGCTAAAAAGCTCGCTCCAGTAGCACCGTAGATAGGGACTATAGGAATTAGCATAGCTAAACCAAATGTCCTTCTGAAATGAATGCCTAATTTTGCAGCCAGAAAACCATTAGACCCTATGACCAAACCAATACCGACACTGGGCCCTATAGTCTGAAAAGGATTATACGATGGTCCAATATAGAGTCCAAAATCGAGGCCAAAAAAGGAAAAAAGGCCATTGAATTGATTCCTTTCTTGATTGGAGTTTCCTCCCAGGCCTGATACAACTATACCTATGTCCAGTTGCAGAGGTCCTCTCCCTACTCTCATTCCATCCATTATATTATTACTTTCCTTAATCAATAATAAAATTTATCTCTCTTCCTTTTTCACTAAAAAGGTATGGCCTTTATTTTTATGGGAATATCAATTTTCAGAGTTAATTTGAGATCTTTATATAAATTCGTCAAACGCATAAGTATTTTTAGAGATGGCCATCAATTCAACTTAGCAACTATTGCATCTTATGGGGGCTTAAAGGGATTAGTTACAAAGGTTGCGTTCTTGATCTAAATCCAAAAGCCACTGCATTTTAGAATAGAATCGTTTATAATCGAAAGATAAGGGAGTGGGATTATGATCACTAACAAAAAATTAAATTCAGTAGCTTTAGCATCAGCGGCTCTGATTTTATATTTAATTCTCATTTCTTCTGCGGGATCAGCAGCTACTGCACAAGGTGCTTCGCCTATGATCAATGAAACTGGAATCAATACCAGCGATACTGCCCAGGCATATAAGGATGGAAATGAAATCACCGCAGGTACAGAAAAAATGAGTGGAGATACTGAAGTTACGATTTATAATGGGGATCTGGCCCTTGTGAAGGAAAAAAAGGAGATTGACTTAAAGAACGGACTCAATAGTTTCGCTTATACAAATGTGGCTTATCAGATTGATCCGACATCAGTCCTGGTGGAAGATCCGGCAAATAACAAGACCTCTGTGCTCGAACAACAATATGCATATGATCTGGTTAGTAGCTCAAATCTCCTTGACAAATACTTAGAGAAAGAAATTACTGTAACGGACAGGGAAGGCAAAAACTATACTGGCAAACTGCTCAGCCATGATGAGAAACGTGTAGTCCTTGAAACAAATGACGGAAGCATTGTGGCTCTGGAAACATCAAAAATGGAATTTACAGATGCTTCAGGGATTATTACAAAACCGACGCTGATTTGGCAGATTTACTCCCCAAGTTCCGGAAAGAGGAACCTTCTTATTTCTTATCTTACCGGAGGTCTGAGCTGGAGTGCAAACTATATCATAAAAACAAGTGCCGATTCCACAAAAGCCGATATCAGGTCATGGATTAATATCGATAACAAGGCAGGGACAACTTTTGAGAAAGCAAATCTGAAGCTGGTGGCAGGAGAGATCCATCGAGTCTCTGATAGGGTGCCTATGATGTATCTCAAAAGTGAAGGAGTAGGTTCGACCTCATATGAAGCTGTTTCCGAAACACCCCTCTTTGAGTATCACCTCTACACTTTGGAAAAACCTGTAACTCTTATAAATAACCAGGCAAAGCAGATATCTCTTTTCTTTGCGGATTCAGTGCCCGTACAAAAGGAGCTTGTTTTTGACAGCTCGAAAAGTGACAATGTCCAGGTTGTCCTAAACATGGAAAACTCGGAAGCAAAAGGCCTTGGAAGACCTCTTCCCAAAGGGATAGCAAGGGTTTATCAGTCGGATTCGAATGGGCAGCTCCAGTTTCTTGGGGAAGACCAGATAAATCACATCCCGAAAGGCGAGATAATAAAAGTGACTGTAGGCAATTCATTTGATGTCGTAGGCAAACGGATTCAGACAAGTTTCGAACAGGTCAGCAACAATGTACAAAGGACAAACAATGAAATCGAAATCAATAATAGCAAGCCAGAAGCCCAGGATGTTCGGATCGTGGAACACTTCTCTGGAGATTGGGAGATAAGCAAAAGTTCCGATATATACGAAAAGACCGATGCGTTTACCGCTGAATTCAGAGTATCAGTTCCAGCAAATGGCACGAAAACCATTTACTATACGGTAGAAAACAAGCTTAGGAACCCTGTCGAAACCATTGAGAGTAAAGAGACAGGGAGTTCGACTATCGAGAATGCCACTACAGAAAATTCAACTTCAGAGAACCAAACTAATGAGAAGGCAACTACATGAAATACAACAAAGCAATAAAAGAAGCCTAAAGGCATTAGGAGAATTACTTCTCAAATCTGGCAGATGAGAATGCCCTCACTTTTTAGCTCAAATTTAAGGGCTACTCTTCTGCTTTCGATTTTCAGTAACTCATCCCAATACTTTTTGAGATAGGGCATGAGTATAGCATTCCCTGATTAACATCGATTTTAGAGTTGAGACCATACTTAATTGCAAAGGCAAACTTCTTACTATGTAAAATAAATAAATTTACGAGCATGTTGTCCACATTTAGAAGTCTCCATCTTTGTCTTTATCTCCGTTTCTCGGAATTGTGAAAGCAAATATACTTCCTTCTCCCGGCTTGCTCCTGAACCAGACATATCCGCCGTGTAACTGGACAATCTGCTTAACTAACGAAAGACCAAGCCCTGTCCCCTGGAACTTTTTAGAGGAAAATGAATCGACCTGACTAAACGGTTTAAAAAGTTTATTCTGATCTTCAGGTTTGATACCTATTCCTGTATCCTTAACTGTTATTTCTACCATGTCTCCCTTTTCTCTTGCCTCAATCTTTACAAGACTGTTTTCATAGGAAAACTTAATAGCATTATCCACCAGGTTGTACATTATCTGAGCAAACCTGGCTTCATCAGCGCGTATGCTTGTAATCCTTGTATCAATATCTATTTCAATTCTGATATTTTTCCGGTCTGCTATGGGAGACAGGAGATTTTGTATCATATTAAGCTTGGCAGCAAGTTCAAAGTTTTTATAGTCAAGCTCAAGTTTTCCGGCTTCTACTTTAGAAAGATCTAAAATACCATTGATAAGACTCAAAAGATGCTTCCCACTTTTTGAAATATTTCCTGCCGACTTCAGCTGCTTTTCAGTAAGCTTCCCATATGCCTGTTCATACAGCAGATCAGAGAATCCTATTATTGAGTTAAGTGGGGTTCTTAGTTCATGGCTCATATTTGCCAGAAACTCG
Source organism: uncultured Methanosarcinaceae archaeon (assembly GCA_942493015.1). Taxonomy (GTDB): domain Archaea; phylum Halobacteriota; class Methanosarcinia; order Methanosarcinales; family Methanosarcinaceae; genus Methanosarcina. The sequence goes on along the minus strand of OW818660.1, from coordinate 1,108,908 downwards.
CTCTTGGTACGGTTTGCAAATTCTGCAATTTGCTTTTCTTGAAGAAGTTTTTCTGCTGCTTTCCTTTCAGTTATCTCTCTGCAGGTCACCAGAATCCCTATAATCTTACCATCCTCTTCAGTTACCGGAATTGCCTGTACAAACCAGACCCTGCTGTCCTTTGAAGTAAATTCCCCTGACTTTTTGTTGCCTGTTACAAAAATCGGTTCGAGCTGCAGGTATTCAGATAAAGGACCATTTATTCCTGGAACGGATTTTATGCATTCTCCAACTGCTTCTTGAAGGTCCATTTCCATATTCTCAAGAGCAGCCTTGTTTGCCCAAATAATGTTAAGATCAGGATTTACGAAAACAACCTGCTCATTCAGGGAGTCAAGTAGAACTTTCTTCTCTCTTTCCTGCGCTTTTAACTCCTGCTCTACCAGATAAATTTCATTTAACATCCCATTTATTTCCCTTGACAGGCGATAAAGTTCATCGTTATCTTTAAGAGACAACCTTTTGGAAAGGTCTTTTTCAGACCTTACTTTTGTAACAAAATCATCGATTCCGACTAATCTCGAAATGAAGAGCCGGTCGAGCGCAAATTTAACTCCTATTCCGGTCATAAGTCCGGTTAACAAAAGAAAAAAATACATATAATTCAGGGTTTTCTTGCCATGCATATAGAGGTCTCGTGGAAAATCCGCTCTCATAATAAGGGCGGGATTGTCTGAAATATCCTTGAATTCAAAATAACCTGCTATTTGCTCTTCACTAAGAGGCTCAACAATAGTTCTGCCAGGATGCGCGGAAAAATTGTTAAGTTTTGTCTGAAAATCAGAGGGCATATCTTCATCTACTCTGTACATCGAAAGAGAAGAACGCGTAACTTTTTTGAATGATTCGAGAAGAGTGCTGTCAAAGTACCTTCCGAAAATCAAAGTGCCCCTCATAGGCCCTTTATACTTTGTAGTAAGAATGGGATGGCAGGAAATAAACATGGGGTCTTCATCAAGTAAGACAAAACCTCTTATGGTATCATTTTCCGATTTTGTAATTAGAGTCCCGCTTTTGACCAATTTTAGAAGATCCTGTGGAACCGGCTTTTCCTTACCAGTATGAATATCTACCGATTTTGCGTAGACTATAGCTCCGGAAGTATCTACAAAAATCATCACATGAACATTGATCCCAGAAAGAGTCTGATTTTGAATATTCACATCTATAAACTGCTGGTTACTATCCTCGATAAAATTATAAGTGTCATCCCAGCAGGACCAATCCTGGACTATATAATCAAGATATCCCTGCTGAGTCGAAATGGCATTCTGTACCCTTCCCACATTCTGCAATGTGTCCGCCTGTTCAAGCTCCAAAAAATTGGAAATCTGCATGTTGTGGGTAAACGTAAATGCAGTAGTCAGAACGGCAAAAATTACCAGGGTTATTATCAGAACCTTTCTACCAATATTTATTATAGACACCACACAAATTGTAATTCAGCAGATATTTGAAACAAATAATTATACTATAGGAATTTACACTAAGTGTTAAAATCAAGTCACATCGAGAATAGTAGTTACGCTTGGGAGTTGGGCAGTCGAAGGTTTAATGTTATTAATTTCATGTTCAGCAGCGTAAGTTATAGACGACTTTCTAGCAACTGATCTTTTAACAAACAAAACATCCGAAGATTTAGCCTAAAAGTGAGCGTGTTTGATACCCTTGGAGATAAAGTACACTCTTAGTTTAATGCATATTGTGGATCAAAGCGATACAGATTCTAATGTCAAAGCTTTTTGGAGAATTTCATGATAATATTATGATAATAATACCTTAGAGATACTTGAAAGTTACCAAGCTTCTTTAAAAACATTTTTCAAAGACATATATCGCCCATCGGTCATACATCATCATATATCACCCATCTGTCATACATCATTATACTGTTGATGTTTCCATGACTAATTTTTCCATTGCTGAAAATACTCAAATTTCGTGCATCGAGGCATGTCTACTATAATCTTGCTGAATTGCAAAAAAGGCAATTTGTGGCATTAAAGGCGTTTTGGAAATAACATCAAAAAACTAATAGTACATGACTGAAATAACATCAAAAAACTAATAGTAAATGCCCGATTTGATATAAAAGATGGATAAGCTTATTATAGTCGAAAAGTCTGCTGCTAACCTCATTGTCAGGTTTTAACTTCTACTCCCAGATACAAAAAAATATTTAAAAATAAGTATAGGAAGTTAGAACTTCCTATACTTATTATAGATTTAATCTATTATCTGATTTATTTTGTTGTAAAAATCTATTATCACATTTGTTGCCTCACTTTCCGCGTTCAGCTGAAAAGTTCGGATTTGCTTACCCAGTGGTTTTTCTCGGACAACGCCTGAAAGAAGCAAAGGCGTGATAACTCTTGATACGCTGGCGTGAGACAATCCAGTTTCCTCAGCTATTCCTGAAAGGTAAGTTGGTTCGTTTGGTCGTTCAATCAGATTTTTAAGGACTGTCATCTGTGCAGTTTTTCCGAATATTTTTTCCATTGGATCCATTGATATCATCTCAGAGGTGGCTATTCTCTATAAGTGATTCTCAGTTCCAATAACTACCTACGGTTAATAAACTTATCTTATTATCGAATAAAATTAATTTTGCAAGGAGCTTAAAATAAAATCAGGGGAATAGTTCGAAATGGAAACGGAGTTTCAGAGATGGGACATATTCAACATCTAAGAGGCCTTCTCAAACTTACAATAAAGCAGGAAAATATACAATCAGCTTGACAGTAAAGAATGCGAAAGGAAGTAACACAAAAATAATGTAAGGATAAAATAATGTCAGGATATATTGTAGCATCTAAATAATGAACTTTTTAGATGAAAAACAGATAAACTTAATCCCTATAAATGTAAAACAAAAACGAATGGGTGTTTTTACATACAGGAAGATAAGCACATTTTCTAGTGAAATTCAGGGTACGTTACAGGATCAATGATATGGGCAGATGAAAACCCAATTAGTTTAAATAGATAGTTAGTATGGATGATATACACATATTCACATTTAAGAAACCTAAATCATTTATTAGTAGACGGCTAACATGAAGAAATCATTTATAATATTTATCTTGCTCGTAGCTATGATATCTGCTGGCTGCACCGGAAAAGCTCATGAAAACTCCACGAGTTCTTCAGAAACACAGAACGAAAGTAATGTTTTAGAAGTAACCCAGCTGGATCAGATTAACACATCTCTACAAAAAGGGCCTGTTCTTTTAAAAATAGGAGCTGAGTGGTGTGAAGAGTGTCAGAATATAAAGCCTATCCTGGATCAGATTGAAGCAGATTACGAAGGGAGAGTAACGGTCGCGTCCATGGATATAGACAAAAGTCCTGAACTTGCGGACTATTTTGGAATATATGTAATCCCTGACTCTTCTGTAATCGTAGGTATTGAAAATGGGAAATATATTTATATGCAGGAGGATGGGAACATCAGCGCCGACAGATCACAGGCAAAGATTCTCAAAATTGAGGGTAAAGAAGTATATGAAAACGTTCTGGATCTTGCTCTCCAGAAAAAAGAAGTTAAATCTAAATAAAAATAGTTGTACAGGCAGGCATGTGATAAATGGGCTTTACACCTGTGATTTTTCGGATCTGAGCTCCAAACTACTGTGACCATAAACTTCAGAAGCTTGATGCCATATAGTCACCTATACTATATTAAGCGGAAATATCACTTCGACTTCGGTTTTTAATTATCTAAAGTAATTTGCTCAAGTCTGACTTTTACTTTTTTTTATCCACGCTGCTTTACTATTTTGAAATTTCTGGTTGACTTTGGAAATCTGTTCCTTCCTGAAAAACATATTTATGTCGTTAATGGTGCTATTTATTATCCCCAGTACTCTAATTACAACTCATTACTTTTGTAATTTTAGAATAAGACAAATATAACTAACAATAATTGGGGATAACAACTTCTAAAAAAGTTAGCCCCTTTGCCTCCTTAATTTGTATTCGCTGCTCTCAAAAAATCGTGTTTCAGAGCAAAACTTTATTAGCTTCCTGGAAAAAGTAATTTCAATTAATATTTTGTGTTTTTAATAATATCTAATAGAATTTTAAAACTGTAATAATGGGGAGTAAAAAGCATGACGTATACCTATCTTAATCCAAAAGTAGCCCTTATGGGAGCTGGCTGCGTAAAAGAAATCGGCAAGCAGGCAAAAGAACTTGGGGGAACGAAAGCCCTGATTGTTTCGGGAAAGAGCAGGCATGGGGAAGAGCTTGCAGGAGATATACGGAAAATCCTTGAAAATGCAGGGTTGAAAGCAGCAATCTTTGCAGGAGCAGAACCGAACCCTACAGATATTTCGGCAATGGAAGGAGCAGAGATCTACAAAACAGAAAACTGCGATATGATCGTTGCTGTTGGAGGGGGAAGCCCGATGGACTGTGCAAAGGCCATTGGCATTGTGGCTAAGAACAGAGGGAAGATTAACGACTACGAAGGCATCGGAAAAGTTACGAAAGGAATTCCTCCGCTTATTACGGTAAATACAACGGCGGGTACTGCAAGCGAGATGACGAGCTTCACAATAATTACGGACACAAAGAGACACATCAAGATGGCAATCGTTGACCCTCGCATCACACCTGACGTGGCAGTCAACGACCCCGAACTGATGATAAGTATGCCGCCTGCACTTACAGCGGCAACCGGAATGGACGCCCTTACTCATGCAGTTGAAGCTTATGTTTCTACTATGGCTACCCCAACCACTGATGCGGCTGCTATCAAGGCAATCGAGCTTATCTCAAAATACCTGAGAAAAGCCGTTGCTCATGGGGAGGACGTAAAAACAAGGGATATGATGGCACACGCAGAGTATCTTGCAGGCATTGCTTTCAACAACGCAAGCCTGGGTTACGTGCATTCCATGGCCCATCAGCTCGGAGGCTTTTACAACCTTCCACACGGAGTCTGCAATGCAATTCTCCTTCCTTATGTGGAAATGTACAATAAGCAGGTCTGTCCCGAGCTTTTTGCTGATATTGCAAAGGCAATGGGGGAAAATATCGAAGGCTTAAGTCCGGAAAAAGCGGCAGATAAAGCCATAGATGCCATCAAAAAGCTTGCAGTTGACATTGGAATTCCCTCTGGGTTAAAGGAGCTCGGGGCCAGGGAAGAAGACCTTGAAATCCTGGCTGAAAATGCCATGCAGGATGTTTGCCGCCTGACAAATCCCAGAGATCTGTCAAAAGAAGATATTATCGAGATTTACAGGAGAGCCATGTGACCTGAAAAAAGCTCATGAACATAGATACTAAAATTATAAATTGATCTAATATATATCATATATATTTATGCATTCATAAAGAGGGGACAGGTATGGAAAAATTCAAGGCCTCATCAGTCTAGACCATGATGGGGAACAGATTCGAATGTTACTATAGTTTCCCGGAAAGGAAAGCTAGCAGGTATTATCCTCCCCTATTCTATGCCAGAATAAATGGACGATCCTCAAGGGAAGTTCACTGGAATGCAATCAACAAAGGGAGTGATTTTTGATGCGACGAATCATGGGCGGTCTTCGAAACCGTGAGGCAGAAAGTATACAACGCTACAAAATGCACGAAAAAATCGTTTCCATAGGAGATGACTACTGGATAGAAAACGAAGCTGGAGAGAGAGCATTCTATGTGGATGGCAAAGCTCTCCGTGTGCGCAACACCCTGATCATTAAGGATGTACAGGGAAACGAGCTTTATAAACTCAAGGAGAAGCTTCTCAGGATAAGGGATACACTGGACATTCAGAATGCAGATGGCAACACGGCTGCAACAATCAAAAAAGCCCTGGTCACACCTCTCCGCGACCGCTGGAAAGTTGAAGTAGCAGATGGGCCTGAAATGAATGTCCAGGGAAATATCCTGGACCACGAATACAGGATTGAAGCTGGGAGGGAAAAAGTTGCAGAGGCCTCCAAAAAGTGGTTTCGGGTGAGAGATACTTATGGAGTAGAGGTTTCTCCTGGACAGGACGCTGCGCTAATCCTGGCAATTACGGTAGCACTTGATCAAATGGCTCATGACTGAAAGGATATGAAAGAAGGGCTGACACTTAATATACTGGAGCTGTGAATCGTGAGTAGAAACACCATTTCAGTACCTGCCAGTATTTTAATGTACAGCACTTTTGCTGTCATCCTGACGATAGGGATGCGGGAAATCGCACCAATACTCACAACCATTTTTTTCTCTATATTCACTGCACTGATCTTTACCCCTATTGTCCGCTGGCTCAAGCGAAAAGGAGTGCCTAGCGGACTGAGCGTCCTTATAGTAATCCTTTTATTCGTTTCAATTTCCGCGATTCTCGGGGTAGTGGTTGTCGGAGCCGCAATCCAGTTTGGGAACCAGATTCCGCTCTACCAAGACCAGTTGATTAAGTTCATGGACAGCCTTACAAGATACATTCCTTCATACGAAGGACTTTCTGTGAAATCGATTTTTCGTAGTGCTGTATCAATCACTGTCTCTCTTATGGTAAGTATCATTAACGGGATTGTGAATGCAGGGACAACAGCTGGAATTGTTATAGTTACGACAGCGTTTTTGCTAATAGATGTTGCCAATATTCCTGAAAAAAATGATCATGGGACTGAAAAACAGTCTGAACTTCAATTGAAGATGAGTAGATTTAGCAAGAATCTTTTAGGATTCATCGTTATAAGAACGGAAACAAACCTTATCACAGCCACCGGAGTTACCATTCTGCTTTTGATAGGGGGAATTAACTTTGCGATTCTCTGGGGAGCCGTTATATTTCTGTTAAGCTACGTCCCCTACGTTGGCCTGGTCCTAGCTTCCATTCCGCCCACGATGCTTGCTCTTTTCCAGTATGGACCCATAGGCGCTCTGGCTGTTCTTGTAGTTATCTCGCTTGTCAATTTGCTTGCAGAAGACTTTATTTTCCCTTCACTCGCAGGAAAAGGGCTGAAATTATCTCCAGCCATTTTATTCCTTACCCTGCTCTACTGGAATTACGTACTTGGATCTGCAGGCGTGCTGCTTTCCGTACCACTTACAATGGTTTTGAAGATAATACTTGAGAGTTTTGATGAAACAAAATGGATTGCCAGATTGATAGGTCCAACGGATGATAAAGAAGAGTATGAAGTAAGCGGAGATCAAGGCGAAGAAAATGTGAACTCTGGTGGGTGAAAAAGCCTTCTGAACTTACTGGATAAGTGGGGAAAAGGGCAAATCCAATCTTCTAGTCTTCTTGCTGTTTTGATCTTAATTCTAATTTTATACATGCTCATTTATATATATATTAAATTTTATACATATTTTATGTTAATACTGCTGTAACTGTTTTTTGATTGCAAAGTTCCTGATAGGGGGGAAAGAAAGAGACTAATGGAAGTGTACAGAGCTTCTATATTACACAGTGTCCCGCCATTTAGAGGATAATGCGACATAAAATAGACAATATATGAAGAATGTAGAAAATGAGGGAGAAGTAAATGGATGAAGTAACGTTTGGACCGATGCAGCTCTTAGTTATCGCATTCGACAATCCAAAGTTCCACGGGAATATCCGGCGTGAACTCGAATCAGTTATGGATAAAGGGATGATCAGGCTCATTGACCTGCTGTTTGTATGGAAAGACGAAAAAGGGATCATAAAGTCTTTGGAAGCTACGCAGCTGAATGAAGAAGAAAAAATGCATTTTGGGGCAGTTGTAGGAGGACTTATTGGATATGGAGCAGGTGGTGAAGAGGGAGCAAAGGGAGGCACTGAAGCGGGAATCCTGGCTGCGGCCCAGGAGAATTACGGAATCACTGAAGAAGATATCCTGGAGATAACCGAGGCTATTCCTGATGGTACTGCAGCTGCTATGCTTATTATAGAACACCTCTGGGCAAAGAGCTTGAAAAGGGCTATCAGGGATTCAGGAGGTGTACTGGTCTCTCAGGGTATGCTCACACCCGAACTGCTAATCGCAGTTGGAGAAGAACTGTCAGAAGCGGTTAAATTTGCGGAGAAGAACAAATTAGGATCGCAGGAAGCGGCTACAGTCTGAAAGGCTACTTTATCGGTTCCGATATTAATATTGATTTGATACCGGAAACTCTGCCCAAGAACGGGTTTTTCATTTTTTATATTTAGAGCCTATCCGAAAAGTAGTTACCTGCTGTAACTTTCACAATATGCAGTATGCAAAACCGGAACGGATACTCTCACATTATAGACCGATTGTAACTTTCAACATGCATTTCGGACTTTTCGGATAGGCTCTTAATAAGCAAAGAATAGGCCAGGGTGAAAAGTTATTTCTATTTTTCACTTTTGTTATACAGAATTCAGTGAACTTAGATAGCAAGACGTAAGATTTTGATCTATAAAAGGTAGCTGAGAGGCAATATACATTACAATTCTGCGGCAGTGACGAATAAGGAATCAGAAGGGATATGAGTGGTAGAAATCAAACAGGTTCTGCCACTTGGAGGAATCCTCCTTAGACTGGCCTTTATTCTGATCCTGACAATAGGGGTCATAATAGTAAGCCGATTAATTTTGAAGCGCTTGCTTTGGCCGTCAATCAAAAAAACAAAAACAATAGCTTATGACCGAATTCTTCACCTTTTAGAAAATTTTCTGCTGCTTTATATTGTTCTGCAAGGCATGCAGTCCATAGTAAAGCTGTTCAGTGAGTCTGCAGGTCTCTATTCAAAATTTTTGGGTGACCTCTTCTTCGTTCTCTACTGGAGTATAGGAGTCTATATTGCTTTTCACCTCATATTCATCGCTTCCAAATGATATCCATCCCGCTTACCTCTGATAGATAAGGAAGAGATCGACCAGCGAATGGTTCGTTCCATACAATACATATTTCTACTGGTTTTCGGTGTTCTTGCCATAATTGTACTTCTGAAGCATTTCGGGATCACGGGAACTGCACTTACTGCATCACTTACTGCATCACTTACTGCTCTTGGAATCAGCGGAATAATCGTGGGGCTTGCAGCCCAGACGACGCCCAATGATATGTTAATGGAATCGTGCTTCTTATAAACTGCCCCTTCCGTATAGGATACCGTATTCGAATTGAAAAACTCGATACCTGGGGAGATGTCATAGAGATAGGATGGCGATCAACTCGAATTCTTATGAGGGAGAACCACCTGATAGTAATTCCAAACTCTGTTATCGGGGTGGATATGATCACGAATTATTCCATACCCGACAAGATGTTCCGTGTAGAGACCGATGTAGTCGTATCCTATGGACCGGATATTGAATACATACGAAACCTGATTATTGAGGCAATGAAACATGAAGACTGGATCATGCATGAAAAACCGATACAGGCTCTCTTGCTCGAGTTTACCGGATCAGGAGTGAAATTCAAGGCTAGGGGCTGGATAGAAAACTATGTAGAAACCAGAATTTCAGAGGAACGACTCAACACGGCAATTTACAAAGCCCCGATTAATGAAAATATAGAAATGCCATCTTCAGACATCATAATTCATTTTGCTGATCTGGGAAATGAGTTGACAATATCCAGACACACTAAAGATTTCGAGAATATATAATGGTGCTTGAATTACACCAGTAAGTAATAAGACCATAGTGGCTATGATCGGATGTATATCAGAAACAGGCAATTGTCTGAATTCCGGGAAAAAAGTATAGTTGCCAACTCAAAGGAAAATAAAGAATTGATAACCACTAATTCAAGATAAAATGAATTAAGGATTATTTGATTATATCTTGAAGAGATGGCCATCGGGATAAGTTCTTTGCAGCTTTTTAAACTCCGATTAGAATAAAGTTACAATTGTTGAAAATCATAAATATATTAATGTTTATTGGAAAATGTGACATCAGCATTGCATCCAGCATTATATCTCCCCACTCTATTATATTTTAATTTTATGCTCAGTTTTCTATACTCTTTTAAGAGAATAAGTATAAAATTCTCTTATCAAAACTCTAATCAATATGCTTTATCAAACCTTTAATCAGTATGCTTTATCAACCCTCCAAATATGTATGCGATACTCACCGCAATAGGTCTACAAAATAAATATAGTCATGGCAAACATGTGTTTTTATTTTGAGAACTACAGCTCCCGTTTTAATTGCAAGTGGTACACAAACATATCCATTAAAGTTACATAAAACTAATAGAATGAATACTACTAACTTAAAATAGTCCTCGAAAATTTGGATCAATTTCTGTGAATTAAAAGGGAATATTCTCCATTTATAGTCTTCAAAAAAATTATATACATTTATAAAAATAAATTTATGTTTGAGAAGAGACCTGGTAAATTATTATATTGAATAAAAGATTTATCTGCATGCCTCTCAAAACTACATTTGACTCTGCAATTTGGATAAACTATTCCACTATAAGATTAATTTGTGCCCTTATTTTAGAAAAAATATCCTATCTTTATTTAAAGTCAACCTTCCTCATTACCCAATTGTAGATGATTGATCTATTCGGTTCCATTCTTCCTATTGCATTCGCAACAACTTAAAATCTATCTGTTAATTATGACTGTTAATTTTAACAGAATTGTTTTGGAGATTGAGTTGCATATGTGACCTTTTCAAAAGTTACGATCAAAAGAAGATTCAAAATTTATATGCAATTTTTGACCCATAGTTAAAAATGAAGTTATCGGGAACGGAATTTTATTGGGTACGATTTCAATGAGGGTCTTTATTGATATAGAACTCATGTCCCAATTCTAATATGTGAATCAAAATGTAAAAGTCGTTAACGATATCATGACAATGATTTTAAGAAAAGATTATTGCCCTTCAAGAACCCTAAACCCCATATAACAACGAACCTGGTGAAACTGTGAAATAAGTATAAGATAATATACATAAAAATCTAAATATATAATGGCAACTATTGGACTGCAAACTCTGGGGTAGATATTGCAGTTCATTAAAGGGTTGGGAGGGTCAATAATATCAAAATTGGTTGGGTATAAGCATAGAATGTTGTTTTTCACCATTTCATTCTGACGCCTGACAGTTCTCATCAGCCAGCTTGAATGGATAAGGACAGAAAAAGAGCGCAAATTATGATTTTTCCTCTCGGATTATACTGGCTACGCCAGATATCCCGATCTAGCAAATTGGGAGCTGGGCGAGAAATACAATGCGCCTGTTTTTCGGTCACAAAGAAAGTTATATTCGGGCTGCTAATCACAAAAAATACACATGCCTTAGATTAGATATGCTTCCCCATAGTGGTCTGTTTCAAAATAGCCACATAATTTTGGCGGGCAAAAGGCACTGTTAAAAGCTGATGAGACAGCTTATTTCGGCTCTTCCTAATTGTCACGGCTTTCCGGTTAAAGATTGTAAACAGTAGTTACAATAATTTAGTCTTGATCGGTGGGCTGGCATGATAAGCGAAAAATAAATATGTAGACACAAGAGGAGGTCTGAATTATAGCAACTCTAACCGTTCTAAAATTTCACACAGCTAACGGTGCAGAACAGGCACTTGAAGTGATCGAGGATTTGAGCAAGAAGCAACTGATCAATTTGCATGATGCAGCCATAGTCACCTGGCCTGAGGGAAAAAAGAAGCCAAAAACAAAGCATCTGAATGATTTAACCGGTGCAGGTGCACTGAGCGGTGCTTTTTGGGGCATGCTGTTTGGCCTGATATTTTTTATTCCAATATTTGGCCTGGTTATTGGAGCCGCAACAGGTGCACTTGCCGGTTCCATGGCCCACATGGGTATCAGTGAAGATTTTATGAAGTCGATCCGCAGTAAAGTTACTGAAGGTACCTCAGCTCTCTTCCTGATGACCAGCGACGCCGTGGAGGATAGGGTCAAAGATGCCATGAAAGATCTAAAGTTTGAACTCATTGCTTCCAATCTTTCCAAAGAAGAAGAGGAGAAGTTACGTGCAACCTTTGCCGAAGAGTGAACTCAGCCGAAAAAAATCCGGGTTTGCCAGGGAGTAAACTCTCTGGAAACCACTTTATCTTTTTAAAAATTGATGATCAGGCAAGAAAATTCTTAATTTTAATTAAAATGGATGGTTGGGAAGAGTTAGAGCCCTTTTACTATTTGCCTGAGTCTTTTGAAGCTTTCCAAAAATATCAACAACAGCTTAACCAAATTACCACATAAAGGATGTAAATGTGTATAATATAATATACATAAAAATAGATATATATAATTAATATTCTTAAATCAGGTCTGTGAGCTGGGACTGCAGGCTATGCAAAGGATGAGAGGGGAAATATAAAAATCAGCCGAGTGGAAAGCTCATATACCGCCTTCCGATATTCTCAAAAACCCTGGCAACTCCTTGTCTGACGCTGTAAGGGCTGGAAAAGGTGGGCAAATGAGCTATTTCTATTCAAGATATCAGCAGCTATGAACCAGCACCGGCCATGAGATGCTGGTCTTTGACGAGCTTATACTGACGTACAGATCACTTCACTCAGGTTACAGGATAGTGATCTATCCACGACTACAAGACTTGAGACAGCTCACTGACTTTGAATACCCTCTCTTTTGAAGATATTCTGCAAAATCACAAAATTTTGCAGTGGAAAAATAGCCATATATTGGAGAAAAAAGTACTGCATGTCAATTAGGCGGAGTCAAGTCTTGAGTGAACAAAAAACAATTGGAAATCACAATTCTGTATAAGTCAGCGAGCTGGTATCAAAATAAACCTATAAGTAAAATGAATAAAAGAAAAGGAGATTCTAATAATGACAACTTTAACGGTTCTGAAGTTTGAAACCGCTGATGGCGCTGAAAAAGCTCTTCATGTGATTGAAGATTTAAGCAAGAAGCAATTGATCAAACTGCAAGATGCAGCCATAGTCAGCTGGCCTGAAGGTAAAAAGAAGCCAAAAACTAAACAGTTATCAAGTATGACCGGGGTAGGTGCACTGAGTGGTGCTTTTTGGGGCATGTTGTTTGGCCTGATTTTCTTGATTCCTATATTTGGCCTGGTTGTTGGGGCCGCAATGGGTGCACTGACCGGTTCTATGGCCGACGTGGGCATTAGTGACGATTTTATCAAGTCTGTCCGCAGCAAAGTTACTGAAGGCACCTCAGCCCTTTTTTTGATGACAAGTGATGCCGTAAAGGATAAGGTTGCTGAAGCCGCAAAAGGACTGAACTTTGAGCTCATTGCTTCCAACCTATCCAAGGAAGAAGAAGACAAACTGCGTGAAGCTTTTGTCGAGGAGTAACCGAGGTAAATTGAATCAGGTTTTTCCAGGGGAAAACTCTCTGGAAACCACTTTATCTTTCCCGGAATTGAGAAAAGGCAAAAAACTTACGAGTTTTAATAAAATGTCTGAAGCCTGCCAGACCTTTGTTACAAATATTTGAAGAATAGACTGACAACAATTCTGTTAAAGGGAATGAAAATGGAACAAAACTGTCTTCCTCCTCGCATCCATGTGCTGGCAAAGCCAACCGGGGCGACCTGCAACCTGGCCTGTTCCTACTGTTTTTTTCTGGACAAGGAACTGTTCTATCCCGGCAGCAAGTTCCGCATGTCAGAAGAGGTGCTGGAGAGCTACATCAGGCAGCTTATTAAAGCCCACAGAACCCCGCAGGTAACCGTTGCCTGGCAGGGAGGTGAACCCACGCTTATGGGCATTGACTTTTATCGGCGTGCCATCGAACTGCAGGAAAAGTATAGAAAACCGGGCATGACGTTTGAAAATACTATGCAAACCAATGGCACATTGCTGGATGCTGAATGGTGCCAGTTCTTCAAAGAAAACAACTTTCTCATAGGAATCAGTATCGATGGCCCCCGAGAGCTTCATGACGCTTACAGGGTGGACAAAAAAGGGCAGGGGTCATTCAACAGGGTCATGCGGGGGCTTCGCCTGCTTCAAAAATATGGTGTGGAATACAATGTCCTGACCACAGTAAACCGTACTAACGCCGATTATCCTCTGGAAGTCTATCGCTTCCTGCGGAATGAAGCAAGGGTAGACTGGATTCAATTTATTCCGGTTGTAGAGCGCATCAATGAGGAAGGATATACTCTTTATCAGAAGGGAGACAGGGTTTCAAATCGTTCAGTACTGCCTGAAAAGTTTGGAAGTTTCCTGAGCCGCATTTTCGACGAATGGGTAAGAAATGATGTGGGAAGGATATTCGTGCAGACTTTTGAAGCTTCCGCACGCAGATGGTTGGGTCTTCCTTCAGGCATGTGCGTTTTTGAGGAAACATGCGGAATGGGGCTTGCTCTGGAGCACAACGGGGATCTCTACTCATGCGACCATTTTGTAGAGCCAGCATACCTTCTGGGCAATATCATGAAGAAAGAGATAGGCGAGCTTGCCACTTTAGAAAAACAATATAGATTCGGGCAGAACAAACTTAACGCTCTGCCGCAGGTATGCTGTAAATGCGACGTGCTCTTTGCCTGCCGGGGAGAATGTCCTAAAAACCGATTCATGACCACCACTGACGGAGAACAGGGACTGAATTATCTTTGTGAAGGCTGGAAAGCTTTCTTCCATCACATCGACTTTCCAATGCAGATTATGGCAGAGTTGATACGCAGAGCTTACCCGGCTTCGGAAGTTATGAAGGTTCTGGCTCTGGAAAGGGCTTTTGAACGGGCCGGAAGCAATGACCCCTGCCCCTGTGGTAGTGGGCAAAAGTTCAAACGCTGTCATGGTCAGCGAGAAGATAGACAGAAAAAGGGGAATAAGAAATAGAGAGCGCACATGGCTCAACCACGGCCCGTGTCTGTGTATGTTTCTGAAGAAAACGAAGTGGGCAAAGTGGAGAGCAGAGAAGATAAAATTCAAATTTATTCAGTTAAACGTCGGAAGGCTGCTTAAAAGCGCTGATCTGAGATATCAACCAATGTATCCTAGGGGGATAAAGAATGGCAGAAAATAAACCGAATATACTGGTCATCTGGGGAGACGACATTGGCATTAGCAACCTCAGTTGCTACAGTGACGGCCTGATGGGCTACAGAACACCAAACATCGATAGGATAGCTAACGAAGGCATCAGGTTTACGGACTCTTATGGGGAACAAAGCTGCACAGCCGGCAGGGCATCTTTTATCACAGGACAGAGTGCATTCCGTACAGGGCTGAGCAAAGTGGGGATGCCTGGGGCCAAGCTGGGAATCAAGCAAGAGGACCCTACAATCGCTGAACTGCTAAAACCACTTGGCTATGCAACAGGCCAGTTTGGAAAGAATCACCTTGGAGATAGGGACGAGCACCTGCCCTCCAATCACGGCTTTGACGAATTCTTTGGCAACCTCTATCATCTGAATGCCGAGGAGGAGCCGGAAAACCCCGACTATCCACCGGAGGAGGACTTTCCAAATTTCCGGAAGAACTATGCTCCCAGAGGCATAATCCATAGCTATGCCGATGGACGTATAGAGGACACCGGCCCGCTGACCAGAAAGCGCATGGAGACAGTGGACCTGGAATTTCTGAATGCAACCATCGATTTTATCAAACGCCAGCATGAAGCCGGCAAGCCATTTTTTGTATGGTTCAATACAACCTGGATGCACTTCAGAGTTCATATCCCGGAAAGGATAAGGGGCCAGTCTGGGCGCTGGCAGTCGGAATATCATGATGGCATGATTGAGCATGACCGGCAGATAGGTATGCTGTTGAATTTGCTTGAAGAACTTGGGATTGCCGAAGATACCATCGTTGTCTACAGCACAGACAACGGGCCACACATGAACACCTGGCCTGATGCAGCCATGACCCCATTCCGAAACGAGAAAAATTCCTGCTGGGAGGGAGCTTTCCGCGTTCCGGAAGTGGTGCGCTGGCCTGGCAAGATCCCGGCAGGCATAATATCTAACGACATTGTGAGCCATCTTGACTGGCTGCCAACTTTGCTTGCAGCAGCAGGAGAGCCGGATATTAAGGAGAAGCTCAAAAAAGGTCACAGGGCAGGAGACAAAACTTTCAAAGTGCACCTTGACGGCTATAACCTGCTTCCCTATCTTACCGGAAAGGAGAAGAACTCTCCACGTACCGAGTTCTATTACTTCTCTGACGATGGAGACCTGGTAGCTCTCAGGTATGACAACTGGAAAATGGTCTTTATGGAACAGCGTGCCATTGGTACTCTACAGGTCTGGGCTGAACCTTTTGTCCGGCTACGTGTACCAAAAATGTTTAACCTGAGAACCGACCCATATGAACGGGCAGATCAGACCTCAAACACCTATTACGACTGGATGCTCGATCACGCCTTCCTGCTTGTACCTGCCCAGAGTTTTGTGGGAGACTTTTTGGCAACATTTAAAGAATTCCCTCCGCGTCAGAAAGCAGCCAGCTTTACAGTCGATCAGGTGATGGACAAGCTTTTACAGGGAATTGGAAGCACCTGAACAGGAAACTTATCGTAAACAATATTATCCGGACACATATCCAGACACTTATCCGGAAACTTTTGTTTATGATTCCTGTGTAGAGGTGCCATTATCTCTCAGGAGTTTTACTATACAGGCTAATGATGAGTAGAACCGGAATACAAAGCAAAAAGGAAACCACTGATGAAAATCGTAAAGTTTATTGCAGGAATGCGATTCTTCGTACTGATTCCGGTTATCGGGCTGGTGATTGCAGCTTGCGCTCTATTTATTCAAGGCGGCATTGATCTGGTCCACTTTTTGGGAAAAATGGTTGCCGGATTGGTAGATTTAGAGACAGAGGGGTTTATTATCGTTGAAATTGTGGAGACTGTCCATCTCTTCTTAGTCGGTACGGTGCTCTTCCTCACCTCTTTCGGTCTATACCAATTGTTTATCCAGCCGCTCCCTTTACCGGAGTGGCTGAGAACAAATGACCTTGCAGATCTTGAGTTGAACCTTGTGGGGCTCACTGTTGTCGTTCTTGGAGTTAATTTTTTGAGCGTGATCTTTGAACTGAAAGAAACAAATCTGGCAGTCTATGGAATAGGCTATGCCTTACCCATCGCAGCCCTGGCTTACTTTATGAAGGTGCGTTCACAAATAAATAAAAAGAGCATGGAAGGGGAACAGTTGACATCAATCGGAGATATAGTTTGTGTGGCTAGCGAATCAAAGTGCCTATCAAACGAAAAAAAAGATTGAAGATGAAACTTCAATTGTCTTATTCCTCTTCTTTGCGGCTTGCTCTTCAACGACTGCGATGTTAAATCATTGGCGGATCTTAAAACTCTTCAGCAGATTTACAAGGAAAATCCAGACCTTTTCAATAGAGGGAATGAAAACTTTTTCTGCAGGAGAATGGGGATCTTTGATTGTCGGCCCAAAAGATATCATCTCCATCTCCCTGCATTTTGAGCCGATTACTCCGCACTCAAGCCCTGCATGAACGACCTCGACATTCGGCTCTATCCCAAAGGTTTCTGTGTAGACCTGCCTGCATTTAGAAAGCAGTTCTGACTCAAGGTCAGGTTCCCAGGCAGGATATCCCTGTTCATGCTCAACTTTTGCTCCTGCCAATTTTGCCACAGCTTCCAGCTTCCCGGCAATTTCAGCCAGCCTGAACATATTCGAACTGCGCTGGCTCGACAAAATCTTCACATCCTTTTCTGTTGTCCGGACAGTCGCCAGGTTATTTGAGGTTTCAACAAGCCCGAGAACAGTATCCGACATTCTGTAAACCCCGTGTGGCAGCCCCATTAGAAGTTCAATCAGCTTTTCTTCAGTCTCTGAAGAAAAGACCCTGTTACAGGGGATTTCCTCTCTGGCGATATTATCTTCGGCAACTTCAAAGACTGTTTTTATGTCAATCTCTTTGAGGTTCAGAACAAGGTCAGGGTCAGTTTTTGCATATTCAGTCTGTAAGGTCTTGCAGAGTTCGAAAACAATTTCTTCAGCTTTTGCGGTTTTTTCTCTCTGAAGCACAACAAATGCCTCCGCAACATTAGGAATTGCATTATGGACACTGCCCCCGCTTAGCAGGATAAGCCTTATGCTTTCTGCACCTATTTTAGATCTCAATACTGCCAGCGCTAGAGTGAGCAGCTGGATTCCATTTGCCCTCTGCCTGTGAATTTCTACCCCTGAATGTCCGCCTTCGAGCCCCTCAACCGAGAACCTGAAAAACCCTGAGCCTCTTTCTTTTTCATAATCGAAACGCTCCCAGTCAACTGGGAGGATAATCAGTGAATTCTGCCCGCCTGCACATCCTGCTATGAAAACCCCTTCATCTTCAGAGTCCAGATTTAAGAGCAATTTCCCCTCAACAAATCCAGCCTCAAGACCCCCAGCCCCTGTCAACCCAGTTTCCTCATCCACAGTGAAGAGAAGCTCAAGTGGAGGATGGTCGATCTCCCCTTTTTTTCCGGCCTCTGCAAGCACCAGCCCTATTGCAAGCGCAATCCCATTATCTGCCCCTATGGAAGTCCCATCTCCCCTTAGCCAGTCCCCATCATAAATGCATTTTACAGGGTCCCTGGAAAAATCGTGTTTAGATTCCTTATTTTTCTCACAGACCATGTCCATGTGCCCCTGCAGAATAAGCGTGGGGGCATTTTCATAGCCAGCCGTTGCAGAGACTTTTATAAGGACATTGTTTAAGGCATCAGCCTTTACCTTAAAGCCTCTGGATCTTCCCCATTCCTGCAGCCAGATTGAAAGCTTTTCTTCATGCTTTGAACAGCGCGGGATTTTATTGATTTCTTCGAAGACTTTAAGGATTTGTCGGGTTTTCGTGTTCATGGGAGATCAGTTTGCAGTTTTTTTGTTAAGCGGATTTTGAATTAACTTACTGATGGTATTTTAGAACATATTAGAAACATGGTATTTTAGAACATATTAGAAATCTGTCATGTGATTTAAATAATATATCATAAAACAGTTAAAAAGCCACTTGCACTATATTAATAAAAAATATATAAACACATGAAAAACATTAAATTAAAAATAGATTTGAAAGGAATAGTTAAAAAATAGGGACAAAAAGAAGGAAGAACTTCACATTAAACGCCCTTAAGCCGTAGGAGTTACTGAAAAAGGTTAGAAGTAATTTTTGCTCTTTTAGCAACTTGCACTGCTGCCGCTCACAATCTGCCAAATTCTCTTTGATAATTCGGAGTACTGAGTTTTTGGATCTCCGGCTTTCTCAATAAAAGAACTTGCACCATTTTCCATTGCCTGGTGCATAATTTCATCTTTGCCTACACCCGTAAACAGGATAAAAGGAATGTTAATACTTTTATCACGGATAGCCTTCAGGAATGTAATGCCATCCATAAGAGGCATATCGTAATCCGAAATTACCACATCATAGGAGTCTTTCTCCAATTTATGGAGCGCTTCCCTTGCAGAATCCACAGTATCAGAAGCGATATCGTGGAAAACTTCTAAGAAAGTCTTTGATAGCTCCAAAAACAAGGGGTCATCGTCTACAAGCAGTACTTTCATTGGGTATCTCCGTGAGCTTATGATTTTTACATCTTTACTCGGGAACCGATGTATCCCTTTCCTGGTCTGAAGAGAACGTTAGTTTCTTTTACGTTTTTGGCAGCGTCCAGATAACCAGGTATTGTTACAGACAGATTTGAGGTGCATATTTTATGGGCACTTAAGATATCTAATAAGACATATTTCACAAGATATATTTAATCTTTTCAAAGTCCAGATTCTGGAGACTTTTAAACATCTGAATTAATATATATCATCTGTTACGCATCAGAATAAAAAGATCGATTTTAGTTTTATAAAGCGAACTCTTATTGTATTGATTAATATAAAAATATTTCTTTTTATATCCAATACCAAAGCTTTAAATCTTCTTTCCGGATTTTAGGCCCTGAGAAAGATTGAATTTACCGAAAGGATTTCTACGGAATTTTCTAAGAGATAAATCTTTTTTGCTCTTTTTTTCAGCTCTGTCATGAAAAATTCACGTTCCTACAAATCCGAGATAAGAGTAGCCTGAAATCCATACAGGTATGAATTTCGGAATAAGTTATAAAAATGAGAAGTAAAAAGACAAAAATGACGAAAATAAGAGAAATGAGAAGTAATGAGAAAAGACGAAAATAAGAGAAATGAGAAGTAAAAAGAAAAGATGGAAAAAAATAAGACAGGGGTTTATCCCTGATTGATGAAACTATCGATCTCTGTTTTCAGCATGTGGCTGAGGATTTTCCCATCTACTGTACCTCTGTATTCTTTCATGACAATACCCATCAGGGGACCCAGAGCTGCCGGACCTTTATCCTTGATGAAATCTCCTTTTTCGCGCACCATCTTTTTGATGAAATTTTCGACTTCCTCGGGGTCAAAGGCACTGAGCCCAAGCTTCGAGATCGCTTCCTGTGTGCTCAGTTCAGGCTCTTTCGCAAGGGCAGTCAAAAGGTCCTGAATAGCTTCTTTTGCAATTTCTTGATTGGAAATAGCGGCAAAAAGTCCTTTGAAGTGCTCATCTGCAAGGTTATCTGTCTCGACCCCATTTCTTCGGATTTCAGGAACTATTCCTACGAGGGTCCGGGATATGAGGGTTGAGTTTACATTCTCGTCTCTCCTGTAGGTTTCAATCAGGTTTTCAAAGAGAGGAAGATACCTTGAATAGGCTATTTTTTCTGCAAGCTCTTTATTCAGGCCGCTTTCGGAAGCAAAGCGCTTTGCCCTTTCTGTCAGGAGTTCAGGAGTCTCAATTGAATCAAAATATTCGTACGAGATTTCTATTTGAGGAACATCGGTTTCAGGGTACATCCTTGCAGCGCCAGGAAGGGGGCGCATATAGGCAGTGTTTCCATCAGGAAGGGCTTTTCGAGTTTCTTCAGGAATTCCCTCGAGAACTTCTTTTGCCCTTGTAATAACTGCTTCAATTGCAAGTCTGGCTTTTTCAGGTTCATCTGCAACCATTATCACGGCATCCCCTTTGCAAGCACCAATCGCATCTCTTACAGCCTGGACTTCCTTTTCTGTTATCCCATAATTAGGAAGCTCATCTGTGTGGAAAACCCCACCGACACCAGCAGTTTTAGCTCTGTCTGAAAATTCAGTTCCAAGCCTTCTTCCGGGCTGGACTTCTTTGCCGACAAGTCCGTCAAATTTTCTAAGAAGAGCAGCGAGAATTGCGCCTTTCTTTACACCTTTTTGCAGGACTTTAGATTTCGTATCTATGAACAGGCCTGTTACATCATAGATTTCCTCGCAGACGAAAGCCTTTCTTTCCAGAAGTTCCTGTCTGATAAAAAGAAGGTTCAGCTGGCGTTCAACTTCCCTGCGGACAATATCTTCAATGAGGTCAAGAGCCTGCACCCCTTTAATTTCAACTCTTGCGCCTTCTGCAATTGAAATGTTTACATCCTGCCTGATAGTGCCAAGCCCTCTCTTTACTTTCCCTGTAGACCTGAGGATCATCCCTATATACTCGGCAACCTCTCTTGCATGGCGCGGGGTCTTGATATCCGGAGCAGTCGCAATTTCCACGAGAGGAATTCCCAGCCTGTCCAGGGAATACACAATTGAGTCCCCTATTTCCTCTATTTTCTGGGCAGCCTCCTCTTCCACACAGAGACTGTCAATCCCGCAGCGCCCCCCTGAAGTCTCGATATACCCGTCACTTGCAAGAAGAGCAGTCCTCTGAAAACCGCTTGTATTCGATCCGTCAACCACTATTTTCCTCATGACATGCATCTGGTCAACAGGCTTCATGCGGAAAAGCTTTGCAACCCCAAGGGAAATGTCCAGGGCTTCCTTATTGAGTTCTCTTGGAGGCTCTTCATCGTTTTCGATAAGGCATGTCGTGTTATAAGCCTTATAGATGTACTTCCTCCTTATCTTTGTCTGCTCCACCGCAGCCCTATCCTTTTCTCCCATCTCACTTTCCGTAGCCCTGAGGTACCTGAAAAACTCAAAGTCCGAATCTCCGATATCCCTGATCAGAGTCGGACACCTGCAGAAAAGCTTCTCCTTCGAATCCAGCTGCTGGTGAATTTCAAGCCCGGCTTTCAGCCCAAGTTCACTATAATCGTATTTTTCCATATTTTCACCCGAATCTAAGCAGGAAGAGCCTTAATTCGCTTTAATCCGCCTTAATTCTTCATTAATTATTTCAAATCTAGCTCTTTTTGTTCTTCCTTCAGTTTTAAGTCCATCGGCTCGTTATTTTCCCTATAAATTAAACCCTTCTTCTGCGCTCGATTCCTCTCTTAGCTCTATTAGGTGCTGCATTAGCAGTTATCGGTTATTATCAGTAAGAAACTGAATGTAAAAGGTGCAGTAGAATGTATAAAGGTATCTGTTAAGATATATGTTACAGAAAAGTAGGTTCAGAAAGAGAGGTAAACTGAGATTAAATAAGCGCAGTGAAAAATTAAACGGTCATTAAGACCGGAAAAAGAAAGAGACATCAGGATAATGAAACTACAGCAGAAAATATCAGGAACTTTCAGAACCGCACAAGGAGCGGAAGCTTTCTGCAGAAATAGAGCTTATATTTCCACAATCAGAAAGAATAATTTATCCGTTATCGAGAGTATTCTAGCGGCGCTCAAAGGAGCGCTACTAACTATACTCTGAATAACAAAGAAAGAAAGGAGATATCTAAAAAAGGAAAGAAAGGAAGCCTTATCTTCTGAGAATCATCGTTCTCAGGCGGTCAGCAGAACTTGCAGCCTTATCAGCAATGCCTCCTACTCTTTCTACAAGCCCCAGAAGATGGCAGACTCCAGCCCCTCCAATAGCTTCTTCGTTTTCGAAGATTTTTTTTAAGAGGGCTGTTTCAAGAACATCCACGTCATGCTCCAGTTTTTCGACCTCAGGAATTATTGCCATGGTTTCTTTGACCTCTTCCTTGCTAAAAGAGGTTGCAAGCAGCTTGTAAAGCTCGGCAGCGAGTTCATCATACTTCCTTGTAGCCTTCAACGAAGTTGCCATCAGCTCCAGAAATCCATCCTTGACTTCCATGGGTAAGGTTTTACAGGGCCGAAGGGTCATCCAGTAAGCAGAAGCCTGAGCAAAATCGGCAATCGAATCCTGCTGCTTAAGGAAAGAAAGGAGGTCCTTTGTATCCACTGGAAGTTTTACTGAAGCAGGAATACCTGCTCTTATTTTTTGTTTAAGTTTGTCAGCTTCATGTTCCAGCTTGTCAATCTCGTCGGTCCTTTCTTCCAGAAGATCCTGATTTCCTGCACAGTAGGCTTCCATTGCTTCAGCCAGTTTCTCAACTGCCAGTACTCCCTTTTTAGCATGTGCTTCCAGGGGTATAAATGGTGATTCAGCGACCACGTCAAAGACGGAACGAATGTAGTCTTTCATAAAAAGAGCACCTCAAGCCCCACAAAGATCAATGCCGATGTAAGGGCGGCTATAGGAACTGTTGCTATCCAGGAAGATATAATCCTCCAGATTACGCGCAGGTCAACGGCTGCAAGCCCGCCTGCAAGCCCTACACCTATAACCGAACCGACAAGCGTGTGGGTAGTCGAAATAGGAAGGGAACTGTAGCTGTGGAGTAGAACCACTGAGGCTGTTGCAAACTCTGCGGAAAAACCACGTGTTGGTGTAAGTTCCGTGATCTTTGAACCGATGGTTTCAACCACTTTATACCCCCATGTGGCCATTCCTACTACCATACCAAGACCTCCCATAACAAGCACCCATATGGGAACTTCGCTTCCTATTACTCCCATAACCTTGAGTGCTGCACAGAGAGGGCCAATAGCATTCGCCACATCGTTTGACCCGTGAGCAAATGCCATCAAACAGGCAGTTATGAGCTGTAAGGATATGAATTTTTTCTCAACTGAAGGCATATCTTTAGCCCTGTGAAGGTAGAGCTTTCTTATTATGGAAAAGGTAATGTAAGCAAAAAAGGCCCCAAGAGCCGGAGAAATAAACCAGCTGGCAACAATTCTCGAAAGTTCCCCCCAGTGTATGTCCGAATAAGGGATAGTTCCTTTGTAAGCCATAATCAGCCCAAAGCCCAGAACCGAACCAACGATGGAGTGGCTGGTTGAAACAGGGAGGTTGTAAAAGGTTGTTAGAGTTACCCAGAAACCCGCTGCAAGAATTGCAGCCAGCATTCCAAGTGCCACGATATCCGGGTGAATACTGCCTATCTTCTCAATGGGAACGATTCCGTTTGCAATTGTTGAGGTAACCCGTTTTCCGAAAAGTACGGCACCTAAAAATTCAAACAAGGCAGCAATAATGATTACCTGCTTGATTGATAAGGCCCCTGTTCCAACTGAAGTTCCCATAGCATTTGCGAGGTCGTTTGCCCCTATGTTCCAGGCCATATAAAGGCCCGCTAAAATAAGCGCTATGACAAATAAATCCATTTTTGTCCTACTCCAGAGATTTTAAACTCCAAAAATGTTATAATTATTATAAAATCTGAATTTTCCATTAATGGTGAATCTTTATGGAATTCCTGAACATTTGTTTAAGACTTTTTTTAAATTCAAAGGTATGGTATTCCAGACCATTTCATTATATTTCATAGTTTCCATATTTTTTTTGGCACTCTATATACTATATAGGCCTATATACGACTATTTTTTATATAGCTTATATTTAGAATTTTATATTTCCGGATATCAAAAAATCTGACCTTTAACCAACTTCATTTCCATGATTTTCATGTTGATACTCTGTAGTTTTCAAGGTGGAGATACATGATTTATTTCGAAACTCAGCAAATGAAAGTTTCCTGACTGAGTGTAAAAAAGAAAAATTTCAGGCCGAAAGCTTTCTGTTTTGTAAAAAAATAACGCAAAGTTTTTATTTTAGTATACCTTTTCCACGACTGTACAAAATGTATTAAAAAAAGTCTCAAAGGAAATAAAAAGATACGGATATGCCACTTAAGGCGTGGAAGGAAAGTACTTGAGGCTCTTATCCTCTGGTTTGAGTTTTTTGATTTCTATATTTTGAAGCTTCCGGGATTCAGCTTCTGGAACTATTAAATTCTAAAATGGTTTCCTTTAAGTTTCAAGCCCATTAAATTCCTGGCTTTTCAGCTCTTTTTGTCCGATCCTTTCTCTGAGAAGGTCAAGCACCTCCTCGTCCGAGACATCGTACCATTTCTCGTAAGCCTGAGCGACAGCCCTAAAAGAAGGAGGAATCTCAAGCACAACAAGCTCATCGACTTTTTTTTCTACTTCCTTTGCGATCTCTCTTCCAGCTACAGGCACCGCGACCACAATCTTTCCGGCCTCCCGGCTTTTACAGAGTTCGATGGCTGCCCGAATAGTAGAACCCATTGCAATACCGTCGTCTACAAGGATCACAGTTCTTCCTGCAATCTCAGGCAGAGGACTTCCCCCTCTAAGAACCTTTATCCGCCGCTTGATCTCTTCAATCTGCTGTTGTTTGATTTTCTCAATGGTTTCACCCGAGAGCCAGTAATGAGCATTTCCGAAAATGAAAGTGCTGCCGTTCTCAGCTATTGCCCCAAACCCGGCTTCAGGGTTATCCGGAAAAGGCAATTTCCGTGCAACAATGAGGGAAAAGTCTGAATCCAGCTTCCTTGCAACCTGCAATCCAACTTCCACTCCCCCTCGAGGAATAGCAAGAATTAGAGGATTTTCTATTCTATATTTTTCAAGAGCCCTGGCAAGTTTTTCTCCTGCATCTTTACGATTTTTGAACATAATCCACCCTTATTTTTTAAATTACTCCTATTCTCAAAGTGAAAACGCCAAAAATAATCTGCATAAATTAAGCTATTTTGATAAATCGCATATAACCCTCAACTGAAGAGCCTCAAGCGAGAGTCTTTTCAGGTAAACAGAATTACTGAACCTTTCCTATAACATATTCTTTGATGAGGGGTTCGTCTGAATACATCGAGTGATACATGCCAGCCACTCTGGCAGGGCAGACTGAACACAGCCGAATTTCTGTTCAGGTTTTTTCTACAACTAAAATGTATGCTCCCTTTCTTTGATTGTCAGACAGATTACTCTTTAAATTCACCTTCCTTCATCTGTTACAATGGCTGTCTGACCTTTTCAGTTTCATAGCAGTCACTTTATATGGCCCTCACAGTAAAAATCAATATTTTAAGCTAAATAAGGCAAGTTTAATTTGTGCTTTAATGCATAATTAACTCGTGAGTTTTATATAAATATCAGGCAGGATAAAGGATATATTTTTGGAAACAATGTTTCTAAAAAGAAGTTAGATCTGAATGCGGACACGTGGCTTCGGGCATTCTTCAAGTTTTTCGTTTTTCAGCCTTTTTATTCCAGATATTCTTGATCTATGTAGCAGTACTTCCAGTCTTCACCTGGCTGAAAAGATTGAATTACCGGGTGTCCTGTCTTTTCAAAATGTTTCGTTGCGTGCTTGTTTTTTGACGAGTCACAGCAACCCACGTGCCCACAGGTCAGGCAGATTCTCAGGTGAACCCAGCTATCTCCCATTTTTAAGCATTCTTCGCATCCCTTTGAACCCGACTCAACATCTTTTATTTTGATCATATCTCTGTGTGTACATGCCATAAAATTCCTCTTTTATAATACAAAATTCTCTTCATTAACATAAAATCTCTTCTTACAACCCTATAAGTTCTCTTCATAACTTATTTTCATAACTTATTTTCATAACTTATTTTCATAACTTATTTTCATGACTTATTTTCATGACTTACAATATCTTTTGCTTTCCACATGTGAATTATGTAACCGTAACCTTGCTAAACCTCCACTTTGCAATAAGAAACATTATTCCCGCAAAAGCCAGCAGAACCAGGAAGGAAACAAAAACTTCTCCCTGTGTGTAAGTGTAGCGAATTCCTATTGCCGAAAAATCACTTCCGATTGCAAAATATCTGATCCCGCTGACAAGATGTGTGAGGGGATTGATTGTTGAAAGGGCTTGAAGCAGAGGAGGAAAAGAGTTCACAGGGTAAAGTGCGTTGCTCGTGAAAAAGAAAGGCATGGTAAGCAGAGTTATTACTGCCTGCATCCCTTCCGGACTTTCCATGGTTATTGCTATTGCAGCCGAAAGGAATAAAAATCCTAGAGAAAAGGCTCCTATAAAAAGCATGATTCCGAGCAGAGACACTAGAATCTGTGTCAGAGTATAGCCCTCAAAAAATCTGACTCCTAGCAGAAGCCCGAAAATCATGATTACGGCTACCTGGATAAAAGACTTGGTCATGCCTGAAAGCCCAATCCCTATAATGATATGGATCCTTGGCAGAGGACTTGAAAGGGTCTCCCGCATAAGCCCCCAGTTTTTATCAAAGAGCAGCACTGTCCCCCCGAAAAGGCTCGTAAAAAGCGTGGTCATGGCAATGACGCCTGCACCTATGAAGGTAAGGTAGTCGACAGACATTATTCCTGGAATTGCTGGCAGGGTTGCAGTCAGCCTATCAAAGTTATTTGACATCGCAATTCCAAAAAAAGCCAGCCAGAGAGCGGGCTGGACAAGGGAAGCAAAAAGGAGGGTTCTAAACCGGACAAACCTCAACATGTCCCGCCAGTAGATAGTGAGGAATCCTGTACGCATCTTTTAACGCCCTCCAGCCCTCAAGACTGCTACAGAGATCTTTTCAGCTCCACTGTCCCTTATTTCCCTTCCGGTATAATGGACAAAGACATCGTCCATTGATGGCTTTTTGAGGTTTACAGCCTTAATCTTAATCCCTGTGCTTCGAAGCCTATCCATCATCTCAGGCAGCAGGTAGGTGCCGTCCACATTGACCATGACAACAATTCCTTTTGTTTTTTCCCTGATTCCACGAACGCTGTCGAGCTTCTTCAGCGTCTCTGCAGCTGCCCGGTTGTCACTTGTTTCCAGATATATAAGGTCTTCACCAAGAGCATTTTTTAACTCCCATGACCTGCCTGTGACAATGATTTTTCCGTTGTCTATGATGCTGATCCTATCGCTGAGCTGGTCGGCTTCGTCCATATAATGGGTTGTCAGGAAAATGGTTGTACCTTGCTTGTTGATATTCCTCAAATATTCCCAGATCCTTATCCGGGTCTGTGGATCAAGCCCGATTGTAGGCTCATCCATGAAGAGCACTTTTGGCCAAGTCATAAGCCCTCTTGCAATCTCAAGCCTGCGCTTCATCCCGCCGCTTAGGTGTCTTGTCAGGGTATCTCGCTTTTCTTCGAGTTCAACGAGGTCAAGAAGCTCATCAATTCTCTCCTGCCTTGAAGTTTTAGGCATCGAATAGAGCCTTCCGTGGTACTCCAGAATTTCCTTCACAGTCATGTCCCTATCAAGGGTAAGTTCCTGAAAGACAATCCCTATGGACTCTCTCACCTTTTCAGGATCATCTTTCACATCAAACCCTGCAATCCTCGCACTTCCCTTCTGTATTGGCAGAAGGGTAGTAAGAATATTGATTACGGTACTTTTTCCTGCCCCATTTGGCCCGAGAAATGAAAAAATCTCTCCTTCCCTGACCGTAAAACTGATACTATCGACTGCCTTTACCTCGCCGAAAAAATATTCAAGGCTATTTACCTCTATAATATTGTCTTCCAGAATCAGTACCCCATCTACCTTTGCCTATAGGAAAGATTGAACCTTCAGCAATAAATAGATATTTTCGCTATCTTGAATCTCTTTGAGGCTTGATGTTTAAATTTAGCGTGAACTATCTGCCGATTTTTTGTACGCCTCTATAACATCCTGGACTGATTCAAAGATATTCTCTCTACCAATCATTCTGGTTATGCCATCTCTATCCAGCTCATTCATCACAGGCTGTACTATGTCGCTTAATACAAGAGTAATACTCATTTTTTGCAGCTGGGTATATACCTTTTTGAGTGCCTCTGTAGCAGTGAAATCAACATCACCGATGTTCGTGGCAGAAATACAAAGCCATTTAAGTGAACCATCTTTTTTGGCAAGTGCAATTATTTCTTCCGTGAAGCTGTTTTCATTAGCGAAGTAGAGGTTTGAGCCAAAACGATAAATAAGCAAACCTTCAACAGCTTGCTGCCCTTCTTCGATTGGAATCGTCCTCATGGCACCTCCGGTTTTTGGAACAAGCAGCAGGTTAAGAGGTCTGTAACTGTGGCGCAGGTGAGCAATGATTGAGAGCACAATAGCTACCGTAATACCCTGTTCAACGCCTATAACTACAACCGCCATAGTTGTTATCAGGGCAACGGCAAACTCGACAGGTCGCTGTCTATGAAGAGCGTTCATCCCTTCTATATCGATAAGACGCAAACCAATAAGGAACACCATCGATGAAAGTACAGCTGTGGGCAAATAGGCGAATGGCCTGGTAAAGAACAACAGGACTATAAGAACAGTGAAAACCGTTGTGAGCTGGGTAAGCTGGGTACGCCCTCCGGCACTTTTTACCATTTCAGTCTTGGTTGGACTACCGTTGACCACGAAAGTCCCTGATATGCCTGCTGCTGCATTAGCAAGGCTCAATCCAATAAGATCTACATTTTCATTGAAAGTGTCGGAGAACTTCATAGCATAAGCCCGAGATGTTGCAGCACTTTGGGCAAGGATGACAATAAAACATGCCACTGATATGTTAAGGAGTTTTGGGATTTCAGAGAGTGAAATTTGAGGAAAAGAAAGGTGTGGCAGACCTTCTGGCACTGTGCCAAGGATGGCAACCCCGTAAGAAGAAAGGTCTAATACCCAGCTTGTAACAATTGCGCCAAAGATCGCTAATAATGCGCCTGGAAATTTGTTGTTGACGCTATCGCTAAGAACAATAATCCCGATTACAGATAATGAGACCAGAAGGGTGGGAATATTTGTGAGAGATAGGTCCCGGAAAAAAAATGCAATCTGCATAGGTACTCCATATGACCCTGGAGGTATCCCGAACATCTCGCTGAGCTCTGAGATTGAGATGTAGATGCCGACACCTGTGAGAAATCCTATCAGGACCGTATGAGAGAGGAAGTCGGCAAGAAAACCAAGGTGTAGCAGGCCTGCAAGTAGAAGCAAGATTGCGGCAAGCAGAGCAATCATACTCGCGTATGCAATATATTGAGAGGATCCTGGAGCAGTTATCGTTACCAGTCCACTCGCTATAATCGCCGCAGTTGCGGAATCAGCTCCAACGACCAGATGACGCGATGAACCAAAAATGGCAAAGACTGCCATTGGAAGAAGGATTGTGTAGATTCCAGTAACTAAAGGCATGCCTGCAATCTTAGTGTACCCCATAACTTCGGGAATGGCAAATGCTGCGAATGAGATCCCTGCAGTGATCTCCCATGGTATTTGCTTAGGGTTCAGAGGTAATATTCCCTGGAAGAGAGGTAAATGAAAGGATCTTCGAGGATTTTGTGCAGGTGTCATATTCGCTGTAATCTCCTCATAAAAAGGTAATTAAGAATTGAAATTCATTAAAAACAAACAGATCTAAACGATCTTGAAAATTTAAAATGTACAATGGGAATATATAACAATAAAATATGCCCTACAAAATATAAAAAATAAATTATAAAAAAAATAAAACAATTAAAATGTTAAGAAGCTTTCTTTGAGATTTTTGAATCCGCTGCAGTTATTTTCCCTTCACCTAGGTGGGATTAATACCTTATCTATTTGATGAATTACCCCATTTTTGGTCATGATGTTTGCTTCTGTTATGTTTGCACCTCCAACCTGAACGCCATTAGCTGTCACATTGACAGTGAGTTCTCCTCCTTCAAGTGTCTTGATGCTTGTCATGTTTTCAATATCTTTTTTCATCAGTACTTTACCAGCAACAACATGGTAGGTTAAGACTTTTTTCAGTTCATTGGTATTGTTCTTAAGCGCAGGAACCGCACCCTCAGGAAGTTCGGCAAAAGCTTTATCAGTTGGAGCAAAAACAGTATAAATCCCATCTTCAGCCAGAACCTTCTCAAGTCCCGCAACATTAATAAGCTGAACGAGGGTTACGAAGTTTTTGTCAGCCAATGTTTGCACAATATTTACATTGCTTTTTTCTACAACATTTGCAATTTCTTGCTTTACTCCTTCAGTTTCATTTTTTAAATTTTCAGTTTCATTTTTTATATTTTCCGTTTCATTTTTTATATTTCTCGTTTCATTTTCTGCTTTTTTCGTTTCATTTTCTGCTTTTTTCGTTTCGTTTGCTACGTTTTTAGCTTCATTATCTGCTTTTTGAGCACAACCAGAAGCGAATAACATTAGTGAGATAACCATCAGTGCAACAAGCACACCAAAAAGTTTCATTTTCCTGATAATCTCTACCCCCTTTAATTCATAAAACATGTATGTGGAAATATATCCCCTATGAATAATATATATCGGCCTTTATATATTTTGTCTTCGAGGCGCTGCAACTTATTCTCAAAGGGATCTCAAAAAATCATGTAATTGAATGAAATATAATTTCTTATGTACAGCGTCAAATACAAATGATGTTTTGAACAGATTCTCTTTCTCAACATCTCTTTTGGAATCAAACATAGTTTCCATAAAATGGAATTAAAAAAGTGAAATTTTAGATGAACTTATCTGAATTTCTGAATTCATCGAGAATATAAGTGGTTCTTAATCGTTGGAAATCTAAACTGAGAATCCTGTCTATTTGAAAGTGATATACTCTCTTAAGTCCGACTTCAGAATCCTTTCGATCTCTCCCCAATTGCTGTCCATGATTTCTGTAAACATATACCCGAAGAAGCCGTATTTCCCGTGATCAGCTTTCCTGAGTTCAAGAGGCTTTTCAAAGTCGGAAAGCAATTTTTCGTAGTCAAATACCTTTACTTCCTTCAAATCCAGATCCACAGGCCTGTTCAGCATAACAAGACAGAATTTCTTGCCTTCCTTGTCTGCAAGAATCGTTTTCCAGTCCGGCTCAAGCTGTTCCAGAAAATATTTGTAAGTATTGATCCCATAAGCAAAATATGCGATATCTGTTGTGCACCAGCCGGCAAAGCGCATTGGATTCAGTTCTATAGGCTGAATTCTCCTATCATCCCCTATCCGGAGTTCCATATGAAGAGGAAAATTTCTGAGCTCGACCAGATTACCGATATCCTTTAAAAGATCTTCAATGGCTTCCCTATATGTTTCTATAACCCCTTTTGAAGTAAAATAAACCCTATCGCTAACATCATGTTCAGAAGAAAAGATGTGCTTGAAAATATTGAGGACTATCGGCTTTCCTTTATTATTAAAATAAGCATCAACAGCAAACTCTTCCCCTTCGATGTTTCCCTCAATTATAAACTTTCCCACATCCAGGACCTGCACCGGATAAAGCCCTTTGATCTCCTCGACTTCAGCCTTAATGCTCTTTAAAACCGAAGCCCATTCCTCGTTGGTGGAAACCTTGTGCACCCCGAGACTGAAAAATCCCACAGCAGGCTTTATGATAAATGGTTTTTCAATTTCTTCAACTCGGATTTCTTCGAGATTTTCAAATTCAACACCTTTGAAGTACAATTCGGGATAGATCCTTTCCAGAAGTTCCCTGAATTTAATCTTATTCTTAAAAAGCTCTATTTTCTCAGGCAGCCCTGTAAAGGCCAAATTTTCCGAAATCCAGCCAAGAGAATTTTCGGAATTGGAATAAAGAGAAAATTCCCCCTTCTCTTTTATTAACTTGATAAACTCAAATTCTTCAAGAAACTTCAGCCGTTTTTCGGTCTTCAGTCCTGCTGCCATTTCGTTTTTTAAAACAGGAATTTGCATATCTGCAATAGTATCTTTTAAAAATTCGGAAACGTAGGGGTAGTCGAGAATTATCATATTTTTAACCTTTAGTTTTGAGCTGACAGTTTTTAAACTTTAGTTTTGAGCTGACAGTTTTTGAGACTAACTAGAAAGAATATATTTTAAATATTTGTTGTAGATAATTTTTTCAAATTTAAATGCAATCAGATTTACAAAAAGAGTTATTTCGAGAAAAAAAATCAAGGGGAAAGCTTCAATATAACACCTGTAAGTATAATAGCTAAAACTACTATAGAAATAATACCTCCAGTTGATTTTATTGAAAAAATTGCTTGCGAGTTCTGGACTTTTCTTAAAATACTGGAATTTTTGCTTGATTTAGATCCGGATTCTGGATCACCTGCTGGTTTAATCGTGGAATTGAGTGCCAGGTCTTTACTTTTATCTGTTGAATCTGTAAAATATTTTAGATCAATTCCTGCGTAAGGTATTGTTTTTAGTCGACAATTGCTCATTTGTTTTGCAGAATCCTCAATTATATCCTGGAGAGGCCCCTCAATATTTCTAACAATTTCACTTAACTCCTTAAAAAGTTCGTTAAAAGCTCGCTGTTCCTTCCATACATCAGATTTTTTGTTACTGTTGATATTCTCGATGAAGGCCACTAAATTATATAGAGCTTTTATAAAGCTGTCTGTTTCATCCGTTTTGTATCTATTTTCACAATTCCCCAGATCTTCTTTCCACTTTTCAACCCTGGCTTCAATTTTTGGCACATTTTTCTGTGTAAGTATCTCAAGCATGCAATCAAGAATATCCGAAAGACACAATATCGAGGTTAAGCAAGTGTTATTATTATCTCCCAGAGATACCTCTGCCACCATTTTGTAGCACCTGCATGCATCAGCTATTCCATTAATATTTATTTTCAATACTTCAACATCGTAAATTGGCAAGAAATCAAGTTTTCTAATTTTAGCTCTACCTTTAAGTGAATATCCTTTGATTAAAGAAGTGCTCTTGAATTTCTCCCCTGCATATTTGCCTGCTTCGATATATTTGTCTCCTGAGATTTCAGCATATTCTCCACTTTTAGTATATTTTCTTAACCCATAATATTTATTAGCGAAATCTTCGTAAAGCCATGCAAAAGCAAGATGCTCTCTAACGATGTCTCCTTTTTCTCTTAATAAGCGGGAGGCAATTTTCATTTCTTCAATTGCTTCAATCTCCAGATTTTCTGAGAACAATAGTAAACTGTAAGCACCATGAATGCCTGGTTTTGTAGGGTCCAATTCAATTGCTGCTTTAAATTGTTTTTCGGCCTCTTCCAGTTTTCCGGCTTCTAAAAGGAGGCAACCGTAATTTGAGCGTCCACGGATATTTTTGGGGTCCATTTCGAGAGCGAGCTTATATTGAGCTTCAGCTTCTTGCAGCCTCCCCTCCTGTTTAAGGAGATTTCCGTAATTGTAGTAAGTGGCTGCATGTTTAGGGGTCGCTTCTAGAGCAAGAATATACTGTTTTTCGGCTTTTTCCAGCTGCCCCATTTCCGAAAGGAGAACTCCATAGTTTGAGTGGATATCCACATTCATTGGGTCTGTTTTCAGAGCAAGCTTATACTGTTTTTCTGCCTCTTCTTGCCTTCCCATCTGTTTTAGAAGATTTCCGTATTTACAGTGCGTTTTTATATCTTTTGGATCAATTTCCAGAGCAAGCTTAAACTGCTCTTCAGCTTCTTGCAGCCTTCCCACCTGTTTGAGGAGAAGTCCGTAACTATAGTGAATGTTTATATGTTCCGGGTTTGTTTCCAGAGCAAACTTATACTGTTCTTCAGCTTCTTTCAACCGCCCCATTTTTTTAAGAAGAAGGCCATAATTATAATGAGTATCGGTATGCTCTGGATCGCATTCCAGAGCAAGCTTGTACTGTTTTTCGGCCTTTTCTAGTAACCCCATTTCTGAAAGGAGAAGACCGTAATTGTAGAGTGTAGCTACATGTTTTGGGTCAGTTTTAAGAGCAAGCTCATAATGTCTTTCAGCCTCAGAAGGTTTTCCCATTTCCAAAAGAAGGATCCCGTAGTTTGAGTGAGTAGCTACATGTTTCGGATCTACTAACAGCGCAAAATTGTATTGTTCTTCTGCTTCTTTCAGTCGTCCCATCTCGTAAAGGAGGCTTCCGTAATTTGAGCGGGCATGGATATTTTTGGGGTCAATTTCGAGAGCAAGCTTATATTGAGCTTCAGCTTCTTCAGGCCTTTCCATTTGTTTAAGGAGATTTCCGTAATTGAAATGAGTGACTACGTGCTTTGGGTCAACTGCCAGAGTCAGTTCGTACTGTTTCTCCGCCTTTTCCAGCTGACCTTTTTCTGAAAGAAGAATCCCATATTTTGAGTGAGCAGCTACATGTTTTGGGTTGGCTGCCAGAGCGAGCTTATATTGTTTTTCAGCTCCGGCCGAGCTTCCCATTTCCGCAAGGAGAAGTCCGTAATTGTAGTGAATATCTGCATTAGGGGCAATGTCCAGAGCAAGCCTGTAATGCTCCTCGGCTTCTTTCATCCGTCTCATTTTTAACAGGAGAGCGCCGTAGTTTGAATGAATTTCGGCATTATTAGGAGTGAGTTCCAGAGCAAGCCTGTAATGCTCCTCAGCCTCTTTCAGCCTTCCAATTTCTGCAAGGAGAAGTCCGTAACTGTAATGTATTGCTACATTTTTTGGGTCTGATTCCAGAGCAAGTTTATACTGTACCTCTGCTTCTTTCAGAGACCCTGTTTCTGAGAGGAGAAGTCCGTAACTGTAATGCGTCGCTACATGTTTAGGGTTTGCTTCAAGAGCAAGTTGGTATTGTTCTTTAGCTTTTTCGGGCCTCTTAAATTCTAAAAGGAGAAGACCATAATTGTAATGAGTATCTGCATCATTGGGATTAGCTTCCAGAGCAAGCTTATAATGCTTTTCGGCATCGTAAGGTCTATCCATTTGTTTAAGGAGATTTCCGTAGCTTGAGTGGATGCTTGCATTATTTGGATTTGTTTCCAGAGCAAGCTTATATTGTTCTTCAGCCTTTTCCAGTTTCCCAGTTTCGGAAAGAAAAAGTCCATAACTTGAGCGAGTGGATGTATGTCTAGGGTTTGCTTCAAGAGCAAGCTTGTATTGTATTTCAGCTTTTTTCGGTCTGCCTGTTTCCAGGAGAAAAAGTCCGTAGTTGTAGTGAACATCTGCATTATTTGGGCTAAATTCAAGAGCAAGTCTAAACTGCTCCTCTGCCTCTTCCAACCGCCCTGTTTCCGCAAGGAGACTTCCGTAATTTAGATGCACATTTATATTCGCAGGGTCGATTTTCAAAGAAAACTTGTATTGCTCTTCAGCCTCATTCGTCCGCCCTGTCTGTTTAAGTAGAATTCCGTAATTGTAGTGGGCTGATATATTGAATGGATCAATTTCAAGAACCAGTTTGTACTGTTTTTCAGCTTCTCCAAGCCACCCCATGAAAAAAGCAGCTACCCCCACATTATAAAAAGCAGTTGCTTTGAGATCTCCTGTAGACAAACGTGAGGATGCTTTTGCAAATATGTAAGCTAAACTGTACATTTCTTTTGATCCGTAAAAGTGGCACATCTGAAGCAAGAAACTGGAGGAAATTGAATTATTTCTTGAATAGTAAGCCACGAGGTCAGCTGCTCCATCGAAATCCTCTTTATTGGATTTCATATGTTTAGCTATTATCTGTATAATTTTATTTGCTTGCTCATCCTCCATAAACAGAAACCAACCAGCAATTTTTTTATATGATTTCGAAAACCCCTTACTACTTTGTTGGTTGTTTATAAAGGCATATAAACGAATTTCAAAATCAGGGGTTCATCGAAATTTTAGTCATTTAAAACTACTACATACAGTAATATTTTATTATAGTATAAAGAAATATTGTTTACATTTGATAGTTTTTGACATTATATATATGGAGATTATAATTGGAAATTAGTCATATAGTAATTTAAAAATTAGAAGGAATAGAAGTTGTCGATGATTTAACATTTTTCTGGCCTTTCGCATGTCTACTATAACCTCACTGATTGCAAAAAAGGCATGGTGAGGCATAAATGTATTTTGGGAATAACATCGATCAACTAATAATGAACGACCAAATAAGATGTTTTCATTATAATGTTATGAAAGCTGTTTTTTGTTGTACTCAAAAGACTCAATATCCAGAGAATCTTCCTGGGATGATATGCCGAGCATACTGGAAGGGATCATCACCTGGTAATCGGGAACGTTTTGCGAGTCAGTTGGCGCAACCTCAATCTGGATGCATTCACCCATATTTTTTACATTTATCTCTGGTGTGTGGCCTGTTTTATATCCCCAAACTTCATTGATTTTTCTTTTTACCCCTTTGTTGTTTGTGTAGTCGCCTTGTGAGAACATCCACTGTTTTGGGGTGTTGAGGTATTGTGTGTTTTGGACTGTCATAATGGGAGCACACCCAGTTGTAAATTTTCCAACTTTCCATACATCATCTATCGAAGTTGCTTGCGTGTAAAACACAGTCCAAACTCCTTTTTCATCTTTCGCAGGAATCCATAGTTTCAATAATTTTCCCTCATTACTGAATGCACCAGCACTGCGATATAATTGAATATTCTTGTGTTTCATAGATGATGACTCCTCTACTTTTAGAAGTGGGGAACTTTGAACAGTAAAATTATCTGTGTAGTTGTTCGCAGTTGCAAGATATAGATTGTCGTTGCCTACAAACGTAAATAGTGCATATAGTTTCGAGTTTCCTGGACAATTTATCACGTTCATATGCCAGATTTCATGGTTGCTTGATTGATCCACTGCTTGTTTATTAAAAAAGTTCGCACCATCAGTTGACGTGTATCTGTATATTACATTCGGTTTGGAATCAATATCAATAATCCACATGTAGAATGTTCCAGTGGAATTATCATAGAGAACGGCTGGTGATACCCCATGAACACTGATATTCATTTCAGATGAAACATTGTTGCCATCATATGTTCTAAGTTTTGGGTCTTCTATAGTTAGATTACCAATGATATCTCCAATTACATAGTAGCACATGAGTTTTCCGGTAGCAGGACTGTATACGAGATCAGAATCAGACCCATAAGCACTTCGGTTATACACAGCTTCTATTGGCGTTTCTATGGGATTTGTTACGCCTGGAGGTGCATACCAGAGCAACCCGTCATCTGAATGATACAAACATGCATTCTCATACGTGATATTAGAATATGCATACGGGGTAATAAGCATCCACCATTTGTGACCAAATACGCCAGAAGCATTGTAATAGACATCAGGATGAATGAACTGGTTATATGCGTATGGATCAGGTATAGATAAGGGAAGCTGACTTTGATTCACATTGAGCATATTCATGTATGCATTACCAGAAGCATCGTAACCATATGCAACTGTATGTGAAATATTTTCTCCGGTGTAATCACTCAGCGTGATGCCGGGATTAGGCATAATAGCATCTGAAGTGCTTGAATCTACCCAAATCATTGATCTCGATATTCCCTGGCTTTGGAATGCTCCTCCATTTTCAGAGAATAGTGTATGCCACCAACCCATTTCAGAACCAATGTCAATACCAACCAGGTTGTCAAGGTCCAGAAAGGATAATAGTGTGTACCTCCAACTTGTTCTAGAACTTTCACCTACAGGTATGCCGAAACCAAAAGAAGTATCGGAATATGTACCAGCATCAACAGTACCCTTTGTCAGTGTTTCATTAACTGCCAGCTCAATGCCGGCCTTGAACTGTTTATTTAATATCACATTCGCGGATGAGATTACCCCAGCACCCTCCAGCACCATCTGTCCATTTTGCAAAGATATCATTGCTTCATTTTCTCCCCCTTTGTAGACTGTCCACCTGTTTGTGTCCAGGCAGGGTGAGCTGAAATTGTCATATGTCCACATGACTGCATCCCCATTAGGAGTGTAACCTGTTTCATTGTACACATTGAAGTATTGTGGACTTCCATTCATGCTAATGTTGAGCCAGAGATTATGATGAGGATCAATCCAATAGGGCTGTGCTGCGGACACAATGCCAGTGGAAATCACTAAGAGTATAGCTGCAATAAGCGTTGCATAAAAGATTTGGGGAAATCGATAGCAGTAAAAAAATAAAATGAATTTTTATGTTCACTTACTGAAAGATTGAGGTAATATGGTTTTGCAGATGCAACGTCAACAGAACTAAGCAACGGTAAAGCTTTTATCAATTCTTTATTAACTGTATTCATTCAATTCACTCCTGATTTTAGACATATATTGTAGAAAGCCCTTAAAATTAAAAGGCAATCAGAGTTACAAAGGGAATTATTAGTAAGAGTTAACGGAAGAGTTACCTGGAAAATATCAAGGGATAAATTTCTTCATCATAATGCCTGTCAGTATAATTCCTAAAACTACTACAACGATAACACCACCTGCAGCTTGTATTGAATATTTTGTTTGAGGGTTATGGCTCCATTTTAAAATTATGGAGAATTTATTTTCTAACAAATTTGTAAATGAAGTGTGTCGTTTTTGGGAAAATTGTTTTTCGACTCTCTTCATGAGATCAGGAATTATCCAGTTTAATTTTAATAGCCCCTTTCTAGTTTTCTGTTTTTTTCTTGTTCCGTATGCATCCTGTGATATTCTTAAAATGACATCTCCTGCAACCATTAATGTGACAATAATTTGCAGGTCTCTTGTTAATGACATATTACCACTCTTGGTGAGGTTTGAGTAGGAAGAGGTAGTATGCATAAACCTGTTGAAGAATAGTAAACCATGCATACAGCAATTGTGGGATAAATGTCAATCTGACTGTGTAGTCCCATTTTGTGGGATTTTGCACATATAGCAGGGTATAAGCACAATCTACGTACATTATACCCAGTGCTAGCATAAGCAGCTTATTGGACTGATATACACCATTTATTATGTCGTTTAAGGCATAATATAGTAAAATACTTTGAAACACAAACATAATCCAGAAAAATCCTGAATTTAGGATATCTTTTCTGGTGCTTCTATTCCAGCCGTGTTCCCACAATGTATCAATCCCTCCGCGAAGCCAGCGAACTCGTTGTTTCCATAAATCTTTTAGCTTTAAAGGGACATGGGTCCAGGCATACATCCCAAAACCTGCAGCGATATGGTAACCGAGTTCTTTTAAAGTCACCGTCAACTCGTAGTCTTCGGTGATATTATGCACATCATACACAATGCAATCGAATTTTCTGTCAGCTTTACGTTTTGACATAACTGCTTTTATTGCTTCTACCTCATACATTGTGCACATACCGTGTGCGACTTTAATGCTTATGCCCTGTCCAAGCCTACTTCTATCGAATTCCGCGTATTCGACATACTGCCAGTGATAGACTAGTTTTTCAAAAAATCCTCGAGTTATCTGTTTGATTACGCCGGCACGAGAGCATACCGCACCAAGCAGGGGATCTAGCTGAAACTCTATTAATCCTTGCTCAACCAGGTCTGGGGCTATGACGGTATCGCCGTCAACTGACAAAACGTAATCATACGGCTGCAGATCGACAGTCTGATAAGCAGTATTCAATGCCCCGGACTTTTTAAACTTATTACCTGCAGTTTCCATCAAACTTAAGTTGTTATTGGAGGCAGCTATACTTCTTACTATGTTCACCGTGTCATCTGTGCT
Source organism: uncultured Methanosarcinaceae archaeon (assembly GCA_942493015.1). Lineage (GTDB taxonomy): Archaea > Halobacteriota > Methanosarcinia > Methanosarcinales > Methanosarcinaceae > Methanosarcina. The sequence continues at coordinate 1,068,566 of OW818660.1, read as the reverse complement.
GTTATCATTAATGACAACAATATCGATCTTATGTGTTTGAGCAAGAAGCGACTCAATGGTTGAGCAGATTACTTTAGCCTCATTATGTACTGGTACAAAAGCAACGACATTTTTCCACGATGGCAAATTTGTTGTAATTTTCTCACCTTCCCAACGACTTTAGTTCTAAAGCCCAAATTTTCAAGGCTGGAAGGAAAGGCTATCCTCACAGAGGTAATATGCGTTTTTGAAGTTTCCAGCTTTTTGATACATAAGAGAAAACTTCTATTTCTCAGAAGGGCAGCTTCGAGTCAGCCTCCTAAATCTTTCTAAGCGTGGCTAAAACGTTTTGCGAATTGCAAATATGATCAAAAAAACAATTTAATTATTAATACCCCGCTCCAGCAATTCTCTTTGTCCAATCTTGTCTTCTCCCCATTTTTGTTTGGTTTCTTCACTCCACTGGAGTTTACTTTCCCCAATCATAGATTTTGGAATTGCAAAAACGTTTGCTCTCGGGTTTCCAGAAGTGCTATACTTTAACCATTTGAATTGATTTGCTTCAGCATCATATACAATATAGTAATCAAGTTTGAAGGCAGTCGGTATATCGCTGGATTTATAGTAAACTTGTTTTAGTCCTTCCTTTGGCTCTTTTCTTGATCTCTGCCTTCTTCTTGCTATTGCAATCTCTTCCTTTCTTATGTTTTCTAAATGCCATAAACTATTATCAACTTCATTTTTGAATACTATCAGATGCCATTTTAGGGATAGGGGGTACTGTTTTCTTAGAAGCCTACGTAGTTCGACGATTAGATCAAAGTCATTCGTTGTGTTTTCAATTTCCTCCATAGTTTCTTTCATTCTTGCCAGATTTGCTTTCTGTCTTTCTCCACTGGTTACCATAATTATCAGCACTACATTTAAAATTTAATTGTACTGTTACATAAGGAGGTCATAGTTTTAAACTTTTCTACTGTTAGAGGATAAAGAATGAAATTGAGCTAAAAAAGAAGTAAAAGAGAAAATAAATGGATTTCATCATGAAATCCATGCATTAAACAATCAAAAAAATTAAATCACCAGTAAACGTTATAATTTTTAATCAGTCCCATTGCTTCATAAACTGAACCCTTATTAAATAGTTCTCTCGGACGGTACCTTTCTCCAATTTCAATCTTTACAACTGAATCCCAATTTCCTGATTTGTAAGGGTCTGCCCCTGTGCAGTCAATGAAAATCATCCCCCTATCAGTTGTGTTGAATGCGTTGCAGGCATGTCCATATTCTTTATCTTCAAATTCTATGCTAACCCAGGCGGCTTTTATTCCCACGTTTTCTGCATTATTATGCACTGTTTGGGCAAAGTCGGCACAAACAAAATTATTGTAATCGTATTCAATCTCATCTGTTTTATCCAACTTAATAAATTTAATCAGCTCATTATAAGTTGGATCGGTTGCGTTCCTTGAATTAACAAGGGTTACCCATGACCCATTGGCAGTGGATTCATAGCAGTTTGATTGATGAGGATGAACAATTAAGATTTCACTTTCATCAACTTCTTCTACAAAAGCTTGGGCTGGCGTTTCTCCAATCATATTTTTTGCAGCCCTGACAGAATCAGCTGGCGCAAGGCTGATAGTATAATTTTCAGCTTCTGCGTAATTGAACAGTATCACAATGAAAACTAGTAACAGATACCTTTTTTGTATTTACCTACACCTCTAGATAAATAGACACTTTTTGCTATAAATAACATTTCTTTTTTATTAAATTCAATATGTAATGCTTAATTATTCTAATATGGCTAATTGAGAATATAATTGACCAATTAGTACTTAAAATAATTTTTAGTAGCTATATTTCAATAAATAAATTCATACATTAGCAAATATGAAAAATATTTTTATAGTGATACTTCTTTATTCCTTATTGGAAACGCAAAAAATCCGTATTATGGAGAAACAAAAGTTTTTCAGGTCTTTCGAAACAGTAACAATAATAATGTCGTAACTTCATAGATTAAGCCGGACCACGTACAGTATATAATAGTTTGAAATTGACAGCATATGACTAAAATGTGTAGACAGCACTTTCAAAATTCACCGAAAAAAGGGCTTGAAACTTAATTTATTACCATGACTGACGAAAGAGGGGTACAAAGAATGATTACTTTAAACGAGGCAGAAGCGGTTAAAATCGGTTTTTTTGCAGTTGAAGAAAAAGACTATAGCAGAATTTTCCAGGCACTGGATTCTCTTACAGGGACTGCTGCAGGCTTTCTCTCTAAAAATGAAGAAGCCGATGTTCAGAGAATTATTCATTCAATTGAAGGGATCGCGAAGGCGGCTGCAGAAAACAAAATGGAGCTGGTTACCATCAATTCCGCTCTGGCCCTCGGAAAACTGGCAAGGACAGCAGCAGAAAAGGGATCTGAATCCATCCTGAGTGAGACCTTTATAGCAATAGGAAAGCTTGGGATAGCAGCAGCCACAAATTCTCTTGAGACAGGCTCAAAGGTTGCTGCTACAACCCTGATGGAAATATGGAAATTTTCCCCACAACAGCAAAGCCGGGAAAAAATAATTACCTTTTCCGTAATCTTAAAAGAAATTGGGGCTTCTGGCGCAAAACAGGGCACAGAGGAAGTTGTGCTCAACGCAGCAACCGGTCTGGGAGAAATTGGAAAAAGGGCAGTATCAGAAAACCTTGAATTTGAAACTGTCAGTACCATTCTCCTGCTTGAGGAAATAGGTAAGCTTGCTGCAGAAAAATACTTTGACGAAGCCCTGAGTTCAACGGCACTCTCAATAGAAGAAATAGGAAAACTGGCTTTAAGGAAGGGACTTAACGAGGCTGCTCTACAGAGTCAACTGGTACTTGAGCCCTTAAGAGTCCAGGCTGAAGAACAGCTCCTGACGAACTCTTCCATTGTGACGGAAATGGCCCTTGATAGCTTAAAAAGCACAGGATTTACAGATTCGGAAGATAAAGTAGAAATGTTTCAGGAAATAAAAGATCTTCAGACAAAAATCCAGTCTACTATTCTACTATAATCTGCTATTCTACTATAATTTTGTAGTCTTAAAATAGATAGCCGAATGCTTTCATTCATACTTTCAATTTTTGATCCAGATCGGGTACAAGCTTATTAAAATATCTGGTCACAACGCAGGATTCCGTACACTTCCCACATCTGATGCAGGCTTCGCTTACTGAAGGCTTTTTTTCATTCACAGAAACTGCGCCAAGTGGACAGGTTTTTAGACAAATGCCGCATCCTGTACAGCGGGAAAGCCTTACGAATTGCTTTGCAGTATCTTTAAAAAGACTGACAGCTTGCTCCTTTGTTTCTGAGCTTACAAGCAGATTTCCATTTGAAAAAAACTTCACAGTCCCTTTTCCGGTTTTGACCAGCAGCATGCCCAGTTCTTCCGCATAAACTGTACTTCCAAGAACATTCATGAAATCTGCAGCTTCCTTTTCTCTGATACCCTTTACTCCAGCTTCTATCGAAAAGCCCCCAGCTCTGCACGGGGAAATCCCAGCTACGACTGTAATTTCAAAGTCTTCAGCATTTTCTTTAGCAATGACGGAAACCCCAAGTTCTTCTGCCAGCCTGAGCATTTTCGGAGGCAATTCCTTCCAGCGCCAGAACCCGTGTTCTACGAACTTTTCTGAAAGGCCTCTGGCTTTTGCCCATTTCAGCAGAAAGGTATTCCACTTCTCATGCATTTCAGGGTGCAGTTCTTTTACTCGTACATATTCTGCAGCAAGAGCTGAAGGGCAAAGCCAGCATCCTACTCTTTCGAAGCCAAGGTCATAGAGCGGATTGTATGAAAGCCCTCTCCAGTAAATGTAAAGCCAGACTTCAAGAGCTTTCCAGTCTCTGATAGGAAATATATTGAGCTGGGCAGGGACAAAGGGATTTGTTTCACTTGCAGCAATCCTTGCTCTTGAGAAAGATTCATGTTTTCTCTTACCGTCAATTGTCAGATAAGCTATGCTATTACCTGCTCCTTTATTAGGGAGGGAACACCCTCCTTTCTCTACTTTGAGGTCTCCTGCAGACGCCAGCTTGCATACCTTGCAGCACCATCGGAAATCTTTTGCAGGTGGGCCGAATTTTTCTACCTGCTCCCAAAAGGCAGATCCTGCATCCACCTCTTCAAGCGGAATTTTCATCTCCCGGCAAAAACTCTGCACAAACTCAATTGTTTCTGGAAATTCGATTCCTGTATTCAGGAAGAAAGCTTTGAGCTCCCTTTGTTTAAGGGAAGACCTTGCCAGGTCAAGCACCACAAGGCTGTCTTTTCCGCCGCTGAAAGATACATAGACAGGCAGATTTCTGTATTCGTTTCTTGAAACAAGTCCACGAATAGTATTAATTGCGTTTTTGCCAAGAACCTGCAGATGTTTTTTATTGGCTTCTATGCATACCCTGAGGCCCGGAATTTCAGGGTGAAGGGAGGCTCTAGTGCCGTCAACCTTTCTGATTCGAATAACTTTTGTTTCGGCATCTGGCAAGATTTCAATCTCAGTTTTGACTTCCCTTTCAGCCTGGGCTTTACTTTCAATCAGGGTTTTCAGGTTCGAAAAATCCGGACCGCCAATATATGAAACTCCATATCCTGTCAGGCTGCCTGTGGTCACAAGGACAAAATCCCCTGTCTTTATATTGGCATCAAAGGATTCAACAAGCTCTGCAGAAATATTTTTTCCGTTAAGATGCCTGTTCATTTTCCTAAGTTCGACTTTTCTACCTTCTGCATGTTTCAGGAGAATTTTTGCTCCCTGCAGAGAAGGCTCAAAGCTGTAATTCATTTCAGAAAGTTCAAAACGGAGGATTCCGAAAATAAAGCCATCTACGAGCACCTCATCTGTTTTATCCTCTCCAGGGATTTTATTGAGAAGAATGAGTCTTTCTCCGAGAGGATTGCAGCCGAAGGCCGAATAAAGATGCTTTTCCAGCACTTCCCTTTCGTAAGGGGAACAGAATCGGACATCTGCAGGCTGAGAAAGCCGAATAATTTCTCCTCTGCCTCCACATATGCCGCATTCTTCCCCTATAAGGGGCAAGTTGCATTTTCCACACCAGAAAATATGGTCATCTTCATATTCAAAACGCTGGAGAGTATTTTTGGTTGAATTTGAACTTTTTTCGGGGCCAGAGCTCTTATTAGAAGGTTTTTTAGCTTTAAAACTTAGAGATTTGTTTTCTGTGCTTTTTTTAGTGGTCCGGAGATCCTTTCTTCCCGGAATTTGAGAAGCTTTTTGATCCTGCATGTTTCTTTGTTGTTTCTGAGGATCTGATTGTTTCTGTGGACCTGAAGCCTGGGATTTTTCTTTTTTCTGTTGCATGGAAAACTCTGGCCTGTAATTAGAAGAAATAATTAAGTACTTGATTGTTCAGTTTTATCGTTCAGTTGCAGGATGGATGCGTTTATCAATATATCAAGATTGTGAAATATGGAAAATTAAAAAGATATACCGGGTCTAAAAATCTCACCGGAATCTTGTTCAGTTATAACTAAAAAATAAATACCTGAAAAATAATCCAGAAAGGTGCTTAAAAGCTATTTCATTAGTTTGACTATATCTTTGAACATATATTTAATTTGTAATTTTAATTACATTTATGGATCATGAATATATTAAGTTTCCTCTAAGGAAAGATATAGTCTAGAAGGTGATGCGGGATGAATTATGATGTTGTTGTGGTTGGAGCTGGGCCTGTGGGTTCCACTGCAGCTCGCTATGCAGCCCTGAATGGGGCAAAGGTCCTTTTGCTCGAAGAACATCCTTCCATAGGTTCTCCAGTGGGCTGTACCGGACTGTTGAGCACGAGAGCTGTTGCAGAATGCGACCTCAAGCCTTCGGATGAATTTGTGTTCAATTCCGTACGCGGAGCTTTCGTACATGCACCTGATGGACAGCGCCTGCCAATTGACGGGAAGCAGACCAAGGCGTATGTGGTATCAAGGAAAAAATTTGACCGCAAACTTGCAGTAATGGCTCTGGAAGAAGGGGTGGAACTCTCCCTGAGAACAAGAGCTGTAGGCCTTGAGAAAGGGGAACTTAAAACTGATTCGGAAGGAAAAAAAAGCTCTCCTGTAAAACTCAGAGTAGTTAGAAACGGCAGGCTTGAAACCATATGCACATCGGTTGTTATAGGGGCCGATGGGGTAAAAAGCAGGGTAGCCAGTTACGCTGGGCTTGAAAAACCTGCCCGTGTACTCCCAGGCATTCAGATCGAAGCTCCATATGCTTCAGAAGATAGCGATTTTGTTGAACTGTTTCCGGGCTCTTCAGCCCCTGGATTTTTTGCATGGACCGTGCCTCTTAACGAAAAAATCTCCCGAATCGGGCTTGCTCTTGAACCCGGTCTTGCCTTCAAAAATAATCCTACAGAGTGTTCTCCCCTTTCTTACCTTGAAAAACTTCTTTGTTCCAATCCTCACATAAAAACCAGGTATTCAGGAGGAATGCTTGATTTTGTAGTCGGTGGAATTCCAATCGGCCCACAGGAAAGAACGGTTACAGACGGGGTTTTGCTGGCAGGTGACGCCGCAGGGCAGGCAAAACCAACATCTGCAGGTGGAATTTACACCGGAGCCTTTGCGGCAAAAATAGCTGGAAAAGTTGCAGCAGAGGCTGCCCTTGAGGGGAATACTTCTGCAAAGAGGCTTTCAGATTACGATAGGCTCTGGAGAAAAAGCATTGGTAAAGAGCTTGAGATAGGCATGAAAATCCATGACTACATGGGAAAGCTGGAGGATAGACAGTTGAACGACCTTATAGGTTCGCTAAACACTCCTTCTATTCTTAACACCATCACTGAATACGGAGATATGGATCACCCCTCTATTCTTATGAGAAAACTTATGTTTTCAGGTAATTCTCTGAGGCTAATGAAAGCCTTTGGGACGTTCTTAAAAACTCTCTTTTAAAAGCTCTAACAAAGCAGAACATATTAGTTTTATTTAAAAACTATGAAGAGAGGGGGAAAATGGAATCTTTATATTTTTTTATATTCTTCGCACACTTCCTAAAAAGTGAATAAAATGCGTAATTTTTAATATTTTAAATGTTCAGTAACAGAGTAGAATTATTAGATCAGAAAAAAGAGAGTATTATTGATCGGCGAAAATTACGGGGGGAGATAAAAATGTTGGTGGGAAATATGGATAAATCATTGGCTGTTGAATTGATTATTTGTATTCTTGTATTTTTGCTTCTTTTAAATATTGATGACTGCTACAGCAGTTTGAGCACTACTTATAGTTCCAGTAGTTTACATTCCACATTTTGTTACGTACTAATCCCCTGATTGCAACCTCTATGTTTTTACATTTCTTGAAGAATTGTAAAATCCATGCGTTTATTCCTATTTTTGTCAACCTTAGATAAAATGGACAAAGGGAGAATTGAATAAGATTCTGCTTTTCAATCAGTTTACTTCGCATGCGAGTATCAGGGTTCCAGCATTTATTTAAGCTTCAGAAGCCCATAATTTAAAAAGGGATAACTATGAGTTCTGACTCCACTCTTCTGGAAAACGTTAAGCAGCAGTTATGTACCTGTTCTGCAGGCCTTAAGCTCACGCCTGATATGGAAGCTTTCCTGAAAATGCCGATGAGAGAGCTTTACGTTTCCCTGCCTGTTCATATGGATAACGGATCCATAAAGGTATTTAAGGGCTTTAGAGTACAGTACAACGAGGCTCTGGGGCCTACTAAAGGAGGCATTCGTTTCCATCCTGATGAGACTATGGAAACAATAAGAGCCCTTGCGGCCCTGATGACCTGGAAATGTGCCCTCCACAAACTGCCTCTAGGAGGGGCAAAAGGCGGAGTTGTGTGCAACCCAAAAGAACTTTCACACAGAGAAGTTGAGCGTCTTAGCAGGGCATATATTCGTGGAATTTACCAGATAATAGGACCTGACAGGGATATACCTGCTCCTGATGTTTATACAAATCCCCAGGTTATGGCCTGGATGATGGATGAGTACTCGAAATTGGAAGGCAAAAATGTCTTTGGAGTAATTACAGGCAAGCCCACAATCCTTGGAGGCTCTGAAGGCAGGTTTGACGCTACAGCAAGAGGTGGTTTATATGCGATCAGGGAAGCAGCATTTAAGCTTGGAGTGGACCTGAAAGGTTCAAGGGTTGCTGTACAGGGCTTTGGAAATGTTGGGTATCATGCCGCCTATCTAGCAAAAAAGCTCTTCGGCTGTAAAATTGTGGCTGTAAGTGACAGTAGTGGAGCTATCTATTCAGAGGAAGGACTGGACCCTGAAGACGTTTCAGGACATAAACATTCAACAGGCTCGGTACTGGATTATCCTGGTGCAAAAAATATAACTAATGAGGAATTGCTTGAGTTAGATGTTGAAATTCTGATCCCGGCTGCCCTTGAGAACGTAATAAACGAAAAAAATGCAGAAAGGATTAAAACCAAAATTCTTGCCGAGATGGCTAACGGACCGACAACAGCAGAAGCAGAGGAAATCCTCATTTCAGGTGGGGTTCATATCATCCCCGACATCCTCTGCAATGGAGGTGGTGTCATTGTTTCATATTTCGAAATGGTGCAAAACCAGGCCAGCATACAATGGGAAGAAGAGGAAATCCTCGACCGGCTGGAGAGAAAGATGAAAGAGGCATATTACTCTGTATATGATTTTTCGATAAAGAATAATACAGGCATGCGACAGGCTGCATATACCCTTGCTGTCGGCAGAGTGGTTGAAGCCATGCAGCTTAGAGGCTGGATTTGAAAATTCGGAAAAAAGACTTGAGAAAAGAAAGTAAACGTAGATGCACAGCATAATATTTTATGGGTATGAAAATGTATCGAAACAGGAGTTTTTCGAATGTACAGATGCGACAAATGCGGGTATCTTTACAATCCCTTTCGAGGGGATTCCTCTCAGTCCATAGCTCCAGATACACTTTTTGAGGATCTGCCTAAATCATGGAAATGCCCCAGATGCGGAGCATCAAGGGATAAGTTCAAAAAAGTGTGATTTTGAAGCTTTCAGAAACACATTTTCTATAACTGGACTTATTTATGTTTTGCACAGATTATTAATAGAGATTTGAATTCCTTACTTATAAAAGAGATTTGTATTCCTTACTTATAAAAGAGATTTGTATTCCTTACTTATAAAAGAGATTTGTATTCCTTACTTATAAAAGAGATTTGTATTCCTTACTTATAAAAGAGATTTGTATTCCTTACTTATAAAAGAGATTTGTATTCCTTACTTATAAAGAGATTTGTATTTTGCACAGAGTGCTGTAATAAATTTCTTCCTCAACATCAATATATTAAACAGGGGGTATTGGGATCAAAAATATACACTCGGTTTTAGGCTCGGAAAGAGATCTCGAAGCAGATCATAGGGATCTAGAAAAGGAATCTGAAAAAGAAGATGATACACATTCTTCACTTTATCAGGAATCGCTTTCCATGCATAGGAGGCTTGGGGGTGTTCTTGAGGTTACAAGCAAAGTTCGCCTTCGCACAATTCATGATCTTAGCATTGCCTATACCCCAGGAGTTGCCGAGCCGTGCAGGGAAATAAGCAGAAATCCGGATCTTGCCTACCTTTATACCCTGAAGAAAAATACAGTTGCCGTTGTCACTGACGGGTCAGCAGTACTCGGGCTTGGAAACATAGGGCCTTATGCGGCTCTGCCGGTTATGGAGGGAAAAGCGATTATTTTCAAAGAATTTGCGGGCATTGACGCTTTTCCTATCTGCCTTGACACACAGGATACCGAAGAAGTAATAAAAGCAGTCAAGCACCTTGCTCCTGTTTTTGGGGGAATCAACCTTGAAGATATCAGTGCACCTCGCTGTTTTGAAATCGAGACCAGGCTGCGCGAAGAACTGGATCTTCCCATTCTTCACGATGACCAGCACGGGACAGCAATTGTTGTATTCGCCGGGCTCCTGAATGCCCTTAAAATCGTGAGGAAAGAGTTAAAAGCTCTGAAAATAGTGATTTCAGGGCTAGGGGCTGCAGGGGTTGCGATTTTCAGGTTTCTCGTCCGGGCAGGAGCAGATTCTGCAAATATTATTGCCTGTGACAGCAAGGGGCTTGTATATGAGGGACGAAACGAAGGCATGAACCCGGTAAAAGAGGAAATTTCCAGGCTTACGAACCCCAAAAAGTTGAGAGGAGGGCTTGAAAATGCTTTTCCAGGGGCTGATCTTTTTATAGGGGTCTCTGTAGGGGGTATCGTCACTGAAGATATGTTGCGTTCGATGGCAAAAGACTCCATTGTGATGGCAATGGCAAACCCTACCCCTGAAATTATGCCTGAGGCTGCTAAACGGGCAGGGGCCAGGATTGTTGCTACTGGCAGGTCGGATTTTCCTAATCAGCTTAATAACTGCCTGAGTTTTCCGGGTGTTTTCAAAGGAGCTCTCAGCACCTGTGCAAGGAAAATAACACCTGAGATGGAAATGGCTGCAGCCTATGCCCTTTCAGAAGTCGTAAATATCAGTGAGCTTTCCGAAGAGCATATTATCCCCGGTGCCCTTGACAAGCATGTTGTGCTTGCTGTTGCAAAAGCTGTTGCCGGTGCGTCTGTTGAAAGTTGTGCTGCTCGGAAAAGCCTTGAAGATAGTGTATGAGATACCTGATTTTTTGGGAGGAGTAAGAATGAAAAATATGACCTTCCAGAAGCCTATTACCGGGCTCTAAAAAAATTTTGAAAGCTCCACAACTTATAATTGCATAATCCAGAGATTACACAGTCTAGAGATTGCACAGTCTAGAGATTGCATAACCCAGAGCTTCCGTTACTTCTTACCTGGCCCAACAATACAGAATCTTGAAGAATTCCACTCTTCCGGATTCCTGGGTAAAGCTAAAAAAGAATTGCTCTTTATGTTGCCACTTTTAAAAATTAAACTATCCTTGATAAGCTCCTGTAAGAAACTGAAAAAATCTACAGAAAAATCCTTTTTTCGTTCATGTATTTCAAAGCTAACTCAAAGCTAACTTTTCAAGGTTTGATAATGTTCCTCGATGAGCAGCAAGGATTAGAATATATTTTACACATATAATTTTATGTTGGGAACCTGTTCGACTAATATAATACTTTATGAATTGATTAAAAAAATAGTCTAAATTATTTATAATAGATTTATTTATAATGTATCAAAATTAATGTAAATCATTATAAAGATAATGTGAAAATATTTGGACATTATAAACGGCAATCGGTGGGGAAGAAAAATGAGAAATAAGATTCTTTTAATAGCTTCTATTTTTATTTTTTTTGTCGTGTTAGCGACAGTAGCTTCAGCTGCACAAGTAACGAAAATTGGCAACGGATCTGAGCCTGCTATTTGTGACAGCAAAGTGGTATGGACAGACGGCAGTATTCATGTATATGATCTGGCCACCAAAAAAGATACCAAAATCAGCTCATCTTCTGCCTCTTATCCAGCTATTTATGATAACAAATTAGTGTGGCACGACGAGAGTAGTGGGACACCAGGGCTTACTTTATATGACATAAAAACTTCGAGCAGGTCTCAAATTACAAAAAATGTGGATGAAGATAGTATTCCTGCTATTTACGGGAGCAAAATTGTATGGAGTGCTAACAACATCGTCTACATGCGTGATATATCTAAGTCTACCCAGACCCAAATAGTAAGCGGGAATAGTCCTGATATATACGATACCAAAATAGTATATGATTCTGACATTGCAGGCGATACTCCACAGGTCTATGTATATGATATCACCACTAAAAAATCAATAAATGCCAGCCAATATGGTGATAATATGTTTTCGCATATTTATGGCAACAAAGTCATATGGTCGGATTATTACACCAGATTGGGAAATATCCGCATGTATGATATTGCCACCAAACAACAGACAGACATCACAACCGGTGATGATATGACTGGTTACGACACAGGTGGCGCAACTGACATAAACGGGAACAAGATTGTGTATTTAAAGCACAAAGACCTTGCAAATATAAATTCAGGTGATGTATATGTGTACAACATGGCTACCGGACAGAGTACACAATTGTCTTCTGGTAACACTGCACAGACACCGATTGTGTCCGGCAATATCATAGTGTGGTCAGATTCCGGCAGTATCTATATGAGTGATCTTTCTGCCACAAATATTCTCCCACCAGTAGCTGCATTTACTGCAAACAGAGCATTCGGCACACATCCTCTAAAAGTAAAATTTACCAGCACAAGCACTGGTTGTCCTGAAACGTATTTATGGGATTTTGGGGATGGGATTAACTCAAAACACAAGCTTACAGCGACTCATACCTTTACCAAAGCCGGAAAATACACTGTTAGCTTAATAGTTACAAATTCCGCGGGCAGCGATACTTTGAAAAAGACTAAGTATATTACCGTGAAGTAAATTACTTTTGAGTGAAGTAGCTATTCTGCTACTTTATATTTTTAAAGAATATAAACGCAAAAGAGGATCGGCCTTTCCTTATGTGCTTTTTCACTTATTTCATTTTTGTCAAGCCATCTGAATCTTTATTAATTTACAGAGACTTATTGATAACGTTTTTGTCCGAGTTCGGAATAATGAGTTAACTTCTTTTCGACATATGAAGCATTCAACAAATTGTATAATATATCTGCAAATTAACAGTACATGCTTGCCTGTAAAAAAAGAAGCTTATTATATACTCTTTGGCTTCTAGAGCTTTCTGTACCCACTATTCTGAAACTTGAGAATAGTTTGGATCACTGAATTGGCTATAGTCGATAAGCCATCTACATAAGAAGGGAAAATTTTTGAGCCCAGAGAATTCCAAATTAAATTTAAGGAGGCAAAATCGATAGATCAATTGCTACAGGTGGTAATATGTAGCATATGATGAGGAATTTTACTAACAAAATATACAAACAGTTCCACTATGTGCCTTCACGTCATTTGCACGGGATAAGAAGATTTACTAATAGGAGAACAAGAGACTCAGTCTGCTCTACCAATATTGCAAAAATACATCATCGGTTTTGCGTGTTCCAGGTCATATTCTTCCCAGACAGCACAGGTTTTGCAGATACATTGTTGGTTGGGGTTCAGATCTATACAGGTAGCTGACCCTGTTGAACAGTAGATTCCTGGAACCTCTTTAGGCTCTGGACCTTCGCCTCCTCCTGAACTTTTAATTTCGTTTTTCAAGCTGCTGAACTTCTCCTGAGCACATACACTATTAGCCTGGACAGGACACTGGGAACACATGCACTTTTCGATATTTGATACAGTATACGGAACTTTATTTTCTATGTCTGTACTCATTTTACGCCCCCTAAATAAAATAAATAGAAATATTCAATTCGTATTTGGGTTTAGAGAATAAAAGCCTTTTTTAGTCCAGAGAGATTATTAAAGCAGTGACGACTATGACTGTTTATTTCATGACTGTTTATTCATTCATGACTGCTTACTTCTCTTTAAAGCCACAATTGGAGTGGCGCTTAAACCTGTAACATCTGCCCTGACTACAAGTTTTTATAATAAGTGGCAGTTTAAAGGATTAAGTGAAAAAAGGGAGGGTAAATAGGGGTTTATTATGTCCTGTTCTTTTGAATCTCTTCCAATATTATTTTCTGTGTCTCTTCTGTCCTGTTCTTTTGAATCTCTTCCAATATTATTTTCTGTGTCTCTTCTGTCCTGTTCTTTTGAATCTCTGCTAATATCATCTTCTGCATCGTTACGATCTCTTTTAATGTTTCATTGATTTCTGTTAGTATTTGAGTCGTATTTTGTTTTATGTTGGTTTCTGGAATTTCCACCTGGCAAGTCTCAGTTTGCTCCAATTCTTCCCTTTGTAGTGTTTGTAGAACTTCTGCCAATACTCCAAACTCACATCTCTTACCAGCTTCTACTGTTGAGTTATTTTCTTCAGACATGATTCTAAAAATGCAACAAAATATAATAAATCATTTCCAAGCTTTGTAGAAAAACTATCTAAAGAGGGCAGGAATTAAAGATTATAATTATTAAATAAGTTTCAAGAAAAAAATCCAGGTATGAAAGAGAGCAAAAGTGAAGAGAAAAAGAGATTAACAACTTATGGAAATCGGTTTCTGTTCCTTTTTTAACTTTTTTAGATCAATCGGTGAAATATTACATAATAATAGAACCCATATACTATCTAAATAATGTTAGTTAAATAAGATAATTATATATAGTCAGTGTATGTACTTTATATCAAAGTACAAGTAAAAAAAATTAATAGTGGGGAGAAAATATGAAAATTCGAGTAGTTAGTTCAAGAGAAGAAATCTTTACATTAAATCCTAATGATCGTATTGTCCACCTGGCTTTCAGACCTTCTAACAAGGACATATTTGGACTTGTAGAAGCCTGCCCGAAGGTTGAGGTAATTCAGTTACCGAAGTCTTATATGGGCACGGTCTCGCAGTCCATTGAAATCTTCCTTGAAATGAAGAAAATCCAGCTTCTCAAAGGAGATGTCTGGGGACACAGAAAAGATATAAACGAATATTACACCATTCCGTCTTCAGTGACTGAAAAAATAAAGGAAATGAAGATAGAAGGTAAATCCGTTGAGGATATTGGGGCAAAGGTTTCAAGGAGAAACAAGCTAAACCCTGGAATGATTGCTTATATCATGACCAGAGGAACTCCTGCATGAACTCAAGATACCCGAGCTCAAGATAAAACACCATTCAAATATAATTCAAGAGAAATTACCCCCCAAATATAATTCAAGATAAACGTCCTCCAAAAATGTTACTGGAGATTAGATCGTACAGAAAGGCGGTTCATTTTTCGTCGTCTAATCTCCAGATTAAATTTTGAAAATTTTTATTATTTTACAGTTCATTATTTTACAGTTCATTATTTTACAGTTCATTATTTTACAGTTCATTATTTTACAGTTCATTATTTTACAGTTCATTATTTTACAGTTCATTATTTTACAGTTCATTTTCTTTACGTGCAACGAGGACCTCTGGCTAAAAATCTAAATACCTCTTTTTTCAATCGTTGAGTATTATGACCGAAGAATATGTTCCTATGTTTTCTCGTCCTGATCCGGCCAAAGCAAGAAAGAGCAGAAACTTAGTCCTGAAGGATGAAGAAACATTAGAAAAGGCTCTCGATGAAATTTTTGAAGAGAATAAAGAAGGCTTCATCCTGCTCGGCAGGTCTTAATCATGATCACCCTGAGCCATATAAGAAAAATCCACGGGAAAAGCCTTGAAATAGACCGTGAAAATCCTGATGATTACGCCACTGGAGAGCGATATATAGCAATTCTTGAGCACATGCTCGAATATGAATTTAAAGCCGAAAATTCAGTTTTCTTAAATGCTGCAATAGCATTGAAGACAATAGCAGGCCAGCACCCTTTCGTTAACGGAAACAAAAGAACAGGAATAGCTACATCGATAGTGATTTTAAGAAATGAGGGCTATCACTTGACAGTTAACGATAAAACCGATTTTATAATTGCTGTGGCAACTCCAGAGAAGAACATCTCGCTTGAACAGATTACGGATTGGATGAAAGAAAATTCTGTTTTTGATTTAGTTTAAATGTCCACAAAGTCAAAATTTTGCCGGCGTGAAAACACTCTATAGCTTGCAGAAGGATGCTACATCTAAACTTTAGTTTCTTAAAAACTGTTTAAGGGAAAACAAAAACTTTATATCCAAATTTTACGTACTTCTTCCCTACAGTGTTGTACATAGATGTGCGTCACATCTATAGCATGGGACAGCGGTGAAATAACCTAAAATAAATCTTAAGATTTCCAAAATAATTTTAATATTATTTGAGCATTCAGGTTTCCTTTTCAACTTTATCTTATTTCCTTCTAAATTTGTCAAAATTTATTCAATTTGTTTAAGTATTACCCGATCCGAGATGAGCTTATTTGACTGACAAAAAACTGTTAATGGGTAATGAAGCCATTGCACTTGGAGCTATAGAAGCCGGAGTGCAGGTGGTTACAGGGTACCCGGGGACCCCCTCGACTGAAGCTCTGGAGACAATTCTCCGGTATGCAGACAGGTGCGGGATCTATACCGAGTGGTCGAGCAACGAAAAAGTTGCACTTGAAACGGCTGTAGGGGCGGCTTATTCCGGGGCTAAAGTGCTTGTGACCATGAAGCAGGTGGGGTTAAATGTTGCATCCGATCCCCTGATGAGCTTGACCTATATAGGGGTAAAAGGAGCCCTTGTCCTGCTTGTAGCTGATGACCCAGGGCCTCATTCCTCTCAGACTGAGCAGGATACAAGGGCTTTTGGACATTTTGCCAACATCCCTGTCCTGGATCCCGCAACCCCGCAGGAAGCTTATGAGCTGACAAAATTGGCTTTTGAACTTTCGCATGAATTCGAAATTCCTGTAATCCTCAGAACTACCACAAGGGTTTCTCACAGCTGCGGAGATGTTGAGCTTGCAGTAGCAGAACCTGCGGCTGTTGAAGCTTCATGTGAGGGCTTTGTAAAGGACAGGCGATGGACGATTTTTCCAAGGCTTACTGCAGAGCGACATCCCTGGCTTGAAAACGTGCAGGTGCAGCTTTCGGAGCGATTTTCAGAGCTTCCCTTTAATTCGGTTTTGGGAAACGGAAAAATAGGAATTATAGCTTCCGGGGTCTCTGTTCTGTATGCAAAGGAAGCTGTAACGCATTTCAAAGAACTTTTCACAATCTTTCGGGTCGGGACAGTGTATCCATTTCCTGAACAGATGGTTCTTTCCTTCCTGAAAGGGGTTAACAGGCTTATAGTGGTAGAAGAACTGGACCCTTACCTTGAAGAACAGGTTCTCCAGCTCCTCGGAAGGTCACATCTGCCTGTTGATGTATATGGAAAAAAGAACGGCTTTTTCCCTGTGAGCGGAGAATATAATGTGGATATCGTTATTGACGGCATCAACAAAGTGCTTTCAGTGCTCGGAGAAACTTCTTGCATTTCCCATGCTTCTCCTGCTGTTTTGAGGGGAGAACTTCCCCCTCTGCCAATCAGGGCTCCGACCCTCTGTGCAGGCTGCATGCACAGGACCGTTTTTTACGCCTTTAAGAAGGCTGCAAAACAGCTTAAAAAGGACTCTCAGGCTGCTCAGACCGACACGATTTTCTCCGGAGATATTGGCTGCTATACCCTTGGAAATGCCCATCCCCTTAACATGGTGGACACATGCCTTTGCATGGGAGCGGGGATGAGTATAGCAGGAGGACTCTTCAGGACGAATCCTGAAACAAAGCATGTGGCTTTTATCGGGGACTCAACCTTCTTCCATTCCGGCATTCCTGCGGTGGTAAATGCTGTCTACAATGGAGCTGATGTCACCCTTGCAGTCCTTGACAACCGCACAACTGCCATGACAGGGCACCAGCCCCATCCGGGAATCGGCGTAACTGCTCTTGGAAGTGCTTCCAAAGTAATTGATATTGCTGATGTGGTTAGAAGCTGCGGGATTGAATTTGTAAGAGCCGTAGAAATTGACAGCCGAGAAAATAGCCTGGAAAACTGTGTTAAGGCCGCAAAGGAGGCCATGGAATTTAAGGGACCGTCTGTTATTGTGTTCAAAGGAAAGTGTGTAGGGATTACAAAATCCGACAAACGTTACACAATAGACCATGAACAATGCACTGGCTGCAGTTTATGTGTGAAACAGCTTGGATGCCCCGCCCTCTTCCTTTCTTCAGGGGAGGATAAGCCTTTCATACAGGACAGCTGCAGCGGCTGTGGGCTCTGTGCGCAGGTATGTCCTTCCGGAGCCATCAGTATACAGGAGGTGAGGCTTTGAAGTATGATATTTTGATTGCGGGCGTTGGCGGGCAGGGTGTAGTGCTCGCTTCCCGAATGCTTGCACTTGCTGCAATGAAAGCCGGATTCCATGTAAGTACTGCCGAAACCATAGGGATGTCTCAGAGAGAAGGTTCCGTAAACAGCCATGTAAGAATAGGAGACGAAATTTCCGGGTCCCTTATTCCAGTAGGAAAGGCAGACCTGCTTTTAGGCCTCGAACCCGCAGAAACCGTAAGAAACCTACCATTTCTCAGAGAAGGCGGAAAGGTTCTCGTAAATACCCATTCTATTCCCCCTGCATCTAAACCTCCGGGAAGCCCTGGGTATGATCCTGAGGCTTTTCTTTCTTTTTTGAATGCACACTGCCCTGGCATCCTCTGTTTCGATTTCACTGAGCTTGCGGAAGAAGAAGGCACATACAGGGCCGCAAACGTTGCAATGCTAGGAGCGGCTGCTGGCACAGGAATATTGCCTTTTCCGAAAGAAATCCTGCAAGCAGTAATGGATTCCGAAATACCTGAGAAATACAGGGCTGTAAATAAGGCTGCATTTGAACGCGCAATGAAATGTATCAGGTTAATGTCCGGCATCTGAACCGGGAAACAGAAGGTGAGATAAAATGTATGAAGCACCCACAGAGTCTGAGCTCAATCCCGATGCCCAGCTCTACCATCCAGAAATCTCGGAAGAAGATACCTTTGCAAAGCTGAAGGGAATGCTGAGACATGTAGTTGACAGCAGCCCTTTTTACCAGAAGAAGTTCAGGGAAGCAAATGTGGATATAGAGAAAATCATGTCTCTTGAAGATTTGAAGATTCTTCCTTTCACGCATAAAGAGGAACTCAGAGATGCCTATCCTCTTGGGCTAAAGGCAGTTTCCGATACTGAGGTCGTCAGAATTCATTCCTCTTCAGGGACTACCGGAAAACCTGTGATTATCCCCTACACCCGAAAAGATGTGGACATCTGGTCCGAAATGATGATGCGCTGCTACATGCTGGCAGGCCTTACCAATCTGGACAGAATTCAGATTACCCCTGGCTACGGGCTCTGGACCGCAGGGATAGGGTTCCAGCTCGGAGCTGAGCGATTGGGAGCGATGGCTATTCCCACAGGTCCTGGAAATACCGAAAAACAGCTCGAAATGCTTATTGACCTGAAATCCACAGCCCTTGCAAGCACCTCTTCTTATGCGCTTTTGCTTGCTGAAGAAATCGAAAAGCGCAGGCTTAAAGACCAGATCCATCTAAGGGTGGGAATTGTGGGCTCAGAGCGCTGGAGCGAAAAAATGCGCAGCAGGATCGAAACCGAACTCGGGATAGAAACATTTGATATTTACGGGTTGACAGAAATCTATGGGCCCGGAATTGCCCTTGACTGTTCTTTCCATGAAGGAATGCATTATTGGTCTGATCACCTGCTTTTTGAGATTATTGACCCTATCACAGGCGAGCAGCTTCCTGAAGGCACACTCGGAGAACTTGTAATTACCACTCTTACAAAGGAAGGAGCTCCTCTTATCCGTTACAGGACAAGGGATCTGACACGGATCATTCCCGGGATCTGCAAATGCGGATGTCCCTTCCCTAGAATAGACAGGATCCTTGGAAGGTCTGATGACCGCATAAAGTTCAAGGCTGTAAATATTTATCCTGGCCAGATTGAAGATATTATACACAGAGTCCCCGGGGTAAGCAGTGAATATCAGATCCTTCTTACACGAAAAGAAGGTAGGGACAGCATGACTTTCAGGGTTGAAATTGAAGATTCTGAAGACCCCATCGAAAAACAGAAAACCGAAAAAGCTCTCGGAAAGGCCTTCAAAGACTTTATAGGAGTAACAGTGGATGTCGTGGGAGTAAAGATAGGAGAGCTTCCCAGAAGTATGAAAAAGACAAAGAGAGTTATTGATGAAAGGGAGCTTTGAAAACCCTCCTCTCCAATCTTTTTAATTAGCCCCTTTCCCAACTCTTTTTTAACTATTCTCTCAATGGTTCCTTCTCAATATTCAATTCTCAATATTCAATTCTCAATATTCAATTCTCAATATTCTCTTCAATTCTCTTTTTCCGAAGAAAATGTTTGGCTTGCCTTTTTTTCCTTTTCAAGATCTGTTTTGTATACTATAGTCCTGTATGGGTATGGAATCTCTATTCCTTCCTTATCAAAGCGTTTTTTAATAGATTCTCTTATTTCACAGCCGGAACCAAAAGCAATGCTTCTGTCCTTGAACCATACCAGCAGACGAAGATTTACTGCAAAGTCCCCCAGTTCGGTGACATGCACTTTAACTTCTCCTCTTTCCCTGAAATCCGGGTCCACGGCATGAAGCACAGGCGAGTCAAAGAATCCCATTTTAAGGGTTTCGGATTTTATGAAGCTGGGTTTTACCACGCTATACTTCAATTCCTGAGGAGGCATGACATTCGGATGTTTTCTGGCTTCTTCAATCATGATTTTTCTTGCCTGATCAATATCGGCATCATAGCTGATTCCAACCTGTATGGGCCAGATTACTGCAGGGTCTTCTATAGTCCAGTTAATTACTGCTTCATTGCTGATTATGGAGTTGGGTATGATAAGGCGCCTGTTGTCCCAGGTTATAATTACAGTGTGTCTGAGGTTAAGGTCTGTTACTTTCCCGTACTCGTTCATAATGTTCAGCCGATCTCCAACTCTGAAAGGTTGAAAAAGGGCAAGAGAAAGACCTGCTATTATATTGCTAAGCGTACTCTGTGCCGCAAAACCGATAACGATACCTGCAATTCCTGCCCCTGTAAAGAGAGCAACAGAGAGGCTGCGAAGGCCTGGGATACTGAAGATGACAACAATAATTCCTATGAAATAGATTGCAGCAACCATAATATGCCGGAACATCCTAAAAGCGGTGATGTCCATGCGAAGCTTACTGCTTGCCTTTTTGAAGTAGCTTTCCATAAGACTGTTTACGGCACGTGCGACAATGATAGTGCTTAGACCAACAAAAAATATGAATAAAAGCGTACCAAAATTACCTGAAAACCAGGTATATGCCTGCTCTAACCCTCCGTCAAAATTAGATATATTTGCCGCAAAAGAAGAACTATGTGCAAAAGAAGATTGAGTTTCGGCAGTTTCCATGTCCTGCATGTTTGGCAAGAAGCTTTAAATAAATACTGATTAAAAAATAAGCAAAAAGTTTCAAGCAAATAAGGTCTTTTAATAGAGATTATTCCTTTTCAATATTTATGACATATGTGATATGTAAAGGAAAGTTTGAGAACTTAAAAGAAAAAAGTTGACATAAATCTAAAAAGTATGAAAAAATTAAATTAAATTAAATTAAATTAAATTAGATTAAATTAGATTAAATTAAATTAAATTAAATTAAATTAAATCTCAATTCCCTAAATTGGGAACGAGATTTAAAGCTTTTTCAAAGAAAGCTTTTGAAAAAAAAATGTTTTTTGCTTATTTCCAGCCTTTTATGAACTCTCTCAGCTACACTGCTTCAGGCTAACATCCCTTCTTCCTTCACATAAATCCAGTACCCTTCATAGGGTTTTACTGCAAAGACATCTGTGCCGACCTGGTTCCCGCTGAGTGTGCCTTTAAGGCCATTGTGACCCACAAAGACATAGTTGCCAGAGCCCTTTTCGTCAGGTTTCCAGGGGCCTTTCACCTTGGCATAGGAATCACCAATGCTTATGAATGCGGCATCTGCAGTCAGATTAAGCCTTGATGGTGAACCCACTGCGTTCCAGCCAGGATATAGTTTAAGGCTTGGCGGGATCGAAGCTGCAGAGGCGGTCTCTCTGGCTGAAGCAAACTGCCTGGAAGCATTGAAATCCATTCCTCCGGGCAAGTTGATCCAGTATCCCTTAAGGGGTTCGAGAGTTGAAACATTTTCAAAGACCCCATTAGAACTGTTGTAGTAGACCAGGGCATTGTATTCGACACCTGCAAGCAGGTTCTCAACACTGTTGTTTTCAGCCTGGAAGGGTATCGAAAAGAAGTACCACTTTGCAGGCTCATCTTCTGGTGGGATCAGCACTGCGTTTATGACGTGGATAACTCCATTGCTGGTTTCAACATCTGTAACAGCGATCCTGGCCTTTCCGACAAAGACCCCCTCTTCCGTGACATTGACCTTCAGGATCTTCCCCTGGAGGGTTGTGAGGTTTGTCGTGTTGACAACATCTACAGCCGTCAGTTTTCCTGAGGCTACATGATACAGCAGAATGCTTTTCAAGGCTTCTGTGTTGTTGAGAAGAGCTTCAATTGTCCCAGCCGGCAGGGATGCAAAAGCGCTGTCAGTAGGGGCAAAAACTGTAAATGGCCCTTCTCCCTTCAGGGTATCGGTTAGCTGTGCAGCATCAAGAGCTGCAAGAAGCGTTGTGAAGTTTCCGTTTTCTTTTGCCACGTCTACTATGGTTTTCGTTCCGTCGTCCTGCGCCGAAGCGGTGCAGGTAGCTGCACTTAAAAGCAATAAAATAACTAAAGTATGGACTAAACTACTTAATCTTCTAATCTTAATTCCCCCACTAGATTTCGTTCAGCAGATCCTAACCCCATTTTAGAAGGTATGAACTTTTAATCTGGCTGAATTTTTGATATGCATGGATGTATATAAATTCCAATCTGATATATCACACAAACAGTATATGAATATTCTTATTAATAATATTTTATAATGAATATCCTGCATTTAATAAAATTTTTTCATCTATAGCTAATTAGAATGTTTTTTTCATTTTTATAATGAGTGAATTTTTTTTCATTTTATATTCCTTAAATGAATCAGCTCTGCAATCCCTATTTCCGAAACAAAAACCCACATTTTTCTCTATTTTTTTCTTGTTTACACCTGTTAATGCCGGTATAATAATAAAAAAATTTGCATACAAGAAAATGTTTTAGAAATGACAAATAATTATTATTTTTTATTTGTGTTTGGTAACTTTTCATCAAGAGTTTCCAGATTGTTAGCTTAGGTGGGTCGAGATACATATTTTAGATAAATATCCTGTTGAGAAGGGAGGAGGCGAAATATCGGATTTGAGGTCCAATGGAAATAAAAATTGATCTGGCTGAAAATGCTACAATCCAAGGAACTGGTTCTCTCACTTGCTCCCATATCCGAAAACGAAGAAAAAGCTTATAGATTAAGTTTCTGCAAACTTTCATAGCAAAAAAGTGATGATCAAGCATCGAGTAATTTTCCGGCGGTTACCGGGATGTTTTTATCCCCGCAGCAAGCTGCGGGGGTATTTGACTGAAAAATGTATAGCTTTGAAGTTGATAAAATCATTTTTTTCATTTTTTGGAAGAATTAATTACTTTTCTAATGTATGCCTTTTTTTGCATTTTTTCCTATTTTACTTTTTCCTATGTTTATTCTTCTCCCATTTCTTTTCTGAACTCTATATAATCTCTCTCGACTTCCTCGAGTTCGTATTCCATTTTATCCCCCCATTTTCAATTATAATAACAGTAGTTAATTATTCTTTTTGTTAATCTCTAAAAAGTTTTATTTTAATTTACCTTAATCCCCATTTTGGAAAATGCTGTTCACTTATATATTGTTTTCTGTTAACAAGTCTACTTTATATTCTCTTATCTAAGTTGACATTTCTTATTGTTAGTTATGACACTGTGTGGGGACAATAAGATATTTTAAATGAAAGTTGTTGCTTTCTCTGTTTTCATGCAGAAAAATTCAAAACCTGAGCTCATTCTGGGTATCAGGAATCTTGCAGGGCTTGAAGCCTGTTTTCGTTATGCGGATGCAGTCTATTTTTCAACCGACAGACTCAGCCTGCGGGCAAAAGCAAAAGAGATTACTCTGGAAACTCTCAACGATTTTGTCTACGAAGTGAAATCTAGAGGACTCAGGGCTTATCTGGCCGTAAACTCCACAGTAAATGAGGACAGGCTCGGAGATATTTCAGATGTAGTAACTGCTGCTGTAAAGGCAGGAGTAGATGCTGTTATCGCCTGGGACCCGGCTGTGATTCTCAAAGCACGAAAAGCCGGACTTGAGGTCCATATATCTACACAGGCAAACGTGACAAACCACGAAACTGCAGAATTTTACAGAACTCTGGGAGCAGAACGCATCGTACTCTCGAGGGAACTGTCTCTTGAAGAGATCAGGAAGATCAGTCAGCAGACAGAAGTAGAGATCGAAACATTTGTTCACGGCGCAATGTGCATGGCTATTTCAGGCAGGTGCCATCTCTCGGCTTATGCCCTTGGAAAATCCGGAAACTGCGGGGAGTGCACCCAGCCCTGCCGCTGGGAGTGGGAACTTCATGGAGAGAATGGGCTTGTTGCAGAAAGCCTGGGGAAATACTTGCTAAGTGCAAAAGACCTCTGTATGATAGGGCATATTCCAGAACTCATTGAAGCTGGAATAGACTCCTTTAAGGTGGAAGGGCGGCTGCGAAATCCAGGCTATCTTGAGGTTGTTTCCCGATGCTACAGAGAAGCTATTGACGCTTTCAAGGAAGGACATTATACCCAGGAAAAAGTAAATATCTGGGAAAGCGAACTTGCCTCTGTATATAATAGAGGGTTTTCCACGGGTTTTTACTTTGGAGCTCCGGGTCTCGAAGGGTTTTCTCCTGCAAAAAATATGAATGTGTCTGAAAATAAGCGTAGGGCTGTAGGGGTGGTTGAAAACTATTATCCAAAACAGAAGGCTGCAGCAGTCAAGCTTCTCGAGGAGGGAATTAAAGTTGGAGATGAAATACTGGTCGAAGGAAACATCACTTATCTGAGGCAGCAAGTCAGCTCTCTGAAAAAAAGAGGCAAAGACCTTTTGAGGGCTGAAAAAGGGGACGAAATAGGTCTTGCTGTCGACGGGATCGTCAGAAAAAACGACCGGATATTTATTATATAATTAAAATAAAATAACAGTATCTATATATTAGATTCTTCCTATACGGATACAGATTACAGGAAAGAATCAGTTATATAATTCCGGTAATAATTTCGATCAGCTGGACACCTTTCTATTGGACAAATAAATTTGTCTGTTAACTCATATCGGCCCAATAAACCTTCATCCGGGTAAACTTCTGCCGATTAATAACCGAGCCTCTGATCGATAAATAATTCTTTATTGAGATTATTCTCGATTTATAAGTAATACTCTGCCCGATAAACAGTTCTCATGCATGATGAAAACCTCGCTAAAGGATTTAATTTCTGATTGAACGAGAACAGTATTTATGTTTATCTCAGAGTCAGCAAAGGTGATACTTTGATAAGCGTCAACGAAATGGGATCATACGTCATAGAAGAGATGCTCGACTGGAGCGAAGACCTGAAGACTGAAGTCACAAAGCTCGAAAATGGGGCTACAATTATTGACTGTGGAGTTAAAGCCGAAGGTGGATATGAAGCCGGAATGTACCTGGCAAGGCTCTGCCTGGCTGATCTTGCTGACCTCAAATATACTACCTTTGACCTCAAAGGCCTTAACTGGCCTGCTATTCAGGTAACAACTGACAATCCGTTGATTGCCTGCATGGCCTCTCAGTACGCAGGCTGGAGAATTTCTGTCGGAAACTATTTCGGGATGGGATCGGGTCCAGCACGTGCACTTGGTTTGAAACCCAAAGAACTTTATGAGGAGATAGGGTATGAGGACGACTTTGAGGCTGCAGTCCTGGTCATGGAGTCTGATAAGCTGCCTGATGAGAAAGTTGTCGAGTATATTGCAAAGCACTGTAGCGTAGACACTGAAAACGTGATGATTGCTGTTGCCCCTACTGCCTCTATTGCCGGTTCTGTCCAGATCTCGGCTCGTGTTGTGGAAACCGGAATCCATAAGTTTGAGTCCATCGGATTCGACATCAACTGCATTAAGAGCGGATACGGTGTCGCCCCTATTGCTCCTATTGTAGGAAATGATGTTCAGTGCATGGGCTCTACCAATGACTGTGTGATCTACTGTGGTGAAACAAATTACACCGTAAACTTTGACGGAGAACTGGCCGAACTCGAGGATTTCGTAAAGAAGGTGCCTTCCACAACTTCCAGCGACTTCGGGAAGCCTTTCTATCAGACCTTCAAGGCGGCAAACTTTGACTTTTTCAAGGTTGACCCGGGCATGTTTGCCCCTGCAAGGCTTACGGTAAACGACCTCAAGAGCACGAAAACTATTTCCAGCGGTGGACTTTATCCGGAAATTCTGCTTCAGTCCTTTGGAATAAAGCAGGTATAAAGGGCATTTGCCCTTTTTACTCTTTTTTGGTTCTGTTTTGCTCTTTTTCTGTTTTGCTCTTTTTTCTGTTTTGCTCTTTTTCTGTTTTGCTCTTTTTCTGTTTTGTTCCTATTCCTTTAATATTCAATTTTATCTATTTTTTTAATTCTCATTTTCTTATATGAAATTCTCTTTTTTCCCTGATTTGTCTTTACAAACAATGTTATTAGTATATTACTTAAGGTGAGTTAGTTGTTGTCGCAACATATTTTCCATAACTAATTTGCACCTTCAATGCCCTGGAATCGATGGTTTGTTGAATTATGAAAATACAAAATATGCTATTTAAATCGCTTAGATCTATCTCAAAGGAATTGTGGTTCTCATCTGAAAAACATATGAATCCATGAAAGTAATAATTAGGTCCCGGAGATGGAGAGGTTCAACATTGAGTCATATGAGTGTTAACATGAATGAATCAAAAAACATGAATGAATCAAAAAACATGAATGAATCAAAAAACATGAATGAATCAAAAAACATGAATGAATCAAAGAGAGTACATGGGTAAAAGGTTCTTGAATTGAAATGCCTTATAGGAATAAAAAAGTCTTATGATGTCGAAAAATATCCGATATGAGGGGAAAAGTCACATAGGGCAAATTTAATGTTTTCATCGAGAAATTTTCTAAGGATTGAGCTACAAAGAATTGATAAATGGAGGAATCTGATTTGAAAGGATGACAAAGATTTGCAAAGTGGCAGAAACTTTTTATATATATCAACCTTGATATAAATCAAATTAATTATAACATTAAAGAAGTGTTGAAAAAGGCGACATATTGAAATTACAACTGCATAGGTTCTGCATACTATTATTAAGTGCTTCTATATGTTGATTTTTATTATTGTGTGCTTATTTAATTGATTGCGGCTATTAGATGCTGAAAATAAATCAAAATTTTGATGATCGTCAAAGATGTTCAAAAGTTTAGAAGTAATTATGTAAATGATATCACTTTATAATATTTATAGACAAAAACGTAACAAAAACAGTAAGTAATTCATCCCGAACTAGACTTCTTTACATCTATACCAAAGAAGATACACATCAAAAATTAGTAAGGATGATAATTGAAGACTTGAAAAATGGCTCCTTTTATCAGTCGAAAATTTGTTCATATAGAAAAACAAGAGCTATAAGCATTAATATCCCTTCATGACAAAACTTTAATCGTTTAAATTCATTAAATAATTCGCTGAAAATCCTGTTTACTCATAGCCTAAAAAACCCCTTACAGTCCCAAATTTCCACATATGTATAAGGCACTGTTAGAATTTATTCAACAAAATACCAAAAATATTTTATAACAGGACCACATTAGCCTTGAATGTCAACTCAGGAATTCAATAACAGTTGAATGAAATCTTTTAAAAATGGGATCTTTTGAATAAGATCTTTTTTGGAAGAAGAGTTGGCCTTGATTATCAAAATCGGAGGTATTGACCAGAAGGAGTAACATCCTATGGTTAGTAACAAATTTTGAGTTATAGAAGTAAAAGCTTCTCATGTCCGGCCACCTCCAATAACCAATCCCTAAAAAGTGATTGGAGCGTGGAGACTCTGTGTGCAACGTGTCCGCCCCACAAAATCGCAGAGAACCGAATTGGATAGGTTCAAAAATATTACGCAGACGTAATATAGATTTTTGAATACCCGTATA
Organism: uncultured Methanosarcinaceae archaeon; assembly: GCA_942493015.1. Classification (GTDB taxonomy): domain Archaea; phylum Halobacteriota; class Methanosarcinia; order Methanosarcinales; family Methanosarcinaceae; genus Methanosarcina. The sequence goes on along the minus strand of OW818660.1, from coordinate 1,040,852 downwards.
GATCCGACATAATTAGATATTCAGTATATACTCGGTCTAATTAGATATTTCGGAAAAAAACTATTACGAGTACGCAATATGGAATTTTAAGATATATCCGGGAATAAATATACAATTACCTTATGAAATTTTGATTGTACTTAAAATCCCTCAAAATGTACTTAAAATCCCTATAAAGATCCAACCCAAAGGCGATACGATGCTAAAAAGGAAGCCAGGAACCCTATTCCTGAAAACATACCTTATTTTACCAACCGCATCGGCTTTGGGAATAAATATACAACTACCCTAAAGTTTTTGAGTTAACTCAAATTCTAAAAATCCAACCCAAAGGTGATACGATGCTAAAAAGACAGCTAGGAACCCTATTCTTAGTAACCTGCCTTATTTTAACAACCGTACCGGCCGTATTAGGCGGTCAAAACACACAAACAGGCGGTCAGAACACACAAACTATAACTGTTGCCGGAGATGGAAGCGGAGACTTCAATGTTGATGGAAAAGACGATAGCGTCCAGATTAATCAGGCTCTTGAATCTGCAGCAAAGAATCCAGGCACAACTGTGCACCTTAAAGGCCCATTCACATATGAGATAAGTGATTCTCTTCTGATAGGCAGCGGCACAACTCTGGAAGGAGATTCCAGTGTAACAATTAAACTTGCCCCAGGATTACCGGTATGGGGTGGACGCGAAAGCAGTATTTCAGAAAAGAAAGCTATGCTTATGATTAAAGGCAATTCTGCAAACGATGTTACAATAAAAGGCTTTACCGTTGATGGTAGTCAGAGTGACTATTATTCTGGTGTTAAGCTTGGAACTTCCTGCTACAACATGGCAACACTCATAGGCGTTAGCGGGCTAACAATTAAGAATGTTACTTTCCAGAACGGAACTAACGATGCCATGCTGATTTCAAAATCCAGCAATATAATGATAGACACAGTAACTGTAAACAAATGTGGGCATGATGGAGTGTATGCTTATCATGTAAATGGCATTACAGTCAAAAATTCCAAATTTATTAATCGGACTAACTCATCCATTAGATTCGATTCTGCTACAGACGGAGTAGTTGCAAATAATGACTGTACTACATCTGGCGGCGGATATGCAGGCTTAGAGTTACAGGGAACTCTTAAAAACATTGAAGTTTATGGCAACTATTTCCATGACTTACCTGTTGATGCAATAGTACACTTAAACACAAAAGAAACTAATGTAAACATACACGACAACAGAATAGAGTAATCATTTGGTATAAACCCGGTCTAATATATAGTTTGATAAAAACTATGCTGGAAGAACGGATGTTTTTGCTGAAAAATAAAAAAATAATCAACACAGGAAGTGTACCTGGAGTAATACCTCCGGGCCTTTCTCCTTTATTTTACCTCTGCTTTTGAAGTGATATATTCAATTTCTAATACTGTGCCTTTTTGTCATCTTTGTTATTACATCTGATAAATGCTTTTCTTTCTTACCATAAAGTGGTTATCAAGAGTATTATAAAACCATAATATACAGTCATTCGTAAGTTTCTCAAGTTCTTATTTTTTCGGATATCTTAGCTTCATTGGAGAATGTTTCATTGGAGAATGTTTCATTGGAGAATGTTTCATTGGAGAATTTTGGAATATTTTTGGCAACCATATCTCACTGCATTCGGTAATAATATCTATTTTAATATATGTGAAATTTGAGGGAGTTCAGGTATCAACTTAACTTATTTAAGGTAATGACTCCAATCTTATTTTAGAAAAAGAAAATGCTACAAATTATCTGCTAAAAAAGCAGGATTTAAAAAAGCAGAATTTTAGTGAAAGATCAACAAGGAGAAGAGTTTTATGCCAATAATAAATACCTCTCAAGGAGTAGGAGGCATCCTGAACAGCTTCAGGGGCCTTGTTGAAGGGGCAGAAAAGATTACTTTTGTGGGAACTCCCGGTTTCTGCACTCCCTTTGCCGAACTTCTTGGTTTTGTTGTCAGGGACAGAAAACTTGCTTTTGTTCCCACTCTGGACTTTGAGAAAGCGAGAGCAATTCTCATGACGCCTGAGGGCATGCAGCTTGGAGAGCTTGCAGACGCACACGCTGACACTGTTGTCCTGCTCGGCGGGCTTGCTATGCCAAAAATGGGAACAAGCCCTGATAAAGCAAAAGAAATCGCCAGAAAGGTCCTCGAAAATTCGGAAAAAAGAAAAGTCATAGGAGTTTGTTTTCAGTCCATGTTCATGCAGCAGAAATGGGATGAAATAATAAACTTTGATTATATTATCGATTCTGATCTATCTGTTGAAGTACTTGAAATATGAAGTTACCTACGATTACCTCTTGAGCTTCTTTCAGTCAAATACCCCGCTAGCTTCCTGCGGGGATGGAAAACTTCCCCGGTAACCGTTAAATGATAATATGATTTATCAATTTCATTTTTTGGTTGTTACCTTCTGATCAAACTAAATTGTTTAGGGTTATTGTCTCCTCTAACGAAATTTGAAGCAGTGGCGCGAACATACTCCGTTGCTTGCAGGCTGTCCGACAATTACTGGTAGTAATATAATAACACCTATTATTAAACTGTAATTTTTTAGCTTTATGAATTTGCATTCAAATATTATCTCTTTCTTCATGAAATGAGATATTTCATCTATTTTTGTTTCCCTTCCAATTAACTTGCTTTTAATTATGTAAATCCATATTTTCCTTAAGTTAGCTGCTGTACATACTAAATTGAATTCATTCCTGACTGATTTCAATCCTCTAGTTAAAAATTCTCTAAACCCCAGATTCTCTTTATAGTTTCCAATTACAGGTTCTACAACCTGCTTTCTTTGTTTGTATATTTTTTTTGCTTCTTTTGTTTTCATTTTATCTGCTAATTGCTTTCTTTCTTCCGAAAACTCAGCAATTTTTAAATGTCTAATTCCGTCCTTTCTTTTTGTACAGCTTTCACTAAATTCACATTTTTTGCATTCAGTACCCTTATAAAGTCTGTATTTTCTCTTCCTTTCTTTCTCATAACCTTCATATACAAACTTCAATTTTTGATTTTCAGGACAAATAAACTCGTCATTTTCTTCATCATATCCAAAATGACTAATGTCGAAACTATTATCTACAACTTTTTCTGTTGCTGTTTTTAGTTTTACTCCTTGCTCTGGAATATATGTCTCTAACTTCTTGTCATTCAAGTAATATATGTTATTTCCACAATAATACCCATTGTCTGCACATATTTTAGTTCCTTCTTTCAACAAACCACAATTAACTTCAACAAGTTCAATCTGTGGTTTCAATTGATACATATCAGCTCTGTCTTGACAAACATCAGTAGCAACAATAATTCCCAGTTTATGATCCACTGTTATTTGAGTATTATATGACAGTTCAATTATTCCCTTTTTATTTATCATAAAGCGAGATTCCGGGTCAGTCAAGCTCACATTCTCAATTTTGTCTTTTTCAAACTCATCAAGTGCTACCTTAATCGTTTCTTCAATTTCTTTAAGTCTATTATTCGATTCATCTTTGTTTACTTGCTTTATGTACTTCGAGACTACAGCTTTTACTTTGTGCTTTTCACTTTCATTCAACTGCTCGTAACCACGGCAATTACCAAAATGTCCATCCTCAATCTTATCTATTTCAATACCTTTTTTTAATTCGTTTTTTACATATTCTCCAATGACTTCTAAAACGTCTTTTATAAACGCACTTTTATTTGCCGCAGAAGCCTTTACTTTTGAACCATCAGTACTTAATTGCTCAAGACCAATTACTCCAAGATCTTTAGCTGCCTTAACTGTGTTTTTAAACACTTCTACGATCAATTTTTCATTCTCTTTTCTGAAATCACTGATTGTTCTAAAATCAGGTTGTAATTTTTCAGCTAAATACATGTAAACTATATTTTCTCGAACATTGCGAGCTATCGCTCGCGATGATCGAACTCTATCAAGCATAGATTGAATCAAAATCTTACACATTATGCAAGGATGATAAGCAGGATGTCCAGAACCGTCATACTTGGTTTCAAATTCACTAAAATCCATCTCATCTACAAAAGATTCAACCAAATAGCAGATATGATCTGATGGAATAAGATCGCGGATATCTGGAGGTAAAGTCCAAACTTGATTCTTTAAAGATTTAATAAAAACCATAATCCAAAAAATTAGTGGAATATTATATAATAATTAATATATTCAAAGCAGAAACCTCAATTACCGAAGGTAATTGTCGGACAGCCTGCTTGCAGCGGGGTGCGCCAGAGAAACTTTGATTTTTTGAAGGAACTTTTAAAGCCTTTTTGTACTCAGCTGGGTAGCTAAAGCGGGAAAATGAACTACCACTCAGCTAAAGACTGAGTGGCTTCTCGTTTCATACTCCGAACCACTGTTCGTAAGTCCACGATCTCTACCCTATGTTCCGTAGGTGAATTAGATTACTACCAAATTTTGAGATTGTAATGCGAACTTTTTGATATTTATTGCCGCATTAATGTCTCTATCATGGAAAGTATTACAATCAGGACAAGTCCATTCTCTAACTTTGAGAGTTAAATCTTGTTTGTAATATCCGCAATTATTACAGATTTTACTCGATGGTTCAAATCTTCCTATTCGTAATACGGTTTTCCCGAACCATTGAGCTTTATATTCTATTTTAGTTATGAAACTACTCCATGATACATCACTAATCGCCTGTGCAAGACAATGATTTTTTACCATGCCTTTAACGTTAAGAGTTTCCAGAGATATTGCTTGGTTTTCGCTTGTTAGTTTAAAAGAGAGTTTGTTCTGGAAATCATTACGTTGGTTGGTAACTTTTTCATGGAGCTTCGCAAGTCTAATTATAGCTTTCCTTCTACGGTTAGAGCCTTTTACCTTTCGACTTACTTGCTTCTGTAGTACTTTGAGTGTTTGTAAAGATGTTTTCAGGTACTTCGGATTTTCGACTTTCTCACCGTTAGAGAAAACTGCAAAATCTTTTATACCCACGTCAATACCTATTGTCGTGTCGGCTGTAAATTCCTGCTTTTTGGGTATTTCTTTATCATCTTCCACAAGAATAGATATGAAATACTTTCCTGTGCATGTTTTTGAAAGGGTTGCTACTCTCAGTGTCCCTTCAAAATTTCTGTGAATCACAGCTTCGATTTTACCAATCTTAGGCAGTTTTACGGTATTATTTTCAAAATCTACCGTGTAATGTTGTGGTACAGGGAATGACTGTATTGGATTCTTTTTTGACTTGAAATTGGGAAATCCGGTTTTCTCCCTAAAGAACTTAGTGAAAGCAGACTCAAGATTTCGTGTCATTCCCTGCAAAGATTGAGAATTTACCTCAGTTAACCATGTTTTTTCTTCTTTAAGTGTAGTTATTTTTTTGTTTAGATCAAACTGAGATATTGATTTTCCGGTTTGTTCATAAGTTTTAATTTTCTCTGCTAAAGCCCAATTATAGACAAACCTACAGCTACCAATGTGCTTTTCTATCAGCACTTTTTGGTCTTTTGTAGGGTATAGTCTAAACTTATAAGCTTTTAGCATGTAAACTTATATATGGATTTACAGATATATATTGTTTTCTGTAAACATGAAATACGAATCGAGGAATCACAGCAAATATCTGCTAATGTATCATGTCATTTTTGTTTGCAAATATCGAAGGAAAATCCTTGAACCAATTAGCGAAGAACTCAAACAGGTTATGTTTGATATTGCAGAAGAATCAGATTTTGAAATCCTTGAAATGGAAACCGACAAAGATCACATACACTTATTGGTTAAGAGCGAACTTAAAATTAGCACATTGGCAATAGTACGTAAGTTGAAACAATGTACAACGATTTCGTTATGGGAAACACACAAAGATTATCTCAAAAAGTATTACTGGAAAGAACATACATTATGGAGTGATGGGTATTTTGCGTGTTCTGTCGGCAATGCCAGTAAAGAAGTAATCGAAGAATACATACGGAATCAGGGTTGAAGTTGACGCTTACATCCACTGAGCTAAAGACTCAGTGGTTTTACGCTTTGCTGATAAACGTTTGTTCACATAAAATGTTCCCGAAAAAAGTATAGCATAAAATGTTGCTTTCAGGATATGATTAACTTTGATCACTGAACGAAAGGTAATATTATTATATGACTGGGGTGAGAGTAGGCTAGAATAGTTCATTTATATTTTAATTGGTCTGATGTTAAGTAGATTTTCTGGAGAATTAAAATGAATAGATCTTTATTTAAGGTAGCTTGTATTTTGACATTAGTTTTCTTTGTCATGTCAACTACAGGAGCAGCAGCTACAACGGCTAGTTCAGGTAAAGTTGTTCAAATAACTCAGCCCAGTCAGATAAACTCAGCCCTCAGTAAAGGGCCGATTTTTTTAAGACTTGGTGCTTCATGGTGTTCTCACTGCAAGGCATTTGAACCGACGCTTCAGACGCTGGCAAAAAAATATTCAGGAAAAGTAACTTTTATGTCAGGAGATATTATCAAGAGTCCTAAACTTATTACATATTTCGGAGTTAGAGTAATTCCTGACTGCTGTGTAATTGTTGACATCAAAAACGGAAAATATATTTACATGCAGCAGAACGGCAAAACCACTACTTTCAGAGCTAATGCAAGAATTACCGGAGACAAAAGCATAAGTGTATATGAAAAAATTCTGAATTATGCTATTAAATATAAAAAATAATTGTTTCTGAGAGCGAAAATGAACTTTCGTAACACTTTGTTTTAACTCTATATCGAAAAATGATTTTAGTAGAATGCTCTGCATCTTGGAGGCTATCCGACAATTACCTTCAGTAATAACAGAATTTCTTCTTTTTTGATTTAAAGATCCTATTTGCTTTCTTTTTAGCATTTTTCATTACCATCAATAATTGTCGGAAGCCTCCTTGAAACGGGGTATATTCGCTCCAGCCTTCCACATATCCCAGAATCAGAGCCGCTACACGGAATTGCTCTTCACATATAGTGTCCAGGATATATTTGGTCCATTTGGCTACGAGCGATATCCTGGCCTTTGTACGTGGTTACTGGTAGGATTTACGCAGTTGAACTGAGAGACCAATAGCATAGAACTTTGACTGTCTGAAATACAAATTTAAACAATAGTGTTTCCTTGTACTCGATTTTGTACATCAAGTGCGTAAGTCCTAATCCTATAAGCTGTTTACACGTTCGTAGCGGGCTTCAAAGCCAGATTAGGATAAATATATCAAGCGTGTCTTTTCGAAATAGGCGGGAAGATAAATTGAGTTTTTTACTGCAGGTTGATTTGGGGAATCAAGATTGTGCTGGCGCACTCTCATAATCTGTGAAGCTTTATGGTGATGAATAGAAATTTGTGCATAAAAATAGTCAACAGATGCCAAAAGAGAAATACAAGACACATCAAAACCTGAGTTTTTCACCTTTTAGCAACAAAAAATTTCGGGACCGAAAAAGTTAAAGAAATTTAAATAAGAATGATTATATTTTTGAAAAATAATATTAAAACGGGGTTTTCTGGTATGTATAATAAAAGATCAATTTCACACCACAGCCTGCAGGGATGGATAGCACTAATTATTTACTGGGCTGCTTTTATTTTATTTTCATTTAACGTCTTTCAAAAAGCTCAATTAATATATCCTGATTACATTATAGCCGATTTATCAATTGGAATCGGAGGGGGAATTCTAGTAATTTACCCATTTATAATTATTAGAGATGGGTGGTATAAAATGAGTGCAAACTGGGTAGGATGGTTGATTTTAGCTTTTTTCTCGTATGGACTTGCACGTATAATTGAAATCTAACATCACCGAATAATAAGGATAAAAAATCGAGCGTTTAAGCAGGGAAAGAAAAAAGGTCGTGTACACGAGTTATTGAGTATCTTCTTCAAATTCAAGGGAAAATTTTTCAACCCGAAAAATATACAATAATTTTATTGTACATTTCTAAAGTTGAATGCGTCGCTCGAGGATGTTTATTAGACTTGGTTAAATTCTTAAATTTTCAGCAAATACGTGAAATTTACTTTTACCCATACAATTTGAAGAGGATACGCAATTCCCACTTTTCTTCAGTAAATACATATTTAAGGGAGTTTGAAACGAGTTCATTAATGATTATGCCCAGTGGGACTGCAGCATTCATATCCCGAAAAATGTTTTCTTCCAGATCGGGTTTAAGCTGATATTTGCATTTCTAATCATATTGGACAGGCAAACTCTATGCTAATTTTGAAATATTTTATCTCAACATTTTTTTTGCTCCGAGACAAATTTTCACTTAAGTAATTTAATATAAGTGTGAAAAATACTACATTTCAGCATCAATTACACACTTTTGAATGTAACTTCTGAATTATGTTGGTAAATGTTGATTATTGAGTTTTAACCGCAAGGAGATCCCCATGAAAGTATTGATTGTAGACAATGACCCTTTATTTTTAGAGATCTCGAAGATATTCTTGGAAATCTTCCACAACATACCTTCCGACACTGTAGACTCTGCAAGAGAAGCTCTCAATATGTTAGAGAAAGAATCCTATGATGCGATAGTCTCGGACTACGACATGCCAGTAATGAATGGTATCACTTTCCTTAAGACTATCCGTGACAAGAGAATCAACATTCCTTTCATTCTATTTACTGGAGTTGGAGAGGAACTTATGCACGAAGCAAAACAAAATGGTGCAAATTCTTTCCTACTCAAGACTAGTGACCCAAAAGCCCAGTATTCCGAGTTATCAAAACAAATATAGCATGTTGTAAACAGTAACATAACCATTGATCCAAATTTAATATCTCTTCCTTAACTTTTCATGCAAACGTTTTAAGATTCAACATCATTCTCTTTTTACTGTCCTACAAACCGACGGTATGTTCTGAATGCCAGAAAGGATGAAATAAGGCCATCTGAAGACATTTCAAGCTTTCGATATTAACACAAATTCATATCAAAAGCCTAAAGCCTGGGATTAAGCCTGGGATTAAGCCTGGTTTCAAATAAGTCTCTTTGCTATCAGTATAAAGATTGCTGCTAACATGGCAGGAGATAAAAGAAAAAGAGATTAAAAAGTCTATGTATTCTTTATGCAGACTCTTTATGCGTAAATCATTATTGAATCGAGTCTTACAGTACCTACTTTTGTCCAGTATCTGCAAATATCACAATACTGGGTCTTGCCATCTGACCTTAATTTTAGGTCAGCGTTGCATTTTGGACATATTTTTAGATGTTTCATGAATAAAACTCCTCAAGTTTTCATTTTGAGATTGATAGAAGATATTCAAAATTATAATTCAAGTAGAAGCCTAGAGGTGCTGTATCTACTGTATCCCCCAATACAGTCTCTTCGAATGTTATGCTCCCCCAAGCAAACGATTCGAAGACGGATCAGCAACCTCTAGGAAATTCCTTTATTGGATAGATGATACCCCAGTTATTCCCCAACTCCAGCATATACTAATTAGATAAATTATTTAAAATAAATTATATCAAAAATTGTTTTCAAACGAAATATTATATGATATACTTTATTTTAATGATATTAAAATTTTCGGTATAATATAATTATTCAATTATATTGAAGTTTTGAATTAGAAACAATCTTTCTTATCGGTTATGATATATATCCCCGAGATGTTATAAATGTACAGATTAAGAGTAATAGGGTTCCTCTTAATCTTTGGGTTGGATCGCAGGTAGGGATTTGAGAGTAGGGACTCAAAACTCTGCCATCTACTTCTAAGCTCATTTTCATATCTGTTGTTTTCTATTTGCACTATTTTACTCATATATCTTTCTTGATTTCCGTACATTTGGAATTTGTAGAAATACCGTATCGCAAAAGCATCAAAACGCAATCAAAAGTCGCATTTGAGATTATTGAGATATAGATCAGCAGGGAGGAACTAATCTGGCAAATTATAGAAGCACTGTTCGAAAAAGGCAAGCGGGATCCAATAAACCTGTAAGCATGGGGGATACTCCTGAAGTAACAAGGGTACGCACACCGCGTAGAGAAAATCATGAAATCCTGGCAACGGTGGAAAGCCTCTTAGGTTCAAAAAGAGTAACTCTCCAATGTATGGATGGAGTAGTCCGAATGGGCAGGATTCCCGGCTCCAAGAACAAGAAAATGTGGATTCGGGAAGGCGACATTGTTATAGCCAATCCATGGGAAGTCCAAAATTCTAAAGCTGATGTGATCTGGAAATACACAAGGCCACAAGTTGAATGGCTTGAAAGAAAAGGGTACCTTGCTCAAGTACCTTAACCTACAATGTCGCGTTAATCTTCAAATATTTAATAAAGACGCGATAATTTTACCCTAGCTTCTTCGTTGTGAATTTCCAATTGACCATTTCATTTTTGTTATTTCTGAACTTTTATCAAGCTGATGCTCTTTTCCTAACAATTTCGATGTTATCGACTTACTCATCTTTCTTTTGTATCTGGTCCTTCGACAAGTAAGACTTTCTTGATTTTTTCAAAAAACACCCAGAGCCTCTACACTCAATTAAAAACAGCTTCTTTACCTATTTCATAGAAATAGTGAAGGATTCACAGACTACTGAACAGCGTCAGCATTCCACGACTATCCTAGAAGCCTGACCGCTGGTTATTCATTCTAATTGCGTTGTGGAGTCTTCCGGAATATATTTTATCTTGTAGCAGCCCAGCAAACAGAATAAGTAAATTCACTCCTTTTTATTTTGCTAAATCAAGTATCCAAACTTAATTATCATGATAAGTTTATATGCTCATACCTCTACCCTCTTTTAGTAAAAGGTAATTTAGGTCTTATTGTAGATCCAAAAAAAGGTCATTAAGAGGGGAGTTTTATGGTAATGAGCAACTACAGTGAATTCTTGCAGGGAGATAAAGTAAGGGCTAAAACGCCTCCTGGGATTAATCAGGCAATTGATATAGAAACAGCTGCAATAGTCCGGTTTTACGCGGGCAAAACCGACTATGAAATAAGCAAAAAGATTGAAGAGCTTGATAATGAGTGGGATATAGGACGTATTGTTGAAGTCCGTGCAGCTACGGTTTCTTTGATTGGAGTGATACTTGGCTTAACAAAGAGTAAGAAGTGGCTTATTTTGCCCACAATAGCTTCAACTTTTCTACTTCAATATGCCATACAGGGCTGGTGTCCTCCTATATCTTTACTTAGAAGATTTGGCTTCCGTACGAGCCAGGAAATTAATCTGGAAAGGTATGCATTGAAAACTTTACGCGGGGATTTTGATGAGATCTTGTCTAAAGAGCATGGGCATGAACATAAGCATGAACATGAACATAAGCATGAACATGAACATAGGCATCATGGACATCAAGGACATCATGGGCATGAACATGGAGTTTGAAACGAGTACAGCTCTCGCTATTTCAAGTGGACAATTATACATCCACTTTCTGAATGTGGGTACCACATGATAATCTTTGAAAAGATTTATTGTGGAAAATAAAATTTAGGTTCGATGTTTATCTCTTAATTTCGGAGTCTTCTGGGATATGTTTTGTCCATCTGGCTACGAGCGATAGCCCTTGGCCTTTTAGATTAGCTTATAGGCATATGTGCGTGAAAATGAGGGGTAAAAGTTCTGCGCTCCCTTCCATACATCCCAGGAACCTCTCCGATAACTCAGATCTGAGTCATCGAGGAAACATAGTCGAAAGGCTCAAAAGGAAGTGCTGACCCAGTTACTAAAGTACTTGTTTTAATTGCGTTGTGAAGCCTTCTTGAATATATTTGGTCCATCTTAATCCCAAGCGATAGCCCTGGCCTTTTAGATTAGATTCTAAGTACGTCTTCAGGGATAAACGTGCAGCTCCAGCCTTCCAAGCATATCACTTCAATGCCTTCGGCAGAAATGCTCACCCCACCAGTTTTTAGGGTATCCCGAACCGAAGGATGGTAAAAATACTCAAGATCAGCTTCAAGCCTTGTGACTAGGTTAATAGAAGGTTTTTTTGTTTCCTATTACTTGTTCCCGATATTCTTTCCTTTTTCCTTTCCTCAGTATTTTTAACTTTCTCCTTTCACTCTCACTCATTTTCCAACAACTTTAAATAATGTACTTATTTATTTACTATATGTAAAGTTTACATTACTAATTGCATCCAATTAGATACAATTTGTCAGTAAAATTATACATGGAGATGCTATATATAACTTTGATTTTCATTGAAACACCGTACTTATGGGGGTTCTAAAGATGAAGCAAAACCAATTTCGAATAATTTTCTTCCTCATTGTAATGTTCATGGGAGCGATTCTAAGTATTGCTTTTTCTATGGGAAATCCAATACTTGCTGTAGGTATCTTCTTCGCAGGTATGGCTGCCATATATCTTTGCAAAATGAGGCTGGAAGGTGTTGTGGAAGACGAGCGTATTCACCTAGTCAGTCAGAAAGCCTCTTGGGTTACCTTCAAAATATTAGTTGTCATCTTTGCCATTGGGGGAGCGGCCCTTCTATCGATGAGGGACATTTATCCAAGCTACACATATCTTGGGTTTTTCATGGCATATGTAAGTTGTGCGGTTCTTGTGCTTTATTCCCTCTTTTATATGTATTACAACAGGGAGTATGGAGCCTGAGATGAAAAACAATATTAAAGTTTACAGGGCAATGAATGATCTTACCCAGGAAAGTCTTGCTGAGAAGGTAGGGGTAACAAGGCAAACAATACATGCTATTGAAAAAGGTAAATATGATCCTTCTCTTGAGCTTGCATTCAAGCTGTCCAGGCTTTTTGGCGCCCGAATTGAGGATATTTTCCTCTACGATGACAGCGAAAATTGAGAAGCTCTAAGGCAAGGCCTTCACGCCTTCCTTATCCTTATCCCAAGCGATAGCCCTGACCTTTGTACGTGGCTTTGAGGTATGTGTGCGTGGAAATGAGGGTTACAAAAAGAAGCTACGTTTGCTCAATCCAAGTCCACTGCAATCCCGAGCTTCACTTAAAGGATGAACCGAAAAACTTGCTTATTGATTACTTGTCCTTTATAAGGACATTTTACTGATAAATCAAAAACATAAAGTGATAATGTTTAGAAATAGAAAGAGTTCAACAACTTTTTCAACAAAATGTATGCTTTTAAAGGCGTTAAATTGGATTTAGTTGGAAAATAGTGTTTATAGATGTCTTATAGATACTATTCTCACTTAAATCATGGATTGCAGACTATAATTCCTGATTTATTGAGATTTTTTAAAAATTAAGATATGTATACTAAATATGGAAGTAAACATGTCTTATCGAGAGAAGGTTTACTCAGTTTTTCAAAGACTATTAATATTACGAAACTGTTATTCTAGCGTTTTTATATAATTTGTAATTATATTTATACCTGTACTCTCTGGATACACTCTTGATATCAAATACGTTCCTCTCCAATCGAACGTCCAAACAAAAATCGGTAACCAGAATAATTTATCCTGAATAATTTACATAATTATGCCATAGAGTACATATTGGATGTATTGAGGATGGACGAAGAGTTTGACTAAATATCTAGTCTAAAAGTCTGCCCTCTCTAATGTGCAAAAAGAAATAAACAAAAAAGAATACAGTAAAACTAAACAAAAAAGAATACAGTAAAACTATGGAGGTAAAATATATGTGGGGATTTGGTAACTGCTGGGGCGGCTGGGGTGGCTGCGGCGGCTGGCGCGGCTGCGGCTGGAGACGCTGCGGCGGCTGGGGTGGCTGGGGCTGGTAATACCAGTCATCGAGCCCGAAATAGTAATATTGGTCTGAAATGAAACAGCATCATAGTCATCTGTTCAAGGCAGTTTATCAGGAGTATCCTCAATTCCTTGAACAGATGACTATAGATATTAAGACCTTTATCACTTTCTTTTCTTATTGAGAGTGGCTAACTATCAGTGAATTAATGCTAAATTTTGGTGATCCCAGGAAATCTCAAAAAATTTCCAAAACATACATAATCATCAATTTAATATGGTTTATCAGGAATTTGTTCTCCATGCCTTGAAAAGATGGCTATGATGATTTTCCTTTAATACTCAGTAGTTCTTTCAGATTTTTTTAAATTTTTTCTGATTTTTCCAGTTTGAAAAGGGTAACGGCGTATCTCAGAAACCTGGTCCGTACGTACTCGTTTTAATTGCTTTGTAGAGTCTTCCGGGATATATGGTCCATTTGGCTACAAGCGATAGCTCTGGCCATTGTACGTGGCTTCTAGGTGTATGTGCGTGGAGTATACACCTTCATGTGCAGATTTCTACTACTATAGATTAGAAGATAATTTTATTAACCGTCGGTAATTATTGGGATTGAAATTACTTATAGACAATGCCACCTCTGAGATGATATAAATGGATTCAATGGAAAAAATCTTTGGGAAAACTGCACAGATGACAGTCCTTAAAAATTTGATCGAAAAACAGAACGAACCAACCTACTTATCAGGAATAGCTGAAGAAACTGGATTGTCTCATGCCAGCGTGTCAAGAGTTATCACCCCTTTGATATCATCAGGCGTTGTCCGAGAAAAACTACTAGGAAAACAGATTCGAACTTTCCAGCTAAACATGGAAAATGAAGCAACAAATGTGGTAATAGACTTTTATAATAAAATTAACCAGATGATAAATTAATTCTTGATAATAAGAAGCATTGGAAATTGAAATTTTCCAACTTACCTTTTTTGATCCTGTTCCCAAGCTATTGACAAAGCAGCTTTGAGGTTATATTTAAAAACAGTAGCCTATCTGCTTATCCTAATCTTAACGATAAGCTACTGTTGAGAGGGTTATATATATTGATTACTTCCCCTTCTTTGCTGGCTTGGATTCTTTCTTTGTAGACTTCTCTGCTGCTGGAGCTTTTGCTTTTCCACAAACAGCTCCTGTATTGTGTATATCACTCATTGCTTTCTGCATAATTAAACACCTCTTTGAATATTTTAGTAAGCAAGTAAGTAAACCATCTTAAATGTATATATAAGTTTATAACTAGAATATTCATCCCATCTAATAACTATCATAAAGATAGTTAAACAAAATATATAGTAACTTGACTATATAATGTCAAGTTCGTGAATTCCTATTTTTTGATATAAATTAATTATATAATTGTCTTAATTGCGTTATGGAGCCGTCCGGGATATATTGGTCCATCCTTATCCAAAGCGATAGCCCTGGCCTTTTAGATTAGCTTCTAGGCATATGTGCGTGGAAATGAGGGATAGATGTACTGCACTACCTTCCACTTCAAGGCCTTCGGTAGAAATGCTCACCCGACCAGTTTTTAGGGTATCCTGAACCAAAGGGTGATCCAAAATACTCAATAAGCTTAGAAAGCGGATTCAAATGAACAAGAATATTAAAACCTGAATTTGACAGATTCTGCTAATTAATACAGTATTCCATCACAAAAAACGCATTGTATCAGCGCAATGTTGTTTGAAAAATGAAAAATATTGACGCTCATAAAGTAAAAGAAATAACTTTGAATTATATTACGAAAAAAGAATTATGAAGCCTATTTCTACATTGTGAAATATATGCTTCTGTCAAATTAAGGTTAAAAAATGAATATCAATCAACTAATGAGGCATGACCTGACAAATGACTACAGGAAAAATAAATATAGTATTTTTATTAGTATATAATATGAAATATTTTCGAATCTTCAAAATTGGGCGAAAGAGAAGATTGGACGAGCAGACGTAGGGATGAGATAAAAATATGACAGAAGAAAAACTGAAACAATTAGAAGAAGAATATAATAGAGAAGATTTGGAAATATGGGAACTATGGAAAGAATTAGAGAAAGGAAGACAATGAAAAATAAGTGACTAAATATCCATTTTACTCATTTTAATTGTGTTGTAGAGTTTTCCGGGATATAATTGTGGCTACAAGCGATAGCCTTAGCCTTTGTACGTGGCTTCTACGTATTGTGCGTGGGTATGTGGAAGATTACAAAAAGAAGCTACGCTTGATCCCTTCCACTACAATGCCTTCGGCAGAAATGCTCATCCCACCAGTTTTCTTAATATCCTGAACCAGAGGATGGTCCAAATACTCAAGACCCAGCTTCAAGCCTTGTGAAAAGGTTGCTTGAAAGTTCTCAGAGAAGTTGTCCATCCCCACAGCAAGCTAAGGGACTTTATCGAATAATTGAGTCGTAGGCACATTCACCATGTAGGGAGATGTCCAGACCTATCAGCTGTTCTTCATCCGAAACTTTTACAGGAGTTATCAAATTTATGAACAACAACATGATATAAGTAAATACAAATGCATAGATTGAAGCGCCTGCTACAACCACAAGTTCTTTAATAAAGAATGAAGTGCCGCCGTAAAGCAACCCGTCAGCACCTGCCGGATTTATAGCCGTTGAAGCAAAGACTCCAAGGAGAATCGTCCCTGTCACTCCTCCTATTCCGTGGACACCCCATACATCCAGAGCATCATCCCATTGCATCTTGTTTTTAATATGCACCGCCCCGTAACAGACGATGGCTCCGAGGATGCCCAGTAATGCAGCCACAGGCAAGGAAACAAGGCCTGCTGCTGGGGTAATGGTCGCAAGACCTGCAACCGCTCCTGTCATAAGCCCAACAAATTTTGGTTTTGATTCCCTTAACCATTCTATCATCATCCATGTGATTGATGCAAATGAGGCTGCAATGTCACTGTTCAGGAACGCAAGTGCTGTAATACCGTTCACATTGAGTTCACTGCCAGCATTAAATCCGTACCAGCCAAACCAGAGAAGTGCAGTTCCTATAGCCATTAAGGGGATATTGTTTGGCTTTGAATTTTTATACTTCCTTGTGCCTACGAAAAAGACTGAGGCAAGGGCTGCAAAGCCGGCTGTCGCATGAACCACGATTCCGCCTGCAAAGTCAAGAACTCCCATTTTTGCAAGCAGGCCGCCTCCCCAGATCATATGGACAAAAGGGTAGTAGACAAAAAGCTGCCAGACGATAAGGTAAATAATGTAAGCCTTAAAAGTAATCCGGTTTGCAAATGCTCCCGTAATCAAGGCCGGGGTAATGATTGCAAACATCATCTGGTAGGCTACGAAGACGAGTTCCGGGAATCCCGAGTTTCCAAACATAACAGTTGGGGTAATTCCATTCAAGAACATTTTGTCCAGGTTTCCTATAATTGCACCTTCTCCTCCGCTGAAGCACAGAGAATATCCTATGAAAAACCATAGAATAGTTGTCAATCCGAGCGAAACAAAACTTTGCATCATGATTCCTAAAATGTTTCGCTTAGAGGCAAGCCCTCCGTAAAAGAATGCCAGACCAGGGGTCATAAGCATCACTAGGCTTGTCGCAAGTAGCATAAAACCTGTCGAACCTGTATTTAACATATTTTCATCCCATTTCTTTTTATATAGTAACTAGGAAGCCTCAAATTTCCTGCCTTCTTCCGATTGTATTGTACTTAACTTTTCCTAATTTTTTCAACACATAAATAAAATAATTCAAAATAATTCTTCGAGTAGGAATGGTGCAGAAAGATGACTATATCAGTAAGAAATAAACTTGGAAGAATTTGTAAAATAGTCTGCTGCTAGTTGATTGAGATTATTTTAAATAATCGAAATATGGTTTTAAGCTCTTTCTTTTTCCTAATTTTTGGCACTATTGAAACCAGCCCGCTGTATGAACAATAAACGCAAGTAAAAGCCTTGTTGGAGATAATGTCATGCAAACATCAAGCATGTATTAGTGGACAACCAGTGGACAACCCAGTTCCGCAAAGAAGAATAAACAATTCAAAGAAAAAAATTAATAATGTATTAAAGAAATATCCTTTGTTATGCCTAGAACTCCATAAATTATCGAAACGCTTTTAGCAGGTTCAGGCGAATTTTATTTACAAGGTAGAAAAAATGAAAGAATTATGGAATGAAATTGATTAAAAATTAAGTGATTTTGGGGGGTATAGAGAGTGACTGAAGACAAACTATCATTTCTAGAACAAGAATGGAAAAAACAGGAGCAGGAAATCTGTAATTTTTGGACTAGGATGGATAAAGCAAAGGGAGATGATCAATAATTTAATAGAAATACATCTATATAAATAAAGTGATGTAAATATATTACTGTTTCCGCAAAAATAAATTCTCAAATTCCAGGCAGACTTTGACCATTTATCTGTCTGGCTCCGTCTCTTTTTATAATTGCTTTTGTATTGGATGCAACATAATTACATTACATAGCAGATACTACAAAA
The DNA here is from genome assembly GCA_942493015.1 of uncultured Methanosarcinaceae archaeon. GTDB lineage: Archaea > Halobacteriota > Methanosarcinia > Methanosarcinales > Methanosarcinaceae > Methanosarcina. The sequence continues at coordinate 1,022,602 of OW818660.1, read as the reverse complement.
AACAGAATCTCAAAATACAGCTATCGACTCCTGAAGAATCTGATATCACAGCTTCTCATGTTGATGCGCCCGAAAATTTGGTGCGAAGATTGCAATAGAGCCGTGTTTCGTAGAGCCCGATGAGCAGGTCAAAATCTTCGATAGGGAACCCCCTGACCTGCCGACTTACGATGCTATAGGCTGGCCTGCATTTCTGGTGAGATCAGCATCTGCTGCGCTAGTAGCCATATTTATCTCCTCATAAAGCATCAGGTCCTTTTTCGTTTGTCCTGATCCTTATTACATCCTCAAGTGGCAACACAAATATCTTACCGCTCCCTATGTAACCATCTTCTCCTTTTGCTCCGGTCTTTATTGCTTCAATAATGGTTTGCAGGAAATTATCTTCAACTGCGATTTCAATCTTGATTTTCTCAAGAAGGTTTGCTTCACGTTCCATCGCTTTATACATTTCCATATGTCCTTTTTGTGCACCATAACCAGCAACTGATGATACTGTTAGTCTATTTACTTCAAGTTTCTGAAGCTCTCTTTTGACCGCATCAAGCCTTTCTGGCCTTATCATTGCAATTACATATTTCATCGTGACCACCAACAGGTGAATATTCTCCTGCTTTATAATGTTTAAATTTATCTATTTAACTCCTGTATATTTAAATAGATTTAGTAAAAAATAAACACTGTACGTAACCGGAATTGCTGAACCTATAAATCCACAAACCAAATAAGAGCCTATCCGAAAAGTAGAATAACTGTGATTTATTGTCACATGAGGTAGTGACAACACGAAAAAAAGGACACGACTACAAGATCTCTGACGAATTTTGGAATAAAATCAAACCATTATTTCCCTTCCCTAAACCAAAAAAGAAACTTCGAAGACCTAGAAAGATGATAGAAAACTCAAAGTTGCGCTGGCGCACTTCGCTGCAAGCAACGGGATAGACGTACTGCACCATCCTTCTTCAATTATCCCATAAACCTCTCCGATAACTCAGATCTGAGTCATCGGGGAAACATAGTCAGATGGCTACAAAAAAGCCGTGAATAGAGTAGTCATTTTACCTGTTTTAATTGCTTTGTGGAGCTAGAAACAATCGAATAAAAAATAGTATTTCTCATATAACTTGGAATTCGATACATTTATCATTTTATATTTTCATTCAAAAAAAGAACAGTAAAAAATTGAAGTGGCGAAATCGCCATATTATTTTGTTACGGTGATATAGCTAGTTGTGGTTTTAGTATTGCTTCCGAAACCATTCTTTACCGTCAAGGATACAGTGTATTTACCCGTTTTTGTGAAGGTGTGCCCTGCATTTTGTATTGATGATGTTGTTCCGTCTCCGAAATCCCAATACCACGATGTTGGATTCCCTGAACTTAAATCAGAGAAATATACCTTATATGGTGCTTTACCTGTTGTGTCAATTGCGTTGAAATTAGCGATGGGTTTATGTGATGTTACATCTTGAACATTTATAAAATATGTTTTTAGTTGCGATCCACTACCTGCAGAATTACTCGCGACAAGCTTAACATTATACATTCCAGGCTTTGTGTAAGTGTGTGTAGCATTTCGAGTAGATGAATCAGTGCCATCGCCGAAATACCATCTAACTGAAGTTGGATTATTTATGCTTTGATCCGTGAATTTAACAGTTAGCGGTGTAACACCAGATGTTTTATTCGCTGTAAAAATGACAACTGGAATTGCGTCTGGAGTTTTCAGTGTGATATAATTTGTTTTGGTTGCGGTATTACTACCGGATGAGTTCTTTACTGTGAGTTTTACAGTATAAATACCTGCTTTCTGATAAGTATGACTTGCATTTCTGGTAGACGATGTTATACCATCACCAAAATTCCATAACCATGACGTAGGACTTCCAGTACTCAGGTCACTAAACGTGACTTTTAATGGCATAACTCCTGAGACCGTGTTTGCTTTAAAATTGGCAGTTGGTGTTGCTGCCATTGCAACTGATGATACCGAAATTAAACATAAAAGAATAAGAGTTGTTAAAAGGATTTTATGTTTAGTACTCATTTTTCTCTCCACATAGCGGTTATTTTTGAAAGACCTGCACAAGCGCGTAAAGTTCAAATCTTTTCTGGGTTCAACAATAATAGGTCAAACTTGCATTAATTGTAACATTTTTGTAGATATTTAATTTATTTTTTTAATTAATTATTAAAATATTGGATTATTGAAGACATTAGCCATTATATAAATTAATAAGTAAAATGTCTTCTAATCATTGTTACTTATTAACGCTATTCTAAAGTGGAATGAAGAAGTGACGACCGGTCGAATCTGTAAGGTAGTAATTAAACCTGAAAATAGAGTAACTTTGCTTTTTTCTCAGGTCCGAGATCAATTATTCTGCAGATGAAAAATAATTTAATCTGTTTTTATAAAAAAATTATATTATGAAAAAGAGTAGAAGTGAAGCAAAAATAGAGAAAAAACTTGTGAAAATCAATTTTTATCCCTTTATATGCCTTTTTAAACCAATTTAGAAGATTTGATATAATCATCACCTCCGGAATACTATCAAAATAATATTAGTTTAATGAGGTAATTATTTATAATCAGTATATGTTGTTTATATCAAAGTACAATTAAAAAATGACTTAACAGTTGGGGAGAAATATGAAAATTCGAGTGGTTAGTTCAAGAGAGGAAATCTTCACTCTCAATCCTAATGAGCGTGTAATTCATCTGGCCTTCAGACCTTCAAACAAGGATATATTTGGACTTGTCGAGACCTGTCCAAAGGTCGAGGTAATACAGTTACCTAAGTCTTACATGGCTACATTCTCAAAGTCCATTCAAATGTTCCTTGAGATGCAGAGAATTCAGCTGCTTGAAGGAGATGTATGGGGTCACAGGAAGGATTTAAATGAATACTACACCATCCCGTCTTCAGTAACTGAAAAAATAAAGGAAATGAAAATCGAAGGAAAAACCACTGAGGAAATTGAGGCAAAGATCTCAAAGGAAAGTAAACTTAACATTGGAATGGTCGCTTATATCTTGACCAGGGAAGTTCCTGCCTGAGCAAGGCAGGATAAAATATGTCACTGAAACTTTACTGGAGATTAGACCATAGGAAGGTATTATTTCTTTCATGATCTGATCTCTAGATTAATAATTCAAATTCAGACCTATTATTTTTTTGAAACACATTGTTGCCTTAGAGTTAATTAATTGTGCGTGTCTGATATTCACAGACGAGCTGACAATTAAAAGCTTACTGATTTTCTTGCCCTGTAGATTATAAGGTATACAATTCAGAATCTTCACCCTTAAATCATTATTGAATCAAGTCTTGCAGTACCTACTTTTGTCCAGTATCTGCAAATGTTGCAATACTGAGTCTCCCATCGGCATTGTTGCAGATTTGCTGTAAATTCAAAGTTATATTTTTGCATACTGTTTCGGAATATTGAGTAAATTTGATTGACGTTCTTTGTTGATATTTTTTTAGGTTCTCTTCGACGTTCCTATTCTCTCATTTTTCTACCTCTCTTCTTACTATGCTTTTCTAAACTCGGTTATTTTATATCATACAGGAATATGGAATATGTAACCTATCGGCCCGTGAAATACAAAAAAAGATAATTTCGTTTTTCTGAATAGCAATGTTTTATGATACAACATTGCTTTTGATAATTTTATTATTTTTCTAGGACTTACGCGGTTGAACTGAGAATTCAATAGCGTTAAACCTTCAAATGTCCAAAACGCTACACCAGTCACAATGCCTAATGTACTTGATTTTATACTTCAAGTGCGTAAGTCCTATTTTCGTTGAACTACAAAGTTAACATCTTACTAGGGTCATACTTGAAGCTACCGATACAAGCCGTAGAGCCGTCTGCTTTATCTTTTGAGAAGATGTTTAATTATAGACCGAGGCTTCTGCTTCAAATTATGGACCGAGGCTTCTGCTAAGTCAGATCCTCCCCGGAAATCATATTTTGTATCACCTTTAACGAAACCGCGGATGAGTCCCGCCTCTGGAGAATACTCTATAAATGAATTGTTTCCCTGCTGGACAATACCGATGGTTGTGATGTCATCCGAAGCGGAGGTCAGATTATACCGGCCTGCAATTGAAGAGACTGTCAGCAAACGAACCTGTTTTGAGGTATCTTCGGAAATCCCGTCACTATTCAGAACAGTGACGTATTTCTGGGTCACGTTGTACGACATGTTAGTTCTTGCCCAGTTAGCTCCGTCTTCTGTCAGCGAGGAGGAGATTCTACCATCGGCATAGAGAACATAGGGAATGGTTATATTATGCGTGTTTTCATTGACATTGCCTAAGATAAGGTTTCCTTTCTGACAGAGCATAACAATTTCAGCTGTACCGTCCTCAGCAACTGTGTCGATGTATCCAGCAAATGGTGTGAATGTTGTTTTCCCATTTAAGGTGATTTTACCGGAAAACACGTTTCCTTTCTGTTTGTCTATCTGGTAAGTAGTTTTCTGGGCAGTTGTCCATGTTCCGGTGAGATCAGGGATCTCGGTACTGTCATCGGGAAGTGTCTTTCCGTTACGAACTGCAAGGTCCGTCTGAACCGTGACAATCCCACCTGAATTGACGATCATCTTGTTTGAGAAAACGTCATCTGACTCTATAATCCCGCTTCGGAACAATTTGGTGTTCCCGTAATTTCCATAGCTGAAGAAATGCTTACCGTGTTTATCGTCAATGGCAAAGAACAAAGGAGAGCTTGATATATCCTCCACGATTGTAAACAGCCGGTCATACTGAGTGACGGTGTAAACTTTTCCTGAGTTGTCTGTGGTAAATCCGCCGGATACAGAGTCGTAGGTGATACCTGATACGGTTGTAAAAACGCCATTGATGTTATATGGTACTTGCTTTAATCCGATATCTGTCGCCTGGTATTCAGGACTGACATAACTTGCGGTGACTGTTCCTACAATTAGAAAAAGAATTGTTAGGGAAAGACTCAACGCAATTGCTGCCCTATGAATTGTTTTCATTTCTTACTCCTCTTTATTTTCTTTCATTACATATTACAGGAATTTAGTGATTTTAAATGTTGGTGTGTTAAGCTGATTCTAAGCTCCTGTATTAGGTTTTAGACTTAGTGCCTAGTTTTATCAGTCAGGTGCCTGTGGATACAGTTCAAAGATCAGAAAAGCAATAAGAAAAAAAGTTAACCCGTTTTTGCAGCTGGATAACTTCCATCCTTTGTTTAAGGTCCTCAAGCTCCAGGTACTTCAGAATTGCACTTTGACTTGCAAAGCCTGGCAGTAAACGACAGCAAAATTTTACCCCATAACGTATAGTATTGACGAGGGCTACACGAATTTAGGGCCATTTATATACCACAATTATCCCGAAGACGCACTCATTCCAGCAGCGAACGGTTGTATGACGCTAACACTAGCGGGTATTGACTGGACCGTACAATACATGGTAGACCACAAATTTAATCAGTTTGTGTATGATGCGGCTCGGAAAATCTACGAGAAGAACATTAAAGAAAATATCTAAACAACTATCATTCCCCACTTAGAGCCTATCCGAAGAGTACTGTGACCTACAGTAACATTTACGACTGCTGTTATTGACTTTCAGAAAGTCCTTAATTACCAACAGGTATCTGGCTCTGTCTGCGGAGAAAACAACTCCGCCTGTTTCCACTGTTTTTCAAGTAATGGTGGTAATGAGTGACCTCGAGTAAGATTTAATTCATTCTCAGCAGTATAATACTCAAGTTTTTAGAGTGATGAACATGGAGAAGTCTCAGATAAAAAAAGCATCGTTACATTTCATTGTAATCATTATTACGAGTACATTATTAGGATACTTATCGCATGATTTGATGAACGGAGTAATCAATGGGTTTTTTGTAGGTATAGGATTTGCAACATTTGAGGCTCTTCATAAATCTAACTGAATCGATATATTTCTTTTTTACTACAAAAATAGGTTGATAAGAGCTTATTAGAAAAGTGTTATGACCTACTGTAACTTTTTTCTTGGGGATTCGGAAAGCTTCGAGTTGCCGTTGCCAGGATTTAATTAATCTACGGGATTGAAACTCTGCTTTCGGTTTCCCCCTGCGGTTCCATAACATTGTTCTTAAGATAGTCAAGTTGATTTAATGTATGGTCCCAGGATCATATCTTTATAAGATCCCCCTGCCGGAACCTTCGGATACAGGATCTCTTCCCTGTCTGTGCAAGCTTCCAGGAAGCAAGGTCCGTCTGCATTCATAAATGCTTCCACTTTCTCTTTCAAATCATTTCTTCTGCTTACCCTGTCTGCGTAACTGAAGCCAAATGACCCTGCAATCTCTGCAAAATTCACATCTTTTGGCCTTTGTGTTCCTATGCGTGTTCCTTCATAAGCTGTATCCTGAAGGTTCTGGACCATACCATCGCTTCTGTTGTTCAGCATGAGTATCTTTATTGGAAGGTCCAGCGATGCGATGGTATGCAGTTCTCCCAGATTCATCCTCAGACTGCCGTCACCATCGATTGCGATGACTCTTGACTGCGGGCTCGCATAATGGACACCGATTGCTGTGGGCATGGAAAAGCCCATTGTGCCGAAGGAGCCGGAAGTCATGAAAGATTTTGGGCATTGCATTGGCAGGTACTGTGCTGCGAGCATCTGGTGGTTGCCTACACCAGTGGTTATCTTTGTGCTTCCGTCAACGTAGTTTGCAAGCATTGAAATGACCTCGGCAGCTTGTATGTATCCGGATTCCCTGTTGTAATCCAGAGGCCAAGACCTTTTCAGGTCTCTTGCACGCATCTGCCATCCCCGAATATCCAGACAGATGTTATGTTTCCTGGCATAGTTCAGGAGGTCGCGGAGCGCTGTGGCGGCATCCCCAATAAATGTGAATTTCGGGCTGCGCTCGATTTTTATCTGATGCATTTTCTTGGGATTGATATCAATGTAAGCTATGTCAGTGCCTATTGCAAACCCAACCTTTTCCGCAACCCGGTCATCCCATCTTACCCCGATAGCGAAGAAGAAGTCGTTCTCCTGTATGAGCATGTTAGCATACGGTGTACCAAACATTCCCAGCATTCCCAGGTTCAGGTCATCCTTTTCGTCAACGACACCCTTTGCCATGAGTGTATTGACAGAAGGTATTCCGAAAAGCTCATTGAATTCCCTGACGGCCTGGCTTCCGGGCTCCGAGTTCAGACCGCCTCCAAGATAGAGCAGGGGTCTTCTGGAGTTGAGCAACAGTCTAAAAAATTCTTTGCATTGTTCTTCAGACAGATGTCTATCATCGTGATAACTTCCCTCGAACCTTGTGATGTTCATACCATGATACTCATGGTTTTTCATCTGTTTATCAAGAGGGAAATCTATGACTACAGGCCCGGGTTTTCCTGACTTTGTAAAGTAATAGGCATCCTTAATTATGGTTTCTATGTCATCATTATTGGAAAGCTGTATGACCTTTTTGGCTGCATCCCTGAAGATACCTTTGACGTTAATATGCTGGAAGGAATCGGTGCCTATCTTATGCTCAGGGACCTGCCCTGCAAATACAAGCAGGGGAATGCTGTCCCCATAAGCATCAGCAACGCTGGTGAGCGTGTTAGTTATGGCAGGTCCGGATGTGACTATGGCTACACCTACCCGGTTGCTCGACCGTGAATAACCTGCTGCGCTGAATGCTGCCGATTGCTCGTTGGAATTAACTATAATCTCAATATCACTATGTCTGAGGGCATGGAATACCGGAAGTATTGCTGCTCCCGTATAGCCAAAGATGTGTTTGACACCAAGGTCCTCCAGGCACTTAATCAGGACTTCTGCTCCATTCATTTCTTTCATTTTAAAACTCCTGGAAAGAAACAAAACTGGCACAGGATGCACTATTCAGTATAATAACCAAAAACAGCACACTTGAGCCAGAATAGTTTCTTTTTCTTGCTCAAGCGAATAGTACTACCACTACTACAACTACTACGGATGCAGGTAAATTGGATTCCGTGTAGTTTGTGGTAGAACTTAACATTGCAAAAGTAAGTGGAGAATATTATACTTAAGGGTTGCCATGGGTTTTTTGTCTATTTAGCATCGGATCGTAAGAGATAAGTCATTGAAAACCGGTTGCAGAAGAACTATTTATAAACATGCCCATACAAGCTGAATGTGTCTTTTTTTCAATTTTCATCTTATCTAACATCAGTTTATATATGAAGTTTCAAATAAAAACGAAGAGTTATCAGTTTAGTAAATTTTATAGAATTTTTCACAAACTATCTCTTTCAGGTGAATGACATAGGAAGCAAGAAACTGATCCAGGACCCCCGGCAAATCGAAGCCATACTCGCAAAGGCAAAGTTTATCCGCCTCGCCCTCTCAGATCCAGAAACCAGCAGCTCTTACCTTGTTCCCCTGTCCTTTGGCTATAAGGACAACGCAATCTACCTCCACGGCTTTCCCAAAGGTAAGAAAATCGACATAATAAGGAAGAACAAAAAAGTATGTTTAGAAGCCGGCATCGAAACCGAAGTGATCACCGTCGACGACCCCTGCAAGTACAAGATAGGCCCTTAGCCAACATGTCAACATTGGCCTGAAGAAGTAAATTTTTTTACTAACCAACCTTTCAAATCGAACGTTATTTGTTATCGTTTCCCAGTTGCTAGATATCTGAACTAACGGAGTAATATTTTTTTTACTAACGAGCCCTTCAAATCCAAGGGCAAATGTTACTGATTCCCCGAGTATACAGATCTGTACTATCGAGATTTTTTTGTGCAATTCTAAAACCATTCAAATTCGTAGATGGCATATTTGCCTATTCATATCCCAGAAGATGGCCAGCCACACTTAGAATCGGAATCTAAAGTTTGTATTAACCGAGGTTCCAACATTGGTACGTCGGTCAATTATCCATGGACTGAAGACTCACGAGCTATACTTTTTTTGCGAATGAGCCTTTTTAATTCAGTGGCAAAAGTTACTGTTTCTCCGTTGTATGGAATTCCACACAACGGGGTCTCTTTTAGTTTTGCTCTTTTATCCGACGCACTGAATTCAGTACGTCGGGACCCTTGCCCTAAAGTTGCGTTACTGGGATTCTTCTGGCACTTCATTTTTCTCGGTTATAGATAGTAAAATAATTATAACTGTATATATTTAAAACTTCCATATACAATTCTAAAAGACACACACTTCACCTGCAGCTTCTAGAACAACTTCAACCATTGCTTTTTCAATTGATGATCCATGCTTCAGTACATACTCAATACTCTCTGGATATCTTTTGACAACATTCTGTGCCGTAGTGATCTTCTTTTGTGCCCTCATATAAATAATAAATTATTGCTTCCTTCCTTATGCAAGATGAGTTATTGGCGATTAGAAGCCTTTGTTTAGGAAGATCTCATCCTAAAACCAAGCTTATTCTCAATCAGCCTAAATTTCAGAATTATTTTTCATCATCGGAAAATCGATTGATCATTCGAAATTTAAAATACGGAGGTGCAATTTTGAGTTTTTGGATCAAATCATCATGAAAAATAGATCAACTTATGAAAAGTTTCCAAACTCTTATATACTTTCTTCAATTATTACACTAGAATATTATAATTAATGTTCTTATATAAATCAATAAAAAGATGGGAATATATGACTTCAAATGATGTTGATATTGGGGGGACAGGCCGAAATGGCTCATCTCATAATTTGGGTAGTGTTGTTGATTTAGACACAAAAGAATTTAGTTGGTTAATAGATAATCTTCCAATAACTATTTTCAGAATCAAGAACGATTCGTCATGGTCCATGAGTTACATAAGTAAATATGTTGAGGAATTGACCGGCCATTCCAAAATGGATTTCGTTGATCAAAAATTATCGTGGCCTGACATTGTTTTTCCTGAGGATGTTCCAAAACACGATAAGATTGTACAGAAGGCAATTAAAAACAAAATCTCTTATCATGTTGAATATAGAATCAAAAAGTCAGATGGTAGTACAGTCTACATTCAGGAACAAGCTAATCCAGTACTCGATAATAAAGGAAACCTGACTTATCTCGAAGGGGTTTTTTCAGATATAACTGGGCAAGTAAAAGGACAAGAAAATTCTCTAAAGCTTATCGTTAAAAGCATTCCTAAACCATCATTTGCATATTATGTAGATTCATCTCGAAAGATAGATTGTATTAGTGATTATTTCGTAGAAGTGTGCCACCTTAAAAGTTCAAATGATTTCGTCGGTATGTCTCCTTCTGACATCATAGAAAGCAGCACTCTTGTACAGGGTACTAATAAAACTAAATCCCTTGCTGAAAAAGTACTGGAAACCGGAGAAGCTGTTTATAACATTGAGGGGTCTGTTAAACTAAAGGGTGCAGACAAAAGTTTATTTGTAATATGTTCTGCGACGCCAATAAAAGATGATTCTGGAGTCATTATCGGCAGTCTCACAGTCCTAACCGATATGACCGAAATGAAAGAGAAAGAAACAGAAATTCAGAATATTTTAAATTACACCCACAATTGTCTAAACGATCTTGGAGAGGGTATCCGAAAACTTGGGGAAGGGGATCTTGATATTCATATAGAAAAAATCAAGGATGATGAATTCGGTAAGACCTTTGATGAGTTTAATGATGTTGTAATCAATCTGAAATCAATTGTAAAAGAAATTTTGGAAGATATGACTAAAACTCTGGAAGAAGCCCAGCAATCAGAAGAAGCTGTTAATCAGATGAATATGGGTATGCAGCAAATCTCAACTGCTTCAGAGCAAATTGCAACTGGCTCCGAAAATCTCTCAAGACATTCAGGCACAGCAGCGTCAGAGGTGAAAGCCTCTGAGGAAATTTTCAAAAAGCTCAGTGAATCTTCCGGTAAATCTGCCAACTATGCTTCACAGGCCGGTAAAGCCGGTGAGGAAACCCAGAATCTTGGTAATATGGCTATGAAAGACCTGGGGCAGTTTGTTGAAGAAATCTCGAAACTTGGGATCATTGTTCAGTCTCTGGATAATGCTGTCAATAATATCGGTGCTGTTACAGGAAAAATCAAATCCATTGCTGATCAGACTAACCTTCTGGCCTTGAATGCTGCTATTGAAGCTGCAAGAGCAGGAGAACACGGCAGAGGATTTGCCGTTGTTGCCGATGAGGTCCGAAAACTTGCTGCAGATTCGAGGAAAAGCACTGATGAGATAAATGAGATTGTTACAGGTGTCCAGAAAGAAACAAAAAAAGTTACCGAAGCAATTGGCAGAGCACAGGTCAGCGCTGATACCGGCAACAAGAACATTAAACAGGCTTTGAATAAAGCTAATGAGATTGCCAATGCTGTTAATACGATAAACTCAATGCTTGCCGAACTGGATAAACTTGCAGATGCAGGTCTTGAGAAAATTGAGAGCATTGATAAAAGCATCAGCGAGGCTGCATCAACCGCTGAAGAAAATGCGGCAAGCAGTGAAGAAACCTCTGCTGCTATCGAGGAACAGACAGCTGCCATGCAGCAGGTAAGTAGCTCTGTACAGAATGTTAACAGTCTTGCTCAGAAAACTGTTGATACACTTCTTGAAAATTTCAAAGTTGCGAGTGAAGAGAAAACCAGTCAAAAATCCTCTAAGAAGCCTCTAAAGTTAGATAGAAGAGGAAATTTAAAGAGATACTGAAGCCGAATACAGAAATACTCAAATCGGAGTCTAATTGAATAGGGGAGATTTCTCTTAGCTCCATTTTTTGGTAGTGGGGGTGAATCATTGATCAAATCTGAAAAAACGAGCACATCCTCCGTGTTTGAAATAAATAAGGAGAGATTTTGAGGCTCTTGGTTTTCAGTAACTCACCCCCACGACCCATTTTTTTTCAGGTGATTATACATGAGCTATCATAATCAAATTGTCAATGTTGAGAACACGATTCAAGTAATTGTCTTCAATCTAGGTGAAGAAATGTATGGAGTTGAAATTTCCCAAGTAAAGGAGATTATCCTTCCTACTCAAATTACTCGAATCCCAAATGTACCTGATTTTGTAGAAGGGGTTTTAAATCTCAGGGGTCAAATTGCGGCCATTGTCAATCTCCGAAAAAGGCTTGGGAAAGAACCGAAAAAGAACGATGAAAATACTCGGATTATTGTTATTGAATACGATAATTCTACCATAGGTATGATGGTTGACAGCGTTAGCGAAGTTAAATACCTATCTTCAAAAAATATAGAAGAAATACCCAGGTTTTTAGCTTTAAAAGATGAATCAAAGTTTTTAAAGGGAGTTGGGAAACTTGAGGATAGACTTCTTACATTAATGGACCTTAAGGAACTATTCAGTGAAGAGGAACTCAATGAGATAAAGGGATGACTGATAAAATCTCCCTTTATTTCATCTATCATTTTTAATTAGGACTTACACGGTTGAAATGAGAAATCAATAGCATTGATCCTTCAACTGTCAAATATATAACGTTGTTAACAACGTCCGAAAAATAAGAATCGAAACTAATGAATGAAACTGGATTTTAGGAGATCATATAGGATTGGATTCATGCGTCTTCGGTTAAGAGAGGAATCATAATAAATTGCCCTATTTCTGCAACATCTCTCAAAAAACTAGATTTATATAAAGTTGGAAAAGAATATCGATTTTAGCTTCAGTGTTCAAAATTTGAGATTAACTTTTGCTCTGAAATCGAGAGCATACAGGCAAGAAAATTCCTTAACCGATGACCAATGGGATTGGATTACATCATTCCGATTGGTTATGAAGCTTCTAGAGGAATGACAACAACATTGATTTTAAAAAAGTATTGTTCTCGAAAAAATTACTTTAGTTTGGATGAAACTTTACCTAACATCCTGAATTTGACAGAAGCGTATATTTCACAATGTATAAATAGGCTTCATGATTCTGTTTTCTTAATACAATTCAAAGTTATTCTTTTGCTTTATGAACGTAAATATTTTTCATTTTTCAAACAACATTGAGCTGATACAATGCTTTTTTTGAGATGGAATACTGTATTAATTAGCAGAATCTGTCAAATTCAGGTAACATAGCAGGATCTTGTTGCAGGTATTCGTCATAAACGCTGAAATTTGTAGTGTCACAATGAAGAAGTTGAGTCTTTATATTCACGATTTCCATCATTTTCAAGGCGAGTTTCATGAAAAGTTGAGTAGGATCTATTGCATAGATCGCATCAAGAGTCCGTCCTAAAACATCATCAGTAAGGTGAAATGCACTAATTCTAGGGCCAAGTAACCTTTCAATTGGAAGAGTTTCAAAGTACTGAAAGTAAAGGTAAAGACGAATGTCAGTGAAACAAAGACAATTGAGAAACATTGCTTTTACTACAATAGAATGAGCTAACTTGTGCTTCCCAAGTTTGGGCAGCAATTCATCAATTACTTTTCCGATTTCAAGTTCATCATAAATACCGCAAACAATTCCGTGATGATCAAGAGAACGTGTTATAACAAGCATGATTGAATCGAAGCCAAGATTCAAACTTTGGATATTTATACATTAAGCAAAAAAGAATAAATTTGTAAGACATCTGTGGAGAGTCAAATATATTCTAGAACAGTAAAAATATTATGGATCCAACATAGTTCCTAAATATACACATCAATAAAAAGTTAAGAGCGTGATGAACAGCAGAAAACCCATGAAGACAGGCCAGTAAAGTACCTTGATGTAAATGTTGTCTTTTGTATCAATAAAGGGGACATCCCGATTTGACGCAAAAGCTATTGAATTCAGCGAAACAACCACTATCGCAAGGTATATTATCATGTATAAATACTCAAGGTAGATGATACTTTCTATGGGAATTCTAGACCTGAGAGAAGTGTGGGCAATGATGAGAGTAAAAAGGAGGGAGGTGCAGTAGACCAGGACTCCATGTGAACTGAACCCGAAATATTTTTTATTTTCATCCTTGGTCGTTATCGTAAGTATTGCAAAAAGAAGAGCTATTGCCACGATTATGAGTAGAAGATCCGAAACAAAAGAGGCCTTATAATTCCTTTTAATATCGACGTTAAAGTGAAATTCGCATACATTGGAATTTGCAAAATTCCTTAACCCAAAATCGGTGTTATAAGAATTGACCCTGTAACTGAAAAAACTTTTTTCCAGTTTCCAGTTATCAAGCACGAACGAATGTCCCAGTCCGGGAAGGTTTTCTGGAATTAAGCTTTTGTAGGAATCAAAGTCAGGAATAAAAAAGTTTCCTGCAGGATTGTTACTCACTACCCTGATCGATATTTCTTCCCTAGCAAAAGGATATCTTGAATAATCAAACTGCTGGCGCAGAGTAGTCCTAAAATGCCAGCCTATAATACTTTTGTCTTTATTCACATAAGCTTTTTCAATTGTGGTTTCTTTTGAATCCGGAAAAATAAAGTCCGGAAAATTCTTCTCAGTCCCTGCCGCCGAAATATTTTGCCAGATATATCCGGTTATTACGACATTATTAGCATCCAAAAAATCTATGGACTGAAGAATTAATCCAGTAGGAGTTATAAGAGTTGTCGGGCTCGTGTTGGTATGTTGCAACACCGTAAAAACACCTTGCCTGTCGAAAACAACAAGATCACCGTTCCTGCTATCAAGGGTAGAATTATTCATAGCAAGGTACCACATGAAGCCTATTCCCAGGATACAAAGTAATGAAAAAATAAGTGCAAGCAGCCAGAGCCCTCTATGATTATACATGTAAATGGATACAAACAGCAGGCACAGAAAGAATAAAAAAGCAAAAGCTGCGAACACAACAAGAATAATGGAATGGGTCTGCTCCATTTTTCTGTTTATCAGAGTCTCTTCCTGAGGAATGACAAGACCCAGAATCCAGTCTGTAGAGGGAATCTTTTTTTGAAACACCCAGTAGGATTTCCCTGTAAAGGAATTAGTCGCCCAGTACTCTTCCTCTGTCATGTTCTTACTTATAAAGTAAATATTGGGATCTTTCTTTGCAAGGTCGTGAATATTTCCGGCCAGATACTCTTGGATAGGATAAGAAATAATCACCCCTTTCCCGGAAATGATGTAACCATAACCTGTATTTCCCAACTGAAGGCTTCCTACCCGCGCCCTCATTCCTTCAAGAGAGTGACTTACACTTACCACTCCTGCAGCTTTATGTCCTTTACCATATTCCGCAAGATAAAAAGGGGCTGAACAATCTATCTGATAATTGGCGTCTGCAATACCAAAATAAGGTGAAATCCATACATTGGACCCTTTTTTCAGAGCATCATTGTACCATGTAGTGTGTTCACTGTTCTTTGTGTAGTCATATGTGACCGGAGCATACACGACTTCCGAACCGTTTCTCATGAAATGAGGTGCATAAAGCTTCCCGGCACGGGCATCAGGGGAATATGCAACGACGATACTAGAAATGTTGGGATTATTCTTCATTTCAGCCAGAAGGCGCTCTCTGAGCATGGAATCGTCTTTCAATTTCCCGGAACTTAGATCCTTTGCAACTCCTTCGGTAAGGGAGCTAGTAGAATTAAGGTCGCCGTAAATGTCTTTTAGAGCATAATCGGCTTTTTGCTTCGCATCTTCCTTTGCCTCTTCTAGAATGATTTCATTTGTCTTGCTGCTTTTGTACTCATTTCCAACATATACCAGTAGCAAAAAACTTAGTAGGCAGAGTAGTGATGCAATACAAACTGCTATATTTCTACGTTTATTCCAGATGATCTTTTTATTATTAAAAATAATCATTATTGTCCCCAGTATGCAAACTAATACAATAATCTGGACCTTAATTTTGCAGGCTGTATGATTATTTCTTCATAAAAATATAGGGTTAATACATTGGTCATCGGTTAAGGAATTTTCTTGCAGTAGGTATTGATTTCGATAAAAAATCAAGCTCAAAATTTAAGCGTTTAATTGAAATCGATACCAAACTCTAGCTAAATATCAATGAATAATCTAACAAACTTTGTGGGAATCGATGCAATTGATAGTGATTCATTCTTAACCGATGACCAATGGGGTTAATATTTAAATTACTGCCATATTGAGATAATAGATTCCATTTTTTTGTGTACATCTGCGAAAAGTGGGATTAAATATTAAGTTCATATATTTTTCTTTTATATATTTCTTTTTATTTAAATTTGTGTCAAATCCCAGGTAGTTAATAGCTTCAAAGCTTCAGTAAGGTTCGTTCCAAAATTCCATTTATGAATAATGAGCTTTCTATAGAAGACAGGAGGATAAGTTTATCTTCCCGATTATGGAATATATATCCCGACATTATTTCGCATATTCAAGAACGCTTATCATTTTAATCATAAATACAATAGCATATGACCCAAAATGCAAAGCAAAATTCTGACCTGCAAAACGTATGAATTGAGCACGACAAAGCCTTAGGGCGTATAATGACTACGGTCTGAAAGACGTTACTGAGCTTTTCAGCATTTTAGTGATAATGGGTCTTTTCGTAAGTTGCTAACGGATACAATCTTCATGCTGACTCAGAGACTATCCGAAAAGTCAGTAATGAATGTTGAAAAGTCACAATAGATCTATAATATCAGAGTATCCGTTCCAGTTTTACATATTGCAGATTGTAAAAGTTATAGCAAGTAACTACTTTTCGGATAGGCTCTAACTTGAAACAGCGAATAGACGTACTGCACCATCCTTCCACAATTATCCTAGAAGCCTAGCCCGAACATATTCATTTTAACTGCTTTTTACATGGCTTCTATAGTCACGCCTGTAATTGTTGCAATAGAATCCACTTTGATCTCATTGAGTAGTTGCATTATTTGGCCTCGTGACTATAGGCATATATCCGTGGAAATGAGGGATATTGTACATGAGACAAAACCCCATAAGTGATACGTCTTTCACCCTCAACAGCCATGTTTCGGAGAGGGTTAAGGCTTGGGAAAACTTAAAACTTATTTTTGAGCAAACTGCCTCAAAACTCAAACCATTTCTACAATTGGATATTGAGCAACGCTGCCTTTAGATTTAGATCATTAAATCTTATGCGGATTTAGGTGCAAATTTATCTTATTGTAGAACTTTTTATCACAATTGTAGAATCAGGTTTAGTTTTGAGACAGCCTGAAAACATATTTTTTGACAAATAATAGTGAAAAATAAAGCAGGTCACAACGCTTTTTGGATCGGCTCTTAATTGAGCAAATCTTTTAATTCCGCAATGTTTTCCAGAATATGTCCTTCAAGTTCTTCTATCTTCTCAATTATGACCACTGGCTTTTCATACTTGACTTCTTCAGACTCAATCTCTTTGTATCGAGAAATGGAAAAGTCATAATTATTTGCTTTAATCTCAATGGAAGGCACATAGAAGCATTTACCCTTTCTATCGGTCAGGTTTTCCTGCCCTCTGAACCGTTTGATTACGTCAGGGATATCCCTCTTCGGTCTACGGGTATCCTTTAAAAGGAGCTTTGTTATCACTGTAGAGTAAGGAGCCACGTGGACTGTTAATGGATCAACTCTCCAAGTTTAGTTTAGGTTCCACCAAGGTTTCTAATATATTTATGTTAAATTATAATTCAGGTTGCAAGGATTTACACCTAATTTTTAGAAAGAAGCAAAGGCATGTTGTCTTAGAATATGTTGAAGGGGTCCTCTCTTCTTTAGTGTAATTCTTTGCGAAAATAAGTATAGCTTATGGGGGAGATAGTATATGAAATATTTTTTACCAGTAATACTACTTGGTATTTTGTTCATCATGTTAATAGGAACTGGTCTTGCACAGAATGAAACATATGACTCAGAGGCTTTTCGACAGGCTTTAGAACAGGATGGGTTCACTGTACAGGAAGGTGAATTGGGTTACTTTGATTTAATCAAGTTATTAGAAGAAGGAGTATTGCCTTCTGCATATGGAAACAATCCCACCACAAAATATGTGGCATACTTTGTTCCAGCGGCAACTGGTCATGAAGTAGATGAACGCATTTCTAAAATAACAAGTACGCTCGGGATGAGCGGGAATACAACTCCATTCTGGAACCTTGGTCCTGATGAAGCTGTTGTTTTCGTAGGAAGAACACCGCCGGAATGCAGGTACTTCAGCTACGATCATTACATAATGCACAGGACATTTGGGAATGAGAAAAGATGGCTCTTTTCCAACATAGCAGATACGGTGAACAACCTGGTTATCAAAACCGAAGGGACTCCAAATGGGTCGTCTGGAAATCCTTTCAATCAAACCACGGTAATAATCATTACGGCCGACAAAGGCATTGATCAACGCATCCGGGCTGCTGCCCAATCAACAGGGTATTCGGACGATATAATTAACACCCAGGTGTTGCCCTCAACCATATTAAACATGGGTCTGGAGAATAACTCCGATACATTTGCCGCATTTGTCCGCCCAGCCTTATTCAATGATACACAGGCTGGTAACGACTACATCAATAATACACCTGCAACTGTTTTTCGGATTACTCCCAACAACACTACAGAGTTAGACCCTTATGATTATCCGGAGCTAAGGGTCCGTGGAACTGGGCAAACAGAGTTTGAGCTTAAAGATGATCTCGAAGAGCTGAGGATTGCGATTCTTAACAAATATAATGAGTCGCATGCCACAGAGCTTCCGACAAGTCAGGCAGTTCCTGTAGGGAATGATGCTATCCAGAGAGGAATTAACGCCGTAGGTCCTAACAACGATGCTTGCTATCTCTGGACAGCAAACCAGACTGTCTCTTCGACTACACCTCCTTTCTTTAATACCTCGCAGTACTATCCTTTCCTGAGAGACCCGACAATTACTCTGGGCAATGATTCCAATGAATTCATAATTGTCTATGGGGTCAACCATGTAGCAACAGGAAAGGCGACGTACTCGAATTTCGCGATATACGGAGCTGATGTGTGGAATGGTGTTAGAGCAATCACTGACCAGGATTTCAATGGATCGGCAGAGGAATATCTCCCTGACAATCCCAATGCAAAATACCTCTATGTCTACAAGCTCGCCAGGAACTGCAGCGAAGGTGATCAATACTGCTACGAGGTTCCCTATGGAATGGGACCTCATGGTATAGATCTAGATCAACCTCTTTTTGTTGCCTGGAGGGCATACATGGAAAACTCTACAAAAACCGGGCCATCCTACTCAGAGATCGTATATGATCGGAGTATAAAGTTCGACCCAAAGAGTTAAGGTAAAAGAAACCGGGATATTAAGGACAATTCAAGCTCTGGCTTATATGTGTTACTTGCAAACACATTCCTTTATTTTTTAAATTTACAACGCCAGAGCCGTATTTTCTAATGCCTTTTCATTTTTTTGATCATTAAAAGTCCTATGGAAGCCCTATAGAAAGATCGTCTTTAAATTAATTTTTTTGACCTGTTTAAGTTATATAGTTTCTAATTATTATTCTCACTATGGATTCAAATCTTTTTTATAAACTCGAAAAAGGCGAAACAGTTTGGCTACCGGAACCGAAATACGCCGAGCCTGTTAAGCCTGTTATTTTCGACACTTTCTTAAAATTCCTTTTGTCAATTACTGCGGGCATTGCACTCTACAGGCTTGCAGCAGACTTTCCAGGAACCATCTCTGAAGCTGTTCAGACGATCATGGGGTCATTCAGTCCTTTGGGCTATGTAATTTCATTTGGCGTTACCCTGATGTACCACAGAAAGGTTCTGAATCAACACAAAAAAGAAGTTGCTTGGCTAGGATTTTTGACGTTTATCAGTATGTTTATAGGGAAATAAGGATAGTGTTTAAGGTTGCCCTTGGTAGCGATACGAATTTACATAATTCTAAGGCTACTTCAACTCTCAAAGGGTAATTTCTTATTTTATCTCAGAAACTTTGCTATGAGAGTTAGAACTCTAATGTCGGCTTTGTTTAATCCCGGAATTAGTTCTATTTTTGTGTACCAAGGACCACAGAGTTCGTAATATAAAAATTATAAAACTCCATCCAATACTCTTTTCTCAAAACCTAACTATATTGTGGATAGTTAGGCTCTCCTTAAATATTCGACGTAATTTTTTTCAATAAGTTGCAGAATCCTGTATCTAATCATATTTTTCTAACTATCATTTTTTCATTTGACCTGCTTTTTGTACCTAAAACATTATCAACTGGAGCATTTATGCACAATGCGTATTTATGTGAATAGTCGTAATTCTATTTAGTCGATTAATGATTAAATTTGTCAAATTACTCTCAAGGAGATTTTAGCAATGGTAAGCACAAAAGCAGAAGCAGCACAGAGCAAGATTGAGGAAACACTGAATTCTTACTTCGAGCAGAAAAGCAAATTTTTCGGATCAAATAACACAAACGGTAAAAAGGCATTTTTCTGCTTAGGACAGTACACACAGTGGGTGACTTGTTATCTTTAGCACTGTTTTCGATTTCACTCTATACCTTATCTTTTAACATACTTTTGGGTTGAATTGTTTTTTATATAATATTCTTCAAATACTCTCCGGAGAGATCCTCGTTCAATAAATTCTTCTAATAATGGATTTATTTTGGAATCGATATCAAGTGATTATTACTTAAGTTCATCTATTCTTTTGGAATAAGTCTCAAACACATCAGTTCTTATATTGAACTATTTGTTCCAAAATTGATTAAGAGGCAACGGTATGATAGATGATATACAAAGAGTATTTGAAAAAGATCTATTTGATGAATATTACAAATTTCTGGATAGATTTTATGCACTATTAAGTCTTATATTTGCAACAGCTGGGTTTACTTTTACAGTTATTAATTTTACATTAGGTAAACAAGTGACCATCCAAGAAGCTGTCAGTAACTATCATATCAGTTTATGTTTTTGCTTTATACTCCTGGCTTTTTTAATTTCAGTTATTAATGTGCTATCAATATCTCACCACAAAAAGCTATTATTAAAGGGTGGAGCGATAGGACTTAGAGAAGATGATGAACTAGTAAAAAATAACATAAAATTACATTACGATATTATAAAGCAAAAGGATTACTACATAATTGCAATTAGTTCAATTGGATTTTCACTTATCTCTCTCTATAGTTATTTTGCAAAGTATCGTGCCACGACTGCTATTATGGTGATTGGAATTTTTTTGATGCTGGTGATTTCAATACGCAAGTCTCACCACAATGAGATAACATGACACCATCAGAGTTTCATTTTTAGACTATCACCACTTCACCTGCAGCCTCTAGAACAACTTCAATCATTGCTTTTTCAATTGATGAACCATGTTTCAACACATACTTGATACTCTCTGGATATCTTTTGACAACATCCGTGCCGTAGTAACCTTATTTTGTGACCTCATATAAACAATAAATTATTGCTTCCTTCCTTATGTAAGATGAGTTATTGGCGATTATAATACGTTGTTTACCAAATTAAGGATTTTAAATGCTTTAAAACAATACATGTTTATAGAATTGTACTTGCTCAAGGTTTGATATATCCCCAAAAACAAAACAAGAATCGAGATAACTAAAAGGCACTGGAGTTTTCCAGGTCATATAATCTTAGCACTCTCCACTCCGATTAGCTACAGGAAAATCCATAAAATGAAAAATTCAGAAAAAGGCACAGACTAATGTGCCTAAATGTTACGAGTTTTTGATAATATGAGTCCTACAATTATTAAGATTAGGACACAGAAATAACTCATATTAGACCCTGCAGACGATACATTACTATCTGGAAATTTACTTGGAAATGATACATTAACAGTTTTACATACAGTACCATAAGTTTGAGACTCCGCACTGATTCTCACAGTGTACGTTTTTCCAGGGTAGTTAGTGACTATAAAAGAGTCAGTTACCACTCCTATAGGGTTATTTATGTTGTCATTATTACCTGAAATACCAGAAGGTGCAAATGCTTTTCCATCACTCATAGTACCCAATACAAAAGTTAGGTTTCTAGACTGTGATGAAGAATCATAATAGCTTGCGTTAATATAAGCTGCTGTATTGTTTATCTGTTCAGATGTACAATTTGCGCTAATCACAGTCTGCATTGCAGGTATTTCACAGGTGTCACCTGCAGATATTTTAATAGTATATTGATCCAGATTAGGCATCAATGTTTTAGCGTACTTTTGTCCACCTGGCGTAATTATTACAATTTTATATTCGACATCTTGAGTCAAATGGAAACTTACTTTACCGTCTTTATTTGTCCAAGCACAAAAATTCGGCTTTTCATTACTTGGGTCATTATTTGGTGTATAAATTTGAACTTCACACCCAGGAATCTTTTCATTTGAATTAGTACAAACATATAACTGTACATAGTGTGGCGCACAATAATTAGGTGCTTTAACCATTTTCAAATTTATTTCTGTGTTTATACCTGTCATATTTATTGGTAATTTGGGACTGTTATGATAGCCTGTTGCTGAAGCAGTTAAACAATACGTTCCTTCTCCATTGTTTACCGTGAATTGGTAAAGCCCATCAACATCAGTAATTTGAGTATAATTCCACGTATTATTTGATAATGTTATTACAGCACTCTGAACAGGTTGACCTGTAGTTGCATCTGTTAAATATCCAAATATACCAGAATAAACTGTAGCCAATGTTTTACCACTTACTGTGAACAAACTTACAGGATGGTTGTATACCCATGAATTATGAATTCCATCATGTGCACCGATTTTTATAGCAAATGGCCCATTGTAGCTTATTGGTACATTTGCAGATGTTTGTGAAGTGTTAAGACTATATATTAAGTGAGAAGAATCGAATTTAGATGTACTGTTATATACATTGATAGAATAGCTAGTTGCATTTAAATATGTCCAACTTATACTTACATATCCGTTAACAGTTGAAATTGTACTGCCATTAGTTGGAAAAGTAATAGAAGGTGCTACAGAACCATTATAGACAGGTAAATTTTTTGTACCATTGTCTGCAACATACCCACAATCTTTTGTACCCCTGGAACTTGAATAGGAGCTAGTTACAATATTGTCAGTTGATGTAATATTCATACCTGTAATTCCATTATATTCAGGACTGTTATAGAATAGATTATTTGAAACAGTACCTCTACCTGAACAGGTACCGTCAGCTGGATCTTGATAAATCGTCTTTAATTGAAGTGATGAAAATATATTATTATAAATATTAAGGCCTGTTGTATTACCTCCCATTACTTCTACGCCAGCGTTACCAGAACCAGTATCAGTGTAGAAAGTATTCTTGTAAATTTGAACGTTTTTTGTATTATGAACTTTAATGCAAGAATTTATAAAAGTGCCCCAGCAATTATTAAATATTGAAATTCCATTACCAGCTGACCATGCATCAAAACTGTCATGACCAGGTTTACACACTGTATTATAAACCTGAACATTGCTAGTATTTTTCTTACAGTTAATGAAGTCACCCATACTGTATTGCATTTTTAAGTCGTGAATGACTACATTTGAACAGCCAGATAAACAAACTCCTTTTTCATACTCCCTATACTTGTTGCTTGATGCATGCATTTTACTTAAAGATCCCCAACCACCATCAATTAAGAAATTTGAAATTACAATATTAGAAATATTTTTACAGTCAATAATATTTTGAGTTGCAAAATTGGAGCTAGGATTGTCACAGTAGATTACTGTCGCACCAATCCCATTTCCGTTAAGAGTTACCCCTGATTTCATGATTATGGGCGAACTTATGTGAAACGTAGTTGATGCAAGCTGTACAGTGTCATCTGAATTCGCTGATTGTATGGCAGCATTAATAACAGTTTGGTCGTCTGTGCCTGTAGGATCAAAGGAAGTTCCTGGGCCTACATTGATAATTGCACCTAAACAATTTGCTGACAAGAAACATACAAATAAAAGCAATGCAATAAAAATATTTTTAGTTTTCATACCTACCACCTAACCTTTTGCCTGGAAATATACTCAATAGTATTTTTTGCTTATACTTCCTTTTTTTATTATTGAAGCTAATAGACAAGTTTCAAAATTAGTTACTAAACAAAGAAAACTCATTACTTGATTTGAAGTGCCACATCAACAATCATTTGTTGTCTCTTTCTTACTCTTATTTTTTCTAAATGTGAATATGCGTTAGTCGAAAGGCATTTGAGTTCATCACCCTTATGTAACCCAAATTCCGAATTTCAATTATAGGAATGTAAATGAAATATGAACCCTTGAATTCTGTAAATTTTCATATTAACAATTAGAAATTTTGTATGATAACTTATATATAATTTGTTAAGAGAAAATATGATTCAAACCTATATAAAGATGAATTAAACGAAATAAAAAGTGATCATGTGACTGCAAAAACTATTCGAAAATGGCACTTAAACATTATTATTAAAGCAGGTATTACAGAAAGCATAGCTGACTTTATTCAGGGGAGGGAATCTACAACTATTGGAAGTACACATTACCTAAACAAAACAGGACACGCAAAAGATCAGTATAGGAGAATTATAGGAAAGTTCCCTATTCAATTCAAGTTAAAAATGAAGTAGATCAATTTAGATCTTGACTCATGTATATTGAAAGCACCCTTATTTTGTTACCGGGAGGCACATTACCTTCATGTAGACATTGACAGTTAAATTAAAAATAAATATGAGAGTTAAAAGTCTCCTTATTTTTTATTCTGAGTCAACTATCCAATTATAGCTAGTATCGTTACCGAAACTGGAAGAGCATAAGAATAAATTCCTACTCCTATTCCAATCTGCTCGTAAATTGGATCTAACTTCTAATAAGATATGCACCCAACAGGGGTTTTAGAGATAAGTAGAAACAATAACGATAATCACAATATCTTACAATTTAACTACGTCATTCCTTTCTATAAAACTTATAGAATAGTTTCTCATAAATCCAATTTTAGGATTAAAGAATTAACAAGCTTGCGAATTTGGAGGCAATAAAAGCATCGGGGATAATAAAATCATATACGTATCTTACTAAATAGTCATTTTTTGGGATTAATACTCAAATATGCCAAAATAATTAAATATTTATCATTCTTTAATAGCTTATAGAAAAGGAGTAATTAAGAAGAGATGACAACTGATATGTATTTTCCGCCAATTATAATTAAATATAATCCGAATATACACCTTATAAAAATTGCCCCTGTTAAAAATTGCCCCTGTATATGCTTAACTCAATTATATATCATCAGGAAGATGTGTTTCACAATTCCTGATACTATTTTTCAGAGGAATTCATGCGTCTTCGGTTAAGTGAGGAATCGTGATAAATTGCGCCAATTTCCTCAATATTTGTCGAACATTTTAATAAATTATGAGCTGGAACAGAGTATCGATTTCATGTAAATAGGCCAAAATTTAAGGCCGGCTTCTAATGCAAAATCGATAGCTTTCAGGCAAGAAAATTCCTTAACCGATGACCAATGAAAATTACTTAATATTATAGGGAGCAATGGCTCGAACATACCCCATTGTTTTCAGGGAGATGTGTCAGCGCAATTTTGATTCTCTTCTTCTCCTTATTTCCAATCTTAATTTTCGGGTGTAATAGGAGAACAGAAAGGGATGCAGGAAATGTAGACTACATAGACTACATCTCCAGTCTAAGCTAATACTTTAATTCAATTATCTTACTCTAAAAAGGTTCAGATTTGTCTCATTTGTCTATTCAGGAAAGATTATTCTTGTATTAACTTTTTCTCACTTTTATGTCGGTTTCGGACAACCAAAACAGGGATTTTTGCGTGCCTCATGACTTTTTCAGATACACTTCCCATTACAAGACGCTCATATCCACCTTTTCCAAGCGATCCCATTATGATCATATCGATATTATTATCTTCTGCAAAACTCACGATCTTTTCAGCCGGCTCTCCTTTAAGCACTCTGGATTCAACTTCCATTCCCGCATCTTTTGCAATTTTCTCCACATAAAAGGTCGCTTCATTTCCTTCTTTCTCGAATTCCTCAAGCACATTTTTTGACCAGATTTGATCCAGCGGAACTGAACGATAAGGTGTTGTTTCGATGACATATACAGCATAGACCTTTGCCCCACTGCACCCAACCATTTCTAATCCGAAATCTGCTGCTTCTTTTGCGGTCTCTGAGCCGTCAGTCGCGATCAAAATTTGTCTGCTTGGTTTAGATTTGATCTCAATACTCTCTTCCATATTTTTCCCTCATATTATGTATTTAGTCTTTTTTCCATTCTTTTCGAAATGAAAGAAGGACAAGGACCTTTGCATTCCAAACTGTTTTTTTGGACATCCTTCTATCGGGAGGCATTTAATATCTGCTTTTTCAAGTCCATTATCAAGCTTTTCTGGAATTTTTTGAACTGCCGATTGCAATCAGGATTTTTTTGTAAAATTTGGTCTCAATGCTCTGATCCTACGAACTTTATCCTATATGTAAATATCAGAGCCTTCATATTAATAATTTTCATCCAATGATCCCAAAAAAGGAAAAACTATCCGCAAAATGCAAAATTTGCATTGATATTAATAATTTTCAGTAACAATTCAGGGCATAGTTAGTGGCGCTCCTTTGAGCGCCGCTAGAATAGCGTCTATAACTTTCAATCCATTTTTTATGATTGTAGAAATATAAGCTCTAATTCTGCAGAAAGCTTCCACAACTGTCGAAATATTTATTTATTCTGGCTTCAAGAAGTCAATATATGTGGCCGGTCTTTAGTATTACCTGTGCGGAAGCATGGCGCAATTCGCCAATTTAATAAAGGACGATTAGAAATGACCAAGCTGTAAATAGTATAAATATTCTAATACTTTTGCTTTAGCATCAGTTATATATGAGAGATTATGAAAGGAGATGATTATTTATTACAATATCTATTTCATCGCATGCCTACTATCCAATGTTTATGATGTTATGGCTCTTCGTTGTTTTATGTGGATATCCTCATAAAAGCCAACGTGGTCTTGAGTAGAAAATCACCTTATCGTAGAGGATGACTAAGAGCGGTCTTATCAGCGAAAAAATATTATTTGTTGTGTATTATTGGTTTGGTAAGTAGAGGCAAAAATAAAAGTAAAGAGGGATATGATGATTAGACTCGTAAAAATTATCGCAGGAATGCGTTTCTTCGCTCTAATTCCATTTATCGGGTTGGCTATTGCAGCTGACGTTTTGTTTATTAAAGGTGGCATCGATCTTGTTCATTTCCTCTGGGAACTGGTTTTCGGAGTTGGAGGGGTAGATATACAAAAGCATATCATTGTAGATATTGTGGAGATTGTCCATTTGTTTTTGGTCGGAACAGTGCTCTTCCTCACCTCACTGGGTATATACGAATTGTTTATTCAGCCTCTTCCTCTACCTCCATGGCTGAAAACGCATAACATTGAAGAACTTGAATTAAATCTTGTGGGACTAACAATAGTTGTGCTTGCTGTCAACTTCTTAAGCGTTATCTTTGAAGAACAGGAAATCAACCTAGCTATCTACGGAATAGGCTATGCCTTACCCATCACAGCCCTGGCTTATTTTATGAAAGTGCGTTCGCAAATAAAGGGGAATGAGTCTGCAAAAATGACAGACAATGACGACGAGAACTCTAAAGGCCATGAAGATTCTTTCAAGGCAATGGAGGAATCTTTCGAGGCAATGAGTTAACTCAATTATCACACGAAAAATAGATTAAAACCTGAATTTGACAGAAGCTTATATTTGTTAATGTGTAACTAGGCTTTATGATTCTGTTTTCATAATACAATTCAAAGTTATTTATTTTGCTTTATGAGCATCAATATTATTCATTTTTCAAACAACATTGAGCTGATAAAATGCGTTTTTTGTGATAGAATTCTATATTAATTAAAATAAACTCATTGGTCATCGGTTAAGGGTTTTCTTGCCTGTATGCTCTCGATTTTAGAGCAAAGATCAGTCCCAAGTTTCAAACACCAAAACTAAAATCAATATCTTTTTCCATCTTCATACCAATATATGTTTTTGAGAGATGTTGGAGTAACAGGGCAATTTATCATGATTCCTCTCTTAACCGAAGACACATGAAAACGTCTTATCTCTTTTCTTTAACGCATTATGGGTCTTCATTAACAATTCTTTTTAAGCTTGTCTTCGAGGTTTAGATTCGCTTATAATAGCCGTTTAATGTAAAATAGGAGTTTCCTCAATTCCCTGTCAAATCCCCTTAATTACATGGCTCCTGGAATTTGGGAGATATAGATGTCTTGGAAGGGTGGGCACGATGGCTTAGGAAACTCAGTGCAAGGATATCCACCCAACTGACCTTCTTATCCTTGTTTTTTCATGTTTGAGAACTATTTTTTTCTATCTACTGTTTTTCAGTAACTGACCCTACTATCCAATTAATTTATTAACTCTTTTTAACCTTATTAAAAATCTAAAATTTTTTCAATTTTTCTTATGTCTGAGTGAATTAATATATATGAATACATTAGGCTACAATTCGTCTTTTATACATATTTTTATTCATATATTATGTTAATTTTTATAATTTTTTAATAAAAAGAAAAAGTCTAAATAATTAATGGATAATTATTAACATTTTTTATATGAAAAATAAACGGAAGAAAAGGAGTAGAACAGATGAAAACTAAAAGCAAATCATTTTCTGTAGCCTTAGCTGCAAAGCCCTGATTTATTTTTAATTCACTTACAATCGCGGCATCTGCAGCTCAGCGACAGTTACAATAAGCTTTTTTCATCAATTCTACATTTCCCATATTTATTCATATAAAAATTTAAAACAGGGAAATTTGAGTAGTGGATTGAAAATCTGGAAGGAGTGATGAGTTAGTGAACAAAATTCGTTTGATTGTCATAAGCACTATGTTGCTATTAATGATTGGAACAGTTAGTGCACTGGCAGAACCTTCTCTGACCGACATTATGAACGATAAGTTTGGTACTGGAAATTACCATGAAATAACTAGTACAAATGTGTATAAATTTACCCAAGGAAAATATGTTGCAACTATACTTGTAGACAATAATGCTGGTAACATAAACCCTACTGGCTGGTATACCGCTGGTAACTCAAATCCAAGTGCTCAACATGAATTATATAGTGATCCTGCTTCCGATCTGGCAAGTGGAGACGTCCTCAGGAACATAGCCCCAGCTGGTGGGTTTGGTTTGTATATAAGTTCTGGAGATGGAAACACTTATTTCAGTGAACCAGGCCTGAACCCTGATAAATCAGATCCAATTTATAAGGGTCAACATGTAAAATGCTTTATGATAGATTCCGGGTCTGAAAAAGGAACATATGTACTAGGGTTTGAGGATACTAATTCAGATGGAGGTTCTGATTGGGACTATCAGGATGTGGTGGTTGAACTCAAAGGAACAGATCTTTCTTCTGGTTGCTCAAAGCTGGTTGCTGCTTTCTCTGCATGCCCAACCTCAGGAAAAGTCCCACTAACAGTGAAATTTAGAGATATGAGTAAAGGATCACCTAGTTTCTGGAAGTGGAGTTTTGGCGATGGAACTTACTCAACAACCAAAAGCCCGGTGCATAAATATCGCAAATCAGGAAAATATACTGTCAGCTTAACAGTAAAAAATGCAAAAGGTAGTAATACTAAAACCATATATAGATATATCACAGTTAAAAAGTGAATCAAATCTTAAATTGAAAAAAGCGATAAAAAAATCATCTTAAAGGATAATGAGTGTAATAGGTCTGGATTTGCCACTTGTTCTGTTCCTCCGTTGTGGCAGAAACAGATCTTAATCTTGTTACCATAAATTTTACCAAGGCTTTAAGCCCCATATTTTCTGGAAGCAGCTTCTCATCCTTAATGTGTAATTGGTCCTTTGACAGGCAAGGAAAATACCTATCCTCATCTCTAAGGATAGCCCCGTCAGTATGTGCTGACACAGTGACAAAAGTATTCATTTTACTTGTTTTAATTGCGTTGTGGAGCCGCCGGGGATATATTTGGTTCATTTGGCTACAGACAAGGGCTCTGGCCTTTGTACGTAGCTTCTGGGTATATGGGCGTGGTTAGGTATGTGGAGATGAGCTTCAAATGTCGCGGAGATGCCCATTGCTTGCGGGGAGTGCTCCATCGCAACCTTGATTCAAAAGATATTTCATTGCCAAAATTTCCACCATGGCTTTTACTCCTGGCGCTTCAATTGCCTTCTGATTGAAGAGGGTTTGAACCTGTGCATTTATGAAGTGGAAATTAGCATCAGATCGTTTTAAGCAAAAACAATTCTAAGAACAGTGGTATGCCGATTGGTTTTAGGTGACAGGTCTAAGACCAATCGGTATTGAGGACAAATTGCTACCAAGCTCAATTAATTTTCTGGGTGCTTGATAATATTTAATATGGGATTACTACCTATATCAACGCTTTCTGAATAAAAAATGTACTCATGATAACGGATCTTCCACATCTCCCAGAAGCCTGGTCCATAAGTACTCGTTTTAATTACTTTGTGGTATCTTCCGGGATATATTTCTGCACAAGGCTACTTATCTGCGATATGGAAACTAGATTCCGAAATCTTTATTTTAGTACAAATTAAAGTTCGTTGTTTAAATCCATCTTGTTGCATTTGAAATGAGGGAGTTGGTAGATATGTATACGTTAGAAGCTATGGAAAGCGAAATACTTAAGCATCTATATGAAAAGGGGACGCTTAATCTAAATGGAGGGTGGGAAAAAGAATTAAAGCTAGATAAAAATGCAGTCGATGAATTATATCGCGCTAAACTTGTGGACAAAAGCGTTCCAAAGGGGTTTGTACGCCTGTCAGAACGTGGAGTAGGCGCAGTGCTATTCGGGCTTCAGAACGCAGACAAAATTTATGAGTTGCTATAAATCCCGAGCTATGGCTTCTAGGTATACCTCTTCAGGGATAGATGTACTGAACCATCTTCATATATCCCAGAAACTTGCATAGCACTTTACTGGCATCAAAAATCTTGTACGTACATAGCTTCCCGGAATTGGGAGGCATAAATACCTTGGAAGGGCATTTACGAGGTTTGTACGTCTTTAACGTGATTACTGAATATACGTATGCGTAGAAGTTTCAGAGATTTCAGGGATGCCACAGCTTTTTGATAGTTTTTTTATTGTTAACTATGCTTTTTTCAAAGTTTTTTTGCGTTTCATAGGTCTTGGGGGTGAGTTATTGAAAACCGTAAGCATAAGAATTTCTCTACATTTTTCTCATATACAGGATAAATGTACCCATTTTGCCAGAATTAATCAATAACTCACGGAAACAACCTTTTATTGAGTCGTTCAAATTCTCCTCCAAATAATTCCCCACTCTATGAGTCTCTTCTCTATGTCCCTTATCTCGTAATCTGTAAATGAAAGACTTTGTTTATGCTTCAAAGATGTTATAGGGTCATGTCCTTATCTGGAATAAATTTCAATCTCTGGAATTCCGATTTTTAGCATCCAGCTTTCTATTGTCTTTCTAAAGGTTTTCGGTCCTACTTTTGGATTTATGCCTTTTTTCCTGACCACCTAGCTAAATCCTTACTCCATGAGGACCTCTAAGGCGTTTTCTTACCAGTGATAATATGAGAAATCTGACGACGTCAAGCTAATACCGAAGACCAAAAACCATCAAAAGCAGAAATAGTATCGTATCTTACACAAAAAACAGAGGGCACAAAGTAAATAGTATATATTTTTATTATTTATATATTAATTAGATTGAAGGATTCGTAGACATGCGGATTGATAAAAACAAAAGTCTCAAGAAAAGCAAAATATTGGGGGGTAAGTATATGGGAAAACAAATAATTAACCGGCTAAAAAAGACCTTGGCTATTTTACTTATGATCTTTTTTGTAGTATCATTGACAGCCGTCGCGACAAGCGCACAACCTACACCATTGGGGTGTCCTCGTGGATATCATCCGGCAGATCCCACTGGACCTGATGGACTTTCGATCTGTGTACCTGATAGCTCAACACCATCTTACTCGGATGGGTACGCTAAAGGAAAAGGACAAGCAATTATAGACGGGTTCAGAAATGGAGAGGCCAGGGGAGAAATTGATGCTAGAAAAAACAAGCCTTATAAACTTGCAACGAAACCTCCCACTGTGACCCCCTATAATAGCGAACCCCTTTATGTTGGAGTCGCTGATGGATACAGAGATGCATATGTCGAAGCATACAACAATGGATACAAACGAGGATATAAAAGAGGGCTTAAAAAAGGGATAGATTGCACCGATTACAACCTTGGGTACGCTAACGGATACAAGGCAGGATACAACTACGGAAAGAATCTTAAAGATTGTGGAGGTCTACTAAGATTTACCATGAGCTTTTTCAAACCGTGTTCCAGTACACATTATGCAGGATACGAAACCGGTCATTCAAAGGGATACGAAGCAGGATATTCTGATGGAATCTCTGCAAACAACTTAAAATGTTAACGGTTAAAATGCAGCATGTAGCAACACAAAGACTATATTCAATTATATCTCACATTTCGATTCTTGGCATTTTTGTACAAATTCACGGCATAAATATGTCATACTGGCACCTCTATAGCCTTCTGATCCTGTAAGTTTGTTCAATTTTTTAATCTGAAATATTATTCAGGAGAATTTCTTCTATAAATCTTATAGAACAAGAGGTCGTAGTTAGATTGTAAAATATACCTCAGTTCGTAGATGAGCAGGGAGCTTTGGGGTCGGCTCCCTGCAATTCGAAATCTCCTTTTCTAATTGCTGTTTCCTGATAAAGGGCCTTCAATACATTACCAAAATTTATTCCATGGCGCTAATGTGAACTATGAGTGAGTGGTGATAGTGTGAACTATGATAAAGCAATAAAAGTACTAGAACGCGAAATATCATATTTGAATCATGAGTATAAATTGGCATGTTCAGAAGCACAAAGAGACGGCAGCGAAGTTAATCATACCATGTATAAGAGAGCCATAGCTGAGCTTGGGGCAGCGATAGAAAAACTGAAGCAGGGTTAGTTGTAATATCAACTTAATTATATCCTCTTAAATCGCCTCGAATTCAATCCTGGTGCTTTGATTCCAAAATAGATTCCTTGGTAGTCCATCATTTGTTGATTGATATTATTCCAAAATAATCGAAATCCAGCTTCTACTATTTCTTTTCCATATTTTTGGCGCTGCTGAGTCAGCCTGCTGTGCGAGCACATAAACGCAAGCAAAAACCATGTTGGAGAGGACATTATGAAAACATCAATCACGTATTAGTGGACGACCATAAAAATAGAAGAACTACAAAATCCATAAAAACGATACTAAAAGACGGCTTATATTTCTCCGTAAAACTGCCTGTAATCCTCAATGGCCTTTTTAGCCTGCAAAGGAAATTCTGTTTTAAGGTATTCGATGAATTCATCCCTCGATTGAATTTCCTTGAGAACTTCAAGTATGCTGGCGGCGAATTTTCTGGATTCTCTGCTTTCCTTCCTTACTTCGAAAGAGAGGCAGAGGGCTTCTTTAGGAAAGTACTTTTTTCGAATCCAGGGAGAGACCGATCCAAGCAGCACTCCTTCTTTCAGAACACTATAGGCAGGCACTCCTACCCTATTCAGTCTGTCCTTTCCTGCAAGTTTATCAATATTTTCTCCGGCATAGGAGTGAAGTTCAATGTAAATCTCAGGTTTTAATTTTTCAATAGATTCGAGAATCTTTTTTCCTGTGCCGGGGTAGTAAGCCGGATCAAGGGTTGAGATGTATTTTCCGTTGCTTACAAGCGGGATCAAGGCTAAAGTGCCGTTTTTTGGAGGCATGATGCCCTTCAGGATCTCGGTCGTATCTTTCCATTCTTCTCCGTGCAGGCCTGCTACAAAAAGGCGGACTGGCTTTCCTCTACCGTAAATCCTTATCCCCAATTCTGATGATGAATTTAATTTCTCTGATGATGAATCTAATTTCTCTGAAGATGAATCTGAGTTAAGATCTATATATATTGACTCATCGGGAAGGGAACTTTTTATTCCATCACTCTTCATCTACTTCAATACCTCTGGACTCTTCATCTGGCAGGGGTTTTCTTGCAACCACATAAACTTCCTGTTTTTCCGAACTGATCACTTGAAGAATTTCAAGTCCTAGGTTCTCAATTTTGCTAATGGTGGGTTTGGGATTTTTCTTTTTTGGCAGTTTTATTACCTGAAGCAGTTTTCCCCCTTCTTTAAGCAGAGGCAGAACTCTGGAAAGAGCCTTAATTGAGTTATCAGGTTCAAGGGTCATATCCGATAGAATAACATCAAGCGGCTCTTCTGAAAGCAAGTTAAGGGGTACGGAGAAGACATCTCCAAACATCACCTCAACATTTTCCCGTTCATATGCGATTTTTCCAAGTTCACTTCTAAAATCCCGGCTGAATTCGATTCCTTTTACATGGCCTGCAATCTCTGCAGCAAAAAGGAGGAATCCGCCTGCGCTGGATCCCAGGTCAAGGACTCTATCCCCCGGTTTGAGAATTCCGCTTTCCTTCTGAATAAGCTGAAGTTTGAAATAACCCTGGGGCTGATCCAGACCTTCAGCAACTTCTATTACATCTTCAGTAGATACGTCTCTGGAAACTTTCGTTACCGCAATGCCGTTAACCTTAACGTTCCCGGCAGCAATTGCGGTCTTAGCTCGTCCCCTGGACTTGAAATGGCCCATCTCTACAAGGTATGCATCCAGTCTCATGGGGCATTGTATCGAAAGAGCCTGTATATATAGATAGTAACTCAAGGTTCTGCAAAGAGGAAAAGTAGAACTATATTTCTAAATTAATTACAGTTTTATTATTTACAGAGAAGAAATCGGCCTATTTTTTAATGACATTTTTATTAATTTTCTTTGCCTCCGGTGTATTTAAGCTGTTTTCCCAGCTTCTGAATGCTTAACATAGCGGAAATAGCGGCTTTCGCCATAAAATACCCTTATGAAAGCTTTATTGTTTTATCCAGCCCTTTTCAATCCAGTAATCGCAGTTGTGAGTCCATTGGTCTTTATTTGCAAGGACAACATACTTGAACCGCTCTCTCCAGGCCTCATGTACAGCTTCCTGTTCAGGATATTTTCTCCTCTCTTTTATCGCTTCAACAAGATCTCTGCCCATTATCCGCGATTCTTCAATGGCTGTTTCTATTGCTTGAGGACCCCACGCTACTGAACAGCCCACTCCTCCAATGGTGCTGCCTCCACAGTGAATCATAAAATTATCCATAATGTCAAGGACAAAATCAAGTTCATCGCTACCTGCAGTTGTTAAAGAAAGACTATATTTTCCGTCAAAGAGCTGTTCATGAATAACAAGCGGACTTCTATCAAACAGGGTTTTAAGCTGGGCTGTCACATTTGTTATATAATTGGGACTGCTCCAGATTATGCCGTCTGCAGCCAGCAGCTTTTCCAGCACACCTTTGTAGTCGTCTTTTATTGAACATACTCCTGTGTCATGGCAGGAATTACACGCAGTACAGTATTTGATTTTTAATTTTGCAACATCTATGGACTCTATGTCAGCTCCTGCTTCTGCTGCTCCATCCAGAGCTGCATCCAGTAATTTTAAAGTATTGCTGTTTTTGCCTCTTGGGCTCGACTGTATCCCGACTATTTTCATAATTTTCCTCTGCATTTTTACAAAATTTTTACAAAATAACAATGCTATATTCAATTAAAACTTTATTATCCTCTCTACCCGGAAAATTACTATACAGTAATTTAGAGGTGCAGCAATTTCAAGATAGCACTTCTTCTTAAAGCGGTTTGATGGTTGATCATTATTTGACACTTAGCTATTTGATAATTCACTATTCGAAATCGATCGCTTAGTAACCTGAATTTGACAGTTTCTGTTAACTAATACAGTATTCTATTACAAAAAACGCATTGTATCAGCTCAATGTTGTTTGAAAAATGAAAAATATTGATGCTCATAAAGCAAAATAAATAACTTTGAATTGTATTATGAAAACAGAATCATAAAGCCTAGTTGCACATTATCAAATATCAGCTT
The DNA here is from genome assembly GCA_942493015.1 of uncultured Methanosarcinaceae archaeon. Lineage (GTDB taxonomy): Archaea > Halobacteriota > Methanosarcinia > Methanosarcinales > Methanosarcinaceae > Methanosarcina. The sequence continues at coordinate 986,606 of OW818660.1, read as the reverse complement.
CTGTCAAATTCAGGTTAGTAAAACATATCTAGAGCACCGATAATATCGATGAATATTCCTCAAGGAAATAAGAAATCTCAAGCTCCGTGTGAAGGTGCCGGAGGCAAGACATCTTCCAAGCTATATACCCCCTGTCCGTGGAAGCTGAGATCCCGGAGTTAGAAGAAGAAATGGTTAGAGACGTCCGCACGACTAAAATCGACTCCCAGGTCCTGGAAGTTAACCGAGCTTTCAGCTATCGCTTCGATTTCGAGGATAACTGGCTGCATAAGCTGGGGAATGCGGACATTTTCAAGGGATTTCCTGAAGCAATAATACGATTTTGTAAGATAGTTATTTCGTTTCTTTATTCTTATTTTTAAGCTTCTCAAGCAAGGTTGAAACTCTTTCTTTGGCAGCTTCCGTCTCCTGAACATCTCTGACAATGCTAATATTCAGGATATCTCCCTCTTTGCTTTTAGGAGGAAGCAAAAAAAGGGGGATGTCGATTTTTACTGATTCTTCATCCCTTAAAAGGAGTACCGCAATATCTTCCTCTATTCTGTCGAGAGTAACTTTGAAGCTTTTCATTTTCATCTCTCCAGAGTATCAACCAGTTTTCCACTTTTGTCATAGAGATACGCTGTGTCTCCATCGTTGTTCCAGATGGGGCTGCCTGATCCCCAATATATTTCAGTAGCTTTATCCGTACCCTCTCCAGTATGAAGAGTTACAGTAGTCTGAGAGTCCAGGGTGTAAGAAGGAAACGTATAGGTATGCTTACTGCCGTCATCCTCGATTTTCCATCCTTTTAATGAGATTGGAGAGGATCCCTTGTTTGAAATCGTTACCCATTCATCTTGAGGGCTCAGATCGCTAACATAAATCATTGATTCTGCAGAGCTGGAGACTCCACTTTCTCCAGGTTCAGATTCGGCTCCTTCGGGTATCATAGAAACGGCAGAACTATCAGCTCCACTGTCATCCCCACTGTCATCCCCACTGTCAGAAGGCCTCGTTTTTAGTTCTTTTTCTCCGGAGCCGGTTTTCTGGGCAGTGACTGTATAGGTTGATCCGTCTGTTGTTACTACAATTGTACCGTCAAGGTCGGTTCTGTAAACTCTTGAACCTTTTTGTAATCTTTCGAGAATTTCAGCAGTAGGGTGTCCGTAGTTGTTTCCGGCTCCAACTTCGATGACACTTACTTCAGGACTCACAGCCGAAACAAACGTTTCTCCACTACCGGACAGGCTGGCATGGTGTCCTACTTTGAGGATATCAGAGTCCAGATCATATCCGGCAGTCATAATCTTACCTTCTGTTTCAAGCCCTGCATCGCCCATAAGCAGGAATGAAACTTCCCCGTAGTTAACTTTAAGAACCACAGAGTTTTCATTCAGTTCATTAGAGTATTCAGATCCGGGGTTAAGAACTTTTACTTCAATAGCAGGATCAAATTCGATTTCCTCTCCTTTTTTAGCTACCTCAAAAGAAATATTTTTCTCATCAATAGTAGTGAGCATATTCTCGTAGGTTTTTGAGGTATATGGAAAGCCGCTGTCAATGAAGTGTTCAACCTGAAAGCCGTTGAGAATCTCATCCATGCCGCCTATATGATCTGAATGAGGATGGGTTGCAATAACATAATCAATGCTGGAAATATTATGTTCGAGAAGATATGCTGAAACCTTTGCCCCCTGATTTTGTTCCCCTGCATCTATAAGCATAGCCTTTCCATTATGTTCCAGAAGAATTGAATCCCCCTGACCAACATCAAGAAAATTAACTGTTAGGTTTCCATTGGTTGGTTTTACATGATTAGCAAGATTACTGGCTGCAAGATTACTGTCTTCAGGCGTATTTTTTGCGAAACCCCTGTCCTGATTAGATGCCATTTCTTCAGCTCTAACCTTATTCTCAGTCAGATCTGTTTCTCCTACCTGCTGTACTGCCTTTTCGGCAACCGACACATCGTTCCTTCCTTCGGTTACCTGTGCATTTGCTACATCGCCAGAGTCACCAGATGCATCACTCTTCTCAGCCTGGGGCAGAGCTGCAGCAAATGCTATAAGTAAGCAGAATACAGCGACAAAAAGCATCATTCCAGAAATTTTGAAGTTGAGTCTTTTTTCAACGCTCCGGGAAATGGGTGGAATAAGCAACATAGCCGCTAAGGTTAGAAACGATGACGAAATATAGTCTCCGATGGCTATTCCGCCGATACTTATGAATATGAATATTAAACCAAAAATCCAGCGCACTAACCCACTTACAGATATTTTCCCTGGTTTCTCCAATCCAATCACACCAAATTTTTAACTAAATAATATAAATGGCTTTTATATTAAGCTGTCTTTTTACGTTTTACTTTCAATCTTAAAAAAAGTTTAAATTGAAGTACTTTGCAGATTGAGGCACTTTGCAAATTGAGGTACTTTGCAAATTGTGGAATGTCAGAAAATCTATTGCATGCAAGCGAACAGATCATGAACAATATTCTATGCGGGTATAACTGGCATGTTTAGAGCAGTGGAGTTTCAATACCTGAAATTCATTGGAAAGTCTCGGTTAAGAATAGACTCTAAAATCACAGTTATTCTTCTAAATTATTTAATCTAAGTTTTCTCGGATAATAGGAAGCAAAAAAGCAAGTTTAAATGAAATTCCTGATTAGAGGAAGTGAACATTTTCTATATAATCGAAAAGCAAGAAATAAGCTGTCTACTAATTAAAAAGACAATTCCATAACTTGAAGGCTTATTCTTAACCTTGATAAATGTCAATTTCTTTTTTACGGCGGCTTTAAAACTCATAATGAATTTTGTCCCTTTTTGAGGTTAAATCTGTCTAATAAGGGGTTAAACCGATCTAATTTTGAATAAAAATAACAAAGTTATAAATTAAAAATTATAAATTAAAGATTATAAATTAAAAATTATAAATTAGAAGTCATGAATTAAAAGTTATAAATTAAAAGTTATAAATTAAAAGTCATGAATTAAAAGTCATGAATTAAAAGTCATGAATTAAAAGTGACAGATTAGACCTCAAGGGAAAAGTATGTAAAAAGTTTATATGACAGTACACACTATATAAAAAATAGGGATCTGATAAAGATGGTGAATATAAAAAAAATCATAAAATATCTAATCTTTGGTGGTTTTATTGGACTTATACTGGTTTACCTTCGTTTCAAGAAGGTAAGTGTTAAATAAAGAGGTTTAAAGGAAATCAAAATTTCGCTGGCGGATTCCACTATAAGCAACTGGAGATATTTGCGTCCCCACTCTTAATCCACAATAGAAGACAAAAACTCGATATATTTAGTTTCAGCAAAATTTCATAACAAAAGAGTGATAGACAAGTTCGCGTAATCTCTTACGGTCCATGGGAAAGTTTTCATTCCAAAAGCAAGTTGCAGGGGATTCGACTGAAATAAATGCCACCTTTTCTTTTTACTTTGCGGGGGCAGTATGAGCATAGAAGCCATTAAAAAAGGTTTCAGACAATTAAAGGTGCATGCAAAAATAAAAAAGCGTTATTTCGGGACTAAAAAACGCTACTTCAGGACTGCAAAACTTATTCTGCAATTTTCACAGGGCCTATATCCTGTGTTTACTTTATTACTTTTTTAACTTGAAAAATCAAGCTTTCAATGACTGGTTCTAATGAGCTGGGGGATTCTCAAATCACTCCATTCATCGAAAAGATTTGAGAAATGAGATTTTAAATTATTTTCGGGATTTTTGATTTATAGCGGGCACTGCTAAAAAATTAACTTAAGTTGTGCCTCTCAATAAAAATATTAGAGAGTGTTATAAGTTAAGGTTTATTTTTCAGAACATATATTTCAAAATCGTTTTATTGTCTCAATTTATTATTCCTACTAGTTATTATAAACTCATTGTTCATTTTTTGCCGACATAAATTAGTTGATTATGGGGTATTGGTTAATGAAAGGAAAGGAAATTCAAAATATTTGTATTATTTTTCTCTTTATGCTTGGGGTAGTTGTGACCCCGGCAGATGCTTCATTTATTACAGTAGATGATAATCAAGGTGGAGACTACAGGACAATTCAGGAGGCTGTTGATAATGCACAAAATGCCGATACAATCATTGTTAGCCCGGGAATATATCAGGAAAATATAAAAGTAGATAAGGAACTCACAATCCTCTCGCACTCCACTATCTCGGGTGACCAGACTGGCCGCACTTATGTACTGGGCACAGTTCCTGAAAATGATGTCTTTGACATCTACTCAAGTAACGTTACAATAGACGGTTTCTATATTTCAGGAGGCAGTTCCGAAAAGGCCTGGCGCAAGGCGGGAATTTCCCTTGAAGGAGTACAGAATTGTTCATTAAGGAACAATTCCCTTATACTGAACGAAGTAGGTATTTTTCTTAATCGCTCTCAGAACAACTACCTTGACAGCAATTTTGTCGTCCTTGAGAGTGACGGAATTTCTCTTACTGACTCTGCTGGAAATGTACTGTCAAATAACCTTGTGGTGACAAATAACCAGGGAATTTCTCTGAATAATTCTGTTAATAATACCCTTGCCTATAACTTCATTTCGAGAAACGAATGTGGGATTCGCAGCCATGCGGCAAAGTCCAATACTCTGATCAATAATAGCCTGTACATGAATAACATTGGAGTGTACCTTAACGAGTCATCTAACAACATAATCTATGCCAATGAATTTACTAACTTCCTTAACGCTGTGGATGAAGGGAACAACATCTGGAACAACAGCTCAACGGGCAATTTATGGGGCGACTATAGCAAAGAAGACGCTGAAGGAAACGGAATAGGAGATTCTCCGTACTTTATCAACCAGACAACCGGAAGCACAGATTACATGCCTCTGGCAAAAGAGACTTTTTCAGGCAATAATTCTGAAGGTATAAATTCTAAAGATATGAACACAAACAATGCCTTAATCGCTCTATTAAATATAAAATACTTCAAGAGTCCTCAAAATAATCGGGAAAAAGGTGTTGTTGTCGAAGCAACCGAACTTGGGCAGATAAATACCGCCCTCCAGAAAGGTCCGGTTTTTTTGAAAATAGGAGCTGAATGGTGTCCGGTATGCAGGACTATGAACCCAGTTATTAGAGAACTGGCAGCAGAATACGGAGACAAAGCAACTATCATTTCCGTAGATAAAGACCAGAGCCCTCGACTTGAAACTTTTTTTGGAATAGAGTATATCCCTGACTCCTCTGTAATAGTGGGCATTGAAAACGGAGAATACGTTTACATGAAAATGGACGGAAACATCAGCAAAGAAAGGTACGAAGCAAGGGTTATCGGAGTAAGGAATAAAGAAGTCTTTGAAAAACTTCTGGACCTTGCCCTTCTCCAGAAGAAGTAGAAGAAGTAAAAAATATTTGATTAAAAAATATACTCGGCTTGAAATTTTTCACATCGAAATATTTTTTGCTTAAAATCAATTTTTTGTATAATTATTTTAAAATAATAATGAGATTGTATTACATATGTAGTTGGGAAATAAGATGGGGCATCATCAAATAAGAAGCCTCTGTCAGACACAACAGATCACTTGAGGTCGCTGCTCCTTCTTCGACTGAAATACACTTGGGGGAGCGTACTATTTCGAAGAAACTGTATTGGGGATTACAGTTAATGGATTCAGCGCCTCTAAGCTTCTTCTATAATTACTGTTTTTGATGAAAATTCGTATCCTCTTCAAATTCAAGGAGAATTTTCCAGCTGGAAAAATATGCAACAATTTTGCTACACATTTTTAAAGTTGACTCTTTCTCTTGAGTATGTTTTTCAGACTTTCCCTTGAATATGTTTTTCAGATCCAGCTAAATTCCTAAATTTTTAGCACACAAGTGAAATTTACTTCTAATAATTTACTTCTAATAATTTACTTCTAATAATTTACGTCTAATTATTTTTCACTTTTCCCGTTAATTGTAACCATGATCTCCTTGGAACTCTGGATGCTGATTTTGCGTCAAGGAAAAGCATGTTTGTCTTTAAAAGGCTGCTGTGATTTCTTAAAGGCCTGATATACCCAGCCTGTAGATCGATACAGGTGGAAACAAAATCCAGATAGCAGAGATAAAATTCAAAAAATTTTTATACTTCTGTGAGGTATTTTTGTTATTTATTTTGCCTGTTTTCAAAGACAGATATTCATTTTTCTAGCTATGATTCAAAGTTTATTCATATAGCTACTGTTACCCTGTCTTATTTACAGCCGAAAATAAAGGTTTTAAACGTATTAAGGAGGAAAAATATGGGTGGATGTGATCCGGTAACATTTCAAAACGTTAATCAAAGTGTATTTGATTGCATAAAAAATAAGCTTTCAGCTGCCGGTACTCCTGTACCTCCGGGAAGCAGCGGGAGGATGACAGGACTGGGAGTTACAGCTGATTTTAGCTGGGATGGAGTGTCAAATCTCATGATACATGTCATAGAGAAACCCTGGATTGTCTCAAATGAGACTGTTATAGAAAAAATAAGTGACTTTGTGTACAGTTGCGGTGGGATTAAACAATAAAGCAGAATAGGCAAGTTGAAAGGCGATTAAAAGATAGAGGGGAAGTGTAAATAAATGGAGGCACTGGACCATTGTCCTGATGAGCGTCCTCAGGGTGAAATACTGGCCGACTCCTTTTTGTATCCTCTGCCTCCTTCTCCAAGCCCTTCCGAAATTTCTCTCTTTATATCATACCAATCATGGACTAGCTTTCCTTGTCGATCGTATCAATGATCCTTTACAGCATTGAAGGGTCAATGACCTTGTGGGCTTTGAGGAAGGAAATATCCCGGAATGAAAAGATGAAAAAGGCAGAAAAACGAGAAAAGGTATCTTGTGATTTAGTGTTGATTAAAAGAGGTAATAAGGTGATCACAAGGTTTGACCTGCAGCAATGAAGTTTATTGCGGGACCAGGTTTTAATCTGTCCTGAATTTACCCCATTTTACAGCTTACGCGTCAATGAAGTTTATTACGGGATCAGGTTTTAATCTGTCCTGAATTTACTCCATTTTACAGCTTACGCGTCAATGAAGTTTATTACGGGATCAGGTTTTAATCTGTCCTGAATTTACTCCATTTTACAGCTTACGCGTCAATGAAGTTTATTACGGGATCAGGTTTTAATCTGTCCTGAATTTGCTCCATTTTACAGCTTACTTCCTCGTGACCAATATATATTATGTAATTTATAATATAAAATATTGACGGTTATATTACTAAGGGTTATCTAATCAGTTCGTTTTTTGTAAATTCAGCCTTGCGAATCATCAGTCATACACTCTATCGACCACGCGTGTACATTAGTTTCCGGATAAATATTTAATTGGCTCTCTAGAAAATTTATCAAAAATAGTCTCAAGAGGCTGAATAAATTCGTAAGAAAGTCATTTGAATGTGTTTATGGGACTCATACGGATGTTTGCGTTTCGATTGATAATCAGAATATTATACTGGATAATGACCATAAAATAGTTGCAGTGAGATATAGTGACGGAGGGTACCATTTTGTTCAGTGGCAGGGTGTTATGCCGGACGAAATGAAAAACGAGTACTATAGTATTAGTATCGCAGAGTTAGTACCGCAGAGTTAGTACCGCAGAGTTGTATTGACCGTCAATTCACAAAAAATTCACACAAAATAAGGTGATTATTATAGCAAAACAGATCTGGGAGATGTCCACGGAAGAAAAAGAGGCTGTTGCCCGGGAAGCAGTCAGGAAAGCCATAGCTGATACTCATGCTGCTGGGCGCCCCAGTACTCATGGAGATGAAAAAGGGGTTTACCAGCTTTATCCGGACGGACGTAAGGAATATATCAAATTATACGGGGAAGAGGAAAGATGAGCCGCATACAGCCGGTTATGATTATTTTTGCCGGTCCCAATGGTTCAGGCAAAAGCAGCATCATAAATATTTATTTAAGTCAGGAAAACATCCCGTCTTTATATATCAATGCTGATGACATTACCCGCCGGAAGGTCGGGCAAATGGGCTTAACTTCCATCGATGAAACTCAATTGAGAATAATCAATATTGAAGCAGCCAATGAGGCGGATTTGCTCCGGAAGGAAGCAATCAAAGCCGGCAAATCTTTTTCGACTGAAACTGTCATGTCAACGCCGGCTAAAATAGATTTGATGAGAGAAGCAAAGGTTAACGGCTTTCTGGTTCACCTTGTTTATGTGCTTACCCAGGATCCCTTAATAAATATAAACCGGGTAGATGATCGGGTATTTAAAGGCGGGCATTCAGTGCCTCCTTCCAAGATCGCAGAAAGGTATGAGAAGGCATTGGGGTTACTTCCAGAGGCAATCCATGTAGCGGATACGGCTACGGTATATAACAATTCTTTTGAAAAACCGGTGATTCTCCTGGAGAAAACTCTGGAGAATGAGATTAAGCTTTATCCGCAAAATGCGGCGGGTATTTTAAGTAAATGGACTCAGAAAAAGCTGGAATAGCTTAAGAGACTTTCTTAAAATTACATTTTTGTCTTTTCGCCCAAAGAGTAGATAATATTTTATTTGGAAAATTATATAATACATATTTAGTCCTTTACTAATTTATCACATAATTGGTTGGGCAAATAGTCCGGGTTTGGATTAATGTGACTTTAGTAATAGATGATTCAGATATTATTACAGAAAGATGATTCAGATATTATTACAGAACCTGAAAAATATCCGAACTATTAAATGTACATTAACTTTGAAAAATAAAGGTACCTGGGGGAAAATATATGAGAAATAAGGGGAAGCTATGTTCAATAGCTTTAGCTTCATCATTCCTGGTTTTTGTTTTTTTGATTTTAATCTCAGCCGCAGCTTCAGCGGCTCAAGTTACGAAAATTGGAACCGGATATGATCCCACCGTTTATGATGACAGGGTAGTATGGACAAACGGGGTTGTTATTCACCTATACAACCTTACTGACAAAACGGACACTGCGTTTAGCTCTTCTGGAGCATCCAGTCCAGATATTTATGGTAATAAATTAGTGTGGCTTGATGAAAGCAGTGGAACACCAAGGCTTACTGTGTACGATATCCCAACAGCCACAAAAAGTTACATCACGCAGAATGTAGACCAATATAGCAAACCTGCTATTTACGGCGACAGAATCGTGTGGAGTTCAAATGATAGTGTGTATCTAATGAACACATCTACATCCACGCAGACTATAATCGGGAACGGTAGCAATCCCGACATATACGACACAAAAGTGGTGTATTACTCATATTCGGAAGATCCAGAAGTGGATATAACTGTTAGAATGTATGACATCAATACGAAGGAAAAAATAACTGTCAATTCATATGGAGATCCAAACATACCGCATATATGGGGTACTAACGTCATCTGGTCTGATGTTTATAATCATCAGGGATATATTGCGATGTATAATACATCAACAAACAAAACGATAGACGTCACGCATCAACTTGATACCGATCCAAATGGAAAAGAATACGGTGCCAGTACAGGGACACACATCGCCATACAGGATGATAAGATTGTATATAATAAAGCTGTTGACGATTATGAAGGCAAGCCCGGAGTATATGTATATAACATAACTACAGGACAAAGCACACTAATATATAGCTATCCTGCAGACGTTTACACGACACCGGAAGTATACAATAACACTGTTGTATGGGGAATAGACAAGAATTACGTTGATAATGCGGGAAGCAGTGATATCTATCTATACAACCTTACAGAATGAACCGAAAATTTCACAGTAAGAGAAACGATATACAGGGACGTGGTGGACACCCACCACAACATTTTATTTAAAAACATCTGAATTTTTGGCTCTGTAGAAATCTTCTGAAACAACAAATCTCCATTAATTTGAACTGAATAGCAGGATACGCTTTTACTGGTCTAATTTAGCCTCTTGAATTTGAATTTAATAGGTTTTCTACAGACCCAGAAAAACAGAATCTTTGTCAGCATAACCCTTAAATTTCTTTTTGTTGTATTTTACAGAACTTTCAGTACACTGCCGCTTTTTGTAACTGGTAAAAGAAGAAGGTTTCAGTTGTGCTTCAGTTGTAATCGGGCTGATGAACTTGAGCCGATGAAAGACAAATTACCAAAAAACTTATCCATGCAAAGTTGACATGTATATTCAATAGATTACTGTTGTAATTGAAAAGTTGAGGTCATGACTCATGGATGTGGTTCCAGGATGGAATGATGAGCTCGAATCGGCCTTTTCTGCTTATAAAGGTCCCTACGTAGCCGGAAGAGTGGCGTCCCGGCATAAAACAGTCTGTGAGATTCTTATTCCGGGGGCTGTCGTACAGGCAGGAATTTCCGGGGCACTCCGACGAATTGGTAAGCAGCCGGTTGTAGGGGACTTTGTCGTTTTACTTAACCAGCCAGAGTCGGGTTCACGCATGATTGTAAATATCTTGCCCAGAAGAAGCTGCCTGTCAAGAGGAGCTCCAGGGGATGGAAGCGGGGAGCAGTTGATTGCTGCAAATATTGATACCATCTTTATTGTAACCTCGGCGGGAAAAGACCTGAACCTGCGAAGGCTTGAGAGATATCTTACAGTTGTTTATTCTTCGGGAGCAATTCCGGTGATTTTACTGAACAAGATCGATCTTACTGATAACCCAACAAGCCTGACAGAAAAAATAAAGTCTGTTGCAGGGGACGTGCCGGTCATCCCCCTAAGCGCCCTTTCAAAAACCGGGCTTTATGCACTCAATCCCTATCTCAATCCTGGGAAAACAGCGGTATTCGTAGGTTCGTCAGGTGTCGGGAAATCCACTCTAATCAACGCTTTTTTTGACGAAGACATCCAAAAAACAGCGGAGGTCCGAGAAGAAGACGAGAAGGGGCGACACACAACTACAGTTCGTCAGATGTTCCTGCTTCCTAATGGTGCAATTCTAATAGACAACCCTGGGATCAGGGAAATCCAGCTTGGAGACTCTGCCGAAGGGCTTGAAAAAGCTTTTTCTGAGATAGTTCATGTAGCTCATAGATGTCGGTTTAAAGACTGCACCCATCATGAAGAGCCGGGCTGCGCTGTACTGCAGGCAGTAAAAGACGGGATTATTTCAGAGGAGCGGTTGGCCAGTTATCAGAGGTTAACTGACGAACTCATATTCCAATCAAAAAAATCAGAAATCGGACTGAAACGGCTTGAAAAAGAAAAATACAAGAAAATAGCAGTGGCCGCAAAAAAATATAGGGAATTGGGCAAGCCATAAGATGGAGCCATTTTGAAGCCTATTTTGAAACAGACATGACTCAGAAGTAATTAATCAGTCATCTTAGTACCCACAGCGCAATAACTTTGGCATATTTACACTGTACTCAAACATTTCCACAGGCGGCTCCGTCAACTTTGTTCAAAAATCAAAATATTGATTAAAAGACCGAGTAGTATCAAATATTTAATCAAATGAGATAAATTTAATTTTAAGACAGCCTCTTTACAGAGGGGGTATCCAGCAAAACCTGGATTGTTAATTCCCTTCACTTTCCCCGTTAATTGTGACCATAATCTCCTTGAAACTTGCCAGGGAAGCCTCCATATTCTCAATTATCTCATTTGCAAGAATATCAGGATCAGGCAGGTTGTCGAGATCTGCCAGGCTTTTATCTTTGAGCCAGAAAATATCGAGATTCGTTTTATCCCTTGCTACAATTTCGTCATAGCCGAATTTTCTGAACCTGCCTTCGGGAGATTCCTCGCTCCAGGTCTCTGTACGGCTGTGGCGGTTTTCGGGGCTATAGCATCTGACAAAGTCTTCCATATCTGAAAATTTCAGAGGATTCTTTTTCAATGTATGGTGCACGTTGGTGCGGTAGTCGTAGATCCACACTTCTTTTGTCCAGGGCTCTTTAGCTGCAGGTTTTGCTTCAAAGAAAAGCACGTTTGCCTTTACGCCATTTGCATAAAAGATGCCTGTCGGCAGGCGCAGGATTGTGTGCAGGTCTGTGGTTTCAAGAAGCTTTTTTCGGATGGTCTCTCCTGCTCCGCCTTCGAAGAGGACATTGTCCGGCAAAACAACTGCTGCCTGCCCGCCTGTTTTGAGGATGGTATGGATATGCTGCACAAAGTTTAGCTGCTTGTTGCTGGTGGTGGTCCAGAAGTCCTGCCGGTTGTAAGTGAGATCCTCTTTTTCCTGCTCGCCTTCTTCGTTTGTGAAGGTCATGCTGCTCTTTTTTCCAAAAGGAGGGTTTGTGAGAATGTAATCGTAGCGGTAGCCCGGATCAGCTATAAGAGCATCGGAATTGGAGATCATGGGCTCTCCATCTATTTCCCCGATGTTGTGCAGGAACATATTCATGAGTGCAAGCCGTCTGGTCCCTGCAACTATCTCGTTACCCCCAAAAGTTTTGTTTTTCAGGAAGCGGCTCTGCTCCCTGTCCAGTTTGTGGTGAGAGGTAAGGAAGTCATACGCTGCTAAAAAGAACCCGCCTGTGCCGCAGCAGGGATCTCCTATTGTCTTTGAGGGTTCAGGCTGAAGGCACTGGACCATTGCCCTGATGAGAGGCCTTGGGGTGAAGTACTGGCCAGCTCCGCTTTTTGTATCCTCTGCATTCTTCTGCAGAAGCCCTTCGTAGATCTCTCCCTTTGTATCCACACCCATCATGACCCAGCTTTCCTTGTCGATCATATCAATGACCTTGTACAGCATTGCAGGATCGCTGACCTTGTTCTGAGCTTTGAGGAATATCTGCCCGAGCATCCCCGTCTTTTTCCCCAGCTCTTCCAACAGCTTCTTGTAGTGGATATCAAGTTCCGCCCCTCGCTGTTGTTTAAGTCTATCCCAGCTGTATTCCTCCGGGATACCAACATCCCTATTGTACGGCGGCTTCCTGTATTCTTCAGCCATTTTCAGGAATATGAGATAAGTCAACTGTTCCAGATAATCTCCATAGCTCACGCCTCCGTCCCTCAGGACGTTGCAGAAACTCCAGACTTTGGAAACGATAGATGATGTATTTTCAGACATGGTTTGGATCCTTGGGTTTGGAATAATATTTTTGGTTAGGACTGGTTGGTTTTTCAGGGATTGTAAGCAAGAGTTTTCCTTCCTGAATGAGTGGATTGAGAATTTCCAGCCTGAAGTATTCTCTGTCTTTCAATCCCATGAACTCTTGAATTTCAGCTCTGCTTCTCGGTTCAATGCAATAATCCAGCAATGCAGCTATCTTATTTGTTTCATCTTCCGAAGTAGCTTGCGGGGTAGCTTGCGGGGTAGCTTGCGGGGTAGCTTGCGGGGTAACAGGAACAATGATCTTAAAAACGTCTCCTTCAAGAAGCTGTGGGTCAGCTCCACCTGAATAAATCTTTGTGTAGTTGTAGAGATTCCTGACGCCTGAGCCTAACTCATCTGCCCTTCCTATCTCTTTAAAAAAGCGAGCAATTACCGGATTTTTAGGATATGGTGTGAAATTAGAAGGATTTATTTTACCATGCCCATGTGGGCGGTTTGCATTCTCTGCAACAACCTGATTAGTTTCAATTATAAATTTTGCAGGAAAACCGTTTATGTATTCCCTGTGGATGAGCATATTTGCAACAACTTCTCTAAAAATATGATCCCTCAGGCTGATTCTCTGATCCTTTTCCAGATAAAAAGGGTCAGGCAGATGTTTTGCAACAAAAGCCATCAGCCTTTCATAGCTTTCGATAAGATTAGTTCGAATATCATCTCTGTCATCATAACGATCAAGATTTACTCTGCGAAGAATGGCATCGGTCTTGAAATGAGGTAGAACGCTCTGGATAACTTCATCTTTACCTAGTAAAAGAATAGCAGCAAGAGTATAACCTTCTTTTCCAGTCTGGTAGTCATGCTGATATAATCTGGCGCTACTTAAAAGCTCTTCATCAGTCATTGTTCCCCAGGGATGGTTTGGGTTTTCGGCACGGACCATTTTCCGCACTCTCTGAATTAGGTCATCCCTGAGATCTTCAAGCCTGACATAAGGGTAAATTCGATTTTCAGAAAAAGAACTTTGTTTACGGATATAGAGATGAGCCACAGCATCAGGGTGGTTGGTTACATCCAGATCCCCGTCCTCATTACGGTCAAATATCTTTCCATTACAGCGGTGAACCTGAGAACTTTCAGGAATACTCAGGTAGAGGAGGGTTTTTCCTTCAACGTTCACTGTTTCCGGCAGTATGTACAGAGGTGGATTGACCTTTTGTTGATTATTCAATGTAGTAACCAGATCCTTTTTAATTTGAGGCAAGGAATCAACATTAATTCCTTTAATATTTCCGTTGTCGTCAACCCCAAGAACTATATGCCCTCCACTGCGATTTAGAAAAGCACACACCGTTTCATATACATCCCGATTTATTTGATCTCTGCACTCCTTAAACTCAACAGTGAGCCCTTCTCCATCTCTAATAATGCTTTTTAATTGTTCAGAGATCATAATTCCTCACTTATTCCCATTATTCACTCTTTCAGCCTTTATTCTTTCCAGCAAAACCTCAGCCGGCTCCCAATCCTCTGCCCCTCGAACCTCTGCAAGTTCCCTTTCATTAAGCAACTTCCCCTCAAACGCTTTTTTCAAAATACTCTGCCTGAGTGCTTCGGCTTTTTCCAGATTCTCTTTTATATCCTGCTCTATCTTATCGCAGACTGAAAGGCGAGTTTCAATTTCCTGAACGATGGCTTGTTGCTCTGGAAAGGAGCAAAGTGGGAAAGGATAATTTGCGATAATATCTGTGTTTAAATTTGGTTGTGCAGCTCCTTGGTTTATTGCTCTTAACTCTTTGGTTTTACCTAACCAGAAGTAGTAATGATAAAGCAAATTATCTTCCGCCAAATCTAGAAAAGCAGCAATTCCATCATTAAAAGTAGTTTTGAAGGAGCATATTTTTGGAACTCCAAGTGTGGCTCCACTATTTGATATAAGTAAGGTATTTTGTTCTACAAGTCTTGTTTTATTAAGCCCAGCTTCCTTTATGGTGTATTCATGTTTCTTCAAATAAACACCATCATTGCGTGTTAAATCGGCAACTTTTAAGAATGGAATTTCTCCACCATAATATTTCGGATCCCCTGCAGGTCTTGGGGAGCCTCCTCTAACAACATCACATAATTCACCTACTTTTACCCACTTCCATACCTCTGGAAGCTTCGGCAATTCCTTTAATTCCTCTTCGATGAGATGGTTTACAGGTTTCATCTTTTTTCCAGAGGTTTTTGCAATTTCATCTCTTTTCTTCTGGATTTGCTTCAGCAAATCCCCAGCATCCGGCAAATCTGTCTGCTGTTCCCGCCATTTTTTCGTAAGCTCTCCTTCAAATGCTTTCTTCAGCACCGCCTGCCGGTAAACTTTGAGCTGTTCCTGTGCCAGTTTGAGGTTGGCAATGCCGTTGTCCAGTTCGCTGAAGAGAAGCTCGATTTTAGAGACTATGGCGCGTTGTTCGTAGAGAGGAGGAAGGTCAATTTCAATGATTCGAATTTCCTCAAGCCTGATTCCTTTTGCAGTTGTGCCACTTGATCTCTTTATAAACTCATTTTCTTTTGCAGTAAAAAAATAATAAACAAAATTAGTTGAAACATCAGCTTTTAGCCTAACGATTTTTAAATCTTGGTTAATCGCTATGTTGTCTTTTGCAATTACACATTTGCCAGGAGAAATACGGGTGACTAATATCAGTTCTCCGTTTTTTGCTAATTGAGAAGAACTATTTTTTAGACCCAATTTAGTTATCATATCCTGTGTTGTATGTAGATATTTATTCTTGACATCTTTTACTGATGCCCATTTTATATCTCCGTTCCAATAATCAGGATTTTTTTTGTCTGGCGTTCCCCCTCCTACAAAATCAATAAAATCGCCAAGTTTTACAGTTTTCCACCCAACTTTCACGCAACCATCATTTAACATATTCTTTTTTTCCATTTTTACGCCGCCAGAGCCTCATTCAATTCTGTATTCAAATTTTTCATCCAACTTTTCTCCCAACTTTTCACCCAACTTTTCACCCAACTCAATCTCAGGAATTAAGTTCTATTAAGGGTGTTTGCAAGTTCCTGATCAACTTCCCAATGTCCGCCTTTATAGGTCCAATCCGTTTTAAAAGTCCCCTAACCCTGAGATTTTATATTTGTTTTTCAACTGCACGCGAGTTAATCCCTAAGGTTTCGGCCAGTTCCTGAGCAGAAATATGTTTATTTTCTGATATTAGCTGGAGTATTTTCCCCGAACTTTTCTCCCAACTTTTCTCCCAACTTTTCTCCCAACTTTTCTCCGAACCTTTTTATCAATTTTGGAGTACTTTTAAGATGTCAGTTAATTAAATAATTGTCTACTTGTGTCTTTCAGGGACGTAATCAAAAATTTAAACTGTATGAAGGCATATATCCCTTTATTAAAATCACAAAAGAAGAAAGAACATCTCGAAGATATAGTAACATTGAAATTAACCGGGGATGATTGGGATTGCGAATTTTAATTTTTATTCTGACAATCTGTATTATTTTTAGTGGATGCGTTGAAGAAAAGAATGCCACTCTATCAAATGAGCCACTAGATCAAGATTCAGCAAGCATAACACCGGAAAATCTATCATCAGCAACCCCATCATCCGAAGAAGAAAATATCCCTGAAATTGAAGTGACATCTTTCTCAAGCATTTACATGCACGATAATTCAGAAAACGTATTAAGTTACCTGTTTAGCTGGGAGAATGTTCCTGGGGACGAAAGTAAAAATCTCAGCAAATACCTCCAGAATGATCTGGAAATGAATTGGGTAAGTAATGCGAAGATCATCAAAACCGATGACAATAATACTATCCGTGTTTTTACGCCCGACAATTCTCTGGAGTTAAAGCTTGCAGACGATAAAAATACGGTTTCGATAACCCCAAATGACATTCAATTAAAAGTAAAAGAGGAAGATAATAAGCTTTGCATATACAAAGTTGAAGAATACTATGGCGGAGTGGATCCCGAAGAAAGCAAACTTCGATATAATCTCAATAAAAGGTATTACGCAGTATATGGGCTTTCAATAAAGAATAATGGTTCAAATGATCTCGATTTTAAATTAAATGAACTTCATGTACGTGATGGAAATCAGATATTTAATACTACAACTCTGGACCCTTACGGCTTTTATGTCGGATCAAAAGTGGAGGTGCTTTCAGCCCTCGAAAAAGAAAATAAAATTGAAAATACGACTCTGTCTCCGGGACAAGCTATAAACGGATCTATTGTTTTTCAGGTTAATTCGTTGTATAATGAATCATTTTTACTGATGTATAATGAAACTCCTATTTCCTCAGCATCTTTTGAAAAGAGTATAAAAGCTCTGAGAACAGCGGAAAGTTACAATTATTCGGTAGCTTTTGGCATATTGCCTTATCATAGTGGTGATCTTGAATCTTTTGAAGAACCAGACCTTGTGCAATATCCGTACATATATTCCAACTGGATAAACCGAAGTGTATTTGAATACTTCAACAAGGTAGATTCGGAGAGTGTGTTGACGTCCTCTCCAAATGACATGAATTTTACCAGAATTGTCTATGCATTGGAAGTCATACCTGAAAGAAACATAACGATGCTTGCTGGAAAAACGAGTTTCAGAGTTGTTGATGATACTGAAGAAGAACTAATTAACAAATCCGATTTTTATGGTGAAGAGAAAATAGCAATTCTTGGGAATAACACCTATAAACTCTATTCAAGAGAGAATATAGACATTCCACAGATGAATTTATCTAACGCTACAATTGTTCGAACTTCATTTGAACGCTATGGAAATATGGATGTTGGCATTATCTGTTTTAATAATCAGGATGTTATAATGAATGATTCTCAAAATGTAATTGTAGCGAGATCTGGTGGTGCAGGTTTTCATTTTCCTTAATAATCAGGATTCCATTTTTAAGCCGCCAGAGCCTTATATAATTCTGTATTCTCACTTTTCTCCCAACTTTTCTCCCAACTTTTCTCCCAACTTTTCACCCCACTTTTCACCCCACTTTTCACCCCACTTTTCACCACAGTTTCTCCGAACTCTTCTCCGAACCTTTACTATCAATTTTGAAGTACTTTTAAGATGTCAGTTGATTAAATAATTGTCTACTTGTGTCTTTCAGGGACGTAATCAAAATTTGAACCGTATAAAAGCATATATGCCTGTATCAGAATCACAAACGAAGAAAAAAGCATCTCGAAAATAGTGTAACATTGGAATAAACCGGGGATGATTGGGATTGCAATGTTAATATTTATTCTGACAATCTCAGTATTTCACTAATTTTCATCCTTCTAAAGTGAAAATATTTTTCTTATATATTTCTTACTACTGTAGAAGTGTCTGTCGACAAGAATTCTGTTCATTTTGTCTAGAAACAGTTTCATGATGTTGTTTGTTAAACATCTAGCACGAAAAGAGGAGGAAAGTAGTAAAAGAAGAGAAACGATATCTATACGCTTTAATTTTGATTAAAAGAGTGAATTAAGGGTTCACAAGGTTTGGTCTGCAACAATGAAGGGTTATTGCGGGATAAAGTTTTACTCTGTCCTGAATTTGCTCCATTTTACAGCTTACGCGTCAATGAAGTAGATTTCGAGATCAGATTTTACTCTGTCCTGAATTCGCTTCATTTTAAGCTCGTACATCAATGAAGTTCATTGCGGGGTCAGTTTTCAGGCTGTCCAGAATTTGCTTCATTTCGCAGTTTACGCCATAAATGAAGTATAGTACGGAATCGGTTTTCAAGCCGTCCTGAATTTGCTCCACCTTATAGCTACGCGTCAATGAAAGATTAATTATGGAATCAGCTTTCAGACTGTCCTCAATTTGCCTCATTTTAAGCTTAAGCGTCAATGAAGTATTAATTACGGGATCGGTTTTCAAGCCGTCCTGAATTTGCTTCACCTTATAGCTACGCGTCAATGAAGTTCATTTCGGGATCGGATTTTACTCTGTCCTAAATTTGCTTCATTTTACAGCTTAGTTCCTTGTGAACAATATATAGTATGTAAGTTCCTGTATATAATACTGACGCTATTATTATCGAGAGTAATAAAACCATTCGTTTTTTCCTAAGTTCACCTGCAAAACTTCTCCTGTGAGGAACAATATGTATTAATATGATATTAATTTCCTATTAATATGATATTATGGTACAGGCTATTATTAACATCGATGACCACACAAACAGAATTCTGAACATAATTAAAGCAAAGTATGGGTTAAAAGATAAAAGTGCAGCTATTATTAAAATGGCTGAAGAGTATGAAGATAGGATTTTGGAGCCAGAATTAAGACCTGAGTACATTGAAAAATTAAGCGAAATAGAAAAAACTGAAGCGATAGAAGTAGGTACAGTTGAAAACTTGAGGAAACGATATGGTCTTTGATTTTTATGTATAATTTAAAAATCAGAGCGGAGCTTGATAGCAAATTTGAAAAGCTAGCAAAAAAAATAAAAAACAACTTGAAGTTATTTTAAATAAAGCTGATGAGATAATCCAGGATCCACGTAGATACAAAAATTTAAGGGCTCCTATGAACCATCTCAAAAGAGTACACATTGACAAACATTTTGTTCTGGTTTTTTCTGTTGATGAGGAAGCAAAGACCGTAACACTTGAAGATTATGATCATCACGACATCATTTACTAATTTCCTGTTTTTGCTTACGCCGCCAGCGCCTCATTCAATTCGCTAATAACCATATTCATCTCGTCGCCAAAGAGCTGGTACATTCTGCCTCGCCCTCCAAAAGCATCAAAGGGGGTGTAATCGAGGTCGTCTATTTCCAGATGGAAACTGGTTGCAACATATTCTTTAATCATACGGAGCCAGTTCATCTGGTCTTCACTGAATTTCAGGGTTCCTGCCTGTTTTTTGAATACCCAGTCCTGGAAGTTTCGGTTAACGGTCTGGTCGTAGACTGTTAGCATAGGGTCGATTTCGGTTATTCTGCGGAGAAGGGAAACGAGGGCTGTAAGTTCGTTTTTCGGGGAATTTCCGTTAACCTTTTCCAGCTGCTCGTAAGCCTGCCATATCCTGAAAGGGGCGAAATGGGGCTTTTCCAGTTTCAGTTTGTCCAGCACTTCTTTTATCATCGTAAAGGTAACTTCCCTGCGCTGGAAGGGCTGGTTGTAAAAAATTTTCAGGGCTGTGATCTCGTCTTTGTTAGCTTCCATATATGCCTTAAAGTCGTTGACCAGCTCATCCGCCTTTACCACAGCGTCTTTGTCCCATTCGGCTCTTAGAACCGTGTCAGTGTTCAAGGTATCAATTATCTGCTCATGGACTCTGCGGACATTTTCGATATATTCGTTAAGCTCTCCGCTAAAGGTGGATCTGGCAACATCAATCAGGTTCTCCTGCGCCTTTTTCTGAGCCTCGGCTTCCTGAGTTCCCGGCTGGCGTTGTTTTATCTCGGAAGCTTTGAGATCGATGATGTCAGGGTTATATGCATTGAGCAGATCTTTAACGGTCTGGTTGATAGTTTTTCCGTTAGCTTTCTCGGCAAAAGTGGCTCTTTCGTCTTCACTTATCTGCCTGTTCAGCCTTGCCAGTCTGTTAGCCAGGGAAACATAAAGGTCTTCGTCCTGAGCGCCAAAGGTTACTGCTGCAAGCAGGTCTTTCAGTGACGTGTTTTTCTTGCGCTCAAGAGGCCTGCTGTCGGTTTTCATTGTCTTTGTAACGCCAACGGCATCCACAATTACAAAATGCGTCTTGGCCGAAACAGCCGAAGGTGTCACTTTTTGCAGGTCATCGTAGCCCAGGGTCCGCGTGCCTCTGCCTTTCATCTGCTCAAAATAATTCAGGCTTTTGACATCTCTCATAAAGAGCAGGCATTCCAGCGGCTTGACGTCAGTGCCTGTGGCGATCATATCCACTGTAACCGCTATTCTGGGATTGTAAAGATTGCGAAAATCTGCAAGCACCGATTTTGGATCTTCTTCGGCTTTGTAGGTCACTTTCTTGCAAAAGGCATTGCCTTCTCCAAACTCTTCCCGCACCAGATTGATAATATCATCGGCATGGCTGTCGCTTTTGGCAAAAATCAGGGTTTTTGGAACTTCTTCTCTGCCGGGGAAGATCTCAGGCAGCTTTTCTTTAAATGTCCGTATCACACGCCGTATCTGGCTGGGGTTGACAACGTCCCTGTCCAGCTTTTTAGCATTATAGGTGAAATCTTCGTCCAGCTGGTCCCAGCGTTTTTTGCGGGTGAGTTTCTCCCGCTTGTCCACAAACTCCTTCGCAGCTATCTTTGCCCCGTTTTTGCTGATTTCAGTCTCTATTGTGTACACATCATAGCCGACATTCACGCCGTCTGCCACAGCTTCTTCGTGGCTGTACTCGCTCACCACATTCTCATTAAAAAACCCGAAAGTGCGTTTATCAGGCGTTGCTGTCAGGCCTATCAAAAAAGCATCGAAATAGTCCAGAACCTGCTGCCACAGGTTGTATATGGAGCGGTGGCACTCGTCTATGACAACAAAATCAAATTCTTCAATTGGAATCTTCTCATTATACACTACAGGGAGCGGCTCCTTTGGCTGCCAGCCTCTCTCGGCAGGGTTCTCTTCCTCAGTTTTTTCGTCCAGCTCCTCGCCCTTCAAAATAGAGTAAAGCCGCTGGATTGTGGAAATGCACACCTGGCTGTCCGATGAGATATAACTGGAACGCAGGCGCTGCACATTGTACAGCTCTGTGAATTTGCGGTTATCGTCATTGGGCACATAAGCCATGAACTCCTGCTCTGCCTGTTCGCCCAAATTTTTGGTATCAACAAGGAACAGCACTTTTTTGGCATCCGCAAATTTTAGCAATCTATAGATGAAGGTAATGGCGGTATAGGTCTTTCCGGAACCTGTTGCCATCTGGACCAGAGCCCTTGGACGGTTTTCCTTAAAAGATCTTTCAAGATTTGAAATCGCTATTATCTGGCAGTCCCGTAACCTTTCGGTCGGCAATTCGGGTATGTCAAGAAATCTTTCCCTCAAAGGCTTCTCTTTTTTGAGACATTCCTCAAAAGTCTCAGGCCTGTGAAAAGAAAAAACAGGCCTTGACCTTGGATTTGGATCACGCAGGTCTGTGAATCGTGTAAGTTCCCCGGTACTCTCGTACACAAAAGGAAGTGGGTCATTGTTGAGGTACCTTAGCTTGCTTGTAGCATATCTGCCTGATTGGTCCTCAACAACGGTTAACCGATGGCCTTCTTCATCCCTCTTCGCCTCAATAATTCCAGCGGGCTTTTTATCAACAAATAGTGCATAATCAGCCGGTCCCACATCTGTCAAATACTCCTTAACTGCAATGCCCTTAGAAGCACTCCAATCGATTCTGCTCTTTTCCTGCACTATCCAGCCAGAATCTTTCAATTTTCGATCGATGTCATTTCTGGCTTTCTGCTCCGGATTCTGATTAATGCTCATATGTCTTTACCGATTAAGGTTCATTTTTCATCCTTCCCTTCCTGAATCGGGGTGTCGAGGCTGGCACCCTTTCATTATAAGCCAAATTGGAGGTTCACAATTAATACAAACATTTTTCCATATTCACTAAAACTTGAACTTAATTGCCATAGTCTGCTAGTGATACTCTACCCCATGATTTATAATTTTGTTTTTACAGGTACTCAATATCTAGCTGGATCTTCGTTTTTTGTACAAACTAACAATAATTCTCCAGTTGAATGCTGACTACAGCTAAGAATTAGATCTCGATTTTGAATGTGATTTTTACCAATAAATGTTTCGAAATTTATGCATGTTACTCCAATATTTTGGAAATTGATGTAATATCACCTGCTCGAAGCAGTAGAGAGCCAAAAAAGCAGAGATGTGGAATCCGAATAAAAGAAATTTTGCAAGAATAGGCTCCAAACCTACCAACTTTGACCTGACTTCTTGCCGTAACTCAGGTGAAGTGCAAATAAGGATAAGAAATAACTTCAAGCAGAACGAGGTGAATAATTACAGTTTTCTAACTGGATCTGTAACTTAAATCTTCAAGCAGCTTGAAGCTTCGCTGAAAAGGTTCAAGTCTTATTTTCAGGTAATTATTTATTATCTGAACAAAATTCTATATTATGAGCTGGTATGCAATAGATATGGTGGATAGAGCTTTCTCGAGAACAAGAAAAGCTCTTTTTGAACCTTTTGACTTCTGGAAATGGGTAAAACTTGCAATCATTATTTTACTTTTAGGCGGTATCGGATCAAATTACGGAGGTTCTGGTACTAACTATCGGATGAATCCTGAAGATTTAGGGCATAATCTTCCAAATATTGAACCCGGTAAGACGCCTGAACTTCCTTTTAATTTGAACCTTCTACAGCTTAAAGAAGTCAATTTAAACTCAGAGATCTCGGGAATTTCCGGATTTATGCATAAATTGACGCATTCAGATGCCGGGTTTATTCCGGATTATTTCTCAAATGGTATGTCCGCCTCCGCTGAAAAACTTTATTTCACAGATACTTCTCTTGCCCAGTATGGACTTATTATTGCCGCAATTGCACTTTTGATCCTTTTAGTCCTGTTCTTTTCCTATGTTTCCAATGTTATGGAATTTGTTTTTGTGGAATCTCTGGTAAGAAACGAGGTAAAGTTCTGGAATTATTCAAGAAGGTTTATGGGAAAAGGTTTCTACCTTCTGCTGGTGCGCTTAGCTATCGGACTGATTTTTTTCGTGCTCCTTGGAATAGCCGCACTGCCTCTTATTCCCACCATCCTTAAGGAGTCTTCTGATTTTTCCGCGCTTCTCTTTGTGGGAGGAATTTTCTGGTTATTTGGTGTAATTATTGTGCTGATTCTGTTTGGAGGTATAATAAATTCCTTTTTAAGCCTTGCTATTCCTCTTTCCATTTACAAGAACACCGGGATACTTTCAGCTTTTGGGCTTGTCTTTGCAAACTTCAGGAAAAGCTGGAAGGAAGTTCTTGTTTACTGGTTTGTCAGGCTTTTACTGGGCATAGGAATAGTGATCCTCACAATTCTTCTTTTAGGGATCATTTTGCTGGCTTTAGGCTTGCTTTTCCTTGTTACGGACGGAATTCTGTACTTCCTCTTTTCAGCCCTTGTATCGGATTCTCTTCTCTGGATACTCCTTGTTCCCTTTATTCTTATAGAACTGGTATTGATCTTTGGAGCCCTGCTTTTGTTCAATGTGCCCCTCGTCGTTTTCATGAAGTACCATCTCTTAAGTTTCCTTGATGTCTGGTTTGCAGGTGCAGATCTTCCTTTTTTTGATGCTCCTGTCCCGGAGTCTGAAACAGGTTTAAGCGAAGCTGAGGTTAATTTTTGAGTTAAAATTAGGAAGATTCAGGTCAGCTTTAAAGTAAGCTTTAACAGCTGACATCTTTTTTTTGTATAGTAATAAAGAAACTGTGTTCAGAATCCCTGTTTTTTTAATTATAATATACCTCCTGAAACTAACTATATTATGAGAATAGCCTTTCCGGATCTCATCCGGTAATTAAAGTTAAGGAGTTGAAAATGATGAAGCAGGAGTTTATAGAGAAATATTATCTGGGCAAAGAAGTCGAAATTGACATTGGAGGAAGCACTACATATAGAGGAGTTGCTGCCGAATGCAGTGATGGGGTCCTTAGCCTCAAGTGGACTATAAAAGAAGAAGGCTATACACATATTGATATAGAAAAAATTGCTGCAATGTGGAGAACCCTGAAGAAATAAAAACAAAATATGTAGTCAATTCAAGAAACATTTGCTCATAAATAAGAACAATAGCTGTTTTAAGACTTGAAAAATGAAGTTAATTATTGAATTGACTACACTCTTTCGGTGGCTGCAGAATTTTCTATACCGATATTTTTGCAGTTATTTTTTTACTTGAGGCTGAAGCTTTGTTCTTATTTGCTCGAAGCTGATGGGTTTCAGCTTCATCTGGGCGCGGTCCAGGAAGGACTGAAATCTGAAATTCAGGCCCTACTGGAGTAGTATTAACTGATTAACTACAGATCACCATGTTTTTAGATTTTGTTTCATTCCATCTGGGCTTTTATTTTCGGGTTTCAGTTTTGATTTTCACAGTTTTTCTGGTTCTGTAATTAGAATAACCCTATAAACTACCTCAAAATAGACTCGAAAGAAGACAAAGGATGGTTTTTCTGCCGATATTACAACAAAGCTTAAATTAAGTACAGTAATTACTGAATAAATTGATTGGCGCACGAAAGATCCGCTTCTCTTTCGGACAGGCACCTATTTGCTTTCCCGATATGGATATTATGTTCGTCAGATATTTGTTGAGATTTCGTCTATATAAGCGGCTGGTAGTGGAGTTTGTCACTAATCTGCCGGTTAGCAGTTTATAATAAGTAATTGCCTGGCAGGCGAAGGATAGGGCTTGCACTGGCCACATTTTCACTTTAGCTAATCTTTCATCAGGGAGACCCCCATATGATAAAAGAAATCACTGCCAAATACGATGCAGAAAAACTTGAAAAAAAAGTAACGCAGTTCTGGGAAGACAGCGATGCGTATCAGAGGACCCGGGAACGCCGAAAGACCGGAAAAAGGCTTTTTTTTGTTGATGGCCCCCCGTATACTACAGGACATATTCATCTGGGGACTGCCTGGAACAAGATCATCAAAGATTCCATTCTTCGCTATTATTCAATGAACAACCGCTACATCCTTGAGCGGCCAGGATGGGACATGCACGGCCTGCCAATCGAGGTCAAGGTCGAAGGCTTGCTAGGCTTCAAGTCCAAAAAGGATATCGAGAGCTTTGGGGTAGAGAATTTCATAGAGAAGTGTAAGGAGTTCGCCATCACGCAGAAGCAGGCAATGACTGAGCAGTTCCAGAGGCTTGGGGTCTGGCTGCAGTGGGCAGATCCTTACATGACCTTAAAAGATGACTATATCGAAGCTGCCTGGTGGACCCTCAAGCAGGCTCATGAGAAAGACCTTCTGGATGTTGGCAAGCGTTCAGTCAACTGGTGCCCCCGCTGTGAGACTGCAATTGCAGACTCCGAGGTTGAGTACGCCGAGAGGAACGATCCTTCGATCTATGTGAAGTTTAAGATCAAAGGGGAGGAAAACACCTCCATTGTTATCTGGACAACAACTCCCTGGACAATTCCGGCAAACGTGGCTGTAGCTGTCCATCCGAATTTTGAATACTCGAAATTCAGGGCAGTCAAGCAGGACGGTTCGGAAGAAATCCTTATTGCAGCCACAGACCTGATCAAAAACGTCCTCAAACAGGGCAGGTATGTTAATCACGAAGTCCTTGAGACAATGCTCGGGGAGGACCTTACAAAACTCGAGTACGAAAGCCCTGTTGGGGATTTAGTCCCTGTCCAGAATAAAATGAAGCACGGGATTTATCTTGCTGATTTCGTAACCGTAGAGAATACAGGCTGTGTGCACATTGCCCCGGGGCACGGTATGGATGACTTTGCCCTTGGTGTGAAGCACAAGCTTCCTATCCTCTGCCCTGTAGGCTCAAATGGAGCCTACACGGACGAAGCCGGGGAATATTCGGGTAAAAACGTCAGAGAAGCAAATCCCATTGTCATTGAAGACTTAAAGGAAAGGAACAGGCTCCTTGCCGAAGGGATAGTCACGCACAGGTACGGGCACTGCTGGCGCTGCAAAACTCCTATCATCTATCTTGCAACCGAACAGTGGTTCCTCAAAATTACCGATATAAAGGACAAAATGCTCGAGGAAATCGATGCTGTGGACTGGTACCCTGAATGGGCAGGCTCAGCCAGATTCAGAACCTGGGTGGAAGGCGCTCGGGACTGGTGCATCTCCAGGCAGCGCTACTGGGGAATTCCTATTCCAGTCTGGAAATGCAGTAAGTGCGGAAAGCTCGAGGTAATAGGAACCAAAGCCGAGTTGCTGGAAAAAGCAAATTCGGGCAGTGATATAGAGCTTCACCGCCCTTATGTAGACAGAGTCACCATCCCCTGTGAGTGTGGGGGAGAGAAAAAGCGTGTTGAAGACGTTTTTGATGTCTGGTTTGACTCGGCTGTTGCTTCCTGGGCAACTCTTAAATTCCCGCAGACTCAGGATCAGTTTGATGAATGGTGGCCTGCTGACTTCATAACCGAGGGACATGACCAGACACGCGGCTGGTTCTATTCCCAGCTTGGTGCAAGCATGGTGGGCTTCGGGCGGGCGCCTTATAAGAGCGTGCTCATGCACGGGTTCACTCTTGACGCAGGTGGAAAGAAGATGTCCAAGAGCCTCGGAAATGTGGTATCTCCCCTGGAAATTATCGATAGGTTAGGGGCAGATACCCTGCGTGCCTATGTGCTTTCCACAAGTGCGCCCTGGGAAGACCTGAAGTTCAACCTCGAAGAGGTGGAAACTGTCCACCGCTCTATCAATATCCTCTGGAATGTCTTCAGGTTCCCTCTGCCTTATATGGCTCTTGACAAGTTCGATCCCATGCAGGTCAGCCTTGATTCCGTAAAAGATGCCCTCCGTGAGGAAGACAGGTGGATTCTTTCAAGAACCCAGTCTGTTGTAAAAGCAGTAGATGAAGCCATGAGTGGATATATGCTGCACAAAGCAGTTCGAGAGATCCTTGAGTTTGCTCTGGAAGACCTCTCCCGCTGGTACATCCAGCTTATCCGCCCAAGGACCTGGACTGAAGCTGATGACCCTGATAAGCTTGCAGCTTACTGCGTTCTTTACGAGGTTTACGTAACCATTACAAAACTGATCTCTCCCTTTATGCCCTATCTGGCTGAAGAGATGTACCAGAACCTGATAAGGAATGTAGACCCGAATGCTCCAGACTCTGTCCACATGTGCGATTGGCCGAAGGTCAATGATGCATATCTCGACCCTGAGCTTGAAGCAGCCATGGATACTGCCAGGTCCATAGTGGAAGCCGCTTCAAATGCTCGCCAGAAGGCAGGACGGAAGCTCAGGTGGCCTATATCCAGAATAGTTGTGTCTCCTGAAAATGAGGATGTGGCAAAGGCTGTCGACAGGCTTCGCTCAGTCCTTATGGACCAGACAAATTCCAAGGCAATTGTCCTGACTGGCGTGGGTGAAAGCTGGGATGAGCTCGGGCTTGAAGTGATTCCTGATCCGGGCAAGATCGGCCCGGTCTTTAAGAGGGACGCAGGAAAAGTGGTCTCTGCTCTGCAGAAGATTGACGGAGTTTTCCTGAAGAAAGCCTTTTCCGAGGCTGGAGAATTCGAACTTGCCCTTGCAGACGGGACAACTGTCAAAGTCACTCCCGGAATGGCAAACTTCAAGGAAACCCTGCCTGCAGGCACAGCCAGTGCCGAGTCAGATGCAGGGCTTATCTATGTGGATGCAAATCTCACTTCAGAACTCGAATCTGAAGGGTATGCAAGAGAAGTCATCCGCAGGCTTCAGGACATGCGAAAGGAACTTGACCTTGTCGTGGATGAAAACATCCGCGTCTCTGTCAGGATTGAAGACGCAAGGGTTCTGAAACTCATTGAAACCCTGAAGGTCCTGATTGCAGAAGAAGTAAGAGCTGATGTCTTTGAGCTTGGCGGCGGCATCGAGGTTTCCGGAGCCCTTGTTAAGGACTGGGATGTCGAAGGCATTGCCATGAAGATGGGGATTGCAAAAAAATAAGCTCTAAAAAGCAAACAAGATTAAGAATCAGCTCTGAAAAACGAATTCGATAAGGGATAAGAGTTTAAAAATTGACCGGGAAAAGGAGTGATTGATATGGATTTTGCTGCCTGGGAGCCGATTTACGAACAAATCCTTGAAGATTTCGGGTTTGACCGTGCAGGTGATGAAGAGGCAGCTCTATTCCTCTCCCGCATGCTGACAGAGAAAAACACTGCCAGTCTCTCTAAACTTAGAGCTGTGATTTCCGGAAAGCCTGTTCTTGTCTGCGGAAACGCTCCACAGCTCAGGAAAGAGCTTATGGAAATTGATCTTTCTGCTTTCGTTATAATTGCAGCCGATGGAGCCGCAGCAGTTTTGATGGATACTGGCCGCGTACCTGAAGTCATCTGTACTGACCTTGACGGCAATTCCGAAGCTGACATTGAAAAAGAGATCCAGGCCTGTGAGCAGGGTTCAATAGTCCTGATCCATGCACACGGGGACAATATCAATAAGCTTAAAAAATACGTGCCCCGTTTCAAACGCTTCATTGCAACGACTCAGGCCCGGCCCTTTGATAATATTTATAATTTCGGAGGGTTCAGTGATGGAGATCGATGCGTCTTTGTGGCAAAGGAGTTTGGAGCCGAAAGTGTCAGGCTGGCTGGATTTTATTTTGAAGATCCCTGCGTGAATCCCATTAAGAAAAAAAAGCTAAAGTGGGCGAAAAAATTAATTGAGATGTTAACAATTTAAGGATGAAAATTCTTTTCCAAATTGATTGGGGTGAAGAAAAGTTGAAAAACCTCTAAATCTCCATTCATGGATAAAAATAACTTTTATCTTTTAGATAAATTGTATTTTTCTTACAGAAAAGTTAAGAATCTCTTACTTTATATTTAGAATGGATTATTTACTTTTTTTCTCAACAAATTAACTCTTTTACGGACTAAAATTAAATTTAATTAATAAATTAAACTTATTAGCTCTAAATAAATTTTATTTTCACATAATTAATAAAATAAAGAATAAAAAGCTTCATTTTGTTAGTAATTTAAGATGAACTCCGATTTTAAATTAAATCACTAAGTAGACCCATTTTTTAGCAGAAAATCTACTTAGATTTTTTAAGACTATTCAAAAGTAAGGAAGACTTATTCTATAATCTTTATATAAATTTGAATTATATGTTCATATATACTCACATGCAATTAAAATTTATGCATATTTCTCGGAAAATAAACATAGTTTCATCATTCCATAAATATTGCCTGAGTACTATTTTTTACAAATGTATATTCTTTCTGCAAAACTCCGGAAAAATGCTATATATTTTTACTCAATATGGCACAGGTTGAGAGTTTACATTACCTTCTAGCTCTGCTTTACACTCTTTATTTCAATGGAATACCCAGCCAGCTTGCTGTGGGGTGCGCTAGCGCAACTTTGATTCTTTTTAAAAATAATGATATATCTACAGTATTTATATATATGTAGATTTATGTATATTTTTTGTCAAAACCGGCGGTTTTTAAAGCCTTCAATTGAGTTTAACCGAGAAATAAAGCTTATTTATGCCTAATAACTTTTTTTTCTACTTAATTCCTAAATCGCAGACTAAAATCTCTGATCTTATCGGGAATGTTAAAAAATTAGTGCTTGTGAATTAAATAAAAAAGTAAACCTGCTTTATTGGTGGAAAATTTACCAATATTTTCAAAGCCTATTTTATGGTAAGGAAAAAAAATTCTTGTTATTTTAAATAACATACAAATATATATATATTTATACTCTCTGGCAATTTAAATTAAATCTGTTTCTCTCTAAATAAAAATCAGTAACCAGAATAATTTCTAGAATAATTGCCGTGAGTATCTCAAATACATTGGGGGGTTGATAAATAGTTTGATCAAAAAGTTGCATACTTCAATCTCAAGATTTATCTTCTCCAGGTTGAGGGGTCGATAAATAGTTTGATCTAAAAGTTGCATACTTCAATCTCAAAAAATTTATCTTCTCTATTATGTAAAGTAAGTATAAAAATACAAGATAAATCAAAGAATACAATAAATCATGGAGGTAAATATTATGTTTGGATATTTTGGAGGATGTTTTAACCGCTTCAGATGTGGCTGGGGCGGTTGGGGCGGCTGCGGTGGCGGCTGCGGTGGCGGCTGCGGTGGCGGCTGGGGCTGGTAATAACTAGCTAGTACTAAGCAGACCTACTGAACAAACCTACTGAGCATGTAAAGACTATCATCATAGCCATCTTTTGAAGGTGTGGCGTAGAAATTATCTGGACTCGTTCTTTCTTAAATTGATGGCTATTGATTTTTACTTTTTTATGAGTTCTGAATTGAAGGCTATTGATTTTACTTTTTTATAATTTGGCAACTACTTATTACTTTGAAGTTGATATTGAAAAAGAAATTCTTGCTTTCGAACAGATCTTATATTCCGTATCCATGCACACAGGAATATAGCGATAAACTAAAAAATGGGTGCCTCATTCCAAACGCTTCATTGCAATTACTAAGGCCAGACACTTTAATAGAGTTGTACGATTTCGGTGGGTGGTGAGAAAATATACTTTTTGTGGTAAAGGGATACTGGAGCTAAAAATCTCAGGTTTGCAAGATTTGATTCTGAAGAGCTTGATGTTAAAGCAATTAAGAAGAATTAATTAAAATGGGCAAAATAATTGATCATGGCAGTGGGCGTTTGAATTCTATAAAATCTTCAGTAATGCAGATTCAATGGATTGGCAATTAGTCGAATTTTTAGTCTTAAATTAATTTAAAACTTGCCTTTTAGAATATTCACCTTTTATAGCAATATTTTAATTTTGAAAAAAAAGAAGAAAATTGGATAGTTAATATATCTAAAATGTTGCGCATATTTTTTACCAAAATTGCTAACCTCTAAGGCCTTTAATTGCATATATTTAGGGAATAGAGCTTTTTTATGTTAAAAGAACCTTATTAGTAACCACGTTCTTGAATTGCAGGCTAAAATCCTCATGTTGTTGGGAGCTTTAATAAAAGAAAATTTGGATATTAAATATAAAAGTAAGCCTTATTATCAGCCAGAAATTTATCCATATTTTCAAGATCTATTAATATTAAGAAAGAAATATTCTTGCTACTTTAAATAATACTCAATTATATATATCTGGTTATACTCAATGGCAATTCAAATTAAATTTTCTCCTCTCCAAACGAAAATCGGTAACCAGAATAAGTTCTAAAACAATTGCCGTGAGTAGATTACAAACTTTAGGGGGTTGATAAAGAGTCTGATCAAAAAGCTACATACTTCAATATAAAGAAATTTGTATTCTTCAACACGCAAACTGAGTACACAAGAATGACAGATGATAAAATAAAGTATAAAAGAATACTTTAAATCATGGGGGTAAATATAATGTTTGGACTTTTTGGTGGAGGATGTTTCGCCCGCAGGTGCTGCTGGCGGCCTCGTTGTGGCTGTGGCTGGGGCGGCTGGGGCGGCTGGGGCGGCTGGTAAACTAGTACTGAGTTCACTGGTAATACTGGTCACTGAGCTTAAAAGAACCACTGAGTATGAAAGGAAAATATCATCATAGCCATCTTTTCAGGCATGACGCAGAAATTTCCTGGATTCATTCTTTCTTGAACTGATGGCTATTGATTTTTACTTTTTTATGAGTTAGCAACTACTTCTTCCTTTGGGGAAATATTTTTTGTAAAAAGCCGATTCTTTAAGCAAATGTATTATATTTTTTGAAAAATAATAACTGTTCTGCCGATCCAAATTCAGCTGAATTATGTTTATTTTGATGTAGCAGATAAATATGATTAAGGGCTTATGAAAGTAGAAAAGGAGTAATTTCTGAGTTCTGGAGTGGAGTAATATATAAACCTCAATTACATGAATGTTCAGAAATTTTGTGAAAAATGGTGGAACCTCGCCTTTTCCCCTATTTTTCGAACTTTTCAGAAATGTTCCCGAAAAATCGAGATTAAATTTTTTGTATATGCGTTTTTTTTACCTCGTTTTTGTGCTTATTTGTTATTGTCTTTAGATCCCGTGGACTTTTGATCCCATGGACTTTTTCCATTTTTTATAATTAGTTTCCCAATTATTATGGTTGTTTTGCCAGTTCTTATATTTGCTTTGCCAGTTCTTATATTTGCTTTGCCAGTTTTTATAGTTACTTTGCCATTTCTTATAATCGTCGCCATTCTTCTTATTGCTGCTCCATTTCTTCAGTTCATTTTCCCATTTTTTCCGTTCGTTTTCCCATGTCTTCTGCTCTTTGTCTAATGTCTTCTGTTCCTTGTCCCAAGCTTTCTGTTCGTTTTCCCATTTCTTCTGATTGTTGTCTGAAGGCGCAGCGCTCACTGACGCAACTGTCACTGACATTACGAAAAAAACCATGGCGAAAATACACAAGGTTCTTTTTATTCTGTCAAATGTCTGTTTTCCCATTATTTATACCTCCAAATTTTTTCTCAACTCGATACAATTTTAATTTGGTTTTTCAATCACTTACTACCGGAAGATTCACTGCATAAATATTATCTTACCAATTAATAATTCAGGTCCATTTCTCGAAGACTATTTTTTTGGTAAATTCTGTTTTGTTTTATTTGCTGGTGATTGATCTCCCGATTAAAGTAATTTCATATTGTATCATTAAATGATTATTATTAATAGGATATAATATATGATGAAAGATAAATAAGAATCCAATATTCGTTAAAATCTACATTATTTAGTCTAATTTCCATAAATACCTCTTTATCAACGTATTTTTTATAATCTTTCTATAATTTAGGTATGGATTCACTAAAATAAAACCTACTTAGTCAGTACTACAACAACTTAAAATTCTCATCGACAAATCATCCTGTCTAATACTTGATATTCCAACATAAGCAACTTTAGATGGAATTAGTAAAAAGAGCAATATTTGATCCAGAAGGCGAAAACAATTTAGAACCTACTTCATGCGTCTTCGGTTAAGTGAGGAATCGTGATAAATTGCGTCAATTTCCTCAATATTTGTCGAATATTTTAATAAATTATGAGCTGGAACAGAGTATCGATTTCATGTAAATAGGCCAAAATTTAAGGCCGGCTTCTAATACAAAATCGATAGCTTTCAGGCAAGAAAATTCCTTAACCGATGACTAATGGAACCTACTTGAATTAAGAAAATATTTGCATGAAATTTTAAACTGTCGTTTATCCTTGATAATATGGGCAATGTAGAAATTGGGTTATTAGCCATTGCATCAAGCAGAATAACTATTTGTCTTAATAAATATTTTAAACCTTGAAAATTGGAGATTATTAAAAAGAATTTTAAAAATAGATACAGAGAAGGATAACGAAATACCAGATCTAACATTCTGGCATCCCATAATAGGCTTAAGTTTGAATCTTTTTTATATTGCACAATAAAACAGTTCAGGGCTTATAGGAATGGTGGAAAGGCAGAAACAGATGGCAGGCAGATGTACAAATCAGCAGTACCGAATATATTTGAGGCGTAACGAAGGTACCTGAGGTGCATCAGTCTTAAAGGATATGATCGCATAAGGGCCTTCTTACCTTTCCACAGCATCTAATGATAAGGCTTTTAAAGCCTTAATCTACCACTTTCTATCAATCTACTGATACCCAGTTTATTTCAAGCCCCTCGCCCATTGCATGCGACAATCCACTCTTCTAACGCCAGGGTGGAGTGAGGATCACGATTTCAGCGAAGAACTCATTTTTGTATTTCCACAACCACAGAAATACAGATTACAATTTGATCTTATTCTTATAAATAATTTTTCAAAAATAACACTGGGGAGAACCTGACCTTTTCATCTGTAAAACTTCTTCCGGTTAAAAACAGAACTCTTCCAGAGCAGAAATTTTGCGCAAGTTTTTTGTTTCCAGTGCTTTTTTAAATCCTTCTCTTTTTCAGCTCCAGCATTATGTTTTTCGGAGTTTAGGGGATATAAAAAACGAATGAAGGATGTTTTTCGGGTTCTTCAAACTCTGCATGATAAGAGTGTTTCCGGTTTGTTCTTTTGGAAGGTTTTGTGGATATGCAGAGCGAAGAACCCATTATTCCTTCTGATAATAGAAAGAATACGGTAGCTTATTACCGATCTACTTATATATATACATATTGATTGAATCTGTAACTCTTTTAAACAGGGTGCGGTACATAAATGGAAAAGAAGTGGCGGTTTGAACATTTACTTTTGTTTGAACATTTACTCTTTAAATGTTAGATAAAAGTATTTTGTGTGCATATGATTTGGAAAAAGGAAAACAGTTTATGAACCTTAAGAGAAATAAAGTTATAAAAAATAAAGTTATAATAGACTTCTGGAAAGCTGATTCATTCTCGTTTTTGACCACAAGATTATATTTACTCCTTTATTTATATGTTTCTGTGAGTCTATTATAACTTTCTTTCATTGATACTGAATCTACACTGGAGATTATGAAATAATCTTTTCCATTATCGAAAAAATATGAATTCATAACCTGCAAAACGTTTATCTGTTTTTAGTCGATCCGGATTTACTATTCATTTAAAAATATTTATTTGTGCCAGAATGACTATATAGTCTAACTCCACAAACTATCCTGATAATATGCAAAAATTTGAACTTCTCCCCCTGCTACAAGACCATCAAACTTTTTTCCAAAATTCATCCGATTTAATTCCCCGCATTTCCTTACCCTACTTTATAGGAGGTAGAGGAATTACATTTATTTCCGGCCCTATACATGCAGGAAAAACTTCGCTTTTGAGGCAGATCGCCAGTAACCTGCAGGGAGCAAAAATCTATATTGATTTTGAAGATAACAGGATTCAGGGATCAGGACCCGAAAGTTTCCAGGTAATTGAGGAAATTGCAGAGGAAATTTGCAAAAAAGAACCTGAAAAAAACGAAGCAGGGCAGATTTACTATTTTCTAGATGAAGTCCAGAAGGTTCCTGGGTGGGAGAGCTGGGTTGACGGACTTTACAGGCAGGGGGCAGGTATTTTCATAACTTCCTCCAGCTCAAATCTGAATGGGGGGGAGTTTTCCTCCAGATTTGCAGATGAATGCAAAGTTTTAAAGCTTCTTCCTTTCTCCTTCAAAGAATACCTGCTTCTAAAAGGTGCCAGAATACCAAAGCCGAACTTTCTTACGCCCTCTCGATGCGATGAAATGTTGTGCATGTTTCTGCAATATTTTGAAAATGGCGGCTTTCCGGCTGTAATCAAAAATGGTGATATCAGATTTGCTCAGAAATATTTTGAAGAAATCCTGCAGAAGGGATCAGCTTCAGGATATGGTATTCAAGATGCCAGTGGATTAAAAAAACTTGCCATATTTTTGATCTCGAACATGGCTTCAGAATACTCTTTCGATACTTTGAAAAAAGTAAGTGGGATCGAGGACGAAGAGATTATACGCCACTATATGGATTATCTGGAAGACATTTTCCTGCTGTATCGGGTTCCAAAACTCAATCATCTTCCTGACAGCGAAGGAAAAATGGATATCCCCTGCAAAATTTACTCAGGAGATACGGGTTTCTTTAAGGCAGTTTATCCCAATTACCCTGACAACCTTGGGCTGAGGTTTGAAAACCTTGTGTTTCTGGAAATGCTCAGGCGGGAGAAACAGATATTCTATTTCCAGGGTCAAAGGGAATGTGATTTCCTTATTAAGGAAAGTGACAGTCAGAAAGTTTCAGCTGCTATTCAGGTTTCGATCTACTTTGGAAGCCCGGCATCCAGGGAAAGGGAAATTATGGGGCTTATGGAAGTTATGGAGGAATACGGCCTGGAGGAAGGGCTTATTTTGACCATGGATGATGAAGAAACCCTGGAATTTGAAGGAAAAGATGGGAAGAAACAAATTATTGTCAAATCAGTATGGAGATGGATGCTGGAATAACTTTCTCTTTCCTGCTTCTTTTTAGGCTGGAAGAAAAGAGATGAAATAGTGTAAAAAAGGAGAAAACCGGAACATTTCTGTTCCGGGCTGATTTATGAATCGTTTCCGGGTTGATTTAGGGGCCTGAATCATTCAGAAGACCGGGGGAATATTTCGGGCCCTATAATTCTAGACGTTCCTTTTTTTCATGTTGAAACTTCAGCTAAAACCGCTTCTTTTTCCACAGATTTTCTTCCTTTTGTTTCTTTTGTCTTTGTAACCTCTCTTTGAGAATAGAACCAGAGAGGAATATAGAGACAGAGTACAAAGAAGCCGACGCCTGTCGTGGCCCAGCCCAGTTCAAGGGTGTTGAGGTATATAATGCCTATAAGGAAGAAGGGAATATTCAAAATTGCAGTTATCATTGCTATGTTTTTCCAGCCGCGTGGAGCTTTGAAGGGCCTTTCCAATTTTGAAAATTCAGGGTCATTTCTAACCTTAACATAAGTATAGAGGCTGATCCCATTTGCAAAGATGTATCCTATTGCAGAGGCTGCAAGAATTGCGGTCGGGGTACCTAAAAGAATAAGACACATATTGAACAGTGCGTCTACAATCATTGCGTTCATAGGGTGTCCGTGAGAGTTCAATTTGCTGAGGAATGAAGGCAGGTTGCCCTCAACTGACATCGAATAGATCGACCTTGCAGACGAGAGGAATGCAGTCTGGATGATTAGGAGCATGGCTCCTACAAGCATAATGATTGCAACTGAAGCCCCGAGAGTGCCCAGTGTAAGATTGGCAATTGGGACCATAGGGGATATGGGTTCAGAAAGCACACCTTCAACTCCCAGGGTGCCGATTACAGATGTCTGAACAAGCACATAGAGCACAAGGCAGATTCCTCCGCAGACTAGCAGGGCCTTTGGTGTATCAGTATTTGGATTTTTATATTCTGGTCCATAAATTGCTGCAGTTTCCCATGAACACGCACTCCATTCAGCCATTGCGAAAATCCCGAAGAGGATTAAGATATGTTTTAGATCCCAGGTCCAGTCCGCAGGGAACCAGGAACCAGTAATATTGGCCAGGTGGAAATCCCCTGTAAGGAAAGGTGCAATGGTAATAACTATTAGAGGGATCAGCGACACTACAGCCAGGATATATCCGGCTCTTGCGCCGTTCTTGAGTCCTTTTGAGTTTATAAGGGCAAGGGATCCGAAAACTACTGCCCCTACAAGCAGAGAAAGCAGAGTTGAGGAAATATCATTAAAGGCGGGGACAAGGCCTTTGATGTAACTTCCAATCAGGATCGCATAGATTGCAAGCACAGGGCTCCAACCGAACCAGTAACTCCAAGCACTGAAACCGCCGATGAATTTTCCAAATTTAAATCTACCTTTATTGTTTTTATCTGAATCTGAGCCCAGGACGGTCTGGGTATAGCCCGGCAGGCCGGATGCCTTAGGGAAGATAGTTGCAAGCTCTCCGAACGCAAGGTTCTGGAAAAAACCAAGGAAAATTGTCAGGCCCCAGACAATTATTGAAAAAGCCCAGACATAGTTTGTAAAGTAACCTATTGAAGGCAGGATCAGTAAAGGAACACCCAGGGCAATTGCAAGCCCCTGTTTCCAGTCAATGCTCCTTGTAAGTTCTTTTAAGTCACAGCTTCCCCTGGTACATTCTTCTGCATATTGCCAGTCGATTTGAGAGTTAGAAGTTTGTTTATTGTTGTCCATAAAATCACCT
This sequence comes from uncultured Methanosarcinaceae archaeon, assembly GCA_942493015.1. GTDB lineage: Archaea > Halobacteriota > Methanosarcinia > Methanosarcinales > Methanosarcinaceae > Methanosarcina. The sequence goes on along the minus strand of OW818660.1, from coordinate 948,355 downwards.
TCTTATACGATCCTTTTTCAGGCAACCTGCTTTCTGAAGAGTTCGCAGGAGTTAATCCTGATATCGAGCAACTTTTCGATATTCATCTTTGCAGCAATACCTTTTGCAGCGCCAGGCACTGAAGTGATAACTCCAATATCGAGTTCCTCACGGAGTTCACGCATTACGTGCTCATCGGCCAGGTCCATGGTGCCAACATTGAGTTTCTTTGCCACGTATTCCTTTGCTTCTTTTATCCGCATGTTCTTTGAGAACTCCATCCTGGCTACAAGGTCTCCTGCAGCTCTGATTCCAGTCATTCCGGAAGCCATTATGTGGGAAATCGGCATACCCAGCGGGTCGCCGACCCCGATCTATATGCCGTCTACGCCTGCAATTTCAACCATTGCTTTGCTTGCTCTTGTAACAGCATCAATCGGAGGAGTTTCAAGCATGGGGATTCCGCCCACACCCATACCCATGTTTACGTGGCAGGGGATAGAGGAGGCTTCTACTGCCGCCTTGATAAAAGTGACAGCACGTGCAAGGTTCCAGGCTGAAGTCTTGCTTGTATTTGTGTTTACAACAGGCCCGAAAACATTTGCCCCTGCTTTTGAAACAAGAGGGGCCTGTTCATGAGGCCAGAGCCCGGCAAGCCTTACTCCGTCGTACTCCAGCTCCCCGTGCATCCCGAGCACCATCTCTCCTGCCATGCCCACTTCGATGTACATATCCGGAAACTGGGCTCTGAGGATTTCTACAGCGCTGAGAGTACCGTACATATCGGCATCTCCGGCTGCTGCAGTTGTATCAAAATTAACACCGTCTGCCCCTGAGGCAAAGAGTTTCTGCATAACCCATACCGTGTCCCTTGTAAGGTGTTCTGCAGCATGTTCCATGGATGCCCTTGCTTTATCGATTTTAAATATCTTCATCAGGTCTCCGGGGTTCTCGAACGGCCCGTCAGGGGTATAGTAAAGTCCCATGTTGGGCATTGCGCCGTAAAAAAGAGGAATTATCATGTTCTGCTGGCAGACTTCCATTGCCTGGCACTCATTTGAAACGACAGGCTTTACAGGCTTGAAGCTGTAGTCGATGTGCCCGAGCTCCATGGTATCTGCACCAAAAGCCCTTTCATGCATCATGCAGCCAACAAGCCGGCTTGAGGGAATACCCACACCGCTGTTTCCCTGGTCTCCATCAAGCCGGATTGTGCCTATGTCATGTGTTACAGGAACTTCCATGCCCTGCTCGACACTGACAGCCTTTCCGGGCATCATAAGGATTTCTGCAAGCTTGTCTATTTCATCAGCAGTCAGGTAAGGGATTTCCCCAAGGTCAGAAGCATTGGCAGAGCCGGCTTCGATCTCACTGAGGATTTCCTCTTTTGTGAGGTAGATTCTTTTGCCATCGCCCATCCTCAGAGCGTATGCAGTTGCCATTTTTATCCTCCTTTTCAAATAAGACAGACTAATTTTTACTGATTATTGGGGTTCAGAGCAGCAGTTCTTTTGCCTTTGCGACAGCTTCGCTTGCGTTTTCGGCATAGCAGTCTGCACCTATCTTTTCTGCCCAGGCCTGAGTTGCGGGAGCTCCACCTACCATGACCTTTATTTTGCTTCTGAGGCCCTCTTCCTTGAGCATTTCAATGATTTCCTTCTGCCCCTGAAGAGTTGTGGTCATAAGAGCGGAAATTCCGATCATGTCGGCATCTGCCTCTTTTGCCTTCTCGATAAAATTCCGGACCGGGACATCCCTGCCTATATCATGAACTTCAAAACCAGCGGACTGAAGCATGGTTGAGACGATTGACTTGCCTATGTCGTGGACGTCGCCTTCCACAGTGCCATTTACGATAACACCAAGTTTCTTTTCCCGGGTGCCTGCAGGCATGCCTTCTTCAAGCAATTTCACACCTGCAGTCATTGCATCTGCCGCCATCATTACATGGGGCAGGAAGAGTTTTCCTCTCTCAAACAAAACTCCTACCTGGTTCATGCCGGCAGATAGCCCTTTTTCTATGATTTCTTCCGGCGGGAGCTCTGCTTTTGCTTTTTCCACCGCTTCGAGCACTTTATCCTTTTTACAGGAGATCACCGCATCAGCAACCTCATGGAGCAATCCTTCAATATCTGCCATTTTTTCGGTCCTTTTTTTGCATCTCAAGATAACTATGAATTGTCTTTCTTCAACAGGAAGACGGTAAGTTCTTTCCTAGTACTAATATATATAATTTTCTAAAAATTTTTAATAAAGTTTCAAAAATATAAATATGTAGATGAGAATTAAACTTCTAAAAAATATTTAGTAACAGAAACTTCTGATTACTCTCTTTTGCTTAACCAGTGATATTCCCTGTTCCCAAAACCGTTTTTCAGTCCTGTTTTAATAACTACGTCCGCCAGCTTACCTGGAGGCGCCTCCCCAGAAAAGTGAAAAATAGATCTGACAAAGAGTAATTCAAAACAAATTGCGATGATGAATTCCGTTCTTCGGGCAAGTTTAAGAAGTATGTAATAGTCCTGAACTTCGTCTTTTCTCTGTTACCAGGTTCATATTCCTGCGAAGATAAAAGAGGAAAATAAGGACTAAGAGAATAAGGATTAAAAAAATAAGGACTAAGAAAATAAGGATTAAAAAAATAAGGATTAAAAAAATAAGGATTAATAAATAAGGATTAATAAATAAGGATTAAAAAAATAAGGATTGAGAGCTAAATTATTTTTTTTCGATGACCCCACAGATGATCCGAGAGCCACTGTTTCCGGAAGGGTTGGTCATCTGGTCGTCAGAACCATCGTGGATGACCAGTGAAGTGCCATTGGCTGTGAATAGCGTGGTTGGCCCGTCTGACAACGTCACAAGGTCAGTGGTGACATTCATATATCCCTTACCATCCTCGCCTACTTCGAGGTTGGGCAGATCCCCGGCATGGGGGCCATTCGGGTTTTTGAGGCCATGCTCTTTGCCCAGAGGGTTATAGTGTCCACCAGCAGAAGTGAACAATGGCTCTGTGCAGTTCCCTTTATCGTGGATGTGGATGCCGTGCAGGCCCGGCGTCAGGCCGCTCGCATTGACGTTGATATGAACCAGGCCACTGGAATCCTCAGTAAAGGCGGCCAGCCCCACGGTATTGCCCTTTACGTCTTTCATGACAGCTGTGGCATTATGTGTAGTGCCTTCATGGGCATAGACAGCAGCTGCAAACATCAGCACCGCCGAGATGATCATTAGTAATACCAATCCAGTTTTCATCAGCTTAGTTTTCATCAGCTATTCCCCCGAAAAATGATAATTTTGATGTAAAAGAAGCTTGCCTGTTAAAATCATGGATGAGACTTATACTGTTTCCCACTCTGTAACGGATCAGATAACCTGTAACGGAACAGATAGAATATCCCGTCTTCGTTCCAGACACCGGCATAATAATTGTATTCGTGTTAATATGTCATTTACATGCCTGAATCATCCATTTGAAGAATGTGGCGTAAACATACGCCTGGACAAATAAATGCCTATTTAATATAAAAACGCTATTATAAATCTGCACATATATTATAGAGTCTCAAATTAACTTTTAAAATCCCTAATCCAACTTGCTGCTCTTTTCGTTTTAAATATCTCATAAATGAATTTTTATTCAGACTTCTTTCTTATTTCTGTTGAAGAAGTCCCATCATCTTCATATTCATCTACAGGGATAACCTCACAAAAATCAAGGACTTCAGGCTTTATGGAAAGTTCAACTGATTTCCTGTGAAACACCATGAAGCGAACATTCTTTTCCTTAAAATGCTTTAAAATGGCGGATGTGTCTGCTACGCCCTTATAATATTTTGCGTCAAAAATCCTGTTGATGGTATCAGCACCAACAATGAAAGTGCTGTTCGGGAAAAGGGCAGCTTTCTGCAGGAAGAGCGGCGCATTGGTCAGACAAACCCCTCCCATGAAGGCTTCACCTTTGTATTCCCTTAAAGAGTCCAGCCTCTGGTTCAGAGAGATGAAATCTATGGGCGGCTTGTCGACGTTAGTCAAAGAAATTTCAAAGTGTACAGGTTGATCAAGTTTCTTCGATGCCTGCTTTGCCATAAAAATATGATTTCCGTGGCAGGGGTCAAAAGAGCCGGGGAACACAAGCCTGATATTTCCCGGTTCATTGAGAGCTTCTGCCTCATTTAAACTGATTCGAGCCATACCCAGGGTTTCAGAAGGACTGTCCTGGCTGTAACTCTGCTGCCTCAGCAGATTCCCGACAGGGCTGGAAACTGACTCATATTTTTCAATAATTACTTCTCCTTTCCCTTCTCTTCTCTCTCCACTTCTTTCTTCTCTTCTCTCTCCGCTTCTTTCTTCTCTTTTCTCTTTCCCTGTCCCGATTCCGTCCGGCAAAACAATTTCAGGAACGCCGCAGTGGCGGGCAAGTAAATTGAAAATAAGAAGTGCAGCAATCTTTTCTTCTTGTTCCCTTGTCCTGGCTACAGTCAGTTCAAGTGTGCTCACCCCGCTTTGACAGGCTGCCTGTATGGCAACGTGGACCTCGTGCGTCCTGTCTTCCCGCTCGTTTGCCGCCTTAAGCTTGCAGGTAGCTCCGATCCCTATAACTTCCTGGTCTGCTGACCCTTCACCTCTGGATAATTCAAGGGCTTGCTGGTAAGCTACCATCGCCATCAGTCTCGCAGTTTTTTCTGAGCAGTACTTCTCCGGTTTTCTTCCGAGAAAACGATCCATTGCACCTGTACTGTATGGAACAACAGCATCAATCACAGTAGCAGAACCGCTGCCGTGGCGCAGCAGTTCTCCAATTATTTCTGCCCCACCGCCGGTTATTGCAAGAACTGCCTTGCAGGGCGATTCGTGAACCTGGAAAATACGCTCAATAAGGACACTGTTTTCATCTGCAGCCATTTGTCTAACCTCAATCTGGTGGATACACTTAATGGGATTATAAATATTATTATGCACGACCACGGCTAATTATTTCAGGAAACAACATATTTGGGCTACTTTGTTCCTTATTAATTAGGTGCTATTCCCTGATTCCAGAAACTTTTTTTAGTCGTATTGTGATGTGTACCTCCGTCAGCTTGACTGGCGGCGCCTCCCCAAAAAAGTAAAAATAGATCTGAAAAGAAGGAATTTTTTAAAACAATTTTAGCTGATGAATTAGATTTCAGGGACAATAATCAGAAAGTATGAGCTGAAAACTGAACTAGATACGTCGAGTATGTGCATATAGAACTCAAGTAAAGGCTTTTGATAATGTGTTTTTTCCAGTAAAATGCGAATATTTTAAGCTTTTTCTCCTTTTACTGGAAATTATCAGTCTTTTTGAATTCGACTCTTCGTCGTTTTCTATGGATAATACTATTTTCAATTCAAGACCGTGCTGATTTTATGAGAATATTATGAGGATATCCACACAAAACAACGAAGAGCCCTAAATTCTTATGCAATGATTTGTTGCAAACCTGGGGATGCAAATGCTGTTGCTGTTATCTGTTCCAGTGCTTCTACCAGCTCATCTATTCATGTAAAAGCCGGCTGCTTCGCACCCGGTGAGAGCTCGGGGTTCTATGAAGTGAAAAATAAAATTGGGTGCCGGAAAATTAGAAGATGTAATCTCAAAAAACTTGAAGTATTAGATTTAAGTTAGAGCGTCATTAGAGGCTGTTATTAGTCTCGGGAGCATTCAGATCAGCAGATCCTCAATTCCTGCCTCTTTTACAATATATATTGCCGCAGCCTCTTCTTCTGTTGTCAGGTAGCGTCCCATTTCAGGGTATTCCATTGCCCTGTGGTAGGGACTGTACTGGAACATGAGATTGAACCTGATTTGCGGGATATTTTTTGCGACCCATTCTGCAATCGGTTTTGTGCAGCACTCGAGGTGGCCTGGGAGGACGAGGTGGCGGAGGAGGATTTCTGCTGTTTTGTAGGCGAATCTGAAGTTGGGCTGCACAACTTCTAGGTAATTTTTTACTTTTGAGTATTTCTGGGCACATTCGTTGTTTCCGTACTTGAAGTCCCCGAGGTAGACGTCCACTACTCCTTCTAAAATTTCCGCAATTTCAGGGGAGTGGTACATATTCGAGTTCCAGACCACAGGTGTGTTTCCAGACATTTCCCTTATTATTTTCAGAACAGTATGCGCATGTGGGGTAGGGGTTACGAAGTTTGCATTTTTGGAGCCGTGCATTCTCCTCAGGTCGATCAGTTTTGCAAGTTTTCTGGGCTCGATGCGGTTTCCCGATTCAGGGGCAGTAGAGAGTTCCCAGTTCTGGCAGAAAATACAGGCAAAGGTACAGCCTGTCAAAAAGATGGTGTGAGAGGGCACAAGTTCAGGCTCTTCTCCCATATGCAAAAATTCGGAAGCGTAATTTGAAACATCTGTCAACCTGCAAAAGCCTTTTTCACCTGCCTTCCTGTTGACTCCGCAGCGCCATCCGCAGCAGTTGCAGTTTTCTATCATTTTGTCTGCAATTGCAACCTTAAGGTCGAGGAGGGAAGGATTGGCTTTTGGAAGCTCCAGAAAGCTTTCAGTAAACAATACCAGCCTGTCAGCCGGATCTTTATAGGCAAAAGCTTCCATAGCCTGGATTTCAAGGTTTTCGTGAAGTTTCCGGTATTCTTCGATGCCTTTCTCATGAATCTTCCTGAGTTCTTCAAGCGGCATGTCCGAATCGAACTGCGCCGGAATTCTCTCAGTTATCTTGAAAAGGGCGGGCATTTCATCTCTATGCACCTTAGAATAGCGTTTCAGATACTTCGGGGCTGCCATATTAGAATAGTCTCCTGCGGGGGCTAAAGGTCTACAGTGTCAAGTCTGGGCTTTGCCTCCAGTCGTTACACCTTACCTTTTTACTGGATTCCGTTATTGAGTCCCGTTATTTACTTCCGTTATTTACTTCCTTTATTTACTTCCGTTATTGAGTCCCGTTATTTACTCCCTTTATTTACTTCCGTTATTGAGTTCCGTTATTTACTCCCTTTATTTACTTCCTTTTTTACTTCCTTTATTTACTTCCTTTATTTACTTCCTTTATTTACTTCCTTTATTGAATTCTGGTATTGAGTCCAATTATCGAGTTTTTATTTAATGCTATTATTGAGTCCATTATTTATTATATCTAATTTCTACGTCACCTCATTTCTAGTTTCCTAAATTTTACTCCCAATTTATAATTCTGATATTAGTCTCTGAAATTCACTCCTTATTTTAGTTCCTTATCTTTACTCCTGACCTATCAAACGGGCCAAAATTAATAGCTGACTGGACAATTTTAATATGGGGATTAAGCCCGAGCGTTTGAAACGTATCCTCTGGATTGTTCAAGCAAATCGGGCAGTTTTCGGGGGAATTTTCTGTCTGCCTTTGACACATCGACAATCAGTTTCTGGGATTTAACGTCTCTTTTGTTTATACTTTTCTTTTTATACGCAGTAGTCTACCCGCAGTCGCAGCTCAAAAGAATCAGGATTCTGCGCATGGCAAAACTGAAAGCTATGGAAAAAAGCCATGGATACAAAGTGCTCACCATGATTCACAGGAGAGAAGCAGTTTCTTTTTTCGGGCTGCCTGCTTACCAGTTCATAGACGAAGAAGATGCCGAACAGATTCTGCGCTGGATAAGGCAGTACAAAGATTATCCTCTGGAACTAATCCTGCACACCCCAGGCGGACAGCTCCATGCAAGCATCCAGATTGCCCGCGCCCTCAGGAATCACCCCAAAAATACCAGAGTCGTTATTCCCCACTACTCAATGTCAGGAGGCACGGTTATCGCCCTTGCAGCAAACGAAATCGTGATGGATAAAGATGCCGTTATCGGGCCTATCGAACCGCAGATCGGAGACCTACTGCGCGGGACTTTCCCTGCTCCTTCCTGGATCTATGCCGCCGAAACAAAAAAAGAACAAGCAGACGATACCACCCTTGTCATGAGCGACATCTCAAGAAAAGCCCTCAAGCTCACCCGAAAAGTTGCAAAAGAGCTTCTTGAAGGTAAAATACAGCCAGGCCCTGATGGAGAAGAAAGGCTCGATGAAGTTGTCGAAAAACTGGTCAGCGGAGAGATGATCCACAGCACTCCTCTTTCCGCCAGCGAGGCAAAAGAGCTGGGACTTTCCGTAAACACGGATTTTCCGGAAGATGTGCATGAGTTCATGAAGCTCTTCAAGCCTGTAAAAAAGAGTGTAGAGTACGTCGAGTAAGTTGAGTAAGTTGAGTAAGTCGAGTAAGTTGAGTATGTTGAGTAAGTTGAGTAAGTTGAGTATGTTGAGTACGTTGAGTAAGTCAAGTAAGTTGAGTACGTTGAGTAAGTCAAGTAAGTTGAGTAGGCTAAAAATACTCTCTTGTATGGGTTAAAGGCTTATTGTTTGCTTCTTTTGACTTTATTTCTTATTCCAGGATTCGAGATTTTACCTTTAAGAAATTAAACTGGTTTTTTCCGAGGTTTTTTCAGGCAAGTTTATAAGAGAAAGAGGTTTTTAATACTTTTCAATTGTCATCTTCACTGTAACCCCCTAAAATTCGCATAAGCAGGTTGTAGAACAAAAATGGAATGGATCTTTCTTTTCATCGCTGGTCTTTTCGAGGCTGCCTGGGCAATCGGGCTGAAATATACAGAAGGTTTTACAAGGCTTTATCCCAGCATATTTACGGTCGTTTGCATGGTCCTTAGCTTTTATTTTCTTTCCCAGGCTCTGAAGACTTTGCCAATAGGAACTGGCTATGCAGTGTGGACCGGAATAGGGATTCTTGGTACCACTATCCTGGGCATCTTGCTCTTTAATGAGCCCATGGATTTCGGCAGGCTTGTCTGCATCATTCTGATTTTCTCAGGGGTAGTGGGGCTCAAGTTGATTTCTCCATGAAACCATGTAAAGTTCTCAAATTTCTTCTCCTTCTCAATCTCTTTCTATGTTTCAATCTCTTTCAGGAAGCTCTTCAAGTGTAAAAAAGAGTTTAGCATACGTCGAGTAAGAGTCTATCCGAAAAGCCCTGCTATCTGAACATTATCCATGCGCATGCTAAAAGGATACATCATATCTTCACTTTTAGTCAGACTTAAACCTAATCAGGAAAAATCATTCGGAGTTTTTTTCCTGTAACCCATTCCCTGAAATATTGCTACGATGTCCCCTTCATCATCAGTTATATTTACATTATATGTGGCAATTTTGGGATTTATCGACGTTTCTTTAGCTTCAGCTATCAGAGTACCTTTAGTAGCAGCTTTTACGAAAGACATATTTGAATTGATAAGAACTGCAGAACTTCCGTGTGCATTTATTGCTGCAGCAAAAGCAATATCTGCAAGGGTAAATAATACACCTCCTTGAACTGTTTTCAAAGCGTTAAGGTGCTTTTCTTCGACTTCCAGCTTGGCTTTTGCATATCCAGGAGAGATTTCCAGCAATTCTATTCCTACATTTACAATGAACATGTCTTTCTTAAAATAATTTTTAAAGTCTTCCATTTAGTAACTCCTATTGTTATTGGTAAATAAAGGTTCATTTACCAGTTTTTTAACAAACTTATACCTCTTTAATCAGATCTCTATCGAAAAGTGTTGGGGTCTACTGTGACTATTACAAATGACGATATGCTAATAGAGGATAACCGGATGTTAAAACATATTCAACTCTTAAACTATGCAGCCGTTGACTTTTTGGATAGGCTCTGAGTCGAGTGAACATGCAAATATTAGCTGAATAGAAAGTAGTCGGTGAATAGCCAGTCGGATAGCAGTCGGATAGCAGTCGGATAGAAAGAAGTTCACTAGAAAGTAGTTGGATATAAATGTGAAAAAATGTGAAATTTAGAATTTCAGAAAAGGTTGATCAGTTAAGAAGAGGCTTCTTATTTCAGCTTCTTATTTTTTTACTTTTTTAACCCTTGAATCCTCTTCACTTAACCCTGCCCAGATAACCTTATACCCGAGCTGTTCGAGCACAGGGTAATAGAGGCTTCTGTCAAGCCCAAAACCTTCAAAGACCCTTACTGCATCAGCATATGTATTCAATGCTCCGGGTTTTTCAAGTTCAAAGTCTATTTTCTCAAGCATCTGCCTGTGTATTGCGTAGTTTTCAAGGAGTACATAATTTCCGTTTTCTTCAGCTTCTTTGGTTTTTGAAAGCCGGTTTGCGATCACTGCTTTTAAGGCATCGAGCATGACTCCTTTCTCATCTGCTATTTCCTCAAGGCTTATCAGCTCTCCGGAAAATGAAATTTCTATTTCCTGCAAAGACGAGCGATCCTCTGTAAGCCTTTTTTCCTCGTATCTTCTAAGTATTTTCATGACTTCATTTGCCGGAATCTTTTTGTCAAAAAAAATCACTTCCTGGGCAGGGAAGTCTTTTTCAGAGCATTTCAGCTTTCGGTCAATCAGGAGAATAAGAGGTTCTTTTACTTCCTTGAGTTTCTCAACCTTCTTTTCAAGATATTCCGGAGTCCAGAAGCCTACAATTTCAAGGTAAACCTTCATGTTGTTTCTCTGAAGAGAAAAATCCGGGACAAAAGCGTATTTTCCGGCTTTGAGAATCGTGGGTTCCCTTTTGATCTTCCAGCTTCCTAAACTGAAGCCGCTGAATATCTTTTCAAGCGTACTGTCGTATGCTTCAACTTCAGCATCTATTTCCTGAACTTCAGTCTCATCTTCCGCAAATCCGCTTTCATCTTCTTTCCCGAACTCCTCCTTTTTGAACTTATCCTTTCTGACTTCTTCCTTTTTGACTTCTTCCTTTTTGACTTCTTCCTTTTTCCCGGCTTCGTATCCCTCCTTTGATTCTTCAAGTTGAAGTCCTGAAGAGAGGTTTTCCAGGTATCGGATTGCTTTGGGTGAGGGTTTGAAAGCCTCTTCCGAGTCTTCCAGGGTAAACTCGAGGATGCGTTTTCCCTGAAAACCTTTGTGAAGGATGCCTGCTTTCAATTTCCAACCTCTTGACCGAAGGAGGGCCGGGAAAAGTTTTGCAAAGGAATTTCCATACCGTTCCGACATTCGGAAAAGGGAAGCTGGTCCGTCAAGATGGAGATGGACACCTTTTAGTTTCTCAGGCTCTTCAGTGTCTTCCAGGGAGTACATAAGTCCCGAGCGAAGAATTTTCCAGAGTATCTTTTGAAAATCGCCCTTTATCCAGATATCGAGGTCAACTGCACGGAAGAGCAGGGTCTGGGTCAGGGAAATATTGTACTGTCTGAGAAGTTCTGCTGGCGAAAGAGGAAGGAAGCTTTTTAAGACCTGATTTTCTTCAAGGTCAGCCCATAGGGCTTTCTCAAGTTCCTGCACAGAAATTGAAAGTTTCTTTGCCGCTTTTTTCAGAGCCTCTTTCTTTTCGGAAGAAGAAAGAGCCATTCCTCCGCAGGCTTCAAAGACTGTTTCCCTCGCCAGAGAGGGGTCGACAGCCGCATCTGTTTCGATCACAGCCTTTCTTCCAAGAAGCTGGGAAAGGCCCCTGATGAAGCGGTAATTCATCTCTTCATATCCCTCAAGTTCAGCCAGAAGGTCTCCATAAGTTTTTCCGACATGCTGTTCGAAGGTTTCTATCAAAAGCCTTGCAAGTTCCAGGTTTTCGGAATCAAAGGCTGCATATTCAGGCTTTATTTTTCCTCTGGAAATGCGGGTTACAAGAAGGTCAGATGTGAGCAGAAGAATCACCTCCGGGACTTTCAGAGTTTCTCTTTCCTTTCAGTCCTTCTTTCATTTGATTTTCTTTATCTGCAGGCTCTTTTCTATTCATCTGGCTTTCGCTTTCTTCAGGCTCTTTTTTATTCATCTGATTCTCTATTTCCACAGGCTTTTTTCGGGGGGAAACAGCTTGTTTTCTTCTGCTTGCAGTTCCGGTTTCGCTTGTCTCTTCGGCTATGATCTCGTAGAGCACGGCTTCCTTTCCTTCTTTTTTCCTGAGGATTCTGCCGAGGCGCTGGATATATGCCCGCTTACTGCCTGTTCCACTTGCTATAATCCCTATATTTGCTTCAGGGACGTCAATGCCTTCGTCAAGCACCTTTGAAGTGACCACAGCTCTGTAAGTCCCTGTCTTGAAGTTCTCGAGAATGGAACTCCTTTCTTTTGCAGGCGTCCTGTAGGTAATCGCAGGGATTAGAAACTCCCTGGAGATCTGGTGGACAAGGCGGTTGTGTTCCGTAAAAATGAATATCCTGTCTTCTTTATGGGTTTCCAGAATCTCTTTTAGTTTTTCAAGTTTTGAGGCGCTGTTAAAAGCAAGATCTCTTGCAGCGTTTCTTGCAAGGAGGGCTTTTCGGGCTTCAGGGTCTCTCCCGCTTTTCATAACCAGCTTCCGGAAGTCCTGCGGGCCTTTCATAATTATCCCGGTTTTCCTGAGGTAGTTAAGGAACACGGAATAGTGCTCTTCATACTCTTTTCGCTCCTCATCTGTGAGTGTAATGGCTACTCGTTTAATTCTGTAAGGGGCAAGATGTTCACCTGAAAGCTCCGAAACCTGCTTTTCGTAAACCTTCCCCCCGACAAGCCTGTTAAGCTCAGAATGCAGCTCATCTTCCCTTTCATAAGTGGCTGTTAATCCAAGCCTGCAAGGGGCTGCGGAAAACTCAGCAATGCTTCTGTATCCGGCTGCAGGCAGGTGGTGAACTTCATCAAAAACAAGGAGGCCGAATCTGTTCCCAAGATTTTCGGCGTGAATATAGGCAGAATCGTATGTAGAAACCGTTATCGGGAGAATTTTCTTTTCTCCTCCTCCAAGCTTTCCGATTTCCATGGAAAAAGCTTCTTCAAGCTGCTTTTTCCACTGTTCGAGCAGGTCAAGGGTAGGGACAATCACAAGGGCAGGGGTATTGCAGCCCGCAATTGCCCGAATTCCAACAAGGGTCTTTCCGCTTCCTGTTGGCAGAACGAGCACTCCCCATTTCTCATTTTCACCCCAGGAGACAAGAGCTTCTGCCTGGTAGTCTCTCAGCTTTAGCTTCTTTCCTGATGCCTCATAAGCTGCTGCAAGATCCGGACAGGGAAGGAGGTCAAGTACTTCGTCTTCAAACTGAATTTTGGAGTTTTTTAAGTAGTTTCCCGTATCCCTGTAATACATGGCAAGAGCCCTGAATCTCTCGCTCCTCTCGTCCCAGACTGCATTGGGAACCCTCACATTGCCCTGTATGAGCAGAGTTCCCTGCTTGAAGCTGATTTTGATCATTGTTTATTAGAAGTCTGGATATTATATATAACACCCGAGTTCCGTTTCGGGAGCACGGGGTCCTTTTCGCTGCGCTACGCTTCGCTCAAGAGGACTAACTTATGGCGAAAAGCCATAACTTTATTTTTATTTTTGGGCAGCAGTCTTTTCTTACTTAGTGGGCTCAATCGAACCGAAGCGACATTATTAGCGTCCTTAACGGAGCTTGTCCCGAACGCAGTGAGGCTATACCATACTAGATAAATTAGAAAAGTAGTTTCAATGTTCTATTTTCAAAAAAAATGGAAAGTACGTTAAATTCTAATTCAAGAGTACTTTTATTGTGTTTTTGCTTTTTCGGAAAAGCCCGAGCGTTCGCTCGATGGAAAAACAGGTTATAGATGATGAATATGTTATTCGGGCAGGATTTAAAGCTTATTTTGTAACTATACCCTGAATAGTTACTATAAATATTTTTTAATCAACGTAATCCATTTATTCTCTCCCTTAAACTCAATCCCATGAGCCAGCGTGACAGGACAGTAATATTATTTATTTTAAGCTTGCAGCCATCTTATCGAGGATATGCTCACAGCAACTAATATACAATTTTGAATTCAAATTTTTTCCCGCAATTATAACAATTACCTTTATGGACACAGATCGTGCCGCCGCATTCGGTGCATGCCCATCTTATTTTTTCATTTCTAAGAAATTCCCCAATACCAAGTTTTTTAATGTTTTCAAGATTCTCAATCATACTCATATTGTATTTGGTGCGATATCTTTTATCTAAATGTTTTAAATCATCACAAGGAAATTTTTCACATTCGAAGCAGAATTCCAATTTGCTTTTTTTTAAAATTTCACATGTTTTAATTTTACATTTAACTCGAGTAATGGGTTTGCCAACGTCAGTCCCCCTGCAACCTGGACATTTATTTTTTTCTCTCAAGTAAGCCATACAAATGCAACAATTCATTCCGCAGGGAGCGACGAGTAGAATTTCATTTAATAATTTCATGATGCCATACTCTTTACTCAGGTCTGTTCCAATAGTAATGTCCATAAATTTAATCTGATTTTATTTTTGCATCTTTTCCAGCAGCCTATCGAGCCGGTCATAAGAATCGTTAACTCCTTCCTCCATACCGCTCTGGAGCATACCGTCACGGTCTTCAACCGACTGGAAGACAGATTGAGACGTCAGCTTTGTCCTGTTACCTGACAATTCCTCAAACCTCGCCGTTTCGAGGACGACGTGTCCTTTTTCCGGAAGCCCTTCGAACTCAAAGGTACCGATAATTCGTTCAGGTGATAAGACTTCATGATTCACGCCGTGGAATGCATACTCGTTGCCTTCCGGGTCTTTTTGGATATAGCGCCATGAACCTCCGTTTACTGGCTCAAAAGTCTCAAGCACCATTGTGAGTTCACGCGGTCCAAGCCATTGTGAGTAAAGCTCAGGGTCGGTAAATGTTTTAAACACAAGCTCTCGCGGAGCATCAAATTCCCGTTCAATAATGATCTCCTGTTTCCCAGGTTCGGCTGTAATCTTAGTAAGCTTATTTTTCATGCTTTAATCTCCTCCTTTCTTTCTCATATTCTTTCAGGTCCATATGCCAGCAAGTTTTGGGCAGGACTACTGTTAACCATTGAATTTTCTAGCAGGTACACTCATTTTTTAAAAAGTTCTAAAACATTCGTACAAATCTTAAAAGCCTTCCATTAGTCGCTTCTCAGTCATCTAAGAATACATAAGTTAGTTCTTCAGATATTTCCGCAATTCTTCTGCAATTCTTCCACAATTCTCCCTCGATAATCCCTCATTTAATATATATTTCTAAAATTTGTATTTTTTTATCAAATTAGTTAAGATGATGTTCACTTTACAGCTAGACTAAAAAAATAAGCTTAAGTTGATCTAACACCAATACAGGTAAAGAAAGAAAAATGAAAAGGGGCTTTAATGTGAATTCGGATAATAAATCTTCAGAAAATGACAGAGCCGGTGAAGATTCAGATAGTGGAATTTCAGGGGAGAATCAATCAGGGGAAGACTTCTCTCCCGAACCTCTGCCTCTAGAAGACCTTTACCATATATATGGAATTGAACGCAGCCATGCTGATAACGTGGCCAGGAATGCCCTTGAGCTTTTTGATATCCTTAATTCTATCCATGGGTTGCACCCTGAAATGAGAAACGTAGTGGAGATATCTGCGCTTGTTCATGATACTGGCGTGGCTACAGATTTTGAAAACCATCACAAAGCAGGAAGAGTAATCCTTCTCCTTCACCCGCCTTCCGAACTGCCTGAAAGGCTCTGGCCTGTAGTTGCATGGACGGCTTTCCTGCACAAAAAAAGGGTTGGAAAAGAGAAAGTCGAGAAGCTTAAAGGAAAAGATTTCGGGAAAATGCCTGAGGACCTTCAGAACCTTACCCTGAAAGTGGCTTCCATTATCCGGCTTGCCGATGGCCTTGATTACAGCAGGATGGAAAGCAGACTCGGAAAGGTCACATTCGGGAAAAATATTGTCAGGTTTGAGATCAAGGGACAGGGAGCTGCAATTGATGCAGAAAGAATGAGCAAAAAAGGCGATCTCTGGCATATGCTCTACGACACGAAGCTGGAGTTCAGGCCCGAATCTGAAAAATGATAAATATAACTTGAGGGTCCCGAAAGCACAAGACAGGAGTGTTTATTGGTATTTGTTTATCGGAATTTATTTATCGGCGTTTGTTTCTCGGAATTTGTTTATCGGTATTAATCTAAGGGGTGTAGTTCTATGAGTTATCTTATACTTGTCAGGCACGGAGAACCCGGTTTGAAGCCTGATGACAGGCTTGCCGGCTGGGTGGATGTTCCTCTTAGCAGGGAAGGGATCAAAGAAGCTCTTGAGTGTGCAGTTGAACTTGAAAATATCGAGATAAACCTTGCTTTTGCCTCAAACCTTTTCCGGACACAGGAAACTCTTTCCATCATACTTTCCGGGCAGAAAAAGACAGGGGTTTTCATTCATGAAAGGGCAGAGGATAAGGAGGATTTGGAAAGGATTGAATGGTATTCATATCCTCCAAAACTGGGTAAAGAACTCATTCCTATTTACACCACAGCTGCCTTGAACGAACGCTACTACGGGGAGCTTCAGGGCAGAAAAAAGCAGAAAATGGAAGAGAAATACGGAGCAAAAAAGCTTGCCTCCTGGCGCTGGGACTTTGAGCCGGGCCCCCCTGAAGGAGAAAGCCTCAAAGCTGTGTATGAACGTGCAGTACCCTATTTCGAGCAGAAGATCCTGCCTGCGGTAAAAGAAGGGGAAAATGTGCTGGTCTGTGCCCATCAGAGCAGTTTGAGGGCTCTTGTAAAATATGTTGAAGGCATTTCGAACGATGGTATAAGGGAAGTCCGATTTTCAACAGGTGAGCTTGCAATCTATCGTTTTCTCGAAGGCAGGCTGGTAAGAGAGAACTCTGAAATGAGCCCTGAAGCGAAAAGAAACCTCTGAGTTCTTTCAAAATTTGAATTCAATTTAAAATAAAGGCTTTGGTAGTTAAATATGGATGTGTATTATGAGAACCTATAGTTCCACATAGAGGACCTAAAAAGCGAAAATGAGATCTCCATTGTTGAACTGGATATATTTTTTATTTTTCGGAATAGATGTGCTTTTACCTTACAATTCTATGTCGTGTCCAAAAAAATATATATTCTCAGTCTTTTAATTCTCGATCATGCCTGTACAGGAAGGTTCTTTTAAGCCTTATTCAGAAATTATAACTGGCAGCATACTTTACGGCACTATCGGAGTTTTTCTGGATAGGGTGCAGGATATGTCTGTTGGGTCTATTCTTTTCTCCAGACTCTTCTTTGGTCTCTTCATGATCTTTATTTACCTGCTCTTGAGTCAGGGGTTGGGACAGCTCAGACCACAGAGAAATAAAAGATATCTTCTGCTGTTAGGCCTTCTTAATGCAATTACTGGGATCTGCTACTTCTCATCCATCAGATATAGTGGAATTTCCGTTGCCGTTCTTCTGCTTTATACAGCTCCGGTATATGTCAATCTGCTTGCTCCTTCTGTTCTCGGGGAACACAACAACAGCAAAAGCCTTTTGCCTCTTCTACTTGCAATTGCAGGAGTATTACTTATTGCCCATCCTGGAGAAGTCCTTATGAGCATGGATACAGGCTCCGATTTTGGAAAAGGCCTCTTCTTCGGTCTGCTATCGGGGCTGTCATTCGGTACAACTATTATCACGATCCGCTACTTGAGACACGATTACACAGGCATGGCTCAGACTTTCTGGTTGACTGGAGTAAGCCTTCTTTTTATGCTGCCATCTGCACTTTCCACCTCAGTCAATGTTTTCCTCGAAAACTTCAATGTCCTACTGCTTTTCGGTTTAACTATTACCTTTGCTGCTATTATCTACCTCAAAGGAATCTCAGGAATCAGGGCACAGACAGGTAGCATTCTTGCCCTTGTCGAACCTGTTTCAGGGATTTTCTTTGACAGCACTTTTCTGAAAAATCCTCTCTATCTCTCTACCTTTCTGGGCTGCGCTTTCATTATCACAGCAGCTTATGTTGTAAGCAGACAGGAATTGGAGTAAGGCTATGACATTTCCATGCAGAAAAAGAAAAGATAAGTGACAGGAATTGGAGTAAGATTATGACATTTCCATGCAGAAAAAGAAAAGATAAGTGACAGGAATTGGAGTAAGGTTCTGAAATTTCCATAAAGAATAAGGAAAGATAAGTAAACGAAAAGATTCTGCCCCAGAACCCTGATTTAGTAAAGAGGCATTATCTTCCCGAAAGCTCTTTACTTAAGAGTAACCCTAATTTAATGTAATGGTTTGAAAACCCGGGAAAAGCATGATAGAAGAAAGCCCAATTATCGAGCTTAAAAATCTGACAAAAATCTATAAAAACGGAATGGAGTTTCGAGCACTTGACAATGCAAACCTGCAAATTAAAAAAGGGGAATTCGTGGCAATTGTCGGGCCATCGGGTTCAGGCAAAAGCACTCTTATGCATTTAATTGGCTTGCTGGATACTCCGAGTTCAGGCACTCTCCTGATAGACGACAATGATGTAACAAAAATGTCGGATAAAGAACGTTCCGAGATGCGGAACAGGATGCTTGGCTTTGTATTCCAATATCATCACCTTCTTCCTGATTTCACAGCCCTGGAAAATGTAATAATGCCACTTCTGATTGCCGGAAAAAACAGGAAAGAAGCAAATAAAATTGCAGAAAAACTTCTGAAAGAAGTAGGGCTTGAAGATAGGATGGATCACAGGCCTGGCGAGCTTTCAGGAGGGCAGAACCAGAGGGTTGCAGTGGCAAGAGCCCTGAGCTGTTCTCCTGCAATCGTGCTGGGAGACGAGCCTACAGGCAACCTTGATACTAAAGCGGGTGACCTGATCTACGAATTGCTCAGGCGGCTGAACAAGGAGTATAATCAGACTTTTATAGTGGTTACGCATAACGAGGACCTGGCTTCAAAAGCTGATAGAATTATCAGGCTTGTGGACGGAAAAATTACAGATCAGTGAGGAAGAAAATATGGAATATACAAAAGGAAGAATAGGTAGAGTCTTTACTGTCAGGCTTGACCATGGAGATGATCTCATTCTGGAACTGGTCAAACTTGCAGAACTGGAAAAGATTGAGTCGGCTGTTTTTATGCTGCTCGGCGCATTAAAAGCAGGAAAACTTGTTACAGGTCCAAAAGAAAGTATAAGACCTCCGGAACCTGTCTGGTTTGGCTTTGATGAAGCCCATGAGATTCTTGGGATAGGGAATATCTTCCAGGAGGAAGGGAAACCGAAGATCCACCTGCATGCCGGGACAGGTCGAGAAAATAACGTAAAACTGGGCTGCTTGCGGGGAGAGAGTGAAGTTTTTATGGTTGTTGAGGTGTTTATTTTTGAGCTGGAAGGAATTTCTGCCAGAAGGGTTATGGATGTGGAGCAGGGATTTGCCCCTGTGAACTTTGAACAGGTTCCGGACCTGGAATAATATGGGTGAAATAAGAAATATAGCAGTGATTAAAAGTTGAAGTATAATTACAACTAATTGAAATAATACAACTAATTGAAATAATACAACTAATTGAAATAATACAACTAATTGAAATAATACAACTAATTGAAATAATACAACTAATTGAAAGAATTACAACTAATTGAAATAACTAAGAACACAGGCCGGAAAAAACGTGTCTGGCAGTTCTTCTCCAGTTCAGTTCTGCAATACGATCTCCAGTTCTCGGAGTCTTCTGAGAGCATTTGTTTTTTCATTATTGTCTTTTAAAAATTCTTCCTCAAGAACCTGCACGATTTGCGGGAAGGGGACTGTCAACTGGTAGTATTTTACAGGTCTGCCTTTTCCCTTATTCTTTTTTTCGGATCTTTCGTCCACCCAGCCTCTATCTTTCAGAGGGCGCATAGCTACACTTACTTCCGGTTGTCTGAGCCCTGAAACTAGTTCTATATGGAGAGATCTTAGTTCCCTGCAGTCTTTCAGACATACGATAGCAGTGGCCTCCGTCCTCGGGAGTCCCAGGCTCTGGAGCATATCAATAACTGAATACTCTTTTTCGGTCAAATTAACTGGAGAATCGTCGGTCATCGAGAAGGAATAATACTTTCATGTTTATATATTTTATGTAGATAAAATTATTTTTTTAAATAAATTGAGTATTGTTAAGGAGTAAAAAAGCTATCTACTTCTATTAAAGCTTTTTTTTTGAAGTTTTTGATATAAAACTTAGTGGCAACGAACCTCTGGAAAAAAAATCTATTTGCTAATCCTAACCAAAACCTTTAAAGCTAGTGTTTATAGGAAATAGATGTTCTTGAGGTACAGATTACAAAAAGACGAAACATGTAGCAAATCCTCTGAAGAACGAGACTTCCTAAATACACACGGCGCTTGATATTGTATTTCTCATGCAAAGTTGTTTTCGGATTTAGGACCAAAATTTAATCTATGTTAATCTATAATAATTATTAGATGTTAAATCGAATTTCTTGCAAAAAACGAGCGTAAAACTTAATTAAAATTATTTGTACTAACCGGATAAAGAATTAAATACAATTCGGACATCTAACGGGTAAGTCAAGGTTAAGCTTCAAATAACAGAATATATGTATAAATAGATCAGAGATTAGAAAGGGTGAAATGATGTCGTATATCGGTCTACAGCAGGATTCTGGAGAATATAAAATCCAAAAGATACATGCTCGGGAGATCCTGGATTCCAGGGGAAATCCTACTATTGAAGTTGATGTGTTTACACCGAAAGGATTTGGCAGAGCCAGTGTCCCTTCAGGAGCCTCCACTGGTACAAATGAAGCTCTTGAACTGCGGGATGCAGACCCTAACAGGTATGGAGGAAAAGGAGTTCTCACTGCAGTCAAGAACGTGAATACCATCATCCAGAAAGAATTGCTTGGGCTTGATGTGCGAAATCAGCGGGAAATCGATGATCTGATGATCGAGCTTGATGAGACCAATAACAAAGCAAATCTTGGAGCAAATGCTGTTCTTGGTGTATCTATGGCTGTCGCAAAAGCAGCTGCAGATTCGCTCAATATGCCTCTTTACCGCTATTTCGGGGGCTCAAACGCTTTTACATTGCCAGTGCCCACAATGAACGTCCTCAACGGGGGCCAGCATGCAGGCAACGATCTTGCAATTCAGGAATTCATGATTCAGCCCAAGGGTGCTGAAACCTTTTACGAAGCTCTCCAGATCGGGGCAGATATCTATCATATCCTTGGAAAGTTCCTTGAAAAAAAATATGGCCGATCTTCTACTAACGTGGGCTATGAAGGAGGATATGCTCCTAAAATGAGCGAGTCCACAGAAGCCCTTGATGCCCTTGTACAGGCTATTGAAGAAGCAGGCTACACAGAATCTGAAGTTACAATCGGGCTTGATGCTGCAGCTTCTGAGTTCTATGAAGATGAATTATACTCAATAGACGGAAAGAAACTTGCTTCTCCGGAACTGCTGGACTACTATGTCGAACTTGTGAACTCATATCCCATCCTTTCTATTGAAGACCCCTTCCATGAGGAAGCCTTCGAGGACTTTGAAGCTCTTACCAATGAACTCTGGGATACGATCATTGTTGGTGACGATCTTTTCGTTACAAACATCGAGAGACTCTCAAGAGGCGTGGATATGGGAGCAGCAAATGCACTCCTTTTGAAGATTAACCAGATAGGGACTCTTTCCGAAGCTTTTGATGCTGCGACCATGGCTTCCAGAAACGGTTATACAGTAATTGTAAGCCATCGTTCCGCCGAAACCGAAGACACCACCATCTCGGATCTATCAGTTGCCATCGGGGCAGAAATGATCAAGACCGGAGCCCCGGCTCGTGGAGAAAGGACTGCAAAATACAACCAGCTCCTCAGAATCGAGGAAGATCTGGGTGAAGTTGCACATTACGTGCAGCTCTAACCTTTTTAATTATCCTTTTTTCACTATCCTTTTTTCACTATCTATTCTTTCCTTATTTTTTCCTTCATTTTTTCCTTTTTTTCCTTTTTTGCCCTTATTCTTTTTTCTTTTTTCTTTTTCCCTCTTTTTCTCCCTTATTTATCTCTTTTCTCGTTAATTTTGAATTCTTTTTTGAATATTCGAAACTAATTTATAATCAGTCCACAAGAATGAATTACAGAAATGAATTACGGAAATGAATTACAGAAATGAATTCCCTAAGTTCCTTCATCAATCTCAAATGTGAGAATTGATAGGCCCCTGGCTGAGAAATTCCTTATCTATCCAGGCTGGAGTTGTCCTTATGTATGAACTGAATATTGCTTTGAGGCAGGTTTTTTCCAGAAGAAGGCAAACTTTTTTTGCCATCCTTGCAGTTGCCCTGGCTATAGCTGTGATTACAGTAATGATGGCAATGTTATCGGGTTTTCAGGGAGAGCTTATAAAATCAAGTATTGAAAACAATCCTCATATTGTTGTCAATCCTCAAGATGAAAAAGAAGAGTTCATCCACCTTTACAGGCATAATTCTGCCCAGATTGCGGAAAAAGAAGGAGTGTTGGCTGTATCCTCCAAATATCTGGGTCAGGCAGCTCTTGAGTACCAGAATAACGCAGAAGGAGTTTCTCTTCAGGGAGTTGAGCCTGAGGCTGAAGAGTTAGTTATGGGGATCAGCAAGGATATGGTCGAAGGAGACTTTCTCACCCTTGTCCATACAAGGTATGGTATAGTGCTGGGGGATAAGCTTGCGGAAAATCTTGAGGTTCAGCTGGGGGATCGGGTAGATGCGGTGTTCCCTGGCTCGAAAACGACTTCCTTTAAGGTTGTAGGCCTGATCCACACAGGGACTTCAGCAGATGAAGTCACAGCCTATGCAAGATTAGATTCAGTACAGGAATTCTTCAATGAGCCAGGGGTTGTAAGCACAATCTGGGCCAGGGTTGCAGATCCTTATCAGGCAGAAGTTATTTCAAGTTCAATTGAAAGGGAAAGCGGGCTTGACGCAGTCAGCTGGGTAGAAACAAATGCAGAAATCCTTGACCTCCTGAACACGCAGCGCATCTTCATAAACCTATTTTATATCCTTATATATGGAATTGCAGGTTTCGGAATTGCAAATACTCTGATTACCATTGTTGCCCAAAGAACCAGAGAAATCGGAATCCTGAAAGCCATGGGAGCTTCTCAAAAAAGCATAATGGTTGTTTTTCTTTTTCAGTCCGTAATCCTCGGAGCCATTGGGCTGGTACTTGGCACTGTTCTGGGTTACATTGCAACCGTTGCCCTGCAGAGCTATAGAATCGAAGTACCTCAGGAGATGTATTTCGGGCTTCAGACCCTGCCTCTTAAAGTCGAGCCTCTTAATTTTGTGTATGCAGCTGTCTTTGCCTTCATAATCAACATTATCTCAGGCATCTATCCTGCAAGGAAAGCTGCAAAACTTGACCCTGTAAAAGCTATTGAAAGCGCCTGAAAAAGACTGGACTCTTATTTTTAACAGTTTTTGAGGCTTCCTTCCAGTATTTCCTTTTTCTGTTTTCAAATAGTTCCTATCATTTTCAGCCCCACATAGAGCATCATAAGTATGAAAAGATGTTTCAGATACTCCGGGTTCACCAGATGGGCAATTTCCGCTCCTTTTTTTACTGCAAGAAATCCCGGAACTGCAAGCAAAAGCCAGTTAAGGAGATTAACATATCCAAGAGAATAAGGAGGAAGCCCGGGCTGTTCCCAGCCGTTGATTATGTACCCGATTGACCCTCCAAAAGAAGTAAAAATTATTACTGCAGCCGAGGTTCCTATGGCCTTTCGCATGTCAAAATGTAGAAAAATTAGCATAATTGGAATTCCAAGTACTCCTCCTCCAATCCCCAGGAGCCCCGAAAAAAAGCCTATGGAAATTCCAGCAAAAATATAAGGTACCGGATTAGAGCTTATTTCTTTTTTTTCCTGTACAGCAGGAATCAGATAAGTCCTGAGTGCTCCAATTATGACTACGATTCCAAAAATTGTGCTGATTGTAGAGGCCGGCAGATGAGAAGCTAGCTCCGCTCCCCCAAAACTGAAAATTGAGCCGGAGACTCCCATGATTGTCGCCTGCTTCCAGAGTACTGCTCGCGTTCGCTGGTAATTTAGAGTAACATTTATGGCATTTATCAAGACCACAAAGAGGCTTGTTCCAAGGGCCACCCTTATAGCCAGATCAGGTTGCAGTCCGGTTTCCTGTAAAAGCCAGTACTGGACAGGAGACATAATAAAACCTCCTCCCACACCCAGAAGGCCTGAGATAATACCCGTAAAAGCGCCTGTTAGAATGAGGATGCCAAGATAAAGAGGTTCTGTAGGAGTCATTTCCAACTCAGTATTTTTCTTTTAATTTCCTTCTTTTTGAACAGGTGTCTGATTGTTTTCTATATGGAAATGCAAGTTCACTTAAATTAATAGTATCTGACTGAAAACATACATTTCTGTCATTGAAGGTAAAATGGAATAAATAATTGGTATTGACTGAAATAATTGTCATTGACTGCCTCAAAAGCTGCATAGCGGTTTTATTGAAGGGATAAATCATGGCTAAGGGGCGATCATTTTTTTAAATCAAAGTTGCGCTGGTGGGGTATTCGACTGAAACAAAACGACAAACATCCTGCGCAACAAATATTTAAAATGAGTTAAGTTATCTACCATAGACAGGTTTACAACTTATACCATAGACAGGTTTACAACTTATACCATAGACAGGTTTACAACTTATACCATAGACAGGTTTACAACTTATACCATAAACCGATTTATAGTGTATTTATATGAACGGGTTTAAGAGGCGCTTTTATGATTGAAATGAAGTTACACGGTACATACAATATCTATTATGCTATTATTGGCATGCGGAATCCGATGAATTCCTGGCACCTTATGGACAGCAGTAAGCCTGATGAGGCGGGAAACTGCATACTTGGAGAAAAAGATCTGAATCTGGCCCAGCGCCTGACTCTTGCAGGAAATGAGCACGGTAAATTTTTAAGGTTTATTACCGTCTGTTTTGATCTCACAGCTCCTCTCTATTGGTGGAAGGAGTTTGACACTTACAAGTTCACAGAAAAGAATTCAACCTCTACAATGCATAAGCTGACCAGCAGGGATCTTGCTCCTCACGATTTTTCTTTTGACAAACTCACAGACTATAGGAACTCCCAGATAAGGCATCTCAATGACCTTATCAAGGCCTACAAATCCCGCGAAGGAGAAAGCGAGGAAGACAACGCATACAGGAAAGCAATCTTCAGGGAACTTATTCAGGACCTTCCGAGTGCTTACATGCAGAAACGGACTGTCATAACCAATTATGCCGAACTCCGGAATATTTACTTCCAGCGCCGCCACCACAAGCTTGAGGAGTGGAGAGAGTTCTGTGCCTGGATGACAGAGAATCTTCCATACGCTGAAGAACTCATTTGCCTGGAAAAAGATTAACTTAAAAGTTAAACATTAAAAGTTAAACATTAAAAGTTAAAAATTAAAAGTTAAAAATTAAAAGTTAAACATTAAAAGTTAAACCTTAAAAGTTAAATATTAAAAGTCAAATATTAAAAGTCAAATATTAAAAATTAAATATTAAAAGTCAAATATTAAAAGTCAAATATTAAAAGTCAAATATTAAAAGTCAAATATTAAAAGTTAATGCAAAAATTTTACAAATTAAAACTTGATATATGAGCCTCTAAAAAAGGCTTCTCAACGAAACAGGGCTTTTGAGAGCAGCTCTGTTTCGTCTCTATTTTGGGTTTGTTTTTACATTATTCATAACTTCATTTTTTCCATTTACCTTTAAAACAGTCTCGGAAAACGCAAAGGTTATAGGGCTAAAGACCCTTTCCTCTTTTTCTTTGCCTTTATTCTTAAAACCTGTTAAATTTTTATGGATAAATCATTATGGCCGAACTGGAAAAAACAGTTACTCTGGGGCGTGGAATTGTTCTTGCAATCCTTATGGTTATAGGTTCCGGACTGCTGGGCCTGCCGGGGCTGGTTGCGGATGTGGGGACAGTGCAGGAAGTGGTTTTTGGCTGGCTCCTGATAATCCTTGCGGCAATGCCTCTTATTCAGATCTGCGCTATGCTCGGAAAGAAATTCCCTTATTCTGGGGGTCTTTTTCATTATTCAAGGGAAGCTGTAGGGGAATGGGGAGGATATGCAGTAACTGCACTTGTCTGTGGCTCTTTTAGCCTGGGAATACCCGCAGTTGCCCTTATTGGAGGCGAATACCTGCAGCACCTCTTTGATTTTTCTGGTTTGGGAGTTCATCTGCTGGCTTTTGTCGTTATCACGGCAATGACCCTTATAACGACTGCCGGAGTCAGGCTTGTTTCATTTTTCAACTACGCAGCTGTAGTTGTACTGCTGTTCCTGATTGCAGCCCTTACATTCTATAATTTCAATTTCTTTTCTTCAGGGCTTGAGGTTTCAATACAGGCGCTGTACGAAGGCTTATCTGCAGGTATATCGGGAATTGTAGGCCTGAATTCCGAAATCTCTGGCTTTTCCGGCAGTTTTTACATTTCCAGCAGTTCTTACCTTTATCCTGATCCTTATAATCTCTGGAAAATTTCTGCCCTGCTTTTCTGGGCTTTTCTGGGCTGGGAAAATATGTCCTTTGGTCTGGGGGAGCTTCAAAACCCTGAAAAAAATGTTCAGAGGGTTTTCTGGCTCAGTTTTGGAATTGTGATCTTTATTTACCTGATGCTTGCAGTCACAAGTATAGGGGCTGATGCCGCCGGAATTCCTTTGAGTGGAGCATCGGGACTTGTGGAACTCGTTAAGTTTACGCCTCCAGGGAATCTGCTCATCTGGCTGATGGCAGTAGTTATCATCGCTAACGTAACCTGCTGGAATTTTGCTTCAAGCCGCCTTCTTTACGCATTGGGAAAGGAGAAAGTGCTTCCGGCTTACCTTGGAAAACTTTCGAAACATGGACAGCCCATGGCAAGCATTTTGAGTATGTATACGGCTTTCGTGCTGGTGCTTATGGGAACTTATCTGTTTAAAGTTCCGGTTTCTTCCCTGCTCATGCTTGTAAACCAGAACTTTCTCTTTCTTTACGGCTTTATCCTTCTTTCTTACTGGAAAACAGAAAAAGGCTGGAGACGCTGGATCTATTCAGGACTTTCTCTTCTGTCGCTCTCTTTTCTTATTTCGGGTTTCACATGGAGAGTTCTCTACTCAGTTGCCCTCATAGGAATAGGGTATTATGGGTTTGTAAGGAGAAGTACAGAATCCAGGGAAATATGTGAAATCTCTTAAGCTCTGGAATTTTTCTAATTCTTATAAAATTTCCCTTTAGATCTTTCTGAAAATTTATCTTAGGGAAACTTATATATCGTTTGCATAATCAAAATAGTTCAACAGTTCACAGGCAATTTTTTACATCCTGAAGGAACATGATTCATATGTCGTTGATAAGTGTTAAAGACTCACCTGGGAAAGGTAGAGGAGTATTTGCACAGAAATATTTTAAAAAAGGAGAGATAATAGAAACCTGTCCTGTTCTGGTCTTTCCCGCTGAAGAAGTGGAAGCTTTTGAATTTACCCGGCTCTACGATTATTACTTCGCCTGGGGTGCCGACTCAAAAGAAGCAGCAATTGCACTGGGCTACGGGTCCCTTTACAACCATTCTTACACCCCAAATGCAAGGTACCAGAAAGATTTCAATAACAATCTTCTAAAATACATTTGTATAAGAGACATCCCGAAAGAAGAGGAAATCACAATAAACTATAACTGCGACCCTGAAGACAAAACTCCTGTCTGGTTTGATGTTGAGTTTGATGTTAAAAACCGGAATAATCCGGAGATTTGTTGAAACAAGTATTTTGCTGAAACAAGTATTTTGCTGAAACATTTATCTTTATTGACTGGTCCTGAAAATAAGTATTTTCGTCTTTTAAATCTTTTCTTTTTCAGGCTTTTTCTTGAATCTATTGGAAAAGCATGAAGGTATATTTATTCAATCACGTTACATTAAGAAGTGGCTCCGGATGAAAATCCAATCAATGATTCTGAAATCCAATCAATGATTTATTCGGAACGCTGAAGTTTCCCTTTATTTAATAAATAAAAGGAGTTGAAAGTTGGAAAACGTAATCTTCTCTGTTTTTCGATTGAGCCTGTTCGAAACTCTCTGCGTCACAGGCTCTCTAATCCTTACAGGAATGATGCTGGGCATTATAGAGAACCGAGCTAATTTTTATGTCCAGAGCGTCTTTGGCTGGAAAGGAGTTATGCTCACAGCCTGGGTAGGCACTCCGGTCCACGAAATAGGCCACCTGCTGATGTGCTACCTTTTCAGGCATCAGGTAAGTGAATTCAAGCTGTTTGACAGGAAATCCACAGGTGGAGTCCTTGGGTATGTCAACCACGCCTGGAATCCAAAAAGCCTCTACCAGAGAATAGGGAACTTTTTCATAGGCATGGGTCCCATTTTCAGTGGAACAGCAGCCCTGGTCCTTGGCATGTACCTTTTCCTGCCAAATTCGTTTGCCACTTTTGCAAACTATATGACCCTTGACCCTGGCCAGCCTAACCAGTATATATTGAAAAAAATCCTCACATTGACTGCTCAACTTTTTAAAAGCATTTTTTCAGCACAAAACGTAAGTTCAGCTGGTTTCTGGCTCTATTTCGCCCTTGCAATCGGCATTTCCTCCCACATAGCCCTGAGCAAAGAAGATCTTAGAGGGGCAGGAAGAGGCCTGGTCACAATATTCACTTTCATCTTGATGGTAAATGTGGTTGCCCTTATTCTCAATGCAGATATATCCGGTTTTTTCACGGTTATTCTAGCTCTAAATGTCTATCTCCTGGCCTTTTCAATGATTTCGATTGTTTTTTCTTTAATCAGGCTGGTTTTAAGCGCTTTTGCTTATTATCTGGTCTAAAGATTTGTAAAATGGTTTGTTATTAAAGAGTTAATATTTTGGTCCGCTGTCTTTTCACAATCAGTTTTTTTATTTGTTCAGAATCCATTCTCTTTACCAGTCATCTTCTCAATCTCAATCTTAATCACGCACAGCCTGTCCACTTTCCATTCTTCAAACTCAAAAGGTCCATCCTTTCCGTAATGCTCAGAAAGTACAGTAAGCCCATCAACTTTTTGATCGTAATCTTCCAGAAATTGTGCTTTCCCATACCCT
This sequence comes from uncultured Methanosarcinaceae archaeon, assembly GCA_942493015.1. Lineage (GTDB taxonomy): Archaea > Halobacteriota > Methanosarcinia > Methanosarcinales > Methanosarcinaceae > Methanosarcina. Next base: position 919,519 of record OW818660.1, on the reverse strand, counting down.
ATAACGCTCCTGTAGCATACATTGTATTTGCAGGGCTCATCGGCAATCATCACTTCAGTCGCGATATCGGCTTCGAAACAGACCCTGGGGTTCTTTTTAAGGATCTCGATTTTCTTGCCTTTCTGGGAGCTGTGCAGATAGATGGAATTTTCTTTGTATCCGAAAGCCATCGGAACAATGTAAGGAGTGTCTGCATCCGAAAGGGCAAGGCGGAGGAATTTAGCTTTTGAAAGGACTTCTTCTATCTGTTGAGTGTCATTGATAATTTTCTGACTGCCCATTTATTTCACCTTAAAAGAGTTAGTTTGCTAAAAAAAGTCTATGTATGTATTTTATATGCCTCTACATATATTTATTTTTAAATAGGAGATATGGGGCAGTTGAAGCCTTAAGACTACTGGACCAGCGAAATCTCTGTTTAACGCACAGTCCATAAAAATAAATGAACAATAAGTCCACTTGAGCGAAATAAGTTTTAGCTTAAGTCTTCTTGAGCGAGCGAAGCGAGTGAAAAGGATATCTTGCTGTTGCACTTGCAGTGCAACTCCCAGGAAATCTCTGATTTCCTGTGATCCCGAAGCAGCACTCGGGCTGGAAAAAAGGCGAAGAGGAGCACATGTGACCTGAGGTACTCCTGTAAGATTTCAGGCAGACTCTTTTCAGGGAATCACAATGTTGTAGAAAAGGACAGATTTTCCCGGAACTCTTGAGCCTATCAGGATGTATGAGTACTTATTTATTTTAATGCAGTATGGAAATCTTCTAAATCCAGTTCATCCAGATGTGAATCAAATTCCTGCAAAATTTCTCTTATATGTTCCTGTCTTTTCACAAGGCTGACCTGGTGTCTGACTATTCTGGAGTTAAGCTCTTCAATTGTTTCTATAAGGTTCTCATCTACTTTTTCATGGGCGTTACGTTTCCTATAAAGTTCGCTCCTCTTTTGGCGGCATTCTTTTTCCAGCAACGCCAGTTCATAAGATTTTTTTTCAAATTTGCTGGGCAAATCCGAATATTCTTTAAATATCCATGTCATATTCTAATTTCTCCTTAATTTGTTTGCTCTGTTAACTGTCTAATTTAGATATTACTCATCTTCTTAATAAATTTTTTGATCTTATCTTTTGTTCCAATACGTGTATGATGTCTTTTGATCTATTTATCTTATTAAACTCCCTTTTAAATGGGCAAAAACAGTTTTATATTTATAAAAAAGTATAAAGAAGTGCCCCCAATTTAGAAGACCTTTTCTTTTTTATCTATCCAGGCTTTCTTGTCTAGCTATATTTTCTGATCTTGCTGTTCTTTCTTGTCTAGCTATACTTTCTTATCCAACTCCATAAGCTTCACAGTTCCTCCAGTACCTTCAGAATCCATCTCCATCTCCACAAAATAGGTATAATCCGAAATTTTCGAAATCCCTCCTGCACTATTCCCTCCTACTATCAGCGAGTAGACTTTTGCGTTATACTTCTTTTTTGCTTCTTCCCAGCGGGCCAGCACAAGCTCATCAGAAACTTCGGATTTTCCATCGGTGATAAAGAGCAGGTCTGCACCCTGAAAGTCTTTTTCTTTAAGAGATTTAAGGCCTGAGACAAGGGCAGTATTGAAGTCCGTTCCTCCGCCGAAGGTATAAAGAAGGAAATTCAGAAACTTTTCAGACATTTTTTTCCTGCTGCTGAGCTCTATTTCAAGGTGCTGGCTGGTGGAGGCAAACAGAATAACTTTCATGTCCCTTTGCTGGGAAAGCATCCTTTTTGCCATAGCCAGCACTGCAGATTTGGCCAGGGTCTGGGGTGCTCCGTGCATGGAGCCTGAGGTGTCAACAAGCACAATCATGGGACCTTTTGGCTTTATTCGAGGAGGGCCTGTATAGTGTTTTCCAAGCAGCTGGTAGCTCAGGAGTTTTCCTTCAAGCATATCCGCATAGAACTTTTTCTTTAATGAAGGGTTGAGAAGCTTTGCGGCTTCCATGGGGAGAAGATTATTGATGGAATCCGAGAAACGTACGGTTTGAATCCTGTTTTTCCCGAAAGGAGAGAGCCGTATTCTGTCGCTGGGTGGGTCAAACTCCCGCCTGCCGATGAAGTCTACGATTCTTCTCAAATCATGACTTTTTTCAAAAAAGATGGAGTAACTTTTCAGCATTTTAAGCTGAAGGTAGAAAGGCTCTTTTTTAAGCTCTTTTACGGAATAGCTCCAGTTCCTTTCCGGAAAAAGAAGGGCGAGAGTGTCAAATAAATCCATGTTTTCCTCCATTTCCGAGATGAACTCCTGCATCCTCCGGTACATTTCTTCCATTGCCCTCTCCATAAATGCCTGGTAGCCTTCCTTTCTCATGAAATCGAAAACTGCTTCCACAAGAGCAGGCTCTTCTGACTCCCATGTTCCTTGAAAAATCCTGCCCGAAAATTCCTCAGATGAGTTCTTTCTCCACAGGAGGAGAGTATCCTGCAAGATACTTTCGAACTGCTTCAGGATAGCGTCTATTCCTGAATCAAGTTCTTTAAGATATTCTGCCTTTGAAGCACTGGTTGAGGGTTCTGAAAAACGTTCCATTACCTCATAAATTAGGGGAAGGAGAATTTTCAGGCCTGCAATTCCGGCTCCTCTACTTTTTTTTGCAATCTTCTGGAGTTTGGGCCAGGGTCTTGAATTTTTCAGGGTCAGAAAGATCGGATAAAACGCTCCGACAACCGCTATGAACCTTTCAGGGTCCTTTATCTCATAAGGCTGTCCGGAGAAAATTTCAAAAGCTATTACTTCGGCTATTTTTTCCCTCAACTGGCGAGGAACAGTTCGGGGAAAGGCTATGGTACTTCTCAATTCTCTTTCCATCAGGGAAGCTGTCTGCTTCTGGAGAGTAAGAGAATCATGCCAGATTTTATTTCTTGAAAATGGATAAGCTGGCTGTACGGCTGTATCCGGATTATTCATGAAATCATTAGATTTTGCCGTACCAACACCTCACTTCTCTTTTCAATAACTCTTATTTGCTGAGTTATTCATGGGACCTGAATTTGGATCATTTGAGCTTAAATCTTGATCATTTGAACCTGAACTTGGATCATTTGAGCTTGAATCTGGACCCTATACCCTTCATAAAACCATTGACACTGTTGCCATTATCTGGCACGGAGACTTTTGCATCTTCTTTTATGGACTGCTGTTTGGGCTGTACTTGCTTGCTCTGCAGCCCAGGCATGGACTGATATTTTGATATAAGTGCATCTATTTCGGATAATTCAATGTTTCTGGCATCGTGAAGCAGGAGAGCTTCGTTTCTGTCAAGAGTTGAAAGCCAGATATTTGCTTCCATTAGTTGCCTTAGAAGTTCCCTTTCTTCTTCAAATCTGTATTTTACATGTTTGACTCTGTCTCCAAGTACTCCGAATTCCTTTTCAAAAATCTCTTTTTGAGCTGGGGAAAGTGTACTTTTTTTTCCGGCATTTTCATGGAGATTATCAATTTCTCTGATAAGGTTTTCGTAGGGGTAGATCCTTGATGAGCCTTCGGATGAGCCTTCTATTCTTAGAATATAGCTGTGGTTTGGGTGGGAAATATGATGAACTTCTATTTCCTGTCTTAAATGAAATTCTTCCCCACAGCTGTCACAGACAGCCTTTGCAGGGAGTTCGTTTTTCAGGGCAATGCTTACTGCAGCCTGCAGGTCTTCTGCTTCATGACGCATTTTTTCCGTACTGATCCCACCTGAGACTGCGAGCTCGAAAACCGTTTTCCTTATGGTTTCTCTCTCTTCTGGAAGGTTCCAGAGCATATGCTGGAGCAAAAGAGCTGTTGTCCGGTCTACAGCAGGGCATCCACTACTGCATGCTGCAACTTTCAGAACCTGGATAACTTTTTTCCAGCGCCTATCCGAAATCTCGATCTCTTGTAGCTGAAGGTTCTTTCGAAGTTCAGTGATGATCATCTCAACATCCGAGTCTACAGGAATGGATTTTGCGCTCCTTCTGACTTCTTCGATTTCGGAAACTGAAATCTGTATGCAGGGGGTGAAGTCTTCAGGACTCCTGAACAGGAGAGTTCTAAAATTTTCATCATCCTGAATATACGCCAGCCTGTACCTGAACAAAAAGCGATCATAGAGGGCTTCGAGGCTTTCATCCTCTTCCGGAAGTTCGTTGGATGCCCCAAAAACTGAGAGAAGAGGCACATCTACAATTTCTCTTCCATTATGGTATTTGTGCTCATTCAGGATTGTAAGAAGACTGTTCAGGATCGCACTGCTCGCCTTAAAAATCTCATCCAACAAAGCAATATGTGCAGTTGGTAGGCAGCCTTCTATTTTCCGGCGGAACTCATCTTCTTCCAGGGCTTTTAAAGAAAGAGGGCCAAAGATCTCTTCAGGGGTTGAAAAGCTTGTCAGGAGATAATTATAAAAATTTCCTCCTTTAATAGACTGACAGATATTTTTCGCAAGCTGAGTTTTTGCAGTTCCCGGAGGTCCGAGAAAGAGGAGGTTTTCCCCTGACAATACGGCGAGGAGAGAGCCGTTAATTTCGGCTTCTCGCTCTTTGAAGTAGTCCATAAATGTGGATTTTATCTCAAGAAGCGTTTCTTTCAGGGATAAGCCCCCAGGTTACGGGATAAATTGCGAGATTAATTCGGGATAATATAAATATTCGGATCAAAATAATTTTTAGCGGCCAGGTTTAAGTCTTTAGCCTGATCCTATTTCAAACCTTTCAATTCGGCATTTACTTTATGAAAATGAAGCAGCATACTTTGAAGGACCTTTAGACATCCTACTTTATGATCACTCTCTAATTATAAAAGTTTTTTAAGTTTAAAGGAGAGGGATGATCCCATTTCTTCTTCACAGAATTTAAAGCAATGAATTTTTCTATAAATCCTATTTTTTTTGAATATGTTCAACCGTGACATATAAATACAATCAAAAACATTGTTGATTTATCAACCGTTGATTATTCAATTATTTGTTTTCGTATAATTGAAAAATCAATATTATCTTTATAATTTATTATATTTTCCGGATATTATTGGCCTGGAAAACAGGCACTGGATCTGCATAATCCGGCATAAAGTGGAAAGTGAATAAGAATGGACGATGAGACTCTGAACAAGATAATTCTCCTCTCGATGGAAAGAGATGCTCTTGACAATGTGATTTTTGAACAGACTTTTCAGAAAAAAATTGCTGGCAAGTTTAAGGAACTGAGTAAGAACCAGCCCATTGTAATCAAAATCATAGGCTTGGAAGGTGAAATAATGCCATCAACCATCGGGAAGTACACGGGAATGGAAAAAAGCAGTCTCACCCGGATGGTTGATGATCTGGAGAAGAAAGGGATAGTGTTTCGGAAAACTGATCCAGAAGACAGAAGAAAAGTGATTGTTTCCCTGACTGAAAAAGGACGAAAATGTTATAATTATCTAAACAAAATCACCACTGAGATGGCTGATGAAATCCTTAAGTTTGTAGATGAGAAGGATGTCGAGGATTATGTACAGAGCCTCGAGACAATGGTAAATCTTTTAAGAAAAATAGATGCCAGTAGAGCTGTCTAATTTCACGGCTGCGGGTCAACTGTTGAGATGGACACAATTAAATTATAAGATGAAAGGAGGAAATTGAAATGACTCTTAAGCTTATCGAAAATCTTCAGAAGCTGGGTTTTACAGGTAATGAAGCCAAGATATATTCAGTGCTTGTCTGTTTTAAGAAAGCGAGAGCCAGTGAGCTTGCTGAAAATGCCGGAGTCCCCAGGCCCAAAATTTATGGAACCCTCAGAGGGATGGAGAAAAAAGGGTATGTCCGGATAATTGAGGGTGAGCCTACTCTTTTTTGTTGTGTACAGCCAGAAGAGCTTATTTTTAGGATAAGGGCTGATTTCATGCTTTCTCTGAACGAGACTGCAAATGAACTCAACACTCTTAGTCCGGCAAGTAATGTATTTTCTTCAGAAAATTTCCACAAGCTAAGGGTCCAGGTCTGAAAAAGCAAAGCTAAGAAAATATTAAATATTATTTGATGGAACTTGTTTTCTAATTTATCTTTATCATCGGGCTTGTGAGACAAAGCCCATTTATCACGTTTTTCAGAATTTTGCCTTACACAGAAATCTGAAAGAGATTTTAAGTTCTAATTTTAAATCTGGAAGTAAGGTAAGGAACTCTTTTATATATTTTTAGAGAATAATCCTTAATAATAAAAATTTTGCCTGAGTAAAGGTTGAAGCTTCAATCCTATCCTTTTTGGATAAAAATTTCTGGCGCTGTTACTATCTTATCAAAACATGTTCCGGAGAAGGCTGAAAAGAGAAGTTAAAAGGTTTGATTATTTAAGTTTAGAGATGGAAAACTAATTTATTTAAGGGACAACATCAAAAATATCTTTACTATTAATTATCCAAATCAATTGCACATTTGTTTGCCTGAAAAATTACGCTTTTCGCAGGAGCCTTAAGCATGATTGAGGTCAAAAATCTTTCTAAGTTCTACGGAAGTACAAAAGCAGTAAATGATGTTTCCCTTTCGATTGGGAAAGGAGAACTCTTTGGTCTTCTGGGTCCAAATGGCTCAGGAAAAACGACCATAATTAAAATGCTTACCGGACAGATAAAGCCGACATCAGGATCCATCAGAGTACATGGGGTGGATGTGCTGGAAGACCCGGTCCGGGTTAGGGAGCTTGTAGGCGTCATTCCTGAACAGGAAACTCCACCAAGTTTTTTGACTGCAGAAGAATACCTCTATTTCGTTGCAAAGATAAGGAAAATGGAACATTATGAGGAAGTCTGCGAAAAGTGGCTCGAATTCTTTGATTTCGGAGAACAGAAAAATTCACTATGTAAAGACCTCTCAAGAGGCACAAGGCAGAAATTGATGTTTGCCCAGGCCTTCCTGCATGATCCGGAACTCGCTATTATCGACGAACCTCTCATCAACCTGGACCCTGTAATGCAGCGAAAAGTCAAGGATTTTCTCAAAGGTTACGTGAAAAACGGGGGAACTATTTTTATTTCCACTCATATCCTCGAGGTTGCAACACAGATCTGTACCAGCATTGGAATCATTTACAAAGGAAAGCTGGTCTATAAGGGCCTCCTTGACGATCCTGTCCTCCATGGGAAAAACCTTGAAGAGTTTTTTCTGGAACTGGTGAGCAGGCCAGAAGAGCTGTCTTCGCTGGCTTAAACAGGCAGCAATGCGCAGTTGCGAAAAATTAAACTTTTTGACGCACAGCCAGGAATGAAAAACAGAGTGTTATAGCAGGGATTTTATGTTTGACATATTCAAAAGCATGATTAAAGAAGAATGGCGAATGCACTCCAATCTCTTCGGAAGCGGCGGCTTTGCCCTTTTTCCAGTTTTTATTTTTCTGTTCACTTTTTTTGTAAGCCTTGTTCTGCCGGTTTTCAGGGAAATCTTTACCGATGCCCAGATAGCTTTCGGGATGCATTACTTTTTTTTGCTTGTGGGGGGCATGATCGGAGCCTTTGGGCTTATGGGTCGTGAATTTATGAACAGGCGCTTCGGACAGGCAAGCCTTATAGCGTATTCTTCAAGGACGCTTCCTGTTTCCCAAAGAGAAATCTTTGCGAATTTCCTTGTAAAAGACATTGCATACTACTTTGTCCTTTATATTCTGCCTTTCATTGCAGGCTTTGCTCTCGCAGCAGAACTTGTCCCCGCAGGCAATTTTCAGTCTCCAGAGAATCTATTTATTCTCCTTCTAACTCTTTCTCTCTCTTTCATTATTGGGCTATCTCTTGTATTTTTCCTATCCACTGTTTATGCACATTCAGGAAAGCTATTGCTTTTGGGCTTATTTGCGGTATCCATTTCCCTGCTCTTTGTTTCCGGAAATCTTAGCTCAAATGTATTTTATAGCTTGCCAAGTCTGTCTTTTTTCCTGAATCCTTCTAGAACCCAGCTTCTGCTTTCATTTGTTCTTATAATCGTCCCCTCTTCCTTATCCCTCATTTTCCTGAAGGTCGACTATCCTCAGACGAAAACGAGTTTTTCAAATTCTTTTTCCAGGCTGTGCGGATATCTGGGTTCGTATAAGTATGCAGCATTTGTCGCAAAAGACTCTCTTGACCTTAAAAGAAGTGAAGGTGGGCTTGGAAAAGTTATTTTCTCTTTTTTGCTCCCTGTGGCTCTCATATGGATGCTTCTGTCCGCCCTCGAAAACGTTATCCCTACTCTGGATACTCTCACCCTGTTTTCCCTTGTGATGGGAGTGCTTTCGTCCTCAATGTATAATTGGCTTACAGAATACGATATTTTTGCCTCTTACGCCTTCTTTCCCCTGAGGGTTTCGGATATGATAAAAAGCAAGCTCAACAGCTATCTTGTGCTTAACCTTGTCCCATTTATACTTCTCACTCTACTTACCCTTAAAAAAGAACCTGAAGCCCTGATTCCGTCCCTGTTGCTCTTCCTCTCAATTTCCCTTTACATGGTTTCTGTACTTGTTTACCTGACAGGGCTTTCCCCCTCTATTAACCTCTACAACGGAAAGAATTTTGCACTTTATGCAGTTTCAGTCATGCCGCTCCTGATGGTCAATATTATCCTGTCGATGTTTGGACCTTATTATGTGCTTGCAGACCTCCTGCTTGTCCCTCTTGCCTTCTATATGCTTGGAAAAAGCTTCAAAAAATGGGATCTGGTTCAGAGCCAGCTCTTTTAATTCCCCCAATTGAGCTTCCCAGGTTTCGCTTCGGGTGCTCCAGCGCAACTTTGATTTAGGAAAAAAATAAATGAAAGGTAGCCTTTAAAGGCCTTGTATTTCGATTTTCCCTTTCAGTTAATTGTCCCATGCATAAATCTTACCTGAATATTTGTCTTCATGATTTCTGCTTACTTCAAGGTTTATGCTTTAAGTGGTGCTGCTCTGTCAGCCATGGAAAACATTGCTTTCAGTTGACCTACAGGGTCACGAAGTTCTATTTTTGCGTTTGAGTAGTAGCCGATCTCTATGTCTTCAGTGAATTCTCTGATATTCGAGATGCCGGCTGCATTCATAACGCTGCCAATGTTAAGACCCCAGAAATGGTGATCTTTGAACGTTGGATTATAGTTGACAGCAGTACAGCCTATAAGATATGCCTTGTAAACAATTCTTACTTTCATTACTCCCCTGCTTGCTGAGAGTACGGCTTCGACAGACTCTCCAGGATTCAACTCAACACTGACTCCTGAAGTTGTTCCGATACTGATACTCTTGCTCTCGGAACCTCCCTGTCCCCATGAATGGTTATAACTCATGGATGTTGAGCCACCTGCTGACCCGCACCCCAAGAATTCGATTCCATAAGAAATCGTCTGCGCTACTTCGATTGTATCCGTTTCTGACCAGTTGCTCTCCGTGGTATTGGTAACCTGGTCTGAAATGCTAGCATCGAATGTGGCTTTTTTCGAGCTGTTGTTGGAGAAAGTCTTGGTAGCCACTATTACAGGTTCGGAGGTAATCCCAGTTATTGTTGCACTCTTAACAATCAATACAGTCTGGACTTGATCCCAGCCATATGATTTGTAGAGGTCATCCCATGGAGTTGGACTGTGAAGGAATGCATCATTTGGATTTTTTCCGAAGTACTTGCCAACAGCATTCTTTAGATTTTTATCTTCAATGTCGAATGTTGTTCTTTCTTTATCGGTAATTATGTGCTGGACACTTCCCAAAGCGTTGACGCTTGAGGTCGCTGTGTCTACACCAGCCTTAACGCTTATTTCAATTCCCATACTAACTCATAATGAAATGAGTCTATATAAATTTTTTTATTAAGTTCAATGTGGTAATTCTAGTATTCCTTAAGAACTGATTTACATAAATAAATTTTTTCCAGTTGGGACTTATGTATTTGCTATACAAAATCAAGCACATTAGACACTTAGGTTGCATTTTTCAGATCATTGAATGTTTAATGCTATTAATTTCTCAGCTTGTTTAATAAATTGGAGATACGAACCATGATCTTTGTGGCAATTAATCCCGTAAATGCAGTAAGCATACCAAAGAAAGCAGCCATTATGTAAGGAGCAAAAGGCGATGCTGCCACTCTATCCATATTCATAAGATGCCACATAATGCCTTGTCCATCACTTACAGGGATGACGTATAAAATCCAGAAAGACAGCGGCATTCCAATAATTGACCCCACAATACTCAGTTTTTTATCTCTTAAGATTGCGTATAAAATAACAAACGAGATGCTCATGGGTATCAATATCAAAAATAGTGGGATTATTAATGCAAATCCTAATCCGTCCTCCAATTTATTCATCTCCTTAATTTAAATTTAGTAGTCGTCAATTATTGGAGTTGTGTATTATCATCTGGTTTCATTTACTGCTTCATTCAATACTTTCGGACAGACATTTCTCTAAAAATTAAAATTGATGCAGTTTCTCAGGCATCAATCTCGAAATTACCAGGTAATTAAAAGTGTAAATTAATTTATAAATATGCTATCGTTTGATCTTGTTTTTAGATTTTTTTGAGCATCAGAGACATTATACCCTTCCTGGATGGCTTCATAGACTGAGGCTGAAACATATTTTCCATTCCAGAAGAACCGAACATTTCCTCATTTACCCTGTTGGTTATTTCATCAAAAATCATCTTGTAGGCAACACAGTGAGGGTCAATGCCCTTTATTTCGCCGTTTGTGGGCACTATGGCATTGTAGGGACATCCGCCTCTACAATATTTTATATGGGCACATTTCCCGCATGCTGTATCCACATACTCTTTAAATTGATGCATGAGTTTCCAGGCATCTGATTGGGCAAGATCTGCCATGGTAGGATGATCATAAACGTTGCCCATTACATATTCTGGCATCCCTACAAAGCGATAGCATGGGTATATGCTTCCATCAGGACCCACTGCAAAGGTGTCTCCCATGCAGTCAACATAGGTACAGACAGTTCCCCTGCCTGTAAATACACATTTACACAGATGATCAATATTCATGACTTCAATTCTACCCATGTTTTCCAGATATTTATCAAGCAGGTAAATTAAAAGTTTTCCATATTCTTCGGGATCCAGGGTCCATTTTTCGGGATTTTCGCCCTTTATAGAAGGCAAGCAGGGGTGCAATTTAAGCGTTAAGCCTTTCTCAAGATAAAAATTGAAAATATCTTCCTTGAATTTCACAGAGTGGGAAGTGAAAGTAGTAATGAATCTCACATTAAGCCCGTGCTCTCTGGCAATTTCATAGCCTCTCATGGTTTTTTCATAGTAGCCTTTTCCCCTTTGAAGGTCATTGAGTTCCTGGGGGCCGTCCAGGCTGGAGCCGATAGGAATATTGTATTCTGCAAAAATCTCGGCGATTTCCGGGGTAAGCTTCCAGAGGTTTGTCTGTATTGCAAAAGCTATGTTTCTGGGGCTTAAACCCTCTGTAAGGAGCGGCAATGCTTCCCTATAAAATTCCGCGCCTGCAAGGAGAGGTTCCCCTCCATGGAAAGTAAAAGTAACCGCATCTCCCCTGAAGCTTTTAAGCCACTCAACCACTTCTTTTATGGTTTCAATGCTCATTATCGGGGATTTTTCTTCAGAACTCCAGCAGTAACTACAATTAGCAGGGCAACCGAGGGTAGGGATAAGCATCACATGAAAAGGCATTTTTAAAGCACCTTTTTTTTAAGCTTCTTTAAATTATTAGTAGTTTTCTAAGTTGCCTTCTCAGGAGAAATAAAGAGTTAGAGAATCTGATAACTCTTTAATGCTTTTAAGAATCCTTTTCATACAAATTCTTTGGACAGATCTTATGAAATTTCAGTTTTGTTCCTCTTTGTAAACTAAAAAATTGGCATATGATTTTAAGCAAATTTTACATAGAATATTATTTTAATAAGTAAAGCTAATATGCTAAATAGAGTGAAAACTCACCTGGGAAAATGGGCAGGAAATTAAGTAGTTTTATTTTCCATGCACACTGTATGGTTTTTTTATGTACTTTAAGTATAAATCAGAATATGGGGGAAAAATGCCAAAATTTGAAGTCTATTTGGATGATGCGGGAGAATACCGTTTCAGGTTGAGAGCCAGAAACGGGCAGGTTATAGCAGTAAGTCAGGGCTATAAAAGCAAGGAAGGGTGCCTTAAAGGTATCAAATCCGTACAGTTAAATGCTGCAGACGCTCGTATCGTTGTACTTGAAGATAAGTTGGAAAAAGAAATTCAATCATCAGTGTAATTTTCGGAGGACAATTCCTTCAAACCTGCATGTTGTAATTTTTCCTTTACTGAAGGCATAGAGGAAGACTTTAAAAAGAGCATAAAGCCTGAAATAATAAGCAAGAAGAAGAGGAGACGAAAATCCGCTTATGTATACCAGTTTCTTATCGTCCCGGATAGAATTGTCCAGGAATTTGACCATTCCGTCAAACTCTTCCCTTTCAAGTGTACTTCCTTTTGGCAGGCGGGGGCCCAGTACGACCACATCTTCTTCCATGCCGTCAGGACTTTCTGTTCCTTCTATGAAGCCGTAGTTGAAAATTGTAGGAAGAGGGGAAAAGAAAGCTCTTTCATAGCCTTTTTCTGTTCTGCAGTATTTCCAAAAACTGTATTTAGGGGTTTCTATAATAATTTTCATTGAAATTGATCCTGCCTGTAGTCCGAAAATATCCTCTTCAGGTCTCTTCTGAGATTTATCTTCTATCTCTTTACCTTTTCCTGCAATAAAGATATATTTGAATACAGGTCTCTCAAATTCGATACAGGTTTCTCATGTCTTATGAAATGCTGTTACCAGAGATACGCGGCGGCTGGGATGAACAAGATCATCGGCTTTCGGTATATCCTGAAGGGTCAGCATATTTTCAATCTACCTTGACAGATAAATTTAAGTAAATTTAAGAGAGGAGAAAACAGAATATGCGTGTATTTTCCATTGTGCCCGCTTTTGGATATTCAAAAGGAAAGGTATATGATTTTGAAACTCTAACTGGTAAGACAAACTTTAGAGTCTTTTTTGCCTGATAATTTATGGTTGAAAGAGAAATAAATACCGTATGCAGCCAGTATGGCCTGAAGCCGACTGATCTCTCGGAGCTTACATTAAAAGTTAACCTTCAAGATCCGGTTATTCAGAAAGGTTTTATTGAAGAAGAAAATTCTCTCTATCTTCCCCTTGATGAAGAGAGTTATGCAGTTCCCTCAGTTTCCGAAATTGAAACTGACTTTCGGGCTTATATTCAGTTTGTTCTTGACCCCATGAGAGCAAATTCAGAATATCTCGCAGACTTTTTTAATAACTCTCTCGGTATGAAAATCCGGAAAGCCTGGGTAACTAAAGGCATTATTTGGAGACCTGAAACCCGTTTTGTCCCTGCTGAGCTAGTTCTGGACTCTCACGACAGCTCCATCCTGGAAACTGTATCCGAAGGTTCTGGATTTTCCGACGAATCCGATTTTTTTGGAACATCCTTTCTGGAAACAGAATCGGGGTTTGCAGGCAAAGCTTCTGTTGAGGACATGTGTACGGAGATTGATGAAAATATTGACGCATTTCCAGGCCCGGGAATCTATTTTGTTGCTGGAAATTCTTCCTTCAGGGTCGATATTGATTCTATCATGCATAGCCAATTGTACCTCCCTGACCTGCAGACTCAGACAAAAATTCTTAAAATCAAAATCCTTACAAGGGAACTGATTGCCCAGCTCAGCCTTTTCGAGCGAAGGCTTTCAACTTACCCAAAGAACATCACACACATTGAGAAGAAGCTTGAACTTATTCAGGAGGCTGTTAAGCTTGCAAATGACTCAGACTACATTCTAGAGTTGATCCGAAGAGGTGAGAGCAAAAAGCTGGAGTTCAAGTCAACTCTTCGCATGAATCTTATGAGCGGCAATTCTGACTGGAATGTTGAACATGCCGTCCTGAAAACAATTATTGCATACCTTAACACCGACGGTGGCATTCTTCTGGTGGGGATCTCAAACAACGGGGAAGTGCTGGGAATCGAAAATGATGATTTTCTGAATGAAGATAAATTTCTCCTCCATTTCAAACAGCTAATCAAGCAGCATATAGGTCTTGCCTACGCTCCTCTGATCGAGTATACTCTTGTACCGGTTAACGACAAAAAAATTCTGGAAATAGACTGCCGGAAAAGCGATGTAGCCGTGTTTCTCAAGTTGAACAAAGACGAAGAAGAGTTCTACATCAGGATAGGCCCCTCAAGTGAAAGGCTTACTGGAAGCAAGCTGATTGAATATGTTAACAGGCGATATAACGGGAAGCAAATTTGATTAACTCAGGCTTTTTTGACTGCCGTTTTTTATTTATATCCTGAATTTGACAGAAGCTTATATTTGGTAATGTGTAACTAGGCTTTATGATTCTATTTTCGTACTACAATTCAAAGTTATTTATTTTGATTTATGAGCATCAATATTTTTCATTTTTCAAACAACATTGAGCTGATACCATGCGTTTTTTGTGATGGAATACTGTATTAATTAACAGAATCTGTCAAATTCAGGTTATATAGCTATTGTAGAAATATTTGCTATTTTTTGGGGCTCTTGGCCCCTTTCATATGGCTTTGTTTCTTTTTAGTTTCTTCAAGATACTGTCTCAAGTTGCTAAATGGAATATATCTATTATACCTGTAGCAGTCAGGTCCACTGCAAGAGCGGCAAGCAAAAGCCCCATCAGTCTTGTAAAGACCAGCATTCCGTTATATCCTATTAATTTATGGATCCTTCTTGAGAAGAGGAAGATGTACAGACAGAGAACGAACGTCAGAATGATTGATACAAGAATTATTATTTTTTGCTCAATGGTTTCTGTTCCTCCCATAAGGACAATTACCGTACTGATTGTACCGGGACCTGTAAGAAGCGGAAGGCCAATAGGAAATACCCATATATCTTCACGTTCCAGAGACTGCGAAATTTCTTCATCGGTTATACTCTCTCTTGAAACCTTTGCGTGCATCATATCAAACGCAATGCTGAAAAGCAGGAGTCCTCCTGCGACACGCAGCGAATCCACACTAATGCTGAACAGATTAAGTATCACACTTCCTGTTATTGCAAAAAAAAGGGCAATTACGCATGCTAATGTGACTGATTTTTTTGCTATTGCGTTTTTTTCCTCACGTGTCATCTTGCTGGTCAGGGAGATGAAAGTCACTACTCCGCTGATAGGGCTGACAACCACAAAGATAGAGGTGAATGTATAGATTAAAAACCCGAGGTTTTCGGCTATCATTTTGCTTCTCCTGCCCTTTTACTACTCGCCCACTTATACATATAATTTTTTTCCTGTTATAATAATTACCTATTAGAATTTATAAATCTTGTTTTAAGGACCCTTCACTTTAAAAACTATAACTGTGGTATATATTTTAAAGTTTTCTGCAATGTTTCTTTTACGATACTTTGATCAAGGGGTAAGTAGATAACCTTTTCTGATAGGTTGTAAATTTATTGAAGAATATTGAATAACCCTGAACAGTAAATAATCCCTGATGATAAGTAATCCAAGAGAGCAAACCCTATAATAAAAAATTCTTAACGACAACTAATAGAGTTAATCCAATAATATTGGAATCAATAAACAATGCAAATAAAAATAATTAGTGATATTATGAATGGGGACAAAGTCGAGAAAAAACTCTTTGAAGAACTTAACTTTATCAAAAAACAGCTTGGAGAAATAAAGGAGCATATGGTGGATATAGATAGTTTGCTGACTGCCGAAGAAAAGGAGTTAGTTTTTAGAAGTTTTGAAAACGAAGTAAGAGGAAAACTCGTACCTTTAAAAAAGCTTGAAGAAATGAGGCTTTAAAATGTTTGAAGTTTTTCTTGATGTTCCTGCTCAGGCTTTTCTTGAAGAGGCAGGCGAAAGCATTCATTCCCGGATCAAAGAAACCCTTGAAGAGCTCTCCCACGATCCCGTTCCCCAGGGAGCAAAAAGAATAATTGAAAGCCAGGAGAAACTTTTCAGGTTTCGATCCAGGCACTTAAGGTTGCTTTATAGAGTCGATTATGAGAAACTAGCCATTGTAGTTATAAAAATCGAACCTTTAAGCCGTATGTACCACTAAATTGAAAATATGTATAGAAATGTGGATTTAGACTTCGTGTTTATCAGCAAAGCGTAAAACCACTGAGTCTTTAGCTCAGTGGATGTAAGCGTCAACTTCAACCCTGATTCCGTATGTATTCTTCGATTACTTCTTTACTGGCATTGCCGACAGAACACGCAAAATACCCATCACTCCATAATGTATGTTCTTTCAAGTAATACTTTTTGAGCTAATCTTTGTGTGTTTCCCATAACGAAATCGTTGTACATTGTTTCAACTTAAGTACTATTGCCAATGTGCTAATTTTAGGTTCGCTCTTAACCAATAAGTGTATGTGATCTTTGTCGGTTTCCATTTCAAGGATTTCAAAATCTGATTCTTCTGCAATATCAAACATAACCTGTTTGAGTTCTTCGCTAATTGGTTCAAGGATTTTCCTTCGATATTTGCAAACAAAAATGACATGATACATTAACAGATATTTGCTGTGATTCTTCGATTCGTATTTCGTGTTTACATAAAAGTATATATGTTTGTAAATTAATATATAAGTTTACATGCTAAAAGCTTATAAGTTTAGACTATACCCTACAAAAGACCAAAAAGTGCTGATAGAAAAGCACATTGGTAGCTGTAGGTTTGTCTATAATTGGGCTTTAGCAGAGAAAATTAAAACTTATGAACAAACCGGAAAATCAATATCTCAGTTTGATCTAAACAAAAAAATAACTACACTTAAAGAAGAAAAAACATGGTTAACTGAGGTAAATTCTCAATCTTTGCAGGGAATGACACGAAATCTTGAGTCTGCTTTCACTAAGTTCTTTAGGGAGAAAACCGGATTTCCCAATTTCAAGTCAAAAAAGAATCCAATACAGTCATTCCCTGTACCACAACATTACACGGTAGATTTTGAAAATAATACCGTAAAACTGCCTAAGATTGGTAAAATCGAAGCTGTGATTCACAGAAATTTTGAAGGGACACTGAGAGTAGCAACCCTTTCAAAAACATGCACAGGAAAGTATTTCATATCTATTCTTGTGGAAGATGATAAAGAAATACCCAAAAAGCAGGAATTTACAGCCGACACGACAATAGGTATTGACGTGGGTATAAAAGATTTTGCAGTTTTCTCTAACGGTGAGAAAGTCGAAAATCCGAAGTACCTGAAAACATCTTTACAAACACTCAAAGTACTACAGAAGCAAGTAAGTCGAAAGGTAAAAGGCTCTAACCGTAGAAGGAAAGCTATAATTAGACTTGCGAAGCTCCATGAAAAAGTTACCAACCAACGTAATGATTTCCAGAACAAACTCTCTTTTAAACTAACAAGCGAAAACCAAGCAATATCTCTGGAAACTCTTAACGTTAAAGGCATGGTAAAAAATCATTGTCTTGCACAGGCGATTAGTGATATATCATGGAGTAGTTTCATAACTAAAATAGAATATAAAGCTCAATGGTTCGGGAAAACCGTATTACGAATAGGAAGATTTGAACCATCGAGCAAAATCTGTAATAATTGCGGATATTACAAACAAGATTTAACTCTCAAAGTTAGAGAATGGACTTGTCCTGATTGTAATACTTTCCATGATAGAGACATTAATGCGGCAATAAATATCAAAAAGTTCGCATTACAATCTCAAAATTTGGTAGTAATCTAATTCACCTACGGAACATAGGGTAGAGATCGTGGACTTACGAACAGTGGTTCGGAGTATGAAACGAGAAGCCACTCAGTCTTTAGCTGAGTGGTAGTTCACAACGATGCATTAATAGAAATTCTCAACATTATTCACAATTGTATATAGTTGATTTGAATCAATAAATATTTTTTGTAGGTTATCTTTTTTTGAATAAAAGAAGATGATAGAGGTGATATACGCCAAGCCTCTGTGAAAGCACAATAACGAACAACGGATCCTGCAGACAGGGATCACTGACTTCCCCTCGATCCATGGCATGTCCTGCAAAAACGTGTAGGAAGCCCATCTTATTAGAATTTCATAGCTAAGGGATAATGATTTAATCATATATGATCTCCTAAAATCGCATTTTATTCCTAAGTTTCGCTTCTTATTCTTCGTTTAGGATCTGTAAAATATTCGAGCAAGTTTGATCCTATATAATCGTCTTACTTAATAAAAAATATCTATTTTTATAGATAATAAAACAGATTAAATACACATATATACAAATGATGTATATAAATATTTAATTTGGGGGTTATAATGTTATACTTGAAAAAATATTAGTAAACTTAGTTTAAATAACTAATGATTATATAAATATAATCACAAACAGGTCAAAATATTAAGTCATAAAAAGTAATTAAATCAGCCTATCAAAAACATACTTTAGGTGAGTGTTCATTATGCGGGGAGTAGAAAAAAGTGGAGTCGTACTAATTGCCATTTTAATATTGATGGCGAATTCTGGAATTGGTGCTGCAGCTGAACTTTTTGTATATGAAGGGGGGTCAATCCAGGATGCAGTGAATAATGCAACGTCAAACGATACAATAATAGTATATCCAGGTACATATAACGAGGGCATTGATATAAATGTGCCAAATATTGAAATTATTTCCTTATCAGGAAATCTTGAAGACACAATAATACAAGGTTCTGGTATCCTCATCGAGGCATCCGATATAACCATCAACGGTTTCACATTAAATGGTCCAGGCGATAATTCAAATGGAATCTCATTTGTTAGTCCGGCAACTGATTGTATAATTGAAAATAATAAAATATTGAATTACCAAGCTGGAATTAGTTTAATAAATGCATATTCAACATCAATTGAAAACAATATGATTACTGAAAATAACGTTGGAATCTATGTTGACGGTAATTATTCCAATAATACCCTTGCAGATAACAATATAAGTTTTAACAAGGATTGTGGATATAAGAAGCTCTCTACTGGAAATAACCTAATCTACAACAACTATTTCAATAACACAGAAAATGCATTTTTAATGGAAGATCTTGAATCCTCGGATACTTGGACCTTTAACAAAACAGAAAGTCCAAATATCATAGGCGGGCCTTATATTGGCGGGAACTACTGGGCAACGCCTGATGGTGATGGTTTCTCCCAAATATATTCTGACACAAATGGAGATGGTATAGCTGAAGAGCCTTACTATTTGAATGAAGTAAATATCGACTATTTACCACTCGTTCCTGCTGGAGAAGCACCGGTACTCCCTGTTGCAAAATTTAAGAG
The DNA here is from genome assembly GCA_942493015.1 of uncultured Methanosarcinaceae archaeon. GTDB lineage: Archaea > Halobacteriota > Methanosarcinia > Methanosarcinales > Methanosarcinaceae > Methanosarcina. The sequence continues at coordinate 900,238 of OW818660.1, read as the reverse complement.
CAACGTTACAGAGGGTTATGCTCCATTTTCTGTGCAGTTTAAAGATCAATCGGAAAATGCAACTGAGATTTACTGGGACTTTGGAGACGGAGCTACTTCAAACCAGCAAAATCCAACACATACTTACTCCACAGCAGGAAATTATACAGTAACACTTACAGCAACCAATGCAGATGGACAGAGTGCAAATACAAGCGAGATAAAGGTAAAACTCCTGCAAAAACCAATTGCTGCATTCTCTGCAAGTGTAACTTCAGGAACAGCACCATTAAAAATATTATTCACTGACAGCAGCATTGGAGAAGCAACATCATTTATCTGGAACTTCGGGGATGGTACGAATTCAAGACATGCAATGAATGAAACACATACATTTACTAAACCAGGAATTTATACGGTTACTTTAACAGTAACTAATGCTGCAGGTAGCAATACAGTAAAAAAATCTAATTATATAGTTGTCGAAGCTTTGAAAGTTCCTAAGGCTGCATTCACAGCAAATGGGATATCAGGAAGTACACCTTTAGCAGTGCTATTTACTGACAGTAGTACAGGATCACCAACTTCATGGGTTTGGAGTTTTGGAGATGGCATTACTTCAACAACACAGAATCCAACACACACATACACCAAACCAGGAAAGTACACCGTGACACTGACAGTAAAGAATACGGTAAGAAGTAATAAAGTAACAAAACCCAATTATATAAATGTTGTAGCACCTCTGAAACCTCCTGTTGCTACTTTCTCTGCATCTCCAACTTCGGGAAAAGCACAGATGAAAGTAATGTTCACCGATAAAAGCACGGGTGGTGCAGGTACTTCCTGGCTTTGGGACTTTGGAGATGGTACTACTTCAACAACCCACAACCCAACGCACACCTATACCAAAGCAGGAAAATATACTGTTACCTTTACAACAACAAATTCAGCCGGCAGTAATACTAAAACCATGTCTGGATATATAACAGTTAGAAGCAAATGAACATATTAAATTGAAAAGTCAGTAAAAAACGTCATGGATAAAGGGTAGCGAGAGTCACTTATTAAATCTGAAAAATTAACACATAAATGACCCTCCCCTACCTATACAGGTTGTCCGAAAATTACTATGAGTAATAGTCAATTATCTCCTTTTACGATTTAAAGACTTTATATACCTTATTTTTTACATGTTTTTGTCCTTAAATGGAATTGTCGGACAGCCTGTATAGCCCTCTTTTTAAATAATGAGCCGATCCCAAAACTCAAAATTGCCTCTCTGAATTTTAAATTTCGAATGATCAATCGATTATCCAATAATGAAAAATAATTCTGAAATTTTGACTGATTGAGAATAAGCTTGGTTTTAGGATGAGATCTTTCTAAACAAAAGCTTCTATTTGACTTCTCGGATACAGGCGCGATGATCATAGCAGCGTATAAGAATCCAACCGATAGGGAAATATGGAATTTTGGATCAAACCCTATCAAATTCGGGCTGTTAGAGATGCAAGGTATTATTTTCATTCTTGCGAAAGTTGGCACGGAAGCATGGGTAGACCTCCCATATTTTGTTGATCTAATGCCTCATTTCGAAACGAGTGACATACCCGATAGGGTTGGCTATCTGGTTCAGGTTTATAGATGCAGACAGCTTCATAATCAAGGCCATGCGGCTTACAGTGATGCCTACAGCTATGTCACGGAAGTTCAACGAATTGGTTGAAAGGCAGCGCGGAACGATGCCAGAAGACTTTCAGGGTGCCGTCGATCAAGTATATGCAGATTTCACAACTGAACATTTAGTGGCGTTGGGTGAAATTTACTACTAAGATGTTTTAGAAAATGAATGTGCACGAGAGAATTTTCAAGAGATTGCAGCAACTAAAGATATTGGACGAGAACGGGATTATGAAGGCGTCTTACATGATGTTCACTAGTGAAGGGCTTATGGACCTGCATGTGGACAATTTATTAAATAACACTATTAGCTTGGCCCATAATGGGAAGCAAAACGGGGATATCATGTGTGACCCCGACGTGCAGGTATGGATTCACCCAGATCACAAGGAAGCGGAAGCAATGACGTTTCAAAATGACTATCTTGGAATTTATCAGGAAGTTTATCCCGAACCTGGTAAATATCGCCCAAAGTTGAAAAAAGATTTAAACGACTTCTTAGCCGACTGGCTCAAGACTATAATAGAAGTCCAACAATACACTTTAGCAGAAACCGAGAACTAATTTTTTTTGCTCTTTTTCCTACGTACATATTCCTAGAAGCCACGCTAATAGGCGCTAGCCCTCGTAAATTGACTTCCTTGCTAATTATCCATCCAAAGCCGAAGACTGAGTTCTAATTATCCCGGACCTACGGTTTAAACTCTTTCTAGCGTAACAAAGGTTTGGATATGAAAACATATTTTTAAAAAAAAATAATGGCTGTCCCTAGGAATTAATGACAGCCATCTTGAAGAGAACTCTACGGGAAGTATGGTATTATCTTATGAGGTGTTATCTCCCCGTAAGGTGGTTTAAATGTTTGGTAATTTTATGGCAAGCCTGCAACCCAGAAGACAATTTATTATTTATTTCGGCTCGTATATAAAGGGTGATGATGTGGTTTTTAACTAAAATACTGGTGCCGTTCCATATTATGGATTGCTGTTTTTGGGTAAGTTAAGGATAGGACACGAGGAGAGCATTCTCGGATTAGTGCCGATTTTAGAGTTGAGACCATCCTTCATGGAAAATGTAAACTTCTTAGCTATGAGGTACATGTAATAAGTTGTCAAAGTTTCTTTCCAGGGCTTTTTTCTCCATCAATACTGACATTCATTCCTTCATTTCCTTTAAAATATCATCTGTTGTATATAATATATCCTGTGGACCCCTTCAATTTAAATACAAAGCTTATCTACCAGGTAATATATCTTTTTCTGTATACATGTAAGTTAGGACAGCAAAACTATATTATCTTTTTTAGTTATATTTGAGGGAACATGCTTCTATTTGCGATTCTCTTAATTGATCCTATGCCTTAATCTCTTAACTTATTTAACCTCGTATAAATATTCACAGGTCTAGCTTCACGTTTTTTCCGCCGAAATATCTTGCTATTTTTATGTATATCTGCTTTGATTCAGCCCTTATCCATGGACAAATTATATCAAAGTAGAGTATTTGTATAGAGCCTAAATTCTAAAGGAAAGGTTTAAAGATAATTAGAATGTAATCAGTATTAAAATTATTTTAAGTAGTTCTAATGAATAATGAGTGAAAAATAAAGAGATTACAGAGAAGAAATCTCTAAATTTTAACCTTGAGTTGACCTAAACTGGTTTACAATTCTTAACTGGATGGCCAACAGACTCCTTTTTTTGTCCGTTATACCGGAAAGATTGGAGCAAGTGCAATAAAACAGTGTTACTAGGGCAATAAAACGGTGTCAACATGTCAGTTAATGACTCTGTCAACCGAATAGTGATAGGTTCCGGTGTGATCTTTGCAGGAACCCTTGCCGGACTGCTTTTCGATATCTTTATTAAAAGAGTGCTCACCTCATATCTATCTCCAGCTGACTTCGGAACATATTCCCTTGCACTTACGGTAATATCAATAACAGGAGCCATAGCAACTCTCGGGCTCCATGAAGGAGTGCCCAGATATATTGCATACTTCAGGGGCAGGCATGAGGAAAATAAAATTCAGGAATTAATATTATCAGCCATAATGATGGGTCTGATCGCCAGTGTGCTTGCCATGCTGGTCTCGCCGATTCTATTTGAACATTTATCCGGGAAGGGGTTCGATTCACAGGGCAAAATCCTGTCCGTAATCAGGATAATGATCTTTGCTATTCCATTTACCATAGTCCTGAATCTGGCAGTAGCAATCTACAGAGGATTTGACCGTACAAATGTTAATACGTACTTCTATAGCATCATAAGACCGGTTTCCCTGCTCGGATTTGCTTCAGCTGCCGTTTTTCTGGGCGTGTCCCTGCGCGGAGTAGTGCTTGCTGACCTGTTCTCAATGATATTCACATTTGGCATAATGTCGGTTTACTTTATCAAGAGACCTCCATTTAAACCTGAATGGAAACTTAAATTCGGCGAGCCAACCAAACAGTTAATAAGGTACTCGTTCCCGCTTTTGATAAGCGCAACTCTGCTGAACCTAATGACATGGACCGATACCATAATGCTTGGTTATTTCAAGTCAACCGAGGTGGTCGGAGTTTACAGTGCAGTATATCCGCTGGTGGGATTTCTGTCCATGATAATCGGTTCCATGGGCTTTGTGTACATTCCTGTAACTTCAAAGTTATGGGGAGAAAACAAGCCTGAATCTCTTGGCCCCATCTACCAGATAATGACAAAATGGTGCTTCATGGTTACCTTTCCGGTCTTTGCATTGATGTTTGTGTACCCTGAGTTTCTTCTCACGAAACTCTACGGAGCAGAATATGCAAGTGGTGCAACTGTTCTGCGTATCCTTGCTCTGGGATTCGTAGCAAACTCATACTTCGGATTTAACTATCACACAATAATGGCGTCTGGAGACTCTGACTTCCTGATGAAATGCTCAATAGCAAGTGCAGGAATGAACGCTCTTCTTAACTTCATACTTATACCACAGTATGGAATGGTAGGCGCAGCGATTGCATCTTCTGTATCTTTTTCATCGATAGAAGTCTTAATGACTTTAAGGACATGGAGAAAGCAGCATATACATCCCTTTACTTCTATGTACAGAAGGGTGAGCCTTATATGTGTCTTCATGATCGTGCTCATGCTTGCCGCCAGAAAAGCACTCCTGCTATCAGGAGCAGACTGGGAATATGCTGCCTTTGTCATCGTGTACTTTGTGATTATTAAGTCAGCAAATGTAATGGACAGCACAGAACTGAAAATGATAGGCGAGATCAGGATAGCTATTCGGTATAATATCCGTCTTCTCATCCCTCAGGCGCTTAAATCACCTGCATCATAACTTACTTTCCTGTGTAAAGCAGGCCGGCAAATCTCGCTCTCATGAATGCCGGTAATTCTATTTTTATCTTGTTTTTCAAGTTAAAAAGTTATATATCCTACTTTCGGCAGGTGTTTTGACAGTGTAACATAAGTTCTGTAAAATTACAAATTCCTAGAAATCATAAAGTCAAGAATTCAACATCAAGAGGTCAATTTTATCTCCTGTTTACAAAAACTGGACTTACAATTTACAGCAAATTCGCTACACTGCCTTCAGGAATCTTCAGTTTCCAATCCCAACGAGAAAAACCGAGTTGCTAATTCTAAATAATCATCTTTTAACAAACGTTTGGGTTGAATTCTTTTTTATATGCTACATCAACATAATACTCAACTGGGTGAGGAAATAGGCAACTATACCTTTATATAATACATGAATAGTTATACTCAATGGAAGATAGGTAAAAGGCAAAGACACTTTAATCTGGAAAGATGAACTCATCAAGAGAATTCCTAGCTAGGTTGAGGAGTCTATAAAAACATAAGGTAGTCATGGAAATTTTTTCTGAGCTAAGTTTTTTCTGAGCTTCCAGACGGAGTCATGGAAGTTTTTTCTGAGCTAAGTTTTTTCTGAGCTTCCAGACGGAGTCATAGAAGTTTTTTCTGAGCTAAGTTTTTTCTGAGCTTCCAGACAAAGTTGTGGAAGTCTTTGGTGAGCTAAGTTTTTTTCTAGACTAAGTTTTGTGAGCTTCCAGACGAAGTCATGGAAGTTTCTTCTGGGCTTCCAGACGAAGATATGTGATTTGTAAATAGAATATTAGGGGAAATGGAAAATAATTTAATGTAAGCTTGGAGGGATTATTTGAATAAGCAATTGAGGGTATTACTTATAGGAACTTATATTCCAAAAGAATGTGGGATTGCTACATTCACTTCTGATCTTTTAAATTCGGTTTTGGGAGAAAGCAACGATGTTTATTGTGAAGTTATTGCTTTGAGTGATCCTTCTGAAACTTATAATTATCCGGGAGAAGTTGTATTCCAGATTGAAAGGAACAAGCTCGAAGATTACTATCGAGCTGCAGATTATATAAATCAATCCGATGCAGACATTATCTGTCTTCAACACGAATTCGGTCTTTTTGGGGGGAACGCAGGAGATTACATTTTTGCTCTTCTATCAGGAATAAACAAGCCTGTAATAACCACAATGCATACTGTGATCCGGAAGCCTGAACCCGAATATAGAGCAGCTACTGAAAAGCTCATAAGGTATTCCGAAAAACTGGTTGTAATGAGCCAAACAGCTGTCGATATGCTAACAGATGTTTATAATGCGTCTGAAGACAAAATCGAAATGATATTTCATGGAATGCCTGACTATCCGTTTGACAACTGCGAGAAGTATAAAAAAATACTGAATCTCAAGGGATCTCCTACCATCCTTACTTTCGGCCTGCTGAGCAAGAATAAAGGTATCGAAAGTATTCTCGAAGCTCTTCCTGATGTTGTAAATCAATATCCAGAACTTGTTTACCTTATACTGGGTGCCACGCATCCTATGGTCAAAAAGAACGAGGGAGAAGCATACAGGCAATATCTTAAGAACAGGGTTTCAGAACTCGGGCTTGAGAACAATGTAGTATTCCATGACAAGTTTGTCGAGAAAGAAGAACTCTGCAATTATATCCTTGCCAGTGACATTTACGCGTCTCCCTATCTTTCCAGAGAACAGATTGTAAGCGGTGCTCTGACCTACGCCATAGGTATGGGAAAAGCAATAGTATCCACTCCTTACTGGTACGCCCAGGAAATGCTTTCCGAAAACCGTGGGCTACTTGTAGATTTCGGAGACACGGATGGCTTTAAAAAATCCCTTCTATACTTAATTGAAAATCCAGAACAGTGTAATACTATGCGTAGAAAGGCATACGACTTTGGCAGAAAAATGACATGGAAAAATGTAGGTAAAGAATATAATACTGTTTTTATCAAGGCTTTAAAGACTTACAATACCTATCCTGGAATACAAAACAGATTTAATTTCCTTCCGATTCAGCTGCCTGAAGTTAAACTTGATCATCTTAAGCTATTGACCGATGATGTGGGCATCATCCAGCACACGAATCTTGGTGTACCTGCTCGCCATTATGGATACAGTACTGATGATATGGGCAGGGCCCTTGTTGCACTCACACAGCTAATCGATAGCCAGGAGAAAGCTGACGAACTAGGGAAGTTGATTACCACATACATGAGCTTTCTCGAACATGCCCAGACTGATACCGGATATTTTCATAACTTTATGAGCTATCAGAGGGAATTTTTGGATGAAAAAGGCAGTGAAGATACTCTTGGACGTGCGATCTACGGGCTTGGACATGTTGTAAGCTGCCCGTACCTGTCGAAAAATATACGCACACTTGCACATACCCTTGTCAGCAGATCGAAAACGGAAATGGAAAAACTAAGCTATCCAAGGGCAAAAGCCTATACAATGTGCGGTTTATATGAGATGCTCAGGGCAGGCGTGGATGCAGAAGAATTTGAATCTGTATTCAACTCTCGCAGGGATGCAGTCAAGTCCATAGATCCTCTTGTAGACAAACAAACCTTTGAATCCATATTTATCAGCCATGCAAATTCTCTTGTCAACTTATACGAGGCTAACCATAAAGAAGACTGGAACTGGTTTGAACCTACGGTTACCTACAGTAATGCAAAAATAAGCGAATCCCTTTTACTGGCGTATAATTATACCAAAAACAGAACTTACAGAGAAATTGGCCTTTCTACGCTGGACTTCCTTACTGAGATTCAATGGAACGGAGACTTTTTTGACATCGTTGGGAATCACGGCTGGTACTCTTATCTTGGAGAAAAGCCGATTTTTGACCAGCAGCCTATAGAGGCAGGCTACCTGACTCAGGCTTATGTCTCGGCTTATGAGATTATACGTGAGAGTAAATATCTGGAACTTGCGAAATCCTCTTTTGAATACTTCCTTGGCAGAAACCGTTTGAAAATTGCTATGTACGATTATTCAACAGGGGCAATCTGTGATGGGCTCAATTCTGACGGAATGAATTACAACCAGGGGGCAGAATCCGTAATTTGCTTCCTTATGGCATTGAGTTCTTTAAATGAATACACAAATGAAGCCTTCAGTACGATATTGCAATCAAAAGTGAGCGATGAAATCGGTGATGAGGCCCTAGAAAAACGAAAGAGCCTGTTATCAGTAAATCAAGCGGAATGAGGGAAGTAACATGATGTGGAAAGACCATGGAGAACTGTTCCAGAGATGTAATAAAAATCCTATACTTACTGTTGAAGATTGGCCTTATCAGGCTAATTCGGTGTTTAACCCTGCAGCGACTATAGTTGATGGTATAACTCTCTTAATGGTACGTGTCGAAGATCATCGAGGTTTTTCTCACTTTACGGTAGCCAGGAGTAAAAATGGAATTGACGGATGGGAAATTGACAGTGAACCAACCTTTTGTCCAGATCCCGTAAATTACCCTGAAGAGATATACGGCATTGAAGATGCGCGTATAACTTACATTGACGAGATGGGAAAATGGGCTGTAGCATATACTGCTTATTCAGATTCAGGCCCCCTACCATCTCTTGCCTTTACAGAGGACTTCCGTAATTTTGATCGTGTAGGTGCTACCCTGCCGCCTGAAAATAAAGATGCTGCTATTTTTCCTGTAAAATTTAATGGCAGGTGGGCAATGTTACATAGACCCGTATCTGGTATGACCGGTGCGAAGGCAAATATCTGGATATCCTTTTCTCCGGATATGAAATACTGGGGAGAACATGAGGTTCTTCTGTATGCTCGGGAAGGCGGGTGGTGGGATGCCAACAAGATAGGTCTATCCCCTCAGCCAATCCGCACATCTGACGGATGGTTAATTATGTACCATGGGGTACGCCAGACGACATCTAAAGCAAGTTATCGGCTTGGACTGGCCCTTCTCGATCTTGAAGACCCCAGGAAAGTACTTCACAGGTCCGAGGGATGGATTTTCGGGCCGCGTGAAATGTATGAACGCAGTGGAGACGTTAATGATGTTGTTTTTCCTTGCGGATGGGTCTTAGTGGATGATGAAATCCGCATTTATTACGGAAGTGCGGATGTGGCAGTATCAATGGCCAGTGCAAAATTGCGTGATATCCTGGATTATATACATGGGTGCCCTGAGACACAATGCCCCGATGAACACTGCAGATGGTTTGAAGAAAACATGGGGCTTTCCAATGATCCAAAAAAAGGTGATATTAAAATAAAATAAAATAAAATAAAATAAAATAAAATAAAATAAAATAAAATAAAATAAAATAAAATAAAATAAAATAAAATAAAATAAAATAAAATAAAATAAAATAAAATAAAATAAAATTCATTGGTCATCGGTTAAGAAGGAATCACTATCAATTGCATCGATTTCCACAAAGTTTGTCAGATTAGTCACTGATATTTAGCTAGAGTTTGGTATCGATTTCAGTTAATCGCTTAAATTTTGGGCTTGATTTTTTCATTGAAATTGAGACCTGCCGCAAGGAAATTCCTTAACCGATGACCAATGAAATAAAATTAAAACAAAAATTATTGGTCGTCCACTAATATGTGATTGATGTTTTCATCACGTTCTCTCTAACATGGCTTATGCTTGCGTTTATGTGCTCATACAGCTAGCTGGCCTTAGCAGCGCCAAAAATGAGAAAAAAGAAAGAGCAGAAGTTGGATTTCGATTATTTTGGAATAATATCAATCAATAAATGATGGACTGCCAAATTAGTTAAAACAAAAATTAAACTAAATTAAGAGATGTAAGTAGTTTTGGGGGTATTATTATAAAAATTGCAATGTTGTCTCCGATTGCCTGGAGCACGCCACCTAAAAAATATGGACCCTGGGAATCAGTAGTATCTTTATTAACTGAAGGTCTGGTAAAAAGAGGTATTGAAGTTACGCTGTTTGCAACAGCAGATTCGCATACAGCAGCAAAGCTTCATGCAGTATGCCCGAGGCCTTACGAAGAAGATAAGGATATGATTACAAAGGTCTATGAATGCCTGCACATATCAGAAGTTTTTGAGAGAGCAGATGAGTTCGATATAATACACAACCATTTCGATTATCTTCCTTTAACATACAGTGGACTCGTCGATACGCCTGTTGTAACAACAATACACGGCATTTCTTCGAGGAAAATTCTGCCTGTCTATGAAAAATATAATAATAGAACTTTTTATGTATCCATAAGTGATGCCTACAGGTGCCGTGATCTGGACTATATAGCAACTGTTCTGCATGGAATCGACATCGAAACTTTTTATTTCAATGATAAACCACAGGATTATCTACTCTTTTTATCACGCCTGCACAAAGATAAAGGGGCAAAAGAGGCAATAGAAGTTGCAAAAAAGACCGGAAGAAAACTTAGAATAGCCGGCTTTATTGCAGATCAGGCCTATTTTGAAAAAGAGATCCAGCCCCATATAGATAATGAACAGATTATTTATGAAGGGCATGTTGATCCTGAATTTAAAAAGGAACTTCTGTCAAATGCATATGCTTTACTGCACATGATCAATTTTGATGAGCCTTTCGGACTTGGTGTTGTCGAAGCCCTGGCCAGCGGCACTCCTGTAATTGCAATGAACAGGGGTTCGATGCCTGAGCTGATAAGAGATGGAGAGACCGGCTTTCTGGTCAACAGCGTTGATGAAGCCGCAGAGGCTGTGCAAAAGGTTGACTCCATATCCCGCAAAAAATGTAGAGAAAGTGTGGAAAAACGTTTCTCTGTCGACAGAATGGTAGATGATTACATCAAGGTGTACGAAACAATCCTTGAGAAATGCGAACTTGAGTCGGAAAAGCCCTGGGGACACTATGAAGTACTTTTGGAGAGACCAGGATATAAAGTCAAAACTCTTACTATTCTACCTCAGGGTGAAATTTCACTTCAGCGCCATGCTCATAGAAATGAGCACTGGTACATAGTCAAGGGAAAAGGAATTGTAACTAAAAACGGGAGTGAAATCGGGGTTCTTGCAGGAGATTCTGTCGATCTTTCGGTAAATGAGGTGCATAGAATTAGAAATATAGACAACGAAAACCTCGTTTTCATTGAGATTGCTCAGGGAGATTACCTTGGAGAAGATGACATTGTAAGACTAGAGGATAAATACGGGAGAGCCGAAAAGATTTGTATTTAATGGGTTTGTATTTTGGAAAACAATTTCCATCGAAAACTCCATATACAGTTCTCAAATTCCACGTTAGATTTCTGTAACCTAAGTTACATTTATCTTTTTAAAAAGAAGATGATGGTACTTGGTCGGATATCTCGGGTTCTTCTTATTTATTACCAGAGTCATTTTTTAACCTATCTCGGCGTTTTTACTCTTTGAGGGATTTAATCAGGAGGTCGTCCTCTGTTAATTGGTTTGATATTTTCAAAAAACCCTTAATGTAATCTCCATGCATTTATTTTGTCACGCTTTTGAAGTATAGCAGAACTTATTTCGATGCATCGAAACTCATGAATTCACATCACTGAAAGTTGATCATGAAAACATCAACCGTATAATGGTGAAGGACTAATAAATATAAAGGAAGCAAAAGGAAAATAGTTTTTATAGTAAAACTTATTTACCTTATCTTCAGACAGCAACATTTTGTCCTAAAAGGTTACTGTCATTTTTTTAGGCTTGATAGGTCTAGGCTACAAATCGATACAATTTCAAAAACTAAATCCCGAAAGCAAACGAGATATTTATCTCCCTAACATTACAATATTTCTTTTAGTTTACTATTGATAAAGGACAAAAATTTCGTGGTGAAGGAAAGAGGTTATGTTATGTTTGACCTTAAAGAAGCTAATCTTGAAGCGGGTAACCTTAAAAGCACTCACCTTAGAGGAGGCTGTTCTTCGATGGGCTTACCTTAGAGGGACTAACCTTAGAGGATATAACCTTGAAGGAGCTGTTCTTCAATGGGCTTATCTTAGAGGGGCTAACCTTAGAGGGGCTAACCTTGAAGGAGCTGTTCTTCAATGGGCTTATCTTAGAGGGGCTAACTTTAAAGAGGCTAACCTTGAAGGAGCTGACCTTGAAGGAGCTGACCTTGAAGGAGCTCAGCATTTATCAATTGACCAGCTTTGTAAGGTGAAAACACTTCTTAATGCAAAATTAGACAACGAGCTCCTAGTACCACTAAAAAAGAAGTACCCTGCCCTTTTTGAAAAAGCTGATTACGATAAATGATCGGATATTACCAAATTTCCAACATTATATAGATCTCAACCGTTTTTCACAAGTATCTATGATTTTTGATGCGCAGATCATTAAATTCTGAAGGGGTGGTTAAATTTACAGGTGCAGAAAATAGAATTTAAGAAATCATAATCTTTTTTATGGAGGGGGAATTAATGAGATCTAACTATAAAATATTTATGATAGACCAGGATAAAATATTTAAAATAATAATTGATTTAGTCACTATTATCATCCTATATATACTGCTACTGTCGCTACTTGTTGGGGTGGCAAATATCCTCCTGTCTATCAAATCAATTCTATTCGGGACTCTTGGGGGTGGTTTTGGTCAGATAGTATCCAGCGTTCTCACAATTTTTGTTCTTATTGACCTTTTCAAGACTTTTGTTGATTTTCGTGAACATAAAGAAATCAGAATTACATATGTAACCGACGCCACGATCTTAATAGTCCTGCGTGAAATAGCGGCAGGGGTATATATCCAAAGATTTGATTATCCATTTGTCTTAGGCCTATCGGTATTGCTGTTGACATTGGGCGTGATAAGGGCTCTAGCTGTAAAATATCCAACCATGTCCCAAAATCTAGCGATGAACGTAAAATAAAAAATCACTAGATTTTAACTTGACATTGTCACATTTCCTTTTCACGCCTACCGCGAAGTATAATTTTATCCCTTATAAATATGGGATAGTGAAACAAATAACAGGAGACTTTATCAAGTCAAACACTATCTCTGTAGAAAAGTACATTTCGGAAAGGCATCTTGAATTCTATTTTCAAACTAAAACTCGTTGTGTTGTTTCAGTGTGTATTGATTACCTTAATGGTTTGATGCTTCTTCCATATAGGAAAAATATGAGAAAAATGGCAATTTATTGTTGTAAATGCTCTAATAACCAATCACTAAGCCATTTCCTCTCAAGTTCTCCTTGGCGTTCTGCAGATCTCCTCAAATCTGTTCGAACAAAAGCCATTCAAACTATAGGCAAAAATGGTGTTCTTATACTTGACGAATCAAGCATAAAAAAATCTGGGAATAGTTCTGTTGGAGTTTCTCATCAGTATTGTGGCAACCTTGGAAAAAAAGATAATTGCCAGGTTGATGTCTTCCTTGCTTATTTTAAGAAAAAGAGGAGAATGTTGATTGATGAGAGATTATATCTCCCACAAAAATGGATTGATGACAAGGTACGTTGCTTAAAGGCTAAAATTCCTCATGAGGAGATAAAATCCGAACCAAGCATCAGCTTGGTCTTGAAATGATTGATAATGTAATAGAAGAAGGTATTCCTTTCTCCTATGTTACGATGGATGGATTCTACGGTGAAAATCCTGAGTTATTGACAGAACTTGAATGAAGTTAAATATTCACTATGTAACGCCTCTGAAGATACGTCATTCGATAAACTTGCAAAAATGCAGAGTTCAAGGTATTGGATTGAGAGAGCATTTCAGGATGCGAAAGGAAACTGTGGAATGGCAGAATACATGATGAGAAATTGGAATGCATGGCACCATCATATGGTATTGGTAATGCTTGCGATGCTTATTTTGCTGTCTTACCAGAAAAAATTTAACAAAATGTATAAGATTTCCATCAATGGGGTCATATGGATACTTAAATACCATAATCCATTGAAAAGAATCGATGCTGTGGGAATTGCAAGAATCTTAAATCAAGATCATGAACTAAGAATAAAGGCAAGAGTTAGCAGATTGAAAAGTTCATAATAATTTAAGGATTAGAAAAATTGGGTTCTGGTTACTGGTAAGTATGCAATTTTGACCGGAAAAATTCGTTACAGTGAAAATAATGAAAGTATTGAATAAGATGAAAATATAAGAAGCAAAAATAGTAAGGTAAAAATTTTCAAAATGGTGTAAATTTGGGTGGAATTAGGCAGTATGCCTAAAAAAATGAGTTAATTTGACAATGTCAAGTTAAAATGGTGACTATATATGAGGATAGTTCAGATTTGAAATATTTGTACCTCTCATTGAGGAATGGCTCAGACGAAAGCTAAGAGTCAGAACAGTAATAGGGTGTCTGAGATAAATGGAGGTAGAGTAAAAGTGGAGGAAAGATTTTAGCGAACTACTGCAATTAGCCAGTATGTTTCCCCAAGAAAGATCTACCAAGTTGACAATCCTAAAGTTGAGCTGTATTAGGAATTAGACGACTGGGTGCAGGCGAATAATAAGCCGCTCTTTTACTTCCCAACTGCCTTCTTAATTTGTCCTACCTTTTCTTGTGCCTCGCCTTCTATCTTTTCAATACTACCTTCGGCTTCCATCTTATGATCCTTGGTCAGCTCCCCTATAATCTCCTTAATCTCACCTTTTACTTTGTGAAGCTTGCCTTCCACTTGGTCCTTAGTGCTTGTTTTCATGGTACTTTCCTTTTCTAAATTCTTTTTTAATCTTTATTATTGTCTGCTGTTATTGTCCTCGAGATCGTTGTTGCTGTCACCAATTAAATGTTAAATACGCCCATAAAAAAACGAAATAATAGCTAGTATAACAAAGATTATGACGACCCACCTAGCAATCTCCATAGAGAACCCGGCAATTCCCCGTGCGCCCAGTACATAAGCAACCAATGCTAATATTAAAAGGGCTACTGCAAGTCCTATCAAATCAATTATGTTTCATTCCCCCAAAGTGGTATTTAACCGATAAATTAACTATTATATTAAAGGTACAGGACTTACGCAGTTGAACTGGGAAATAAGTATCCTGAGACTTCAAACGATCTAAATAATAATATTTATGACAGATATCCTTGCTCTTTATTTTGTACCTTAACTGCATAAGTCCTATTAGATAAAATTATACCCCTCATTTTTTGAAAATGTAGAAAGAGTCTTATGCTTACGATTTTCAACAACTTACTGAAGCGACTCAACCTTCTTTGCTGACATCTCTTCTGGAATTCTCGTTTGCTCCAACAATCCTTTCTTCCAGTAAGGTTGATATCCATAGTAAGTATACACTCTGGATAGTTCCTCACAAGTTAAAGGCCATTTGCCCTTCTCAAAGCCTTCTGCCTTTTCTAGGATTTCTTTATTGACATCAAGGATGAAAGCGTGCTCATACAGCTCCAGTTTAAGAGCCTGCCAGGGAATAGCAAATAGTTTATTGCCCATACCCAGAAATCCGCCAAAAGAAAGCACTGCATATGCTATCCTTCCATTCTCCAAGTCAATCATAAAATCTTCGACCTGTCCTAGATCCTCACCAGCTCTATTGACAACCTTATCTCCTTTTAATGCGCTTGCTGACAAAAAATTTGAATTATCTCTGCTTACCATATTTCCAACTCCTTAAACAAAATTATTTTAAACAAACGTAAACGTATTTACAATTGGGCCGTATCCGCAAGTTGCTGAAAATAGTAAGTACAATAATCTTACGGACACCAACATAATCTAGATCAAGATAAAATTCCAGATCAAAATAAAATAACAGCACTTGTCAAGTTTGTAGAATAATAATTGAGTGGGATAGGCTTCTCGAGAAGCTTCTCCAAAAAAAACACTTACTTTATTTTTTCACGCTTTCTTCTGCAGTTATTTTTGATTCGACTTTTTCTTTTACATCTTCCTTTATAGGCTCTACTTTCTTATTGTCTATCATATATTCCACTCCTTTGTTTGTTTACTGGCATCATTTTTTAAAATGATGGCTAATTTCACTTCTAATCATATTACTATCCTATTAGACAGTAAGCCGAGTTATGATCGGGCACTAGACTACTATGACTCTACAATCCATATCATATCTCGGCAATCTATTCTATACATATTTAGGTCTATATATGTATATGCTTCCACTAAATATTTTTCTATTTGAGTATATTGTATTTGTGAGTACTATATACATTTGGATCTGCATTTTGATATATTTGTTCAAAAAAAATAAATTTGTTTCTAACGTTTGTGTTATCAACATGGACATAGAAAAGAAAACAGATGAGGAAATGGCAGAACGTTTTGGAATGTCAAAAAGATACATGTCTTTTATTTTTGTAGATGACATTTTGCTCTGGAATGTTGATATCCTGACGATTTATAGTCCCTATTGTTTCAACCCAGTGTTTGTTCTCGAATATTGGATCAGAAGCTACATTTTTCACAATACATTTTATATTTTATATTACATTCTATGCACTAAATTTTGATCTGTTTCTCATCTAAAATAAATTTAAAATTTCCATGGTTATTTATAAGTATAAATACCATTATATCCTATAGGATATTTGAAGAATCCAAATTTATAACTTTCCTGCATGAACGGCTCATATGGGGTATTTTGGGATCTAAATTCATAACTCACCTACATAGAAATATACAGGAGTAGAAATCATGAGTGAAACAGACAAAAATATTGTGTAAGAAACTAAAAACAAAACTAATGTACCACTAAAAAAAGAGAAAGTATCAAATCTAGATGTCAAAATAGAGACATCTAAATAATAGGTCTTGTTCGTGAGTTATTAATTAAATTTGAAATACAAGGCACAATTTCATCACGCAAACAAGCCCACATTTTGAGAAATGTAGATATGTTATTGTGTTTTCGTTTTTCAATAACTCAATCTAACGATTCTAGGGATAATAACTGATAGGAAAGCATGTTTGACGAAATCAAAAAGATACTGAGTGCTTTTGTGATACCCTTTTTTGTAGTGTCAATAGCAGCTGTAGCAGTACTCTCATTGGCATATAACAGGGGGATAAAATTTGCCAATAATACATTATTTCAAAAATGAACTTGGATGATTAATTGGAGAAATAATTCCCATATTAAGTGTTTTATACCTCAACAGTTTCTGTGTTCCTTTTCTTAAAGACAGCAACGTTTATCTTAAAATATTGCTATCTCTCTATTTTTAGCCCCCACTCGAAACTAAGGGTCCATTCCAGCCAGCATAAACTGGATAAGCCATTATTATTGAAGCTGGCGCATATACGAAGATAACAAGCATATCTATTTGCACTATCCCGAGCCTTCTACACACGTATATCCAATAACCACGCTAAAGGCGTACAGCCTTCGTATACACCCTTCCAAGGCATTTATATTTCCCCGCTTCCGGGGATCTGTACTACAAGATTTTTAATGCAAAAAAGTGCTATGCAAGCTTCTGGGATATGTGGAAGGCTATCGCTTGTAGCCAAATGGACCAAATATATCCCGGACGGCTCCACAATGAAATAAAATGAGTAAATACTCTATATCAGCACTTTTTTTCGAGCCAAATGATAATGTTTACCGATGACTCAGATCTGAGTTAACGGAGAGGTTTCTGGGATAATTGTGGAAGGGTGGTGCAGTACGTCTATCCCTTACTAGAAGCCACGTACAAAGGCCAAGGCTATCGCTCGTAGCCACATGGACCAAATATATCCCGGACACTACATGTGAAGAGTAATTCCGTGTAGCGGCTCTGATTCTGGGATGTATGGAAGGCTGGCGCGTTCTATCCCTGACTAGAAGCCACGTACAAAGGCCAGGGCTATCGCTCATAGCCAAGTGGACCAAATATATCCCTGACACTACATGTAAAGTGAAAAAAGAGGGAAATTTTTTATTTCCTACTACCACATTGAAGGATTAGAAAATAGAGTAATGCAGTAGATTGAGTACGAGTAAGTAAACAAAACGGTTATAGGAATTTTAACGAAGAGAAGTATAATATTAGTTTTATTTTTCGTCTTCTCCATTCCATTCCATTAAAGCTTTCTCAATAGATATCAAAGTGAACATAGTAGTATTAAATATCTCATCTGGGTGCTGTGGCATCCAACTGATTTCATCAAGAACGTCTTTTGGAAGCCTAACAATGTCATTCAGCTCTTCTCCTATATTCATGAAATTTTCAGTATATCGTAAACCGTACCTACTGTTATCACAGGCAGTGATAGAAATATACTGAGTGAATGATCCATCATTCAATATGTCTCTTGAATATCTGTAATGAATTTCTTCAACACAATCCGAGTAATCGTTATTCAGTCTTCTGATGGTATCTGGAATCGATTCACCATCTTTCTGCAAAGCTTTCAGGTCTGACAATACACTTCTAGAAAGTCTGATAGTTTTGTATTGCTTCACACTACTACTTATGTAGTTAAGATCTATAAATAGACTACTACGTAAGTAGTTAATATTACATGTGCTAAAGAAAATTTGGTCGTCGGTGGGAGTTGTTGAAAACCATAATCAATAGAAACTCCCTATACATTTATCAAACACGGCAATAGTGCCCCTTTTTCATAATTGATCAATGACTCGTGTACACGCCCCGAAAAAACGAGTTAACAGTAAACAACTTTAAAATTCTCAAGGATGAAGTGTTAGAGAGCTCCTGAATCACAAGTAAATCATAATGTCTTGAAGGTCACTCAGTATTCTTACAAAAGTGACAATGCTAGCTTGGTGCTAGGATGGAAAACTTCCTAAAAAACATTCTAAAAGCCTCGTTAGAAGGCTTGAAGCTGGGTCTTGAGTAATTTGGACCATCCTTTGATTCAGGATATTAAGAAAACTGATAGGGTGAGCATTTCTGCCGAAGATATTGTAGTGGATTAACAAGCGTAGCTTCTTGTAACCTTCCACGCACATGTAGCTAGAAGCCAAGTACAAAGGCCAGGGCTATCGTTCGTAGCCAAATGGACCAAATATATCCAGGACACTACATGTGAAGTGAAAAAAAGATTAATTGCGTGTAGCGGCTCTGCTTCTGGGATATATGGGAGGCTACCGCTGTATGTCTATCCCTCATTTCCACGCACATACGCCTGGAAGCCACGTACAAAGGCCAGGGCTATCGCTCAGGATAAGGGTAGGTATTTGGACATCCGGCGTGAAGGACCAGCTTCTTTACTATTAACGCGGAATATAAAACATAATAAAAACCCCTACAAGAGCTATTAAAGCCCCTATAAGTTCATATTTATCGGGATTTTTCTTATCAACGAGTGCTCCCCATATCAGGGAAGAAACAATAAAAATTCCTCCATATGCAGCGTAGACCCTACCGAAATGGGCATCCTGCAAGGTTGGAATAATCCCATAAATTGCCAGTGTTATCGCTCCCATAAACCCAAAGAATACACCTTTATTTTCCCTCAGCCATAACCAGACCAGATAGCCACCTCCTATTTCAAAAAGTGCAGCAAGGAAAAAGAGAGCAAGGGAAATTACTGCATCGATCATACGGATTCCTCTTTTCTTGGCCAATAGTATATAATTGACACTCCGATAAGAATAATCAAAGCTCCTATAAGATCATAAGTATCAGGAAGAGTTTTATCGAAGATCCAGCCCCACAAAAGAGACATTACAACAAAAATGCCTCCATAAGTTGCATATATTCTATGGAAGTAAGAAGGCTGGAAAGTAGGCACAATTCCATACAAAAACAAAACAATTGCTCCCAAAAATGCAAATATCAAGTTTCCATCTTCACGCAGCCATAACCATATTAGGTATCCTCCTCCTATTTCAAAGACGCCTGCGAGAATAAAAAGGAGAATTGTATACACAAAGCACTTTTTTCGAGATATGCAGCTTGAATAAATATTAATTTTCATGTAGTCTAGTACTGATCTCGATATATATATTTGATTTCATATTTTACTGTTTATTAAAATAATTTTTTCCATTCAATCTACTTGTGGGAATGCAAGTAGAGCCAGAGCCTTCTTAGTGCGTATATCCAGTAACCACGCTAAAGGCGTAAAGCCCTCTTATACATCCTTCCAAGGCATTTATATCTCCCTGCTTCTTAGAAGCCCTGTAAGTAGATTTTTAATGCAAAAAAAGTGCTATAAAAGGATATGAATTAGTTAGGAGTCAACTTAAAACGTTCATATGGGGTACTCCCAGATAAAATTGATTAATCCATTTTGGGGCTGTAATCCTAATATGCATCTTATAAATTACCGACCTGAAATTTTTTGATTTTAGAGTCGATTTTTCTCTTGTGCAAGAAGCAATTTACCTTTTCCCATCGTTATCTACTTATACCTTTTATCACAGTTATATAATTGATCCATAGGTTCAGTCCCCAATGTATGAAGAAGACGTACAAAGGAGGGATGTAACTCAACTAAGTAGTAACTTGATTAAAGTGGTTTAACTAAGTAATGACTTAACTGAGTAGTAACTTGATTAAAGTAATTTAACTGAGTAATGACTTAACTGAGTAGTAACTTGATTAAAGTAATTTAACTAAGTAATGACTTAAATGAGTAGTAACTTGATTAAAGTAATTTAACTGAGTAATGACTTAACTGAGTAGTAACTTACTAAGTACTGAACTAAATTACATAAAATGGGACTAAGTCCTATGGATCACTAAAAAATATTAAAAGACTTTTTCTACATAATTTTTGGTAACAGACGAATTTAACGTCATCTGTATTTGGAAATATTTTTAGAACTTGATCAATCCATTATTACTTCAGGAGCCCGTAAGGTCACGAATACTCTTCCTTTACAAGCCGTCGGACAATTTAATTTTTTACAAGCCTATCCCGAGCCTTCTACACACGTATATCCAGCAACCACGCTAAAGGCGTACAGCTCTCGTACGTACCATTCCAAGGCATTTATATTTCCCCGCTTCCGGGGAAGCTCTGTACTACGAGATTTTTAATGCAAAAAAGTGCTATGCAAACTTCTGGGATATGTGGAAGGTCCGTTATCATGAGTATATTTTTTAGCCCGAAAGTGTTGATATAGGTGGCAATACCATATTAAATATTACCAAGAACCTAGAAAATTAGGTAAGCTTGGTAGCAATTTGTCCTCGATACCGATTGGTCTTAGACCTGTCACCTAAAACCAATCGGCATACACTGTTCTTAGAATTGTTTTTGCTTAAAGCGATCTGATGCTAATTTCCACTTCATAAATGCACAGATTCAAACCCTCATCAATCAGAAGGCAATTAAAGCGCCAGGAAATAAGAAGCTATGGTGGAGATTTTGTAATCACTCTACTGTTTAGACTTCCCTTTATTGCCATTGTTAAGTAACGGACTCAAAAGCACAAAAAAATGGCAATACCACCTATTACGTCAAGCATGAGTATTAATTCATCTTCCGAACTCATAATACAACATAAGACCAACACATATAATAAATTAATTAAGTTGGTGGTCTTACTTACATTCCTTCAAATGGTGAGCAAATCAAGAACAATTTTCAAAGCTGGATCCATAATAATGAATTCCCAAAAAGGATTATCAGCCATTATGGAGCTAACTCTGTCTAAATCCTTTACTTTGAGGGAGTTGGATACACCTGTTTGCTCATCACTTTGAGCTTCTTGATTGCTGAGATGGTTGCCTGAGATTCTTTGTAAATCTTGTCTTCGTAATAACTTATGACCTCGTCAACCGGAGCTGCAAGAGAATAAATCTTCGTCGGCCGTCCTTTACCAGACTTTTTTTCAGAACGCACACTGATCCAGGATTGCTGGCGCATTAACCTCATTGCAAGACTTACTTCGGGTTGCCTTAATCCAGTACTTATTTCAATTTCCTGGGATGAAGCTTCGTCTACATTCATAAGATATGCCATGGTCTTAGCAGCATTTCTTGACATTCCAAGATCACTTAATGCTTTAATAAAAATGTGGTCGTTCTCATCCAGCACTTCTATTTCAAAATCTTTCATGATAACCCTCGATATTTCTAGTTTTATGGATAGTTTGTCAGCTTAAAAATGCTTTTATAATTACTCTTTAAAGTTAATACTACTTTATAAATCTTTTTGAAATGTTTGTATTTACACGATAAACGGTACTGTTTTGACATTTTGAAGATAATAAAAAGCATTTTTCGACTCGGGATATTAAGAAAACTAGTCAGGTGAGCATTTCTGCCGAAGGCATTGAAGTGAATTAACAAGCGTAGCTTCCTTGTAACCCTCGTCCCACGCGCATATATCTGGAAGCCACGTACAAAGGCCAAGGCTATCGCTCGTAGCCAGATGGACCAAATATATCCCGGATGGCTCCACAATGCAATTAAGACAAGTATTAACTATAGTTCCCAAATTTTAAGCGCATAGGTGTAGTAATTAAAATCTACGAGGTCACTTGACCACGATTTTGAAATTCAGCTCCGAATATTATGTCCTTAAATTTAAGCACATACTCCGATATCAAGAGACGTTTATGCGCCTAAAAATGCGGAACTAAGGATATTAAAGTTACATTTTAAACAGTTAAAGGTTTAATGCTAGTGATTTTTCAGTTCAACTGCGTAAGTCCGACATATGTTATCAATATTATTCAAATTTATTTAGTATGCTACCCATAGCTGGAGGTGAAGGTTCTTTTTTTGGAGGTGTAACTGGATATAATTCGAATTTAACCTCTTTAGGTGAATTTATTTTGATTTCAAAATCTTTTCCTTTGATGTTTTCTAAGCTAGGAAATAACCAAATGAAAGTAAAAAGTAGGACAGCAAAAAGATATATCGTCCAGTTTATAGACACATTAGATGCTCCTTCTGATAATAATGTATAAGTGTTATTGAATATTGGATGAAGATTGCTAAATGCCGGACCTAATATTAGGTAAAGACTACCGAATAGTGGCACCAGTAAAAATGAAAAAATAAGAAAAGAAAGACCAAAAAACATATTTTGTCTATTTCTAGAATGTACTGGAGAATCTAACCACCATTTCCACCATGGGGGACGAATCTGATAAGTCCATATATGGTCAAGTAACTCACAAGCAGATGTATGAACCTTAAGCAATTCAGGAGGAAGAATACTATTCGGATTTTCTGATTTTTCGCAGAGCTTTACACATTCACTTAGTTTTTCTTTTGCTGAATAAATATCGGTCGTGTCCCCAAGTTATTGAACAGACACTCTAAATGTCAGTAATTCCTTTAAATTCCATATGTGATCAGTTATCCCTTCTGCCATTGCTGGAGTTCTTTGGAACCATTTTCTATTTTCAGAGTTTATTTCTAATCTTAGGGACTTATGAGGTTTTATAAGGTTATACCATGCCTGGAATAAATCAAAAGCTTTCTGATGCATCTTCATTGTTTTACTGAAATTCATCCCCTTTCTTATAAATCTTGCAAGCGATGTCCTTATCGTAAGATTTATCCTTTCTGCATATGAAGTGCCAATATAACTCACCGAATTAGCTCCAAGCATTTCGAATATTTCCTTAGGATCTCCAAAAATGATACGTTGAATTGTTTCAACTACGTAGTTCTTTACCTTTTTCTTTAGTACCTTGACATATTTTAAGTCGTCAAGCGGAACCAGTCTCGGTAGTGGTCTTCTCCCAATACCTTTGTAATGTGGTAACTCGATTTTACCATAAACATTTATAAGCCCTTCTTCAAAGGCATCCCAATCATCCGAGGTAAATACAGGAATAGGAGAAAATGCGGAACGCATCTTCTCAACTCCGTTAAATAACTCTATAGCATCCTCTGTACTACGTTTTCCTTCATGATGGAAAAGGAGCAATCTTGAGTCACTTTTGATTGCTGTAAGTGAGTATACATCACCATACTCTTCAGAATCCTCTTCAGTCACATTTTTTTGCTTTTTTTATATATGACCAGATCTCATCAACCTCTACTCTCTTAAGATTAAGATTTATGAGGAAATAATCTGTAACTTCTTTTGAATGAGTTCCTGCAATTTCTAGCCATCTACAAATTGTGTCTTTATCATGCCCAGTAGCTCTTGCAACTCCACGAATACTTCCTTTTTCAGGAAGCATAGCTAGGGCTCTTAGAACTTCTTCATCGGGAGTATTAAGTCCAAAAAATACCGTACCTTTTGTTTCACTAAAGCAACGATTACAGGTTTTACATTTAAGAAGAACATGATTATTTTTACCATATCTCTCTTTAAAGGTTATATTCCCCTGATTTTTAATTCCATAATCAGGACAATCTTTGTTCCAGCAAAAAAATTGTGAAAAATCGATTTCAGAAGTGATTTCATTACCCCCAAATAATAATAGATTCAAAATTATATAAAATTAAGTCAATGATTTGGGGACACGACCTAAATATCATTGATTTTATAATAGAAACAACCAATGAAATATAGAGAGCACTCTCCAATGCATTCATTTTCATTCAAAAAAGTTCTTTCTAAATCTCTTATTATAGAATGAATACATTCCATGTATTTTACGGTATCTTTTGGTGTGGAAGAGAACTCTATTTTAAGATATTTAGCATAAGCTTTCCATAAGAAAAGCAAAGGGTCTATGGAATCGTCGTTTTCTGCATTAAGTAAAATTGCTTTTTCAAGGCAAATAATAGAGTCATCATATTCTTTTCTTTCAATATGTATTAATCCTTTAAGTTTCCAAATTACAGAGCTTTCATATCCAATTCTAAGAGCTTTATTTAGATTTCTAGAAGCATCATCAAGATTACCTACATCTAGATAAATATTTGAAATTACTGTATACAATAACCCATTATTACTGTTAATTTTTATTGCCTCTTTAAGGCAATCGATAGCTTCTTTATTAGAATTTAGTTCATAAAGTGTTCGTGCTTCATGAACCCACAAATTTATATTATATGGATCTTTCTCAAGAGCTTTCTCAAAGCACTCCAAAGCTTTTCTAAAGTAGAAATGTTTGAGTTTATTAATCTCTACTTTGCCATTAATGGACTTCAACTCACTTCCAGTTACAAATCTCGAAAATTTTTCAAGACATTTTATATCTGTTAACTCGGGCTTCAATCCTCTATTATAGCAAGCAAGACCTGTGTAGTAATATGCATCTATTAAAGTATTTGGAAATTTATCCTCCATAGAAGTATCCATAGAGGCGAGATACGCTTCTATGGCAGTCTCAAAATCACCAATTTTTTCATAGGCATAACCTTTACTATACAATGCATAGGAGTCGTTTTTAGATTTTTCAAAATATTCAATTGCTCTCTTGTAATCCCCTATACAATTATAAGCCAGTCCAATATTGTTATAAGCTTGAGTTATATTTTTCCATTCTAGACAAGAACTATCTTCAAAAAGCATTTTATATAAACTAATCGCTTCCATATATTTTGGATATTTGTTATATTGAATAAGGGTATAGCCTTTAAAATTTAATACATCGAAATAAGAAGAATTTTCGGTATGCTTATTGTTTTTCTTAAGAATTTTGTCATGATTCTTAATAGCTTCATCAAAGTATATAGTAGCTTCATCAAAGTTCTGAATGGCTTTATCATGTTTTCCAGTATCACGAAGAGCAAGACCTTTTTTATAGCATGTAAAACCTTTATTATATAATACATAAAACACAGAACTATGGAAAAGTTCAGAATATGTTACATTATCGAAAGCTTTGATTGCTTCATCATATTTTTGGATTTTCACTTCGTATTCTTTTACTTTATCACCAAGTTCACGCAGAACTATACCTTTATAATAATAGGAATCATCATATTTTCTATCAATTTCTATTGCTTTATCAAAAAATTTGAGGGCTTCTTCATTATTTCCAAGATCTCTTAAAGTGAGACCTTCATTGTACAATGCACATCCATATTTGGGATTGATTATTATCGCATTTCTAAAAGCATCAAGAGCCTCTTCAAGTCTTACTTTGCGTTCGTTTTCAACACCAGCAAGTTTACGATGAATAAGACCTTTATCATACCATGCATAGCTAGCAAAATCGGATTTGTCATTAATCTCTATAGCTTTTTCAAAGGCTGTGATAGCTTCTCTAGATCTCTCTAGATCTTGTAAAGTTAGCCCTTTGGAATACCAAGCCTCTTGATAATTGGGATTAAGCTTTATAGCTTCATCAAAAGCATCTAAAGCTTTATTATAAAATTTAATATTACGTAGAGAACACCCTTCTTCATAATGAAACTGGCTTTCCATATTACTCATGATATGATCGCCTGCTAAATTTAGAGCAGATATAATTATGGGGCCAATATTATATATACCTGCATAAAATAACAATCCGAACTATAAATCAGGATGTACATAAGGTAAACTGCTTTTAGTAGATCTACATAAGAAATTAGAATGGCTTTCATGAAAGCTTTTTTTAAATACTCGATAAATATAAGTAAATTTAAGGCTGGTTAATGCGTAACTTAACTCCCCCTATATACAAGCAATGGCTTTGTAGAAATCCTCCGAAACAAAGAATCTCCGTCAATTTGAACTGAACGGCTTTGATGCTTTACATATTAAATCTCAGTCTCTTACGGCTGATTTGAATGAGTTTTCTATAGGTCATGATTTTGTTATTCTATTGTCAAAGAAGTCTGGGTGGTTTATAATGTACTTCTCCATTCCAAATATGTCTTTTATCTCAAGATCATATTCACAAGCAAGATCCACTAAAACGAGGATTGAAACCGGGGAGAATAACCTTTTAGGTCCCTGTACATGTATCATATAAATATTAAACTAAAAATTTATGTTATGAAAACGAATTTCAGGATACTATACCTAGTATAATAATATGGATAGAAGACAAAAATTCTGGGCCATTTGTCCACAAAAGCCTCCCAAGCTTAAGGTGCCAGAAAATATAAAGTTAGAGGTTGAAACAAAAGCGAAGGAACTTATTGAATCTTTTATAAAGCCGGAACACATCAAGTCTCCCCTTGAAGATCTGCGTTTCAACTATATAGTGGACATTTATACGAAGTGGTACCGTAGCTCCTTTCACTTCTGTGCGAAGTACGCTTGTCCAAGTCCACATGCTATATCTCCATTTTTTGAAACAAAGTTTGCGCGTATGGAATATGTTGGGGATGGTCTTTTTGATCTTTCATACATGAGACACACGAAGAAGTGGTTTGAAATTTTTCAAGGCTTATCAGTAGATGAATGTTTAGAGGCAGTTAAGAATGATCCTCACTTCCTGCCATGAAGGAAAGCCATCCATCTGCATTGATTAAGGGCCTGTTACAAAATCAAAGTTGCACTGGCACACCCCGCTGCAATGATCTGGAATATTCGCGACATTTACAGCTCATTTCCACATACCTACAACCACGCACATATGTCTAGAAGCCACGTACAAAGGCCAGGGCTATCGCTCATAGTCAACAGGAACTATATCCCGGACACTACATGTGAAATGAAAAACGAGCAATCCCGTGTAGCGGCTCTGATTCTTGGATATATGGAAGGCTGGCGCGGTACGGCTCTCGTTTCCACGCACATATACATGGAAGCCACGTACAATGGCCAGGGCTATCGCTCGTAGCTAGATGGACCAAGTATATCCCAGACTGTTCTATAGCATAATAAAAGCGAGTAAAATGAATACTCTATTTCAGCACTTCCTTTATAGCCATCCGACTATGTTTCCCCGATGACTCAGATCTGAGTTAACGGAGAGGTTTCTGGGATATGTTAAGGGCTGGCGCGGTACGTCTATCCTCCACGCACATATGCCACGTACAAAGGCAAGGGCTATCGCTCGTAGCAAGATGGACCTAATAATCCCGGACGCTACATGTGAAGTGAAAATAGAGTAATTCCGTGTAGCGGCTCTGCTTCTGGGATATGTGGAAGTGGTGTAGTGCATCTATCCCTGTCTGGAAGCCACGTACAAAGGCCAAGGGCTATCGCTAGTAGCTAAATGGACCAATATATCGCGGAAGACTCCACAATGCAATTAAAAAGAGTACATGCGGGCCCGGCTTCTGGGATAATGGAAGGCTGATGTTGTCTAATAGCCTGTAAAGTCTGCCTAATCATGCATGGTGGCCAGGGCTATTTTTGGGATAAGGATAGATCATTTATGCATGTCACAGTAGGATTACCTCCAATGGAAAAGGTAGCGCTGAGACGCAATTCAGAGTATAGCTTCTTGTCGCACCTGCCAAAAGCAGGATTTAAGGAAGAATTAATTGATCAATAGACAATTTTAATAGTTCATGATTATGAGCGTATTTTGGAATCGAAACAACTAGTGTCAAAGCAACTTAATTATGGAGCTTAAATGCATAGATAACTCCTCACCCATATCCCTTTATGCAAAAGAAAAAATCAAAATTCTGATGGGTAATCATAAAATACATACATCAGCAGAAACTCGAAAATACCGAAGACTATTCCGGATAAGTTTGAATTTATATTCACGCCAAAACATGCTTCGTGGTTGAATATAATTGAAAGTTTTTTCAGTATTAACGAAAAGCCAATAGTATTTACATGAGAATATAAAATTGAGGAAAGAGACGAAATGCCGGGCGGAATTACAATTTAAAATTAAAGGGAATTAATTAAGAGTCGAAGCACTAGTGTAAAGTCGCAAACACAATTCTCTGTTTATCTACTCATACGTGTACAAGCTGAGTTCTTATAGGCTCGCTAGAAAGTTTATCTATATAGAAAACATTTTCATATTCTTCATTGAATTTTTCGAAAGTCTTGATAGAGGAAAAACCATCGAATGGATCAATTAATTGAATGTTTGTATTTTCCAATGAGCCATCACCTTTGATACCAATAAGCACCCACAAATGACCTACTTCATTAATGGTGTCATCTGGATTGATGGGGTATTCTATAGTGCCGATCATTAAGGGACCAAATTTCTCCAATGTTTTAGCTAAACCCTCTACTGTATAGTTCGTGGGGGGTTCAGTAACGATTTTAAGTGCATCACAAAAAATATTAAATTCAGGGACATTTAGAGATTCAAGTTTCTCAAGTTTCATAAAAAATAAATTCCCCGCCATCTCCGCAACCTCTTCGAAGGTATACTTTATTTTATCACGCCATGATACCAACATTGTAGCTGTTGCGATCCAACAAGTATCACAAGAGGGTTGCTGCAGCTCAGGAATTTCTCCCTCTATAAAATAATAAACTTCAGGCACTCTTTCACCTATTTTTGAATTCATATTTTTCGATAATCTATAATTAATATTAATTGAATTTATATTTCATAGAAACTAAAATCAGTTTTATTATTTTTGACTTAATTCTCAAACTCAAAGCTTTTCTATTTAGATTCGGTTAATGAACAAAACTT
The DNA here is from genome assembly GCA_942493015.1 of uncultured Methanosarcinaceae archaeon. GTDB lineage: Archaea > Halobacteriota > Methanosarcinia > Methanosarcinales > Methanosarcinaceae > Methanosarcina. Next base: position 870,938 of record OW818660.1, on the reverse strand, counting down.
CAAAAATTGCTACTATTTATGCAATATCTAAGCAGATTTTGTTGAAAAATCACTACATTTAGTATTCGAAGTTGCTCATAATATTTGTTAACAGATACCAAAGAAAATCTATTGGACTTTTAGATTTTATACTTTCATTGAAAGCTTCAAACTTATGTCTCAGGAAACTTCAGTTGGGATAATAATTGGAAACTTTTGAGCAAATATACAAAAACGATAGTAAGAAAATGTTATTTCATAGAGAACATCTATGGAAGGTAAATCGTATACACCCTTTAAAGGCATTTATATCCCCCAAATTATTGGAAGTCCGTAAAACGAGTACGGGATAGCTGAATTCGGTACAGGACCAAACATATCCTGAAAGCAACATTTTATGCTATACTTTTTTCTGAAACATTTTATGTGAACAAACCTTTATTATCAAGGCTCTTGATATTTATTTTGACATAAAACTTTCAGGTGATTAACATGGTTGCATTAGGAATTGCTCATGGGAATAATTTTTTGAAGTTCAGAATATTAGAAGCTCTGATGTGGGCAGATGAACCACTAACTACACACGACATTGAAAAAATACTAGGCGTTCAGCGTGCTACAATTTCCGCTGCAATGTCGAGATACCAGAAGATTCACAAAAGAAGTGGTAAGATAATCAAGCTGCCCTATATCGAGCGATTAAAGGCTAAAGGACCTAACGGTCTTTACAGGTATAAGATCACAAAGAAGGGAATAGAGGCATATGTAGCATACCTGCAAAGAATCAGGCGGGGAGTTAGCCTGAATCGGGTGAGTGATGAAATTCAACATATGGAGACCTACTGTAGATATCCACCTCGTAGTAAGCTAAAAACGAGAAGTGATTATAATTTACTCCCTGCACAGTTACTACCGTACTATTCAATGACGCAAATGGGTAAAGCGTTTGATGAAGAGCATGGACTCGATAAGGAAACACACATATTCAAGATCGAAAACCGTATAAGGCAACTTAGTAGTGAATCTTAGTCGGCTTAACTCCAACATTTTATGATATATACCTGTACGCGATTTCTAGTGCATAATAACATTTTATTGTATAAACTTGTTATTTCGCAAAGACAACTCCGAAATAACACACCTGTTTTTGAAACATTTTATGGTATATATTATGTACTGGCTCAAACTTTTCCTTTTATTCTTCTTATTATTATTTCCGAGCCCGGTTTTTGATTAGTTTTGTAGGTACGGACCTGTCTATTTGACCCGATTTTTGCTTCTTCACAGGTATAAATTAAGAACCGGTGAAATGACAGTCTTTTTCATATCCCGAGGACAATCTCTTCTACAAGAATGGCACCACGCCACCTACTCATTAAATTATCTTATATGTGGAAGATTTGCAATTTGTTACTTCGTTTTTCTCACATAACTGACTGCCCCAATAACTGTTGCAAGCGCCCAAAGAGATCCTATAAATGGAGCAGTTTTTAATTCCAAAGTAGAACTGGAATTTCCTTCCTGTTGACCTGTTGTTCCAGTATTATTTGACATTCCGGTATCGTTTGTCTTGTTAGCGGTTTGATTAATTGTACTCAGCAACTCATCAAGAGTAGTATTTTCATCATGTGTTATAGCTTTTCCATCGTCAGTTAATGTATATTTGCCCCGGTGAAAATCCGTAACTATGAAATGTTCAGGACCAACATCCTTTGTAGCCGGATTATCATCCTTACTCAGATAGATCAAAACCTTTTCGCCAGTATTGAAGCTCGGTTCAGCATCTGTCGTCATGCTAAAACGTCCAATTGTACCACCAGTAACTCTCACAATAATCTCTTTGGATGATAATGGGTTTTTGAGGTATTCATCAACACTTATAACCACATCAGTGTAAATTAGGTCTTCACGAGGGTTGATTTCAGTAATTGCTTTATTCGGTTGTTTTCCGTCGGCAGTATTCCATATGGGTGGAAGTATTTCTTTAACTGTACCTATTAAAATCGTATCTGAGTAGTATCTTAACTCCTCATGGGTATATGGTATGAAATCTATACTCATGCCAATACCAATGGGTTCTTCTCCATTGTTTTCGAGTTTGATACTATCGTTTGAAGGATTGGATAGCGCTGAAACATTTAATGTCAGTAAAAAAATAATCCCAACCAAAAAAATTCCATATTTAGTAATATTTCTCATGGTACCGCTTCCAGAGTACGGAGTTAAGTTTGATTTTTTGTGCTAATGGCTTCATAGCTCAACTACATAAGTTCTTCACATAAGATGCTGGCAGAGCATAAAATACTTTTTAACTTTTTTATTTTTATACTTATTAGGTTAAAAAGAGAATTTTTTAAAACAATTTTACAAATACTAAAACAGGTGCAGGGACAATTTCTTCTACAAGTACCAAGACTGGCACCACGTCACTCTATAAACTAACTTTTATCGTAAAGGTTATTTTGCCTACCACCCCCAAAACCCTCTACTCCTTAAATTAGTTTAGTTACAAATGTTTGGTAATACTAATCATTTCCCTTCCAAAATCCAAGTAATAATATACATTATCCAATCTTATTTATAATATGCGTTGTATATTATTTATTGGAGAATATTACGATGGATACGCATAATATAGTTAACTTTTGTATTGAGAATAATGTTTCCGAACAGAATCAGAGCATTGTCCTTGAGTATCTAAAGGACCTGAATCGTAGTGGTATGAAGGAAGCTACCGTTCGCAACAATGAGCATTTTCTGCGGTTTCTGTTGACACATACTAAGACCGACCTGGATAAGTTGACCAAGAAGGATGTTAATGATATTCAAGATGCAATAAATGATTGGAGGAAGAAAAACGGGAAGCCTGCCAGCCCGACAAGTAAGATGCAGTATAAAATTACGTTTCAAAGGTTCCTGAAAGGATATGGTGCAAGCACTGATAATAAAGAATTAATTGAGCTTGCAAAATTCGGGTTTGCTAGAGTTGAAGGGAAAAAATTAGAGTCCGAAGATATACTTAGTGAGGAGGAAGTTGAGAAAATAATTTCGTGTTGTATTGGCATCCGGGATAAAGCATTGGTCGCTATAATTTATGAGCTGGGAGCAAGAGTTGGGGAAATTCAGAACTGTAAAATAAGTGATGTTAAAGATCATCCCTATGGGTTCCATATAACACTTAATGGGAAGACTGGAAAGAGACAGGTGTTGTTGCATAAGTATCAGGTGTACCTTAAGCAGTGGCTTGTTGATCATCCAAATGCAAGTGACCCAGGTGCTCCTTTATTCACTACAGCCAGAGAGTATACTGATAGCAGTCATAGTAAGAATAAAAAGAAACAAGCTAAGGATGAAACGCGTGTACATACGCCATTAAGAACCATATCCATGAATCTGTTGTTGAAGAAGGCAGCTAAGAAAGCAGGGATTAAGAAGAACGTATATTGTCATTTACTAAGGCATTCTCAGGCAACTAGACTCGCTAACACAATGACTGAGCAACAGCTTAAAAAACAGATGGGGTGGGCCGGTTCTAGCAACCAAGCGCAAACATATGTACATCTTTCAAACCCCGAAATTGATCATGCTGTACTCGCTTCTTACGGGATAAGAGTTGTTCAGGATCAGGAAGGTAACAAGGTTAATAGATGTGCCAGGTGTAGTATGCCAATTCCATCGGGCATGAGATATTGTGATTGTGGGATGCCAGTCACACAGGAAGCAGCACAGGATAAGGAAATGCTAATATCAGATTTACTTACATACCTACAACAAGATCCAACCTTACTGGCTAAAGTTTCATCAAAGATAAAGTAATTTTTTTTGCTCAACTTTTGGTAATACTATTAATACATATTGTGACTAGGCTCGGTGTAATCTTCGGGAGCTAAACAGTATAAAAACAAATCACGAAAATTAGGTAATACGAATTGATTAATAATACATAATGTAATTATAAATTTTTATACAATATAACACGGTTACAAAATATCATAATCAGGAAGTTAGATATGAAAAAATCCAAATTCTCAATTACACACAAAGATGAAGAAATGTTAGACATTATAAGCAAAACTGACCATAAAACGTTAGCTGTATGGGCAATAGATTGTGCAGAACGTGTCATGCCGTACTTTGAGGAAAAATATCCACATGACCATCATCCTCGACAAGCTATCAAAACGCTTAAGGCATGGATAGATACAGGGGCATTTAAGATGGCAGTTATTCGCAAGGCTTCTCTTGACTCTCATGCTGCTGCCCGAAAAGTAGGAGAAGATAGTCCTGCCCGTTCTGCCGCTCGTGCCGCAGGTCAAGCGGTGGCAACTGCGCATGTTCCTAGACACGCTTACGGTCCTGCAATTTATGCCCAACAAGCTATCTTTAGGGCTACTAATTCAATGGATGCCGTTGAGAGTGAACGAAACTGGCAATACCAACACTTGCTTAATTTAAGAGACCATCACGATTCTTAACACGTTATGGTACAATCTAGAAATCATATAAGGCTTGACACAATTTGTTTATAATATTATCTCGCAAATAATATTTTTGTTATGATAGTAACATTATTTTGATTTAATTATTTCAAATTAGTCTCTAAAACACGCATTATTTTTAAATGTTATAAACTCCCGATAACTACACAGAACCTGTGATTACCTTTATTGTTTCTACTTTTCTCTAAAACCCCTGTTGGGTGCGTATCTTATTAGAAGCCTGTAGCCAATCGACCATATCAGAGCTAAGGTTATATGACCTGGAAAAATCCAGTGCCTTTTAGTTATTTCGATTCTTGTTTTGTTTTCGGGGATAGATCAAATCTTGAGCAAGTCGAATCCTATAAATACATATTGTTTTAAAAAGATCCCGAGGTTCCAAATCTGGCACTTCGGGGAAACGATAAGAAGCGGCACAAGATAAAGAAATGCTAATATCAGATTTATTTACATACCTGAAACAAGATCCTGCTATGTTAGGTAAAGTTTCATCCAAACTAAAGTAACTTTTTTTCGAGAGCAATACTTTTTTTAAAATCAATGGTTGATGCCCTTCCTCTAGGAGCTTCATAGCCAATCGGAATGATGTAATCTAATCATATATGATCGAGCTTATCCCAAAACATATTTTGTTTTTAATTAATTGGAGATTTCAAGATTACTTTCTTGATCAGAAACTAGATCGATTATTTGGAATATAAAATGCTGGAAGCAAATTTTGAGTTTTAGGATGAGCTCAATTTGTATTTATTCACCTACGTTTTTATCTTCATCCAGGTTTTGTGAACTTTGAAGCTATTGATATATTGGATGGCAGGAGGTAATTTTGTGAATTTAAGTGTAAAATGATAACATATTTTGAAAAACGTCATTACTGAGAATGTGTCTCTTAGAACCTAGAAATATTATTTCAGGTTTGAATTATTATTGGTTTCTTAATTATATTTCTTAATATATTATATCACATGAATGATAATCTCATAGTGATACAGTTTGAAATCGTTTTCAATGAACCTTAATACGTAGGATACAAAAAAATTACTAAATTCATACTTAAATAAATAATTTATGAGATTTTAATTTGTGAAATACTAAGTGAATCTTTCTGCGAAAATGATTGTAAAGCAATAGATTCGAATTGTATCAATTTGAACAAAAGATAGGAGTGTATACAAATGGGGGAACAAATACTTAGAATGAAAAAAACACTGGCTATTTTACTAATTGTCTTTTTTGTAGTATCTCTGACAGCTGCATCAGCAAGTGCTGCTGATGGAAGAGGACCCGGTGGAAGAGGACATGGTGGAGGAGGACCCGGTGGAGGAGGACCCGGTGGGCATGGATTTGGAATCGGTGGACACGGCGGAGGATTTGGACACGGTGGAGGATTTGGACACGGTGGAGGATTTGGACACGGTGGAGGATTTGGATATCGTGGAGGATTTGGATATCGTGGCTTTGGGCGTATCTGTGACTGGGACGATTGGGACCGGTGTGGCTACTGGTAATTGAAAGATAAAGTTCGGCAACTATTTAGACGTCGCTTATTGGAAATTGAGTAATTAGGACTTACTAGGACTTACTAGGACTTACGTACTTGAATGACAAAATCAAGCACAATGAACATTGATATCAAAGGCGTGATTTATACAGTTGAAGGATCAATGCTATTGATTTCTCATTTCAACCTTGTAAGTCCTATTCTTTTTAGTATCTTATTTTCCTTTCCGGAGAAGTCCACAAAAATGTCACCATTTTCTGACCACGAAGTGAAATATACTTTATAATAAGCCCTTAAAAGCTAAAAACTCGGCTCTTTATGGGGGGATAAAAGGTTCTGAAGCACTTATTGATGTGAAAATAATATATTATTTTTGGGATAAGCTCATCTTCTAAAATCTCGTTTTATTCATTAGTTTCTATTCTTGTTTTTTTTCGGGGATAGTTAAGAACTTGAGCAAGTAGAATCCTATAAATATGTATTGTTTTAAAGCCTTTAAAATCCTTAATTTGGCAAAAAAAGTATTATAATCACCAATAACTCATCTTACATAAGGAAGGAAGCAATAATTTATTGTTTATATGAGGGCACAAAAGAAGATCACTACGGCACAGGATGTTGTCAAAAAATATCCTGAGAGTATCGAGTATGTATTGAAACATGGCTCATCAATTGAAAAAGCAATGGTTGAAGTTGTTCTAGAAGCTGCAGGGGAAGTAGTCTAATGCGGGGTACACAAATTAACCCAGATAAGAAGGTATCTAACTATTGATCCGAATAATGAGATTGATCTCGAAATAGAACGGCGTGTAAAAAGCGAGCTGTTGGGAATCGGAAACTTAAAAATTATGATAGAGTAGAAGAATTCGTTTGTCAAAAGGTTCTAGGAAAGCGATTATACATTAGCTCATCCCAAAATCAATTTTTACTCTTAGATCAATAAAAGTTTCAGAAGCATTTTCATGATCGGAAACTCGATTGATCATTCGGGATTTGAAAATTGAAAGACTCATTTTGAGCTTTGGGATCAGCTCATTAAGTACATTAATTTCGTGAGTTAGCTTTTATATGAATATTTGTGAATTGCTAGTTTTAATTTAGTTTCATGAGTGACTGAAATATGCTTCATTAATCTAGGAGAATTAGATTAATCTCATATCCTGCAGAGGTAAACAGATGTAATATTTTACTTATTTTCCCCCTTGTTATTCTAAGGTGGGATTCCTTAAACTACTGAGACATTAGCTCATAGATGGTGTTTTTGTGAATTTCTGCGAGACGTAAGATTAGTGGCAGGCACTATGTACTTTAGAAATATATTAATTTCATATTTAAGGTTTTTATGTGGCAATTTGTTAATTGTCATTTTTAAATTAGTTTCATGCGTAACTAATATATACGTCATAAATCTATTAAGCATTTAATTGGTTTCATGTGTAACTATCACTTTAATAGATTAAATTTCAATACAAGTCGCCCAGTTCATAAAAGTGAAGGATAAAATTATGGAAGATCCAAGAGTAATACTCGGCCCGATTGCCCACATCTACCGGAGCCATCTGGAATACATGGCAAAGGAACTCGAAGCTTACCGAGTCGGAAGCGGACAATTTGAGTTTTTATTTGTTTTATACCACAGAGATGGTGTCTCTCAGGAAACTCTTGCTAAGATACTGAAAGTTAGCAAAGCAACAAGTACCAGAGCAATCCAGAGCTTGGAAAAAGAAGGTTATGTATACAGGCAAAGAGACGAAAGTGACCTTCGAGCTTACAGGGTTTACTTGACTGAAAAAGGGAAGGAAATGAGAGGAGTGATTCTTGAAAAATCGGTTTCTTTTGTGGATAATATCTTTTCGGATTTTACTCTGGAAGAAAAAGAAATTTTCAGACTACTTATTCATAAAGCTTCGATTAAACTTTTAGATCCTGGATTCGAGCCTCCATCTGACAGACCAAATGACATGAAGTAAAAAACGACAGAGACAAAAAATATGGATGAAAAAAGTGAATTTATGGGTACAGAGAATATAAGGAAGCTCCTGTTTAAGCTTTCAACTCCTGTGATCGTCGGAATGCTAGTGCAGGCTCTCTATAATGTTGTGGACACCTTTTTTGTGGGACTGGCTTATGGAGCAGATAGTGTCCAGGCCATAGGCGGACTTTCAATAGCTTTTCCAGTCCAAATGATAATTATGGCTTTTGGAATCGTTCTCGGGACAGGGGGTTCTTCCATTATCTCGCGTGCCCTTGGAGCACAAGAGAATGAAAAGGCCGAAAGAGTCCTTGGGAATGTTTTTTCCCTGAGTCTAATTTTAAGCGTACTCATAGCCATTCCTTGTCTTCTTTATCTTGACCCGATTTTGAAGGTTTTCGGAGCAACTGCTGGAGTCCTGCCCTATGCCAGAGAATATCTGGAAGTTATAATTGCAGGAGGAATTTTCTTTGTCTTTGGAGTAGCTGTTCAGAATATTGTCAGGGCTGAAGGAAACGCACGCCTTGCAATGAATACTATGCTTGTAGGAGGCGGCCTCAATATTCTCCTTGACCCGTTTTTTATGTTTGGCTTCGGAATGGGTGTGCGGGGAGCTGCAATTGCAACCGTACTGTCACAAGCCGTAGCTTCGGTCTGGCTCCTGCTATACTATCTTAAAGGAAAAGGGGCTGTTCATTTCAGGTCAGAAACCTTGAAACCAGATCCGGGAATAATTAAGGAAATTGGAGCCATTGGCACTGGATCTTTTGTGATGGAATGCTCGAGCAGTGTCATGATGATTTTTGTGTACAATGCACTTGCAACTTATGGGGGAGATGTCGCAATTGCCGTTTTTGGTGTAGTAATGAAGATTAATTCCTTCATCTTCCTGCCCCTCCTGGGTATGGGCTTTGGCCTGCAACCGATTGTAGGGTTTAACTACGGAGCAAAAAGGTATGGAAGGATAGCCGAAGCCGTAAAATTGTCTCTAGTAGTGGCAACGACTGTTGGGTTTCTTGGCATGCTTATTATTTACCTTTTCACAGAACAAATTCTAGGATTATTCAGTACAGACCCGCAATATCTGGAGCTTGGGAAAAATGCTGTAATGATTATGGTTCTTGGAACGCCTTTGATAGGTTTGAATGTAGTCACATCAACCTTGTTCCAGGCCTTAGGAAAAGCCAAACCCGCTTTCCTTCTTTCCATTAGCCGGCAGCTCCTTTTCCTGATCCCTGCTGTCATCCTCCTTCCCCGTTTATACGATCTTCCTGGGGTTTGGGCGGCTTTCCCGGTATCGGACCTTCTGGCATTTATGCTTTCCGGGTTTCTGCTTTTCAGGGTATACAGGATTTTCATAGAACGTAAAGAGTCTTCAAAAATAGGTGTAGCATCAGAAATTGCAGATAAAATGTCTCATATCTGAATTTTCATAGCCCGCGTTAAAAAAACGGTTAAAGGAAACGATGGAAACATGAACATAGAGAAAATTGAACTCAAATTCCTTAAAAAGATTCCGCTCATCGACGACTAACTTTTTAGAGGCTGTATATGACACTTACTGAAATAATAGAGTCTTTTAAAACGAAATTGGATCTCTCAAAATTAATGGATTCGCTAGAAAAAGAGACGAGTTTTTACGATGAATCAGAGAATGATTCAGGGGAGAATCTGAAAAACAATCCATACAGTAATTCTGAAAATGATTCTGCTAAAAGTTCTAATGCAGTAAGGATTTCCAAAAATAAAGAAGACCCTCTTATTAAATTAACCAATGTCTGGAAAATTTACCAGATGGGAGAGGTTGAGTTTGCAGCTCTTAAAGGAATAAACCTGGATATCTATGAGGGGGAGTTTCTGGTTGTTCTAGGACCCAGCGGAAGCGGGAAAAGTACGCTTATGAATCTGCTGGGCTGCCTGGATATACCATCAAAAGGCATGGTTTGCCTGAATTCAAAAGACATATCAGAACTTGAGGAATCAGAGCTTGCCCTCATCAGAGGACAGATGATAGGCTTCATATTCCAGAGTTTCAACCTCATTCCCACTCTCAGTACGGAAGAAAACGTGCTCTTGCCTATGGAATTCCAGGAAGAGGATCGACAAATAGCCCGACAAAAATCAGAATACCTGCTTGACATTGTCGGACTTACGAACAAGAAAAATAACCTGCCTTCTCAGCTCTCAGGAGGGCAGAGACAGAGAGTTGCAATAGCTCGTTCCCTGGCTGTGAACCCGCCTATTATCTTGGCGGATGAGCCTACAGGAAACTTGGACAGCAAGACTGGGGACTATATCCTGGGATTTTTGGATGAGTTGCACGAAAAAGAAGGTAAGACAATCATTATTGTAACCCATGACCTCGACATTGTTAAGTATGCAACAAGAGTTGTATACATCAGGGACGGGGAGATCGAGAAAATCGAAAAACGAATGAGAAATGAACCTGAGGAATTGAAATGAAAAAATTCTCTTTACTAACATTAATACTGTTATTTTCTGCATTTATGTGCCTGGGGGCTGGCACAGCACTTGGCTCAAATGGAAACATAAATTCTGCATCCTTGGATGTAAATCTAACTAATCAGAATCCTGATTATGCTCGCCCTGGAGAGCCTGTTGAACTCACTGTCAGCGCGCAAAATGCAGGAAACGCTGACCTGAAAGACATTACTGTCACAGTTAATCCGGAATATCCTTTTAGCAAAATATCAGGAGAAAATCTTGTAAAAGAGGTCTCCTACCTGAATGCGCGGCAGGATGATGACGATGCAGCAGTTCTTAAATTCAAGCTCATGACGGATTCAAATGCTTCTGCAGGAACATATGATATAGATATCACTACCACTGCAAAAGAAAGCGGATCCTCATCAAATACAATTACCACTACAAAAACTATCCAGCTCGAAATAAAGGGTAAAGAATACGCTCAGGTCGTAACTATAAGCAAAGCGAATATTGACATTGCAAAAGAAGAGCCTCTCGAATTCATCATAACAAATACGGGAAGTTCCCCTATCAAAAATATGGTAATCTCCTGGAATGATCCTAAAGGAGTGATCCTCCCGGTATATTCGGACAACACCAAATATATCAAGTACCTGGAAGCCGGGGACTCTGTAACTGTATTTTACTCCGTCATGGCAGATGTAAATGCAGACCCTGGTCTATACACGCTGGATATGGATCTTAGTTATGAAGACTATGAATCCAACGAACAAAGTATCAATACCACAGCAGGACTTTTCGTAGGTGGAGAGACTGATTTTGATGTTTCCTTTTCGGAAAGCGATGCAGGCGAGATTTCCCTTTCAGTTGCAAACGTTGGAAACAACATGGCATATTCGGTGAAAGTATCGGTTCCGAAACAGGAAGGGTACAGAGTCTCAGGAAGTTCCTCAACTATTGTCGGGAATCTGGAGAAAGGAGACTATACAATCGCTTCTTTTAATGTTGCGAGCACACAGACTGCTGTAGGAACTGAAGGAGGTAGTGCAGAAGAAAATATAAGTTCTGCTTCCACTGAATCCGATCCACTGAAAGTCCAGATTGAGTACACAGATGCAAAAGGAGAAAGAATAACGGTTGATAAAGAAGTGGAACTGGAAATGACCACCGGAAACCTGACTGAAGCAGGAGGCAAAGGCGGCCCAGGTAGCAGCGCTGGCATCAGCTCATATCTACTTTATATTGTGTTAATAGTGCTTGCAGGTGGAGTATTTGTGTATCGCAAGAAAATACAGGAAAAAATGCAGGTAAGAAGAGAGAAACAATCCGGTAGCAAAAAGTCTGAAGACCAGTAGGCCTGAAAAATTAACATAGATAGAGAACGGAGGATGTAGGATGAGAAACTCAACTTACCTGAAAATGGGTTTGAACATGCTTCTGCACAGTAAACTTCGAAGCTGGCTGACCATTATCGGGATAGTTATAGGAGTCGGATCTGTGATTGGCATTATCTCTTTAGGGGATGCCATGCAGGCAAATGTACAGAGCAAGCTAGCCGATATGGATCTGACAAAAATAACCATAAGCCCTGGGTATACCAAAGCGTCATCCAACATGCATGGGCCACCCGGAGAAGGAGAGGGCGGTACGACTACGGATGCCGAATTAACGGATGATGACATTGACGCACTCCAGGGCATGGAAGGTATACAATACATTGAAGGAGAAATTTCCGGCATTGAAGAGGTGAAATATTCAGGAGAAACTGCAACCCTTTCAATTACAGGCGTGGACCCCCAGGTCTGGAAATACATGACTACCCTGAAAACGCAATCAGGAAGATTGCTCGAACCAGCTGATAAGTATGTTGCAGTGATAGGAAGCGATATTGCCAGTGAAACTTATGACCATGACATTGGAGTCAACCAGGTAATAACGATAAACAACAAATCAGTTCGGGTTGTCGGAGTACTGGAAGAAAAAGGTATGGGGGATGACTCAAAGATTTATATGCCAGTAGATGGAGCAGTAGACCTTATTGATGATGCACAAGAAGATGTTTATGATTCTATTACGGTAAAAGCCAAGAGTGAAGATCTGGTAGATGGAATGATGGAAGACATCGAAAAAAAGCTCATGATATCAAGACATATTATTCAGGAAGATGATAGGGACTTTTCCGTAACGGCCTCAAAGTCTTTGGCTGAGTCTGTGACCGAAATGATGAGTTCAATGACTCTTTTCCTTGGAGCCATCGCAGCTGTGTCGCTTCTTGTGGGAGCCGTGGGTATTGCCAATACTATGTTTACCTCTGTCCTTGAAAAGACAAAAGAAATAGGAACTATGAAAGCCATTGGAGCAAAAAATAGGGATATCCTTATGATTTTCCTCTTTAACTCCGCAATGGTGGGTCTTGTTGGTGGTATCCTTGGAGTTATTTTGGGAGCCTTTGTTTCATCTGGCCTCCAAACGATGATGGGAAGCGATATGACATCAGGAAGTGGACTAAGCATTTCTCTGATGGTTGAAGGACTTACCCTTGCAGTTTTGATAGGTGTGATCTCTGGAGTTGTACCTGCATACAGGGCCTCAAAATTGAGGCCAGTAGATGCACTGAGGTACGAATAAATCGAAAAGAAAGGGAGATTAACCCTTTCTAATTTCGGCTCTTCGCTGTTTTGTATGGGTTGAAAATAATTGCCTAGTTGAAAAATGACTACTTCAAATAGATAAATATCGATCCTTAATATGGTTTTTCCAAAGAAATTGTGTTCAAACATTAACCATATTTGGAAAGCAATTATAAATTACCCACTCGAAATAGCGAAGTGCCTTAATTTCCGACTTCATTGGTATTGAAGTTTTGTAAAATAATACATGGCTTGTGAAACATAAGTAACAAAGAAAGGGCTGACCCTAAAACTCAATATTACACTTTCTAGTATCGAATATGGAATAAGCTGTTGAGTTTCTGATCATGAAAATAGTTCTGAAACTTTTATTAAGATGGAAATAAAATCGGTTTTGGGATAAGCTCCATCACTAATTATGTTTTCAGAAGACACACCCAGTAAACTGGCTGTGTCTATACCAGACATGGAGTCTTTTTTTGGTGTCATAAAAAACGACTCTATGATCTTCAATGCCTTTTTTGATTATACCTTCATTTGTAAAAAATGGGTTTCGGAACTAAGGAGATTCGGAACTACTGTTGTATAAGAAAGCTTTAAATATAAACAGTTATAATTATTTTACTATATATCATCGAGAAAAATAAAGTTGCAGAAGGGGCACAGGAACGCAACTTTAAGGCAAGATTCTCGATACGCCAATATTGGCGGATCGGATAAAGAGCAAAACTAGAAAAAAGTCCCGATAGTACAGATCTGTATACTCGGGGAAATAATAACTTTTGCCACCGGATTTGAAAGGTTCGCTAGTAAAAAAATTACTTAAAGTATTACTCCGTTAGTTCAGATCTGTATTAACGGAGAAACGATAATTTTTGCAATTGGATTTGAAGGGTTTGTTAGTAAAAAAAGTATTATCATTGTACCAATGCTGGGATCTCTGCGTAAACAAACCCGACAATCGGGTTCTAAGCGTGGCTGACCATCGTACGGAATAGAATAAGGCAATAGGTTATCTATAGCTTTGAAGGGCTTTAGAATTGCGCAAAAAGAGCAACAAAATCTTGGATAAGAAAGCAAACCGAAATATTTTCCCGAGGCACTAACATTGGTGGATCGGGAAAACAATAACATGTGCCATTTGATTTGAAAGGTTCATTAGTAAAAAAATTAAAAAAAGTATTACTCCGTTACTTCATATCTGTAGTAACGGGGAAACGATAATTTTCGCAATTGGATTTGAAAGGTTCTTTAACAAAAAAGTAATAAAAGTATTACTCCGTTGTGCCGAATTCAGCACAACGGGAAACAGCAACTGTTGCCATTGGATTTGAAGAGCTTGATAGTAAAATAAGTAATGAAAGTGTTACTCCATCGTGCCAATGCTGGCACTGAGGTCTAAATAAATCCGAGATTAGCTATGTAAGCTAAGCTGGCCATCGTACAGGATAAGTCAAGATAAATATGCATTCCATAGGCTGCGAAGCCTTTAGAATTGAGCAAAAAGAGCAAAAAAAATACTTATTTGAACTGCTGGTAGAGCCCAAGGGAAAACGCCATGTTTCCGTCTTCGGTGCTTAGAGCTTTTTTGTCATTTGTGAACTCCGCATTTATGACATATTGCTTCGCCAGACCTGAACACTTCTTAAACAGGTCTGGGTTGCAGGTTAGAGCTGTTCCGTCAAGGAGCTTCATCATTTGTGTAAAGTTGCGATAGCTCATATTATACGTCGCCTGCTTTGTTATTTTCTTCTGGAAAGTATTTTCCTCACCGGTTTCCGCGAGACGCTTTTCTTCACATTCCATTACTCTACGGGTGTATTGACCGAGGCAGAAAAATGCCTTTTTACCGTTTGTATCCCCTGATCCAAAGAATTTACTGTTCTGCTCAAAGTATTCATCAAGCTTGCTCTGTATTGGTGTTTCAACTTTTACGCTAACCATTTTCTAAAATCTCCTTGTTTCATATTGGCGCATCTGCCAATTTATCGACAATTAATAATATAAACGTATCATATTTATACGTATTGTCTACAACAGAGCCAACAGATGTTGTTTGTGCAAAAATAGAAAGTACTTTATACGTTGCTAGGTCCAGCAATTATCAGGAAAAAGTAGAAATTTAAAAATTAAGTGGAAAGTGACAGGTGTTTAAACGTTGTCCTTGATGTTCTGTTCGAAGATACCACGTGCAACTTCATAAACGAACTGATTAAATTTATTATCTGCTATGTATTGTACGGTCCAGTCAATGCCAGAACGAGTAAGGTAAAGTTTGTCACCTTTTGTGGTAAAAACATCTTTTGTATATTTGCTGTATTCAATGGGTTCTAAAGGCGTGTAGCCCTCATCCATCTTCTTCATTGCTAATAACAGGGCTATGCCATAATAACCGCCTAATTGCGTAAGCCCGAAAAGGCCTTCATCACTAAGATAAATCAGATCGTTATCAACATACTCATCACCGATTTCTATTACTACTGAGTTTAACATAGTAAAATTATTACAACGCAAAATATAAAAAAGTTGACTTCGTTGAAAGCGTTAATTGATGTCGTTTTTAAAAAAATGCTTTCGGGATTTGTATAGGTAATCGAGCCCTCGTATAAGCCCGAGATCAGGGTTCGTTAGTGACTTTCCTCTCGTAGGAGTAACTGACTCCAACACTCCTTTTTACGGTGTTCATTGTCGAAAAGAGTATATTTAAGAGATTCACTTTATAAATTATAACATAATTGGATAAAAGCAAAAAATAATATAAATCAATATATTAACATTTCCTGACTATTAAGAAGTGTGGTAATTCTTAGATAAAGAAATCTCGACAAGAGGGAAAATGAAAAGAATAGAGCAATTTCTGGCAAATAACCCGAACCCTGTGATCAGTGTGGAAAAAGATGGTATAATTCGCTACTCAAATAGAGCGGGTGAGCCTTTATTGCATGAGTGGGACGTGGAAGTAGGAGAAAAATTGCCCTCCTGTATCGGAGATTTTGTGCAAAAGGTGATTTCCCGGAATAGCCCGGAAAAAATGGAAGTTAAAGTGGGAAAAAGAGTATACTTGGTCACGTTTCACTCTCTTCCCGAAGAAAAATGCGTAAACATTTATGGGTTCGATATAAGTGACCAGAAAGAACTTGAAGAACAGTTGCGGAAGAGTGAGGCCAAGTACCGTAACCTGTTCGAGACGGTGCAGGAGGTCTTCTACATCGATCTTCTCATCTATGATGAACAGGGTAATGTCGTCGACTGGATTTTTGAGGACCTCAACCCGGCTGGATTAGAGCTCCTTGGTCTGAAAGATATTGATGAGGCAAAAGGAAAAAGGGGATCAGAAGTGCTCGGCCGCGAAATGGCTTCATTTTATTTTCCTATGATCGAGAAGGCCAGGCGGTCAAGCAAGGCGGCCACATTCCAGTACCACAGCTCTTATGTGGACAGGGAATTCCTCGCCTCGTTTGTTGTTTGCGGCGATCGCCTCATCTCCTCCCATATGGATGTTTCAGAGCACAAACAAATGGAAGAAGCTCTTAAAAAAGCACATCACAATTTAGAGAATTTAGTTAAAGAACGAACTGCAGAGCTTGAAGAGGCTTATAAATCATTAAAAGAAAGTGAAGAAAGTCTTGCTGAAGCTCAAAAAATGGCTCATATTGGAAATTGGGATTGGGATCTCATAACAGGTGAAGTATACTGGTCTGAAGAACTTTATCGTATTTTTGGACGTGACCCTGAAAAATTAGCACCGTCTTACAAGGAATATTTGAATTATATACATCCCGATGATCGAGCTTACTTTGATAGCATCGTTAGGAAACCTGATAATGATAAACCTAACAACATTGATCATAGGATCATTTTAGATAATGGGGAAGAACGTATTGTCAATATACAAGCTGAAGCTGTTTTTGATGAAAAAAAGGGCCCTATTCGAGTGAAGGGAATCGTTCAGGACATTACTGAACGTAAAAGATCAGAAGAGAAAATTCAGAACTTAGCGAATATTGTGGAATCATCAAATGATGCTATTATAACCAAGTCTTTTGAGGGCATTATCACCAGTTGGAACAAAGGCGCAGAGCAAATTTATGGTTATTCAACTAAGGAAATTCTAGGAAAAAACGTATCAATACTCGAACCGGACAATCTGAAAGGAGAGATAAAACAGTTAGGGGAAATGATTAGGCAGGGAGAAAAAATTCGAAATTATGAGACTTCACGGTTAAGAAAGGATGGTATGATAATAGACGTTTCAATAACTCTTTCTCCGGTTTTTGATGTATCTGGGGAGCTTATGGCTATCTCAGCTATTACTAGAGATATTACAGAGCATAAAAAAGCTGAAGTAGCCCTCGCAAATCTCGAAGTTGTCCGTCAGAAGGAAATTCATCATAGGATTAAAAACAACCTGCAGGTTATTTCCTCCCTTATGGACCTTCAAGCTGAAAAGTTCAGCAACAAAGAGTGCATTAATAACTCAGAAGTCCTTGAAGCTTTCAGGGAAAGCCAGGACAGAATAGCATCAATTGCCCTTATCCATGAGGAACTGCATGAAGGCGAAGGAGAAGAAGCACTGAATTTTTCACTATACCTTGAGAAACTCGTCGAAAACCTTCTTCGGACATACAGTCTTGGAAATACTGATATTAGCTTAAACATTGACCTGGAAGAAAATGTTTTCTTTGATATGGATATTGCAATTCCATTAGGGATAATTGTTAACGAGCTTGTCTCGAACTCCTTAAAATATGCATTTCCAAATAGAGAAACTGGAGAAGTTCAAATTAAACTCTTCAGTGAAAAATCTGAAGGTAAGATAACGGACAATAAAGGAAAAAGTACTGAATACACACTTATAGTCTCAGATAATGGAGTTGGAACTCCTGAAAAAATTGATTTTAAAAATTCCGACACCCTTGGTTTGCAGCTAGTAAGTATCCTTGCGGATCAGCTTAATGGCACGATCGAATTAAAAAGAGAGAAGGGGACGGAATATATTGTAAAATTCAGTACAGAAGAAAAGTTATAATAAGTTTCGCATTTATGCCTTCTAATAGCGGTGCCATCAGGTCTAGGAGCTTCATAGCCAGGCTTATTTGACGAGCTAAGGTAAATTACCCATCGACAGCTAATGAGCTTTATAATTAGATTCTTCGAGAACAAGAATAGTAAAATGATTTATCTAGGAAGGAAAGTAAGCGAGTCATTTACAAGCCCTATAGACCTATTCTAATCTTCATAGCCAGGCTTCCGGGATAAAATAAGGCAATTGGATGGGTATTACTAAAAAAGTAGTTAAAAAAGGGGTTAAAGTGAATGTTACCAGTCTGCTACTTCATATGCGGATCTATCTATGATTCTTTCACTTACCTTTATGCCTTCGGGACAAACATCTTCATAGGAAACATTGCCAGGTAACGCATAATTCTTTCCCTTATCCCTTACAATATACAATATTTCTCTAGCTCTGCTAGCACCTACGTTCCATACACGAGCCTCTGCTTCCGCTAATTCAAGGGAGGTACGCATTGAAAGTTGAATAGCGGGTGTCATACCGGTATGGAGGAATATGGCATTTGCTTCAAGTCCTTTTGATGAATGAATTGTCATAACCCGGTTAAGCTTAGCTTCATCATAAGATATGAAGTCTTTTCGATCAATTAGACTTTGCATCTTGGCTAGGAATTGTTTCCCTGGAAGAGCATTCTTACCAGGCTGAGTCATTCCCTGTGTTGGATCTGAAGAGGTAAGAATCTCAATAACCTTTGGTCTCAAAATTCCTGTTCCATCCTGTATCTGAGGGAAATAAAGAACATCTTTCCCAAGAAATTCTTTAATATAACCAGACTTCCTATCTTTTTCGGCTTTGCCATATCTATCTATTTCAAGTATGGCTGAAGGGAAGCGTTTTATAATCGCTATTAGCTCGTCTTTACTCAATGACCTTTCTGTTCTTACAGCAATTATAGCATTAGCTAAATCTATTTCCGCATTACTCCACCCCAAACCTCGATATATGTGAGAATGCACACTGAATATTTTACCTTCTTTAGCTAGATGCATAGCGATTCCTGGAATTTGGAAATTACATCTCACTAAATAAAATGCCGAATTATGCACCGGGTATTCATCTCTGTAATCAAGATCCTTAATTACATCACCACACCCATTTTTTGCATATATCATAGGTGTGGGTTCCATTTCTTCGGCTTCAAGTATTTCGTTACATATGTTTTTGATTTGCATTGGAAGCCTATAAGTTTCCTGTAGAATTATTGTTTTGTCAGCTTCCCAGTTATTGAAAAATTCAGGACTTCCTCCAGCATATCCGTATATTGACTGATTGGGGTCTCCGGCAATTATGACGTAGTCACATAGAAGAGACCATAACCAGAAAATTTTGTTCATTTGAGGGGTAAGGTCCTGAAACTCATCTACCATTAGGACAGGAGTATCAAGCTGAATATTGTGTTTTAATATGAGTTCAAGCATGTCAGAGAAATCAACTTTACCAATGCCTTTTTTATAATTGTCCCAATCTTCAAAGAACTTCACTATTTCGTCAGTAGACAACGATATTTTACCATACCCTGGAAAATTCTCAAAATCTTCAATTGATGCACAGGTGCTTCGGGACCAGTTATAGAGCTCAAACATATCACCCGTGCACTCGGTCTCTTCATCAACTGCTTCGATATCATCATCTTCTTCTAACTCTTCTACTATATCCTCCTCTTCTTCTTCCTTCTCGACAGTTGGCTTCTTTACTTTAGCACAATGCAAGTAATCATATTTGAGAGCAAATTCGTACTTATCATCGTCATCTATTATCCCGAGCCTACCCCCTATAATTCCAGTGCGTAGAAGCAATCTAAGACAAATGGAATGTATGGTTCCTACGTGTCTTTTAATCTCTTTTTCATTAAACCCGGTTAACTCATGAACTTTTTCGATTAAATCATATGCTGCAGACTTCCGGTAAGTGATCAAGGTAATATCTTCTGGTTGAAACCCTCGGGATAATAAGTACTGATAGCCTTGTTTATTATCCATTAACTTAGTAGTTTTACCACATCCAGGTGGTCCAAAGACCTTAATTCTTGAAGCTAGCATTTTTCGACACCCCATCTACATTAAGCAACTCTTTGAACGAGGGAAGGAAGGGAAGCTATTAAAAGAGTCCGTTCCTGCATTTTTCGATTGAGACAAATATACGAGGGAAAGAAGGGAAGGAGGGAAGCAATTCTGCATAGCACAATTTCCCTAATATTATTCCCTTTTTGGTCAAATTTAGCAAAAAAATCGGTTGAGGGAACAGTACGGGTCCACGAGGGAAGGAACTCTTTTAACCCCTTCCTACGAGTTCCCTTCCTATTCCCTCGCTTCCCTTCCATAAAAGATGAAGAAGTAAGGTTGAACATCTAAGTTCACTCCTCTTCCTCGCCTTGTTGTAAAAGGGCTGAAGGCTCCAACTCCCAACACGAATCCCGTTTTCCTCCTTTTTTAACATTTTTTCCTTTTCTCATCTTGAGATAGTGCATTGTCTCATAAAGTCTACTTCTATCAACAGGGCATTTAGACTCCACAACTAGATCTGAAACAACACGAGATTTTACAAAATATCTTCCACCGTCGTCAAGAATTTTCTGGGCATTGTCGGCATCGAACGCTTTTTTGTCGGTAACAATCTTGAGCTTACGAATTTTTTCGAATAATTCGGTAGCATATGAAACTGCGGTTGAATCTATAAGATTATGTGTAACTTCTTTCTTATTCTCAGTCAATGCATCAATAAAATCAAACCATGCAAGACCTAATCTAGGTGCACGCTTTTCAAATTCGCGGAAGTATTGCTTTCTGAAAAATGCTTCATCTTCTATTTTCTCGGCAGGAATGGAGATTATTTTATCATCAATATGAAACTGACATGTCATGGGGTCAGTAGGAATGATGCCTTTTACAAAAACGAACTTGCTAATTCTATTATAGAGTTTGAGGGCGTGATCAGTCAATATTAGACATTGCTGAGTTTTTAATGTGTAATTTACACTATTAGCAATTATTTTTGCTGCTTCTTCTGGATTTTTACCTGCGATCAGTTCAGCAATTTCAGTTTCGCTACACTGTGTTATATCCATTGTATTTTGTTCATGTTCCATTTTAATTTCTCCTGTTTAATGCACTTAAATCAGGAGCATAAATGGAAAATTAACAATCTGGAACTAAAACTTAAACATCCAATATAAATAAATATGATAAGATGTAATTTATTACTGGAGTAATTCAATTTCCGTTTTTAGTTTTAGTACCAAACTGCGATATAGCCTTGAAGCAAGTTTTACGACCGCCTGCTTCAAGGCTTTTTCCAGCTATGCCAAAAATATCACTGTTTTGTTCTTTTCTTGTGTGAGTTGTAATGTTTACGTGGACGTTTCGGTGTGAACTCAAATATATCACACAAAATCGATCTAATAAGCCCTGAACGTGAAACTCCGCAAGCTTCACAGGCCTTATCAATTTCCACTATAAGTGGATCATATGCTGGGGTGAAAGCAACATTAATTGCGTCTACCATGCAGTTTCCTCCTTGATTTAGAAAAGCAGTGAAATTCTTTCATCGGTCACCTGACCGCCGGAGAAATGCTGCTTGTGTTTTTACAATTGTATTTAGACAATCGTAACTATTTACGATCCTACTTACTACAATAATATACATGGCTTCAAGATATATATATCTTGAGTCCAACATTAGGTTTCTTGATTCCGTTTTTTGTATTCATCGGTTTTTACTTTTCATCTGGTACCTACATACCTTTCTCATAATTTGCTCTTTGAAAGTGGTCATGAGAATGTAAGAATAGGGAAATTTCAAACAAGGTCTCAATTTTCCTTTATATAAATTGAAAAAATATGGTCTGGTTCTCAAATAAATATAAATATCTCTGGATGTATTTTTTAATTTGGCGAAAACGATAGCATACGCCACAAAAAAGGAGAATTTAGAAAATGCAAAGAACTGTGTTTAAACAAATTTTTTCCAGGCTACAAACCCTTGGGATAATTGACGAAACAGGGATAATGAAGGCAAGTTACATGAGGTTCACTAGTGAAGGGCTTATGGATCTACATGTAGATAATCTACTAAATAATACCATTAGCCTGGCCCACAACGGAAAGCAAAATGGAGACTGCATGGCAGACCCGGATATGCAAGTATGGATTCATCCAGATCACGGAGAAGCAGAGGCAATGACGTTTCAAAACGATTATCTGGGGATTTATCAGGAGGTCTACCCGGAACCTGGGAAGTATCGACCGAAGCTAAAAGAGGAACTTAATGAGTTTCTTGCCGACTGGTTGAGGAACATCATAGAAGTACAAAAATATCAATTAGCTGAATCAGAAAGTGAAGAATAATTTTTTTTGCTCTTTTTCCTACGTCCATATCTCTAGAAGCCACGCAGCAAGCCGCTAACCCTCGTAAACTACTCTTCCTGATATTTGCCTATGGCGAGCAGAAGACTGAATTCTAATTATCCCGAACCTACGGTTTTAACTTTTTTAGAGGATCTCCTAAAAAGGGTTGTACATGAAAACGTATTATTTAAAAGAAGGACCGGCTGCCCAGGAATTAATGACAGCCATCTTGAAGAGAGCTCTACGGGAAGAATGGTAATTCATCTTTTGAGGTGTTATCTTCCCGTAAGGTGGTTTAAATGTTTGGTGATTTCTTGGCAAGCTCGCAACCCAGGATAATTAATAATTTCGTCGGCTCGTATATAAAGGGTGATGATGCGGTTTTTTGTTAAAATAATGGTGCTGTTCTATATTATGTATTGCTGTTCTTGAGTAAGTTAAGCTCACCCTTCATTTCTAATTATGTCAGCTTTGAAATCAGGGGCCAAATTTTGAAATGCTGCTCCAGTAAGCTTCGTCTTAGCGTCTCTTGTCAAATCAAACTCTTCTAATTAATATAGTAGAGGCTCGTTAGATAAAATGAATTATATCATCAGTAATTTGTAAAGAAAAATGATAATCCCAGAGATAATCAGAAGCTCGGTTTCATTATCTAGTGTCACGGCAATTTAATTCTTGCATATAGTTTTTTTCAGCATCCCATTAGTGCATAAGGATTCAGAGTGTAATAGGTAATTAATAACTAAACGTTCTTGACACTAGTCGTATAATTATAGCTGTAAATAAAATTACATTGAAATAATCTTTATTGCAAAAGTCGTCTAGGCCTGTTGGGTAAAAATGATTTAGGTGGCGATAAAATATCAATCCCAATATTTCTTAGTTATGCAAAACCATTTAATAGAAAACAAGTGAAATTTATAGGCAGAGTTGAAGATCATTTAAAAGAAAATGGTTTTACACCAAGGACTCTTGGTGTAACAGATTATAGTATGTCAGCACCGTTGGTAAAAATAAAAAATATTATGGGTGAATGCTACGGGCTGCTATCAATCGCTTTTAGAAGAGCTTATATCGAAATAGGAACTGGTAAACTTGACGCTAACCTTGCAGGAGAAAATCAGTATAACATTTCTGAAAGTTGGATAACAAGTCCTTATTGTCAAATTGAACCTTCGATGGCTTTTCAAATAGACATGCCAATATTAATTTTCAGAGAAAGGGGAGTAATTGCTGACGGTATTCTTGAGAAGGGTGTAGTTGGTTCTTATATGCCAGAGTTTGATCTTAATTCCTCAATTAACAGATATTTTAAATCTCCTGAATGGAAACAATTAATTAGTGATTGGAAAAGTGTTGTGTTAGAATATCAAAAACACAAGCAATTCGAAGTGGATGATATAATTAAGCACATTGTAAGTTGCTCAATCTGTGAAGAAAAAGAAATTTGTCCCAAGGAGTTATACCGTGCGTTTGAAAAGTCAATAAATAGTGACGGCATAAACAATTATAGTCGTTTTACAAGCATTATTGGCATAGATGAAAAATTTGAAAGTAGATATAGGATTAAATATCACTCTATGGAATCGGATTATATAACCATTTGTAAGCAATTCTTTTAATTTATAAATAATCGTAACTATTTAGCCTACTAAAAATCAGTTTTCTCATATTTTTTCGATATGGAAGACGCATCAAACCGTTAAGGTAATCAATAACGTTGAAACAACAGAATAAGTTTTTGTTTGAAAATAGAATTCAAGATGCTTTTCAGAAATGTATTTTTCTGCAGAGATAGTGTTTGACTTGATAAAGTCTCCTGTTATTTGTTTCACTATCTCAAATTTATATAGATAAAATTATACTTCACGGTAGACGTGAAGAGGGAATGTGACAAAGTCAAGTTATTAGCCTAATTTAAAAAGCTTGAAATATCGTTTGTCAAAAAATAGTTAGCAGGGTGAAGGATTTGAACCTTCTGCATCTTTGATACAGGTGTCCCATTACTTCACGGTATTTATAACAAAGGAAAGCTCTTCTTATTCCCCTGCATCAAGGATGCTTCCCACTGTTATTTTTGTGATATCTTTATTAGCCATAATTATTCCTTCCAAGAGTTTTGAGTAAAGGAGATTTAGAATTATGGTTCCAATGCCCATTATACCTATGAAAGTGATGAGATTTAACCCTGCATAATCTGTTAAATTATCAAGAAACAACATTATATATAAATTATCTTACTTTTGCTAACAATATTTTAGAAATGTTTGTTTATTTTAGTGATACCTGAGAGGAAATGTTTAATAAAATAAAAGAGTGTGAACGTAATTGAGCAACGAAATACCAGATTTATTAAAATCTCTAAATATTAATCAGATTTTAGATATAGCAAAAGAAGCATTATGTGGTGGCTTACTTGATTTAAGAGAATATGATATAAAAAAAATATCCTTAAGTGATGATAGCGTATTAATTCATTATATTCCTAAAGTCAAAAATGTAGTTGCAATTTATTCAGATATATGTCAGATAATGGCATTTATTGTAAGCTTCACAGGTAAAGAACTGAAAATGATAGGTGTCCATCATATTGGTGTAGAAGCAATAAATGAAGGTAAAACTTCTTCTGAAAATATTTACATTATTTCTTCAATAGATGCAGCAGAGGAAGCAGGTAAGGGAAATGTCATATACTGGCTAAAGAATTCAATCGTAAATGAACCAATTACCGTTCAAAAAGAAGTATTATTATTAGTTGAAGGCTCAACAGAAATCATTGCTTTTCCTATATTATTTGAATCTGCTGGCTATCCAATAAAAGCACATAGAATCAAATTATTTGGATATTCGGAACATAATTTAAAAACTTTGTTAACTATCCTTGAATTCAAAGAAATCCACTATTATCTTGTATGTGACAACGATAAATCGGATGAGATAAGGAATCTAGTTAGAGGGGGATATTTCAAGTTGCGTGGATATCACATTCTAAAAAATGGTGAATTTGAGGATTATATTGAACCAGAAGTATTAGTCAAGATTTTAGAAAATATCAACCCTGGTATAGGTATACCCACTGAATTTATTGATATTAATCGAGAGAATGGCGAATCAACGTCGAAAATTATACAAAAATACTACCGTCTACATGGTAAAGAACATGTATTTCCTGGAAAGCCTAAATTAGGTGAGGAAATAGCTCACTTTTGGGCTACAAATGGTATTCCTAAAGAGATTGAAGATATTATTTTCAGTGTTATGAATATCTCGTGAAACAAATTGCTGGTCAAAGACAATTATCAAAAAACAAGCCTAAAAACCTTCTTGTAGCTTCGTCACCAGGTTTGAAAATGGATCCTGAGCAACTGGACCTAGTTATCTCAGGATATTATAAAGAAAATAATCTGTCGATAAAACCAATAATTAAAAAATAAGTTGGGAAATTTTAATTTTCCTCACCTTCTTATCAGGGTTTGATTTACCATCTGGTTTATTTTACTGTAGAAATCAACTATGATACTTGTAGCTTCACTTTCCATGTTGAGCTGGAAAGTTCTGAGATGTTTTCCTAGCATTTTTTCTTGAACAACACCTGATGAAACCAGAGGTGCGATAACCCTTGACACGCTGGCGTGAGACAATCCAGTTTCTTCCGCTATTCCTGAAAGATAGGTCGGCTCGTTCTGTTTTTCGATTAAATGTTTAAGAACTGTCATTTGTGCAGTTTTTCCAAAGATTTTTTCCATTGAATCCATTTGTATCATTTAATAGGCGGCTATTAGCTATAAGTGGTTTCAGTTCCAATAACTACCGACGGTTAATAAAATTATCTTCTAATTATAGTAAATTAGAAATCTGCACATGAAGGCGTGTACTCCACATACCTAACCACGCACATATACCTGGAAGCCACGTATAGTGGCTAGGGCTATCGCTCGGGATAAGGATGGACCAGATATATCCCGGACAGTTCCACAAGGCAATTAAAAAAGGGTAAAATATACATTCTTTAAAGCCTTCCGACTATGTTTACCGATAACTCAGATCTGAGTTAACGGAGAGGTTTCTGGGATAATTGGGAAAGGCTGACGTAGTCCGTCTATCCCTGACTAGAAGCTAATCTAAAAGGCCAGGGCTATCGCTCTTAGCCAAATGGACCAATATATTCCTGAAGTCTACAATGCAATTAAAATGTGTACTTTAGTCACTGAATCATCACTTTTTTGTAGCCATTCGACTACGTTTCCCCGTTGACTCAGATCTGAGTTATCGGAGAGGTTTCTGGGATATGTGGAAGGCTGGCGCGGTACGTTTATCCCTGACTAAAAGCCATGTACAAAGGCCAGGGCTATCGCCTGGGATAAGCTTAACCAAATATATCCCTGCAGGCTCCACAAAGCAATTGAAACGAGTAATGAATACTCTATGTCAGCATTTCTTTAAAGCCTTCCGACTATGTTTACCGATAACTCAGATCTGAGTTAACGGAGAGGTTTCTGGGATAATTATGGAAGGGTATCTCTGTAGTAACCTATACGTTTCAAAGGTTATGTTAAAGATCAGGCTTTTGTGCACTAACCTGATTCGAGTGTTTGACTGAAAAAGGATGGGTTCAAAGGGGATACTTAAATAAGAAGATGAGAAAGTAAAGGGTTGTGTTTTTTAGGAATTTTAGATGTGAGGATTGGTAGGAAGAGGCTGATGCAGTCGGGAAGTTAATGTTTTCGGGATAGAAAGTAAGGTAGCTGTTTTTAATTGAGTTTAGAGGCTCTGGGAGGGTTGGAGGAGGCAAGAAAGTTTTGGTGAAAATACAACCCATTGCTTGCAATGGATTGCGCCAACGCAACTTTGATTTCAAGCTCAACTTGCCTGCACAAGTCCGAATCCAAAGGTTTCATCTCTTCCAGCAATTCCCAAATCCACCACATTTTGAGCTAGCAAATCCCTGATTTCCTGTGAACTCAAAGACAGATTCTCACTTTTTATCAGTGCTGCAACACCACTTACAAAGGGAGATGTCATAGATGTGCCACTTTTATATGTGTAACTACCATCCAGATCAGTAGAACAAATATCTACACCCGGTGCAGCCAGCTCTACTTCAACTCCATCAGAACTCCATGTCGGCGCAATATTATTGCAGTTTACAGCTGAAACAGCTATTACTGAATCAAATTTTGCAGGATATTCAACATTATTGGTGCCTGAATTCCCATCTCCACTGTTACCGGCAGCAGCAACAATTAGAACATCTGAGTTATAAGCAAAATCACAAGCATCTTCCAGTGCCTGCGAATATACATTCGTGCCAAGACTTAAAGATATTATATCCATATCATTTTCCACAGCCCATTCCATACCTTCCACTACATCTGATATTTGTCCATTACCACTACTATCAAGGACTTTGACTGCATATAATTCGGAATCATATGCGACACCTACAATCCCTATAGAATTATTACAAGCACCAATTATACCAGCAACATGTGTACCATGTCCATTATCATCGTCTCATTTCTTATTATGCGCATCTCCAACAAGAGTAACATCTGATATATTTGCAGAAAAAGCATTGATATCTTGGTAAACTGTGTAATTTGAAATATTGTATTCTTCAAGAGTAGCAAAATCAAAGTTTCTACTGTATCCAACGATGACCTGTTTTGCTTCCACAATTGTTGTTAATGATATTAATATGACTGTTATTACTACTAATACTGCTTTAATAGTCATCCAATCTCTCCAAATTCATTGAATAAAAATAAGTTAGAAATATGTTTCAATTGTGGCATTCTTTTTTAATTCGCCAGATTCGGCAACAACTACGTCCAATTTATTTTTATAAGTGTCTTTATCTCCATCACGTTCAGTAACATCTGGATACACTTCAAGGCTAATATCAAATTTTATGACCTTACTGTTGATATTATCACTCATTTCGATATAAGTTTCATATGTGATTACTCGGGACATTAATCGAAAGTATTGATAATCTTCTCCTACTAATGATACTTCACTTGCAATAGGATATAAAATAGGACTGTTTTCATTTACAGGGTCTTCATTGTTCATCTGTTCCAATACTACAATCTTTGAAAAGGAAATATCTGCAAGAACAGATTCGTTTGTCCTAAATTCTAGCATTGGACCGTGTTTGGTATTTACAATAGAAGTCGTCCAGCTTCCATTGAGTGATTTATTGTCGAGTGACTCAGTAGTATTTTCAAAATATATTCCTCTTATGTACTTCTCTGGCGTGTGGAAAACATGCTCTTGTAGGAGACTTTTGATAAAAGATGGTTCTTCCTGAGAAGGTGTGATTGCAAAAACTCCTTCTTTTGTTGCAGGAATTGGAACTAAAATCTTAGTTGTTCCCAATACTTCAGTTCCTGAAAGACCACTTGTTTTAACCGTATATTCGTAATGCGGCCTTAAGTCATCAGCCCTCCAGTCTCTTAGATTCATCTCAACAATGTATAGTCCACTTAATACTATCAATAAGACTATTAAAAAAAAATAAGTGATTATTTTTTTCATTGTTTCATCATCCTTAATGAAAAATGAGAAAATGATGAGAAAATGAGAATATTCACCTTCTCATGTATTTAACAAGGCCTATATTGTACTTGGCAGATTTTAAGAGAACTCTTTCTGTATTTGTTTTAACAGTTGTACTACTTTCCCATGTGTCTTCATTGTAATAAATTTCCATCCATAATGAACTCAAGTATGCATTTGAATATTCTGCCAAATCTTGTGCCGCAGCCTCTGGATCTGATATGTAATAATCGTTATTATTATTGCTTACTACAGATTCAAAGTTATAATTATTGTTCCAATTTGCAGCGACATAATCTTCATAGTCGTAATGAACCCATTTATTTAGAGTCTGGTTTGTTACCATTCCTGTATGCAGTGGATTTCCGACATCTATCAAGTAGTGGCTAGCATATCCTAACTCAGTATATGCAGCTGAAAGTTGTCCCCCATCATAATATGCCGCAGCGATACCGGCGCGGTTGTTGCAATTCACAGCTGCAAGACCGTTGTCTGCCACAGGATCATAGTAATGGTTGTATGATTGCCAGATTTGAGGATCTGGCCAGGTATCTGGATCATCTGAAGCATTTGATGCTATATTTGCGTAATAATCAGAGATTCCAACTTTTTTGACAGCAATCCTTGTCATCTTTTTATGGGGGTTTGAAGTCCATTTTACTGAGACCTCGTCGCTTACACCATGTTTATCATTCAAATATTCAGCAGTTGCTACATCTATTTGTTCTAAGACAATCATATCTTCTTCCGTAATACTATCGGGGTATCTATTCCAAATATCTTTCATTGACTTTTTCATTTCATTCTTTTCTTGTTTAGAAGCACAGCATTCATCGATATATTTCAATAGTGTTTTTTGTTGATTCTTGTCTGCTTCAAGTAAATACCAATAAGGTATTTCAGTATCATACGACTTTATTGTAATGTCGGGATTAAGATCAAGTTCTGGATTTTGTTCTATCAGTACTACTTCTACTTCTGGGTCTATTTCATCAGTTACAGCTTCAGCAGTTGCGCTTGAAACAAATGCCATACTTAAAATCAGCATCGTCATCAATAGCAAAGTAATTGTTATTTCATTATTCTTCATTTTCTTACCTCTTTACTTAATTCTGAGGCAAGGCTACCCAAACTTTAAAAATCATTAAAGCAAATAACCATGCCCTTTGGGCATGAGGAGTTCAGTCTTATTTCCAGTTTGCCTGAACTCCCCAAATATCGTAAAAAAATGTAATCAAACTATATGAAAATTTGTAATGTTCTTATATATATAATACTTATTTGGGTTCTGTAAAGTTATCAGTTGATAGAGCAAAATCATAAGAATTATAATTTCTCATAAGAGATAGAATGGCAATTGATGCCGTTTACGCTCAATGTTTATCTTATTAACCCTAAAATAGTAAGTTGTCAACCGAAGACTTGACAGAACCCGTTTTTTGAAAATATACTTTGATACTGAGAATATGATTTAAGCCTATCCGAAAAGTGGTTATCTGCTATAACTTTTACAATATGCAATATGCAAAACCGGAACGGATACTCTGATATTATAGACCTATTGTAACTTTTCAACATGCGTTACTGACTTTTCGGATAGGCTCTTAGTCATAAATTTTATTCATTTCTTAGAATCCAAGTTCAATAGCTTGGGGACAAGACCAAATTTCTGTCCCTTCATTTTTTAATTACTTTTCACTTTTCTATTGCAATCTATCTAAAAACTCGTTAGGGATTGAGATTTGGCGGGCACCCAGGATGGTTTTTCTATTATCAATACATATTATTTCCAACAAATTTATTTAACAACATCCAGGGCGCAGCTATGCAAAATGAAGAATTACAACAACAACTTAAATTTAATGCTATCAAACTTAAAATAGAAATAGTTCGACTTGAACAAGAGGTTGCTAAACTTAATAAAAGCATTAAAGAAAAGAAACATGAACTAGATCAAATGATAGAATTACTTAACATGCAAGGGTGCTCCCTTGATGAGTAATCGCGTATGTGTACATTACGAGGATAAATTAATTTTTATATTGAGTAATACACACAATTACTTAATCCCAGATATATCATTGCGTAGAGTAACAATAGATAATTTTGATAAGTAAGTCATGTTTGATAGGTACCTGATGCCAGTTTTGTGATTGAATTGAGAGGATAATCTGTAAAAAAGATCTAATATTTGCCCAAATTTTTTGAGTTTAGAGTCGATCTTTCATCAAGTAAACATTGCATAATAACTGGTAGAGCCGGCGTAGAATCTCTGCCTAAGGCATTGTAGGGTCAGGACGGGAACCAAGCATAGCTATTTTTTCACTTCTTCCCAAAGGAGTATACTTCCACATACCCACGCACATATACCTATAAGCCACGTACGAGGCCAGAGCTATCGCTCGTAGCCTGATGGACCAAATGTATCCAGGACACCACATGTGAAGAGCAATCCCGTGTAGCTTCTCTGATGCTGATAAGCTGAAATCCCCCGTAGAATCCAGAAGATTAAAGCCAAAGGAACCGGAGTTTTTTCATATCCTAGAAGATAAGCACATGCTCGTAACAGGCTTTAAATCTACATTTTGAATAATTAAATCAGGAGCAGCTTTCTAGTCCAGTTTTTAGAATCCGCAGGCGTTTTAAAGGTAAGTATCTGTTATATATTTATTACATCTAATAAACAGATATTAAATAGTATAACCTGAAAATCCGCAAAGAAAAAAGTCATCGAAGTCTATTGCCGAGGAGAAATCCTTAGATCTTTATTATTACTGCCTCCTATGCTGATATGGCCAATTGTTATACGGAAATACATATATTTAAACAGATATATAGTAACGAAAATTATATAATCACATGCTTGAATAATGATATAACCACAATTGGGGGGTAGTTTCATTGTATATTTCTCGTAGAGATTTGAAATACATTTTAGCACTTTTGATGACTCTTGCAATTCTCCTACCAAGTTTATCTATCGCTAAGTCATCAGAAGGAAATATGACAAATATAAGCAAAAATATGACCACTAGTCAGGGTTATCCAATTAACAACGACAATAATTCTCTTACCGTAGGCGAGCGCGGTCCTACTCTTTTGCAAGACTTCCAGTTCGTTGAGAAGATCTCTCACTTCGATCGGGAGCGCATTCCCGAGAGGGTAGTGCATGCTAAGGGTGCCGGAGCCTTCGGTTACTTCCAGGTTTATGAGCCAATGGATAATTACACTACTGCTAAATTCCTGCAGGATCCTAATAACCAAACTCCCGTCTTTGTGCGGTTCTCCACAGTGGCAGGAAGTAAGGGTTCCGCGGATACAGTGAGGGATGTTCGGGGATTTGCGGTTAAGTTCTACACTGAAGAAGGTAATTATGATCTGGTAGGTAACGATATACCCGTCTTCTTTATCAGAGACGCCGTCAAGTTCCCTGATTTTATTCATGCCCTAAAAGCTGAGCCCAACAACAATACTCCATCGTCGTCTTCGGGACACAATAACTTCTGGGATTTCATATCCCTTACTCCGGAGTCAACTCATATGCTTACGTGGGTCTTTTCAGATCGAGGGACTCCAGCTAGCTACAGGATGATGGAAGGATTTGGAGTTAATACGTATGTGTGGGTAAACAAGGACGGTCAACCAATATACGTCAAATATCATTGGAAGCCAAAGCTAGGAGTGCATAATTTCGATCGCCAGAATGCTACCAAGATAGCTGGTGAAGACCCAGACTATCTCACAAGAGATCTGTGGAATGCCATTCAAAAGGGAGATTACCCGGAGTATGAGCTCTATGTGCAAACAATGAATATCTCCGAGGAGATGAATCAGACCTTTGATCCTCTAGATGACACCAAGATCTGGCCGGAGGACAAGTTTCCCCTGATACCAGTAGGCAAGATGGTGCTTAACCGCA
This sequence comes from uncultured Methanosarcinaceae archaeon, assembly GCA_942493015.1. Taxonomy (GTDB): domain Archaea; phylum Halobacteriota; class Methanosarcinia; order Methanosarcinales; family Methanosarcinaceae; genus Methanosarcina. The sequence continues at coordinate 838,012 of OW818660.1, read as the reverse complement.
ATCCAGAAGACTTCTTTACTCAGGTCGAGGAAGCAGCCTTCTGCCCAGCCAATTTGGTTCCAGGCATCGAGTTCTCTGCTGACAAAATGCTTCAAGGCAGGACATTCTCCTACGCCGATACACAGCGCTACCGCCTGGGAGCTAACTTCAATGAGTTACCTACCAACAGACCTCTGGCAGGAGTAGACAATAACCAGCGCGATGGGGCTATGCAGTACCAGGTGTTCAATGGTTCCGTCAATTACTATCCCAGCAGCCAGGGTGGATCTAAACCTGTTTCCCAGGAGGGAGGGGTATATAAGCCTTACATCGAAGGAAATATGACGCGGGAGCAGATCTACAAGACCGATGACTTTACTCAAGCAGGAGAGAGATACCGCTCCCTGAACCAGACTGAGAAGGAGCACTTGGTTTCCAACCTGGTGTTCGATCTCAGCCATGTAACCAAACCTGAGATCCAGAAGCGAGCAGTAGATAACCTGCGACAGGCAGACCAGAACTTGGGCACAGCTGTAGCTCAAGGTCTGGACTTAAAGAAGTAAAGAAACTATTAATTAAAAAAGACGAACTTGAGAGCCTATCCAAAGCTACCTAGTTCGTTTAAATTTCTATTTTTATTAAGTCGAATTTATGGATGAATCTTCTACTTTGCACGTCTCTCCTGAACATGCTTATATGGGTATCCTCTCTGGGAGCTTATGTAGCCCTCATATACACCCTTCCAAGGCATTTTATCCTCATGCTTCCGGGAAGCCCTGTAATTACAGGGATTTTTTATGCCAATAAAGTGCTATGCAAGCTTCTGGGATATGTGGAAGGCTGACGCAGTACACTTACCCACGCACATATACCTGGAAGCCACGTACAAAGACCAAGGCCATCACCCTTAACCAAATGGACCAAATATATCCCAGAGGGCTCCACAACTTAATTAAAAAGAGTAAAATGAATACTCTATTTCAGCACTTATTTTATAGCCATCCGACTATGTTTTCTCGATGACTCAGATCTGAGTTATCGGAGAGATTTCTGGGATATATAGAAAGTTGGAAAGTACATCTATCCCTGACTAGAAGCCACGTACAAAAGCCAGGGCTATTGCTCGTAACAAGATGGACCAATATTATCCCTGAACATTTCACAACGCAATAAAAACGAGTAAAATGATTCATCCTTTTTACTCGCCCTATTACACCAGAATAACAGGACAAAAAAACAAATACAAGCAAAATAATATAACTAATATATTTTTAGTCGAGGTTATGAGCATGGATGAGGAGTGCAAAACTGAATTTAAGAAGATTAGGGATGAAATCGAGAATTTAAAGAAAGAGATTGAAAATTTGAAGAAGGGAAGAGTGAATGAAAAAGAAGATCTTGGGGACCTATTTGACGCATCAGAGGTAGATTAAAGAACAGATCATATCCACCTGGAAGCCACGTACAATGGCCAGGGCTATCGTTCTTATCCAGATGGACAAAATATATCCCGGACGGATCCACAAAGCAAATTAAAACAAGTAACCACCGGCCAGGCTCTGGGAAATGATTGCATAAATGTGGTACGTCTATCTCGAAAGCGTTCACATATATTTTGATAAGGTTTTGTAAGAAACAGACAATATTTATATATAACGAAAGTATCTTTAATTTTCAATGCTTCTTTTTGGACATATTGGCGTCACGTTGGGAGTATTTTTTGTACTTGGAATTTTTATACCTCGACTAAAAAATGTTATCGATCCAAAGTACCTGGTTATTGGAGCCCTTCTGCCTGACTTAGTAGATAAACCTCTAGGAAGAGTCATCTTTTCTTCTACTATTGCAAACGGACGCATTATAGGTCATACTCTATTGTTCTCTCTGATTCTCCTCCTGATAGGTTTATACTTGTACAAAAAAAGAGAAGATATAAGGATTATTTCTCTTACCATAGGCTCTTTCTTCCACCTTATGGAAGATCAAATATGGGCGAGCCCTAAAACTTTATTCTGGCCTTTCTTCGGATTGAATTTCCCCAGAAATTACACAGATTACACCGGGATGGAATATTTAATAAGAATGCTAAAAAATTCTTTCACATTCAGTTTCTCGTACTCTTCAATTTCTGAAGTTTTAGGAATGGGGGTAATAGTTATTTTGACTTTACATTGGCTAATAAAAAGATTTGGACAAAGCAAACGCTAACGATAAAAATGCTACGAAACTAAAATGAAAGAATCTCTAATTTATCCCGGATAAAAAGCTCATGGAATGAGAAGAAGATTAAAAAATATATAAAAAAAATCGATTTTTTGGCTCTTGTAGGACATCACAAGGATACCAACATTGTAACCTATAACGTAGCTTTCACTTTTCAGTTTAACTGGTTAGCTCCACAACGCAATTAAAATGAGTAAAACGAATGCCATAGTCACTGTGCGTACGGGTTAGGCTTCTGGGATATGTATAAGGCCGGCGAAGAACATCTAACCCACTCACATACACCTAGAAGCCACGTACAATGGCCAGAGCTATCGCTTGTAGCCAAATGGACCAAATATATCCCGGACGGCTCCACAATGAAATAAAATGAGTAAATACTCTATATCAGCACTTCTTTTAAAGCCAAATGATACTGTTTACCGATAACTCAGATCTGAGTTAACGGAGAGGTTTCTGGGATAATTCTGGTGGGTTATGTAGGTATCTATCCCTGAAGACATATAATTACTCTAGCCACCGTTTTATAAACAAAAGAATAACTACAACAATGACTGTTACCAAAACAATATGTTTCGACACCCATTGAATTAAAATGCTAATATACTTTGATATTAATTGAATGGAACTGCCAATATATTTTGATACCCTTTGAGTAATACTATCATGTTTATCTTTAACTGTTACCTCAAAACTGTTAGAATTTGTATATTCTTTACCAAAAAAATCATGATAAGTAGAGTTCAAAGATATAGTATAAGTGCCTGCCGGAATTTGAGATGATGTCTCAATTCGCAAATTTGTAGATTCTCCATTACCTCTTCCTATATAAGCGGACTCAAATGGTCCCATCTCTTTTCCATCAACATAAACAGTTAAATTACTCCTTTGACCTTTTGGATTTGCATATAGTTGAATGTGATGAGCGTTACCAAGCGTACTATAAATAGTTACTTTTTCTTTGAATTCCTGACCTGGCTTCAAATCAATAAACTTATTTTCGGATGAAATAACAAGTGTAGGTTTATCTAAAGGATAGATCGCACTTAATGGGGAAATTATACATAAAATAAATCCAATGCAAATGAAGGCACTAGTTTTATTTTGAGATTCTTTATCCGACTTGCTTAATGCCCATAATTTAATTGCAATTAAAATCCAGACAAATATCATTACAGCTATACTTAAATTCCCAGAATGGTATTTGGCCCAATATACTAAAGTGTAACCAGCAGCTGCAATGCCAACAAGATCCCAGATATACTTTTTCTCGTCTTGCTCATTAGTAAATAGTCCAATTAATAAAATTATATAAGTGGCAAGTCCAAACAGTAAGATAGGAATAAAGTATAGACTAAGACTGATACGTGGATATCGAATGAGAATTGCAATCATTAAGTCAAAGGGTGGGAATAATATTGCCGGTGAAGATATACATTTATCTAGCAATGTCTGATTTTCTTCCATGCAAATCTACCTTTGTACAAACATGATAACAATTAATCAGTTGCAAACACATTTGAGATTTGGATTATGAAGATTTTAACATTAGCTTATGAGTAATGCAGATATTGAATAATTTCTGAAGGTTTTACGCTTACATACTAAATGTCACTGATCTAAAAAAAATTACAAATCTCTCAAAGTCATTTTGAATTGGTTAATCTTTCTTCCCACAAGTAAATTTTTCATATTTTTTATCAAATGTGCTTATGCAAGATTAGGAACGATAATTCAATACTTAAACTTATTCAAATTGTTCTTTTCCGAAGATGAAATAGGTGCAATAGTCTTTTAGAGGCCGTGTAAAAGACATGAAAATTATTAAACTGGAATCTGCGGTTTGGTCATACCCCATTAGCTGATTGATATTTCATCTTTTAATATTTTTGCTCATTTGAATATGCTTTCTAAGCTTATTGAGTATTTTTGATCATCCTTTGGCTTGGGATATTAAGAAAACTGGTCGGGTGAGCATTTCTGCCGAAGGCACTGTAGTGAATTAACAAGCGTAGCTTCTTGTAACCTTCCACGCACATGTAGCTAGAAGCCAAGTACAATGGCCAGGGCTATCGTTCGTAGCCAAATGGACCAAATATATCCCGGACACTACATGTGAAATGAAAAACGAGCAATCCCGTGTAGCGGCTCTGATTCTTGGATATGTGGAAGGCTGGAGCAGTACGTCTATCCCTGCCTAAAAGCCACGTACAGCGGGCAGGGCTATCGCTCAGAGCCAAATGGACCAAATATATTCCGGACACTACATATAAAGTGGAAAAATGACTACTCTATGTCAGCACTCCCTTTAGAATCGTCAGATTATGTTTTCCTCGATGTTCCAGATCTGGAACTTCGACAGGTTTCTGGGATATGTGGAAGGCTAGCGCGGTACGTCTATCTTTGAAGGTACCGGCTTCATATGCCTAGAAGCTAATCTAAAAGGCCATAGCTATCGTTTAGGATAAGGATAGGTAATGCTGTCGAAGGACCACTTGTATAAAAAGAACGAGCAGATAGAAAAGTTAAATGAGAATATGCATAAGTAAGTGGTTAATATTTGTTGAATTGTTTAAATACGGGTTTACTGTGAATTTCATACTGAAAAATTAGGAGTATTATCTATAAAAATTATAACAAGGATGCTGTGATGATGCATAAATTAAAAATAAATACTGTTGAAAAAATAGCGAAGAATATAATTTATATTTCAATAATTTTATCCATATTTTTTGTTGCATCTATTTTATTATACGAATTACAGGGGAAAAGTGTATCTGTTGATTACAATTTTCCTTTTTTTGGTCTGCTAATTAATATTGCAATATTAGTACTAATCCTTGTATCTGTATATGAGTTTATCAGGACTTACCGTGAAGCTGCTAAAAAAAATAAATGAGGTAGAAATGCTCATAGAGCAATTGAAATTTGATATACTTTCGACTGAATCTGCTGAGATATCACTAAAGTCGGTGAGGTTCTTGAGATACTTTAGCCTTCATTCGGATACAGCACTTATTGATAAAATCCCACTCTGTCACAAGGGTAAGGTTGGACCATCCTTCGATTCAGGATATTAAGAAAACTGGTAGGATGAGCATTTCTGCCTAAGGCTCTGTAGTGAAAAGGAATCGGGGATAGCTTCCTTGTAGCCCTCATACCCACGCACATATACCTAGAAGCCACGTACAAAGGCCAAGGCTATCGCTCGTAGCCAAATGGACCAAATATATCCTGGACGCTACACGTAAGTGAAAATAGGCTCTTCGTTGTTTTGTGTGGATATCTCCATAAAAACCAACGGCGGGCTTGAATTGAAAATCGTCTTATCCATAAAGAATGACGAAGAGCCTTTCTCCAGGCCTTCCTCACGAACCCTGGCATTCTTTTACGAACTTTCCTATTTCGTTGTCTGCGGTCCCGCAGCTGACGAAAAATGGTTTGTCCTTTATTTGAATTGTAAGACTGGATGTTCCATCATATACAAAACGCGCAACAATCCCTTTGCCAGAAAGTTCTCCATTGTATCCCGGTGGAACATCGATACCGTAATTATGAAGCTTTGTCTTCATGCACGCAAACGTGTCAGGTGAAACATTAGAAAATGTTGTGGTTTCACAAGGCTTTGCGTATGCGAATCCAACAGAAAAAGCTAAGAATAGCACTAGCAGAGCAGCTATCAATTTCATGTTCATCTTTTACCCCCGTATGAGAATTCGGTCTTTTGAGCCGACCATATATACAGACCAAATTAAATAAAAACACTTTAATTCCAAGTAATTTAATATAAATCAATTAATATTAATCGTCCGGTTTATAAGTAGTTATCTCCATTGAAAATGGGATTTAGTACATATGCCTTGCCGGAGGATAGAGGTATAGTCAACTCTTTTGTCATCGGTTAACGAATTTTATGCACAACTTCGAATACTAAGTGTAGCGATTTTCCAACAGAATTCCTTGATATATTGCATAAAAAAATAACATTTTTTGACGTTTTGTTCCTTAACCGAATACAAATAAAGTGCTATGCAAGCTTCTGGGATATGTGGAAGGCGGTGCAATACGTCTATCCCTGCCTAGAAGCCACGTACAAAGGCCGCTATCGCTCGAAGCCAAATGGACCAAATGACACTACATGTGAAGTGAAAATAGAGCAATCCCGTGTAGCGGCTCTGATTCTGGGATATATGGAAGGCTGGCGCGTTGCATCTATCCCTGACTAGAAGCCACGTACAAAGGCCAGGCCCATCGCTTGTAACCAAATGGACCTAATAATCCCGGATGGCTCCACAAAGCAATTAAAATGAGTACATACGGGTCAGGTTTCTGAGATACGCCATTAACCTTTTCAAACTGGAAAAATCAGAAAAAATTTAAAAAAATCTGAAAGAACTACTGAGTATTAAAGGAAAATCATCATAGCCATCTTTTCAAGGCATGGAGAACAAATTCCTGATAAACCATATTAAATTGATGATTATGTATGTTTTGGAAATTTTTTGAGATTTCCTGGGATCACCAAAATTGCCTGATAGTTAGCCACTCTCAATAAAAAAGAAAGTGAGAAAGGTCTTAATATCTATAGTCATCTGCTCAAGACAGTTTATCAGGATTATCCTCAATTCCTTGAACAGATGACTATGATGCTGTTTCATTTCAGACTAATATTACTATTTCAGGCTCGGTGACTGGTATTACCAGCCCCAGCCACCACCGCAGCCACAGCGTCTCCAGCCGCAGCGATTCCAGCCGCCGCAGCCACCCCAGCCGCCGCCGCATCCTCCGAATCCCCACATATATTTTACCTCCATAGTTAATGTGTTCTTTTTTGTTTATTGTTTATTTCTTTTTGCATATTAGAGATAAGACTAGAGTGTATAATTCTCTAATCACACTCTTCATCCATCCTCAATACATCAAATATATACTCTCATGGCAATACTTATGTAAATTATTCAGGATAAATTATTCTGGTTACCGATTTTTGTTTGAATATTTTGGAGAGGAACATATTTGATATCCAGAGAGTACAGGTATTAATATAATTACAAATTATATAAAAATGCTAGAATGACAGTTTCGTAATATTAATAGTCTTTGAAAAAATGAGTAAACGTTCTCTCGATAAGACATGTTTACTTCCATATTTAGTATACATATCTTAATTTTTAAAAAATCTCAATAAATCAGGAATTATAGTCTGCAATCCAGGATTTAAACAAAAATATAACCCATATAACACCCATGAGCTCTATTTCCCAACTAAATCCAATTTAAAGCCTTTAAAAGCATAAATTTTGTTGAAAAAGTTGTTGAACTCTTTCTATTTCTAAACATTACCACTTTAGGCTTTTTCTCCATAAGCAAAATATCCTTATAAAAGGCAAGTATTCGAGAAACAAGTTTTTCGGTTCATCCTTTAAGTGAAGCTCGGCATTGTAGTAGCTTGGATGGGAATCTAGGATAGCTATTTCTTTTGCATTACTACTATCCCGGGGCCCTTCTACGCACGTATATCCATTAACCACGCTAAGCCACGCAGCCAATCATTTAGATCCTTCCAAGGCACTTATATCTCCCAAACTACTGGAAGCCAGTAAAACGGGTACGGGATAGTTGAATTCGGTACGTAACAGACATATCCTGAAAGCAACATTTTATGCTATACTTTTTTCTGGAACATTTTATGTGAACAAACCTTTATTATCAAGGCTCTTGATATTTATTTTTACATAAAACTTTCAGGTGATAACATAGTTGCATTAGGAATTGCTCATGGGAATAATTTTTTGAAGTTCAGAATATTAGAAGCTTTGATGTGGGCAGATGAACCACTAACTACACGCGATCTTGAAAAAATACTAGGTGTTCAACGCGCCACAATTTCCGCTGCAATGTCAAGGTACCAGAAGATTCACAAGAAGAGCGGTAAAATAATTACGTTACCTTATATAGAGCGATTAAAGGCGAAAGCCCCTAATGGAGCCTACCGCTACAAGATCACAAAGAAGGGCATAGAGGCATATGTAGCATACCTGCAAAGAATCAGGCGGGGAGTTAGCCTGAATCGGGTGAGTGATGAAATTCAACATATGGAGACCTACTGTAGATATCCACCTCGTAGTAAGCTAAAAACGAGAAGTGATTATGATTTACTCCCTGCACAGCTACTGCCGTATTATGTGATAACGCAAATGGGTAAGGAGTTTGACGAAAAGTATGGGATTGATAAGGAAACACATATATTACGCATGGAAAACCGTATAAGACAACTTAGTAGTGAATATAAGTCGGCTTAACTCCAATATTTTATGGTATATACCTGTACGCGATTTATGACGCCCAATAATGTTTTATTATATATACCTGTTATTTCGCAAAGACAACTCCGAAATAACACACCTGTTTTTGAAACATTTTATGGTATATATTATGTACTGGCTCAAACTTTTCCTTTTTCTTAGTATAATTATATTGCCGAGCCCGGTTTTTGATTAGTTTTGTAGGTGCGGACCTGTCTATTTGACCCGATTTTTGCTTCTTCACAGGTATATAAATAGGGCTATGTAGAAATCCTCAACAAACTTATTTCCACTAACTTCAATCTAAATTAGAAACGTGAAGCTACAAGCTCGTTTCAGATTTTGGCATAATCATTAATGAGTATTTTTTACAAAGCTGAATTTTATTCCTTTTACCTGAAATTTACATAATAGCTATAAATTCTTGAAACCGAAAAATTAAGCTTCTTTTTGACCTCAAAGTTAATATAGTGAAATACTAAATATTCCTGTGTCTTACATGTCTCAGAAGATAAACTTCTTTAAGCTTGTAGCCTCGATATTGCTTTGCCAGCTTGCAGGAGCAATTGGCGCGGTATTTACAGCCTCCTCAGTTGAAAACTGGTTTCCTTTACTTGAGAAGCCGTTTTTCAGCCCTCCATCATGGGTCTTTTCTCCTGTCTGGATTCTGCTCTATACGCTTATGGGAATTTCCCTTTATATTGTCTGGGAGAAAGGAGTACAGCAAAGAGAAGTAAAAATTGGATTACTCATTTTTGGTATACAATTAGGTCTTAACATCATCTGGTCCTATCTGTTCTTTGGTCTAAGGTCTCCCTACTATGCTTTTATTGAGATAATTCTGCTCTGGTTTGCTATCTTACTAACAATAATTCAGTTTAGAAAGATCTCAAAAACAGCTTCTTACCTATTACTTCCTTATATCTTGTGGGTAAGTTTCGCAATGCTGCTTAATTACAATCTTTGGATTTTAAACTCATGAAGAGAATTGCAAACAAGTTATTAAAAGAAGTTAATAAAATAGGCTCTGTAGAAATCCTCCATTTATGATATGCCAAATATTTTGAAATGGGCTTGTAGCGTCAAGTTTCTAGGTTAAATGAATCTAGTGGAAACAAGTTTAGATAGGATTTCTACAGAGCCATAAATAGCTATAAAAGAGGTTAACACCACACTCCAATACCATCTTCCATATCCCGAGGACAATCTCTTCTACAAGACTGGCATCACATCACCTGCTCATTAAATTATCTTATATGTGGAGGATTTGCAATTTGTTACTTCGTTTTTCTCACATAACTGACTGCCCCAATAACTGTTGCAAGCGCCCAAAGAGATCCTATAAATGGAGCAGTTTTTGATTCCGGAGCAGAATTGGAGTTTCCTTCCTGTTGACCTGTTGTTCCAGTATTATTTGACATTCCGGTATCGTTTGTCTTGTTAGCGGTTTGATTAATTGTACTCAGCAACTCATCCAGAGTAGTAGTTTCGACATGTCCTATAGCTTTTCCATCATCAATTATCAGCAACTCATCCAGAGTAGTAGTTTCGACATGTCCTATAGCTTTTCCATCATCAGTTAATGTGAACTTACCCTCATAATAATCTGTAACTATGAAATGTTCGGGACCAATATCCTTAGTACTAGGGTCATCGTCTTTACTCAGATAGAGCAATACCTTTTCACCAGTTTTGAAGCTCGGTTCAGCGTCTGAGGTCATGCTAATATTTTCAGTTGTCCCTCCAATTGATCTAATAATAACCTCGTTGGAAGATAATGGATTTTTGAGATATTCATCCACACTTATAACAATGTCAGTGTAAATAGTGTCGTTAAGATGGTCGATTTCTGTAAGTGGTTTATTTGGTTGTTTTCCGTCTACGGTATTCCATCTAGGTGGAAGTATTTCTTTAACTGTACCTATTACAATCGTATCTGAGTAGTTACTTAACTCTTCATGGGTGTAGTGTATAAAGTTTACATCCATTCCAAAACCAGTGATTTGGTCACTATTGTTTTCGAGTTTGTTACTATCGTTTGAAGGATTGGATAGTGCTGAAACATTTAATGTCAGTAAAGAAATAATCCCAACCAAAAAAATTCCATATTTAGTAATATTTCTCATGGTACCGCTTCCAGAGTACGGAGTTAAGTTTGATTTTTTGTGCTAATGGCTTCATAGCTCAACTACATAAGTTATTCACATAAGATACTGGCAGAGCATAAAATACTTTTTAACTTTTTTATTTTTATACATATTCACTTAAAAAGAGAATTTTTTAAAACAATTTTACAAATATTAAAACAGGTGCGAGGACAATCTCTTCTACAAGACTGGCACCACGTCACTCTATAAACTAAATTTTATTGTAAAGGTTATTTTGCCTACCACCCCAAAAACCCTATACTCCTTAAATTAGTTTAGTTACAAATGTTTGGTAATACTAATCATTTCCCTTCCAAAAGCGTAAAGGTCAGAAGGGCTTCTTGACGATATCAGATTCCCGTCCACAACTACTTCTCTATCTTCGTAAAGTGCTCCAGCGGCTATAATGTCGTCCCTTATTCCTATCCAGCAAGTAGCTTTCCTGTCTTTTAGCACTCCTGCCGAGATAAGCACCTGGAGACCGTGGCAGATTGCAGCAACGGGTTTGTTTTCTTTGAAGAAGTGTCTTGTAATCTCAAGGGCATCTTTGTCAAGCCTCATTTTTTCGGGCCCTTTCCCTCCGGATATCACAAGAATATCGTAATCTACAGGGTTCACATCCTTAAAGGCAACATCAGCATCAATAACGTACCCATGTTTTCCCCTTATAGGCCCTTTCTTCATTGAAGCTAAATGTGTTGTTACTCCCTCTTCTTTCAAACGGTGGTAAGGGTAGAAGATTTCCAGGTCTTCAAAATCATCGGCTCCGAATATAAGTGCTTTTATCTAGATTCCCCCATAATGTTGCGGTTTTAATTTTACAATTTTAATGTTGAGGCTGTAATCTTGAAGATAAAAGATTATCCCAGAGGCAAATATACCTTATCTGATTTCGAAAATAAGATCAGTAAGATAGGGCTCTCATCTAATGGAATTAAATTTTATCGAGGGCCTGCTCGAGGTCTGCAATTATATCCTCGTAGTCTTCGATTCCTACCGAAAGCCTTACAAGTCCGTCAGTAATGCCTACCCTGTTTCTCACTTTCAGAGGTACACAGGCATGAGTCATGGAAGCAGGGTGCTGAATCAAAGTATCAGTAGCGCCAAGGCTTACAGCAAGAGAACAGAGCCTTACATTGTCCATCAGCCTGCTCCCCGCTTCAATTCCGCCTCTTAGTTCAAAGGAGAGCATGCCGCTGTATCCGCTCATTTGCTTACGTGCAAGCTCGTGCTGTGGATGGCCTGGAAGCCCGGGATATCTTACCCACTCTATTTCAGGACGGGATTCAAGGAATTCTGCAACCTTCATGGCATTCTCTGCATGTCTTTCCATTCGAATATGCAGGGTTTTAAGCCCTCTTATACAGAGCCAGGCCTCATGAGGACCCATAATTCCTCCCGTATATCCGACAACCGGAGCCATTTTTTGTATGAAACTGCTGTTGCCTGCAACGATTCCCCCAAGCAGGTCTGCGTGCCCGCCTATATATTTAGTACAACTGCTAAGGGAGACATCTGCACCAAGCTCCAGAGGTTTCTGGAAACAAGGTGTTGAAAATGTGTTGTCTACGATACAAAGGGCTCCATTCTCCTTTGCCATTCTCGCAATTTCCCTTATATCACATACAGTCATAGTGGGGTTGGCAGGGGTTTCGAGAAATATCATTTTCGTCTCTTGTTTGAAAGCTCTCTTCACGTTTTCCAGTTCAGAGGTATCGATGAAGCTGACCTCTATTCCAAGCCCTGTCAATACTTCAGAAAAGAGACTGTAGGTGCAGCCGTACACTACATCCGTTGAGATGAGGTGTTCTCCCTTTTTTAAAGCAGTAAGTGCAACTGCAGTGATTGCTGCCATTCCCGAGGCAAAAGTCTGCCCTGCTTCTCCCCCTTCAAGTGCAGCAAATTTTTCGGCTAAAACTGCATGTGTGGGTGTATTGGGAGGTATCCTGGCATACACATATCCGACCTCCTCTCCTGCAAATCTTGCTGCTCCCTGCCTGGAATTTTCAAAAATAAATGTTGAAGTCTGAAAGATCGGAGTAGTATGCGCCCCGAAAGCCGGGTCTGGCTTTTCTGCTGCATGCACACATTTTGTTGCGAACTTCACTTCTTTCTCCCCTTCCTCAATAGAATCTTACAAATATCTAAACCGAAAAAATTAGAACTTTTGTTGAAATTCCCCACTCTATTAATTTTTATTACCCAGTTATCCTGGTCAAAAAAATCTATTGCTTAATAAGATAATTTTAAGTTCCAGTTATAAATAAATATTTGTTTTTATAAATGGAAATAATAATTCAGTAGATCTAATTTCTTAAATCTGCGCAAAGCCTTCATGTATATTGTTTCTGCTGGGTAAAAGAACTTTCTAGCATGCCGATAGAATGCCATCTATTTCACGAAGTGACATCAGATTATATTTATAATTTGAGCCAAATATTAATTTCGGAGTAGATTCAATATTAAATTGTGTTTCGACTTTAAAACTTTCCATGTGGATATATTTTTCGTTTAAAAACAATTTTTTGTATAATTAATTTAAAATAATCGCGGGAGAATTGTAATAACTACTGGGAGAATTCTCTATTGTAACCTGGAAAATCTTATTTATGGTTGGTCAACTGTCAGTGGAATCAATTCCAAACTCGGATATTTCTTAAATATTTTAAAAATTTTCCGCATTTAGGAAGTCTCCACATTTAGGATTGAAAGTTTGGGACTTCTTTTTCCTCCATAATCGATAGCATACAAGCAAGAAAGTTCCTTAATAGATGCCCAATAAAGCAGATTAGTGTTGCACAGTTGAGATTCAAAATCAATACAATAGACATACATATCGTGTTTTAGAATTAGGAACTTTAGATCCTGAAAAATTAGGAACTTTAGATCCTGAAAAATTAGGAACTTTAGATCCTGAAAAATTAGGAACTTTAGATCCTGAAAAATTAGGAACTTTAGATCCTGAAAGTAATGTATTAAGCCTCAATAAATTTCCTGTTAATAAATAATAAGGGGTATATTAATTACAAAATCCAAATTGCAACTTCTGGATCTACTTATAAAAGTAAGTCTGATGTTATATATTATTTTCACTGCTGTAACCTTTTTAGTGGAACCTGCCGTAGCAGACAGCAACAGCACAGCCACAATCCACGGAGCAGTGTATAGCTGGGATACCCTTGAACCCCTGGATAATACTGTGATTTATGTAAATTCTACCCCTACACAATACATTGTGGCAAAAAATGGCATGTATTCTGTTGAACTGGTGCCTGGAAACTATACTATTACAGCTAAATATTACCAGAACAGCGTCCTAACCTACTCAATAGAAGAAAATATCGAGATCAAAGATGCAGGAAATTATGTACTCGATCTCCTGCTTCCTTCCGTTTATTCCGAAGAACTCATGGACGGCTCGAATACCACTCATAAGTCACAGGGACCAGTTATTGAAAATTTCAAACCTAAGGATGGCTCTCAAGGCTTGCCAAAAACAGGAGATCTGCCTGTTTTTTCAGGTTTAATCAGTAATTCACGGACACTAACCTTCAAACAAAGTAGACTTTATTCTTTAATTACAAATTTCCAGCTAGTAACCTTTACAATTATTCTCCTATTCTTAGGAGGCTATCTACTTTCCAGAACCCGCAAAAATATAGATAAAGATGCTTCCCATGAAGAACAAAAAGAGCACATGATCCGAGATTTTCTCAAAATCGTAAATATGCCCAAAATTTCTGTAAAATTCATGGATAAAGGCATTGATCTGGAAAGGAAAGAACCAGGAGAAAGTAAAGAGGAATACCCGGAACAGAAAACAGAACTTGTGGAATTAGGGCCAGAAGGAGAGAACAAAAAAACTTTCTTTGAAGAACCTGCATATAATCCTATAATTGAAACTCTCGCTCTAAAAAAGAAACTTGTACTCTCCGCAGACCTCCAGGAGGTTCTGGACATAATTCGAAGACAGGGAGGTCAGATTACCCAAAAAGATCTGCGCAGCAAGTTAAAGCACTCCGAAGTAAAAGTCTGCCTCATGCTGACAGATCTCGAAAAGAGAAAAAGGATTAAGAAGTTCAAAAGAGGTCGTGAGAATATTGTGATCCTGATAGATGGAAACCGCTAAAACTCACAGGGCCTGATATTAACACTTTTTGATTTCGACCCTCAAAGGACGAAATATTCATTTGTGGCAATTTCTTTTCTCCTGTTCATAATTGTTGCAGGATACTATAAGTTGAAAAATACCTGAAAAATATTTATTTTAGCATGAGATCACGTGAAACACTGTTCATTGTGTGCCCTTGCCTTCTTTTTTTCCCATAATACGATTATTCCACAATACTGTATATGTTCACCAGTCGAAAATGTTTCAGTTTCAAAGAAGGATCCCGGCCTCTCAAACAAGGGATCTGGATCCAAAATATAAAAAGGCTGTATAGAAGTTTTCATAGATTGCTACTAGAAGGGAGACATTGATGCTTCAAAAGAAAAGTAAATGTTTGTAATCGCTAGTGGGAAGGGTTAGCGGGAGCCTGAAGCAACATCATCTCTACTCCTAAAAACAGGGCAGGTATTGGGACGAGTTGCTGGAAGTCGCAAGCAACATCATTTCTATCCTTAAACATGGGCAGGTATTGCGGTGAGTTACTGGAAGCCTTAAGCATCATCATCTATATTCCTAAACACGGGTAAGGAGCTAGTTTTTCTGAGTCGGTTAGTGACTCGCCCCCATATCACATTTATTTTGTTCAAATATACGATGTTTGGTCGTCCATCATTACGTAGTTATTTTCATGACATGTTTTCAGTGTAACAAAAGCTTGCTTTTTCATTCAATGAAAGCGGTCTGCTCTACCCTCAATTGGATTACCGGACAAAAAAGATAAATAAATGGCATTAAAGGAGTTTTGAAAATAACATCCACAAAATCAGAGAGGAAGAACCGACACTTAAGGGGTATAATACGCATTAAATACATCTTCTGAAGTTCTCTAGGAAATTAAAGGTTTACTAAAACTTATTTTGATAAGAAAAACCATTTAAACCCTTTAATTTCACAAGTATATTTATATTTAACCAGGTTAATTTTGAAATTGTCAATCGGGGGATAGCCGATAAGACACAAAGCAGGACTTAAAAAGGAGTATTAAGCCTGATCCCAATATGTCTAAATCGTAGCATATATGACATACTTGCCTGGGCTTTATTTCCACCTCAATACAGTCCTATAGAAATGAAAATAATAGTGGGATAATTTTTTGGAGTGGTTAAATAGTGAAAATGAATAAAATACTTGGCATTTTGATGGCAGTTTGTTTTGTATTATCAGTGACAGCCGGAGCAGTAAGTGCAGCTCCAATGCATCAGGATTATAAGAAAAACAAGTGGTACGAGAAACAGCAATATGACAAAGGATTTGTAAAAGGCTTCAATCAGGGTTTTTCAGCTGGATTCAAAGAAGCCATGAGAGGCGATAGAGATTCTAGACGCATGTCTTCTTCCCTAAAGACACTAAAGATGTGGAACTTTAGCTACCTCAAAGGCTACACGAAAGGCTACGAGAAAGGATTCCTGGCAGGCTACAAGCTGGGCCTCAAACTCAAACCCAACCACCATGGCAACAATGGTCACGGCGACAATGGTCACGGGCAGCCGCCAAGAAGATAACTAAATTGGCTAGGTGTGACTAAATTAGCTGGATGTGACTAGACTGGCTAGCGTAATTACTAATCATATTAGACGCTAGCCAGTTAGGTAATTTATTTATTTTGTTTGATTTTTTTGTCTTTCTTTTCCTCTGGTGCACCTACCCAAAGTTAACAACATTACTTGTTCACGTTATTGTTTCGAATGAGTTGAAATTAATTCTTAGTTGTAACGTTGAGAGGTAAAAAAGGAGCATTGAGATTGAATGTCATTTTCAATACCAATATTTCTAAATTTTATATATTCCATTTCTGCAGATGTCCTCAAAAAGGAGGTAATTTTCTCCTTGAAATCTTTTCTAAGGCTTGTATTGCAAAGAATCAAAAATGGGATTTCTGGATTGAAAGTAAGATAAAAATTCACGAAATGGCAGTTTCTTTCATTAATGTATAAAATTTAGAAACATTAGTAATTGGAAACCATATCAATATAGGCAATAAATATTTATTATAATATATACAAAATGAGATAAGAAATTAAATCCCTTAAACAATAGTATTAAACTCTATTCTATGGTCTAAAGAATTTCGTAGTTCAATCATAAGCCTAATTGAATTTACAGGGAGAATTCGGTTTTAAATACAGCTCAATATTCGAGATCTTTCGACAGCAGTCTTAAAATGGTGCCTAAAAGTTTGTGGCCAGTTTAAAAGCCCAGTGATTTTTAATTTCAATTTCCTCACTGGACTTTGGAACTGAGTCTCGTCGACGGGAAATTGATTGAAAAATTAACACCTTAAATCGTATCAATTTGAGCAAAAGTTTGGAGAGAAAATAAATGGGGAAACAAACATTTGAAAAAATAAAAAAGATACTGACTGTTTTACTTCTAGTCTTTTTTGTATTATCTGTGACAGCTGCGTCAGCAAGCGCAGCAAAAGTCAAAGGTACCCGCAGTTACCAACTGGGTTATCAGGCAGGTGCCGAAGAAGGCTACAAAGAAGGCCATAGAGAAGGCTACAAAGACTGCCGTGAATATGGCCAAAAAGGAGTTGTCAAGAAGATTATTGATCCAGTCAACAAAGTCGGTTGGAGCAAAAGTTATAGAACCGGCTACAACGCCGGGTATAGAGACAAATACATTACCGGTTATCACGACGGGAGATATGAGTGCCTAAAAAAACAGTAAATGATTGAACTCCGGTGGCGAGTTAATTAATTAAAGCCATATGCACAAAAATTTCAATTTTTTAACATTGGAAATGTGCTCTTTTTTACGGATTTGAACAATGACTACATCAGCTACCTGGAATTTCAAATTATAGTTAACTCATAAATTAACTACACTCTTTTACAGTAAAGTACATACATTTCACTGGTCTATTTCTTCACTGCTCTATTTCTTCACTGCTCTATTTCTTCACTGCTCTATTTCTTCACTGACCTTAGAAGAGGCGAGCCACGAAAAAAGAGAAGCTTGGAAACTAAACTGTACCCACATTTATTTGTTTGGGAGAGATTTAGAGAAAAATTGAAACTACCTAAAACTCTGTAACGAAAACTTGATTTATCCCCGCTTGTGAGAACTTTTAAAAATTAGAGCAGGCTATATACATGAAGCAAAAAGGTGTAATTGGATTAAAAAGAGATAAATGTTGCTTGAGAAGCAACTTAAAACGTTACAGGAAGACCTCAAGTGATAACGTCAATACTAGATAACGACCTTTACAAGTTTACGATGCAACTAGCAGTGCTTGAACTTTTCCCCAAAGCAGAGGCCGAGTACCGGTTTACCAACCGGGGGCCTCAGCGTTTTTCTACAGAGTTTGTAGAGGAACTGGAAAGAATCATAGAAGAAGAAATAACCCGACTGGAACTGACAGAAGACGAATACCGCTGGCTCTCTGAACATTGTCCTTACCTGAAATCCATGTACCTTGAATACCTTAAAAATTTCCGCTTCAGACCCGAACAAGTAAAAGTCTGCCTTACAGAAGAAAAAGGGCTGGATATCCGGATAAAAGGGCCCTGGCACAGCACGATTCTCTGGGAGATTGTTCTTATGTCTGCTGTTTCAGAACTCTATTTCACAACCATTGAAAAAGAATGGAAAGGGAAATCCAAAAACGGATCCACATCCGAGTCTGTACTTGCAGCCTATGGGGAAAAAATTTTCGAAATCGGAAAAGCCCTTGAAGAAAACAACTGCCTTTTTTCCGAATTCGGAACTCGCAGACGAAGAAGTTTTGAGCTCCATGACTATGTAATGAAAACCCTTGTTCAGATAAAGACCCTCACAGGGACAAGCAATGTGTATTTCGCAAAGAAATATGGCCTGAAAGCAATAGGGACTGTAGGGCATGAATGGACTATGGGCACCTCGGCTCTTGTCGGGCTCAGGTACGCAAACCGGTTCGCTTTTGAAAACTGGATAAACGTTTATAATGGGGACCTGGGAATTGCCCTTACAGACACTTTTGGCTCAGATGCTTTTTTTAAAGATATGGACCTGAAATTATCAAAAATCTACGACGGCTTCAGGCATGACAGCGGGGACCCTTATGCCTTTGTAGACAGGGTGATAGAGCATTACAGGAAGATGAGCATAGATCCCATGAAAAAATTAATCGTTTTTAGTGATGCTCTTGACGCTGAAGCTGCTATCAGGCTCAAAAAATACTGTGAAGGTAAAATCAACTGCAGCTTCGGGATAGGCACAAGCCTTACCAACAACTCGGAGTTCTTCCGAAAAAGCCCTCCTCTTAATATGGTCATAAAACTCCACAGCATCAACGATATTCCTGTTGTAAAACTGAGTGACTCTCCCGAAAAAGAGACTGGAGAAAAAGATGCAATCAGGGTCGCAAATTACATATTCGGAAGAAAAGGGCTGGATGAATGATATAAAAATTGAAAATGAATTTCTGAAAAGAATGATAATGGATTTCTGAAAAGAGTGAAAATGAATTTCTGAAAAGAATGATAATGGATTTCTGAAAAGAGTGATAATGGATTTCTGAAAAGAGTGATAATGGATCGAAAAACTCAATAATTTATGTAAAATTTCGACTCAGTTCCAAAATCTAGTGATTTTTGCATTTTTTGATTGAAATGTTGAATTTCCAAGAAGAGTTCAGGCTTCAATCAAACTCAATATTCTAGATCTACCAGCATCAATCAATAGATTATTTTAAAAGGACTGGGACCATTTTTTAAATATAGTGATTTTTAATTTTAAGTTCATTACTAGTTTTGATATTGTGTCAAAATTTCGGCCACAAAATAAATCTCACACCATAACTTAGCAAAAATATATTTACTTTGAGAGAGTAGGTGCAACATCAGAAACTCTAATCCTATAAATACAAAGAGGATACCGGATCCTGATGAAACAAAACGACGGTATACACGAAAAAGCCCCTTATTTAAAGAGCCTTGTCGGTTATCTCTTACCAGTCATTATATTTTCCCTGGCTTTATGGACTCTGGACAAGCAGGTACACAATCTGCATTCAAGCGAGATTGTGAAAAATATTGGTAGTGTTCCACTCAGCCACATAGGAATTGCTGTTCTTTTAACCTTTTTGAGTTACATTGCTTTAACAGGCTATGATTACCTGGCAGTCCGAAGTGTAAACAATTCTATGCCTTATAAACGGACTGCCAGAATTTCTTTTATCAGCACGTCCATCAGTTACAGTGTGGGTTTTAACTTCTTAACCGCAAGCTCTCTCCGTTACAGGCTGTATTCGAGGTACGGGATGACCCTGCCTCAGATCTGGGAGATTATAATTTTCTGCATTTCCACTTTCTGGTTAGGATTTTGCTTCGTCGCAGGCTTGCTTTTCACATTCTATCCGGTGAAGCTTCCAGTTTACATGCCTGAAATTCCTGTTCCCTTAAATATAATTGGAATTCTGCTCCTTCTGTTTCTCGCTACTTACTTCTTTTTTTCATTCAGGAGACGGAATTTTAAAATAAAAGGATACCAGTTAAGGATACCTGAGCCAAAAATCGCCTTCTTTCAGCTTGCCTTATCCTCAGTAGACTATCTGCTTTCAGGAAGCATAATCTATTTCCTTCTGCCCTCAAATCCGCAGCTGACCCTGCTTCATGTACTTGTCTTCTTTGCGCTGGCACAGTTGATAGGACTGATAAGCACTGTCCCTGGAGGACTTGGTGTTTTTGAAACCCTGATGCTGTTTATGCTGGAGCCGTATTTCGATACAGTTGATATAATAAGGCCTCTTCTGCTCTTCAGGGCAGTTTATTATTTTGTTCCATTCCTTTTTGGCTTCCTGGCCCTTATACTCCATGAATATGAAGAAAGGGAAAAATTTCTGAAAAAAGTTGGAAAAGCTACTTATTCGAGCCTCTCAGAGCTGGCACCCCAGATTTTTTCTGTCCTGATCTTTCTTGGAGGCATTTCTCTCCTTTTTTCCGGAGCCCTTCCTTCAAATCCAAAATATTTGCATGATCTCACTTACATTGTTCCTCTTCCACTTATAGAAGCTTCCAGGTTTTTTGGTAGCATAATGGGGGTATTGCTCCTGCTCCTGGCAAATGGGCTCTGGAAGAGGATTGATGGGGCTTATGTGCTCACCCTTGCAGTCCTTTTTATGGGAGGAATTTTTGCCCTTATTAAAGACTTTGATTATCAAGAAGCAGTGGTTCTTTTTGCTCTCTTCGTTTTTTTGCTCCCCTGCAGGAAATATTTTTACAGAAAATCCTCGATTTTACACCAGTCTTTTAGCAGGCAGAATATGATTGCCATAACTCTGGTGCTTGTAAGCTTTGTCTGGCTTGGATTTTTTTCGTACAGGAATGTAGAGTATTCAAATGAGCTCTGGTGGCAGTTCGGAATTAATTCTCAAGCATCGAGCTTCTTGAGAGCAACGGTTGGAGTATTTTTTCTGCTTCTGGTTTTTGGGATTGCGAAGATGCTGAGCCCTTTTTCCAAAGATATCCACCTTCCTAATAAAGAGGAAATGGAGCTTGCAAAAACGATTATCGATCAAAGTGAGGAAACCTGGGGGAACCTTGTATTTACAGAAGACAAATACCTGCTCTTTGATGATGAAAAAAAGGCTTTTTTAATGTACGGAGTTTCCGGAAGAACCTGGATTTCAATGGGAGATATAGTTGGGGATAGCGATCAGGCAAAAGAACTGATATGGGACTTTTATGAAATGAGTAAACTACATCAGGGCAGAGCCGCTTTTTATGAAGTAAGCGAAAAATACATCCCTGTCTTTCTCGACCTCGGCCTGACCCTAATCAAAATAGGGGAAGAGGCAAAAGTCCCCCTGGTACCCTTTACCATGGAAGGAAGTGCAAGTAAAGACTTCCGCTACACAGTAAGGAATATAGAAAAAAAAGGATACCAGTTTGAAATTGTCCCTCAAGAAAAAGTCCCCGATATCCTGCCTGAGCTTAAAAGGATCTCGGATGCCTGGCTGGAAATGAAAGCCGGAAAAGAAAAGAGATTCTCAGTGGGCTTTTTTGAGGAGAAATACATGAGCAATTTCCCTGTTGCCATTGTGAGGAACGAAACTGAAATTGTTGCCTTTGCAAATATTTGGACAGGTGCGGAAAAGGAGGAACTCAGTGTTGACCTGATGCGCCACAGCCCGAATTCCCCGGACAGGACAATGGAATACCTTTTTGTCAAGCTCATGCTCTGGGGAAAAGAAAACGAATACAAGCGTTTTTCCCTCGGAATGGCTCCCCTCTCAGGGTTTGAAAAAAGACAATTTGCTCCGATGTGGAATAAAATCGGATCTTTAATTTTTGCCCACGGAGAACATTTTTACAACTATAAAGGACTCCGGGACTTTAAAGAGAAGTTTGATCCTGAATGGAGCCCTAAATATATCGTCCTCCCCAAAGGGCTCAAACAGGGCTTTGCTTTAAAAGACATAGCCTCTCTGATTTCAGGCGGAATGAAAGGAATTTTTTCGAAAGAAAACAAGAAAGCAACAAGTTTCAGAGAATATAAGGTGCCGGAAAAGCTGCCTGAATAACTTTTCCTAAATATTTTACTGACTTAAATTTTCTTTTAACCTAATTTGCCGGCTAAATATTTATTTCGTAAACCATTTTCTCAAATTTGTCCAGAATTAAAAACATAAATTCCTTCGTTTCGGCCAGATATTTTCTCTGCCCCAGCATTTCCTTTTTCTTCTGGACAAATGGTCCATCTGCCATTCCATCTCCAAACCGCCTTATCAGGGATTCAATTCTCTCTTCATGTACTTCAGGATGAAATTGCAGAGCCACAACCCTCCCGCCATAAATGAAACCCTGATTTTTGCAACACTCACTTTCAAAAAGGTGAACAGATTCTGCAGGCAGGTCAAAAGTTCGGGAATGCCAGTGATATACTGTGCTCTCTTCTGGAAGCCCCTTAAGAAAATCAGATTCTTTTACTTCTGCTATCACTCTTACAGGAAACCAGCCCATTTCCATGTATTCATTTTCATAAACAAGGGCCCCAAGGATGTCCGCAAGCAATTGTGAGCCAAGGCAGATTCCAAGAACCGGTTTTCCTGCTTCTATCGCCTTTTTGATGAATTCTTTTTCTTTTCTCAGCCAGGGATTTTCTTTGTAATCATAAACCCCTATCGGACCGCCCATGATGATAAGAAGATCAAAAGAATCAAGTTTTGGAGAGCTTTTTGTTTCGTAGAAGCGTGTTGATTCGAGGAGATGGTTTCTAGTTCTGGCGTATTCTTCAATGGTGCCAAGGGTGTTTATGGAGGAGTGCTGGAGGACGTGTATTTTCATGGAGATCAGTTTGTGGTTTAGAACTTAAATATTTACATCTAACAAAGAGAATTTCGATAAACCTCTGATTCAATGAATTGCTTACAATGAATTGCTTAGATACTCTTTATAAACAATCAGCAAAACACCGGGGTTTATCGAAATCCTTTAAAGATTCATAATCGCAGAAAACTTATAAAGAAAATGAATAAATGGATGGTTTTTCCCCGTCATTTTTCCATTTTTTTTCTACGTTCACCTTTATGTTTAAAATTAATGAAGAAACTTGGTTCTTTTCAAAACTTTAGGATGTTGTTAATTTAGAATTGATTCCCCCGACAATTGATTTCCATCAATCAAGCCTGAAGACATACGATGCAAAAAATAGAACCTACATAAATTTATTTATATCCCAGGATGTAGCTATAAGAGATGATCGAAAATGAGATTTGACACTATAATACGCAGTTTTATGATAGCAGGTTTGATATCACTTATAGCAGTACTTATAGAGGCTATATATTTCGGATTGAAGCCAGAGAACAGTTATTCCATCAATAATACTGCTTATTCTATTACCAGTCCTTTTGTCAATAGTTCCTCAGGGATAGGCAGCCATGCAAATATAATACTGCTTGGCATAATATTTGTCTCTTGTTTTGTGATTGTCTCAAATTTGATCTCCAAAAAAGAACGATCAAAAAGAACGACCATGAAAGACAAGGAAAATATCTGAGAAAACAGGTACATTTAGCTTTTTTAGTCAGATTTGAACACTATTTGTTTTCTGTTTTCATCAGTTTCTTGACTTATAAATGTTCTCTGATAATTGGTTTTTCTTGTCGTCGAAGGATATCGGTTCCATCCGCACATTTGCGCGGGACAGGAACGGTTGGAGGATGCCGGTTGTTCCGGCATTCAGTTTGTTCCGGAATAGTATCAACTTATTAAATGCACACAGCCTTATTTTTCAGCTTAAAATAACTTACAATAAGGAACTTACCGGGCCGACAGGAACATATATTCGGATAAAGACTTATTGTAATTTTAACAACATCTCATTATTGACTTTTTCAGAACGCTTTTAGAAATTCGGGGCTATGAAATGATCAACGTTGCAGTACTCGGAGCCTGTGGCAGGATGGGCTCTTTAATTGTGGAAAATATTACCCTCTCTGCTGATATGCAGCTTGCTGCTGCCTTTAGTAGTGACAACTTTGGAAAGGATGCAGGGAAATTTTCCCGTGTGGGAAATCTTGGAATCAAGATATCGGATGTAAAAGAACTCGGGTCTGTGCTGAAGAAAACTCAGTCTGACGTCCTGATTGACTTTACGGTAGCAGGTGCAACTGCAGTAAATGCTCCAATAGCTGCCACATGTGGAGTAAATCTCATAATAGGCACTACAGGCTTGACAAAGGAACAGCGAGCGATTATCGATGGAGCTATCCTCGAAAATCAGGTGAGTGCAGTTGTCTCACCCAATTTTTCCATAGGTGGTAATGTTTTTTTCAAGATAGTAAGGGAGGCTGCAAAATACCTTGAAGACTACGATATTGAGATTATAGAAGCTCACCATAACCAGAAAAAAGATGCTCCAAGCGGGACTGCACTTCAGGCAGCCGAAGTAATCAGTGAGACTGTTGGCGGAAAAAAGTATATCTATGGAAGGAAAGGTATTGCTCCACTCGGAAAGGAACTGGGCATTCACGCTGTCCGCGCAGGAGATATTACTGGAGATCACACCGTCTTATTTGCAGGCAATTCGGAAAGAATTGAAATCAAGCATACTATTCACTCCCTTCAGATCTTTGCCAAAGGCGCAGTCCGTGCAGCCGAATGGGTTTGCTCCCAAAAGCCCGGAATTTATTCAATGGATGATATTCTCGGCTTGTAAAAATATTGGTTGTCTATCAATAATAGTTGATATTTATCCGGTAATTTTATTTCATTCCGTTTTGACTTTTCGGATAGGCTCTAAATCTTTCGATTTAACTGAATCTTTCGATTTAACTGAATCTTTCGATTTAACTGAATCTTTCGATTTAACTGAATCTTCCGATAAGAGCACTTATGCTTTCGCTCGTAATCATGCCAATTATTCGGTTTTCGGAATCGATTACCGGGAGTGCGGAAATTGAATAGTTTTCCATTATCGAGGATGCAGTCTCAATTTTTTCTCCTGCATATACGTATTTCACGTCGCGGGTGATGATCTCATCCAGGCCGCTAATTTTACAGGCGACGGCTTTCGTAATGTCCCAGGAGGTGACAATGCCTTCAAGTTTTCCTTTCTCAGATACTACAGGCAGATGGTTTACTTTCTTTTTTACCATGAGTATTGATGCTTTTTCTATTGTTTCATCTCTGGAAACCGAATAGAAATTCTGGTTCATGATATCGCTTACAAGAATCTGCGAGAGAAAACCCCTGATAAGGTAGTTGATCTGTCCTTCTTCGAGCAGGAAAGCATCGTGTCCGTATTGAGACCTGATTTCTTCGTATTTTGCATCAACTCCGTTTGCAGTAAGAGCAGATACGATTTCCTGAGACTGGTAGGGGGGATAGAGCCAGTCTGAGGTTATGGAAATTACAAGGTATTTTGCAGTAACCTTTGAAAAACCCTCTATAAGAGACCCATTCTTTGAGAGGTCAAAGAAATCCACGGCTTTTGTAATATAGAGGTATGAATTGGCATCAAAACGCTTTGTGAAGGTATCTCCCTGATAATTCAGGTAGCTTTCAACCTGAAAATTAGGGGAGAGGTCTACATCTGCCTCATTCTTCTGAACTCTTCCGAACTTCTTTTGCATCGAAGCATCGCTCAGGTACGTAATATGGCCGACCATTCGGGCAAGGGCCAGGCCCTGGGCAGGGATTTCTTTTCCGTAATAGTTTCCTTTGTTCCAGTTGGAGTCATCGGTTATGGCTTTCCTTCCGATGGCTCCGAATGCTATTTGCTGGGGGGTTGTGGATGCGGTGGTAGCTATTGCGATTGCCTTCTTTACCATATCAGGGTAGCTGACCGTCCATTGCAAAACCTGCATTCCGCCCATCGAGCCGCCTGCAACTGCAAAAAGTTGTTTTACCCCAAAATGTTCGACCAGTTTTTTCTGGGCATTTACCATATCTGCTATGGTAATTACAGGAAATGAGATGCCATAGGGCTTTCCGGTTTCAGGGTTTATGGAAGAAGGACCTGTGGAGCCTTTACAGCCTCCGATTATGTTTGAACAGATAATGCAGTATTTTTCAGTGTCAAAGGCCTTATTGGGCCCGATTACTATGTTCCACCAGCCGGGTTTTTTATCGCCTGCATGAAGCCCTGCAGCATGGGCGTCGCCTGTAAGGGCATGGCAGATAAGGATAACGTTGCTTTTATCCGCATTCATCTTCCCGTACATCTCGTACTCTATCCTGACGTGGGAAAGAGTTTTTCCATTTTCGAGAGTGAAAATTCCGGGGATTTCATAGTTCATGGAGTGGACTATCCCTATATTCTGACCTTTTTTCTCCGAAAAAAGGTTTTTAAAGGAAGGAATATGGGCCGAAATTTCCATGCTCAAACCTCTGAAAGTGCCTGTTCAATATCGAAAATCAGGTCTTTTGCGTCCTCAATTCCTATAGAAAGCCTGATGAAGTCCTCAGTTACTCCGCATGCCAGCTGTTCTTCCTTTGTCAGTTGTTCATGGGTGGTTGAAGCCGGATGGATTACAAGGCTTTTTGCATCTCCTATATTTGCAAGATGGGAAAAGACCTCAAGGCTTTCGATAAACTTTTTGCATGAATTGATTCCACCTTTTATCCCAAACCCTATCAGTGCTCCAGAACCTGACTTGAGATATTTCTTTGCAAGTTCGTGACTGCTGTGGGACTCAAGTCCGGGATAAGAAACCCAGGAGACTTTCGGGTGATTCTCCAGGAATTTTGCAACTTCGAGAGCGTTATCACAGTGTTTTTTCATTCTGAGGGGGAGAGTTTCGAGTCCAAGAATAAACAGGAATGAATTAAAAGGAGAAATGCAGGCCCCTGTGTCCCGAATAAACTGCACCCTTGCCTTTGCAATAAAGGCCGCCTTTCCAAAGGCTTCCTTGTATTTCAGGCCGTGGTATCCGGGGTCAGGTTCGCAGATTTCAGGGAATTTCTCAGGGCTCCAGTCAAAGTTTCCTGAATCAACAATTACTCCTCCTACGGAAGTCCCATGTCCTCCTATGAATTTTGTTGCAGAATATACGACTATATCTACCCCGTGGTCTATTGGCCTTAAGATTAAAGGAGATACAGTGTTGTCCACAATAAGGGGGATTCCTGCTGCATGGGCAATCTCTGCAAGTTTTTTGAGGTCAGCCACATCAAGTCCAGGGTTTCCGATTGATTCCACATACAGGGCTTTTGTGTTCCTGGAAATTGCGTTTTTGAATTCATCAGGTTTGCTTGAGTCTACAAATTTTACGGTTCTTCCGAGTTTTGGGAGTGTGTAATTGAAAAGTTCGTAGGTTCCTCCATAGAGCTTGTCTCCTGAAACAATTTCGTCTCCTGGTTTTGTAAAGGTAAGCAGAGCCGTTGTAATTGCAGCCATCCCTGAGGCTGTTGCAAGGGCGCCTATGCCCCCATCAAGGGCAGCAATCCTTTTCTCAAAGATATCGGTTGTGGGGTTCATCAGGCGAGTATAAATGTTACCTGCCTTTCTAAGCCCGAAAAGGTCGGCTGCCTCTTCAGTGTCTTTAAATACATATGCTGCTGTCTGATAAATCGGAACTGATCTTGCTCCTGTAGCAGGGTCAGGTTTTGCTCCTGCATGTACGGCAAGGGTAGAAACTCCAAGATTTTCAAATCTCCTTTTTTTCAGGCTTTTCTTATTTTCCCTATTATCTTTCTTTTCTTCATTTTCTTTCTTTTCTTTACTTTCTTTTTCCTTCCGTTTTCCTTTTTCATCTGTCATCTTATCTTACCTCCAGGCCATATTTCTCTGCTATCTCGACCAGGGAATCTCCCAGATACTTTACTCTATCCGTGGAAAGCCCATAAGTGCTCAGTTTCCATGCTTTTGTTGCTCCGGGGAACAAGCCGACAATTCCTCTTTTTGAAAGCTCGTCGCTCAGATAGTAGCCCCTTTTAGGATGGTTTTTCGCAACCTTGTCAAAACTGTCAGTAGTATCGATTTTGGAAAGAGCATGTTTTCTCGGGTATTCAGACAATACCTTGCTTCCTGAAATAGAAAGTAGTCTCTCAATCAAGTAATTGGATTTGTCTACTTCTTCGTCCCAGTGCTTTACCCGTTCTTTTACAACCGGAAAGGATGCCATCATTGAGAACAGGGTCCCTCCCATCAGGGTGCACCCGAGCATTTCAACCTCTTTTATGCCAAATCTGCGATCAGTGAGATCCCCTTTCATCTGAGTTGTCCTGAATACAACAGGAGCCCATTCTTCGGTTGTTGCAAGAACTCCGGAGGGTGCAGCAGAAGCCATGCTCTTATGGCCTGAACCTATCACAAAATCAGCTCCCAGATCTTTTCCATCAACAGGCATTACCCCTACGGTATAGGCCCCATTGTAGAGAAGTGGAATATCATACTGGTGAGATACTTTAGAAATATCCTTTATATCATGCTCATTTGCGAGCTGGTAGTCAAAGTGGTCGATCATCACGATTTTAGGGGTTTTTCCGGTTTCTCTGATGACTGCTTCTATTTTTTCTGCGGTTGCTTCTGCTGTAATTATATTTTTTTCATTGAGGGGTACTTCTTTTACAATTCCGCCTGCGTTTTCCACTGAAAGAAACTCAGTATAATGAGAAAGTGAAGAGACTATGGCAATATCTCCTTTTTCAAGCAAAGAAGAGGCAACTGCTTGAAATCCTCTTCTTGCTCCAGGGACAACTCTGGCTTCATCCATATTGAGGAATTCTGCAAGTTCTGAATGGAAATCCGCGATTCCAGGCTTTGTAATCTTGTCAAGCCTGAAAGGTTTTTTGCATGAATCGCAGGTAGAATAACCGTCCCCATAAGCAATAAGCGCTTTTCTTGCTTCAACTGTAAGCTTTCCTGCTGCCTGTATAGGCTGGATGTTGATGAAGGATTCTTCTCTGTCCCTTATCGGAAGCGTTCCAGCTAATTTGGATATTTCAGGATTTCCTTTCCCGCTTTCAAGCTCATTTATTATTTTTTTGAGAGCGGAAACCTTTTTGTGAAACTCCTGTTCTTCAGTTTCATTAAGTCCTGTGGGTAAAGTTCCTCTGAAAATCTCTCTTATGTCTTCAAGGGCAAATAAAGCTTCAAATGTTTTCTGTACCCTGATATCCTTCACCATTTTCTATTCTACCTCTTTTAACCGTTTTTCAAAGTCAGAAGTGAGAATCGAACTCACGTATCTCCGGGTTGCAGCCGGAGGCATAGCCACTCTGCCATTCTGACAGCATTCTCTTTTACCCTCATTCACAATTGAGATGGTAGCATCACAATTGTGATGATTATATAAATAGTTAACTCTTATCATACAAAAACAGGAAGCTGAGTCAAGAATTCTGGAAATGGCTCAGGAAATAGTTTAGAAAATTGTTCAAAAAAATAGTTCAGAAAATGGTTCCGGAAATAGTTTTGAAAATTTGGAAAATAGCTCAAAAAATAGTTCAGAAAATGGTTCCGGAAATGGTTTTGAAAATTAAGAAAATAGTTTAGAAAATATCTCAGGAAAAATTCAGGAAAGGAACTCTGAAGTCCTTTCTTTTTTGCTCAATCTTTTCCCTTTCTATGCTCAACATCTCCTGTTTTTATACTTATTTACCCATGTTTATACTTCATTTCCCCTGTTTTATACTCAATTTCCTTTGATTTCAAGCATCCTTTCCAGCGCCTTTTTTGCTTTTACCCTTATATGCTCCGGAACATGGACTTCATATTCCATATTCTGGAGGCTGTTAAGAATTGACTCTAGAGTGATTTTTTTCATATTATAGCAAAAAGCCTTCTCTGAGGCAGGATAGAATTTTTTATCCGGATATTTTCTGTTAAGATTTTGAACAATTTCTTTTTCGGTTCCGATTATAAATTCCCTGGAACCTGAGATTTTCGCCTCTTTTACAATCCCTGTGGTGCTGAGAATATGGTCAGCGAGGATAAGGACTTCAGGCCTGCACTCAGGATGTCCAAGAAATTCTGCACCCGGATGTATTTTTTTTAATTCTTTTATATCCTCATCCCTGATGTTCTCGTGAACGTGGCAAAACCCGGGCCAGAGATGTATTTTTTTATCTGTGTGCAGGGCTACAAATGCTCCCAAGTTTTTGTCAGGAATAAAGATAATCTCCTCATTTTCGACTGAATTTACCACATTTATTGCATTTGCAGAAGTGCAGCAGATATCAGATTCAGCTTTTACTGCGGCTGAACTGTTTACATAGCACACGACTGCTGCTTTCGGATGTTTTTCTTTTTCTTCCCTCAGGGACTTTACAGTAACCATATCTGCCATTGGGCAGCCTGCATCAGGAACGGGTATGAGGACCAACTTTTCCGGGGAAATAATTGATGCCGATTCTGCCATGAAATGAACGCCTGCAAAAACGATAATCTCAGCTTTTGAATTCACTGCTGCTTTGCAGAGGGAAAGCGAATCTCCAACAAAATCCGCAACTTCCTGAACCTCTCTTCGTGTGTAAAAATGTGAAAGGATTATTGCGTTCCTTTCCTTTTTGAGTTTTTTTATTTCTTCTGCAATTTGCCAGTCTTCCATAACAATCTTGCTCTGCCACCGAAATCATTCTTTCCAGGGCTCAAGCCCTTTTTTCTTGAGATAATCATTAATTGCATCATGGATTGCCTCTTCTGCAAGCATTGAGCAATGCATTTTTATCGGCGGGAGGCCATCCAGGGCTTCAGCAACTGCTTTGTTTGAAAGTTTCCAGGCTTCCTTCAGGGTTTTCCCTTTGATAAGTTCGGTTGCCATGCTGCTTGATGCAATCGCAGCCCCGCATCCGAAAGTCTGGAATTTCACGTCAACAATCCGATCCTCTTCTACTTTAAGGAAGATCTTCATTATGTCTCCACACTTTGCATTCCCTACCTCTCCTACTCCGTCGCAGTTCTCAATGCTTCCCATATTTCTGGGGTTTGAAAAATGGTCCATTACTTTAACGCTGTAATCCATGAATTCTCCTCCTACATTTGTATTTAATTCTCAGGTTTTTTGATTCTCAGGTTTTTTAATTCTCCGATTATTTCAGAGTCAGGTTCTTTCTTCCCAAAATAGTCCTTATAAGGTATCTTTCAGTTTTTACTTTCCAGTTGCATTTGCCTTTCAAAGAGTCCTGTGTTCAGGAGGAGTCAGTGGCGACATATTCCTCAGCCGCTGTACTATCGCAGGCAGAACTTCGAGTACCCTGTCCACATCTTCCTGGGTATTCATTCTTCCAAGGCTCAGCCTCAGGGAACCGTGAACTATTTCGTGCGGAACTCCACAGGCTGTCAGCACATGCGAAGGTTCAAGCGAAGAAGAGTTGCATGCGCTTCCTGTGGATGCAAAAATTCCTTTGGAATTTAATAGCAGCAGGAGGGATTCACCTTCTATGTATTCAAAAGTGACATTCACATTGTTCGCAAGCCTCTGTGTTGGATGGCCGTTGAGATGGGTTTTCGGAATCTTCAAAAGCCCTTTGATCAGGCATTCTCTCATCTCTTGAAGAGTCTTATTTGAGTCTTCAATTTCGCCTGTTGCAAGCTTTATAGCTTTCCCAAGACCCACGATTGCAGGGACATTCTCAGTTCCCGCCCTGCGTTTTCTTTCCTGATCTCCGCCGTGAAGAAGGGATTCTATTTTTGTCCCTTTTCGTATGTAGAGGGCTCCGCATCCTTTTGGCCCTTCAAACTTGTGCCCTGAAAGGGATAGGAGGTCAATATTCATTTTTTTCACATCTATAGGGACATGGCCTATTGCCTGAACCGCATCAGTGTGGAAATATATTCTTTTCTCTCTTGCGATTTTTCCGATTTCTTCGACAGGCTGAATTGTCCCTATTTCATTGTTTGCAAGCATTATGGAAATGAGTATGGTGTTATCTCTGATCGCATTTTTTAGTTCCTCAGGAGACACCATTCCATATTTATCCACCGGAAGGTACGTTACCTCAAATCCCTGTCCTTCCAGCCAGATACATGTGTGAAGGACTGCATGGTGTTCAATAGAAGAAGTGATTATGTGTTTCCCTTTATTCTTGTTTGCAAAGGCTATCCCCTTTATTGCCCAGTTATCGGATTCGGTACCTCCTGATGTGAAATATATTTCATTGTCATCAGCACCTATGGCATTTGCAACCTTTTTTCTTGCTTTATCAATCGCATGTTTTGAGGTTTTTCCCAGCTCGTAAATAGAAGAAGGGTTTCCGAAATTTTCTGTCATATAGGGAAGCATCTCTTCAACAACCTCTTTTCTTGTAGGAGTTGTAGCAGAGTTGTCCATGTAAATGGTCTTGTTTTCAACTGTCACACTTACACCTTCACAATTGTGAATTATCATGCCATTGTGACTATTTAAGTTTTATCATTGAATACGGAATAAATCCGGTGAATTCTTGAAAATTTCAATTTTTCTCTAAATTGTTACCTCTCATATCAATCTTATTATTATTTTTCACTCTGATAATAAATATATATCTATATAAGATATATTCGTTCTCAATTGTAAAATCTCAAAAAGTGATGGTAACTATGGAAACTCCGTGTCAGAAGATTGTGTGGGATCTGGTTCCTGCTATCCGGGCTGGTCTTGCAATCGAACTTGTAAATAAAGGACAGTCGCAGGCTACTTCCGCAAAGTTGCTGGGGATTGCTCCATCGGCAGTTTCCCAGTATATTTCGGGAAAAAGAGGATACAGAATAGAGTTTCAGGGCGAAACGAAAGGATTGATCGAAAAACTTGCTCAGGATCTAATTGACAATAAAGTCGACGATTTTGTAGTAAGGATGTGTAAGATCTGCGCAAGTGCAAGAGGTATTGAAAGCAGTTGCAATAGCAGCTGTGGTCCAGAAGAGAAAAACAGTGAATGAAGGCATAAGACAGTAACCGAAGATAATAACCGAAGATAGTAACCGAAGATGGTACCGAAGACGGTAACCGAAGATAGTAGCCGAAGACGGTAACCGAAGACAGTAACCGAAGACAGTATCAAACAAAGAAACAGGATGGAGCCTTGATAGAATATCTATTTTGACGGTTCCTATATTGTTTTCTATATCGTAATTGGATTTTTTGATTCTCTTTGTGCAGAGGCTCCTCGACAACTATATATTTAAGATATTATGAATTCACAATTGTGAATTTGTTGTATAAACTGCTCCTATGTAGCTATGATTGGTAGTGCAGAGTCTTAGATTCTTGGCGGGTTGAAGTGTCTGTTGGATAAATTATCTCAGGGCCCCTAAGGGTTGATTCTGCGTGGAAAAACATACACAATTGACTGTTTAATAATATTTCTGATCGAATTCAAATTACATGGAATATTGAGGAAATAATTGCAGAAAAAAGGCGGATAATATGGGGCGAATATATTCCGACATAACCTGGACAATAGGTAACACGCCACTTGTCCGGTTGAACCACATAACAAAAGGTCTACACGCTGACTTGCTAGTTAAAGTGGAGTCCTTTAACCCGATGGGAAGTGTAAAGGACAGAATAGGATTGGCAATGATTGAAGAAGCCGAAAGAGAAGGGAAGATCAAGCCTGGAACTACGATTGTTGAAGCTACAAGCGGCAACACGGGCATTGCACTTGCAGGCGTATGTGCTGCACGTGGCTATAAACTTATACTGGTCATGCCTGAGACAATGACTATAGAAAGGAGAAAACTGCTGAAGGCTCTGGGAGCAGAGATTGTCCTGACCCCCGGAACCGAGGGGATGAAAGGAGCAGTCAGTAAGGCAGAGCAGATAGCTGCAAATGATCCCCGTCTTTACTATATACCCCAGCAGTTCCAGAATCCTGCAAATCCTGCAGTTCACAGCAGGACAACTGCCGAGGAGTTATGGAGAGATACAGACGGTAAACTGGATGCTATTGTAGCAGGTGTTGGGACAGGGGGAACCATCACAGGTATTGCCAGTGTTCTCAAAAAAAGGAAAACTGCTTTCAAGGCGTTTGCAGTCGAACCTGCAGAATCTCCCGTGCTAAGCGGTGGAAAGCCTGGGCCGCACAGAATCCAGGGGATAGGTGCAGGTTTCGTCCCTGATGTACTTGGGCTTGACCTTGTTGATGAAATTATAAGAGTTACTGCCGATAATGCGATTTCTACGGCCAGAAGCCTGGCAAAGGAAGAAGGCATCCTTGCAGGGATATCTTCAGGAGCAGCCACGTATGCTGCAATTCAGGTTGCATCCAGAGGAGAAATGAGTGGAAAGACAATTGTCGCAATCTTACCGGATACCGGCGAGCGCTATCTGAGTACTGATTTGTTTGATTGATCTATTTGACTGATCTATTTAACAATTGATACCGGAGATCTCAAATGGGAATCAGGGAAGATATAAATACAGTTTTGGAAAAAGACCCTGCAGCAAGATCCAAGCTCGAGGTAATCTGCTGTTATCCAGGTCTGCATGCTATCTGGATGCATCGAGTTTCACACTTTCTCTGGGACAGGCAGTTCTATTTCCTGGCCCGTTTGCTCTCTCACATCTCCAGAGCATTTACAGGGATTGAAATCCATCCCGGAGCAAAGCTCGGAAATCGAGTGTTCATTGATCATGGCTCAGGAGTGGTAATCGGGGAAACTGCAGAAGTAGGTGATGACGTCCTCATATACATGGGAGTTGTTTTAGGCGGAACAGCCCTTGAAAGGACAAAACGCCATCCTACTATTGAAAACAATGTGGTTCTCGGTTCAGGCGCAATCGTACTTGGACCTATTACAATAGGAAGGGGAGCTAAAGTAGGTGCTGGCTCGGTTGTCATTCGGCCAGTCCCTCCGGAAGCTACTGTCGTGGGAGTTCCTGCCAGAATTGCAGAGCCACAACCTTCTGTTTCTGCAGGGCAACTGGATCATAATAAGTTACCCGATCCCATGCTTTTTGTGGTAAGCCAGATGCTTGACAGGTTGAGCAGGTTAGAAGAGCATGTTCAAGCACAAGAACATAATGTACCTGTATCTGGAAAAATCTCGCAAAGAATAGTACTTAAAAAGGATGAACAAATTTATTCAGTGCTAAAAGATGTTATCGATCCTGAGGTCGGGATAGACATTGTCAACATGGGTTTTGTAAAGGAAGTGCTGGTGGACGAAACCAATGTAGTAGTAAACCTCGTGTTGACAACAAATCTCTGCCCTATGGCAGAATATCTCAAAGATCAGGTTAAGCGAAAAGTTCTGAGCATTGGTGGGATAGAAAAAGTCAGCGTAAATATTATCGATGAACCCTGGATCTGGAACCGAGTCAAAAAAAGGCATTCCATTAAGACGAGCAATCCACCTGAAAATTATATACGCTGGCAATAGATGGAAAATAAGGAGGTTAATAATTGCTAACCCTGTAGCAATAAGGGGGAAAGCAGTGAATTTTCTTATTCTCTTCTTCTTTTCTTCTCTTCTTCTTCTCCAGAATTCGTGTTTTGACAGATTTTTGATTTATCTGTTTCTTCTGAGAAAAAGCAAGCTATAATTCTTCCTGAGAATCTATGCTGCTCTCTAGCTGATTTTATTCTTTGTATGTTTCCAAAAAAGTTTTCAGTTTTTCTGGACTGCAGCTTATCATTTGAGGCAGCTCTTCAAAATTGATGCCGATACAGGAGTTTCCATTTCCCCAAGAACTTTTACTGATGAAGGACTGGATTTCTCCATTCTTTCCAGAGCCTTTAATGCGGCTTTTCTTGTAGGGAGGTCTGGATTTTGAGCCGCTCTGAAAAGACCTGAAATCGCTTCTGGTGTACCTATTTTCTCAAGTGACGAAATCGCAACTTTTTGTACAGAACAGTCTGGGTCCTCAAGAATCGATATTAGTTCTGGGACAGCCTGCTGTGCTTTTATGTCTCCAAGAACTGCCGCTGCAGTTTTTCTCACTGTACTTTTGGTATCATGAAGGGCTAGCAAAATCCCTGATACAGCTTCAGGAGTTCCCGTTTTTCCAAGGCCCAAAACTGCAGTTTCCCGGACTGAAACCTCAGGGTATTCAAGAGACTTTATCAGGCCTTCTGTAGCTTCGGGTATCCCAATTTTCCCAAGAGCGCAAATTATTGATTTTCTTACTGAGCTCTCACGAGTATCGAGGATCTTTATCAATCCCAGAGCTGCCTCGGGAGACCCTATATCTACCAGGGCATCTGTAGCACGGCTTCTTAAATACCAATCATCATCATCTAAGGCTTTTAACAGACCTGAAACTGCATCGTGAGTTCCCATTTTCCATAGAGTTTCAATTGAAACTTTTCTCACATCTCTGCTGGAAGTTTCCAGTGCTCTGGCAAGCACGGGCACTGAAGTTGAAACGCTTATGATTTTGCAGAGGGTTTCTGATGCAGCTTCCTTTACAGGTTGTCTGGGATCACTCAGGATTCTAATCAATTCTTCAAGAACATCCGATTTCCCTCTTTTTCCCAGGGTTTCAACTGCTTGCTGCCTGACTTTATTATCCGAATCTCCAATTGCTTTTGTCAGGCTGAGAGCAGCTTCATAAGTGTCTATTCTTCCGAGAGCGGTTATTGAAATTTTTTTCAATGAGTTATTTGAAGAATCAAGGATTTTAGAGAGGCTGCAGACAGCTTCCCTAGAGCCTTTTGACCCTATTCTCATAAGAGATTTTACTGCTTCCTTCTGGACAAATTTATCCGAATCATTGAGCCCTTTTACGATACATGAGGTCGCTTCGGGAGTGCCTATTTTTTCAAGTGAACTAATTGCGGTCTTTTTAACAGGACTTTCAGGGTCTTCAAGAGCTTTTATTAAGCCTGAAACAGCCTCGTTAACATTGATGTTGCCCAGGGCTTCTGCAACTGCAATCCTTACCCTGGGATTTGAGTCTTCGAGTGCTTCAATCAGGACAGGTAAAGCATCCGAATCTCCTATTTTTCCAAGTTCTTCTGCAGCAGTTATTCTGCTTCCTGCAAAAACAGAACGTTCCAACTTCTTTACAAGATATTTTGTATTTTCATTCATTTTCTTTAAACCTCCTTCAGGTCAAAGAGGCTTCAAATAAGTTCAAAAATTGTATAAAAAGTCTCCAGACATATAATAACATATGATATTTCTTTTAGATGTATGGCATTCGAAAATATAAAAACTTTTACTATGTTATCTGCAGTGCTTATTACAAATGATGAGATGCACGAAGACTAAACGGTATGTCAAGATAGACTGAAAGGAAGACACTAAAAAGGGAGAGGCTAAAAATGAGAAGCTGGACAGGAAGAAGATGAACAGAAAGAGGCTGAAAAAGGAGAGTCTAAAAAAGTAAGATAATTAAGGAATACAGGAAGCCAGAAAATTCCTGTCTGGTGAAAGATTAATAAAGAGGGGTAGTAAGAGCAGGAATGTAATAGTGAGCTGCGAGCAAGATAAACAAACCAGTTGCTGGCACTGTAATGTTATCGTCTATATTCTCCAGTCTTTCCACAAGTGAGCATAATATCCCTGCAAAAATTCCGGCAAATCCCAATTTAGCGCCGATAATTATGCACAGCAGGAGCATACCTGCAGTGCCTTCCCAGGCTTTTGTCCTTTTGTTATATTTAAGGTTCCGTATTAATCCTGTAATCCCATCCCCGTATGCCATGAAGAGCACTGGAATCACTCCCAGCCAGAAGCTCCTGTCAATATACCATGTAAAAAGAATTATCAATCCCCAGCTCAGGGTAAAATCGACATCATAGATATTTTCAGGGTCTTGAAACCAGTACATCCTCCTGTTGAGTTTATGCGGAAGATAAGTTATAATAGCAAGCCCAAAAGCCATTAATGCTGGCAGAAAAGGTTCATGGGCAACAAAGGGAAGTAGCATTGCCGTCAATCCGCCCGCTAAAAAATGAATTGCTTTTCTTGAAAAGTATATTGAAGAATTAGTCGACCTTCCCTTTTTTAAAGCATATTGATATACTTTTTTTGATAGAAATAGGAGGACGAATAAGTTCCAGACTGCAATTACCGCAAATACAGGCAGGTCTGCAACTATGGATTCCCCTGTAATTTGAAGCATAGATTCCATGAAACAATCCATATCTTTTAGATATAAGACTTTTTTGAATTTATTACATTTCTGCTGAGAAAAAACTATCCGCAGGGATTTTCGGATGATAACTTTTGATATTATATTCCCTTTTTTAACTTCATATTTTATGATTTTTATTTTTTTCTATGTTTTCAAATAAAAATAGAAATGCCTATATATCTTACAACCTTCACACTTTTAATGGAGGAAGTTCATGAAGTTTAATAAGCAGATCTTTACAATCCTTATTTTATCCCTTTTAGTGTCCCTTGCCGGGAGCGGCTGTGTTTCCCAGGGCGAAGGAGCTGAAGCGGGAAATGTAAAAGAAGCGAACAATAGCGAGTTTTCAAATATTATGGCAAACGCGGTAACACCCTGGAACCCCGAACCCACAGAACCTGTGATTGACCCTACGGCATTTGTTCATCCTCAGGCTTCAGTCATAGGGAACGTGACTATCGGTGCTAATGTCATGATTTCTCCAATGGCATCTGTCCGGAGTGACGAAGGAATGCCAATCTTTGTAGGGGATAACAGCAACATCCAGGATGGGGTGGTGCTCCACGCCCTTGAGACAATTGACGAGGAAGGCGAGCCTGTAGAAAAGAACCTCGTTGAGGTCGGCGGAGAAAAATATGCTGCCTATGTCGGAGAAAATGTTTCTCTTGCCCACCAGTCCCAGATCCACGGTCCGGCTTATGTCGGAAATGACACTTTCATCGGTATGCAAGCTCTTGTTTTCAAGGCAAAGGTCGGAAACAACTGCGTACTTGAGCCGAAATCAGCAGCAATTGGAGTAATCATCCCTGACGGCAGGTACATCTCTGCAGGAACAGTTATTACTTCCCAGGCAGAAGCCGATAAACTGCCAAACATTACAGACGACTATGCATACAGGCACACGAACGAAGCTGTAGTATATGTAAACACCCACCTGGCAGAAGGGTACAATGCAGCTTAAAAATTAAGGAGTAGAATCGCAGAAATAGTTAGAAGCTAGTTCTTTAGAACCAAAGAGTTTTTGGTGAAAAAACGTAACTATTCAGGGCAAAGTTTGCGGCGCTCCTTTGAGCGCCGCTGGAATATCATCTATAGTGGTTTTGAAAGTCCCTCATATTTTCGGCTGTAGTTTCCCCATTCTTCTGTCTCTTTCTGTCTGGTTATTCTCAAATGAAACTTTAAGAAATGTCGGGCGTCCACTAATACTTGACTGATGTTTTCATAACATTATCTCCAATAAGGCTTTTTCCTCGTTTATTGCTCACACACTGGCTTCGCACCAAAAATGAGGAGAAGAAATAGCTGAAAACTGTATTTTGATTATTCGAAATAACCTCAATAAACTAACAGTGAAATGCTGCCTATTTCCCGAATCAACCTTTAATACAGTCAGATATGTACATTTCCATCTAAAAAAATTATTGACTGTAAGTTTATGAGGTTTCCATTGTTTCAGTGTGTCTGAAAGCAACAAACCTGGACTTCTCCTCAACTTCTTTCTTTCTGTTTTTGAGAAATTTAAATTCTTTCGAAAGCATAGCCAGAACCACCAGCATCATTATATATTCTGCAGCTGGTGATGCAGCCCATACTCCATCCAGACCAAAGAAAGAAGGAAGGATAAAGAGCAGAGGGAAGAGTAAAACAAAAATCTTTCCCATATTAATGAAGAGTGCCGCCCTTATCCTATTTATTGATTGGAAATAAATCGAAGCGAGCATCACAATCCCTTCAACGAGCAAAGAGAGCATGAAAATATTCATTCCTCGTAGTGTAACATCCAGAAGTTCGGGGTCGTTTTGACTGAAGATCTGCACTATATTCTCTGGAAATAAATAGATCAGCACAAATCCGAAAGCCCCGATAAGACTACACGAAAGCATTGTCAGCTTCAGAGTTTTTGAAACCCTGTCATAGCGGCCAGCCCCGTAATTGAAGCCTATGATTGGCTGCACTCCCATAGCTATTCCTTCAAAAAGCATATAGAAAATTGAACAGACATATCCTATGATACCATAGGCTGAGACTGAAAGCTCGGAACCGTATCTAAGCAGCATGTAATTGTGCGCCAAAAGCACAAGAGCCAGTGACAATTGCAGCATGAATGATGGAAGACCTGCCTTAATGATCTGTGTCAAAGTCTCTATTTTGAATCTCATAGCCTTCAGCCGTAGTTTCAACTTTGCGTCCATGCCAAAAAGGTAACGCATAAGCATTACTGAAGGCAGAGCAAAAGAAAGTACTGTAGCAATAGCTGCACCTGACACTCCCATCCCCATGCGCATGACAAAAAGGTAGTCAAGTATGACGTTTAAAACTA
Source organism: uncultured Methanosarcinaceae archaeon (assembly GCA_942493015.1). Lineage (GTDB taxonomy): Archaea > Halobacteriota > Methanosarcinia > Methanosarcinales > Methanosarcinaceae > Methanosarcina. Next base: position 797,433 of record OW818660.1, on the reverse strand, counting down.
CTCCTGTAATCATGATGTTCATGCAGAGCCTTGGCTTTCCATCATTCCTTACAAGAGGGTCAAGAGCAATTGTAAGGATCATAAAAACTGAACCCATACAAATTATCCGAAGATACTCATGAGCATAGTTAAGGGCAGGTCCGCTGGCTCCAAGCAAGCTTATAGAAGTTTCGCAAAAAACTATTCCTCCTACGGTAAAAATGGCTCCTGTAAGGAGACATAAGGGAAAGGCATTATGAACTATCTCAAGGGCTCCCTTAATATTTCCCTTTCCGAGTTCCAGGGCTGTGAGACTGGACGCCCCTACCCCGATAATTACTCCAACTCCAATTATCACGATGTAAGGAGGATATGCAAGGGTAACTCCTGCAAGTCCCTGGCTTCCGATGACTTTTCCTATAAAAAAACCATCGATTATGCCCTGGATTCCGGCAATGACAACTCCTACAACTGCCGGAAGTGCAAATTTCCAGAAAAGACTCAAAATATTTCCGGACCCCAGTTCCTCATCACTTACCATACCAGGTCCCCCACATGCTGCAAAGCCATTTTTTCAGGAGCATGCAACAGGTTTTCCAATTCTTTTCTGTATATGGAAACCTGGATATTTTCTTTGAAGAGCTTGCAGGTTTGATTTTCAAGCCCCGAAGCTATTTGTGATGTTTTCAGGTGAAAAGACCTGTTCAATGAGAAAGAGGTAATATTATACTCTTTTGAAGACTCTTTTTTCTTTAAAGATTTATATATGTTTAAGAGATTGAAACAACACTGTCCAATCCTTTTAACTAATTCAAATAAAGTCATCTTTCATCCTGATGAAGCTCAGGAAACATGCAAATTCAAAGTATAGCGCCTTTGCCGGATAATTAATCCGGATGCCTATGCTGAATGGTACTTGCATACGTTTCTGGCGTGGTTTGGTGCCGCATTCCTGCAGCATTAATCCGTTTTCACGAAGCTTCATCATTTAAACTGGTAAAAGAGGATTCAATCGAAATCAAGAACCCTGTAAAACTGTGCAACAAAGCAAGTAAAACCAATAATCAGATAGTCAATCTGGTCAGCTAATTTTATGTTCTATACAATATTTATGTAATATTTATACATTTACAGAAGTTCTTGTTTTAGCGTGTTATTGATTCTGAGGCCAAAAAAGAAGTTTGTGACATCTATCTAAATAAATTTACCGTTTCATTGATCAAATTATTTTCAACTCTAACTGCTCTTTTTGAACTGGTATTCAGTTGTTACTCGATTCATATTATTCCGGTTTAAGCTACTATGATAGGACTTACGCGGTTGAACTGAATAATCAACGGCGTTAAACCTTTATCTGTCTAAAACACGCAATTAATAGCAACGTCTCTTATTCTTGATTTTACTACTCAAGTGCGTAAGTCCTGTATGATTCAGGCTGAATGGAATCTTCATGTTTTCCCTGCCCTGCGTGTAGGTGTGACTGGAACAAATAGTGGTCGATTGACTGTCCTTATCTAAAAAAGATTCAGGGCTTACCATCCATTTTTTATGTCAGAAGCACCTTTAGATTTTAAACTGATCTTTAACTACCTTAAAATGAATTGCTTATAATCACCTATAAGGCCCTTCAAGTAAGCCTTTTCACAGCCCTTTTTCTGAGTTGTTTTAAAAATTTCCAGCTAACGGAAGAGAATACACTGATCTGATATGTCTGCTAAAAATTTCATCTGTAATTTCCCTGAAATCCTTGCTCCTGTAGGCGATTATGAAGCTCTTCTTGGCGCAATTAAAGGGGGAGCTGATGCTGTCTATCTTGGAGTCGGAGAATTCAATGCCCGCCAGGGTGCAAAGAATTTTACCCTTGAAGATCTGGAAGCTGCCGTCGACCTTGCCCATTCACACGGGGTTTCTGTTTATCTGGCCCTGAACATCCCGATCAAGCAAAAAGAACTACAGCAAACTCTCGAGGTAGTAGACCGTGCATACGCAGTCGGAATAGATGCAATTATCCTGCAGGACCTCGGGCTTCTACGGCTTCTGAAAGAGATCTACCCTGACCTTGAGCTGCATGCAAGTACGCAGATGACTATCCACAATAAGGAAGGAGTCGATTTCGCAGCAGGGCTTGGAGCTACAAGAGTCATAGTTTCAAGGGAACTAACCACAGAAGAAGTAAAGGACATTGTGGACCACTCAAATGTGGGCATAGAGATTTTCGTTCACGGAGCCCTTTGTTATTCCTATTCCGGAAAATGCCTCTTCAGCAGTTTTCTTCACGACAGAAGTGCTAACAGGGGAGCATGCGCTCAGCCCTGCCGGCGGCGCTACACGTTCATGGTAAACGGCAGGGAAATTGATGAAAGGCATATTGGAGGCAGCTATCCCATAAGCTGTGCCGAGCTCTCTACACTCACAGGACTTGAGGAGATAGTAAAAACCGGAGTTGTAAGCCTAAAAATTGAAGGCCGGATGAAAAAGCCCGAATACGTGACAGCAAGTGCTGCTGCCTACAAAGATGCAATTGAAGGCATCTGCAGGCCAGGAGAAAATCCTACAAAAGAGGAACTTGAATCAAGAGAAGCCGAGCTTGCAAAACTCTTTTACAGAGGTTTTACAAAGGGCTTCATACTTGAAGAAAAAGGTGTATCCCACCCAAAATACAGCTCCAACTACGGAGCTTTCCTTGGAAAAGTCCTGGATATTTCCCGCTCAAAAGGGAATACAAAACTTACAGTGCGGCTGGATGAAGATATTCAGGTAAAGGACGGAATAAGCATCTTCACAAGAGAACGCATGCTTGGTTCTGCTGTTACAGGCATAATCACAGTTACAGGCGAGCAAGTAAAAAGTGCAAAAAAGGGAGAAAAAGTAGGGCTTGAGATCAGTTCAAAAACAGGACGAGCAGTCCAGAGAGGAGACGAGCTTTATCTCACAACAGACACCCAGCTCCTGGATACTCTTCAAAAAACAAAACTCAAAGGCCTTCCAGTAAGCCTGAAAGCAAAAGCCCGAAAAGGGGAGCATTTTGCGGTTGAAATTGAAGAAAAAAGCGAAAAAAGCAGTGGAAAAGAAGCATTTTCCAAGGTGGAGTTTGAAGATGAGTATATTGTTGAGGCAGCCGAAAAAGCTCCAACTACTGAGGATCAGATAAGAAAGGCAATGGAAAGCCTTGGTGATACTCCTTTTGAAGCTACAGAAATCTTAATTGAAGCTGACGAAAATATCTTTATCCCTGTCGGCGTGCTGAAGAATGCAAGGCGAAAAGCCGCAGAAATCCTGCTGGAAAAAGCCATGAAAGCGTATAAAAAGGAGCAAAAGCACCCGCTTCTGGAGAATTTCAATCAAAGATGTGTTCCTGAAAACAGTGGGACTGAAGCCGACAATAAAGGCGGGAATGAAGCCAGCAGCAGGAAAGAAAGCATTCTTGAAGTCAGCAAGAGAAGGATAAAAAGTACTTCATCAAAGAAGCTCCTGCTCAGCGTTGAAGTGAATGAACTTTCTTCACTCTTTGTGGTTTCAGTTGCCGGCGCAGATATAATTTACATTCCCATATCACGATTTGAAGCACTGATGGCCCCTGAAAATGCTGAGAAACTTGAGGATTTAAAGGCCGAAAGAATTGAACTTGTCTTCAGAATTCCCCTGATTAACCACGACAGAGAACTGAATGCACTCAAGCCTCTCGTGGAAAAAGTAAGGGATGCAGGCTTCAGTGTAGCATGTTCCGATCTCGGAGCCGCACAGCTCGCAAAAGAACTTTCCATACCCTTTGTAGCTCAGAAAGAGTTCAATATCTTCAACGCTTTTACGGCCAGCACTTTCTTCCAGGCAGGAGCGTACAGAGTAACCCTTTCAAGTGAGCTGAATCTGAGCGAAATAAAGAACATAAGTGAAACACTTCAGAAGTGCGGAGAGACAGGCCAGACCGAAATTTTCGTTTACGGCAGAGAACTGATGCTGATTACGGAAAATGATCTCTTAAAACCCCTCATTGACAGAAAAATAGCAAGAAAAGATAGCGAAGTGCTTCTTGTTGACCAGAGCGGCTCAGAATTTCCCGTAAAGCGCCTGGGCACCCGAACTCTTATCTATAACTCGAAAGTGCTTGACATGCTGAAATATGTCAAAAATCTGAAAGGATATGGAGTAGACATAATTCGGCTTGATCTGTCGCTAAACAACGATTCTGAGATTGAAGAGATCGTAGAGATATATAATGAAGCAATTGCAGGAAAAGAAGGAAAGTTAAGTGCCAGAGGAGTTGAATATACAACCGGACATTACTTTAAGGGAGTTTAAGAGGGATAATAAATATAAAGAGTAAACTAAGGGATAAAGAGTTTCAGAGAATCTCTTTAAATCTCATAAGAAAATCCCTTTAAATCTATAAGAAAATCTCCTTAAATCCCATCAAGCTAATCCCCCTAAATCCCACCAATATAATCCTCCTTAATTCCTTCTACATTCTGAAGGTCAGAATATCCCGGTCTGCAAGACAAGCCGGAAAAGGGTGATTTGATGAAAGAAAAGAACAGCCAGTATCAGCAGTCTACCAGCTCTCCGGCAAAAAAGGATTTTTTCAAATGTGAGGTCCTCGGCTTCAATGAGGTCTTACGGCTTTCCAGAATTCTTTCTCATAAAATCAAAGCCTCGGGCTATGTTCCTGACCTCATTGTCGCTATCGGAAGGGGAGGCTATGTGCCCGGAAGGCTGGTTTCCGATTTTTTGCTTTTCAATGACCTTACTTCCATGAAGATAGAGCATTACAAAAGAGCTGCAGACATGAGAACGGAGACAAGGATTCGTTTCCCTCTTGCTGTGGATATAACTGGAAAAAAAGTGCTGATTGTTGATGATGTGACTGATACAGGGGAAACTCTCAGCCTTGCAGTGGACTACATCTGGAGCCTGAACCCCGCCGATGTAAAAACTGCAGTACTCCAGCACAAGACCTGTTCTACTTTTGTGCCCAGCTTTTATGCTCAAAAAGTCATCAGGTGGCGCTGGATAATCTATCCCTGGGCCCGGTATGAGGATCTGGCCGGATTTATAGGAAAGATCATTCAGGATAAAGCCCAGGACATCTCTCTGATTACAGCCGAGTTTAAGGACAGGTACGGGCTGGATATAAAGGAAACAGAAATTCTCGAAATTCTGGAAGACTTGACTGAAAGGGGAGAAATAAAAAAAATCGAAGGGAATATACCTTCATGGCAGGTTTTGAATGATTAAATATATTCGGATAAGGAGCAGGGTTTCTGATTTTAACTCCTCAATATTCCTGATTTTAAATCTCCAAAATTTTTGATTCTGAATTCCCAAAATACATGAATGTTAAAATGAAGGGAAAAATTGGATCTTTCTGTATCCTGCTTGAACATACCTTATTCGTAAAGTTACTTTTCTCACATTACCATTTCAGTAACAAGTTCCATGTTTCCCTGTGGAAATACTCTGGATACCCGTACATTCCAGTTTCCGCCTGAATTTTTGTTGTCTGCCTGGATCAGGTTATAACACTGGGTAGTTTTTCCTCTTGTCTTGGAAGAACAGACTGTACCTGCATTTACCACAAGCATGTTGTTAAGGTGCCAGACATGAGGGATATGGCAATGCCCGCAAAGGACAAGGTTCACTTTGCAGCGGTTCAGAAGTTCGAGCACATCGCCTGCATCTACCAGAACAGTGTTCTCCCTGCCAGCCAGAGGAATAGGGACAAGGTGGTGGTGCACAGCAAAAACCTTAAAATCCTCCCCGGAAAAAGCATCCTTGATCCAGCCGTAGTTTTCTCTTCCTATGTGGCCTTCGTTAAGATCGGGTTGCGAAGAATCAGCCCCAACAACTGTAACATCCTTGAAATTCTTTGAAGAGAACCTACTTTCAAAAAGATCCTCAAAGTGCAGATAACCAGCGTTTTTCGAATCGTGGTTTCCGGGGACAATGACCTTGTTTTCGCATTCAATACTGTCAATAAATCGCTTTACCCCATCGTATTCAACCGAAAAGCCGTTTTCGGTAAGGTCGCCTGTGATCACAACAATATTCGGTTTCAGCATGTTTATGCTTTCGAGCATCGAATCCGCAATTTCCGGAACGAAATAGGCATCCGAATAATGAATATCTGAAAGATGTACAATTTGGATAATTTTACTCCCTCTTTTCCCTGAATTTTATAATATTTATTTGCATTCATTGCATTGGAATCCAGTATAATTATATATAGTTATCTTTCAAATTTACATATTTTTTGATATCTAATTATAATTCGTTAAAAAAGAATGGTTATATTTTAAACTCTTTTAATTAGAATAAATATTTATTTAATATTCGTTCATGATAATTCCTATGATAATTACATAGTACAGGTTATCCAGCTTATGTTGACACCATTTCTCAGGAGTAAATTCCAGAGGCGCGGCGAAACTTTGTCTCTATAACTACAGAAAGTAGAGAGATTATTCAGATCGAGAAAAACATTGACCCCATAAGCTCTCACTCATTCAAGAGGTTCAAAAAGAAGTGGCGGCAGGGAAGAAAGAAGAGCAACATAATTTACCCACAAGTTAGCCCTCTTGAACGAGTGAAATAAGCTAAAAAGACCTCTTGCTGTTGTATTTCCGGTGCAACTCCTCGGAAATCTCCTATTTTCTATGATCCCTATGCGAAATTTGGGGAGCTAAGCGAAAAGAGGAGTGTACTGTTGAGATTACACCTTAACTCCCTTAAAATCTCCAGTTTCCTGTGTTCTAGAGGAGCGATTCGAGAGGTAAATCAGGAAAAACGATCGTTTGATCATTTTTTTCAAGTACATTTCTTTTAATAGAAGCTCGATGATTACAGTGCCAGAAATTAGTCATCTCGAGCGTAGAGAGAAGGACGGCGCACTGCAGAGCCGTAACTCTGCTGCAACAAATACATTAATAATGAGTTATGACTATTCACCTACGTTTCAGCTTCATCCTTACACTTTTATTTAATTTATCTTCAATTAAGGTGAATTTATGTCTTTAGCAAATCTCAGAACACATTATACAGCCGATGTCAAACCAGAAAAGGTTGACAACGGCCAGAAAATCACCCTTGCTGGCTGGGTTCACGAGGTTAGAGACCTCGGAGGAATCTGTTTTGTAGTGCTTCGGGACCGGGAAGGAAAAGCTCAGGTCACACTGGTAAAAAAGAAAATTGATAAAGACCTCTTTGATGCTGCAAGAAGGCTTGTCCGCGAGTCCGTAGTCACAGTAACAGGCTCTGTAAAGTTTGAAGAAAAAGCTCCTAATGGATATGAACTGCTTCCGGAAGAGATCACTGTCCTGAATATTTCGGGCTCTCCTCTGCCAATGGACACTACAGGAAAGGTGGATGCTGACCTGGACACCAGACTTGACTCCCGCTTTATCGACCTTAGAAGGGCCGAGACAACTGCGGTTTTCAAAATAAGGCATCAGATTCTCCAGGCAATCAGGGAATTCTTTGTGGAAAACAAGTTTGTTGAAACTGCAACCCCCAAAGTTGTAGCAACTGCAACTGAAGGTGGGACTGCACTTTTCCCGATCACCTACTTTGACAGGGAAGCTTTTCTGAACCAGAGCCCTCAACTTTTCAAGCAGATCCTCATGAGCGGTGGGCTTGACAGGGTCTTTGAAATCGGCCCGATCTTCAGGGCAGAAGAACACGACACCCGCAGGCACTTGAACGAAGCGACTTCTATTGATGTTGAAGTCAGCTTTGCAGACCATTTCGATGTAATGGAAATTCTGGAAAATCTCGTGGCCTATGTCTACACTCAAATTATCGAAAAGTGTAAGCCTTCTCTGGAAGTCCTCAGTGTTGAACTGAAGGTTCCTAAGACTCCTTTCCTTAAGCTCACTTATGATGAGGTAATAGAGATCATAAACTCCCGCTCAGAAGAAAAAATGCACTGGGGAGATGACCTTGGCACTCTAGGAGAGCACACTGTGGGCGACCATGTCTTCGAGACTACAGGCGAGTCCCACTACTTCATCATTGACTGGCCAACGGAGATTAAGCCCTTCTACGCCATGCCTTATGAGGACAGGCCTGCATTCAGCAAGTCCTTTGATATGATGCACCGCACAATGGAACTCTCCTCAGGAGCTCAGCGTATTCATATCCCGGATTTGCTTAAAAGCCGGATAGAATCCCAGGGTTTGAACCCTGACGGCTTTGAGTTCTACCTGAAAGCTTTCGAGTATGGAATGCCTCCGCATGCCGGATGGGGTATGGGTTGTGAACGATTTGTCATGACAATGCTCGCAACGGACAACATAAGGGATACCGTACTCTTTCCGAGGGACAGGAGAAGACTTTCTCCCTGAAATCTCTCATTTTTTAGGTTTGAAATATTTCCAATTTAAAACATTTATTATTCTTTTTTCAGCATTCGAAGCGGAAGGAAACAGAAATGACAGAGAGAAATGCATCCGCTGATTCTTCGGAAAAACGTGCAGCTGGTATTGCAGCTTCGCAAGTTGTAGAATCAGGAATGATAGTAGGGCTCGGGACAGGCTCAACTGTTGCATATACCATAAAGGAACTCGGAAGGCGTGTAAGGGAAGAAGGGCTCGATATTCTTGGAGTTGTTACTTCATATCAGTCCGAAATGCTTGCAATAGAAGCTGGCATCCCGCTGACCACACTTGCCCAGCATCCGAAACTGGACCTTGCCATTGATGGAGCCGACCAGATAGACTCAAATCTGAATGCTATCAAAGGTGGGGGAGCCGCCCATACAAGAGAAAAAATAGTATCAGCTTCAGCAACACGTTTTCTGGTTGTAGCTGATGAGTCAAAAACAAGCGTACAGCTTGATAAAGTTGTGCCGATAGAGGTCCTGCCTTTTGCAAAAGAACTTGTGATTAAAAAGATTCGGGGTCTCGGGGGAAAGCCCGAACTTAGACTTGCTCTGAGAAAAGACGGGCCTGTGATAACCGATAATGGAAACTTCGTACTTGATTCGAGTTTCGGGGTAATACAGGACCCTGAGAGTCTTGCCATCAAACTGTCTTCAATTCCCGGAGTTGTTGAACACGGGATTTTTTCCAATGTGGATGAACTTTATATAGGGAAAAAAGATGGATCAGTGAAGATTGTCAGGAAATAATGGCTAAAATATTGATGAGCAGAGAACAAACATGAGGTTGCAGGGTAGTTCTGTAATCCTTAAGGAGAAATACTTTCAAGGAGAAAGAACAACAGATGACTTCCTCTTTTTGCGATACCTCATAATATGATACGGAAACAGAGTTTCATACTGAATTATCAAGACGTTTTAGCGGTATGTTTTTATAGAAGTATTATCAGTAATTTCCTGATAAATCTACTTTAGAGAAGCCAATTATATAAAATCACGTTTTCATGTTGATTCAGGGCTAAAAGTGACCTCAAGATAAAAAAATTCAAATTATCGAGTAAAAGTTCTTCAGTACATATATTGTATTTTAAGGAGGTTTTGGTTCAGATGGATAAAGGTGGCCAGCCAATTATAATTGTAGATCCTAGAAAAGAGCAGACAAAGGGAAAAGAAGTGCTTAGTATGAATATTGCGGCTGCAAAGGCAGTGGCCAGCATAGTCAAGAGTACTCTCGGACCGAGGGGCATGGACAAGATGCTTGTCAATCCTATTGGGGATATCACCATCACAAATGATGGCGCTACTATCCTGCATGATATGTCCATCGAGCATCCGGCAGCCAAAATGGTAGTTGAGGTTGCCCAGTCTCTTGAAAGTTCCGCAGGAGACGGGACTACAAGTGCTGTTGTGTTCACAGGCACTCTGCTGGAAAAGGCAGAAAACCTTATTGACAACGGAGTTCACCCGACAGTTATTATCAAAGGGTACAGGCTTGCAGCTGAGAAAGCTGTTGAGATTTTCGAGAGCCTGGCAGTTTCAGCCGGTGAGGATGAGAAGATTCTTTTTGAGGCTGCAAGAACCTCTATCACGGGCAAAGCTTCTGAAAAATACAATAGCTTAATTTCAAAACTCTGTGTTGATGCCGTTCTTGCTGTTCGCGAGAGGGGAAAAGTCGACCTTAAAAACGTCATCATTGCAAAAGATATCGGCGGCAAGACTGAAGACACAGAGTTTGTTGAAGGAATTATAATTGATAAAGTTTCCCTTGAGAAAGAATTCCCTCTCCAGATTCAGCACCCGAATATCGCTCTGATCGATGCACCTATGGAAACAGCCAAGACTGCAAACAAAGCGAAACTTCAGATCAGCACAGTAGGCGAGATTGAGGATTTCGTAAAGCAAGAGGATGCAGCTCTTTTTGAGATGGCAGACTACATTATCAGGGCAGGTGCAAATGCTGTCTTCTGTTCCAAAGGCATGGACGACAAGGTTGCCTCCTACCTTCAGAACAGGGGAATTTACGCTACTCGCAGGGTCAAAAATGAGGATATGCAGCACCTTGCTGATGCCACAGGCGGAAGGCCTGTCAGGAACATTAAAGAACTTACTGAAAAAGAACTTGGACACGCCGGGCTTCTGGAACAGGACAGGGATGGCGACCAGGGCAAAACCTACCTAAGAGACTGTAAAGGCGCAAAATCCGTATCAATTGTCATTCGCGGTGGAACCGAACATGTGGTTGACAATGTGGAACGTGCAATTGACGATGCCCTCAGAGTAGTGAAATGTGTGGTAGAAGACGGCAAAGTTGTTGCAGGCGGCGGGGCTTCGGAAATTGAAGTTGCACTCGAACTCCGGTCATATGCTTCCAGCATAGGTGGACGTGAGCAGACTGCAATCCGGGCCTTTGCAGATGCCCTTGAAGAAATCCCAAGAACAATTGCCAGAAACGCAGGTCTGGACACCATCGACTCTATCGTAAATCTCCGGGCAAAGCACACTGAAAACAAAAATGCCGGCCTAAACGTCTATACAGGCGCTGCAGAAGACATGCTTGAGAAAGGTGTAGTTGACCCCCTCAGAGTAAAGGTTAATTCCGTTAAAGCAGGTTCCGAAGCTGCGGTAATGGTACTCCGTGTGGACGATATGCTCCGAGCCCAGCATTCCGGCATGCCGGATATCAAGCCTGAGCACATGGCAAGTACCTATGACGGCATGTCAGCTCCTGCACTTAACATGCGCAGATAAGCCGAATTTAATTAAAAATCAATTAAAAGATTTATTAAAAGATTATAAGATACTTCAATAATGTTATGATCTACCGGCGACATGGAATAAAATAAAAATGGATACATTTCTTCCATGTTGTCTGTATTTCTCCTGTTTTATAGAGTTTTAAGTTCTTTTTTTCTTGACTGTTTTTTCTTTGATCTTTTTATAGAAGCTTGACTGTTTTTTCTTTGATCTTTTTATAGAAGCTTGACCATATAAGGGAAATTTCTTTTTTACCACTATTAAGTCACAAGATTATTAATTGTCCAATAATTTTGTAATAAGGAAATATTCTACGATTGGGCTATTATTAAACTAAATTAATTATATATGATTTAAGTGGAGCTTTATATTTACATTAAACTGTTAGAAAAAGTTGACGTTTAATTGTACTCGTCATTAAAAATTCAATTACTAATTAAAAACTCAACTTTTTGAGTCAACCACTTTAATCAAGATATTTAATTTCAATCTGTTTTTAAGGGATCAGCATATTGATTTTTCAAAGCAATACAGAGTACTCCGGGGTTGTGGAATATTTACTGCAGTAACTGCGGACTAAAAGTGGATTCTGAAGATCTTTTTTGCTCAGGTTGCGGAAAGGAGCTTAAATACAAACCCGATATTGAAGAATATGAAAACTGTATATCTACTTTCGGAGAACTCGGTTTCACAAAAAAAGTAAATTGTCGTGATAAAGGAAAAAACTCGATCCTGGCTTACTTTCCTAAAAACATCTTGACTATAGGTTTAATTTCTGTTTTTGGATGCTTGCTAATTTTTTGCTCGACTTTTGTTCTTGTATCTGATCTGTATTTTTGTGGAAACAGTTCAGATACGCATAATAAGCTCCTGGAGGAAAGAAACATCCAGATTTGCGAGCGAATAGCAACTGAGTATTACGGGAGCCACACTTATTCAGAAGATGATATTTATGACTGCGATAACATGGCCCAGGACGTCTGGAATATGTTGAAAGCGAAGGGGATTGACGCAAAAATAGCAGTCGGAAATTTTGAGCCAGGGACTCAAAGCAAAATCGAAGAAGGAAAAATTGTACTCAAAAATATGAACTACGGAAGTCCAGGGGAGATAAAACCTTACAATTACACATATCAGGACTCCGGCCTATTAAACTCCAGTACAATTGACAGTTTAACTCATGCGTGGATTCTTGCTGAAGTGTCTCCAGGCTCCTGGTTAGCTATCGAATGTACAGGTGGCTATGTTGTCTATAGTGAAGAAAATGAGGATTATTACCGCGGGCTGACTTTCAATAATCCAAAGAATTATAGAAGTTTCCTTGACCTTTATGGCGACTGGAAGATGGAAACTCTGGACTATGAAAACGAGCGGTTATATTGCAACAAACTTGTAGATACATATAACAACGCAAATTATTCAGAACAGGTTGCTCTGAAAAGCAGTGTAGAAATTGCTGAAGGCAAGATGCAAGAAAAAAAGCAGAGGTTCCAGAAAACAGATTCCGAACTTAAGGCCTTACTTCAGTACGGATAAAAAGCCATAAAGGGTCATAAAAGCCATAAAAATAGAAGAGTTATAAAAATAGAAGAGTTATAAAAATAGAAGAGTTATAAAAATAGAAGAGTTATAAAAATAGAAGAGTTATAAAAATAGAAGAGTTATAAAAATAGAAGAGTTATAAAACCTAAATATCACAGTATCCCCTAATTGGTATTGAAAATCTATCCTTTTTTAGCTCAAGTTAATTTGACAAAAACCTATTAAGCTATCAAATTTTATAATATATTCTATTGAATAGGCCCATTTTTGTTACAATTAAGCTATTGATTTGTCAAAATTAGCAAAAATATAATTTCGGATCCCATTTTTCACGAACTTTATTGTAAGTGTCAAATTCATCAAGCTTTTTTTGATGAATTTTGTGGATCTATGCTTGATTCCCTCAAATTCATATCGCATCAGCGATATGAATGAATAATTGAGCAATAAATCCCAGAAGAATAAGCACAAAAATTAAACTTTTCATGACAGATGAAAGGGTTTTTAGGGCCGTAATCCTCTTCGTAAAGATTAAGAACATCATACATTCGGTCTCTATATCCGGAATCAATAGTCTAAATGCACCACATCCGTTTCAACCAGGGCTTAGTTTTGCTTTTTTCAGAATAAGCCTGATGCTCTCTTTGCTTATTGTTTCAAATCCTTCTTTTTTCCTCAATTCTTCAGTAAGCAGTGTAAGTGGCCATCTCTTGCTTCCATCGGGAGAACTGGTAAATGCCAGAGCAATTATTTCTGCAGCATGTTTTTCTGTATATTTTATAGGTTGACCAGGTCTTGGTTTGTCAAAAAGAGCACATTGAAGACCTTCTTCAACGTATCTCTTCCTTATATTAAAAGTAGTATTCCGAGAAACACCTAATATTTTAGCTATCTCTGTAACGCCTTTCTGCTGGTTTGCCAGGAGAAGGATACGGGCTCGAGTTAGTTCTCGTGCATTTTTAGGTCCTTTTTTAACAAAGTCAAGAAGGAAATTTACCTCATGATCTTCAAGTTTAATCTGTAGCATGAAAATAAAAAGAGAGTCAAAGATTTAAGGATGACTTATAATTAAATGGTTAAGACACTAGTTGGCTTTATCTGTGATCTCTGTGTAAACTCAACGACTTGAACTCCATAATAAAGGAAGATAATTAAAATATACAAAAGTGTACATGTCAGCAAGAAACCTAAACCTATTTCATGAAGAAAAACTAAAAGCACATTTGGTGTAAGTGTGTCTCAGATAGATGTTTCAGATGGAGATCTTATTGTTTTTATTGGTGGTATCTTGTAGGAATTAGTTTAGGTCTTTTAACAAACGTATGGGTCACAAGTAAAGGAAATCAAGGCACAGCTCAGTAGTACTTTATTGACAAATTGTAAAAGAGAGGGGCGAGAAAAATGAGTGAATACGAATTAACCGACATTGAAAAAAAAACCCTGGATAATTGGATAATATTAAATATACTCCCACAAAAAACACCAAATAAAAATTACACTAGTTATGCACTTAAAATTTTTTTTGAACAAACACCAGATGGTTTCTTTATCACAAATAAGCAGTTTAAAGAAGCGATGGTCAGATGTAATTTCTTACCTGTAAATAAAAATAAACTAAATTGGGAATTCCGAATTTCCCTAAAATCTCCAGGGTTGAAGTGATCTATTAATTCTTGCCGGAAGGTATTACACAGATTCATTCTTACATGCAATTATGGTGGGGAAGGAACAAATTGCTATTGATGTGACCGTGCCAGCAGAGGAGAAATTTTCACATATAACAGTTTATGGTCACACTGTCTTTGCATATGTAATAGAGGGAAACGGATATTTCGATGAGGGAAGAGACCCCTGTGCTTTTGAAACTGAAGGAGGCAGGTACCTTGACCCTTCAGAAGACTGCGCAATAAGGCCTGAAAATGTAGTTCTGTACGGAGAGGGGGATTCAATAGAGATAATTGCTGGAGAAAAAGGTGTTAGGTTCCTTCTTATCTCTGGAAAGCCCATCAGTGAGCCTGTTGCCTGGTATGGCCCAATTGTTATGAACACGCAGGAAGAATTGAAAACAGCTTTTGAAGAATACAGGAGAGGCACATTTATCAAGGATTCGTAAAGCATCAATCTGTCATGAAACCAAGAAATCAAGCTCTCATAAACTAAAAGTATGAGTCTGAAAGATGAAAAGGAGCTTCACATGAATGAAAATGATTCATTTTCTTGTGTTTTATAAATACTAATTATATATTAGTAAGACCTTATGTAAAGTAGTATGAAAAAAGGAGAAAAACTCGATAGAATAGAACTTTCATCTGAAGAGTACAAGCAACTTCTGGATGCTGAAAAGAAATACAAAAGTGCAAAAGTTTACAGAAGAATTCAGGCATTTAAGATGCTTCACAATGGGCATCTAAATAAAGAAGTTGCCGAATTTTTTTCAGTGGATATAAATACAATTTCAGATTGGATATCTATTTATCGAAAAGGTGGAATCGAATCTCTGCTTAGTTTTGACTACAAAGGTAGACCTAAAAGGCTAAACGAGGATCAAATCTTGCAGCTGAGAAACGAAGCGATCAAAGGTTCCTTTGCAACTTCAAAAGATATCCGGCAGTACATAAAGGAGAACTTTGGAGTGGAATTTAGAGAAGATTACGTTCCAAAAATGGCAAATAAAATCGGATTATCTTACAGGAAAACAAAGCCAGCGCCGGAAAAAACATAAGCATATGAAGTTCAGAAAAGAAATCAGAAAAAATAAGTGAGTATATCTCATGGAAAAAGATTGAAATTTTATTTCTTAATCCTTTTTCCTCAGTTTATCTCTCCTTTTAATTCTGAAATCAATTGAGAAGAAATCTGGCCTTATTGGGAATTTTGGACATTTATGATCTATTCAGGAAGCCCTTGCAAACATAGCAGGAGTCAGAAGAAAAACCATTGTTTTTCTTGAAAACGAAAAACAATCCCTTTCTCAAGCTTTTATATAAAAATATCCAGATGTATGGAGGCAACAATTGATGAATTATTCATCCCACATTCCTCAGTATTTTCTTGAAATCAATATTTTACCTGATGGCGTTTTTTGAATATATTAAAATAATTCATATTCTGAGTGGAACTTGGTGAGAATTAGTTGATATCGATTTTTGGTCTTTATAATACACTTTATAGTTGCTTTTAACTTCTGCACAGAAGTCCAAAAATTAACGTTAGGACGAAAATCGATAACAGGAAAAATTATGAAAATACTAAAATTTACTGCGGAGAGTGGGATTCATCTTTGTGGAATCGGATTTCGACTGAATACTCACTTTCTGCAGAAAAAATGAATTTAAATAAACTTTTTAATTAATACATATATTTAATTACATAAGTAATTCAGGAGAAAACATGGAAAATACACTGATTGCCTTTCAGAATGTCTGGAAAACTTATCAGATGGGGGAAGTCCAGGTTAATGCTCTTAAAGATGTAACCGTAAAACTGGGGAGAGGAGAATTTGCGGCTATAATTGGTCCTTCAGGTAGCGGAAAGTCTACAATGATGAACCTTGTAGGCTGTCTCGATATCCCCTCAAAAGGAAAAATTTTCCTGAAAGGCCGGAACATAGCTCTTCTAGAGGAATCGGATCTGGCTGCTCTAAGAGGCAGAACTATAGGATTCGTTTTTCAGCAGTATAACCTTATTCCGGGAATGACAGCTCTTGAAAATGTGCTTTTGCCGCTGGAAATCCAGGAAATTGACGATGATGTTGCGGAAAAAAGAGCAAAGGAACTGCTGACTCTTGTAGGACTTTCCGATAAAATGCAGAATAAGCCTTCTCAGCTCTCGGGGGGCCAGCAACAAAGAGTCTCTATAGCAAGATCTCTTGCCTGCGACCCCGAAATTATTTTAGCAGACGAACCTACTGGAGCGCTTGACAGCGTCACCGGCAAAGAAGTAATTGGAATTCTCTACAAGCTCTGGAAGGAAAAAGGCAAAACCGTAGTTATGGTCACCCATGATCTTCACCTTGCAGGGTATGCCAGCCGGCATATTCAGCTCAAAGACGGAGAAATGGTCAGGGATGAGCCAAACGAAGAACAATTCGATCCTGAAACCTTATCCTGAGAATGTGGCTTAAATTTCAGGAAAAATGTGGAAAAATTCAGATCCGTTTTCAGGATGGACTTCAGGATATAAGTCTTCTGGAAAAGAAATATAACAAAAATTGTGGGATTAAGAAACTGAGGAATCTAAAAATGAGCCTTAAACAATTTACCGTTTTTACTTGCCTGATACTGTTCAGCCTTTTTTTATGCGCCTCTGCCCTGGCTGCAAGCAATCTTAATGTGGGGCTTGATAAAGGCTTGAATATTAGTCTGCTCAACCAGGATCCTGACCCTGTAAAGCCCGGAGAGATTCTCGAAGTCAGGCTTGCGATTGAAAACACTGGTTATGAAGATATAGAGAATTGTGTTCTTGAAATCAAGCCTGAATATCCTTTCAGGGCTCTTACGGGAGAGAAGCTTGTACAGAACATAGGAACTCTCGGAAAACGCTCTGAAGATGACCGTAGAAAGGTTGTGAAATTCAAACTTGGAATTGAGAATGATGTCAATGCAGGTAAATATCCCCTCAAAGCGTATCTTTACACAACAGGTAATGAAAACAAAGCTACTCTGTCTCGAGAAATCACGATAGATCTCGATAGCGAGTCAAATGCCGAAATAGAATATATTAGTGTTGAGAAACTGGTGCCAGGAGAGAAAACCAATCTTATTTTCGGAATAAAAAATGTGGGGAATTCACCTCTCAGAAATGCAATGTTTTCCTGGGAATGTACAAACGATGTAATCTTGCCTGTAGGCTCCAGCAATGTCAAGAATATTAATCTTATCGATGTGGGAAACACTACCAATGTTAGCTTCGAGGTTCTTACCAACGTGAATACAAAGCCAGGCCTGTACAAACTGGATATGCTCCTGACATACAATGATATCGAAGAACTCAAAACAATTACAGAAGCAGGCACAGTGGAAAATCAGAAGCGAAAGGAAATCAAAAGCAAGGCAGGAATCTACATTGGAGGTACCACGGATTTCGATATTGCCTTCATGGAAAAAAGCCCTACTGGAGCCTACACATTTTCTCTTTCTAACATAGGAAATAACGGTGCAAACTCGGTAAAAATTTCTGTCCCCCTTCAGGAAAACTGGACAGTGACGGACGGCAGTAATTCGGTAATTTTAGGGAATCTCCAAAAGGGAGACTACACAATTGCTGATTTCAGCCTTGAACCAAAATCCACAGGTGAGGATCTGCCCATAAGATTTGAAATCAGTTATACCTCCAGCGACGGACTGAGGCAGGTAGAGGAAAAAATAATGCCCCTTTATGCTTCATCTTCTGCAACTCCAGAAGGGTCTCAACTTTCTGATGAAAATAATGGATCAGGCTTATTCTCATCTACACTTTTATTCCTTATTCTCATCGTTGGTGCAGGTATTTTTGTGTATAAACTGCGTCAGAAAAAGATGAAAGAAAAAAATGCTGAAAAAGGGTTCAATGAAGATCAAATCGAAGAAAGGGAAAAAGAAGAGTAAGTCCTGAATCGGGTCTGTGGTTCCATGAAACCGGCAAAGATTTTGAAAATTGCCTTTAATATGGTAAAAGCCAATAAACTGAGGAGCTGGCTGACCATTGTAGGGGTGATCATAGGCATTGCCTCAGTAATGGCAATCGTCACAACAGGGGAGTATTTCCAGGAACAGGTGACTGAAACTCTGGAAGGGTTTGGAGGCGATACCATTACAATAGTGGGTTCAACTCCATTTCAAGTAACTGAGGAAGGGGGAGCTGGCGAAGATTCGGGAACAAGCTCAGAAGAAAATATAGTAAAAAACTCACAGGATTCAGGAGATAGTTTGGGGACAGCTGCAGAAACAGGAGAGGAAACACAAAATGAAACTCCTGGTTCTCCGGACTCTGAATCCGTAACAGAGGCAGAACTCACAAAAACGGATGTTTTTACCCTCCTGAGCATTCCAGCTGTGAAGTATATCAATGTCAATGTTGAAGACGGAGCAGAATTAATATTCGGAAGTGAGGAAACTTCCGTCTGGATCAAAGGTGTAGACCCGAATGTCTGGCCTGAGATGACCAATAAGAAATTAGAACAGGGCAGAATGTTGAAATCGGGAGACAAAGCAGTTGTAATTATTTCAAAAGAACTGTCAAAAGATACTTTTGAGCGGGAGATCCGGCTCAACCAGATGATCCTCCTCAACGGAAGGTCCTACCGGGTGATTGGGATACTAAAAAAAGAAGGAGGACTTCTAGGGGGCCTGGGTGGACTTTTTGGGAGCAGCATCTACATGCCTTATCAGGATGTGTACTCCCTTCCATATAGTGATGAGGAGATGCCTGCGAAGGAAAAGGATGTCTACAATAGCATAGAAATAAAGCTAAATGAAGGGGCGGATTATGATACAGCCCTGAAGGAGATTGAACGTAAATTAAGGCTCTCAAGAAGAGTTACCAAAGATACCCAGGACTTCTATGTAAATTCCCCCAAAGAAACAATTGAAAGCACCAGAAAGCTGATTAACGGGCTTACCGCTTTTCTGGCGTTCATTGCTGGCATTTCCCTGCTTGTAGGCTCTACAGGGATTGCAAATACAATGTTTACATCTGTCCTCGAAAAAACCAAAGAAATCGGGATCATGAAAGCTATTGGAGCAAAGAACAGAGACATCATGCTTATCTTTCTCTTCAACGCAGCAATGATCAGCCTTGTGGGAGGAATTATAGGAATTCTTCTTGGAACAGCCGCAGTCCAGGCTATCCTTTTCATAATTTCAATTCAAATGAAAGTTCCCTTTGAATTTGCTCTCAGCCTGAAAGGCACAGTGATTGCAACCCTTGTTTCCATAATTGTGGGACTGATTGCTGGTCTCGTACCTGCAAAGAACGCTGCGGAACTGAAACCTGTGGATGCATTGAGGTATGAGTGAACCGGGACATAGAATGACTACAAATACGCAGATGAATATTGTGAACAGAATAACAATTCCTGGCACTGGAGACGCAAATACCGCATTTTCATCGGGAATGTAGCAGAAGATAGTTGAGGAGGAATAATTTCCCCTGGACTCGACACAACGCCTGGATAGGTACGGAAAGATATGGAAAGGTATTAATTGGAGAAGTATGAGTAATAATAGGAGGGGTAGATTATTATTGCAAGCCCCTTTATAAAATCATGAGGTAATAATTATGTGTAGTGTTGGAGATTCATTTGATATCGATATGGAAGGAAAATTGCCGTTTAAACATTATGTGTGCAAGGACTGTGGAAATAAATTTAAAGGCATTGGCAAGAATGTAAAGTGTCCTTCCTGCCAGTCTAGCAATGTAACAGAATCCTAATAATCAACCGGATTTTTTAGATACTTATTTTTAACATGAAAAAACCGACCTATTCTAAAGATATTTCACTGAAAGAAAGTGAAATGCTTCTCCTGCGTGGCACGGCAGGAATGGTGGCTATTGTGAAAGTAGGTCCGAGTGGACAGTTCTTTCTGGAAACTGAAGACGAAGAAATTGTACTTGGATTGGAACCCATGGACCTGATTGTTGCTTCTGCACTTTCGGTAGATGAGAGAACTGAAAAAGGGCTCAAATGTGTTCTCTTCATGATTCGGGAGATCAGGTCACCATTAATAGTTCTTCCAAAGAACCATCCTGCATCACCAAGGCTTCCAATTGTAGTGTCGGCTGGTAATAAGACTGTTCTAAGCTGCAATATCACACCTGGCACTCACCCGAATCAAGATGTACTATGCGGGTCAAATGAATTTGATAGTCTGGAGGTCACAGGAACACTGGAGGGCGTACAAATTCAAAATATGCCGCAGTGTGAAGTACTAAGGGTTAACTTTGATATATGACAATAAATCTCTTCAGGAATAAATTCTGGCAACTCTCTAAAAACTATCCTGCTTTCAGATTTCTTATATAGTTTATGAGATGAAAGCAAGAAAAGAGCAAAACATTGAATCTTTTATGCTTTCATAATACTGTTTCTTGCTATTAAGTGAGAATACCAGGGTAATGGTATCTGGAAAAAGATTTTGTAAGATCTTGCCGGGGCTAAATTCATTAAATGGTCTATTTACCCGCTTTCCATCGATAATATTATCGTCTAAATGCAAACAAACACAAAATATATAAACAGCAATTAAGTATATCAAAAACGTGTCAATCTCACAAAAAACAACAAACTCAACAATAGACAAAGCAATAATCTTAGCACCAACATTGCTTATTTACTTTGTCAGCTACTTCTTTATATTTATCAAAGAGAACCCAATGAAAATAATAACATTAGACTATACAACCGCCTTACTAAGCTTAATACCACCAATAATATTTTTAGCAGCAATATTTATTTATCACAAATTGTCAAATAAGTGATATTCGTTTTTGACCTACTGCCATATTGAGAAAATAGGTGGCATTTTCGTGGACTTCTCAGGAAAAAGGGTTATAAGATTAAGGTCAAAGTCATCAGGATATAGTTTATTAAAACTCACACAGAGCCTCTATAACTGGCTAAAAGTAGCTTCTTATCTCAGTTACCCGAAAAAAGCGATAACGGTCAAAACTAATTAAGGCACATATCCTTTGAGTAACGAAAAGGTCATAGACCCGATCACAGCAGGAAAGACTTGTTTCTTATTAATCCCTTTTTCCTCTACACTTAGTCCTGTGACAAATTCATTATCTTTATCCATATTAAATTCAATTTCACCGTCTAACTTTCTGCTAAATTCTCTGAAAATTATGAAAAAGACTCCATCTCGAACTTTTTGCCTATAACACAGCGCTGTATTTTTGGAGAAAAAGAAATTTGCTCCAGGTTTCTGGAGCAATTAATAGATTACTTCTCTCTGATCTGGACCTGAACCTCAGTCATTAGTTCTTCTTCAGGAACCTCTGCAGGGTCATTGAAGTAAAGTTCCCTGCTGGGACCGAAAGGTTCCAGATTGTTCTCTTCGGCATATGAAAAGACCCTGTTATAGCCGGCCTCAACGCCTAGATATGGGCCCCGGTAAATAATAGAAACTACCCTTGCAGCCGGTATGGCCTTAATCTCCATTTTCGGGTCTTCTACTAAGATCCTCCCGGAAACAGGAATGGCAATCTCAATATCGGCATCAGTTTCTTTGTATTCTTCGTCGTGGCAGAGGAACATAACAGGGCCAGTAACCTTTATCCTGTTCCGCTGGTTTTCAGGACTGTCGACGCATGCACATATCTCACCTATTAGTTTGCCAATAGTCACTGCAAAAGTTCCTTTCTCACGTTTGCTTACAACTCTTATCTCTGGAATTTCTTTAATAACGGGTTCTGTAACCGACATTTTGAATATCTCCACAATTTTTCCATTATGTTTGCAGGCGCCCTGCAAGATGCCTTCAATCCTTTGCAGTTTCCAAATCTCGGATTGTGTTTCTTCAAGTTTCTTCCTGAAGCATGCCCCCATCTGCTCGTAATTACCCGTACTTTCCGCATCCAGAAGCATAGAAATCTCCTCCAGGGAAAATCCCATGAAGCTTAAAGTTTTAATTTTCATTCCTTTTTCCAGCTGAGGAACGGTATAGTAGCGGTACCCGGTAAAAGGGTCCTTTGCTTCCGGAACAAGCAGCCCTTTACGGTCATAGAGCCTGAGAGCTTTTTGCGAGAGGCGGGTCATGAAAGAAAACTTGCCGATTGGAATTTGATCTACTGACATCTTGCTCAGCCCCTTAATTGTCCTGAAATTAGATAAACTGCCTTACTTTTCCCCAGGGTAGACTTCTTGTGAACTAAGTAAAAAGGAGTAAAAGCCTCTACACTCAATTAATAACAGCCATCTAATCTTTTTTTTATTATGAATAGGACAGGCCTATTGTACAGCGTCATCCTCGCGGGCATCATTACACTCAATACACGTTCAAACATTGACAATTCAATCCAACAGCTTCCAGAACTTTTTTTATTTCTAACTATATTTTCTAAACATGGTTCTAAAATCAGCCACTTTTTAAATTTATTAATGGAAATAATACGGAAAATTATAAACCTTATCGAAAAGAAGATTAAAGCCATGAAACAATCGATTGGAGCAAAGACACTCGCTTTTCCGACCCCAACCTGGGTTGTCGGCACCTATGACATGAATGGAAAGCCAAATGCAATGACTGTGGCCTGGGCAGGAATCTGCTGTTCGAATCCTCCATGTGTCAGCGTGTCCTTAAGGAAAGCAACTTACAGCTATGCCGGTATCGTGGAAAATAAGGCATTTACTATAAGTATCCCCTCAGAAGATTATGCAAAGGAAACTGATTACTTCGGTATCGCAAGTGGAAGGGATGAAGACAAGTTTGAGGCAGCCTGCCTTACCCCGGTGAGAAGTGAGCTCGTATCCGCCCCTTATGTCGGAGAGTTTCCTGTTGTCCTCGAGTGCAAACTTCTTCACAGTCTTGAAGTAGGGCTTCATACCATGTTTGTAGGAGAGATAATGGACATAAAGGCAGAAGAATCCGTGCTTGATGAAAACGGAAATCCTGATATTGAGAAAATCAGACCTGTTGCATACAGTCCGGGGAACAGAAGCTACTACGGCATTGGAAAATCTCTTGGAAAAGCTTTCTCAATAGGGAAAGAATGCTGAGTAACAAAATAATACTGTTTAAATCAGGCTTGAGGAATCAAAGTTGTGATAGTGAACTCCTCTGCAAGCAATGATGTATTTTCACAACAGCGCCATTAGAATATAGTTTTTCTAACTTGCACAGAGCCTCTAAATTTGGTTAAAAATAGTTCCTTTACCTTTTCTTGGGCAGGCAGATAGGCTTTGTGCGAGTTCTTATCCTGCATTTTATTTTGACATTAAAAACTACCTCACATCTAAATAGAAACAACTAAATAATAAATATAAAGTTATGAAAAAACGGCTCTATTTTTCTTATATATCCCACCTTTTTCTATTATCCCGAAAAATCAGTTTCCATCGAATTTTACTTCTCGAACTAACCATAAATATATATCAGGGTTATTCAAAATAGCCAGATGTGAGTTCTGGAGAAAATGTGCGGGCGGAAATTTATGTATCCGGAAGGGTACAGGGTGTGGGTTTTCGAAGATTTGCAAGAAACTCTGGCAAACGTCTTGGTGTAGACTGCAATCCTGTAAACCTCATGGACGGGAGGGTTTTTGTAGTCGCTGAAGGCAGAAGGGAAGCTCTCGAACTTTTGATAAACGATCTTCGGAAAGGGCCCACGTATGCTCATGTTGAAGACGTTAATGTGACTTTCAAGACAGCTTCAGGAAGCGTGTATGACTTTTCATTCAGATCCTGACTTTTTTCTGGTTCCTTTTTTTGATTCTTTTATCTTTTTTAATCTATTCAGTCCTTTTTCAGTATCTTTGCAATAACAGCAATTCCTGCAAGATTGATAAGTCCTATCAGAATGTAGGCTGCCAGATGTCCGAAACTTGAGCCTGAAGTCTCTGTCAAAAAACCTGCTGCAGAAGTGGATTTTTCTTCGGAACCGTTTTTGGAATCTATATCATATCCTGGATTTTTCAGATCCTTATGTCCTTTTTCCATAAATTCGATCGCTGAGTCGGTCTCAAGAAAAATCTCTTTTTCCTGTTCCTCAAGACTCTTTCCAGAATCAAGAGCAGCCCTTATAGTGTAGGTCTTTTCCGGCTCAAGCCCGAGGAAGAGGAATTGGCCATCATTTTGAAGGGGGATGATAAGTTTTCCTTCTTTCATGAGCTCTACAGATCCTTTTTCAGGGAGTTTCACTTTAAGGTTTACATGCCCTGTAAGGGGTATCTGTTTTCCTTCTGTAAACCTCGGCCTGTCGGGAATATCAAGGACTCCAAGAAGCGTTGGGGTGAAGTCTTCCTGTCCGTGTTTTCCGCTGACAACTCCGCTTTCAATATCCTGCGTGTACACTATCAGAGGAACCAGCTGCGCTTCATCGGTTTCAGTGAATTTTTCGGACTGATGCCCGCCTTTGGAATCGTCTTTGGAAAAACCCATTCCATGGTCTGCTGTCAGAACAAAGGCAAGGTTATTTTTCTTGCAGAGGCTGTAAAGTGAAGGGAGATCGGCATCAAGACATTCTATGCAGTCTATATATCCATAATTATCTCTATGGTGACCACTAGCATCTACAGCCCCCACATTTACAGTGAGCAGGTATTTTTGCCCCGGCATATTTGCAGCCATGTATTTCACAACAGCAGATGCGGTCTCAATACCCCACCTGTCATATCCACTATATTTTTCGCGTGTCTCTTTTGATCTGACATATTCAGGTGCTTTATCAGCTGCTTTTACCATAACTTTTACAAGTCCTTCCTGTACTTCAGGTGTATCAGGAGAATGCTCATTTTTTTCAAGTACGATTTTCATATTATTTATCGAGTTGTTTTCATCCCTGAGGATCAGATCCTGTTCAGCACAGATTGAACCAAAATCCCCTTTTTCCATAATTCCAATGCAGAGATAGCCTTCTTTATGCAAAATATCGAAAACGGTTGCATCTTTGAAACTTACAAGCTCGCTGTCTGCATCCGGATTTCCTGTGACAAGGACTGAATGTCCTCCTTCTGTAAATGTTTGAGGGGCTCGGAATTCAAGAATGCGGGCACTTTCTTCCCCTAATTCAGGAATAAATTCAAGCATGGCTTTTTCAAGAGCTGCACCGTCAAGCGCATGTGGGGTGAGCTCAGGATAGATAAATGGAGCGCTCAGGCCATCCACGATCAATACTACTGCACCTTCAGGTGTATTAACAGGGTTTACCTCCACATCGGTAAGTGCAGAGGCAGGAGATGGACAAGCAAAAAAGATGTAGATTATCGCAAGAAAGAACAAAATGTAAAAAGTATTAGATTTTCGGATCTCTAGTATCATTGTAAATTATTTTTAATTAAACCTATAAAGAATTTTTCATCTCATACGAACTCTAGTCAAGAACATCCTATTTTACTCATTTTACTCATTTTCCTCTTTTTCCTTTCTCTCCTCTTTTTCCTTTTTTTCCTTTTCTTTCTATTTATAATGTTTATTACAGGTTTCTCACTGGACTTTTTCTATGTTTTGTGCTTTCATGTTACATTTTTAAACCTTTATTCTGTCAGGAAGAGTTAATTCTATAAGATTTGCCGCAAATACCTGTAGAATTCTTGCAAAATTTATCCCTGGATCCAAAAAACAGGAAACTTTCCCATGAAGATGAACCCACGATGTACCTATTGTCTGCTCTCAAGAGTGCACTTCCAGTCTAAGCTTTCTACTGATGATGAGGAGCTTATCAGCAAGACTCTCCATGAATGTCTTGGAGTCATGAATAAACATTATAACCCTGAAGCAGTATCTGCCTCCATAGCCACTAAAATCCACAGGAAATGCTATGAGGTCCTGAAAGACAATGACCCTTATGCAGTAACAAAGAAACTTATCAACCAGGCTGCAATAAAAGTCCTGCCTGCAGCAAAAGAAAAAATCTATGAAAATTCCCCTGATGACAGGGAACTTTTCAGACGGGTAGTGCTGGCATCTGTGATTGCGAACTACTTCGATTTCGGGATAATGGGCTTTGATGCCAGTGAGGATAAATTTGAAGCTGCGTTTCTGAAATTTTTCGAGCATGGACTTGATGTGGACGATACTCCTAAGATGCTGGGGCTCCTGCAGGACGTTGTCTACATTGCCGACAACTGTGGAGAAATCCTTTTTGATATGCTTGTTTTTGATATTATAAGAAAACTTGGAGGAAAGATTACACTTGTAGTTAGAGGTGGGCCAATTCTCACAGATGTGACCTTAGATGAGGTAGAAGAGTTTGAAATAGGCAAAAAAGTTGACAGGATACTGACTACTGGCTCCAACGCTGTAGGTGTTCTGATAGAGGAAGCCCCAACAGAACTGCTCAAAGCTATGAAGGATGCAACCCTTATCATCAGTAAGGGGATGGCCAACTATGAGACTCTCTCTGAACATAACTTCGGGCCTATTGCTTATATGCTTCTTACAAAATGTGAATGCGTAGCAGAGGACCTGGGGCTTGAAGAAGGACTGTCAGTTGCAAAACTGATGAACTATCCCTGAAGTTTTTATTGGGCAGATTTTTTTCGGCAGCTTTTTATTGAGCTGGAAAATTAATTAACTTATAGATAGTGCAAAGAATAAAGTTGGATATAAGAATTAATGATTTAAACAAATTAAAACAGATTTAAGGGAGAAATGGAATATGTGCGAAATAAATGCTATTCTACTTCGTGGAGACAAACGTGAGATAATTATGGATTCCGTTGCAAAGATTCTGGTTGATGGCAACTTTGTCCAGCTTACCGGAATTCTCGGAGATAAAATGACTGTCGAAGGGTCAATAAAAGAAATTAATTTTTCACGTAGTGAGGCACTTATTCTTGCAAATTGAACTTTCCATTTTTACTTTAACTCTTTTCTCAGTTTTTTGGTTCTTCTGGTCTGTTTCTGTCATGATCTTTTTTTCTGATTATATATTCTGATTAGATTTTCGGATACAATGATAAAAACTCCCGTATAATAGGAATATAACTTATTTTAGTGAAGATTGAAACCTGCTGAAGATTCACAGGAGAAGAGATTTTTGTGTGGGGAACAGAAGAAGGATGGGATATTCTTATTAGTGAAACTCTTAAGGCCAGGTATCTGTGCGAAGGGGAAAAGGATTGGGAAGATATCTGTGAACGAGTGGCAAAGACAATTGCAACAACTGCAGAAGAATATCTGGAATTTAAAGACCTGATGGTCAGAAAGATTTTTCTTCCGAGCTCGCCAACGCTCATGAATTCGGGTGCCGAATTCGGACAGCTTGCAGCCTGTTTTGTGCTTCCAGTGGGGGAAAGTATCGAAGAAATTTTCGATTCCATCAAAACTGCGGCCCTGATACAGAAAACCGGGGGAGGCACAGGGTTTGATTTTTCAAAAATAAGCCCTGAAGGTTCTCCTTGCCTGTGCTCTGAAGGTGTTTCCAGCGGTCCTGTAGCCGTCATGAGACTTTTTAATGAGGCAACTGAGATTACAAAACAGTTCGGAAGGCGCAGAGGTGCCAATATGGGCATCCTTTATATTTCGCACAATGATATTATTTCTTTCATCAGAGCGAAACATGTGGAAGGAGAATTCAGAAACTTCAATCTCTCTATTATGGTTTCTGATGCCTTCATGGAACTTGTCGAAACAGATAGGTGCGATGAAATCTGGAACAGGCAAACAGGCATGACTGTTGGTATCATATTTTCCGAAATTGTTGATGGTATATGGAGAAATGGTGAACCAGGCATTCTCTTTTATGACCGCATAAACAGGGACAACTTCACACCCGCACTTGGGGATATCTCTGCCACAAACCCATGTGGAGAAGAGCCGCTCCTGCCGTTTGAATCCTGCAATCTGGGCAGCATAAACCTTTCCCTCTTCGTTACAGAGGGAAAAATTAACTGGGATTATCTCAGGGAAGTAGCAGGAAAAGCTGTCCGTTTTTTGGATAATGAAATTGACAAAAACAGATACACGATTTTGAAAATTGAGACTGCTACAAAAAAGACCCGAAAAGTAGGGCTTGGTGTAATGGGCTTTCATGATATGCTTTTGAAACTT
The DNA here is from genome assembly GCA_942493015.1 of uncultured Methanosarcinaceae archaeon. GTDB lineage: Archaea > Halobacteriota > Methanosarcinia > Methanosarcinales > Methanosarcinaceae > Methanosarcina. Next base: position 769,096 of record OW818660.1, on the reverse strand, counting down.
GGGATTCCCTACGACTCCCCAGAGGCTCTGGCACTTGCAGAAAAAATTATGGAGCAGATTAGCTGGGCTACAGTTAGAGAGTCAAGAAAGCTTGCCGCAGAAAAAGGACCTTTTCCGGAACATGAAGACTCTTCCTGGGAACTTCCAATGAGAAATGCAACTTTGACTGCAGTCGCCCCAACCGGCACAATCAGTATCCTTGCTGGCTGTTCTGCAGGAATTGAGCCTGTTTTCAGCTGGGTATACAGGCGGACTCAGGCAGTTGAAAAGGAATTTATATTTGTCCATCCGCTTTTCAAGGCGCATTTCATGCCAAAGCTTTCGGAGATTGATTATTCCTTGCTTCTCAAACACATATATACCAGCGGCACTTTGCAGAACGTGGAAAATCCAAAACTCGTAAGCGAAGAAGAAAAGAGGATATTCAGATCGGCTCTTGATATCAATTGGAAGGTTCATATTAATGTTCAGGCAGCGTTTCAGCGCCACTGCCATGCAGGGATTTCTAAAACAATCAATATGCCCGAATCTGCGGGAAAAGAAGATATCAAGCAGGCTTTGATTTATGCCTGGAAGCAGGGACTTAAAGGGCTTACCATCTACAGGATGGGGAGCAGACAGCATGTGGTTCTCAACCTGAATAAATCCGGAAACTGAATTTTGGTTGTGTCCATGAGTTATTGATTAATTCCGAAAAAACGAGTTCATCTTCTGTATTTAAATAAAATGTTGAGAGATTCTTATGCTTATGGCTTTCAATAACTCATGCCCATTACCTGAATTATTAAGTTGAGATAACAAATAATATAAAAATGACTTATTTAATTACCATTGATCTATTATTAATATTTATCTCTTTATTATTTATCTCTTTATTATTAATATTTTATTATATATCTCTTTATTATTTATCTCTCATTGATATATCATTTATCATTTATCATTTATTTTTCTTCTATTTATCTCTTTATTATTTATCTCTCATTGATATACCATTTATTATTTATCCCGTTCTTATTTATCATATATTTCTTTATTATATAGTATTAATTTCCGATAATTTATATCCTATTAATATATTATTTATCTATTATAGGTCTATTATTTATCTCTCATTGATATATCAATGATATATTTTTTAGCTATTATTTATCTATTATTGACTTATTATTTATGTCTCATTGATATATCAATGATATATTATTTATTGATTACTTATCCAGTCAATCATCAGGCATATAAGTGTCTATTGATATTGGATTTTTGATTAATATTAAACAATGAACTTGGAATTTGGAGTTAAGATCGTTGCTTATTAATTGACTTTTTATTCAATATTATTATGTGTTATCTTACTAAAAATATATATAGATACGTATGCCTCTCAATAAACTATGAACGCCACCTTTAAACATCACTTTGAGTTGTTAATTGCTTGCATTATTTATGGTACCGTTGGAATTTTCATGGAATTGCTACGGGATATGTCCATAGGTTCAATTATTTTCTATAGAGTTCTTTTTGGACTTTCAGCCATTTTATTGTATCTTGCCATTACAGGGAATTTGAGCCAGCTTTCTCTAAAAGGAAAGAAAAATTATCTGCTTCTCCTTGGAATTTTGTATGTTGCTCAAATGTTTTCCTATTATTCCGCAATTCGGTATTTAGGGGCTTCTTCCGCAGTTCTGCTTCTCTATACAGACCCCATTTATCTTACTCTTCTTGCACCTCTCCTCCTGGGAGAAAAAAATACAGGAAAAACTATTTTTGCCCTCTTCCTTGGGTTGATAGGCGTCTTCTATGTAACGAGGCCTGAAGGAGGTTTCGAACAACTTGAGTTTGGCAGCAGCTACCTTAAAGGAGTAGTTTTCGGACTCATAGGAGGACTTTTTAGCAGTGGAGTAATAATTTCGGTTCGTTACCTCAGAGACGAATACAATGGACTTACCCAGCTCTTCTGGCAAAGTGTTATCAGTCTGGTTTTCCTTTCACCTTTCGCAATTTCCCTGCCAGGACATGTGCTTGCTGCAAACCTTCATATCCTTATGCTCTTTGGGGTTTTGATCACAGGTTTTGGAGCAGTGTTTTACATAAGAGGTGTTGCAGGAGTGAGCGCTATCACAGGCAGTGTCCTCACCCTGCTTGAACCTGTTTCTTGCATTTTTTTTGACTACAAAGTACTTGGAAGCCCGATTCACAGCGGAATGCTTATTGGTTCCATCTTTATTCTGGCTGCAGCACTTGTAATAAGCCTGGATAACATCGCTTTCCTGAAAACACTGATTTTCACAGAAAAGATAAACTTTGGAAAAGAGCTGTTTCTCAGGAAAAAAGAACTTTTTAGAGTACAGGATGAATAAAATCCTGTTCTTTATTTAAATCCCATCCTTTAAACCCCTTCAGTTTTCAAATTCCATTCTATATTCAACCCCTTCAGTTTTCTAATTCCATTCTATATTCAACCCCTTTAGTTTTCAAATTCCATTCTATATTCAACCCTATTCTTTATTTTAGCTTTGATAGTTAAATATAGATACATATTATGAGTAACTATAGTTCTGCATGAATTGCCCAAGATGTAAGAGTTCCCATCACAAAAAGAACGCTAGTTGATATGTCCTGAATTTGACAGAAGCGTATATTTCACAATGTATAAATAGGCTTCATGATTCTGTTTTCTTAATACAATTCAAAGTTATTCTTTTGCTTTATGAACGTAAATATTTTTCATTTTTCAAACAACATTGAGCTGATACAATGCTTTTTTTGAGATGGAATACTGTATTAATTAGCAGAATCTGTCAAATTCAGGATATTCTTTTCCTGGAACTCATAATATTGTTTTACAAGGTGCAGAATAACGAGATATATAATAAAAAGATTAATAATAATGAGATATATAATAAAAAGATTAATAATAATGAGATATATAATAAAAAGATTAATAATAACGAGATAGGTCGTCAACTGATATGTGATTGATGTTTTCATAGCTTTCTCTCTAACATGGCTTATGCTTGCGTTTATGTGCTCTAACAGCTGGCTGGTCTCAGCAGCGCCAAAAATGGGATAAAAGAAAGAACAGAAGCTGGATTTCGATTATTTTGGAATAATATCAATCAACAAATGATGGACTGCCAAGAGATAAATAATAAAGATATAAATATTAATAATAGATCAATGGTAATTAAAGTCCACCAAATAATGATAGTTTTTTCTTACCTACCTGAATAACATTTTTCTTTTTACCCAGCTGAATAAATCTAGAACAACAACCGTTATTATCCTGAAACAACAATCTCTTAATGGGGATTGATTTGATACGAGAAGCGATGTTTTACGAGAAACTTGAAAACAATAAGGTACACTGTGGACTCTGTGCCCATAGGTGCAAAATTGCACCTGAAAAAAGGGGTTTCTGCGGAGTCAGAGAAAATAGGGGAGGGAACCTGTATACTCTTATTTACGGCACTGTTTCCAGTGAAGCAGTTGACCCCATCGAAAAGAAGCCTCTTTACCATTTTTATCCGGGGTCCTATATTTATTCAGTAGGATCAATAGGATGCAACTTTCACTGCAAACACTGCCAGAACTGGTCAATTTCTCAGGCCTGCCTGGAGGATTCTTACACAATGGATATCCTCCCCGAAGAACTGATGGAAAGGGTACTCCTCTCCCGATCAAAATCAATTGCCTGGACTTATAACGAACCTACAATCTGGCACGAATACACCTATGAGTGCGCAAAAATGGCGAAAGATGCAGGGATTTCGACGGTTTATGTGACAAACGGCTACATGACTCCTGAAGCCCTCCGCCATATAGCACCCTATCTGGACGCAGCAAATATTGATATCAAGGCTTTCAATGATAAGTTCTATCACGATATTGCCAGCGCAAAACTGGGTCCCGTACTCGAGGCTTCTGCCCTTGCAAAAGAACTGGGAATCCATGTTGAAATCACTACTCTGATTATTCCCGGAGTCAATGATTCACCTGACGAGTTAAGGGAACTTTCAAAGTGGATGTACAAAAACATGGGACCTGAGACTCCCCTGCACTTTACCCGCTTCCATCCACAATACCAGATGCAAAATCTCTCTCCAACACCTGTAAAAACCATGCAGGAAGCCTGTAATATCGCAACTGAAGAGGGGATGAAGTATGTCTACATGGGCAATGTTCCAGGAAGCGAACGTAATAATACTTTTTGCCCTAACTGCGGAAAAATGTTAATTTTGCGAGGCTTTTTCGAAATAGAAAAGTATGACATCACACCTGAGAAGACCTGTCCTAAGTGCGGCGAGAGTATCCCCATTGTAGGAGAATACGCCTACTCAAAAAAAGAACATGATGAAGATCAATAATAAATTCGGAGAATTATACGGCAAGTATAGAGCAAAAACATGAATATTGAGTTATCTCATACAGTGAAGGAGTTTTCATCTACTAAAGGAATTTTTATCCACTAAAGAAATTATCTTCCATTGAAGGGATTTTCATCTACTAAAGGAATTTTTATCCATTTTTCATCCACTGAAAGTTTTTTATAATTTCACAAAATATATTTCCCGTACCCTTCTTTAAAGATTTTTATAATTCCTGCTTTCAGGGAAGGTGTATATTTTTCGGGTTCGGTTTTTACAGCCCTGTACAGATCTTCGAGTTCAACCCACTCCACATAAGCTGCCTCTTCAGGATCAGGCCTGATCAAGCTTGCAGTTTTTTCCGAACATCTTCCTGAAAATACCGTATTAATAGCCCCTCTGTTTTCTAAGATGCATGGAAATTTAAACAACCTCCTGAAAGGGACCGAGATTCCTATTTCTTCAAGCATTTCTCTCCCAATGCAGGTTTCATAGGATTCATCCCCTACAGTACCGCTTACGGAATACGTGTAACGGTCTGGATACCATTTCTTTTGAGGTGCCCTTTTCTGAATAAGCATCTTGTTTTCAGGATTCAGCAGAATGAGCTGGGAAGCCCTATGGATGTAATTTCCCGAATAAAACTCGTCCCTCGAGCGCAGACCAAGAAAATTATCGTCTTTATCGACTTCACTGATCATCTCTGCCAGAAAAAACCTCCTTATGAAAACATCTTTGTTATTTTATTTAAAATGATTGTGGAAAAAAGTTTTCGGGTAAGATAAAATAAAAAAATGAAAAGCTTCAGTAGAATATTAAGTCTTAACTGAATAATGTTAAAGCCTTAAAACTGAAAAAGCGAAAAGAAAAGCTTACCTTTCAGATGTGTTTCATGGTGTTGAAACTTCTTTTGGCTTCTCGGAGGATTTCTGGATCTCGTCAAGAAGCTGGTCATCGGTCTTACCTTTTATGTCAATTCCGAGCTTTTCAGCCGTTTCCTGCACCTTGGTCTTCGTTTGAGCTGTGGGCTCTGTTAAAGACTTCTCGAATTCTTTAAGATTTATTTCGGATTCTTTCTGGGCTTTTTTGAATTCTCCCACTGAACTTCCCATGGATCTGGCCAGTTCCGGAAGTTTGCTTGCTCCAAAAAGAAGTACAACTACTCCAAAAATCATTACAAGTTCTTGTGTGCCTATCATGGCTGGACCTCAAGCTTTTCGTTTTCTTAATATATATAAGGTTTTCAGAGGTAAGTGATATGAAAATGATCTGAAAATTAAAAGTATCTTTAAATTAGGCTAAGACTTTTTATGCTATATAAAGTTTCTATTTTGGACTTATTATAAGGCAATATTATTATTTGAACTTATTATAAGGCAATATTATTATTTGAACTTATTATAAGGCAATATTATTATATTATTTAATTCTTTTTATTTTAATTTTATTCCAGCATTTCAACTGTTACGGGGTTTTTTCCTGTTCCGGAAGGGAGGTTCTGCATTCCAGTGCATTTAGAGGATTTTCCTTTCCCTTTGCTTGCCTTTTGTCGTTTTCACTTTCTTTTATTTCCTTCCCTTCTTCTTTGGGACTAACTTCGAGTTCTTCCTTATCTTCCTTTTTTTCCCTTGCTTTATTTCCGGCTTTTCGAGTGTAGGCATCGAATTCCGTCAGTTCAAGCTCAGCGGCACGCTGGGCTTTTTTGAACTCCCCTACCGCACTCCCTAGAGAGCGAGCAAGCTCTGGAAGCTTCTGGGGCCCGAAGAGGAAGAGAGCAGCAATCCCAATTGCTAGCATTTCCATAGAGCCTATCATTGCTGGCTATTATCAACGACCAAATATAAAAGTTCTTGTAAATGGATATAAGATAAGGCTTTCTCTGGAAATTCTTTAAAAAGGAAGGTGTTTCTGATGAACCGCATTCCATCAAATCGCCAAATTTGCACTTAAAATAGCCGTAATATTAAGAGGCTGAACTCAAAGAGGACTGCCAGCAAAAGCGCCACAACAATCTGAGCAATGAAAGTCGGGTCAGGGGAAAGGAAAAGGGAAAAAGCCATAATTGCGCTGTAGACAAGTATCCTCTGTTTTTTGAGAGTCTGGTACTGTACAAGCCCCATTTTTACGGCAAAGACCACTAGAAGGGGAAGCTGGAATACAATTCCAAAACCTGCCAGAATTGTGGTCACGGCAGAGAGCGTATCCTGAACTGAAAGCTGAGCCGTAGCCATGTCTCCTGAGTACAGGAGAATGTATTTGAACATCAAAGGCAGGATAAGGAAGTAACCTATTGCAGCCCCGAAGATAAAAAGCAAAAAAGATACCGGAATAACCTTAAGAAAAAAACGCTTCTCATGCGGATAAAGACCTTTACCTGCAAACCTGTAAAGCTGGTAGAAAAACTGCGGAATTGAGATTGCAAGGGCAAAGACAAGGCAGAGCTTAAGGCGGGCAAAGGTCCATTCAAGAGGAGAGTAAGATGTCATGACCAGATCAGGACTTATGAACTCCCTCCAGACGAGCAGCATCCCTTTTGCCGAAAATGGAAAAGCAACAATAATTCCCAGAAAAAGCCAGATTAAAACGATTGCCAGCCGGTTCCTGAGCTCGAAAAGGTGGGCCATAAGGGGTTCTTCAGCATCTCCAGGAACGCCGGTAGTATGTGAATTTCTTCCCGATGCGTTTCCGGTGGAAGAGATCCCATTGCCTGTGTGTTGTGGGTCCATTTTTTTCCGCTCTTATATGTACCTGGATAAATATATTAATATCTGAACATAATATTAGTTTTGAAACTAAACCCTAAGAAGATACTCCAATATTTTTGTGCAGAATATATCTGCAATCCAGCTTATGATCTTTCTTCACAATACATCTCTAGTATATATGTATAATACCTATCAGATACATCCCTGTTAGATACAATCCCTGAATATTATGACACTGGAATCATTGTAGTATGATTTAGTTGGGGTATAGCCTGATTAAGATAATTGCTATAACATGTAAGGTTGCTGTAGAATGGTTAGGGAATTGCCATAGACTGATTAAAAAACGATTATTTCCAGGCTTATATTTCCAGGCTTATATTTCCAGGCTTATGATACTAACCTGATTATTTCCCTGCTTGAATTTGTGGTTTTCCATTACTTGAGCTTCTTCCCGAATTACTGTCAATTTTAGAAAATGTTAAAAAGGATTCCATGAAAATAGCCGTATCGAATGAAAGTGAAAAAATAAAATAGATAAAAGGAAAGTTTATATTTATAATCCCTGCAATAGATAGAGTTCCCTGAAATAGGATTAAGAATTTCCTTCAGGAAAACGAAATTCCTTTTGCTTCTCCGGATAGGTACTCCATATGTCTGAAGCCATTGAAAATCTAAGTGCGATACTGCTGACCCTGCGAAATAAACTGCTTGTGATTGCTGCGGTCCTTTTCACAGGCATTATTGTCTCTTTTCAGTTTACGAGCCCTTTAATAGAGAGGATGAAAAATGACCTTCTCCCCGAGGGTGCAAAGCTGGTTTATGTATCTCCTCTGGAAGTTATGATGCTGGAGCTAAAGCTCTCTATCATAATAGGACTGCTCATTACCTTGCCTATTATTGCATTCTATGTTTATCGGGCCATTTCGAAGCGGTATTCAATTCAAATTCCTATATCTATTGGAAAGGGCCAGTTTGTTTTCCTGAGTTTAGCGGTCATTTTCATGTTCGCCCTTGGGGCTGCATATTCTTACGTTCTCATGCTCCCTCTCTTTCTTAAATTCCTCTACATGGATGCAGCAGATTCAGGGGTGACTGCAACTTATTCGATCTTCAAGTTCATTTCATTTATAGCAACAACCACAGCAATCTTCGGCCTTGTCTTTGAACTCCCTGTAGTGCTCACTTTCCTGACTCGAAACGGATTTGTAAAATATAATACTCTTGTGACCTACCGCAAGCATATCTATGTTCTCGTTATGTTTATTGCAGCTGTTATTACTCCGGGGGCAGATGTATTCAGCCAGATGATGGTTGCTGTGCCCATGATAATCTTTTTTGAGATCAGCATGGTGATTGTAAGGATACTTGGAGTAAAAAATAAACATCCTCAGCCTGATTCCTCCCTATCATAAGAAAAAAATAACCTGTGTTTAATCGGTTGATATAATTCCCAAAGGAAAATCGGTAACACAGTTTTTTTATTTTATTATCTGCCTGCTAGAAGTAGTTCAGGCTGTTCGGAGGATTTGGACTATCCGGAATATCCTGATTCACTTTCAATAACCCCAAGAAAGTCTTATTTAACAGAAACCCTTATTTGCAGAGGTTATGGAGCCGCAGTACATAAAAGCAAATGTCAAAGTCGTTGCCGCATCCGTTATTTACGGGTTTGCAGGAATTTTTTTCTTATACATAAAAAATATGGCTCCAGGGCCTGTGGTTTTTTATCAGCTCCTATTCGGTTTTCTTGCCCTTGCAGTTTATCTGGCAGCGACAGGAAAGCTTTCAGAAATCAGGCTCAGAAAGAAAAGAAAAGCGCTCATGCTTCTTGGAGTCTGGCAGGCAGGCGCAATGATCTCTTATTACACAGCTGTAAGCTTTACGAATGTCTCAATCTCAGTGCTTCTGCTTTATACAGCTCCACTTTATGTTTTACTTATTGCCCCCATCTTTCTGAAAGAAAAACCCAGTGGAAAGAGCCTTGCTGCCCTCATCATTTCCCTTGCAGGCGTAGTAATTGTGATTGGTCCTAAGAACCTTGTTTTCAGCCAGGGACTTGAGTCGGGATATCTATTTGGAGTGTTGATGGGACTTTTTGCAGGCTTCTTTTACGCCTGTATTATCATGAACTCCCGCTATCTCAAGGAAGAATATTCAGGCCTTGAACAGATTTTTTTCTCGACGGGCGTGACGCTTGTGTTTTTGCTCCCGTTTGTAACGCAGGCATCTGCAGCCTCCCTTGTGGAAAATTTGCCTGTTTTACTGTTTCTTGGGGTAATGATCAGCTCTATAGGCTCAATTCTTTACTTTACAGGGCTTGTGCATGTCAAAGCCCAGAATGCAAGCATAATTTCTCTCCTTGAGCCGGTAAGTACAATATTTTTCGCTTATATTCTCTTAAAAGACCCTGTTTCTGCTGAAACTCTGCTTGGATGCATCCTTATTCTTTCCAGTTCTCTTCTGGTGAGTCTTGAAGATGAGAGCAAAACATGAAACGAACCTTTCTTCAAAGGAACAAAAACTGGAAAATCAAATAAAGAAAAATATGGTAATAAACCGTCAACTCTAATAGTAAGCAAGTAATCAGGTATAATAAGAAAATTATTCTTAGGTGTATTATTCTAAAATAGATTATTTTCACAGGAGTATTTCTTCACCCGACGTGTATTTCTTTTATATTGAGAGTTTTATCCCCTGCAGAACATATCAAAATTTATTTAAATATCCTGTATTCTTATCAATCATAATATATTTATTCATTATTTGAAAGGGCCTGGTATTTTTATGGTAGACGTAGTCAAGGACTTAGAAGCACTAAGACAGAATTTGCTTGATCTGTCTCTTCGAAATAACCTTCTCAATTACCGTCCTTCCCAAAAAAGGACCATTTCAATTGAAAGCAGAACTCCTGAGGAAATTTATGAGCTTTTCGTTCTTCAGGAAAAATCAATGAGGTTCAGGGCAAAAGCCAGGCCCAGAAAAGGCAAAAAACCTGAAAACGGCGAGGAAGGAGAGGATGAAGCCTCAGAAAGCGAAAACAAGCTTTTGAAAACAATAGGGAAAATTCTGGTTTCCGAAGAAAATAATAGGCCACAGAGTTCCCGATCCGAACCTTTTTTGGAAACTCCTGACGACAGTGAAACCCTCGAGAGAAAATTGTTTTATGTTTTTAACCAGGCTAATTCAATCTTTGAAGAACAGGGGTACCCTGTGCTCTATCTTGCAGTGGGGTTTCTGCAGTGGAGTGACAGTAAATCTTCCGTGAAAAATCCCAGGGCCCCACTTCTTCTAGTTCCTATTGAGCTAAAGAGAATAGGAAAGGGCCGAAATTTCAGCATCCAATGGACAGGGGACGAGATTTTCACCTCAATAACCCTGCAGGCAAAAATGAAAGAATTCGGGGTCCAGATCCCGGAGTTTGAGATGCCTGAAGAGGGAGCAGGAATTGAAGAGTATTTAAAAGCCGTATTCACGGCAGTCCGTGAAAAAAAGGACTGGAACCTCCTGCCTGAAATCTGCCTTGACCTCTTCAATTTCAGAAAGTTTGTCATGTACAAGGACCTCGACCCTGCAACCTGGCCTGAGGATATGTCTCCGGCAGAGCATCCTCTTATTCAGAAAATCTTTAACCCTCAGGACCCTGAATTTGAGGTTACAGGCTTTCTGGAAGAAGAAGTTGACCTGAAGCTCTCAGCAAAAGACACCTATCATATAATGGATGCTGACTCCTCCCAGATAGCGGTCATTGAAGATGTAAAAGCTGGAAAAGACCTTGTTGTAGAGGGACCCCCAGGAACTGGCAAGTCCCAGACCATTGCAAACACGATTGCAGAACTGATGGCTCAGGGCAAAAGTGTGCTTTTCGTTAGTGAAAAAATGGCTGCTCTTCAGGTGGTAAAGAGCAGGCTTGATGCTGCGGGCTTAGGAGAGCTCTGCCTGGAGGTTCACAGTAACCAGACTCGAAAAAAGGCAGTTCTCGAAGAACTGGAAAAAACTCTGAAGCGTCCGGCTCCTGTGCCCATAAGCCCTGACAGAGACTTAAACGAACTCGAAAAGCTGAAAAAGGAACTCAATGACTATGCCCTGTCCCTTGGGAAACCTGCAGGAAACCTTTATCCAAGCCTCTACGCACTCTACGGAGTAAGAGAAAAGAACAGGGATTATTTTGAGTCAAAGGGTTTCAAAATGCCTCGCTACGATTTTCAAGAGGCTGAGACCTGGGGACCTGAAGTCTGGACAGATGCGGAGTCTGTTTTAGAAAAAATGGGACAGGTACTTCCCACCCTCGGGCCAGCCAGAAAAAACCCCTGGTATGGCTGTGAACCCGGACTTGTGCTGCCTTCGGACCTTGGGGAAATTGAACCCCTTACAGAGGAATGTGCATCTGCGCTTGAAGCCCTCGAAGCATCCATAAAAACTCTTAATGACCTTTCTGCAACCTCCAAACCCCATACTCTCGAGGGAATTACTACTGTAATCAATGCCGCAAAACTCCTCGAAGACTCAAAACCTCTGCCCGAAAAGATGCTTCAAAATCCTGAGTGGGAATCCGACTCCTCAAGAGCAGAGGCTGAAGCTCTGGTTTCAAAACTCAGGCAGTACAGAGAACTGAAAACTTTTGTGGAAAGGACTTTTCACCCTTCTATTTTTGACCTTGACACCTCGGAATTCGAGGAATTATCCTGCAAGCTCCTCAAGATTATAAATCCCAGATATAGAAAGTTCAAGAAAGATATTTCATCCTGCTACATTGCAGGGACACCTTCCCAGGATAGTAAAATCCTTCTGGACCTTGCCTGCATTTCCGAATGTGAAGTTCACAGGCTGGAGCTTGAGGGGGCCGAGGCAAAAGGCAAGAAATACTTTTGGGAATACTGGAAAGGCTTTGAAAGCGATCCTGCCCTTCTGGATGAATACAGCAGGTGGATAGTTCCTTTCCGAAAAAACATAAAGGAAAAAATATTCACTGACAGGAGTATCAGGCTTGTAGGAAACGGGACTGATAGGAAAACTCTCGAAACCGCAATAAACGAGGTTATGGCATCAAAGCAAGCTTTTTTGATATCCCTTGAAAAAGTTGGCATGCGCATAGGAGCGGATTTCGGGAAAATGTTCGGAAACGATCTCGAAACAGTAAAAATAAGCCAGTTCAACTCCCGTATAAGCAGGTGGAAAACCGAGACTTCGTCTCTTGTGTTCTGGAGCCAGTATCTTGGATACAGACAGGCCTGTCTGGAGACAAAAGCAGCTCCCATGCTGGAAGATATTGAATCAGGTAAAATAGAAGCATGTGACATGATCCCTGCCTTTGAAGGAAACTATGCCGAAATTATCCTGTACCATGCCTTCAGAGAAAGACCTGCACTTTCTACTTTTATCCGAGAACTGCATGAAGGTAAGATTAACAAGTTCACAGAGCTTGACAAAAAAGTCCTTGTGGAAAACAGAAAAAGGATCATATGTTCTGCTTATGAGGAAGCTCCAAAGCTGACTTCCGGAGCATCAAGAGCTTCGGAGTCAGGAATTCTACTCAATGAATTCAATAGAAAACGCGGGCATATGCCTATACGCACCCTCATGAAAAAGGCAGGAGGACTTGTGCAGAAGATCAAGCCCTGTTTTCTTATGAGCCCGCTATCCATTGCCCAGTATCTGGATCCCAGAAACACTCGCTTTGATGTGATCATCTTTGACGAGGCCAGTCAGGTAAGGCCCGAAGACGCTGTGGGAGCCCTCCTGCGCGGGAAGCAGGTGGTGGTAATGGGAGATTCAAAACAGCTTCCACCTACTGACTTCTTCGATACCGTTGTTGACTCTCCTGACAGTGAGCCAGATGACTGTACTTCTGCGGGGGATATGGAAAGTATCCTGAACGTCTGCAAACGCAGTTTCCCTGTCAAGACCCTGCGCTGGCACTACAGGAGCAGGCATGAGTCCCTGATTGCGATTTCAAATCAGGAATTTTACGATAACCGCCTTTACGTTTATCCTTCTCCCATGCAGAAAGATGAACGTCTCGGACTGAAGTTTGTGCACCTTTTGGATGCGATTTATGATAGAGGGAAGAGTGGAGCCAACAGGGTAGAAGCAAGGGCAGTTGCAAGGGCAGTCTTCGAACACTTTAGCAGGTATCCGGGCAAGAGTCTCGGGGTCGGAACTTTTAATGTGAAGCAGCAGGAAGCTATCCAGGAAGAGATTGAGGCTCTTCTTAAAGTAAACCCCGGATTTGAACTAAATTCAGGAAATGATAGAGGTGAGCATTTCTTTGTAAAGAACCTTGAAACCATTCAGGGTGATGAAAGAGATGTTATTCTTCTGAGCGTGGGTTTTGGCTTTGACAGCAACAGAAAGCTTTCTCTTAATTTCGGCCCCCTTAACCGCGAAGGAGGAGAAAGGCGCCTGAATGTTCTTATTACTCGAGCCAGGGAAAAGTGCGTTGTCTTTGCAAACTTTACATCAAGAGATCTGAGCCTGGATGAAAATTCACCATTCGGGCTTCGATCTCTGAAAATTTTCCTTGAGTTTGCAGAAAGCGGCCGCCTTCCCTCGCCTTCGTGCAGCAAGGAGGACTTCGATTCTCCCTTTGAAGAAGTTGTCTCTGATTTTCTGACAGAGAACGACTGCGAAGTCCACAGGCAGATCGGCTGTGCCGGATATAGGCTGGATCTTGCAGTCCCTGACCCTGTCCACCCAGGCAGGTACGTGCTTGGAATCGAGTGTGATGGAGCTGGATATCATTCATCGCATGTTGCCCGCGACCGTGACCGTCTACGCCAGCAGGTGCTCGAAGGGCTTGGATGGAAAATCTACCGGGTCTGGTCAACAGATTGGTATTTGCGCCCGAAAGAGAGCAAAGAAAAACTGCTTGAAGCTGTAAAGGGGGCTTTAAAGCAGGCAAAATTGCAGGCAAAATCCGAGCCCAAACCCGAAATGCCAGTGATCAGCGAACCTTCTGCCTGGGCTGAACCCGCGAATAAAAGTCTTGCAGAAACGTCATCCTTTTCACCTGAAAACCTGGCTTCTTCCGCAGATCCCTCTTCACCCTTAATTCCTGTTTCACCCGCAGTTCCAGCTTCACCTGCAGTTCCAGCTTCACCTGCAGTTCCAGCTTCACCTGCAGTTCCAGCTTCACCTGCAGTTCCGGCTTCACCTGCAGTTCCGGCTTCACCTGTAGCGAGTCTAGAAAATAAAGCTGATAAAAAGCTTGAAACTGGATTCTTTGAAATGAGACCTCCTTCCGAATCTTCCTTTGAGACCTCAGCTGAAGATCCTTATTCAGGCGCATGTCTTAAGCTGGAAGAAGGACTGACAACTTCTTCATATTCGGATTTCCTGCCGGAAATGAACTTAAAAGCCGAGTCCATGGCTTTACTGGCAGATGAAAACTCCCGAAAGAAACCTGTTAAAAGGTCAGGGAAGTCAAAAATCCTGAAATTCAGCGTGAATCCCTGCTCCGAAGAAGAAGATTCATTAAAACTAATACCTGAGCCAGAGCCTGAAAAAGTGAGCTTTTTCCAGGCTTACCCCGAGATCGATTTCAGTGCAGGTACTGAAAAGAAAAGAAAACCCAGGAGACTTAACGAGTTTGCCTATATTTATGGCTCAGGAAGCTATTTTGAACCTGAGCCAGATTCCGAGGAGGAAAATTATACAGGCACAGAATGGAATTCGGGATCTGAAATAGTAGCTGCTGCCGAATCTACGTCCGAATCTGAAATTGAATCTGATCTCGAACCAATGTTTGAAGCTGGGACTAAAGGTGGGTTTGAGTTCGAAAGTCAATCAGAGTCTGACCTCATTGCTGTTTCGGACTTTGAAACCAAAAGTGAAGATACAAACCTGCAAGAAAAGTTGCTCTCAATAACTTCTGATAATGTGAATGAGTCGGATGCTGAGATCCCCTCCGATTTTCTGCTTGACGATACTGACAGGCCAGCATCACTTCCTGAAAGCGGAAAAAAAGGGCATGAAAAGCTGTCCGGGAAAAGTGACTCTATCGAGGCTGCAGTGCCCCCTTACAGGATCTGCCTTTCTTCAGGGCTTCCACATTCAGGAGACCTTTCTGAGCTTTCCGATGAGCAGCTTGAGGAAGCAGTTGTACGGATCATAGAGTACGAAGGTCCTATTCATGCAGAAGCCCTGATCCAGAGTATAAAATCGAATGCAGGAATTACCCGCCTGCTCGGGAAAATAAAACAGAGAATATTTGATGCAGTGGCACTTGCAGAAAGTTCCGGAAAAATTCGCATAGAAAATGAGTTTTACTGGCCAGTTTCAGAACCTTTCTGCCTCCTGCGCAGGCGTGATGGGGATGCATCTGCAAAAATCGAGTGGATCTGTGATGAGGAAATAAAAGAAGCTGTTCGTTTTGTTCTGAATTCCCAGTATTCAACACCTCTTGAAGACCTGATTGTCCAGACTTCGAGAGTACTCGGGATAAAAACCACTCGTAAAAATACATGGGAAAGGATTGAAAAGCTTGTGAAGGCAGGAATAGAGAATAATGAGCTGACTCTCATGCCCAATGAAATGATTTATTTTGTAGAGTAAAGAGGATTATCAGAAAAATATTTATTTTTAAAAAAGATTAATCCCTCTTTAAAATCTAATTAATAAATTATTAAGGTTTTTTTGAATAAAACATATATACATTTTAAATGAATTTCATACACAATTATTTGAGATAGTTTTATATTCTGTCCCGATTATTCATTCCTCAAGTATGCCTCCAACAGTTAAAGAGAATAATAATCCAATTATGGCACTCATTGCCTCCTGCATCCTTTTTGGGATGATTGGAATTTTTGTAAGGGAAATAAAGGATATGGAGGCAGGTTCGATCTTATTTTACCGACTTTTTATTGGGTTTGCAGTAATTTTGGGGTATTTTGTAATATTTGGGGGAATTAAAAATATCAAGCTTAAACAGAAGAAGTACTACGTCCTTTTGCTTGGAATTCTTAATACAGTAACAATGTTTGCTTATTTTTCCGCAATCAAAAACATCGGCATCCCCGTAGCCGTGCTTCTCATGTACACAGCCCCCATATATGTGACTTTTCTCTCTCCTTTCCTCTTAAAAGAACATGTAACCCTTAGAGATATGCTTGCGCTCAGCCTTTCCATTTCAGGTATACTTCTTGCTGTCAACCCTTCAAATCTTATGGAGATAGTTTTTTCAGGAGGAAAAGTAGATCATACCACAGGGATTCTTTTCGGGCTGCTTTCCGGACTTGCATACGGCTGTTCGATCATGACAGTGAGTTACCTGAAGGAGGTTTATTCAGCTGTCGAACAGATGTTCTGGTCAACATCAGTCAGCCTCTTTATCCTCCTACCTTTCGGAGTTTCCGTATCCGGGCCAGTACTGCTTGAAAACCTGAGTATTCTTATACCCCTGGGTATTATTGCAACGGCTTTTGCCTCTCTACTGTACCTGAGAGGGATAGCGCGCATAAAGGCACAAACTGCAGCCGTAATCTCCCTGCTTGAACCTGTGAGTAGCATTTTCTTCTGCTGCATGCTCCTTGGAGAGCCCATTCAGCCAACTACAATCGGAGGCTGTGTCTTCATTCTTGCAGGGGCAGTCATGATCTGCTGCAGTACCCCCAGATGGCCGAAGATTTCAAAGGAATATTTTCAGGATACCTGGGAAAGGTTCTTCCAGCCTTACATGTCAATGAGGCGGGGGAAGCTGTAATTTTCTTCCCCTTTACTCAATTTAAAAAAAGTTTATTTAAATTATTTTGAATTAATCTTGTCTTTAAATTAATTTTTAAAATATTCTTTTAGACATAATTTTTAATTTTTTTAATCTTTTACTCTGGCTTTGTTACAAAGACCATTGCAGCCACAACTGTGGTCCATTTTGCTTCTTTGTCACCTTTAGCGGTCTGACACATATGGAAAGTATCAAAGATATGCCCGCTTGCTTTATACACCTGTTCTCTCTCATGCCAGGCCATTTCTGCATCAAACTCTATGCCCAGAGTCGTTGCAAGCATTGTTGCTGCCAGATCTTCAGCATATTCTCCTGCAGTAATCTCCTCTTCTCCGAAAGAATGGTGTTCGGAAATATAGCCGTAGTTGTCTTCATTTACCGGAACAGCAGTTCCTATCGCCGAAGCCATCAAACGATGTGGTTCGTTTGTATCATTCCTTGCGAGTACACAATGGACAATGGCACCAGGTTTCAGCTCTAAGACTCCTTCTTCTCTGGGTACGAGTTTGCAATTAGGGGGCAGAATACTTGAAACACTTACAAGGTTGTATTTCTCTATTCCTGCAGCCCTGAGTGCAAGTTCAAAGGATGCTAATCTGTCTTTATGTACCCCGGTACCCTTTGTCAAAAATGCTTTTCTTGGGATCATGTTAACTCCTTACGTGTAATTATGCGTCTGCTGTGCAATTCTCCACTGTACAAGCAACCAATATACGCATAAATAATTTAAAACTTTTCTACAGTAGTAAGCTGAACTATTGGGCAGATAGTCCTTCTTTCATGTTTGAAACGTACATCAGAGTTATGAACTTTGTCCTCCTCATTCATAATTTCCAGAGATAGAAAGAGATCCAGGGGAATTACATTCGAGGGGATTGACCTGATCTGTCAGCTCTTCAGTACTTTTATCGTGCTTGTCCTGTTCAGATAGAGCTTTTCTGTAGACATCAGAATTTGCAACTCCTTCAAAGATAAGCCTGGTTTCGATAGGAGTTTCGCTGGCATTGGTCTTTATATCCTTTTTTTCCACACTAATTGTAACCTGTCCAGGGGAAAGCCCCGATTCTGCCATATAATCAAGAATCAGCTTTCTCCCGAAATCTTCAGCAAACTCCATTGCTTCGCTCCTTATTATGAAATGCCGCCTTCCTACAGGAGTATATACAAAGATCCCTTTTGATTTAAGATCATACTTGGACTCACTATAAAGTGTGCGCACCGTTATCTCAAGACGCTTGATCCCTTTTCCTGCAAGAGCTCCAACTGCATTTCCAACATCTGAATACTCAGGAACAACGATCTCCGCATCTATCAGTTTCTTCAGTTCGTTAACATAAGCCTTTACAGGGCCTCCAAGAAGGACAACAGGGATGTCCAACTTAAACCGATAGAAGAAATTGCCTTCAAGCATTTTTTCAATTTCGTTCCTGTCTACCCCTTCCATCAGAAATGCAAGGAGATCTTTTGCCATGTTCCTGGCAAAGAGCCTTTTCAAATTTAGACAGAATTCTTGCCTGTCGATCCCTATGAAGTTTGCAAGCAGGGTAGCCCCAATTTCAGAAGCTTCAGAATTCCATTCCGTATATTCTCCAAGAACATGCAAGGCATCAGTGGGGGTAAAACCGATTGCCTGAACAAGTCGCTTCTGAATTAGAGAGTCCATTACTTTCTTCGAAGGCAGGATGTTCCTGTCCCAGTAGACGTCTTTGAGGGAAAGAGGATCGTTTCCTATAAGAGCAAGAAGCTCTTTTTCTTCCCGATTCAAATTTGCAGGCTCCTTCTCTGTCTGGACAAAGAATTTTGTTGCCTGTATATGCTCATTCAATTTGAGTCTGTCTGGGCTCCACCGCTTTTTCAGGGTTTCCATGAAACCTGGATACAGGACTGCTGCCCTGCAGAGAGGGATAACCCGACGAGGACCTATGTTAATATTGCCGCTCTGGACCCATATGTGACTGTCCCCTCCCATGGCTGAAGTCTCCATCCGCAGTGCACGAACCTTTGTCTGCCAGCCGCCTACAACTGCTCCTGTTTCGCTGAGTTGAGGAAGCCCGTTATAGATCAGGGAGACGTCAGTGCTTGTCCCTCCAACGTCAATTACAGTGCAGGTCTCATGCCCGGAAAGATAGGAAGCCCCAAGAAGGCTTGCGGCAGGGCCTGAAAAAACAGATTCTATTGGTCTTTTCATGGCTTCATGCATGCTTACTACAGACCCATCGCAGCGGAGCATGGCAATTCTTGGGTTGAGCCCTCTGCTCTCGATCTCACTTACTACTGTCTTTAAGAAACCCTCTGCTACAGGAAGTAGCTGGGCATTGAGGTAAGCTGTAACTCCCCTTTCATAAGCTCCGAGAGATTGGGCCAGCTCATGCCCGCAGACAACAGGCAGGCCCGTAAGTTCCTGGATCAGGGTTTTTACGCTTAGCTCATGTTCAGGGTTTCGCACACTGAAATAAGAAGAAACTGCAAAAGCCGATACCCTGTCTTTTATTCCAAGTACGAATTGTTCTACTGCTAACATGTCAAGGATTTCTACTTCTTCCCCATTACTGTCGTGCCCTCCCTGCACCATAACGCAGTTTTCAATCCCCGAATCTTCAGGAATTTCATAATTTCCTATAAGGACCAGCCCAACAGGATATCCTGTCCTTTCAAGGATAGTATTGGTGGCAAGAGTAGTGGAAACCGAAACAACAGTCACGAATTTTAGCTTTTCAGGGTCAAGTCCGTCAATTGATTTCTGTATTCCCTCAAGAGGATCAGGATAGGTTGTAAGTGCCTTGTTTGAGCATATAACTTTTCCATCTGATTTCCTAATTAAAACCGAATCAGTATAAGTTCCACCTGCATCAATACCCAGATCATATGCCATTTTTGAATTATATACCATTTTTGGATTATACGCCATTTTTATATCGCCTTTTATATTTTGGATGCTTTTGCATTATCCTGACATTGCCGTTTGTAATTCTGTTATACCGTTTATGCCATCTTTTTATTGCGTTCTGATGCACTGCCGCAAATCAGGATATTAAGTCCTATTCATCCTGCCTGAAAATCCTTTTTTCAGAATCAGAGATTTATTGATCTCGAAAACAAATAGCTACTCAGGAGGAGGCACGAGATTAAAGAATAAATGTCGAATTCAGCAATTGCATTATCTGCATTATTGCGGGTAAATATAAATGTTCCGGGAGGTATCCGGAACTCAGGTTTTTGGCATCCCTATTCCGACAAAAACAAGCTTTGTCTCCACAGGTATTGTCCCTGCTTCACTCAAAGATATATCTTTTTTGCTAACCTCGATCTGGACTTTTCCTTTGTCCAAGCCAGCCTCGGCCATATATTCCATGACGAGTTTTCTTCCGAGAACCTCTGCATATTCCAGAGCTTCAGGATAAGTTCCAAAGGTTTCTCTACCTGCAGAGGAGAAAAGAAGAATAAGCCTTTTTCTATCTTTTGTATATGTACTCTTGATAAGAATTTCAATTCTTTTAATTCCCTTACCTACAACTGCCCCGACAGCATTTCCTACTTCAGCATATTTAGGGACTATGATATCAGCATCGAGGATCTGTTTCAACTCTTCAATATATGCGACTACGGGGCCTCCTATCAGTACAACAGGGATTTTCATCCTGAACTGCGTGAACCTGTCGGCCAGCAAGATCTTTTCGATCTCCTGGGAGGGGACGTCTTTTAAGATAAAGGAAACCAGGTTTAAGGCCATGTTTTTTGCAACGTCCTTTTTTATCTGTTTGCAGAGCTTGATGTGATCTATCTGGGCGTAGCGTTCAAGGAGTTTGGCTCCTACCTTTGAGGCTTCTCTATCCCATGATGTATATTCTCCGAGCACATGCAGAGCATCTGTAGGAGTAAAACCAATTGCCTGGATAAGGCGTTTTCTTATGAGCGAATCAAGCAGACCCGGTGAAAGTGTTCTCTGGGTTTCCCAGAAGATATCATTGAGAGATGTAGGGAAATCTCCTATCCTGTCAAAGAGTTCCTGTTCAAGTTTTCCAAGGTCTGAAGCTTCTGCCCCTGTCCTTATAAAGAACTTTGTGGGCTGTACATTTTCTTCAAGATGCATAACTCCAGGAATCCTTCCTTTTCTCAGAGCTTCGAGAAAACCCGGATATTTAACCGCTGCAACACATAGGGGAATAACTCTACGCGGGCCGAGATGTATTTTCATGTTTCGGACCCAGATATGGCTGTCTCCTCCCATTGCTGAAGTTTCCATCCGGATGGCCTTCACCTTTGTCTGCCAGCCTCCGACTACAGCCCCCTCTGAACAGAGTTCAGGAAGTCCGTTCTCGAGCATAGACACGTCGGTACTTGTCCCACCAACATCGATTACTGCACAGTTCTTAAGCCCGGAAAGGTGAGATGCTCCTACAAGACTTGCAGCAGGCCCCGAAAAGATTGATTCTATTGGTTTCTCCAGAGCTTCATTAATTCCCACAACAGAACCATCACATTTGAGCATCAGCAGCCTTGAATCCATCCCCCTTCTGGAGATCTCTTCTTTTATTGAGTGGATAAACTGGCTTGCAATAGGGATTAGCTGAGCATTGAGGTAGGCTGTGATCCCTCTCTCATAGGCTCCAAGGTCAAGAGAAAGTTCGTGCCCGCAAACTACAGGCAGCCCAGTAAGCTCCTTAATTCGGGCTTTGATTGCCAGCTCATGGGCAGGGTTTCGAATACTGAAATATGAAGAAACCGCAAAAGCCGAAACATCACTCTTTACTCTATCAACAAAAGCTTCCACAGCTTCCATATCAAGGGAAATGATTTCAGCCCCGTGGTGGTCGTGTCCTCCTTTTACTATGGTATGGAATTCAACATCCATTTTTTCCGGAATTTCATAATCTCCTACGAGGATTAGCCCCACAGGATAGCCATTTTTTTCAAGGATTGTATTTGTCGCAAGAGTTGTAGAAACAGAAACCATTTTTACATCTTTCAAATATTTTTCATCCAGCCCATCTATGGAATTTCTTATTCCTGCAAGAAGGTCTGGATAAGTAGTAAGTGCCTTATTCGAGTCCATCACTTTGCCATCGGAGTCCCGAATGATGATCGAATCGGTGTATGTTCCACCTGCGTCAATACCCATGCTGTACTGCATCAAATATCACCTTTTAGTTTTATTGAATTGGGGTTCATGAGATAGTTCATGAGATTGAGATTGCCGGGGATATATTATGTTCAAAAATATATAATAGTTGGCGGAGAACTGGCATTATTCCAGAATCTGATAATTGATGTGGAAACATATCTAATTAGAGACCAGAGAATGCATCTTTCAATTATAATACTTATATTTAAAACCCGGAATATATATAAACCATAAAATTAAAATTCACCTTTAAGCACAGGTTCATAAAAAAAGCCTTAAAACTTGAAAGATATTCCCTGTAAAATTATGAGTTAATTGAGTTGATGGGCATGGTATTTGCAGAGATTTTTAACCAGCTAAAGGAATTCGAAAAAAAATTCAATGAAATTAAATATCCGCCTGAAGCTGCTTTTCAACCTCTCTTTTCCTTTAAGATTCGAAAAGCAGAACAATATAGCTTGCAGCATCATTTGCCTGCATTTGAAATAGCTGAATTTTTCGAAAAGGTAGAGCAATGACATACAGAGTAGCCTTTCACCCTTCAGTATGTAAAAATCTAAAAAAACTTTGTCTGCTTGACAGGGCAGGATACGATTATGTGAAGCATCGCCTTTGTCTCCTGGCTTACCGCCCTGAAATAGGTGTTCCACTTGAGGCTGAATTTCAAGGAAAGTGGAGAATTCACATAGGGCCTTTTGTGCTGATTTATGCTTTTGACATTACCGCAAATACCCTTACTCTCCTTGTTTTTGAGCACTACACTCGAGCGTATGATATGCATATTGCTTATGCTTGAAATCCCGAATTGCGATTCGGGAGCCCGCAGTCCTTTTCGCTACGCTCAAGAGGACTTATTTCAGGGACGGTTCATAAATTATTTTTTTTGGAGGCGCCCTGTCTACAAAACCCACAAATATCCGAATTGCGATTCACCCGAGTTTCGCTTCGGGATCACAGGAAATCGGAGATTTTTTTGGGAGTTGAACTACAAGTACAACAGCACGAGGTCCTCCTCGCTTTGCTCGCCCAAGCAGGCTAATTGTGTGAATAGTAGCAGTTATTTATATATTAGGCAGCTAATTTACAAAGCTAAGGCTCTTTTTAAGAAAAGTTATCCTTTCCCGCCTGCTAACTGACTATTCATTATTTTTATTTTCAGTCGAATATCCCGATATCTTGCGAATATCCCGCTTGCTGCGGGGTGCGCCAGAGCAACTCTGCTTTTCCAGCTTGAGTGTCCTCTATTTTTCAGAAAGCGGTAAAAATTTGCGGCAAAAAGGACAGATTAAGGCAAAGTTAGATGTAGAATCAGGCATGATACGGGATTCTGATTGAGGTAGAAGGATGAAGAAAAACGACAGCATTCAAACTTGTGGCAAGAAAATAGATTACGAAATAATCTACAGCAAGAGGAGAACGAGGGCAGCTATTGTAGTTCGTCCGGATATGAAGGTCGAGTTTCGAGCTCCTCAGAGTTTGGACCCTGAAACTATAAGGAAGATGGTCAATGAGAAGGCAGGGTGGATATTTAAAAAACTTGAATTGTTTGAGGCAAACAGGCTTTCGGATCAGAAAAAGCATTATTTTGAAGGAGAAATATACCTCTATCTGGGCAAGGAATGTACTCTGAAGATCATAGTTCTGGATGACATAAAAAAACCTCAGACATCATTTAATAACTCTGAACTTACGGTTGCAATTCCAGCAGAAGTTCCCGAAGATTTTGTTTCCATTCTGGTAAAAAAGGCTGTCTGGAATTTTTACAGCAAGTGTGCTGAAGAGGAAGTTGAGAGGATTCTAATAGGTTACTCAAAAAAGCTTGGAATAGTTCCTCCGGTTTTTAAGGTGAAGTATCAAAAAAGACGATGGGGGAGCTGTTCTTCAGACAATGTCCTGCGGATTAATTTTCAGCTTATAATGGCTCCTCCCGAACAGCTTGAGTATGTGATAGCGCACGAGCTCTGCCATGTGAAAGAAAAAAATCACTCTGCAAGGTTCTGGGAACTTGTATGGGAACTTATGCCAGGTTATGAAGTACACAGGAAAAGCCTGAAAAAAGAAGGCTGGAGATATGTACTTTAGACTGAGTGCTTCTCGAAAAAGGGCATTAATTAGTTTAAATTTTTTTGTGAGCTGAAACTTACTAATTGCTGTTTTCTTTTAGTTTCATACGTAACTATTATATGTACTCAAATCCTACAGAAGAACTCAAAATTAGTTTCATAAGTAACTATCTATTAAATAGCTTTTATTTCAAAAAAGCCTCCTTGCTTCATAAAATGGAAGATAATGTTATGAAAGACCCAAGAGAAATCTGCGGCCCGATTGCCCATATATACAGGAGCCATCTGGCATATATGGCAAAGGAACTCGAAACTTACCGGATAGGAAGCGGACAATTCGATTTCTTGATGGTTTTGTACCACAGAGACGGCATCTCTCAAGAAACCCTTGCAAAGACTCTGAAAGTTAGTAAAGCTACAAGCGCGAGGGCGATCCAGAGTTTGGAAAAAGAGGGGTACGTTTACAGGCAAAGGGACAAAAATGACCTCCGGGCTTACAGGGTTTACCTGACTGAAAAAGGAAAGGAAATAAGAGCTGTGGTTCTTGAAAAGCTGATTTCTTTTGTAGATAATCTCCTTTCGGATTTCACGCCTGGAGAAAAAGAAATTTTCAGGCAGCTGATCCAGAAGGCTGCATCCAAACTCTTTGATACCGGGTTTGAGCCTCCCTGTTATAACAGGCCGGATGACATGAAGTAAAAACGAGAGAGAACACAAAATATGGATGAAAAAAGTGAATTTCTGGGTACGGAGAATATAAAGAAACTCCTGTTCAAGCTTTCAACACCTGTAATCATCGGAATGCTGGTGCAGGCCCTCTACAATGTTGTGGATACCCTTTTTGTAGGATGGGCCTATGGGGAAGAGAGCGTCCAGGCTATAGGCGGGCTTTCGATAGCTTTTCCAGTCCAGATGATAATTATGGCTTTTGGGATTGTTCTTGGGACAGGCGGATCTTCCATTATCTCGCGTGCTCTTGGGGCACAAGAAAACGAAAGAGCTGAAAGAGTCCTGGGAAATGTTTTTTCCCTAAGCCTGATCCTAAGTGTGCTTATTGCAATTCCCTGTCTTCTTTACCTTGACCCAATTCTGAAAGCCTTCGGTGCGACTCCCGGAATCCTTCCCTACGCCAGAGATTATCTGGAAATTATAATTGCAGGAGGGATTGTCTTTGTCTTCGGGATCTCAGTTCAGAATATTGTCAGAGCTGAAGGAAATGCCCGCCTTGCCATGAATACTATGCTTATAGGAGGCGTTCTCAATATCATCCTTGACCCGCTTTTTATCTTCGGCTTCGGTATGGGTGTGAAGGGGGCTGCAATTGCAACTGTGCTGTCCCAGGCCGTGGGTTCTGCCTGGCTCCTCCAATACTGCCTTAAAGGAAAAGGAGCTGTGCTTTTCAGACCAGAAACATTGAAACCAGACTCTGGCATTATTAGAGAAATAGGAGCTATAGGGCTCGGCTCTTTTGTAATGGAATCCTCAAGCAGTGTTATGATGATTTTTGTGTACAATGCCCTTGCAAGTTATGGAGGAGATGTCTCAATTGCTGTTTTTGGCATAGCAATGAAGATTTGTTCCTTCATCTTCCTGCCTCTCCTGGGTATGGCCTTTGGACTGCAGCCGATTGTCGGGTTTAATTACGGAGCAAAGCGTTTCGAAAGAATAGTAGAAGCCGTAAAATTGTCTCTTGCAGCGACAACAGCTTTCGGGATCCTTGGCCTGCTTATCATTTCTCTCTTTCCGGAACAACTTCTAGGGTTGTTCAGTGCTGATCCGGAATATATGGCAGTTGGGAAAAATGCTCTGGTGATAATGGTTCTCGGATTGCCCTTGATAGGTTTTAATGTTGTCGCAACAACAGTATTCCAGGCTCTGGGACAGGCAAAACCCTCTTTCCTTCTCTCTCTTAGCCGCCAGCTTCTCTTCCTCCTCCCTCTTGTTATCGTCCTTCCTCGTTTTTACGGCCTGGATGGAGTATGGGCAGCTTTTCCGGCTTCGGACTGCCTGTCATTTATCCTTTCCGGATTTCTGCTTTTTAGAGTATACAGGACTTTTAAGGAACGTAATGGTTCTTCAAAAATGGAGCTCGGGTCAGAAATGACAGTTTCAAGCAGGTTTGAATGAGATTTGGAATGCAAGGAGAAGAGGACAGGATCTTTATTTATTCAGCCCCCTCTTTCCTCCTTTAAATTCCATGTTTGTAGAATAATCTTTAGAATTATTGATATTCAGAATTATTGATATTCAGAAACATTGTTTCAAAAGCACTTTGAACTTCAATTACATACTTTTCCTATCAAGCAAATTGAGGTGGCATTAAATGAACTGTAGCGAATTGAAGGAAGAACAGATTCTTGTTTGTGAGGGATGCGGCTTCGAACTTAAAGTAGTAAACGAATGTGGAGCTACCTGCTGCTCTACAGATACTTGCTGCACCGGCAACATCACTTGTTGTGGGGAACCGATGAAGTTGAAAAAATGAGCAAAAAAATTAATCGGATATGTAGTGAAATGGTAGTCCATCATTTGTTGATTGATATTATTCCAAAAGAATCGAAATCCCACTTCTGCTCTTTCTTTTTCCGTATTTTTGGCGCTGCTGGGTCAGCCTGCTGTGCGAGCACATAAACGCAAGCAAAAATAATGTTGGAGAGGACGTTATGAACACATCAATCATGTATTAGTGGACGACCCATCTCTCCCTTTGTAATTTAAATGCTTTCATTGCACAGTTTTATCCGCGATTAAAGATAAGCATGTGTGACATAACGCCGCATCATCCTGTGGCTGTTGAAATAGTAGGCTACCATGCCTATGGAATTGTTTATTAGTTTGAACCATTCGTCTCTGCGGTCATAGTACATAGGGACAATGACATAGTAGAGCTTATTGTAAAGATCACTAAGTTCAGCGATTTTCGCCTCTTCCTCAGAAAGATTCTCATCAGGTTGAGGCCCCATAGCCCATCCAGTCACACCTTCAATCCACCCTTCAATCCACCATCCATCGAGCACACTGAAATTCACAACTCCGTTATGAGCAGCCTTCATGCCGCTTGTCCCAGACGCTTCGTAAGGACGGGTGGGGGTGTTCAACCAGAGGTCAACCCCGGAAACCATTTTTGCGGCCAAGTCCATATCATAGTTTTCCAGGAAAACAATTTTAATTTCTTCTTTAAGAGTCTCTATGCTCTTAAAAATGTCCCTGATAATCTGTTTTCCAGCCACATCATGTGGATGGGCTTTGCCTGCAAAAATAAGCTGAATTTTCCCTCTTCTGTTTACCTTCCTGAGCCTCTCAAGGTCAGAGAGAATTAATGTTGCGCGTTTGTATTCTGTCATGCGCCTTGCAAAGCCTATTGTAAGGGTTTCGTAGTCCATCCCCACGCCTGTCCTCCTGTTCACCTCATCGATAAGGGCTCTTTTTGCACTCCAGTGTGCTCCCCAGATCTCGTTGTCCGGGATGCCCCCTATCCTCACCAGAAGTTCGGGCTCATTTGCCCAGCCAGGAAGGTAACGGTCATAAAGTTGCCTGAAATAGGGAGAAGTCCATGTATAGGAATGGATACCATTAGTGATTGCCTGGATTTTGTAGCCGGGAAAAAGTTCGTTTGAAATTCTGCTGTGCCTTTTTGTGACTCCATTTACGTAGTTAGATAGGTTCAGAGCAAAAAGGCTTGTATTAAAGCGGTCTGCTCCTCCGAATTTCCGGAGAGTGTCTACATCATTTTTATCCTGGATCAGGTCTTCTACAAGTCCGTAATCGAACTTATCATGCCCTGCCTCCACGGGAGTGTGAGTGGTAAAAATGCAGAAGTCCTTTACTTTCGTTGAGTCTGTGCCATTGCGCCTTAGAAGTTCCAGGGCAAGCAAGCTTGAATGGCCTTCGTTCATATGGTACTTTCTAACCTTAAAGCCCAGAACTTCAAGCATCCTTACTCCCCCGATCCCCAGTACTATTTCCTGCTTGAGCCTGTAGCGTTGATCTCCTCCGTAGAGGAAATCCGTAATCCTGCGATCTTCCCATTCATTTCCTTCGACATCGGTATCGAGAAAAATTATGGGTACACAGCCTCCTGTGAGGCTTTTGCAATTATAAAGCCAGGCCCTGAGCTTAACGTCTCTGTTCTGGATCTTGACGCTTACATTTTCTGCAAGAAGAGTCATAAAACGTGCAGGATTCCACTCTTCCGTGTGTTCGATCTGATTTCCTGAAGAATCAAGAATCTGCCTGAAATATCCTTTATTGCTCACCAGGGTTACCGCTACCAGCGGGACATTCAGGTCCGCAGCCGAACGGATAGTATCTCCTGCGAGTACTCCCAGCCCTCCCGCGTACGTTGGAATTTCGCTGCGAAGTCCGATTTCCATAGAAAAATAAGCAATTTTTTGTCCTTTTAATACTCCCTGAAGATCATCCATATTATCAAAATCCCCTTTAACTTCATTTTGGAAACAGATATATCTAAAAATATATCGTCGGTTATATATCAAATTGACCTTGGAGGATGAAAGATCCAGACTATAGTCAATGCAGAAATATTTACAAACATAAGCAAGAACAACAACCTTAAGTAACACTTTTTTGGCTATAAATAATCATAAATAGAGTAATATATTTTTGGCCATAGTATAAATTACTTAATATGGTAATCCAGAATCTCCCTTATTTTTCACAAATATCGAGGAGAATCACTTATTTCGGATTCGATCAATGACTCACCCATACAACCGGGCAGAGTTCCAAAATTGAATTTTTATTTCGCTTAACATTACTGTTTTCCTGACACTGTAAACCTCATAGTGAACTCTGCCCCATTGTTCCTTTTCAGCTCAAGTCCACCATCTAACTGGTCTACAAGGGAAACTACCAGCTGTATTCCAAGAGTATCAAGGTTTTCCAGATCAAGACTCTCAGGTATACCTACCCCATCATCTGAAACGGTCAGAGTAAAAATAGCACTCCTGCAGCCTTCGTTTGTGCTTTCTTCTATGCTGTTTATACATTCCCTGGTTTTTTCACGGCAGAGTTTGATTCGAATTTCTCCTTTGTCTCGCCCTGGAAATGCATACTTGAGAGAATTGGAAACAAGTTCGTTAATAATTATCCCCAGAGGGACTGCAGTATCCATGTCAAGGAAGATGTTCTTTTCAAGATCCATGTTTAAACTGATTCTGGTATTTCCAAGTCTGTATGTAAGAAAAAGATTTTCAGTGAGTTCCTCAATGTAAGGCGAAAAGTCCAGGGTTTCGAATTCTCCGCCTTTGTACAATTCTTCATGAATAAGAGCCATAGATGTTACCCTGTTCTGGCTTTCCCTGAAGGCTTCAAGTACATCTGAATCTTTAATATTCTCTTTATTTTTAAACTGTTCAGCCTGAAGGTCAAGAAGGGATGAGATTACCTGAAGGTTGTTCTTAATCCTGTGGTGAATTTCCTTTTTGCGGGCAGTCTCGAGATTTACCAGAGCTACTTCTGCTTTTTTATGCTCAGTAATATCCTGGAGCGTCCCTCTGATTCTAACAGGGTCATTATTTATATCAAAAATGACTTCAGTTTGTGCATGAACTGTTCGCTCTTCTCCATTAGCTGTGAGAATCTGATTATCAATGCTGTATGGCTCGCCCTTTAAAGCTTTTTTAACAGCATTATCCACATAGTCCCGATCATCGGGATGTACATAATGACTTAAAAATGCCTCGTAATTAGCACTGATTTCTTGGGGATTAAATCCAAAAATACGATATAATTCATCAGAACAATATATTTCATTAGTTAAAATGTTCCAGTCCCAATTTCCAATATGAGCCATTCTTTGAGCTTCCGAAAGACTTTTTTCGTTTTCCTTCAGCGAGATATAAGCCTTTTCAAGCTCTGATGTACGTTCCTTAATCTTTACTTCCAAACTGTCGTGCGCTTTTTTAAGGGCTTCTTCTGCTTTTTTGCGTTCGACTACCTGTGCAATCAAAAAAGCCACAGAATTGAGAAAATAAGTGTCATCTGATGTAAAAGTCCTTTTTTTAGTAGAATGAACACAAAGTACTCCGAAGACTTTCTCCACACTTCCGATTACAACACTTGCGCCACTAGCTACGCCATGAGTTTTCAGTATTCCCGGTTTTTTAAAGCGATTTTCTTCTTCGAAGTCCTCCACGATAACAGGCATCTTTGAAAGTAAAGTATACCCCGCTTGAGATTCTTTTTCCCCTCCAACAACAGCTTTTCCCACAAACTCATATTTCCATCCGACCCCAGCCCTCAACAGGAAGTTTCCGTTGGGCAGGAGCTCCATAATTTTGCAGTACTCCAGTTCAAGGATACTTGTAATCAGCTTTACACTCTCGTCCATGACAGTTTGCAGACTTTCGTACTCAAGGGCAATTTTTCCAATCTTGAAGAGAACATCATTCTGTTTTTCCTTGATACGGAGTTTTTCTTCAAGCTCTTTCTGATCGCTTATATCGAATCCATAAAGATTTATGCATTCTTCTTCGGGGAAAGGGTGAAACGCGACAATATATACTCTTTTTCCCACCTTAACTTCCATTTTTTCCGGGATATTCCGTGAAATTACCCTTTGCACAAAATCTCCGATAAAGGAAGGCAATTTTTCTCCGATTCCCACTCCCCATTCATGCAATAACGGCTCACCTGCTCCATTTGAGGAAATAACCTTTCCATCATCTTTCACAATGATCACAGGATTCGGGTTCTTTGCCGGAAATTGCTCCATTTTGTTCATGTTCCCTCTTCATGCTTTTCTTCTTTGATGGAAATACACCTATCTTCAATAGAAGAACAGATTAATATTTTAACTATTCCACTACCCTTATCTTTGTCCTGTTGCAAAGATAGGAACTGCTCCCTTGAGGAGGAAAATAAATCACATGCCAGTTTTTCATAAGTATTATGTGTTATACAATATGAAGTCTATTATACTGTTGAGTTATCAGTTCAACCGCAAATTGTAATTGTATATATATAATTTCCTCTCCTAGTATCTATTTTTTCGCTTATTTTCTGAAATCACACATTAGACACTTGTTTATAATTAAGTCGCTACATTATGATATATTCTTAATGTCAAATCGTAAGCTTTTTAATTTATTGCGTAGTTCTATTAATTGAAGCAAAAACTCTAAATAGGCAAAACTTTCTCATAGCTTCCTGTAAAAGATTTTATTAACGGAGAATAAGATGTCTAAAGCGGCTTCGAATTCGGCTAAAAACGGTTCGGCTAAGAACGGAAATCCCAGAACGCAAAAACCCTGCAAATATCTGAACGAGATAGCTTTATGCAACGCTCTTGAGATGGCAAAGGAATTGATTTCAGTAATAAATAAAGTTCCGGCCACCGTCTTTCTCTGGAAGCCCGAAAAGTACTGGCCTGCAGATTTCGTGTCCGAGAACATAAAGCAGTTTGGGTATACAGTAGAAGAATTCACTTCTGGAAAACTTCTATATGGCAATATTGTCCACCCTGAGGACCTGGAAAGAGTTGAAAGAGAACTATCAAGACGTATTGAAGAAGATTATGTGGACTTTTCCCAGGAATACCGTGTCCTGACGAAACAGGGGGAAGTGCGCTGGGTTGAAGAAAGGACTTTTATTGAAGCCGATGAAAATGGAGTTGTCAAGTACCTCAAAGGCATTGTTCTGGATATTACCGAAAGAAAGAGAAGAGAGAAACTACTTTATATCCAGAGGAACCTGGGAATCGCTCTTAGTACTTCAAATTACCTGAATGAAACCCTTGATATTTTGCTGGATTCCTGTCTTCAGATAGATGAAATCAATAGTGGAGGAATCTATCTTGTCGATGAAGAAACCGGAGATCTGAGTCTTGCCATCCACCGCGGTCTTTCTCCCATGTTTGTTGAGCATGCCTCTCATTATAGTGCAAATTCTCCAAATGCTAAACTTGTGATGATAGGGCATCCTGTTTATAAACAGAGTATAGACCTCCTTCTCACTTCCAGGGACGAGGCACTCAGGCAGGAAAACCTGAGGGCTACAGCACTTATTCCTGTAAAATCAGGCAAAAATGTCATTGCCGCCTTTTACCTTGCTTCGAGAATTGAGTATGAGCTTTCGGATAGTGTGCGCACAGTCATTGAAACCATTGCAACCCAGTTCGGGGTGTTTATCTCCAGGATTCGCCTTGAAGAAAAACTGAAAGAATGTGTAAAAAAGCGAAAATCTTAAATATGGCTTTTTAAGCTTCTTGCTTACTCTTTTTAAGGAGTAAATTCTGAAAAAGTAGAAAGCCAAAAGATATTTGTTTCAATTGAAAAA
Organism: uncultured Methanosarcinaceae archaeon; assembly: GCA_942493015.1. GTDB lineage: Archaea > Halobacteriota > Methanosarcinia > Methanosarcinales > Methanosarcinaceae > Methanosarcina. Next base: position 736,817 of record OW818660.1, on the reverse strand, counting down.
CGTGCGCAGGTGCAATAGAGTGCCTTCCGGAAGAACACACAACAGGATTAATATAATAGCATTGTTTATAATACTACTAAGTCTCTTCTCTCTCCTCAAAAAACCTGTGCTTCCTTTTCCTTCCAGTTACATGGAAAGCAGAAGAATAATCATTTTTTCACTGGCTTATTTATTCGGTACTTTTTTTTTAAGTCCGGATCTTGACGTAAAAAGTGGTCCATACAATCGCTGGGGGGTATTCAAGATTATCTGGCTTCCCTACCAGTTTTTCGGGCATAGAGGAATCTTGCATCATCCTGTGCTTGGGCCCGTAATCCTCACTTTTACCCCTGCCATATTGCTTTATTTTTTGCTTTTACTCTTGAATATAGATGCAGGAGAGCTGCCGGTATGGATCTGGACATCGGCACTATCCGGGATTTTCATCTCAATAGAGATTCACTGCCTTTCGGACATGCTGTGGGGAAAAATCTGTAGGCAGTGGCGTTAATATTCTCACGGAATGAACAGGCCTCTTTCCAGATGAGGATTTTTCATTATATTCTGATCATACTTACTTAGAATCATGGATGTTTCCTACGAAGTTGAAACTGTTACTTATCAAGGCTCAAATTATAAGTAAAATTTATAACTTTTGTTACTATAAACTGTATGGGGAAAAGACATTAAATGTAGATGGAGTTTTTTTCTCTTTACATAGAACGGAGTTTGAAGAATTTTTGAGGATATTTCCAGTATCCGGATATATTAGCATAAAATCCAATAAAAAGGGATTTTAGATGGAAGTTACAAATTTTGGTGGGGATCATGGCAGAACAACTTAAAGATAAGATCTACGAATACCTTGCAAATCACTATTATCTGAACCTTGCAACGGTGAGCCTGCAGGGCAATCCGATGGCCCATACTATGGCATATGTATCAGAGGATGCAGTTATTTATCTGGCAACAAATAAAAATACCCGAAAAGTCCATAATATTTTGCACAATCCGCATGTAGCGTACACTGTTGATGAGGATGACCCAGATTGGTTTAATATGCATGCACTTCAGGTGGAAGGCAGAGCATCGATAATCAGCGATGAAGAAGAACTTCGCGAAATTGGAGAAATAATGGCGGCTAAATTCCCTATTGCTGCAGACATGCCACCTGATCCGGAGATTGTCATGATCAAAATAGAGCCTGAAGTTGTCTATTATCTTGATTACAGCATTGAGTTTGGGCACAGAGAGAAAGTAGATTTCTAAGAACAAACATTTCATGCTTAATTAAAAACGGCATTTTTTGTTTTTCAAATCTCCCTTTTTTAAATTTTGTCCCGCGACAGAAATCCAAAAATAAGAAAAATTAAAAAAGTGAAAAAAATCCTTTTTTCGTAATTCGTTTATTCAGGTGGGATCTGAACTTTATCTATTACGTGGATAACCCCATTGCTGGTCTCGATATCCGCCGTAGTTACGTTTGCATCTCCAACTTTTACCCCATCGACTGTATTAACCTGGAGGTCGCTTCCCTCAAGAGTTTTAATGGACTTCATACCCACTATGTCGGATGCCGTGTAATTCCCGGAGGCAACATGATAGGTAAGCACTTTGGTAAGGGCGGTCTTATTTTGTAGCAAGCTATCCAGAGTGCCATTCGGAAGGGCGGCAAAGGCTTCGTCGGTAGGAGCAAAGACTGTGAACGGACCTTTCCCACTCAGGGTTTCCTCAAGCCCTGCAGCCTTGATAGCTGTAATCAGAGTTGTGAAAGAACCGGCATCTTCTGCAGTTTGAACGATATTCTTATCCGGCATTTTTTCAGTTTCGTTTTTCATATTATCCGGCGCCTTTTGTGAACAACCGGAAGCGAACAGAACCATTGTTATAAGCAATACTATAACAAGTCCAACCTTCTTCATACTTACCACTCCCATACAACCTAAATATATATTAAGGAATATATTTAATTGTTGACTTTCATATATGATATATGCTAATATTTATATAACTATATCTAAGTTTGAACCAAAAAAACGCCTATTTTAAATTTTTGAGCCAAAATAAGGATGTAATTGAGTTCCTGAACTAAAATAAGTATTAAACCAGGATTCATAGCTAAAATAAATTCTTATTTATCTTTCTGAACTATATTAAGGATTTATTTCAGCTATGAAAGAGACCAGGATTTTTCTGGACTTCTGAGCCAAAATGAAACTTTTTTTGAATTTACTCTTTTTCTGCTTTCAGTGCCGGAGCTGATGGATCACTGTGTTTTTACAGAATTTCCAGCCAACCCTTCCACTTAATAACTTTTTCGTTCTTTGAATCGATTTTTTAGTATTTTCGATCCAAGATCCCTTATTTCCTGAAAGTTCACCATTATCCTTCTCCTTTTGAAAACAGCTATCAAGAAGGTTTTATTGCCCTGAAAGGTCATTAAAATACACAAATAAAAAATTAGATGCATAATTCTGACGCTTAGATATATAAATTTGTACTGCAACCATCTTGATGGTGATAACCATAGTAAAATTAAGCGAAGCGATGAAAACTGCCTTTTCAAAGGTAAAGATCTTCCCTGTGGCCACGGCCTCAAAGGAAGGAGTTCCGAATGTAGTACCGATTGGGTTTTGCCAGCTTGTGGATGATGAAACGATCTGGATTGCAGACAATTTCATGGCCAAATCCCTTGAAAATATGGAGGAAAATCCGAATGTTGCAGTCTATGTATGGGGGCCAGATACCGGAGGCTGTTTTCAAATAAAGGGCAAAGCAGAAATAATCAATTCCGGAGAGAAATTTGACAAAATGAAGGCAATTGTGCATGCAGCAAAGCCCGGGCTTCCTGCAAAGAACCTTATAGAAGTCCAGATTAGTGAGGTATTTCAGTGTGCTCCCGGCCCGGGTGCAGGAAAAAAATTGCTCTGATAGATGATGACTCTGATAAAAGATAAGATTATAATAGTTATATCAAGAGTACTTTATCCAGATAGGCACCTGGAAGCATCCAGATAGAAATAATAATCTCAGAGTTGTGAGTGTGGAAATGGCTGAAGATAAGGGTAATCCTCCTGTTTTTTGTGAAAAGTACTGCATAATTTGCAAGGGTGCAAGAGAAGGGAATGCAATTTGCAAGTCTATCCAGAACATTGAACTGAAAATTTTCGGAAAAAATGGCTGCATTTGGGGAGCGGCAAGAACAAAATATTACGGAGTCACTCCGGATCAAAAACTCCCTAAAAAGCTCCCTAAAAATTCAAAAGTGAAAAAATGAATAAATGAATAAATAAATGAATAAATAAATGAATAAATAAATAAATAAATAAATAAATAAATGAATATAATTTAAATATGCAGTTGGGATGAAAAAGTACTGAATCGAAACTCAGAAAATGTGCAAATAATGGAAATAAGTTGGAGAAAATATATTTAAAGAGAAGCAAGTTTTTCATTTTTGCCCTATCAACTCTTCTTCTCTTTTGTAGTTCGTAAAACCCTATTATCTTTCCGATTTAGCTGGTGCTGTTTATCTGTAGATTAAAAAGAGTGATTATTATATATTTTTTGGATAAATCTTATGGATAAATCTACCAAAAATATGGAAATCTGCCATATTACGGAAAAGGCATCGAAAGTGATTATCTTATGAGAAAGGACATCTGAAATATGCCTGTAATGAGTATCATTGCCTGCGGAATGCTCGAAGACGAGCTTGTATATGTACTATCAAAAGATCGCGAAATCAAGCAACTAATAGTTTTGGAAAACCGGGATAATTCAGGCTTCCTTCGCAAGCTTAAGTTGAAAAATTGCACTCCCAGAACAGTTTTTCTGGATAGAGTTCCAATTCTTCTTAAGGACTGGGAAAAATCTAATTTAAGAGTGCCTGCAAAGTTTCTTTCATTATTCCCCTTTTTCAGAAAAATGCTTGAGAAAAGAAAATGGAGGGAAGAGAAAAAGGTAACTGTTGTCGTAAACCTGTTACGTTTGGGCTTACACTCAGATCTTGAACTATTGAAGGCCGAGGTGTACAAAAATATAAGGGAAATGGCTCCTTTTTCGGATAAAATCCTGATTTTTTATGGGACATGTGGACATACCCTCGGAAAAATAAGAGAGGACTTTGCAGCCCTTGGATGTCCACTTTATTTCCTGAAGGACAAAAATGGGGAAATCATAGAAGACTGCATCAGTTTATCTCTAGGAGGAAATGAGGCTTATGCCAGAGCCATGATAGAGTTCAGAGGTAAGGGGACGATTTATCTGACTCCTATGTGGGCTTCGAGCTGGAAGCGGCTAGAAAACGAAGGAGAAAGTAGGGATTTCAACAACAATTTCCTGAAAAATCCGCTTTATTGCCTGGCTGCAAAGATAGATACCGGAATGGGGAATAATCAAGAATTTGATGAAAATGTAAAGGACTTTGCCTGCACCTTTGATATGAAAATAAGAGATCTCAAAGGAAATATGGAGGTTGCAGAACATTCTTACCTTGCTGCCAGAAATAGTGTAGCTGAAGAATAATCGTAAAATTATTGTAAATATATATTAAAGGTATTTGGAATCCATCCTAATTTTTTCCATGAAATTCGAGGGTCAGTTAGGAGAAAAAAGTGGAGATCGACTTTGAATATTTTTACGACGTCTGCTTAGTCTTATATACTTTCTATCCTTTTTAATATAAATATTATATTACTCTCAAGCTCCTCCTAATCTTTAAGTCACCTAGAGGTGTCCGCGATAGATATTAGCAAAAAGGTTCTTATAATAACCCTTTTAATTTTTGCCATTCTTACTACTGCATTTACATTTACCCACAATATGCAGCTTTCTAACTTTTTGGAGCTTGAACAGGCGGATACATTGAAGAATGTACAAAGGGTACAAAATGTAATTTCTACTGAACAGGGGTATCTTGATTACATAAACGAGGATTGGGCCTGCTGGGATGACACATGCAAATTTATAAAAGACAGGAACCAGAAATTTATAAATACAAATGCTCAGAATGAAACTCTTTCCTCACTCAGAATTAATGTGATGATTTTTGTAAATAATTCCGGGTCCGTAGTCTACTCAAAAGCTATAGACGCTAATACCGGGGAAGAAGAGGCAGTTTCTAAAGAACTTATTAAGTTGGTGGAAAATGGTACTCTTCTCACAAAAACCAAAGAGGACCGCATAAGCGGTTTTATTTTGCTCGATAAAGATCCAATGTTCATTTCCTGCCATCCTATACTTACAACAAAGTATCAAGGACCTTCAAGGGGTACTTTGATTTTTGGGAGATATTTAGACAGTGCTCTTTTTGGATCTTTCGAAAAACTCACTCGCTCTTCCCTGACTATGCATAGAGTAGATAGAGATATGCCTCCCGATTTTCAAGCGAAATTTAATAATTTTCCCGATATTTCGAACAAAGTTGTTATCGAGCCTCTTAGTGAAGAGCAAATAGCAGGTTATTTTGAATTCAAGGATATTTCAGACAATCCCGCCCTTATTATGAGAGCGGATTTTCCACGAGACCTCTATATGCATGGCAAGAAAACCCTGAATTATATGTATTTTTTTCTTTTGTTAACCGGACTTATGACCGGAATAGGAGTTAAATTTGCGCTCGACCGGCTCTTCATTTCGAGATTAGTCGGAATCGATGATTTTGTTACAAAAGTAAGGTCTGAAAAAGACCTTTCCAAAAGGTTGTCTCTTAAAGATAACGATGAACTTTATCGCCTGTCAAGGGAAATAAATGGGATGTTAAATGAAATTTATCTGGTAGAGCAGGAGTTAAAAGCGCAGGAAAGAGAGAAGAAAGTTCTACTTGACTCCCTGAATGAGCAGGTTGTTTTCGTAAATCCTGATCTTAACATTATTTGGGCAAACAAGGCTGCTCTTGAGAATATGGAAATGGACCTTCAAGAAGCAGTTGGAGAATGCATAAAATCCGTTCCAGGAATAAATGGTCCTTTATCTGAATACCTGCAGCTCGAACAGATTTTTGTAACAGGCAACAAAAAGTCAGGGGAATTTACTTCAAAGGACAGCAGGGTCTGGTTTGTACAGGCAATTCCGGTAACTGAAGAGGATGGTAAGATTATAGGGATTCTGGTGACCTGCAGAGAGATAACTGAAAGGAAAGCAGCAGAAAAACTTCTTCAAGAAAAGCAAATTGCAGAATTTGCAAACCGTACCAAGAGCGAGTTTCTGGCAAATATGAGCCATGAACTAAGAACCCCACTTAACTCAATAATAGGATTCTCTGATCTGCTGTATGAACAGGCATATGGGGAGCTTACTGAAAAGCAGCTGAGGTCGGCAGGAAATATTTTAAAAAGTGGGAAGCATCTTCTGAATCTTATCAATGATATCCTAGATCTTTCTAAAGTAGAAGCAGGAAAACTTGAGCTTGACTATAAAAACTTTGAACTTGCTGCCAGGCTTAATATGATACAAAATCTCCTGTCTCCCATAGCAGACCGGAAAAATATCAGAATTGAAATAGATATTGATACAAGGATTACAAGCATACGCGCTGATGAAGCCAGGTTTGCTCAGATAATGTACAACCTGGTGGATAATGCTATTAAGTTTTCCTATGAAAACAGTCTTGTAAAGATTGAGGCAAGAGAAAAGGGAGACATGGTAGAAATAACAGTTAAGGATACAGGAATAGGTATCAAACCTGAAGATCAGAATAAACTTTTTAAACCGTTTAGTCAGGTCGATTCATTTTCCTCTAAAAAGTTCCAGGGGACAGGGCTTGGTCTTTCGTTAGTTAAGCAGATTGTCCAGTTACACGACGGATATGTCTGGTTCAGGAGCAAGCCGGGAGAAGGAAGTATCTTCGCTTTCACAATTCCGAGAAACGGAGATAAAGACAAAGAAGGTAATACAGGACAAAATCAGTAAGTATAAACGCTTAAAAATGAAATTGTTCAAGTAAGCATGAAGGAGTATCAGAAGTTTCAGATAGTAAAAATGTGGCTTCATATTTAATATTCTTATACGTTTTTCCATTCAGTTGAAGTTATTTTTTTATACGTTTTTTCATTAAGTTGAAGTATTTTTAATACGTTTTTCAAGTAAAAAACCTAACTATTTAGATACTCAAATCTGAATCTGCTGTGTGATATTAAAACAGGGGCTCTTCAACTTCCTCACCAAAATCAATACATAAGTTAACAGTTTCTACCTCGGTTTTCTGTAAACTCAATAATTCTTCCAGAGAAAAAACCACACACCTATTTTTTCCATTCTTGTGTTTTTCCAGCTGCTCATAGTCAAAGCAAAGGTTGTCGTAGCTAACCACATGTCTGAACCATCCAATAGGAATTGGAAGCCTTAATAAAAGAGGTATGGAGGTTTCAAAATAAATCCTGCACGCCCTTTTTCGAGATAACTTACACCAGTCATCTATTATAAAATTTATTTTATTATCTTCAACCGTAAAAACAACAGGGTATATTTTGCAAAATACAGGCTTAAAATTTCGGCACTCACATTTTTCAGTTTCTTCATTTAGAAAAGGACACAACTTCCCTAATTTTAATACATATAATTGAGTTTCGTCATCCATTTTCAAAATATCTAGATAACGAACTTCAAATTCATAAACGCTTATACCCATTTTTTTTGCTATATATTCCTTTTCTCCAGGAAGCAGGGTTCCTATCTTATTACGCTCGCATGCTCCCCCACATTCCTGACATATATTAAAAGTATTTTCATTACTTCCACTAAACATCTTGTGGAAGCCTTCAAACCTATTCATGGGTATTTTTTTAAATATCAACCTGAAAACCTCGCATCTGAGACAGTTATTTGCATATATTTTTTTTAAGTTATATTTACGTGTATGCCTTAGGTATGCTTTTTTTGTCAGACCTGTATGAAGGAAAAACATGTTAGGGTTTTTAATAAAAACATTGATGAGTTTTCGCCTTTTAAAAAAAAGTTTCTATAAAAATTTTACGATACAAATGTAATTTTTTTATAGCTTTTCTGCAGAAAGTGTTAAAAAATAATATGAATCTAACAAGTAAAATATACCTGAAGTATCATACCACATTAAAAGTGAATCCTTCTCAAATATAAAGCAAATAATTGAGGATATCTAAGAATTCAATAATAGAATTTTTGGTATTTTCTTCTAAAACAGTATCGTTATAAATTGACTGAAAGACTACTATGATCCGTAGAGATATAGTTAAAAGTGAAAAAAGTTTATATAATCTTAGAAAGAAGGTCCCGAATCTTTCCAAAGTAAAAGTCGAAAAGTTTTAACTGAATCACAGCACATTTGGACTGGTGAAAACATCTTTCAGTCTACATGGATTGCTCTTTTTCAGGAAATGTAGACAGACTGCTCAACGAAACATCTTCAGGGTCAAGAAGGTAGACACCAGGAGAGATTACCCCCAGGTTTTTGAGCCCTCTTAACAGAAAAACGAAAATATCCGATTGTTCTCCCACTTAACAATTTATAGACATCTCCGGTACATAAACAATTAAGAGGTTTTACACAGATAGAAAATACCTTCACAACCATCAAATTTTACTGATAACTTTCGGACTTTTTGTACCAGTATACAGGAGCATCTCCAATCTGTTTTCCTGTGTCTACAAAGTACTCGTTGTTATAATAGTACCAGACTTCTACAGCAGGATATGCGCTACTTAGATACCGATCATAATCTATTTCCGATGTATCAGCAGACACAAGCTCACAGCTGTCGTCATCGTAGTAAGGTCCATCTGTCGGATCCAGTGGAAACCATCCTCCATCTTCATAAACCTCTACCCAGGCATGCCCACCACTGACGTTTCCGAAATCGACTTTTCCCACAGCCACACGCACGGTACTTTCGTTGTATTCTTCTGAAGCAATCAGGAGGGAAGCTAGAGTATTTGCCTGTTCCTCACAATCACTAACAGGTTCTCCAGAATCTGGATTGCTGGAATAATTGGGAGTTTCTTTCAAAAACTCAGAAGGAGTCAGCCACTTTTCCTCTACGCAGTTCAAAGTTTGGTCGGATACCCAGGTCCAGGAAAGAGCAGCCTCATAAATTTCGTATTTATCACCAAGGTCGTTCTCTTCAAGGTAAGAAGTTACTGCATCTGCATCTGGAGTAACGTAAGATTGATAGTATGATTTATTATAAGATTGATAATATGATTTGTTTTTCTGCCTCCATGTTTGTTCTTCCAAAATATTTTTGAATTCCCTTTTAGGAATATCCTTTTCCAAAGGCCCTTCCCTTTCGAAAGCCGGAGGTAACTGCTCAGGTCTTCCTCTGTTGAAAGTAGGCTGGAAGTTTTGCGGCATGTTTCTATAACCCCCTCTAGCAGACGGGGTGAATTTCGAATTCCAGTTTTGAACCTGATTGATTTTGCTTTCAACACTATTTATCAAACTGAAACACTGAGCTTCCGGATTCAGGGTTTCAATGAACAGCTTTCCAGAAGTATTCTCATATCCGGAAATATTTCCACTATTATCGCTTTCAACGATCCCTCCGGCACAGGCAAATACCGCCAGCATAAGCACAGCTAGCAAAGTTATAACAATCATTCTCATTTGATTACCCACTGATCTTTTTTTCGATCTCTTTCTTTACACTGAATTTGCCTGTTCGTAGCTCGACGAGTCCTAATATCCCAGTTTCAAAATAAGAGGTTTTGACAATTCCTCAAAATATCTGTAAAGTTCTTTTCCCCAGTTTAACGCTCTCTTATCTGAGCATATGATCAGCTGGTTGCTCAGTCTTCCACCATTTAGGAAAAGTTCGATTGCCATAAACCTATCTGTCACTACCAGAAGAGGTAAATTCACATTTTTGCAGCAGTAGAATAATTTTGAGTTTTCGGCTTCAAGAAACCTTTTTGTTTCATTGGGACTATCTCTAAATAATCTTTCAGTTATTTGCTCTGTCACACATAGAGAGAGATTTAAGCCTTTTTCTGCGAGCTCTGGATATACATAGGGAACTTCCGGATACAGGCAAGAGAAAAAAGTAAAGATATCCTTTGATTCCCTGAGACTTTTCAGAATAATTCCCGGAATTTCGAACATGTACACACTGTCCCGTTCAACAAACTCGAATCTGCCCAGTTCTCCAAGTCTCTTCTTTAAAAAATCGGGTATAGGAGTCAAATCATGAATCTTCCAATAATCCATATTTTTTTCAAAAAACGTCAGTAAGTCCAGCAATTCCTCCAGATTCCGGATTATCGGCACTGCCATCTCTGACAATTCATACTTTCCACTTTCGACTACCAGAAGCCTGGAAATAACAAGTTTTTTTATATGATGTTTTATAGAAGCAGAACTGATGTCAAGTGAGCCTTCAAGTTCTTCGAGGCTTCTTGGCTTCTTTTCTATAAGTAAGAGCATATCCCTTCTTCTTTCGGAAAGAACTGCCACTTCAAGAAGATTCATTTTATCCCACCTCTACTCTTCCAATGAAGCAGGAAATTAGGAAAGGGTTGATTCCCTTTCTTTTCCGTTTATTCGTACCTCAATGCATCTACTGGTCTTAGTTTTGAGGCTCTGTATGCAGGGACCACTCCTGAGATCACTCCTATCATAACTGCCAGGACAAGCCCAAAAGCCATCAGGTCAGGAGCGAGATATATATCTGAAGAGCCTCCCCCTCCCATCATGGTCATTCCCAGCAGTGGGAAGAGGGTTGAAACACAAGCTCCCAGCATAACTCCAAGGATACCTCCAACAAGACCTACCATTGCAGAGTTAAAAAGGAAAATCATAAGGATATCCTTATTTTTCGCTCCAATAGCTTTCATAGTCCCTATCTCTTTTGTCTTTTCAAGAACCGAGGTAAACATAGTGTTTGCAATACCAACAGCTCCTACAAGCAGGGAAACAGCTGCAATAGCTCCGAGGAAGAGAGTCATTGAACTCGTCATTTCAGTAACAGACTCAGCCATAGACTTTGAAGCTGTCACAGAAAAGTCCCTGTCTTCTTCCTGAATGATATGCCTTGAAACCATGAGCTTGTCTACGATATCTCCCATCAGTCCGTCCACCAGATCTTCGCTCTTGGCTTTTACCGTGATGGTATCATAAACATCTTCTTTTGCGTCATCAAGCAGATTTAGTGCCCCATCGATTGGCATATAAATGCTTCTGTCTCCACCCCCGCCATCTTCTGCAAGGATTCCGACAATGCGTACTGCTTTACCGTTTATCGTAATTACCTGGTTGATCCCGATGTCCTGGTCATAAACTCCACTGGCAACGCCACTTCCTATGACTGCTACATATTTATCAGACGGCTCGAGCAATCTTCCGGATTGCGTCTCCAGCGTAGTCATGTACTTCCAGACCTGAGGATCCACACCTGTGATTGAGAGAGTTGCATTTTGCGCGGCATAAATCACTGGTTCACTGCCGGAAATCTGGCCAGCTATATATTGTATCCCATCAAGACCCTGGAGTGCCTCAATATCCATCATCCGTCAGCTCGACATCTGTAGTCGTACCGCCTCCTCCTCCCATCCCGGGTGGTCCAGGCATGTTAGATGACGCTTTGGTATACCCAGGACTTATGGTTATTTTTGTCAGATCCATCTCGGCGAGCCTGGCCTGAACCTGCTCCTGCATGGCATCCCCAAGCGAGAGGATGCCAACAACAGATCCGATCCCTATAACTATCCCGATAATGGTCAGCCAGCTTCGGAGTTTACTGTGCACAAGCATATTCAGGCCCATTTTCAGGTAGGTTGAGTTTCTCATCTTGCATCCTTCCTTTCTCTATTGATACTACTTTTTTCAGTTATTCTGGCTCAGGCTTTTTACTACCCGCTTTCTCTTTTCGTGACTTTATTTTTTCCTGTATTTTCTTCCGGTACACGAATACTCCTCCTGCAATCACTATTGATACAATGTAAGGAAGGTATGAACCGATACCACTGCTTTTGCCTGGTGCTCCTGTCCCCTGTGCAGTCATATTTCCCGAGGTCATTTCGAGTTCTACTTCCTTATCAACCGTGATTCTTTCTCCTTTTGCATCCGTATACTCAATCTGAACCTTTAATGGATTAGAATCCATGGAAGTTGCAGTTACATTTTCTCCTTCATCACTCGCTTTTGCGGTACCTGGCGGTGCACCCTCACTATCTCCTGCAGTTCCTGCACTCTGTGTGCTTGCAACGTCAAAGGAAGCGATTGTATAGTCTCCTTTCTCAAGATTTCCTACAATAGTTGAAGAGCTTCCTGATACCTTGTAACTATCCTGATCAGGAACCGATACTTTTACCGAATATGCCATGTTGTTTCCCACATTTGCAACTGAAAGGGAAATCTCCCCTGCATCGCTTTCTGAAAAGGCAACATCAAAGTCGGTTTCTCCACCTACGAAAAGTCCTGCTGTGGTCTGGATGCTTTTTTCTTTGGATTCATAGTCTTCGAAGCTGAGGTTTACATCCAGAGTATAGAGGCCCGGATCTGCGTTTACATCTGCCATTACTGAGTAAGCGACGGTTACGGATTGGCCTGCTTCAAGGTACTTTATGTACTTGGTGTTATCCGAATATACCGGAAGAATTACTCCTTTTGGATCTTTCCAGGAGACTACCATATTTTTTAGAGGGGAATTTCCTGTATTCGTTATGATGAACTCGAGAGACTCTTCCTTTGCAATGTCAATATTCGCCTTGTTTATAGTCACAATCTGAGCGTACTCTTTACCCCTGATCTCTAGCTGAATGGTTTTTGTAGTGGTCACTGTGTTTGATGAGGACCCACTATCTTTTGCAGTGGTTGTAATATCGAGATTATATGTGCCTTCTGAAGCGTTGGCATCTGTCATGAGCTTGAATTTAAGGACAGCTGCATCGTTATCATCCTGTCGTGCATTCAGATAGGAGACGTCTTTTTCGAGCGTTTCTCCAGAAACCTTACTAAAAGGGTATTCCGGGTTGACTGTGACAGTAATATCTTTCAGGCCAGCGTTCCCTACATTCTGCACGCTGACAGTGAGTTCAACAGGTTCTCCCGGACGGGCAACATCAGGATTTTGATTAGTTAGATTTACTTCCAAGGACGCAGAATTTATGTTTCCATTTGAGCCAAGTGCTGTTCCGACTCCCATGGACAGGAATACTGTAAGTAGCAGTAAGAATGTTAACAAAGAGAATTTTTTCATATTAATTCCTCAGGTTCATTTTTCGTTCGTTTTTCGATTTTTTCGATTTCACCATCTCTAATGTACACAACTCTTGTTGCATACTTTACAATGTCGAGGTCATGGGTTACAATAATTATTGTCTTACCTTCTCTTTCGTGCAGGCCATCCAGAAACTCCAGAATATAATCACCAGTCTTGGTGTCCAGGTTTCCTGTAGGTTCGTCTGCCAGGATAATAGGTGGGTTCACAGCCAGAGAGCGTGCTATTGCAACTCTCTGTTTCTGCCCTCCCGAGAGCTGAGAAGGCAGATTCTTTTTCTTGTTAAAAAGTCCGACAATATCAAGCAGGTATGCTGCTTTTTTTCGAGCTATTTGCCTGTCCTCTTCCTGAAATTCCATAGGCAAGAGCACATTTTCCTCTGTACTGAGAGTGGGAATGAGGTTGAAACTCTGGAATATGAAGCCGATCATCTGTCCTCTGATTAGGGCAAGCTCTGATTCCTCAAGTTCCGATATGTCTTTTGAATTCAGGCAAACCGTGCCTTTTGAAGGTATATCCAGGCAGCCCAGAAGGTTCATCAGCGTACTTTTTCCGCTTCCACTGGGCCCGAGAACAACCAGAAACTCCCCCTCATAGATTTCCAGGTTTATTCCCTTAAGAGCTGCAAACTCAACCTCTCCCATCTGGTAAATTTTCCAGACATCGGTCAATTTGATAAGGGGATTTTCTTCATTTTTAGAGATCCTTACTGTGTTAACAGAGTAACTTGCCGAATTGGCGTATGGATTGTTTTTTAGATCCTCCCCTGGATCATTTACCCCCGAATTATTTCCTGATTCATAGTTGAAACTTGCCGCTTTTTCAAGCGAATTCATAATTTTGGAGGGATTCAATTTCGTTTTAAATGTACCTATAATTTCAGTGAGTGTCATACATAGCCTCTAAAAAGTTAGTCATCTCTGAGCTGAACCTTTTTAAGGAAGCTTGATTTCGATGTTCTGCTGGTTCATAGTTTCAATCATTCCCATAAACGGTTTTGTGATGTGGTCTGAAGATTCTATAATAAATATTAAGGCTGATAGCACATAAATAACTTATATAATTTATATTATCTGTTGATGTATAATTTGGCCTAATCAGACCTCTTGTGAAGCCCAATTAGACCAATGTGGTTTCGATACGTTTTTGAGGCACCAGCAAGATGCACAGTGCCTCATTTTCTGGAGTGTAGGTTTTTTGTTGACTGCTTTTCATTTCTCTTTTTACAATGGGAAACACCTGCTTCTTAAATGGGTTCTGATTTTCTGATGGCGAGGTTCCTGTTTTCAGGGTGTTCCCTTTCAGGTATTCCTTTTTCATTGTAATCGGCCAAATTGAGCACCTGTCTGATACGGGGCATTTGATCTTCCAGCCGCTCAAGAGGATTGGTGGCAGTCAACCTCTCATTGGTATTTAATAATAAAAGCATACTTAGCTAAAAACAGGAAATCCAGAGAATTAATTTAGAAATGAAACTTTTTTAGAGCCTATTTACATAATTTACTCTTTAATTTCAATTTAAAAAGCAAATTGGGCCTCGGTAAAGTATTAATCTATGTAGTTTTTTCTCAAAAAAGTCTTCATGCCTTCCATTAAAGCTGTTTTCTTCGACAAAACCAGGGTTTAGGGTATTGTTTTATTGCCTTTGTCCAGCCTATGTAATCTCACCTGATGAAAAGGGATAAGATTTTTCCGGGAATTATAAAGAAGCCAAAAAGATCCTTAAAAGCTGAAATAGCTCATCAAGATTTATTTGTAAAAATTTAATAGACGTGAGAACGTAACAAAAATAGTTCAATATAAAATATCAGACTTTCCTATTTATATCCTCATTTTCCCACTCATTTTCAAATGTTTTCTTCATGGATCTTTTCATCGATCCCTTCACAATATCAATTGTCACAGGTTTATTAACTTGCGGCCTGATTCGTTGTTTTTTTCTCGCCAGGTCAACAACATAAGGCTTCTTATCCTTCATAGTGCTTCAGCCTGCGTAGATATTCTGAATGATCCCGCCTACATGGCTGTTATCTTGTAGATAATTAGTAAAAAAAGGCAGAAAATAATTATATTAAGGCTTAAACCAAGTAATTAAGCTTTATTTTAAGATAAATTGATTAATTAACCTTTAAATTTAAAATAAATCTATTTTTTCACTTAGATTTTGCAAGTATCTTTATTTCTTTGTCTGGCAATAAAGAGTTTGTACAGCGGTAAGCCGGAAAGCATTATAAACGCGATGGTAAACGGCTCATTAAACAAAACTCAATAAGATGAAACTTAATCAGATAAAACTCAATCAGATAAAACTCAATCAAAGAAACTCAATCAAAGAAACTCAATCAAATGAACCGAAAAGGATACTGTATAAAAAATATAGATCCAAATGTTAAAATGGAGTGAATAAATGAAAAAAATAAAGCTCAACTATCTTGTGGACCTGGCACTCTTTGTCCAATTTGTCTTAGTAGGTTATTCAGGTATTGTAATGTATTTCAACCACCGTTCTGCAGGCCCGATCCTGAGATTGATCCACGATAAGGTTGGACTTCTGATGGTGGTCTTCTTTATTATCCACATTGCACTCCACTGGAGATGGATAGTATGCACCACAAAGAACTTCTTCAAAAGAGAAGGGAAAATAAAAGAGTGTGACGTTATCGAGGCAAATTGTATACCTGTAGATTAATCAAAAAAGATGAGGAATGTCAGATTTAGAGATAATCCGAATATAAAAAAAGATGAAGAATGTCAGATTTAGAGATAATCCGAATATAAAAAAAGATGAAGAATGTCAGATTTAGAGATAATCCGAATATAAAAAAATCTAGATGTGAAAAAAGTGAGGAATGTTATATCCTGAGTTTTAGCGCTCTTCATCTCTCAGGATAACAACGTTTCCACGCCCCCGCTTAAACTTCTCAATAAGTTCTCTTCTTTCAAGGTCTGCAAGCATAAGGCTGACTTTTCCTTCAGAATACTTCAGTTTGCTTCGCAGGTCTTTCTGCGTAATCCGGCCTCCCTGGCCCCTAATTATATCCATGATCTCCTGAAGGTCTGCTGGAAGCGGGAACTTCTTTCGGGGAGATGCAGGAACTTCAATTTTGGGAGCAGGAGTTTCAATTTTGGGATTATCTTCAGGTTCTTCAAGGGAAATTATTTCGATCCTTTCTTCTGGCTCGGGCCCTGCAAGTTCTTCTTCCTGCGCAACAGATTCCACTTTACTTTCTGCAGACATTTTCTTTTCCGGTATTCCGGATTCCGTTTCTGATGCCAACCCTGTTAAGGATGTTTTGGGTTCTGGTTCTGTCGGACTTTTTACTATGATTTTAGGTTCTGATTGTATTATTTTGGGTTCTGGTTCTACTACTGGCTCTTTTAAGGAGACGGTTTTTTCAGTGTTTGTCTGAAGATTCTGCCTCACTTCAAGCTCATTGCTTTTATTCGGTATTTTTTCCGTAAGCTCATGTGTGTTTACTGACATGGAGAAGTTTTCTGCCATACTTTCGGTTTTTTCTTTCTGCAGAGTATTTTCCATCTTTTTATGCTTTCTGAAAAGCTGGTGGCCGCCTGCAACAAAGATGAAAAGAGTAAGGGCTATTAGGAGGTAATTTACATTTGAAGAATCAGATCCGCTTTTTTCTGTGAGATTCATACCATCAGAAATATTTGTTTTATCTATTGTTGCTTCTACCGCCGAGTTTCCTGAATTTGAGGAATTTTTAGTACTCTCGTCCAGGTTTGAGGAAGATCCGCTTACTTCGGAGCTGTCCATGAGTTCTTCAGAATAAACGGGAAGAAGCAGGAGATCTTTCACGTAATCTCCTTCATCTTTAATGTGGACAATTTCTTCTCCAGAATAGAGAAGGGTGCTGTTCTGATAGTATCTGGCTGTAATTGAATAATTTCCGGGAGTCAGTTTAAAGGAATAAAGGCCGGCTTTTGCCACCATGGATTGAGAGGGTGTGGAATTAACATCAACCACTGAGTTTTCAAGAGGTTCGAAAGTGTTCCAGCTGTATACTCCTCCATGGATTGTGGCTGTGCTGTTGCTGTCTGCTACAGCAGGTACAACTAAAGCAAGTACAGCAGCAATGCAAATAATGTAGAACCTCAAATTCATTTTCATCAGTAAATCCAGAGTTGAAATTTGGATTTTGTTACTCTTGCAGGTGATTTTTATTCTTATATTTTTTTCTGGAAAGTTTATGGTTTCTATTTAATAAAGCTTCTTTTATCCCATGCCTCCGAATCAGCTCTGGTCTCCTCGGCAATATTGCTCCCTGTTTTGTGCCCGGTTACTTCTTCATGACCCTTTCCATCAGGTCCGAATTCATCGGGATTCCCTCTTTCTTCAAATAATGGGATCCCCCAGTTTTCTTCTTTTATTATTTCACCTGCATCTTCAACTCTGTATGTGCCGTTTCCAATGAAAGTCGAATACCCTTCTCCATCTGTATTAAGAGTAATATTTGTACCGCCTAGCATTACAGTCTTAAAGGAGCCTGAGATTTTCATGTCAGCAGACTGTATATGGTACATCAGTAACTTATCCTGCATATTATCCGGCAGATCAGTTTCTTCTTCAAGGGTATAATTTCCTTTTATATAAACTTCAGAATCAGGAGAAAACTCCGGTATTGCTATTTTCCCTTCTTCTATGTGCAGGTTAAGGGTAAAACTGCCCATCAGGATAGCTTTTCCATCTCCTGTCGCAATGAGTCGGGATGTGCTATTGAGTTCTTCACTCCCAGGCATTATGTACTTTAATTCCTCGAAAATCTCTTTCAGGACATGATTAGCTTGAATCATACTCTTCTGAGACCTGATTAAATTTTCTCTTTTATTACTTCCGGATAAACTGTTTTCTGAATCTGTAGTTGAGCTATTGTTTCCTTCGTCGGCAGATGAATCTGCGAGGGCTCTATATTCTTTTGCTTCCCCTAAAAGGCGGTTATATTCTTCAAGTAAGGCTTCAAGTCTGCTAACATCCTCTCCATCGGCTTTATAACGCTGAATTCCAGCCTCAAGCCGCATGGAAATAACTTCTGCCTTCTCTATATTGCTGTCAAGAAGGAATGTTGCCTCTCTCAAATTCTGGACGGACTCAGAGTCTGGCTGATGAGACCCTCCTGGAAACGGATCTTGAGGATGCACATCTGGAATCTCAGAACCGCCATGATCAGGAAATCCTGCATAAGGATAAAAGATACTCCTGTACAGGTCTCCTTGAGCTCTATAAGTAAGAGGCTGAACTTCCTTATCAACACAGCCTGAGATCAGGATAATTCCTGCAAGTATAAGGAGCAGGGACAGAAATTTAATTTTCATACTGGGCCACGTCCTATTGGAAGAACTTAATGCTGGACTGTACTTCTTCTCTTGATTCATATATTTTAATATTTGGTTGAATTTTTAAACTGTTTCTCAAAAAGGAAAAAAATAGCCTCATAAATTTATGGCTTATAATAAATTTCACGACAATTCCGGGATTTTCTGTCCCTCTAAAATTTCAGGGATGTTTTTCCATAACTTCATTAACATAAAAGAAGTTTCCGGATCTTTTTTTCCCGGAAGGAGGATGATCACCTTTTCCACTGCCTCGTAAATCTTTATTTCCCTTCCTTTCCGACTCCATTTTATCTGCATCACTCTAATCAGTCCTGCCTCAAGAAGCGAGTCAAGATTGTATTTTAGGGTGTTCAGACGCACCTTAAGCTCATCCGCAAGGTCCCCTGCAGACATCGACCTCTTACCAAGCAATTTGAGAATTCTGATCGAGGTCTCATTCGAAAGGAGCCGGGCAATTTTTCTGGAATCTTCGGAAAGCTGTAGAATAAGCAATTTTTCCTCCACTTTATCAGGCATTTTAATCCCTGTTGCATGTTTCTGGATATTTATATTGGAGCTCTTTACAGATGTGAAAGATGCATTATAGAGCTGAAAGATAAAGGCAGGAACACACCTAACTGATATTGCAGGCATGTGTAAATACGGTTTCCTCAATTTTTTAACCATCTTACATGTACTTTACGAGATCATACGGCAACACAGTGTATTTAGGATTTAGTTTGGGGTGGATGGTACTTCTCGATGTGTTCCTGACAGAAGATTCTGT
Organism: uncultured Methanosarcinaceae archaeon; assembly: GCA_942493015.1. Taxonomy (GTDB): domain Archaea; phylum Halobacteriota; class Methanosarcinia; order Methanosarcinales; family Methanosarcinaceae; genus Methanosarcina. The sequence continues at coordinate 717,530 of OW818660.1, read as the reverse complement.
ATCTGGATTTAAAGATAAAAGCATACTTACTTTTTCAGTTTGACTAAAGGATTAAATTTCTTATTCACACTTTAAAAGGCCTTATTTTTAACTTTAATCCTTTATGATCCTTAAATTTTCAGTTTTGACAACTCATTTTCCTTAAATGAATTTACTGGATATTTTCTCTCTTATTTTTGAGCTGCTTTCTTAAGTTAATAGAGCCTCTCCTTACTTCCAGATTATATAAAGGACAGAAGGATATAGAGAATATGAGGAAATTCGGAAGATACCTCTGCCCTGAAGCTCCCGCGATAATAAAGAAAGCATTTTTATCACGGAATATCCCGTAATAAGATACGACTTTTAAGAGGGCTAATAAGCATTAATGGTCTATTTTAAGGTTTCTTTAGATATAATAAGTCTAAAAAAGCTTCTTTTTTAAATTAAATCGCTTTAATCTCTTTATTTATGAAAGTAAGCTTATATTTAAGCCAGCCCATTTCAAGATTGTCAGCAGATGAATAGCCTGCAAGACAAACAAACATGAATACAGTAATTATCGGAGGTACATGATGAGAATAAATTTAAAATCAATTTCCCTTTTTGCGGTGATGCTGATGGTATTATGCATCATCCCTTCGGGAACTTTTGCTTCAGAAAACAATGCGCCTGGTCAAATCTGTCCTGCAGATAACATAACGGAAGAAAATTTCACTAATACTCAGGCAAACATACTTGATTCTATCAGTGAACGAATCGCTGAGCTTCAAAGCTTCTATACTAATGTAAGCGAAACCTCCAATGCATCCGACCTCCAGGAAGTTTTGTCCAGTCACAGACCTGAGTGCAGAGGCCACGACGGAATGAATATGGAATGCAGAGGTCCCGATGAAATGAATATTGGATCATGTGAAACGCATATGGGACCCGGTGGAATGCAGGTATTATTTGATCTCGACATGGTTGAGAATGTGACTGATGAAAATTTCACTGATGTTCAGACAGAAATAGTTGCTTCCCTTGGAAATATGACTACAATGCTCGAAACTAAGCAGACAAACCTCACAGAAGCCGGCGAAGATGAAAGAGCTGCAGAGCTAGGGGAAAGAATCTCTGACCTTCAAAACTTATCCACTGATGTGAGCGCGGCTTCTACTGCAACAGAACTGCAGGAAGTGGTATTCACTTATATGCAGACCCGGGCTGTTAGCTCACTTGAAAAGGAAATTGAACACCTTGAAGCTAAGGTCAGCGAGAGTGAGAACACAAGTGATAGTAACATGAGTGATGAACTCAACAGCAGGATCACAGAAATCAGCGCTATGATAGAAGATGTCAACGGAACCGAATCCCTTGCAGCTCTTAAGGAAATCATTTCCTCTTCCCGGGGAATGCCTGGAATGGAGTCTGGAATGGGTTTCAGAGAAGGCCCTATGCATCATGGAGGATATGGAGGATGTGACTGCCCCATAGATTTCCCTGATCAGGACAACAGCACTGATAACAGCACTGATAACAGCACTGATAACAGCACTGATAACAGCACTGATAACAGCACCAATAACAACACTGATAACAACACTGATAACAGTACTGATAACAGTACTGAGTAACCTTTGACAGCTTTGAACACTTGATTAAAATGAGATGGGAGGTTAGAGGGGATGATATTGAAATACTTCTTCCCACCTCTTTTCCAGATAAATTAATAGATAAATGCCTGATCAGATCAAACTCTACATCTGAATTTTGTATTTCGAAGGTGAAATATATGGAAGTTTTCACTAAAAAAATAATTCCCATTTTTCTTACTTTAATAACCTTATTAAGTATACTTCCCTCCAGCGCATTTGCTGAGGATCAAAACGTACCTCCTTTACCTGATTCTGAGGAATCGTTTGATCAAATGAAGTCTCTAATGACCGAATCTGTTAATAGAACAATCGAAACTCTGGAGAATTCAACGGGAAATCTTGACAATGAATCCTCCCTCGAATCAGCTGAAAAACTAATAACTGATCTCAAATCGATAAAAGAAGAGATCTCAAATGCCAAAACCGGAGATGAGCTTTTCACGATAAAAAAGGAACTTGATGCTCTATTTGCTGCAGCTCCTGAAGAACTAAAGAGTATTCTCCCTCAGGATATGGGCCCCATGGGAGGTTCTCAGAATATGGGTCAAGGGCCAGGTCAGAACGGAAATGAAAACCTCTCCCAGGGTTTTGAGAATGGATCGGAGAGACGTCCTGAAATGCTGAGTAACAGAAGTCAGCAGCCAATGGATGCAAATGCAACAATGAATGACAGCAAAATGCCCGGGCAGGGCCCCAGAGGTATGGAGGAAAAAGGTAATTTAACGGAAGAAAACGGAACAGAAAAAGCAGATGATTCAGGGTTCTTTGGAAAGTTAATCAATGCTTTAAAATCTATATTTAGCTAATCTGAAAAGGCCCTAAGATCCCTTTAAAAACCATCAACAAGTGGAAAGAGTTCTTCTCTTTCCTTTTGAAATTGCTTTTATTACAGATTTTAGCTTTTCAGATAGTGTATCAGATTTTATGTGAAATTTCTCCATGTGTCTTCTGTTATGTGAGGAATCGTGATAAATTGCGTCAATTTCCTCAACATTTGTCGAATATTTAAATAAATTATGAGCTGGAACAGGGTATCGATTTCATCTAAATAGGCAAAAATTTAAAGCCGGCTTCTAATGCAAAATCGATAGCACTCAGGCAAGAAAATTCCTTAACCGATTATCAATGAGGGATCGTTAACTAACCATAGTCAACAATCCCAAAATAAAAGCAAGGTATTAGATAAGAAATCATTTAAGCGTGAAATCAGTCAAATGTGAAATCATTCACTGAAGGCAGGTTAAAAGTATCATTAGCTTTACCAGGGCCGGATTTACGTTTTTGTGGTAGTTGTGGTAGTTGTGGTAGATATGGTAAATATGGTGGTTGGTGTGTTGTGGGTATTTACGATTCCCGGCCCTGATTTGCAGTTTACTATTCCAGATGTTGCGGTACTTTTTAGGTTTATTTGTGTCTGTTCGCATGAGTGCTGATTTGTGCCCTTTTTGGGTTCACAGTTTTTTTGAAACCAAAGTACTGGTCTGAGCTTGCCTGGACGCTACAGCTCACAGCCAATAATATATTTCTCGAGTTTTTAACTCTCTGCAAACAGGATAATTTCGGTAGACTTATATATATGAAAAATTGCATAGCAACAAAATTTACTTTTATGTAACTGTATAAATCAGATAAACTCTCTTATAATAAAGCTTCAATTTCAATATCCAAAGACTTTTAATATAAAGATTTATTAAATTTTTCAAAGTATATCTTTATATATCAGTTATTTCAAAATAAAACTTATTTAAACTGTATTTGAGTCCAGCTGCATGAAATTATTTGCCGGTTCTTTCTTTTGCTTTCTTCGAAAGAGGAGCCATTCAAAATTCCTATATATAAATCTATTTATAAAAGTCCTGTCTATTTTAGTTATTTGTTCACAATTTTCCTTTTTACTCTGAATTTCTGGGACGCGCCAGGGCGACCAGGACTTCCTGTCCCCTCCATGAACCTCTGCTGAATCTGGTTTCGGCGAAAATCTCAGTTCCTTCCCTGGTAATAAAGGGAACGTTGTAAAGAGAGGTTTTTCCATCCAGAATTTCAGAAAAGTTTTTTGCAGCTTCAAGCACCCTATTCTGGGGATGGAAGGAGAGTATGTTCTTTCCACGAAGTTCTTTTTCCGTATAAGAGAGGCGCTTTCGAAAAGCAGGATTTGAGTGGACAATGCAGCCTTCATGGTTCACTATAAGGATAAAATCCTTTATGCTTTTGAAAAGTGCCTGAAAATCACTGCTTGTTTGCTGAAGCTCTGCTTTTTCTTTTATTCTGCTGATTTCGTTTCCTAACTCCAGGGAAATTGTTTCAAGCTGTTTTCTGGCAATTTCAGTAATTGTATCTGCCTTATGAGAACTTAGATGCAGGGCTGCAGCAAAGCGACCTCCGGAGGATATGGGAATAAGAGCAGTTGCTCTAAGCTTTTCTTCCTTTGGGGACTCAAGAGAAATCATATTTTTAATCTCAAAATACTGCCTGTATACAGGTTTACCTATCCTTAGCAGGTTCATAAATCCAGAAGTTTTTCCGAACTCTGATGCTGATTTTACAAAAGCCGGGGAAAAACCCTTACAGGTTTTCAGTTTCAGTTTCTCACTGTCCTCATCCATAAGATAAATGCATCCGGAGTCAAGGGGTTCTACCTCAAGAGCCATGTCCAGCAACTGCCTCAGGATTTCCTGAATTTCGTCAATTGAAGCAAGGGAACTCCCAAAATCCCGCCGGAGGCGCATAAAGTCTTTGCTTTGCCTGCTTTCCGTGATATCCATGACTGTTCCGTGCAGGTATTCGATTTCTTCCTTTTCATTCAGATGGAGAAATGTCCTCTCACCTACCCACTTAATTTCCCCTGAAGCTGTAAGGATGCGGTATTCCTGTGCAAAATCCGTATTTCCTTCCTTATAATTTTTGAAGTAATTATCCCTTACTTTCTCAAGGTCAAGGGGATGGATAATATCCTCATAAGAAAGTTTTCCTGAGGTAAAAGCTCCTGGCTGATATCCAAAATGAATTACATTTTCTGTAATGAACTCCACATGGTGCGGTTCCTTTGGACTACTTAGATAAACGATTACAGGGCTTCTGTCCACCACAAACTCTAAAACTTTACTAACTTTTAACGAATTATATAGGTCTTTTAGGAGCTTCTTTTGCTCGCTGACATCTCTTGAAACTGTCAGCACAGTTTCTCTTCCCTCATAATCCATGAACCTGGCATCTACTTCTACAGGGATAGAAGTGCCGTCTTTTTTGAGATGTTTACTTTCAAAGGTAGCTTTTCCAGCCAGATTGATCTTTTTCACCAGTCTTGGAAACTGGCTCTCATAGCTTGCATCTACTTTTCCTGGATTGAGTTTAAGGAACTCTTCTTTGCTGTACCCAAGCTCCCTGCAAGCCTCATCATTAACTTCCAAAAATTTTCCATTTTTCTCAAGAATAATTATGGCATCCCTGCTTGAGTTCAGAAGGGAAGTAAACTTTTCTTTCTCCTGACCCAGCTTTTCTGCCAGGTTCTTGCGCCCGGTAACATCTGAAACAATCCCTATATAACGGCTTATCCTTCCGTTTTTTCCGTATTGGATAAGAGTTCTGTCCTCAACCCAGCGCAGGTCTCCATTTTTTGCAATAATCCTGTATTCCAGAGTGTAATCCCTGATCCCCCTCTCGGAATTACTTATAACCCCAAAATTAAAAGCTTCAAGGTCCTCGGGATGAATGATATCAGCATACAGGACTTTTCCATCCTTAAAATAGGAAGCCTCATATTCAAGACTTTCTACATTTGCCGAAGCAAACTCTATAGGAAAGCCAGCCTCAGCTCTCCTTATGAAAATGATAGGTGGAATGCTGTCTATAAGGTTTTTCAATTCGTCTTTGGACTCAAAAAAATCGAGCAGATCTTTTTCCGGGCGTCCTTTTCCGGCAAATTTGTTCTGGAAACTTCTTTCAGTAATGCTGATCCCCTGGTAAAATCAATATGGACTATTAATACAGGCTGATATTGATATATTGATATATACAGATCAATCTTGAATAATCTTTGATCCAATTATTATAAAAAAGAAGTTTATGAAATAAATAAGTCTTTTGCAACGCAGACCAAAATTTATGAATTGTATGGTTAATTATAGAAACTTAAACCACAAGTTCATTATGTGAGAATCTATAGTGAGAATCTATAGTGAGAATCTATAGTGAGAATCTATAGTGAGAATCTATAGTGAGAATCTATAGTGAGAATCTATAGTGAGAATCTATAGTGAGAATCTATAGTGAGAATCTATAGTGAGAATCTATAGTGAGAATCTATAGTGAGAATCTATAGTGAGAATCTGTGGTGCAAGAGAAAAGATAGGAATTAATCGGAGTCTAAGGAACTTTATACACACTGCCATAGAGCCACAAGTAGCATTCAAAAAGGAACGTAATTACTTTAAAAAAGTAAGGGGATTCAAAAATCCCCTTTTGGTTCTTAGGATTCTTTTTCTTTAAAATCCTTTTTTATCTTCTTTTAAGGCAGGATCGTGCAAGTAATCCGCCTGTACCCGAGAGGAGTAGTCCAAAGCCCGGGGCTTTTTCCTTCTCTTCAGCATCCGTCTGTTCTTGTGCTGCTTCATTTATTGGAATTTCTTCTGAGTTTTCAGCTTTCTGTTCTGAGAAGCTGCTAGCTGCATTCTGCTTTCCTGTTATTGCAAAACAGGAGAATCCCGGAGTTTTGGCTTGGAAGTAATAGTAATCTTTGTCTTTTTCGCTAATTTCAGTTGCAAGCTGCTTCCAGTCCTTATCTTCCAGGCGATTCAGGGTTATTGTTTCTGGATTTATTCCGTTTTCTACCATCCAGTTTTTCGGGACTCTGAACTCGATATTCCCGTTTGCGATATTGTCCGAGCCTTCGAAAGCTTCGTTTCCGACCAGAATCTCAACATATCTGTAGGCTTTGCTATCATTTTCGGTGAGACTTTCCGTTTCGTTTACATCGGCTTCTTCAATTCTTATTCCAACTATTCCGGAATATTTTTTGGATTTAAAGCTAACTTTGGAAATGTCATTCTTTGGTTCACGGAACGTAAATCTTATTTCAGTTCCTGCAGTAACCTTTTTTTGAGATGAGTCCGAGTGTTCCTCGTTAGCTGATGAATCCGGAAGATATTTTTGAGAGCTTCCTCCAGAACTTCCTTCAGAGGTGTATCTCTCCTCCTCGTTACCTCCGCAGTTATCCTCTTTTTCAGGGACTTTTGTAAGCGGTAAGAAATCAATGTTGAGTCCGTCTTCTGTTATATTATACTGTAAATCGCAGATGCCGTCTTCGTCTGCGTCCTGATGGGTCTGTGAAAACCCGGTCCCGTCAGGAAGGGCCCAGTAGTTCCCACCAAGGTAAGGACCTCCAACAATGTTTTCACATTCTGTTTTGCTTATATTCCATATGCAGGTCGGATCATTCTCAGGTTCCTGCATTAAAGTTTCGACCAGATTTTCGATCTCAAAAGCTGTATTTGCATTGTTCGTATTGTTGAAGTAATTGTTATAGACAAGGCTTTCACTTGAGTTCTCAAGAGTAAGACCGAAGCCATTATTTACCAGCCAGTTTCCGGAGAGAGTACTATTTTCCACTCCTAGAAGCAATACTCCGAAATAATAGTCAGAGACCCTGTTTCCTTCCATAACACTGTTATTTGCATCCGCAATTATTATTCCGAAGATTGGATCTCCCTCAAAAGGTTCCCCGTCTACAAGCATCTGATCACTTCCCAACAGCGCTCTCTGTGCCAGGAAAGAATTATTCGCAGAAAAACCACCCTCTTTAAGAAGTTCACTCTGCTTTAAAAGACCAATTTCTTCAAAGAGCTTATTTTGCTCTATAAGTGCGCTTTCATTGGAATAACAGCTGGAAAAACAATTTGAAGGGTTTTTAGGGACTGAGTTGGAAAAAGTAGTGGAAATATTATTATTCAGGAAAATGCTTTTATTGGTATCTATTGCTAAAACGCCTGCTAAGTTATTATTAGAAAACTCATTTCCTGATATGGTGTTATTATCGGCACCCAGAATAAACATTGCATAACTTCCATCGGAAATGGTATTTTCAGAAAACTCGTTGTTTTCAATTTCCGCCAGCACCATTCCTGCCATTGCGTTTGTAAACGTATTTCCTGAAATCTTATTATCCCGGCCTAACATTATCAAGAGTGCAGTTCCATCAAATAATTCAGGTTCCATAAAGAGTTCATTTCCTCCAAAGAGTTTAGGTCCTCTAAAGAGTGCAGTTCCACCAATATCTACTGTGTTTCCTATAAGCTCGTTATTTTCTGCCTCCTGAAGTATGAATCCGCATCCTGTATTTGTAAATGTATTTTCTGAAATCTTATTACTCCGGCCTGAAGACATCCAGAGTGCAACTCCACTAATATCTACTGTGTTTTCTATAAGCTCGTTATTTTCTGCCTTCTGAAGCATAAACCCGAATTTTGTATTTGTAAAAGTGTTTCCGGAAAAGCTATTATTTCCAGTTAAAAATAGAACAACTCCTAAGCTGCTTTCTTCCAGGCAATTATCTGTAAATTCATTATTTTCGGCCTGAATTAATAAGCAACCTAATGTATTATTTTTAAATTTATTATCTGTAAATTCGTTATCTTCAGCATCAATTAATAAGCAGCCGGCAGTATTATTTTTAAATGTATTTTCCGAAAAAAGGTTTCTTTCACTTGCACCAACGAGTACTGCAAATCCGGAGTAATCTTCTCGACCTTTTATGATGTTTTCACTATCTAATGCGTCAAGTAAGGAGTTTTCAGAATCTCCTGTAAATGTTTCTGAGATGTTTTCATTTTCTAATTCGTTGAGTAAGGGATTTTCAGAAACCTTTGCAAATATTTCTGAGACATTTTCATTTTCCAATTCGTTGAGTAAAGGATTATCAGAAACCTTTGCAAATATTTCTGAGACGTTTTCATATTCCGATTCATTGAACACTCCATAAGCCCCTTTAAATGTATTTCTGGAGAAACAGTTATCTGAACTTGAATCTACTATTACTGCATTCTGAGGGAAATTTACAGTGTTTTCGGTAAAATTATTATTTTCTGACTCTTCCAACATGAATCCGACTGAGGTATTTGTAATTGTATTTCTGGAAAAGATGTTGTGTCTGCTGAAGAGCAGCATAAATCCTAATGAGTTGTTACTTAAGGTATTTTTAGAAAACTCGTTGTTTTCGCCTGAGCTAAGAATGGTTGCTATTCCATTGGTTTTAAGCACGTTCTCTGCTACCATGCTGTCATCCGAGTCCATCATGCCAATCCCGCCGAAATTTTCTTCAAGGGTGTTGCGATATATTGTGCTTTCACTTGAAGAATTCATAGCGATTCCAGCGTAATTTCCCTTAATCATGTTGTTCAGGATTACGTGCCTGTCAGAAGAGTACAGTTCTATGCCTGCTCTATCTGACCCCTGTATTGTAAGCCCCCCTATTTTAACGCCATCTGCTGAAACGTAAAATACGCTCTCATTTGCATCTTCAGCATGGACAATAGTATCTTCAGCTTTTCCGCTGGCAGATAGTATGCATAGATCTGTCAGATTCACAACCACATTTTCGGTATAATTTCCGGGATAAACCAGGATCTTATCCCCGTTGCGGGCGTGTTCCAGAGCTTCCTGGATGCTCGTGTAATTCGTGTAATTATCCGCACCGATTTCCTGACTGACACACAGGGTGTTAGCCGAGACAACAGACACGCTTGCAGTGATCAGAAGAAAAACTGTCAAGCTTGAAAGAATTGAGTTAGCTGTTCTCATGTTATTCCCCATTTTTGAAAAGCAGTTTTGAAATTCAAGCCGGCTTTAACAAATAATTTATTTGGAATGTAAATTAATAAATTTTAATAATAAGTAAGATTCAATATAAAGTATATTATCACTAATTAAATTATTTTAGATATAATTATGAAGATATATGTATTAAAAATTTTTGATCTGTTTGACAATAAATCCTCGGGAACAATATTATTATTTTGTAGAATTTGAGGGTAAAGTAAAAGGATTAAAGGATAAAGTGAAGGGATACTGTTCAAGAAAAGGCAAGAAAAAGCAAAAAAAAGTAGAAAAAGGAAAGAAATAGCAGGAAAATGCAGAAAAAGGCAGGAAGGGATAGAAAGAAAAAGATTACTTTATACTAGCTGAAATATACGAGCTGGAAAGTGATAGGAAGAGTTGAAAGAGGGGTTTAAAGAAGAGAATTAGAAGAAGGGATTGATAGAGAAGAGAATTAGAAGAAGGGGTTTAAAGAAGAGAATTAGAAGAAGGGGTTTAAAGAAGAGAATTAGAAGAAGGGATTGATAGAGAAGAGAATTAGAAGAAGAGATATGCAGGGGGCAAATCGTGGTAGCAGTGTTATATAATGCTGCCCAGAACAATTCCTGCCCCCAGAAGAGCCACACAGCTCACAGCCGCAAAATCCGTCTTATTCCAGGAAAGCCTGCTGCTCTCCACACTGCGCCTGCTCCTGTAGCCTCTCATGTCCATTGTAAGGCCAAGCACCTGAGTCCTTCCAAGAGAATTTGCTACAAGGGGGACAAGGAGCGGCTTTACGCTCATGATTTTTCCACGGAGGCCTTTTCCAGGGTTATAGCCTCTTGCAAGCTGGGCTTCATGAATGCGCTGGCCTTCAATCTGCAGGCTCGGGATAAAGCGAAGAGCAATAACGAACATGAGTACATAGTCTACAGGGATATGGATTTTCAGGAGGGCTTTCATAAGGTCACTGGGCTTTGTGGTGATCACGAGGAGCTGGAAAGCAAAGAGCATTGCAAAGAAACGGAGAGAAAGTACAACTCCAAAGTCCAGGGCTCCTGTTGTGATGGGGAAGATTCCGCTGGCTGTAAAGGTTCCTGGCGGAATAAGGTATCCGACAATTTCCCCACTTTTCAGAGTGAATATAGTTAGCAGGATAAGGCTCACGCTCAAAAATACAAGGAGTTTGAGCTGTCTCAGGAGTTCTTGCTGGAGCCCGGCTTTTAAAGATGCCAGGAGAATTCCCAGCACCATCAGGGCAAGGACTGTAGAGTTTGTTGTAAAAACACTCAGAACTATGATTCCAGCAACAGCAGCAATCTTGGAAAGTGGATTCATTTTGTGTAAAAAGCTGTCCCTGTTAATGTACTGCATAATCTCTTTCATGCGCAAAATCCTCCTACACGTCCTCTGCTGAGATATTCTTTACCTGCACATTCTCTATTAGCCGTATCTTCTACGATTTTTCCTGCCTCCATGCGGATAACCCTTTCTGCATGGTCTTTTGCGAGCTGCAGGTTGTGGGTTACCATGACTATTGTGTGCCCTTCCTGCTGAAGCTTTCGCATGAGCTGCATCATCCTTTCCGACTCATCTGCATCAAGGCCTGTTGTAGGCTCATCGAGTATAATCAGTTCAGGACTCATCGCAATTACACAGGCAACAGCAAGCCTCTGTCTTTCTCCACGGCTCAGGTGGCGGGGAAAAACTTTCTGCTTTTCACTCAGGCCTACAAGTTCAAGGGAACGAGTTATTGCTCCGGCTGCCTCGGGTCCGTCTATGCCAATATTGTTAAGTCCAAAAGCAATTTCAGCTTCCACAGTATCTTCAAAGAGCATGTTGTCCGGGTTCTGGAAGACGAGGCCTGTGTGTTTAACAAGCTCATTTATAGGAACTTTTAATGTTTCCAGCCCTTTTACAGTCACATTTCCAGAGTAAGGGCGCAGGAGGCCGTTGAAATGTTTTACGAGCGTTGTTTTGCCTGAACCGTTTTCCCCAAGGATCGCAACAAGTTCCCCTGCGTAAATCTCCAGATCTATGCCGTCAAGTGCCAGGACTTCTCCGTAACGCTGTGTGAGTTTCTTTACTGAGATGACGGGCTGGCTTTTCTGCCTGTGGGCCTGAAGTTCTTCGTTATGAGTCACACATAAGACCTGTTCAGTAAATTCAGAACTGACCGGCTCAAGAGAAAAAGAAGATAGTGCAAAGTCTGCAGGGTTTTTTATAGTTTTTACTTTCCCCTTTTCAAGAAGCATGACTCTGTCCCCTATTTCCAGGAAATCCTCTATATTGTGGTCGACGATTATTATAGTCTTTCCAGCTTCTTTCAGCCGCTTCAGAATAGAAAAAATTCTTCTTGCGGCTTTTGAGTCCAGTTCGGCTGTTGCTTCGTCCAGAATCAGGACTTCAGTATCAAGGGCAAGGGTTGCTGCAAGGGCTACTTTCTGTTTCTGTCCGCCTGAAAGTGTATGAGGAGCCCTATTTTTCAGGTGGCTGATTTCGCAGAACTCCATTACTTCTTCCAACCTGCGCACAATCTCCTTTTCAGAGTGGCCGCGGTTTTCGAGTCCTGAAAGGATTTCTTCTTCTACACTTGTAAAGATCAGCTGGGATTCCGCATCATCAAAAACCATTCCTGTATGCCGGCTCAGTTCTTTCATGCCATCAAAATCCCTGATATTCCTGTTTTTGAAGATAATTTCTCCTGTAATTTTGCCCCCTATTTCGTGGTGCAGGATACCTGCCATTGCAAGGGCAAGCGTAGTTTTTCCAGCAGCACTATGTCCTGTGACCAGGAGCAGTTCTCCTTTTCGGATCTCCAGGTTGACATTTTTCAGAGCGGCATTTTCAGCTATTCCGTATGTGTATGAAAAGTCCTTGAGTTCAATCATGCTTTTCCTCTTGCAAGCACTCTTGAGGCCGGAAGATACAGTATCTGGACGATCACGGCATTAGCGATGGCAGTTAGCACGACAATAGGGATAACAGCAGATGCAAAGGCTCCCATTGTCGCGAACTTGGACAGAATTGTAGGAGCAACCAGAGCCATTGCAACGATTACGAAGGTTGTTCCGCTGGTCAGAGTCCCTATAAGGGTTGAAAGAGCAGGAGAAATGGATAGCCTATTCCTCAGGGTTTTGTAGGTGAGCAGGCAGGCAACTGCGCCCACAGGTTCACTTATAAGGTTCGCAGGCGGGAATATGGAATGACTTAAAAGGGCACAGACTATGCCTGCTACAATCCCGATCCCTATTACTTCAGTGAATGTGGGTATTACAAGGATAATGGCAAGACAGTAAAAGGCTATTACGAGATTCGATACAATAGGCCCCGGGATTACCAGGGATAAGTAGCGCACTATTGCGCCGACTGCAAGTAAGATTCCAACGATAGCAATATCCTGAGATTTCATTTAAACCCACTTCCTGTAAGCATTTTTGGAAAATTCTCCTGTGATCATGAAGGCAATAAGCAAATTCAACATTGTAGTACAGTAGAGTATAATAATGTACATTGATATATATGCCTTTTGCTTTAGAAATTCATGTGTTATGTTTTTGGCTATTCTGCTGTTGGTAACGGCAGGGCTAAAAAGCAGTCCGGGAGCAGAATTGATAGGAATGCTGATCATGGGGAAAAGACATAGGATTAACAAGGATTATTCAGGGGTCTTCTATGTTTTCAGATGAGAGTGAACTTGCTGAAGTAAGGGCAATTGAAGAGGGGTTCAAAAAAGCTTATGATGGAGATACGAAAGGGACAATTGAGGCCATTGACGAGCTCAGGAATTTTGCAGTTAAGCTGAGTTACCTGAACGCTACTGCAGAAAACGAGCTTGATGCAAAAGCACTGGTGATAGCTCTGGGAGACATAGGCAGGGTCGCCGCTGAGAAGGGTATGGAAACTGCATGTATGGCTTCAAGCCGAGCTCTGGGGGGAGTGGTGGTTGAAGCTGCTAATCAGGTCAGGGAGTCTCTTGCTGTGAAGGCTTTGTCTGTTTTAGGAAGCCTTTCTCTGGAATTTGCAGGAAAAGGTATGGATAAGGCAGCAAAAGGTGCAGCTGAATCTCTTGGAAATTGCGGAAAATTTACTTCAAGACGGAAAATGGAAACCTTGGTAAGCCTTTCCGAGGTTTACCTTATGCAGCTAGCCCTTAAAGCCTTGGACAAAAATATTTCTGAGACCGGATCTGCTGCCATAGGCCTGCTAGGGGAGGTAGGGACTTCCTCAGCTGAACAGGCAATTGAGACCAGTACTACTGAGGCCGCAATCCTTCTTGAAGATCTGGGGAATACCGCTGTAAGAAAAAAGGATGAACATCATGCAAAGGCTGTAATCCAGGCACTTGGAGATCTTGGAACAGCAGTTTCTCATTATGGACTGAAAAACTCACTGGTTCAGACCGTGTGGTCTTTGGAAACCATCAGGGTTCTTGCCCAGGATCAGGGGCTGAAAGCTGCCTGCCTTGCGGCGAAGGCAGTGCTTGAATCCCTTGGCACCGCTGGAATGTTTGATGATGAGCAGAATCTGGAAATAATTCAGGAGATAAAGGCGTTTCACCATCATATCCTTAAAAAAAGCTGATTATTTAAGAAATTCAACAAAATAAAGTTAAGAAATTCAACAAAATAAAGTTAAGAAATTCAACAAAATAAAGTTAAGAAATTCAACAAAATAAAGTTAAGAAATTCAACAAAATAAAGTTAAGAAATTCAACAAAATAAAATTAGGAAATTCAAAATCAAGAGATAAAAGCTTCAAAACAGATTTTTTGTTATTCTTTAGAGCAATAGAAAAGAAATTCGAAATAAAAGCTTTGTAAAAGAAAATTTATTTTGGTGCTCCGGCCGGGATTTGAACCCGAGTCTTCGGCTCGAAAGGCCGGAATGATTGGCCGGACTACACTACCGGAGCACATTGCATCTTACAGCGAGACCTTCAATAGACTCTTGTACTATATATACATGTCCCTCTGAGAGTTCTTTTGAGGGAATCTGTTTATCTGATAAAACTTTATATATATGATTTTAGAGTGTTGGTACTTCTTTCTTTATGACGCAACTCGCAGGAAAAATCTTTTCTCAAGAGATCAAAAAATCTATTCCAAAAACTTGATCAAAATTAGGAGATTTGGACGAACAGAACTTGCTGAGGCTTTGAATAACTCTTTCCTGGGCGTTAAATTGTAGCGAGGAAGCCTATAGTGCTTGCTATGGAGAAAAGCTTTCAAAGAAAGGAGAAGGGACAAATTTAGCCAATTCATCATGAAAAAAATTTATTTTGGTGCTCCGGCCGGGATTTGAACCCGAGTCTTCGGCTCGAAAGGCCGGAATGATTGGCCGGACTACACTACCGGAGCTTTTTGGATATATTTAGGCTTTTCCCCTTATTGAAGGGATTCCTCAATAAGGGGTTCTTCTATATATAGTTGTTGATTAGAGGTCTTTAGAGGAGATAACTTTTGTATTATATTAGAGATATTTTGCTCAGATCTCTTCTTCAGCTTCGTCTCCATCTCCAGTATTGTCTTCGAGTTCGTCGGTTTCTTCCGATTTTACGGCTTCTTCTTCCGGAAGGTTTTCAATCCACCCGCTGAGTCTTCCGCAGTATTCGGGCTCACAGTCGCCGGTGCAGCCAGTACAGGCAGAAAACATTTCACCTGCAAGCAAGAGGTCATATTTCTCCTTGACCTCTTCTTTTGCTTTCAGGAGGTATGTTCTTGCCCCGTTTGAGACACCAACCTCGCGGATAATAAGATCCTTATCCAGAAGCTTCTTTATGATTCTGGAGCATTTCCTGCTATCTATGTCCAGATCTTTCCAGATGACATTCTGGAAAACGCCGTCTTTGTGTCTACTAATTATATTGTAGGCTTCTTCTTCAAGATCCATGCTTCCACACTAATGAAGTTCCTTATGAAGTTTTATTCTTCGACAGGAGTGATCAGTATGATGTTATTGCCCCGAAGCACCACAGAACCAAGGGAACGGACTTTCTCTCCCTTTACAATCTCCATGGTGTCCACGAGATGAAGGTTCATGTAGTCATCCACACTCTTAAGAGTGCCTTCAAGCAGATTAAGATCGCCTTTCATTTCTACCTGGATCCTCGATCCAACAATTTTCTGAACTTTTTTATTTGGGAACAAAATTAAACCCTCGCTTATTTATTCTGGATTTTCGGTTCCCCGTACCCCGGGTCCCTATTTCTTACTTCCCAAAGCCCGGGCAGGGTAAACCTCAAAAGCCGCCCATACTTACGGTCAGCCTGCTGCCTTCATTGGTCGCTTCGCGCCAGCAACTGAGAAATTATTCTAATCGTCACTCCACCGGCTTTTAAGAAAACTGAAAATTACATACCCTTTACAGAGATATATAACCATCGATCTCCAGAGATCTCAAATACTTTCCAGTCAAAATAACCCCGTCTGAAAACCACAGCTTAAGTAGCTATGGCTTTAGAAAAGTTACCGAGTTTTATTCGGGTTAGATGTAGCCCTGAATATTCGTACTTTCATCAAGCTGCTTTGCAAGTTCTTTTTTTGGCCTCGGGATCGCTCTCGCGATGGGACCAAAGACTGATTCGTATTCATTTATGTGCTGGGTAAGCCAGCGGTTAAGTTCAAGAGCAGCTACCGGAGAGAGTATTACTTCTGTTTCGACACTTCTTTCGATAACTCTTGCCTCGGAGGCATCCCCAAACATCTTTGGAGTATCATTGTAAAAACCGATCCTGAAATCATAGGGGCTGTGCCCACCTGCGGCGCCGATAGCGTATATCTGCCGGAAGTTTTCAGGTTTCACGAATTCAATAGTAATACTTTTTTTATTTTTTTTAGAAGCTGAGCTTTCTATATTTTCCCTGGATTCGACATCCTCGGTCATAAAATTACCTCTATACTTTATTATAAGGAGTGACTATGAGATCAAGTTCTTATTTCAGATGCTGTCCTGTCCCTTTAGATCCCGGAAAGCTATTTGATGTAAACGGTTCATTCTCAATATGAAAAGGGATATTTTACTCTTCACTATAGAATGTTATCTGCAATAATCTTTTTTAATACCAAACCTTATTTTTCAAAATTAATTTGGCTACAAAATGTATTTGGTTCCGTTTTTCAGTACCCCCTTTGTTTCAATATTCAATGATGGACCAATGCCGAAATGACCATAAAAATTATTCAGGATTAATGGGAACCTGAATTCTTTGCATGCGGCCCACTGAGCATGTGGCCCACTGAATATGTAAATTTGAGAATCTCTCTTTTAAATAAGAAGGAAGACCAGAGGAACAGATAAAGCAAGAATATTTTCTCGACGATAATTGGTTCACGGGCAAATTCGTAATGTACTTACTGCTTTCAGATAAGTTCCGCTTTCACAGAGTTTGCACACGCACTATTCTAACGGTCATTCTATTCGGCAATTCATTCACAGTTTCATATTCAAACCCCAAGATGCCTAAATCGATGTTAAACCACTTTGGAATATGACTGCAAATAACATCCAGCCTGTTGAATTCTCCCTTCTTGAGGTAGGGGATCAGAATTTTCTTTGAACTCAACTCCGGATTCTTAATCAGAATTTTTTCCATGTTAAGACAAAAATCGCCTTTATTCATGCCAGGTTCTAAAAATTGTATGATGTCGAATTTGCGGGGTTCCTTCTGCAGATTCTCAATTACCTCAAGCATCTCTGTTTTTACTGAATCAAGTACATCCAGCGCACTATTTTCCACAAGGAATATGTCAAATCCTGCTGATTGAAAAGCGCCGAAAGCTATCCCCGGAATTTCACTTGCAACCACTATTTTTGCATCACCAAGCTGTTTTACAGTGTCTGCCACAGCCACACGTACCGCAGCCATGCCCTTTGCGCTGCAAACTTTATTTTCAAAACGGTTCAGGACTTTCCATTCCCCTCCGTCTTCCTCATATGTTGCAATAAATCCCGGTTCAAATATTGAACTGGTTTTTTGGTTATTGTTTTCCACAACTGCAATTTTCAAGCCACATCCTCCTTTCGTGTTGCAATTCATGCTGATTTCAGGCTGTGATTTTAACGAGTGCTTGCGGTCGTAACCATGCTCGATTTGCATAAGCTCTGTAAGATTATTTTCTGAAGCCACATGAATATATCGTTTGCGGCAGTGCGAATAGACCTCAGAACGTTCTGGGGGATGCGCAAGCGCAACTTTGATTCCTGTAAATTTCCGATGTAATCAGGGAATAAAAACAGAAGTTAAGAAACGAATGCAAAAAGTGGGATGGATATATAAATCAGCCCTGAACTTTCTTTTTAAGCTTCTTTGCTTCTTCTGCGACTCCCTTTTTTGAGTGTACCTTTGCTATCAATTCCACAGCGTCAAGGTTTCGCACTGCGTTGTCAAGGTAGCCGAAAACATCTCCATTGTATGCAGAAATCCCGTACTTATCTTCAAGTTTTTTAACGATCTGTGACGGGTCCAGTTCTTCAGTACGCAGCCTGATTATTTTTTCCGAAAATTTCTGTTCTGCACAGCCGCAATAAGGCGAGTCCTTGCATAAACAGGTTAAAAAGTCCGAAGCAAAGTTCAACATGAGCTCCCGGATTTTCGCGTCAAGCTGGTTAAGGGATTCCCCATCAAAGATTATGTCAAGGGAAGCTCCCTGAAAAACCCTTGAGGGCATGTTCACATGCAGTGAACTTCCTATCTGGTTTGCATACTTGAAATATGCAGCATCGAAAAACTCCAGGTTAGTTACTATTTTCAGGGGGTCATTTTCTTCGATCACTGCGTCACGAATCAGAAAAGCTTTGGATACCGGGAGGAAATGCGCTGAAATTATTTTACCAAAACGTGTAAGCGTTATCTTATTTCCCTTTCTTTCTACAAAACGATAGCTCTGCAGGCGCAAGAGTAGTTTGTCCATGTCAAAGCTTCCAAACATCAGGCTGTGGATCTTTCTGAGATCCTGAATAGAGGAAGTGACAGCAACGGATGCAAGAACTTCTTCAAGCTGTTCGGCCTCCCCATATTCGACCCCAGCAGAAAGCATTTCTCCCTGCAGCAGTTTGATTGCAACCTCCTCTTCGGTATCGGACTGGGAGCTTGTATAAGACTTTCCCGGCACAGGCATAAGCACCACAACTCCTCTGTCGTGGTAATCCGGCCTGCCTGCCCTGCCGCTCATCTGCAGAAAGTCCTGAACCGAGATCCAGTCTATCCCCATTGCCAGCGAGTCAAATATCACCTGGGAAGCCGGAAAATCAACTCCTGCGGCAAGAGCAGCAGTGGTGACTACTACAGGAAGCTGCCCTTTTGCAAAGAGAGTTTCAACCTTTTTCCTTTCATACTGAGAAAGTCCTGCATGATAAGGAGATGCCTGGATTGAAATAGCTCCTGCAAGCTTATGACAGTTTCTGCGTGAGTTTGTAAAGACAATGGTCTGTCCCCTGTGCTTTTTGGAAGAAAACATTGCATACTCTTCTTTTGCGAGCTGGGAAATCAGCGTTGCCTTTTCGTTATCCTGGCAGAAGAGGAGATGCCTGTCAATAGGCACAGGCCTGTGTTCATACAGAACAAGCTGGGCTCCAAGTTTCTTTGCATAGGCTTCAGGTTTTGCAACAGTTGCTGAAAGGTAAATAAATTGAGCTTCTGGGGACGCGTAGCGCAATCTTCCTATTAGCCCATCCAGCCTGTGTCCCCTTTCCTGGTCTTCAAGCGTATGGACTTCGTCTATCACTACAGTCCCTATTTTCCCCAGAAAATCGGCATTTCCTGAGCGGAGCATATGGTCTATGCCTTCGTAAGTCCCTACAATAATATCTGCACCCGGACTGGTATGCATTTTCACGCGCTGAGATGTTTTTATGAGGATTGCACCAATTTTTATGGAGGTGGTGAGCCCAAGCTTTGAATAGCGTTCCTGGAACTGATCGTACTTCTGGTTTGCAAGAGCAACAAGAGGAACCAGATAAAGCATCTTCCCTTTTTTTTCCAGAAGATTCTGGACTCCCGCCATTTCCCCTATCAGAGTCTTTCCGGTTGCTGTTGCAGAGACTACAAACTGATTTTTCCCTTCTAAAAGCCCGGCTTCTACGGACAGGGCCTGAACGGGGAGCAGGGTCTCAGATTTCTGGAGCAGCAGATCCTTGAATTTTTTTTCAAGGGGGAGATTCTTTACTTTGAATGTAGTTTCTGAAGGATTTGTCCTTATAGTATCGTAACGTGTAAATTCAGGGTCCAGCCTCTCAGGACTGAGCATCCGGATAGTCCTGTCCAGGTCCCTTGTTTTGAAGAGTACCTTCTCCAGGAAATCCACGGATTTTTCTCCGTACTGCACACCCGCTGAGCGAACTGCACGCAGAAGTTCTTCTTTTGCACAGTCTGCGCAGATGAGTTCGTCATGGTACTTGATGGACTTGCTATTTACAAAATTAAAGCGTTTATTGATCCAGCAGTGTTTGCATACTTTAACTTTGTCCGCATCGAGTTGAAACCCTTTGAGCATTTCGAGAAAAGCAGTCTCATTTGCAGGCTCCCCTCCTTCTGCAAGCATGATCCTGTTTGCACTGCGTAAAAGTTCTATAAATTGCTGGGGAGGAATGAATTCATCTTTTTTCTTGCTGGTTAGAAGTCTGATTTTATGAGGACGTGGCCCTTTGTAACTATCCTTTACATGGAGTTCGGCTACATAAAGCGGCTGTTTCATCCGGTCCTTTATAGCCATTACTATTATCTTCGATTTTTCAGCGTAGCTTAGGACCCAGAGCGTCATTGTTTATCCTGATATGTGAATGGTATAAGTAAGCTTCCTTTCGGAGCTTAAATTATAAGTGGCTTTACCTATAAATGCCATTATATAAAAATATTATTACTTATTAATTATATAAATAATCTTTGATAAGGCCTAATAAATATTGATTATAATTACAAAAGTGATTGC
This sequence comes from uncultured Methanosarcinaceae archaeon, assembly GCA_942493015.1. Lineage (GTDB taxonomy): Archaea > Halobacteriota > Methanosarcinia > Methanosarcinales > Methanosarcinaceae > Methanosarcina. The sequence goes on along the minus strand of OW818660.1, from coordinate 697,202 downwards.
AAAAAGCAATCGTAGCAGGTGTTTCCGAGGCGTATCGGATGTAATACTTATTAGAGTAACAGAGTTTCCTTTATTATCTCTTATTTCACTATTATCTCTTATTCACTATTACCTCTCCCCCAAACTTTTCTAAAATCCATTTCTTAAAGGCAGGCTCCCTCCTTTGCAAACCTGCACCTGCAGTTTCGGATTCCTTGAATATTTTCAATCGTATCCGCGATTATTTCGAAGATTGCTTCCTGGGCTTTTTCCACTACCACAGTTACTTCATCTGCCGTTAGTTTTTGAGTTGTCATTCCACATGCCTGGTTTGTAACGATGGCAAGAGATGCATAGCAGAGGCTGAGCTCTTTTGCAAGGATTACTTCCGGGACACCAGTCATACCAACTACATCTGCAAACTGGCTCATCATGCGTATTTCTGCCCTGGTTTCAAAACGTGGACCTTCAGTACAGGCATAGATTCCTTCAGTGTACGAAAACCCATTTTTTTCGAGGGCCCCTCTAAGGGCCATTCTGATGTCCGGACAGTAAGGCTCAGAGACGTCAACATGTACTGTAGTGTTATCGTAGAAGGTTGAAGGTCTGTTTCGAGTAAAATCTATAAAATCGTCAAGTACCACAAAACTGCCCACAGGATGCCCTCTCATTGATCCAACGGAATTTGTGGAGATTACATGCTTTGCCCCAAGGGAATGCACACCCCAGATATTTGCCCTATAATTAATTCTGTGGGGGGGAATGTGGTTGTTTCCGGCATGTCTTGGAATGACTGCAATTTTTTTTCCCTTTATGGTGGTAAGATAGGCGGTAACCTCTCCATAAGGGGTCTGAACTTCCATACTCTCAAAGTCTCTGTATGAATTAAAACCTACACCACCAAGAACTGCAATTTCAACATTTTCAGCTGCTTTTTTCATGATTTAGATCTCTCTGAAGGTTTTTTTTATGATGGTCACTATTTTTTTATTCAAAAAAGTATTTGAAATTGATTCTTTAAAATATTCTGAAAGAACGTCTTTAAAATATTCTGAAATTGATTCTTTAAAAATAAGAAAAATTTGAAAAGATGCTATTTCAATTTGATTTTATTTTTTCATATTTTGTCTCTTGCATCTTTATTGCTCTCATTCCGCCTGGATTTTAAACGTCTTTTAACTCCATTTGCTTCAGAGAATTTTTTTCTGCTTTCTTTCTTTTCCTTTTTTTTCGTTTTCAGAAGCCTGATTTGATAAGGAATATTTTATTCCTGCAAGGGCAATAAGAACTGCAACAGTGGTAGAATACACGAAGTACTGGAGAGCGGCTGATGGATCATTGGTAACTCCCTGTGAAAGGGAAAATACCGCTAAAATATATGTGCTTGCGCCCCAGAAGAGTAGACCAGTTGCGATTACAAATAGAGAGATTGATACATGTTTATGTATGGATTTGCCTTCCCTTCTTAAATCGAAAATCTTTCCAAAGTATGCAAGCAGGAGGGCTCCTGCATACCACCAGACAGAAACATTGATGAAGACGGAGACAAGAGTAAGGGCTCCATGGTACCAGACTCCTTCTTTGGAGTAAAGCTGCCATACTTCCAGGGCTCCGTATGAAGTGGCAACAAGTCCTGTGAGCAGAGCAGCTGTATAGCTTATAAAAATCATTCTCTGTCCCAGGAAAGCGTCCCATAGCCTTTCTTTTTCAAGGGCAACAATATCATCGAGTCCAAAGCCCCGGTAAAGCATGTAAAGCCCAACAGCTGCAAGAATCCCTACAACTGCCCCTTCCGGGTAGTGAGCAAGCAGGAATATGGCATAAATGAGAAAGGCAAGCCCTAAAGGCACAAAGAAAGTCTGAGATATTTTAGGGTCGCTGAAGGCATGTTTGAGGATATAGTATGTACTTTCCAGGTTTTCGCTCTGCATTACTACAATTCTTTTTACAGAGTCAATTTTCATGCGAGACTGGACGATAGGGACAAGGGTTTCATCTTCTGCTCCATCTGAGACAAATATCGCTCTCTGAACTTCATTCATTTTGAGGAAGTTTTCGAGCTGTTCGGCAATTTTCTGGTCAGAGACCACTCCGACATTTTTGTCCCCTGCAAAAGAGATTATCTCCGCATCAATTCCCTTTGCCCTCAGCTCGTCAAGAATCCGGATTCCACCGAAAATGGTATTGGTATCCGAGTCCTCCGGATCTGCGATTCCAAGTGCGACAGCAGCTTGAACGTTTGCTTCCCGTCCTATAATTGGGGTTCCCAGCTTTGCTTTTTCCCCCAGGTCATTATCTCTGTCTATGCATATAACTAAGGTCTGCATGTCTCCTCATAGCCTTAAATAGCTTACTCTATCGCAGAGAGCTGATTTTTCCTGAATATGACACCCTTATCCGGCTCTTATCTTCTTTTTGCCGGAATTTTCCAAACTCTTTTAACTAGTCAAGTTGCCTTAATCTTTACAAGCATACTATTTTAATTTATAGTTTATAACCAATATATAGTTCAAACTTATATATTTGGGCTTGTTGGCGCCATCAAGCGGTTTAGTTTTTTAAATAAATTAGGTGTCATAAATAGGCTAGGTGTCTAAACTATATAATAAAGTAGGGCATTATTCTATATAAGAAGTATGAAAGTAGAGAGTAAGTATTAAGCCTTAGCTTCCACATATAGTTTAATGAGCCATATAGTTTAAGGAGTTAAATATATTCTTTGTATATTATATAAAAACGCTGGGACACTCAATCAACTACATTGCATTTGATCATAAGCCCTATAAAGCGGCTGAAGCCATGAAGAAGTCAAAAGAAATAGCCAAAAAAAATTACCTAACTGGAGAAATCAAATCAACTAAGATGGTTGTATACAGCTATCCAAGTATAGGGGCAATGACCGTAGTAAAAGACAAGACTACAGGAGAAGAATATAAGATATTTGTAGATGCATACTCCCTTGAAGAAGTACAAGACAAAACTGCAACTGAAACCGAGCTTGGTGTTTGGTCAATGTATGACCAGATTTTGAAAAATGGAAAGGACAACAATTTAAAGGAATGGCAGAAAAGTGATGAGCTCTCAAATTCTATAGAACAAGCAGCAGTTAATAAGAGAGTTAATATTAATCTGGTAGTCACTGAAGAAAATATGAATAAACTAAGTACTGATGCAGTAATAACAGCTTCAGCAAGTAAAAAACTTGGTGTTCCCCTTCGTGGACAAGAACGCGATATTTATTGTGGTGAAGCAAGTATCCAAATGATTTCTTTGTACTATGGAAAACCAACCCCAAGCCAAAAGTCCATCTATGACTATTTCTTCGATCCTGAAGACGAACCTGCTGGTCTCAACCCTTCTGAAATGATATACTGGGCTAAAAATAAGTGGGGAAAAACGGGATTATTAACTTCTAGTTGTACTAGTTCTGGCGCTATTACAGAAATTAACAGTTATAGACCTTTTTATAGTATGATTCCCGGGCATTATCGAGTTTGCCAAGGATACCTAATTCAAAATGGGTATACATATTTGTACATTAATGATCCAATGCCCGTTGGGTCAAGTGGCACGCCAAAGATTGAACGAATAGACAATTCAGAAACTAAACGTATATATGTACGTTAAAATTCCTCAAAGATTTCGATAAACGTCTGGTTTCAACGGTTGCATATATACACTTTATATATGACAAGTTAAAAAGCGAGGTTTATCGAATTTTCCTTATTTTTAATAGACATTTAGGATCAAGTACGAAATACTAATTAGAGAGTGAAAATATTTTATCCTGAAATTATTTCATCTTGTGATTTGTTTGCTTTATCCTAAAATTGACTTAAATTAATGAAGGTTTTAGAAAATATTCTATGCTCAAAGTTTTTGATAATAGCATTAGCATAAAAGACAAACACCTTTTGGGATAAAAGATGAAAAGTAAAACTATATCAACGATACAGATTGACACTTTTTCGATTCCACTCTCATCTGTGCCCATGTATAATAAAGCACGTAAAGAAGATACCCTCATAAGAGCTTTTGGAATAACGGCACTTGCGATTTTAATGCTGGTGGGCGTAGCAGGTGCAGCTCCATTTGCATATGTGACGAGTCTGGGAATCGACACTGGTACTGTCTATGTAATTGACACAGCAACTAACAATGTTACAGCCGTGGTGCCTGTAGGAGGCTGGCCTGTAGGTGTTGCAGTCAACCCTGCAGGAACGAAGGTATATGTTGCAACCCCCGGATTCAGCACCAATGTCTCTATAATTGACACAGCGACAAATACGGTTGATGCCGCAGTGGATGTAGGAGGAAGTTATCCTTGGGGAGTTGCAGTCAACCCGACAGGATCAAGAGTTTATGTGACGAATCGTTACAGTGTGGTCGGTCATGACAGCAACAATATCTCTGTAATTGACACATCAACAAATACTTTAATGGCCCCGGTTAATATGGGACTGAGTTCTTACAATGTTGCAGTCACTCCGGATGGAAAAAAAATCTATGCTACGAACAGTCGCAACAATACTACTTCTGTAATTGATGCGGATACAAACAAAGTTACAGCCACCGTGCCTGTAGGAGACCATCCTTCTGATGTTGCAGTCACTTCGGATGGAAATAAGGTGTATGTGACTAATACAGGCAGCAACAATGTCTCTGTAATTGATACATCCACAAACACTGTTACAGCCACCGTGCCTGTTGGAGACGGCCCCGGTGATATTGCAGTCACTCCGGATGGAACAAAAGTATATGTGGCAAATTGGCAAGGCAACAATGTTTCTGTAATTAACGCAACAACAAACACTGTTACAGCTACGGTGCCTGTAGGAATTACTCCTCTAGGAGTTGCAGTCACCCCAGATGGAAAAAAGGTATATGTGACAAACGCCGAAAGCAACAATGTTTCTGTAATTGACACAGCCACAAACAATGTTACAGCTACGGTGAATGCAGGGAAATATACTATAAACTATCCTACTGGAGTTGCCATTGGGCCTTATGTAGATTCCAATATGACAAGCACAAGGGCAACCTCCAATACAACTGAAGATCTAGGAGCAGTTGAAGAAACAACTAATTTATCGACATCTGAAGAAAAAAACGCTGTCGAACTCAATAATTCAAACAATAATAATTCTGAATCTGATAATAGTAACTCAAATGGAAATGAATCGAGTGAAATTAGCTCTACTCCAGGCTTTGAATTATTGGGAAGCTTAATCTGCCTGTCTGGAGGATGGAGGCTCAGGAAGAAGTAATACAGGCCTTGAATTCACACTATAGTTATTTACGCAAAGAATTTCACAAAACAAAAAGATCTATTCAATATCATTAAGACCTTAATTGTTGGTTCTTTCCATAAACTAAGTGTAAATATTTACGGCAAAGACTATAATTAGAAGCCCACAGGCTTGCAGGATTAACATCAGCTTAAGAATAATCTCGCAGCCTTGGGCTTGCAATCAAAGTTGCACTGGCGCATCCCACTGCAATCAGGCTTTCCGACAATTATTCTGAGTAATATTCAATTTCCTCCTTTTTCGATTTAAAGGTTTTATACACTTTATTTTTCACATGTTTTTGCCCTGAGATTGAATTGTCGGACAGCCTCCAATGACCGGGAAATATTTGCGCCAGCCTTCCATATATCCCAGAAGCCTGACCTGTATGCTAATATGGCTCTTCGCTATTTCGAGTGGGTTGAAAATAATTGCTCAGTTGAAACTTGACTACCTAAAAGGATAAACATCGCTCTTGAATCTGGTTTTACAAACAAAATATGTTCAAACATTACCCACATTTAGGAAGTGATTATAAAATTACCCACTCGAAATAGCAAAGAGCCTGTATAGGCCTTGTAGAAATCATGTGGGTTATAGAAATTCCAAATACTGATGACTGGAGATACAAAGTTGGATTTTAGTAGTTGAATATGATCGGTTTCTGTCAATTTGAAAAGGAATTCTACCGAGCAGATAAATAAATATCAACTCCTTGTGTATAAAATTGTTTTTGGTGTTTAGTAGGGCTGAATGGGAGTATCTTCAGACTTGCTTTCTACTATTTCATATAAATTGTAGAGTTTGTATTTATTTGATCCAATATTCTCATATTGCACATTATCCTACATTTTTTTCCAAAAGTGTGTGTTTAAATAATCTTTACTGAATATCTCGAAGGATAATTTTATAATTAAGAAAGTCAATAAGTAACTGTCTGAAAAACAGACTCTCTTTATCAAAGAGCTCTACTATCTTTACTAAATATCTAAAAGGGGTTTATATGGTAACAACAAACGAAAGTGAAACCAAAGAAACTGAATCAGGCAAAAAGGGTTTTAATATTCATGAAAAAGTAGGGAAACTTGGAAATGATATTGATGCACTTGCAAAGAAGACAGGGGATGAAGCTTCAAAGCTTGCAAAGAATATAAATGGAGAAATAAAGAATCTGGCCGGGGAGATAAAGTCCATTGACGTAAAAGATGAGGTAAAAAGTATCACTGGCAGGGTTGAGAAACTGGTTGATGCTACCGGAGACGGTGCAAAAAAGCTTGCCTCAGATATCAAGACAGATGTTAAGAAACTGGTGGATAAAATCGAAGCGCCACTTTTGAAGAAGAAATAAATGAGATAAGGGATGGGGAGCAGAGATCTTCTCCGTCTCATTTCTTCGCTTCTCCCCTTAACGCTCTGTTTTTATTGAATCATTCTCTGCTTTTGACGCTTCTTAATTTGCACCTTCAATACAATTTTTATGGGATTAATTGTACAGATCTGAACTCTTGTTAATTTGTCATTATATTTTTTCTTACACTCTATAATTATTCAAGTTTAATTACCCTTTTTTCCACTGGATTTGCCAATAAGTTGATTCCATTTTCGCTGATCTTGTAATCTTTGAAATTATATAGTCTGGTTAAACATTAAGTTTTAATTTGAGAAGCTCCCATATTATTTAATTGATAGTATAATCAAATTAAATTGCAAAAGTATCCTGGAATGGGGGCATTCTCACTGGATAATGAATTAGTTACTTTAAATATTACTAACTCTGAAAATGTTGTTTCAGATGAGTATAGCTCATCTGCAGAACACATTTCTGTAACTGAAATTTTTTCTCAATTCTTTAATTCGGGAATTGAAGACCTTCAGGTATCTCTTTTGAGTACATTATTCATGATATCAGGCCTTATTTTGTTTATTTACGGCCTTTTTGGAGGACACACTTATCAGTATGTTATGGCCTTTTTTTTCCTGGCTCCCGGATTTATTCTGGACGATGTAAAGGAACAGCATCTGTTCAGAAAATGAAATACTATAAAAAAGAGGCATTATGGATATGTTTAAAAGTATCTCAAAGGATCATAAATCAGGAACAGATTTTTTCATCGATCCTGGCCTCTATAAATTATTATGTACTTTCCTGCTATTTTTCTCCTTTTTGAACCCGCTTCTTTAATGAAATTTTTGGGGCAGTATAGATTTATATGTTTTTTAGAATGATAGAAAATTGGAATTGAAATAACAAAGGTACTGCACAAAATTAAATTTTCACTGGTAATTTTCTGGGAAATATATGGAATCTTCTATGAGCCCACTTTCCGCAGATGTACACAAAAATGCCACCTATTTTCTTAATGTAGCAGTAGTTTAAAAACTGAATTCACATTTAATGAAACAATAAGGCAAATCAGCAAATAAATTATACATCTGTGTACATCTGCGGAATGTAGGATGAGTATGAAAGTTAATAAAAGTTGAAAGATAAAAGTTAATAAAAATTGAAAAGAGATTGATTTACTGATACAAGAAACTTGCATGCATTTTATAGTTTCAATTCAGCAGAACTGCTCCCAATAACGGCATGCTTTGACGTAGCCTCCCCAGAGTATGAGATCATTACATTCTTCTAAATTTTCTTGTCTTGCTTTCAAATGAATTCTATTTTCAAAGACAGAAAAGTCCATATTGTATTTTTGCTCCATTTCGGAGATCTTTTTGCAGTAGTAATCTTTTTTTTGTTCAGCTTTTTTGTGTACAAGCCAGTGCAGAACTTCATTCTCATCTTTATATAGACCTGTTTTTAATGTTTTATGTATAGGTTTAAAAGTTTTTCCAGGAACTTTTACATAATTAACATGCTCAAATATGTCTCCCAATATTACCACCCATTATTATTCTGTCCCTTCCCTTTTAAATTTATTTATATGGTTATTAAGTCCTTATTTGGGTAATAAATGCTAAAGTTCAGCAAGACTAAACTCAAAAATTCGGAGGTTTCCCCCTATACCTCACCCATAACATAGTAATGTTTTATACTCAGTTATATATTAAATTTACGCTTTGAATACTCTACAGGTTAAGAAAAGAGAGGAGAAAAGGTTTAAAATTACTGCTACTAATGCCAGCAGAATAAGTATATTTCTCCAAATAACCAGCAAAAACTGAATTTCCATGAAATGCAGCCTTCAGTCATCATTATCTTACACATAGATTTTTGAGAAGGAGATATATACTGTAAACAAAAGATATCACATAATTTTGCCGCTTAAATGTTGAGGACTAAATATTACATAATTTTGCTATTATTTGTATCGGAGTTTCCATTCCCACAGCAAACTGTTGTGTATTCGAGTGACCTCTGTAGTGAAATAGTTTTACAGCTACTATTTTCAGAATCGGCTTAGCCTATCCGAAAAGTAGTTACCTGCTGTAACTTTTACAATATGCAAAACCAGAACGGATACTCTGATATTATAGGCCTATTATGACTTTTCAACATGCATTGATGACTTTTCGGATAGGATCTTAGTCGAGGTACAGACTTCCCCATAAACACTTTTCTAAATAATTTTTAAAAACATCTGTAGTAAGTTTTTGCATTTTGGCAAGTATTCCTCTTCCCCACTTTTTCATATGCCCCTCTCATTTTTCTGCCCAGCATAACTACTAAGTATTCGTAAACTATTATTTTATCAGATTTATATGGCTGACAGATCACACTCTCGCATGAGGTACGAAAATATTGCAGGAGCGCTTTTATTCATTGCAGGCATAATGGCTTTCCTCGGAATTATTACAGCTGAAACCCTCTATCCGGGGTACAGTACCTCAAAGAACATGATAAGCGACCTTGGTGCAACTGAGCCCCCTGGTAGTATTATTATACAACCTTCTTCAAGCATTTTTAGCACTGCAATGGCTGTTTGCGGCCTCTTAATCGTTGCTGCCTCCTATTGCATCCACCGAGCCTTCAGGAAGTGGACAATCACTTTCTCTTTAGGTCTCTTCGGTGCAGGAGTCCTGGGAGTGGGCATTTTTAACGGAAGCTATGGGGATATTCACGGGATTTTTGCACTTTTAGCTTTCTTTATGGGAGGTGTAACCGCAATTTCAAGCTTCAGAGTAGAAAGGGCACCCTTTAGCTATTTTTCAGTGGCTCTAGGAGGGATTGCTCTGCTGGACCTTATTCTTTACTACATTATGGGAAATGCAAGCCCTTTTACAATTATGGGCCTCGGCGGGCTTGAGAGGTGGATTGCATATCCTATCCTGCTCTGGGTTATGGGTTTTGGAGGGTATCTGATGGGATATTCTCGGTCTTAAATTGCCGACATTTTCCAGACAAGAGACTGAACAATTTGCTCTATTCGCTAGTAAGATCCATTAAAACAAGAATTGAAGCACATTTGGAGAAAGGTAATGTTTCTGGCTTGACCGAGAAAGCATGGGATGGGTCTAGATGCCCAGTGTAAGTCCGGAGACATTAAGAAACTTCATTTTATATCTCAACTTATTTAATTGTAGAAATATATAATATTCAAATAACCTATAAGTGTTGAGGAAAAATGTCTTTTGAAACCAGGGTAATTGAAGTCATCCAGAGAACGCCTGATGTAAAGAGCATAAGATTTGAAAAGCCTCAGGGGTTCAGTTACATTGCAGGCCAGTATGTAGTCCTTACTTTAGGCAACAGTTCTACCCAGATAAAGAAACCTTTTACGTTATCCAGCAGCCCCACAGAAGGCTTTCTTGAGATAACTAAGAAGTTGACAGGCCATCCCTTCTCAAATGCCCTAGCAGACCTGATTCCAGGTGATAGGGTCTCGATAAATGGACCTTATGGTGAGTTCACTTTTCAGAAAGAATATAATAATATAGGCATGCTCTCGGGAGGCATAGGTATAACTCCGCTGCGTAGCATGATTAAATATTCGATCGATAAGAAGCTTAGTGCTAACATAGTCCTGCTTTACTCCAACAGCAGTGAGAGTGATATAGCCTTCAGGAACGAGCTGGAGGATGTGCAGAGGAAAAACCCTAACATAAAAATAATTGACACAATCACCAGACCCGGGATGGACTGGAAGGGAGTTACAGGAAGAATCAATTCCGAAATGATCAAAAGATTTATTCCGGATTACCAGGAACGTACATTCTTTACATGTGGCCCACTGAAGATGGTAGATTCGATGGTGTCTCTTTTAAGTGAGCTGGAAATGCCAAAGGAACAGATAAAGCGAGAATCTTTTCCCGGTGAGAACTGATTCAAAAGCAATATCTACTAAAACGAAGGTTGAGACTAAGATCCTCTGTATTCGAGATTCGTTATGTATATTGATTCGTCGTGTATATTGCTTCGCGAGCAAGGTTCGCAGGATAAGGGTTGTAACCTGTGTGCTCTACTTTATAGATAATGTTATATAGTAATCTCACCTTAATTTATTATGTTTCTAGTTTTTCCGCGCTGGATAGTATCTGTATTGATTATTTTTCTTGCACTTCTTTTTTCAAGTGTTTTTATTACCAATATATAAGAGCAAAAGTAGTTGTAAACATTTTGTTGCCGAATTATATGTAACAAGCTCTGCTTTTATAATCCTTCAATGTGGTAGCCTGGAGATAATTTAATAATAGCTTACTCAGGTAGATTTTTTCTACGAAGCAAATACTCCCAGCAAAAGTTGTTGTTAAAATACTCGGTCATTTGTTTTTATCTTGCAAAAAATGAAATAAAGTAGAATCAATAAAAAAAATGAAATAAAGTAGAATCAATAAAAAAAATGAAATAAAGTAGAATCAATAATAGCTATTACTGGTGCAAATATACCTCATGTAAAAGGACAGAATACGTTGTAGTAAGTACAAATGATTCAAGCAGTTACATACAAAACAGACTCTCAAATTTTCTTCGGCGAAGAGGTTTATGGGATTACTGAATAATTAATTCATCGAATAAAAGCTTAATTTATTTTTTACTAAAGTTTTCAGCAGGCTCACTTTTTCCACATTGGACATACTCGTATCAGAAACTATTAAATATTTTATTCACGCTATGATTAATATTTACAAAATTGATAAAATTATTGTATTAAAACCCAACGAACCTGATGATCCCACGACTCCAGATTTAGAGTACCGATAGGAAAGGGGACAGAAATATCAGGCTATCACACCATTCCTTTAAATGAGTTACACTATAAAGGGGGAAATTATATTAGTGACATAAATGAACAGATTGTTGACCAGAGCAAGCATATAGTCGACGTTGCTTTGAAACTGCGAAATCTTGATCTTGAAATTTCTAAAAATCCAAACTGCCATGAGCTTAAGTCAAGACGATTTAAAGTGTTGGAAGACCTTCACGACAAAACTCGTGAAGAGATGGTGAAGGCTGCGGCCGAGCTCCGCAGAAATAGAGATAAAACCTTGTGTGCTGATTGCATGAGATGTGATTTCTATAAAGAGTATGTTTAGAGTGCAACTGTATCAATGACTTTTCTGCACACCTGCATGTACGGTGGTTACAGACAAAAATAGTTTTATTAAGCCATTAAAAAAAGAACTAAAAAAGAAAATATGCTATGTAATGATGACTATTTTGCCTCTTTTACTGGAAGGAGAAATGGAGAAGCATCAGAATATAATAGAGGATTTCGATAAAACTCTGATTTCAACAAACTGCTTGTATACTCTTTAGAAACAAGCAGCTAAAAAGTGGAGTTTATCGAAATCCAATATAGATCAACGTCAGGTTGTCGTTTGAATCTTCTGGGCCAAAGACCTGGGGTTTAAGCTCCCTTATATAAAGTCAAGGTATTTTGCGGTCAAGAATTATTTATCTCATTTAAATAAACAACTTTATGGCATAATTTTTTAATTAAATTTTTTTCGTGGCTCACAACCAGTACTCCAATGTTCATCTCTTCAACTAAACCCGATACAGTATTCCAGATCTGAGCTTGAGTGATCGCATCCAGCATTGTAGTTATTTCATCGGCTATCAAATACTTTGTTTCAGGCCCTAAAGCCCTTGCAAGAGCAAACCTTTGTAGTTCGCCTCCTGAAAGTTCATTGGGCCACCGATTAAGCCAGCTCTTTTTTATTCCGAATGAGTCTAAAATATCCTGGGACACATTATGTCCTTCATTTAAAATATCTTTCATCCTCCATTTGGGGTTTACAGCCTTTTCAGGGTGTTGAAAGACAAGCTGGACCGGATTGTATCCTTTAGGGAAAGGTCCTTTTCCGTCGATACTTATATTTCCATGATAATCATTTTCGTATCCGGATAATATCTTGCATAGGGTTGATTTTCCACTTCCGCTGTCCCCGATTAAGCCCAATACCTCACCCTGGTCGAGAGATATATTCACGTTATTTAAAACCAAATTGTTCTTTTTATACCCGAAGCTTATATTTTCACCTTTAAGACACATTATTACACCTCACCACTCCTCCATTGACCATTTTAAATTGAGGAATACCTTTAGAGCAAAGCTCATTCTTCCTGGAGCACCTTTCATAAAAAATACATCCGTCAACGACTTCGTCCTGCATGGGTTGATGGCCTCTAATTGCCTGGAATTTGTTTTGAGGAAGTGCGTTCCAGAGTGCGCGGGTGTAGGGGTGTCTCAAATTCTCCCCATCGTTTTTAAAATCTTCAACATTAGCCACTTCCAGAACCGTACCTGCATAGAACACTGCAATTTTATCGGAGATTTTTAAGGCTGCTTCTATATCGTGAGTTATAAGGATCACTGCACAGCCTTTGTTTGCCATATCCTTGAAGTGATTCAAAGTCTCATTCAATGTTTTTTCATCCAATCCTGGGGTTGGTTCATCTGCAATTACGAGCTTTGAAGAGCTTATTACGGCAGTAGAAACCAGAACTCTCCTGGTCATGCCTCCTGACAGCTCATGGGGAAACATTCTCTCAACATCTGGCTTTAAATTGTATCTCTGAAAAATCTCTTTCTGCAGTTTCCTCATCAGCCCTTCATTCTTCTCTTCAACACATCCTATAACCTGGTCAGAGATCTTCATTAAAGGATCCAGATAAGTTATCGATTGAGGGACAAGAGCTATTTCTTTCCCTCTTAATTCTCCTTTTTTCTCCTGAGTCAGTTCCTGGCCGTCGTATTCAATTTTGCCTTCAAGTTTCGCGTTTGAAGGCAAAATTCCTAAAATCGCATGGGCTAAAAGACTTTTACCTGACCCGCTAGACCCTACAACAGCTAAGACCTCGCCTTTATAAGCTTCTATGCTCAAATTAGAGATAACTTTTAATTCGGTTTGCCTGAGTCCTGATGTGTATTGAATGAAAGAAAGCGAAATGTTCTCCACTTTTAATAGAGCTTCAGCCTTCTTCTTTTTTTTAGCATTTATATCGGCATTTATTTCTGAATTTATAGTATTTATTTCTGAATTTATAGCATTTATTTCTGAATTCATAGCATTTATCCCGGTTTTGTTTTCCATATTTTTCACCTACTGAATCTGAATTTCAAGCATTTTTGGAGTTTTCGGAGTTATCTTTCTGCTGCAAAACCTGTAACCTCTCAGGAAAAGAACTCCTTCACGATGCCATGCAAAATTTACTCGTGGGCGTTTTTCGGGTCCATCAGCTTTCCTAAATTGTCCCCTATCATATCAAATGCCAAGACTACAATTAATAGGGATAATCCCGGGAAGAATGCAAGCCACCAGTACCCTGCAGACAGGTATTTCATAGACTCTGATAGAATTATACCAATTGCAGGTTCGTGGGGTGAAAGTCCGAAACCAAGAAATGTTACTGAAGCTTCGTGCAAAATAGCATGTGGAAACATTAAAATCGTACCCAAAAATATCTGAGGAATTAAATGGGGTAAGATATGTTTCGTAGCTATCCAATATTTAGACTTACCAAGATTTCTGGAAATAAGGATGTATTCCTGAGTTTTTAGCTGTTTAATTTCTGCCCGTACAACCCTTGTTAAACTTGTCCAGTGCGAAAATGCAACACCAATAATAACTCCTGTTACTCCTCCTCCAAATCCTATAGAAACAATTATTATTAAAAGAAGGTGGGGGATTGAAAGAAATAAGTCTACTAACCATGCTATAATGGAGTCCGCCGTCTTTCCCGCACTTGAGAGCAAACCTAAAATTATTGCCAGTATGGTACTGATTGTAGAAGCAAAAGCCCCAATCAGGATGCTTAAACCAAGGCCTTCCAGAGTCCTTATGAACATATCCCTTCCCATCCAATCTGTTCCGAAAGGGTGCTCAAGGGAAGGATTGAGGTTCTTAGCGCCAAAATTAGTCTGTAGTGATTCTTCGCCTGAAAACATGCTCGAAATCACAATTGAAAGCAACAGAAGTGATGTGAAACCTATTATTAAAAGGGTCTTCTGTCTTAAATTTAACCCTCTGAAAACTCCTTTGTTAACTGTCACAACAGCAGTACTCATATTGATGCCTCTCGTTGTTTTATCCTGGGATCGACAAACTGGTATAGAATATCAGCAATTAAGTTCCCAAAAAAGACAAAGCAAGCACTGATAATAACTATTCCCAAAAGCAGCGGCACATCAGATCTCAGGCCTGCTGCTACTGCAGCCTGTCCTATTCCGGGATAGGAAAATACCTGTTCGACCAGAACAGCTCCCCCAAATAATTCGCTGAACCCTAGGAACTGCAGTGTGATAGCCGGAAGTGCAACGTTTCTAATCCCGTGCCTCAATACCAGGTCCAGTCCTTTTTCCCCTCTTGCCTTTGCAAACAATACATAATCGCTGGATAAAACTTCTATTAATTTTTCCCGAGTAAACAGTGCAATTTGAGCAACCCCCAACAAACTCAAAGTTAGTGCAGGAAGAATCAAACGCAGGAGCCAATCAAAAAATGTCACATTTTCTGCAGTGACACCTATTGGTACGCTTAAACCTATGGGGAACCATCCCAGATATACTGAAAATACCATTAATAGAATTAATGCCAGCCAGAAAGTTGGTGTGGCAGCCAGAACGTAACAATAAGTTTTGATTACCTTATCGGTCCACGTCCCTTTCTTCATTCCCGCTATTATTCCCAGAACGAAACCCAGGATTCCTGAAAACAGCCATGAAGCCCCCATAAGAGCGAGGGATGCAGTGAACCTTTCTTTGATTACATTACTAACAGGCATTCTGTAAATCAGGGAGGTTCCAAAGTTTCCTTTAAGGGCGTCTCCAGCCCAGTTCAAGAATCTTTCCTGCGGAGGCGTATTAACTCCCCAGTACTCTTCAAGTTTAGCTTTGTGTTCTGCACTTACAGGCATTTCCCCAATGTAAGCTCTAACAGGGTCTATAGGTGAGAATTGAATAAGCATGAAACTTACAAAACAGACTACAATCAGAAGACTTATCAACCGAAGTATCTTTTTTCCTACAAAGCCCGCTATTTTTTCAGTTTCTAACACACTATCTCCTCATTTAGCAATTATCTCATAATAAGTCTGCTTTATTTTAGATGTGGATATTCTGAATAATATAATGATTTTTCACACTATTTTGAGTCAAATAGATTTGTATAGCATGTTTTTCAATTGCTATCATCAAATTCCAGTTCAGAATAAAAAAAGGTGAAATGAGTAATATTTTAACATCATTTTATTATAATCATTATGATGTTAATACCACTCACTTTAAGTCGAGCTGGTAGCATTTGTTCTTGTCCATTCATAGATATTTCCTAAAATATCTGATCCAGCATTTTTTTGTGGGGTTCCTATGTCCAGGGTTTCATCCGCAGTATAGAGATAATCCATGGTCACTAACCATAACCATGCTGCATCTCCTGCAGGCCCATAACCGGTATTTCCGTTATACGCAGCTAACTGCCAGTAGTTTGTAGCCTCATTCTGGTCTGAAGATCTTAAAGCAGATTCTAAATATCCGTCTACAACAGGATTACTATAAAGACCCGGATTCATGTACGTGTCATCTGCTTCTTTACTGTGGTAATGCATGTATAAATTAAAGGTATCTATACTGCTGTAAGCGTATAAAACGGCTGAACTGTATTGATTAGCATATATTTCATCCCAGTTCGTGCCGACAAGATTTATTTTTATGCCTAATTTTCTGGCCTGTTCGCTTACGGCTACTGAAAGAGCCTGCCTTGTTTGATCTGCTGAAGAATAGTACAGGTCAAATTCTGCTCTAGTTCCATCTTTTTCCCGGATCCCATCCCCATCGATGTCTTTCCATCCGGCATCTTCAAGCATTTTCTTTGCTTCTTCGAGATTAGAGTCATTGATTCTAGCTTCAGGGTTTCCAAAGGCCCGTTGATCAACTCCGGTATATTCTACATCCCCTTTCCCATATAATACTCCTTCAAGTATGGCTTTTCTGTCAATACCTGTGTTTAAGGCTTTTCGAATTGCAATGTCTGATGTTACGTTATTGCCTATTTTGTCTCCATCAGGACTTTGTTCACCAGTATTATTCCGCATGGGGAATGAGACCCCAAATGCCCTTGCAGATGGAAGAGCCATTAAATTATATCCATCTATAGTTTGATTTGCATGATTAATGTCGATTTCAGCTATGTCTACTTCCCCTGACTTTGCAGCTGCAAATGCAGTTTCTTTATCCAGGAATAACATGGTTATTTTTTTGAAGTATGGTTTTTTTCCATAGTATTCTTCGTTTAAATTAAATATTGCCTGCTGACCTTTGTCCCACTGAACCAGTTTATATGGCCCTGACCCTATTGGATTTGATCCGTAGGTTTCTTTTTCATATGCATGTTCAGGCACAATTCCGACGTATCTGAGTCTCCAGATGAAACTGGACTGGGGTTCTTTTAATTTGAATTCAACTGTTGTATCATTTATCGCAGTAGCATTTTCAAGATTACTCATATCCAGCTCTGAATTGCTTCCAATCGCCGTATTAAATGTAAATGCTACGTCTTTTGCTGTTAATTTCTCGCCGTCTGTGAATTTAACATCATCTCTTATGTTTACGGTCCATGTCCTCCCATCAGGACTGACAGAGTAATCCGTAGCAAGGTCATTTATTATGCTGTTATCATCAGCCGATTTAAAAAGGGTACTTTGTATCAAAGGTTCAAAATTCACATGACCGCATCCCCACCCCAGAAGCGGATCGAACCCTGCTTTTGGTTCCCCTGTATGCGAGTATACGTTCACCACCAGTTCATCAGAAGCCTGGGAGGTCGAGCTGTCAGATACAGAATCTGACTGAGAACCTGACTCAGAAATATGAGTGGAACCGGACACACAACCGGATATAGAACTGATGATACCAATAATTGCTATAATTACGATTATTGAGCCTATAGGTAAATATTGCTGATTTTTCTTGATCTGAACTCCTCCTCGATTTTTACTCAACACCCTATTATTTGACAACAATTCCTTAACCAGTAATGATGACTGAATTATACTTTTTGAATAATACTTCTCTAAATAAAAATACTAATAAAATATTATTTTTTTCACAATTATTAAGATAAATAGAATTAGAACAATTTTACTATATATACTTTCCTAAAAAAAAGTGTTACTAAATATCTTATTTTGAGAAATATTGTAACATTAAATATAAGTTTTCACTCACCTTCTAATTTTTGCCCGCTACGGCTATCGAATGCTGAAAATACGTCTAAATTTTGATGATTTTGGGGAATACTATAGGCAACCAAAACAATTGCTGGAAGAGTTCAATATCACCTCACAAACTGAAGCTTAAAGTTCAACAACATTAAAAAGAAAAAAGGTGGGAGTTTAAGTTGAAATTTAGCTCCCTCTTTAATTTCCTGTACGCTTCCATTCTAAAATGTTGCCAAAAATATCTGCACCGTGGGGCTGTATTTTTGGAGTCCCGAGATCCAGGTTTTCATCCATTATGAAGACGTAATTAATAGTTGCCATCCACATCCAGGTAGCATCTCCTTTTGCGGAGAATCCTGTTGTTCCGTCCCAGGCAGCCATCTGCCAGTTTTTATTGGCTGTATCCTGGTCAGAACTCGTTAAGGCTGTTCTTAAGTAGTTGTCCACAACAGTATTGCTGTACATTATTATGTTGTTGTAGTTTGAAGGATCGTAGCTTTTGCTGTAGTATCTTAAATACAGCTCAGTCGGGTCAAGTGAACCATAACCAAAAACGTTTGGAGTTGAATGGGCAAGGGTATCTATTTCGTCCCAGCTCTTGCCTTCGACTTTGATATTTATACCCAATTTTTTGGCTTCTTCACCTACGGAAACAGCCAGTGCCTGTCTTTCCTGTGCGCTGGCAGGATACAGTAATGTAAACTCGGCTTTCAAACCATTTTTCTCAACAATACCATCACCGTCAGTATCTTTCCAGCCGCCATCGGTTAAAATTTTCTTTGCTTCTTCTATATTTCCATCTTCGAAAATAGCTTCCTTGTTGCCCCAGGGTAATTTATCCACGCCCGTAAATTCTTCTTTACCCTGCCCGTTTAAGGCTCCATCGATTAGTGCCTGCCTGTCTATTCCGATGTTCAGAGCTTTTCTTATTACAGGATCGGAGGTTACGTTATTTCCGATTGTATAGCCATTTTCAGTTTTTTCGCCCGTGTCCTGATTTACCGGGAAACTTATTCCCCGAGCATCAATAGAATCAAGAGAAACTATTTTCATTCCATCTACTTTCTGATCGGCATATGAAGAGGGAATTTCAGCAAGGTCAATTTGTCCGGACTTGGCTGCCGCAAAAGCAGCATCAGATTCCATAAAGAGTATGGTTAGCTTTTTAAAGTACGGCTGCTGGCCGTAGTAATCCGGATTTGCCTCAAAAATTACCTGCTGGCCTTTGTCCCACTGCACGAATTTATATGGGCCCGAGCCTATCGGATTGGACCCGTAAGTTTCAGCGTTGTAAGCGTGTTCAGGAACAATACCAACTGCTGTGAGTTTATTGATAAAAGTAGCCTGCGGGTCATTAAGCTCGAATTCAACCGTGTAATCGTCGGTTGCAGTAGCTTTTTCAAGCACGGATAAGTCGACTTCGCCACTGGCGTTTGCTGCTGTATTATACGTAAAGGCTACATCCTTAGCTGTTAAAGGCGTTCCATCATGAAATTTAACGTCATTTCTTATTTTGACTGTCCACTTCAGTTTATCACTGCTAACCGTATAATCCGTAGCCAGATCGTTGATAAGATTTGCCTTATTGTCCCTTTTGAAAAGAGTGCTCTGAACCAGAGGTTCATGGTTATCACCCCATCCAGCGATAGGGTTAAAGCCCGCTTCCGGCTCCCCACCATGGGTTCCTACGGCTGCTATCAGCTCGTCAGAACTCCCGGACTCTACCAGTTCGTCAGAGCCCTGGGAACTCACCTGCTCTTCAGAAACCTCGGAAGTCGAGTTAACTGACGCAGAATTGGACACACATCCGGACATGGAACTTATTAGAACAATAGTCGCTATAATTGCGACTACGGATCCCATAAATAAATATTGCTGGTTTTTCTTAATCTGAACTCCTCCTCAATTTTTAATTGGAATTTAAATTACTTTTACAATAATCCCTGAAACAGTAATGCCTATTTTAATAGCAGGAAATACTTCTAAAATAATACTTTTCTAAATAAAAATACTACGAAAGTATTATTTTAGTCATAATTATTAAGATAAGTTTAATTAAAACAATTTTCCTATAAATACTTTCCTAAAAAAAAGTGTTACTTAAATATTGTTTTTATGTACTTTAGTATCATTAATTAAGGATTTTTGTTTTTCGCGTGATTTTTGACCAGCTGTATATATAAGATTCTGCAAACAAGTCTAAAATTTAAAGACTTCAAAAGAGATCAAACTGGTAATTAATTAGACCATCATGTCCCAAAGATTGACCAGCTTTGACCTTCATGAGAAGTAAAAATCTTCAAATGCATATCTTCCACTAAAATCACAATCAGATCCTTAAAAAAGACTGCAACCGAAGGAAAAAATAAGTCATAAAGTCATTAATTAACAGGGCGAATATTTATGAACAGCGAAACTGGAAGTATGGAATGTTGCCCTCTTTTTGATCCTGAACCATGAGACGGAAATGTCTTTGAATGAAATAATAAAAAATTCATAAGGGACAAATTTTCCATTTGTTTTTATGTGCCTCTGAATTTAGGAGCGGTAATAATGGGGATGAACAACAAAGTTGCCAGGAATGGTGCGAAAATGCCAGATTGGCTTTTTTTATCAGATCATCCCCCCTGAAAGCAATATGGATCTTTAGTCGACAACACAAGTAAAATTGTTTTAAGTAACTTATACTTGATTTAAACTCTTGTATACTTGCTTTACTCACACACCAGTACCTTTTCTCAGAATGACTTGTTAATTCTAAGTTGATATGTACAACACTGACCTTCTGTTCATATCTTGAAAGTGGCCAGAGAAGAAATGTTCAGCATAATGCCTCAAAAATATATACTACTTCTTTCAAACACTTCACATACGATTTGTTATTAGTATGCAGTGTCATTTATAAAATAGAACTGGATGAAAATGGTCATTATTAGCAAGACGGAATTTGATTACAGACAATAGAGAATAATTTGACATATCCTGCTTGAAGCGACAAACAAGTGAACTCTTAATTGTTGGAGAAGGTTCTGAATGGAAGATCAACTGAGTAAATCAGACACCGAGCGAAAGCAAGTAGAGGAAGCATCGGACCAGAGTGAGCAATGTTTCAGGCTGAATTTGAAAAATGATATCTCATCTTCTCGGAGGTTAGAGAACCTTGAGCTGGCTGACATTATTGACATCCAGGCTATACAGCCCCTAATGAATGATTTCTATAAACTTACTCACATTCCCATAGGTATAAACGATCTCAAAGGAAATGTTCTGGTAAGTGTCGGATGGCAGGATATTTGCGCCAGATTCCACAGAGTTTACCCAGAAGCTTCCAAGCACTGTGTAGAAAGTGACATAAAACTATCCTCAGGTGTTGTTCCCGGAGAGTTTAAGCTGTACAAGTGCAAGAACAATATGTGGGACATAGTGACCCCCATAATGGTAAGTGACCAGCATGTAGGCTATGTTTTTGGAGGGCAGTTCTTTTTTGAGGACGAGCCACTGGACTATAAACTTTTCCGAGCCCAAGCTAGAAAATACGGCTTCAATGAAGAAGAATACATAAAAGCGCTTGAAAAAGTTCCGCGGTTGAGCAGAGAGGCTGTGGATACAGGCATGGGCTTTTTCATGACATTTGCCAACATACTCTCACAGCTAAGTTACAGCAACATCAAGCTGGCCCACTCACTGGAGGAACGTAATATCCTGGTGGATGAGCTTCAGGAGAATAGGAAAGATTTTGACCGTGCTCAAGAAGTGGGGAATATAGGAAGCTGGCGTCTAGATGTGTGCAAAAATGAATTAAAATGGTCAGATGAAAATCACCGTATCTTCGGCATCCCAAAAGGCACCTCTTTGACCCATGAGACTTTGACCTATGAGACTTTTCTTTCAACGGTTCATCCAGATGATAGGGAATATGTCGATAGGGCATGGAAGGCAGGGTTAAAGGGCGAACTATACGACATCGAGCACCGTATTATTGTAGATGGTAAGATCAAGTGGGTACGTGAAAAAGCATATCTTGAGTTTGACAAAGACGGAGCGGTAATCGGCGGTTTTGGCATAACGCAGGATATAACCGAGCGCAAGCGGACTGAGGAGGCGCTGCGGGAGAGTAAGGCGAGGGTCGACAGTATCTTCCGGAGCTCACCCGTCGGCATCGGCGTTGTGGTTGGCCGTATCATCAAGGAAGCCAACGAGCAGCTCTGCAAGATGACGGGCTACTCGCGTGAGGAGCTGCTGGGCAGGAATGCTCTGATGCTGTACCCGACGGTGGAGGAATACGAGCGCGTGGGCCGGGTCAAGTACGGCATGATCGCGGAGCACAGCACAGGACACGTGGAAACCTGCTGGCGGCGCAAAGATGGCTTCGTTTTTGATATTCTCCTGAGCTCATCACCTATCATTCCTGGCGACTTATCTGGAGAAATAACGTTCACCTCCCTGGATATCACCGAGCGTAAAAAGGTTGAAAAAGCATTACAAATGGCCAGTGCTTATAACCGCAGTTTGATTGAAGCCAGTTTAGATCCTTTAGTAACTATAGGACCTGACGGAAAAATTACGGATGTAAACAGTGCTACAGAACTGGTTACTGGGTATTCCAGAAAAGAGTTGATTGGGACCGATTTTTCAGATTATTTCACAGAGCCTGAGGAAGCTACTGGAGGATATCAGCAAGCATTCACACATGGAGAGGTTCGTGATTATCCTCTAGAAATTCAGCATAAAGATGGACATATAACTCCTGTTTTGTATAATGCTTCGATATATAAAGATAAAACTGGTAATATTATTGGAGTCTTTGCTTCAGCCCGTGATATCTCTGAACTTAAAAAGGCAGAGGAGAAAATTAAGATACTGGCCAATGCTGTGGAATCATCAGAAGATGCAATTATAACTAAGTCTCTTGGTGGTATTATTACTAGCTGGAATAAGGGAGCAGAAAATATTTATGGTTATTCGGCTGAAGAAGTTCTGGGAAAGGACATAGCACTACTTGAACCAGAAAGTCTTAAAGGGGAAATAGAGCTCTTTTCTGAAAAGATTAAATGGGGAGAAAAGATCCATCACTACGAGACTTTACGGATAAAAAAGGATGGTACAATAATAAATGTTTCAGTAACTCTTTCTCCGGTTTTTAATGCATATGGGGAGCTTGTGGCTATTTCTACTATTGCCAGAGACATTACTGAACGTAAGAAAGCAGAAAAAGCTCTAAAAAAAGCACATGAGAGTTTAGAAGAAAGAGTTAAAGCACGTACTTCTGAGCTTGAAGAAGCTTACAGGGCGTTAATGGAAAGTGAAAAAAGTCTTGCTGAAGCTCAAAGAATGGCACACCTTGGAAATTGGGATTGGAATCTGTTGACTAATGAACTATACTGGTCTGATGAAACTTGTAGCATTTTTGCAATCAAACCTCCCGAATTCGGCGCAACTTACGATTCATTTTATAGTTATGTACATCCAGACGATCGAGACTATGTGGATAATGCCGTTAAAGAAGCATTAAATGGAAAACCACACAGCATTGATTATAGGATTATCTCAGCTGACGGAGAAAATCACGTAGTCCATTCACATGGAGAAGTAATTTTGGATGAGGAAAACATTCCTGTTCGAATGAAGGGGACAGTCCAGGATATCACTGAGCGTAAAAAAGCAGAAGAGAAGATTCAGAACTTAGCAAATATTGTGGAATCATCTGATGATGCTATTATAACCGAGTCGCTTGATTATATTATCACAAGCTGGAATAAAGGAGCGGAGCAAGTTTACGGTTATTCAGCGGAGGAAATTCTAGGAAAGCCAATATTCACTCTGGCTCCACCCCATTTAGAAGAAGAAACAAAAAAATTAGTTGAACGAGTTAAGCAGGGAGAAAGGATCCAGCAATACGAGACTTTACGATTAAGAAAGGATGGTAGAATAATCAATGTTTCAATAACTCTTTCTCCGGTTTTTGATATTTATGGAAAACTCACTGCTTTTTCACTTGTTTATAGAGATATAACTAAAAGAAAAGAAGCAGAAGAAGCTCTTGGAAAAGTACAGGAAGCCCATATAAAAGAAATTCACCACAGAATCAAGAATAACCTGCAAGTAATCTCATCTCTGCTTGACCTTCAGGCAGAAAAGTTCTCTACGCTTGAAGTTTGTCACACCTCGGAAGTTGTTGAAGCTTTTATGGAGAGCCAGAACCGTGTAGCTTCAATGGCTTTGATTCACGAAGAGCTCTACAAAGGAGACGAACTGAAAACTCTTGATTTTGCAGCTTATCTTCAAAACTTGACTGCAAATCTTTTCGGTTCATATAATCTTAGAAATAATGATATCATCCTTAACCTGGACCTTGAGGAGATCCATCTTGGGATGGATACTGCAATACCTCTTGGAATTATTGTGAACGAGCTGATTTCAAATGCTCTGAAGCATGCTTTCCCCGCTGGAAAAACAGGTGAAATTCGTATAAACCTCTGCAAAAAAGAAAGTTTTGCTGTAAACTATGACATTTCCGGTCCGTGCCCATCCTTTATGGAAGAAAAAGGCTTCCATTACATACTTACCGTAGCGGATAACGGGAAAGGCATTCCTGAAGAAATCGAATTTCCAAATACGAATTCCCTTGGACTCCAGCTTGTAAATATTCTTGTTGAGCAGATAGATGGCTGTATAGAACTCAAACGGAATCATGGAACAAAGTTTACTATCTGGTTTAGCAATGTAGAAACATGACAGATATGGTAGCAAAAGTTCAAACAAGAGTTGCCACAAGCGGTAATTCTGACATGCCGTGTGTGTATATGGTAGAGTAGTTTATCAAAATTCCAGAAGCGGAAAGTCAGACAATTATATGTACGATATTTCCATTAGATGGTCGTCCATAATTACATGATTGATGTTTTCAAAACTCTAAATTTCAGTAACTCTCTTGACGTCCAGTTTGACTCTGTAATTCCACAATAATAAAAACGGATTAGAGTGGGAGTGGCAAGCAATTGACGATGCTATGACAAAAACACCATTAAGTGAAGCTGGAACCGGAGCTAATCCAACTGATCGTGGCAAAAAAGGTACAAAAAGGGAGCATTTTAACAGATGGTAAAGGTATACCACTTTCAGTAACTGTTGATGGAGCAAATCATCACGATAAAAAGCTTGTAAAAGAGACTTTAGATGCTATTATTTTTGAAAGAATTTCTTCAGATGAGGGAATTCAGAATATATGTATGGATAAAGGATATGATTTTTCTGATATCAGAGAATTGGCTAAAGAGTATGGTTATACTGCCCATATCAAAATCCATGGAGAGGAAAACATAAGAATAGAGATACCAGGTTTTAGGGCAAGAAGATGGGTTGTAGAAAGGACACATTCCCGGATAAACAGATTCATAAGACTGCTTATACGATGGGAAAAGAAAATTGAGAATTACCTTGCTATGATACATTTAGCATGTGCATGGATAACATTCAGAGCAGCAGGACTTTTTGGATAGGCTCTAAGTGCCGAAGGGACTTCTCCATAGATGCACAAGTAAAATTAGTGATTCTTCTATTTTGCCCTTCTCTTATGAATGAACTGAGAAAATTCAATCCATTGAGCTTGGAGTATTGTTGCATTTTTATTTTTTAATTATCAAGAGGAAAAGCAGACTGGATTGGATCTGTACAGGATCATAAGTTCGAGTTTTGCGGTTCAGAATTACTTCAGCCAGATTTATGTAGATATGCCTGAACCGCCAATAAATAAAAAATGCGATTTTATTGATATTCAATTCTAACTACATCATTCTAAAACTTGAGAGTTCACTTCTCAATCTATCCATTTTCATTTACTTATGAGACTGGGCAAGTTTGAATCCAATTATCGTAAAGATGCCTGCTTTTCCCCAGTTTATATACTTCCCAATTCCTGGTTTTTGTGTTATTTTATTGCCAATAGTTCCCGCAAAGACCGAAATTGCGGAAAAGATTAGCCAGGCCTGGGCCATAAATATTGTTCCCAAAAATATAATCTGCATCGGAACATTTCCTGAACCTATGTTTGCGAATTGGGGGAGAAACGCGAGGAAGAAGAGAGCTACTTTAGGATTTAAGACGTTCATAAAGATTCCACGTTTGTAAAGTGCAAAAGCATTTGTTTCCCGGGCCGGGGCAGAGGATATCAGCTCTTCGCTTTCTTTTAAAGCTTGCCAGGCAAGGTAGAGTAGATAGGCTGCACCAGCGTATTTTACTATCTCAAAGGCAAGGGCTGATTTATATACAAGGGCAGAGATCCCGAGTGCTGCTGCAGTCGTGTGGACAAGTACGCCTGTACATAGGCCGGATGCAGTTGCAATCCCTGCCGTTTTTCCATGTGAAATGCTCTGAGTGAGTACAAATAGTATGTCAGGGCCTGGAAGGATCGTAAGGGCTGCGGAGGCTGCAATAAAATAGATTAACTGCGACTGTTCTATCAAGTTTCTCACTGTTTCCTTTTATGTGCTTTTGTTCAAAAAAATTAATTGTATTTCCTCTAATAAAGGATTTCTGCAGAAAATTCGCTTACTATTGGATTTCCTGCTTAAGAATCTCCTAAAATCTCTTTTTGCCTCTCTTTCATTCCACGGTCTGTGTCCGCATTTCTCCAGTAAAATGAACCTGAAGTCCTTCAAAATCCCTGAAAGAGGCTTCCTAACTTCTTCAAAGGGATGCGGGTCGTAATCGCTATGGATAGCAACTACCTTTCACATGATCCCTCTTCCAAATCCAAGCCGTTTTCCGCTGCGTCTCAACCCACTGGCTTCTCCCCACACGCTTTTAAAAATCTCGTAGCTACACTCAAGCAACTCATCCTTGTGGGGAATAAGTGCATATTTATCTGATTTCGACAGCAGGTTCCCAAAATTGCAAAGTGCTTCGTTTCTGTTTTTAGCAGAGGGGCTTTTCAGGGCTTCAGTCAGGAGAAGGAAGTTTTCCAAATCTTCTTTTCCACGTCGGATCATCCGGGTTTTCATTATGTTTTCAGTGTATTGTTCTTCATAGGGGCCGACCCCGAGAAGTATGAGTTTTTTACGAATTGAGGGTACCGGGCAGTGAAAATGAGACTGAGCATTGTTCCCCAGGAAAATCCAGTTAATGTAATCGGCAGGTCAGCTTTCTCTTTCAGAACATCTCTCAGTTCTACGACCGAGCCTTCGAGAGTTGATTCCTCTTGGAAAGGTTCAAGCACATTTCCTGAAGAAGAGAATTCCCTGGCAATCGGAGTAATCTCCCCTGGGCTGCAGGGCTGTCGTGTACAACAGCAAGATTAAAAGGATGAGGTCCATAAGTTCGCAGTTTATTCATACTTTTATCGGGTTTAAGATTTTTTTCTTTAAAATGAGATGGGATTTCAAATTTATTGCTTTTAACTCCTCGCTTTAGTAACTATTATATATGATTCTATTCCTTCGGTATTCACTCTGATTAGTTGCATGTGTAACCATTTGATTGATTAAAAACGAAAAAGGATCCTGTTATGGCTTTCAAACAAAAAAAGAATAATTCTAATGAACATTTAAAGAGAGATTTGAAAGGGACTGTACCACTTCTTGCACTTCTAACTGCTTTTCCTGCAATGTCAACAGATATGATCCTGCCTGCAATCCCCTCTCTTGCCAAAGCCTGGAATCAGCCTCTGTCTGTGATTAACCTGATACTGGTCTGCTTCTTTGTGACCTTTGGCTTTTTCCTCCTTCTTTACGGCCCGATTTCCGACAGGTTTGGCCGCCGTCGTCCTCTCCTTTTCGGGCTTTCACTATATATAATTGCAAGCTTTTTCTGTGCATTTGCCTCAAACGCTCCCATGCTCATCCTCTCTCGCATGCTGCAGGCAGCCGGGGCTGCCGCAAGCTCCTCTCTTTCAATGGCAATGACCAGAGATATTTTTTCAGGGCCTGAGAGGGAAAGGATTCTGGCTTATACAGCTGTCATTATGGCTCTTGCCCCTATGCTCGCGCCGGTAATTGGCAGCTGGGTGCTTGCTGACTTTTCATGGCCTTGGATTTTCATTATTCAGGCTCTGATGGGGGCTATCGGACTGTTCGGAGTCCTCCGTTTTCCAGAGACACTCTCTTCAATGTCAGATGCTCCATTTTCGAAGGTTATGCATGCATACGGTCGACTGATGCTCAACCCCTTCTACCTTGTAATGGTCCTTGTTATGTCAGCAAGCCTTTTTCCCCTTTACAGCTTCGTTGCAGGCTCGTCTGCCATTTACGTCAACGAGTTCGGTATGAACGAGCAAAAGTACAGTTACTTCTTTGCCTTCAATGCATTTGCACTTATGGTAGGATCCTTTTCCTGCCTCAAGCTAAGAAGTGTCCTCAGTTCCAGGCATCTAATAACCATAGGTTTTGCAGGGATTTTGCTGGGAGGATTTTTACTCCTTGCCACCGGAAAGCACGGGCCCTGGGGTTTTGCCCTGCCCATGTTCTTTATCACGTTTTCTATTGGCCTGAGCCGACCCCCTAGCAACAACCTTGTGCTGGATCAGGTCGACAGGGATGCAGGCTCAGCTTCCTCCCTGCTGATCTTCAGCTATTTCACTCTTGGGGCTGTGGGAATGTGGTTAATTTCCCTGGAATGGGCTGATAAAATTCCAGTGCTTGGAGCCATTGCCTTTGGCTGTGGAGCTCTTGTCTTGAGCGCATGGTTTATTGTGCAGAAAAAAGGTATTATGGGAACTGCTTAAGCCCTTATATAATAGTTTTAAAATAGTATCGAGTATTCGAATAATCTTCGAATATTCCATCTTTGCGAGATCTAACACTATCTAGCATACTGCGAAGGAATCTATATTTGCTGATACTTACAGAATTTACTGACATTATAGCTTTCACATATAGTTTTACTTCTGTCCTTCTAGAGCTTTCTGTCTCTTTGCAAACCTGATTCCCATTTCAAAGGCTTTTTCACAGTCCTGAGGAAACACTTCTGCTCTTCTTTTTGCTTTTTCCTCTGGATCAAAGACAGTAGCAACATATTTTGAATAATCATCAAACTGGTAGGTGTCGGTACTGTAGAGTGATTCTGAATATCCGAAAATTTTCGTTGCAATCCATTCATTTAATTCAATAACCTTACGAAAACCAAATGCGTCGAAATTTTCTTCCTTAGCACCCAGCGTGTAGATGTAACCGATTGAAGTATTTCTCGGATATAACGATCTCGTATCAGCAGAGTAAACAAGAAATGGGAATATATAGCGCTCCATGAATGATCTCATCTCTCCTGTGGAATTTCCAAGGTAGATGGGTGATCCAAGTATTACGGCATCAGCGTCTTTCAGTCTTTCCAGCACAGGTGTTAGCTCATCCTTCATTGCGCACTTTCCATAGCTTTTTCCATTTTTTACTTTACAGGCAAAGCAACTTGTACACCCTTTAAAATTGAGGTCATATAGATGGATCGTCTCTGTTTCTGCTCCTTCTGTTTCTGAACCTTCAAGAGCTTTCTGCAGCAGGGTTGCAGTGTTCCAATTCTTTCTGGGGCTTCCGTTTATTGCTATCACTTTCATATTTTACCTCCATTGTTTCTATGAAGAACTTAATAAGTATTAATTATACCTGTCTAAATTTATAACTAATCGAGAAAATATCTAAAGCCTGTATAAATATAAAGTTAGTATAATTGACGGTGGGCTATAATATAGGAATAATTAAAATATTATAGATGTCTAATGTACTTATTTAAAAATTAAATTCAGTATCCTAAAAAAATATTCGGGCTAATGACAATATGATGCATAAAAGACTTCATCGTTATTCCATGTTGAAAAGATATGGCCAGATAATTGAGGTTCTCCAGAAATATGGATTTGGATATATTGTTGACCAGATAGGTTTGAGCAGTATCAGGAATCTGACTTACAGGCTTAAGAATAAGGATAAAGTTAACAAGCTCAATATCTCAGGGCCGATCAGAGTACGTAAGATACTCGAAGAGCTGGGCCCTACCTACATAAAGTTAGGTCAATTACTGAGCATGAGACACGACCTTGTGCCTCTGGAATATGCTGTTGAGTTAGAAAAACTTCAGGATGATACCCCTTCTTTTGAGTTTGAAGAAATTAAGCTAATTATAAGCGAAGAACTTGGACATTCCATCGAGGAATTGTTCGATCACTTCGATATAAAACCACTTGCTTGTGCATCTATCGGGCAGGTACATCGGGCAAAGATTAAAAATGGTGACGAAGTTGTCGTAAAGGTTCAGCGTCCTGGCATAAAGGAAGTAATCGAATCCGATCTGGATATTATGTACAGCATAGCCAGGCTTGTTGATGAACACATGCCCGAGACAAGACTGTATAGGCCAATAGAGATTGTGGATGAGTTATCGCGGAGTATTCTTGCAGAAATAGATTATACTCAGGAAGGCTGGAATACAGATCGTTTTTCAGACAATTTCAGGGATAATGATCAGGTTCATATTCCAAAAGTTTACTGGAACTATACAAGTAAACGGGTGTTGACACTGGAATATATCAAAGGTGTAAAAGGCAGCCGTGTGGATTTGTTGGAAACGCAGGGATTTGACAGAGGTAATATAGCTTTTGTCGTGGGAAGAGCTTTCATGCAGCAGGTATTTGAAGATGGTTTTTTCCACGCAGATCTGCATCCAGGAAACATTCTAATTATGGAAGGCGGAACTGTGGCCTTTCTTGATTTTGGCATGACAGGCCATCTTTCTTCAGAAATAAGTGATATGTTCCTGGATGGGATAGTAGCTTTAGTCAAAGGGGATACTTCTTCATTTATAGAACTATTCCGAGATATGGGCTGTATAGACTCTCATGCAGACACAAGATCACTGAAAGTGGACATTGAATCTTTTCGTGCCAAATACTATGGTAAGGCTTTGAAAAAACTTGATGCTTCCATAATAATTGAAGAGTTAATAGGAATTTTGAGAGATCATAAGGTTACAATACCTCATAACATAGCCTTACTAGTAAGAGGTATAGTAGCTGTCGAAAGCTTTGGACTTATAATTGACCCGGATTTTAGTTTTAACGAGCTTATAGAGCCTTACGCAAAAAATGAAATGAAAGAACGTTTTTATCCACAAAATCTGGCCCGCAGAACTTACAGCAGTGTTTCAAGCTGGTCGCGTCTATTACAGAAAGCACCAAATAAAATCTCACATATACTTGATCATGCTGAAAATGGTTATTTAAGAGTAAAGTTTGAATCTGAGGACAGTAATCGGCTGGTATCCGAGATTGACGCTGCGAGCAACCGTCTATCTTTTAGTCTGGTTATCTCTGCTATGATTATCGCTTCCTCTCTGGTAATTCAGACAGATATGAAACCTTCCGTTTGGGGTGTGCCTCTTCTTGGTACCTTCAGTTTCTTTATTGCCAGCCTCTTTGGAATGTGGCTTGTATACAATATCTTCAGAACAGGTAGAATATAATTTATTCAAAGTCAAATTTATTGAAAAATTGAAAGTAACTATTCAGGGTATATTTAAGGGCGCTCGATTGAGCACCGCTTTTAATATCCTCAAAAAAAGGCAAATTATTCCTGGCAGCGTTGCAAATTTGCTGTAAATCCAAAATCAAGTTTCTGTGATATATTATATCTGGATTGGCTACTTCTTAAATTTTCAAAAAAATTACATTTCTTGAAAATACGAACCTTCTATGCAAAAATGTTCGTATATAAAACATCCTGCAAAATTAGATTTTTACGAAAATGCACAGGTTTTACCAGACTCAATTTTTGAATCGGCGAAATTATTTCAGTATACACACAAACAGATGCTTGTAATCAAAGGATGCTCTTTGTTCCATAATTTTAGTGAATAGACGAGTTTTGGAAAAGTTCCTGAGACTTTATCACCCAACTGTGTAAAAAAGTTTATATTTGGTGATGGTTATTGTATGGTTGTGTTAAGCTGTTTAGTCTGATAAATAGTTACCAACACAACCAAAAAAGGATACTGGAATGGAATAAAACAGGATTATAAGAAAAATATTTCAGAGGAACCTAAATGACTATGAATGTTGTTCAATTGATTGAAGCCAATACTTATAACGTGAGTAATCCGAAAAAAGTATTCGGTATAAAGTATACTCGTGAAGGTCCTAATGGTGTACCGGCAGTTCTTACGATTGAGCATCAGAACTGTATAAAGACCTTTAAAGGTAAAGAAATTACTGAGAGCAAGGTGCAAGAACTAGATATGGTAACTGTAGATCTGTCTAAAAATCAGCCTGGTGCTCCACTTATTTGTTTATCCCTTCTAATACCGAAAGTTTATCTGGAGAATCCTCAAAAACCTGAACCAGTAGCAACGTTCTGCATTAAAACAACTAGGAAAGCTGGTTCCATAGGTCCTGAATATCATATTGGACAAGATGACTCGTATGAAATAATTGAGTTGAATGGTGAAGCAACACTACTGTTAAAATAACTGAGCTAAATGGTAAAGCAAAATATAAGGGAAATTCATTGGTCATCGGTTAAGGAGGAATCGTCATCAACTGCACCGATTTCCACAAAGTTTGTCAAATTAGTCATTATCTAAACTGGAGTTTGACCTCAATTTTAGTTTCACGCTCAGGATTTGAGCTTGATTTTTTTGTTTAAATCGAGATCTGTAGCAAGAAAATTCCTAAACCGATGACCAATGAAAATTAATTATATTAATCTATATGTTTACCTGCCGAAAGTAGGAAGTATGGAAATAGAATCTAAAAAAGTCCTGAAAACTAAATTCTGAAAACTAAATTCTGAATAATAAGGAAAAAAAGGCTGAGTTCACTCCATTTGGATCTTTGAACTCAGTTTTGAGTAGAAAATAGATATCAGGGCAGAAATTAATGGTTTGGAAAGACCATAAACTCCATCTTGGAATCTATTTTCGTACTCTTAATTAACTTCTAATTTACCAATCACAATGTTTAAAGACTGTGCACAGGCGCGAAACTATTTCCTGCATATGACACTGTCGGCCCTGGCAGGTCAATACCCAGTGCTTCTCTTAAGACCTCTTCAATGGTCTCTACAGGCACGAATTTAAGTTCGTTTCTGACGTCTTCAGGCACATCTTCCAGATCTCTCTCATTCTCTTTTGGCAGGATTACCTTTTTTATACCTGCTCTGTGAGCTGCCAGAACTTTCTCCTTTATGCCGCCAACAGGCAATACGGCTCCGCTTAAGGTGATCTCTCCTGTCATGGCAAGTTTGGGATCAACTGCTTTGCCGAGAATTAAGGATGTCAGGGCAGTAAAGAGAGTTACTCCTGCTGATGGGCCATCCTTTGGAGTTGCACCCGATGGGACATGAATATGGATATCGCTTGAAGTAAAATCAAAGCTGTTTGCAGCGCTTGAAAGCCTGGACCTGACAAGGCTCTGTGAGATCTTTGCAGATTCCTTCATCACATCTCCAAGCTGGCCTGTAAGTGTAAGCTTTCCTGTGCCTGGCATAAACGTGCCTTCTATGAAGAGAATATCTCCTCCTACAGGGGTCCAGGCAAGTCCGGTGACTACGCCAGGTACATTATCTTTTCTGGCTTCTTCTTGTCGGATTAATTCTTTTCCAAGGATCTCTATGAGCATCTCCGACTTCACTACATAAGGAAGATCGGCCTTTCCTGAAACAATCTTCTCGGATACAAACCTTGCAGTCTTTGCAAGCTGTTTTTTAAGCCCTCGAACTCCGGCTTCGCGAGTATATTTATCGATGATTACTCTTAAGGCATCATCTTCAATTTTGAGTTTATCTGCATCAAGGCCGTGTTCTTCCAGGGTATAGGGCAACAGATGATCTCTTGCAATTGCAAACTTCTCATTTTTCGTGTAACCCGAGATCTCAATGATTTCCATCCTGTCAAGGAGTGGCAGAGGGATATTCGCCAGAGAATTGGCAGTGGCTATGAACAATACCTCTGAGAGGTCATACGGGACTTCAAGATAATGATCCGAGAATGTGTTATTCTGTTCGGGGTCAAGAACTTCCAGAAGGGCACTTGAAGGGTCTCCTGCATAGGAGGATGATAGCTTATCTATTTCATCTAGAATAAATACAGGATTTTTCGTGCCTGCCTTCCTTATACTCTGCACAATTCTTCCTGGAAGAGCCCCAACGTATGTACGCCGGTGACCTCTGATCTCTGCTTCATCTTTGACACCTCCAAGGCTGGCTCTTACATATTTCCTGCCAAGAGCATCTGCAATACTCTTTCCAAGGCTCGTTTTTCCAGTTCCGGGTGGTCCTATAAAGAGCAGAATGGAGCCCTGCTTCTCCTGCTTTAATTTCATTACTGCCAGATGCTGGATTATTCTTTCCTTAACTTTTTCAAGTCCGTTATGATTGCTCTCAAGCACAAGCCGAGCTTCGGCAATATCGATGCTCTTCTTCTCTTCTGTTACCCAGGGAAGGTCAAGCAGGAGGTCCAGATAATTTTTGATTACAGGACTTTCAGGATTATGGTTTCCTCCGGTTTCAAGTTTCTTTAACTCTGAAAGTGCCTTCTTTCTTACTTCATCAGGCATCTTTGAACTCTCAATTCTTTCCCTGTATCCTTTCTCACCGGAATCTTCATTTTCATTGAGCTCTTCCTGAATTACTTTCAGTTGCTCCCGCAGCATCGCTTCTCTATTCGATTTGTTTACTTTCTCGGTAACTTTCTTTGCCACTTCTATCTGGATGTTTATATTCTCTTTCTGTTTCGTCAGAATATAAAGGAACGTGAGATAGCGTTCACGAACAGAAACAATCTCCAGAAGGTCCTGCTTTTCTGCAAGTTTTATCGGCATAAATGGCATAACATATCCCATTATCTGGTCTATGGAATCCATCTTTTCTATTGGCCGGGTAAACCGTTCAGAGCTCTGAAAACGACTGCTTATCTCATGAATTGTCTTTTTGACATCCGCCATTATATCTTCCTGAAAGTCGTCATCGAGATCGGGAATATCAGAAACAGGTTCATACTCGGCATAGAACAGTCCACCCTTCTTATCCATGGAAACAACCTCTATTCTCTGAGTAGACCTTGCAGAAACCAGATACCCGTCATCTGCAGGCTGCACAAATGTTATTTTAAGCAGATTTCCTGTTTTATAGAAATCGTCTTCTGACAAGTCTGAAGGTTTAGTACCGTTCTTCACCGTCAGCCCTATTGCATACGCAGAGTCTCCATTTTTCATTTCATTTGAGAGTATTTCTCCGATGCTTTTGTGAGCCAGAAATTTTGTCCGGCTTTTGGGGTAAACCACTATCTCAAAGAGTGGTATTACAATGCTCTCTCTGTTATCTTCATTTTGTTTTGAATACATTGTCAATCATCTCAATTATTACTCAAATTATTTAGTTTAAATTGACCTAACTATTTGGCCGGACAAAAAAAATTATCTTACCTTTTCCAGAATTCTAATAAGAGTATCCATCTCTCTTTCATCCAATGACTCTGCCAGTTTTTCAATAAGCTTCAGTAAAGCTTTCTCTTCGGAACGGGCTATTATCTGTCCTTTTTCGGTCAGCCTAATATAATATATTCTGCCGTCATCTGGGGATTTTTCTCTGTGCACACACTCCATTTTAACAAATTTGTTGATCATCTCTGTGATGGTGGGTTTTGAGTTTCTGGTAATTTTAGCAAGCCTGCTAAATGTTACTTCCCCATATTCATCAATGATCTTCAGATATCCGATTTGTTTTACAGTAATATCCGATAATCCACATTCAGAGAAGATCTCACAAGAGCATCCGCTTTTGATTCTGATCAGGTTTTCAAAAACTATGAACAAATGCTCTTTTTTCTCAGTCATATTTCAATCCTTCCAGTTAGTTAGTGTTTACCTAATTATATAGTTTGCGATAGTATCGTGTTTACCCAAAAATTTTCTACCCTTATTCAATCGAATACCCACAGCTTTCTGATGGGGGGTACGCCAGCACAACTTTGATTTGCAAAAAAAGAACATTAAAAACTGTTGTTTAAGCTTATATTTTAAAAACTTCATTGCTTTATAAACATATGTAAAAAAAACAATATGTTAATATATATTTAAAGTTATTACATTCGATAGAACTTATACAAATTCAAATCTTCAGTGCCTGTAAATATATAGATTACATTAAAATAGGAGGATGAATTGAATAGCGTAGATAGCGGGATAAAGTTCACATCTACGGGACAAAGTAAAAATGTGAATTAAAAACGATCAGTTATCTGATTAAAAATAAAATTGTCTCTCTTCCTATCGCAAAAGTGGCTTTGACGGTGAATTCTGGTGAAAAAAGATCTTATGGATATTCTGGCCTGCCCTGTCTGCAAGGGCGACCTGATTTTGAACGTTGTCGAAGAAAATGAAGAAGAGGTTATTTCGGGAACTCTCTACTGCCCTGTATGTAGAGAGCATTATCCTGTAGATGAGGGGATTCCCAATTTGCTTCCTCCTGACCTCAGAAATTAATGTGAGGGTTTAACTTGCAGCAGATATTCCAGAATGTTATTATAAACCGGCAGGAAATAAACTCAATCGAGTTTGAAAAGGAGAGCATTGAGATTTCTCTTTCTCCCGGTGGAGAACAGACCTTTGAAATCCTGATCACAAACCATGGGTCTCCGACTCATATTCACCTTTCAGTGAGTGAGGAGTTAAAAGGACAGATCTCTTTTTTGCGGGACAATCCATACGTGCTTCAAAAAGAATACGTTTCCGCAGTTGCAAGAATTCCTCAAGAAGGTAGGGTACTTACAAGAGGGCAGATCTTCATTACAGCAGGTTACGGCTCAAGAAAGAAAGGTTTTCCAGTACAGTTAGGAAAGGTTGAGTCAAAGCCACAGATATACACAAGGGATGAACCATACACAAGAGACGAACCCTCTCAGCGGGAAGAGCAGGAAGAGCTGAAGCCCCAAACACCTTCAGTTGTACAGCCTGTTAAGAAGTCTCGCCAAAGATCAGGAAATGGACTTGGTGGGCTGTCATCTATCTTTAAAAGCTTTACAGAAGGTTCCTCGGCTTCTAAAGGAAAAAGAACCCAAAAAAATATAGGGAAAAATGAAAGGCTTCCTCTTACTATAGCTTTTGGAGGCTTTTTACTGCTTGTGTCTTTATTTTTCCTCTACTTTATTCTGCCAGGAAGCTTGCAGTTCAGAGTCAGTTTCACTCAGACCCTTTTGTTTTCAATTCTTTTTGTAATTTGCATAACATACATTTTACTAAACATTATGGAGGAAGGTTGAATTCTCAGGGGTCTAATGGTCTCCTCATTTTGTTATGTGGACGAAAGCGGATCCGGAGCTTGAGTCTGTTTTAATCTTCCTTTCTTTTTTTATTTTCTGTCATTTGAATTCTTTCTTTGTTAGAATTAGAGAGTGTTTTTTATATCATGAGGATATTGGTATTGTGTTCGTAGAGAAGAATTAATGATAAATTTACAAGAATTATTTATTTGCTTATCGAGGATTTCGATATACCCCAATATTTGGCTGGTTGTTTATGTAATGTATATAAATGATTCATTGAAATCAGAGGTTTATCGAAACTCTCTATCTTTTGGTCTAAGTTCATTTGCTTATCTTTTGGTTTAAAATAGCTATTTAAAGAATTGTCGAGGAAGCTTACCCATGAAATATATCGTAGTTACCGGTGGGGTGATGAGCGGGCTTGGGAAAGGCATCACCATCGCATCCATCGGCAGGAACCTTAAAAATAAAGGTTACAAAGTTACGGCTATCAAGATCGACCCTTACATCAATATTGATGCAGGTACTATGAGTCCCTATCAGCACGGAGAAGTCTTTGTGCTCAAGGACGGGGGTGAAGTTGACCTGGATCTCGGAAATTACGAGCGGTTCCTTGACACGGAACTCACCCGGGACCACAACTTTACTACAGGCAAGATTTACCAGGAAGTAATTGCTAAGGAGAGAAGAGGAGATTATCTCGGAAAAACCGTGCAGATCATTCCTCATATTACAAACGAAATCAAGAACAGGATAAGAAAAGTTGCAGCCAGAAGTGGGGCTGATATCTGTCTTGTGGAAATCGGAGGGACTGTAGGGGATATTGAAAGCATGCCTTTCCTTGAGGCTGTCCGCCAGATGCACAGAGAAGAACCTTCCGAAAACATTGTGTTTATTCATGTAACTCTGGTCATGGAAGACCTCCAGGGAGAACAGAAAACTAAGCCTTCACAGCATTCGGTAAAAGAGCTCCGAGCACTTGGTCTGAGCCCTGAAGTGGTAGTTGCAAGGTCAAAAACTCCTCTCCAGGAAAGTGCCAAGGAAAAAATCGCCTTATTCTGTGATGTGCCCCAGGAACTGGTTATCAGTGCCTATGATGCCGCCGATATTTATGAAGTGCCTCTTGTGATTGAAGAACAGGGACTGACTACTCAGCTGATGAAGCACCTGAAACTTGAATCCCATATTGAAGATCATGGGTGGAAAGATATGGTCGCCAGGATGAAGTCCACAAAAGACGAGGTAAAACTGGCAATTGTCGGGAAATACACCAACCTTGAGGATTCTTACCTCAGCATTCTTGAAGCTGTCAAACATGGGGGCATTGATAATGGGTGCAGGGTTGAAGTCAATATGGTTGAAGCCGAGACCCTTGAGGAAGATCCTGAAGAGGTTAAAAAGTTCCTTCAGTTTGATGGTATCCTCATCCCCGGCGGTTTTGGCGGACGCGGAACTGAAGGCAAGATGATGGCAATTAAGTTTGCCAGGGAAAACAATATTCCATTCCTTGGAATATGCCTTGGAATGCAGCTTGCAGTCATTGAGTTTGCCAGAAACGTGGCTAAGCTTGACAATGCAAACAGTACAGAGTTCGATGAAGACACTCCCTATCCAGTAATTGATATCCTTCCGGAGCAGACAGGTGTTGCGGATATGGGTGGTACCATGCGTCTTGGGGACTACGAAGCTCTTCTCAAAGAAGGTTCTATTGCCGTAAAGCTCTATGGGACCAACTACATTATCGAGCGCCATCGTCATAGATATGAAGTAAATCCGGAGTTTGTTGACAGGCTGGAATCCTTTGGAATTGCCTTTTCCGGCAAAAACAAAAACAGAATGGAAATTGCCGAGATTCCAGGAAAGCGTTTCTTTTTTGCCTCTCAGTTTCATCCTGAGTTCAGGTCAAGGCCAGGCAGACCATCTCCCCCATTCAATGGACTGGTCAGGGCAATGTGTAAATACAAAAAGGAAAGAGAAGGGCTATAATTCCAGTTCTTTGAAGGAAGTCATTCTTTTTCAACTTCCTTTTTGGCTTTCTTTTCGGTTTCTTTTTTCTCATTTTTCTCTTTTAAGCCCTTTTTTAAAACCTTTTTTAACCTTTTTAATTCTTTGCTTAAGCTCTAGAATCTAAATTTTCAAGCCATAGATAATGTCCTGTACCCAACCAAAATCAAACATTTTATAAAACCTCTCAATCTGGCCAAATAATTTTCCTCTTGCGGGAAACTGATAAATACTTTTAAAACTAGAAATGAAGGATTACAGCGGTTTCTGTTTCGGCACTGTATTTCAGTAGCCTGTACAGATATTGCACTTTATCAAAATCTATGAAGGTATACACTATGGCAATGTCTAAAAAAGATATGGATAAGAAGAAGATCGCTAAGAAAGAAAAGATGGGAGAGCTGGAAAAAATGGCTTCCGCAGGTAGCAAGGACGCAAAGAAAAAACTTGCAAAGGAAATGAAGAAAAAATAATTTTTTCAATAAGTATTTCTTTTCTATATAGCATGTGAGAAGATTCGGGGCCCATTTCCCCGATTCAATCCAACTTTTATTTCTAAAAATGTAGCCATTTGACAAGGCTAAAATAAATATGGGACAGATCTCGAAATCTAAATTTTCCCTTTTGCTTGCTTAATTTTTTTATTCGAGCTGAGATCTTCTTTTAACAGAAGTAGAAACTCTTAAAAAATTTATTTATTTTACTTTTATATATATCTTCAATTTTATTTTTAAATAGTTTTATATACTTACAAAGAAGGAATTGATATGGTGATTTTTATAGAAACCATAAGTTTGTCAGATGCTTTTAAGTATCCGTTCAAAGATCCAAAAAAGCTTCTATATGCACTTTTGTTACTCATTCCGATTCTGGGATGGCTTGTACTCTTTGGTTATATTGTAAGGCTGGTTAATGAGTTTATCGAAGGCAGATATGAAGAGCCTCTAGATCTCGATTTAATGGAAGACCTGAAACTTGGAGCCATTACTTTCGTGAAAGCTCTTCCTTTCTATATCGTATATGCAGTTGTAATTTTTGCCATAAATTATATCAGTCCAAACCTTGGAAGCCTCATTGAATTAATGCTTGGGTTCTTTGTGATCCCTATTCTTGCGGTTAACTTCTTCCGGAAACAGACCATTGAGTCTTTCTTTGAGTTTGACCTGCTGAACGTTGTCAAGGACAACTTCGAAGAATATGTAATGGCAGCTTCTGAAACAGTATGCTGTTGCCATCGTCTTTGCAATCCTTTCAATAATACTTATAGGCATACCAGCATTGTGCTTTACAAGCTCAATATTCATTGCAAACTTCTACGGAAGGATTGTGGAACAAAAGAACACACCCATCTTCAAACCCCAGTTGGATGAGCCATCGACAATCTAAATCGGATATATTTCTGTTTCAGGCCAGGTTTTCCTGGCCGAACTGTATTTCTTTTTTGTTTTACAGGCTTGTTTTCATCTTTCGTAATTTTCTATTTTTTATTTGCTCAAGGAAAGGTCTCTTACAACAAGCAAGCTCAGATGGTCACATGTTCGGAAAAAGAAGTGGTCCCCCGAATAAAGGAGCGAACACCAGTTTATCACTACAAAATAGATCTTCTTATAATAGACCTTTTTAATTTTTCAGCTCATCTGTAGCGGGTTTACTTTCATGTATTCTCTTAGTACGGTTGTTGCATAACTTCCCTTGGGCAGCATGAATTCCAGTACAGCCTTTGATTTCCCTGGGTTCAGTTCATCGTCTGTAACCTCGAATTTAGGTTCAACCTGCAGGAGGACTTCTCTGCGGATCCCTTTTGAGCTCATTTCAGGAATTTCTTCTATGTTGAAACCTTTCAGAGGGACATTGAATTCCTGGAGAACTTCCTGTTCTATCTCTCCGGGAATGCCTGAGGCAAATTCTGTGTTATAGCCCGGAAGGGGAGCAGTTACAAAAGCGCGGTTTTTCTTAATCAGGCGGTTCATGGCAGTTACTGTCTCTGCTGTAACTTTTTCGGTTTTTGAAGAGTCTGGCAGTCCTGCATCATTTTTGAAGCAGACAATGTCGCCTTCTACAGCCTGGTTTAAGGGTAAGCCTTTTTCGATCCTGCGGCAGAGGATTGTATTGTAGATATAGGACTGGTAGCCGTGTACAAACATCCTGTATAGGTTTTTCGGAAGAACCAGGAAAGAGCCTGCAAAGTCTTCCGGATTTGTGATCAGATGGTTCATCATGGCCCTTTCGTGGCCAAGGCGGAGAGGATATGTTTTCAGGCCTTCTCTATAATCGCGGGTTTCTTTGACAAACTGGCGGGCTTTTTTTGTTTCATCCGGCTCATCGGGGAAGGGCTCGGCAATATAAAGCATGGAGGCTTTTTCAAAATCTCCTTCAACAATGGCTTTTCCTACGAGATGAGTTACAGGACGGACAGAGCCGAAACGCTGGACTCCAAAGAAATTAGGGACCCCACCCTGGGCCAAAATGCCGGTTGTAGTCTTTTCAAGTAGTTTTCGGATCTCCTCAGGAGAGTTTGCTATGTCCCTGATGGTAATTATAAAATCATTTCCCCAAAGGTCTCCAAGTTCTATTGATTTCCGGGAGCGTCCCAGGACTTTAAGCTCTATATCTTTTAAATGAACTTTCTCAATCTCAGAAGCATCAAGATCAAAAATGCTTATTTTTTGTGTGGTAAGTGCGCGTTTGTCCTTTGTGCCTGCAACGCTAATCCGTTTCTGGCTCATCTGGAGGATTTTTGCGAGAGTTCGGGTAAAATGGTGTGTATCCCAGTCGTGCTTTATAAGCTCGAGAATGAGGTACTTTCCCTCCGTTCCTTCTTCCCTGTTCGTAATTTCTTTAACAATAAAGTCTTTCACTTCCTGGCGGAGCTGCCCTCCGAGACCTTCGGTATCTGTGGAATAAAGACTGATTCCTATCTTTTTTTCTATTTCAGGAACTTCCATAATTTGTAAACACTCCTCTGTGGCAGTACTTAAGCAATTAAAAAGGTACATAAATATTTACTGCAGTTAAACAGCTGTTGCCAGTAAAATCCAAATACAGGTGCTGATTTGTAAAAGAAGCTTATAATCCTTTCCCGGGGTTAATATCGACCACTTCTACTGCACTTGTGTTTGAGAAGGTCCAGCTCCTGTATGTTTCGTTTTTTCCGGCAGCCTGAATTTTTGCCTGAGCTGTTTGTCCGGGAAGCCCACCTGCATAAAGGCTGGAAGTCGGGTCAAGCATCAGCCAGGAACCGTATTCATCGGTAAGGTAGTTCACATCGACGTTTCCGTAGTAAGCTCTAATCCCCTTGACTGCGGCTTCAGTTTCACTCGTTCCATTGCCTATGTAAACCGCTGCAAATGCATGGTTATCCGTCAGGTAAATTCGGGTAGTTCCTCCCACAGATTCGAGCATGGATGAAAGAAGAATTGCCTGGTCTTCGCAGTCTCCGGCTTCTACCTTCAGAGTAACATTGGCAGGCTCCCATACATCGTTGCCCCTTGGGTCACTGATGTATTTGATAGTCTCTTTTACCATATCAAAAAGGGCACAGACCTGATACATGTTATATGCTCCGGGATACGAGCGAGCTACTTCAGCTGCCCTATTCCTTACATCAGGTTCTGCTGGTTCCACCAGCCTGTTTATGGTTTCAAAGTAATTAGCGGGATTGTATCTGTACTGTAGATCTTTTTTTCCTGACATTGGCTTCAGATCTGAAGTGAATCCGCTCAGGAAATAAGGCTCGTATTCATGCCATTTCC
Source organism: uncultured Methanosarcinaceae archaeon (assembly GCA_942493015.1). Lineage (GTDB taxonomy): Archaea > Halobacteriota > Methanosarcinia > Methanosarcinales > Methanosarcinaceae > Methanosarcina. The sequence goes on along the minus strand of OW818660.1, from coordinate 654,336 downwards.
CTTCTGAAGTTGAGGCAAGCAGCCACAGAACTATGTTAAAACTGGCTTTTTCCTCTTCAGGAACCTCAGCTGCAATCACTCCAAGACTCTGCTCTTCGCCTGGTATAAGCAGAACTCCGCAGTCTTCGGAATAAATCTTCTTCTCGGAGGCGTTAACGGAAACTCCATACCTGTCAATAAAGAGTGGGTTGCGACCTTCATTTTTTATACTGACTTTAAAATAGCTTATTCCTCCCTGGAAAAACTCTGAAGCTTGATAATTACTGCTCAGGGAGAAGCCAGGCTGTAGTGGGGTCCTCAGGATAGGGTTGAGTTCTTTTTTCTTTAGGGTGTATGAAGGTATTGCCGGGGATGTAAATAAAGCCGCTTCGGGCGTGAAAACTTCTTTATGGCTTTCATGTTCCGGACTTAAGCCAAGGTAGCCTTTTAAATCAACTGTAAAAACATTAATTGAGTCCGAAAATAAAGATCCTGTCATTGTAATCAGTACAAGGCATATGCATAAAACCACAATCTTCGAGGCTGCGTTTTTCCCTGAAACCCCTGGCTCCTTCATTTGCGCCCTCCTGAATAGAATACTTGCAGAACCTCTGATCCTGGCCAGTGGAATACCTCTGCAGGCATTCTTTGCCTACTTCCGTTTTAATGCAGTTTTTATATAATGCAACTTTTAAGCCCCTCTCACAGGCTTTCAGATCCTTAAACAAGTTTAAGATCCCGGGTAATTTTATCTATAAGCTCTTCCTTTGCTGGTCCAATTCCAAGAACTGTGACTGTTCCAGAAGGAATTTCCGTAAGTCCCGCATCCTGGATCAGAGCTGTAGGCAGCCCTTCCCTTCTTGCTTTTTCCTTCAGTTCATAAAGATCTTTCAGGGTAGGAACTTTAAGGACAACTTTTTTCTGCCCGCCTTCTCTCCACTTTTCAAGATCGACTTTGTTTGCCCATTCAGCTGCAGAAATGGCTGCGTGAGCTACTTGTACTGCAAACTTGCCTTTGGAAAGTTTCAGGTCATCCCGGGTAACTATACATTGTTTGTATTCGCTCATCCTTTTCCTCGGGCTTACTCAAGGTCAGCTTATATCTTAAATGTTTTCTGTATAGTCTTTCCAGCTCAGATCGAAAAGAATCCTTTCAGGCCTTTTCACAACTCTTTATTAATTATTTTACTGAATTATTGTAATTATCATTTTCTAAGGTCTGAAAAATATACTTGTCCTAATTCTTTATAAAATATGTTATACTATATCCTCTAGGATTTATAGTTTTTTCATAAAATATTTTGCAGGTACTGCAGGATATGTTCTGCAGGGTTTATCCCCCATGCATCAAAAATGCCTTTCCCAGATGGCGTTCCATTTACTTCAAGGATTCTGGACCCCCGTTCACTCCTTTCTAATTCTTTATTATTTTCTTTATAGATATCTCTGGTAAAATCTTCTATAATGTCAACACCTGCGAATGTTGTGCCTATTGCAAGAGAAGCTTTTTCCGCAATTTCTTTTTGTTCACAGGTAAGTACACAGCGATCCGCACTTCCTCCCTGACTAAGATTGTTTACCCAAGAACCAGCTGAAGCTTTCCGATAAATTGCTCCAACTGCATTGCCTCCAACAACAAAGACTCTGATATCCCTTCCAGGGTTTTCTATAAACTCCTGTATATACAGCATCCCCCGTTCTTCAAGCATTTTTTCAAGGGCAGTCTCAAGAGGCACGGATTCGGCTTTTCTGTCCGAAAACCGGATTTTCCCATCCTTGACCCTCGCAATATCTTTTCCCTTATATCCAAAAACAGGTTTTATGACAGAATCCCCTAAACTGGATATTGTCCTGAGGGCAGCTTCCAGATTCTGCACAGCTATTGTTTCGGGCGCATGAAGGCCGGCTTTTGCCAGGAGATAAGACGCATGATACTTGTTTGCAGCGTTTTGGATAGCTGCAGGTGAATTAATAACCAGAATCCCTTCAGCCTCCATTTCTCTCAGGATATCAAACCTGAAAGATACTCCTTCAAAAGCTCCTACACCTACATCCCTCACAATAACGGCGTCAAGGTCTAAAAGAGAGATATCTTCTGCTTTAAAATGAATTTTCGAGCCGATAGATTTTGAATTTATGTTTACCTCTGCAGTTCTGAAATCCAGAACAAAAGGGGAAAAACCTTTTTCCTTTGCTTCAGTGATCAGTGCCCTTGCTGTCCAGTCTTCCGGATCAGTGATTATTATCCCTATTTTTTTCATGGAGTATGATCTGGAGGATACCAGATCAATTTTACGATAAGGGTCACATAAGCTTACTAGCGGGCCAGGTCAATTTTAAGATAAGGATTACATAAGCTTACTATCAGGTCAGGTCAATTTTACGATGGAGGGCAGAATCAAGTTACGATTAAGGAGAGACAGAGACTTTTCAGTTTGTTTACTTGTTGTATTTTTTCAAGTAGATAATTTTTCAATACGCCCATCTTTTAGAGACTATCTTCATTTTCTCCTTTCAGGCCTTCTCTTCAAGAATTTCAAGTCCCTGTTTTTTACGATACTCATTGATTGCCCTGTGGATCGCTTCTCTGGAAACGACTGAGCACTCCAGTTTTCCTGGAGGCAGTCCCTCTAGAGCCTCAGCCACAGCTTCGTTTGTAAGCTCCCAGGCCTCTTTAAGGGTTTTGCCTTTTATCAGTTCTGTTGCCATACTGCTGGATGCAATTGCAGCTGCACAGCCAAAAGTCTTGAATTTAACATCCTCAATTCGGTCACCCTGGATTTTTATGAAAATTTTCATGTGGTCTCCATGAGGGTTTCCGGCCTCTCCAATGCCGTCAGCATCTTCAATTTCCCCCACATTTCTTGGGTTCATGAAATGGTCCATGACTTTTTTATTATACACCAAACTCCCCCATATTCTTGTATTCTACCAGATTATTATATTAAATTCCTCTATTCTATGAGCTTTACATTCATTTTTCGCATTCTTTTGCAGGTTTATAGAAGGGGGACATAGCTCTCAGCTTTTCGACAATTCCGGGAAGTACTTCAAGAACGTAATCGATATCTTCTTCGGAGTTTGCATCCCCTAGAGTAAGGCGAAGAGATCCCTGAGCTATTTCCGGAGGCACTCCTATTGCCTTTAGCACATGCGAGGGTTCAAGAGAACCTGAGGAACAGGCGCTGCCTGTGGAACTGCAGATTCTCATCTGGTCGAGCATAAGCAGTAAGGATTCCCCTTCAATGTATTCAAAACTGAAGTTAAGGTTCCCTGCCAGGCGCTTTTCCGGATGCCCATTCAACTCGCAGTGAGGAATTTGCAGGACTTCGCCCAGAAGGCGGTCTCTCATTTTTATAATCTTTTCATTGTGGCTTTCAATATTTTTGGTTGCAATTTCTATTGCCTTTCCCATTCCCACAATGCCTGCGATATTCTCTGTTCCTGCTCTTTTTCTCCTCTCCTGGCCGCCTCCATGCATACAACTGTCGATCTCTGTCCCTTCCTTGATATAGAGGGCTCCAATCCCTTTTGGCCCGTAAAACTTATGCGAGGAGAGCGAGAGCATGTCTATGTTTCTGTGCATATGTTTCATATTGAGAGGAATTGTACCTATGACCTGAACGGCATCTGTATGGAAAGGAATTTCATGTTCCTTTGCAATCTCCCCCATTTTCTGGATAGGTTCTATGGTCCCGATTTCATTGTTAGCATACATGACCGATATCAGGATAGTATCCTTCCGAATTGCAGTTTCCAGCTCTGCAGGTTCTATAAGTCCATGCCTGTCTACGGGCAGATAGGTTACTTCAAAGCCCTGCGTCTCCAGATACTCGCAGGGGTAAAGCACTGCATGGTGTTCGATTGATGTAGTTATAATATGCTTTCCTTTCTTTCTCCTGGCAAAGGCTGTTCCCTTGACAGCCCAGTTATCGGATTCTGTCCCTCCTGAAGTAAAATATATTTCTTTGGGGTCAGCCCTAAGAGCCCTTGCAAGCTGCTCACGAGCGGTTTCTACTGCTTCTTTGTTTTCTCTCCCTATTGAGTACAGAGATGAAGGATTCCCAAAATGTTCTTTCACAAAAGGCAGCATAGCTTCGGCAACTTCAGGTTTTGTGAAGGTAGTGGCTGCATGATCCATGTAAACAAAACGATTTTCTCCCATCAAAACCCCTTAGAAAATAGGGGTTGGCAAAATATGAATTTATTGTGCCTTCTATCCCGGTTACTGGTCAAACCTCTAAATTAAACAACCTTCTGGCATCGGGAAAGTTATTTATATGGCTATTTTGTAGTCCCGTTGCAACGACATGGGGGAAAAATAAACCTTGCTAAAACAATTCTCAATTGTCCTTATCATAGACTTCATGGGAGAGTTGATATATAAAACATCAGGGTTGCCGATTCCAGGTAACGTTATTGGAATGCTCATCCTTTTCTTTGGGTTGTATACGGGAATAATTAAACTCGATACGATAGGCAAAATCAGCGATTTTTTACTTGAGAACCTGGCTTTTTTCTTTCTTCCGGCAGGAGTCAGCCTTATAACCTCTTTTGCCCTTCTCGAAGGAAAATGGATTTCCATTCTTGAAATTTCCATTCTTTCTACTGTAATAATTCTGGTTGTAACAGGGCTTACTGTTGAATTTGTTAAAAAATCTCTGAGGCAAAAGGTGGAGACATCTGATGTGGGGAAATGAAAACCCTGAAAAAATCCCCACATAAATAGCCACGACACATAAAGAGTCACAGCATAAAAAGAGTCACAGCATAAAAAGAGTCACAGCATAAAGAGTCACAGCATAAAGAGTCATGACACAAAGAGCCAAAAATGAAGAGCTCTGCGAGAATAGAATAAAATAGAAGAGAAGAGGCAAACTGAAATGAATGTGGATTTATTAAATGAATTTTTTAATACACCCCTTTTCGGGATTTTACTTTCTTTAATAGCTTTTCAGATAGGCACTCTGCTGTATAAGAAAACCAGGTTTTCTGCTCTTAATCCTCTGCTTGTGGCCTCTGTACTTGTGATGGTTTTTCTCCTTTATTTCAGGATCGATTTTGAGACTTACAACCTTGGGGGAGATTATATCTCCTTCTTCCTCGGGCCTTCAACCATAGTCCTTGCAGTGCCTCTTTATAAAAAGATCCGCTTGCTGAAAAGTAATGCTCTCCCAATCCTTGCAGGAATAAGTGCAGGCTGTGTGGCCGGAATTTCAAGCATTTTAATTCTCTCCAGCCTTTTAGGGCTTGACGAGGTCCTAACTAAATCCCTTGTTCCCAAATCAGTAACCACTCCCATAGGAATCGAGATTTCAGAACAGATTGGAGGCCTGCCTTCAATAACTGTTGCTGCAGTAGTAATTACAGGAATCATAGGTGCGGTCCTGGGGCCATTCATCTGCCGCCTTTTCCGGATAAAAGATGAGGTTGCAGTAGGAATTGCAATCGGCACTGCATCCCATGCTCTTGGAACAACGAGGGCAATAGAACTTGGAGAAACCGAAGGTGCAATGAGCGGGCTTGCAATAGGGATAGCAGGCTTGATTACGGTTTTTTTTGTCCCTTTGCTACTTTATCTGTTTAATATAAAATAAGGGAAAAAATTCGCGGAAAAATTCTATATTAATTCAATATTATGATTATTGCAGATCATCTGAAATTCGTGTACATCCTCATCTGGAAATTACCTGCTTCTATCTTTTTTCTTATAATTTCTTTTGCCATTTTCACATAGATTTCCCGAATCTGGGGTATCAGCATGGAAAAACCTATGGTATCAGTCATGAGACCCGGAGTTATAAGGGCAAAACCTCCTATTAATACAAAGAGTCCGTGAAGAAGTTCGTTTCCAGGCATACGTCCCTGGCTGGTTGCTTCCTGTATCTGGTGGAGCACTCGAAAGCCCTGACTTTTTGCCATGTAAGCTCCCAGGCTTGCAGTTATCAGGATAATAAGTATAGTGTTTAAAGCTCCGATCATTCCTCCTATTTTGATGAGCAGATAAAGCTCGACAAGAGGAATAATGAGAAAAACGGAAAATAGTTTAAAAAACATGCTGATCATTTTCAAGACTTTGAATATTTATTAGATAATGATTAGTTATGTTAGCTACTACTAAAAGATTGGCTACTACTAAAGTTTAGCTATTGCTAAAAGAATCATTTTAAATCTTGGAATTGCGGTCTACTACTCTTCTTATATATTGTTTTTGGATCATCTCAATATTTTCCTAATGAGAGTTTCTCTCATTTGTGAAGGCAGATTCAATCAGCAAAGGTATAATTTACTCTTGGCAGTTCTGAGAAATCTACAAGATCTGTGACATTATTTGAAGCTTTTATCTGCGTAATAAGGAGTTCTCCATATGCAAACAAGAGGATGAGATGAAGTGAGCTGGACATTCTTCTATGAATATCACAGGTTATTATTATATAGCAAAATTCACAATGGGTACAGCTTACAGAAATTAAGTTTTTTCTGGGTCGATTTGGGAAATCAGTTCCATTTTTATATTTCAGTTCTCTTTGAATAAAAAGCAAAGAAATCTTTAATGGGAAAAATAAGCAAAATAAAGCAACTGATTGATATATTTTATTTACATTAAATCTGTCTGAGAACGTTTATTATTCTACATCTTTCAAGATATTTTTTCCTTCAAGATTATTTGTTTTCTGAATATTTCAAATTATGTACTTATCTATTCTTTCTAGCCCCCAATATTCTTTTTTACTTTTTACTCATGCATATCTATATTGTTTTGTTTCTTGCCTTAACCTATTTTGTTTTTTCTCCTGCAAAATTACCTTTGCCGGGAAGGATCTGTCTTTCAATGAATATAGATTTTCAATTTAATGGTATTACATTTTCAATTTAATGATATACAGGGATAGCCTGTTATATGATCAATATAATCTTATATTCGATACCTAATGAACTATTTAAAAACTAACATTATATTTTATATTTTACAAAATACTCACGCACTAATATATCATATTAAATGTAAAATATAGTCCGGATGTTACACTGATAGTTTCACCTGTCTCCCAAAAATAGAAAATTTACTTTTCTGAGGTGCCGGATATATGGATTTCGATGCAATTGACGACTTTGTGTATGAAATTATTGGGATAATCGGATCAGATCAGAGAAATCTCTGCTGTGCAGTTGATTTTGCTCTCGAAAGTGCGGAAAAAAAGTCTTTTTCCCCCAAAGTATTGCTCGACCTCTCCAATGCTTGCAAGCAGCAGAAAATGCTCATGGAGGAGTACGTTTTTGCAAAAGCTTGCTTTATAAAGGCTTCTGGAAAGCTCCGTGAAGATGCCTGTTTTGCGCTGGGAACTGCATCACATGTTCTGGGCTTTTCCCTGGAAGCCGAATCAAGCTATCTGGAAATTCTAAAAGAAAATCCGGAAAATGGGGATGCCAGGTGTGCATATGCCGAGCTTCTTTTAGAACTTGGGAAGGTTCCGGAAGCTGAGAACGAATACAAAAAGGTACTTGAAACCTCCTCAATGCATGTAAAAGCGAATTCAGGGTATGCTTATCTCTTAGCCGAATATGGTCATATGAGTGAAGCAGAAGAATGTTACTCAAGAGCGATTGTTGTTGATCCTGATTACGTTCCTGCCAGAGGTGGGTATGCAAACCTGCTTTTTGAACTTGGAAGACTCCGCGATGCAGAAAAAGAATACAGGCATGCAATGGAACTGGATCCTGAAGATCCGAGCCTCCACCACAACTTTGGAGTTTTATTATCTTTTCTCGGGCGTTCCTTAGAAGCCGAAAATGAGTACAGAAAAGCCCTTTCCCTTAATCCAAGGCACAGAAGGACTCTCTTCAACTACGGAAACCTCCTTGCAAGGGAAGGCAGGGTCTCTGAAGCAGAAGAACAATACATGGAAGCCCTTGCTCTTGACCAAAACGATTCAAAAGTCCATTCCAATTATGCAAATCTCCTGGCCCGCTTTGGGCGAAGATATGAAGCTGAAATAGAATACAAAAAAGCTCTCTGTCTCGACCCTGAGAGTGCTGAAGGACATTACAGCTACGGAAACCTTCTTTCTGAAATGGGACGTTTTTCAGAAGCTGAGGACGAATATAACAAAGCTCTTGTCCTGAACCCTTATTACCCTCCCCTCCATTACAGTTACGGGCTTCTTATGAGAAAAATGAGGCGCTTTGACGAAGCCAAAATTCAGTATATGAAAGCCATGCAGCTTGATCCTGATATAGGAAGCAAAATGACCGAAACCTGGATAATTCTGGATTAAAGCCAAAAATCCGGTTTGTTACTCAGGTTTTTTTATAAATCCAACATCTATATCCGGCCTTCTTTTTTTACTTTTTACTTCAGATCGGGATATCCATATCGGATTCTTTTTATCCTGTATGCTGATTTATTTCTGCTGATTTCCGAAAACAAAAACCTCCAGCTCTTTATTCTCAAACAGGGAAAATGCAGCATCGTTTCCGATTCCTGCGTAATCAGGGCAGGAAAAGAGAGAGAGTAATTTCCCATCAAACCACCACTTATATCCAGTTTCAAGGGCTGTATGCCCTCTTACTATTCTTTTGAGATTGTTTGCTTTTAAAAAACCATCCACAATATCATGCCCGAATTCCTTTACTGTGGAACCCCTTCTCGAGTTGGTGAGTCCAGGGCTTTTTGAGGGGTCGTTCCAGAGGTAGGGAAACGGTTCTTCTTTTCTAATGGTATCAATGCTTTCTGTCCCGTTAATTCCTCCGTGTACGCAGAAGGTATGCCCTGAAAGTACCGCAGCGATCGGCATTTTATCATATGTAAGGCTAATTCTCAAGAGAAACTTTTGATCAGAGCCTATTTCTTCAAAAAAGCCATAGTAAAGGTTCATGTCTACACTTTCATGGTTTCCTCTCAGAAGGAAAACATGTTCCGGCTCTTTAATTTTTAAGCTGAAAAGACTTAAAAGGACTTCAGTGCCCTGCGGTCCCCTATCTACATAGTCCCCAAGAAAGAGAATGTTTTTACAGTTTATTTTTTCTCTCATTTTTATTATGAATTCAAGGGCCTGCAAGTCTCCATGAATATCTCCTACAAGCATTACCGGCTCGTTATCAATTAGGAGCACTGCAGGTTCTGACTCAAAGATACTATCTACTTTCGGGAGAATGAGCCGCAATTTTTCTTTTGCGGCAATTTTTCTGGAACTCATTTCTGATACTACGGAACCACCTCTATTTCACATCCGGCTACAGAAAGCCTGTCTGAAAAATTCATTTATATAGAGAGGGAATTTTATGCGATAAACTTTTCTGGCATCCCGGGGTTTATTTTTTAAAGACTGGTTATAAGTTTCAATGTTTAAAATCAAAGCATTGATAAAATTAAAATTCCAGGCAATAAAAGAAGAATTCTAAACTTTTATTCAACATTTTTGTGGAAGTGTGAGATCGTGGAACTCGATATCAGTGAGCGGGATCTTGAAGATATGGATCTGACCGATGTTGTGCTTGAATATGATAAGCTTGTTTCTGCAATATCTTTTCTGGAAAAGCGGCGAGAAGAGTTGAGAACTCACATCCTCAGCGCCTTTACGGAAAAAGGTATTGATTTACTTCGAGTAGGAAATGTTGAGCTCAAGCGGCAGAAGATTGAATGGAAAATATGGCGCATCCACAGGTTGAAATCCTATCTTATGGAGAAGGAACTCTGGGATATGGTCGAATCAGTTGACCGAAAAATGCTGAGTAAACTGATCGAAAAGGGGATTCTGACTGAAAAGGAACTTAAGGATATGTATGATGTGGAAACAAGATACAGTTTACATGTGGGTAAGGTCTGACTGAAAAGGAACTTAAGGATATTTATGATGTGGAAACAAGATACGGTTTACATGTGGGTAATCTGACTGAAAAGGAACTTAAACACAGAGGAGGTAGTTCTGTAACGATAGAGCCTGGAATAACCGATGATTTAGAAATTTCTCTTTTTTGTTCTGAAGATTTGTGTACTTTATCTTTTTTAGTGCCTGATAAAGCGACATCTTTTTAAATTTATTCAATCAAATATAATACAGCTAATTATTTATATCCAGTCGAATAAATTCACCTTAGAGGCAAATTTCAGGAGGTTTTTAGACATGGAGATTGATAATGTAGACAAGCTGGTTTTTCGTGTAATCGAACAGGTTGCAGCCGATAACTGTGACCTTGATAAGGTCATCGAGTTTGTCGTTTCTTTCTCATTTGAGAACTCGCTTTCCGCGGAGACCCTGCTGAAACTATCTGCTATTTTTACCAAAGAGGGGATGTACAGAGAAAAATACGTAATTTCCAGGGCATGTGCCTCCCTTTTCTCAGGGAGAGTACGCGAAGACGCCCTTATGGAGGCAGGAAAAACAGCCTCTTTGCTGTCATTTGAGGAAAGGGCTGCGAGAGAATTCGAAGAGGTTCTGAAGGAAAACCCAAACAGCATCGAAGCTCTCTCAGGATATGGGATTGTTCTGGCTAAAATGGGAAAACTGGATTCTGCACGGATTCAGTATGAGAAAGTTCTGGAGCTTCACCCCTATCATGTCGAAACACTCTGTAATTACGGCTGCCTACTTTTCAGACTAAATAGAATGGACGAAGCCGAAGAAGCATACAGGAAAGCCCTGCTTCTTGACTCGAGGAATGTCGATGCTCACTGCAGGTATGGGATTCTGCTTTCCAAAAATGGGGAGAAAACCGGAGCAAACTACCACTTCGTCCAGGCTCTTGAACTTGATCCTGAGCACGTTGAATCTAATTTCCGTTATGCTCGCCTTCTGGAAGAAAAAGGGGAACCTCTCGAGGCCGAAAGGCATTATATAGTAGCCCTCAAAGCAGATCCTGAAAGTCCAAAGCCCCATCTTTTCTATGCCCGCTTGCTTGCAGACCACGGGATCGTCCATGGGGCAAGGGTGCACTTCAGATATGCCCTTAAGCTGAACCCTAAAGATGTTGAATCTCACTGCGAGTACGCTCGGCTGCTTGCCAGGTTTGGACACAGGCACGAGGCTGAAGTCCAGTATAAAAAAGCCCTTGAGCTTGACCCTGGGCATTTTGGCACCCTGTACGGTTATGGAGATCTATTAAAAGAGAAAGGGCAGTACACAGAAGCTGAAGAAATCTACAGACAGGCCGAGTTCTTTAAACGGAGTGCCTGATAACAGATCAGTAAAGCCTGACAGGCTCAATTCCCATTTTTTCCATCATGCAGGCAGGTATATCGAGCACCTGCAGGACCGAATCGATAATAATCCCGTCGGAAGTCGCCACAATCAGGCTATTTTCAGGGTTTTTGCCGGCTGCTTTCAATTCAAAATCAGCTGTTTTTGAGGTTCTGGCATCGCCTGAAATTCTCTTTTCTTTCATTTTGCGGCGGATAAAACCTGCGAGTTCTCCGCTCCTGCTGATCTGGGCATCAAGAATAAAGGTGACTGATTTTGGATGAGTTTCGGAAAGGAACTTAAGTACCTCATCCAGAGCTTCCTCAATGTCTTCGGCCTGGTTTGCTTTGCTGAAATAGTAGCGTGTGTCTCTTATGTACCCGTCATCACAGAACCACATTGGTTCATTTTTTAGCAGACTGTCTATGCTAAGGATGACATTGTACCCGTCAAGAAGAATATCCCTCTCCTCAATGTCTGCACAGGTTACTTTTTTTCTGATTCTGGAAACTACTTTTTCCGGGGGGATGATTACCCTTGTAAGGATGTGGCGTTCTTCTATGCTGAGTTGACAATGATCAGCCACAAAGCGGATGGTTGTAAACTTTGGGTATCCCCAGCGAAGTATGCTTCGTATATCCCTGGAAGGCTTGAGCAATTTTTCTTTCAGATCAGAGCTGGAAAAGTCAATGGAACTTTCATGCAGATCTCTCATGCATAAGTGTCTCCTTTTAAGAAGGAAGTTCTTTAAATGAGTGAAGAGATATGTTATATATACGTATTTGCGCAAATAAAAATGGCAATGTATGACTTCCGGCAGTCTATCTGGCTCTGGCGGTTTTTCCGGTTTTGTTCAATTAAAGATTGGTTTTCAGTTGTGAGTCAATTCATGGCTCCAGCTGGAGGTTTATGTTATGGAAGTATTGTGGCTGGCTCAGGAAGAAGTAAAAAGTGTTATGGATATGCGTTCTGACATGCAGGTCGTTGAAAGAGCTTTCAGGCAACATGGGCTTGGAAAGGTGCAGATGCCTCCCAAATCCTATCTCTACTATAATGCTTACAATGGAGACCTGCGGACAATGCCTGCATATCTTGAAGAAGAGGACATCACTGGTGTAAAAATTGTTAATGTCCACCCCGGAAACCCTGCTCGAGGGCTTCCAACTGTAATGGCATTAATTGTCCTTATTTCCCCCGAAACAGGTGCTCCTGTAGCAATTATGGATGGAACCTATCTGACTGATATCCGGACCGGAGCTGCAGGAGGGATTGCCGCGAAATACCTGGCAAGAAAGGATTCAAAGGTTATCGGCATGGTTGGGGCCGGAAACCAGGCAAAGACCCAGCTTGCAGCTCTCTGTGAAGTATTTAAGCCCGAGACAGTGAGAATAACTTCAAGGACAAAAGAAAGCTGTAAGCAGTTTATCCTGGAAATGGCAGATATTGCATCCTGCGAGATCCGTTACGAAGACAAAGTTGAGGATGTCTGCGATTGCGATATTCTGGTGACAACTACTCCAAGCCGCAAACCGCTCGTAAAAGCCCAGTGGGTCAAAGAAGGCACTCACATAAATGCAATAGGTGCTGATGCAGTTGGAAAAGAAGAACTTGAACCTGAGCTTCTCATCCGCTCCAAGATTGTTGTTGATGATATTGTTCAGGCACTCCATTCGGGAGAGGTAAATGTTCCTCTTTCCAAGCACTACATATCCGAAAATGATATCCATGCTCAGCTTGGCGAAGTAATTACCGGCCTGAAACCGGGCAGAACTAGTGAAGAGGAGATTACGATCTTTGATTCAACAGGTCTTGCCATTCAGGATGTTGCAAGTGCTCATCTGGTTTATGAAAGGGCGGTCATTGAGGGACTTGGCAGGCAGGTCCGGATGTTCTAAAAAAATACATTCTTCCTGAAAGTCAACCTTAACTTTTTTATTATTTGGCTGATCCTCTTTTCTCTTCTTATTTTTATTCTTAAATCTTTGATGCTGCTAACTTTTTCAGCTTGAAATTTAGGTAACTTAGATCAGTAGAATTAATTCATAACACATAAATACTTAACAATAGAACTATGTTAGGTTGAGCGGTCAACTTTTTTGGAGACTTATTCACTCCCCAGAACAAACATACCTTGCCCCCATGGTATAAATTCTCATTCCAAACTACCCCCTATATTCTCCCCTCAAACCGCTCAATCTCTTTTTTGAAAAGAAGTTTCATCAGGTATTCCGGTTAGAAGTACCTGAATCCGATTTTTGTATCTGAATTCTGTATCTGATTTTTGTAGTTTTCAGACCCCTATTATCTCGTAGATTTTCTTCATATCAAGATTCTGCTCAACCACATTTGCGAGCTCTTCATAAGCATCATTTTCGGTTATAACATCTTCAGGCTTGTACTCAAGCCCTTTTTGTCTGTAGAGGTACTGCATAAGGGCGTCTCTGATATTCCTGTTGTCAAAAAGCCCATGCAGGTATGTGCCAATTACAAGGCCATCCTCGTCAATTGCACCGTCATCTCCGAAAACATTGCGGCAGGAGTCAGTTACACCCATGTGGATTTCGTATCCTTTTATCTCCTCTCCATCTATGGAAGCCAGGATCGGACCGTAGGCGTTTACTTTTTTTGTTACCTGAATTGTTTTCTTTTTGTATGCTCCGAACTTTGTCCCGATATCCAGAAGTCCTAGGCCCCTGAATTCTGCTTCGGTCCCGTTTTCAACTCCTGAATCGAAAATGGTTTTTCCCAGCATCTGGTAGCCACCGCAAATTCCGAAAATAGGAATTTTTCCTTTAAATGCCTGGATTTTTTCGGCCATGCCGCTTGCCTTAAGATCGAGAAGGTCATTTACCGTATTTTTTGTTCCGGGGATCATGATAGCATCCGGATTTCCAAGTTCTTCGTCCAGGTCCACATAGCGGATTCTGGCAAGCCCTTCCAGGGGCTCGAAGTCTGTGAAGTTTGAGATTCTGGGCAGGCGAATGACTGCGATCTCTATATCCTTTTCGTTTTTCGGATCTTCTTTATCCCCAAGCGAGACAGAATCTTCTGAGGGGATATGGAGCTTAAAGTAAGGAAGAACTCCAAGCACCGGAATTCCAGTCATTTCTTCCAGCTGTTTCAGGCCTGGTCTCAGAATTTCCAGGTCTCCCCTGAACTTATTGATGATAAACCCTTTGACGTTATTTCTCACGTCTTCGGGAAGAAGTGCAATTGTGCCGTAAAGGCTTGCAAAGACTCCTCCCCTCTCTATGTCGCCCACGAGAATTATTGGAGCCTGCGTAAGCCTTGCAGTGCCTACATTTACGATATCTCTTTCGTATAGATTAATTTCAGCAGCTCCCCCTGCTCCTTCCATAACAATAATGTCATGTTCTTTGCAAAGCCTTTCAAGAGCTCCTTTAAGGACTGCATTCATCTCTGCAATGGAATCGTAGTACTGGCCTGCGCTCTTGTCAGCATAAGGTTCCCCTAGCAGAATTATCTGAGAAACGCAGTCTCCTTTTGGCTTCAGAAGAACAGGATTCATATCGGCAGTAGGCTCCGTACCTGCGGCTTTTGCCTGAATTGCCTGGGCAATTCCAATCTCCTTTCCATCTTTTGTAATCCAGGAGTTCAGGCTCATATTCTGAGCCTTGAAGGGGGCAACCCTGTAGTTTCTCGACAGGATCCTGCATATGGCAGCCACTACTGAACTTTTACCAACGTGGGAGGCGGTTCCCAGGATCAAGACGCTTTTTTTTTCCATTTTTACCACACCTTCTGCTCAAACATTTTCATATCACAATTGTATAAAATTCTGAATATATTAGTAGAAATTTTCCCTGCTGACTGTAAATCAAGTAAACTTGTTCTTTTGGAATATTTGTCTTCTTATATTTCAACTATAGAATAAATACTTTCGGATTCACTTCAGGTTTTGTTTATTTGCTCAAATGAAATCCTTATTGTTGGATTTTTATTCTCTCTTTTTTTTGTTTTCATCTTTCTGAAGTCTTTTTTCGTTTTTCCTCCCCTTATCTGCCCATACTTCATTTTTTTCATTTTTTTCATGCTATCTGAAAAATTGAGCTTTCATCTGGTTGCATTTCTTTTAAATAAGATCAAAGCAATCTTTTTGATATCTAATCGGGGAAAAAAGAAAATGAAAGCCGCTCTTTTTCTATTTATTTTTTGTCTTATATCAGTTCTTCCGGCTGCTGCAGACATCTCTCCTGCTGGAGAAGCTGGCACAGCCCGCATATCCGATCTTTATAGCGATCTTGAGTCCTTTGATGTGACTCTCTTCTCGGACCAGCCAGAAGAGAATCTGAGTCTTGAGGTACTTCTTGTCAGAATCGAAGGTTTGAATGAGGAAACCCTTGGCAGACAGGTGTTTTCAGCTGGCAGTTTTCCTGCCAATACCAGTGTAATGAAGGTTGGATTCTGGAACTTCAGGAACCCTGAACGTGGAGCTTATGCCCTCAGAGCAAAGCTTCTTGCAGGAGAAAAGATCCTTTCAGAAGCAAAATATGATTTTGTTTACGGCAGCAACTCTGCTTCCAGGCTTCAGGTTAATGACCTCGTCCCTAATTCCCAGGGAATTAGCATTGCACTTTCTCCCAAAGAAGCTTCACTTTTTGACATAGAATATATGCTTGTGGACAATTCCAATGTCGCATATTTTACTAAAACCGAGAAATTATCCCTGACCAGCGCCCCTGATATTTTTTCTGCAAGCTGGGGTACTCTTCTTGAAAACAATAAAGAGTACACTGGGAGAGTAAAGATTCAGGTTTATTCTCCGGATAAAGAGTTTATATCCTCAACAGAAAACTTTACTGCCAGAGATGACGCCGAAATTTCCGACATTTTCAAGGACGAGACTGGGGCAAGTGCGACAGTTTTCGGCAGATCTCAGGTGCCCTTTGAAGGAATTCTAATCTTTTCTGTATATGAACTGGAGGAAAACTCTAAAAAAGGGACTCAAAGGTTAGTGGAATCCTCTCAGGCGAGAGTTCCCGTACTTCTTAATAATGACGACGAGACCATTGAAGTTGCCTGGAGCCATAGACTTACTAAAGGAGTGTACAGGCTTGAGATAGAGCTTTTGGGAAACGACGGCGATGTTATTGAGCACAGGGAAACGATTCTCGAATCAGATCTTTCCCAGGCTTCCAACGTGAGTGCGGTAAACAATTCCACTTCAGGGACAGAGGCATCAAGTGGGAAAAGAATCCCCGGGTTTTCGGCGGCTGCCTCTATTTCAGGGCTTGCTGCAATTTTTATATATTTAAGGAAACAAAGTTGAATCCGGCTGTCCGTTTGCATAAAATTTTGCAGATGCAGCAAATGATTGAACTCCGAAAATGAACTTCATGAACCATTAAGAGCTCCATAAAGGAAGTGAACCCCGTGAGTTATGAACTCTTTATCTCTCTGAGGCAGATTCGGGCAAGAAAGTTCCAAACCCTCCTCTCAGTAGGAGCTATAGCCCTGGCAGTCATGGTGCTCACAGTTTCACAGGCTCTTATGGTTGGCTTCACAGGAGAACTCTATAACACTACCGTAAATAAACTTCCCCATGTTTCGGTATCTCCGCAGGATGAGGAGGACTACATTTACCTTTACAGGATTCTTATTGATGATATTAATAAAATTGAGGGTGTTTCTGCAGCCTCTCCATTTCTAACAGGAAAGGCTTCCTTCAGGTTTAAGAATAATTCCCGGAATGTCGAGCTGAAAGGAGTAATTCCTTTAAATGAAACTGAAATCAGCTCTATTGAGAGTGATATGGTGAAAGGAGATTTTAGAGAGCTTGAGTTTTCCAGAAATACTGTGGTAGTTGGCTCGAAACTGGCAGATAAGCTTGGGCTCAATCTTGGGGATTCGGTTGATGTGTCTTTCCCCAATTCGAATCCCCTTTCTCTCAGAGTGGTTGGAATCTTTCATACAGGTTCCCCTCTTGATGAGTCCCTGACTTATACGTCTCTGGATACTGCTCAGGAGTTTTACGATGTTTCTGATGTGGTTAATGGAATCTCCGTACGACTTGAAGATTTAAATAGGGACAGAGAAATTGCCTCAGAAATCGGAAAAGCTGGTTATAAGGCAAAAGGCTGGACTGAAACAAATCCGGCAATCCTTCGTACCATAGCTATCGAAACCACATCCAATAACGTTGTCCTTGGTCTGATCGTTGTCATCGCTTCTTTTGGCGTTGTCAGCACCCTGAACCTTTCGGTCATCGGTGCAACAAGCCAGATAGGTATGCTCCGCGCTATGGGTGCTACAGTTTCAAGTATCCGAAAAATTTTCATTCTTCAGAGCGGCATTCTGGGTCTACTGGGCGCTCTTATCGGTACTCTTACAGGAGTTGCAATATCCCTGGCAATAGGCCAGTACGAAATGCCAGCTGCTTCCTCAGAACTTTATGGCGGCCTTACAACTATTCCCATTATAATCAGGGTCGGGGATATTCTGATCATTATTATTGCTGTTTTTCTGCTGAACCTTATTGCAGGAATTTATCCTGCCCAGCAGGCAGCTAAGCTGGACCCTGTTAAGGCTATCAGTTCAAGGTAAGTAATCCATACTGCCCGGAAGGCAGCCAGGCTGGATCCTATTAAAGCTATCAGTTCAAGGTAAGTACATCTATATTTTATTCTACATTTCTTTTATTTTTTTCATTTTTTATCATTCATCTATATATTATCCTGAAAACTCAATAATGCGGTTGAAATAATTGTTCTCATTGAACATTTCAATGTCGACTAATATCTCTTCAGGGTTAAAATTTAATTTCAGGTAATTATATATCGTCTTTTGCTGATGTTTACATGCTTCAGTATAGCGAACATATAACCTTGTGCAGGAATTCTCAGCAACTGATCATTGTATGAGAATTCTATTTTCCTATTTTTTGCTATTTTAGATTAAATCCTGAGCTCTTTCTCGCATATTCTTTTTTCGTCATAATTTTTTTATCCTTGTGGTTCTTTACTCCCTTTACTCTCTGAAGAGAGCTACAGCTAATTATATTTGACAAAATATAATTTTAAATATTTTAATTTATGACCTCCAATACAAATAGTTATATTGATTAATAGATGTTTATAATGTGATGGAGAACAGTAGAGAATACCAGCTTTACCTTGAAGCCCTTGATAATGAGAGATCTGCGTGGGGAAGGAGGACTGCCATAAAAAGGCTCTGTGACTGCAGAACCGAGGAGTCTCTATACTATCTGAATGAAATTGTAGTTGACAGGTATTGTCTGGTGCCTGATTGGCTCAAAACAATTGCAAGAGATTATTACGTATATCTGTGCCTCGAGTTTCTGTAAATATTTTATTTTATAGGCCAGATTTAGCAATCTTTTTGAAAAAAACATTTCGCTTTGCAGGTAGCTTGCATTTTAGAGGGCAGAAGATCTTTTAATAGCAGATCTTGTAAAATCTGGATTAATAAGTTATTTGAAACATATTCTTTTTTATTAAGAAGATATTCACGTAATGTTAATCTTTTTTTTGATGTGTTTATTTATGAATCTATAACTGATCTTTAAACATAAACTATATATTTATTTGTGCTTAGAGATTCACAATTACCTAAAGTTTATATGTAATTATCCCAATTCCTTGTGAAATATTAAGATTCACTATGTTTTAGCTATACAGGTTTCCTTTGCTCATAAATTCTCACTTTTGGTTCCTGTAATGCGTTTTATCTTCGGAGAGATTGGCAGATGGGAAGAGATACTGGAAATGTTTTAGGAGGCCCGGCAATAATACTGGTGGGCACTGGAGCAGTGTTAAGCGCTGTCTTATTCTACTTCATGTTTAAATATGCTGACGAAGCAAACCTGTTTATGGTTATCTTAACTACAGCTCTGATAGCAGTCGTTTCAATGGGGGTTGCAAAAGGTCTTATTTTTATATCCCGGAATAAATTTAGTAAATAATTAAGATAATTTTTTATTAAATCTTATTTTTCTTACCATTTCTTATTTTTTCCTTGTTAAAGGCTTGGGTTAAGGCTTCTAGATGCCTTTCTTCTCAAATTTTTGAATTTTTTTGATGGACGTTCTCAGAAAACTGTGGAACTACCTAAGAACAAAGTTGTGATATTTCCCTCTCCAATTCAGCCTGGAAGACTGAACAGTTTTCAGACTGAGATCAACAACTTTAATGTGCTTATTTGATATTTCTAAATTTTTTGGAGTAAAAAATATGGTTGAGAGGATTTCTACAGAGAAAGAAAATCAAATACAAGATACAAAAAATAAAAAAATGAAAAGAGGCTATCTATCCTTTCAAATAAGATAAGATCTGAGTGGAGGGAAGCCATTAAAACTCACAGAACTGTAGCTTTGAGTGTACGCGCCAGTTGTAAAGATGTATACGTGGTTGCCTTCTCTCATTGTGTGTGGGAAGGCGTATTTGTGATGCTCGTAGAGAATATCCATGCTGTCACAGGTTGGGCCTGCAAGGATGACTTCTTCAGCACAACCTTTTTTGTCACAGAATATAGGATATTTAATGGACTCGTCCAGAGTTTCAATAAGGCCTCCAAACTTGCCAATATCAAGATAAACCCACTTATACTGGTTGAATCTGGCCTTTTTGGAAATCATTACAACTTCACTTACAATTACACCTGCGTTAGCAACCAGAGAGCGCCCTGGTTCAATAAGAATTTCAGGTAATTCTTCTCCAAAGTCCTCATGTAAAAAGCGGCGAATTTCCCTGGCATAAGTTTCAAGATCATGAGCTTGTGCCTGGTATTTTGCAGGAAAACCTCCGCCAAGATTAATCATCTTCAACTGGATTCCTTTTTCAGCCACTGCCCCAAAAAGGTATTTGCATTTGGAAATAGCATTATCCCACTGGCCAATATCCCTCTGCTGGGAACCAACATGGAAGGAAAGTCCATAAGGCTCAAGTCCCAGTTTTTCGGCCTTCAGGATGAGCTTATATATAAGGTCAGGATGTGATCCGAACTTCTTTGATAAAGGCCAGTCCGCACCGTCGCTTTCAGTAAGTATCCGGAAAAATACTCTGGAGCCCGGGGCTTTTCTAGATAACTTTTTTAAGTCACTTTCAGAATCAGTAACGAAAAGCCTCACTCCCTTCTCATAAGCATAAGCTATATCTTTTTCCTTTTTGATCGTATTACCGTAACTGATCCTTTCGGGTTCCACCCCGAGCCCGAGCAGCTGGTCCAGCTCGTAAATCGTTGCCACATCAAAATTAGAGCCTTTATTCTTCAGGGCAAGCACAACCTCGTCCATAGGGTTTGCCTTCACAGCATAGTGAATTTTTGCAAAGGGCATGTGCTCTACCAGGTCTTCATAACTCCGCTCAATCTTCTGCAGATCAACGACCAAAAACGGCGTCTCTTTATCCCGGGAGAACTTTTTTATTCTGTTAAATTCGTCTCTAGAAACGAAGTCATCCAACGGGAACTCATAATGCTCTTTTCTCATATCTACTCCCTTTTTTATATTGAAACTGAATTGTAATTTACCATATGTAAGTTCTGCTTAATAATTTTTAGCATCTGGCCTTCTTGTATCAATTAATAAGTCAATAATCAATTATTTTGATAATCCGTAAAATAAAGCGATTCAAATAGGATTTTAGGTATATAAAACTAATTATTGTTGAATATCCAGACACAGAATTAACTGAAATCAATAAATATTTGAGATAAATAGCCAGATTTCAAAAAAAAGCATAATTGTCCTTTTTTCAAGCATTAAGGGTTTCAAAAACCCTTTTAGACTCATAGGACTTACGAGAAATCGCAGATGTTTCGAAAATATACAGGGAGACTTTTTATCCTCAAAAAGGGGTATTATGGGATTAAATACGATTCAAGTAGATTTTTAATGATTAATCGGTAATAAAAGCTTTACTTTGCAATAATTTGAATAAATAATTAATATCCACACTTTTACTACATATCAAATTTTATTAGATAATAAGAAATTTGATATTGTTACTGGCAGCCCTTTCTTCTGGTTTTGAGCAGCACTATCAATATACTGATTCCTACAAGAACGAGCCCGTAATTTATGACTTCTGCATTTAACTGAGAAAATAGAAACATAGACGAAATAGCACCAAGAGACGGAAGCAGGGGAAAGCGGCCTATGCTAAAAGGAACCTTAAAAGGACGCTTTCTTTCAGGGTCAGAATACCGGAGTTTTATCAGAGAGAGATTGACCATAAAAAAGACAATAAAAATCATAAAATTAGAAATATTTGCGACTGTTGTAATATCCCTGATTAAAACAAACAAAATAGAGAAGAATGCGACTCCAAAAATTGCAGCCCATGGAGTCTGATAACGGCTGTGGATACGCGAGAAGCTTCTGGGAAGTGCTCCTGCATGTGCCATGCCGTAAACAATCCTTGACCCTCCGAGCATTACCACGAGAACAGTATTCATTGTAGAAAAAAGTGCTATCCAGGAAAGAAGAACAAAAGCTTTATCCCCAAGAGCTACAGCTGCAACATCAGCAAGTGGAACGCCTGAAAGTCCCAGGACCTGATAATCAAGCACGCTTACAGCAGACACGGCCACACAAATATAGAGGAAAACAGTGAAGAATATGGCAATAAGCAAAGCTTTGGGAGTTGTTTTTTCTGCATCTTTTGTTTCCTGGGACAATCTCACAATATCTTCAAACCCTATAAATGCAAAAAAAATCAGGGATGAAGCCTCAAAAACTCCTGAGAGGTTAGGGGCCTCAAAATAATTTACCTTGCCAAGATAAGGAAGTCCCACATAAATAATAATCAGAAGGCCTGAAAGTTCTATCAGAGTTATGAAACCAGCCAGCCGCGCGGATTCTTTGATACCGTAAACCAGGATGAGGCTCAGGACAATAAACAGGCTTATTGCCCCTGTTAAACTTCCACCTCCAAAAAGATTGCTAAAATACCTGCCAAAGCCGAGAGCAACCGCAGAGCTGGTTATTACCACAAAGTAGACTACGAGCAACCCTACAAATAGCCCGACACGTTCCCCAAAAGCTCTCTTTGCAAACTCATATTCTGCTCCTGCACGAGGGTACATGGAAGAGAGTTCCATATAGCTGAGGGCGGAAAGTGAGGCAGTAACTCCTGCAAACAGAAAGGAAAACCAGACCATGTTGCCTGCAAGCCCTGCAGCTTTTCCCATGAGCACATAGATCCCGGCTCCGAGAATATTGCCAATTCCTACCAGAGTAATCTCCAGTAAACTGAGTTCTTTTTTTAGTTCAGATTTCCCTTCCATAAGAAAACCTCTGCATCTGAAACTTGAAATTCAAGCCCGAAGATCACCTTAATAATGAACTTCATGCGTGGCGAAAAGACAGGGCTCGGAAAAAACCAGAACCATAGATATATTAAAGGTTATTCAAAATTATCCTCTATTCAACATTATCCTTTCATAAAATGCTTATTCTCCATGACAGATTATTTCCTTAATTATGTTTCACTTCAGGTATTAATATGCCAGATGAAATTGTATTTCTGAATTTGTGTAAAAATACACAAAAATGAAACATTTTCAGGCCGTCGAGGAAAGAATGAAAGTTGAAAAGCAAAGCTCACTTACTCGCTCCATAGACCTTACATATCCTACAAACAGGGCAATTGCAATAATTACCCTGCTATTCTTCCTTGGAGTTGCAGGCCTTCAGCTTGTCCAGGGAAGAGAGATTTCTTCGGCTCTGTATTCAGGCTTAAGAGGAGGAGCATCGGTATTTCTTTCCTGGGCATTTGCAAGGGAACTTGACCCGGATAACGAATTCTCCGCTTTTTTTGCCGCTTTTTTGAGCTGCATAGGCTTTATGTTCTTAACTGCCCCTTTTCTGCTTGTCCTCGCCCTGGAACTTCTGCTCATTCGTATAGTTAACAGGAGTACTGGAATAACTTCAAAGCCCTCCGATTCTCTTGCTGTACTTCTGCTCTCAGGCTGGATCTCATTGCAGGAAAACTGGCTTTTCGGCTTATTTACTGCACTGGCATTTTTCCTGGACTCCTTCCTCCCTGAACCCAACCGCCACAACCGTATTTTTGGAGGAGCAGCCTTTATAGTTACTGTACTTGCTTTCTTAAAGGCTGGAGGAACAGAAAGCACTTTGCTGGATATTCAATCAGGTTTATTCGTGCTTTCAGTTTCTCTTCTTTTTATTCCAATGATCATTAGCTCTCAAAAAATAAAATCCAGAGGGGATCTCACAGGAATTCCACTATATCCTCTCCGAATTCAGGCAGCTCAGCTGACGGCTCTGTTGAGTGCAGTTTTATTTACATATCTAAGCGGATGGGAAGGAGCCGAAAGCCTCATGCCTTTGTGGGGGGCAATTTTAGGAGTTTCCTTTTACAGATATTTACAGATGATATTGAAAAGATTACGTAAGGCTTCTCATCCAGATTAACCGATTTCGGCTTTCCGGGAAGAGCCTTAAAGGGATGCCAGAAATATGGTTCTTCAGGCAGAAACCTTCATATATTTATTTTTTTAATGTTGAACCTTCATTCTTTGGGCCAGTTCTCGGCCGATTTCCTCAACCTTTTTTAACTCTTCTTCGCTGGCTCTGCCTTTCACCTGAAGAGTTCCTACAACCTCCATTTTCAAAGGAGCCAAGATTTCTCCTGCCTGCTTCAGTGCCCCTCCTCCCCAGCCAAAAGACCCGAGGACAACTCCATACTTTGCCGGCGGGTTTAGAGCTTTTATCAGGGAAGTGCCGTAAAGGGCAAGCGGGTGCATACCTCCGAGAACTGTCGGCGCTCCGAGGACAATAGTACGGGAATCAACCAGTTCCCTTGCAACATCTCCTATATCCGAAACCGCAAGATCATACATTCTAACATCGACCCCTTCTTGCAGGAGGGTTTCTGCAATTGTCCGGACCATCTCCTTAGTGGACCCCCACATGCTCACATAGACAATCAGGGCTTTATTCTCTGTTTTTCCTGCAGTCCATTTCGCATATGGCCCAATAATTCGCTTTGGATCTTTGTAGATAGGCCCATGGCTTGGAGCAATGATTTCTATTTCAAGATCCTTTATTTTTTCAAGAGCTTTTGCCCCCATTTTCCCAAAAGGCATCATGATTTCTCCGTAGTAGCGTTTTGCAAGAGGAATGAGGTCTTCTATATCTTTATCATAAACCCCCTGAGCTGTATGGGCTCCGAAAAAATCGCATGTAAAAAGAACTTTGTCTTCGGGCAGGTATGTGAACATGGTCTCAGGCCAGTGGAGCCAGGGCGCTTCTATAAAATTTAGGGTCTTGCCTCCAAGATCAAGGCTATCTCCTTCAGCAACTATTTTGATCCGGTCTTCAGGCAGCTCATGATATAGCCTGGCCATCTTTACTCCTTTCTCAGTTGTGACAAAGAGGACATTTGGAGCCTTTTCGAGAATAAATTGAATCGCATTTGAGTGATCTGGTTCGGCATGATTCATGATAAGGTAATCAAGTTTTTCCAGGTCTGAAACCATATTGATTTTTGTTTTTAATTCCTCTTCAAAACCCGGATTCACGGTATCTATGAGAGCTGTTTTTTTCTCTCCCTTTACGAGATAAGAGTTGTAACTGGTACCCTCGGGCAGAGGGACTAAAGAATCAAACATCCTGCGGTTCCAGTCTTTTGACCCTACACTGAAAACATTTCTGGCAATCTCTGGAATATTATAAATCTCCATATTTCTCCTCCATCACCCTGACTAAATTTAGAAAAAGGACCGAAACTTCTGGCCGTTCTTAAAGTTTGATAACTATTTTTATTAATAGATCTATATTGGATTTGTCCAATATATTTATTGGCAAACCCCTCAATCTTCATCTTTCCTTGCTTTCAGAAAAACATAATTATTCGGAACAGCCGCATGATGATCTTTTGCTACGCATTATTTCTTTCCAAAAATTAAAAAAAGAAAAACTTTATATAGACCGCAGTAAGTTATCACTTTCCTATTCAGGCAATAATTTATAAAAATATGATTGGTACGGCAACTATTAAGCCTGAAAAATATTCGGTATTGAAATTGAGGCTTTGAATACTCGAATATTTCAATCAAACGTATTTCAATCAAAGAAGGGATAATTATGAAAACATCATCTGTAGAACTTAATCCGAACAGACTGGTACAGTATCTCAAAAAGCCAGCAAGCGAATTCACCAAAGACGACATTATAAAGTTCATCAAGGAAAATGGCATTAAGATGCTGACCTTCCGCTATATTGGTGGGGATGGCAGGCTCAAAGCCCTCAGCTTCGTCATAAGGAACGAAGAACACCTTGACAACGTGCTTTCTACCGGAGAAAGAGTGGATGGATCCAGTCTTTTCAAATACATAGAAGCAGAATCAAGCGATCTTTATGTTGTCCCGAAATACCGCACTGCCTTTATAAACCCGTTTGAAGAGATCCCGACCCTTGACTTACTCTGTTCTTACTTTGACAAAGACGGAAACCCTCTTGCAAGCTCTGCTGAAAACATCATGAAGAAAGCTCATGCTGTCCTTAAGGAAGAGACCGGGTACGAGTTAAACGCAATGGCTGAACTCGAGTACTATATCATCAGCGACAAAGACCAGATTGATTCCGATTTCCCGGCTGTTGACCAGAGAGGCTACCACGAGGGAGGCCCCTTCACCAAGTTCGATCAGCTCAGGAAAGATGCCATGCTCGCAATCGCCGAAGCTGGCGGAGTAATCAAATACGGTCACTCTGAAGTAGGAAACTTCACAGATGACAAGTACTACTACGAACAGAATGAAATCGAGTTCGAAACCACAACCATTGATGATGCTGCTGACCGTCTGCTTATTGGAAAATGGATGCTCAGGATGCTTGCAGCTCAGTATGGCGTTTCTGTCAGCTATGCCCCAAAGATAACTGTTGGAAAGGCAGGCAGTGGACTTCACATTCATATGAAGCTCATGAAAGATGGCAAGACTGCAACCGTAGAAAATGGCGGAAAGCTTACAGATGCCGCAAAGAAAGCAATCGTTGGATGTCTGGATATTGCTGGATCAATCACTGCTTTTGGAAACAGGATCCCTACATCCTACCTGCGCCTTGTCCCTCATCAGGAAGCACCAACCAACATCTGCTGGGGAGACAGGAACCGATCTGCCCTCATCCGCGTGCCCCTCGGCTGGTCCGGTGACGCAAGCAAGATGATCACCATTGCAAACCCTAACTACACTGAAGAACTCAAAGACCACTCCTATAAACAGACCTATGAGTTCCGTGCTGCAGATGGTTCTGCTGACATCTACCTTCTCCTTGCCGGGCTCTGTGTCGGTACCCGCCACGGACTCCAGATGGACAATGCCCTTGATCTTTCCAAGAAGCTTTACATCAGTGTGAACATCTTCAAGGATGAAAACAAGGACACTCTTGACAAGCTTGAGCACCTCCCTGCTTCCTGTTATGAATCCGCACAGGCTTTGAAGAAACAGAAAGATATCTTCATGCAGTACGGTGTCTTTACCGAGGGTATGCTCGACGGAATCATTGGCGGCCTCGAAGCCTACAATGACTACCAGATTAGTGAGAAACTCTACGGTAAGACTGAAGAAATCAGGAAACTTGTAGACAGCTACATCCACGTCGCCTGATATCTATCAGCGACCCTAAACAACCTATTTTCATACCGGAAAACACACACAGGGTTTCCATTCTTCTTGAGTGGAACCCTGAATAAATCATTTTTAAATCGTTATCTCTTATTTTCAAGCTGCCATTTGATCTTTAGCGACTTTTTTAATCCTTAGCAGTCTTTTAATCTCAGCTATTTTTTAAATTATTTCAACTGCCTCTTAAACTTCGTGTTACTTTGAAACATTTAATTTCTGTCTGATATCCGAAAAAATCCATCCTGAATTTGAAGTCATACTTGAAAACTTGTAGTTGGCTTTATTTATTTTAAAGAAATCTATAGGCACGTAAAGCGAAAAAGACTCGGACTGATTGAAATGAAGGACAACATTAATCCCATGAACATTCCAGATGAATCGAAAATCAAGACTCAAAACAGTCCAGTAGACCCGGCTCTAAGTCCTGAAAACCCGGAGCCGAAGATAACAATTATCTGCTCTGCCCCTGATCTCGCCAGCCAGAATATCAAAACTCATCTTTTGAACCTGAGAGCATGGAAACCCCTCAATCTTCCTGATAACTCCGGATTCTCTGCAGCCAGAAGATCTGCAGATGGAAAATTCAGGCTTGTAGAAATTGAAGAAATCCATGTTTTTCAGGATGGACTTGATAAAAAATTGGAAGCTATAGGGCTGCCAGCTTCCTTAATTATTTTCGCATCCAAACACAGGAGCAAAGAAGAAATCAATTCTCTTACCGTGCACTGTACAGGAAATCCCTCTGAAGAGGCAAGACTTGGGGGACTCCCTAAAGCCCTTGCAGTCTCTTCCCCGGCCGCTATGAAGTCCATACTTACGGAAATGAAGCGCCTGGTTCAAGAAAAAGGCCTGAAGTATGATGTTACTCTCGAAGTGACCCATCACGGGCCGACAGAACTCACAGTCCCGTCCCTCTATGCCGAAATAGGAAGCACTGAAGTGCAGTGGCAGGATCCTGAAGCAGGTGAACTTGCTGCAAAAGCCATCCTTGCAGTTTCTCTTGAAAAAGTGCCGGCGGCCGTTGGTTTTGGAGGCGGGCATTATGCAATGCGCCAGACTGGACTTTTGCTTGAAACCGATATTTCTTTTGGGCATAATTTCCCCAAGTACCAGCTGGAATTCGTGGATGAGGCTCTCATCAGGCAGGCGGTTGAGAAGTCAAATGCTGAATTTGCTTATTTTGACAGGAAATCCATGAAAAGTGAGGACAGAAACCGTATCTCTGAAGTTCTGGAGAAACTGGGGCTCAGGGTTCTCAAAGAGTCCGAGATCAGGGAGAAGTACGGACATGAAAGTTAAATGCACATGATAACCTCTGGGAAATTGACAGCCTCTGGGAAATTAATCACTACCGGATATTTCGCTGTACAGGATAGAACACAATGCTAAGTATCGAGATCTTTCCAATTCTCCTCCGCTTCCTCTTTGGGGGAAGTGCAGTTGTAGCTTCCACGCTCATTTCAAAGAATTTTGGAGGAAGGCT
This sequence comes from uncultured Methanosarcinaceae archaeon, assembly GCA_942493015.1. Taxonomy (GTDB): domain Archaea; phylum Halobacteriota; class Methanosarcinia; order Methanosarcinales; family Methanosarcinaceae; genus Methanosarcina. The sequence goes on along the minus strand of OW818660.1, from coordinate 626,069 downwards.
TGGAGGAATTTTTGCCGCTTTTCCTGCGGTGTATCTGGCAGCAATTATGGGCCTGAGTATGGACTATAAAGGCAGTGATCTGCTTCTGGCCTCAGAACAGCTTTCTAAAGGTGCACTTGTGGGGATGGCAGCTGATATTTGCTGTGCCCTTGCAGCAAGCTTCATGATTCTCAGGTATGGGTGGAAAAGAGGCCTTGTTTATGCCCTTCTCCTCTGGATAATAATTGCTCCGGCAATCTATTTTGTCTGGTTCGGGTTTTGAGAGCTGAAAATGAAAACAGAAAAAGTATTAAGGGATTATTAAGAATTATTGGGAATTATTGGAGATTATAAGGAATTATTGGAGATTATAAGGAATTATTGGAGATTATAAAGGAGTTATTGGAGATTATAAAGGGATTACTAATGGAAATTAGATCGGTTGTTAAAAGACATAATTTCAAAGTTGATTTCCGGGATCTTATTCTCAGGTTCATCTTTGGGGGAGCTGCAGTTGCTGTTTGTTTTATCCTTTTGCAGGTGATCCCCTCAAAGTCCTTTGCAGGAATTTTTGCCGCTTTTCCGGCTGTTATGGCTGCAGCTGTGATCATGGCAGGGCACTTTGGAAGCTCGAAGCAGGCTTCTGACATCGCCCTCGGAGCGAGTGCAGGCATGCTGGGATGCACTATTTGTGTGCTCACTGCCAGTTTTTGCATGGAACATCTTGGGAAATGGGGGCTGTCTCTTGGAATCGCCCTCTTAGTCTGGTTTTTCAGTTCATATGCAGCAAGTCAACTGATTCCTGCATTTCTTGAGAATATTAAAAGAAAAAGACAGTAAAAACGGGCTTTCGATACAGTACAGGACAAGGACTATAAAAGTTAGTTCAAAATCATGGACAGAATAGTTTCAGGAAGGGGCCACAATAGTTTTAATATAAAAAAGAGATATTGGGGAAAAAATCCACCGACGTATTCGCAATTTTCATCAATTATTCATCCTTAATGGTCGCTTTTTGAATGTATAAGTTAATATGTTAATAGTCTTCAAAATCGAACTTATTTAACACAAAGGATATTTTCAGATTTTCGCGGTATCATGGTTACCAGAGATCTTTCCAGCGTCAGGATATATGAAAGCTCATCGATTGTTTTCCTGAAACCCTTCAATTTATTGCCTTCTAAAGGTCTGAATCTGGTATATTCATCATAATACGCGTTATCATAAACCTCAAATTTGCCTGGCTGTCTTTTATGGCTTATTTCTTTACTACAACTCTCCAGAAGACCAGCACGTTCGGCTTCAATGAGAGCAGTAAGAACATTCATACGCATATCAGGGTATCGTTTGCCGTCTTCGAGCAGAGAAGCATAAACACCAATAGGCCTCACCCATGCGTTGCCTAGTTTATGCAAAAATAAAAACTTCTCGTAGATATCGATTGCCATTTCTTCTTCAACAATCTGGGATACAGATTCTGCAGGTTCTATTGCGTGTCCTATAGTATCCATTCTTGCAGCGAGTTCAGCTACAATATCAATATTGTTTTTTGGATGGGCTAGACGCATAGTATCACTTATTAAATTTATTGAGAATATTATTATATAAAATTAATGCTTTTCAAATACACATATGCTCAGAAAGGTGTAAAACAATCAAGATTATATCAAATCGGGAGGAAATTCTTCGTGAGCTTTCCGAAATACTCACTTTCCTCCCATTCATCGAAATTCTTCTTGATGCTTATAGGGTTAGAAACAAAAAAGTATGTTAATGCACTCCAGAGGAAAAGGCAGCATCACTTTTCTCGACCTGGAACTAAAAATTATTGTTGAAAAAAGAGAAACAAAAAAAAGTGTTTATATAATTCAAAAGGGCTTCACAGAGCCCGCATAAAAATATCTAATCATACATAGAAGTCTGGCATAATCCTTCCACTTATGTTGTCGGGTTTAATAATGGATCGGATTAGAACCATACCTTGAACCGGTTCTTTTTTCCTCTTCTTCTTTTGTCTTATGCCAGCCACACAGACAACAACCTTCTTTGCAATGCATAGTACGTATATGTTTTACAACACAAGCGAGTCCTATAGCGGCTAAGATATAAATCACTATTTCCATAAATTTATGCATAGTTATTCACTCCATGCTATTATTGTACCTTATCATTTATGAAGATACGCAAGCAACCAGAAAGTTGTCATCGTACAGCGAATTAGTGACACATATGACTACAAAAAACAGACTGTCGACGAGATAGCAGAAAAGATTGTTTCTATAAGAGCGAAACCTTTACTGGTTCTCTATTTGCATCTTCAGTTTCCCTTATATAAAGGATTCAATCCATCAGCAATCTCTTCCGAGTCTGTAAAACAGATATAAACTAGATAAAATGATCAAACCTGACAAATCAGGAGGAATACTTATGAAGGCAATTATATGCACAAAATATGGTCCGCCAGAAGTTCTTCGGCTGGTCGAGATTGAAAAGCCTGCTCCCAAGGACAATGAAGTGCTGATAAGGGTTTACGCGGCAACCGTAACTCCTGCAGATGTCGCTTTTCGAAAGGGTGACCCCTTCATTTCAAGATTATTCACCGGCCTCCTTAAGCCGAAGTTCACACCGGGGGACGAGATAGCGGGGGAAATTGAGGCTGCAGGAAAAAACGTCAGGGGATTCAAGAAGGGAGACAAGGTTTTCGGATCAGGAGGTACTTCTTTTGGTGCTCATGCAGAGTACAAATGCCTGCCCGAGGAAGCGGCGCTGGCAATAAAACCGGTCAATGTGGACTATGGAGAAGCCGTTGCAGTCTGCTATGCCGGACTGACCGCACTACCTTTCCTTCGAGACAAGGCAAATATTAAGAGCAGGCAGAAAGTCCTCATCAATGGTGCTTCCGGATCCATAGGCACTCTTGCGGTGCAGCTTGCCAGATACTATGGGGCGGAAGTGACCGGGGTATGCAGTACAGCGAATCTGGAATTGGTCAGATCGATTGGTGCTGATAAGGTTATAGATTACACCAGCGAGGATTTCACCAGAAGTAGCCAGACCTACGATATCATTTTTGACGTCGTGGCCAGGAGTTCATTTTCACGATGTAAAAATGCACTAAAGCCAGGAGGGGTCTATCTTACCACTTTCCCTTCGCCGGGAATAATGCTGCAGGCGATATGGACCTCGAAGTTTAGCAGCAAAAAGGCAATTTTTGCGGCCACAGGTCTGAGACAGGCAAGCGAAAAGGTGAAAGATCTGCTCTTCCTCAAAGAGCTAACAGAGGCCGGAAAGATAAAACCGGTCATTGACAGGCGCTATCCTCCGGGACAGATCACCGAGGCTCACAGGTATGTTGAGAAAGGGCACAAGAAGGGAAATGTGATTATAACTTTTGAACACAATGACAAAACCTGACAAACTTCCGGATTGTGCTTGGCCTATCCATGTTCATCGAGGAAGTGTCATTTCTCAAGTGGCTTTTGTTTAAGGGTTGAATAATACCGAAAATGGGATGATGAAGTTGATTCGTTAAGTGTTTGAGAAGCAGGAGACAAAAAAATAAGGTATTATCCTAATTAAAACAGCTGAATGTGAAATCTTTCTGGATATATTTTAATATTTGTAGCCTTGGTCTTTTATACTGGTATCGCAACAATTTAATTATTCTACATAATATTTTGACATTTTCTTATCTGCATTCTTCCTGGCAAATTTCCATTCTATTTTCTGTGTCGAAAATTATATGCATTACAGAGGAGAAGAAACGTCTAATGTGGACGCAAAAAACTGGAGGAAAGTATGAGAGAAATTCAAAGACAGTTTGATGATATTTCAAAAAAGTATGATGAACAGAGAAAGAAGTTTATACCTTGCTTCGATGATTTTTATGGAGTATCAGTATCATTGACATCAGTAGATAAGGAAAATCCAAATATATTGGATGTGGGTGCTGGAACAGGACTTCTATCAGCATTTCTGATGGAAAAGTATCCAAAGGCATCATTTACTCTTATTGATCTCTCGGAGAAGATGCTGGATATAGCAAAAGACAGGTTTAGAAGCAGCCCAAACGTAAAATACATTATCGGAGACTATTCAAAATATGATTTTGTGGAAAAATATGATATGGTAGTATCAGCTCTATCTATTCATCATTTAGAAGATGAAGAAAAAAAGAGATTTTACAAAAAAACTTACTCCATGCTTAAACAAAATGGAATTTTTATTAATGCAGATCTGGTATATGGAGAAACTCCTTTTATAGAAAATCTAAATAAAACGATTTGGAAACAATATATCGAAGGTAGCGGCTTGCCAAAAGAGGAAATATTGGCTGGTTATGAAAGAAGTAAACTTGATAAGGAGTCAAAATTAGATCAGCAAATAGATTGGCTTAAAGAAGTAGGCTTTTGTGATGTTAGTTGCATTTATAAGTTCTATCATTTTGCAGTAATGTTTGGGCGAAAAATTGTATAAATAATAATCTTTGCATTTCACAAAAAGCATTATACCCCCCTCATACCTGCAAATTTTCTGTATATTTCCAAAAGTACAAAAAGGGGATTTGAGCCCATTAGTTCAAATCTGCGTGATTCTTCCAGAACTGCGACACCTTGCAAAATAAAACATAATAAATATATAGTCCACTGATAGCTTTTTTTAGCCTGCAGGCTTGTTTCTTTGGAAAATAATCAGCTTTTATGAAAGGGAGATAGGCAAGAAAAAAGCCTTGTATTCAAAGGCTTTAAGACCTTCTGCGCATCAGTAAATTCCGAAGGTATTTTATACTGTAGAGATATTATAATGACTGGCGTTTTTACTCACCTGTCAATTGGAGTCAGATGTATTCGTTGCTGATCTTCGCATGTATCCTGCAACATACTCATGGAGCAATGTACAACAAGCAGGATGGGTCCTAACGAACATTTAAAGGAATTTAAAGTGATTAAAATGACTGAAAAGAAAGAAAGATGTATATACGGCGCGTACTTTGGGAGCGATGTGGATTTTGAAAGAGCTTTGGCAATTGTGCTCGAAGCCCTTGAAGAAGACGATTAATGCCCGACAGGGCATAACTTACTTTTAAATTCATTTTCAAAAATTCACAGCCTAATTCAAAAAAGAAAGATAAAAAAGAAAGATATTACTGTCAAAATAAGAGTGTTAACAACCAATTTCTTTGCAATAATTTGTTTACTCTAATTACCCCTACTCCTTTCAAAAATAAGTATATTTTTTATCTTCAAGTAAGCAGCTTTTAATATTGACCTCAATTTATACTGGGTTTTGTGAAACTCCTTTATTTTCTCATAAGACATATAAACAACTGTCCACAGTAACGCTGCAAGACTGGGACTCACACCACGCTGTAACAGCAGCGCACACCTTCAAAAAGCCGGGAACTTACACCATAAGATGATGATTAATCACCACTCTTATTCTTTATTTTCTTGCATTATTACAACAGGGGTTTTATATCTCGGTTTTATATTTTACACTGTTGGTCTTTTTCCTGAACAATTCACCTGTTATCTTTATTCCCTGTTTTTCGTCTTTTGATTTCAATATTTCAATACTTTAACTGTTCAGAATGCGATTTACACCATCCTGATGTTAAGTAGAAGATACGATATCAGCATGATAGAGGAAGAATCTTTAAATTCTTATACTGTAACTATATGTTAAGTTATTATCTTGAGGAAGATATGATGAAAGCAGATGATGCAACAGAAAAAGCAGTTAAGTCTGTCCTGGAAAAGTTTGCAGAGAGCTATGCCAAACGCGATCTAAATAGTGCAATGTCTCTTATTGCACCGGATGCTGATGTCGTTATGTACGGCACGGGTGCAGACGAAAAGCGCATAGGCCCAAAAGAAATTAAAGCTCAGTTTGAACGCGATTTGTCTCAAATCGAAGACCCGGCTCTCGAATATAAATGGACATCCATCTCGGCGTCCGGCAATGTAGCCTGGATAGCCATAGACGCTGTTTTCAAGGCAAAAGTCGACGGAAAGAATATGAGATTCCCATCCCGTATCACAGAAGTACTCGAGAAGCGCGGGGATACCTGGCTCATAGTACAGGGACATTTTTCTTTCCCGGATCAAAGCCAATTTTTTGATTAAATGCTTTCCTTGCGGGAATTAATATATATTCAATTCTTATTTTTTTATTTCTTTGTATGTAGTGAGTACTTAATAAAAATATCTAGAGATAATGATTAGATTCAAAAACAGAAAATATTCGATAATCAATGAAAATATTCATACTAATGAGGGCAGGGAGAAGCCACGCCTCTCTTCAAATCCAGTTTTCCTAGCTGCCTCCATCATTCTTATTCCATCCTTCTTATTCCATCAAGTTCCATCAGTCACTTTCTAATGAAGTTACATGAACTTTCTTACTAATAAGTAAAATAAAGCGATAAAGCAAAGGATAAGGAATAAATGCATCAATACTCCAAGAATTACTTCAGAACTCACGTCATGGTCTTTTAGATATGGAACATTTTGTTTCAATGTGGAGAGGAAATTCCCAAGAAAGTCTGCCATAGCTATACAATAATTTTTTCCCATATATAGAATTATAGTTTTGAGCTGATCGCAAGTTTTCCGACAATAACTTTTGGTTTTCTTTCAAGCCCTTGCCCTTTCTTCCTTCAATCCAGCAAAATCAACGTTAGCGGCATCGGAGCTGTATCATTAAGGGGAAACTTCTGAAGCGGAATGCCAAGTTTTTCAAGTGTTTTATCCATCCGGACTCCAAGTCCCATCAGGCAAGGCCTGCGGAGGGTCGGGTGATGGCAGGGACTTTTATCTCCGGCACAATTTACGCCTGAATAGTCATTTGTGGCACACCATGTGCACATGCCAGGAAAGGTAGCAAGGGCAGTGTTATAGCCAAGAGTCCAGGCGAGTTTTTCGAGTTCCAGAACTCCGGGTTGAATCGTTTCTTTGCGGTCTTTCATTATTGTTTTCAAGTTATTCAGAAACTGCTGTTTTACAGCTTCGTCTTTGGGAGGTTCGACGCTGTATTTTACGAAGTTTTCGCTGACTTCCCGGGAAAATACGTTTTCGGAGTTCCATTCAATAAGGAGAGCCCATTCATAATCTGCAAGCATTTTTTTGAATTCGCTCACTGTGGGAATGAAAGGAGGGCACACCCGGCTTCCGTAACCGTTGCATCCAAAAATACACTTTAATACAGTCCGGTCTTCAACCACAATATCATCTGCAGGAAAGAGCCTTAAGCTCTTTGCTCCCAGTTCTTTTGCCTTTTCTTCCAGATCCCTGTAATTTTCATCGCTTATCATATATTTATATCATAATTTTCAGGGTAAAATAGTTTTGCCATATGAAATAACTTGTCAGGGCAACTAAGAGTCTCACTTCCCGAATTCCGATGCTGTTATATTTCTTGCAGGCGAATGAACTAATTGGGGAATTTTGTATGGGAAACGTTAGTCTTAAGAAAATAATGATTGCAACTGACGACTCGATCTGTTCAAGGATGGCTGCAAACAAGGGAATAGAGATTGCCAGGTTGAGTGGGGGAAAGGTTTACGCTGTTTATGTGGTTTCCACGGATTACTTTTCTTCCATGGCTGTGGATCTTGACTGGGAGAGAATGCATGAAGCGTTGGACAAAGAAGGACATCAGGCTGTAAATTATGTAAAAGGCATAGGAGAGATGGAAGGAGTTACTGTGGAATCTGTCCTGCTTGAAGGTCACCCTGCAGATGAACTTATCAGGTACGCAGAAGAAAATGGCATGGATATCGTTGTGATGGGCACTCTCGGCAAAACAGGAATTGAACGGCTGCTTTTAGGCAGCGTTGCAGGAAATGTGGTACGTCACTCAAAGGTGCCTGTTATGGTTGTAAGGGAAAAGTGTAAGTCTTAAGGAAAAGTGTAAGTCTTAAGGAATAATGGAAATCTTAAGGAAAAATGGAAGTCCTGAGGCTGACCTCAGGAAAACTATGAATTGCATCTTCAGGATTTTGCATTTTCTTCGATTTCTTTTCGCCAGTGTTTGCCTTTCAGCCTTCCATTTTCTTTTTTACAGCCGCAGCAGCGTTCTCAGGGGAAGCGGTTTCCCAGAGTTTCCTGACCTTTGCACTCCTGAGAGCTGGCATTAAAGCATCTATTTTTGCCTGCACAGCTGCAAGCATTTCTTCGTTAACGCTTAAGGGCTCTATACCCATGAATTTCTGGCCTTTAAGTGTCTCAGTTTCCCGGAACACTGCCCTGTCAACCCCTGTTCGGACTCCTGTCTTCAGGGACTCGATTGCATCCCTCCACTGGGCAGCCCAGGGAGTTTCCAAGATTTCGGTATGGTGGATATCAGTCCTTTCCACTTTGATAGCTGCCAGATGGCAGGCTTTTACGCAGGCTCCGCAGTAAGTGCAGAAATCCTCAGCAAAAGCGAGCTTTCGCGGGTCATTGGGGTCTGTTGGCACGTACCAGAGCTCAGAGGGACATACATTGAAACAGCCACGGCAACCCTGTGGGTCGCACTCTTTCAGATTAAGCTCTATAAGGCTCAGTTTCCCTTCCATAGGTTTTTGCAGTTCCACGGCTTCATAAGGACAGACAGCCTTGCACCGGGCACATTGTGTGCATTTAAGCTCGTCTACTTTAACTTTCCCTTTAACTTTCGGGGCTTCACAGGGACGTTCCCCTTTGACCTTTATTGCTTCTTCCGGACAGATGTCCTGACAGAGCAAACAGTAGTCGCATTTATCCTCATCCACAAGGAGCTGCTCAAAGGGTACAGGGTTCTCAGGTGTGGGTTCGCGCTCAAGCAAAAGAAAAGCGTCGCAGAAACGGGCACAGATTCCGCAAAAATTGCATTTCTCGGTATCAATTTCAATTTCCCCCTCTGCCCCTTCCTTGAAGGGCGCTATCTCTTCTTTTTTAGGGAAGGTGAACTCGACTTCGATTGCATCCTGAGGACAGGCTCCTTCACACAGAGCACAGGGGAGGCATTTCTCATTTATATTTACATAAGCATCGTATTTCGGATATTGCTTCTCGTCCGGAACCTCTCCCACAGCTTCAAAGGTGATGGCATGGACAGGACAGAGATTCGAGCACATCCTGCAGAAGGTGCATTTCTCAAGGTCCATCATCACAGCCGGAGCGTCAAGCCCGGTTGCTATTTCATGCACAGGTCCGAGTTCGAGAGCTTTTGTGGGACAGATTTCCACACAAATTCCACAGCCATTGCAGCGTTTGTAGTCGTAATCCAGTGACTTTATGGACTTCTCAGTTGCCTGGGTATAGAGAAAATGGGAACCCTGAAGGTCCATGCTGTTGGTAACTGTGATCTTTTCCTGATTTTCCCCATCAGTGTTTTCTGGCACTACGGCTTCATGTCCATCTGCTTCAAATCCTCCTACTTCAACGTCTTTGAGTCTGGTTTCTTCGGTTCCGAGATCTTTGATTCCGAGACCTTCGGTTCCAAGATCATCAGTTCCAGATTCACAGGCTTCGCAGCATCCTCTGCATACATGAACTTCCTCTTCAGGGCGTTCCCCGCTCACTGTGCCACCTCTTCAAGTTCTTTTCCGATTTCACCCTGCATAAGTTCGGTTCCTATTGGCCCTATTTCTTCGAGTTCCTTTACAAACTCGCTGATCGTATTTGAGAAACGTTCACCTTCGGCGGCCGAGATCCAGAGAGTTCGGAGCCTTTTAGGATCAAGCCCCGTTTCCTTTATGACTTCTTTTAAGACATCAAGCCGGTGTTTCGCATCAAAATTTCCATGAATGTAGTGACACTCGTCCATCCTGCAGCCTGCGACCAGAACACCGTCAGCTCCGCCTTTGAGAGCTTCCAGCACGAATTCCGGATTTACCCTTGCGGAACACATTGTACGGATTACCCGGATATTTGTCGGATAATGGAGCCTGGACATTCCTGTCAGGTCTGCACAGGCATAACTGCACCAGTTGCAGAGAAAAGCCACTATAAAGGGACTCTGGGACTTGTGGGAAGTTGCAGCCCGAACCTGAGCCAGGATTTGTTCGTTTTCAAAGTTCCGCATCTGGATTGCTCCTACAGGGCATGAAGCACTGCAGTCTCCGCACCCGTGACATGAAACTTCATCTACCACTGCTTTCTTGTCCTTAATGCTGATCTTTCCGAACTTGCAGACTTCCACACAGGTTCTGCACCCTATGCATTTATCAGCATCAACATGCGCACCCATTGGATCCGCTTCAAGCTCTCCTGTGCCTAGCAACTGCATGGCTTTGGCGGCACAGGCGCTGCCCTGAGCAATCGAAACCTGAATTTCTTTGGGCCCAGAGGCGCAGCCTGCCAGGAAAACTCCGCTTACGGGTGCATCAACAGGGCGCATTTTCGGGTGGGCGCTTGCAAAGAATCTATCCGGCCTCCGCGAAAGGTTCAGCATTCTTCCTATGCCTTCTGCAGCTTTGCTGGGCTCGTAGCCTGTTGAAAGCACAACAAGGTCATGAGCTTCTTCTTCGGGCCGGCATTCAAGGGTGTTTTCGTAACGTACTACGGGCCTTCCATCGTCTCCTGAGTATATTTCGGCAACTTTCCCACGAATGAAGTCCACGCCCATTCCCTGGGTCCTTACGTAGTATTCTTCGTACATCTCACCTGCAGCCCGGATATCAATGTAGTGGATGGTGATATCGGTATCTGGATAGCGTTCCATTATCATTTGAGAGTTCTTGAGAGCTGCCATACAACAGACTCTGGAACAGTGCTCATTTCCAACTGTTTTGTCCCTTGACCCAACACACTGGATGAATGCTACACTTTTTGGAGGCTTTCCCGTTGAAGGTACAAGGACTCTTCCGCCTGTAGGGCCTGCAGAATTCAGCATCCTTTCAAGCTGCATATTTGTTATAACGTCAGGGTATTTTCCAAACCCGTATTCCTTTTTCCTGGATGCATCAAAGAGCTGGTAACCGGTCGCAACGATTACTGCCCCGGCCTCAATATCAATTTCCTGGGGTTTCTGCTCGTAATCCACAGCATCTGCAGGGCAGGCCTGCAAACAGAGTCCGCAACCAACACAGTGATCAGGATCAATGAGTACTACCTGAGGGACGGACTGGGGAATTGGCATATATATGGCTCTGCTCTTTCCTATTCCGTAATTCATCGGGTTTTCTATTTCTACAGGACAGACCCCTGCACAGAGGTCAACGCACCCTTTGCACTTATCTTCAAGTACGAATCTGGGTTTGCGTTTGACTTTTACGTGGAATTTTCCAACAGAGCCTGAGATATCGGTAACTTCGGAGTATGTGTAAAGCTTGATGTTCGGGTGGTTCTGGACTTCTGTCATTTTGGGAGCAAGCACGCAGATAGAACAGTCATTTGTAGGAAAGACTTCGTTCATCAGGGCCATTTTGCCTCCAATAGTAGATTCTCTCTCCACCATGATTACAGGAAAACCGGTTTCTGCGAGATTAAGGGCTGCCTCAATTCCGGCAACTCCTCCACCGATAACAAGGACATTTTTGCTGGCCTCCGAGCTTGTTGCACTCAGCTCCTTCAGAAATCGGGCCTTTGCAACTCCCATCCTTATCAAGTCAAAAGCCTTCTGGGTAGCCATCTGAGGATTATCTGCATGTACCCAGGAGCACTGTTCCCTTATGTTTACCATTTCCATAAGGTAAGGGTTCAGGCCGGCTTTTTCCATAACATGCCTGAAGGTTTTTTCGTGCAACCTCGGAGAGCAGGCGACTATCACAACTCTGTCGATTTTGTTTTCCTTTATGTCCTTAATGATGCCTTCCTGTCCGGAATCGGAACATAGAAACTGTACTTCCCGGGCAAGCACCACATCTTCCAGTTCAGCTGCCATTTCCTGCAGAGCAGAAACGTCTATAACTCCCGCAATATTCAATCCGCAGTGGCAAACATAGACTCCGATTTGCATATTTGTGACTCCATATTATACTGTGTAATATTAACAACCATGACCTGAGATAGCTTTTTCCAAATCATTTCCGCCATACAGAAAAGTTAAGCATGTGCAGCTTCTCAGTAAATACTTTTTTCAGCCTGAAAATACATTTGATCTGTTTCCAGAATTGAGAATTATTACTAAATTAGGAACTATTACTAAATTAGGAACTATTACTAAATTAGGAACTATTACTAAATTAGGAATTATTATTAAATGAGGAATTATTATTAAATGAGAAATTATTACTATTATTGTGTCCTTACACTGTTTCTCATGAACTGAATAAAAATACAGATGTTTTGTACAAAATGAAAACCTTTATCCCATAATTCCGCCGCTCACCCAATCTTATATATACATTACATTATACATAATTGGTTGATGACTATATTAAGACACCTTAAAAATAACAAATGGTTTAAATGCTTTTTTTGAACGTGAGAACATCTCTCAAGTGAACAGGGACATTGTGCTAAACTATATTCATTATTTGATGATTCAAGACAACTATCTGAAATTACTATTACGCTCAATGCGAATATAATTAAATTTGTACTTACCAATATAAAAACCGATCTAAATGAGTTAGCGATTAAAGATATTACTTACTTTAAACGTGTTATACGCGAATGGAGACGTTTTGACGGTAAAGAAATTGCTCAGTCTACAAAGAGTCAATGCTTTTTAGGTCTAAAACGCTTCTTGAGTTGGTATGAGGAAACAGTAGACTATAACTGTGGGTACATCAAGTTATCAAAACAAATAAAAGTTCAAATGCCAAAATACAATAAACTACCTGGCGATCTGTAAACACAAGAAGAAATTGAAAAGATGATAGTAACCGCCGACGGCACTAGAAACAAAGCTATTATAGCCACATTGGCTGATAGTGGTTATAGGATGGGAGAAATAATATGGCTCTTCGCTGTTTTGTGTGGGTTGAAAATAATTGCTCAGTTGAAACTTGACTACCTAAAAAGATAAATCTCGCTCTTAAATATGGTTTTACAAACAAAATATGTTCAAACATTACCCACATTTAGGAAGTGATTATAAAATTACCCACTCGAAATAGCGAAGAGCCTTGTATCTTCTACGTTACTATTTTTAGGAAGTTTTGTAAGAAACAGACAATATTTATATATAACAAAGGTATCTTTAATTTTCAATGCTTCTTTTTGGACATATTGGCATCACATTGGGAGTATTTTTTGTACTTGGAATTTTTATACCTCGACTAAAAAGTATTATCAATCCAAAGTACCTGGTTATTGGAGCCCTTCTGCCTGACTTAGTAGATAAACCTCTAGGAAGAGTCATCTTTTCTTCTACTCTTGCAAACGGACGCATTATAGGTCATACTCTATTGTTCTCTCTTACTATCCTCCTGATAGGTTTATACTTGTACAAAAAAAGAGAAGATATAAGGATTATTTCTCTTACTGTAGGCTCTTTCTTCCACCTTATCGAAGATCAAATGTGGGCAATCCCTAAAACTTTATTCTGGCCTTTCATGGGATTGAATTTCCCCAAAAATTACACAGATTACACTGGAATGGAATATTTAATAAGAATGATAAAAAATTCTTTCACATTCAGTCTCTCTTACTCTTCAATTTCTGAAGTTTTAGGAATGGGGGTAATAGTTATTTTGATTTTACACTGGATAATTAAAAGATTTGGCCAAAGCAAAATATAACGATAAAAATGCTATGAAACTAAAATGAAAGAATCTCTAATTTATCCCGGATAAAAAACTCATGGAATGAGAAGAAGATTCAAAAATAGATAAAAAATCTATTTTTTGGCTCTGTAGGACATCACAAGGATACCAACATTGTAGACTATAACGTAGCTTTCACTTTTCAGTTTAACTCCGGAAGCTCCACAAAGCAATTAAAATGAGTACTTACGCAATTTAAACTCTCACACTGTAATCGGAATCTTCAATCTATGAGCTGTTATGTTGATATCCCCAATTCCGGAATATATATTGCATATGCACGCACGAAGTTTACATTTTCCTGAGATACGTCGTTTATTCTCAATATCTCATCGCTTATGAAAAGTTTTTTGCTTTGTACATGGAAATTATCAGTCAATATATCCTTCTTTTGCGATTCTAGCACTAAAAATAATATTACCATCTTCTTTTCCTTTTATCATTAATTCGAGTCCCTTTTCTATTACTCCATGAGCATCATATTATTGATTGTACCTTACCTCATACTTGCTCAGTTATGGATAAAAACCCTAATGTCGTCGAACCAGCTTTATTCACCACCAATTGATATATAGTTTGAGGACTTAATTCGTAATCGATAAGCCAGTTTTAGAGAACGGTTCTAAAGAAATTCTAATTAAAAATTGATTATAAGGCAGCGAAAGAGATAAATTCTGCAGAAAAATATATTTCTCCGGACTCATTTGAATAAAACTTAAAGTTGTACTATAAAATTGGAACTATTACATAGAAAATTTGATAAACCCCTTATTTCAATGAATTGCATATATACTCTTTATAAATAATTGGCAAAATTCCAGAGTTTATCGAAATTCTTTGTAGATTAAGCGACGAGTTTAAGATATTTCCATTTTCAATAAATTATTTCTCTGTCTTTTTCAGAGATAATTCAGGACTATTTCAATTTACAAGCAAAAGGAGCTTTTGTATGACCGAACATGAGGAATTAAAACAGAAAATGTATGAATGGACTGAAAAATACGCAAACAAAGCAGGCTACAGGCTCAACCCGGATAAAGAAGCCCTTGACTATGTGCTTGACGGACTTGCGATTAAGCAGGAAAAATTCGGAAGGCGTTACTGCCCCTGCAGAATAGTCACCGGAGATGAACAGGAAGACAAGAAGATAGTGTGCCCCTGCATCTATCACAAAGAAGAAATTGATAAAGATGGAAACTGCCACTGTGAACTTTTCTTTAAAGCGAATTAATTTATTCAGTATATATTTAGTTTGCCTTTGAAAAGGGATCACTAATTTATTTCCAGGGATAGAGGAAGTTCATTTACAAAATAAGCCTGACCTTATACATCCCTGAAATAAAAAAGTCTGTTATTTCATGCATGGAATTTGAGGGTTTGAATTAATTCAGACAGGTTTGCAGAGTATTCCCTGATACAATCGAGAAATAACACTGATAACTAAAAAGCAAGAGTTTAAGGAAGATTACTTAGGTATCTTTTAACTAAAGGTTAGCTTAACTAAAGGTTAGCTTAACTAAAGGTTAGCTTAACTAAAGGTTAGCTTAACTAAAGGTTAACTTAACTAAAAGTTAGCTTAACAAAGGTTAGCTTAACTAAAAGTTAGCTTAACTAAAGGTTAGCTTAACTAAAGGTTATTTGACCGAAGTTTTCAGTGGTACTCTTAATTTTGCTTCTTAATCATACTGTTTAACCTGTATACTCTTTAATGAAGTCTGACGCAAAAATAAAACTTGACTCAAGGGTGACCTGGAATGACAAATGCAATGGAACTCTATCAGATGCTTCCAAAAACTAACTGCAAAAAGTGCGGAAAAACCTCATGTATGGCTTTTGCAGTAGCCCTTATGGCCCGCGAGCTCACACCTGAGGATTGCCCGCCCCTGAAGGAAGAGCCAAAGTATAAAGAAGGCTATGAAAAGATTAGCAGTCTCTTCAAACCGTCCGAAGGCGCGACCGAAACAGGACTTATAGTGCACGAGGATCTGTGTTTTGGCTGCGGAAACTGTGTGGTTGCCTGTCCTCCTAATGTAGCAAATGATCCTTATGGGGTAGGCTCAGGAAATGCTCCCAAGAATCTTAGTAAGCTGATCCTGGTCATAGAAGACGGTATTGTGAAAGCCCAGAACTTAGGGGAATGCCGCCGTTTTGGAAAGAACAAAATTCTCTGTAATGGCTGTATAGTAACCTGCCCGGTAGAGGCAATCGAGTTTGTGTGAGGAAGCGGATATGGAGAAAAACTACTATGTATGCACAGGCTGCGGACTGCTCTGCGACGATATCGAGGTAGATTCTGAAAAAAACATCATAAATAAAGTTTATACCGCCTGCAGAGTCGGGGTAGCCCACATGAAAGAGGGCAAGGAAGAAGCAATTTTCCGGGTCGATAACAAGCCTGTCGATGAAGCAACAGCAATCAGTGAGGCTGCAGCAATCCTGAAAAATGCAAAAAATCCCCTTATTTTCGGGCTTGGAACTTCCACAGACGAGACCCAGAAACTGGCAATCGAGCTTGCAAAAAAAACCAATGCAACTCTTGACGACACCTCTTCTTTTTGCCTGGGCAGTTTGGTGGAGGCTCTTATTCATGATGATATTAAGACCTGCACCCTTGATGATACAAGGAATAAAGCCGATGTTATTATATTCTGGGGAGCAGACCCGTCTGAGTCCCACCCCCGACACCTTTCAAAACACTCTTACTTCCCCAGAGGAAGCGAAAAGCAAAGGGGCTGGGAAGAGGAGAGAACCGCAATTGCAATAGATATCAGAAAGTCCCATACTGCAAAGATCTGCGGAAACTATTTCTTTCAGATTCCTCCAGGAGGAGATACAGAGTTCATCGATGCCCTGATTGCAGGACTTTCAGGGAAGCTCCCCAAAACATCTTACAATTATCCTCCCAAAAAAATCCTTGAGCTTGCTAATATCCTTAAAGGGGCAAAGTTCGGAGTAGTTTTTGCAGGGCTTGGTCTTATCTACTCACTGGAAAACCTGGAACCTCTTTTCAGGCTTATGAAAACCCTGAACGAAAAAGCAAATTTCCACCTTATACCAATGGTAGGGCACTATAATATGCGGGGCTTTAACGAAAACCTCTTTACTGAAACGGGATATGTGAACAGCGTAAAGTTTGAAAACGGCATTGTAAAGCATGGCCCTGAGTATTCAATCGTTGAATCTCTTAAGGCAAAAACTGTGGATGCAGCCCTAATTATCGGTTCTGACCCGCTTTCAAGCCTTCCCAGATCCATTGCAAAGAACCTGTTAGGCATTCCTGTAATTTCTTTGGACCCATGTGAAACCCTCACTTCCAGGAAAGCAAAGGTCTATATCAATACAGCAATAAGCGGAGTAGAAGCAGGTGGAAGTGCCACACGCATGGATGGAATTAAGGTGAGCTTTAAGCCTGTTATTGAAACAAAGAACCTTTCAGATGAAGCAATTATCAAGAAAATAATGGAGGCTCTCTGATGGATTTCGGATCTTTTCTTGCAGTTCCTGAAATAAAAATCAAAGTAGTAACCTGCAGAGATATTTTTCAGGATAAGTCTATGATTGAAAACCGTTTTGGAGAAGAGTACAGGGACCGTTCTGCCGTCATAAAGCTTGACCCTGCAGACCTCAAACAGTTGAGTGTGAAAAAAGGTGACACTGTAATCTTAAAAAACTCCTTCGGAAAGATTGTGGTCAGAGCTGAAGAGTCAGGATACGAAACTCCTCACAGGGGTATCGCGTATATGCCTAACAGCCCGTGGTCCAATATGCTCGTCTCGGACGAAACCGGCGGTACAGGAGTCCCGAAGTTTAAAGACATATCTGTAACCGTTACCACTGCAAAAGGGGAAAAAGTAACTGAACTCGGGTTTTAAACTCCCGAGTTGCGATTCGGGAGCCTGCAGTCCTTTTCGCTTCGCTCAAGAGGACTAATTTACAAAATTACATTTTTTCCGTCTTTCCGTGTTCTCCATGGTTATAGAGTAAAGTGGGCTTATCCGCGCACGCCCGTGCTTTCAGTGGTTTTAGAACCTCAAGTGAACTATAGGTAAGTATTTACGTTCGAACTGCAGCTGGATTTTAATAGTGCAATTAATTTGTGAGTTTACTACGGATGAGAGTATGGCTGATGTGCTCCTGAAATTTACCAGAATCTTAAAAAACGGAACCGTTTTCTACCGCTTTGAAGGTTTTGAAAATGTAAAATCTAGATGGGAGCTTCCCTGTGAGTATCTGTCCGACCCTCACTTTGCGGCCTGGAATGGGCTTCTTCTGTACTCTGATGGAAATGGTGTAAAAATTCTACCTTCGGGGAGAGTAATTTCGGTAAATGAGTATCAGGAACTGACGAAAATTGTTCAACTCGGGAAGGAACGGTTGAGAGAGATACAGAGCAAAATGGGCATTTGAAAATTCTATCAAAAAAATCAAAATGAGCCTTGAATGGCCTTAATTAAATTGAGGCATCCCTCTTGAGGCATCCCTTTATTTTTTGAAAAAAAGTTTCGAGGCAGTGCCACAATAAATAAAAGTTTTGAGCTTTGAATATCTCTCAGAAATCACCCTGCTTCACATAGGGGTAACTCCATAAAGCCACCTGGAGTGTAGTTGCCTTAAACCAGGCTTGATGCATCTTTTCCACTTCCTCCGGCGTGTGTCCCTTCCTGGCAAGGAAAGGTTTTATCGTTGCTGTTATCGGGTAGATAAAAGCGACAAGATACCGATAGTCGATGTTTGGAACAGACTCTACATTGTCGGCCTGGTTCTTCTTTGTTCGGTGGTGCCGCAGACCTATTTCATGTTGATAATCCAACCAGACATGGTCATAGTTGCGGTTGCAGGTATCAAGAATCCAGCGGGAGAAGCGTTTTCTAACCGCAGCAAGGTATTTTTCGTTGGGAGTACCGTCTGGATTGGTAAAATAATACAATAGATGTGGGTGTGAGCCCACAAATCCATACCAGGTGTCAAGGATTTCCTCGATCTGGTCTTCCAGCACTTCTCCGGCTTTCTTGAGGTATTTTTCATCCTCTTCTGTAAACATTACAGTTTCCTTTAATAGATTCAGATCCTCCAGGTTAAGCGGAGACATATTTTCAGTCTTTCCGTAGGTATAACCCGGAATTTTTTCCATGGACATGGATCCTAACCCCCCAAATGTCAGTTAGTTTACTATTCCCTTCAAAAATACAATCGAGAATGTTCTATTTTATTTCATCTAGTTATTATATTAGTTTTGGATATTAATGTTTCAATTCCTGAATTCATAAAATGTTTTCCTGGCTGAAATCACAGCAAAACTCCCGGTCCCGTATCCCTTTTGCGGAAGCTCTACATGTTCTATCCTCTCAGGCTGCTTAAAAAGAGTCTGGCAAATATTGAGATTTTCAAACCCAATTTCTACCAGATATGTTGATGCTTCTGTTGCAGAAAGAAAACTTGCCTCAGAAGAAAATCTGCTTTCTTTTTTCTCCGACTCGATGCAGCGCCCGAGAGGACTGTCTCTATCAAGTATTCCTGCTATAAGCTGTCCGCCTGGCTTTAAGACCCTGAGCGTTTCCCGAAGTACCTGTACGGGATCTTTGAAAAAAGCAAGTGCAGTAACAATCAAAACAAGATCAAATTCCTGTATTTTGAAGGGCAGAAATTCGGCAACACCAAGAACTGTTTCAATGCCTCGTTTTTTTGCGATTTTTGCCATAGCCCTTGAAGGTTCAAGTCCGAATCCGATTCCAAGAGAGGAGGCAAACCTGCCTGTTCCAACTCCGATTTCAAGTGCTTTTAGTTTTTCCAGGTCTTCGGGGAGGAATGCTTTAAGGGCAAAGAGTTCGGATTCGTATGCAGGTTTGTACTTCTCGTACCAGGCATCATATTCATCTGCATATTTATCAAAGGTTTCCCATGACCTTATGAAAATCCCCCCTCTCCCGCATCAGTGATACACTTTTACTTTCCCTGATACACTTTTTTCCCTTTAGCTTTTTACTCCCCTAATATCCTTTCACTTCCCTGATATCCTTTTTAGCTTCTGTTATACAGGAATACGGCAAGCAGACCTACAACTCCATAAATCACTTCAAACCCAGGCATTCCCATTATACCATTAAGCTTTGTCTCTTCATATTCTTCCGTAACACTTATTATTATATTTTTTGAAGCCGTTCCGTTTTCGTTACTCGCTGTGAGGTTCACAGTGTAGATTCCGGGAGTCGTGTATGTGTGGACCGGACTTTCCTCCTGCGAATCAATAGACCCATCACTTTCAAAGTCCCAGGTTCGTTCAGTTTCATTCTCCGAAAGGTCGGTAAACAGGACAGAAAGAGGAGCTGGACCACCAGTGAGATTTTCACTGAAGTTTGCGGCAGGAAGAATGGGCTCTATATGTTCAACGTCTACAAGAGGCAGATGATCAATATAACTGCTGTTGATTTCAATCTTGAATTTTTCATCAGCAATGCCATCGACATCCGAATCAATTGCGATTTCCGAAAAACCTGTGCCAATAGGATCTGCCCAGAAGTTTCCTGCAAGATAAGGCCCACCGACAATATTTGTTCCTGCGGTTTTCTTCATATTATAGGAATTATCTGTTCCATTATTCGGTATAGCATTAACAGTATTGTTAAAATAATTATTGAAAACAAGATTCTTATCGCTTTTTGGGCAAATGAAAAGCCCGTATACCTCGTTTGAATAAATCCTACTGTTCAAGATGGTATTGCCATCAGAATTGCCAAAATGGATGCCTCTTCCATTATTGAAAGCCTCATTCTCTGAGAGGGTATTGCTTACTGCAGTCGAGAGCAAGATTCCATAATCTTTGTTTTCTGAAAGCGTATTATTTGTGACAAGATTTTTGTTTGAATTCGGGAGGTAAATTCCATACCTGTTTTTCGAAGCTCTGTTGCCTGAAACTGTGTTGTAGTTAGACTGTTCAAGAATAATTCCATGATTACTTTTACCAACCAGATTATTGAGGATCATATTATTCTCTGAATTTTTCAGATATATTCCATTAGAGTTGTTCAAAAATCTGTTATTCTCGACAGTGCAGCCCTTGGACTGATCCATATATATCCCTGAAAGATTAAGGCCTGCTCCTTCAATCTTAAATCCGCTAATCGTAACGTTCTCGGATTTCACAGTGAAAACATCTAAAGCAGGGTTTTTAGAAATAATAATTGTAGTTGCGGGGTTGGATTCTGACTTTATTACCAGATTATGTATGTTTACTTTGATATTCTCATTATAAGTCCCGGGTTTTACACTAATTATGTCACCTGAAGAAGCATTATTCACAGCAGCCTGTATTGATTCTCCTGGCTGGACAAAAGTCTCAGCTGCCGTTCCAATACCCGAGCTTACTGTTAAAATAAGAAAAACTAACAATAAAATAATAAATTTGTTTATTCCAATTCCTCCGTCCATTCAAGGAAGGTACTACTAAATTTCTGCTACATTAGTTTACTTAATTAGTTTATTTAAAACACTACATCAAGGATGTAGAGCAGTGAGCAAGTAATATGCATACGTTTATTTGTTGAATTCACCTGATAAAAATAATTCGCTATATTATCTACCAGATAGCGGGAATTACGTATAAAACAATATAAATATACTGGTATAAAATGACCTGCTTTCCACAAAAGTCCACAAAAATGCCACAACCATTCTCAATATCAAAGTGGGTTAAAAGCAAACATCACACTAAGGAAGAAAATTGGACAAATAGGCAAATGGATTATGCATCTGTGTATATCTTTGAAATGTGAGAATATATTAAACAAAAAAAGAACATAAAAAGGTTCAGTGACTGAAATAAACTCAATAGATTTCTTGAAAATTAAAGGGAAAAAGGCAAAAAAGTATATGAATCAGGTGAAGGCATCAAGCCCTCATCTGATTGTCTTTTCTGTATTTAATTTTTCGATCCATTCTGCTTTTCTATTCATTCCGCATTTTCTACATATTTTTTATTTTCTTTTGTGCAGAAATACAGTAAGGAGACCAGCTATCCCGTAGATCATTTCAAATCCAGGAATGCCTGTGCCATTACTTTCTTTCTCAGGAGTGCTTGTATTATCTTCCTTCCCGGGCTGCTGTTCAAGATCTTCCGGTGTGCTTCCGGTGTTTTCTTTACTGCCTCCAGTTTCAGGCTGTATTTCAGTGCCAGATTCTTTTGCTGCTACATTGCCTGTTATTGCAAATGGAGAGAATCCGGGAGTTTCTGCTGTGAAATACAGATATTTGTTATCTTCCCTGAGCAGAGTGGTTGGAAGCTCGCTCCATTTCTTGTCATTATACCTGTTCAGGCTGATTGAAGACTGGTCAATACCTTTCTCCTGTAGCCAGGATTTTTCAACCTTGAAACATATGACCGCATTTTCTAAATTGTCTTCGTCACTTCCGTATCCACCATTTCCAACCCAGATATTCATGTAATTGTAGACTTCTCCTGCAGGTGCATCCGGGGTAAGCGTGGATTTATTTTTAAGCATCTCGACAATGGTAGTTGTCTTACCAACAGTCTTCTTTGAATCAAAGTTTAAATAAACAATAGAAGTAGCATTCTTTGCGAGATCAAACTTTACAGGACTTCCGCTTTTGATGAAGGTCTGGGAAAGTTCTTTCACTTTAACATTCTTTGCAGGTTCAGGAGAACCACCGGCACCGCCGCTGCCGCCACTGCTGCTTCCGCCACTACTGCTGCCACCACTTGAACTGCTTTTTTGCAGTACAGTTATTGCGGCAGTTTTTGCAGCAGTTCCGTTTTCATTGATTGCAACCAGGTTAACATTATAGGTGCCTGGAGTTGTAAACACATAAACCGGAGCTGCCTCACCAGAGTCGCCCTGCCAATCGTTAGTAAAGTCCCAGCCCCTTCCAATTGAATTTTGCGAAAGGTCTGTAAACTGGACAGCGAGAGGAGCGTAGCCGCTGGTGACATTGGCACTGAAGTCGGCTACAGGAAGAACTACATATTTCTGTACAATTATTTCTTGAGTTGTTGAGTTAGTGCCGTTTCCATTACCTGCAGTAAGTGTAACAGTATAGTTTCCTGGAACTTCATAGGTATAATTTGGACTTTGTTCATGAGAGGTCGCTTCATTATAGTCAAAGTCCCAGTTCCACGAAACTGCGTTTTGCGAAAGGTCCGTAAACTGCACAGTGAGAGGGGCATAGCCGCTCGTTGGATTTGAGCTGAAATTCGCTACAGGAATTTGTCCTACGTTTATTGTGGCAAACTTTGAAGTACTACCGTTTGGATTGACTGCGGCAAGGCTAACGGTATAAGTTCCAGGTGCGGTATAAATATGCGTTGGATTTTGCTCGATTGAATAATTTCCGTCCCCAAAGTCCCAGTTTCTTCCTGCTGTATTCAGTGAAAGGTCAGTAAATTGAACGGAAAGAGGAGCATTTCCTCTCATAGGATTGACGTTAAAATTAGCTACAGGAAGATTTGACTTTCCGGAAATAAGAGGAAGTTTGTCAGTAATGTTAGATACATTGTACTCTGTATCAGCAATGCCGTCTCCATCATTGTCCTGTGCTGTCTCGGAAAAACCTGTCCCTGCAGGAGTTCCCCAGAAGTTGCCCCCTAGATAAGGTCCACCGACAATATTTCTGCCGGCGGTTTTTGCTCTATACCATGTAGTGTCCCTGGTATTGATATTCGCATTATAGACGTTGTTTACATAATTATTGTACACGCGGTTATAATGGCAGCCCGGACACTCGAAAAAGCCTGAACCGATGTTAAAAGCGACAATATTTTCGGAGAGTGTGTTCCTGCTGGAAGAATTGAAATGAATACCTCCACCGGATTCATTAACTGTGTTCCCCGAAATAATGTTATCATGTGATTGCGAAATCCACATTCCAAAGGCACTGTTATTCGAAGCACTATTACCAACAATTTGGTTCTTATTTGAGATTATAGAATTAATACCTCTTGAATTAGAATTTACATTGTTGTATGAGATATTATTTCCTTCAGAGTTCACGAGCTGAATCCCATGCAAACTGTTCAAATCTGCTCTGTTTCCCGAGATGGTGCTATAATTCGACCTACTCAGAGATATTCCAATCTTATTATTCGAAAGGTCATTATTAGTAATTGAGCAGCCACTACATTCAAACAGACCTATTCCTGTTTCTCCGGATTCAATTTTGAAACCGCTAATTGTCGTTTTATTGGCTGTCACGTTGAATCCTTTTGAGTTTATAGTTTTAATTATTGTATTTTCAGGACTCCCGGATTCTGATTTGATTATTAGATTTGGTGTATTAATTTTGATACTTTCGTTATAAGTTCCTGGAGCGACGATAATTACATCGCCTGAAATTGCACTATACACTGCAGCCTGTATAGAGGATCTTTCTTGCGGGACATGAATCTCAATAGCTGTCCCGATTCCAGAGACTGATGCAAAGATAAGCATAGCCGTCAGCAGAATGATTAATTTGTTCATTTGGATTCCCCAATATAAAAGTAAAATTTATACCTAAACTTCTTTTTATAAATTAGAAATTAAGTGCAAAACAATATAATTATTTTGGTTAAGAAAATCTTAAAATCAAATTGGAAAGATGGAAAAAATATATATCATTACCTCATCTAATCTCAATTTATCGAAGGCAATTAAGAAATTCTTGTCCTCTGCTCTTCCAAAGTACCTGTTCACATAAATAAGCCACAAGAAAAATTATTCTTGATAAATTCTAATTAGTTTCACCTCTTTAAGTTTACAATTTTCAGGCTGCCAAAAACTAAATAAATTTAATATCCAAAAAATTAAGTTTCACCTCTAAAAGAATGATAACAGCGTGAACTAATAAAATATAATTATTAAGATTGTCAATAATATGTTATAAAAGTATCTTTGAAGAACCATTCACTATTTTAAAATTATTCATATTTTGTAAGAAGACATTTTGGCCTTGTCCCAAAAAAAGAATTTGGAGAACTACAATACACGATTCTTCAAAATAAAGAGAGATCAAAGAGAAGAGATCAAAAAGAAAAGATCAAAAAGAAAAGATCAAAAAGAGAAGAGATCCAAGAGAAGAGATCAAAGAAAAGAGATCAAAGAGAAAAAAATGGAGAAAAATTAAAGATAGGATGAAGGAGTTAATCCTTCATCACATACCCTTAATATGCTGTTTTTGTTGAATTATTTCAGGGATTTTTGAAGAGTCAAACCTTATACATATCACGTTTTATTGATTGTAGTCCCCATTTTTACTCCATTTTTGCGGAAATTCTTCGTCTGATTGATGGTAGATCACATTCCATCTGTTTTTGTTTCGTTGGTTTTCTTTTCTCTGGTGATCATTTACATTTCAACTGGTTCTGTTTCATTGACTGTTGTTTCCGTTTCAACTGGTTCTGCTTTATTGATTGTTGTTTCCGTTTCAACTGGTTCTGCTTCATTGATTGTTGTTTCCGTTTCAACTGGTTCTGTTTCATTGATTGTTGTTTCCGTTTCAACTGGTTCTGCTTCATTGATGGATTCATTTTCATTGTTTTCTGTTTCTTTGGGGATTATTTCATTTTCGTTGGTACTCTTTCCCATTTCATCGATATTGAGATTCTCTACAGGCATTATGGATTTCTCTGAATCAAAACCACCCATAAGAGGAATGAAATCCGCATAGCTATTGCCTGGCAAATTATAAGCTGCATCAGCAATGCCATCCCCATCCCCATCCGTAGCAGTTTGGGAAAAACCAGTTCCATCAGGTTTTGCCCAGAAGTTTCCGCCAAAATAAGGTCCACCAACAATATTAGTGCCCGAGGTTTTTGTTATGTTCCAGACGTTTCCGAAGCTTCCGTCTTTAATGTCTGTATTAAAGAAGTTATTGAAGTAGTTATCAAAGACAATATTATTGTTGCTAGTAGAGGTCATGAAAATTCCGGAAATACTGTTTGAAACAATAGTGTTTCCTGAAATGGTATTGCCGTCGGAAGTGCTCAGGTGAATACCCCTGTTGCTATTAGATGCGTCGTTTCCTGAAAGCTTATTACCTTTAGAATAAGAAAGTAAGACCGCATACTCTCTGTTATCCCGAAGAATGTTGTTTGAGACAGTGTTCCCATCTGAAGTCACCAGATAAATGCCTCTCCCATTCATGGAAGCCGTATTATTATTGAAGGTGTTGCTGCTTGAGTTGGTCAGATAAATTCCATGAACTCCGTTAGAGTTAACAATATTGTTCATAAAGTTGTTATCGCTGGAATTCACTAGAACAACACCATGTTCAAAGCCTTCGCTTACTGTGCTATTTGAGAAAATATTCCACTGCGAATGCTGGAGATAAATTCCATATTTGTTTTTTAGAGCTATGTTATTAGATAATGTGTTGTAACTGGAATCTCGAAGGTTAAATCCCCTTCCACCTTCCTGGAGATTATTATTGAAAACATTACTATTGCTGGAAAAGGCCAGATCTATCCCAAGTGTGTTGTTTAACAGCGTGTTCTCACTGACAGTACAGTTTACAGAACTTAATAAAGAAATGCCTGAAACATTGTTGTTAGATGCCCCATTCCCCGAAATGTTGTTATTTCCTGAAGAGGAGATCCTTATACCATCCCCATTATTCAAAACCATGTTACCAGAAAGAATACTTCCACCTGACCTCAACAGGAAAATTCCTCTACTATTATTGATTGCTGTGTTACTGGCCACACTGTTATTACTCGAATCGATCAGGCAAATACCATAAAGAATGTTTGAGCCTGCAGTATTGCCTGTCAGATCATTATTGCTGGAACCCACAAGATAGATGCCATAATTTTCATTTGAGTTTACTGTGTTATATTCCAGACTGTTTCTGTTACAAGCTTCCAGAACAATACCATGGTTAGAATTCGCATTTGCTATATTTCCTGATAGCCTGTTCCCTTCGGAGCTGGCAATATAAATCCCAAATCTCTGGTTTAAAACATTATTTCCCATAATTTTGTTATAGTTAGATCTCTCAACATTAATTGCTCTCTTACCTTCTGTTATCGTATTATTGAGAATAGTATTGTACATGGAATTCTTTAAATATACTCCAAGGGCGTTGTTAAAAATCACATTCTTATCTATGGTACAGGTATTGGACCCAAAAAGATAGACTCCGGCTCTGTCCAATCCGGCTCCCATAATACTGAGTCCTCTGATTGTTATGTTATCCGCTTCAACACGAAACACATCGGTAGCATTATTGTTTGCAGTAATTATTGTATCGTCGGGGCTTCCAGACTCTGACCTGATTACGAGATTATCTGTTCTTATTACGATATTCTCAGTATAATTCCCCGGACTTATGACTATTTCGTCTCCCGAACTTGCATTGTTTACTGCAGCCTGAATTGATTCTCCTGGATGAACAAAAACCGCGGCCGCAGTTCCTGTACTCGAACATACAGTAAGAATAAGAAAAGCAACCGCTAAAGCGACAAATCGATTCATAAAACTCCCCCGTATTCAATATAAATTATTATTTGCATTTATATTAATGGATCTGAATTTAAACATTAAATGATATAAATATATTGAATTAGAATAATATCAAAATAAAGACATAAAAATATAAACTAAAAAGGAATCAATGGCCAGTTTATCGAAACTAACTATATCGTTTTCTTTTCACACTTCCAAAATTAGGTTTTATAATAACAGGCTTCAGTACTCTGTTAGAGTAAAAATACTGTACCCTTAATAAGAATTTTTTTAGATGAATATATAAAAGAATTTTAATTAAACCTCTTATTCCAACAAATTGCTTATATATGATTTATAAACAACCAGCAAAAATGAAGGTTAATCGAAATCTTCATAAGAATAAGTTGCATGTTTAGAGACTCTTTCTACTTTTCTACTCCTGAGAAAATGGTTTAGAGGAAGAGAAATGAAGAACACAGAGAAAAAGAGTACACAAAAAAAATAGGGAAAAACTGAGAAAAACAAAACAAGATAGAAAAACTGAGAAAAACAAAACAAGATAGAAAAACTGAGAAAAACAAAACAAGATAGAAAAACTGAGAAAAACAAAAAAATTGATGAAGGCTCAATGCCTCCATCTTCTATTTCTTCCGTCTGAAATTTTCGCTTTATTTCCTTATTTTATTTTCTTTTATGGAGAAATACAGCAAGAAGACCAGCTACTCCGTAAATCATTTCAAATCCAGGAGCGCTTTTACTGGCGTTTTCTTTCTCAGGAGTGCTTGTATTATCTTCCTTCCCGGGCTGCTGTTCAAGATCTTCCGGTGTGCTTTCGGTGTTTTCTTTACTGCCTCCAGTTTCAGGCTGCATTTCATTGCCAGATTCTTTTGCTGTTGATGCACCTGTTATTGCAAAAGGAGAGAATCCGGGAGTTTCTGCTGTGAAATACAGATATTTGTTATCTTCCCTGAGCAGAGTGGTTGGAAGCTCGTTCCATTTCTTGTCATTATACCTGTTCAGGCTGATTGAAGACTGGTCAATACCTTTCTCCTGTAGCCAGGATTTTTCAACCTTGAAGCATACGACTGCATTTTCTAAATTGTCTTCGTCACTTCCGTATCCACCATTTCCAACCCAGATATTCATGTAATTGTAGACTTCTCCTGCAGGTGCATCCGGGGTGAGCGTTGATTTATTTTTAAGCATCTCGACAATGGTAGTTGTCTTACCAACAGTCTTCTTTGAATCAAAGTTTAAATAAACAATAGAAGTAGCATTCTTTGCGAGATCAAACTTTACAGGACTTCCGCTTTTGACGAAGGTCTGGGAAAGTTCTTTCACTTTAACATTCTTTGCAGGTTCAGGAGAACCACCGGCACCGCCGCTACCGCCACTGCTGCTTCCGCCACTACTGCTACTTCCGCCACTACTGCTGCCACCACTTGAACTGCTTTTTTGCAGTACAGTTATTGCGGCAGTTTTTGCAGCAGTTCCGTTTTCATTGATTGCAACCAGGTTAACATTATAGGTGCCTGGAGCTGTAAACACATAAACCGGAGCTGCCTCACCAGAGTCGCCCTGCCAATCGTTAGTAAAGTCCCAGCCCCTTCCAATTGAATTTTGCGAAAGGTCTGTAAACTGGACAGCGAGAGGAGCGTAGCCGCTGGTAACATTGGCACTGAAGTCGGCTACAGGAAGAACTACATATTTCTGTACATTTATTGCAAGTGTGTCTGTAGTTGTGCCGTTTTCATTGCTTGCTGTAAGCTTAACTGTATAATTTCCTGGAGTGCTATATGTGTAAGCCGGACTCTGCTCACGAGACGTTGAGTTTTTGTCATATCCAAAGTCCCAGCTCCTGGATGTTGCACCTTGCGAGAGATCAGTAAACTGCACAGAGAGAGGAGCGTAGCCGCCAGTAACATTGGTGTTAATGTCTGCTACAGGAACTATAGGATCAGGGGCATCTATGAGCGGATAATTATCTACGAAATTTTCTCCAACGTATGCGGAATCAGCAATGTAGTCTCCGTCTGCATCAGGTGTCACCTGGGAATGTCCGGTATAATCGGGTTTTGCCCAGTAGTTACCACCAAGGTAAGGCCCACTCATAATGTTTCTGCCCTTAGTTTTTGCTATGTTCCATATACATCTTGCATTTTTAACGTTTACATTTACAACGTTGTAGAAATTGTTGTTGTAAACGGAATTATTAATGCTTCTGGCACACAGGAACATGCCATTAAGACCATTCCATTCAAGAGTGTTGCCTGAGATGTCGTTGTCCACAGAAGAGTTAAAGGACATTCCCTGGTAGTTGTTAGAAGCTATATTTCTGAAAACAGTATTATTGTCCGCAAGCGAGAACATGATTCCTTCTTTTATGTTATATAAGGCTGTATTGTTGGAAACTTTATCTCTGCTTGAGGTTATCACGTAGATACCCTTATCATTATTATTATTAGCTGTATTATTATCTACGTTACTATTATTGGAATAAACCAGAAGAATCCCTGTACCAGTATTTGAATCTAGAGAATTGTCTTTAATGTAATTATTGCTTGTGTTCTCAAGATGAATACCGTTACCAAAGTTAGAATTCACAATATTGCCTGAAATAGTGTTTTCTCTTGTTGTTAAACCTAATAGGGAAATACCTCTGGCATTTTGAGACACACTATTGCCTGATACCCTGTTATTGTTTGTAGATTCCAGATATATACCATAATTAGCGTTTAAGTTTGCTTCGTTATTCTCTAAAACATTATTATGGGCAGTATTGGTCACAACAAAACCGTTGTAATTCGAGTTTGCCTTATTTCCTGAAATCTTATTTCCATTGGATGTCCATGTAAAGTAAAAACCTGTATCACCTGCGGCAATGTTATTGTTAAGTGCATTATTGCCTGTAATGTTGTTGTTGTTGGAATACCTCATAGCTATTCCGAAGTGACTGTTTGAAACTGTATTGCTTAGCAGGTTATTATTGTGAGAGCCATTCAGGAAAATAGAGTGGTTGGCATAATCTGCTGCATTATTAGAAATTGTGTTTCCTGAGGAGTCAACAAGATTAATTCCGTTGTTGCTTTTTGATACTACATTGTTTCTTACAATATTGTTATTTGTTTGTGTCAGATAGATCCCAAAATCTCTGCTTGATTGCACATTGTTACTTTCCACCAAAGCATTATTTGCTCTATCCACAACCATACCATGGGTAGTACTGTCACTTACAGTGTTTCCAGAGATACTGCAGGATGCAGAATTAGTAACATAGATTCCATACCTATGGTTTGAAATCGAATTGCCAGATATCGTGGAATAGCTGGACTGCTCAACATTAATACCTCGACCAATTCCGATTTCACTCGTTCTTGTAATTGTGTTGTTGCGGACTATATTGGAAACAGAAGTCCTCAGAAATACTCCAAGGGCATCATTTACAAATGCATTATTTTCAACTGTACAGTTCCTGCTTCCAAGCAGATTTACTCCTGCCCTGTCAGTTCCTGCTCCACTAATAGTAAACCCTTTGATTGTGATTTTGTTTCTGTAGTCAACAGTAATCACATTTGCGCCTGTGTTGCTGGCAGTAATTATTGTATCCGCAGGGTTTCCGGAAGCTGACATGAGTGTAAAATCATTGAGCGTAGTTTTGTTAATATAAACATTCTCAGTATAGGTGCCGGGTTGTACGACGACTACATCACCTGAAGCCGCATTATTTATTGCAGCCTGTATTGTAGCATAGTCTGCAGGTCCATTATCGTCTACAGAAATTGTTTTAGCTGCCCCTATACCGGAGCTTAGTGTTAAGATTAAAAAGGCTAGTAGTAAAAGTTTTACTCTATTTATAAATAATTCCTCCATAGAAAGAGAATAAATTGTAAATGATACTTCCTCTAATTACTTAGGAATTAATTCGAAATACAATATAAACATATTGGTAGGAATTAATATTTACATAAAAGTAATTAGTTCACGAAAAAAGGTAAAAAACTTCTCTGTTTATTGGAATCTGCTCCATATAATATCCTGATAATTCACTATTTTTAGATAAAATTATACCAAAAAAGAATAAATTAGGTCAATTAAACGTTATTTCCTATTTAGATTAATTAACAGACTTTCGTATTAATAAAAACAAATTATTATGTATAAAAAAACTTACTTATAAAAAATCTAAATTACAACCCGGAAAACTTACATATTTTAATTCCAAAGAGAAAAATTAATATATTTAGAAATTTACACCTAAATTTACGGGTATCTTACAAAAATATTTTCATATAAAATACATGCAGATTTTTTCAGTATTTCTCCCAGAAGGCGACTGGAATCAAAAGAAATTGAAATAAATCGAACGGAACCAAAAAATAAGGATTGGAAAAAATAAAAAAGAGGAGAACAAGAGAAACAACGAGGAATTTATAGAATCCCTCCTCAAAAAACAGTTTTCGATTTCAATAAACAATTTTCAAGTTCAATAAACAATTTTCAAGTTCAATAAACTGTTTCCAGTTTTGTCTTCCTGTTATAGGTCCTGTATTCATCCGTTTTTTTATCCTGAAGGTAAACATACTCATATTCCGGATAACTGAGCCTTTTACTGTACTCTTCCCTGGCTTCAGCCTGACAACTGTTACAGGCGTAAATAGGAATCGAAACTCCGAAGATCCTGGAATTGTTCATCTGGCTGTGGGCCTGAGAGTCAATGGTCATATAACCCTGGCAGTCAGGGCACATACGGATTGTTTCTTCCTGCAACTCCTGAATCATATCAGTGTCGTAAAAAATCTGTTTTTTCCGACGGTAGAAATCCCCGTGCTTTGAAGTCTCTGTTTCCACAAGCTTATCCCTGTTATTCCAGTTTTCGAGTTGAGATGCGACTATTTCTTCCAGCACATGCCGGTCTCTTGAGGACTGGACAAACATGCCTGGCTTGTAGTCAGGCTCTCTGACGCAGGAGTAGTCGAGTCCCGCCATGGCAAGGATTATTCCGGTGTTTACATAGGGCAGTGCACTCTGGATTGCATAACCGCCTTCAAGCACTGCCATATCAGGGGCAAGCTTCTCGTTAAGTTTTGCATAACCCTGTGCGGAAAAGCGCATATTAGCGAGAGGATCAGTATAGTGATTGTCCTGTCCTGCTGAATTAAGGATAAGTTCCGGCTTGAAATCTTCAAGAATTGGCAGCACCAGAGAATCGAGCACGTAGAGTATACCCTCATCAGGGGTTTCCGGTGGCAGAGGAATGTTGATTGTCCTGCCAAGGGCTTTTGGGCCTCCAAGCTCGTTTATGAAACCTGAGCCAGGATAAAGAGTCCTTCCGTCCTGATGGAAAGAAATAAAAAGCACATCTGGATCGTTATAGAAGATTTCCTGTGTCCCATCCCCGTGATGAACGTCAGTATCCACGATTGCAATCCTGCGGATCCCATATTTTTTCCTCAGGTACTCAACCAGAATAGCTTCATTATTTATATTACAAAAACCCCGGTTTCCATGAGCAACAGTC
Organism: uncultured Methanosarcinaceae archaeon; assembly: GCA_942493015.1. Taxonomy (GTDB): domain Archaea; phylum Halobacteriota; class Methanosarcinia; order Methanosarcinales; family Methanosarcinaceae; genus Methanosarcina. Next base: position 593,464 of record OW818660.1, on the reverse strand, counting down.
ATAGCATGGTGGCCAGGAGGGCGTACAAGGGCAAAGGCATTCTTGACCTCTCCTTTCATCAAAGCATCTGCAAGAACCAGACAGCTTCCTGCCGCTATCAGGTGAGGAGTTGTAGCCTGAGCCTTGACATCAGGAATGCAAAAATGTACCCTTGCAATATCTCTGTAATCAGCAAGGCGAGGTTTATATTCGGCTATTTCTGGAAGGTCCATCAGGCCTTCTTCAAAGATCTGGTCTCTGGTGTATAGGAGGCGCTCTTCTCTTTCCGGATGCGTCGGAGAAATTGCCCAGTCAAAAGCAGGGAAGAAAATAAGACCTGTCTTTTTGGCCTTGCTGCAATCTGCCGGAGGCGACTGTACTCTCTCGAGTCTCCTAACGGTTTTTTCTAATTCCATTTTAAGCCCGCAATCAGAGATTTCAGACTCATTTTCTTCGACTGTCATCTTTGGAATTTCATTTCCTTTTTCAGGATTTTCCCTTTTTAATTGCTCTTTTTTCTCTTCTGCAACATTTTCTCCGGTTCCTCCTATCAGTGCATCCCTGATTTTTCCAAACCCTAATTTCATTTTTCCTCCTCCCTCTTCCATTCGGAGATCAGACCTGCAGGAATCTGCATATCCACGTCAAAAAGCCTCCCTACAGTGTACCAGCCGCTGACAACGTTAAAAACTTCACTACTAACAACCTCCGCTTCACCCGCATACTCGGAAATTCCGAAGCTTTTTGCACGTTCTCTGAGGAGTTTTGTGGCAAGAGCTTCAGCTTCATCTGAGCCCATTTTATTGAAATTGCTGATATCGGTTGAATTAAGGCTGATTATTTTCCCTTCTTCAGCGACTGAATACACCTTCTGTTCTGTGTCAATGCGAAGATTCAGAGTGAGCGTGGGCCTTGCAACGGCTGCCCCTATGGCATTTCCTACTTCAGCAAATTCAGGGATGACAGGTTTTGCATCAAGTTTCTCTGCAATTCCTGCAATAAGACCTCTTGCTCCGCCTCCGATTCCTACCACATTTTGAGGTCTTTCCTTCTTTTCCTGCAGAACTTCCCATATCCTGTAAGCAGGCTCCTGTTCCCATTCAAGGAACATCTCATGGACTGCTTCAGCAATCATCTGCGTGGTTTTACCCACTATCAAAGATGCAGTTTCAATTTCGGATTTTCCCAGACTGGAAGCTGTAACTGCAATTGCTTTTCTGGCGCGTTCCAGACTTCCAGCCTCAATCAGCCCGAGCACCCTCAGAGCATCGGTTGTAGTAGTTTCTTCCCCTCCCATGCAACAAGCAGGGCCTGACCTATCAGGGCCGATAGTAATCAGCTTTTTACCGCTGCTCGAATCTGTAACCCTTACAACACTATCTCCCCCCACCGCTATAGAGCGGACTGCAAAAGCCCGGACATGAGTCAGGAAGGCACCAAGTTTTGCACCTTTGGAGGCGAGAAGGGGCTTTCCTGAAAGAATCAAGGCAAGGTCTGTAGTGGTTCCTCCTATATCTACCACCACAGAGGTCTCTCCTTTCGGAGTAAGGGCGAGGGCTCCAATTGTGCTTGCAGCCGGGCCCGAAAAGATAGTTTCCACAGGAAAAGCTATTGATTTCTCAACCGAGAGAGTTCCTCCATCGGCTTTCAGGATGTAGACAGGAGCTTTGACATTTCTCTCTTTAAGAGCTTTTTTAACTTGCTCAACAAACTCCTGATAATGCTCCCTGGTAGCAGAGGCGAGCATGGAAGTTGCAATCCGTCTTGGGAAGTTCAATTTACCCGAAACCTTATGCCCCAGTTCCAGTTTGCAGGCCGGATGCATTTCCCTGAATATTTCTTCTATAAGGAGTTCGTGAGAGGGGTTTCTCTGCCCGAATTTGCTTACAACGGCGGCCCTAAGAAATCCCTGTTCCCGAATCATGTTCACTGTTTTTCGAACCTCAGCCTCATCGATAGGCTGGATTTCTCTGCCCCTGTAATCCACAGCCCCCTTGAGATAAAAACTATCAGGAAAAACATAACTAGAGGGATTAATACCAGGCCCCGGAATTAGCACCAGAGCAACTCTATCTGTTTTGCCTTCGGCAATTAAATTTGTGATCACGGTTGTGCTCAATACCACCCTTTCCAGCTGTTCAGGGGAGATATCCCTGATGATAGCATCAAGGGCTTCAAGCAGGGAGTTTAGAAGATTTCCGTACTCAGTGGAAACCTTGGCAGTACTGCATACATTTCCGTTCCGGATAAGCACCGCATCTGTAGTAGTGCCTCCTACATCAATTCCAACTAACATTCACAATTCGCCTATCCTCACCTTTATGTATTCTTATTGTTATTTTTCACTTTATTTTTCATTGTCATTTCTTTCTACATTTTACAGCCAGTCTCAAATGATTTCTATATAGAAATAAATGTGTATTTCATCCCAATTTATGTAGTGCCTTTTCCCGGAGAAATAGGATATCCATTTTATATTATCTGGCAAGAATTGTTTAAATAGGAATTATAAATCACAGAAAAAAAGGCAAGTTCGAAAGAATGGAAAAAAAGGCACAGTTTTTCAGTACTCCTTTTTTTATTCTTACTCAGGAAGGTCATTATTGAATCTGATTGTATACTTCGTTTCTTTTCCTTTTTCAAGCTCAATTGTCCCATCAAGTTGATCTACTAGCGCACTTACAAGCTGCAAACCAAGAGTTTTGGGATTTTTAAAATCGAGATTTTTGGGAAAACAGCTCCCATTATCGGAATAGACCAGTGTATAAGAGGGCTTCATTCCGGAGTCTGTTGGATCCAGGCTTCTCTCGGAAGCATTTGCAGATCCCCTGGACCTGACGACAGGTTCTTTATGCAGGACAATTCGGATAATTCCTTCGGTGCCTTTCGGAAAAGCGTATTTAAGGGAGTTTGAGAAAAGCTCATTAACAATGATTCCCAGGGGAATTGCCGTGTCAATCCCAAGAAAAGTGCTGTTTACTTCGAGGAGAAGCTGGATATTCTCGTTTCCAACTTTATAAGAACGAAGAAGTTCAGAAGTCAATTTCCTTAGATATGCGGCGAAATCGATACTTGCTACACCATCTGAATTATAAAGCTCCTCATGAATTATGGACATTGAAGCTACGCGGTTTTCGCTTTCTCGGAAGGCTTCAATAACATCCTTATCTTTGAACTTTGCAGCCTGAAGGTTAAGCAGAGACGAAACTACCTGAAGATTATTCTTGATCCTATGGTGGATTTCCCTCATACCGATTTTTTCGGCTTTTGCAACGGCTTCTTCGGCTTTTTTCCTCTGGGTAATATCATAAGCATAGCCCTGAATAAACACTGTTTCTCCTGAGGTGTCGCAGATACTATGGATTAACTCATGAACCCACAGCACAGTTCCGTCCTTTCTCTTGAGCCTGTACTCATGCTCCATGATGGCGTTCTGGGAACACCTCATTTTTTTCCGGCTTACATCGATTAGTGATTTATCTTCTGAAACAATGAGATCAAATAGTCTTATCCGGCCGGAGAGAAAATCTTCTTCCTTGTACCCGGTAATTTCCTCGACAGCCCCTTCCACCAGAAGAGGATTAAAGTCCCGATCCAATTTAAAAGAGATTCCTTTAAAGTTCTGTAAGAAGGAACGATAAAGCTCTTCGCTGTCCCTGAGTTTTTCAGAGGAAAGCTTGATTTCAGTAACATCTTTCATTACCCCCAGAGCCCTGCATATGCAGCCTTCCTTATCTCTAAGATATATCCCTTTATTATCCACACAGAAATAGCTACCATCTTTTCGCCTGAACCGGAACTCTTTATTAAATTTTTCTCCTGTGTTCCAACACCTTTTAAATGCCTTCTGTATTCCTCTGCGCTCATCAGGATGAATATGTTCGAGCCAGTCGTAGAAATCAAAATTTTCTATCTCTTTATAACTGTACCCTGTAAGTTCATTGACTGCTCCTGCCCACTCAATAGACCCGTTTTTCAGGTCAATGTCATATATCAGCTGTCCTGTTTGTTCTGCAATAAGGCGGTATCTTTCTTCGCTTTTTTGCAATTTTTCTTCCGTTCTTTTGCGCCCTGTGACATCAAGCATTACACCTACCAGTCCTTCTACATTCCCGCAAAGACTTCTGTATGTAGCTTTACTGAAAAGAAAATCCCTCTTCAAGCCGTCAGAACACATTACTTTGGACTCGTAAACCTGATTTCCTCCTTTCTGGAGCAGTTGCCGATCCATTCCTTTGTAAACCTCTCCCAGTTCTACGGGAATCTCTTCTGAAAGCTCATCTATAGAGCATCCTGTCACTTTTTCCCTGGAACTTCCGAGAATCATCTTTGCAAAGAGCTCGTTGCATCCCTGGTAAACGCCTTTGCTGTCTTTGTAAAATACAGGAGCAGGAATGGTATCCAGCAACGTCTCCAGAAAATAGACCTTGTTTCGGAGAGCTTCTTCGACTTCATTTCGTTCAATAGTTAGTGAGATAAGTAGTGCAACTGCATTAAGGAAGTAAGCATCTTCTTTAAGGAATTTCTCTTTTTTAGTACTGTTAACTGTAAGCACTCCATAAGGATTGTCCACATTGCCGATGAGGACACTTATTCCACTCATTATTTCAGGATAACCTTCAAATCCGATTATCTTAATTGAATCCTTTTTATTCAGGTTTTCTGTAAGGATCGGTATGTTTGAAAGCACGGTGTAGCCCGCTATAGAAGCTAAATCCTTCTTAATGACCTTGCCTCTTTCTTCCGGTTTCCAGCCAATTCCCCTCTCAAATAGAAAATTTCCATCAGGTAAAAGCTTCAGAATATTGCAGTATTCTACTTCAAGGGTAGATGTGACAAGAGGTAAGGCTTTGTCCAGAAGAGTCTGAAGGTCTGGAGCTTTGAGGGCCCTTTCAGCAATTCGGGAAAGAATTTCATGCTCCTGATTTCTTAAAAAAAGTTTTTCTTTCATTTGTTTCGAGGGGGTTATATCGAATGCAGAGAGAATAGCACATTCATCTGCAGGCGAATAGGTGAAAGTAATAGAATATATTTTATCGCCTGCTTTCAGCTCTATTTGTTCTTTTTTCTTTCGAAGGACTATTCGGCGGACAGTACTCAAAATTTCCACCGGAAGCTTTTCTCCCTCCTGGCTTTTAAGAACTTTCAGCAGGGACTGCCCAGCCTTATTTGAATAAAGGACATTGCCATCTTTTCCTACTCTCAGGATAGGATCCAGGCTATTAAAAAGAAATTCCCCCATCCAATTTTCTTCTTTTACTCCATTTAAACTGCCATTGTTGTTTATGGCATAGCCCCCTGTCTCTGTATTTTAGGATTTACCGTCTTATTCAGTAAATTATTCCTCAACATATAGATTGCCTGGCCAGGACCCCGACTCCTGAATCAGCTTCATTAGAGATTATTTTGTGATAATCTGTAAATCCTGATAACATATTAATATTCTGCTAATTAGCCCAAAATAAATAAAAAAAGTTACCAAATAAAGGTTCAGTTGCCTCCGAAATATAGGTTAACCATGAGTTTTTATAAAAAGCCCGTCATTTAAGAGCCCATAAGTGTCTGTAAAGTTTGAAATAATCCCCTTGTAAAGTTGGAAATAATCCCTTGTAAAGTCTGAAATAATCCCCTGAACAGTATCCTGTTTATGGAGAATAGTTTGCGGATAAAAGATCTGAACAAAAATGGCAGAATAAAAAAACAGATAAATTAACTTCAAAAAACAAATCAAATTTTTGTAAAGGAGGTATTTTTATGGAAGATTTTAACCAGCTCAAAAGGAAACTTGATGATATGACCGTTTCGGAACTTTTCGAATATGTAAAGGAAAAATACCCTGAAAACGATGACCTTGGGTTCGGATCCAAAAAAATAGTTATCAGAAAAGTCCTTAACTTAGAAAGGAATAGAATGAATGAGCAGGAAAAAGCTGAGAATTAAGGCTTACTTTTATACCTTTTAAGGAGAATAATCCCTATGCAAATTAAGGGAATAGCCCGCGATACTCTCACCTTTATTCTCGAAGCGAGCAAATCCATGGCTCCGGAAGAGTTTGCAGGACTTTTGCAAGAAAAAGACGGTGTTATAACTGAAGTGCTGATACTGCCTGGCACCGAGTCCAGCGACACAAACGCAGTCCTGAAGCTTTACATGATGCCAAACATTAAAGCTGCAGGCTCGGTACACAGCCATCCGGGTCCAAACCGCAGACCTTCACAGGCTGACTTGCGTCTGTTCTCAAAAACAGGAAATTGCCATATAATAGTGGGAAGACCCTATGACAGACAGAGCTGGACCTGTTACGACAGAGAAGGAAACGTCAGAGAACTTCAGATACTTGACGTTGAATTTGAGAAAGAGGAAGAGATTTGACTTTAACCATCCGTGCAGTCTTCCAAAAAACCCCCATGAATAATTCCCTGTAGACCCCGCATTTAATTCAACTTTATAATATTTTTTTATATATTCGGATATTTTTTACATATATTTACCGGCAAAATCTTGCTGTGCTGAAATATAAATAAATTCATGTAGATTTCGAAAAGCTACGACAATCACCTGAATTTGGGCCTCTGAGAAGTATAGACTTACGCAGCCGCAATTTCATTGATCTCTCAAAAGCTCCCCTTATTGAGCCTTTCCAGTCATGAATAATAGTTTTCTTACCCCTGAGCTGAACCTTTGTCTAGCCTGTTCTTGAGTTCTGCCTGTAAAGTAAGAGATATAGAACACAACTTCCAAAAGTTTTCACCTCCTTTTTAAATAGCCTACCAAAAATGTTTTATTTACAGATACATATTATTTAGAGGATACATCTTCGTAAATATATGAAGAAAAGCGGTTTCTCGCTTAAGAGGTTGTATCCGGGCAAACACTCTGGGATGAAAACCAGGTGGCCTTCACGTATCTGGAGGTAGTAATCCGAATGCCTACATGCCAAGATTGCAGATATTATACAGCCATTGATGAGCTAAAAGGCGAATGTTTCAGCCTCGGCTTTGAAGTACGCGGGAAAACCGATTCCAAGAAGTGCCCGGAGCGGGCTTTCAGGCAAGATAAAGGTCCCAAATCAAAAAAATCAGGAGCCGCAAGATATTAAGAAAAATCGCTTAAAGACAGGGACAGAAAAAGTAGGAAAAGAGGTTTAAAGTGTAATGAATTGAAGCAGACCTCAGCCTGGACATAAACTACCGGAAAGCCTGATAATAACTTTTACTTTTGCTTGCCGGAGTCAAATGAGCTTAAATAAAATCTCATTCAAGATTTTATCTCTACATTTATTTTTTAATTTCACTTTTCTACACTCTTTAGATAATTCCAAGCAGTAATTAGCTTTCAGCTGTAGCTTCAAGGACTTCCTGGGCAATCTGGATGAGCCTGAACCAAGTATTCAGGGCTGAACGAAGGGAAACCGCATCTTCGGCTTTTACGCTCAGTACCAGCTTGTTTGTGTCTTCAAGGGACAGTCCTATTGCAGACCTGTCTGAGTAGTTATCCTCAAGCTCGGGCAGGAGAGCCCGGTAGATTGTTTCTGCAGTTTCAGTTTCAAATATAAATTCTGCGAAAAGTTTCAACGAATTCCTCCTAGAAAATAAAGATTTGGAGGTCAATATTTTTTAAAACCTCTGATATTAAGTTTAAAAAGGGACTTTCCGTCACCCATAAACTCGATATCTTTTTCTCCAGCTATTATTAAGGTGGAACGAGAAGGAAGTTGATCTAATTTATCGCTTTCAACTCTCTGGAAATGGAAAAAAGACCCAAAGGCATCTGCAATTTCTCCCTGGCCTGTGAGAGCAGGATCAACATCTGGAAACCAGTAAGACTCGATTTCTTTGGAATACCAGTCCACAAACCGGAGAGAAAAAAGGAGCTTTCCGGTTTCATCGTAAAAGCTGAGTTCTCCGGGATTTCCGTGGTACTCTCCTACAACTATGAGAGGCCCGCCCTGCGCAAACTCCAGAAGTTCCTGCATGCCCATTTTTCCGCGCGTAATAGACCTGCCGGAGGTAACCCGAGAAAGCAATTTGCAAAGCGTCCTGGTCCTTGCAGAAGGTTTGCGAGAAGAAGTGATTAACATACTTCCCATGACAAGGTAAGAGTATTTTTCACTTTCGCTCTGCTTGGCGTTCATTTTAAACTTCACATTTTATAATTAATAGATTATCTAACACACGAACTTTTATATCTTTTGAAAATAAGATAAGAAGTGCAGGTGAAATCAATAATTTGTTGATGATAGGTAGAATTACAATAAACTGGAAAAATGGATTATTTTTATCTGTGCATAATAGATACTAACAATTTCGGCCAGGTTTCCTGTCTGAGTGCCTTTAACCCGGAGGGAGAAATAATATGGATCTCAAAAAATTATTTAAGAATAAAGATGAAGTATCCCCAGTTATTGGCGTCATCCTGATGCTTGCAATAACCGTTATCCTCGCCGCAATCAGTTCATCAACAGTTACCGATCTGAAACCTGCATCTCCCTCATCAGAGGCAACTATTGAAATTACAGCAAATGCTATTGCTACTGCTACTACCTCAGCATCTGTAAAACTCGACCACCTGGGCGGGGACCCTATCAGCTTTGGAGACCCAAAAGTAACGAAAGTTACAGCATCTCTTAATGGAGCTGAGTCTGTTCCTATTAACACCACCGGTCTTGATACATTAAGCGTAGGTAATATCAAGATACTTGCACTGGCATCGGATGATAACAAGAATGCTTTTGGAACAGGGCCTGTATCTGGTGATAATGTAAACATTAGAATCATCGATGTGAAGACAAATCAGATCATCAGTAGTAACGACGTCAGATTCTAAACATAAATCAAAACACCTTATGAAACACTTCAGAGTCACTTATGAAATACCTTAATAAAGGATTCTCCCTTTTTTGTTACTCAATTTTTTATCTCGAATATTTCCCATTTTATTTTCACTCATAGAATCACTTTTTCGATGTTACTTTGAGATTGCACTTTAATTGTTTCCCCAGGATCTGTAGTTGATTTGTATCTCTATAAAAAAAAGGAAATCACTGGATTTAAATAAATCATTAAATAGGAAAAATAAAATAGATTTTGTGATGAAGTTAACTTATATATCAACCCATTTTAATCTGAGAAAAAAAATATTAAAAGTTTTTTCCTTATTTCATGAGAATTAACTTTATTAAGGTCATTTTGGCCCTGCATACAGGGCTTCACTCCATGGGAAGTCTTTTCTCATAGAAATGTTCTTACTCACCTGTTCCACATACCCCTTATCAACGTTAACGTCAGATGTGGAATTTGCATATAAATAGTTTCCACCGGCGTTGTTTGAAAGACAGTTGTTTTCCAGGATGAAGGAATGGGTGTTGTTCAACTTATTAAATATGGCATATCCTTTTCCGGCTGCATGACTGCTCTTGGTATTAATGATTATATTATTTTTTACAAGAGTAGTATATCCTGACTCCGGAGCTGAAAATGCTTTAACTCTTTTGTGGGCAATAGCTGCGCCATAGCATCCGTCGAACAGGTTATTTTCTATGAGAGTATTCTGGAAGCCATTGAGCACTATGCCCCCTGCCCAATCAGCACCCTGATTAATGCCGGTTTTGTAAAACTTGTTATGATGAATGTATATGTCTTTTGCAGTGTATTTAGAATATTTGGCCCCGTAGCCCGTAACCCAGATGCCGGCGGCATTGGTCTCATACAGCAGATTATTGTATATATCGATATCATCCATGATGATTGAAGATCCTTCTTTTTGGACCTGGATTCCTGCCCCCCCTTCTCCTTCAGAGTTAATGGTATTGTTGTAAAACTTTACATGGTTCGAGTTGTAAACTCTCAATCCACTATTTGTCCTGCATGTTATTTTGTTGTTCCAGGCTTCTACGTTTGAGGAATAAACGACATAAAGAGCATCATGCCCCAGCTTGTATACTTTATTATTGTAAAACTGAATTTTTGAACACCTTGTAGCTTTCAACCCGTCTCCATGGCTGTCGTGCATGTACATATTATGCACCTTTATGTCTTCGGATTCAAGGAAATGGATCAAATTGTAATATCCTTTTCCTCTAGCTTTGTCACTATTCTTGTCATGATTCCCATCAATTTCAAATCCTTTTATGGTAATATCATGATTTCCAGAGCTGTCTATCTGCGTAATTACAGGTTTTTCTGCTGGCCAGCCTGCTTTATCTTCAAGTTTAAGCACAGCTGAGGAATCTCCTTCCAGAATTGTATTGTTTCCAATAAGAATACTGTCTGAAATTATGTATGTAGTATTGCCTTTCAAATAAACGGTTGTAAACTGAGGGTTTTCTGCCACGTAAGCAAGAGCCTTATTTATTTCGACCTGATCATCAATACCATCACAGTTGAAATCTCCACTCCCATTGGCAGTTACATATAAAATATTTCCAGAAGGTTTAGCTGACAGGAAGAAAATTATGACTGCGATTAAAAAAATAAAAAATAAGCTGGAGATTATTACTTTGTTTCGGGTTCCCCATCTGTTAGTTCTGATTTTTTCGTCCATTTTGCATCCCAAAATACATTAAACTATATATTATACATGTTAAAAAAGTTTACCTATGTTCATTTGGAATGTTGAATGACACAAATATGAGGATGTAACTCTCATCTGGTCCAGTTTTAAGATCAGAATAAGAGCAACATTTGCAATAACGGGATAAACAAAAGAGATAGAAAAGATGCCGGATTCCTGAGAAAATACAATGGATCGCAGCTGCATACTGCTGCGACCTGGTGCAGCGAATAAAAATGGAACTTGATATTTACTGCCCGGAATAGCAAGTATCTGGTTTTTGTTGTCCTACAAATTGAATTATTAGATAGAAGGGCTTATTTCACAGAAGCCCAGTCTTCATCTAATACTTCGACTTGTTGGCCGGAGGGAAGAATACTCCTCACTCGGCTTTAATGCGTTTGATGGTTGTAGGACGCTCTTTAACCAGGATTCTGTGCCCGCAGTACGGACACCTTATGCCTGTGTACTCGTAGTCAATTTCCACTTTCTGTTTACATCGAGTGCACTTATAACCCATACAACCACAACCTTAATTTTTTACTTTGCCTCAGCAACATTCTTCATAGTGCGCAACAGAGTTTGACCTACACTGGTATAGGGGATATAAGTCCCGCCAGCAAAGGTGTGCCCACACTTGCTACATTTCCATATGCCGGTTCCGATCCTTTTCACGGTCGGACGGGCACATTTTGTACATACATGCGGGGCTCGCATGCGTTCTTCCAGGTCTGCGACAAGCTTTCTGTCCTTTCTCCCGTACCTTGGACCGAACCTGCCTGCTGATCTGGAAATCCTTCCCTTCTTAGTAAATTTTTTTGCCATCGTTATAACTCCTTAAATGTAAATGCTTAGTCCGAAGTGATTTAACTCAGAACCGACTGGCTCAAGGATCAGATCCCTGAGACACAAAATATGGTTCTGCTTATCACCATTGCACATGCGCTTAGACCGTAATACTGGCATTTAATATTTATATTTAATTAATCAGGCTTGATTTATTCCTGCTTTGCAAGCCCTTCAAGGTAAAGTTCCCTGAGTTCGGCTGCCTTTTCACATGCCATATCAATTGCTTCCAGCACCTCTGCCTCGGTGAAAGGGACAGGACCCATTTTTTGCATGCCAGCAACAGATCCGTCTGAACTGGAGACAACTGTCAGTTTTGTCTCACAAACCGCCCCCTCATCAAGTGAGGGGTCCACCATCAGCTTTGAGCCGATCTTAATGAGAGTCACGCCCACTGGCACCTCTTTCATTGCAAGGGGCACATCTTTACCGAGTCCATGCTGTTCGTTGGGGACCATTGTGCTCATAAGGGCCGCAATGGCAGCAAGACAGGACGCATCAATAATATTGCCGTCATCATTGAGGATATGGACATCTATGAAGACGATCCAAACTGATTCTCCGATCGTTATGCAGAGCTTCTTTAAATCAATTGCGCCCGATTCCCGGATACCCCGGTCTACAACCCTTGCCATCTCGATGGCATCTTCTCTGGGAGGACCTGGCTCAAACTCAGGAGAAGCAATAGGATTAAGCTCCAGATTGGTAATAATTACGCCTTCATCTTGCGAATCTGGAAAAGGAGTGCCTTTTTGCAGCTTCACTCCTACAAGGACCTGGGTGTTCCCGAGAGTTATCTTTGCCGAACCTTCGGCTTTGGAGATAACATTTGTTTCGAGTTTGATATCCCTGAAATCCTTAAATCCGCGCCCATCCTGGCGCTTTCCTCTGATCATAAGGTTATAAATAAAATCCTTTTTAAGCGTAGCAACAACTTCACTCATTGTTTTCACCTCTGCTTCCGGCTTCAGAGGGGTCTTTTACTACTTTCCAGGGTCCCTCGGACTTTTCTTCTTCAGCCTCTCCAGCTTCTTCAGCTTTTTCTCCAGTCTCCTCAGCCTTTTCTTCTACTGTTTCCTCAGCAGAAAGCTCTTTCCTGGATTTAGCTTCGGACTCGATCTCCAGGTCAGACTCAAAAGCTTCTTCGGAGGTAATTTCTTCAGACCCACCTTCATCTTCAAGCTGGCTTTCTTCTTCAGTAAAGTCCTCGGATTCAAATTCCGTTTCTTCTCTCCCGGAAACAGTTTCTTCGGCCTCGAGTTCTTCAACTTCTTCAGGTTCGGAAACTTCCTCAAAAGAAGCCTCAAAGGATGCCTCAAACTCAGCTTCGTCTTCAAAAGCCTCTTCTTCAGCCTCTTCTTCGACTTCGACTTCAATTACTTCTTCTAAAATATCTTCTCCGGATCTGGTTTCAGCTTCTTCAATAATTTCTTTTAACTCCTCAACATCAGAAATCTCTTCAGCACTACAAACTTCAGCTAAGACGGTTTCTTCAGAGATCTCCTCTTTGAGCTCTTCGGCTTCCTCAATAAGCTCTTCGACAACCACTGTCTCAGAAGAAGATTCGATGGAGGCTTCTGCTTCTACAGCTTTATTCTCAGCCTCTGCAGTTTCTGCGGCTTCCCCTTCAGGCTCTTCAACGGGGGTTTCAAACTTCTTTCTCAGGACGGCCTGCTGAATTTCGAGAATTTCCTTGCAGCCTTTCTTTACAAGCTCGAGGCCTTTTTTAATTTCTTCAGGAGTAAGGTGCCCATCCATCTGAAGCAGGGTGATTTCTCCGTCCTGGGTCATCGCAACAGGAAAATCAGCATCTCCGTAGTTATCCTCTTCCTTGTTGAGGTCAAGTACTATCTGCCCGTCAACTTTTCCGAAGGCACAGGAGGTAATGAGACCTTTCATGGGAATTCCGGCATCTGCAAGCGCTATGCTTGAAGCATTTATTGCTGCTGTCCTTGTCCCTGCATCGGCCTGAAGTACTTCCACAAAAATATCAATTGCCGTTTTAGGGAAAAGTTCGGTCATAATTACCGGCTCGAAAGCTTCCCTGGAGACTTTTGAAATTTCGATGCTCCGCCTGCTGGGCCCTGGGCGGGCACGGTCTTCCACTGAAAAAGAAGCCATATTATATCTGTAACGGATAACTGCAGTATCTGGACGCTGTGTGCGACGGGGATGGGCTTCTCTCGGGCCAAATACGCCTACCAGAATTTTATTCCTGCCCCATTCAAGATAACATGAACCATCGGCTCTGGAAAGCACGCCGATCTCTATTTTCATGGGCCTGATCTCATCCGCTCGCCTCCCGTCCAGGCGCAGCCCATCATCAGCGATTAATTTTTCAGGTTTATCACTCATACTTTAATCTCCAAAAAACTCTAAAAATACTCTACAGAAGCTTCCCTAAAATCCCTACTACTTTATCCGGAATTCAATTCATAGGGTCCAGCAATACATCGATCTTCCTGTATATCTCTTCGGAATGATCTTCTGTTGTTGCCTTCACTTCTTTCTTTCCACTTCTAAAAAACTTAGCAGGTTTAGACTCTTTCTGTCTAATCCGTTCATCTTTCAAAAAGTTGTAGATCCGATCTGTCAATCCGGAACGTTGGGCTTCAAGTTCGATCTTCCGGAGAGCCTTGCTCAGAAGCTCCACATCATCGTCCTTTCCATCGATCCATATTCTGCCGTTCTGACCAACGAAAATGCTGCAGTTAGTTTCTTTCTTCAGCATTGAGATCATGGAGCCGCCGTGTCCTATCACACGGGGAACTTTTACAGGCTCAACTTCAACAATCTGGCCTGTTTTGAGTTTATAGAAGTTCGAATCCCTCAGGGCAAGCTCGATTTTCATGGAGCTGTCTACATCTCTCACCCTGAGAATCACGGAATCACCTATATTCAGAATTTCAGACATCTCCCGGGATTCGACTCTTCTTGGATATTCAGATACATGGAACAGACCATCATAAGGAGAAGCAATATCCATGATCCAGTTGGATGGCGTAACCACAATAACGATCCCGATCACCACGTCATTTACTGAGGGGATATAGGCTCCCGCGAGAGGGATCACTCCAACTTTATCCTCTTTGAGATTTTCAATACCGCAAAACGAAGAATAGATTTTGTCGTTCTTGACATAAGTCCCGTATCCGGCTTTTTTCGTATTTTCGGATAACAGGTCACCAGGGATCACTATTTTTTTATCCATCCAACATCCTCTTATAAAAGTTTAGTTTCAGCCTCTCCCTTCGTAAGATGATTTATAAGAGCGTAAAAATCAGTCTGGACTCCTGCAGGAATCCTTACTACTGCAATCCAGGAACCGTCACGCTGCCATTCTTCTTTTGTAATGCTTCCAGCCTTGGAAATGTCTCCATATGCTTTAGGAGCATATTCCGGAGGGATCCTTACAGCAATACTGATTTCTTCAAAGCGTATGGGTATAAGCGGGCGAATGGCTTTCATTGTAATATTGACCAGCTGCTCCACGCTTTTCAAAGGGTCTATATGCACCCTTGCCTCCTCCATCGCCTTTTCAATCCTTGCGGGAGGATGCGGTGCTCTTGTCTGGGGGTTAATTGCATTTCTGGAAATGGTATAGATAACCTTTTTCTTTTTTTCCTCAAGCATGCGTTTTCTCTGTTCAGCGGTGAGCTGAAGCTCTCCGCTTTTCAGGATCACGGCAGCAATCTTAAAGGGGTCCGCAGTTTCAAAAGAATTGATAATATCGGATTCTGCAGCTCGGTCCCCTCTGTTTGCATCTTCGAAGATAGTTTCAACCGCCAGAACATCTTCCAGGTTTACTTCTTCTCCTCGCTTGTAGGCCAGAGCCCCTTCGGGCTCGACCAGGACTTCGAAATGTTTGCTTCCTCTCTTGAGTCGCGCAGTCACTGCCTCGTCCAGGGACACCATTTTCGAATACCTTCTCCAAAATATTATTTTGAGAATCAGAAGATTCTCTGATCACTCATTTCCTAAATATTAGATAGGTTTTATTCTTTTTGTTCAGTTCCTCGGTGTTTTTCGAGGATCTGCTGAACATAGTTTGCAACTTCTGCAGGAACCAATTTTCTGAACTTCTTATCCTGAAGGGATACGATACCCACTTCAAGTGTTCCGGCATCGAACTTACCTTCAGCAGCTTTATAGAGAGCATCCATTCCGAGGAGGATAGCCGCATCAATATTCATGTCTTCTCTGTAATCCGCCTCAAAAACCTCAACGACTGCGTTTCTGCCTGCTCCAATTGCTGTTGCCTTGTATTCCAGGAGAGCGCCGCTAGGGTCAGTCTCAAAGAGCCTTGGAGCATTGTCTTCTACGCCGGCAATCAGGAGTGCAGTCCCGTATGGACGAACTCCGCCGTACTGAGTGTAAGTCTGCTTATGGTCACAGATCTTCTTGGAGATGACCTCCACACCTATGGGTTCATCATAAGAAACCCTGTTGACCTGCGCTTCTACACGGGCTCTGTCAATAAGGGAGCGGGCGTCTGCCACAAGCCCTGAGGTTGCGGCTCCTATGTGGCCATCAATCTGGAAAATTTTTTCAATTGACTCAGCCTCCACAAGCCTGCTTGTTATTCTCTTGTCAACCAGCAGCACTACCCCATCGGCTGCCTTTATTCCCACGGCTGTTGTTCCCCTTTTGACCGCTTCACGGGCATATTCTACCTGAAAAAGTCTTCCGTCAGGGCTAAAAACCGTAATTGCCCTGTCATAACCCATCTGTGGTGCCATCTGCATATTCCGTATCTCCCTTAATTTGTATTATATTATTTCCAATCTTTCCGGCCAACTACCGGCCTGTTTTCCTTTAAGGATCTCTATCCGCAGAATCGTCAACTAAATCACCGCCCTCCCAAAAAAGGCTTTGGTCAGTGATCATAATTTGTGCGGATATCCCGAGAATTCAGGAGCTTAAAGTCCCCGACCCAGCATTCAGGCAGGAAACCGACTTTTGATTCCCTATAACTTATTTCTTCCTTATAACTTATTTCTTCCTTATTAGAGTTTTTAACCTTTTATTCGAAACTTTCAATCCTGAAAGCTTTTTTAGGACTAAACCAGCGGAAAATATTGAGGTTATAGGGGATTCAAAGGCACTTTTACCCTGTAAAAATACGTTTCCCAAGAATAATCAGGATTCACGTACTTGAATGATCTTTTTAATGGTTTTTCGAGGTAGAGTCCCAATGTTAACTAAATCCGTTAATAAAGTGTCTTTACTCAGTTATAATGCTTGTGAGAGCCAGGACTTTTCGGCATTTAAAGCCGGATTTTGACACCCGTAAGGAAGCATTTCCTACCACAGTTCCACTGTGCTAGATTTTGAGGTATGCTTCCCTACCAAGTATGAAATCATCGCACTTAAATTCCAGAAATTTCGGAACAGCAATTTTCTATGTCAAACCGCCCTGCCAATCAATATTATACTTTGTTACACTAATACTCATTCATTGTAGTATATATAAGACAGATTATAGCATATAATCAACAGCTTCCTGATGGTTTCATGGCTTAAGATTTCAATTAAGGCATGAAAATAACACCTGAAAAGCTACCCACTTTAACTTTCTGAAGGCCTTTATGCTCCGGATTCTTCAGCAGTTCCAGGTTTTCCCCCAATTTTTGGGTCGAAAACCTTATGGTTCTGAATAAATTTTTCAGTAACCCTTTTAACCGTACCTGAAGATCCAAGAATGTGCAGAGTTGCCCTTTTCCCATTAATCCGCGTAAGAGCTGAAAGGGCGGCTCTTGTTTCTTTTACCCTGGTATGGGAACACTGTATAATACCCTTCCAGTCTTCAAACCCAAGAACTTTAATGTCACATTCACTGGCAGTGACATCCCCAAGCAGAGAAGAAGCGGAGGACATAACTTCCTTTACCACATCCCCTCTGCTTGCAGGTTCTTCTGAAATCAACTCAAAGGCAAGGTAGCGTTTTTTCGCACGAAGCGAAGGAAGCAGGCGCTTCAAAAATAATCTCCCTCCTCAAGCACTTCCACGCCTTCTCTAATATATCCGGGGCCAGGACGGTTCTTTGCAAGAATTCTTTCGGGAACGACACTCATAGCTTCAAGGGCTTCATCCTCTTCAAGCCCGCATACCTCAGCCAGAGCAAGTGTTTCCATCGGAGAGCGAAGGTCAAAACAGGACACAGCATCGCTTGAAAGGACAAGAGAAACCTCATACTTCCTGGCAAGGTCAAGATTTGCCCTGAGATCTGATAACAGACGGACGCGTCTTGAACCCCTTGAATGAAGAATAGGTCTAAGTGTCAGTCCAATTGAAACTCCGTTTTCAGCTGCCGCCTTTGCAAGCACCTGATTTAACCCGCTGCTTCTGTCAAAAGCCGGATGGTTCAGAATATCTACCCTGGGATTTTCCAGCGCAGCTCTGTTGACATTTTCCGAGCCGCCGTGTACGATCAGGACATCCATTGACGGTCTGAATTTTCCGATAAGCCCCTGGAGCTTCGAGGGATTTTCCTCTACAAGCTCAATTCCTCTAAAAATTTCAAATCCTTCGGTTGGGCTCAGGACAGGCTTTGATTGAGAAAGTTTATCTGAGTGGTTTGCAAGTGCAATCCCGCTATACCCGAAATGCCGGGCAAGAGCAGCCAGTTCCTCGACGGTATTATCCCCGTCGGGAATTGCATGAACGCAAAAATCGTAAAATTTCGGTTTACCCAAACAACTCCTCCACTATGACTCCGGCCTTCTCCCGGTTCTTCGGATAGGTCTCGATCTTGATTTGTGCAGTGATCGCATCCGAGGAATCAGTCAGCCTAACCTGCTGCAGACATGCAGCCTGCTTATCTAAGCGGAGATGGAAGACCTGGTCGTCGTCCAGCCTCTCAGGCATTTCTTCCTTGAGCCACGCTACGTCTTCTTCCGAGAAATGTCCCCGGACAAAGTGGGCAAAACCCAGGCAATCTGCCTTTCTTTTAAGCTGTACGCTCAGGATGGTAATGGGATTTCCATGGTGCCCTTCAGCCTGAAGCTCTTCAATTAACTTATTTCCTTCTCTAACGCCGGCACCGGATAAAAAAAAGTCCAGAGCCTCACGGACTCTGGATACGTCTTCGGTTGCGTGGGCGAGCACACGCAGCGTTATGTGATGAATCACTTGCCTCGACTCTGATGTGCACGGATGCTCGGCCTGGTTTTCTCAGTACCTTTACCGCGTGTAGTCATGCCTCTGCCTTTGCGACCAACACTGGTTTTGCCTCTTGTGGCTCTGCCCCTGATGGACGGATCACAAATCCAGTTCAGGTTCTTGTCGCTCTTTATTACAGGGTGGTGCGGATCTACAAGGATGACTTCAAACCACTTGTGCTTTCCATCTTCCCCTACCCAGTATGAGTTCAGAACTTCAAGGTTAGGGTATTTGCGGTCTGCACGGGCTTCAGCGATCCTCTGGATGCTCATTCCGCCTGTGATCTTATTAGTCCCCATTTTCTGGGTCCTTCTTCCACGCTTGGGTCTTATTTTACCAAGCCCTCCGCGGCGCACATTCACTCTGACAACGACAATTCCCTGCTTGGCTTTGTATCCAAGGGAGCGTGCCCTGTCAATTCTGGTTGGTCTTTCGACTCTGGTCACAGACCCCTGCTTTCTCCAGACCTGCAAGCGCTCCCAGCGGAGTTCGTTCACGTAGGTCTCATCAGGGTTTTTCCATGCATCACGTATATATCCGTAAAAAGATTTTACCAATTTAAACACCAAGTTTCACTTACGTTTCACGGTTCAGCCCTGCCTGCAGGACCACATTCCAACGGGACCTAATCCCGAAAATGAAACATGCGATACAACTGAATCATCTGATTTAAAGCTTTGCCCGTGCGTAGGCCCTTTAAAAGCAAAGAATCCAAAAAAAGAGACAAACAAGTACAGATAACATTCAGGGAAAATAGAAAAACAAATAGATTAAAGATAAAACTTCTACGGACAAACAGGGAAAAATAATAACCCTTGCGAAAAATAAGGTAATCTCTGGGAACAATCTAAACCCAAATAAGTAAACAAATATTTTTATAATGTAAATACTGTTTATATTTCAGGTTAAATATGAGACTTCACTGGATTGACGCCTTAAAAGGAATAGGGATTATGCTTGTGGTGTTTGCGCATCACAGCCTACCGGTAGCGCTTGATACTTACATCTTTTCATTTCACATGCCGCTGTTCTTTTTCATTTCCGGATTTCTTTTTGACTTCGGGAAATATGCAGAATCGACAGCTAATTTTGTAAAGGGGAGGTTCAGGTCTCTTATCGTACCTTACTTCTGTTTCGCACTGCTTACCTGCCTGTTTTACTTTTTGCTGGATACAGGCTTTCAGCCCGGAGTCACAAATATTGAGTTTTTCGAAACCAGTGCTCTTTACGGAATTTACTCCATCCTATATGCCCTGGGCCCTCTTGTTTCTTATAATCCCCCCCTCTGGTTCCTTACCTGCTTATTCGTAACCGAGCTCCTCTTTTATGGATTTGCAAAGAAGTATTACGGAGAACCTGGAAAACTTGTACTCTGGCTTACTGCAGCCGGAATTATCGGATACCTCTATTCTGTTTACGTGCCTTTCAGGCTGCCCTGGAACGCTGATGTAGCCCTCTCTGCTGTGGCCTTTTACGGAGCTGGAAATCTGTTCAGAAAAATCACAGAGCCAGACGAAAAGTCAGGAGTAGCTTCAGGAACAAATGTAAAAGCAAACTCCAGTTTTAACTCAGAATCGAGATTTAGAGCAGGGTTTTCCCGAACTGAAAAATTTTTCCCAGGAATCTTTATCCTTTTGAATTTGCTTTATTTCGCTTATCTCCTGGAGTTTCCAACAGATAAAATCAATATGAATGTGCTAAAATACGGAAATTTCTTCTCATATTATTTCCTGGCTTTCTCAGGAATCTTTGCTTTTGTTTATCTTTTCAAAAAAGTTGGGAGTTCAAAAATACTGGAGTATTATGGGAGAAACAGCCTGATAGTGCTTGCACTACATTTCCCTCTAAAGGACATCCTGACAAAACTTGCAGTTATTACTATCGGGGTGGAGCTTGAATGTTTCTATTGCAAAACTGCTCTGGCACTGAGCTTAACTATTCTGAACCTTCTCTGCTTGATACCCGTGATCTTCCTTATCAATAACTACTTCCCTTTCCTGCTGGGAAAAAAAGGCCCTTTCAAAGAGCTTGAAGGCTTGAAATCTCGTATAAGGAAGCTGGTAAATTAGCAGGGCTGATTTTCCAATCAATACAGGCGAGCAGTAGCAAAAATAACGTCAACAAAAAATGCAGTTAACTAAAAGATAAAGTTAACTAAAAGATAAAGTTAACTAAAAATGCAGTTAACTAAAAAATGAGTTTAAGATGAAGGATAATGCCTTCAACTCATTATTTTCGTCTATAGAGGAATACACCAAGCAGACAGACAATTCCAAAAATCATCTCAAAGCCTGGAGCGCTTTTTTTAACTCCATCTTTCATTACAGTATCATCAGTGTCACTGGTTAGTCTTACTGACCCGGTGCCGAACGAGTTTTCCTCCTGCTGTTCATCCTGCAGTCCAGGATAACTTTTTGCCTTACCTGTTATTGCAAAGGTAGAGTATCCAGGAACATTGGCAGTGAAGTAAAGATATTTTGCATCTTCTCCTGACGTTTTAACTGAGATTTGTTCCCATTTTAGATCATTATACCAGTTCAGGGCGATTAAAGCAGGGTCTATACTATTATTTTGAAGCCAGGACTTTTCAACCTTAAAACGAAGGACAGGATTTTCTATGTTCTTTGTGCTTGCAATTCCGCCGTTTCCAACCCATACGTTAAAGGACTGGTAGACTTCGCCTGCAGGCAGTTCTGAAACAAGGATGGATTTTCCCTTCAGCATCTCGACAATAGTAGTGATTTTTCCCAGAGTCTTCTTTGCATCAAAGCTCACATACGCAACACAGGTTTCATTCCTTTGGAACTCAAACTTTGCCTCTTTACCACTTGCAACGAACACCTGTGAAAGTTCCTTCACTTCAACATTCTTTGCGGATTCAGGAGAGCCACCTGCACCTCCACTACTACTGCTTCCACTGCTACTACTTCCACTACCACTTTCACTGCTGCTTCCACTGTTTCCAATGGTGGTATTGTTGCCGTTGCGTCCGTTATCTGCACCAGTTCCGTTGCTTGCAGTCCCATTATTTACAGAATTATCTGCAATTGCATGGCTTACGGTTATTGTGATCAGTTTTGAAGCCGTGCCAAATTCATTGTTTACAGTATGATTGACTGTATAAGACCCCGGAAATGTGTAAACATGAACTTCGTTTTTGCCTTTAGAGTCAATTTTCCCATCGTTTTCAAAGTCCCAGCTCAAAGAAACAGCATTTTCAGAAAGGTCAGTGAAATGGACTGAAAGAGGAGCAGGTCCCTTGCTGATATTTGTCTGGAAGCTGGCTGCAGGGATTAACATTGCAGGCTTTTTCTCGGGGGTTACCAGAGGCATGTAGTCAATGTCTTGCCCATCAATGGCATAAGGTTTCTCTGCTATACCATCACCGCTGGCATCACTATTGAGTTGGCTAAAGCCTGTGCCATCGGGATTTGTCCAGTAATTTCCTGCAAGATAGGGGCCACCTATAATGTTCTTGTCTGTAGTTTTGGTGGCGTTCCAGATGTTAGGCACCTGATGAAACTCATCAAAAATGACATTTTTTGTGTTATTGAAATAGTTGTTGTAGACTGTGCTGCCACCATATGCGTTATCGTAAAGACCACACTTACTATTGAAGTTTATGTTATTGCCTACAATGGATGCGCTAGCATCACCGTTAATAGAAACTCCAAGGTCATTTTCAATAATCATATTATTCTTAATGTCAGCTGATACCAGATCATCTATAATAATACCTGTGCCGCAATTTGAGATTTCATTGGCCCCAATAACATTATCCAGGGATTCCCCTATACTGACTCCGGTGTCACAATTTGAAATTTCATTGTTGTTAACTACTGTACTGGAACAATATATGGATGTTCCAATGCCAGTATCATAGTCTAAAATTTTATTATTTTCAATTGTGCAACCACCACTCGAATCAAGTAAAAAAACTCCAGTTGACTCGTCGGCACCTTTCAAAGTGAAACCTTTAATGGTTACACCGCCTGTATAAACTTCAAAGCCGGAACCTTGAATTGTCGTATCTTCCGGATCTCCAGATTCAGACACTATTGTAATGGCTGATTGAATAGTAACATTCTCATTATACGTACCAGGCTCTATAATTACTGTATCACCTGACGTTGCATTATCCACAGCTAACTGTATTGATTCACCGTTGTGTACAATAAACTCAGTTGCAGAACTTATTCCAGACCCTGCCATTAATACAAAAAGAGCAGATAGTAATGAAAAGAACATCATTCCTGTTTTATTTACTCGCCACACAAAAAAACCCCAATAAAGTATGTTTTTATAGTCATTGTAATTAATAATAAGAACTCTCTCTTTAACACTCTTTCTCTTTTTACCTATTTTTAGACAGACACTCCCCTAAACTCAGTAAATTTGAATACATATGAGTTAAATATCTCAAAAAAGTTATAAAAAGACTATTTAAACTCAAATCTGGACCCAGGAGAATCGCAGATTAAACATTGAACTACATCCTGAAAAAAAGGAAAAAATAATAACCCTGATAGAAGTTTAGGCAAGGATGTTCAGGAAAGAATGTTCAGGAAAGGATGTTCGGGCAAGGATGTTCGGGCAAGGATGTTCAGGTGTTTAACTTGAGCAAAGTACATTAACTACCCTGCTCACAATTTGAATTTTTCATCTCAAAATACAGGCGAGACATCCATCTCAAACGCAAGTACTGCAGTTCTGAAAAATAAGAATCTGGAGGCCAGTTTGGAACTCGATTTTAAGAGGACTCTGGCAAAATATTAATATTCTGAAAATAATAAAGAACTGGAGGAATTTGATTGCGGCTTTCAAATAATTCTGCTGAATCTGCCAGAAAAGTAAATAATAATTCTACGGTTCTTAAAACGGCTCTTATTTTGCTGTTTCTTATCTGCATGGCACATTCAGCCAGTGCAAGAGACTACACGCTGGAAGGAGCTACGACAAATATAACTATTGATCCCAGCGGCATAGTCCACGTTGAAGAATCGATTTCATACGCATTTGAAGGCGACTACCATGAGGTTTTTAGAACGCTCAAAGTGTCACCTGGGGAATCCATCCAGAATATAGAAGGATACTGTTCAGACGAAGCATGTACCTTCAGTGTTAAAACTACTCCAGAAGGGTATGAGTTAATAGGTGGACTTCCAACTCCCACCCCAGAAAAAGTGACTTTTTTTATTTCTTATGATCATTATGGCGCAGTCAAAGTCCACAAGGATATTTCTGAATTCCACTATAAGCTCTGGGGCGAAGAATGGGAAAAACCTCTGGGAAATTTAAAAGGAAGCATTAAGCTCCCTGTGAAAAACGAAAGTGAGATCCAGTACTGGATCCACCCAACAGGCTATACTCAGGATAATAATGTGAAACAGAATATTATTGATATAAGGACTAACGAGATTCCTTCTTATCAATGGTATGAAGTCCGAGTGGCTTTTCCAAGAATCATATCTCCCAACTCCAGCCTGGTTCAGATTGATAATGAAGAAGGGCTTGAACAAATAAAATCAATTGAGAATGAATATCAAAAGAAAGGCTCTATCTTAAAGAATCTTTATAACCTGATCCTGTTGCTTGCTCTCCTGGCTCTAGCATTTCCTTTCTATATATACTTCAAATATGGGAGAGAACCAAAAATAGATTATAATACAATATATGAGAGAGAACCGCCTGGCAACTCCAGACCTGCAGTTGTCAATGCCATCATGCGGGGAAAAATGGGAATTCCCACAATGGACGGCTTTACAGCTACGGTTATGGAGCTTGCTAACCTTGGTTATATTTCTCTGAGCACTGTAAAATCAGAAGAAATCAAGGCATTAGGCCTTTTTAAATCCGAAACTGAAGATATTATAATTGATATTATGGGCCATGACACCCATTCGGAAGCTGAGGGAAATATACGTGAACTGGATGATTTCGAAAAAGACGTATTTAATTTATTAAAAAGTCATGCTTCTGGAGGTAAAATCTCCTGGAATAAGCTGAAAAAAGAGCTGGGAAAAGGAACTGATTTCTATGAATTTATCACCTCGTGGAATAAAAAAGTCAAAGCACATACTGCATTTGATAAACTCTTCAAATCCACAGGAAACACATACATGGTTATTTTTTCCGTAGCAATATCACTGGCCGCAGTCATTTATTTAACTGTGTTAACGTCATATTTTCCTTCAGACGAGTTTTCTCTGGCTTCGAATCTGAATATACTGATTTCCTCTTTCTTTATTTATGGAGTTATTATGCTTGTTTTCGCAGGGCTTTTCGAAAAGATATTGGGGCGCTGGACCCCCGAAGGAAGGCTTTACTATAAACGCTGGGACAATTTCAAAAAATATCTCACAGACTTTTCTGCTCTCGAAGAGCACCCCCCAGAATCGATAAAGATCTGGGATTCTTATCTCGTGTATGCAACCTCTCTGGGAGTCGCAAAAGAAGTCCTTCACAACATGTCTCTTGTCGTTCCTGCAGAACAGCTGAAAGGAAGTAACTTCTATCTAATACACCACAGTTATGCTCAATTTGGTTCCGGTTTTGGAAGCGCCTATGCATCATCTGCACCATCAGGAAGCGGAGGCGGAGGAGTAGGTGGTGTGGGAGGCGGAGGCGGAGGCGGAGGCGGGGGAGCCAGGTAAAGTACGTTAGATAAAAGTTTGAGGAAAGTCTGAGAAGGGTTTGAGAAAAAGATGGTGATTTATATGATAGTAGAAATTTTGATAATAGTAGTAATAATTCTGGGTTTGCTCTTCGTTATAATTTATAATGACCTTATAAAGCAACGGAACAGGGTAGAAAATGCCTGGGCCCAAATAGAAGTCCAGCTGAAAAGGCGTTATGACCTTATCCCCAATCTGATAGAAACGGTGAAGGGATATGCAAAACACGAAAAAAACCTTTTCGAAAACATTACAAAAGCCAGGGCTGCAGTAATGTCTGCAAATAACGTAAATGAAACTGCGGAAGCATCCAATTATCTGTCTTCAACCCTGAAATCTCTTTTTGCGGTTGCAGAAAACTATCCTGACCTGAAAGCCAACCAGAACTTTATACAGCTCCAGAAAGACCTCATGGAGACAGAAAACAAAATTGCTTATGCAAGACAATTTTATAACGATACAGTTATGAAATACAACATCAGCATTCAGACAATCCCTAAAAATATCGTTGCATCTCTGCTGGGATTCCAGAAAAAAGAGTTATTTGAAGCCGTACAGGCAGAAAGGGAAGTCCCAAAGGTTGAGTTCTGACTCAGATAACTGATTCAGATTACTCATCTTTTTATTTACTCATCTTTTTATTTACTCATCTTTTTATTCGCTCTTTTTTTTAAATAATTGATTTTACTGAACCAGGGCCCGAAAGAATACTTATGGGAATAAATAACATCCGAGAAGCTTATTTTATATTTTGAGAGTTGAAACACGGTTTGAAATGCAGCAGACAAAAAGCAGCATATTAAAAACATGGGCGGTAAGTAATAATCAGAAGATATTATTATGGAACACCTGAATAGAGTACTTTTCAGTTATCATATCATGCATATAGTGTAGTTGGAGGCAGTGGGCTTCAATCAAATATAAAGCGTAATCCGTAGCCCAGCCGGAAAAAGAGAAGATTAAAATATCAGCCATGTAGAAGTGAAGGACCAAAATATAAGGGAATGAATAAAATAAAAAGGAACCGAAAAATGGATATCTCCCTCCTGCTGAATGAAATAAAAGCTTCCAGTCGTTATGAAAACCAGATAGTCCACATAGAGGAGATTTATTCCAGAGAAGCCCTTTATACACCCCTTGAGTTGGAAAAGCAGGTAAAATCTGCCCTCCTGGGAGCAGGAATCGAAGCTCTTTACTCCCACCAGACGGAGGCCATAGAAAAAATTCGGGAAGGAAAAGACATAGTGCTCTCTACGACGACGGCAAGCGGCAAGTCTCTTACATACATGGTCCCTATTTTTGAAACAATCCTTGAATATCCGGAAGCAACTGCCCTTTACATCTCTCCTTTAAATGCGCTGGTAAATGACCAGTTAAAAGCCTTTGTGGAATTCGAAGATGCCCTGAAATCGGGGGCAGGAATAGCTCGTTATACCGGAGCTCTCAGCGAGGCCCAGAAGAGGAAAGTGAGGGACGGAAAGACAAATATTGTGTTCACAAATCCTGAAATGGTTCACATGAGTTTTCTTGCCTGGCACCATCTCTGGAGACGTTTTTTCTCAAGCCTGAAGTTTATAGTCGTTGATGAAAGCCATTACTACAGGGGAGTTATAGGGAGCAATATGGCAAATCTGCTCAGAAGGCTTTTGCGCGTGGCTGAATATTACGGAGCTGCTCCGCAGTTTATCTGCTGTTCTGCAACCATCGGAAACCCAAAAGATCATACAGAAACCCTGATAGGAAAAGAGCCAGAGGTTATTGAGAACAATGGATCTTCAAACGGCCCTCAGAAATTTGTGTTCTGGAACCCGCCTCTCTACATAAACAACAGGGGCTGCACCCTCAGAAGAAGTAGCTTTTCAGAAGCTTCCTCCCTTTTTACCAGAGCTGTCCAGGCAGGTCTGCAGACTCTTGTCTTTACAAGGTCAAGACAGGGAGTTGAAAGGATGTATAAAAACTGCAGGGAGATTTTGAGGGACAGAAATATCTCCCCTGCAATTTGCTCCTACAGGAGCGGCTATTTTGACAAAGAAAGGGAAGAAATTGAAAAGAAAATGAATTCAGGAGAACTGAGGGGTGTAATTTCCACAAATGCCCTCGAGCTCGGGATAGATATTGGAGGGCTTGATGCCTGTATTCTGGACGGCTACCCAGGAACGATAATGAGCGCCAGACAGCAGGCTGGAAGGGCAGGAAGGGGCGGAAAAGAAAGCCTTGTATTACTGGTGGCAGGTACAAACGCCCTTGATCAGTATTATATGAGAAATCCTGCAGACTTCTTTGAAAGAAGCAGCGAAAACGCAGTTCTCAACCCCAAAAACCCTTACATTCTTGCAGGGCACCTGCTCTGTGCCGCAAAAGAAATACCCCTGAGGGCATCCGATGAAAAATATTTCGGAAAAGGATATTCAAGAGTTGTGGAGCTTCTGGAAACTGAAGGCCTGCTTGCAGGAGACGACCTGAAGTACTCAACAGACCCATTCCCGTACAAACAAGTCTCCCTGAGGGGAATAGACAATAATACTTACTCTCTCCTTGTTTTCGAAGGGGAAAAGAGCTTCCCTATCGAAAAGGATATCGAAGAAACCCTTGCTTTTAGGGAATGCCACCCGGGTGCGGTCTACATGCACAGGGGAGAGCCCTACTACATAAACAGGATCGACCATGAGAAAAAGGAGATCCATGCCGCAAAAACACACGACACCTACTATACGAAACCCATGATTGATTCTTCAGTTCAGGTGCAGGAGACCTATGCTGTAAAAGCCCTCTTGCATGCGCCTGAGGTGGAAGTCGGGCTTGGAGAAGTAGAGGTAACGGACAGAGTAATCGGATACAGGAAAATCCAGAACCACAGCAACGACATAATGAGTGCTCATAACCTTGAAATGCCCCCCATTTCCCTTCAGACAATGGCTCTCTGGCTGAAGCTTCCTGACAGGCTGCAGGAGATGATTGGGGATCATAAGCTGGATTTTGCAGGAGGGATCCATGCAGTTGAGCATGCAATGATTTCCATGTACCCCCTCCACCTGCTTGTGGACAGAAGCGATGTAGGGGGGGTGTCCACCCCATCTCATCCCGATCTTGGGGGCAAAAGCGGGATATTCATTTACGACGGGCACAGGGGAGGAGTCGGGTACGCCGAAAAAGGCTATGACCTTATAGAGCAGGTGCTTGATGGCACCCTGAAAGCAATAGAGAGCTGCCCCTGTGAAAGCGGCTGTCCAAGCTGCATCCAGTCCCCTAAATGCGGAAACAATAACGAGCCGCTGGATAAGCATGCTGCAATCATGCTTCTGCACGAAATTCTCGGAAAAGCCCCCTATACCCCGCCCGAGAGAAAAGAAAAACACCTTTCCGAAGTCAGAGCCTCCAGGCTGGTTCCTGAAAAAAGAGATACCGAAAACGCTTTGAGCAGGGTCAGGCGCCAGCTCAGAAGAGAAACAATAAAACAGGAAACTCCGATAGAACAGGAAAAAAAGGAAAAAACCTTCATTGCCACGGACGAAAATGGAGGAATGATTGGAGTCGTTTCAGCCCCTGCCCCGGAAAAGGCTGCAGCAAAAATATTTCACCAGAAGTTCCAAGGAAAAAAAGAACCTGAAAAGGAAAAACCTCTTGAAATCCATATAAAAGACCTTGGGGCAGGCAGTGACTATAACTTCCGAATCTGGATTGAAATCTCCGAAAATCAAGAAAACGAAGCCTCTGACGAAGCGGATGAAAAGAAGGCTGTTAAGAGACTGATTATAAGGAAATTGAACTGAGAAGAAAGTGAATAGAGCAGGAAGAGAAGAAAGAATAGCCTGAACATACGATATTTAGGAAGGGAAATTTTGGAGGGAAATTTTGGAGGAGAAATATTGGAGGGGAAATATTGGAGGGGAAATATTGGAAGGGAAATATTGGAGGGGAAATCACGAGATATTTTTCAGAGGAATCAAAAAATCCCCGAAAATGGTCCTCAATCGTTTCTTTCCCATCCCTCTGCTCAGCTGGAACCCGCTTGCCTTGAGTAATAAAAACAGGAATTTTCTGTAAGACCCTTCGTGTGATATTTACAGATATTATATATTTTAGATATAGATGAAAGTTTTTTATACGGACAGTCCCATATTTATTTAAAGTGAAGGGGGAGGGAGTTGTTTGTGACAATTACTTCTGTCACCAACTTGCTCATCAAATATCGCTTTAATTTATTGATTTCATCTATTGCTTTCACTTTCCTGCTCTTCTTAACAGATTTTGTTTTAAAAGAGGGGATGATTTTCAGGGATTTTAATGCTGAAAATGGAAATTTCGGATTATCCAAATGATTCACAGATTAAAAGATTAACAGATTTAACAGGTTCACAGATTCACGGGTTTACATTAATTATAAAAGGTGTTATGCATGGAGACTGAAGATAAATTTTTGAAGATGGGGGAGACAAATTCCGATTATGATATCATAATTATAGGGGCAGGACCTGCGGGGATGTTTGCGGCCTACGAGCTTGCAGAGGTCCAGCCTCTGGGAATCCTTATTGTCGACATGGGCAGGGATATAGACAAACGCCTGTGCCCCATGAAAAGCCAGACATACTGCATGCACTGCACTCCCTGTGATATTATGTGCGGAGTAGGAGGCTGCGGGACTTTTTCAGACGGGACCTTGAACCTGCGGCCTGATGTAGGGGGAGACCTGGCAGCTCTTACCGGAGACCAGACAGAAGCCTGGGAGCTTGTGGAAAAGGTGGACAGGGTCTTTTTGAAATTTGGAGCTCCGCAGGGGGCTCTGCTTACGGAAGGCCCGGAGATAGAGGAGTTAAAGCGCAGGGCGGCTTCTGTCGGAGCCCGCTTTATCGAGATCAAACAAAGGCACATAGGCTCTGACAATGCCCCTGCAGTAATAGGGCAATTCAAACAGCACCTGGTTAATAAAGGCGTGGATTTTTTGCTTGAGACCGAGGTAGAAGACCTGCTGATCAAGGAAAAGGCTGCAAAAGGCATCATACTATCAGATGGGCGGGTAATCCGCGCCCGCTACGTGCTTCTAGCCCCAGGGAGAAGGGGGTGCAACTGGATCTCGGAAATGGTTGACAAAAACGGGATAGAAGCCAGCTACGGCGGAATTGACATAGGGGTAAGGGTAGAAGTCCCTGCAATCGTTATGGACCCTGTTACGAAAATAAACCGTGACCCCAAGTTCCATATCCAGAGTCGCCGCTACGACGACTTCGTCCGGACTTTCTGCACAAACCGGCGCGGTTTTGTCGTAAAGGAGGAGTATGAAGGCTTTATTGCAACCAACGGGCATTCCATGGCAAACACGGAATCAGAGAATACGAATTTTGCCTTCCTTGTCCGGGTTGAGCTTACAGAACCCATGGAAAACACCACAAAATACGCCGTTTCAATTGCAAAGCTTGCAACAACGATAGGGGGTGGAAAACCTGTCCTGCAGCGCATGGGGGATTTGAGGCGAGGCCGCCGCTCCACAAAGGAACGCATTGCCAGGAATCTTGTTGTAAATACGCTCAAAGACGTCACCCCCGGAGATATCTCAATGGCGCTGCCCCACAGGATAGTTATGGATATTATCGAAGGCCTTGAGACTTTAAACGAGATCATCCCAGGCGTTACTTCAGACTCAACTTTACTATACGCCCCCGAAGTCAAGTTCTACGCTATGCACCTGAACGTGAACAGGCAAATGGAAACCAGCATCAAAAACCTCTTTGCCGCAGGAGACGGAGCAGGACTTTCAAGGGATATAGTCAACGCAGCTGCTACTGGAATTATGGCAGCTGAAGGGATAATCGAGAAGGAAAAGGCAGAGAAAGGAGCAGAAAGAAAAGCGAAAAGTAGTGAAGAAAAAGGAGCAGAGAAAGAGGCAGAGAAAGAGGCAGAAAGAAAAGCAAAAAGAAGTGAAGAAAAAGGAGCAGAGAAAGGAGCAGAGAAAGGAGCAGAAAGAAAAGCAAAAAGAAGTGAAGAAAAAGGAGCAGAGAAAGAGGCAGAGAAAGGAGCAGAGGAAGAACAGAAAAAGCAAAAGATGAGCAGAAAAAGCAAAAGACGAACAGACGAAGAAACAAAATAAACAGCGAAAATTCCTGGAAAACTTGTTTTGCTTATGAAGTAAAAAATTTTGTGTTTAAAATAAAATGATTTTGAATTCAAAAGAAGTTTTAAAACAGGGTGTTATTTTTGTATAATAGGGGTTTGCGTTCTCATCCAAAAAGCCTGGAAGTTCTTAAGACATTTAAAATGCTCAGTTTCTTTTCTGGAAAGAGGTTTAAGGCATCTCGGGGTTGAGAGTTCCTATTTTAATCCCTTAATTGCGGTAGATCTTTTTGGAGTAGGTGTTACTAGTGGGGTGTTCAAGGGATGAGAACGCAATTTATAATATACACTCATAATATATAATATCTCTAACAAATAATATTATTGGATTAATATATTCGATAATATATTACGATAACAATTAGCTTATCAGTATAATAGTTATATCTCCAGTATATGTGCATTTTAAGGAACTTGCTGACGCCCATACATCCTGTCCATGCAGAAAGCACTTTAACTTTGTATTAACTATTTTTTACATTTCAGAAACTATTTTTGATTATTAATAAGCTATTTTTTTAGTTCATATGAAAATAAAGAAATATTTATAGTATAGACCTTCTTTTGTAGTTAAACCCGTACTTAGAAAAGCAAAAGATATTTCAAAAATAGATAGCAAGCCATAAAATTTACGTATTTGAAAAAAAGAAAAAAAGTAAACGTCTGAGGAAAAAGGACCTGGCTGTACTTATTTCAAAAACGCAAAGAATTTAATGATTAAAATAATGAACTAAACAAACAAGTTGAGTTATAAGATAGCAAAATCTGCCGGATGACTGCCAGATGGAAGACGTGGACAAAAAAGAACTGAGTGAAAGAGACATCTGTACGAAATTCATCACGCCTGCAATTAAACAGGCTAACTGGAGAGAACGCCAGATCAGGGAAGAGGTTAAACTTACAAACGGCAGGATCATTGTCAAGGGCTCGACTACAAGCAGAGGAAAGCCAAAAAGAGCCGACTATGTCCTTTCTTACAAACCCAACATTCCGCTTGCGGTAGTCGAAGCTAAAAAGAATACACATTCACCGGGAGACGGAATGCAGCAGGCGCTTCTATACGCCGAGATGCTGGACGTTCCTTTTGCATTCAGCTCGAATGGGGATGCCTTTTTGCTCCATGACCGGACAGGCACTCTAGGAAAGGTGGAAGAGGAAATTTCGCTGGACAGATTTCCTTCCCCTGAATTTCTCTGGAAGAAGTATTGTGAATGGAAAGGGTTTGACGAGGGCAGGCAAAAAATAGTAACCCAGGATTATTTTGCCGATTTAAGCAAACCTCTGCGGTATTACCAGCGCATAGCAATTAACCGTACAGTCGAGGCAATCGCAAAAGGGCAGGACCGCATCCTGCTTGTTATGGCAACAGGTACTGGAAAAACTCTCACGGCTTTTCAGATAATCTGGCGCCTCTGGAAGGCAGGGGTAAAGGAAAGGATTCTTTTTCTGGCAGACCGGAACATTCTCGTTGACCAGACAAAGATCAACGATTTCAAGCATTTCGGAAAGGCAATGACAAAGATCAAGAACCGGGAAGCTGAAAAATCCTATGAAATTTACCTGTCTCTTTATCAGGCAGTTTCCGGAACAGAAGAAGAGAAAAACATATACAAGCAATTTTCCCCTGACTTCTTTGACCTTGTAATCATTGACGAGTGCCACAGAGGAAGCGCAGCCGAAGATTCTGCCTGGAGAGAGATTCTTGAATATTTCTCGTCTGCGACACATATAGGGCTGACTGCAACTCCAAAGGAAACGAAAGATATTTCCAATATTCATTATTTTGGAGAGCCGATTTACACCTATTCCCTGAAACAGGGGATTGAAGACGGTTTCCTTGCGCCTTACAGGGTTATTCGCATTGACCTTGACAAAGATCTTGCAGGCTGGAGGCCGGAGAAAAACAGGGTGGATAAGTACGGTACTCCTATAGAAGACAGAATTTACAACCAGAAAGATTTTGACAGGAATCTTGTGCTTGAAAAGAGGACTGAACTTGTCGCAAAGAAGGTCACGGATTTTTTGAAAGCCAATGACCGCTTTGACAAGACTATCGTTTTTTGCGAGAACATAGACCATGCAGAGCGCATGAGGGCAGCTCTTGTAAATGAAAACTCTGACCTTGCAGGCGAAAATAGAAAATACGTTATGCGGATTACAGGGGACAACCCCGAAGGAAAAGCCGAACTTGACAATTTTATAAGCCCTGAGAGCCGCTACCCTGTGATTGCCACCACCTCAAAATTGATGAGCACAGGCATTGATGCCCAGACCTGCAAGCTGATAGTGCTGGACAAGCGCATCCAGTCAATGACCGAGTTCAAGCAGATAATAGGCAGAGGCACACGGATCAACGAAGATTACGGAAAATTCTATTTTACGATAATGGACTTCAAAAAAGCAACGGAGCTTTTTGCGGACCCTGATTTTGACGGCGAGCCTGTGGAGATCTACGAGGGGCCTGGAGATGGGGGAAATGGTTTCCCTGGAGATCCGGGAGAAGAAAATAACAGGGAAAAGTACTTCGTGGACGACGTAAATGTTGATGTGGTCACAGAGCGCACGCAGTATTACGGGCCGGACGGAAAACTGATTACCGAATCCTTAAAGGACTACACCCGAAAGACTGTGCTCAAGGACTTTGAGTCCCTTGACTCTTTTTTGAAACACTGGAACGAAGCCGAAAAAAAGGAGGCTATCCTTTCCGAACTTGAAGAGAGGGGAGTTTTACTCGAAGCGCTTGCAGAGGAAGTTGGAAAGGATCTTGACCCCTTTGACCTGATCTGCCACGTTGCCTTTGACCGCCCTCCGCTGAGCAGAAAAGCCAGGGCTGAAAGGGTAAAAAAGAGCGACTACTTCAGCAAATACGGAGAACAGGCGCAGGAAGTCCTTGACGTGCTGCTGGATAAGTACGCAGACGATGGGATTGAGAACCTTGAAAATATGAGCGTACTTAAGGTGCAGCCTTTTGACAGGATAGGGACTCCGATGGAGATTGTGAAACTTTTCGGAGGCAAGAACAGCTACCTTGCGGCAGTCAAGGGGCTTGAATCCCGGCTTTATACGCTGGAAGCATGATTCAAAACACAGAAAGCATGATTCAAGGCATAAGAGCCTATTGAAAAAACAAGAAGCCTGGTTCGACTGATTCGAAGGACTTATGTGGGATTACCAGATAGTTGTTTCCAGCTCATTTTCCGGATAATGCTTGAATTCGAAAATAGCATCCCAAAAAAATAGCCTTTTATCAAAGTAATTCGCCAAATGTACCTTTCATCAGAATCACTTATTGTAAGAATTACTCATCAGCGGAATCACCTATCGTTAAAAACCCATTATCAAAAAAATCAAGTGCAGGAAAGGAAAAAACATGTCTCTGGACACTATAGTTAAAACAATTCAGGATATTATGCGAAAAGACGCAGGCGTTGACGGCGACGCTCAGCGGATAAGCCAGTTAGGCTGGATGCTGTTCCTGAAGATATTTGATGCAAGGGAAGAAGAATATGAACTTGAGGACGAAAACTACGTCTCTCCTATCCCTGAAGAACTGCGCTGGAGGAACTGGGCATCCGATCCGGAGGGCATAACCGGAGACACCCTGCTGGACTTTATCAACGAAAAACTCTTCAAAACCCTCAAGAACCTCTCTTTTTCCGAAGAAGACGACCCAAGAGGCTTTGTTGTAAAGGATGTCTTTGAAGACTCTTACAACTACATGAAAAACGGGACCCTGATCCGCCAGATCATAAACAAGATCAACGATATCGACTTCACGAATTCAAAAGACCTACACACCTTTGGCTCAATCTACGAAAAAATCCTCAAAGACCTGCAGAGCGCAGGCAATGCAGGCGAGTTCTACACCCCAAGAGCCGTGACCCAGTTCATGGTGGACATGGTTGACCCCAAACTCGGAGAAAAAGTCCTGGACCCTGCCTGCGGGACAGGCGGTTTTCTGACCAGCACCATAGAACACATCCGTGAAAAATACGTGAATTCCGTAGACGACCACCGCATTTTGCAGGAGTCCATAGCCGGCGTCGAGAAAAAGCAGCTCCCCCACCTGCTCTGCATAACGAATATGCTTCTCCACGGAATAGAAGTCCCTTCCCGAATCCGCCATGACAACACCCTCGCCCGCCCTCTCCGCGACTACACTCCAAAAGACCGCGTAGACGTAATTGTCACAAATCCCCCCTTCGGAGGCATGGAAGAAGACGGCATAGAAACAAATTTCCCAATCAACTTCCAGACCAGAGAAACCGCCGACCTCTTCTTAGTCCTGATAACGCACATATTAAAAAACGGAGGCCGCTGTGCAATAGTCCTCCCTGACGGCACCCTCTTTGGCGAAGGCGCAAAAACCCGCATCAAAGAAAAACTCCTGGAGGAGTGCAACCTTCACACAATTGTCCGTCTCCCAAACGGCGTCTTCAGCCCCTACACCGGCATAAAAACCAACCTCCTTTTCTTCACCAAAGGCGAACCCACAAAAGAAATCTGGTACTACGAACACCCCTACCCCACCGGCTACAAGTCCTACTCCAAAACCAAACCCATGCGCATAGAAGAATTCGCCCCCGAAAAAGCCTGGTGGACCAACCGTGAAGAAAGCGAAAACGCCTGGAAAGTCAAAATAGAAGACATAATCGCCACCAACTACAACCTCGACATCAAAAACCCCAATACCATCGAAAACGATCACGGCGACCCCGAAGAGCTGCTGGAAAAGTACCAGACCCTCCTCTCAGAAATCAAAGAAACCCGAACCGCCCTCAAAAACGAACTCATGACCGCCCTGGCAGGGAAATCCGCATGAACCCAACCCTTTTTTTCAAAAACTTCGAACTCCTTGCCGACGCGCCAAACGGAGTCCAAAAACTGAGAGAACTTATTTTACAGCTTGCAGTCATGGGAAAACTCGTACCACAGGACCCGAATGATGAACCTGCAGCGGTTTTGCTTGAAAAAATTAAGGCTGAAAAAAATAAATTGGTCAAGGGAAATAATGGAAGAAATCAAAAAACAGAAGCTATAAATAATGAGATTTTTGATATCCCTTCGAATTGGATATGGACAAAACTTGGGAATTTAGGCATTACGCAAACGGGTACTACACCATCAAAAAGTGAGCCCAAATTTTTTGGGAATTATATCCCTTTCATAAAACCTGCTGATTTGAGTGAATCGGGGGTAAGATATGACAATGAAATGCTTTCAGAATTGGGATTAAATTCAGGAAGATTAATTCCAAAAAGTTCTGTCCTTATGGTCTGCATAGGCGGTTCTATTGGAAAAACTGGCTTAGTTGATCGAGATGTTTCTTGCAATCAGCAAATTAATGCAATTTCTCCTTTCTCCTCAGTGGACTATAAATTTACAACTTTTGTATTAAAATCTAGATATTTTCAAGATAAAGTTATGGAAAAGGCATCAATAGGAACTCTTCCAATAATCAATAAGTCAAAATGGGAACAAATTTTTGTTCCTCTCCCACCCCTCGCAGAACAAAAACGCATCGTCTCTAAAGTAGAAGAACTGATGACTCTCTGCGACAAACTCGAAGCCCGCCGCCAGAAAAAACAAGAAATCCAGAGTAAACTCAACAACGCTGCCCTTGAAAAAATGCTCAGCACAGAAAATCAAGAAGAATTTGAACAAAACTGGCAGCGCATCTGTGAAAACTTTGATCTTCTCTATGACAACCCTGAAAATGTTGAAAAATTAAAGCAGGCAATTCTTCAGCTTGCGGTTCAGGGGAAATTAGTTCCTCAAACTCCGGGAGATGAGCCAGCGAGTGTTTTGATTGAGAAAATAAGTAATGAGAAGAGAAATTTGAGTAAAGTCGGGAAAATTAAAGGAACTAAATCTGTATCATTAGAGACAACAGATAATATACCTATTTTACCAGAAAAATGGGAGTTAGTAAACTTAGATAGCATAATTTTATTTATGGATGCAGGCTGGAGTCCTGCATGTAAAAATCATCCTACTGAAGATGAACTAACATGGGGAGTTTTGAAAACTACTTCTGTACAGCCATTAATGTTCTTATGGACTGAACACAAAGAACTGCCAGAAAGTTTGACTCCTCGCCCTGAATATGAAGTGAGAACAGGAGATATTTTAATAACTCGCGCAGGACCTAAAAATCGAGTGGGTATTTGCTGCTTGGTGAAAGATACTCGATCCCGTTTAATGATCTCTGACAAAATAATTCGTTTCCATTTGTTAGATGAATTTGTTTTTCCAGAATTTGTTGCTCTTTGTTTAAATACTGGCTTTTCACAAAGCTATGTAGAAAGTCAAAAATCTGGAATGGCAGAAAGTCAGATGAATATATCCCAAAATAAACTTAGAATGACCCCAATTCCAATCCCACCCCTCGAAGAACAAAAACGCATCGTTGAAAAAGTAGGTCAGCTCATGGGTTTGTGTGATGAACTCGAGTCAAAACTAAGAAGAGAAAGGGAAGATAGTGGGAAACTTATGGAAACGGTTGTGAAGGGTTTGTTAGAGGGGGCTGCTGCCCAAAAATAAAAAAGAAGTTATGGACCTCCCCCGAAAAGCAGTAGTCGGTGTTTATAACCTGTTTTTCACCGAGCGAAAGCTCGGGCTGTCCTAAAAAGTGCAAAAACAAAATAAAAGGCTTTTTAGAGACAGAATTCAACGAATTTCTCTTTTTTTGAAAATAGAACACTAAAACTGCTTTTTTTAATTATTCGTTATGGTATAGCCTCACTTCGTTCGGACATTCTCCGCTAATGACGCTAATAACGTTTTTTCGGTTCAACCAATTCCACTTCTCTATAGTAGGATGCTGCCGAAAATAAAAATAAAGTTATGGATCTTCGCCAAAAGTTAGTCCTCTTGAACTCTCGGTTTAAGATGCTAATAATGTTGCTCCGATACAGTTAAGTTAACTTATCCAGGCGGCACTACCACCTAGAAAAAATCAAGTTATGAAACTCCCTTTTGGTAATATGGGGATTGAGCATCTGGGAATTGGGGAATTAGGGAGTGGGGGGTATGGGGGGGTTATTAAAAAGAGTTAAAAACAAGTCTTTAATGACCTGCCCAGATGCTCAGAATTCTAATCTACTTCATGATATATAAAATAAATAGATTTAATCGTTTATTGAGAAAGTATTAGTGAGGCTACTGTATGGTATTACTGACAAAGTTTTGAAACTAAATATAAAAAATAAGATTTAATTAAGTCCTCTTGAGCGGAGCAAAGCAAAGAGAAGCGAAAAGGACTTCGTGCTGTTGCACTTGCAGTGAAACTCCCAGGAAATCTCTGATTTCCTGTGATCCCGAAGCGCAATTCGGGCTTCAGAACTCATCAGATTTCATCCAGACTTACAAATTCTCTTTTTCTCCAAGTTTTTTGTACTGGCGCTCCATGAATGTCTCGTAATCAACTTCATCCATCAGACGCTTGAGAATATCGTTGTAGGTTTCCCCTTTTATTCCATACTGTTTTAATCTGTCTCTTACGTCTTTTTTTACTGGAATTGTGGTAGCTTCACTCATAATGCTCTCTATATCCATTAGAATTATAAGAACTTATAAGTTCCTATTAATTACTTATAATTAACATCCCTTAAAGCTCAGATCAAAAATTAGAAAGGCGTGGAAAGATAGTGAAAAACTTATGGAAACTGCGGGGGAGGTTTGTTAGAGAGAACTACCCGCAAAAACAAAAACAAATTATGAATCTTCACCAAAAATTAGTCCTCTTGAGCGGAGCAAAGCGTAGCGAAAAGGACTGCGGACTCCCGAGACGCAACTCGGGGTGAAAAGGAATGCAGGATCTCGAGACACAACTCGGGCAGCAACTCGGGAAATTCAGAATTTCCTGTATATTTTGCTCCGGTGCCCCACTTCAATAACAAAAATAACAAGCTGTGAATTCTCAATAGTCATCAAAACTCGGTACTCTCCAACCCTCAATGAATAAATAAGAGAATCGGGAGCTGTTTTGAGCTTCTTAACATGCGGATAAGGGTCTTCTTTAATTCCCCTGACAGCAAGAAAAAGCCTTTTTGCAACCTCAGGCGGCAGTTTCTTGAGGTCTTTTATGGCTGACGGAGTATAAATGACCGAATACATTTAATCGTCCCTGATTCCCAGTTCAGCTGCAACCTCTTCTTCCGTGTAGTACCTGCCTTCTTTAATGTCTTTTAACCCTTCTTCAATCCTCTTTATGGTCTCTTTGCTGAGAGGTTCTGGGTCTACTGCCATATTTACAAGTCTCTCAACCACAGAGTTATAGGACTCCGCCGGATGCCTTTTCAAATTTTTAAGCATCTCCTTGATTTTCGGATCAAGACAAATTGTAGTTGTGGCTGACATATAGTATCCTATAGGACACTACAGAATATGAATATTTGCCCAAAAAAGGCTATCATACAGATCCTGGCCTGGAAAAATGTATTTGTCGGCTTGAACTTCTCTTATTTTATTCCGCTCACAAAATGAACTGCGCCAAAAATTAGTCATCTTGAGCGGAGCAAAGCGGAGCGAAAAGGACCTCTTGCTCCCGAAGCGAAACTCGGGGTGAAAAGGACTGCGGACTCCCGAGACGCAACTCGGGAAGCGAAACTAAGGAAGGTTTAAATTAAAATAAACGAGATATATCAACATGCAAACTGTTGAAGAACGGGAAGAGCTGTTTCGCAAAATTTCTTCTTTTCTTAAAAAATATGGGGCAAACAAGGTTTCGGTTTTTGGATCTTACGTGAGGGGGGAAGAGAAACCGGAAAGTGATATTGATGTTCTGGTTGAGTTTGCCGAGAGGAAAAGTCTGTTAACTCTGGTAAATATCGAACTGGAACTTTCGGATTATCTGGGAATAAAAGTTGATCTACTAACTGAAAAATCGATAAGTCCGTATTTGATAGACGGAATTAAAAAAGAGGCCAGAGTGATCTCTGAATGAAAAAGGACGATAGAGTATATCTTAGTCACATCCTCCAATCTGCCTCTTTGATTGAAAAATACACAGAGAATCTTAGCGAAGAAGAATTTATCTCAAACAGCCTTGTTCAGGACGGCACGATCAGGCAAATTCAAATAATCGGCGAAGCCACAAAAAATCTATCAAACTCTCTGAGAGAAAAATATCCGCAGGTCCACTGGAGAGGAATAGCAGGCATGAGGGATAAATTGATCCACAATTATTTCGGTGTCGACATTAATGCTGTATGGGATACCGTAAAAGAGGATATTCCTGCTCTCAAAAAAGTAGTTGTGAAAATTATCAAGGAGCTAAATGGAGACTTTTAGTCTTTTTTAAATTAAATCAGACAAACATATTTCCAAAAAATAAAAATAAAGTTATGAAACTTCGCCAAAAGAAGTAAAACTTGGGAATTAAAACATCCGTATTGAGGTGTGTATATGATCGAAAACATGACGCATGTAATGCTATTCGTCAAAGACTATAATGAGGCGCTTGATTTTTATACGAATAAACTTGGCTTTGTGAAAATCGCAGACGTTAGCCCGGCACCTGAATGGCGCTTTTTGTCTGTTGCCCCAAAAGGTCAGGGTACGGAGATAATTCTCCATGTGCCCAACACCGCAATGCAAGGAGAAGCCGAAGCACAGCGACAGGCCAAACTCATAGGTAAAACCCCCTCATTGATGTTCAAAGTCGATGATTGCAAGAAAACGTGTGATGAGCTAAGATCGAAGGGCGTAATGATTGCAAAGGAGCCGGAAAAGGCACCATTCGGTATCCAGGCACTCATCGTAGATCTGTATGGAAACCCCCTGTGGCTAATAGAGCATCCCAGGTGAAAAAAAATGAGGATTTTTTAGGCGGTTGCCGCCTAAATAAAAAAAAGTCTTGAAACTGCGCCAAAAATTAGTCCTCTTGAGCAGAGCAAAGCGGAGCGAAAAGGACCGCGTACTCCCGAGACGCAACTCGAGCGGAAAAACCACATTCGGTGCGCGACAATCTCCGTTAAGGAATCTAATGAATTGCTCCGGCTCAATTATGTTCACTAATTTAGAAACGGATGCCGTCAAAAAAATTATGTGAGTATAAATTATGTGAGTATAAATTATGTGAGTATAAATTATGTGAGTATACAACTATCATAAAATTAAATCAAATCGTTATTTCTTCCTGCTCATTCCTTCAATGGTTTCCATCCCTCACCTTCTAATGCTTCCAGTACTGTGTAAACTCTTCTATCTGTAGTGCCGCTTATTTCTGCGATATTGTCTATGATTGCTTTAGGGATCATTCCGTCAGACCCTGCGCTACTTTGGATAAGCATTGAGGCTATGTTGTTGAACGTCTTTTTAGCTCCGTTAAATCCGTTGGTCTTACTGTAGTCTGTTGTAATCGGTAAACTTAGGAACTCTCTTGCAAATTGCTTTGATATGTCACTAACCTTAACTCCCTTCTCTGGCGTCCATTCCAAAAAGTCTAGTTTGCATTCTTTCAATTCTGCAAAATACATTCTGTCTTCTTGATCTTCCGTAACGCTTACCAACTCCAAAAATATATGATTTCTGTTAGATTGATTTCTGTTAGATTATACTCCCATTGTTAATTATTGAGGGGCTGAATATAAAGAACTTATTAATGTTTGAGTCCTCCAAGAATCTCCACACAGATGTGGTGAAAAAGTGAATTTATCGCTAACGAGAATACGCATAATATCTATTTGTTATTTTCTCCAATTTGCTTTTTCAATTAATGTCTCTACAGAAAGATATCGTTGGAAATCAAATCAGTTCATGGGTTTGTTAGAGAGGGCTATCGCCCAAAAATAAAAGATAAAAATAAAAATGGAGTTATGGATCTTCGCCAAAAGTTGGTCCTCTTGAGCGAAGCAACTCGGGGCGAAAAGGACTGCGGACTCCCGAGACGCAACTCGGGGCGAAAAGGACTGAAGGCTCCAGAAGCGAAATTACGGAAACGAAAATAAGGAAGCGAAATTACGGAAATGAGGCTTTCAGACTAAACCGATTGAGCCATCAATGGATCACCAATGTCATGAAATAACTTTCGGATTTCCTACAAATACCCATACTTTTCGGTAATTTCCTGCAAGCATCTGGAAGGAAATATTTCACCATGAGCCTGTGCATTTCGAGGAGAATCTTCTCAACAATTTGTTTTCCTCAAGGATGTATATATATCCAAGCACATTAACATCGTTTTGAACTTCTTTTAGGTCCTTCTCACCAGCAAGAATGCCCTTTCCCTCAATAAGGAGAATCACTTCTTTAAGAGTAAGCTGGTTTCCTTCAATACTTGTTGTGTAGTGAGGCTGTTTTATTTGTGTATTTAAAATTAGGCTGAAACATGACCAATTTTCCGATTTTTTGTTCCTATTAAAAGAGTTGTTCCTTTCATTATTAAATCTTCACCACTTAAGGACTACATATAAATACTATTTTTTTTCTATTGTACTCTAGAAACATAAAGGAGAGATAGAGGATAAGTCTGGTAATCATAGCTTGTATGTAAAATGTTTCAAAAATACGCTCTACTAAAAGTACTTCTACTAAAAGTACTTCATTAGAGCTTCAGAACATAATTTTTATTTGATATCTTCAACTAATTTCAAATCCTATTTTGAATATAGAAATAATGTGTATAACTGCATTAACTGAAAAAATTAATTCACTGGAAAAAATAGAGGTAGTTTAGGGAATGAAAAAATACGATGTAATTGTTGTCGGGGCAGGCGTAAGCGGGCTTCTGGCAGCGCTGACGCTTTCAAAACATGGAAAAAAAGTCCTTGTTCTTGAGAAAAGAAGACATCTGGGCGGGAACTGCAACAGCTACATGGTAGATGGTTATCAGGTGGACACCGGAGCACACGCTATAACCCATCTGATAGAAGGACCTTTGAAGAGGCTCATGGATAACTACTTTGATTTTCTGCCCGTATTTGAAGACTATGGGCATTACTATGTTCGGACCGAAAATGCCCTTGTCAAAGTTCCTTCTAACCTGAAAGATTTCGTGACTTTTGACGTTCTTCCAAGAAAGGACAGAGTTCTGCTTTCCCAGACCCTTACAAAGGCCTTTACCCTTTCTTCATTCGGAATAGACCTCTCGAACCAGTCAGTGTACAATTTCATGCCGAAAAACCTTTCAAAGGATACTTATGATTTCGTGGACA
Organism: uncultured Methanosarcinaceae archaeon; assembly: GCA_942493015.1. Lineage (GTDB taxonomy): Archaea > Halobacteriota > Methanosarcinia > Methanosarcinales > Methanosarcinaceae > Methanosarcina. Next base: position 549,990 of record OW818660.1, on the reverse strand, counting down.
CAATATCCGTTTTTCTATCGGGGAAGTCCATGAAAGAGACTTCGGCTGATCGAGTCCTGTCAGGCAGCAGTTTTGTCAGGGATAGCATTACCCAGGAGCAGTTTGATGCTATGATAGGGAAACTGGAGCCGAAAAAGCGTCAGTCTGCAGAATCGGTCCTTGCCTCCATCCTTCCTTATCATCTTCACGCTTCTCTTCAGGCCAGGATGACCAAAGTCACCCAGCCTTTTACATCCCTCGAAAGACTTGCAACAAACGATGTAAACTATTCTCAGGGATACCCCCGAAAAGGACTAAAGGCTCTGCTCAATGCGATTCTTTCTTCACTTCCCGAAAGAATTGTCGAAATCAAAAAAGAGTGTGAGGTGAAGTCCATTCTGGTACAGGACGGAAAGGTTTCAGGCGTAGAAGCTGACGAAATTTATACCTCTGACATCGTTATCTACACCGGATTTGCAACAGAGCTCCCAGGGCTTATAAAGGACCTCCCCTCCGAGTATGTTGGAGACTTAAAAGGCATAGTCCACAGCAAAAGCCTGACTATCTGGCTCGGCCTGGAAGAAGAGATCCCTGAGTTCAATTACACAGGCTCAGAGATCTGGTTTAAAGATTTTGCCTACTGGGCAATGCCTATCAGTAATTATGATCCTTCTCTTGCCCCCAAAGACAAGCAGCTAATAGGCTTTTCCTTCGTGATCGACGAAAATAACAGTGAGGAACAGGAACTGAAAAAGGCCTACGACACTATTTTCCGCGCTCATCCGAATATTGAAAAATATATAGAGATGAAGCACGAGCAAATAATGATTCCTGAAAAAGCGGCTGTTACAATTGATGGGAAATTTGCGGATATTCGAACTCCAGTTAAAAACCTCTATATTGCAGGCACGGATACTGACAAACGAAGCATGGGAATTACACGAGCTTCATACTCCATCATTGAACTCTTAAAGATACTTAATGAAGATGGAAATCTCCATTAACAAATGAATCTTAATTTATTTCCTATTTGAAAAGAGGCGATTCTCTCTTCTTTTTTCCTTTTTTCCCCCGTATATTCTTTTTTTTCTCCGTTATTTTTCTTTATTCCTCTTGTTTTTTCCATTCATTTTTTCATATTTCCTTATTTCCCCAATGATTTCCTCTTATTTCCACTTTTCTCCATCAATTTACCTTTATGTCCTATTTTCCCTGCTAGTTTTTTCCAATTAATCATTTTCTCCACTCATTTTTTTCTTATTTCCCATTTTCTCCCTTCATTTTCCTTCTTACTTTTTATATTCCCATTATTTCGCTTTTTTACTGATTTAGAAAAACTTATACCAATCACCATCCTAATGTTGAAGAAAGAATTCCGAGAGCAACAGGCAAATTTAAGGATTCCGATTGCTGGTGATTGATAACATGTCTTCAGAAAAGATGTATCAAGCAGGTTCCGGTTCAGGCTTTGAGCCTCCGTGGTATTATGCAGTTGAGGAAAGTAATTTGAAAGAAGGAAAACTTCTGCGTGTTGAAGCCGGGGGGAAGGATGTTCTTCTGGTTAAAACTGAAGGGCAGATTTATGCTATGTCAAATGTCTGCCCCCATGCCCGCTGCCCCATGGATAGAGGGAGAATAGAAGATTTTATTCTTATATGCATCTGTCATGGAAGGAAGTTTGACGTAAGGACAGGGGAATGCATCAATGATTCGTTGAAACTGAAAAAGTATGAATGGAAACTTGAGGGTGAAAAAATAGGTGTTAAAATCGAACAATAACCATTAGATAATAATAGTTAACCTGCGTCTTTTCTCTGAAACTACTAATTCAGGACGCCACAATTAAAGTATAAGGGGACTTCCAGGAAGGAGGAAACAAAATTAACGGTATTTCTAGATTTAAAGGAATTTTGAGCCTCATATTTGGGTTAGCCAGTATAATTATTTCTCTTCCTTTCTGGTTTGGGGTAGGGGGTGTTTTCCTTACTTCTTTTTCAATACCCTTTTCTATTCTTGGAATTATCCTGGCCAGATCTCGCTTAAAAGAAGGGCAGGATGCAACTGCAAAGGCAGGGCTTACAGCGGGTGTTTTTGGTTTTTTGCTCAATATTGCAGCGTTAATTGTTTTTTTTATTTTTTTCATGTGAGGTCGGAATTAATCAGATTTTTTGCTATAAAATTTTTTTACTTTTTGTTTACGGGTTTTTGTCCTGGCTTTTGGATACTTTCAGCCAAATAGTATATATAATTAAATTTTATATCTCGCATTCTTCGAGCAATACTTTTATATATTCATTAAATTCAATAAAAACTTTTATATAGATAAAGGAGGTAAAAAGATTCCGTTAGCCGGTAAATATGTGGAAGAATTCCTTTACCGGAAAAGAAGCAATAAAACAGAGAGAAGTGATGATGGGATGACAAATACCGAGATGTTTGACAAGTTACGTGACTCCGTAGTAACTCAAAATATAGCAGGCTGTGCACAACTAACCCAGGAAGCTCTGGATGCTGGAATCCCAGCACTTGATATTATTACAAAGGGCCTATCCGAAGGGATGAAAATCGTTGGGGACAAGTTCGAGGCCGCTGAGATTTATCTGCCTCAAATCATGATGTCCGGAAAAACAATGGAAGCCGCAATGAAAATCCTCACTCCTGAACTTGCTAAGACCAAGAAAGCAGGAGATGAAACCGGACTTGCAATCACTTTTGTCGCTGAAGGAGATATTCATGACATCGGGCACAGGCTTGTTAGCACCATGCTCGGAGCAAACGGGTTCCAGATCCTTGATCTTGGAGTTGACGTCCTTAACGAAACCGTTGTAGAAGAAGCCGCAAAGCACAAGGGAGAAAAAATTCTCTTAGTAGGTTCGGCCCTCATGACCACCTCCATGCTCGGCCAGAAAGACCTTATGGACAGGCTCAAGGAAGAAAACCTCAGGGACAGCGTAAAATGCATGTTCGGAGGAGCACCGGTATCCGATAAATGGATTGCTGAAATCGGAGCGGATGCAACCGCAGAAAACGCTGCAGAAGCCGCAAAAGTTGCACTCGAAGTAATGAAATAATCCTGAGGAGGCAAAAGACGATGACGTTCAGAAAATCATTTGACTGCTATGACTTCTACGACAGGGCAAAAGTAGGAGAAAAATGCACCCAGGATGACTGGGACCTTATGAAGATCCCTATGAAGGCAATGGAGCTCAAGCAGAAATACGGGCTTGACTTCAAAGGAGAGTTTGTTCCTACTGACAAGAGCATGATGGAAAAACTCTTCAATGCAGGATTCGAGATGCTCCTTGACTGCGGTATCTACTGTACTGACACTCACAGGATCGTAAAGTACACTGAAGCTGAAATCTGGGATGCAATCAACAATGTCCAGAAAGAATTCACCCTCGGTACAGGCAGAGAGGCAGTAAACGTAAGGAAGAGAGGCGTCGGAGACAAGAGAAAGCCCATTGTTCAGGGCGGTCCTACTGGTTCTCCTATTTCCGAAGATGTGTTTATGCCTGTTCACATGAGCTATGCCCTGGAAAAGGAAGTAGACACAATTGTGGACGGGGTCATGACCTCTGTTCGCGGAAAGCCACCTATACCAGGCAGTCCATATGAAGTCCTTGCCGCAAAGACAGAAACCCGCCTGATTAAGCAGGCATGTGCAATGGCAGGCCGTCCGGGAATGGGCATATAGGGCCCAGAGACTTCCCTGTCTGCTCAGGGAAATATATCATCTGACTGCGTTGGCGGCCAGATAAGCTCGGACAGCCACGAAGTTTCTCAGCTAAATGAACTTAAGATTGACCTCGATGCAATCGCAGTTATCGCCCACTACAAAGGAAACAGCGATATCATTATGGATGAGCAGATGCCGATCTTCGGAGGATATGCTGGTGGGATTGAAGAAACAACAATTGTTGACATTGCAACCCACATCAACTCCGTTGTCATGAGCAGCGCAAGCTGGCACCTTGATGGTCCTGTCCACATCCGCTGGGGTTCAACCAACACCAGGGAAACCCTCACGATTGCAGGCTGGGCATGTGCAACAATTTCAGAGTTCACAGACATTCTGTCAGGAAACCAGTACTACCCATGTGCAGGCCCGTGCACTGAGATGTGCCTCCTTGAGGCTTCAGCCCAGTCCATTACTGACACTGCATCAGGAAGAGAAATACTCTCAGGTGTCGCATCCGCAAAGGGTGTCGTGACCGACAAGACCACGGGTATGGAAGCCAGAATGATGGGAGAAGTAGCAAGGGCAACTGCAGGTGTGGATATCACAGAGATTAACGTAATCCTTGACAAGCTTGTAGCCCTCTACGAGAAGAATTACGCAAGTGCACCAGCAGGAAAGACCTTCCAGGAGTGCTATGACGTAAAGACGGTAACTCCAACTGATGAATACATGCAGGTCTACGACGGAGCAAGAAAGAAGCTTGAAGACCTCGGACTTGTATTCTAAGAAGAAAATATGACACAACTGAACTCCGGGCTTTTGAGCCCGGCTAAGTTTTTTTTCCTGTAAGTTTACCTTCCTGTTCTTTTGATGAGCCTCTTGTGCAGTAATAAGCATATTCAAATCCCAGCCTGCTGTATACAGGACAGCCCCTGCATATGCATTCGCTTTCTTCGCTTATACATTTGCTTTTTCCTATTGTTTCGAAGCAAAATCCTCCTTTTTCTTCACATTCTACCCAGGAAGAGCATTCAGGGCAGATGCACATGAATGTGATAATCTTCTCCTGCTCTGCAATTGATGGAATATTCTTTACCTCCTGCATATAGTCCCCCTCTGTCTCACGGTATTGTTCTATTCTGCAAATATTGTCCTTTGTTTTTAAAATATTTATCCCGGACTTCAATGAATCAGGCATGATAGATAGATTAAGGAAAACAGAAGAATACCCGGAAAAAATGAATCCCGGCAAAATAAAAATGAAGATGTTAAGTAGAAAGCATCAAAGAAGCGATGGGGTGGAAAAAAATGAATGGAAGTTTATGATCTGTAAAACCGAATAATAAGAGGGTAGTTGCTCACGAGTGAACGGTTAGAAACGGACAGGAAGAAGGGATGAAACCTATCCTTCTAGAGTAATCGTTTCGATTCTCGTGTGTGTGTGAAATGAGGCTTTGAAGTTTACTCGTAAGCAACCGGTATCTTATTACCGTAAGATACTATAAATAACTTTTGTTTATGCCCATGTAAATCATTAGACAAATAATAACTAAGTCTGGCCCTATTTTCTGGACTTTTTATCTTTTTCCTGATTCTCATGTAATAAATGAAACTACGTTTTGCAGCAGGATTCAAGAAAGATCGTAATAAGATTCATATCCTGATAATAAGATCCGTATCCTGAGAGCTATTATTTAAATATCGAGGGTTATATGTAATAGCAAGATGATCAACGAAGTGCTAAGGGTTTTTAAGGAGCTTAACTCAAAGGATTTCAGGATCCTGACTGGAATCGAGATGGGGATGAGGCATTTTGAATGGGTGCCTATAGATGAACTGAATAAGTACACAAAATTGCCCTTTGAGAAGCTGGAATACAGGCTAAAGAAGCTTGTTCTGGATAAGCTTGTGGTCAGAACCACTCAGCCTTACGAAGGTTACCAGATTTACTTCGAGGGATATGATGCCCTCGCCCTCAATACCTTTGTCAAGAGAAAAAGCATCAGTGCAATAGGAGATGAAGTGGGAGTCGGAAAAGAGTCAGTTATTTTTGAGGCAATCCGGCAGCCTGAACTTGCAATTGGGGGACCTGTCCCGGTCATAATTAAATTTCACAGAGAAGGCAGGACCAGTTTCAAGCAAATAAAGAGAGTACGAGAGCACATTGGGGAAAGAGAGCACTTTTCATGGATCTATGCTGCCCGGCTTGCTGCCCAGCGAGAGTACGAGATAATGACCACATTGTACCCAAAAGTCTCAATTCCGAAACCGTTTGACCATAATCGGCATGCGATAGTTATGGAGCTTGCAAAAGGCAGCATCCTCTCGAAAACAAAACTTATTGACCCTGAATGGTATCTCGACGAAATTCTAAAGCAGGTAAAAATAACCTATTCAATGGGAATCATCCATGCAGATTTAAGTGAGTACAACATATTTGCCTCCGAAGAAGGTGTCCAGCTCATTGATTGGCCGCAGTATATTACTCCAGAACATCCTCAAGCAGACGAAATTCTCGAAAGGGACGTTTCAAATATACTGACCCATTTCTACCGGAAATATGGAATTAAAAGAGATCTGAAAGAGGCTCTAAAAGAGGTAAAAATAGCAACAGATAAAAGCGACGAATTACCTTCAGAAGAAGAATAAATATGGCATATAACCACTCTTTTCAGAATAATTCTTCGGGTATTTTCTCGATTCATTTGACATTCTGAATGGGGTGGAGCAATTATTCTTCTCCTCTCAAATTAACTATTTCTCTTTACAGGCAGTAGAATTGTGAAGGTACTTCCTTTAGTTAATTCACTTTTAACTCTGATTTCTCCTCCATGCATTTCAACAAATTTTTTGACTATCATCAGGCCCAGGCCTGTCCCGCTGTACTTTCTGGAAAGTGAAGAGTCAATCTGTTTAAATGGTTCAAAAATTATCTCCAGTTTATCTTCTGGAATTCCAATTCCGTCGTCCCTGACAGAAATCTCAGTTAAGCTTCTCGATTTTCTAGCCTCAACTTTTACGTGCCCATTCTCAGGGGTAAATTTCAGGGCATTATTCACAAGATTATGGAGAACTTGCTTTAACTTTATTTTATCTACGTTTATGCTCATATCAGAAGGTTTGGCTGAGAATTCAAGAGATATATTTTTGGAAGTAGCTAAAGGAATTGCGATATTCTTTACATCCTCAAAAATAGCCTCAATATAAACAGTTTCAATAAATAGAGAAATATCTCCAGACTCGATTCTGGAAATATCGAGAATATCGTTGATAAGATTGAGAAGATGGTTTCCACTTATGGAAATATTGGTGAGATACTTTAATTGCCTCTCATTGAGAGGCCCAAATATCTTGGAACGTAGTGTATCCGAATAACCTATTACTGAATTGAGAGGTGTTCTCAATTCGTGGCTCATTGTTGCAAGGAATTCACTTTTGGTTCGGTTAGCTTCCTCAGCATGGATTTTCGCATTAATAAGGGCTTTTTCAGCCTCCATTTTTTCAGTAACGTCCCTGAAACTCAATACCCTCCCTTTAAGAATTCCATTGCTTATAAGCGGAGTTGAAAACCTTTCAAATACTCGTCCATCTTTGAAATCTATATAAGACACATCTATTTCTTTTGACCGAAAAAGGGCCTTGCCTTTCAATAAATACTCTTCGGGGCTTTTTACCTGATCCAAAACAAAAGCAAGAAGCTTCTCATAATTTTGCGTGTCTGCCAGAGAATCCGGCATCCTCAACATTTTGACCAGCTTTGAATTTAAAAAAAGGATTTTCTGTTTATTGTCAACGACAAAAATACCATCAACAGCTGACTCAAAAATTGCTTTCAGAATATTGTCTCTATATCGAATCTCCATCAAAGCTCTTTTTTGCTGAATCGCCAGTGCATAAATTGCGGCAACCTTTCTGATTGCTTCAAGTTCACAATCAGAATATCCCTGTTTTGAATTTGCAAGGGATATCTGGCCCATAAGTTCCTCCCCCACAATTGCAGGAACACTTAAAAAATTGTCCATACTTATGTGCCCTTTCGGAACTCCTCCTGAGCTTGGATGCGTCTTCGGAAAATTTGTATAAAAACCTTTTTTTGTGTTTAAAGCATGGCCGAATAATTTAGGGTACATGCCATCGAATCCTTTTGAAAAAGTGATTCTTTTAGCACTTTCATTAATGCTGCAGTTTTCCATCATTCCGGTCAGAGTATGGCATACGTTGTCGCCGGTTTCGGGGTCAACAGAAGAGGCATAGCCATATTCGCTTCCTGTTAGCTCCTGAGAGGCTGAAAGGACGAGATTTGCAATTGTCTTAATGGAGTTATTCGGATCTATAAGAGAGTCTGCCAGTTCTGCCAGCGTCTTGCTGACAGCAAGTTCCCATTTCACTTCTTTCACGGATTTTTTGTATTCAGTGATATCTATGGAAAAGATAGCAAAATGAGATAACTTGTTAGTAGAATCATAAACAGGATACAGGTTATTGAGAAAATTAATTCCATCCCGTATATCTTCGAATTTCAACGATTTTCCTTCAGCTAAAACAGCAGCAAACATTTTTTTTCTATTGATCATAACTTCTTCAGAAGTTGAGCTCTCTATTCTACGACCTATACATTCTTCTTGTGTTGTCTTTAACCGCTTAGCTGCGGTTTCATTGATATAAGTGACTATGCCATCCGACTTTACGAGAATTGCAGATTCCGTAATTGCATCCATCATTGAACGCAAAAGTTTTTCATTTTCGAGAGCCTTTCTCTCGGCTTCTTTATGGGCCGTGATCTCCTTGAAAAAACAATGTGCCTGCTTGAAATTCCCTTTCCCATCATATTCTATCTTTCCATCAACAACAATATTTATTTTTTTTCCGTCTTTTCTTATAGCTTCATATTCAATGCTCTGTATCTCATCCAGCAACTTGAATTTGAATTTGAATAAATCATTTTTAAATGCTTCAGCGCACTCCGGGGTAAGGAAGTCACCAAAACGTTTCCCAGAAACTTCTTCCCAGGAATAACCGAGAGTTTCAAGCCAGAGATCATTGACATCAATGAAATATCCATTTTCTTCCAGAGACTGATAGCTCAGAGGAGCCTTTTTGAGAAGGAGCTCGAGTCTTTTTTCAGCTTCAAAAAGTGCTTTTTTTGTCCTGATGGCCTGTATTCTATTAGAAGCATGGGCAGTGAGAATCTCTACAGCAGAAACGTTTTGAAATTTTTTTCCTTCAGGCACCAGAATAGAAATACTGCCAAAAACATTTTCTTCTTTTGAAAGACCAGTAACCAGGATGGAGCCGATGTTCAGATTTGTTTCTATCTTTTTACAGATCTCACAGGGCACTTTTTTCGCCAGCAAAGCATAAAGGCCACCTTTGAAATATTCAAGTTTGCCGCTTGTTAATAGATACCTGTTTAAATCTGGCTCCTGGGGGGTGAAAGAGATATCTTCAGGCTTCCAGCCAGAAATGCCGGGTATTTTTTCGGTTAAGTCTTCTATTCCTATTGCTGCCCTTATCCTGATAGCATTTATATTGCTGTCATAAAGCGATGCGATAACGTAACAATCTTTATTTAATTCATGAACTGCCTCTCCAATTAACCTGCATATCCTGTCAATGTCTTCTACTTGAGAAGTTTCGATTAAAAAGTTGTTAATTATCTGAAGTTCATGTAGACGTTTTTCACAATCTAATGTACTTGAAATACTTTCAAGGGACTCATTATTTACAGGTTTCGTTGTGCCATTATAAGTTCCATTGTGACCGCTCATCTACGATTTATTTATTTAGTTATATATATAAGTATTTTTGCTCAGTTAAATGCTCTTAAAATTCTATTCACCTGTATTGTTAAGCAGGTAAAATTTTAAAAATTGAAAGTTAATTGGAACAAAAGAGGCGGAGCCTTATAGATTACATTAAATCTATTAAATAAAAGTAGAAATCAGTTAAATATATATTCTACAAAAAATAATATATAGGTGTTCATGCAAAAAAGGCCTATCTATGGAATCGATATCTCTAGTGGATCTCCTCGGGCAAGGGAACTTCCCAGGTATGCTCTTGCTATCCTCAATAATGGGGAAATTTCCCATCAAAGCATGCTCCGCCGCCAGAAGATCTTCAACATGATCCAGAGAGACATGCCTGAGATAATAGCTGTTGACAACATTTTTGAGCTTGCTGCGGACAGAAAAGAACTTCTTGTCCTTATGGAACGCCTGCCTGACGGCGTTAAACTTGTTCAGGTCACAGGCGGGCTGCACCCGGAACCGCTTGTTCGCATTGCGCGGAAGCACGGGTTTTCTTTTGATCCTGCAAATCCTAATGATGAAGCCGAAGCATGTGCCCGCCTGGCAGACATGGGAGTTGGACATGAGGTTTCTCTCTTTGAAGATATTACAAAGATAAAGGTCAGCAGAGCCCGTTCCCTGGGCAGGGGAGGCTGGAGTCAGAATCGGTATTGCAGGAAGGTACATGGGGCTGTTCTGCAAAGGAGCAGAGAAATTGAAAGTATCCTTAAAGACCTCTCGAGGGAAAAAGGCATCAAATTCGAAGCCGCAAATGTAAAAGGGTTTGGAGGATATGTCAGGTCTGAATTTACTGTCTATGCAAAACGCGGAGAGATACCAATACACCCGATGGCAAGTAACGATGCTCAGGTAAGTGTAAGAAGCGTAGAACGCGACAAAATCCGATATGTTCCCCTAAAACAGAAGAATCCAAGACGTAAATTCACAATCGTGGGAATCGATCCCGGAACAACCGTGGGAATAGCCATTCTTTCTCTTGATGGAGACCTTCTCTATTTGAAAAGCTTCAGAGGAATATCGCCTGATGAAGTGGTCAAGCTTATTGCAGAATACGGAAAACCTGCAGTTATAGCCAGCGACGTTACCCCAATGCCCGGTTCGGTTGAAAAAATAAGACGAAGTTTCAATGCAGTCCCTGCAAGCCCCGGAATTGAGGTCTCTGCCGAGGAAAAAATTTCACTTGGAAAGACTTTTGGCTACTCCAACGACCATGAAAGAGATGCATTGACTGCGGCTCTTCTCACATACAGGAGTTACAAAAATATCTTTGTACGGATTGAAAAGAAAGCTCCAGAAAATGCAGACCTTGAGCTAATAAAGCTCCATGTAATCCGGGGAGATTCGATAGAAGCTGCAATCGAAAAAGTTATGGCATCAAAGCCTGAAAAGCCGAGAAAAAGAGAGAGTTCTGAAAAAACAGAGGAGAGACCTGTTGATGAATCCCTCCTGAAAATGAGGGAAACCATCCAGAGGCAGGGAGAACAGATCCATAACTTGCAGGAGTACCTTGAGGAATTAAAAAAAGAACTTGTTGCAAAAGACAGGAAAATTTCAAAGATAGAGTCAAGATTAAGCGGCTTTAAAAAAGAAGCTTACAGTGAAGTCCGGAAATCAAAAGAGATCCAGATCAGGGACAGCACCATAGAGAACCTGAAAAAAGAGCTTACCCACAAAAACAAAACTGTAAAGGAGCTCAGGCGCAGAAGTAATAAGCTGCGCAAAATCCGGAAAATGGAAATCCGCGGAGAAGGCACCCCTGTAAAGGTTATTGCAGCTTTTACAAAGGAATCCATTGCTGAAACAGAAGAAAAATACGGGCTCAAGGAAGGGGATGTAGTTTTCCTGGAAAACCCAAGCGGAGGAGGGGCTGCAACAGCCCAGATCCTTGTAGAAGCCAGAGTTCGGGCAGTACTTATTCCGGAAGACATTTCGCATGCTGCAGAGGAAACCTTCTTCAAGGGAGATGTGCCGGTTTTAAAGGGAATCCCGCTAGAAAGGGCTGAAGACTTTGCAATGGCTGAGCCAGAAAGCCTTAAAGCTGCAATTGATGCCTGGGAAAAGGAAGCTGAAGCACAGCGCCACAAAGCCAAGGAAGATGAATTGCAGAGCCTCTTTGAAGAATACAGAAGTGAAAGGAGAAGAGGGCTGGTTTAAATCTCCTTTTAAGCTTTTTAAGCTTCAAAACTCCTCTTATTTTTCAGTAGAACAGGCTTGAAGAGCCCTTATGTCCTTTAATTCAACAACCTGTCCGCCTGCCCCGAAGTTTCCGTCCTTTATTTCCTGAACTATAACCCATATATTGTTACGCATGTTCTCTCCCAAAAAAGAGACGAAAACATCAGTAATATCCGCAATAAGCTTCTTTGTCTCGTCTTTGGAGAGTTCCCCTTCAATGATTTTGATATCAACACATGGCAATTCTTATTCCTCCATTTTGCTGTCTACGCCTTTATTTTCTCTTCGTTTATTGAATTTACGACCACCCTTATTAGCTTTCAGACCGGAAAAACTTTCCTACTTTGTAAAATATATTTCTCCATCTATAGAACCTTTATTTCCTGTCAAAAAAGATATTTTTTCCGGTTACGCTAAGCGGAATTCCAAAAGCAACATCCACATCCAGCAAGCCTGAAACCCTTGCGGCTGCGCCAACTGTGTACATGACCCTGTTATCGATGCAGAAGTCCTTGGCTTTTGCAGCTGCCGCACCTACAGCGATCCCCAGGTCTGCATACTTGAGCATGCAGTTTGGACCTTGAAATTCTACTTCTACCTTCTGCTGGTCCAGCATTTCTGCACAGGTTTTAAACCCGCATGCTCCGCAGTTCAGGCCTGCAGCCCCACTGGATTTGACCCCTATAAGGACAGCAGCTCCGGCATTTCTGAGGTTTGCCGCATCCCTTTTCAGAAAAATAAAGCCTGCCCCTTTTTCGTCTGCAAGCTTTTCCATTGTTGAGGCAAGGATTTCAACATCTTCTTTTTCAACAAGGGCAGTTACGATGTCGTCTACTCCTTTGGCTTTCGGGGCAGTCCTTGCAGCCAGAAGGATGCTCTTTGCAAGTGTCTCGAGGACTTCGGATTCAGGATTAAGGATCATACCTGGTAATTGGAACTTGCAGAGGTTAAGCATTTCGCAGGCTTTGCGAGAACTTTTCTCCTCTGTTTTCCTTTACTTTATTTTAAAAGCTAAAGGATTCCCCGTTTGCGGGTGCATAAGCTTCTACACCGATTTCCTCCGAAATCCACTGAGCAAAAACTTCTGTTTTGTCCCCATGCATTACAAAGACTCTTTCAGTACCTTTCCTGCAGAAATCTTTTACAAGCTTTTTAAGTTCACTGTCTCCACTGTGTGCTGAAAAGTCGTACTGCTCGATTCTGGGCTTGAGGGCAAGGACAGCCCCATCGGTTTCAATAACTCCATGTTTTAAGGCCAGCCGACCATTTGTGCCTTCGACCTGGTAGCCTGTGAGCAAAATTTTTGATTTCGGATCTTTGTAAAGCCGGCTCAGATAATGAAGTACAGGTCCCCCGTTAAGCATTCCGGCTGTAGTGACAATGACTGACGGCTCTTTGAGGATCGAATCCCTCTGCCTGTCTTTTACGGAAATCGCACGTCCGAAAGCCCTGTCCAGAAGATCCGGATTTCTCAGATATTCAGGATATTTTTTGAGGATTTTGTACACATCCCTGCCCATGCCGTCCACATAAGCCCTTATCCCGTGGGCATCAAGCAGCATAAGGATCTCCTGGGTTCTGCCTATCGCAAAGGCGGGAATAATGGCAGTGCCTCCAATTTCCAGAGTGTCTATAATGGATTCGATAAACCTTTCCTCAGTTTCTTTTCGCGGGATATGGTCTTCCCCGAAATATGTGCTCTCGAGCACAAGCGTATCTGCCTCAGGAAATTTATCTGCACCAGGTACAAGCCTCGTTTCCTCCAGGTTGAAGTCTCCTGTATAAAATAGACTTTCTCCGGATTCAGATTCAAGGTGAATTCCCGAAGCCCCGGGAATATGGCCTGCATTGTAGAAGCAAGCCCTGTAGCCATGAGTTTTGAAGGTCTCCCCATAATCTATTTTTTGGGTTCTGCGGGAAAGTTGCTGGAGGTCTTCAGAGTCAAATGGGGCTACACCCGATAGTGTGTTTTCTGCGATTTTGAGAGTATCTCTCCCTAGCAGGGAGGTGAACTCTGCGGTTGGCGGGGTCATGAAGACTTCCGGGTTCTGGTACATCAGATTAGGGACAGCCCCGCAGTGATCAAGGTGCCCATGAGAAACAAGCACTGCTTTTGGTTCCATGCCGTTTTGAGGATATTCTGAAGGATCGCCTACTTTTATGCCGTAATCAAGCAGAATTTCCCCATTAACAAGCAAACCCGAACGTCCAACTTCCCTGCATCCGCCTTTAAAGCTAAGCTCCAGAATAAAAACCCCTTAATAAATATTCTTATATTTATTAAGCTTGTTAAATATATTAAATATTTCTGTGGGTATCTCGACAGCAGAAACCTTTTCAGCTTTGAAACTTCTTTGTAATAACTCTTGGCAATTATTAACAAGTATTAACAATTATTAACAAGTAGTAACAATTATTAACAAGTGGTAACAATTATTGACAATTGTTGACAATTCCTAACAACTCTCAGCAATTTTCAACTGTATTCCCGCAAGAAATTTGCCAGTTTTTAATCTTCTTTACGCTCACTTTTATGATTTTCGCAAGTTCAACAGCGTCAGCTTCCATCAGAGCTTCTACGGTTTTTATTCCTGCTTCTTCGAGCTTTCCTACAGTGGCTTTTCCCACACCTTCGATGTCTTTGATGGACTTTGGCCTTTCCTTTTTCGGCTGCTGAGCCTGTTCTGCCTGCTGAGTTTTCTGCCATTCAATAAAATTGCACTGCGGACAGCCCAGATCCCATGCTCTTTTTCCTGTATTTATTATGCGGATATGGTGCAGTCCATGCGCTTCACATAACTTATCGGTAACTACAATCTGCCCGCTCTTTGGAAGAGGCAGAGAAAAGGTACAGTTAGGGTAGTTGTTGCAGCCTATGAAACGGCTTCCCCTCTTTGAACGCCGGATCATAAGTTCGTTTCCGCATAAGGAGCAGTTACCTATTATCTTGTCTTCCCTGAGGCCTGCCTGAAGGGATTCTATAATCTTATCCCGGTTTTTCTCGAGTTCCGAGAAGACCTGCTTTAGCATCTCTCGAGACTCTTCCAGGACAGCAAGCTCTTTGATCTTGCCCTCTGCGATCAGATCCATATTTTCTTCAAGCAGCTTCGTCATGTCCGGTTTTGTAATTGTCGGAGAATATTTCTCAAGAGTGTCCATTACTGCAAAAGAAGTATTTGTGGGCTGAACAGGATTTCCGTGGATATAAGCCCTGGAATAAAGCTTGCTGATGATTTCATGCCTGGTTGCCTTTGTTCCGAGCCCCAGCTCTTCCATGATATTGATAAGCCTTCCCTGCCCGTAGCGGCCTGGAGGCTGGGTTTCCTTATCCAGCATCTCTTTCTTTATCACTTTCAGGGAATCTCCTTCCCTGAGTTCTGGAAAAAGCCTGTCTTCAGGGGCATTGTAGGGATAGTACCATCTCCAGCCTGGCTCAACCAGCCTTGCTCCGTTTGCCCTGAATTCTTCCCCATCTATGTCAAGTCTCAAACGCATGGTTTCCCATTCGCTTGGTCCGGCAAAGGTTGCAAAAAAGCGCCTGACTACAAGCTCGTAGACCTTCCATTCTTCCTCTTTTAAGTCGGCTTTTTTTGCAAGAGAGGCAGGAAAAATAGGAGGGTGGTCAGTGGTTTCCTTTTTACCGCGAGTGGGAACAAGTTCTGTTTTCTCAAGCAGGGCATTTGCGTACTCTTTAAAAGGCCCCTCTTTGAAAATCTCAATCTGTGCCCTCAGGTCCAGAGTATCTGGATAAACCGTATTGTCTGTCCTGGGGTATGAAATGTAACCGTTGGTATAAAGAGATTCAGCTATTCGCATGGCGTTTGAAGGACTGAGTCCTATTGCGTTTGCTGCGCTGATAAAGCCTGTAGTACTAAAGGGAATAGGAGGCTGGTCGGTTTTTGTCCCCTTTTCTATTTCTTTTAATTCGGCCTGTTTTCCCAGCTTTTTGAACACTTTTGCTGCTTCTTCTTTGTCCAGGAAACGGCGGGTTGAATGCTGGGCTGAGAAAGTTTCCTTCTCCGAGGTTTCAAGTTCGGAATGAATTTCCCAGTAAGGTGTGGGGACAAAAAGATTCCTTTCCTTTTCCCGATCAACTATAAGAGAAAGAGTCGGAGACTGGACTCTCCCCACTGAAAGAAACATTTTCCCAAGCCTGCCTGCTGAGAGGGAAATGTAACGTGTAAGGGCTGCACCCCATACAAGGTCAATTACCTGTCTGGAATGCCCGGCATCTGCCAGGTTAAAATCGACATTTGTAGGATTTGAAAAAGCAACTTCTATGGCTTTTGGGGTTATCGCACTGTAGCGGACCCGGTCAAAAGGAGCGTCGGGATTTACCTGTTTTATTATATTAAGAGCTTCGACTCCTATAAGTTCCCCTTCCCGGTCATAGTCAGTGCCAATCGTGACTCTGCTTGCCTCTTTTCCAAGGGTTTTAAGGGCATTTATGATCTTCCGGTTGATAGGAGTTGTTATTATCTCGGCGTCGATAAGGGCTTCAGAGTCGACTTTCTGCCAGTTATTGTATTCTTTGGGAAAATCGATCCCTACGATATGTCCTGATAGTCCAACAACTGCAGTCTCCTGCTTATTCTCCCCGGATCCGAGCTCATACCGGTATACGTCCACTCCGCTGACTCTGTCCTTTTTTGGATTTTTTGGAGCCAGAATCGCAGCTATCCTCCTTGCTGCTATATTTTTTTCCGTTACAATAAGGTGCATTTAGAACTCCGATAAATTTTTCCCATATTTTATGGAGGAATACTGACGTACCCCGCATTCCTGCCAGTTTAAGCCTAAGCCTGGCTCTTATTTCTTGAAGTTTCTTTTTGCGATATAAATTTTTGGATCAAATTTCTAAATATACTGCCATCCGTAACTAAAATTAGATTAAAATATCTATCTTCCACCCTGTTTTACTCTCTTTCCCAGTGTTTTTGCTCAGGATCTTTTCGGTTTTTTCGATTTTTTCCACTATCTTCAATCAACCTGAAAGCGAGTTCTACAGCTTCTTTAGGGTTTTTTGCTTTGTAAGAGCCTTCGATTTCCCATTTTGACTCGAGCGTGAACACAGGTTTTCCCATCTTCAGGCCGAGAGCTATTTCCGAAAGAGTGCCGTATTCCTCATTAACTGCAATTAAAGCATCCGAGGACTGGGCTATAAGAGTGTTTCTGGCGTGTTTCATACCGCTGAGGACTTTAATATCCGTCCGGGGATTTGCTTCTTCTCTAAGTATTCTGGGCAAAATTCCGAGGGTTATTCCTCCTTCCTGTTTTGCCCCGTATGCTGCAGCTTCCATGATGCCCCCAGACCTCAACAGAGAAGAATAGCCTCTCTTTTATCTACTTCTCTTCCTACCGTTTCTCCAGGGACCCTAATTTCGCTGCCGAAAGCTCCTGCTCCGATAACCCCTATCTGTTTCTTGACAAATGTTTTCACCATGCAAACATCCTGCTCTTTCAAACATCCTTCCTTTATTTCAAATCTTTGCCATCAGAGCTTTCGTGTTTCAGGAGATAAGGGTTGAAAAAGATTCAGATATCTTATATGTAATGGCTCTGGATTTCTACAATTTCAGTGCTGTTTTTCGCGGTTGAATACTCCTCAAGCGGTTCCTTATTCAGCTCGAGAAAACTGTGTCCCCAGTTAAACTTGGACATGACTTTTTCAGCCTGTTCTTTGTACCCGAAAATGTAGAGAGCAGCTGCAAAGGCCTCTGCAGAATTGAGTTTGAAAGGCCTTCCGAAATTCACAGGATTGCCTGCAAGCAAATAGGGAAGAGCTCTGTGTTCAAGGTTCAGTTTTCCAAGTTCAGGAAAAATCCTTTCCACTTCTTCCCAGGAACAGTCGAGTACGATAATTCCTCGCCCGAAGTCATCGGCAGGAGAGAGAGCTTTTTCCGCCATAGGATCAAGCAGAATCGCTGAGCGAGGCAGCCGTGAGACCCTATCGTATAGATGGGCAAGCTCAAAGCGAGCCATTTTACTTCCTGTGCACTTTTTCGGGTCACACTGCCCGGCATGGTAGATATAAAGGGGAATATCCCGGTTTTTTATTGGATTCATCACTGCTCCTCTGGGATTCTATTTTAACAGTTTCCTTATTTACCTGTTTCCTTGTTTGCCTGTTTCCTTGTTTATCTGTTTCCTTGTTTGCCTGTTTCCTTGTTTGCCTGTTTCCTTGTTTGCCTGTTTCCTTGTTTATCTGTTTCCTTGTTTGCCTGTTTCCTTGTTTACATGTTTTCTCTTTTATCTGTTTCTTTGTGTATGGATATAGAGTCCTTATTCCCGAATAAAAGAACTCTTTTGAGAATTAATAATAATCTAATTTATATATAATGATTTGTATATAATTAGAAATACCACTGCTTCGCCTCAGGTCGAATGTGGAGGAGAAATTTGAAATTGAAGCCTTAACAAAATCCTATCTCCATACTTATGCAGTGATTTTTATTATAGCCTGCGTCAAGAAGATGCTTTTAATGATGGAAAAGATGGACCTGGTTGGCACCCCTTAAAAAAAGGTTATTTACGGAGTTAATTAAGGGTAAGCTGTACAGATTAGTGAATTTCATCAATGAATTGCCTCGGACAGAAGAAAGTGCCCTTCTTTGTGGGGGAAGGCGATCTCCTATTTGACTCTGGCTTGTCCTGTGTGTGCCTAAAATTATATGGAAAAGGGAAATCACATGTTCAGGAATGAATGATGTCTCTTTAGCTGTGCTTATAATTGTATCATGATAGTAAAAGAATTGGGGAGATGGAATAGTATGGAACAACCAGTTGATGTTATGGAACAGCCAATTGATTCTGATAATATGGGGTACGAAATAATGCAGGTACCCTGGTGGGTGGTTATTCTGGAAGGGATTATTGCCATTCTTGTAGGCTTATTCCTGTTATACAGACCTGCAGTAACCACCATATTTCTCTTACAGATCCTGGGTATTTTCTGGCTAGCAGAAGGAATTCTTTCTGTCATAGGGGCACTGATATTCTCGGGAAACAGGTTATGGAAACTGCTTTCAGGTGTCCTGAGCATTATTGCAGGAGTCCTTATACTGATGTACCCAATCTACAGCCCTTTCATAATTCTTACATTCCTTGTTGTTTTCATAGGGATATGGGCTATTATCAATGGTGTCGTGAAGATTGCCCTGGCACTTAAAGGAGGAGGATGGGGAATTGGAATCCTTGGGGTCCTTACAATAATCCTGGGCCTGCTCCTGCTCACCAACTCTCTGGTAGGAGCTCTGTTTTTACCTTGGATATTCGGTTTTTTCCTTATTGTCGGAGGAATTGGGGCAGTCTTAGGAGGACTAAAAATACGGACCTGATACAGGATCTTACAAGATAAAAAAGGAGATTTGAGCATGAAAAGACCTATCGGTGTTACTATTCTGGCCCTTGTAGCTGTAGTTCTGGCGTTTTTAAACGCTATTGTAATGCTTCGGTTTCTTGGATTTTTACCTTTTCTGGGGCCGGTCAACGTCCGTGTTTTCAACCTCTGGCATGCACTATTGTACGGCCTGCTTGCCTACATATGGATCTGGCTGGCTCAGATGCTCTGGCAGGTAGATCCGCAGGCCTGGATGTTTCTAGCTGTTATTACTATATTCAATATGTGTGTGGATTTTGTCTTGCTGGTTACCGGAGGTTCATGGTATGACGTTAATTTATCAGTTATTATGAACGCCCTTATCCTCATCTATATCCTGCTGCCGGGGGTGAGGGGGGCATTTGGAACTGATTAAACATATTCTACTGGCAGTAAGTAGATGATTGTTCCAACCGTTCAAAAAAGGATTCAATTTTCCCTTTCTTCCTTTTGTTGAAGTCCTTTCTAACACGATAGGATAGTTGAGCCGGTTAGTAAAGATAGCAGGTCTGCAAGTTGATTCGACACTTATAAAGGACTTCAAAACGGATGTTACCACTGTCCAGGAGGCCATTACCCTCTATGCCCTGGTGATGGCGTCATTGATGATCACCGGAGGGAAAATAGGGGATATCATTGGCAGAAAAAAGGCATGCAGGATTGGACTGATTATATATGGTGTGGGTTCTTTCTGACTGCAGTTAGCCCCAGTATGGTTGTCCTGTTCCTTGGCTGGTCAATCCTTGAAGGGATTGGGGCAACGCTTGTTATGCCCTCAATTCAGACGCTTGTTACTTCAAACTATAGTGGAAATGATAGAGCCTTTGCCTATGGTATCCTGGGGGGAATTGCGGCAAGTGCAATCGCCCTCGGTCCGATCATAGGAGGCTGGCTGACAACTGCATACACCTGGAGGCTAGCCTTTGCCGGAGAAGTGGTAATAGTACTCCTTATTCTCTGGTTCAGCCAGTATATTCTTGATGCACCCCTTGAACCCGGAGAACGGCCTCTTCTGGATATAGTTGGTTCTATCCTCTCAGTTCTTGGAATAGGACTTTTCGTTTTTGGAATTTTGCTGGCAGGGACTTACGGATGTTGGGAAGCCCGCCGATCTTTTTTCATAGGAGGGATTGAAATTTCCCCTTTTGGCCTTTCCCCTACTCCTCTGTTTATCGCTGGTGGAGTCGTTATACTTCTGATTTTTGCTCTTTGGGAACACTATGTTAGTGCCCATGGGGGTACGTCGCTTGTAAGGCTTGATGTGCTCAGGGACAGCAGGATAAGATCAGGCCTCTTTGTCCAGATGGTACAGAATACCCTTTTTGCTGGCTTTCTTTTCAGCATGGCCCTTTTCCTTCAGATTGCCCTGGGCCTTAACGCGATGCAGACAGGCTTTGTCTACCTTCCCCTTTCCATACCGCTTTTAATAGCCTCACTGACAGCATCCAGGCTTTCATCCTTCATACCTCCAAAACGCATCATTCAAGCCGGACTACTTATACTCACAGCAGGGCTTCTCCTGCTTTCCGAAACAATAGGTTTGGAGGTCAAAGGGCACTTATGCTCGGTTTTGCCATAATAGGCGTAGGTGGAGGACTTATAGCGTCCCAGATTATGAATCTTGTTCTATCACAGGTATCTTCCGAGAGAACAAGTGAGACAGCGGCCCTTATGAACACTTCTCAAAATCTCGGTTCGTCCCTTGGAACTGCCCTCATGGGTGCTATTCTACTTGCAGGACTTGCATCAGGAGATATTGCTCTTATAGATGAAAGTAAAATTCTTCCCGATTCTATTAAGGACAATTTAACAGCGGCAGTAGAGGAAAATGTGCGCTTTTTGAGCAATGAACAAATGGAGAACATCCTTAAGAATACCCCTCCCGATATTTCACAGGAAATCCTGAGGATCAATGAAATTGCCCGAATCGACGGAATAAAAAGATCTCTCTGGGGGATGATACTTATTTCAATACTCGGTATATTTGCCACATTTTCCCTACCTCCGGAATTTCTGGTATCTCCACAACAAAAAGACAGAGAGGGATAAACTCCATAAAAACATGGTAGAATTTCAAAATGAAATACTTTCACTGAAAGTATTTTTATAAATTAAGAATGAAAATAATTATATCTCTCCTTTTTACACTTAGAGGTGATGAGATCTTCCCTGATCACAACTCTCCTTTCCTCTGAAAAGAGGACAGATCTGCTTCTTCTTCTCAAAGAGAAGCCCAGGACCATCGAAGAGATCAATATTGAACTCGACACGAACTCCGTTGCCATCCTTCCCCAGATTAAAAGGCTAAAAGAAAATGGACTTGTGGTTCAGGAGAACAGAGTATATGACCTTTCCCTTCTCGGGAGAATCATTGTCCAAAAAATGGAATCTCTTGTGAAGGCTTTCAGACTGCTTGAAGACAATTACGATTACTGGTCAGGCGTTAAACCAGGGAGAATTCCGGCAGGCTTATTTAAGCGGATGGAAGAATTTGTGACATATATGCCAGGACGATATCACGGAGATGATACCTCTTCTGTGTATAAGGAGATGACAGAAGCTTTTCATACTTCAAAAAAATTTCTCCTTATTATCTCATCCCCTAACTTTAGTTATCCCGGCATCTGTGCAGAGAATGCAAAAAAAGGGTTGAAGGTTTCAGTTTTACTAACTCAACCTGTCTTTGAAACATTTATGGGGGATTTTAGAAAAGAGCTCGATACCCTTCTTCTCCTTGAAAACTCTGAAGTATATGTGCTTGAAAATAATATTGTTCCCCCGACAGTTGCTGTAACCGATACAATGGTTCTTACCTGCTTTTCTTCCGGAAACTCCCAATGTGAGAGTAACAGTATGGTAATTTTCGGGGAAGAGGCTGTGAAGTGGGGTATGGATCTTTTCGAGCATTTCAAGGCTCTCTCAAAACCCTTTATCTCTGAGCTTGCAAATCCGGCGGACTTCAAACAAGAAAAATGAAAATCCAAAAGATACAACCGTGTCGCAAGTTGAGCTTCTCTGCTGCAAAAAAAGTGTGGAAGCAGTAGAGAAGTAATGGGTGGCAGCAGAAAAACGCTGCTGTCAAAAAATGTTGATTTTATCCCTTCAGCTTTTCAAAAACTTTCTCAGCTTTTTCCCTTACTTCTGCAAAAATATCTTTTCCTTTTGCATCAATCCCTACGATAAGAGGTCCAAATTCTTCTACTCTGAGCATCCAGACTGCTTCAGGCATTCCAAGCTCAAGCCAGTAGACAGTTTTTACTTCTTTGATCAACTCTGCAGCAAGGGCTGCACATCCACCCGTATAGGCCAGGTAAACGCATCTGTCTTTCAATGCCGAGGCAACATCTTTCATCCCGCCTTTTCCTATTATTGCCCGAACTTCATGGATTTTCAGAAGAGGAGGAGTCATTTTTGACATCCTGCCGCTGGTTGTAGGACCTGCTGATACTACTTTCCAGCCATGATCAGTCTGCTGCATAAGGGGACCGCAGTGGTATATCACTGCTCCTTTCAGGGAGAATGGAAGCACTTCTTCTTTTTCCTCTGTCTCAAGAATTCTGGCATGGGCTTCGTCCCTCGCTGTCAGGACATGCCCTGAAATATAAACCACGTCTCCAGCATTGAGTTTCTCTATGTCTTCTTTCTTCAGCGGAGTTTGCAGGTGATATTCCATTATTCCTCACTCCCAAAGATGACTGAAGAGTGTCGATTTGCCCAGCACTGAATATTTACTGCAACCGGAAGGGAAGCTGTATGACAGTAGGCCGTTTTTACGTGTACTGAAAGGGCGGTTGTACTGCCCCCAAGACCCATACAGCCTATTCCCAGAGAATTTACAGCCTCAAGAATCTCTTTTTCGAAACTGTCCAGGGGCGTATCGAGAGGCTCGAGTAGAGCTTCTTTTGCAAGCCTGGCCGCCCCATCAAAGGAACCTCCGATTCCCACACCTATTGTGAGAGGAGGACAGGGCATTCCTCCAGCATTTAGTACCGTCTCAAGCACGAAATTCTTGATGCGTCCGGTTTCAGTGGGGTTAAGCATACGCAGTGAACTCATGTTTTCCGAACCTGCACCCTTCGGGGCAGCGGTGATTTTTAAATGGTTTCCCGAAACGAGTTTCCAGTGAATATCCGGAATCCCTGCTCCCGTATTATTTCCGCTGTTCTTGCGGGTCAGGGGCTCTACAGCGTTGGGACGGAGAGGAATCTCCGCTGTTGCAAGAACAACTGCTTCCCTGATAGCTGCTTCCAGGTCAAAGCCTGGATGAAACTCTGTTCCTAGCTCGGCAAAAAAAATCAGGATTCCTGTGTCCTGGCACATAGGAACCCCATGATTTTTTGCAATTTCGATGTTCCTCAGAATTGCCTGAAGCTGGGATTTTGCAACAGGATTTTCTTCCCGAGCTTCGGCTTTCCTGAGCGCATCCACGACATCATCAGGAAGCTCTATTTCCGCTTTTCTTAGAAGGTCTGCAATAGACCGGATAAAGGTTTCACGGTTGATTTTTGGAGACAAAAAGACCACCACGGAATGAAGAGTAATTTCTTTAATCTGATATGCAGGCACTAATGCAGTATATCCAGTGAGAACTTTGTGGGATAATACAGTAAGAGCTTTATGGGATAAAATATTGAGACACTTTTCTTGTTTTTAATGTTTAAATATCGAGCGCCCGGCTGTTCAGAAACTTTTCAGCTGTTTGGCATGACGGAGTCGGATCAAGGCCTGTATTTTGTATTCCTGTATGAATGAGTAAAAAAGCAGTTGCATAAGAGATAATGTGGAAATGAAATTAGGCTGTGACAAGAAATATGCTGGAGTTGAGAGATTTCACCAACTCTTGATCCTTTGAGCTGCCTGCTATTGTCTAAAATGACAGATGTTGCATGTTTAGCCCTTCACATTGATGTAATCTGTCATGGTAACGGCCGAACTTCCAAATTCATTTGATACAGTTAAGCTAATATTGTAATTTCCAGGCTTTGTGAAAGTGTGCTTTGCTGTTACTGGGTGGTGTGAGTTCCAATCACTACTTGTAGATGGTTCAAACACCCAATAGTAGTCGTAGTCTGTAGAAGTGTCAGTGGTTTTGCTCGTAAACTGAACTTTAAGCGGAGCTACGCCACTTCTTACATCCGCATAGAACTCCTCAACAACCGGAGCTTTCAGAGTTGGGACAGTTGAAGGAGTAACAAGAACTGTTGGAATGTTCTCTTCAGATGTTGTCACATTGATATAATCTTTAATAGAAAGTGTGGCGTTTCCAATATCATTTTCTACAGTTAAGCTCACTGAATATATACCTGGTTCATGGAATGTATGCCTTGCTGTTGTATTGTTTTTTGAATTCCAATCATCATCTGGGGGCTCAAAAACCCAGAAGTAACTGGTAGGATTGCCAGTGGTGTTGCTCGTAAACCAGACTCTAAGCGGAACTGAACCACTTGTTATATCCGCAGAAAAATCCTTAATACTCGGAGGATTAAGGTTTGGAGTACTAATATCTTTAGAAGTACCAATATATTTAGAAGTACCAGTATCTTTCGGATATTCAGGTTTATTTATCAACAGCATCTTGACAGGATAGTGCTCAGTTCCTCCATTCGATTCTATAGTAATGGTTCCTTCATATTCTTTCTCTGGGTCTAAATCGTCTGTATCTACTGTAACTGTAACTGTTCCGGAATTTGTTCCTCTCTTTGGGTTCAAAGTTATCCATTTCTCGTTAGAACTCACTTCCCATTCTAGATTTCCGTCCCCTGCATTTGAGACATGGAACTGCTGAGAATCAGATACGTTGGGAGCTATAATAAAACCAAAAGAGTCATTTACAGAGTTCCCTTCCGATGACACATTCAGGATTGGTTTTGAAGAAGGCAGAGCCCATAAGATTATGGCTCCAGCCAATATGAGCAGAATCGCAAGGATGATCAACTTCTTCCCTGAAAAATTATTGGGTTTTTTTGTAGGGGCTAAAGAAGTCTGATATTTTGAATCTTCCTCAAGTTTCTTTATTTCAGTTTCTTCCCTGTGTTTTAGAATTTTTTCCTGCGTTTCCATTTCCTTTCTGGCTTTTTTCTCCCCCTCTCTGGATTTAGTTTCCCGTTGTTCCATCTGTTTTGTTTCAAGAGATTCTTTTTCTGTTTTCTCCCTTTCTTCTTTTTGTCTGCGAAGTTCTTTATTTTTTTGCTCTTCTTCGTTCTGTTTTTGAAGTTTACCCTGTTTCTCCGTCTCCCTTTTCTCTCTTTCCTGCATTTCCTCTAGTTTTTTCTCTTCCACCTTTTGCTTTTGAATTTTATCCTGATATTTTACGATTTTTATGTAATTTTCAACTTCAATTTTGCCATCAATAAGGGATTCAAGGTGAGGTTTTATATTTACTTCTACAGGTTCTAAAGCAGATGGATTTTCGTAGATTTTTTGAAGGATTGTTAATGACCTGTATAACACATCAGAAGGAGCAGAACTGAGATATTTCATCAACCTCTCATTTTTTTCTTCAAGTTCTTTATGTTTAATTTTTGGAATATTTCTTCCAAGAATCATTTCTCCTTCATATGATCCTTTTTTCTGGGGCCTCTGTAAACCTTTAGCTTTAGTTTCATTAAAAGTATACTTGTAAAGATCATCTACAGTTATAATTCCATCATTGTCGTCGTCGGCGGCCCAGTCCTTCAATCCTTTTAATAAGTAACCTGTAAAAACTCCATGTTTTAATTCTCTGTCTTCTTTTGCTATATTTGACCCTGTTTGTCCTGTTGAAGTAAGTAAAATTGTACCGGAACCAGAGTATGATGAAAGCATCTCGTCAAGATAATCCCCTTTCATACCAGCAGTTCCACTGTAGCAGCAGTCAAGAATTATGACTAAACGTTTGCAGGCTGATTGTTCTTTACATTCATTAATGTAATCAAACTTTAATGAGGTAGCCAGTAAGCTTTCAGGATCTGTATCTTTGAATAACAAACACAAATCAAACTTATAACTTGGTTTTCCATGACCTGAATAATAAATCAGCACTTCATCGTTTTGTTTTGCATTTTTAAAGACTTTTTCTATATTTTGTGAGACCTCTTCTTTCCCTTTGTCTATT
Organism: uncultured Methanosarcinaceae archaeon; assembly: GCA_942493015.1. Taxonomy (GTDB): domain Archaea; phylum Halobacteriota; class Methanosarcinia; order Methanosarcinales; family Methanosarcinaceae; genus Methanosarcina. The sequence continues at coordinate 523,873 of OW818660.1, read as the reverse complement.
AATTGGATAACTTCGTCAAATCCGCAGATATCTGGATCCAAGAGTATCTTTGCCATCTCTCTTGCATCACTCTCTGCGAACTCTAATTTATCCATCTTTGAATATTCATTGGTCCCTATTAAAATCGCAATTCTTCTGCCACGCCCAGTTTCAATCACTTTACTCCCATCTTAGACTTCATTTCTCTGTAGCGATTTTTCAAATAAGCTTAAAACTTCAGACTTGGTAAAACCTGTTACTCCTGAAATTTCAATAAGATTGCCATTTGGAAATTTCATTACAACTTTTGCCTTCTGCCTGTTTTCTGACCATACTTTAATTATGTCAAATACCTGCTCAAAAGTTTTCATACTTAAACCGGAAGCTAATAAGACACTGAATGTCGTAATTATCCCAGCTCTTTCGCCTTTTCCAGCTTCGCAAGTTAAAGGCTCTACTGAACCTTCCATAATATTTCGGTTAATCGCATTGTAAAGAGTGCAGCACTGCTTTTGCCAGTATTCGCTTAACTCGTCAGCTTCTTCTGATTCTAGTAAAAGCTGAAATGGAGGTATTTTTACATCCTTTTCCATTTGATCCCCAACGCTTAGTACTCATTTGTGATTTTGTATAATATATATTGTTGCAAATATTTATTACTCATAGTACTATTGTTACCTGGGCGTGAAAACACTCAAAATAATTATTTTGAAATTAATACTCTCAAAAATCAAGATTTCTCTCAAAAACGGAGATTTTTAAAATTTATCTCAAGTGTATGCATTTGTCTGAACTATGCTTCCAAAGTAGAACTATCCTGCATGGTCTTGTTTCAGATTTGACAAATTATTCTTTCCCACAACCCCCTCATTTTTCTTGAACTCCTCAGATTATGAGTATTACCATGACTTCCTGGACACTTTTGTTTTCGATGAAAGATATCAGGCGGACGAATTCGGATTTGAGCGACTTGGATGCCGCGCTACCCGTGCCGACACCCTCATGACCTCTCCTGAAAAGAGCAAAGAGCTGGCAGAATTAGTCATTGGACTTTTTGATACTATTGTCTGCCCTTAACTCCCCCTTACTTTTTGAATTTCTTTTGGGTTCATATATGGAATTTTTATCTAATTTTTTTGCTTTTTTCTATTTATTTTCTATTTCCTTTTTATTTCTCTTTTACTTTCTTTTTTATCTTTCATCTACTCTTTTTATCCTCACCTTTTTTACTTCTTCCAATTTCTCTTTTAATATCTTAAATATGTCTCACTGTTAACAAAATCCGAAAGTTTTAAGTAATATTTTTGTTATGAATTGTAACACTAAAAAACATTAAGATAGAACTTCGTAACATATATTAAGCTTTATTATTCAGATACATAATATCCTCCGTTTTAGATATATCGAAATTTAATTTGCTAGTAATAAGAGGAGAATGCATGATTGAAACAAGCAAAATTAACACAAAAAAAATCAAAGCAACACTCATCAGTTTTATTTTCCTGACAGCACTGGTTTTCTTCCTTGGTTCTGCTTCGGGAACTGCAACTGAGACTGCATCTGAATGTCATAACTCGGATTTGATGGCTCAGGTCTTTGATGCAGCCGAAGCAAATCTTGGCAGCATTAGACAAGAAAACACACTCATCATCACGGATATCGGTTCTCCGGCAGATTCTTATGTTTTCCTGGATAGTTTCTATTCGGAGTTTTACGGCAGGGATCTTCAGTATACAAAGAACCTCCTTGTAGTTCAGAATACAAGGAATAGCCCCCTCTGGTTTGCCTTTTTCAATAAATGTAGCGGAAAATGTACTTTTATCGAGGTTTCATATGAAAACGAAAGCAATATTAGCTACCAGGTAACGGAAAATATAAGATTTAGTAAGCTTTCGAAAACCCTAGAATCAAGGGCTACCTGGACTGAAAAGGTAAATGAAACGGTATTTGACGGGCGCGAGTTTGCCATCCTTACTATAGCCAATGCCTGGGCTACCGGAAACCTTGATTATGAACTTATGCAGTGCCTGGAACTGCACAACCACTTCTGTCCTGGAGTTTCCAGCGGTTTTGTGCTTGCACACTGGATGGAAGAAAACTATCCTCTTGAAGAAGGAGTAAGTTATACAGTCTTCGGCTGCCCCAACTGGTGCAAAGAAGATGTTTTCGTAAAGCGCTGGGACGCAACCCCTGGAAAGGGAGGAATCTGGGTATCTTCATTAACAGCCAATGAAACTGAAGCTCTTGGGGGTTCTCCTGCAGGCATCTTCGTGGTTACGGATAAAAATGCAGGAACCATGAAAGCAGTAGTTATCGGGTTTGATTTTGATATTGTCAATGCGGAATGCGGGGTAAAAACAGATGATCCGGCATGGGTTTCGAAATATTTAGCGGACCTCTGGCTCATGGACAAAGATAACTGGAATACAGAAGGCCTTGTTTCCGTAATCTCAGTCGTTGACATCGATGCCGACACACTTACTGAAATGAAACAGGCAAATACCAACCCTTATGAAGTTCTCGGGTTGCTCAACAAGACAGTAATATGAATCCCTCGAAAAATTAAGTTCATAAAATCGGGAAATTGATCTATAAGCCTGAGACCAAACAGAAAGCCTGGTATTTATGGCGGGAAGCTTCTGTGGAAGTTTCTTTTTTCGATTTAACTCTTCCTTTTCCTCCTGATCCCGATTTTTTATTTTTTTACTTAGATAAAAAATCCTGTTACCAGCATTTTCAAATGGCATTGCATTGGTCATCGGTTAAGGAATTTTCTTGCCTGAAAGCTATCGATTTTGCATTAGAAGCCTGCCTTAAATTTTGGCCTATTTTGTACTATGCTCAGTAGGACATTGAGACATTTAAAAGTATGTTTAATGTTAGTATGCCACATACTAACATTGTACGGCTCAACATATTGGTTATTATTTAATACTGTTGATCTTTGGTACTATCGAATGCAAGTGTTTCTTCAGGCCTTTCCTCCGAACTCCAGCGTTCTCCCGGATCCGTCCACAATCGTCTTGTTCCCGTCCCTGTAGATGTACCTCACTGAGATGTTTCCGTCTTCACCGTATTTTGTCCAGACTGTGGTATTTTTGTCTTCAGACCACATGTATTCGAATTTGGAGATATTTTCATCAGTACCCGTTTCTACAAAGGCTTTGCAGAGGGTTTTGCCTTCGAAATCTTCATTGCCGACAATGGACATACCAAGCTCTTCACCTGTGGCAGGGTTTTTAACCTGAATTTGTGAACCTGCAGGACACCAGTTACCATCAGCCATTTCCGGGAGACTGATATTTATTTCAGTGCCATTATTTGAAATAGAGAGATTTGTTCCACTTCTGTCGGTGCATCCTGAACTTAGAAGAATTACTGCGAGAAGTAGAATGACTATTATTTGTTTTTTCAACAAGTTCTACCACCTTAATATATCAGAACTTTCATTCCTAATTTATGGATAGGGCAAGGTCCCAAAAATGATTTTAATAAGCATTCAGAAATATTTCATCAGGTTTTAAGGGCCCAAGTTTTATTACATGATAAATAAATTTATATTCAGGGCAATTGCATTTATACAAAATCCTCAATAACCTAACATGATAATAAGTCTTTTTGTATCAAATGGGGGCGTTTGGTATAGATGTTAAGATTACAAAAAATAAAGAGAACGAGTCTGCCGGGATAGGGCATCTTTTCTCTATAAGCCCGTACCCTATATTAAAAGTGGGAAAAAACGGGGCTGTAGTCTATGCAAATGAAGCATGCTTTCCTTTACTTGAAATATGGGGAATAAATGAAGGAGAGAAACTTCCATCAAAAATCCTGTTTTTTGTCCGGAAAGCTATCCTGGGAAAGAGAGTTAAGGAAATTGAGGTAAAAAGAGGCGACAAAGAGTATTTACTTACTTTGAAGTCGTCTGGAAACGGATACGCATATATCTACGGACTTGAACTTAGTTCCCCTAAATTGAAAGAGAAACTCTTACACATCGAAAAAATCAAACCAGGAGCATTTCGAGAGCCCGGTAAAATAGTGCCCCCATCCTCAGACCTGCATACCCTGATGAATCAGGTTGCAGAAATGATTGCTTCTGCTCTTCAAGTAGAATCCTGTAGAATCTTAAAAATTTCCCATGAAAAAACTGATTTTCTGAAAAATTATCCTGAATGGAACGAAGGACAGGAAGTAGATAAGAATGATTTAAATTCTCAGTTGAATGAATCATCAATCTCTGAAACGAAGTTTCAGTGTCCTAAACCTGAGTTTGATGAAGAAACTTGCAATGGAAAGTACTTCCAGGAAATAGGGTCAAATGAGCAAGCTCTTTTTATGTCACATGAATTTGCTGGCGGGATAAATGTCTTTGCAAAGAGAAATGGAAAAACTTTTGCTGTCATAGAGCTTCAAAAAGTTAAATGCACAGAATTTGCTCTGGAAAATGTGTGTTTCCTCAGATATGTGCTGTCTCTGGTCATTAGACTTATAGAGTGCCAGGAAATTGACAGAAAACTAAGAGACAGGATTCATTTTTTTGAAACTTTACTCAATTCAGTGCCTTATCCAACTTATTTTAGAGATATAAGTTGCGGAACTGAAGATTATAATGAATTTTTTATTGACGGGCTAGAAGACTTTTCTAAAGAAAATCCTGTGGGAAATCCCATAATTGAAATTGATAAAGTAATCCGGAAAAAGTTTACAGCTCCCAGCAAGAAGACAGGGGAAGAGATTTCAAAAGATGCTGGAGGGCTTATGGCGGCAATGCAGGATATAAGCAGTTTAAAAGAAAGTGAAGAGACATTAAAAATAGCCCTTGAAGTGCAGAAAGTCCTCTGGACAGTAATCAATAACAGCCCTGCAGTAGTCTTTTTATGGAGAAATGAGAAGAACTGGCCTACAGAGTTCGTTTCTGAAAATGTCTCTCAGTTAGGTTATACAGTTGAGGATTTCATATCCGGAAAATTTCTTTATGGAGACATTATCCACAGGGAAGATGTAGACAGAGTCCGAGAAGAGCTTGACTACTGCATTAAAACAGGTCATGGAGACTTCAGAACAGAGTACAGAATATATACAAAAGCCGGAGAACTGCGCTGGGTTGATGAAAGGACTTTCATCCAGTGGAACAAGACTGGAAAAGCCAGTTATTTTCAGGGTTTAGTCATTGATATTACCGAAAGGAAATTTGCCGAAGAGGCTGTTAAGCAAGCAGAGCTGCTTCGGAAAAAAGAGATTAACCATAGAATTAAAAACAACCTTCAGATAGTCTCTTCTTTACTCGATCTTCAGGCTGAAAAGTTCAGTGACAAAAAAGTTATTGAGGCCTTTAGAGAAAGTGAAAACCGCATATTATCAATGTCTCTTATACACGAGGAACTTTACGAATCCGGAAAACTGGATTCCCTTGATTTCTCATCATATCTCCATAAATTAATAGCAGACCTCCTCAGGTTATACAAAACTGAGAAATGTAAAGTTCAGGTAAATTTTGATGTCTGCAGCGTTTTTCTAGGGGTAGATACTGCAGTTTCTCTGGGTATAATAATAAATGAATTGTTCACAAATTCTCTTAAATACGCTTTTCCAGCAGGAAGCTGCGGAGAAATCCATATTGCACTTTTCAGAGAAAAAGATAAAGAAAGGAAAGATGGAAATGAGCTTTCAAGTGAAATTTTTTCTGCCATAAATCCAGACTTTAAAAGTTCTCTTCCCGAATCAAGAACCTATGAGCCTTTAACACTGATTTTTGCAGATAATGGCGAAGGTTTTCCTGAAGAAATAGATTTCAGAAATCCGGAGACTCTAGGATTGCAGCTTGTAAATGCACTCGTTGAACAGATAGAAGGAAGTATCAATCTTGAAAGAGGAAAAGGAACAAGATTCATTATCAAATTCAAAGGGGAAATTCAAGACAGCAACGAAAAGGTTGTCAGCTGACAGGATTAGAGAAAAAAGAGATGAAAGAAGGCCTGCTAATTTTCTACTTCTGACTTTCTATTGTTATTAGCCGGGATCTTTCATGAAATTACAGCTTTTCAATCCGCGAAGATTCCGCATCCCTTAAATATATCTTTTGCTTCCTCAAAACTCAGGTCTTCGGGAGGCACAATGATGTTGGATTCCAGGATTTCTTCCGCTTCAATTGCCTCGCCTTTTTCCCTTATTTCAGAAATCAGTTTCACAAGCTCTTTTCTGAACTCTTTGGCTTTTCCTTCAGTAACAAGGACCACAATCCGGTTATCTATCCGGTTCAGTTCATTGCAAAGACCATCAGGAACCCGGTATTGGCCTTCCCCCATTATTCGGATTATCATTTTCAAGCCTCCTTTTTTTCTTCTGCGCCCTTGCCTTCTTCCCCTGTCTTTGCCTTTTCAGGTCCTTTTCCGGCTTCGGTCTTAAGCCTTGCAAGTTCGGATTCTACATTGCTCTGGGTACTAATTTTTGCAAGTTCACGCTCTATGTCGTCCCTGCTGCCAGTGAGGTCTTCAAGTGTTCCGGCTTCCATGAGCTCATCAATTGCCTCTGCCCTAGCTTTCATCTCTTCTGTCTTGTTTTCGGCCCTTTCAAGGGCAAGGCCCACATCTGCCATCTCCTCGCTGATTCCTGTAACGGATTCATTTATTTTCACCTGGGCTTCAGCTGCCGAATACTGAGCCTTAACGGACTCTTTTCTTGTTCTGAAGATTTCTACCTTGGTTGAAAGACGCTTTTCAGAGGCTATCAGCTTTTCTTCCTGCTTTTCAAGTTCTAAAATTTCTCTGTCAATCCCTTCTACCTGCTGTATAAGGGCAGCTTTTCTCTCAAGGGCAAGCCTTGCGAGGTCTTCCCTGTTGGCGGCAATTGCGTCTTTTGCCTGCCCTTCAAGCTTGTCAGTGCTCTGCATAAGTTTTGCACGCTGAAGCTGGAGGCGCTTTTTTGAGCTTGCAACCTCTGCAACTCCCCTCTTTACATTCTGAAGAAGTTCCAGCTGCTTCTCATAGGAGTAATCGAGCGTTTCTCTCGGGTCTTCCATTTTGTTAAGTACTTTGTTCATTTTTGACTTGAATACTGTTTCCATTCTGGTGAATAATCCCATGTGTTTTCCCCTTCGGTTTTTTAAAATTCATCAATTATGTAGACGTGAGGTTTCAACTTTTTCTGTAATGTATGTTGAAACCTTAATGGTACTTTTTGTCATTTTTCGTATGTACCTTTGCTGTCTATTTGTTTTGGTCAGAGTTATATTTTTAGTTTATGCGCTTTTTGGTTTGTTTACATAAAGTTCAGATTTTTTATTCCAGAAATTTATCCCCTCCCATGCACCATTAATTAAGGAAGTAAACCGGGTTTTATAAGTCATTAATTATATATACCACGTAATTATTCGCTCTCGTGCGAACGATTTATATATTCAAAATACAACTTATCTAAAGATATTATGGCAAAACCTGAGAGTAAAACAGAATTCTTTTATACTGAAAAAGGGCTGATTACAATAGGCAGTCCTGTAAAACTCCAGATTCTTAATTTGCTCAGGGAAGAGCCAAGATCTTTTGACGAAATCGTAAAATATACGGCAAAAGCAAAATCGACTATTTCTGTACACCTGAATAATCTCAGGGCACGCGAGCTTGTAGAAGAAAATTATGACCCTGAAGATCGCCGCCGAAAAATCTATTCCCTCAATTCTTGTTATATGGGTTGCTCTAAGGAACCCTTTATCGAGCATTATAAGAGTTTGCTGGAGAAAGCTGCCGAAAATGGAAATAACAGGTTTTACTTCACTGAAACCGTATTTCATGCCCTTCATTTTGGTTTTGAAGCCTACGGGATTGATAATGCTCCGGTTGTAAAAATGATAGGATCCGATATTGGAAAGCACCTGTCCTCCATTTTCGAAGCAGACATCTTTGAAGAACTCCTGATAGAAATTGCACGCTTTATGGAATTCCACGGAGACTGTCGGGTTTCTGTGCTCTTGAAAGACACGCCTGCTCTTCAGGTTGAAGACAAGTTCAAATCCATATCAATGCCTGTCATCGGAAAACCTTTCTGCGCCCTCAGAGAGGGCCTAATAGAGGGAATTCTTAAAGGAAAGCTGGGTAAGGAATACAGTGTTATCGAGGCTGAGTGTTATGGGACTGGGCATGAACACTGCCTTTTCAAGATTACACTATAAATTCCTTTTATAAACTCACGGTGCTACATTAAAATTTTTGTTAGGAATCTATATTTTGTAAGCCGTGCTTACATTTGAAAACCAACTGAAACAAAATATTTACTGCACAAATTCTATATCTCGGAGCCTCAGCCTATTTTCTTCTTTCTGATGTATGGTTCAGCGTGAGTCTCCGATTACGACTCCGATTTCCGACCTCAGGCGAGGCCCTATTGCTGCCACTATACCCGGCCCATCTGTTTTTTCCCGGCAAACAATCGAATGTTCCAGCAACCCAAGACGTTCGATTTCATAAATATCTCTGCCGTGACCGGTCTTTTTTACTGCACTTTTTATTTCCGAACGCGTGGCCGCATTAACTATAACTCTGTCAGTACCTGCCTTTTTCCATGCCCACCAGAGATCAAGCTGTTTTTTTGTGAAACGAGCTTTTATTTTTTTGTTTGCCTCAAAAACTTCAACCTCAACAGGTAAATGAGGTATCAAGCCGAATCTGGATGCAAGCTGTTTTGGCTTTCCGCTTCCCAGAGCTTTCAATTCTTCGGTTTCAACCTTGACAGGTATGCCTATATTTACCATAAAAGCATCTTCCCCGAAAGCCTGAAGAAACCCCATATATGTCTTGCCTGCTTCAGCCTTTCCTGCAGGCGTCCCGTATCTGGAAGTCAGAAAATTAGCAGATACTTCTTCATCTTCACCTTCAAGGGAGAACTCGGCCCAGTTTTCAGGGGTAATAGAGATCTCAATCTTTACTTCAAGGTCTTTAAATTCGTTCTCAACAAGGGTTTTCAAAAGGTCAGTCATCCTTTCCCTGTTTTTTCCGTAAATATGCTGGAGGGTTACAACTTTTATCATATTTTTCCTGCCGGTTACTCTCTTCTGCCTCTTTATGTCGGAATTGAACAATTTCCGATTTTAACTCTTCAAGTAAGATTCCAGAAGCTTCTCACTTTCTTTCATGGCCAGGGTAACAGTTTCATCAATAGGACTTTCTGTCTTTTCAATCTGGTTCCGGAGCTTTTTAATATCCCGACTGTAAGGGCCTAGCTTCCGGAAAATCGTATCTCTGCTATCTCCCTGCGCCACTGCATCCTTGTGAATGCTTTCTATTTTGGTTTTAAGGTTCTGTATTTTTCCAAGGATTTCAGTATTTAGAGGATCAAGCTCTTCTACCTGTTCTGGCTCTTCTTCTGCAGCCATTTCTTCTTCGTCGTCTTCCACATCTTCTCTTTCAGAATCCCTTTTCTGCAAATTTTCGATCGAAAATCCTTTTGCGATTATATTCCTGAAATCATTAAGGGCAGTTTCTACATCTTTTCCGTATTCGGTAAGTTCTACAAATTTTATCCGCCCCTCGAATGTGAATTTTATGAGTCCGCATTGCTCCATTTTCGCGAGGATTCTTGTTGTATGGGCAAAGGTGGAATCTATCTCTTTTGAAATAACCGAGGCGTAGGTCTTCCCCCTCGAGCCTATAAATAGAAGTGCAAGAGTGGGTTTTTCCTGCAAAAATAACTTTTCTGCATTTTCATCGGACATGCTATCACATTGAAACTTTTTTAGCGGATTATTTTAGGATCTGAACTAAAGCTCCTTTATTATTCTTTAATGTTTTATATATAATATTGGAGCGATTTTCAATTTTCAGATTTCTACAGAATATTCTTCACTCTGAGAGCTTTCTTATTATTTTTTTTATTTCGGTAATAGGCGCATCAGTCCTGAATGAAGTTCCACTAAAGTGCGTTCTGGAAGCCTCAAAACCATCGGCCCTGATGGCCTCTATCAGAGTCTCTATCCCGGTCGCAGAAGCCCCCAGTTCTTTACAGATCACATGCTGGTCATAGAACATCGGGATATCCAGTTCATCTCTGCAGAAGGTGATTAATTTTTTTGCTTTATCTTTTGTATTAAGAGGATGAGCTTCGAGTTCTGAAATGACTTCATTACAGAATTCGAGCTCTCTAAAGGGCCCAAGCCACAAAGGACCTGCAATTTGCGTGAGCGATTCGCACATAGGACATTTCCTGTCAATATGAACTGCAAGCCCGTATACAGGACCACGAAACCCGCATTTTGGACAGTGAATGCTGAAACCCATTGACTTCAAAGTCCTGCTGACATTTTTTGCTCCGGGAATGATTTCGAGGTAAGTGCGGATGTAGTGACGTGTCACATGGGAGAGCAGGGGTATCATCCCTTTTTCATGCTTTGCAAGTTCTCTGGCACAGGCCCCCAGAAGGACTCGCAGGCCCATCTCACTGTGATATTCCGTATTCAGGGGTACAGCAGCATATTTCCTGATGCCGGAGTTCAGATGGGCTCCGCATAAGGGAGCAGTATCAGTTGCCGTAACCGAGAGCATACTCCAGACCGAGGCAGAAGCTGCGTCGAGAAAGGGTGAAGGAGTGCCAAAAGGGTCGATGTCTACGATGTGGAATTTTTGCTCGTGGAGCAGTACGTTTGCGTTTCTGTGGGTAGCGAATGTCTTTTCCTCAAGCCCGTTAATTTTGATATTTTCCTTTATCATTTCAAACGCTTCCGGGCTCCAGTCATTCATGGTCGAATGTATTCCTACTTCGCCTGCAATCCTAAGTCCCCTTATCCCTGAAGCGGAGAAGGCATCAACATAACGAATTTCTTCCCTGAGAATATCTTTTCTCGAAAGAAGCCTTTTTACAAACGCCGCCGTGGCTGCTACATTGATATCGCGGTTAAACTCCATCTCCGGATTATAAAAAACCGGAGCTGCCGAGGGAGGGAAGGCTGCATCCAGAGGTGGCACCGGAACCAAAACCTTTGTTGTACCTTCGACTATAGTTTTACAGATCATTTGAAATTGCTATTCAGTGGGATCTTATTTTACAGTGATGGTCATCTCCATTTTGGGATGTCCTTTCACACTGAAACTGTAGCTTCCGGGCTTATTGAATGTTTGTTCCAGAGTATTCCCATATGCAAGCTTTTGATCTTTGAAAAGATTTTCTTTACTTGTAAGGGTAAAAAGGCTGGATTTCTGGAAATTTCTCCATACAACCAGATCTCCAGTATTGACCTGCAGCCTTAACGGAATTAAAAGATAATCATTAAGCCTTACAAGATGTGCTGTCGGTGTGGTCTCCCCTGGCCGTAAGGCCTCTACACCTTTCTCATCTTCGCCTTCGACTTCAGCTTGTCCCCTTTCAGATTTTTGCCCTATGCCCGAAGTTACCTTTTGCTCCGGCATACCCACTCCCTCTGCTACCTCCGTTTCTATTGACGTTCCCGTTTCTCCTGATGTTTCGGTTTCTAGCGGTTTCCCAACTTCTTCTGCTGTTTCGGTTTCTAGCGGTGTCTTCTCTTCTGTGGTTTCCCTTTCTGCCGGTGTCCATGCCCCTTTGGGCCTCTGGGAACCTCCTGAACTGTCACTGGAATCCTGCTTTTGCTCTTTATCTTCTTCTGAATTCAGGCAGCCTGAAAAGATTATTGACAGAACTAGCAGGAGCAAAATTAGTTCTTTTGATATCACTTCCTTCCCCCGAATAATAAATCTCCTTTTTGTGTCCCATTTTAATATAAGCCCTTATAAATAATAATGTTTTCTTAGAACATTCAGTAAAGATCAAAAATACTACAGATCAAAATAAGTGTAAATTTTCACTTTTTTGAGATTTTGCAGCATAACTGCCTCTCCAGCTTATGTCAAAGACATCGAAGTGCTTCAGCAATCATTGAACAGAAGCTAAAAACTATTTTAAAAAAAGTTACTGAACAAAAAATAGATAAAAGATAGATTTGCCAGGAAAGTCTTTCATTTCTTTCCAGACAAAGTCTATTTACTGTATCTTTTAGAAGTATTTTTCGGAATAATGAAACTGATTTAGTATTAATTGAGCCAGTTTTAATTGAGCCAGTTTTAATTAAGCCAGTTTTTCTGAAGTGTTCATCCTCAGTTTTGCTGTTCCTCTCAGGGCTCGACAACGCTAACATTAACATTCATTTTTTGCTGGCCAACAATCTTGAACGAGTAATCTCCAGTCTCATTGAATGTATAGGCAAAAGAACGCCTGTAAACAAGGCTTGTGTTCTCAAAGAGACTATCTTCACTAACAAGAGTAAAGGCCCTCTTAGGGGTTTCCTGCAGGTTCACCCAGGCAACTGTTTCTCCTTCCTTTATTTCAAGGCTTGAGGGGCTTGCCCTGTAATTAACCAATCTTATGGTATAGGGAGTTTCCCGGATCTCAGAACTTGAGGTTTCGGCTTCTTCTGCAGTTTCATTTTCGTCTGGAGTTGTTTCTTCCTCTGGTTCTGTTTCGGCAGGAGTTACATTTTCTTCCTGAGTCACATTTTCTTCTGGAGTTAAATTCTCTTCCGGAGTTACGTTTTCTTCATGGGTTGCATTTTCTTCCGGTGAGGGCTGTTCATCTCCCACGCACCCTGAAAATAAAACAGCGCCTAACACGAGAAGCAGAACAATGATCTTTATTTTCATTTTATTCCCCACATATTTTGGATCATGAAATTTCAAGAATTTAGATTTCAACCTGAAGTTTCATCCAATTTTGCGATCAATATTTATTATTCAGTTTCAACTGTTTATATTTTATGACCTGCACAGAGCTCGATGAGTTATATTTCACTTGCAGGTTTTGATTTTGAGTAGTATTTCTAACTAATTCTAACTAATTTTCCTGTTTAGAATGATCAGTACATATAAATATACTTTTCACTCTTTTTGCTGTACCTTTACTTTTATTAAGTGTTTTATCTCTTAAAAATACTTCAGATACACATCTTTAATCATTATGCAGTCAGCAGGAGCTTTTGAACACAATTTTAACGTATTTTCCGCATATAACATCTTCACAATAGAACAAATTTATTACCTATATTCATTCAGAATAAAAACAATTCTCCTATGGAATAGAATTTGCATCAACCCTAGCTTTCATCAATCCTGGCTTTCATCAATCCTGGCTTATATGGTATTCCATAAAAGTAATGCAAGAGCCCCGATAATCGCAATTACTCCAAAAGTGTTCTTAGCAATGGAAAATAGAGTGTCAGAACCGGAGATTTTTGAAAGGAGGACCTTGTTGATCGTACTGATAAGGCTTGCAAGCACTGCAGTATTTGCTGCTGTTGCAAAGGAAATGTTTCCACTTACTGCAAGCAGGGTTACGGAAACTATCACCCCTGAACTGCTAACCAGAGCCCCCAGAGCAGTGGCGTAAATCCCAGCAGCCCCTGCAAATTCATATGCAAAGTTTCCTATGATAAGGATCAGGGTAAATGCAATGCCGAATTTAAATGCTTGACCAAGCGAGAAAGGAGATTCAATCTTAAGTTCTTCTCCACCCACTGGACAGAATTTCTTATTATGCCTGAGAAACATCGCTATGGAAATGAGGATGATTGCAACTTGGGGGGGAAGCATAAGCAGGGTTGTCTGGCCGGTCGGGTCAACTATCAAAGCCAATGCAAGATTTCGAATAAGCATGGAGATGTTACAGAGCAGAATTCCCGTAAGAACAGGTTCAGCCATCTCCACTGCTTTTTTTGAGAGACCAGCAAGTGCCGCTGTTGTGGCTTCACTGTTCACAAAACCGCCAAGAAAACCCGAATAACACATCCCGCGTGTTGCCCCAAACTTTCTTAAGAGCACATAGCTTAAAAAACTAATAAGTGAAACAAGAATCACGATAAGAATTGCATACCTGAGGTTTACAAGACCGAAAAACTTTTTTTCTGGCATTACCGGATAAAGTATAAAAGCTACAGCCAGAAACTGTATGGCATTGTAGAGCTCTTCTTTCGTCATGTTTCCTGCAAATTGATGAAGGGGCTGTTTCTGAATCAGAAGGAAAGATACAACGATTGAAGAAACAATTGCATAAAGGCCATAGTCATAGCCAACAAGGATCCCCATTAAGAAGATAAAGAAGAGACTTATGGGGCTGGTAACTCCTATCCTTTTGAAAAGAAATATCTTGGAATAGGTAATGATAGAACAGATAGCTGCAAAAAAAAACGTGGACACATAAACGAGGCCCGGACCGGTGGATTCGCTCACAAGGGCAACAATCATGCCTGTTATGCAGGTTATGCTGTAACTCCTAACGCCTGCGAAAATCTCATGCTCAAGGCCTCTGTGCTCCCTTTCTATTCCTACCATAATTCCTATCAGAAAGGCTATAGCAAGTTTTGTCAGGAAATCCAGAAAAACCGGATCGAAACCGAACTCTTCAATTGTGCCCGTAGTTCAACCTCTATGACTTTTCTATCTGCAATTATATAAGCCAATAAAATGATGCTTTCAAAGATATACTGGGTGAAGTGAAGTAAATGGAGTAATCTAAAACAAAATATAATTAGGTAGTAAGCATGTTCTTGCTAATTAAGATAGTCCCTGAAAAGGGGGAAGAAGGCTCAGAATATACTGAGAGTCCGTATGGTGCAGGTTATCTGAAACCTGATTAAACCTCTTAAACCGGAATGAATCCGGTTAACCTTATTGAAACCTGCTAAACCTGATTGAAACCTGAATTTAAATCAGATTAAGCCAGCTAACCTGAATTTAAATCAGATTAAGCCTGCTAACCTGATTGAAATCTGAATGCAAGCCTGATTCGATAAGGCTTAGACTTCCACGAATTTAACTTCAATGGGCTTTTCCCCTTCCTCTTCAATAGTTATAAGAGCGCAGGAGCCCTTGCTGGCTTCTCCTGGATTTACAACGACCGTCTTTCCTACTGTCTCGGTGCCTTTTGCTTCATGGATGTGTCCGCAGACGATAAGGTCAACCCTGTCAAGGAACTTCTGGATAGCTTTGCTGCCGACGTGCCCGAAGGGAAGCTCATCTCTTACACCGTGAGGAGGGGCATGAGTCAAGAGCACTATGATTCCACAATCATCAGTATTTTCGGCAGAGCAAACCATTCCTTCAAGGGCGTTCTCTATCTCCTCTTCTGAAAGTTCAAAGGGAGTGTTGAAAGGCGTAGGGTTTGAACCTCCAAGCCCTATAAACCGAATATTTCCTATCTGCTCGGTTTTCTCATGCAGGTTTACAGCCTTTGAAACGTCGAGAGCTTTCAGGATACTTTTCTGGTCGCAATTTCCGGGAATTGCAAATACAGGCCTTTCAAACAGTTCCATCAATTCGTTCACTTTCTCATCGGGACCGAAGTTTGTCAGGTCTCCGACAATCACGGCAAGGTCAAAGTCCCCGACTTTTTCGATTATTTTCCGAATTTTTGAATAATCCCCGTGAGGATCAGAAATAGCTAGTATCTTCATCCGTGTCCCTTCCTTAATCTGTAATACTTTTTCTAATTTTTAGCTCGGCATAATTTCCTGTATATTAGAATCTGTGCTTTCCTTTGAACATGCATACATCTTTTATATCCCTTACGTAAATATAGTGCCCATGCGCGATATCGTTATCATAGGGCACAAGGCAAAGACAAACGGCGATTTTTCATTAAACGACCTTCCTGGATCTGCGGGAAGGATGGATATTCTCTGCCGCTGCGTAAGCTCTGCCCTTTTTCTCTCTTTCGGAATGCGCAGGGATGTGAATGTACACCTGCTTCTTTTAGGAGATCCTGACCCCGGGAAAATCGTCCGCTTTGAAGGGCTCCACCTTAGATACCTGAATCCCGACGAGCGAAGCAGCGGTTCGCTTATTAACAAAGCCCTTCTGAAAGAAGTAACAGAACATGATGTCCGCTCCACTCCAGGCGTCTGGATTCGCAGAGGAAACCTTAAGTCTCTACTCTCCGAATTTGAAGGGCGCACCCTGCTTTATCTGAGAGAGGACGGAGAGGAGATCCGAGAACTTGCCCGAGAAATCAGAGATCCGGTCTTTATTCTGGGAGATCACACAGGTGTCACCGAAGAAGAGGAAGCACAGCTTCTTGAAGCCGGAGCAAAAATTATCTCTGTAGGCCCTATTTCTCTGCATTCCAATCACTGCATAACTCTTATCCACAACGAACTGGACAGGGCGGAATCCGAAAGAGGAGAGTCACCGGGAAAAGTCAACTGCGGGGATGAAGAATAAACTGCAATTTCCGGATTTTCTTCAATACATAAGGTTATATTCCATTTCCCTATATCAGAATAGAAACTTACTCTGCTATATCTCCCAGGGTATTTGTATCTCCGAATATTTGCAGTCAGGATTCATCTTTAAGGGCATTTGCTCTCCTCTTCGTATTTATATCTCATTTCCCTATTATTCACTCCCAGGTCTATTTCCCGAACAAAGAGCTTAAAGAAAGTGAAACAAAATGGATGTACTTGAAATTTTAAAAAAGATTCTGCACGAAGGCCCTGTATGTGACCACTGTCTGGGCCGTCAGTTTGCAAAACTCTCCACAGGTCTGAGCAACAAAGAACGCGGACAGGCCTTAAAACTCTCCCTCGTCCTGGAAGGGGACCGAATTTACAAAAGTGAAAACGATGATTCTCTTCTCAAGGAACTTGCCCTTTGCAGTGTGTTTGCAAGAAAAACCCTCGGAATAAAGGGAGAAGACGAACAGTGCTGGGTTTGCCTTGATCAGTTCAAAAAGCTTGACGGATTGGCAGATAAAGCGGCAAAAGCTCTCGAAGACCTTGAGTACTCCACATTCCTTGTGGGAACGAAGGTTAGCGGACTTCTGAGTGAAAATGAAGAAATCCTCTGGGCTGAGGCAGGCACCGCATACGCCGAACAGCTTAAAACCGAGCTTAATAGAGAAGTTGGAAAGCGAATTGCCGAAAAAGTTCAAAAAGATGTGGATTTCGTAAATCCCGATATTACAATTACCCTTGACCTGGCAAAAAGTACTCTTGAACTTCAGGTCCGCTCGGTATATATTATCGGACGCTACCGAAAAATGATAAGAGGAATTCCTCAAACACGCTGGCCGTGCAGGGCATGCAAGGGCAAAGGTTGTGAAAGCTGCAATTTTACAGGAAAACAGTATCAGGAATCTGTAGACGAGCTGATTAAAGGTCCTGTAATCGAAGCATTCCAGGCAGATGACACGGCTTTCCACGGTTCGGGCAGGGAAGATATAGATGCCCTTATGCTCGGAAGCGGCAGACCTTTTGTAGTTGAGGCAAAATCCCCTAAAAAGCGCAGAGCAGATCTTGAAGAGCTTATGAGAAGCATTAACGAGAAAGCTGATGGCAAAATTGAGGTAAGAGAGCTTGCTTTCGTCGGAAAAGCTATGATTGAAACCCTGAAAAGCTCAAAGGCGGATAAAACTTATAAGCTTAAAGTTACATTTAAAGAGCCTGTTTCAGAGGAAAAGCTTAAATCCTGCATTGAGTCTTTGAGTGACACAGAAATCTCCCAGCAGACTCCAAGACGTGTGGTCCACAGGCGTGCTGACCTTATCCGAAAGAGATATGTGCACAGTGCCAGGCTTGATGAGCTTACAGATGACGGTTATGCTTACATAACAGTGAACTGCGAAGGCGGCCTGTACGCAAAAGAGCTTATTTCCGGAGATGAGGGCAGAACAAATCCAAGTCTTAGCGGGCTTTTAGGTGTTCCTGCACTTGTGGAAGATCTCGATGTGGTTAACGTCGATATCTGAACCAGATACGAATCAGGTTTATTTAATAAGGGGGGTCAGGAAAAAATTGCCTGGCGTACATCTTATTTAAATAATATCCATCTTATCTAGAGAAAATCTGTATTAATAAGAAAATTAAAGAAATTAATCGAGCATTCTAAGGAGGAACATGCGATGACAAATTCCCATGGTGAAAGACGTTGTACAAGGTATAAGTTACAGAAGACGGTTCGTGAAAGAGGGATTTCCCCTGTAAGCAAAGCAATTCAGGAATTCGAAGAAGGGCAGATGGTCCATATTGACATCGACCCGAGCATTCAGAAAGGTATGCCCAATCCAAAGTTCCAGGGTTCTACCGGAAAGGTTATCGGACAGCGTGGCCGTTCATATATGATGGAAGTCCGCAGTGGAAATGCGAAGAAGATAGTTATTTCCCTCCCTAATCACCTGAAGCCGCAGAAATACTGACCCATTCCAGGAAGTTAGGTTCTAAAACCTAACCCCTTTTATCTTGAGTTTACGGTATGCAGGCCTTCTGCCGCAGGCTCTGATCCCTGCCTAAAACCTTCGGAGAATTGCGAGGGTAACGGCCTGCAGTTAAACATAAAAAATTAATACCCCTTGAAAAACCTGCTAAAAAGGCAATCTCAGAGGGAATTTGAAAGACCTGCTTTTGATAACTTATCTCTTATCCCGATACGGGAATATCTATAATTATATATCGTTTGTCAAACATATACCTGACCTATATCAAGGCAAGGTTATCAGGAATAACCTGACAGATCAAATGCAGATCGGATTATTCATATGCTGGTTTCAGGGTATTGGCAGGCAGAAAATACTGGAAGGCAGGAAGTATTGAAGCGTGATCAAACAGATCACTCTGCAGGGAATAGTAATTACTTAAATTTTTTAACTCAGAAAGAGTGTATTCCAATGATAGTTAAGGAAGTCATCAGCGAAGAATTATTGACGTTGGCCGAAGTCAAAGAAATGCTTTTCAAGATCGCTGAAGAGCGCAGAGAACAGGGGCTGGAAGTAGGGTACGGGTTTAGAAAAGCCTTACATCATGCAGATCAGTTCGCAAAAATCAGCGGAGGAAAGTCAAGAGAACTGGTTAACAGGCTATCAGAACTTGAAAAAATGAGGCCTGTAATCGCTGTAAGGATCGCAGACATTCTGCCTCAATCCAGAGACGAAATCAGATCAATTTATGCAAAAGAAAAGTATACCCTGAGCAACGAAGAGCTGGATCAGATTCTCGATTACGTGCTGGAAACTATGGAATAAGTTCAGATCTAAAGGGAATAAGCTATATAGCAGTTTTCATCTTGTTATTTATAAGGGAAGTATCCGAAATAAGAGTCCTTTAAAAAATCAGGGAGTACCTTACCTGAAGAGGTATAAACACAGATGATTCTTTGGGTAATGGAATGCCTCTAGCCCGGGTAAAGGGTAGTCCCAGGTTTTAGGAAAAATGAAAGTTAAGGGACAGTTCGACAGGGCTGGTTATGGGGAAGAATCCCGAACAGTATATATAATTATTGAAGTAAGCTGAGCATATCTAAGTTTGGCATACCCTGAACATAGATAATTCATAATGGGGTTTCATATTTATAGAGAGGATGGGTGCTGATGAAAGTAGAGAAGTCGCAATCAGATAGACCGTACGCTGGCAGATCAGCTGCTGAAAAATCTTCTTATAGCGGCAGGCGTCCGACAGGCAGACCGCAATCAGATAGACAATCAGAAAGAGCTCCGCGCTCATCCGGAAAATCCATGGAAAATCCACAGGACAGAGAGGAATACGTATGGGTCCTCGATTACCTTCCCTACGGGAAGTCCGTTGACGGTACATCTTCATTCCAGAAAAAACCTCTTGTTCAAGCTGTAGGGGACAAAAAGTTCACCCTCATGGAGCTGGTCCCCAAAAACGGCGTGATTCCTGATATTCAGTCAAGAGTTTATATTGGACCCGGGGATAGAAATGAAATAGATCACGTAAAGCAGAGGATAGGCTACACGGATCTTACAACAGGGGCAAATCTTGAACTGCCTTTTATCCTTGAAGCCTGCGTCAGGTCCCAGGAAGAACGCTTCGCAAAGTTCTTCAACGATGCCCATTCTATCACCACTCGCTTACACATGCTTGAACTCCTGCCAGGAATAGGAAAAAAGCTCATGTGGTCTATAATTGATGAGCACAAGAAAGGAGACTTTAAGAGTTTCCAGGATATCCGCGAGAGAATTCCAAGCCTTCATGACCCCGCTAAAGTCCTTGCCCACAGAATCGCAGAAGAAATCAAGGATGACTTTATAAAGTACAGGCTTTTCACCACTCCCCCGCGCCGCCAGAAACCCGAATGAACAGTGAACTCTCCCTGTTCTATTTTTTTGATAATGCTCTGACTGTTCGGTTTCTACAGGTTCAGCTTTTAATTGTTCACCTACTTAAATTCAAGTTGCATAAATTTGCTTAAGACCAAAGTATTTGAATTATTCAGGAGGTTTCAGCTCTGGTTCGTTCTCTTCTAAGAAAATACAATATAAAAGGAGGCACCTTCGATCAGCACTTTCTGATCGATGTGAGTTACCTTGATAGAATTGTGGCTGCTGCTGAGCTGAATTCCGAGGATGTTGTCCTTGAAATAGGTGCAGGCGTTGGAAATCTTACAGAAAGATTAGCAAGAAAGGCAAAAAAAGTAATTGCGATTGAACTTGATCCGGCCCTGATTAATGTTCTTCATGACCGTTTTGACAATATAGGAAATATTGAAATCATTTCAGGAGATGCCTTAAAAATCGATTTCCCGGAATTCGACAAGGTAGTCTCCAATCTCCCCTATTCCATCTCTTCGGAAATAACCTTCAAGCTCCTTCGCCATAAATTCAAACTTGGCATCCTCATGTATCAGTATGAGTTTGCACTTCGCATGGTCTCTCCTCCCAACTGCAAAGACTATTCCCGCCTGACAGTCGATACAAGCTATTTTGCAGAAGCTTCCATTTTGATGAAAGTCCCAAAAGGAGCCTTCCAGCCGGAACCGGAAGTTGATTCTGCAGTAGTCAAACTCATCCCCCGGCCAACACCTTTTGAAGTCACAGATGAAGCCTTCTTTATGAAGTTTGTGGCCGCAGTCTTCAGCCAGCGCCGAAAAAAGCTGAGAAATTCGATTCTGAACACAAATTCTATGCTCAAAATTCCCGATATTAAAGAAGTAGTTGGCCAGCTACCTGAGGATTTAATGAGTAAGAGGGCTGAAAACCTGACTCCTGAGCAGCTTGCAGAGGTTGCAAATCTGATAATTGGCCTGAAGTCAAAAGAAAGTACTTCAAACTCTTAAACCCGATAATCATGGTTGAGATAGAATACGGAAAAATCCGGGTTAAGCTCGGGGATACGGACCTCGTCTACGAACCTGCAGAAGACTCTTTTTTACTTGCTGAGGCAGCCTTTAAGGAAGTGAAGCCAGGCATGCACATCCTTGAGGTCGGTACAGGTTCGGGCTTTGTATCTGCTGTACTCCTTGCGAACCTGAAAGATATCAGTCTGGTTGCAACAGAAATTAATCCCCATGCAGCTCGCTGTGCGAAAGCAAATGGCGTGGAGGTTATCCGCACCGACCTTTTCAGAGGAATAAACCCTGTAAACCCGGAAATCCTTTTTGACCTTATCCTCTTCAATCCTCCCTACCTCCCCACTTCCAGGGAGGAAAGAGTTCCTGGATGGCTGAATTATGCTTTTGACGGAGGAATCAGCGGAAGAGAGACTCTTGACAGGTTTTTAGATGAAGTAAGGAACTACCTCAGGCCAGGAGGAAAAATTCTTGTGCTTATTTCTTCGATCACAGGGCTGGGAGATGTAAAGGATAAAATGGAAAAGCTTGGGTTTGCAGTTGATATTGTAGAAAGGAAAAAGGTTTCTTTTGAAGAATTGCTGGTAGTCAAAGGGGAATTGTAAACCTCCGTGACATCTAAGAAAAAAAATGACCCCCTCGAATCAATCTAAGGGTAAACTTTCATTTGAAGCTGTCTTCGAAGCACTTACAATTTCTCGTTCGATATTTTATTTTACCCCAAAATCTATATTCTATTAATGAATTTATTATCCTCCCAAATATTATACTTAAAATGGCGATTGTGGACGCTTTTTAATTCGAAAGTGCTTGCCACTGATTACATGGAGAAAAAAACTGGATGTATCACGATGAAGCCGCAGATGCGGTTCTTAAAGCCCTGAACACGTCCGAAGTTGGGCTGAGTTCGGGAGAGGCAAGCAATAGGCTTGAAACATACGGGAAGAACGAGCTTAAAGAAGAAGAAAAAATATCGGTGGTAAAACTTTTTCTTGCTCAGTTCAAGAGTTTTCTGATTCTTATTTTGATGGCTGCAGCGCTTGTTTCAGCTCTTCTCGGAGAACTTGTTGATGCCTTTGTGATCCTGTTTACTGTTATCCTTGCCGGTGTACTCGGCTTTGTCCAGGAATATAGGGCAGAAGAGTCGATTAAACTATTAAAATCATTGACAAGCCCTGAAGCTCTTATTGTAAGGGACGGAAAGGAAATAAAAGTCCCTTCTTCCCTCCTTGTCCCAGGCGATGTCCTGATTTTGCAGGCAGGAGATCGGATACCTGCAGATGCCAGATTGCTTGAGGCTCTTTCCCTGAAGATTGATGAATCTTCTCTCACAGGAGAATCTGTCCCTGTAGAGAAAAGTACCAAAGTTTTTCCTCCCGAAACTCCGCAACCTGATCGGAAAAATATGGCTTATACCGGAACCTCAGTCACCTATGGCAGGGGAAAGGCAGTGGTTACTGCAACAGGCATGGATACCGCTTTTGGAAAGCTGGCCGGACTTATAGGAGAAATCGAAAGGGAGAGGACTCCCCTTCAAGAAAAGCTTGACCAATTTGGACGCTGGCTTGGAATTGCAACGCTTGTGGTCGTGGCCTTTGTGGCAGTGATCGGAGTCCTGCAGGGTTTCTCTCCTTTTGAGATGTTTCTCTGGGGCGTTGCTCTTGCTGTTGCAGCAATTCCGGAAGCTCTCCCTGCCGTTGTGACTGTAGGGCTTGCACTCGGTGTTCGAAGAATGGTAAAGAGGCATGCTCTTATCAGGAAATTGCCTTCTGTAGAAACCCTCGGCTCTACCAACATCATCTGTACCGACAAGACAGGCACTCTTACTCAGAACAAGATGACTGTTGAAAAGGTGTACGTAAACGGGACTTTGTTAGATGTTACAGGAGTAGGGTATGAGCCTGTCGGAGACTTTTTCAAAGAAAACCAGCCTGTTTCTGAAGACTCACATCTTCATAAGCTGCTGCTTGCAGGAGCTCTCTGCAATGATGCGGGTATAGTCAAGGAAGAAGAAATATGGGGCATCACAGGCGACCCTACTGAGGGAGCGCTCGTTGTTGCGGCAGCTAAAGCAGGAATATGGAAAACTGCCCTTGAGGAAAAACACAGGCGTACAGGAGAAATTCCCTTTTCTTCCGAGAGAAAAATGATGACTACCCTGAATAAATCAGAAGGGGGACTGTGTGCTTATTCCAAAGGGGCTCCGGAAGTTATTCTTGATTCCTGTACGAAAATCTCTCTCGATGGACAGGAAGAAGAGTTAACCCCTGAAAGAAAGAAGAAAATCCTTGATACTGTAAATGAGCTGGCAAATCAGACTCTTCGAGTGATGGGTTTTGCCTACCGCCGGGTTACAGAGGATATCCTTCCTGAAGAAACTGAAAGAGAGATGGTTTTTGCAGGACTTATGGGTATGCGCGATCCTCCCAGAGAAGAGGCGAAGATTGCAATTGCCACATGTTCCAGTGCAGGAATCAGGACCGTGATGATCACAGGAGACCACAAAACAACTGGTTTTGCAATTGCAAGGGAACTTGGGATTTTCAGGGACGGCGACCTTGTCCTTACAGGCACGGAACTGGGTGCCCTTGGAGACAAAGAATTTGAAGATATCGTAGAGAAAGTTTCGGTCTACGCAAGAGTATATCCTGAGCAAAAGCTAAAGGTTGTTGAAGCTCTTAAGAAAAAAGGGTATGTGGTTGCGATGACCGGAGACGGAGTAAACGATGCTCCTGCCCTGAAAGCCGCAGATATGGGCATTGCTATGGGTATTACTGGAACAGAGGTCAGCAAGGAAGCTTCCAGTATGATCCTGACAGACGACAATTTTGCATCCATTGTGTCAGCAGTCGAAGAAGGCCGAAATATATTGAAGAATATCAAAAACTTCATTGCTTACGGCCTCACCTGTCACATAGGAGTAGTCCTGATTGTCCTTGTGGGGGTGCTTTTCTGGCAGATCCTGCCAGTTATTGCTGTTCAGATCCTCTGGATTAACCTTATCACAGACGGCCTGCCTCCAATGGCGCTCTCTCTGGAAGCTCCGGACAGGGGTCTCATGAAGCAGAAGCCCAGACAATCAAAAGAGGGGCTTGTTTCCAAAAGGATGCTCATAGCAAGTCTCGGATTAGGGTCTTTAATTGCGATCCAGTCACTTGGAGTCCTTTACTGGGCTCTTAACGAAGGGCAATCTCTTCCAAAGATCCAGACTATGATCTTTACTCTGGTGGTTATGTCCTGTATGTTCAACGCCTTTAACTGGCGTTCGGAAAAGCTTTCGGTCTTTTCCCTTGGAGTCTTTACCAACAGATCTCTTATCTATGCTGTCCTGAGCACTGTGCTTCTGCAACTTGCAGCAATCTATGTCCCAATTTTGCAGACAGCTTTTCGGACGGTGCCTCTGTCACTTTCCGACTGGGGACTGATCATTCCTCTGGCTTCGACTACCCTCATAGCTATGGAGCTTACAAAATATCTGGAAAGGAAAACCCACAGGTGAAATCAAGAAATAGGGTTTTTTTTTGAGCAACCCTTTTTCTGATTTTTTTTAATTATTTAGACTTGAAGTTCTATCAATGTATTGTGTTTTTCTTATTCTCTATTTTTTTATTCTCTATTTCTCACTCTCTATTTTCTCACTCCCTATTTTCTCACTCCCTATTTTCTCACTCTCTATTTTTTTATTCTCTATTTCTCACTCTCTATTTTCTCATGTCTCTTGATTTTCTTTTTCTTCCCAAAATCTCCAAAGTAAAAAAAATACAACTTGGACAAAATAATTCCTGTAACCATATATAGAACAAAAACAATAAGTATGAACATTATGACCCCGATTAACAAGGAAAATCCCACTTGTCCTGAATTTATCGTAGGAATCGAGCCTCCGACTGACAGGAAAGAAAAGGCACTCTGGTTCGTTTTCCGGGGCAGGGAGATTCTCCTTAAGCTTCATAAAAACCCTGGAGTGATTCCTAAATTGCTGGATTTTGGAGAGCTTGGGCTTTCTGGAGTCAGGGAGCAGTACCTGGGCACGCTTGACGGAACGCACTGCTACTCCGTAGAACTTCCTGAAGATACCGAGCCTCCTGAAGAAATGAAATTTGTGGATCTAAGGCAGGCTTATTCGGAGATAAGCAAGGGGTGCTTTGAACTTGTTAACAAAGCAGTCCAGATAATGGAGTGGGACAGGACAAACCAGTTTTGCAGCCGCTGCGGGACAAAGACCCTGCAGAAACCCGGAGAAAGAGGAAAAGAATGTCCTGACTGCAGGGAGATATTTTATCCAAGAATCTCGCCGGCTGTGATCGTACTCATAAGAAAAGGGCATGAAATTTTACTTGCA
Source organism: uncultured Methanosarcinaceae archaeon (assembly GCA_942493015.1). Classification (GTDB taxonomy): domain Archaea; phylum Halobacteriota; class Methanosarcinia; order Methanosarcinales; family Methanosarcinaceae; genus Methanosarcina. Next base: position 498,487 of record OW818660.1, on the reverse strand, counting down.
AGGTCGCCCAATTTCCCACAAGGCATGTACAGCTTGATAGCGGGTTTCGTTGAGCCTGGAGAATCAGCTGAAGCTGCAGTTATCAGGGAGATTAAGGAGGAGGTAGGAATTGAGGTTAAGAACATCAGCTACTTCGGGACGCAGGCCTGGCCGTTTCCTAACTCCCTTATGATAGGGTTTACTTCAGAGTATGATTCAGGAGAAATTCGCCCGGATGGATTTGAAATCGAGGATGCACAATGGTTTTCGGCTGAAAAGCTGCCTGCACTGCCTGGAAAAATCAGTATATCAAGAAAGCTGATTGACCATTTCCTTGAAGAAGAAGACCTGGACATATAAGGTCTTTTATTTTACTTCAGTGCGTGCAGTTTTTTATCAGGGAAATCTCGATACTGGTGTAAATCGAAATGAACCTGTTAAGGAATCCCTGTAAGGCTACAAAAGAGTGAAATGATTAAAGCTTTGGGAAGAGCTCAAGAATAGTTTGTAGGTGTCGAGTCCCTATTTTCGGGTCCCTACCTGTGATCCAACCCGCAGATTGAGAAAAAAACATATTACTCCCAGTCTATTAATTTTTAGAATTAGTGACTAATATATCATAACCGATCTAAAAAATGCTCTGTAATTTTAATTTTGGTTAGATTGTATATTTTTATTATTGCTAAAAGTTTTAAAGGAATTGAATAATTGTCTAAGATGAATAGAATTTATTTATAAAAGAAGAGTATTCTGGAGATCAATCCAGAATAAATACTCAAGAGAATCGAAATATCAGTTTTTCACAATAAACAGTTAATAGAGGCCACATACAAAATAAAAGTAAGAATTTAGGAACAATCAGAAGCTTTATAAAAAAGAACGACATTATAAAAAAGAGCGAATGATTCTGAAAATTAATTAAGAAGTAGATGGTAGGGGTCCGAGTCCCTATTCTCGTCCCTACCTGCGATCCAACCCAAAGATTAAGAGGAAACCCTATTTCTCTTAATCTATACATTTATAACGGTCAGGGAATATATATCATAACCGACCTAAAAAACCTTTTGGGATATAAAATTTCAATCTTGATTTATAATTTAGTAATCACGAAATTTTTAATGGCGTTAAAATTTTGTTGCAAATATATAAAATGTATATTATTAATATATGAGATATGATTATTAAAAGAATGATTGCTGGAAATTAATTACAGCTAAAAGACTCCATTTTTAAGTCACATGTACATGAACCTAATTCACTTTGGAAAAGAGCCAGTGATTTAAGAATTTTAGAAATTTAGAGATTTAGGAACAATGATAAGCTTTATAAAAATTAAATACATTGTAAAAAAGAGAAAGAGATGTACAAAATTTATTATAAAGTGATTCAGTTGAAATAGTTATTAGCAAGAAATAACCTTTAAGCAGTATTTGGTAGGGACAGAGCCCTATTCTCGTCCCTACCTGCGATCCAACCCAAAGATTAAGAGGAAACCCTATTTCTCTTAATCTACATCCATTTTATAATCATGTAGACATATATAGAATAACCGATTTAAAAAATCCTTTATGATATGAAATTTCAATGCAATTAAATAATTTGCTTACCTTCAAAATTTTAATGCCATCAAAAATTCATTAGATTTAAAATTGATCTCATTAAAATTTGGTTCGTATATAGAAAAAAAAGCCAAATTAGAATAATAAGGGTATTAAAAATAATACCTATGTTAAATACAATTCAATACAAAATGAAACATGGGAATAAGTATAGGTATCTAATAAAACCTTATTAGCATAAAAAATCTTCATTTAAAACCTTATTAGCATAAAAAATCTTCATTTAAGTTAAGGATGTTATCTCAAAATAATAGTGCCAACTTATAAAAAGTCCATATAATTAGTTGATAGGGACCTTATTCTCATTAGCTGATCCCTATCGATGATCCAACCCCAATAGATTAAGAGGAAACCCTTTAACTCTCAATCTTCATTCCATTATAATCTCTTTAAGATATATATTATAGCCGATCTAAAAAATATATTGTTATTAAATTTATTCATTGACTATGCATTTTTGTTACCATTGAAAGTTTTAATGAGATGAAAAAATAGCACCTGATATTTTGGTTTATTCATCTGATTTCAGAGTATTTTAGAGTTTTCTGTTTAACATTACAACCTATTTGCAATATTATCCTGCGATATTCAAAATTAAAATAGTATTTTGAAAATATATTAAAAAATAAATTGGCTGTAGAAATCCTCTATTTAACCCAAATTATTTATATCATTTTTATACTTTGTTTTTTTATTGTCTTTTTTGTAATTTTTCTTCATTCGCAATTGTTCTTCAGTTATAATTTATTTATATATTTATTTATTTATTTATTTATTTATTTATTTATTTATTTATTTATTTATTTATTTACTTATTTATTTATTTATTTATTTATTTATTTATTTATTTATTTATTTATTTATTTATTTATTTATTTATTTATTTATTTATTTATTTATTTTGAACTGTTTTTTGATTTGAATTTGCCATTGCCTATAATTTCAGACTTAAGAGGTTGAAATGAGGAATCTATCCCCGAAGGAGTATGCTCCAATGCCTAACCCCACAATATTTCTAGAAAATAATCTAAAATTTCATCTCTTGAGATAAGGATAGATTTGAACAGCCGGCGTGAAGGTCTTGCCTTTCGAAGGACCAGCTGCACATTAAGGATGAGCAGATGGAAAAGTTAAATTTCACTTTCTACAGATGGCCGTTATATTTTCACGATTTTTCTGCTATCACTTCTTCTGAAAACTACTCGCTTATTCAACCCTACTCGCTTATTCAACCATGTGTTTTTGAAGTATCTTATAATATTCGATTTTGTGCCTTCATTGAAAGCTTCTAACCTTTATTTCCGGAAGCTTCAGTTGAGATAATAATTGAAAAATTATTGAGCAAACAGCCAATCACCTGAAAGATACCGATCGCTTGCAAGATACATGTAGAGATATATATCTGGCAACCTCCCAGTATGTCCTGGATGTTGTTGCACTCCTAGTTTTGTTTTTGTTGCTTATGGATGAAGGAAAGAGACTACAATCATTATTCCGTATGTCCCAAGAAGCTGCAATCCTTCAAACCAGTTGCTTTTGCCGTCTTCTATGATAGATTGGACCATAAAAACGGAAGAGACTATGGAAGCAAGTTCGAAGGTGCTGAAAATCAGATTCATCGGTGTCTCGAAAAAATAACTCGTAAACACCAAGACCGGCACGACAAACATAGCTATTTGAGTTGTCGAGCCGATTGCGATCTGGAGCGCCAGATCCATCCGGCCCTTAATAGCGACTGTGATTGCGGAGACGTGTTCTGCAGCGTTTCCGATAATTGCTACGAAAATCATACCAATGAACAGTTCCGTCCAGCCGAGGCTTTCAGCCAGCGGTTCTATGGAGCCGACCAGAATTTCACTCATAACAGCAACCGCAACGGTTGATGCAAGAAGGACCGAAACAGATTTTTTGACGCTCCACTTGGCATTGCACTCTGCCGTGTCAGCTGTGTATAAATGCTTGTGGGTGTGAAGCGAAAAAAGCAGGCTCGCAAGATACGACACGGCCATAATGATCGAAACTGCAATGCTCAAGGTCTCGATCGTTGTGGCTGAAGGATCTTCGGAAGTTAGAACGAAAACAGCTGGCATGACAATAGCGGCAGTTGCAAGAATCAGAGTGGAGGCGCTGGTCTTTGCTGCTGTCGTATTAAATTCCTGTTGATCTTTTCCGAGACCTCCGAAGAAAAATGCCATACCCAAAATCAAAAGCAGGTTTCCAATGATGGAGCCCGTAATGGATGCCTTTACCATTTCAGTAAGTCCTGCCTGAAGGGCAAAAAAGCTTATAATTAATTCTGTTGCGTTCCCGAAGGTAGCGTTTAATAACCCCCCCAGCGCTGGACCGGTACGTGCCGAAATCTCCTCTGTTGATTCACCTATATATTTCGCAAGTGGTAGGATCGCAAGCGACGCTAAAATAAAAACTGCTATGGGTGAAGAGTGCATATACTCTGCAAATAGGCTCAGAGGTACAAAGATCAGAAGGACTTTGAAAGCCTTTTCCAGTATTTTTGTTTTTTCCATTTTAACGAACCTCCTCTGCCACCTGGCAGAGTGTTACCATAAGTCAACTTCAAATACCAGCCTTTTTCATCGTATTTGTCAATAACAAGGATGAGAGATATTTTTTGGCTCTTCGTTGTTTTGTGTGGATATCTCCATAAAAACCAACGGCGGGCTTGAATTGAAAATCGTCTTGTCCATAAAGAATGACGAAGAGCCTATTTTTATCCCTCAAGACAAATATGGAGGAGCGGGAATATCAGAAGCTTCCTATAAAGCTATATAATATACATTATTTTTCACCTATGCTACTTCTACTTTTTTCTAAGAATCACATAGATTATCTTAGAGTTTCTTGCCCAATCAGTAAATCTGATTTTGAATTAGTCATAAACATTAAGAATGGCCTTGAATCTTCCTTCTCATTTGTGAGCAAGACTAATTGTTTTTTCCAAAAGTTATTTATTAAAACAGTTTAATGATAAATAGAGACTAATAGTTCAAAGAACATAATCAAAAAAATATTTCAACGCAGTGCAATGTTCAAACCTGATAAATCAGAACTCTAACCGAGCCTACTTCTTTTGAGAGGATAATTACAGCCTTTATATAGCCATCTCTTTCCATGCACAACATAAAGCTGTTCATTTTTTTGGACACTACAATATATCTACTATTTTTTTAGTGTTACGGCATTTTGCATTCTCTACTGTTAAACCGACAGTGTATTTTCCTGCTTTACTGCAATTTTCAGGGTTTTTCCCCCCTCAAAGCTTCATTTTTGAGAGCTGGAGTACATATTGAATTTTTTTACTAGTTAGGTTCAAACATGCTTATTCTGAGATCTACAATCCCATAAATTTGCAATATGTATACCGTGGCTATACAATGGTACTTATATTACCTTTAGATAGTTAGATCGGATCAATGTCCCGCTTCCAGCTGCATTGACTGCTGTAAGCTTTACTGAATAGGGTCCTGCTTTTGAATAAATATGCTTTGGTTTCGGACTGGTGAATATGTTCCATCTCCAAAACTCCAGTTCCATGCTGTAGGTGTGTTCTTACTTGCATCGGTAAAAGTGATAGTAAGAGGAGCCAGTCCTGAGGTTCTTGACCCCCATAAGCTTGCAACTGATTTTTGTGTAGCTACTACCACTTTAATGTAACTGGATTCTACTGTGTAGTTCCCTGTTTTCATAAGGAATCCTTAAGATTCTTTATGAACATCATAGGGGATAATTATTACGACATATCATTATTGACGAAACAATAGAAGGCCTGATATTGCCTAAATCTGAAACCCAACAAGGGAATATGAGAAATATCAAAATATAAGGAAGACTGCACGATGAGCCTTGTAATAGCTTTTATCGGAAAAAACGGCGCAGTAATGGCCGGCGATATGAGAGAAATAACCTTTGAAGGAGATAAATCACAAAGAGAGAAACTTGAAAAAGAACTTTACAACGGTGCATTGGTCACAGATGACGAGCTTGTAAAAAAGGCAGAAGAATTAGGGGTCAAAATAACGGTCACGGACTTCAAGAGTAAGATATCGGAGAGAGAAGGAGTCCTCATAGGGGAGGTATCATCACTTGAAAACGGGGTGGTCAAAAAAAGAAGACTTTATGCCTCAGTCGGAAATTATGCGATTGCAGAAATAATAAACACTAAAATAACCTTAACTTCACATGCAAAGGGAAGCAATTTCATTGTTTTTGGAAACGATTTTACCAAACAGATAGCCAATAAATGTTTTAAGGACAACTGGACAAAGAAAAGCACCTTTCAGGATGCTATAAAAATCCTCATGCTCTGTATGGAAAACGCAGCAAAGGATACGGCTTCTGTGAGCAAACAGTTCTATTTGATTCAGACAGCTTCAAATATTGATGTTTTAAAAACAATCGAGAAAGACAGACAAAGCTGAAAAGACAAGTGGCAAAGCTGCATGAGAAAATCAGCAATCAGAGAAACGATTTTCAGCATAAATTACCCCCTAAATTGATTTGTGGAAGCCAAGCAGTGGATATGGAAAAATTAAATGTAAAAGGAATGGTGCAGCATTGAGTATCAAGAATTTTGCACTCAGAAATTTTATGGAAGAGGGAACAACTCTCACATCTTAATATTTTTATGGGTAATTAAGTGACGTTTAAATATAAAATAGGGAAAAAATATCCGGTCACGTAACCTATGAAGATTTCTAACTTACAATGATTTTGCAGAGCTCCTTTTGTCGTTTGATTGGTATGGTAGAAGTCCATCTAATTTTATTTTGTAACAAGTATTGAAAATAATATTGATATGTACCAAAAATTAGGAATTATGTTACATACGTAATTATATATTGGCACTGTATTCAATTGAAAGAATAAAAGAATAATTAATAAAAATAGATGTGCATATTTGTCCCAAGTAAATATGCGTAAAGTATGAAAAACGCCACTGGAAAGGAAAAATGGGAAGTAAAACTCTGTTAGTACCTCTATATTCAGTGTTGAAGGACTTTACCCTCAATACCCAGAAGTCAGGTACGTAAACGTGGGAGAAACACCTACAGGAGTACTCTGCTGCTTAACGGTAACGTCTTCCAGATTACTTCTTAGAACCTATCCGAAAAGTCAGTAATGCACGTTGAAATGCCTCAATAGGTCTATAATATCAGAGTAGAATTCCGGTTTTGCATATTGCATATTGCAAAATTTATAGCAGGCAACCACTTTTCGGATAGGCTATTAGGGCCGCTACTAGAAAACCACAGGTCAGTACCTAACGATGGTTCTATCCGTATAGTATAAGTGCAAGGTAAATGTATCCAGTTAAGTATTTTTTATGATTAAAATTTTATAATGAAGGCGAAATAAATATGGTTAAATCTTTTAAGGAAAATCTGAAAACAGGTGCAAAAGCATTTGCATTTTTATTAATTCTTGCAATGGTAATGTCAATATTCTCTGGTAATGATTCTGATGAAAAACAAACTACAGTAGTAGATAATACGAACATAAAGGCGATTGAGCTAAATGAGACAGGAGTATCTGTAGCTCAAGCAGAGGAAATTCCTGCTGAAACTCCTGAACCTGAAGTAACTCAAGAACAAAAGAAATCTACAAGCCTTGAAGATGCGAAAGTTGAGGATGCTGAAAATACTCCAAGGAAATCAGAATCCTCAGAAGAAGCTTATCAGGCAAAACTGAAAGAGCAAGAAGAAGAGACTCCTGTAGAAGAGAGTACTCCTGACGAAGTGGAAACTCCTGCAAGTACGGTCTCATCTAGTGATATGGTGTGGATCAGTACCATGCTCTCCGACATGAGCGTAGTGCAGAAAGATATGACAGGATTAGGTAAAGCGGCTACAAATAATGATATGGTTAGCTTGAAAACATACACTGACAGATTGTCCACAAGTACTGAAACTGCCATTGACGACAGTGACAAGTACACGGTGTCTTCTGACCTAACAGCGATCCAGAAAGAGTACAGGCAGGGCATGGTTTCCTACAATGCGGCGGCAATGGCTTGTTATGGTGGTCTTGAAGCCTATAATTCCGGTGATATGGCTGGATTTCAAGATTCTTTTTCTACGGCTACTGACCTACTGAATGCAGGAACAGAACGTATAACAAAATGTACTAAGCTTGTGAACGAATATAACGAAGAACACAGCTAAATTGATCTTGGAGTTGGGGGAACTAAATAAAAATTGATGAGGTGACACAATAGAAACTGAACAAATTAAAGCCTCTATTGCGGATAAAATTTCTTTATCCATATTTGCATTACAGAGTATTGGAATTTGAGAAGAATATCTGTGGATTTGTAGGTCGGCATCCGTTAACAGAAGAAACTCTGGATATTAAGATAACAGTTTATACAGTGAACGAAATATCTGTAATTAATAGAGTTAAAGTATATATAGAGGATGCTGATTTCGAAACTACTAGGCTGATAATTGAAGAGCATGGAGATAGGTTGTGGATCTGTCCGAATAGCCTATCGTTGTGCTGAACTACCAGCTAATATTATTTATCTCACAAGCAAGTCCCCTTTAAAAATTCATAAAACCTTTTCAGAATACCATGGCCCTGGCAATTTCGCGGAATAAAAGCAAAAAACTTTGAAAGAACACACTGTTCAGTAAATACCTTTAAGAGTTGCTTTTATGATGCCTTATTTCAATACTGATGTCCTGAAGCTTGTGGAAAAGGAAAGAAACGGCTGAAAAGGTAGAAAAATGTTTGGAGGGCGAGTTTCCTTTTCTTTTCACCTTATTCACCTGCAAAAAGTTCGACAAACTTAAACTTTGTTACATCAAACAGGCCCCTGTCTCCAAGTTTAAGTTCAGGAATTACCAGAAGCGACATAAATGCGAGAGTCATAAAAGGCGACTTGAGCGAGGTTCCAAGTTTTTTGGCTTCTGCATTCAGCATCCGATATCGAGCTGCCACTTCTTCCCCTTTCTGAGTACTCATAAGGCCTGAAACTTCGAGAGGAAGATCAAGCAGATTTTCTGCAGCTCCCACAACGATGCCCCCTTTGTTTTCCACCAGCCTGTTGACAGCACCAACTATGTCCTTATCGGTGGCTCCGACTGCAATTATATTGTGACTGTCGTGGGCAATGCTGCTTGCAATAGCGCCTTTTTTAAGGCCTATATTCTTTATAAAACCGATCTGGACAGGATCGTCTGCATACCTGCTAAGGACAACCATTTTCAAAATATCCCGGGCAGGATCCGAAACCAGATTGCCGTTCTCTACCTTGGGGAGAACCAGTTCCTGACCTGTGACCAGTTCTCCATCCCGAGCAACTATTACCCTTATTTTCATGTGTTCCTGTTTTTCTCCTGCAGAAGGCACATCCAGTTTTATGTCCTCAATTGAAATTTTATTTCTGTTAAAAACATTTTTTGCAGGAATTTTCGCTATTGGAAAAAGAACTTTTCCGTTGTCATAAACACAGTTTCCTTCAATGAAAGTGCTCAGTACATTGAATGATTTAAGATTGTCTACAATGATGAAATCGGCAGAGTCTCCCTCGCGCAGCAGCCCTACATTGAGTCCGTAATGTTCCACCGGATTGATCACCGCTACTCGGAGCAGATTATATATGTCAAGTTCCTTTTCCTGTCCGCGCCGGATTAGCTTATCGATATGCCCTTCGTATATCAGTGTATCAGGGTGTGAATCGTCGGTGCAGAGCATGACTGATTCGGGATATTCATCAATCAAGCTGTACAGAGTTTCAAAATTTCTGGCTGAACTTCCTTCCCGGATCAGAACCTTCATTCCGAGCTTTATTTTCTCAGCCGCTTCTTCATAAGTAAAACATTCGTGATCTGTGGAAATTCCTGTGCCGATGTATTTCTGCAGGTCGGCCCCTCTTAAGCCCGGAGCGTGCCCGTCAACAACTTTTCCGTACTTTTTAGCTGATTCCAATTTTGCCATTACCTCGGGGAACCCTGAGATCACCCCCGGGAAATTCATCATTTCGGAAAGGTAGTACAGGTTCTCCTGTGCCAGCAAGCGGTCCACAGCCTCCGCATCCAGCACATCCCCTGCTGATTCGAATGGGGTGGCAGGCACACATGAAGGCACCCCGAAAAAGATTTTTAGAGGAGATTTTCTAGAGTCCTCAAGCATATAATCAATGCCTTCCTCTCCCATTACGTTTGCAATTTCGTGAGGATCGCTGACCACTGCAACCGTACCTCTTGCAACAACCATACGGGCAAAAATCGAAGGTACTGTCATAGAACTTTCTATATGCACATGGGAGTCTATCAGGCCCGGAAGGATGTATTGCTCATTATGGTGCTCTTTCTCTTCTATCCGAATGATCTTCCCATTTTCAACGGCAACCTCGCCCTTGAACTGCTGTCGTGCAAAGGCATCAACAATAATCCCTCTGTACTTTTTCATACTGGTTTATTGCAACCACAAATGTATAAATATTTCCGAAGAGTTTGTGTTGAATATTTTCCTCTGGAAAATTACTTCTTAGAAAAAAGGGGTGCTTGATCATTTATGCCATAGATGGAACTTATTTTCAGATCGGTCTATAACCATTGTACAAGAATCATTGTACAAAAATCATTGTACTAAATAGTTGTAGTAAAACCGTTATGCTAAAACCATTTTACTGAACTTGAGATACAATAGTTCAGAAATATTGAGATATGGTGGTTCAACTTTTTGTATCAAACTCTGTTGCCAGGAATAAGTTTTGAAATAATTTTTTTGTCATCAGAATCCACCCAGCCAGTTATATAAAGAACACTAGCGAAAATTGGGACTGAAGAAACGCTGAGAAACAGGATATCTGCATATGGTCTAAGAAGGATGATGAATAGAGAGATCACGCCTGCAGATATTAGAGGGGAAAAAGTCAGCTGGAGTAAATTCTTGTGTAAAAGATTCTTCTGTATCCATATTAAGCCAAATAGCATGGACCCGAAGGCTGCAAATACAGTTGCAATCGCGGCACCTATGTAGCCAATTGAAGGGATAAGAATCAGATTTAAAATTACGTTCAGTATTGCTGCCAATATGGCTGTTTTTGAGATTATTTGTTGATTTCCACTCGAAATACATGTGGAGCTGATAAGGACATTTATAAACATAATGGCTGTTGCCCAGATAAGGATCTGTAGTGCGACTACTGAGTTCTGATATTCAGACCCGTAAACAATATCAATAATTTTGTCCGAAGCAAAAGTCACCACGACTGCAATCATCAGACCCGCGGCAAAAAGATATTTAAAAGTTTTGGCATATGCAAAACTGAAAGAATCAAAAGAGTCTTTAAAATATTTTGACATCAAAGGAAATGTGGAAGTGGTAAACACGGTGGGAAGAAAGACAAGAGCATCTGTAAGACGATAGGCAGCAGAATAAAAGCCAACTTCAGCATCTCCCCGTAAAAAAGAGATCATAAGAATATCAGTCCTGAAGTATATAACAGTAAAAACAGAAGCGACTGCAATTGGAATAGCCTCTTTTAACAATTGTTTTATTAAAGAAAGATCCACATCAAAAGATACGTTAACTAATTTTTTTGAGAATAAAACCATCAGTAAATTATGTACAAGGGTGGCTGAGACCGAAGCAAAAATAAAAACATTGAGTCCCAAATGACCTTTAATAGCCAGAAAAACAAATGCAAGAAAGTAGATCTTATTGGCCAGGTTGAACAATAAAGAGTATTCCATTCTCAATTTTGCTTCATATATAATCCCGTAGGCTCCAGTCCCGCTTACAAGCAGTCCCAGAGACGCTATATACAATGCACTTTTTGTTGATGGGGGAAAATTTATGACATTTATTAGAATGAAAGCTAAAAGTAATGCAGAGAATGAAAGGAAGCACTTTATTATTGTTCCGTTACCTATCAATTTTCCTGCTTTCTCGGGTTCTTTTGCAGCCTCCCTTACAAGTATTTGATGAACTCCCATATCAGGAATGAAATTTAGAAAATAAACAAAAGCAAAAACAAAAGAAAATATTCCGTATTTTTCGGGGCCCAGATAACGGGCAATGTACAATAAAGCAAAGAAACTGAGGATATTTGTTGTTATACCGTTAAGTAACAAAAACCCGCTATTCCTTGCAAGGTATTTAATCGTCTGCATAAAAATATCTACAATGACAACACACTTCACGAATATAACTCTATTGTTTAACTTATTCCAAAATCAGTTTTGGAAAGTATCCGGAATAATGAGAAGCTCTATAATGATAAGTTCAATAAAATCAAATTAAGTAACGACGTTAACTATTTATCTTTGTAAATTTCTTTTAGTACTGGCGACGATTTCCTGGGGAGGATGAATTATTTGTGTATATTTTAATAATGCCTGTAAAAGATGAAGAAAAAGTTCTTTATAATGTAATGGAATCCATAATCAACCAAACTGTAAAACCTGTCCTCTGGTTGATTATTGATGATGGGAGTACTGACAACTCTCCGAAAATAATCAAAGATTTTACATCTAAATATGATTGGATAAAAACTACACATTTACCACCTCGCCCAAGAGACATAATTTTTCATGTCTCTTATGTTTATAATTACGGATTTGATTTCATATTAAAATACTGCGGAGGAAATAATATTGAATATAGTTTCATTGCTTCAATCGATGCAGATACAATATTAGAGACTGAATATTTCGAAAAGATATTGCATGAATTTGAAACCAATGAAAAGTTAGGTATTGCTAGTGGGGGATTATACCATGAAATTGATGGACAATTAACGCTATCTACAAAAATGGAGAATTTTCCCTCAGGTACAGGAAGAATTTGGTCAAAAAAATGCTTTTTTGATACCGGTGGTTTTTCATTAGAACCCTCTGCGGATTCAATCTCAAATGTAAAAGCTACTCTGCGAGGTTGGGATATTCAAAGGTTTAATGAGATAAAGATGGTAGAAAAAAGATTAACTAGCAGTGCACAAGGGTTATGGAATGGCTACAAATATAATGGACTTATGGCATATTATTTAAACAAAAATCCAATACTTGTAGCATTAAATGTATTTCAGTTCACCTTAAGAAAACCGTACTATATTGGAATGGCATTTTTATTGGGGTATATAGTTGCCTGTATAAAAAGAGAAGAAAGAATAAAAGATAAAGAAATCAGAGACTATTTTTGGAATCGCAGGTTACTCGAATACAAAAAAATTGCAATTGTTAGACTTAAATCCTTAGTTTCAGGATAAAATCCTTATTTTCCATAATTTTTAGAAAATATTTATCAAGGATTGCATACTTGTCGATGGAAAATTTTCAATTTTTTTCCCTTTCACACTTCAACTCCAAAAGCTTTTTCTTTTTATTCGAATCTTCCCATAAGGATGCAACTCTCTTGCAGTAGTTTTTGAAAAATAAGTTTGAAATTATTCTGAAAAGTCAGCTGAAACCTCAAAATCCGATTAATAATTAATACAACTTATACAATTATTCCTTTTATGTCCCCAAAAACCCAATGGCAGTTCTGGATAGACCGTGGAGGCACGTTTACTGATATAGTTGCCCACAGCCCTGATGGAGAATTAATCACACACAAGCTTCTTTCCGAAGACCCTTCTCATTATAAAGATGCAGCCATGCATGGGATTCGCCAGATTATGGGGTTGCCGAAAAATTCACCTCTACCTGCCGAAATGATAGATTCCGTAAAGATGGGGACAACAGTTGGCACAAATGCTCTCCTTGAGAGAAAAGGAGAGCGTACTGTTCTTGTTATAACCCGGGGGTTTGGAGATGCTTTGAGAATAGGGTACCAGAACCGTCCGGATATTTTTGCTCAGAAGATTGAACTTCCGGACCAGCTTTATGAAAGAATCATCGAAGTTTCCGGAAGATTTGGAGCAGAAGGAAAAGAGCTTGTAAATCTTGATCTTGAAAATATAAAAAAAGACCTTGAAGAAAATTTCAAAGCAGGAATTCGCTCTATTGCTATTGTTCTCATGCATTCGTACAGGTATCCTGAACATGAGCTTAAAATTGGAAGGCTTGCCAGAGAGATCGGTTTTACACAGGTTTCTCTGTCTCATCAAGCAAGTCCGTTAATCAAACTCGTGAGCAGGGGAGAAACAACTGTTGTGGATGCATATCTTTCTCCGGTGCTCCGCAAATACGTTGACATGGTTCAGAAAACTCTGGAAGCAGGAGAAAAAGAAAGAGGGAAAGAAAATAGGGAAGGAATAGAGAATAGAGAAGAAGAAAACAGAGAAAAAAGAGAGAATAGAGGGAGTGAAGGGGGAGAAAAGAGGGAAGAAAAAGAAGAGGAAAGCGGAGACGAAATAAAGGCAAATAAAATTCCCAGGCTCATGTTTATGCAGTCCAGCGGGGGGCTCATAGATGCAGAAGCTTTTCAGGGAAAAGACTGCATCCTTTCAGGGCCCGCAGGTGGAATTGTGGGGGCAGTTGCAACATCTTTCATGGCAGGGGCAAAAAAGGTTATTACCTTCGATATGGGAGGAACGTCGACGGATGTAGCCCAGTTCAGCGGGGAATATGAGCGCAGTCTTGAGACCGAGATTGCGGGTGTGCGCCTGCGCTCTCCTATGATGCGTATTCATACTGTTGCAGCAGGGGGGGGTTCAATACTCCATTACGAGGGAGGCAGGTTCAGGGTAGGTCCAGATTCTGCAGGTTCAGATCCAGGGCCTGTGTGTTATAGAAAGGGAGGACCCCTGACGGTTACAGACTGCAACGTCATGCTTGGAAAATTGCAGCCTGAATTTTTCCCAAATCTCTTCGGGCCTAACGCAGACAAATCACTTGACTGCGAACTTGTGTACAGGAAATTCGCAGAGCTTGCAAAAGAGGTTTCTGAAAAAGATATTTCAAGCAGAACTTCAAGAGGAGGTTCAAGCGAAGGAGTTGTCCGAACACCTGAGCAGATAGCTGAAGGTTTTCTTTCAGTCGCAATTGAGAATATGGCCAATGCCATAAAGAAAATTTCGGTCCAGCGGGGCTATAACATAAAGGAATATACCCTCTGCTGCTTTGGAGGAGCCGGCTCCCAGCATGCTTGCAGGGTTGCAGACAGCCTTGGGATCAAAAGGATCTTCATTCATCCGTTTGCAGGCGTTCTCTCAGCATATGGAATGGGACTTGCAGACCAGAGGCTGATCAAAGAGCATTATATAGGGGCTGAACTTTCAGACAGCCTGATAGAGGAATTGAAAGCGATATTTTCCGGGCTTGGACAGGAAGGACGTCTGTTGATGAAGGAACAGGGAGTGCAGGAAAACTGCATTGTCTCACTCTTTAAGGTACATATGCGTTATGCAGGCTCAGATACGCAGCTGGTTGTGGATTTTGCGGACAAAGACATTCTCGGTATCGTCTTTAAGGAGGCTCACAAAAAACGCTTCGGGTTTGTAATGGAGGGAAAATCTACGGTTGTTGAAGCCGTTTCCGTGGAGACTATAGGAATTACGCAGAGAGTTTCTGACCCTGTGCTGGAAACTAAAGATAATCCTGCTTTTTCTTCCGTGTCTACGGTTCAAATGTACAGTTATGGGGAGTTTCATGAAACATCGGTTTTCCGGAGGGACGAGCTCAAACCGGGAGCATGCATAAGCGGGCCTGCAGTTCTTATTGAGAAGAACACAACCATTATCATTGAACCCGGCTGGGAAGGAGAAATCACTGAACGCAACCATCTTCTTCTGAACCGCAAAATTCCTCTTCCAACCCTCAGAGCTATAGGGACAGAGGCTGACCCTGTGATGCTCGAGATTTTCAATAACAGGTTCATGTCAGTTGCCGAACAGATGGGCTACACCCTGCAGAACACAGCCTACTCGGTAAACATAAAGGAGAGGCTGGACTTCTCCTGTGCTATCTTCGACAGGGATGGAAATCTGATAGCAAATGCTCCTCACATCCCTGTACATCTGGGTTCTATGGGAGAATGCGTAAAATCCCTTATAAGAACGCAGTTTAAGGAAATGAATAAAGGAGATGTATACCTTATCAATTCCCCGTATCATGGAGGAACTCACCTTCCAGATATCACGATTGTCACCCCGATGTTTGGAATCTCCGGAGAGGTCCTGTTTTATCTGGCTTCAAGGGGCCACCATGCCGACGTTGGAGGAATCAGTCCGGGGTCCGTGCCTCCTGGAAGCAGGACTATTGAAGAAGAAGGAGTGCTTAGCGAGGGCATGAAAATAGTCAAACATGGCAGTTTCTGTGAAGAAAGGTTAAAAGCATTGTTGGGCTCAGGAAAATATCCTGCAAGAAATCCTGTCCAGAATACAGCTGACATCCGGGCACAGATAGCAGCAAATGAAAAGGGGCTTCATGAGCTGCACAGGATGGTTGATGAATTCTCCCTTGAAACCGTTGAAGCTTATATGGAGCATGTGCAGGACAACGCTGAAGAAGCTGTCAGAAGAGTTATTGACAGGCTGTCAGACGGGAAATTCACCTATGCTATGGATGACGGGAATGCAATTAAAGTGAAAGTCACAATTGACCACGAAAACCGGAGTGCAAGGATAGATTTTACGGGGACATCTCCTCAACTTTCAAACAATTTCAATGCTCCTGAATCTGTTTGCATGGCGGCTGTCCTCTACGCTTTCAGGACGCTTGTAAAAAGTGATATCCCTCTTAATGCAGGTTGTTTAAGGCCTCTTGAAATTATCATCCCCGAGGGCTCCATGCTCAGGCCAGAGTATCCTGCAGCAGTTGTTGCGGGCAATGTTGAAACCTCGCAGTACATTGTTGATGCTCTTTTTGGAGCTCTTGGAGAGCTGGCGGCCTCGCAGGGTACAATGAATAATTTCACCTTCGGAAATTCTGACTTCCAGTACTATGAAACCATCTGCGGAGGAGCGGGTGCAGGTTCAGGATTTTCGGGGACGGATGCTGTCCATACTCATATGACGAACTCCAGAATTACCGACCCTGAGATCCTTGAGACAAGGTTTCCGGTTTTGCTTGAAGAGTTTTCCATCCGCCAGGGAAGTGGAGGAGACGGGAAGTTCAGGGGTGGAAACGGGGTTGTCCGAAAGCTCAGGTTCTTGAAGGACATGAACGCTGCCATTCTCTCAAGCCATAGAAAACTCCCGCCTTTTGGGCTCCATGGAGGCAGGCCTGGAAAATGCGGGAAGAACACGCTTATCCGCAGTGAAGGTAGTGTACTCGAGGTTGAAGGACAGGCTGAGGTCAAGCTGAAAAGCGGAGATATTTTTGTCATTGAAACCCCTGGTGGCGGGGGATATGGCAGATCTGAAACCTGTAGGCATGAGAAAGAATAAAGCTCTTCTGTAGTGAGTTGTGAGTCACAAACAGACTTTGTTCATCTTTTCCTCTTTTTTTCTGCATTCTTCAGCATCTAGCGAAATGTCCACACTAAAGTGCTCATTTGGGTTATTCGGGTTGACATGCCATGCACCGGAAAAAGCATGTCTTGCAAACTTTTCTAATTCCACTACATTAAATCAAAGTTGCGCTGGCGCACCCCGCAGCAAGTCAGGCTGTCCGACAATTACTGGTAGTAATATAATAACACCTATTATTAAACTGTAATTTTTTAGCTTTATGAATTTGCATTCAAATATTATCTCTTTCTTCATGAAATGAGATATTTCATCTATTTTTGTTTCCCTTCCAATTAACTTGCTTTTAATTATGTAAATCCATATTTTCCTTAAGTTAGCTGCTGTACATACTAAATTGAATTCATTCCTGACTGATTTCAATCCTCTAGTTAAAAATTCTCTAAACCCCAGATTCTCTTTATAGTTTCCAATTACAGGTTCTACAACCTGCTTTCTTTGTTTGTATATTTTTTTTGCTTCTTTTGTTTTCATTTTATCTGCTAATTGCTTTCTTTCTTCCGAAAACTCAGCAATTTTTAAATGTCTAATTCCGTCCTTTCTTTTTGTACAGCTTTCACTAAATTCACATTTTTTGCATTCAGTACCCTTATAAAGTCTGTATTTTCTCTTCCTTTCTTTCTCATAACCTTCATATACAAACTTCAATTTTTGATTTTCAGGACAAATAAACTCGTCATTTTCTTCATCATATCCAAAATGACTAATGTCGAAACTATTATCTACAACTTTTTCTGTTGCTGTTTTTAGTTTTACTCCTTGCTCTGGAATATATGTCTCTAACTTCTTGTCATTCAAGTAATGTATGTTATTTCCACAATAATACCCATTGTCTGCACATATTTTAGTTCCTTCTTTCAACAAACCACAATTAACTTCAACAAGTTCAATCTGTGGTTTCAATTGATACATATCAGCTCTGTCTTGACAAACATCAGTAGCAACAATAATTCCCAGTTTATGATCCACTGTTATTTGAGTATTATATGACAGTTCAATTATTCCCTTTTTATTTATCATAAAGCGAGATTCCGGGTCAGTCAAGCTCACATTCTCAATTTTGTCTTTTTCAAACTCATCAAGTGCTACCTTAATCGTTTCTTCAATTTCTTTAAGTCTATTATTCGATTCATCTTTGTTTACTTGCTTTATGTACTTCGAGACTACAGCTTTTACTTTGTGCTTTTCACTTTCATTCAACTGCTCGTAACCACGGCAATTACCAAAATGTCCATCCTCAATCTTATCTATTTCAATACCTTTTTTTAATTCGTTTTTTACATATTCTCCAATGACTTCTAAAACGTCTTTTATAAACGCACTTTTATTTGCCGCAGAAGCCTTTACTTTTGAACCATCAGTACTTAATTGCTCAAGACCAATTACTCCAAGATCTTTAGCTGCCTTAACTGTGTTTTTAAACACTTCTACGATCAATTTTTCATTCTCTTTTCTGAAATCACTGATTGTTCTAAAATCAGGTTGTAATTTTTCAGCTAAATACATGTAAACTATATTTTCTCGAACATTGCGAGCTATCGCTCGCGATGATCGAACTCTATCAAGCATAGATTGAATCAAAATCTTACACATTATGCAAGGATGATAAGCAGGATGTCCAGAACCGTCATACTTGGTTTCAAATTCACTAAAATCCATCTCATCTACAAAAGATTCAACCAAATAGCAGATATGATCTGATGGAATAAGATCGCGGATATCTGGAGGTAAAGTCCAAACTTGATTCTTTAAAGATTTAATAAAAACCATAATCCAAAAAATTAGTGGAATATTATATAATAATTAATATATTCAAAGCAGAAACCTCAATTACCGAAGGTAATTGTCGGACAGCCTGCAAGTTAGCGAGATATTCGACTGAAATAAAGTGAGAAGAATTTTCAGGCTACTGCCGTTTTGAGAAATTTGTGAGATTTGTGGACTTTTCACCGAATTTTGTGAATCTGCAAGGATCGGCTGATTCCGGCAAAATTGTTTAATAAAAGAGAGAGTGATGGAGGTTGTGAAGTGATAATAAACCGGAAAATATATAATTAAATATACCATTTTATAATTAAGAAGGAAAATATATTTAGAATTTATGAAGTTAAATAGGTATGTATGCATTATTATGAGAAACTAATATAGCTTGACGGTAGCTTGGTGGCGATATTTCGTCAGACATCTCACACAATAAAGGGTAAATCACTCAAGCACCCAGTAGACGCAAGAAGCAGAATACTAAAAGCAAGAAGTTACATACAACGAGCTGGAATTTCTCAGGCTACTAGCGGTTTGATATGAGGGGATAAGGGGTCTTATACTGTGAAACGGATAAAATTATATATAAAGTTGTGAGGCAGAAGATTCAGTATTTTTGGGCCAGGCATTCTCAGGAAGAAGCTCTAAGAACTTACTCTGATTCCTGAAAAATGGAAATGAGGTTTGTTAACAATAATGGGAAACTGGATGAAGTAATATAGCAAGTAGATCCGATTTCAGGTGACAGATCTGATGTTTACTTTAATAGTCTGTATAGAGGTGATACTTTTTGTTACATGGTTAGTTTACAAAGCAGTTCGTATCACACGCAGGCATAAAGTTCTCAGCTCTATCATAATTATAGGAGCCTTATACTTTCTAAGCTCTGGACATTCGGATAATATGGTAAACACAAACAACCAGAAAGATAATCCTTTTACGGATACTGGTCATAAAGATAGTATTCTTGCAAACAACTCTTCGTATATTGGTTTGTCTGCAGGGTCTCAAGAGGTGCTGTATCCAGGTGCCGGCTGCTATGAGAACGGGGCAGATGGACACAGAATCGCACTCTGTAACAACAGAAATGCAACAGATCCAACGTATCAGCAGTTAATGGATTTCATAAAATCCGATAAGACGGATGAAATTCCATATAATTATTCCTATTTTGTACCCTCTGACTTTGCGGAACGCCTTCATAACAACGCAGAAGCTGTAGGATACAGGTGTGCCTGGGTTGACATCAATTTTCTTAATCGCGGTGCCGTCTATGCCTGTAATGCATTCAACACAGCAGACCGCGGATTGGTGTTCATCGATTGCACAAACTATGGAAACCTCGATAACGACAAGATCGTAGATCTCAAAGTAGGGAAGGGGTACAGGCCTGAGGGAATTGGAAATTATACATATTATTCAAAAGGGATTGTAAAAAACTATCAGGTATACTGGTAACCTGCTTTTAGCAGGTAGACATAAAAATTATAAAGTAAAAAAAGAGAAATTTAAAAAATGAAACAGGTTAAAAAGAGATGGGCTTATTCGGAGGGTATAAATTTCACCTTATAATCCTGTAAGTATGTACAAAGTCTCCGCCAGCTTTTCCGTCGTTATCGCCATCAAGGGCAATTCCTCTTTCATCAATTATTATTCCGGATCCGGTTTCGGTTCCAAGTAAGGTAATTGTTATTTCAGCGCCTGACTCATCCATAGGATACTCGCCATAAGGACGGAACATCATTATTCGGGACCCAGCATCCAGTAATCCTTCAACAGGTTCTGCAGATGCGGAACTTCTCACTATTACAGTTTCTTTCGTGATGGATGCAGCATTCATAGGCACATCGAATTCGATCCATATAGGAGATTCATGCCTGAAAGCAAAAGTTTGCTTGTCCGGATAAATGGACTTCACCTTTGGAGGAGTCTGTCCGTGTTTGAAGTGAATCGGAAAAGATTTAAAAGCTGCTGAAAGTGGCTTATTGCACATATACTTTTTAGCAACATATACAATTGCAGCACCTGTAAATACACCCAGCAGGAATTTATACCAGCTATTCATTTTGTGCAATTTCATACCCTCCTTTTATCTTTATTCCACTGCTATTTTATATCCGCTTTTTTTAGTAGTATATTTTTTTAAGGCGTAAACTGCTGTAGCTCCGACAATTGCTCCCATCATTATTTTACCAATTTTCTTCATTGCAGACCCCTTACCTGATTCATTCAATTCCAATTCTTCTGGTTCTAATTCTTTGAGAGATTTCTCTGATTTGAGTTTTTCAAGGATGTATGCCCCAAGAACCAACTTACCGTATTTATTTACCACTCCTCCACTCTTTATGGATCCCCAAGAATTAATTTTCCTTATGAGATACGCGCTCACCAATAGCTTACCATAACTCTTCACATTTAGAAATCTTACACCCCCTTGATATATTTCCTTGCCGGATAGTCCCCTGTAGTTGAAATTGTCCGGAAAGGAGAATAATTAAACTTAATACTCCTGTATCTTATCCTATATCACGCATATTATATAACGACAACTATGCAAGATAATAAATAAACTTAGATTATTAGCAGATTTAGAGGAAGTTGCATACAGGTAGAAAATATATGTCCAAAGAAAATCAGGGCAAGACTCCGATTTAAAAGTTAATATAGAGGGTAGAAGGAAAAACTCAGAGGCAAGTAAGAAGACCGATTTTTTGGATTGAAGGTTAAGTTTTATCTGTGTGGCAACAGGTTGAAAGCATGTACAAAAAGGATATTTCCTTCCCTTTCCGGAACTCTATGAAAATTACGGAATAAAAAAATAGACTGAAGAATAAAATAAAAAATTAACCATAGAACAAAATAAAAAATAAAAAAGAAAACTAATTTTAGTAAGTACCTTTAGAAGATGCGCAACAGTTACAAATAATAAATTAACTTGTTCCCTCTTTTCCTGGTCTTTTATTTTCTGATCCTTTACTTTATTTTCATGGTTCTTTATCAGTTCCAAAGCATGTAGTTCCCAAACAGCTAATGATTCGATTGTCTAAATTAAAATTGTTAGCTATTCATACATTCAAAAATAAGCTAAATGATGGCATTTTTGATATCTCAAAGACAGCGAACTGCGAATTTCTGCAATCATTTTTACAAAAAGTTCCAATATTCTTCAAAGTTTAGGAATATTTTTCAAGCTTAGTTGATGTGACATTCTTAGTTGATGTGACATTCAACTCAAAGCCAAAGAAAAACAGAGTTTATACACATAGATACTATTTCAAAATTAATTACAGTTATATTATTTATCGAAAAGAAATAGATATATTTATAAATAACAATTTTATTTCCTTTGTGATTATGACTTATATACAGTTCTTTATTTTAAATTATAAAAGGCGTTTCAAAAGAATAAAGTGCTGCGAATAAGCAAATGATTTGTGCAAATCTTAATTGAATCTGCTTAATTGAATCTACTTAATTGAATCTGCTTAATTAATATCTCTTACTCACGTTTCAGGCACAAGCCTGTCCTGAGAATCCGGTGAGACAATGTATCAACAAATGCTTAAAAAATTTACATCGTTATTTCCTCTATGGGCAGTACTTTTATCTGCAATAGCATATGTTCGTCCTGAATACTTTGCCCCCCATCAGGGCCTTATTGTGCCCTTTTTAAGCTTGATTATGCTCGGGATGGGCGTTACCCTCTCAGTGGACAGCTTCCTTGCAGTTTTCAAAAGGCCGAAAGTGATTCTTTTGGGAACTTTAATGCAGTACACCATTATGCCCCTGGCCGCATGGATAGTCTGCCTGGTTCTGAAGCTTCCTGCAGACCTTATGGTGGGCGTGATTCTGCTGGGGTGCTGTCCAGGAGGCACAGCTGCCAATGTAATATGTTATCTTGCAAAAGCAGACGTAGCCCTTTCAATAGTTCTTACCTCAGTTTCCACAATGATCGCTTTTCTGGCAACTCCTCTCCTTACCTGGCTCTTTATCGGGCAGACAGTGGACGTGGATGTCTTGGGCATGCTTGTAAGCGTGGTAAAAATTGTAATCGTGCCTGTGGTCCTCGGGCTCTTAATCAGCTATTTTTTTGAAAAAAGGATAAGGGCAGTCAAAGATGTCTTTCCGGCAATATCAGCCGCAGCCATCGTAATCATCATTGCTGTAATTATAGGGACAAACAGCGAAAACCTTGCCCAAAGCGGCCCTTTAGTCTTGCTGGCAGTGATACTGCACAATGGGCTTGGCCTTGCAGGTGGCTATTGGTTTTCAAAAGCTCTTAAACTCAGCGAAACAGAAGCCCGGACTCTGGCAATAAATGTTGGAATGAAGAACTCCGGCCTAAGCGTCGCCCTTGCGATTAAGCATTTCACGGCTGCTGCAGCGCTTCCTGGTGCACTTTTCAGCATCTGGCACAACCTATCAGGAGCTTTTCTTGCAGGACACTGGTCAAAAGAAAGTGCATCTAATACCGATAAAAGTGAAAGAACCAGAAAAATGGGAGCCTGCAATAAGAAGTTGGAGTGAAATCCGGAAGGAAATGTTTTGATATTATTGACCAGCGAGGGATTCCTAAAAAAATGATTGTTTCTCCATTTATCCTGCTCCCTTAATTAAGTACATAATGTAAAACTGCAGGCCATTTTCAAATATATAATATCCTGCATTGGGAATATGACCGCGTTCAAAAATATAGTGAGAAATATAAAATAAAAAAAAATCACTATATTTTTGAACTGAGTCTGATAAATCAGCATCTTATTATGCTGTAAATTTGAGTCAACTCACTTATATAGTCTTCAACTCAGTTATATAGTATCATACTTAATTGGCTTTCAGCATGATAACATCGTACAGCGAAAATAATTTGAATTCGGCTGCAGCCTTTCTGACATATTCATCTGATTCTTCGCGGATTTCTGCGTAGGTTGAAAGCATTTCCTGATTACCTTCGCCCTCTGCAAGTTTTCCGTACATCCAGACAAGCCATTCAGCTTTACTGGGGTCTTTATCTTCAAGATATGCAGCTTCGAGTTGAGGAAGTAGCTTTTCAACTAATCGCTTGTGCTTTCCACCCTCGAGTTCAAAGGACTCATCAAATTTATCGCACATTTCTTTAAGGTTTTCTATTGTCATATCTATCACCAATATGATTCAAAGGGCATAAAAACATAAATTATTATTGCATATACCTTTCGCCATTTCTTTCTTTTATAGTGATCATTCAATTCATGAAACTATATTACTTTTTTGAAAACTATTCAAATATAATAATTACTCTGAATTTTCAAGAAAAGACTACCCCTGAGAGATGACGAAATTTAATAAATTGTGGATGCCCTCTTTACATAGGAAGATATTTAACAATGTAATATACATAATATATTATGGAAGAAAAAAGTTTATCTAAATATAAAGAAATATTCTCCAAAGAAAACCTCTTTTTTTGGATTATTGGGGTTATTTTTTTAAGTCTGGCTTACCTAATTGATAGTTATATTGGGTTTATTTTAGCCTTTTGTTTTATTTCAATGGTGATCGTACTTAATGGAGTATACCGTTCTATTTTTCCCCTCGCTAAAAATTGATTAGTAATTGACCGCCAGAATTTCCACCATTATTTTCTGTTTTCCGTGTTCTCCGGAAGCAGCTTAACGTTCAATTTGCTGTTCTCCTGGATCAAGGTTGGATGTGGACAGCTTGTAAAGGCCGGGTTAGTGACTTTCCTCGCCCCCCAGAGCAATAAGAAATGATAAAGTTTTATCAGAAAAACTTGCTTTCTTATCTTGAACCTTGTTATCTGTTATCCCGGCAAGGCCTGGAAGCCCTTTTATGCAACATTAACAGGCAATGTCAACTACAGAAAATACACAATAGCAGTAAAATTGGGTATTTTGATTGTGTTTTTCCAGTTTAGTATGATATTGTCCTTTTTCTAACCTCTAAAATTTCAGCAAATAGGTGAAACTTACTTTTTCCCATACAATTTGAAGAGGATATAGAAAAATCTGAGAATTGGTCAAAGAAAAGATGAACCTTTTTATAATAATAGACTGTTTTTATAATTATTAATTAGTAAAAGTGACTCATGGAGGTTTATAAATTGGCGACCAAGAAACAGAAAGCAGCAAAAAGAGATAAAATAGATAAGGAAACAAACGACAAAATAAAAAAACCCGTTGAAGAAGTTAAGGAATCAGAAGAAAAAGTAAAAGAAAAAGATAAGAAAAAGAAAGGAAAATAAAAAGAGGAAGTTTAAATCAGACCTTCCTTTCTCATCTTATCTATAAGCCATTTTTTGCATTAGCCATTTTTTGCATTCTCGAATATCCTAAAATTAAAAAATAGTTTTTCTGTGTATTCCAATCTATGGTATTATTTTTAACCATAAGATAGAGGTTCCTTTCCACTGTGGGCATTTCCCCTCAGTTATATTGTTCTTTTCTGTTGCTTAGTTCCAATGCTTCAATCTGAGCTAAAATGAATTTCTTTTCAAGATTGAGCATTTTTATTTGGTTCTCCGTTTCCACAAACTGATTCTTTTACATTTCCTCGTATTTGGAAGAAACTCCAAGCATTTTCCCAAGTTTCCCGACCAACTAATAATAATTATTCCAGTTTTTCGACCATTTTTGAGTTTGCAGAGCTCCCAGATAATGTAAAAAAAGCCATCAACAATTTAGTTATTTATCTATTTATTTATTTGTGTATTTATTTATTTAATTATCTAACAGTTAATATTTTTTCCGCGAATCTATGAAATTAATTCATCATTTTCTCTTTTCTTTTTTTCTTCTACTTCTATTATATTTATTTAATACTATTATACTTGATTTTTTATAGTTGGTTATCATATGTGACGGTATGTCTAAGGGTGGAGCAACATTTTGGTTTAAGATAGCAATTGGTATTGCTGTTGTTGCGGGTATATTGAATGCTATTTTTAAAGTGGTTGGTGGTTGGAAACCTAAAAAATAGTTTTTTCTAACTTGTTACTAAAACTTATAGCATGACTTTTTAGCTCCAAGTGCTTCAATTGCCTTCTTATTGATGAGTATTTGAACATGTGTATTCATAGAGTGAAAACTAACATCAGACAGAGTTATAGCAAAAATAATTCAGAGAAAAGTGGTTATGCCGATTGGCCCCATGTAAAGAATCTCGTACCAATCGGAACAGGCAACAAAAAGTTATTCAATTTAGACGGGCTAAGTTTTAAGGCCAGTGAGCAAGAAATCATTGGAAGTTCTCTTTTTTACACGCATTTTTGTATATTCTTTTTGTTATCGAATACATACAATGACACGTCTTTGTCTTTGTATATTGCAAACGCGCCCTTATTTATCCCTCCGCAATAATCGGTACTTGAAAACAAAGAAAGTAGTTTTCCCTCGAACCACCACATATAACCTCCTTCATGACATTCGTGGGCTCTTACTAACCGATTAAGGCCATTCACCTCTAAGAAGGCATCAGCTATATCACATCCGAATTTTTTGATACCTTCACCTCTGTCGGAACGATTGATTCCTAATTTTTCGGAAGGATCGTTCCATAGGTACTGATATGATTCATCCTTAGTGATTGTGTCAATGCTGTCAGCGCCACAAATCCCGCCATGGACACAAAACGTATCATTAGATAAGACAGCCGCTACTGGCATAGTACAAAATATATCGTGCATGTCAAGCGTAAAATCCTTATCTCTGCCTGTCTCGTCATAGAAACCATAATACACATTCATTTGTGCATCTTCGTGGTTTCCACGGAGCAAAAAAACATGTTCAGGATCTGCAACTTTCAAGTCAAATATTGCGAGGAGAACTTCAGCACCTTGTGAGCCTCTGTCAACATAATCACCAAGAAATAGTATGTTCTTGCAGTCCATTTTATCTCTTTGCTCCAGCAAAATGTCTAAAGAGTGTAAATTTCCATGTATATCACCGACAATCATAACGGGTTCATCATCAATCCTGAGCACAGCTAGTTCAGAATCAAAGATCTTGATCATTGTCGGTAATAGATCTATCAATCTTTTTTTAATTACTGTTTTGTCTGTTATATAGTCTGGTAGCGGCATTCTATATTTCCCCTATATTTGCATTCAGGTGAAAAAGTTTCACTCAGTGGTTTAGTGGATCTTGCTTATGAATATACAGCAATACTCATCTCCACATCAACCCATTTTTCATCCCTGTAACAAGCTGATTTATCTAAACTCTTCGTAGAAATCATCCCAAAGGCAAGCTCCTCTCAACTATAGAATAATTTTTAATATAATATAAACATTCTACATATTATAAGAAACTTATATTATTGGTGCAAATAACGCAGAAAAATAAAAGATAAGTTTAGAAAAGATCATGGTACATTAATGAGCTCAAGCCTATTCAGTCTGCAAGCAGCCCTCAACGCACTGAACCTGATGAATTAATAAAAAAATTCGAAGCTCAATATAATCTATTCTTAGCATTGCTTATGAGCTCATTGAGCGAACTTAGAATAGTAAGATGTGGTAAATATGGAAAGAAATAAAATATCGCTTAAAAATCACCCAATTATTAAGGAAAAAAGCATTCAGGATATAATAGCTAATAATCCTGAAATAATAGGACTTGGAAATCTTAAACTAGTGGGCAAGGAAACTAATCAAAAAAATGCAGGAAGAATTGATTTATTATTTCAAGAAAAAGATTCAAATAAAATATATGAGGTTGAAATTCAATTAGGTAGATTAAACGAATCACACTTACTAAGGGCTGTTGGTTACTGGAATATTGAAAGGAAAAATTCTCCTCTTTATGAACACAACGCAGTTGTCATAGCGGAAGATATCGAAGACAGGATGTTAGATTTAATAGAATTGTATAAAGGGAATGTTTCAATTATTGTACTGAAAATGACTGCATACGAAATCGAAAATGAAGTATTTTTGACGTTTGATAAGATCGACGGTAAGAAGAGTAATGTTACAGACGACGGTAGTAATAAGAGTGGTGAATATAAACCTTTTAAGGGGTATGACAGACAGTATTGGGTAAATAAAGTAGATGGGAAAACATTAATAGAAGTAGATAAAATACTTGGTTTATTAAGAGAAATTGATTCAAATATAATAATTAATTATACAGAAAAGTACATAGGCTTCAAGAAAAAGTATGA
Organism: uncultured Methanosarcinaceae archaeon; assembly: GCA_942493015.1. GTDB lineage: Archaea > Halobacteriota > Methanosarcinia > Methanosarcinales > Methanosarcinaceae > Methanosarcina. The sequence goes on along the minus strand of OW818660.1, from coordinate 470,590 downwards.
TGATTTTGTACTTATTAGGCCAAAGTGTCCTTCAATATCAAAATCGGTATTAGATAAGTCAAATGATCCTGATATAAAGATTAAAGTGGTGAAAGAATCTGATAGTTTCGTATTTATTGAACTCGAAAAGGATACACTAACATTAAAACTTGTGTTAGAGGAATTAAGAAAAACAGAAACAATGATTGACAATGCAGGTTTAACTCGGGGAAAGTATTCAAAAAAACGTGGAAATTACCCAATTAAACTAACTAAAGCCGATCTAAGGGATAAGGCGAAAGACTTAAAAAAATTGCTCCAGATGACCTGTGAATATAACCTGAATTTGACAGTTTGATTTTTATGTTGAAAGATTGTTTTCATATCTGTTGGAATAATAAGTAATATTATTTCAACAAATTTTTGCCCATTTTTTACGATTCAATTTTACAGATGATTCTCTTTCTCTTGATGTCTATTTTCATAATTTTTGATCAAATTTTTGGTATAGAATTTGACAGATATAGTCACGCATGTAATTATTGCAATAAAAACCACTTTCTACTCATCTAGTAGTTGCATTATTTGGTCTCGTGACTATAGCATAAATCTCAGATAAAATATAGATACTATCCAAAAAATCAGGTGTCAAAAGTGCTAAAATGGGAAAAAACTTTACTAATTTACTTTAGAGTGATTGTGAAGCTGGAAAAATCAGTGGCAATTTGATGAAATTTATGAATACTGTCAATTGATTTTTGACAAAAAAATTGAAGCTTCTCACTAATTTTAATTTATACTGTCAAACTAAGGGTATAACATAATAAACTAATATCCGAAAATACAGATACTGCGGCACTCTCATGACACTTTCATATAAAATCACTAAAATATTCTAAAGTAGATAAATATATATACGATAAACATAATTTACCCACTCATCATATGTTTGAAACTTCAAACTTCACTCTTCTTGCATTTTGCCACTTTATTTCCTCCATACTTTTTTGAGGCGCTGCTCTGGTTTCACAGGTTTATTGACGCTACTTTGCAGGAAGAACAGTTTTTCTAAACTGAAAGTATTCAAGGAGAACAGTGGAAAAATTAAAAACAAGAACAATACTAGATTCGTTCCCAATAGACTCAGTTAGCCATAGATTAATTAGAAAATCATTTATTTATTGATTAATACTTTCAATCCGCTATATCACTTTATTAATAAAAAAGTACACGTTCTGTTGTTATGTTTAATTTTCATATCTTTTAGACCTTAAACTTTAAAACTTTCACACTTTGATTTTCATAATTAGAAATCCTCATACTTTCAAATCTAATCTTAAAATCCTATTAACCAATTCAACTGAGACAAGAAAAACCCGAGAGAAGGAAAATGAAAAATATCATCGTTAAAGGGGCACGGGAACACAACCTGAAAGATATCACAGTGGAACTCCCACGGGACAAATTCATTGTTATTACAGGCGTTTCAGGCTCTGGGAAATCCACCCTGGCTTTTGACACGATTTATGCTGAGGGACAGAGGCGCTATGTGGAATCCCTCTCAGCTTATGCGAGGCAGTTCCTCGGGCTTATGAACAAGCCGGATGTGGACAGCATCGAAGGCTTATCACCGGCAATTTCTATTGAGCAGAAAACAACATCCAAAAATCCCCGGAGTACGGTAGGGACAGTTACTGAGATATACGATTACTTGAGGCTGCTTTTTGCCAGAGTCGGTATTCCTTATTGTCCGGTCCACAATATCAAAATCGAGTCTCAGTCCCCTGAAAGGATTGCAGACAGCATCGGAAAGGAATGTGCAGGCGCAGTCACCATCCTTGCACCCATCGTCCGCCAGAAGAAAGGGACTTATCAGCAGCTTTTCAAAGACCTTAATAGCGAAGGCTTTACCAGAGTCCGTGTAAATGGGGAGATTCACAGGACAGATGACGAGATTACCCTTGACCGCTACAAAAAACACGATATCGAAGTAGTGGTTGACCGTCTTTACCCTGCAGACGACCGTTCAAGGCTTGTAGAAGCCTGCGAAAATGCCATCAAGAAGGCAGAAGGACTCTTAATTGCTGTTGATTCGGAAGGAAAAGACCACCTTTATTCCTCAAATATGGCCTGCCCCGTCTGTGGGATAGCTTTTGAAGAGCTCCAGCCCAGAATGTTTTCTTTCAACAGCCCCTTCGGAGCCTGTGAAGCCTGCAATGGGCTCGGGATAAAGATGGAATTTGACCCTGACCTGATTATTCCGGATAAAACTCTCTGTCTTGCAGACGGGGCTGTGGCCCTGTACAGAAATTATCTGGACGGCTACCGGAACCAGTACCTTTCAGCTGTAGCAAAACATTTTGGTTTTGACATTTTTACTCCTATTAACACCCTCTCAGAAGAACAGTACAGAGCCCTTATGCACGGTTCGGAAGAACGCATTCAGTTCAGCATGAGCATGAAGAACGGCGATGCACAGTGGTCCCACAAAGGCAGCTGGGAAGGGCTGCTCCCGCAGTCTGAGCGGCTGTACAACCAGACAAAGTCTGATTACCGGCGAAAAGAACTTGAGAAATTCATGCAGGTTCAGCCCTGTCCGAACTGTGAAGGCAAGCGCCTGAAGGAAAAAGTGCTTGCAGTAAAAATCGGCGATAAATCCATTGTTGATGCAACTGACCTCTCAATTATAGAATCCATCCGGTTTTTCGAGAATCTGAAACTCTCGGAAAAAGAGAAAGAGATAGCAAAGCAGGTTTTGAAGGAAATCCAATCCAGGCTTGGTTTCCTGGAGCATGTGGGGCTCGGCTACCTTACCCTTTCCAGAACTGCAGGCACCCTCTCAGGCGGAGAAGCCCAGCGAATCCGGCTGGCTACACAGATTGGCTCGAATCTTATGGGTGTGCTCTATGTGCTCGACGAGCCGTCAGTAGGGCTGCACCAGCGAGACAACGAGCGACTTATCCAGACTCTTCAGACCCTGAGGGATCTGGGAAATACCCTCTTAGTTGTAGAACACGACGAAGACACCATCAGGGCTGCGGACTATGTACTTGACATCGGACCCGGTGCTGGCATTCATGGGGGATATGTGGTAGCCGAAGGTACGCCTGAAGAAATAGAGCAGAATCCCGAGTCTCTGACAGGCCTGTACCTCTCCGGAAAAAAACAGATAAAGCCTCCTGCTTTCCGCCGCCAGAGCGAAGCTTTCATCAGGCTTAAAGGCTGCCGGGCAAACAACCTCAAGGATATCGATGTAAACATCCCTATAGGACTTTTAACAGTGGTCACAGGCGTCTCGGGGTCAGGCAAGTCCACGCTTATTTATGACACTCTGTACAAAGCCCTTATGAAAAAGATCAATAAATCAAGTGTGACACCAGGGGACTACGACGAGCTGATTTTTGACTCCGACATAGACAAGGTGATCGTTATTGACCAGAGCCCCATTGGCAGGACTCCCCGTTCGAACCCTGCTACCTATACCAAGGTTTTTGATGTCGCAAGGCAGGCTTTTGCAGAAACTAAGGAAGCAAAAATTCGGGGCTATAAAAGTGGACGTTTCTCTTTCAATGTGAAAGGGGGACGCTGTGAAGCCTGTCAGGGAGACGGGCTGATAAAGATTGAAATGAACTTCCTGCCTGACGTGTACATTGAATGCGAGGAATGTAAAGGTACCCGCTATAACAGGGAAACCCTCGAGGTAAAGTACAGGGGAAAATCAATTGCAGAAGTTCTGGACATGACTGTAGAAGAGGCCGCGGAGCATTTTGAGAACATCCCTGCAATTAAAAGCAAGCTCGATACTCTGACCAGGGTAGGGCTGGGTTATATCAAGCTCGGGCAGAGTTCAACAACTCTTTCCGGAGGGGAGGCTCAGAGGATCAAGCTCACAAGGGAGCTATCTAAAAAGGGTACGGGAAGGACTATCTACCTTCTGGATGAGCCCACGACAGGGCTTCATTTTCATGACGTAAAGAAATTGATCTCAGTCCTGAACGGGCTTGTGGCAAAAGGGAATACTGTAGTTGTAATTGAGCACAACCTGGACGTAATTAAATCAGCAGATTATGTCATCGACCTCGGTCCAGAAGGTGGAAATGCAGGCGGGGAAATTATTGCTGCAGGAACGCCTGAAGAAGTGTCAATGGTTCAGGGAAGCCATACTGCTCGTTTCCTCGCTCCCAGGCTTTCAGGAGGAACTTCATACATGGAAGTTGGAGCAGAACCTGAGGCTGTTTTCGAAGAGGGAGAAGTTTTTGAGCCTGATCCTGAAGACTTTGGAGATGACATAAATGATGACTTTGAAGACTCCGAAGACTCTGAAGACCCTGAAGAATTCAAACACATCAAACACAGAGCAAGTAAAGAGTTTGAGGAAAATATACTTTGAAACATTTCCCAAGGGACTTGAAAACTTGAAGTGAAGAGAATTTAAGAGGTTTGAAAAATGATTGATCTCGAGGCTCTTCCTCACCTGCCCGGCTGTTACCTTTTCAAGAATGAAGAGGGGACTGTGCTGTATGTGGGTAAGGCAAAGGACCTTAAAAAGCGGGTAAGCAGCTACTTCCAGAAAAGAGACCACGACCCGAAAACGGAAAGTCTTGTGCAGGCTGTAAGGAGCCTTGACTTTATTGTCACAAATACTGAGATAGAAGCCTTCCTCCTCGAAAATACTCTGATTAAGAAACACTGGCCAAGGTACAATATTGCTCTCAAGGATTCAAAGAGGTATGCCTGTATCCATCTTACTGATGAAAAATTTCCAAGGGTCAGGCTCGCCAGAAAGAAGGCGGAAAACGGGAACTTTTTCGGCCCTTTCGTTTCTGCAAAGGAGCGAGATTACATATTTGAAGTTGTAAGAAAGACATTCCAGCTCAGGACCTGCAAACATATGCCCAAACGTGCCTGTCTCAGATATCACATTGGTGCATGCAGCGGGCCCTGTATAGAAGCAATTTCCCCTGAAGAATATGGAGAGAAAGTGAAGCGAGCCACTTCTGTCCTGAAAGGCAATATCAGGGAACTTATTGAGTCAATGGAAACTGAAATGAGGGAGCTGGCTGCAAAGCAGCAGTTTGAGCAGGCTATGGCTCTCAGGGATGAGATTGCAGCTCTTGAAAGCCTTCAGGAAAAGCAAAATATGGAGAGGCAGAAAAAGCATAATGAGGACATCCTGAACTACATTGTAAGGGATGAGACCGTCTATCTCATGCTTTTCAAGGTATACAAAGGCACGCTTGAGGACAAGCAGGACTATGTCTTTGCCTTTGGGGAAAATTTTTTAGAAGAGTTTCTTGTACAGTACTATTCCGAAAATGAACCTCCTGAAGAACTTATCCTGCCAGAGCCTCTTGAAGAATCGTTTGCCGATTTTCTGTCTCACATGAAAGGAAAAAAAGTAAAAGTTACGGTTCCGAAACAGGGGGAGAAAAAAGAACTTCTCGACCTTGCCCTAAAAAATGTTGAGATCGGATTTTTCGGAGATCGAAAAAAGCTTGAAGCCCTGCAGAATAAACTTTCTCTTCCGAAATCTCCTAATGTCATAGAATGTTTCGATATCTCCCACCTTTCAGGTACGGCAACTGTCGGCTCTATGGTACAGTTCCGGGGAGGCAGGCCTGACAAACACAACTACCGCCGCTTCAAAATAGAAAGTGTGGAAGGAATTGATGACTTCGCTTCCATTGCCGAAGTCGTACACAGGAGATATTTACGCTTGCTTGAGGACGAACACGACATGCCTGACTTAATTATCATAGATGGAGGAAAGGGACAGCTTTCTTCAGCTTTCCAGGAGCTTCGGAAGCTGAAACTCAGGATTCCGATTATTTCCATTGCCAAGCGGGAAGAAGAAATCTATGTTCCAGGGCTTAAGTCTCCTCTTCCCATCAAAAAAAATGAGAAAGCCTCTCTCTTTGTCCAGGAAATCCGGGACGAGGCTCACAGGTTTGCAATAACCTATAACCGCCTTCTAAGGCAAAAATCGTTGATCCCTTAATTGTCGAACACTCATTAATCCCTCAACTGTCTAACACTCATTGATCCCTCAATTGTCGAACACTCATTAATCCCTCAATTGTCGAACACTCATTAATCCCTCAATTGTCGAACACTCATTAATCCCTCAATTGTCGAACACTCATTGATCCCTCAATTGTCGAACACTCATTAATCCCTCAATTGTCGAACACTCATTAGTCCTGTAATTGCCTATATGCTTCCTCTATTTACTTTTTCATAATTAAGGTCTTGATATTATGAAATCCTTCAATCAGAAGCCCGATTCATTATCCGAAAAAGCACCCGAAACAATACGTGATGCTCGATACTGGGACAGCCCGCAATTTAAGCTTGTTTCCGATTTTGAACCAAGAGGTTCCCAGCCGTTAGCAATCGAAAAACTTGTGGCCGGTCTGAGGAAAGGAGATCAGTTCCAGACTCTTCTCGGAGTAACAGGGTCAGGGAAGACCTATACTGTTGCAAACGTCATAAACCAGATAAGGAAGCCGACCCTTGTTATTGCTCATAATAAGACTCTGGCTGCTCAGCTTTATAATGAGTTCAAAGACTTTTTTCCTGAGAACAGGGTGGAGTATTTTGTCTCATATTATGATTACTACCAGCCGGAATCCTACCTTCCTGCCAAAGACCAGTACATTGAAAAAGATTCCCAGATAAACCCAAAAATCGAGCAGATGCGTCTTGCAGCCACAGCGTCTCTGATGTCTCGCCAGGACGTTATTGTTGTAGCATCTGTATCATGTATTTACGGTCTTGGAAATCCGGAAAATTTCCAGAAAATGGGGTTCGAACTGAAGGTTGGAGATAAGGTTCAGAGAAAAGAAATCCTCCTGAAACTCATCGATATCCTGTTCGAACGCAATGACCTTGAACTCATGCCCGGGCGCTTCAGGGTAAAAGGAGATACCATTGACATTATTCCCGGGTACTTTGATAATATAATCCGGATTGAACTCTTTGGAGATGAGGTTGACAGAATTTCTGAAGTGGACAAGCAAACAGGACAGAGAAAGGAAGACATGGACTACTTCTTTATCTATCCTGCCAGGCACTATGTGATTCCTGAAGAGGAGCAGAAAAGTGCAATCAGTTTTATCCTCGAAGAGCTTGGAGAACGCCTGCCTGAACTCGGAATGCTGGAGTCTCACAGGCTGAAACAGCGAACTCTCTATGACATGGAAATGATAGAGGAAACTGGCAGTTGCAAGGGTATTGAAAACTATTCAAGACACTTTGACCACCGCCAACCCGGAGAGCAGCCTTTCTGTCTGATTGACTATTTCCCTGATGATTTCCTGCTGGTCATTGATGAAAGCCACCAGACTATCCCGCAACTTCACGGGATGTATAACGGAGACCGTTCCCGAAAAAAGAGCCTTATCGATTACGGCTTCAGGCTTCCCAGTGCCTATGATAACAGACCTCTGAAGTTTGATGAATTCGAGAAGTATATGAAAAATGCGATATTTGTATCGGCAACTCCTGCGGATTACGAGAGAGAGCACTCAGCCCAGATCGTGGAACAGATCATCCGTCCTACCGGTCTTGTAGATCCTGAAGTAGAGATTCGTCCTCTTGAGGGCCAGGTCAGAGACGTTATGCAGGAGATTCGAAAGATCGTGGAGCGGGGAGACCGAGCCCTTGTAACCACCCTGACCAAGAAACTTGCAGAAGAACTGACCGAATTCCTTGCAAAAAACGATCTCAAAGCCCGCTACCTTCACTCTGACATCAAGACAATAGAACGGACTGAAATCATCAGGGAACTCCGACTTGGAAAGTTTGACGTCCTTGTTGGGATCAACCTTCTCAGAGAAGGGCTTGACATTCCCGAAGTAGGCTTCATCGGCATCCTTGACGCAGACAAGGAAGGTTTCCTGAGGGACTCAAAAAGCCTCATTCAGATAATAGGCCGTGCAGCCAGAAACGCCAGTTCGACGGTAGTCCTCTATGCAGACAAAATGACCGATTCTATCAAAAAAGCGGTAAGTGAAACCGAGCGCCGCCGAACTATGCAGATCACCTACAACAAAGAACACGGAATCGTCCCTGAAACTATCCGCAAACCAATCAAAGAAAAAGTGGTGGAAGTAACCGATATCAAACATATTCCGAAAACAGATATCCCCAATGTCATCATCGAGCTGGATGCCGAGATGAGAGAAGCTGCCGACAGGCTTGACTTCGAACGTGCAATTCAGGTCAGAGAACTAATAAAGAAGCTGGAGAGAGAGATAAAAGTTGTATGAGATGATTGAAAAATTTTTTTCTGTTATTATCTGCCTTCTGTTCCTTCTCCTCTACCTTTTTTTCTTTATCTTTTTCCCTGTTTTTTTCTTTCAGCTCCCGTTCCCGTCAGATTCACAACCATTGGAATCTCTATCGTCGTTATCCATTTCTTCAACTTTTCCAGCTTCGACTCTTTCCATCTCTTTTTTTATTCGTACCTCTCTTTCATATTCAACTTTCATTCTGGACTCATGTATCTTTTTTACCCTATGTTTCGGATAAGCAGAAATAGCGATGAATGCCACAAATAAGGTAAGTAAAAATATGAGCATCATATTCAGCATAGGCTCATATGCACCGAACGAAGTCTCAGCCCCAAATACCAGGAAAAGTTCCCTCCTAATTTTTTTAAGATATTATCTATCTACTATTATATAAGTTTATTACTAATATCTTTAATAACTTAATTTAATCTTCAAAGGCTATAGCTATTGGTTACATTTCATTTCGCAAGTATACAGTCTGAAGTATATTAAACTAAATAAGTTTATTAATTTATACTTGTATATGAGAAAGATTATCTTAGTTTCTTAATAGGGGTTCTAATAAATGAAAACGATACGCATTATAGGAGTTCTGGTGTTTTTATTACTGATGGTTGGCTCTGCAAGTGCATGTAATAGTGGATACTGCAATAATAATTACTATTCTCTTGACCTTGTAAAGTCAGCTAATCCTGCAACTTACGACCATGTAGGACAGGTGATAGAATACACGTACACTGTGACAAACAAAGGAAGTGCGATAACAGGAACTATTACTATCACAGACAACAAAATTCCTGGTATGATAATCAGTATCAACGATGATCTTGCAAGAAATGCCCAAGTTACAAGAAAAGCTAACTACGTGGTAACTCAGGATGATCTAAATAAGGGCTATGTGATCAACACAGCAACTGCAACTACAACTGTTAAGATTGGGCAAAATTCTTGTACCATATAGGATACTGCATTTGCAAAAATCAAATTAGAAAAAAAACCAGCTCTGACAATAACAAAGTCAGCTAATCCTACAACCTACTCCAATGTAGGTGATAAAATTACTTACACATATGTCATTACTAACACAGGAAATGTAAAGATCTCATCTATCTATCTCAAAGATGATCATTTTAATAATAATAATTTATTTACAATTTCAAGTAATACTCTTGCAGTCGGTGCTAGTTTTACCTACCAAAAACAATATACTATAACCCCAAATGATATTGATTCTGGTTTTGTGGTCAATAAAGCCAGTGCAACAAGTACATACAATCGTAATACGGTTTACTCAAATGAAGCAACAGCAACAGTCACATCAACGAAGACTCCACCGCCAGATACTCAAATTCCAGAGTTTCCATCAATAGCTCTGCCAGTTGCATCAATACTTGGACTGATGTTCATTTCACAGTATAAAAGAAAAGAGAAATAACTACCTCTTTCTTTTCTTTTTCCCTCTTTTTCTCTTCCAGTCCCCACCCCTGTCAGAGTCATAACAATCGGAATCTCTATCGTCGTTATCCACTTATTCAGTTTTTCCAGCTTCAACTCTTTCCATCTCTTTTTTTATTCGTACATCTCTTCATCTTCAACTTTCATCCTGGACTCATGTATCTTTTTGTCCTATGTTTCGGATAAGCAAAAATAGCGATGAATACGAAATAAAGTAAGTTACAAAATAAGTAATATATTCAGCATGAGCTCGTATACAACTATGAATTCTCTGGCTAAAAAATTAATAAAGTCCCATGATATTTATATATAAATCACTTTATAGAATATACAAATTATTCAGGGAGCTATCCATCCATATATTTTCAAAGTTAATTTTTAATTCAATGACGATTGTCGCTGATTAATTCAATTTTTAGGATTATACAGTATAAAATATATTGAACTAAATAAGTTTATCTGTTTATACTTCTATAAGGAAAATAAGGCTTTTTATTATTTACGAGGTTTTCGATTGATTGCGGTCGCTAGTGGGAAAATATTGATGAGTTTCGAAGATCTCATATGATGTTAAAAGTCTCAGAGAAACATGTGTTTAGTTTCTGGAAAGGAGGTCTGATGTTTGAAAACAGTACATATTATTATTGGGATTCTAACACTTATGGTTTTAACAGTCAGTAACGCTAGTGCATTCCCTATCAATACACTAAATACTCCTGGGGATGAACCTGTCGGTACAAATATACAAGTTGATGTTACATACAATGCAGTGAATAACCAGATAATATACATGGTTGATAGTACTGGTCTTAGTGATCCTAGAATTACAGAAATTGCGTACAATCTTCCTAATGAGGCTACTATAACCGCTTATGATATAAATGGTAATCAGATATATAATGAATGGGATGGAGATGCTAAAAAACAATTTTCTACATTTGGTAAATTTGAATATGTGTACAAGATGAAATCACCAAATAGTAATGCTCATCCTCATAAAGTGGTAGTTCAATTAACATCATCGCCAGATTTTGATGGGACAATACCTGGCACGTATCAAGTCGCAGCACATTTTATCTGGGATAGTCCAGCTGCTTTAACAGGTGCAACTAGCATCAAAGTAGCAGGTGGTAATGGAGGCAGTGCACAAATTCCAGAGTTTCCCTCAATGGCCCTACCCATTGCAGCAATAGTAGGAATAATGTTCATTTTTGGGAGGAGAAGAAAAGAATAAGTGATTAACTTTCATCGAGTGAATCCTTTTAAAATTTGAATCTTTTTATTTTTTTCTTAATTTTTTTGGAGAATGTACCTTTTTTCTTTCTCCATTTATCTCTTTCACCTTCATTTCCTTTTCTTTTCTATTGACTTTTCTATCCATATTTTGTATAGACAAATATTACTAGCATACTAACATAAAATAAGCAAAAAAAGAATATCATATTCACTTTAGGTCATACTCATCAAGCGAGGCTTCAAGATCAAAAACAAAAAAACAATTTTATGGATTGTTAACTAACAATAGTTAGCTCTTTATTTATGTATTTCATCAATAGAAAAACAGGGTACTTTAGCATTTCAAGACTCTTAGTATAACACTTTGTCTTTCGTCTCAATCTTGCCAGGAAGTGCCTCAATATGCTGTTATAACCTTCAACTGTATAGGTTTCTGCTTTGGATTTTGTATGAATCTTGTTTCTGGAATGAACTCTGTATATGCCTTCTTGTAGCATTGACATCCATCAACTAGACCTTTCTTTTTGTAATGGGAACTCTTACATCTTGGGCAATTAATGTAGAAATATAGGTTGTCATAACAGATATATCCATATTTAAATACCAAAGCCAAATACCAAAGCCGAAATTACATATTTACACCAGATAGGGCAATAACAATATAAATAAAATAATAAATACGGAATACAATATACGAAAAGTAACTTCCAGAGTATCTACAAAAGTCTCGCAGAAACCGGAACTGTTTGAAACATTGTAGAGACTCAACATCCAAAGTAAGATAATACAAAAGTTAATAGAATCAAAAATTAAGAAAGTAAAAAATAAGGAGAATAAAAAATCAAGAGAAAAAAGAAAAAACGGAGGAGAAAAGAATGAAAAAAAACTATGAAAAACCAGAGACTTTAACAGCCGGATTGTATATAATAGGATTCATAATATGTGGATACTTTATTATAAAAGCCATTCTAACAGTGTGATCTGCTTTGTGACTTATTATAACCTGCTCCCCTTATATTTTTAGTCTAAGGATTCATTTATATCATCAGTGTCATTTTCTTCCGATCTTTTTTTCAACCAATATACAGCCAAAATAATCACTACTACCAGCCCTAGAATTTCAGCAAAATAATTTTGCAAGAATCCAAGGTTAAAAGATTCTTTTAACATTTCAAACAAATGTTCAAATCCTGTGAAATCCTTTGTGTCTCTGGGAAAACTCCATCCAAACAAAGGCCAGAAAAAAGTTAGAGTATTTGACAACATCTGATCTTCAAAAAGATGGAAAAAAGAGCCTGAAACCAGAGAAAGAACTCTCACATCCCTTTTTTTATCGTACATATATAGACCGACAAGAAAGAGAAGAAGGGAGAACAACAGGGTATGACCTATAATGCGTCCATTTGCAAAAGTTGAAGCAAAGATTACTTCACCTATAGGTTTGTCTATAAAATCAGGTAGAAGAGCTCCTATTGCCAGATATACCGGATTTATGATAGTCCTTAATCTGGGTATAAAAATACTAAGCCCAAAAAATATCCCAAGTGTTATTCCAAGATGTCCAAAGAGAAGCATCGAAGACTAAATAAGCCTTCATTTATATTTAAATATTGCTTGTGACTTTATTATTTTTGATCAACAGATTCAGAAACATATGATATTTAAAAAACATATAGCTTATAGATTATTTGTTACATAAAGAAGCAAAAACCTTTTAAAGTATCTTCCAACTTTTTTTCATATTCTAAATATTATTATAAATATAAGAAAAAAGAGATAAAAACAAAGAATTGTAATTAATTCAATGAGTGATGAAAAGGCTACTATGAAGCTTGAAAATGAGGAAAAGAGGACTTAAAAGCCTAAAAAGGGAAAAATATGGATAACTTGAAAGCCTGAAAATAAAAAAGGACAATTTTGGTCGTGTCTATGTGGTATTGATCAATTCCCAAGAAGCGAGTACACCCCATGCTTTTGAAAAAAAACATATTGATTTTCTTATGCTTACGGTTTTCAATAACTCATGCCCATTACCAAGTAAGTGAACAATTAAGGGAAATATTAATAAATTGAATTTAACAGGCATTATGTATCGTAGAAAGGTTGCGTATGTTTGTAAGATATTTCCAGACAACCCTTCTCCTTTTTATAAGATCATGAAATGAAGAATATAAAATATTAATACACTCTAATTTTTTGTTAACAATTTCAACAGAAACAAAAATTACATTTGGTATAAGTGGATGATCATGTTGGTGTATTTGATGATATATATTCAAGCGATTTAAAAACTTTTGATGATAAGATTCTTTCCTTGACCCTCTTGTAATATGAACAAAACCATAAATGCAATTATAACACAAATCGTGAATTTCCTTCACACCTGCATACTCACTCATTTTTCTTAAATCTGAATTTTCCTTCACACCTGCATACTCACTCATTTTTCTTAAATCTGAATTTTCCCACTAACCAGAATTTATTGGAATAAATTCAACAAATATATCTTCATTTATAATAAATTGAGAGACTCGAAATCTATATAAAATAACAAACAAAATAATATTAAGGTGTTATATATGCCCATAATAACATGGACAGATACATTTAGCGTGAAAGTGGCAGAAATCGACACACAGCACAAAAAGCTCGTAGAGATGATAAACAAGCTATACGAAGCAATGAAAGTAGGAAAAAGTAAAGATGTGATGGGAGAAATACTGAACAATCTGATATCATACACAGCAACTCACTTCAAGACCGAAGAAAAGTACTTCGATTTATACAGCTACCCTGAAAAAGAAACCCACAAAACCGAACACAAAGAATTTGTAGAAACAGTTACAAAATTCAAAAACGACTTTGACTCAGGAAATGCAACAATATCAATAGAACTCATGAATTTCCTCAGAGACTGGCTGACAAAACACATCAACGGAACAGACAAAAAATACACAAAATGCTTCAACGACCATGGCCTGAAATAGGCCTAAATCATTTTTCATCTATTCTCCCGAACAAATATCCCGGGCGTTATTGCCAGATGTCCAAAGAGAAGCATCGAAGACTAAATGATCCTTAATTTCTATTAAGCATGAAAATAGAAATATGAATAAATGGCAAGCCTGAAAATAGAACTTGGGATCAAATTAAAATAGATAGTTTTTAAAATGGAATTCCCCAGAGAGGATACCATTTTTCCACATTCTTTTCGATGGGCATTTCCCTCTCCATTTCTGTCCTTAGCCTGAATTCGAAGGGGCTGTCCCTCTGCCCGCCGGAAAGAGGAATAAAAGGGTAGTAAGTTCCCTGCTTGAAGTTATAGATCCAGTAAACTGCTTTTTTGCCATCGGTTTTTCCTTTAAGCCCGATTGTTCCTGCCGTTGTTCCAGCTTCTGGTTGGCTGTCAAACCTGTAAATAGCACAGAGAATCTGCTGTCCAAAGCTGTGTTCTTCAAGGGTCTGGCTTACCAGGTGGATATTTGCAACAAGATCTTCAAAGTCAGGATCTTTAAAAATAGCCCAGAGGAAATTATACTCGTCTTTTTCCAGTCTGAATTCGGTTTCCGTTTCCCTGGAACTGTACTCCAGAAGCTCCTGAATCTCTTTTCTGGCAGATTCATAAGCTGAGGCGCCTATTGGCTTAAAACATATCCCTGCAGCTCCTGAAGGCTTCAAGCCCAAATTAGCGTCAAGAGTGATGACGGCTGTAGAGATTGCAAAAAGCTTCTCGCTTTTTGCTTTTGGAAGCCTGTTCCTCCCAAGGACTGCATCCATAAAATCCTGGAAACCCATTAAACTTAACTCCTTGATGATCTCGTTTTTTAATCCACTTCTTTTTTTAATTCACCTTGAATTGAATTTAACTCAGAATTTAACTCATTTCCTGCTGCATCTTTTCAAGTTTAGCTATCCTTTTTTCCACGGACGGATGGGTGGAAAAGATATCCATTATAGAAGAACCGGAGATTGCAGGGATAATGAAAAAGGCATTCATTCCCTCCACTTTTCTGAGATCCTCTTTTGGCACCCGATCCATAAGCCCGCTTATTTTCATAAGGGCAGAGGCAAGGTCAGACGGCTGGCCGGTAATAATTGCCGCCCCTCTGTCTGCAGCAAATTCCCTGTAGCGCGAAAGGGCACGTATCAGGAGGAAACTGACAATCCATACTGCAATAGAAACAAGCCAGACAAGCAAGATCCCGCCCCCTTCCCTTCTCCTGTCCCCTCCCATATTCCCAAAGTAAAGACTGTAGCGTACGAAGTAAAAAGCCACTGTTGATATGAAACTGGCAATTGTAAGGACCGCCATATCCCTATTCTTGACATGGCTGAGTTCATGGGCAAGCACTGCCTCAAGTTCGGCTGGAGAAAGTTTATCCATGATTCCTGTAGTAACTGCAACAACCGCTTTGTTCGGCCCTCTGCCTGTAGCAAAGGCATTTGGGACCTGCGTCCTGACAATTGCCACCTGAGGCTTCGGCAGATCAGCTATTGCACAGAGCCTGGTGATCATTCCATGCAGTTGAGGTTCTTCAGTTTCAGAAACAATATGTGCTCCAGTTGTCAAGAGTACCAATTTGTCCGAATAAAAATACTGAATGCCCATGAAAAGCCCAATGAATAAAAGCATGAAAATCGGAGGCGCTCCGTAGTACGAAAGAAATGCAAGGAAAAAGAGGTAAACTACTGCCAGAAGAAACATAGTGAAGAGCATCCGTCCTTGAAGTCCGAAATCCCGTTCCCACTTTCTTTTCATATGTTATTTCGCCTATCCTGATAGATTTGATTCCTGATAGATTTGATTCCTGATAGATTAGATTATATTTTTATTCCACAAGTAAAGACAATAAATGAAGCAAGATTAAATGGAAATTAGATTTACGCCAAATGACAATTACAGTTGATTTACTACTTAAGTCAAGACTAGATGAACTTATAGATGGATTACCTATAGATTAAGTAAACCTTTAAATAAATCTGCAAAGATGGATAACTTCAAAAATTCGGATAACGGCGATCTGAGTAGATTATAGCCGAAATTCATTCAAAACGAAAAAATAACCTTTTCTCCAATAAGAGATTACCTCAAAGATTTAAATTCTTTCCTCGACTATGAAAAAGATTAAATTAAAGAATACTGTTGATTAAAGAATACTGTTGATTAAAGAATACTGTTGATTAAAGAATACTGTTGATTAAAGAATACTGTTGATTAAAGAATACTGTTGATTAAAGAATAATATTGATTAAAGAATACTGTTGATTAAAGAATAATATTGAATCTTCTCATTGACTTAAATCCATTTTGTTTTTTCATTTTTAGCTCTATTTTATCAAGATCCATATAATTTAAATACAATCAATTCTTTCTAGTTAGAAATCAAACCATATAAAATCGAACAAATAATGAAGTAAAACGCTCACCAAAAACATTTTGATCTGACTTGCAGATCTTACTTGCAGAAATCTCCAGACATAGAATATTCCTACTTTCAGCAGAAGGCCGAAAAAATGCCATCTATTTTTTCAATCAGACAATGTATTAAAAACTCATCTTTTTCCCGCAATATGTCGCGGACTTCTTCCTGAACCACACAGTTCAGATTTTTTTAAAAAAGAAATAATTAAATCAATCTTTGCCTTTACAAAACATATCAGGTCATCTCATGCAAAACATACTCTCAGTCAAATCCCTTACAAAGAAATTCGATGATTTTACAGCTGTAAAAGACATCAGCTTTGATGTTGAAGCAGGTTCAATCTTTGCTTTTCTTGGGCCAAACGGTGCAGGGAAGTCCACAACTATAAAAATGCTCACAACAGTCCTGAAGCCCACTTCAGGGGAAATAAGCATCAATGGTTTCAATGTGCTTAAAGAACAGGACAAGGCACGTGCATCTTTTGGGATTGTGTTTCAGGATCACAGTCTTGATGACGAGCTTACAGCTTACGAGAACGTCGTCTACCATGCAGTCGTCTATAAAGTACCTAAGAAAGAAAGAGCAGAAAGAATCCAGAAAGCTCTGGAGATTGTCGGGCTCTGGGACAGGCGGGAAGATTATGTTAAAAAGTATTCAGGTGGGATGAAGCGAAGGCTTGAGATCGCAAGGGCGCTTGTCCATTACCCGAGAATTCTGTTCCTTGATGAGCCCACTGTGGGCCTTGACCCCCAGACCCGGAACTCTATCTGGACCCATATCAAAAACCTGAACGTAGAAAGAAAAATGACAATTTTCCTGACCACCCATTACATGGAAGAAGCCGAGGCAATTGCAGACCAGATCGCAATTATTGACCACGGCAAAATAATAGAATCCGGCACAGTTGAAGAAATTAAGAGGAAGACAGAAACCGAATCATTAGAAGAGGCTTTTCTAAAATTAACAGGCAGGGATCTCCGTGATGAGAATAATGAACCTGCAAATAAAATGGGAATGATGCGAGGCATGAGGAGGAATAAGCATTGATTGAGGTTATCTACATCCTCTGGCTGAGGCAGCTCAAACATTACTGGCGCTCGAAATCCAGGCTGCTGGGTTCTCTAGGACAGCCCATCCTCTTCATGATCACTTTCGGGTTCGGAGTCGGACCCATGTATACCAAAGCCAGCGGAGGCGGAAATTACATGGATTTCCTTGCCCCTGGAATAGTTTCCATGGCAATCCTCTTTACGGCTGTCTTTTCAGGCCTGGAAGTCATCTGGGACAGACAATTCGGTTTTCTCAAAGAAACCCTTGTAGCCCCCATCTCAAGGACCGAAATCATGATCGGAAAAACCCTGGGCGGTGCAACAATAGCCATGATACAGGGTTTGATAGTGCTGTGCCTGACCTATCTGCTTGGTTTCAGGATTCACAGTCTCGCAAGTTTTGGGCTGGGGTTACTCTTCATGGCCCTGATAGCCATCTTCTTTACAGGCCTTGGCCTTGCCATAGCCTCCAAAATGAAAGATATGCACGGCTTCCAGTTGATAATGAACTTCCTGATCATGCCTATCTTCTTCCTATCCGGCGCTCTCTTCCCCCTCGAAAACCTTCCTCCAACAATCTATTTCATAAGCAGAATAGACCCCCTTACCTATGGCGTAGATGGCCTGAGGGGAGCCATTACCGGAATAAGTACTTTCGGCATCTACAACGATCTGGCAGTAATAGGTATATTATCGGCCCTTGTCTGTGCGATCGGAGCAGTACTGTTTTCAAAGCTCGAGGCATAATTCCGGATTTCCGCTCAAAATCCGGGCTTAACCCATTAGTTACTTAAAAATCAGAAGCTCAAAAACAGTTTTTTCTGGAAAAAAGGTTTAAACCCCACTTTATTACCGAGCGACTGTAAGAAAGGCTTTTTCCAGAAGGCTTCATTTCAAAGGTAATTCCTTATAATTGATAATAGTATAAAGGACTGAAGTAAAGAATGAGGTATAATGCTTGGCCATAGTAGATGTTATTGAATTTTTGGTTTTGGGAGCATTTCTTGGCCTCGCTTCAGGAATATCTCCGGGTCCACTATTAGCTATAACTATCTCTGAAACTCTACAACACGGCAAATGGGAAGGAATAAAGGTTGCAGTATCTCCTTTGATTACGGACCTGCCAATAATTTTAGCTGTACTGTTTATTCTGTCACATTTGACAAGCTATAATCATATTATCGGAGTTATTGCTTTTTTTGGTGCATCGTATCTGATATATTCAGGAGTTGAATCCCTGAAAATCAAATCAAACAGCTTTGAATTAAAGTTAGAAAAAAAAGATGCCCTTAAGAAAGGAATTATCGTTAACTTTGGGAATCCGCATCCGTACATATTCTGGCTCTCTATAGGCGGCCCAATTATTATTCAGAGTTTAACTACTCATTTTTGGGCTGCAATTTTATTTCTATTCGGTTTTTATAGCTTTCTTGTAGGATCGAAAGTAATTGTAGCGTTAATTGTAGAGAGATCAAAATCTTTTATCAATAGTAAATATTATTTTTCTATCATTCGCGTTCTGGGAATTGCACAGATTATATTCGGATTAGCTTTTATCAAACTGGGCTTGAATTCATTAGATGTAATTTGATTTTTTGCTCGGAATTTCGCATAGGGGATACTCAGTAGTGATTATTATATACCCTCAGGTTGCTTCGGTAATCCAGGGGTTTTATCTCGAAGGGCTATGCCTCATTTTCATGTGCCGGTTTGCTTCAAGAACATAGATGGAATTTAGAAATTTATTAATGAAGTTGATATAAAACAATCTGCTTTCAAAAAACAGGCCTATAAGCAGGTCTCAGGCGTTTATTCAGAACTTTTTTTAAATGGTCGGTCGTGGCGGCGAGTGATGAATATTCAGGGTTTTGAAAGCTGAAAGCAAATACTAGAATATGCAATCTAAAACAGGCATAAAATCGGGAGCTGGGAGAATAGAATCCAAAATAGAGTTAAAATGAGGAATTAATTTACTAGAAAAGCCTTTTAGAATCTTTTAAAGTGATCCATAAGGTCTGGTCCAATTTTATGTAATTTAGTTCTGTACTCAGTCAAGTTACTACTTATTTAAGTCATTACTCAGTTAAGTTACCTTAGTCAAGTTACTACTTAGTTAAGTCACATATCTTCTTTGTACGTCTTCTTCATACATCAGGGACTGACCCTATGGACCAATTATAAATATGTACTTAATGGTATAAAAAAACGACGATAAAAAATTTGTTTTTTAGCGGTACTGCAATTAAAAGCTCACGGAAAAAAATTTAGAGGTGCAAAGAAGTCTGGTACGAAGAAATCTGACACAAACGGCCTGAAGTTATAATTGAAAAGATAGATGAACTCGAAGAGAAGATCCTTGAAAATATTAGTGGATTGAAATTGCTGCTCAATGAAGAGATATAAAATCGAATCTGAGCTCTGCAAAAAGATCTCAAGAGAAAAGATAAAAAACACTGAAAGCACGGAAAAAGAAATACAGACGCAAGTATTTCGTGCTTTTCGTGTTTTCTATGGTAGAGAGTGCCTGAATTGAGTTTTTCTGCCTATCTATTTTTTCTATGATCATAAGAGAACAAGCCTTTAAAAGTGTAAATTTACGTTGGAAACTATAGTTAAACAAAAAAAATAGAATCCTGAAATTAAACTTCAACCCTCAAATTCGAGTTCAAGTCCTACAGGACAGTGATCTGAACCCGTGATTTCAGAGTAAATTGAGGCAGATCTAACATTTTCTCGAAGATTTTCAGTTACAAAGAAGTAATCCAGCCGCCAGCCAACGTTTCTTTCGCGGGCCCGAGTTCTCACCGACCACCAGGAATAGTTTCCTCCTTCCCTGTTGAATATACGGAAGGTGTCAATATAACCGGCATCAAGGAACCGATCCACCCAGGCTCTTTCTTCGGGAAGAAAGCCGGAAATAGTCTCGTTTTCTCTGGGATGGGCAAGGTCGATCTCTTTATGGGCGGTGTTCACGTCTCCGCAGATGACAAGTTTTCTACCTTCGGCTTTAAGGGCATTTGCGTAGTCAAAAAAGGCATCATAAAAAGCCATTTTATAATCCAGGCGTTCCTGAGAAGCTTTTCCGTTAGGGAAATAGATGTTCATCAAGGTAAAGTCTTCGTAATCGACCCTCAGGAAACGGCCCTCCCTGTCAAACTTTTCTATTCCCATGCCATTTTCAACATTAAGGGGTTTTCTCTTTGAAAAAATTCCCACCCCACTGTAGCCTTTCTTTTCTGCTGAAACGAAGTAGTTATAATATCCCGGAATGTTTTTGGCTTCTCTTGGGAGTTTGTCAGGAGAAGCTTTAGTTTCCTGGATGCAGACATTATCAAACTTCTGCTCCAGCAAAAGGGCAAGAAAGCCTTTTTTGAGTGCGGCCCTAATGCCGTTTACGTTCCAGGAAACAAGGTTGTAGTGGCCAGACATTTTCTATCCCTGCTATTGATTCAGAATTCCATCCTGTCGATTTCGTGTTGCAAATTTCTTTTTACTGATATCGTTATATCAGTTTTTTGTCGCTTTCTGTAATATCAGTTTTGTTTTCTAAAGATGGCTCAGGAAGCTGGAAATTAAATGAATATTAAGTGTGAAAATTATTCAGGGTATTATTTCAGAGTTTTAGTAAATAAATGCTCCTTTAAATATAGTTAGGATATTAACTTAGTGAAAAAATAAAATAATACTTCAGCTCAATATCAAAAGGAATTATTTAAGAATTAGATGGTTGATCTTTAAAATAAGATATAAGCCAGACAATCAGGGAAAAAATTATGGATTTAATAAAAATAGCCTGTATCATGCTTACAATTGCACTCTTTATAGGCGTTCTTACCGGAGACAGGGATGAAACATCAAGCATCCCAGAAGAGATTCAAAATCGAAACATAGGTTCAGATGCCGGCGGAGTTAGCGGAACAATGCTGGCGGCAGAAGAAAATGAATCAGAAGTAGCTGCTTCCCCGACTCCTGCGCCAGATCCCCTTATTCTGGAAAAAGGGGAAAGTAAAATGGCAGCCGAAAGGACGAATATAGAAAAAAAGGTACAGGCTACGGCTAGACTTATTGAGGCACAGGGAGAAGAGTTATTTCCGTCATTCAGAGAAAAAGGGTCTGCATGGAATATGGATGACTTTTGTATTTTTATCTGGACCATAAATGGGACTCAGATAGTCTGCCCTTCAGACTCAAGCAGTGAAGGAAAAGACATGAGAGCGCTTATGGATGCAGACGGCAAGCCCATTGGAGAACTCTTTATAGAAACAGCCCTGAGCGAAAAAGGGGAAGGCTGGATTGAGTATAACTGGCAGAAATCCGGCAGGACAGCTCCTTCCCAAAAGTGTACCTTCGTCAAAAGAGCTTCTTTTGGAGGACAGTCTTATCTTGTAGGGGCAGATCTCTACGTGGAAAAATATATCGCCTGCAAGACCCTCGAAGAATGTGAATATGCTGACAAGCCCGGAAATATTCACATCGCTCAATTATTGAACCCCCAAAGTATGGATAAGAGCCTTGCCCTGAATTACAGCATTTCCCATTCCATTATAGAACCAGGGAAGAGTATTGCGCCCCATTTGATGAAAAATCCTGAAGTTACTTACATCCTTGAAGGGGAAGGACTGCTTTATATTGACGGAATTCCAGTTGAACTGAAAAAAGACCAGGTCATATACATTCCTGCAGGTTCTGTCCAGACTACTTACAATACAGGAAATACGATCCTCAAGTTCCTTGTCATAGACCAGCCTGCATTGTCAGAGGAAAACATGAAGTTACTTTCATGAGTGGAAAAAAATAAAGAGATTTGAATAAGGCAGTGTTCAGCAGTGAATACTTCTCTTTCTTACTTTATTTTACAGAAGATAACTGAAACACAAAACATTAATCTTAAGCATGCTATCCTTTAATTCCAATGTACAGAATAATTCGGGTTCTCCCAGAAAAAGGGAATAAAATCAGAGAACAAGCAATCATCGGAAAATTTCTGGACACTACAAGAAAAATCCGACAAATCCAGACCGAAGAAGGCACTTTCCTGGAAATCCCAGTCACTGAGGCTGCAGAAGAAAAAGCAGGAGATTATCCGCTAACCGAACAGAAAAATCCCGAATTTCTGGAAAAAACCGGGTCTCTGAAAGAATGCCTTAAAGAATTTCTCTCCGAAGCTGAACTTTCATGCGTTCCATCAGGCTGGCACATCCTTGGAGATATAATAATAGTCAGCATTCCTGAAAGCCTCGAGGAAAAAAAGTATATGATAGCCAGAGCTCTGCTTTCCATGCACCCAAAGTGCAGGAACGTGGTCAGAGACTTAGGAATAGAAGGACAGTTTCGCCAGCCAAAAAGAGAACTCCTTCTCGGCAGCGGGACGGAAACCATTCACAAAGAGCACGGCTGTTTTTTCAAGCAGGATGTAACAAAGGTGATGTATTCCAAAGGCAACCTTGAAGAAAGAAAAAGAATGAGCAAACTGGGAAGAGGGGAAGTCGTTGTGGATATGTTTGCTGGAATAGGCTACTTTTCGATTCCCATGGCTGTCCACTCAAAGCCGAAAAAAATTACAAGCATTGAAATTAACCCGGAGTCCTTTGCCTACCTGAAGGAAAACATCAGGCTAAACAGGATAGAAGATATCATTATCCCGATCAATGGAGACTGCTCCAGGTTTACTCCGGAAGGAACAGCAGACAGAGTGCTTATGGGTTATGTGGGAACCACGCATCATTATCTGGAGCCGGGCATAAAAGCCCTCAAGAAAACAGAAGGGGTCCTGCACTACCACGAAACTGTCCCTGAAAATCTCGCCAAAACCAGGCCTCACGAAAGAATAAGAAAAGCCGCTGAAGCTCTGGGAAAAAAAGTGGAGATTCTGGAGACCCGCAGGATTAAGAAATATTCTCCTGGCGTCCTGCATGTGGTTGTGGACGCGAAAATTTTCGAATGAAATATTTATTCCCCGAGCCTTTTTAAAAACAGAGTGGAATTGTAAAACTTTCCTGAAGAAAGGGTTTTTTAATCAGACGGGGGAAACAGAGTTAAGGACTATTATTTGAGTATATTTTTACTTTGATATATTTACTTAAATATATTTATTTTAACAGATTTATTTTGAGAGATTTACTTAGATATTTTTTAGTTAAATAAAATATCAGTTTAATTACTCATTTCTGAGAGCAACTGTTTACTTTTACATCCATTCCAAGGATCTTTGTGTAAATATTTTTTTTCTGAACAAGAGGCCACCACCCATAGAGAAAAACGTTAACAGGCTCCCACAGAGCAACCCAGCCGATGATGGTCAGCCCTTCGGAAAACGTGGTCTTTAGCAGGCCTCCCTGTAAAGTTGAAAGAAGCCGGATCATGAGCAGGCATAGAAAAAGGAAGACGAAGGCTATTGTCATGTTTCTTCTCCCCCTCTGAAGAATTTTCCTCAACTCAATATCAGTAAGGAGCTTTTTGTAAGAAAAATGATATCTAATTGCGTTTCTGAGGGTTTCTTCGGTATCCGTTCCAATTTCTGACGAGGGAAGATATACCATGAGTTCAAGCGGCTTTTTAAGAGGAAATTCCCCCACCGAGTTGTAGATGTACACTTCTGCGCTCGCATCAAGCTCTTTTTCGTGAAACGGAGCAGGGTCAAAAGAATTGAAGATCTGCATCATACTGCGGAGTTCAATTTCAATTAGAAGTTTCCCTTCGTGCTCCACGTAAAGAGCTTCCGTTCCTTTCGGGGAAAAATCGATCCCCCATACCATTTTTTATCTACCTTCTGGAGAAGATTCTTTTCAAATTTTTAGAACTATACTTTCAATATTTAATCACCCAGTTACATATAAGACTTTGCTTTTTATACTTTGGAGAAAAAGCACGTATATTAATGGTATTAAAAGCAAAAAAAGCTGAAGAAATATATGATAATATTTCAGGTTAACAGTAAAAAAATTTTATATTTATAGAAGATCAAAAAACATACTTTATCCTTAATTTGACAGAAGCATATATTTCACAATGTATAAATCGGCTTCATAATTCTGTTTTCGTAATATAATTCAAAGTTATTTCTTTTACTTTATGAGCGTCAATATTTTTCATTTTTCAAACAACATTGCGCTGATACAATGCGTTTTTTGTGATGGGATACTGTATTAATTAGCAGAATCTGTCAAATTCAGGTTATGACAGATTTAAACAGATATGCAGGATTTCTTTCCTGCCCGAATTGCGCCTCGGGAGTACGCAGTCTGTTTCGCTACGCTCAAGCAGACTAATTTATGGACAAGCAATATCTTTTTTTGCTAAGCGGGCTTACAATAAATTTAGTTTCGATTTTTGACTTATAGCTGGCAATGGACAGGTTTCGCTATGTTCTCTTGCTCAAGAGAACTGATTTATAGGTTATACCAGTTATTTCCGGTATAGAGGACTAAATTCTAGAGTATTATAAACCGTACAACCTTATTCATTATACTGGGTCGTCCCTGTCACATTCGACGCAGGAGAACGGTCTTTTCCGTTAAAAATAGAATAGGTAAATAAATATAGAACAAGAATCGCGGCAATTTATCCTATTAAAAAACCTGAAAACGTAAGCATTTTACTCCAGTTCCATGATTAAAGGCATATGATCACTCAGAGGTATCCAATCTTCATATTTACCAACAGAAAATGATTTCCCTCTAGTAATAAAGTCAATAGGTGCAAAGATATAATCTATATGATAAGGAGTCTCTCTGTTTTTTCGAAAATATAATGTAGGTTCCCTCTCAATCCCAAACTTTAATTTTGCAAAAATATGATACATACTAAATATTTCAAATTGTTTTAGTAAATTAATCACATCAGAAAGTGTTCCGTAAAGAGGGTAATTAAGATGCTCTTCATCCCAGATAACATTCCAGTTGAAATCACCTCAATAACTGTTGTAGACTTGAACAAGTCTTTATAATAATTTAATGACTGCCAAATTTCTCCAATGTATCTTCTTCTTGGGTCTTCTTTATTGTTCTGTGACCAAATAGCAATGAGATTCATGGCTTCATTATTGGTCACCATGACAGGAAGGACATACTTGTAATCTTCACAATATGATTCTTGTATTGCAATTTCAAAGTCATTGAAACTAAAAACAGCTAGACCTTTATTTCTATTATTGCCTATCCATAAAACATTGTTGTAAAACTTATTGGTGAATTTGTCTGGATGCTCACATTCTGAAACTATTAATAAATCAGGATCATAAGTAAGAATTTGTTTATATTTCTTCCGGAAAGCCATATTACAGTTCCAACTTATAACTTTCATATTACCATAATTAATACAGTCACTAATCACTAAAAGGCTTTGACTTCAATCAAATTAGAACGCTGATTTCTAAATAAGAACCATAAGTCAAAATATCCTTTAGTAGTTATTAAAGAAAAAGCAGACAGCTTGCGACCGGTGAGAGCTTGGGAGAGAGAAAGAAACCTAAAAAAGGAACTGGGGCATCAAAAAGCAATTCAGAAACCCATAGAGGAATGAGCGTAAATAGCTAGAAAGAAGTTCCTTAAACGTCATTCCAGCAATTCCGTATCCTCATGCGAATAAACCGGCGCACAGCAACAGAGAATTTTCAGCGACGTGTTTCCTATGTTTTGAATTCTGTGCGGAGTTCCGGGCGAAATACAAATGGAATCTCCTTTTTTGACCCTGAATTCTTCAGAGCCCAGAGTCATTATCCCCCTGCCTTCTGTGACGTGATAGATTTCTTCGGTTATGCGGTGTTTGTGAAGAAGAGTTTTTCCGCCGACTGGTACGGTAGCTTCGGCAAGGCTCTGGTTTGAGTTACCGTGAACGGAAGGGTGCAGGAGCTCACGGATTATTGAACCGTCTTTTGTGACATAGGATTCTATTTTTTCGTATTCGGTTTTAAGGATCATCCGGGTTTACCTTCTTTTCAACCAGTTTTCCGAGGAAATAACCGGGCTTTGCAGAAACTATTTCCACATCAGCATACTGGCCGGGCTTGAGATTTGAGCCGCTTATAACGACTGGGCGGTAGGAATCCGTACGGGTGAGGACGTCTCCCATTTCCGTGTACTTCGAGACAAAAGCTC
Organism: uncultured Methanosarcinaceae archaeon; assembly: GCA_942493015.1. GTDB lineage: Archaea > Halobacteriota > Methanosarcinia > Methanosarcinales > Methanosarcinaceae > Methanosarcina. The sequence continues at coordinate 444,059 of OW818660.1, read as the reverse complement.
TGCCTTTCCAGCCGATCATTGCCTGCTTGGATCCAAGCTTAATCTGCTCGCAGACTTTGTGCAGGTCGTGAGAACGCTGGACGGAAATCCGGGAGTCGAGGTTTCTGAAGAAAAAGGCTTTCGTGTGCGGGCGGGGAGAGTAGCGGGAGATGTTTACTTTTTCAGGGCGATATTTCCGTACCCATTCGATTGTTTCTTGAGAATCGGCGTCAGTTTCATCGCAAAAGCCGACGATTATGTCGGTGAAGAGAGAGAGGTCTTCGAAGCGGGAGCGGAACTTTGTGATGATTGTGTCTACTGACTCCATTTTATGCAGACGGTTCATATTCCTCAGCACGGAATGGGAGGCTGACTGGATAGGGAGGTGGAGGAGTTTGAAGATTTTATCGGAATCAAAAGCGTCCACGAGGTCGTCGAGGATTGGGAGGACTGAGAAGGGATTCATCATTCCTACCCTGACTTTGAAATCACCGGGGATTTCCGAGATCATCTGCAGGAGTTCAGGAAGTTTGACGCCTGTATCCATTCCGTACTGGCTGTCGTCCTGTGAAGTGAGCCAGATTTCCCTGCAGCCGTCTGCAACTGCAGAGCGGATATCCTCAACTATTTCGTCCGGAGAGAAGGAGCGCAGTTTGCCTCTTGCGTGCTTTACAATGCAGTAGGAGCAGGCAAAGTTGCAGCCCTGAGAGATCTGGCAGATGTGAATATTGGGGTTGGAACGCTCGCGGGGAACGTTCAGGAAGCCTATAGGCTCAGAGCTGCGGATCTCAAGGTTCGCTCCTCCGGAAAGTTCCTGCCTTTTCCTCTGATATATTAACGAAAGAAGCTCTCCAAGGCGTGAAATCGCGTTTACGCCGAGAATATGGGCTTCAGGATTTGCATGGAGGATGTCTTCAAGCTGGACTTCAGGCATGCAGCCGGAAACTATCACTTCCACATTCCTCTCGCCCATGATACGGATCTTGTAGAGGATCTTTTGCTCTGTTGTGTATTTGACCGTACAGGAGTTGCAGATATAGACTTCTGCCTGATCGGCAGTATCAGGGACCAGCAGTTCGTGCCCAAGCCTTTCTACACTCGCCTTCATAATCTCGGCTGATGCCTGACTCGCAGAACAGCCAAAACTTTCAAGATAAATCTTCATACTCTGACTCAAAATTTTTTAATTTAGAATATTCTAGCTTAGCATTTTGTAGCTTAGAATTTGTAGCTTAGAATTTGTAGCTTAGCATTTTGTAGCTTAGCATTTTGTAGCTTAGCATTTTGTAGCTTAGCATTTTGTAGCTTAGAAGTTGTAGCTTAGAAAATTATGTGATTTGAGACTATGTGATTTGAAATTATGTGATTTGAAATTATGTGATTTGAAACTATGTGATTTGAAACTATGTGATTTGAAATTATGTGATTTGAAATTTGTGTTTCAAAAAAGATGAAGAAAAATGGATGAAAAGGACGAAAAGGAGAAAAAGGATTTACAGATAGAGGGGAGTCTCCTGCTTATCCTTTATATAAATACTGTCTGTGAACCTGACAGCTCCGGATGCACCCATAGAAATCGTATGTACTCTGGCATCTCCGCCGCCGAAAAGGTGGGTTTCGCGCAGAAAATGGCCGGGAGTTACAGCTGTTGCTGAGAAGATCACGTCATTGCCGGGCACAAGTCTGTCGGTATCGAGGGTATCGTTAAGGTTCTGCAGGGTAATTCCCATTTTCTCGAGCCTTGGCATTTTTTCTGCGATTTCTTCATCGATCTTGTCCTGGCTCTTTCCGTTTGCAACTGTTGGCAGAACAAGCCTTGCAATTATTTTTCCTCCGAGAATCTTTATTGCAGCTGCTGTTAAAACAGCTTCTCCAGAACCACCTGCACCCATTACCATGTGGATGCCTGAGCCACGGACTGCAGTTGCAACACCGGGCATCAAGTCTCCGTCAGTGACTAGTCTTACACGGGCACCTGCTTCCCGAATTTCAGTTATTTTCTGGGCATGCCTGGGCCGGTCAAGAATTACGACAACAAGCTCCTCAATACTCCTTCCAAGGGCTTTTGCGACAATCTCGAGGTTGTGCCTGACAGGAGCATCGAGATCTATTTTTTCAGCTGGATGTTCTTTCTCGTAACGTACTACGTCCGGTCCGACAACGATCTTGTCCATGTATATATCCGGGCCGTGGAAAACTCCCCCCCTTTCGGCCATAGCCATTACAGCAACCGAACCTGGGTATCCATCAGCAGTAAGGTTTGTTCCTTCCAGGGGATCGACTGCTATATCGACTTCAAGATCTCCTATGCCTGTTCCTACTTCTTCCCCTATGTAGAGCATGGGGGCTTCATCTCTTTCACCTTCCCCGATTTTAATTATGCCTTTCATATTAAGCTTATTCAGCATCCTCCTCATGGAGGCTACAGCAACCTGGTCGGCAAAATGCTTGTCTCCGCGCCCCATCTGATAGGCTGCGGCAATTGCGGCGGCTTCGGTCACCTGAATAAGCCTCGGAAGTAACTCACATTCAATAGGTCCTGCACACTCGATCATTTCTTCTACTGTCTTTGGATGAGGTATGATAATCAACTCACATTTACTGCTTAATGATAATGAAATTCGTTTTCATAGATTTCCTTTGCCTGTTTATGTGCTCTCTTAATACAATATTATATTATGAATCTATTGGATACTCTGGAAACAAATATTTATCTGATAAAATGTTTATCACAGAAAACTCTGTGGATAAAAAAGCTTTCATACAGACTTCAAAATAGAGCATAAAGATAAGAAATATAAAAGAATGACTAAAAAACACGATTTCAAAAACATGGCTCCAAAAGTGTGACTAAAAAAGTGTGACTAAAAAAGTGTGACTAAAAAAACAACAATTTCTACCCATTTATTTATAATTCACCTATTCTTCAAGGGGAAACACCCGTGAAAATTCACTGTCTACAGCACCTCAAAAACGAGACTCTGGGAAACATAGGAACCTGGATTACGCAAAAAGGATATACTCTTACTAAAACCCTTCTCTATGAAGAGCCTCTTTTTCCTGACCCTGCGGAATTTGACCTGCTCCTGATAATGGGCGGCACGATGAGTATTTATCAGGAAGAAGAGTATCCCTGGCTGAAGCCTGAAAAAGAATTTGTAAGAAGAGTAATAGAATCAGGAGGACCCATACTTGGGAGCTGTTTTGGGGCGCAGATGATTGCCGAAGTACTGGGCGGAAAAGTTACAAAAAACCGATTTAAAGAAATAGGCTGGCACAATGTCAGATCCGTTCAAGGGAAAAACCTGAACAATAACATAAGTTCAGGACTTCCTTCCTGCATGTTTCCGGAATTTGAAGCTTTTATGTGGCACGGGGATACTTTTGAAATTCCATTCGGAACAGTGAGACTCTTTGAAAGTAAAGCCTGTCCGAATCAGGGTTTCATTTACAATGGAAATGTTCTGGGACTCCAATTTCATCCTGAAGCCGACAGGCAATGGGTAAGAAATCTTCTCACTGATTCGGGGCATGAAATTGTGGAAGGAAAGTATATCCAGTCCGAAAAGGAGATATACGAGCAGGAAAGCCTTTTTGAAGATTCAAAGAATCTTACTTTTTCTTTGATGGACTGGTTTGAGAAAAAAATGTGAAGACAGATTCAAGAACAATTCGCTGAAGAGGTATTCGAATGAAGAGTTATTCGAATGAAGAGTTATTCGAATGAAAAGTTATTCGAATGAAAAGTTATTCGAATGAAAAGTTATTCGAATGAAAAGTTATTCGAATGAAAAGTTATTCGAATGAAAAGGGCAATTAAAAGATAATTTCAGTTTTACATTTAAGAGAATCATTTTAAAAAGTCTACAAGAGCCACTCTTTCAATCACGAGTTCAGCGATATACTCTTCCCCTGATGCTTCAATTTCTGCATCTGTAATTCCGAAAAGAGAAAGAATACCTTTTCTTTTGGAGTCAGAATAAGCAAGCAGTTCAGAACAGGGCTTTTCCTCCATCAGTTTTCTAACTGCAGAGAGAGCCAGAATCAGGTTGTCCATTTTTCCAAGCAGCACGAAAACCGCATTGTTTTCTCCTTCACTCAGCCCTATAGAAAAACTCCTCTCAATTTGTCTTTCTCCTGCTGCATAGCGCATAATCTCGATTCCGGGATCTTTTGCTATATTCCTGCCTGCAGCAACTGCCCGGAGAGCCTTTCCTACTGCAAAATGAAGATGCCTTTCACCTGCTATCAGGTCTGCATTCAAGCCCTGAATAACGACTTCATTTTCGGAAGCTATAGAACTTACTGATTTTAGAAAGCCGGAAAGATTTGGGATCCGCACATTTCCGCAGATTATCTGGATTTCCCTTTGCATTTCCATACTCCTGCCATAGCGCGGGCTTTACAATAAGGATTTCGGTTGTAAGAGATAATTGGTGATTAGGGGTCGATAAGATTCAGGATGAGTGGGTGTAAGATTTGTAATGAGAGATAATGAGAGGTAATAATTCTGTTCTCCGCCTGCTAAGGAAATCTGAAAAATAAGATGAAAAAATAATGAAATAAAAGAAAAGCCGAGAATTTTCAAAAAGGGCTATAAATTACCAAACATTTGAGAACGACCTCAACCACAACCAACCCGAGCACTAAAATTAAGAAAAGAATCAAAAGGTTGAGGATGATCTGGTCGACTTTGGTCCGAACGGCTGCCAGTTCATGCATCCCTAGTCCCATATACTATTATGAATTGGACGCTATATATTTATCTGGGGATTTTTATACATAAAAAAATATTTGTGTTTTGGATATGGAAGGAGAAATTTATTTTTCTAGGTGTTATTGGCTTCATTTTACCCTTCATCTTTCAAGGTTATTTTTGATTAATTTTTCACGTAATTTTTCAAGGTTATTTTTGATTAATTTCTCACGTACTCTTTCCAGTTATGCCCCACTATGTTTCTCTTTATCTTTCGATTTATTGTCCATTCAGTTCCTATTTCCCCCTGCTAATCTCCCTACCAATCTATTTTTATTTATTTATTTATTTATTTATTTATTTATTTATTTATTTATTTATTTATTTATTTATTTATTTACGATCACTGCTCTTTTGTTGCTCTTTTTTGATCACTCTCTTCAATTACCTTGACAAAGTGCCTGTCTGAAAGGTCTTCCTTTCCGGACCAGAAAATTGCCTTATGGTACTTCCATACATCCGGATCGAGTTCAAGGATTGCTACATGGACTATGAGTTCAAAGACAAACCAATAGCCTGCGAGCAGATGTAATAAACGAATTAGCCCCAGGGCATCAATATTAAACAAGGATGCAAAGTACCAGGCTATAGAAAGTATCCATTCGGAAATCGGAATCCCGAAAGGAGCCCAGTTAAGATTGTAAAGCACTACTCCTGTAATTGCTATCAGAAGGATTGCAGTACTTTCGAAGAGAATCAGTAGTTTGAGCATGGGATGAAGTTTTGTAACGTAATGTCCTTCACTCTCATCGTATATCGTGAAAGCAGGATAGCTGCCTTTTCCGAAAAAATTCTTGATTATGGCAATAAGGCGTTCTGCATCATCTTTTCCAAAAATGTAAGATTCCTTAAAATGCCTTATTCGATCTCTTACACTGCATCTGTCTCCTCTGCAGGAAAAGATGTTATAAGGGACCAGAATCCAGTTTGCAACCAGAAAAAAAGGTACAGCAATCATATGAATAGTTCGAGCTGTTTGAAAAGGCATGAAATCCCAGCCAAAGTAGATTTTGAAACCCGTGATAAGAAGGGTTAACATTGCTACCAGGTGAACCAGATGAGTAACTCTCTCAAGCCATGTATAACGTTCAACAATTACCCTTCCAGAAGCGGGTTTTTCTGAAGATGGTACCATATTTCCAGTCTCCTTTAAAGCACCCTGATGGTATACTCCGGATGCTTTCTGGTTTTATCAATAGTGTGAACCGCACATGCAAGACAGGGATCGTAGGATCGGACTGTGTGCAGGATCCCGAGTGGATTCGCATAATCTACTCCAAGAGCATTTTCCGCAGCCGAAATTTTAGTGCCTATAAGAGCCTGCTCAACAGGACCCGGAATTCCCTGCGAGTTTCGCGGAGCAAGGTTCCAGGTACTCGGAACCACAGCCTGATACAGAGTAACCATGGAGTTTGAACCTGTGGCAACCCAGTGTCCCAGAGCTCCCCTCGGGGCTTCCCATAAACCCATTCCTTCTGAATCCTTTGCCATGGAAAGATCAGTATGTACTGCTACTTTTTTTCCTGCCTCAAGGTCCTGCAAAATCCATTTCATCAGTTCCGGAATCACTACAAGGATTTCCTGCATCCTTGCAATCATGCGGGTATAGTTGTTTACAGGAGAGTAGCCGTTTTCCTCAAATGCTTTTACCAGTCCGGTAGTAAGAGGCTCTTTCATAATCATGAGGCGAGCAAGAGGGCCCACCTCACAGGGAATTCCGTCATAATGGGGAGCTTTTGACCATGAGTAGCGGCTTTCCGAACCTCTGGTGTAATCGATTTCATCAGGGTTCTCTTCCGGAACCGTAACTCCACTCCATGGAGGCCGATCTTCTTCCTCGTCAATATAAAGAGAATGAGTAATGCTTTCCGAGACTTTCCTATAGTCGAATTTTTCAAGTCCCAGACTCCCGTTCATATGCCCGGAAGGAATGACTCTGCTATCTTCAGGACTCGTTGGGTCATATCCATCTCCGTTCTCAGGCTTGAAAAAAACTCCGTAAGAGAGATAACCGATCTTAGAGGGGTCAGGGTAAACTCCTGCCCTGTCCATTTTCATGCTGACAGGCAGGCCAAGAAGCTTTTCCCCAATCAGTTCCGAGCCGAAAGCCGCAAAGAGAGGAACATCTCCCCATCCCGAGGAGTGGGAGAAGTCATTGTTTGTAAGAGACTTGCTTAGAAGCTCCTGCAGGCGTTCAACGACGAAATTGACCGCTTTTTGAGGAGACGAAGCCCTGTAAGTATTTTCAATCCAGATCTCGGGAGAAACCCCAAGAGTAAATGCTTCAATGAACTCTAGAGTTTTTGAGACATAAGCTGAAAGCTGCTGAATATCTGCAACAGTCGGAGAGTAAACCACTCCTCCAACGTGCTGTAAAACAGAATGAGGCATCTTGCCTGCAATAAGAGAAATGGCTTCGTGAAGGCGACGAAATTCAGTTATAGCTCCAAGATAAGAAGATCCGGCGGGATTGCGGGTGCCGTTAAACTGATTAACTAAAGGCATAAAACGCCCGGATAACTCCCCCCATACTGCATTCCCCATTTCTCCTTGTTGTATAAGGATATCATGATAAGCAGGGTTTGCAAGGTCTGGCCCCCAGAGCACGTAGATGTGGGCTGCATGGCTGGCCACGAAATTAAGACCCTGATGAATATTTCGCATCACAAGAGCAGCCTTGGGGACCTCATCCGCAACCCCGAAAAGTTCATCCAGAGCATTTGATGCAGCTATGCTATGGCAAACCGGGCAGACTCCACATATCCTTTCGGTCAGAAGTGCCGCATCTCTTGGATCTTGCTTCTGAAGAAGCCTCTCAAAACCTCTCAAAACCAGAGCATTACTCTGGGCGTCCGTAATCACGCCCTCTTCATTGACCTCAGTATTTATCCTGTAATGCCCTTCAATTCTTGAAACCGGGTCTATTGTCACCTGTACCATTACTTTTCACCTTCGGTCTTCTCAGAAATGCTTTCTTCTGAAGTACCCTCTTTTTCCTCAGGCGTTTTCAAAACAGTTCTTCTTAAGGCATGAGCACCTGCAGCGAGGAGGCCACCTCCTATTGCCACGCCTGCTATGGTATCAAGATTGGTACCGACAACTCCAGTATCTTCAATTTCCACGAAAAAAGGTCTGGTGCTGTCCGGAAATCCAGGCTCTACACAGCCTATACAGGGAGATCCAGCCTGCGGACAGAAAGTGAGATGACCATTCCAATGGCGAGTGGCACAGTCAGCGTGGGAATAAGGTCCCTTGCACCCCAGTTTCCAGAGACATTTCTCTCCACCCACTGTAAGATCAAATTCTCCGCGATCATAATATCCGCGGCGAGGGCAGTTATCGTGTATAACATGATCTGGAGGGAAGAAAACTTTTGGACGTTTCCATTTATCCAGCACGTAAGGAAGATCCTCAGGCACCTTTATTTTTCCCAGGACAACTGCGCCTATTGTAAGAAATACCCAGTCAGGGTGGGCAGGACAGCCGTTAACGTTGATAACCGGTTTATCAATCCCAAGCAGGTTCAATATCCCTTTTGAAGAATCTTCCATGGTAAAAGCGATTCCACGGTGGTCAAGCAGCTCATTTATATCGCTTGCAGCTGCATTTACCCCACTATGAGTTGCACACTGCCCGATTGCTACAATTGCCGAGGCATTTTTTGCAGCTTTCTCATAAACTTCCTTGTAGGGCCTGCCTCCAACTACCATATATTTTCCTGTACCTGCCGGTCCATTTGGGACACCCCCCTCAGAAACAAGAACGTACCCTTTTTCTTTTTCAAGAATCTCCTCCAGCAGAAGCTCAGAGTTCAGATCACTGGTATTTGCAAGTTTTCCGTCAACGAAAATTCCCTGCTGCATCATCAGTACATCCTGATAGAGCAGGTTGAGATTATAAAGCTGGAGGAACTCTACAATATCAGGCGATCCCCCATCAAACATTGATACAGTGCAGCCAGTACACTCTACACCATGAAGCCATAATACTTTGGTTTCCGAAAGTTCAAGGGCTTTTGCCAGATCGCTTTTATATGTTTGTAAAAACAGTGAAGCCCCCAGTACTCCAACAGCCTTTATAAAAGTCCGTCTATCCATCTTCATAAAATCAAGATTTTTAAACTTTTCAAGTAAGCCCTCATTATTCGTTCCACTTCCCCCGAGATAGTGAATATTTTTATATATAGATATATATAATGGAGTCCAATATATTAAAAGACTATCATAATCCCTGCTGATCTTCTTTTGAAATTTGATCTGCTTTTGAACCTTTTTCCCTAAATTTCAAAGTTTTTATTGTTATTCTGATGACTTAATAAATAAATGCGATTTTTATAAAAATTTATATATTTTGATGCCCTTCTTTATTTATCGAAATTTTAAGGTTATAGCGTCTAAATAATAAAGGCTGCATATTTTAAGAGAAGAAAACTATGCAGTAAAATATAGGCTATGTAGTAAAATATAGGGGATTGTGTATGACTATTGGGGACGGTCATGATTTAGAATCGCCGAGATTTGCAGGCGATGAGATTTTGGAGGCTTGCTATGACAATGAGAGGTTCCTTCGAAGAGGCGATAGTGGCTCTGCAGTGGAGAAAATCCAGCAGGCTTTGATGGATGCAGGCTTTCCTTTGCCCAGGGGTGGAGTTGATGGCTTTTTCGGAGAAGAAACTGAGTCAGCTGTCAAAAATTACCAGCAAGCACGCGGACTGAATGCTGATGGTGTAATAGGGCCAGTTACAATAGGAAATCTGGACATAGAATTCATCACTGGAGTGATGGAATCTACAGCTCCACAAGTATCGGAACCACATATGCTGGAACCACAAATGTCAGAGGTACCAGCTCCATTGACACCTAAATCCTCAGTTCCACCAGCAAGGACATCTCCAGTTTCGCACGTAAGGGCACCTAAAGTTCCACACGTAAGGGCACCTGAAGTTCCGCCAGTACATGCGCCTCCGGTCCCACAGGTGACGGTACCTGCAGTTCCTCTAGCTGAACCCCCAATTTTAACAACACAGACAGTCCCTCCTGAACAACAACCTCTTCATGTGACAAGGCCAATAACTCCACCTCTAACCAGGCTACCGGATACAGTTGACAGCCAGGGACGCAAATTCCATACTGCGGGGACATTGAGCGGAAATAGATCTTTTGAAGTTGAGGCTGGAAAATCGGTACGTCTTGAAGTAAACAATCTGAATGTCAGTGAATCAAACATCCGGATAAAGACAAATACAGGAGAAGTAAGGGAATCGGTGCTTTTACCTAACGTTCTTGTCGATTTTGAATTCTCTCTGAAAGGTGAAGAGCCCTTTATCTGGAAATTCTATATTGAAACAGAAAACAAGGAATTTTTAGTTAATTGGAAACTCTATAGCAACTGGGTACCGGGTGATTCTGGTAACCCTTGAATAGGGGGAAAACTGCATTTAGCATTAAACGGGTTCAAATTCAGTATGTATTTAATTTTCAGAGATATGAATAGTTCAAAGAATCGGTTTTTTGGGTATTTACCCTGATTCCATTCATTTTGTAAAACTGGGCAGTCCCTCATTTGTTGATTGATATTATTCCAAAATAATCGAAATCCAGCTTCTGTTCTTTCTTTTATCCCATTTTTGGCGCTGCTGAGGCCAGCCAGCTGTTAGAGCACATAAACGCAAGCATAAGCCATGTTAGAGAGAAAGTTATGAAAACATCAATCACATATCAGTTGACGACCAAATCCTTTGAAATCAATAAAAATCAACAAAAGCAGATTCGAGAAACAAAATTAACAAAAAGAGATTAAAAAGCAAAACTAACAAAAAGTAGAATTCGAAAAACAAAATTAACGAGAGCAGATCAAAAAAAGTAACAAAGATAGATAAAAAAGCAAAAGCAAAAAAATAAGATTAAAGCAGAGAAGAAATCTCTTCTCTGATTAGCTTTATAGCCTTATCTACACCCTCAAGAACTTCAGGACTTATTTCCCGGGTAGCTTCAGTGACCATGGTTCCTATTTCGATTCCTATGACCACAATTTCCGGTAAAGTTTGAACCTGTTCTCCTATCATCAATACATCTGTAATGGTCAGATCGTGCACTGAGAGGAGTGGATGAAACTCAGCACCTTGCAGAAGATCTTTTCCTTCAATACGGTGTACGGAACCAGGAAGACTGTCTGCCAGAACAGCATCAACTACAATGACCTTTCTGGCATCATCGAGAAGATTCAGTAGGTCTAGCCCGCATACCCCTGCATCCACTATATCGAGGTCTTCACGTCCTTCAAGCTCAGTCATTTTAAGAGCCTCTATGACCTTCAGACCAACGCCATCATTTCCCATTAGCAGGCTTCCAAAGCCCAGAATCCGAACAGGTGCATGTAATATAGACATATTCTCACGTTATAAAGGGGTATATAGGGTGAACATGCCTATAACCCCTTTGAAAAGTTAAGATTTTCCTTTAACAGGTTTTTTAATGTTTTTGGTGCTTGTGTTCCTTAGCATCAAACTTTGAATATTTCTCTACAACCTCTGAATAGTGAGTGTCTGAGAGGTCTTCTTTTCCTGTCCAGAAGATGGCTTTGTAGTACTTCCAGACATGGGGGTCAAACTCCAGAATTCCAACATGCAGTACCAGTTCAAAGACAAACCAGTAGGTCATGAGCAGGTGAATAACTCTCAGGAAGCCTACAGGGCTCATTCCGAATGCAGGTGAAAAAATGCCTGCTATCGAAGTGATCCATGATGCTATAGGAAGTCCGAAAAGCGACCAATCAAGCTTGTACAGGACAATTCCGGAAACCGCAATTAAGAAGATGGCTGTACCTTCAAGCACAATCAGGATCTTCATTACGGGATGAAGTTTGGTCTTGTAGTGGCCTGTTTCTTCATCAAAGATGGAAAATGCAGGATACTTGCCTTTCCTGAAGAAATTCTTAATTATACCGCTCAGACGAGTTGCATCTTTAGGACCAAAAACATAATGGTCCGTAAAGTGCGAGATTTTTCCCATAAACCCGTGGCCTTCGGAGAAGATGTTGTACGGGATAAGGATCCAGTTAACTGCAAGCAGGAACGGGACCGCAATCATGTGGAGGGCACGGGCCGTATGGAAACTCATAAAGTCCCATCCAGCGTAGATCTTCAACCCGGTAATGATGAGCACTATCATAGAGATAGCATGAACTGTATGAGCTATCCTGTCTGTAATAGTATAGCGCTCAACAACCATTGACCGGTTGTTGTTAGATTTCATTGTGGGTCATCTCCCTGTACTATACTTAGAGTATTCTTAGAGTATTTGGAGCGCGTTTCCCAGTCAGGTCAATGGTGTGGACTGCACATGAAATGCAAGGATCATAGGACCTACCCATATGGAAGATACCAACTGGATTGGTATAATCAACAGCTCCGACTGGATTGATTTTTGAACCAATGAGAGACTGTTCGAGTGGACCAGGGATGCCATTGCTGTCTCTTGGGGACATTAACCAGGTACCTGGAACTATTGCCTGATAGTTGGCAACCTTTCCATCACTGCCAGCAGAGATCCAGTGACCAAGAGCTCCACGAGGTGCTTCCCATAGGCCCAATCCCTGATTATTTTTAGCTGCATTAAGGTCTATAGGCACGGAAATCTTGCCTCCCGGCGTATAGTCAACTGTTACCCAGTTGAGAAGTTCATATGCGAGAATTGCCATTTCCTGCATACGAGCCAGCATTCTGGTGTAAACATTAGCTGCAGAGTAGCCTTTCTCATTAAAAGCCTGAGCCAGACCGGTTACGAGCGGTTCTTTTATATTTAGCATGCGTGCAAGAGGCCCGACTTCACCTGGAATTCCGTCGTATCTCGGAGCTTTGTCCCAGCTGTACTGGCTATCCGAACCACCTGTGTAAACGATTTTATTTGGATCCGTAAACGGAACGGTTTCACCTTTTGCTGGTGCGAAGTCGTTGGCACTATTTTGGTAGAAGGCGTGAGCAGTACTTTCCGTAATCTTATCCGGATCAAATTTCTGATCTTCGAGCTTTCCTGATACCACACCTGAGGTGAAAATACGGTCTCCTGCCGGGCTTCTTGGGTCGTATCCGTCTTTGGGCTTGTAGTATCCACCATATGAAATGAAGCAGATCTTTGAGGGATCCTTGTACCCACCGATTGTATCCTGTTTAAGGCTTGCTGGAAGGCCAAGAAGTTTTTCTCCTACAAGCTCGGAACCAAAGGCTGCATAGAATTCCACATCTCCCCAACCTGCATCTTTGGAGAAGTCGTTGGTAGTAGTTGACTTGTCAACAAGTCCCTGGAGGTGTTCAGTAACAAAGCTTACTGCTTTTTGAGGAGAGCTTGCCTTATAGGTATTATCGATCCAGGTATTGAACGGAACTTTCAGAGTGTGGCTGGATACGAAATCCATGACCTGCAGATAGTATGTAGAAAGTTTGGTTATATCTGCGACAGTAGCCGGGTAGGTATACCCGCCTGGATAAAGGGATGAAGGACCAGGCATTCTTCCTGCAATGAGTGCAATGGCTTCCTGAAGGCGTTTCTTTTCAGGAATTGCTGCCATATATGAACTTCCTGCAGGTATGGCTGCACCATCCATCTTGTAGCTGATTGGGGCAAACCTTCCAACCATCTCTTTCCAGACGGCGTTTCCGGTGTCTCCCAGTGTTGTAAGGACGTTTCTGTACGCTGGGTTTGCAAGGTCAGGTCCAAAGAGGACATATATATGAGTTGCATGGCTTGCAACCATGTTAAGGCCCTGGAAAATGTTCCTCATTACAAGAGCATCTTTTGGAACTTGATCAGCCACGTCATAAAGATCGTCAAGAGCATTTGTGGCTGCCATTCCATGAGCAATAGGGCAGACACCACAAATTCTCTGGGTAAGAAAAGCTGCATCTCTTGGATCCTGGTTCTGCAGAATACGTTCAAAACCCCTGAATATAAGGGAAGATGACTGGGCATCTGTAATAACACCGTTAGCATCTACTTCAGTGGATATGCGTTGGTGGCCTTCAATTCTGGTTAAGGGATCAACTGTAACGTTTACCATTTTTCACTCACTCTCCTTTCATTCTCCTAACAGCATGTACACCTGCAGCGACTGCAGCGGCGCCGACTGCAACTTTGGCAACTGTATCGATGTTTGCTCCAGCAATACCTTCATCTTCAGCTTCAACATACAGAGGCCTTGATGAATCCGGAAAGCCGGGTTCGACACAAGCTATACAGGGTCCTCCTGCCTGAGTACACATGCTTACTGAACCGTTCCACTTACGAATTCCACAGTCTGCATGAGCGTAAGGAGCTTTGCAGCCTAATTTCCAAAGACAATTTGGCCCACCGACCTGCTCATCAAAAAGTCCGCGGTCATAGTATCCACGGCGAGGACAGTTGTCATGCACAGTGTGGTCTGGAGGGAAGAAGACTTTTGGCCTGCCGTACTGGTCAAGAGCTGCCGGAAGATCATCAGGGATCTTGATCTTTCCAAGAATTACCGCGCCTAATGTAAGAAGAATCCAGTCAGGGTGAGCAGGACAACCGGGAATGTTGATTACGGGCTTATCGATGCCAAGCTCCTTAAGCATGCCCTTTGACGAGTCGGTCTTTGCGAAAGCAACTCCTCTGTAGTCTGTATCTTTGGCAACATCGCTGTCTGCGGAAGTAATTCCTCCGTATGCAGCACAGGCTCCGACTGCAATGATAGCATTTGCGTTCTTTGCAGCTTCTCCAAGGGTCTCTTTAAAAGTCTTGTTTCCAATAACCAGGTAGCGTCCTGAACCATCCGGACCGTTCGGAATTGAGCCTTCAACGACGAGAATATAGTTGCCTTCTTTGTAAAGTTCTTCAAGGAGGATCTCGGAGTTAAGCTCGGAGGTGTTTACAAGCTTACCATCATTCCAGATTCCCTGCTGTGCACAAAGAGTTTCATGGAAAGCAAGGTTGACATTGAGCTTGGTGAGTGCCTGTGCAACATCAGGGTTGCCTCCATTTAAGAGAGATTCGGAACAGCCAGTGCATTCAGAACCATGGAGCCAGATGATCTTTGTCTCTGCAAATTCAAGTGCATTTACAATCTCTGTCTGGTAGTTGGTTAAGAACGCAGTTGCTCCAATCGTACCTACCACTTTCATGAAGGTGCGTCGATCTAGTTTTAAAAAGTCCACACTGTCCAGTGTACGGACAAGATTTGTCATTCCAGTACTCATCTCTACCACATCTTAATTTTTACCCAAATTTATGTATCCACAGAAAGTTTTAAATAAAGTTTATCGTAATTATATAAATGCGCATATAAATATATCACTAATGTTTTTCAATGAGGGAATAGTATTTAAGGTTTTTTACTTGTAATGATAAATATATTAGTGGGGGGAGGAAATTCATAAAATAGGATTAATATTATAATAGAATATAAAAATTAATAATGCACATTGAAGTACATTATTGCCCCATGTAGCACACATCAAGATGTTCAGTAAATATCAACGAGAAAAAATAATCAAGAAATCAGGCCTATTTTAGGCCTATTTTAAAAGTCAATAGCCTTCTACAGAGTGTTAATTTAGATTAAGAAACTAGCTTCCATTATGAGAATATTCAGACAATGGGAAAATAGAAAAAAATTTAGAGAAACATAGAATCGTTTCACGGGTGCAAATAAAATGTTAAGGTACTTTGGAAGTATGAGACAAAAATAAAAAACAGGTCACTTAGTATTTATTTATTTATTCATTTATTTATTCATTTATTTACTTATTTATTTATATATCATATTTAATTATTTAATTATTATTTATTTATTTAATTATTTATTTAATTATTCATTTAATTATATATTTATTTAATTATTTCGTTAACTTCATCCTGTAGTGTCTATAGAGAGGCATTTTACACTGGAAAAAATAAAGTAAAATATAGGAATCGCTTATTTTTGCATGAATATGTTGAAAAAAATAACATCTGAGTGATACTTACTCACACTTTTTTGAACTTTATATGCTTAAAATTTAAACAGAACAGATATTTGAACACATTTTAAAGCATCTATTAAAGCACCTATTAAACAAGTTGTAACTCCTAAAAAAACATTTTTAAATTATGTAGATAAAGTAAAAAAACAAAAAGGTTATAAAATAGAACTATAGAATTGCGAAAAACAATTTTTATCAATAAATTTATTTCAAGAACCCAATTTTTGTTCATCTGACATGTACTTTTCTATTTGAGACAAGTGAAATAGGGATAACGGGGGTTAAAAATACAATAAAAAGATAATAATGGACAAAGAAATCTAATAATATAGAAAGTAATATATAATTATACATAAAGTAAGATGTAATAATGTAAAAAGCAAGGCTTTATAAAATGCAAGACTTAAATTGAAAACGAGGAATTAGGAGAAAGGTTGCTTCTCCAGTTAATGAGATTAAACCTCCTGGTTTTTTTCTTGTTAAGACCTCAAACACATATTTCTTGGATTTCTTGATAAAATGATTCATTTAAATATTAACTAGAATGCGAAAACTAATATTAGATAATTAATCGCTACTAGAATGGTTAATCACACTATAATATAACGATATTTTGAAAGAAAACAGTAGAGGTAACATGTGTATCGCTATTCCTGGAAAAATTACGGCTATTGTGAATGAAAACACTGCAACTGTAGACATGGGAGGGATCTGTAGAGACATAAATATGGATCTTATGGGAGGTGCAAACGAATCTATGCTCGGGAAACATTTCCTTATCCATGTTGGATATGCAATATCCGAAATCTCAGAAGAAGAAAGTGAAGAAACCATGCGCATTCTCAGAATAATCGCTGGTCTCGATGAACCAGAGTCCTTCAAAAGTGACTCTCCTTAAAAGCGGACGCTGATTAAAATGGAAAACGGGAATGCTCTTTCAAAGCCAGCTGTTCCGGAACTCGAAAAGAAGCTCCTGGAAAGAATCAAAGACTCGAAGGTTTCACTTCGCATAATGCATGTTTGCGGGACGCATGAAAGGACGATAGCAAAATACGGGTTAAGAAGTGTGCTTCCGGAGAAAATAGAAGTAATAAGCGGCCCCGGATGCCCTGTCTGTGTCACTCCTGAAGAAGATGTTAATATTGCAATCGCCCTTGCAAAAAGCGGTGCGACTGTTGTCACTTTTGGAGATATGATGAGAGTTCCCGGCTCAGCAGAAAGTTTGCTGGACGTAAAGTCTGAAGGGGCAGATGTAAAGATGGTCTATAGCATTGATGATGCAATTGCCCTTGCAGAAAAAAAGCCAGAACTCGAAGTAGTCTTTTTTGGGATAGGTTTCGAAACCACAGTCCCTGCAAATGCAGCAGCCCTCTTGAGAAATACCCCCGAAAACTTCAGTCTTCTTGCCTCACAAAAACAAACTCCCCCTGCAATCAACCTCCTTGCCAGTGATGCAGAAGTTGATGCATTTATAGCTCCAGGGCATGTGGCGACCATAATAGGCACAAAACCTTTTGAGCCTCTTGCAGAAACAGGTTTTCCTGTTGTCGTGAGCGGATTTGAGGCTATAGACATTCTTCTTGGGATAAGTCTATTACAGACTCAGGTAGAGAACGGGAGTTCACGGGTAGATAATGGATACCCAAGAGCTGTAAAACCCGAAGGAAACCAGATTGCTCTGAAAATAATGGACAGAGTATTTGAGACTTCAGACTCTGAATGGAGAGGTATTGGAAACATAGAGGCTTCAGGGCTTGTACTAAGAAAAGAGTTTGAAGAAAAGGACGCAGCAAAGAAGTACGAAGATCTTTATGCCTCTGCCCTTGAGGATGTTCGAAAGAAAGCCGAAGGAAAAGGCAAAACACGCTGTATCTGTGCGGCCATTCTCACAGGGAAAGCAAAGCCTCCTCAATGCCCGAATTTTGGAAAGGACTGCACCCCAAAAAGCCCCGCAGGTCCCTGTATGGTCAGTCAGGAAGGAATGTGCTACAACTGGTTCCGATATTCCAGAGAAGGAGGCGGAAAGCTTGCATGAATTCTCCATTGCCTATGAGATCTTTGAGCAGGTAATGGCTACTGCCACTACCCATGGAGCCTCAGAAGTCAAGCACGTAACTCTTCAGATGGGAAGGTTGTCACATACAAATCCAGAACAGCTGAGTTTCTGTTTCAATGTCCTTGCAGAGGGAAGCATTGCGGAAAAAGCAGATTTTGTTGTAGAAATGGTGCCTCCTTCCCTTGAATGTGAGTGCGGATACATAGGAACTGTAGATGAAAAACAGATACTAGAAAGCAGTGAACTCAAAAGCGAACTCCTTGCTTATGTAGCTGCTATGGAATGCCCTATCTGCGGAAAGCAGGCCCATATCACAGGCGGCAGAGAATTGATTATTAAAAGCATAGAGATTGAAACAGAAAACGAAGATCAAACTGCAGATAGTATAAATAAGAAGTAATTCCCCTGAGTGATGTTTATGTTAATGCATGTAATCCATATGGGACACGATGTCTTCAAAGCAAACGATAAAATTGCTGAAAAAAACAGAAAGAAACTTGACAAACATCAGGTATTCTCAATAAATGTTATGGGAGCTATAGGGTCAGGAAAGACCACTCTTATAGAGGAGGCAATCAAGCACCTCAAAGAGAAATATAAAATAGCTGTGATCGCTGGGGACGTTATCGCAGAAATGGATGCTTCCCGTTTCAGAAAACTCGGAGTAACCACAATTCCTGCAAATACGGGAAAAGAGTGCCATCTGGATGCAAAGCTCGTGGAAAAAGCCCTGGATGAAATCGATCTCGAAAATACTGATCTTCTGCTGATTGAAAACGTAGGCAACCTTATTTGTCCTGTGGACTTCAAACTTGGGGAACACCTGAGGGTTGTAATCGTGAGCGTCACTGAAGGAGACGACATCATCCTCAAACACCCCATGATTTTCAAAACTGCAGAACTTGCGATCATAAACAAAGTTGACATTGCACATGCAGTCGATGTTAATGCCGAGAAAATGAGAGATGACATCCTTTCCTTAAACCCAGGTGTGCCTGTTATCCTGACTTCAAAGCATGATTGGGAAAGTCTTGAGACCTGGATTAGTTTCATCGAGCTTGGCCTTCAAAAAGCTCAGAGCAATTAAGGTCAATTTGAAAGAATAAGGTAGACTTAATAGAGTTTAAAAGCGGACAAAGGAGCCTTAGATGAAACCAGATACAATTTCTCTTGAGCACGGTGCAGGCGGAGAAGTCATGCAGGCACTTATAGGCGAGATAATCCTTAAAAACTTCCGCAATAAAAGTGCAGGTTCTATAGGACTTGAAAGTCTTGATGATGGGTCCACGGTCAGGCTTGAGAATTTTAACCCTGCATCCGAACTCGTACTGACCACCGACAGCCATGTGATAACTCCTGCCTTTTTCCCGGATACCAATATAGGAAGACTTGCAGTTGCAGGTACAGTCAATGACCTTACTGTTATGGGAGCAAGGCCGCTTGCCCTCACATGCGCGGTTATAGTTCCTGAAGGTTTTCCGCTTAAGGAATTTGAAGAAATAATCAAAACAATGGATGAAACGGCTGCTGAAGTTGGCGTACCTATAATCACAGGCGATACGAAGACAGTGGAAAAAGCGGCTCTTGATTCGATTATTCTGAACACTGCAGGCCTTGGAATTACAGATAATCCAATAAGAGATTCAGGCCTTAATCCCGGAGACAGAGTCCTTGTTACAGGCACTATAGGTGATCACGGAATCTCCCTTATGGCCCACAGGGAAGGTTTTGACTTCGATACCGACCTTGTCTCGGACTCAGCTCCTCTCTGGAAGCTCATAGAGCCTGTTTTGAAACTCAGAACTCCTGAAGGAGAAACTGTAATCACTGCAATGAAGGATCCTACAAGAGGAGGACTTGCAAATGCCCTGAACGAAATGGCAGCAAAATCCAAAACAGGCATTCTTATTGAAGAAGACTGGATTCCTTTTAAGCCCGCGGTTTCCGCAGCCTGTGAAATGCTTGGTCTTGACCCCCTGGAGGTCGCAAATGAAGGAAAAGCGATCATCGGAGTCAAATCCGGTTTTGAAGAGGAGGTCCTTTCTATTCTCAGGCAGCACCCTTACGGCAAAAATGCCGCAGTTATAGGAGAAGTTACTGAAGATAATCGTGGAGAAGTAATCCTGAGAAACCGCTTCGGAGGCATGCGTTATGTAGATGTGCCCGCCGGAGACCCGATTCCGAGAGTCTGCTAAGAGATCGTAAAGCGCCAGCAGAATTTCCTGAATTGCGGCTCTCCTGAATTGCGTGTTGGGATCACAGGAAATTCAAGATTTCCCGGGAGTTGCGATGTAATCGCAACAGTATGCGGCCCTTTTCTCTTCTCTCAAGAGGGCTAATTTTTCATTTTTCCATTTCACTTTTATTTCAGTAGAACATCTCGCAGATTATGGGAGGATGGAAAAAATTTCCCCAGGGACAGTTGTTAACTAACTGATTCTGGAGGATACTATTTATTCTCATTATATTTTTAGTGATATTTTCATTTTTAGCTTTCTTTATATGTACTTAAGGTTCTAAATACGCTTTCTCTGATTTTTATATCTTATTTTAATCATTATATATTAATAAGTATTATAAAAATACACATATTAAATAGCGAAGGGTCTATTGATCTTAAAAGATGGATTATAAAACGATTTAATAATCTCTAGATAATTCAAGAAGGTATCTAAACAGGGAGTGAGAATAGCTATGACTAAAAAAGTAATTGTTGAATTGAGAGCGCCTTTAGGATTTTCAATGAGGTCGATTCAAGCAATGGAGCTTGCAACAGTCTCAGGGTTTGAAATAGATCTTGAGTATAAGCCAGTTTCAGTCAGTCCCCCTGTAGAAATTGTAAGGTCTCTTGCAGCTGCAAATGAGGAAACTATCCTTGTGAGAGGAGAACTGGAAGAAGTAAAAGAAAACGAGATAAAAGCTCTTTCCAACGTTGTAAACATATGGACTGATTCCCGCATAGAGCATTTTGGAATAGACTGCAAATATAATATTGCTAAGGGAACAATTGATGACGTTGCAAAATATCTTGGTTGTGACCGACTCTGGGCAAAAGACGTGAAGGGAAAGGGAATTGTAATAGGAATCTGTGATACCGGAGTTGACAAATCAAAGATTCCTGCTGTTATCGATGGTTGGTCCCCCATTTCCAAATATCCCCCAGGAACTGATCCCCAGGGCCACGGCTCTATGTGTGCCACGGATGCACTGGGCATGTGCCCAGAGGCAAAAATATATGACCTCGGAATTTTGAAGACCAACCTGGTTTCTGGAGTGATTTCTGATGCTATAAGCGCTTACCAGTGGGCGATAGAGCAGTACAAAAAAAATAGGACTCCACAGATACTATCCAACAGCTGGGGAATGTACCAGAAGGCCTGGGCATTTGATTACGCTACGAATCCTGATCATCCCTTCACTCGTAAAGCTGTGGAAGCTATTGATACCGGAATTATTGTAACTTTTGCAGCTGGAAATTGTGGGTCAAAATGCCCTGATTCAAGGTGCAGTTCCGATTCAGGACCTGGAAACAGCATATGGGGAGCTAATGGGCATCCAAAAGTGATCACTGTAGGAGCTGGAAATATTCTGGAGGAATGGATCGGCTATTCCAGCCAGGGACCTGCAGCCCTTGATCCCAAAAAACCAGATTTCTGTGCACCCAGCCACTTCAAGGGATACACTGACTGCGATAACGGCACATCGGCAGCTAATCCCATTTGCGCAGGAGTTATAGGGCTTCTGAAATCTTATGACCCTACGTTGACCCAGGATGTTATCAAAGACGCCCTGCAGAAAACTGCCAGGGACTTCTGTGGCAATGGCTGGAATCCGCATTCTGGATACGGAATGATCCAGGCAGAGGCCGCCTTTAATAAAATAACAGGCAGTTCAGTCTCCGTTGCCCATCCAATGTGACAATCCAGAGAATAATATCATAAGTCAAAGATCATAGAGAATTATCATTAATAAATATTGGAAAAACCGCTTTTTTCAAGGGAAGTTCAAAGCTTGTTTCTTTTCCCTATAAATTTATTCAAAATTTTTAACTTCAAGACTAGAAATAAGCAGGTAAATCTCTGTTAACATGTTAGAGTTCAATAAGCTAAAAGGAAATAAATTATGGTTAAAAGAGTTATTATTGAGCTAAGAGCACAAGCTGATTTTTCCATGCAGGCGGCTCTTGAGTCAGATTTAGCAAGGCTTCCTGGATTCAAGATCGACCCGGACTATGAACCAGTTCCTGTTAGCCCACCGGAGGAAATGGTTGAGAGCCTGGAAGCTGCAAATGAAAGGATATTTTTGATCCGGGGCGTCGTTGAAGACGAAAATGAGGGAGAACTGAAGTCCCATCCTGATGTGCTCAAAGTCTGGAGCGATGCTCCAATAGAACCTTTTTGAAAATTTCTTTTTTCCTTTGAATTCTGCCTTGATCTGTACTTGTATCCCTGCATATTTGATTCCAGATTAAGAGGCTTTTGTGGAGCAGGATGTAATATGCATATGATTTAAGGTAACTTAGTGTTCTTTCAGGCCTTTTCAGGCGTGTCTGAGCTAAGACATGAATGCAAAGACAGACTCCATAGTGTGCAAATGCAATGGTTCCTGAGAGGAAGACATTCCCGAAGAACAGTCTGATTATTGGAGTTCCGGGAAAAAGGTAAAGAGGGAAATAGAGGAGCCCGAAATTGAAGCTATAGCAGATAATGCTGAAGAGTATGCAGAGTTTGTCAGGGACTACAGGGAAGAGATGAATCTGAAAAAAATAAGTGTGCGGCCAAGAAATAAAATATTAAAGTGCTGTAATGAAATTAAACTGAAATCAATTATTATATTAAGATTCTGAAAAGAAGTAACAAATACCCATATGTAAATAAAGATATTTAGCTAGTTTCAACTTTGACTTTTTAATATATTATACATTTATTGTTTCGAGCAAAAATTATTTTACTGCCAATTTTTACCCCTATTAACAGGTGAAGTAGTTTTCCATTATCTTAACCAAATATTGAAAAATAGGCATTAAGGTAGAAGGGAGGTAAGGAGTAACCCTCCCCACTACCATGGAGGTTGGTTGATTAATACTCATGCAGGAGGAATATGCCAGAATTCCTGTATGAGTTATTTATTCAGATGATATATATTATGCATAAAATGTATATAACTCTTTTGCTTAAATGAGACTGTTGATCCATTTAGATCAGAATTTGATTTGAATTTCCAGATAAGAATATAGACAGACTACGTATGAAAAACTTAACTTCAATTCCTATTTTTTAAATTTATTTCTCATTTTTAAATTTAGTTTTTCCAAATTAAACTATTAAAAAGCTTTTTAGATAGAATTAAAGGCTTTAAAAGCTCATTTCTATAGAAAAAGCTATGAACTTACCGATAATTTTATAAAAAAATAGGAAGACTAATATCAGAGTAAACCTATATAAATAGTTCAACTCTTAAAATTTGAATATTTTTTAACAGGATCCTACTGGAAAGGGGTTTTAATATGTTCTCAATAAACGAACAAAAAGCTATTGAACTTGGAGAATCCGGCGAGAAGGCAATAAGAGAACAAAATGAATATAATGCGCTTCAATATGTTGAATACCTAAGAGAATTCGGGGAAGAGTTGCTCGAGGCAAATCTGGAGACAGACTTAAAAAGGGTCGCGATCTCACTCCGGAATATAGGCAACAAAGCTATCCAGAAAAGGATGGAGAATGTAGCATCCACGACTGTAGAAGGTATTAAAAACCTTGTGGAACCTGCGCTGGAAAAAAAATTATCGAATGCACTCTGGTCTTTTTCAAAAGCTGTACAGGAAATAGGAAAAGGAGCTGCACAATTCCAGATGCTAGTGACTGCAAAAAGTGCAGTGGAAACCCTTGAAGTTATAGGAGAAGGGGCTGTTGCTAAGAAGATGGAGGTTGTGACCCTCTGGACAACCCTGGCACTTGAGGAAATGGATTATCTGGCAAACAGGCAGAAGCTTGAAGATCTCAGCAAAGCAGCAAAGGATGCCAGGGAAAATATTATAAAATCCTCCGAAGTAGCAGGTTTTATTCCAAAGGAACAGATCGAAAAATACCCTCAGCTTATTGCCCAGACAGTAAACGAATTTGCAGAACTTCAGAATCTCCAGCCTGCAGGTTATGAGGGAAGACCAAATGAGGAATTCACAGAAGAGGAATTCTTCGAAGAAGAAAGCGAGGAAGAAGAACCTGATTCTAAGGCTCCAGAAAAGAAAAAATAAGCTTTACAGGGAAAAAATAAGCTAATTAGACGAGAAAAATATGGCTGTTTAAACAGCCATCTGCTTCTTTTTAAAATTCCTGGAAACCTCCAGGAAACTTTCAATTATTTTCAATCCTTCCGGGGTAAGTACGGATTCAGGATGGAACTGCAGGCCGTAGATCGGATATTGCACATGTTCAACTGCCATGATAGTCCCATCCTCTGCCTGGGCAGTAACCTTTATTCCAGGAGCGGGTTCTCCAATTTCAAGGGAATGATAACGTCCCGCCTCGAATGGACCTTTAAGCGATTTAAACAGCACCGAGTCCTCATGCAGGATCTTCGAACTTTTCCCATGCACCGGCCCTACTTTGCTTCTCCTGACCGGCCCTCCGAAAGCTACGTTAATTGCCTGGTGTCCCAGGCAGACTCCCAGAAGCGGAACTTCTCTGCCCATTTCCCTGATTATTTCCAGACAATTTCCTATATCTTTTGGGTCAGAAGGATTTCCGGGCCCAGGAGAAATGACCAGAGCATCAGGCTTTATCTCCCGGAGTTCTTCTAAGGTAACTGTGTTAGGAAGCACCAGGGTATCTTTTTCAAAGTAAGAAATGTAGTCTACCAGATTCCATACAAAGGAGTCTTTGTTATTTATGAAAACAACCTTCATCTGAAAACACCTCGTGATCTGATTTCTTCGAGATTTATTATTTTCATTTTGCCCATCTCAAAGTTCACCACCAATAGCTGTAAGCATTGCAGCCATCTTGCGCTCAGTTTCCCGGAATTCGTACGCAGGATCGGAGTCCGCAACAATTCCTGCTCCTGCCTGCACTGAAGCTTTTTTGCCCTGTACAAGCACCGTCCGAATTACAATTGCAAAATCTGCATCCCCGTTCCAGCTGTAATATCCGACTCCTCCGCCATAGATACCCCTTGGAGATGCTTCAAGTTCGGAAATAATTTCCATGGCACGGATTTTCGGAGCTCCAGAGAGAGTTCCTGCCGGAAATACCGCCCTGAAGGCATCAAACTGGTCACATTCAGGTCTTAAAGTCCCCGAAACAGTACTTTCGATATGCTGGACATGGGAATACTTCAGGACTTTCATGAATCCGGAAACCTTTACTGAGCCGCTTTCAGTAACCATCCGCACATCATTTCGCCCGAGGTCAACAAGCATTACATGTTCAGCCCTTTCCTTTTCGTCATGAAGCATATGAGAAGCAAATGCTTCATCCTCTGCCCCGGATTTCCCGCGAGGACAGGTGCCTGCAATCGGATTTGTGATTACGGTTCTGTTGTGGACTGTCAACAGAGTTTCAGGGCTTGCACCTACGATTGCCAGGTCTCCAAACTCGAAGAGATACATGTAAGGGCTCGGGTTGATTGCCCGAAGCTGCATATAGAGTTCGAAAGGAGACTGCTCAAGGCTGAACTCGCATTTTCTGGAAAGGACTGCCTGGAAGATGTCCCCTGCAAAAATGTGCTCTTTTGCCTGAACTACAGAATCTTCAAACTTCTGCCTGTCAGTGCAGCAGGCTGAAACAGATGAACCTGAAGCCTTTGAATCTGAGGCAGTAGATCTGCCTGAAACTGCTGGCTCTATCGAATCTCCATAAAGGGCAGTTTCCTTGAGTGTGGAGCAAAGTATTTCTGCCTCCAGAAGGGCTTTTTCATACAGAGTGCCGGCATCTGAACCCGGATTTACAAGGGGAGTGACCGCGATATAGATTTCATCAGTCAGATGATCGAACACAAAAGTTTTTGAGACCAGCAGGTACTGAAGTTCGGGAATTTCTGACTCAAAGCCTTTTTCGACGCCTAACCAGCTATCGTAAATTGCATCATAAGCCGTATAACCTATGGCCCCGCCAAGGAAAGTCTGCCTGTCAAAGCGTTTAGCGTTTAAGAGTTCCATCCCGTTTGAAGGAGGAAAGGCCAGGCGAAGGGCATCAAACACGTCTTTTCCCTTTGGAATTACAGCCGTAAACTGTCGGTATTTCAGCTCTGAGCCCTCTTTTTCCGGACTTTCTCTTTTTACGGTTTCAGGCCCGAAGGTCTCCTCTATTTTTGAGCAAATAGATTCAAAAAGAACTGAGGCTTTAGGGTTAAGGAGTTCCAGGGAGATTATTCGGTCACTTATTTTTAGTACGGCGTCAGGATCACTTCCGACAAAGGAATACCTTGCTCGGCTTGCCTGTTTTTCCACGGACTCAAGCATATAAGAGTAACCTGAAGTCCCTGAGGCTCGCAGGGCGCGGTAAAGCTCCAGGGGGGAACAGGCTGGAGAGTCTGCATCAACTCTCGCAAGGAGCTGAATAAAACCTGGCTGCTTTATCCCCGAAGCAAGCTCTTTGAATTCTTCTTTTCCAAGATCAAAGGAAAGCATTTGCACACCTCACTTCTTCAACAAATTTCTTGATTTTGAGAGCATCTTTTTTTCCACAGCTCTCTACACCCGACGCTGTGTCCACAGCATAAGGAGAAACTATCCTGATTGCTTCCTGCACATTTTCGGGCTTAAGCCCGCCTGCAAGGATAAGAGGAAGCCTGGTTTCTTCAGCAATTTTTAGGCTCATGGTCCAGTCGTGGACACAGCCAGTTCCCCCCAGCTTGCCAGCCTTTCCCGTATCGAGCAGGAGGGAGTCTACAACGGCTGTTTCTTCCAGCTGGGCGATCTGCTCAAGAAGATCGGAGATGAGAAAAGTGTTCTTTGCCGGGGAAGTCTTCTCGACGTTTTCGGATTTTTCTCCTGAACTTTCCTCCTGTGCCGGTATGGAGAGAGCCTTAATAATGGGAATGTCCGTTTTTTCCTTTATTATTTCAAGTTCTGAAAGAGGAAGCATAGAATGTATTTGCACTATATCAGGCCTGATTTTTTCAATGAGCTCAAGCGCCTTTTCAGAGTTTTCCGGCATAATGACAAGTACGGATTTCAGGCTTTTTGGGACTTTAGAGATGAGTATAGCAGCAGTATCCGAATCGAGCTTTCTTGGACTTTCGACAGGGACATCTGTTATAAAACCAACTGCGTCGGCGCCGTAGAGGTTTGCGAGCTCTATTTCCTGAGGACTGCGAATCCCGCAGATTTTTATCCTTGTTCTGAGTTTTGCTTTCATGCCCTTTCCCCAGAAGCCGGGCTTAACGTAGATGTTCTGGAAGATTCAAGAATTCTTTTTCCCGGAAGAGTAGCCTCATTTTCCTGTTCGCAAAATCCTGACGTAAAAGCCCGAAACTGGTTGAATTTAACCATGACCTTGCCACTATCAATGGCATCTTCGGCAATAGGAATTGCCTGCCGGATGGAACCCACGATTCCGCTCACGTAAAGGGCTGCAGCTGCATTCATGACAACGAGGTCCCTTTTTGGCCCTTTCTGTCCCTTGAAGATGCATAGCAGGTCTCTTGCATTTTCTTTTGGGGTGCCTCCCTTTATATCCTCAGGATTTGCCCGCAGCATGCCGAGAGATTCCGGGGTCAGAGTGAAGGTTGAAACCTTGCCGTTCTTTAATTCTGCAACGTAGGTTTCACCTGTATTTGAGATCTCATCCATCCCGTCTCCATTCACAACAAGGGCGTGTTCGGTCCCAAGTTCGGCAAGAGCATAAGCTATCGGCTCGCATAGTTTTTTATCAAAAACTCCTATTATCTGCCCTTTGGCACCTGCAGGATTGGTCAGTGGTCCCAGGATATTGAAGACAGTACGGACCCCGAGTTTTTTTCTAATCCCTGCGACCCTCTTCATGGCAGGATGAAAGACTGGAGCAAACATGAACCCTATCCCTATCTCTTCTATCGTCTTCCGGACCTGCTCCGGAGCAAGGTCAACTTTTATTCCCAGGGCTTCAAGTACATCCGAGCTTCCCGACAGCGAGGTGGCGGCTCTGTTTCCATGCTTGGCTACAGGAACGCCTGCTGCTGCAGTAACTATTGCTGCTGCTGTCGAGACATTGATAGTATTAAGGCCGTCTCCTCCTGTCCCGCAGGTATCTATAAGCCTGAAAGGTACATTGGGCTTGATTGTGTTAGCAGCCTTTTTCATGCCTCTGACAAAACCTGCGATTTCTTCGGGCTTTTCACCCTTTGTCCTCAGAGCAAGCAGAAATGCCCCTATTTCCTCGTCCTCAGCCTCGCCCAGAATTTCATCTACTGCAGCCTCAGCTTCTTCGGAACTCAGATCGCGACCTTCCTCCAGTTTCTTAATGTATTTCCTCATTTTCCTTC
The DNA here is from genome assembly GCA_942493015.1 of uncultured Methanosarcinaceae archaeon. Classification (GTDB taxonomy): domain Archaea; phylum Halobacteriota; class Methanosarcinia; order Methanosarcinales; family Methanosarcinaceae; genus Methanosarcina. Next base: position 415,832 of record OW818660.1, on the reverse strand, counting down.
CTCCTTTTAAACTCCCTATTCCCCCGTTGTGGGTCCTTTCAAAAATCGTTGCTTAGGTTCTCGTTTTGACTCCCCATTTATTTTTTCCTGCCTTTACATTTTTAACTGGTTTTCAGTATGCCGGATTTGAGTTCTCTTGCAAGGGCTTCCAACTTCTCGTTTACATCTTTTCCTTCTTCGATAATCCTGACAAAAGCCGAGCCGACTATGACAGCGTCTGCACCTGCTTTTCGGACTTCCTCAGCCTGTATTCCTGTGGAGATCCCGAATCCCACAGCCTTCGGCATTTCGGTTTCTACTCTGGAAAGCAGGTCTTTGGTGGAGGAGGAGACATCTTCCCTGGCCCCTGTGACGCCCAGCCTTGAGACCAGGTACAGGAAACCAGAACCTCTTTTCAGGATCTTTTTGATCCTCTCATCGGTTGTTGTGGGTGCAACCAGAAATATAAGATCAAGTCCGTGTTTTTCGCAGCTGTTCTTCAGGTCCGCTGCTTCTTCTACAGGGATATCGGGTATAATCAGGCCGCTGATTCCTGCCTCTGCAGCTCCTTTTACAAATTTCTCCACACCGTATCTGAATACAGGGTTGTAATATGTCATGCACACAAGAGGAATCCGGACATCAAGGCTTTTAACAAGCTCAAAATAACGCTGGACATCCATGCCGCCTGCAAGCGCTCTCTGCCCAGCTGCCTGAATGGTTGGACCATCAGCTACAGGATCTGAAAATGGAAAACCAAGTTCTATGCTATCCGCACCGCCTGTGGCCAGAGCTTTTACAAACTCTCCGGTCGAGTCTACGGAAGGATCTCCTGCCATTATGTAGCAGATCAGGGCTCCTTCTTTTCTCCCCCTGAGTTCGCTGAATCTCTCTGAAATCGTCTGTCTTCTCACCGCAGTTTTTAGTTCGGTTCCCAGTTCAGTTCTCATTTCAGATCCCTCTCTTAAGGCTCAAGACAGTTTCCAGGTCTTTATCCCCTCTTCCGGAGAGGTTTACAACCACTACTTCTTCGAGCTCCCCGGCTTCAGAAGCTTTCTTCAGGTAAGCAAGAGCATGGGAAGATTCCAGAGCAGGAATTATCCCTTCAAGCCGGCTCAGTTCGTGAAAAGCTTCAAGAGCCTGATCGTCAGTAACGTAGCGGGCTGTTACTCTTCCGCTTTCTGCCAGGTAAGCCAGTTCAGGCCCTACTCCTGAGTAGTCAAGCCCTGCAGAGATAGATTCAGATTCAAGGATCTGCCCGTTTTTATCCTGCAACACCTTTGTACGTGCTCCATGAAGGATCCCTTCTTCTCCTGCGCAGAGGCAGGCTGAGTGAAGGGCTGCTTTTTCCGTACATTTCAGGGCTTTTCCCCCTGCTTCCACAGCAATGAGTTTGACGTCTCTGTCTTCGATAAAGGGATGGAAAATCCCCATTGCATTGCTTCCGCCGCCAGCACAGGCAATAATTGAATAAGGCAGATGTCCTTCTTTTTCAAGGATCTGCTCTTTTACCTCACGCCCGATTACACTCTGAAAATCCCTGACTATTACAGGATATGGGTGGGGTCCAACAACCGAACCTATAAGGTAGTGGGTATTTCCAATGTTTGTGACCCAGTCCCTGAAAGCCTCATTGATTGCATCCTTGAGGGTTTTTGAGCCAGTCTGTACGGCTTTTACCTCAGTGCCCATGAGTTCCATACGATACGCATTCATCTGCTGGCGCTTGACATCTTTTGCCCCCATATACACAATGGTTTCAAAGCCAAGATTTGCCCCTGCCATTGCCGTTGCAGTCCCGTGCTGTCCAGCCCCGGTTTCTGCAATCAGCCTGGTTTTCCCCATGTATTTTGCAAGCAAAGCCTGCCCTATGGCATTGTTTAACTTGTGGGCTCCCCCGTGCACAAGGTCTTCTCGCTTGAGGTAGATCTTTGACCCGTATTTTTTGCTCAGATTCCGGGCAAAATAAAGAGGTGTTTCCCTGCCTGCAAAATCTCGGAGGTAAAGGTCAAGCTCTGCAAGGAATTCGGGGTCGTTTTTGTACCTCTCATATCCCGCTTCCAGTTCTTCCAAAGCAGGCATGAGGACTTCGGGTACGTACTGTCCGCCATACTTCCCATATTTTCCTTTTACTTGAGATTCTGAAACTTTAGTTTCTGCCAATTCAATTATTTCCAATTCAATTACTCCCTTGTCTTTTGATCTAATTAGGTAGCATGATTCCTGATTTTGTAATTCCCAATTTTTTGATTCCTGATTTCGTAATTATGGTAGCTTGAGTTCTGATTTCATAATTCCCGATCCAGTGATTTCTGAGATCATGAAACAGAATTCAATTTTGAAATGAAAGAGAATTTTTCAACCTTACTTCAGAAAGGCTGAAAACTCTGAAAAGTTCAAGAAAAATAGTTATTCACGCCAGCAAAAGCTCTGGACGAATTCTTTGGTTTTATCAGAAACAGAGTCACTTTCCATAAGTGCAGAACCTATCAGTACAGCATCGGCCCCTGCCTGGATCACTCGCCTTACATCTTCTGCACTATTCATCCCGCTCTCACTTATAATTATGTGTCTGGTTCCATGATCAAGGTCATATTCCCTTATAAGGGGAGCAAGCTCTTCTGTGGTGCCCAGATCGATTTTAAGAGTCTCAAAGTTACGGTTGTTAATTCCGATAATCTTTGTGACGGTTTCCATGGCAAGTTCAAGTTCTTCCCTATTATGGACCTCAACCAGCGGCTCAAATCCCTTTTCAAGAGCAAGCTCGACAAAAGAACCCAGCTCTTTTTCAAGAACTCCTGCAATCAAAAGTATAAGGTCACTACCTTCTTCTTCCAGCTGCATTCTGTCAATGATGAAGTCTTTCCTGAGTACAGGCAAGCATACCATTTTTCGGACAGCCTGCAGGTTTTCAAGTGAGCCGCGGAAAACCCCTGGCTCGGTAAGAACTGAAATTGCCACAGCTCCAGCGTCTTCCATTTCCCATGCAAGCTCTGCGGCTGCTACAGGCGAGACCTCCCTGAAAGTCTTTCCCGGAGATGCAGGTTTGACTTCCGCAATAACAGGTACCCTCCCTTCAGCTTTTGCGTATTCCACCGCGGAGATAAAATCTCTTTTCTCAAACTGCGTCTGGAGACTTCCAGGGCATTTGTGCGGCCCTAGTGTCTGGATGCGGGTTTTTGTTGTGTTGAGGATATGGAGGATTGAAGCGTGCATAAGACATCACTGGTGTATATTTATGTACAACAATGTCTAATGCCGTACTTGGTATAAATAGGTTTTGTATAAGGTAAAAAATAGGGATCTGGGACTGGAAGTTACGAGTTATAAAAAACGAAAGGTTCTGATACTCATTAAGCTTATTTCGGGTATCCACAATAGCGTATTTCCCCCGTTCTTTTCCGTACAATAAGCTGTTAGTTTCGGGTGTGCAATTAACGAGGGACAAAATTGAGTGCCATGGCGAACAGTATATATATATTAACCAGATGTATGCTCCAAATTGAGGTGCACTCATGGAAACTAAAACCATTAAAATCAGTGCAGAGCTATATGAAGCGCTCGAGTTTTGCAGGGATAGAGATAGTGATAGTGGGTGGGAGTCAAAGGGCACTATAATTACAAAACTATTGGCGCGATATGATGATACCTGTCAACTTACACATGAAAACAGTAAGTACTGGTTTGCCATAAACGATAGGAAACGAAGGTTTCCGGAGCTCTCGCACACTACAGAAAATGTGCGAATCACGCAAGATCTCCACGACAGACTTAACGAAGCAAAAATCCATCCTGATGAGACAATAAATACCGTCTTGCAACGTTTGCTGTTTTCGTATTACAGCAACAAACTGGTATATAGAATTAATATAAAATCCATCAGCGACAAGGACAGCCAGGATTTAATATTTTTCATGCGCAAGCTACTGCTGACAGAACCAAAATTTAACAACGCATTGTTTGTTGAAGTTGTAAACGTAGAAAATTACCCTGAGATCGGATGTAAATATGAGAAAAACACGTTACCTCTATCAATATTGTACGATTTTGAAGAACTTGAGGTGTGGCACATGGAAGGAAAACACGATTTAAATGAGGTAAGAGGAAAATTAGAGGCGTTTATTGATTCTTCAGAAGAGTTTATTGATTGAAGTGCTACTGAAACTTGTAGAAGGCGATGGGATAGATTTGCGCCAGCGATCTCGACATATCATGCAATTATCCTGTGGTTTATCAGGAAGTTTTCATCCTGGCAGGATTTTTGCGGCTTTGAAAAGATGAGAGTTAAGTTTGTTGAATGTTAAGGGAAGGTTTTTGGGTCCTATTCTGATGAGAGTAAAAACGACAGGACAAGAACTGTATGTGAAAATTCTGCATGTGAAATAAAGGGGTTGAGGGAGAAGAATAAGATAATGTCTAATTAATACTCGAGCAAATAGCCTGATTCTGTTTTTTAGGATTTGTCGTTTCGAGTATTCCCTTTAAAAATATTAGTCACCTTTGATACACTATTATTTCCACTGCGGCTAAATTTTTTTGTCTTTAGTTCTTCCAGGCCGATAGGCTCCAGCCACGCCTTTAAGCAGGATAGGGCAGACTGAAGGATGCTATTAGTCCCTCAGAATAGTCTATTGATTTCCCAAGGATCAAAGAAATCAAAAAATCAAAAAGCCACACGAAAAAGAGCTGGTGGAAATTCCGTGAATCTTCGGAAATACTGTAAAGTGATTATTCATCTTTTCTCGAGAGAATGTTAAATAATACAAAAATAAAAAGAATAATACTACTAAAACCTATACACTCAAATAAACCGCCCAATCCAAATAAAAAATAAATGAGAGAAAGAAGAAAAACAGGCATACTTGTATAAAAAACAAATTCGTAATTCCTCATAGCCCATTAACTGTGTAACATAATTAAATAATTTACTATGTTAGATTCGTCTACTCTAACATAGAACACTGCCAGGATCCCATAGATTCAGACAGTTGTGAATTTTATTCCTCACATTTTATTCTCACATAAACTTCAATAACAAGATCAGCAACTTCAAAATTGTTCCATAAGCGAAAGCATCCCCTTCACGCTCGCGAACATGTCTCCAATCATAGGCGTAGTAGCATTAGATTGTCCCATAGTCAAATTAGCTGATTCGATCATACCATCAGGGGATACGAGAGTTGAGTTAATCTGTGCCATAGTTTCGTTTAGAGAATGCAGGGTAACATTTGTATCACTCAGGTTCTCAGAACTCAAATTCATGATAACGAGTATGGAATCCACTGTTTTTATGCCTTCATTCGTTCCTTCGATTGTAGGCTGCAGGAAGGGAAATTCTTCTACATGGGAACTAAGAGTCCCGTTAATAAGATTGAGATTGAGATCAAGCATTTGCAGCATGGAAGTAAGGAAATTAAGGTTCAGCTCTATCTCCTGTGCAATAAGTCCGGTTTCATTAGATGAAGACGTTAAGTTTCCGATTAAATTTAGTCCATCTGTTCCGTTTTCCAGAATCATTTCCACTTCAGGATTTGTCTCAGCTGAAGCTGAAGTAATGGATAATATAAGCAAGAGTCCTGCGGCCACCAACAGAAACATAAATTTACATCTATTCATACAAATAACCCCACTGTAAGGTTCATAACTTAAGAGAATTTCTTTTCTACATAAAAATAAACTGGCCTGCGTATAAAAACATAAGGATTTGTATTAAATAATCAATTAAGTATATAATATGAAAATAAAGAGGAAAGAAAGACTTTGAAAAGGTTTTCAGATCTTCATTTAAATTCAAGCTACTTTATATTGAGAATTTTAAAATAAATCTTAAATATGTACCCCAGAAGAAAAAAGTTGCGTAGATTTTGCTCAAAACCTTTATATATTCACAAAAATTGGAAATATAATTATATAGACATATTTAAAAAAAGAACTGTCCATAAAGGGTAATAGAATTCTCTTTTTATTTCTCCAGTGAATTTCACTATCAATAAGGCATATGGGCACGTTCAACGAGATATAACAATTGAAAATTTAAACGTTCCCCCTATTTGGCTTTTCTCCGCCAGCATGCCCGAAGTCCAGACCTCGATTAACCTGAACAAAAAGAAAAGGACTGAGAGCTGTTGCATCTTCAGTGAAACTAAAATTAGTCGATTTTTATGATAATGAGACGCACTTAGAGGTTTAAAAGGCTACGATTTTTGTAAATAAGTAATCTCGAGAGAAGAAAGAAGCATTTTTATTGTCCATAAATTAGTCATCTCGAGCGAAGCGGAAAGGACCTCGTTCTCCCGAAACGAAACTAGGGGCGAAAAGGCCCTCAAGATCCCGAAGCGAAACTAGGGTGGCGAAGGATTTACATGGAAGGCGAGCATACAATGCACAAAAAGCCAACAAAAAGACAGGCACACATAAAAATAAGATTAAAGACGATAGAGGAAGAGAAATGGCTGTATGGAAGGGAAAGAAAGTGGTTTTGAATACCACTATGGGCGACATTACAATCGAACTTTTTGAGGACATGCCGATTACTGTGGGAAATTTTGCAAAACTCGTGGACAAGGGGTTTTATGATGGAGTTATCTTCCACAGAATCATCGACAAATTCATGATCCAGGGGGGAGACCCCACAGGAACAGGCATGGGAGGACCTGGCTATGAAATTCCGGACGAGTTCACAAAGCACAACCGAAACGAGAAGGGAACGATCTCCATGGCAAATGCAGGTGCAAACACAGGCGGCAGCCAGTTTTTTATCAACCTTGTGAATAATAGCCATCTTGACAAAGCACACCCTGTTTTCGGAAAAGTTGTAGAAGGAATGGATGTTGTAGAAGCTATGGGAAAAGTGAAAACTGACCGTCAGGATCGCCCGAAAACCGAAGTAAAGATCATAAAGGCTCAACTGGTCTGAAGATTAAGGCTACCATTGAGATTTATTGGGATTTTAACATATATCCCATTGGAATTTAATTTATGTTTCATTGGGATTTTAACATATATCCCATTGGAATTTAATTTGTGTTTCATTGGGATTTTAACATATATCCCATTGGAATTTAATTTATGTTTCATTGGGGTTTTAACTTATGTCCCACTAAGGCCCAACTTCTATCAAGAGAAGATTCAGCCTTTAATGGAAAAAATTAAGACATCTCATAGGCTTGAAACGGCAGACCGCTTTCCAGTATTTAATCATGGAATCGGATTGGTTTGGTCGGGGTTTCTCTAATCCCCACCAATTTATTTTTTTTCGTCTATATTTATCCCCATGCTATTTAGTATTCTTGAGATACTTAAGCTATCGGGCCTTTTTAATCGAATCTTTTTAATTGAATCTTTTTAATTGAATCTTTTTAGTCGAGCCCCTTTAGTTGAGCCTTACTGGTTGAAGGTAGATGTTTTTTAGATTTTTCTCTTACTTTAGCTGTACTTTTAGTTGAGAAAACTGCAAATAAATGTAATTGAAGAATAGAAATATCACCTTTTTGGGATGAAAAAGAGAAGAAGAGGTTATAAAAATAAACATAGATAATATTATATAAAAATAGATTTCGGGAAAAGCATTTATCTAGTCTTATCTATAATTTCATTTTATCTACCTTAATGTGATTTCTAGATCTTGAATGCTAAGATGTTGGATGAGGCGTAAGCTTAAAACATCGAGATATTGTCTAGATCAGTATCCCGGATTTTGTAACGAGCAGTTATCAGCATAGATATATAACTTAGTTAAAAATTGTAAATCTATAAATACATCTTAAATTTATACATACACTTTGAACTGAGATAATTCACTGCCCGGAAATTGGAAATCTGGATACAAATAAGTTTTCAACTGTTAAAACTAAATTCAGCTACAATTTATACTATTCTGATGGGTAGAACAGGATAAAACAGGACAGGATCATAAATGGTTAAAGCAAAGATTGCAGTAAACGGTTACGGAACAATTGGAAAAAGAGTTGCAGATGCCGTAAAGGCTCAGAAAGATATGGAAATTATAGGGATTTCCAAGACGAAGCCTAACTATGAAGCTGCAGTGGCCCATCAGCTGGGGTATGACATATATGCCCCTGCTGCAAATCTAGGAGCTTTTGAGAAAGCAGGAATACCTGCAGCCGGGTCCATTGAAGAAATGGTAGAAAAGGCTGACCTGGTTGTAGACTGCACTCCCGGGGGAGTTGGAGAAGAAAACAAAGCTTTGTATCAGAAAGCCGGGGTAAAGGCAATCTGGCAGGGCGGCGAAGAGCATGAACTTGCAGGCTTCTCATTTAATGCGGTGTGCAATTACGAGAAGGCGCTGGGCCTTGACCTTGTAAGGGTTGTTTCCTGTAATACCACAGGGCTTTGCAGGGTTATCTATCCAGTAGACAGGGAATTGGGAGTAAAAAAAGTGAGGGTAACTCTTGCAAGAAGGGCAGCCGACCCCAACGATGTAAAAAAGGGACCCATTAATGCTATTGTACCTGATCCCATTAAGCTTCCTTCCCACCACGGGCCTGATGTACAGAGCGTGCTTCCGCAGATCAAAATTACAAGTGCAGCCATGAAGATCCCGACAACTCTCATGCACCTGCACACTGTAAATATGGAACTGAATACTGATTGCACTGCAGAAGACATCAAGGAAATTTTCGCTTCCCAGTCCAGAATCCATTTTGTAGGGCAGGGAATTTCTTCAACAGCAGAAATCATGGAATATGCCAGAGACATTCAGCGCCCCAGAAACGACATGTGGGAGAACTGCATCTGGCCTGAATCCATAACAGTGCAAGAAAATGAATTATATTTCTTCCAGGCAATCCACCAGGAATCCATTGTAGTTCCCGAAAATGTGGACGCTATAAGGGCCATGATGGAACTGGAAAGTGACGGCGCAAAGTCAATTAAGAAAACAAATAAAGCTCTTGGACTATAAGTCTCTGAAAATTAAGGTTTTTAAGGGCTCCGGTTTGAAATATCTTCGATTTGAATGTACCGGAGCCCAATAATCCGGAGCATTACCGAAAATTCTGAATCCTTATATAACGCATCCGGATAACAGAATTTGGAACTTTTAAATTAGAAAAACTGGCTCAGGTATGAATTCAGCAGATTCAAGTTTTTTGAAATTGTCCCGGGAAGCTTTTAAAGCCGCAACGGATTCCATCTGCGATCTTGCAGGCACTGATGCCGCAGGTAGCTTTGTTTGTATGGGAGCTGACGGGACACCTACTACCAGAATAGATCTTGCAGCAGAGGATGCTATCGTTGAGATACTTAAAGCCGATGGCAGGTCCATGAGGATTATAAGTGAGGAGATGGGAGAGCTTATTTTAGGTGACTCCCCTGAATTTTCTATTGTCCTTGACCCTCTTGATGGGACATATAATTCTTCTGTGGGGATTCCCTTCTACAGCGTTTCGCTGGCTGTGACCTCCTGTGACCTTTCGGATCTGAGGTTTGGGTATGTGAGTAACCTTGCATTGCGCGAGGAATATTATGCAGAAGCCGGAAAAGGGGCTTACCTTAACGGAAAAAAAATAAAAGCTTCCCTTAACTCGGATCTAAGGGAACTGTGTGTCAGTGTGTACGGCTACCGGCAAAATGTAGAGAGGACCCGAAAGATATACAAAAACGTCAGAAGGATAAGGCTGTTTGGGAGTGTAGCGCTTGAACTTTGCTATGTAGCTTCAGGAAGGCTTGATGCTCTAGTGGATGTTCGAAACGCTCTGCGTGTGACTGACGTGGCAGCAGGTGAACTCATTTTAGCGGAAGCCGGTGGGCTTGTTACAGACGGATACGGAAACTCTTTAAGGCTTCCTGATAATGTTACGGCCAGAGTGGAAATGGTCGCATCTAATGGGCATGTCCACGAAAAACTCTTAGAATTACTCTCAGGAGGATAAGTTGGCGATAAAAAAGATAGGAATCTCCTCACGTTGCGATAGGCCAGACGTAATTGAAATGGTCAGGGAAATTCTTGCCCATTTCAGCTCGAAAGTGCAGATCTTTGTCTCCACTCCAACAGCCGATGTACTCGGAATAGAAGGCATTCCTGTTGAAAGAATGAGAGAAGAGGGAGTGGAACTCATAATCAGTGTGGGAGGCGACGGTACAGTCCTTCGAAATATTGCCAAGATGAAAGACCCTCTCCCTATACTCGGGATTAATATGGGGACTCTCGGTTTTCTCGTAGATGTGGAGCCAAAGGATGCCATTGAGACAATAGAGGAAGTTCTTTACGGTTTTTCGTATCTCGAAAGGATGCGAGTAGATGTCTTCCTTAACGGAGAAATGCTTGAGACTGCTACCAATGAGATTGCAATAATGTCTGCAAAACCAGCGAAGATAATCCAGTTTCAAATTTATGTCAATGACTGCCTCCTTGAGAATATGCGTGCAGACGGCGTGGTTTTTGCAACCCCTACGGGCTCGACTGCTTATGCAATGAGCGCAGGGGGCCCTATTGTAAGCCCCAGAGTAAATGCAATCGTTGTAGTTCCCGTTGCCCCTTTCAAACTATCTTCCAGACCCTGGATTATCCCATCTGACAGCGAAATCACAATAAGACTGTCGTCCCCAAAAAAAGAAGCAGTCATTGCAATTGACGGGCAGAAATCTTACAGAATCAAGCCGGAAGATACTGTCAAACTTAAAAAATCCAGATATCCGGCGCGCTTTGTAAGGGTTTCAGATACCTGTTTTTATGAAAAAGTTCAGAGGAAACTTTCCTGAAAAGAAACCTTTTGTTCAAATTTGGAGTTTTCTCATCAACTTTAACTTTTTCAAAAGCTTGCATTTTCTGGAATATTTCGTCTAAATGACAGTTTTTATAGAGAAATTTCAAATCAAAGATAAATCTATCCAGAAAGAGCCATCAATACCCGGGATTGTGAAAATGTAGCTGCCGGAAGCTATTTTCCTCCAAGGAAAACATTTATACATGTGCAGGTAAAGCTATGCTTAATTTTAGCAAGACATAATATTTTCTGAATTTTAGGGACCTTTGACCCCTGATACCTTCTTATTCAAGCCCTTGAGTTATTTTTAAGGCAGATTATATATCCATCACTAAAAATAATCAAAAATGCCTCTCAATAATAAAAATTCACAGGAAGTCGTAAAAATGTTAGAGAGCGAGCAGTATTCCAGAAATACACTAATGGACTTTGTCGAATATCGCCCCCTAGATATCGAAATCTGTGACGTGACCCTCCGCGATGGGGAACAGACCCCCGGCGTTGTGTTCACGAAAGAACAGAAGCTGGCAGTTGCCAGTGAGCTTGATTCCATGGGTATTGAGGTTATAGAAGCCGGATTTCCGGTAGTCTCTGCAAACGAAAAGGAGATTGTAAAGGAAATCGCAAACCAGGGCTATAATTCAAGGATCTGCTGCCTCTCAAGAGCAGTAAAAGGGGATGTAGATGCTGCCATCGATTGTGATGTTGACATTGTGAGCATTTTTATTGCAATGTCCGACATGCACCTCAAATACAAATACCACAGAAGCTTTGAGCAAATGCTGGGCTGTGCTAAGGAAGCCATCGAATACGCAACTGACCACGGGTTAAAAGTGCGTTTTGCAGCAGAAGATTCAAGCCGGACCCCAATAGACCGCCTCAAACAGGCTTTCAAGGAAGTTGAAAGTGAATATAAGGTACAGTATGTAAGCCTCGCAGACACTGTCGGCATCCTGAACCCTACCACAACTCACTACCTTGTAAGTGAGATTTACAAATCAGTTAACACTTCCATCTGTATTCACTGCCACGACGACCTTGGCATGGCTACTGCAAATACTCTTGCAGCTGCCGAGGCAGGGGCAAAGCAGCTCCACACAACAGTCAATGGGATAGGAGAAAGGGCAGGAAACGCTTCCCTTGAAGAAGTAATGGTAGCCCTCAGAGTGCAGTACGGGATTGAACGCTATGACACTACCAAGCTGACCGCTCTTTCCCAGATGATCACGGAATATTCAGGCATCACCCCCTCGGCAAACAAAGCCGTTGTCGGACAGAACGCCTTTACCCACGAATCCGGAATCCATGTTGCTGCAATCCTGGAAGAGCCGCGAACCTACGAACTCTTCCTCCCTGAGATGGTGGGAGGAAAGCGCAACCTTGTTGTAGGAAAGCACACCGGCACAAAAGCCTTAAAAGGCATCATCAACAGCATCGGTTTCTGCCTTGAGCGGGACGAACTCTGTGCCCTTATAGAAAAGGTCAAAGTCTGTACCGAAGAGAAGCACAAAAGCATCTCAAGGGAACAGCTTGAAAAACTAATTAGTCAGGTCAGGCAGGAACAGAAGACTGAAGACAAGAGAGTGGAAAGGTTTTCGATCTGAAAACCCTAACTCTTTTTACTTCCTTTTTAATCTCTTCCTCACTCTTTTTCATTTATTATCCCACTGAAAATTAAGAAATGTATGTGGAGGTCCACTCCGGCTTTTCCGGCGGGTTTGTCTCCAGCATTTCTCTCCATTTTTCATCAGTAAGGCGGGCTTCCATTGGCTGCTTGAATTCGTAGTGGCTCATCACAGGCCCGGCTCCGACAATGATTCTGCCGTCAGGAAGCCGGTATGCAACTACAATCATGTCCACATAACCTACGCCTTCTTCAAGCACGGATTCCGTGTTTCCGTCAGTATGGACATCAGCTGCGATTGTGGTTTTCCTGGCTTTCTCGTCAACGTCGGCGATGGTGCCTTCAAGCTGGCCGCCAAATGTCTTGATGAACTCGTAGTCTTCTGCTGTAAGTTCCTCGTTTTCAAGTTCTTTTTCCGAGATCACCTGAAGCTTTGAAAGGATGCTTTCAAGGGTTGTAAGCCTTGCTTTTGAAGTCGGGTCAAGAACGCCCATTTCATCCAGGCCCTGATTTGTCATATTCGTTAAGGCAAACAGCCTGGCGTAGAAATCAGGGACTGGCTCCACATAGCCTGCGACTGGTTTTTCTTCAGGAGGCATTGGCATTGCGGTTCCAACCATGGTGTAGCTCTGCTTGGCATAAAGAATAGTGTCGTGCCTGAGTTCTGTCCAGGAAGCCAGAGCTGTATTCAGTTCCCTGTCCTGCCAGGCAGCAGTCTGCATGAAAGTAGGATAGCCGTTTCCATAATCCTTCAGAAGAGGCTGGAGGGAATAAAGCCACGACCAGTAGAGATTCCTGTTCCATTCGGCTGCACTGAAGTTCGAAAACTCCGAATTCATCTCTCCATACTGAACACTATAGTTTTCATAGCTGGAATCATTCAGCTCGTCAAGCCAGTAAACAGCCCTTTTCGAACCCAGAAGAGCCATTGCATCGAGCCCGCGCGGGAAGCCGCGAATAGGCTGCCCTGCTCTCGAGATTACCAGTGTAAATGGAGTTTCATTTTCCCCTGTATATTCTCCTGTATAGTCCCCGACCATGTTTGAGAAAACATAAGAGTCCGGAATAAAGCGCTGTCCCATGAAGCGGAAACCCTTTGTATTTTCGAGGCATTCGTCGGCCTGCTCAGGAGTAAAGGGAGGTTCCAGAACACAATTTCCAGTCCCCCCGTAGATCTTCGGGCCCTGGTACTCTGCAAGTTTAGTTTTCAGTTCTTCAACCGCTGTTTCGTTAAATTCCCTTGCTCCATTCCCAAAGACCGAGTCCAGAGCTTCCATGTATTCATAAGGCCCAAGGTCGTCGGAAAACCCTACGTAAAAAGCTGTAACTCCGTAGATCCTGTCCCAGTTTTTAAGAAGCTCAGGCCTGCTCTGGAGTTCAGAAGCAATCATACTGGCCTGAATAGTCTGGATTCGGGAATCTTTTGCAGGGTCTTCGGAAGTAATCAATTTATCCTTAAGGAGCATGCTCATCCGGCCCTGCCACATGAAAGCTTTGAAGTAGTTTTGCAGCTTCTCAGAGCGGGTATAGTGGCCTCGAGGCATGTACTGGGAATAATCTTCCTCATACTTGAAAATTGGAGAAGTCTCAAACCCTTCGTAAGCTTCTATCAGGGAAAGCTCGGCTTCGACCTCATCTTTTACGAACGCAGGGACTTCAAACTGATACTGTTCTTCAGAACCTGAAGGGAAAAGGGACTCGTCAACAAAGCCGTAAGGGGATTCTGCCCCCTGTATCTGCTCAGGTTTTGGATGGAGAAGGCTCAACGCAACTGAAAAGTAGGCTGCGTTTCTTCTTGCAGCTTCCCGTTCTTCCCCCGAGGCACTGTTATACGTATCAAGAGAGGCATTTAACAGGGCAAGATCGGTTTTCCAGAGAGAATCATAAAACTCTTTCTCCTCTATCTGGCGAAGGGTTTCGTCAAACTGGATATGATAGAGGTGCAGCAGGGAATCCGTGGTAATAAAAATAGGGACTTCCTCTTCTTTGAGGGTCGAGTACATTGAAGTTATGTCTTCTTCTCTCGAGTTGTAAGGGTTTTCTATTACCACAAAACCATTGCTTTCGAGAATTTTAAGCGCAGACTCGTTCAGAGAAATTTTACCTGAAAAGTTTCCATAGTTGGAGATGGCATCCCTGTTAAGGGGTAAATCATAAGACGGCACTTTTAACTCTACATCGAGAGCTTCAAGCCCGTACTTTCCAGCAAATGAAGAGTTTCCTGCCGTGGAATCGGAAAGATTTACTGCTTCGGTTATCAGACGACTTGCTGAAGAGCTTCCGTTATTGTCTGCTTCTCCTTTCGTTTCGATCTCTTTCTCCCCGTTTAAACCGGAACTTCTTCCCAGGCATCCTACCGTAATAAGGGAGACCAGGAGAATTAAAAAAATTAGAAAATTTACAACAGTCTTAGTTCGTTGCTTCATAATTTCATCTCGACTGCTTTGGCTTCAGTATCTTATTGGAGCTTTCTACTTTGATTGAAACTTTGCCACTTCAAGAAGGCGGATTTTTTATCTTCTACGTCATAAGTTTTAGATTATTTCGTTTTTTGACCGAATGCCTTTGTAAGGTCAAATTTATAAAAAAATTCAATTATTTTAATTCAATTTTCCCATATATTTCTCTCCCCAAAATATTTCAACCTATCTGGAATCCAGTTAGTTTTAATACTCAGCCAAAAAGTTGGTAATAAAACTGGGAATGGAATAAGAAATAGAATAAGAAATAAAAATTAAGAAAGGTACGTGTCTCCCACTCCGTCCTTTGCGGCAGGTTTGCCTCCAGAAATCCTCTATTTTTCTAATAGGTCATGAGGTCCTAATCTACTCTCAGATCAGAGAGCCAGAAAAAAGGTAATAAAAAATCTCAGAAGGCTAAAATAATTTTTCTTCCGCTTTTTAGAGTCTACAACCTCAAATCAAATTACAGAGATTTTTGAAGTTCGCGAAATAAAAATTTAGATGAAATAGAATAGAAGAAAATAAAGGATTTTTCTTCGCATTAATCGTTAGGACTTAAAGGGTCTATCCTGAAAAGTAAAATCATGAATACTGCAGTTACAGTCACTGTACCCCACAAAAGCGGGTTTCTGGTAATGTTCAGAAGTACACCTGTAATCAGTAATAAAACTCCCACCACCAGCAAAATTTGAATATTTTTGTTCAACTGTTTTCTCCCCCATTATTCCCCATATTGAATAAATAAGTTCTTAAAATAGTGGCTAAGGCATTAAAAGTTTAACTTCCCATAACTTTAATTGTTTTTCTTTGTTATCTATTTTTTCGCAAGGCATATATTCTTTTACAAAACTTCAATACGGTTTGAAGTTATATATTTAAAAAGATATTCTCTTGAACCTAAAAAATAAAAAGAGTTGCAACTTATTATATGGAGCAGTAAGAAAGAAAAATCAAGGCGAAGGAGAGTTAAAAAACATTGAAATAACAAAATCAAATGATATTTAAAAAGCAAATTCAAAGGTTAAATTCAAAGATTAAATTCAAAGGTTAAATTCAAAGGTTAAATTCAAAGATTAAATTTAAGAGTTAACTTAAAACAGTTGAAATTAAAAAAATTAAGTAATATAATTAAAAAGAGCGGGCTTGAGAATCAGTATTTTCTGCACCTGCCTTTTATGAATATTACAGAAATCCCTGGCAGGGCAAGTTTGTCTCGGATCATTTCCGACAGTTCTGGATTTGGGAGCTGTTTTTCCTTCTTGCACGCTGTTTCCTTTTCTCCCTCAATTCTGTCCGCAGCCTTTACTTCAATGAGATCTGTATTGAAGACTGAAACATCAGGTATTATTGCCTCCACCACTTTCTTCAGGTCAGGAACTTCCTGCCCACCGGTCATTGCTGCAACCTCGTTCTGTAGTACAAGTACAAGCACTTCGAAGCCTGCAGTTGCGGCACTGAGGAGCCCCAGAATGCCTGAATGTGCCAGGGCGAAGTCTCCGATTACAGCTATGCCTTTTTTTTCAAAGCCGCAGGCAACTGAGATTGCAGAGCCAAGGGCAAAGCTGACATCAACTGCTTTAAGGGGTTCAGGGGCGCTTCGGACGGAACAGCCCATATCACCCGCAACTCCCACGTCAAGTGTGCTGAGAAAACGGTAAAGGGGGAGATAGGGGCAGTCATCGCAGATAGTAGCCCTTTCTTTACTTCCGGTTTGGAAGATAGCAGTGTCTACAGGTTTTGAAACCTCCTCTTCCCCCATATGTTCAAGGGCAAACTCGATATCTTCAGAAGCAATCTGCCCGTAGGGAAGGTGTCCCGTCTTTTTTCCATAGACGTTGCCTGTGATTCGGATCTGTTCTTCGATGAAAGGTTCGGACTCTTCGACAACGAGCACTTTTTGATGGCTATTCAGAAAAGTCTTGATTTTTCCTAGAGGAAGCGGGTTTACAAGGGAAAGGGACAGGTGAGAAATTTCTGGATAAAGGTTCTGTTTTTTAAAATCCTGTTTTCTCAGCGTTTTTTCCACGATTGAAGACACAAAACCCGAGGAAATGATCCCTACAAGTCCATTGATTAAGTCAGATTTCCTTCCATTTTCCACCCTCTCACGTGTTCCTTCCCTCAGTTTATTCATGTTAGTATTTTCAGCTTCTGCTTCAAGTAGGGGATAGACTCTGGAATGAAAAAGCTGGTGCTTCTCAACCATGCGATTCTTCCAGATAGATCGGTCGAACTCAGGATGAGGAGCTAAAGCCTTTGGAAGGAGCTTTATTTTTCCTTTGCTTTTTTCCAGACCTGCTGTGACCCTCAGGACAACCGGAGTCTTTGTTTCTTCTGAAAGTTCGTAGGCTCTTCTTAAAGCCCTGTACGCAGTATCGGCATCAACAGGATCAAACACTGCTACCTCAGCTATCCGGCCGTACCAGCGAGAATCCTGTTCATTTTGAGAGCCTTTCACGCCAGGGTCATCCCCTGCAATTATAACAAGGCCGGCTCCTATGGTATGCGTAACCGAGGTTATAAGGGGATCTGAAAGCAGGTTCATCCCAACATGCTTGACAAGAACAAGGGCTCTTCTACCAGAAACTGATGCTCCGAGAGCTATTTCCAGGGCAACCTTTTCATTTGTGAACCATCTGGCATTGTAAGTCGCATCGCTTTTTTCCAAAAAGAGTTCCATCAAGGAGGTGATAGGATAACCGGGGACACCTGTAATCAAGCTGACATCACTGTCAAGAGCTGAGAAGTAAAGGGCCTGGAATCCGGTATATTCTTTTTCGTCTTCTTTCAAGCTTATCCCCTTTGCTGGAATTCCCCAGTTATTAGAATTCCCCAGTTATTGGAATTTCCCAGTTATTGGAATTTAAAAGATTCAGAACTCAGTATAAGATTTCTATGTTGAGGTTTCTATGTTGAGGTTTCTATGTTGAGGTTTCTATGTTGAGGTTTCTATGTTGAGGTTTCTATTTTAAGGCTCTTATCTTATTGTTTTTTGCCTTAGATTTTGCCTTATAAAAGGTCATTTTTACTTTTTTCCAGGCTAAAAGGTTTGATTTCAGTACCGGAAATGATAGATTCTTCAGGCCTCCCAAACCAGGGAAGAGAAGCAAGTGCACCGATTACGCCGTTGCCGTCAAGCAGGACTTCCACGCCATTTTCTTCGGCACATTTCAGGGCGTCGGCTTTCGAGACTCTCTCAGTCCGACAGCGATTACTGTATCCGTAAATCCCTTTTGCATAGAAATCCGAGAGAACAACCATTCCGGTCTGGCCGGACGCACTATATTTCTGAAGGGTTTTTTTGAGAGTCTCTACAAGCCTTGATTTCGCTTTCTGGTCCACACAGCCGAATTCGAGCACAGTAGACATGCAGTTCTGGGTCTTTTCCGGGACAGGAAAAAGCTGGACAAGAGCATGAGAAAGATAAACGGCTTCAGGGCAGTCAAGTTCCATTGCTATATTATGAGTAAGGGTCCAGGTAGCTCCGATTTCTTTTGAATCCGTATCATCTATACCTATGAGGATCCGGTCTCTGCGGGGAACCGCAATCATTCCTCTGGCGCATTTCTCTCCCCCTGACTCGGAAATATTATAACGGAGAACCCCATCTGCAAAAGCTCTGCAGCGAGTTGCACCCACGCCTCCTCCTCCTAATCCTGCATAGGTGATCTCTACTTCATCCCCCTGCACGATAACGGATTCAATGCCTGCAGCTGCCACTGAGGGCTTGAGTTCGAGCTTTGAGGCCCCGGTTTTCATAAAATAACGGATCATATTTCCGGTTGAACGGGCTTTCAGGACAAGGGGAGCTTTTGCGTAGTGATAAAGGGACCAGGCAGCTCCGCTGTAGCAGTTGGAGTGCTCAATTATCTCCGCATACTCGTTCTTCGCGTCACAGACTGCGTAAATGCCTCTGTAAGGTACGGTATAAGGGTCATCCAGAGTTATTTCCTCAATATCTCTATTATCAAGAGCACAGGCGTTTATATGTTTTGTAATTCAGAAAACCTCCTTTTTAAGAGGGATAGAAAGTGAGAGAGGATATTCGTTTGATTGAAAAGCCATCTCTTATAGATATATATAGGTATTTATGGTGATTATTAAGATATCAGGTTGTATTACCTGATTTTAACGATGTGATATTTTGAAATTTAAAGAGTTGGAATATGACGACACAGTATTAGATTGGCTGCAGAATATAAATCCTTCGCAAAATACTAAACACGTTTATCTCATGTCTATACAGCAGTTTACAGAATGAGTTGGAAAAACTCCACTAGAATTGATAGAACAGGCCGAGCAAGAAATAAAATTCCATAACTCAAGCTGTCTCACAACCATTTTGAATTTCATCGGCTTCTCTTTCGCAATGTGGATCGAAAAGCACCACCGGTTTTTCCTTAACTTCAGCGGGCTTGACCATTTCCTTAACCAGGATACTAAACTTTTCAGCATCTTCCTTGGTGATTTCTATCTCAAGGTCTCCCTGTCTCCTTATTCCAAAATAACAATCGACCTTTACGAGAGCTGCTTCATTCCTGTTCAAATCAAGCCCAGTTTAATTCGCCGTTTTAACTGCAAATAAGTTTTCGCGCCCTTCTTTGTGATTCGCAGAAAGATTATTTTTCTCCAAGTTGCTGGGCTATATGAATTCTTTTGTAGCGAGAAACATAACCGTAACTCACGTATGCTTGCATCCTGTCTGTGATTTGTTGTGGTGTGACGCAAAGGTACTCTGCAAGCTGTCGGGTATTCTCCTTTTATGGATAAATTTTGAATAGTCTGTGGAGCAACCGGAAAAGCAGTACATTGTACTTGTGATGATAGCCGGATGCCAATTTATTCCCACCTTCTTTTCGAGCTGAGTTCGCTGAACTTATTTTTGCATTCAACCCGCTCAATTGGAGGCATTTCTTCTTTTATTTTTTCAATTTTGGCAAGCCGTGCTTCCCTATCGTGATTGACGGCGATGATAGGCTCTGTGGATGTAGCTTTTATCCGTTCTCTGTTTTCTGCGTATTTCTTGTTTCTTTCTTTGCTGTAATCTGGCAATTCTTCACTCTTTTTGTCTTTGCTCATTTTGTCCACCGTCCATTATGATCATTTTAATATTCTGAAAAAAAGTTGTGTTAAATTAGATGTTTTTAAAAAGGAGCGCCTGTTTTTTCGTTACTAAAACCAGATATGTAGAATGCAATTGAAAACATTATCATACCAACAACGACTGGTACAGGATGGAAGCCATACAGGGCATTTATAACTGTTGAAACATCTTCATGTTTAAATAAAAAGATAGTCATTGTGCCATAAACGCACAAACCACACAAAAACGATATGCCTAAGCGAATAAGTACAACCACGGCAGAATTTAAATCTCGCATTGAGGTATATTTGTTTTAAGACTATTTAAATTTTAGTTCAATGTTTATATACGGAACTTTAAAAATATAAAATCATTACTCATAGGATTGAGTACTGAATGAATTTTTTCAGCCCTCAGTTTTCGTCAAGCATTGATTTGTTTTTCCTGGTATTTTGATTGAACCTGAGACAACTACTGTTGCGTCAACAGCAAAATACCGTATAAAATCAATTCTAACTGTTTATAATTATTAAACCTTTAATGTTTGACCGACACTAGAGCTTTCTGTCTATTCACAAATCTGATTCCCATCTCAAAGGCTTCTCATAGTCTTCTGGGAACACTTCTCCTCGCCTTTTTGTTTATTCGATAATTGGATAAGTTCTGTTTCAATTCCCAGTTTTGTCAGTTCATCAAAAACAGTTTGAATCAGGATTGCAGTATTACCAGCTTTTCGTGGGCTTCCATTAATACCAATAACTTTCATAATTATCAACTACTCTCGCTCGTAATTTTCAACTTCTATTTACTTTTATACTTTTGATAAATATGCAGAAAATGAGTTATATCGAGAGTTTAGTGTATGGAGAATTTCGATACTACACAGAATTTTGGTACTTTATTTCTTGATTTATTTTTTTACCTTACAAAGCCTTCGTCTTTGAGGCTTATGTACCTGCCGTCTCCAATGATAATGTGATCCAGCACATCGATTCCCAAAAGTTTGCCTCCTTCTACCATTTTCTCGGTGACCATTATGTCCTCTCTGCTCGGACTCGGATCTCCTGAAGGGTGGTTATGGACCATGATTACCGATGCTGAGGACTCCAGAAGGGCGGACTTGAAAACCTCACGCGGATGAACGATGCTCGCGTTCAGACTGCCTATAGATACTACTTCTTCCTTCAGGATCTGGTTTTTCGTATCAAGATAAAGTGTTATAAATTTTTCTTTTTTCTGTTCACGCATTTTAGGGTACATAAGAGCATATACATCCTTTGGAGAACAGATTTTCCTTTTTGGCTCTTCCGCAAAAGTCTCAAGCCTGCGGGCAAGTTCAAAAACGGCAGCTATCTGAGCAGCCTTTGCCGTCCCAATCCCATGGACCTTCATAAGCCTGGAGACATTTGCAAGACTAAGCTGCTTGATGCTGTATTCAGACAGTATTCGGCTACAAAGGCTGACAACATTTTCTTCCTTTGACCCTGTCCTGAGGATTATTCCCAGCAGTTCCGCATTTGAGAGAGATTCAGGCCCATTTCGAATAAGCCTCTCTCTAGGACGTTCTTCCTCAGGAATATCCTGAATTCTTACTTTGTTTATTTCCATAAGCTACCCCCTTTTTTGCTTGACAGACAACAACCTCAAGCAGGAAACATATCTGTATATTAGCCTATTTTCAAATAGTCTGATTTTTAAAGGATTTAACTTCTAAGATATATTATCAAAGTTTCGATATATGAATCTTCACAAAAATAGTATACCAGTTTAGCATCATTAAACTCAGTTACGGAATTCAGTTAATTCTCACAACAGATAATAAATAGATAAAAAACATGCCGGCCCTTACTTATACCGGAAAGTCCATATCGCTTTTAATGAAAGTCATCTCAGTTGTTGGGTATAAAAAATCGGGCAAAACAGCCCTTGTAACAGCCCTTGTCCAGAAACTCTCCGATTTCGGGACAGTAGGCACTGTAAAACATATGGGAGAACAGCGTCTCAACCCCGAAGAAACAGATACTGGAAGGCATTTTGATGCGGGCGCTGATACGGTTATAGGAATAACAGGCACCGAACTTGTCAGCTTTTCCAGGGACTCAAATCTTGAAGATGCTCTTGATATGCTTTGTGACCGGGGACTTGACTTTGCTGTTGTAGAGGGATTCAAGGACAGCAATCTTCCGAAAATTGTGCTTGGTGACCTTCAGGGAATCTCAAATGTTTTCTTCAAGATGCCGGAAAACCTTGATCTTCATGAGGAACTTACAGCTTCTCTTGTAGGAATGGCCCTTAATCAACCAGACCGCTACACCCTGGAAGCTCTTATAAAGAAAGCCCGGAAAAAGTTATCCATCAGAAAAGCAGGTGCGATAGGAACTTTTACAGGCATTGTCCGTGAGCTTGATGGAGAAGAAAAGACAGCCAAACTAGAGTTTGAGAAATACGAACCCGAAGCCTCAAAAGCTCTGGACAGGATAAGGGAAGAGATTAAGCAAAAAGAAGGAATCCTTGAAGTGCTGATCCACCACAAAACAGGCGTTATCAAAGCCGGAGAAGATATAGTCTACATTGTTATTGCAGCCGCCCACAGGACAGAACTTTTCCCTGCCCTCAGCGAAGCCATAGAGCGGATAAAAGCTGAAGCCCCCATATGGAAAAAGGAATTCACGGAAAAAGAAGAATTCTGGGTCCACGGCAAAGAACAAGATAAGAAACAGGCCTGAAAACGAAAGTAAGAAACAATCTCCACCGTAAAAAGAAATGACGGAAATAAAGCGGCTCCGGATGCGGTTAAATGGATGGAAAAACAGAGCTAACCCTTCTTGAAGAAACAGAACGTAAAGAAACAGAACGTAAAGAAACAGAATCTGGAAAATCTGAAAAAGGGCAAACAAAATTAAGAAGTGCAGTTGTCCTTGCAGGAGGAAGAGGCAGGCGGATGGGCATGGTCGAGAAAGCCCTTCTCGAATTCAAAGGAAAGACGATAATCGAACGCCTGCTGGAAAGCCTTTTTCGGATTGTGGACGAGGTTATCCTCTCGGTTCGGGACAGCGCCCAGAAAGAAAAATTCAGGCCGGTAATTGAAAAATTTCCTGCCCATGAAATCCGCTTCTGTTTTGACACTTTAGAAGACGCCGGTCCCCTTGAAGGCATCCGGGCAGGACTGCTCGAATCAAGGTCAGAATACTCTTTTGTCTGTGCAGGAGACATGCCCTTCATAAACATCAGGGTTGTAGACATGCTGTTTGAGAAAGCAAGCGGGCATGATGCTGCTCTCCCAAGGTGGGAGGATAGAAAGTTTGAGCCTCTGCACGCAGTCTACTCCAGAAAATTGATCCCTGAAATCGAAAAAGCCCTTGAGAAAGGAAGATGTTCGGTACTTACGCCGGTTTTCAAAATGCAGGATATCATTTTTGTTGAGGTTTCGGAAATAAGGGAACTTGACCCTGAACTGAGGACTTTTGCAAACATTAATACGGTTGAAGACATGGAATGTATTATTGAATCTTAAGTAGGTGTGAATCTCAATGAGATAGGAAGAATATACCTGAAGTCAAAAAGCATGCGATCCTGAATTAAAGACAATTTTAATGGGGAAAATTTATCTTGTCTCCTTAAGAATAAAAATATTTTTTGCTCTTAGTTACAGAATTTCTTTATCCTTCCTTACCCACATCCTTCATCTCAAACTTCACATTTCTTTTCTTAAGCTCTTTTATAATCTCCTCCATAAACACGCCAGGTCCTGGGGCATGGCTGTGGTGAAATTCTTTTACTTTACCAGGCTCTCCGCCGACACTTGTGATTTCCACACCGCAGGAGGGACTTTTAGGGACGCCGACGATTTTTATATTTATGCCGGATGATGCAAGATCTTCGAGCAGGTCTGCAAAGGGGGTGAAGAGTTCCTGGCAGAAGCGCCTGTAGGCAGGGTGGTCAAGCTGGTCTTTAGTAATTTCTCTGCGTTTCATTCCGAAATACATGGCTTCGGGGCAGGGGAGTTGAATAACGTTTGCACCTTTTGAGTCAACAGGCAAAGCAGGTTTTACTCCTTTGACCCTAACAAGGGGATTAAGCAGGCAGTGGCCTATAACCATTACTTCATTCATATTATTGCTTTTATTACCGCTTGATTCGGGCTTTTCGGATGTCTGAGAACAATTGTAGTTTTCCAGCTTTTTCATATGATCACCTGAGCATTGCCTTTAATTTTCTGTGTAAGGGGAAAATAAGAGATTATATATTTATCTTCTGCATATGTATCTGAAAATGGTATCTGTGAGCCTGCATACCAGCTAGATTTTTGCAATCAGTTCTGGTTATGGTTGTAAAAAAATGCAGGAACACTGCCCTTATAATTGGAAGGTCACAGCACATGCATGAAGATTTTGGAACAATACTTAACAGAGGATTTAACAGCTGGGTTAGAAATTTAAACATCTGTATTCCATTTATCCTTAGCTTTTTTGTCAATATGATTCTTTATGTCCTTTTCTTTGGTTTAATGGGTATTTTGCTCTTTACCTCAAATACAGGAAGTATAATTGATCCTGCAACTCTTTCTCAAGCTGAACTTATTTCCGTGATGCGGAATGGGTTTGCGGAAAACATTGTAATGTCCGTACTTCTGATGCTCGGGTTTTTGCTGTTTGGGATGTTCGTACAATCCTTTTTCACAGCAGGAGCAATAGGGATGGCAAAGAAGGCAGCAGAAACCGGAGATAGCCACCTCTCTGATATGCTAATTTCAGGCTCAAAAAACTCATTCAGGCTTTTCCTTGCAACCCTGCTAGTCTCCCTGCTACTGCTTGGAGGAATTGTATTAACAGTTCCTGGAGCCCTTAATATCGGTGACTTCAGCGGACTGCTCGATAATCCTGAAGCAGCCGTGCAGGGTATGGGATTACTGGCTATTGGACTTATTCTCTGGGGATTCTACATGATAGCCATAAGCATAGTGCTTTCCCTTGTCCCATATGCCCTTGTAATTGACGAACTTGATCCCCTTGATGCTCTAAAAACAGGTTTCAATTTTTTTAAGGAAAATAAACTGGACATTTTCTTTATATGGGTAATTTACATCGGGTTGAGTGTAATTAATACTTATCTCGGCGAATTCATAGGCACCAAAAATGCCCTGGTTGCAGGCTTTACATACATGATGCCAGTTGTAGTCTTGCAGCCCCTTGCAGCTGTACTCTGGACACGTCTTTATATGAGCAGAAAAGGAAAGAAACTCTATAATCCTGCAGATTTACTTTCCGGCCCTGAAGGGTTCTGAGCTTACCGGGTCCGATATATTTATTTATTTATTTATTTATTTATTTATTTATTTATTTATTTATTTATTAATCCCGGCCAAGTAATTTGCAAGCCTGGCAAACATCTTCAGTACATGTATCCCCGCAGATCCTGCATTTTTCTATTTTTGCGGGAGGCATCTCTTTTGCAAGAGCTCCTGCAAGCTTGTCAAACCCCCGGAGCAGAGAGTACTTTGTCCCTGGGTGCTTTGTCTCAAAATTATTCAGCAGCTCCCTCACCTCTCCTCGAAGGGCTTCTCCTGCATAAGGACACTCGCTAAAGTCCACTGGAAGGGCATTTACAAGAGCATAGAGGGCTACTTCTTTTTCAGGGATATTCCTTAGAGGCTTTGCCCTTAATACAAGGCCTTCTATAGCCGCAGGCGGAGCAAGCCTGACCATGCGCTCCATATCCCCTCTGAAGTGGTTAAGAAGAATTGTCTGGGCTTCATCGTCCAGGTTGTGCCCTGTAACCAGTTTCGTTGCCCCAACTTCAAGGGCTACCTTATTGAGAATACTTTTTCTAAGAACACCGCAGTAGCTGCATGTACCTTTTTCCCTTTCCATTACTGCCAGTTCATCCATAGTTACGCCGTGGACTTCTTTGAAAGACCTTATAATATGCCGGATCCCGAGCATTTTGGTAAGATTCTTTGCAACTTCAAGGGATTGAGGGCGATATCCATGTATTCCTTCATCCACTGAAATTGCCACTATTTCAATGTCAGGCCTCTTCCCCAGAATTTTGTGCATCATATAAAGGGCAACTGAACTGTCCTTCCCTCCGCTCAGGGCAACTGCTATTACTTCATTTTTCTGGATGCTGTAATCTTTCCGAATTGTGAGCTTGATTTTCCTCTCAACGTCTTCTACAAAGTGCTTCTTGCAGAGGTGCATTCCGGAATATTTCTGAAAAACGATAGCTTCATGATTGCATTTTTTGCATTTTATTGTCATTTAAAATCCTTTTTTCCGCCTAAATACTTTTTTCTGCCTGTTATCTGAAAAAACATGAAAAAAAATGTTATTAGATGTAATGAATTTTATTGTTTCTGATTTCTTTCAGGAAAGGAACCACTAATATATATGGTTTCTTACATGCTCAGTGATTCCTGTTCTGAATAAGGGCAATTAATCGGCCTTGGTCTATTGATATGTATATGAGTACATTAGTTTCGATATGAGTACATTAGTTTCGATACGAGTACATTAGTTTCGATATAAGTATAATAGTCAGAGTGACATAAACTGAATAAAAGTACCACAATAAATGTAAATGATATATTATCTGCTTTCCAGACAGGATAGTCTGGGAAATTATGACAGTGTCAACCAGTCAGAGTGAGATTTAAAAGGGGGGAGAAAACTCACAATGCCAGATACATCGGATATGCTGATTTTCTGGGCCGTAGTTATGGCGCGTTTCTTTATTCCGCTTGCCATTCCCAGATACCCTCTTCCGGCAATAATAATTGCTCTACTTCTCGACATGGTAGATCAGACTATCTTCCAGCTATTTACAAGCCTGCCCCTGGAAGGCTACCAGAGTTACGACAAAGCGCTTGATATTTATTACCTGACCATAACATACCTTTCAACCCTGAGGAACTGGTCAAACATTTTCGCCTTTAAGATAAGTCGTTTCCTTTTCTATTACAGGCTGTTCGGCGCAGTCATTTTCGAACTGACACAGCTGCGGGCAGTACTTCTCATTTTTCCCAATACATTTGAGTATTTCTTCATCTTCTATGAGGCAGTCCGCCTGAAGTGGAACCCTCTTGTACTTACAAAAGAGAAATTGCTTCTAACTACAGCCCTGATATGGGTTTTCGTCAAGATTCCACAGGAATACTGGATACATGTAGCTCAAATGGACACAACCGACTGGATAAGAGCCAATCCTTCAAATGCGCTGATCCTGATTACCTGGGCTTTGTTCCTTCTCGGTATGGCATGGGGGCTGCTCCGGGACCTGCCTCCCATGAAGCCTGGCTTCGCAATTGCAGCCGACTCTCTGCAAGCTGCCCCAAAAGATGTTTCCGGAAATGGAATTAAAATAAATTTTCCAGTGCTTAATTCCGCAGAAAATTTCTTCAATAATGCTCTTGTCGAAAAAATAGTGCTGGTATCCCTCCTGAGCATAATTTTTGCCCAGGTCCTCCCCGAGGTGCGTTCAACCAACCTCCAGCTGGCAATAGGTATGGCTATTATCATAATAGTAAACACTGCATTGAGCCACTGGCTTGCCAGACGTGGAACTCACTGGAAATCTATTATTCAGGAGTTCATAGTAATGTCCATCACAAACCTCGGCATAGTCCTCATATTTGATTTCCTGCTGCCAAGGTACAATGGTTCAATCAACCTCTTTGACACCCTCTTTTTTGTTCTCCTTCTGACCCTGAATGTAACTCTTTACGACAGGTACCGCGTTTTTCACGTAAGGAACAATGTCAAAAAATGATTTTTCAGGATATTGAGTCAGAGAATAAAGTCATATTCTGGGATTTTGCCCATCAAGATATTATTTATAAAACATCATAACTGTTTTAACTTTCACGTTATTCAGAAATATAATGAGTTCACAACGTTTAGCTCTTATAAATATGCAGAAATAATAAGTTTTTGCAAAGTATTTTTTTATTTAATAAGGCTGGATTTTTATCCAATAGACTGTTTATGATTGCGGTTACACCTCTCCATTATGAGGCAGAAAGGTTTATTGGTAGAATCAATAGCATGCTAAATAATTTTTAAACAGACAAAAATAATTAAATATGATAAAGAGGTTAATTAAATTCATGGAGACAAAATTAAGGAATGATCTGGTTTCAGCCATTTGTTGGTTTCTTATATGGCTTGCTGGCATAAACTATCTGAAGGTTTATAATATTTAACTGAAGGATTCGAAAAAAAACTATAAAAGCCCCCATTGAACTATATTTTTTGCTGTTGAACCCATCCCAAAATTTGGTGCAGCCTTATAATTGCTGTTAACATTTCAATTCAAGGGTACGAAATTTCTTTATTTTCATGCCTTGAAAGATTTTTTTGAATGATGTTTTCCACTGTGAAAAATTTGCTAAGATAATGTTATATTCGATCCTCTCTTATGACATATGATAATTATGGACAAAGCTATTAAAGAAATTAAGGAATTGAAGGGCTTTGTGCCCAGATCTATTGTATATGCTGGAAAGTTAGACGAAACCTTTGCCGAAGGAGTTGCTGGCTTTTATAAATCGATCTGGACTGAAAGAGAAGGCGGACTTTCCATGAAACAGAAGCATCTCATGGTCTTTACTATTGCCTGTTCCAAAAACAACATCGAAAGCGCAGTGAAGATCCTCGAAAGACTTCATAAATTCGGGGTAACCAGAGCCGAGATAAACGACGCCATGATGATGGTTGCCTGGACAGGCGGGATCCAGAATTTCACGGACTTCAGCGCAGAGGTTTTAAAAGAGATGGAGAGACTGGGTTTTTAAATACCACCTCTCTCAACTTTTTTCGAGAAACTTTCATTCAAGTCAATATTCTTATTTTTACAAACAGCTAAATTTTAATACCCTATTTCTTAGAGCAAGCTCAATATTTTTCACAGGATCTCCTGGATGCCTGACAGAAAATGGACTCTACAATAATAGACTTTAAGAATGAAAGAGAAAACGTTTCCGTTCTTTTTAGAGAAGTTCAAAAAATGAACCAGCCCTGGATCTGGATTGTGATTGCGATCCCGGTAGCTATATTCTGGTACGGTGCGTACCAGCAGCTCTTACTCCGAAAGTCCTTTGGAAACAACCCTGCTCCAGATTGGATGCTTCTTCTCCTATTTGTTGCATTTGGGATCCTTCTGCCACTTTTATTCCATTCCCTT
The DNA here is from genome assembly GCA_942493015.1 of uncultured Methanosarcinaceae archaeon. Taxonomy (GTDB): domain Archaea; phylum Halobacteriota; class Methanosarcinia; order Methanosarcinales; family Methanosarcinaceae; genus Methanosarcina. Next base: position 386,777 of record OW818660.1, on the reverse strand, counting down.
AAACTCGTTACCGAAGTAAGAGAAGACGGACTATATGTCCGTTTTTATCCAATCCATTTTTCGTTCAAATCTTTTCCCTTCGAGAAGATTCAAAGTCACGAAGTTATAACTTACAACCCCATAAGGGACTACGGAGGCTGGGGTATACGTTATGGGTTAAAAGGAAAAGCATATAATATAAGTGGTAACCGAGGACTGTTTTTTGAATTTATGGAAGGAAAAAAAGTAAAAAAATTGATGATTGGTTCCCAGATTCCCGAAAAACTATCAGAAGCTGTCAGAAGGGGTATTAAACACCGGGATACAGTAAATTCTGCCCGTTTTTCAGGGTTTTCAAACTAATTCTTTCGTTTTTCTATGGCTCTTCTTGTGCTTCTTACATCCATTCTTACAATTTTGATTATTGCTCTCATTTTTAAATTAAGCAATATATACAATGTTTATTTTTTTCGGAAGGTTTATTTACTCTGTTCTTATAGAGAAAATCAGGAACATTTTCAATTGCAGGCACTTATTTCAGTCTTGAATCCATATGCTCGTGTTTAAATAAGGTACGAACATGTAATTTAATAAGGGGACCTGTGAGCATACCTTTCAGCAGTGTTGAAGCACCTGTCCGGTAAGCCAATCTAACCACACTTTTAATTAAGGCATGTATAAAGTCAGGCACGTTTCGGAGAAGGAATTGATATGGAACAGCCGGAAACATGTGTAATCTTTCGAGAGGTACAGGACTTACGAAGTAATTTGATCCTATTTGCGGTCCTTTATCCTGCAGTTCTGCTCTGGGGTATTGAAATTTACAGCCTTTTCTTTGGAAAACCTTCCATGGTCAGAAACATTTCTGAACTTCATTTTTTTATGCTTCTGGTTATTTTCGGTGTATTCTTTCCCTTGCTTTTTTACTGTATAAGATATATAACAGAGGTAAGAAAGGATGGAATATACATTCGCTTAATACCCCTGAATCGGTCTTTCAAAAAGATCCCCTTTTACATGGTGCAAGAATGTAAAATTCAGGCTTATGATCCTTTCACAGGGCAAGACATGGAAGTATCGAAAACCTCCAAAAGAGTTAATCTGGTTGTAATCCTGAAACTCATCTCCGGAAAAAGGATGCTCATAAGCTCCAAAAAACCCGAAGAACTCTGCAGGGCAATTACACAGGCTGCAGCACAATAATGAAACAATCAGGATTTATCTTTTTTAGCTTTCATTATCTTTTTTTAGCTTTCATTATCTTTCTTTAGCTTCTATTATCTTTATTTAGCTTCAATTACCTTTTTTAGCCCCCCTTACCCCCATTTGCCTCCCTATTTTATACTCCATTATACTCAGTTATACTCCGTAATATTCCTTGATCTCCCCTGATCCCCTTAATCTCCCCTGACCCCCTTTTTCTTCATTTATATTCCTTTCAATTTCTTATTAAATTCCCCTCAGCTCCTTTATTTTTTCTCGATAAGTTCCAGGACATCACAGAGCTTTTTTGCAGTCTCGATGACTGTCTGCATTCCAACTGCATCTTCTTCTACGGGATTCCAGGCAACTCCCCCGAAATGAGCATTGTCTCCAACAACTATCATCCCATGAATATGCATCCAGTCGTGAATGGATTGAATGGTCTTTTCCTGCCCTCCGTTTCTGGAGCCGCCAATTGAAAGAGCCGCCCCCACTTTATTTTTGAGTGCAAAATCTTTACGGCGGAGAAGGACACTCCTATCAAAAAGGGCTTTTAGCTGGGCAGGATAATTTCCCATGTATACAGGAGCTGCCACGATTATGCCATCTGATGTTCTCATTTTTTCATAAATTTCTTCCATGTCATCTTCAATTACACAGAAATCTCTTTCTCTGCAAGCTCCACAGGCTTTACAGAGACCAACTTTGGAGGTAGAGAGAAGAACACTGTCTGTTTCAAACCCCTTTTCTTTTGCAAGTTCAAGAACTGAACCGATCATCTTCTCACAATTCTGACCCTTTCGAGGGCTGCCTGAAATTCCTAATATTTTCATTACAATCATTCCGGAATTCTTTTATATTAATTTGTCACTTATATTCAGTAAAGTTGTTTTGAGTATCTCAGGTCTGCCATAAAACCTGCCAGATCTTCATAAATTTCAAGAATAAATATTTGCGCATGGGACGATATTGGCAGCTCGAAATATATATTTCCCATTTTTATATATATCTCTATACTTTTTACGTAAATTTATATATCAAGAGTCAGGTAACTTAAATTACTCTAATTATATCGGAGGTTGGTTGATTGGTAACATTTTTAGATAAGATCAGTGAAAGAGCAAAGAAACTTAACAAGACAATTGCTTTACCTGAAACTGAAGATATAAGGACTCTCCAGGCAGCAGCTAAGATCCTTAAAAGAGGCATTGCAAATGTTGTCCTTATCGGTAATGAAGCCGAAATTAAGGCGCTTGCAGGAGATCTGGATCTCTCGAAAGCAAGAATTGTAGATCCTAAAACTTATGAGAAAAGAGACGAATACATTAAAACTTTCTATGAACTTAGAAAGCATAAAGGAGTTACACCTGAGACTGCAGCGGAAATAATGAGCGATTACGTTTATTTCTCTGTTATGATGGCCAAGCTCGGTGAAGTAGACGGAGTAGTATCAGGCGCTAACCACTCTTCTGCAGACACCCTGAGACCTGCTGTCCAGATCGTTAAGACGGCACCAGGCGCAGCTCTTGCATCTGCTTTCTTCATCATTGCCGTACCTGACTGTGAATACGGGTCAAACGGAACATTCCTCTTTGCTGACTCGGGCATGGTCGAAATGCCAAGCGTAGAAGACCTTGCAAACATTGCTGTAAGTTCTGCAAAGACTTTTGAGCTGCTTGTTCAGGATGTGCCAAAGGTTGCAATGCTTTCCTACTCCACCAAGGGAAGCGCAAAGAGCCCGCTGACAGAAGCGACAATTGCAGCTACAAAGCGTGCAAAGGAACTTGCACCTGACGTCGCAATCGATGGTGAACTTCAGGTTGATGCAGCAATTGTTCCGAAGGTTGCAGCTTCAAAGGCCCCCGGAAGCCCTGTTGCAGGTAAGGCAAACGTCTTTATTTTCCCTGACCTTAACTCCGGAAACATCGCATACAAGATTGCACAGAGACTTGCAAAAGCCGAAGCTTACGGCCCTATCACCCAGGGTCTTGCCAAGCCAATTAATGATCTTTCCAGAGGTTGCAGCGACGAAGACATTGTCGGTGCCGCTGCAATTACCTGTGTTCAGGCAGCAGCACAGGATAAGTGATTGGAAAGGCTTTAGAAAACAATTTATTAACTCTTATTATAGTGATATCTACCTGAAACTGTAAATGTGACTGGAAAGCAATGGATTGAACTGGGGTTTATAAATGAAGGTACTGGTAATAAACGCAGGGAGTTCGTCTCTCAAATATCAATTAATTGATATGAAGAATGAATCCGCCCTTGCAGTAGGTCTCTGCGAGAGGATAGGCATCGACAACTCAATCATTATCCAGAAAAGGTCTGATGGAAAAAAGCTGGAAAAGCAGACTGATCTGCCAACCCATAAGACAGCACTCGAAGAAGTTGTAAAGGCTCTTACTGACCCGGAATTCGGCGTTATAAAAGACATGAGCGAGATCAATGCGGTAGGACACAGAGTTGTTCACGGAGGGGAAAAGTTCACCACTTCAGCTTTGATCGATGAGAGTGTAGAGAAGGCAATCAAAGACTGCTTTGAACTGGCTCCTCTTCACAACCCCCCAAATATGATGGGAATCTCTGCCTGTGCCGAGATTATGCCCAGTACCCCCATGGTTGCTGTCTTTGACACTGCATTCCACCAGACAATGCCGGCATATGCCTTCATGTATGCTCTACCATACGAACTGTATGAAAAACATGCGATAAGAAAATACGGTTTCCACGGAACTTCCCACAGGTATGTTGCCGACAGGGCTGCCCTTATGCTCGGAAAACCCGCATCAGAAACAAAGATAATCACCTGTCACCTGGGAAATGGTTCAAGCATTGCAGCTGTAAAAGGCGGAAAATCTGTTGAGACCAGTATGGGCTTCACCCCGCTTGAAGGACTTGCAATGGGCACAAGATGCGGCTCCATTGACCCGGCAGTTGTTCCATTCATTATGGAAAAAGAGGGCCTGACAACCAGAGAAGTCGACACTCTTATGAACAAGAAGTCAGGTGTGCTTGGCGTTTCAGGGCTTAGCAACGACTTCAGAGACCTCGACGAAGCAGCTTCCAAAGGCAACAGGAGAGCTGAACTTGCCCTTGAAGTCTTCGCATACAAGGTCAAAAAATTCATAGGTGAGTATTCAGCTGTGCTCAACGGTGCAGATGCAGTAGTTTTCACCGCAGGAATCGGAGAAAACAGCGCAAGTATCAGAAAGAGAATCCTTGCCGATCTTGAAGGCATCGGGATAAAGATCGATGAGGAAAAAAACAAGATCAGAGGTCAGGAAATCGACATCAGTACTCCGGATTCAAAGGTAAGGGTCCTTGTTATCCCAACCAATGAAGAACTTGCCATTGCAAGAGAAACAAAGGACATATGTGAGACAGAAGTTAAGTTACACAGCTCTATACCTGTATGAAGGTAAAGGGATCTCCTTTACCTCTTTTCTATTTCGATTTAGAAATTTGTAACTATTCATATTTCTATTTCTGAGTTTTTTTTCGTTTTCTATTTTGAAGTTTTTTCTATTCACATTTCTATTTCTGAGTTTTTTTCTTTTTCTATTTTGAGGTTTTTTTCTATTCACATTTCTATTTCTGAGTTTTTTCTTTTTCTATTTTGAAGTTTTTTTCTATTCATATTTCTATTTCTGAGTTTTGCTTTTAGTTTTATTATTGCCGTTAAGATCTCTATTGTTCTATTTTCATTGTATTTTCTCAAAGAACCTTTGGTTGTTTCTAATTGAACCAACTACTGAGGAAATTGCAATTTTAGCATTATTTTATAGGACGGCTATAAAGATGAAACCAATTTAAAATTGCAGTTTAATAGTGAGTAATATGGTGCATGATATGTACAGTCAGATAAGAAAATGAGAAATTTAAATGATTTCAGGATAAAAATAGCCTGATTTCTAAAAGACTTAACATCATGAGAGAATCTAAATTTTTGTGGATAAATGAAATATAGACTGTAGATAAGATAACAAGTCTATTTATATAAAAATAGATATATCTATTTCGGGATACAGGTCAGAATCGAAGCACCAGACATTATGGCACACATTAATGGTGGAGCTCTGGGCACGAAAATTACAACAAACTCTGGTACAGGACCTATCACAGTTGATCCTTCCAGACACCATAAGGACAGTTTTGGGGTACTTCGTCCGCATTACCGCTTGTAGCTGGAGTTGGCTGGTTCGTGCTAGGTGTCAGCTGGAATTTTTTAGTCATCTGTCGAGTTCCAGAAAAAACATTCTCTAGAGGAAGCTATGTCTTTGAAGTTGCTGAAAGGATCTAAAAATAGCAGCTCGTCATGTGCTTCCAGCTGTAAGTAAACATGTTTTTCTAGCGAGGATTGTGTTTTATATGCCATGAAGAGATGCTGACAAACCGGCATGTTGTTCCTGCGACGAGTATCGATATAAATTTGTCCATATGGCTTTTGTCCATCGAGAGCTTCATGGAAAAGGAGGGTATTTAAAATGACAATCTATTCGGTTCAGATAATCGCCAGAACTCTCAAAGATTTGAGGGCGCTGGAGAGATTCGAGCTTGATTTAAAATATCGTGCTGCACAACAGTTGGCGACTGATCGCTTAATGGTTCCGGGCATTTTGACGGAGGAGCAGATTCAGCAGGTTGAGAGGGCAGGCTACAAAGTGGAAATTATTTCCAACTTATCACAAGTCGCTGTGGAACGAGCACAGGAGATCTCACTTGTCAATCGCTTTGCGGAAGCACGTGGGCTCTCAGCGTTCGAAGAACGTGCAGTATTGGGCTACATGACGACAGATGAAGTGGAGTCTGCGCTTATCAACCTCCAGAGCCTTCACCCTGACCTCGTAACCCTTATCAAGCTCCCACACCATACATGGGAAAATAGAATATCTCATGCTGTTCGTGTAAGTGCTGAGAAGAATGAGAGCCGGGTTGGAGTATTGTTTACCGGTAGTATGCATGCAAGGGAGTGGGGAGGCTCGGACATCTGCATTTCTTTTCTCGTAAATTTCATCAATGCTTACAGAGCCAATAAAGGACTAACCTTCGGAGGAAAGAGTTTCACTGCAGCTCAGGTCCACACAATTCTTGAAAACACTGATCTGTTTGTATTCCCTGATGTGAATCCGGATGGTAAGAACTACAGCCAGACTTACGATCCGGCCTCTGATGAGCAGGGATTCTGGTGGCGCAAAAACCGCAACCCAAATACCTCTGTAGATCCTTCAAATCCGGGAGTGGACTTAAATCGAAATTTTGATTTTCTGTGGGACAGCGGAATTGGGACCTCTTCCAATCCATCCAGTTTTATATATAAAGGAGAAAGTCCATTTTCCGAGCCAGAAACCCTCAATGTGCGCCATTTGTTCGACACATATCAGAATATTGGTTACTTTGTGGATATACACAGCTACAGCGAACTTATTCTGTATAGCTGGGGAGATGATGAGAACCAGACTACCTACCCCAAACAAAACTTCATGAATCCTATATACGATGGAAAACGTGGGATCCTTGATGACACACTTTACGGAGAGTTCATCTCCCCTCAGGATCAGGAAAAATTTGTAAACCTTGCTCACCGTATGAACAAGGCACTAGGAGATGTTCGTGGAAAACACTACACAGTTCAACAGGCTGTTGGACTTTATCCAACATCGGCGACATCAGATGATTATGCATTCCGCCGCCATATTGTAAACAAATTGAACAATAAGGTATACGGTTACACAATTGAGTTTGGTCAGGAGTTTGTTCCTCCCTTCAGCGAGATGAGCAATATTATCAAAGATGTCTGCGCTGCGATGGGTGAACTTTGCTGGGCTATAAGCAGTGATGTGACTGTACGAGAAAAGACCGGTGAAAAAGGTGTTATGATAGGGGCATGATCAAAGCTCATGATTATGTCTTTAATCATCAGTTTCTAACCCGTTACTCTGGAAAATACTCACTGTGAAATATAAGCCACTGCCCTCCCTTTCAGCATTCAGATAAGTGAGGGCACATTTATCACTCAAAGCTAGAAAACGTAGCAGATGAGATAAGGATGGAAATGCAGACCATAGCTCCTGAATGTGATATTATAGGCTTGAGTGGAGAAATGAAAACAGAATATCTATCCTATTGATATTGTCGTTCTCAAGAAAAATATTGCTTGAGTGGAGGACCGATTCTTATGGGATATTATACTGTCCGGATTCGTACCAGTACATGGGATCGGCTGCGTGACCTTCAGCGATTGTATGATCTGGACGTCTTTAGCAAAACTGCAAAGCGACTTGGTGAGCACCAATTTGAGATAGAGGGACTACTCTCTAATGAGCAGATTGAAAATCTGTCCAAAAAAGGCTACAAGATAGAGATTATTGCAGATGCCAGAGAGATAGCTAAAGGGCGTGGAAAGGAAATAAACCGCCTTCCAGTTCCTCATCCTGAGACCGATCAGTCAAGAAATAGTGAAGTGAAATAGTGAAGTAATAATAGTGAAGTAAAATAGTGAAGTAATAATAGTGAAGTAAAATAGTGAGGCAAATAACTTTCCTGAAAATATTGTATGCTTAAGAAATAGGTTTATCTCATCACTCCTGAACCCGGATCAGACAGAGTTGCAGCAGACAGAGTTTTTGAGGCTGCAAGAGCAAAAATCAGCATGTACCTGGCCTCGAGTCCTTCGGAGTTATGAAAGCATACAGCATTCCTGCAGTGACAATAGCCTTCGTAACTCGGGCCCACGTGAGGTTCAGGCTTTGAGAAAGGAAAAGGCGCTCCTGAAGTTGATATGAGGGATTATATAAAAAAGAAATAATTAGAATTAGGGATCAGAATTTTAAGATTCAATCCATAAAATCCAAAAAATCTTGATCCTCTGCCATAGATCTATTAATCTACCAGCTCTATTGCGTCGGTTGGGCAGACCTGTATACACTGCTCACATTCTATACAGTCATCAGGACGTGCTACTACTGCTCTTTTTCCTTCTTTTGTCTCTTCCGTATCAAACACGTCTACAGGGCAGACATCGTAGCATTCAAGCGAACCTACGCATTTATTATAGTCAATTTTGGGTTGCACTTTTTTCACCACTCTTTTTGGTATTTGAATTTAGCTTTCCACAAGTTCGATAGCATCCTCAGGACAGGCTTCCACGCACTGGTCACACTCTATGCAATTTTCCTTGCGAGCTACTAACGCCTTTTTTACACTATCTATCTCTTCAATATCAAAAACTTCCGCAGGGCAAACTTCATAGCAGGCAAGAGCCCCGGTACATCTGTTATAATCGATTAATGGATACATTTCTCCTCCGTCATATCTGTTTCCCTTAACCATAACACTTCAAATTTCAATGATGGAAAAGTTTATCTATTTATTTTTCGGGTTTTCACTGAATTTTAACACCTACGATTTCTTAGGCTTCCCTTTAAGGTGCTGTGACTATATAGTTTTCTGCATCAGTAATTTGCAACAGCTTTCTCGGGAACAAAACCACAGCAGAATGCGGAAATTCCGGCGTATTCAACTCCAGCATCTTCTTTTTTTGATCTTATGAAAAAGATGTCCTTAACCATCTTTAATCAAATATTCTTTTTCTTTACACCCTACAGATCAATTTCAATTTCCAGGTTTCCATGATCATCCGAACATGAAAACATATCATGGGACATTTTCACCATTGACATGCTCACCCCCTCCTAAAGTACCCTTCCTAAAGTACTCACCCTTTCTTAAAGTATTGTAGAAAAGCCCAAATATTATAGCTGGATCGTTTTATTTATAATTTATGAATTAAAAAAATGGATCCTCAGTTTCCTGCATTCTCATTCTGAATGATTTTTCTGCTGAATTATTTTCCCGGGCTGGATATTTCTGAAGGTCTTAACCCTATTCTTACTCTTTTTACTTCCAGAGATCTCTGTTTTTATCAATAAATGCCCACTGTGTTTCGATCTTTGAAGCCGTATAAATCAACGCTGCAGGGTGATAAAGTTTCAGGAGAATTCTTCCCTCGTGTTCTACTGGCACCCCCCACTCCAATTTATTTTCCAGAAAGTAGGACTTTTCGGCTGTATTGCCGAGGAGGACTATGATTTTTGGATCGAGCAAGGTTATCTGAGCTATAAGGAAGGGCCTACAACATTCAATTTCACTCGCTTTTGGCCTTCTGTTTTCCGGAGGACGGCATTTAACAGTATTTATCACCGTCCAATCCATTTCAGAAAGTCCCATATATTCTATCATTTTATCCAGGTTTTTTCCTGCCCTTCCGCAAAATGGAATGCCCGTTTCGTTTTCGTTTTTCCCAGGTGCCTCTCCTATGAAGAGCACTTTTGGATCACTGGACCCCTTTCCTATTACTCTTTTTATTGCATTTTTATGGAGCTGGCATCGTGTACAGACGATAATTTCCCTGCTAACAGTCTCATACCCGGCTTCCACCATTTTTCGGACTCTCTCTTCAAAGTCTCCACAATTTTCGGTTTCTGAAATCATCACATCTACCTTCTTTAATATTTTTTTCTAATGGCGCACCATTTTTCTCAAGTAAGATAGCTGGATTGCCTCTCTTTTTCTTCAGGCTTTTAGTATAAAAATCACAATCCATCTAATGAAGCTTATGAAACAAACTTATTTATGGAAAAAATTCCATGACAAGATAACCACTATTTGATTAAGAAAAATTCTCTAAGATGTTATCTTTCAAGTTTTATTTCTCAAGATATATATAATAATATTTATAACGGTGTGCTGAGGGTACATGACTTCTAGAAACTTTCTTACGATTGATGATTTTGACACAGATGGAAAGACAATTCTGGTAAGAGTTGACCTTAACTCTCCAATGGATCCCCAGGGCAACATTCTGGATGATATGCGTATCCGGAGCCACATTGCCACCTTGAAGGATCTGGAGGATGCAAAAGTAGTTTTGCTTGCGCACCAGAGCAGGCCCGGGAAAAAAGACTTCACAGTGATGAAACCTCATGCACACCTGATGTCCAAGCATCTGGGCAGGCAGGTCAGCTATGTGGATGATATATTCGGAACCTACGCAAAGACCCAGATAGCTTCGATGGAAGATGGGGACGTTATCATGCTCGAAAACGTCAGGTTCTATTCAGAAGAAAGTCTTGAAAGAACTCCTGCAGAACATGCCAGTACATATCTGGTTAAAAAACTTACGCCCTTTGTGGATATTTTCCTCAACGATGCCTTTGCCGTATCTCACAGATCCCACCTCTCTGTGGTAGGATTTACTGAAGTCCTTCCTTCAGGAGCCGGCAGAGTAATGGAAAAAGAGCTAGTATCCCTTGAAAGAGGAGTCAAGGGAGGGGAAAGGCCAAGCATTTTCGTGCTAGGTGGAGCAAAAGTTGATGATTCTCTCAGGGTGGCGGAAAATGTACTTGCAAACGGAGGAGCTGACAGAGTACTCCTTACAGGAGTAGTGGCAAATGTGGCTCTTGCTGCCTCCGGAGTAAATATCGGAAAAGCAAACATGGATTTCATCAAATCCCAGGGCTACGAGAACCAGATAGAAAAGGCAAAAAGTATACTGGCAAAGTTTAAGGACAAGGTGGGTCTTCCCATTGATGTCGCCTTAAACGATAATAAGAAGAGGATTGAAGAACCTGTTTCAGAGCTTGAATCCGATTCTCTTCCGATAAACGATATAGGACTTGAAACCATTGTGGAGTTTGCCAGTGAGATTGAAAATGCGAAAACCGTTGTCTTAAATGGCCCTGCAGGCGTTTCCGAGATTGCCGATTTTGCCCTTGGAACCCACGAAATAATAAAAGCTGCAGTTAAATCTGATTTTTCAATCATTGGCGGCGGACACATCTCAGCAGAAGTTGCCCATCTCGGCCTTGGACACCGTTTCTCCCATATCAGCACAGGTGGCGGAGCATGTATTGACTACCTTGCTGGAGTGAAGCTTCCGGGCGTTGAAGCCATGAAGGGAGCAGCTAAAAAATATCAGGAAGCTAAAAACTTATGAGGACTTTATTATCTCAAATTCCGACCTTAAAATGATCACCTCAAAGTGGTTTTTTCTATTCGGCAGTCCTTTTCTGCCGAATAAATCAATTTCCTTTGAACAACCTATATCTTATTCTGCTTCCTTTATTGCCTCCCGATTTCTCACTTATTTTCTGCTTCCCAGTCAGCTTCTGAAGCTTAAGAAATTAAGGTCTGGAAATATACTTTAACCAGCTCCAATAAACATAATGTTAGTTTCAATCAAAATCTCATTTTACCAAAGTCAGACTACTAAAATGAAGGTCTAAAATACAGGTGTTGGTTCAAAAATGCTAACAGAAACAGAAGGCAGAAATGCAGTAAAACTCGCAAGGAAGACAATTGAAGCATTTTTATCTGAGGAAAGGTTTCCGGATCCTGAGGAATTGGACTTTGAGCTTTCGCAGGTTTTCGGGGAAAAAAGAGGAGTTTTTGTCACACTTACGGAAAATGGGCTCCTGAGAGGCTGTATAGGCCATCCATTTCCGGATTCTACACTTGAAGAAGCAATTATGGATTCCGCAATCTCTGCAGCAGTCAACGATCCACGGTTTCCATCTGTCGAAGAAGACGAGCTAAAAGACATAATTGTTGAGGTAACAATTCTTACTCCTCCTGAAAAGATTAATGCCTCTCCTAAAGAACTCCCAAAGCTTATAGAAATCGGAAGGCATGGGCTTATTGTAAAGCAGGGCTACTGTCAGGGACTTCTTCTTCCTCAGGTAGCCCCTGAAAACAATATGGATTCTATCGACTTTCTGAGTAATACCTGCTTGAAAGCCGGCCTTGCTCCTGATGCCTGGCTAAAAGGAGCAGAAGTATCTTGTTTCGAAGGACAAATTTTCAAGGAAAAAGAACCATATGGAGAGGTTTTTGAGGAAAAATTCTCAGATCAATAAGAACTTTGCCATTTTCTCAAAATTCTATAAACTGGGGAGCATCTTCAGGGAGTATAATTATTCAGATAAAAAAGGTGGGTGAAAGAGCATTTAAATTTTCTATTTTTTTGAAAACAGCCTGAGGGCATTCTCAACAGGATTTTTTGAGTCGGCCCACAGATATATTTTCTGCTGATGATTCTGTTTTTACCTACTTGTAGCAGATATAAGACATTTGTAGCCGTTTTTAAATAGTTGTAGCCGTTTTCAGCTTATTTAAGCTTGCCAAAATTACTTTAGATTGAAATATCTCATAGCTGCGGTGGCTGCTTACTCGATCGGAATCTTTTTCCTGTAACTAATTTTGTTTTTGGAGGGGGACTGTTAAGATGCCTTTTTGAGATGGGTGTTTTCCTCTTACTCGGTTACACTTTCCGGAAGAGGAATTTCAAGGTAATAGCGCATGAAAGACCGCTAATAGTTTATTATCTTCTTCCAGAAAGTGGCCTTAAGAAATGGGAGCCCGGCGTGGGTAGAGTGGAGGATGTTTTTAATCTCTTACCTTTTTCGCACAGGCACGAGAATGAGAGCATTAAGCTCTCATATTCTTATTCCGGGGGGAATAAATCCGTTTTTCGGAGGTGTATACTTTTATCTTCTGTCTGTTCGCAGGTCGGTTGACAGGCAACTGATGGACAAACTCTCACAGTCACTACAAGAGAGTTACTGTAAGATAGTTACGTTCGCCAGTTACTATCCTATAGATAGGGTTCATTGTATTTAAATATATTCATTAAACCAGTATGATTACGGTTCTCTAAAAAGAACAATTTTTCTTTTTTTGCCCTTTTTGTAGGATTTGTCCGGCTTTGTCGTTAAAAAAGCAGACTTCCCCTCAAAAGAGAGATCATGAGATTAAAAAAATCTGAATTAAAATTGGCCGTTAAAACAATTTTGGTTAAGAATGGCTGTTTTGTTGTGAATCCACTTGAGAAAATGAAAATTCTGATACTTGACTGTGAAATTATGAGATTTGCCTTCGTCGGTGCCTGGCCCCGGAGGAAAGTCAGTAATTGATTTCGCGGGAGATGCCGAAGATGTCCTATGCAGTTGAATTTTCAAAATACTAATCCAGAGGCAATTGAAAAAAGCTGAAAAATGGAAAAAACCCCTAACAAATTGAATATATATTTCTGTCGGCGATGAAGGTCAAATGAACCAGAAAATCTAAAAAAGCCAGTAACACCTGAAAAATTGTATATTTTTATGAACCTTTAACTTGATTTATGTTCAATGGTTAGAAGGTCAATTGACCCTGAAAAAGGAGAGGTTCAAAAAAGGAAAGATTAAGTTATCGAATAAAACATTAGGATAAAATCGTCAACCAGAGATCTTTTTAATCAATGAGACCACCTGGGAGATAAAGCCCATGTAAGGTATGATCTGTGAAACTAAGAGCTTCAGCTTAATTGCCATGTTGAAGGGCCATACTGGAAGATTCTTGTTCCGCTCGTAAATCTGTTGCATCATCTCTACCTCTTTTTGTATGCGTTCAAATTCTTTCTGGTCCAGCTTTTCCGCCTCATTAAGTAGCCTGGATTCCAGATGGTGAATGCAGTGTTCCAGCTGATCTAGTTGTGCCAGTTTCCGGTTGCTCCATTCCAACATTACCCTGTGCACTGTCCATAGAGGAAGAAAGAAAGTTACAAGTGCAAAAACCATAAACATGAAGAGCAATAATAAGTAAAGGGGAGCATAGGCTCTTGATATTTCGAAGAAAGAGCTGTCTTTCTCTGCAAAAAAGCTAAGGAGGATCCAGCCCCCCAAATGAATTTCCGGTATAGTAATTATAAAAGCATTCCATAAGCAGAGATTGCCCAGAGGCGAGAGCCCACCAGATCTGTCTGCATGACCAAGGAGAGGTTCAAGGTGGAATTCCGTCCCCAGTTTCCAGACATAGATGGAGGCGATAACAGCTCTCCATGCCATAAGCCCGATGATTAAGGCAATTAAGAACTCGAATTTATAGACCCAATCCCATGTGTACACCATCAGGGTAAAGAATAAACCCATGACCCACTGATAGGGACTATTTAGCTTTTTTTGCAGTTTTTGTATAAATTGGAGGAATCTTGCTTCAGTTTGTCTGATTTCCAGAGCTGCAACCTCAGAATCCTTTCCAACAGCAATAATTTGAAGTGGATACGAAAAGGGAGATTCCAAGAGGATATTTCGGCACCAGATTTTCCCGAAAGTTTCGGGTATCATTTTCATGAGTACTTGAAAAGCAAAGAGACTAAAAGCTGCCGCCAGCATTCCTGAAATGTACATCAACACCCCGGCTACAGTCCATTCTATTTTAAAGGCCTCAAATTTAAAAAGAATAAAGAAAATTAAGAAAAGGAGGATAAGCCACGGCAGGAGAAGCAATAGGAAGCTCTGAATAGGATTCTCGACGGCCTTGAAATCTTCAAGTGCATCTTTTACGCTTTTTTCTCCATCCACATCTTTACCTGCCACACTCAAAACCTTGAATGATTCCATTGCGAAAGGCCCTCATCTTCCCCCATTTGACTACTACATTTATTTAAAAGGCAACATATAAAAACAAATAAGAAGCAATCTTAACTGTAGTGAACTTATTAACTAATTATACTCATGTTGAAAAAAAAGCTGGAAGTAAAATGTGGCATAGCTTATAAAATATATTTTTCCTATCAGCGGTGCAGTCCACCTTTTAGAAAAATTTATTGAATCAACCGGAGCAGACAAATAAATAATTTGGGGTTGATTCCACTGGCAGTTGACTACCATCTTCAAAAAACCAGAAAATAATAAAAAATCTCTAAATTCACAAAAGCAGGCACTTATAATTGAAACTTATAACTGAAACTTATAACTGAAACTTATAACTGAAACTTATAACTGAAACTTATAATTGAAACTTATAATTGAAACTTATAACTGAAACTTATAACTATTACTGCTCGATTGGCCCTTCCATAAGGATATTATCATAATAAATAAAAGCTTAGAAAAGGCTGGATAAAGGGAGAAGAGCAAAAGATTATCACTGCAACTCACTAAAAATGGCTTTTATATAAGTTTAAAATGAGAGTCTAATTTAAGTTTCTTCCTTTAAATTTTTCCTTTCTTTTGTTTTCGTTTCTCCATTCCTTCATTTTTTTTCTTTTCTGCCAATTCCCGATTATCTACTAAGTTTTTCTTTCTCTCTTTAAGTTCTTGTATCTCCTTGTCGAACGCTTTTGTCAAGTACTCTTTTTCAATCTGACTGGTTGCTGTCTTTAATGATTCCTCTTTCTTTTTCTCAGCAAATTCTATCGCCTTATCGAAATTTTTTTCTGGTTCTTTCATTTCCCTCGTTACCAAGTTATGAACCTCTGTAAAATCATTTATACAGATACATAATTATTTAACAGTGTGATCTTATAAAAAAGTTTCATTTTTGTTCAATCAATCCTCAGAGTTTTCTTAGTTTTTGGAATGATTTGAGGATATTTAGACTGCCCATGTTGTATTAAAACAAGATGAATTCACAAAGGGGCGTCTAAGAAAGTTGACTGTAGAGGCTGAGCCCAAATCAAATTTAGGAATAAAGGATAAACGGAGCCTTTCAATCAAAATCTGAAACTTTACACCCGCAGGGAAAATGAATTCATCTTCTTCCATATCTGCTTCCTTTTTTATTTGATCAATTAAGGGCCCTGTCTATGAGTTATTGATCGATTCCAAAAAAGTGAGTACACCCCCTTATTTTGAAAAAATATAGAGATATTCTTATGCTTACGGTTTTCAAAAACTCATGGCTATTACTGAAATTTAAATCAAAGAGTTAGGATTTATGGAGGAATTTTGCACCTGATTTAGAGCAAACTGACTATTTATCTACATATTTGTCTCTTATTGTTTAACGGAAAAAGCAGCTCTTCGAACATACAGGACGCATTAAAGACAACTATTACGGCTACCATGTTTTTGATTCGCTAAATCTGCTTTTTCCGGCCCTCTTTCTCTTTTTTCTGCCTGGAAGCTATCAGTTTATTTTATGGATGAGGTCAAGGAGATTGGCTCTTAACACTTCTTTCATGGGATCCGAAAGGTCATCGAGTTTATCCAGACTTTTCAGGGCCTTTTCAAAATAGGATTTTGCAAGATCGGGGTCTATCTCGATGTAGGCTCCTCCCATGAAAGCATACAGGTAGATAAAATCATCATGTTTTTCAATAAGCTTTCTATAAAGGTCCTGGATCTTTTCAAATTCACCTTTTTCTGATAACTCTGAGATATAAAGGCCCACCAGTTCATAAAAATCCGGGCCGTTTTCCAGCAGGAAATCAAATTTTTCGGCATCTGTAAGAGAAAGGAATTTGATTTCCATTTCGTCTATCAGCTCTTCTTCAGTCAGCTCTTCCCCTTCATTTCCCCCTTCATATTCCCCCCCGTAATTCTCTACAAATTCAAAATAATCTTCTTCATCCCCTTTCAAGAGCATGAGATCTGCGTGTTTACTTGACAGGCCCAGTTTGGAGGCAAGCTTTTTTACGCTCCTTTCATACTCTTCACTTTCTTCTTCCGTGAAAAGCCCCATAATGTAAGCTGCCCACTTTACGTACGCCTGTTCATCTTCCATCCATGCCCTGTTTTCGATCACCTCTAAAACGTAGTCAATTGCCAGCTTGAACTCGTGATGGGTTATTGGCTCTCCTTCAAGAAGTTCTATCAGGGTTTCGATAATGTCTGTTTCAAGGTCATGCTTAAAAAAAGAGATTTTTTTGTCGCAGTTTTTTATGATATTCTTTAACGCTGATACCGCATCTTTATCCTTTATTTCTCTGTCATCCTCATAAAAATACCTGGCAATCGTATATTCAATTGTTCCCAGATAATCACTGTATTCATACTCTTTTCCTTGCAGGCTTTTAATTTTCATTACTTCCGGAGTATCAGGCTCAAAATACCGGAAAAGTGAGTCATCTCCCTCTTCAGTAAATCTATCCCCAGTTTCAGGATTCATTGTTGCACTCTCCTTCTCTCTTTTATTCTGAATCTTCCTCTATCCGTTCTATTCTTTACTTTCCTTAAAATAATCATTGTATTCTGAAGGCGCCTAAGCTTTTTTTATCAGATTTTTTGAGAAAACCTTGTTCCTTCAAATTATTAATCTGGCATTCAACGCCTTTAGCCAAGAGATTCAATTTTTCTGTGAGCTCATTCGTTGTAATTTCAGGATTTTCTTAAATCAAGCAGTTATTTTTTTCCCAGTTTTCTCCCGAGTAATGTGATTCCTAAGGAGATTCATAAAACCTGATTCATTAATCTGTCCAATGATCATGGGTTTTCCCACTAAATAAGGAATTTACTTTGGAATCGAAGCACTGTTTTCAGGTTCTTGCTGGAGAAATTAAAACTCCTTTGTTTCAACTCTCATGCCCAGGACCGTACAGATTCTCTTTAATTTTCTTCTCCAGCTCTTTACATTTTAAACTGCCACGAAAGTTCAGCAGTCTGCCTCCCCATTTGTCCTCAAATTCCTCATCCCCTTCTTCTGCTTCTTCAAAGCCTATATAGCGTCCTCGTGTGAAGATATAATCATGCTTTTGAATTTAGTCAAAGGTGGCGACTTTACAGAAACAAGTGCTATCTTCGTATTTTCCCCTATCTACTGTTTCCCCGCGCCAGGATGATAAGTGTCGGCAATCCTCTGGACTTCTTCATCTATGAGTTGACGGTAAGTGCGGCCCCTTCAAAACTCCCATGCTTAGGGCATTGATAAAGAGAATTTCCCGCAATAAAAAATTTTTTATCATCAATTGTTCATCCCCATTCCATCAGGATCTGTACGCAGCTCGTAAGCTTATCGACCTCTTCCCCCAATACCACAAAACCGTATTTACTGTAAAAGCGAAAAGCATTTTCATTCTCTCTATATACTTTGAGCGAGAGCTTTCTGTTCAGGTTTTTTGCGTGTTCCAGAAGTGCCCTGCCTATTCCTTTGCCCTGCATTTCCGGCGCTACGAAAAGAGCGCAGACTTTTCTCCTAACAATGGAAATGAATCCTGTAACCTGTCCATCTGCTTCAAAAACAAAATTTTCGGCAAATGGAAGGTATTTTTCCTTCATTGCACTTTTTTGCGAGGCCCAAAAAGAAGATGGAATGAAGGAATGAGCAATAACTGAGGCTTCGTACCAGATCCTTACCATCTCATCAAGATCTGTTTCCCTGTAATTTCGAATCCTGTAATCTCGAATCAATTTATCAGTTTCCTGTTTTTGAGGATCTTTTATTTTTGAAGGGTCCTCTTGTTTATTAAGGTTCTTTAAGGATGTAAAGTTAAAAGTATATTCCCATAAATAGAATGTTACAGCTGGATGAACCTGAAAGTATAAGTTCATGAAGACTATAGATGAAAAAACTCAGAAAAAAGGAAAGTATATATAGAAAGAAAAAAGTTTAAAAAAGGTTGGACCGAGAAAGTTTCGGTCTGAAAAAGGCCTTTATGAAAATTTGTCCGAATCAAAAAGAAAAAGTCGGAAAAATTTTTAAAATTTTATTCCATGGCTTCGATCTGGCGGATCAAGTCATTGGCATATCTTTCAGAGAACTCCACATGTGGACTGCATGGTACGACTCTTACCAGTTTCCCATATCTGGATACGTACATGTCAGGCCCGTGTGAAGTTTTCACTTTTGTGAAATTATATCCTTTTGCAAAGGTCATTTTTTTAACCTCCACTAGTTATTATGTCTGGCATTCCATATCAATATTTTTTTACTTAATAATCGTTATAGATTATGGCTGCTGTAATTGGATATACCAATTGACATATCTCAATTGAGATATAATAATACATTCAATTAAAAAAAGGAGTTTTAAAATATTTATAAATATAAAGGTTATTTTTATAACTCAGTTAACATACCAAATAACTCGAAATAAAATTATAACCTTATCTATAAAGAATAAGCTGTATGTGGCTAAATATAGGCCAGAAGTCACTGATATTTTTCCATTATTTTGAGCAGTTCTTCTTCATTTCTGGCAAGGGCAACTATAGCCATCTCCACCATCAGATTTACAATCCCGTCCGAGAAAGCCCTGAAATCGGTACGAAGCCCTATAACAGGTTTTCCTCTGGCATAGGCATAGCCGATCTCCCAGGCAGTTCCTGAGTCTACGTCCACGCCGTCAAGGACTGCAACTACAATATCCGAACTGTCCACGCCTTCCACACATTTTTGGAAAATGCACTCCTGATTCTGCCTTTCACGCTCAGAAGCGGCATCCTCTGCATCTTCCTGGGGCAAAAAAACGGAAAAGCCTTTCTTGAGAAACATATCCTTCAGTCTACGATTGAATTCGAGTTCCGCATGAGTGAAAAGGGGGCCTGCAAGATAAATCATCTTTTTTTTGTTCATGTTTTTTCTTCCTGTCACTTCAGAAGTCATGTGTAATAAAATTTTCCTACAGTTAAAGAGTTTTTAAAGCTCAAATAGTTTACCTGTGAACTCAACTTTTTCCAGTGATATAAGCCTTAATAGGCCAATATGGAATACACTTATATATTTAAAAATTTAAGTTTAACTGTCTTAAAATTAAACTTATGATTTTTAAATGGAGAGAATTTCGGACAAAAGGGATTAAATTGTTCAATTTATAGATAAAACGGGGGTAGCCATGATTAATGAGACATTCTAAGTGATCACATTCTAAGTGATTACATTCTAAGTGATTACATTCTAAGTGATTACATTCTAAGTGATTACATTTTAAGTGTTTATATTATTCAAATAACTCTTAACTGAGTACATTGAAAAAGGGAGAAGTAAACTCCCGATTCTTATGAAAGCAGGCTACCTGTAAAGGATCCTGGTCTTAATATAAGGTCTTCATAAAATTTATTGATTATAAAAATTTAA
Source organism: uncultured Methanosarcinaceae archaeon (assembly GCA_942493015.1). Taxonomy (GTDB): domain Archaea; phylum Halobacteriota; class Methanosarcinia; order Methanosarcinales; family Methanosarcinaceae; genus Methanosarcina. Next base: position 366,761 of record OW818660.1, on the reverse strand, counting down.
TTCTTATTGAAAAACGTGAACTTAAGGCAAAAACAAAGGGCCACAGGATCGGAATTTATTTCCGGACATGGTCACAGTCAAGACCCACAATAATGGACCAACGGCTGGACAAAGTTTTTCATTTAGTTTTTCAGATAACAAGTTTAATTATATTGTATTGATATTACACAGGCAGTGAATACTTATGATCAAGGCTGGAATAATAGGAGCTTCAGGATATACAGGAGGAGAACTCCTGCGCTTGCTCGTGAACCACCCCAATGTTAAGCTGGAGCTTGCAACTTCCCGAAGTCTGACAGGAAAACCCGTAACAAGCACCCACAAGCATCTTGAAAGTTTTCTGGACCTCAAGTATGAAAACCCCGAAGCCGGAGAAATCAAAGATCGCTGTGACGTGGTTTTTGTGGCAGTACCCCACGGATCTGCTATGGACTATGTTCCCGAGCTGCTTGATGGGGGCACAAAGGTTATTGACCTTAGCGCAGACTACAGGCTTGAAACCTCCTTATTCGAAGAAGTCTATGAGACGCCACACAAAGACCCAAGAAAAGCTGTTTACGGGCTTGTAGAGCTTCACCCTGAAGCTGCAGAAGAAGACTTTGTAGCTAATCCCGGATGTTTCCCCACAGGTACGATCCTTGCAGCAGCTCCACTTGCGGCAGCGGGACTTATCGATATTGCAGTCTTTGACTCCAAGTCAGGGATCTCAGGGGCTGGAATTGCACCCACACAGACCTCACACTATCCAAACCTTGCTGAAAACATCACTGCGTATAAGCTCACAGCTCACAGGCACCGAGCTGAAATCTTCCAGGAGCTGAACAGGCTTGACCAGAAGCTCCGAAACATCAATTTCACTCCGCATGTAATTCCTTCAATAAGAGGGATTTTTACAACTGCTCATCTCTTTACAAAAGAGACTCTTTCTAACGATGACTTAAAGACTATTTATGAAGACTTTTACAGGGAAAGACCATTTATCAGGTTCCCTTCAGGAATTCCTACCCTTACAGCTGTCAGGGGAACTAATTTCTGCGACATAGGCTTTGAAGCAGATAAGGAAAATAACAGGGTTGTAGTGCTCTCAGCAATCGATAATCTTGTCAAAGGCGCATCAGGACAGGCAATCCAGAACATGAACCTCATGTTCGGGCTGGATGAAAAGCTCGGGCTCTGGCTGCCTGCGGCAGCTCCCTAAGCCCGGATGAAAATCTACAACCCCCATTATCTTATCATGGGGTGAGTTATTGATAAATCTGAAAAAACAAGCATATACCCCTGTTTTGGGAAAAATTATCAAAAATCCTTATGCTTACGGTTTTCAGGAACTCATCCCCTGACTCCTTATTTTTTTGATATTATTCAGAGAATAAGCTTGCAGGCTGAAAAGGCAGGCGAGAAAATATAACTGGGAACGGATTAAAGTAAAGAATAGAATTTATCTCAAGGGGTAAAAGATGAAGGTAAAAGATGTCATGAACTCTAAGCTTGTTTTCTGCAAGCCTGACTATACGGTCCGGGAAGCTGCAAAAATCCTGAAAGAAAACAGTATAAGTGGAGCTCCTGTCCTTGACGGTGAAGAGCTTGTAGGAATAATAAGTGAAGCCGACCTGCTGAAACTGCTGATCCTTCCAGAAAAAGGAGAGCTCTGGCTCCCAAGTCCCTTTGAGGTTATAGAGGTCCCTATCAGGGAACTTCTGGGCTGGGAAGACACAAAAAAGATGCTGTCTGATGTGGGATCTACAAAGGTAGAAGATATAATGACCAGAGAAGTCCACACGATCTCTTCTGAGGCATCCGTAGAAGAAGCTTCGGAACATATGATCAGGCACAAGATAAACAGGCTCCCTGTTACTGAAGACGACCGTGTGGTAGGAATTGTTACTCGCGGTGATATCATCCAGGGTATTGCAAAGCTCTGAAGGAAAAGGAGAATCTTTCATGAAGCAAATAGAAGGTGGAATCTGTGCGGTAAGGGGCGTATCTGCAAACGGGATCAAGCCCGGAAAAATGGGAATTGCGGTAATTCTCGCGGAAGGCCCTGCAGCAGGCGTCTTTACAAAGAATAAGGTGATTGCAGCTCCGGTTACTCTGAGCAAAGAAGTGATCGATACCGAGCATCGGCTTTCGGCTGTTATTGCAAATAGCGGCAACGCCAATGCCTTTACAGGTGATGACGGCTTTCTGGACGCTATAGAAATGGCATCGATGCTTGCCGAAAAGCTTGACCTTGATGCCGACACTGTTGCCGTTGCCTCAACAGGCGTAATTGGCAGAAGGCTTGACGTCTCCTGGATAAGGAATCACCTTCCCGAAGTCCTTGAAGGACTGGGAAGTTCCCCTGAATGCAGCCAGGCAGCCGCAAAAGCGATCATGACCACTGACAAAGCCTTAAAAGAGGCAGCTGTTGAGCTTGACTGCGGGATCAGGATAGGTGCAATTGCCAAAGGTTCGGGAATGATTGAGCCCAATATGGGAACTATGCTGTGTTTTGCTTACACTGATGCAAAAGTGCCTGCAGATGTCCTTGAAGCAGCTCTCAGAATAGCCGTGGATAAAACGTTCAACATGGTTGTTGTGGACGGAGACACGAGTACTAACGATATGGTGCTTTTAACCTCCACCTGCAAGTCCGGAATCAAGCCCTGCATGGACTGCCTGGATGATTTTGAGGAAGGGCTAACTTACGTTCTTAAGGACCTTGCGAAAAAAATGGCAAGGGATGGGGAAGGAGCTACGAAACTTATCGAAGCCAGGGTCGTGGGCGCAAAAACATATCATGATGCCAGGCTTGCTGCAAAAGCAATTGTACGTTCTCCTCTGGTCAAGTCCGCAATTTTCGGAAAGGACCCGAACTGGGGCAGAGTTGTAGCTGCTGCAGGATACTCAGGAGCCGAGCTTGAGCAGGAAAGGCTTACTCTTTCGTTTTCAGGAGGAGGAGAAGAGGTTGAACTTGTAAAATCAGGTGAGATCTCCAGGGCTTCTGACCTTGCACTTTTGAAGAAGATAATGGCAAATGATGAAATCATCATTACCCTTGACCTTGATATGGGAAAAGAACATGCAACGGCCTGGGGCTGCGACCTGACTTATGACTATGTAAAGATCAATGCCGAGTATACGACTTAAAATACCGAGTATACGACTTACTCGGTTCTACCTTTTTACTCTGAGAATCTCATCCACTGTAAAATATGAGGTTCGCATCTAACTGATATATAGTCTTTAAATTTACAGTTGCTTACATTATTTAAAATTACAATCTGGATTGATTTCAGATTCCCATCTGCACAAAGCTAAATAAAATAAGAATGAATGGAAAATAGAGGAAACATAAGCAAGTTTGCTCCGGATAAAAAAAATGATGTCGGAAAATATACAAATCCGGATCTCCCCTACTTCCGGCTCGTTGTTTTTTGATTCAGACCTGCATATCCAGGGGGTTTATTGAATGGACATACAAGAATGGGAACAGCGTCACACAGAAGCTTTTCACAATGTGAAGGAAGCCCTTCCTTATCTGGACGGAATGTTTGTAGCTTATAACAGTAACATCGACGCTATTAAACACCTTAGCGAAGAAGACCTTTCCAGGCTTATCGGATTTTTTAAAGAGGCCGAAATTCAGGAAAGAGTTGAAACATATCCCAGAGAAATAAACGAACCTCTGGATTTCATGGCCCGTCTGCTAATTTCCATGCGCGAAGGAAAAGCCGCCGAAATCCCTGCCCATACCTCTGATACCCATGAATGGCTAAAAGAACACCTTGGTTTTGATTATGCACGGATGGGCGGCCAGGCAGGGATCATTTCCAATCTTCTTTCCAGGCTGGAACTGAAAAAAGTGGTGGCATATGTCCCCTGGCTTTCTGAAGAGCAGGCAGAATACTTTGTAGCTGCCGACAATCTCCTGCATCCGAAAATAGAAGACGGAAAAGTAATCCTGAAACACCCGACTGAAGCCTTCAAACCCGGAATCGAGTCAAAAGTCAACTGGATCCTTGAATACTCAAAAGACCTTGAAGTATCCTGCAATGGAAGCAATTTCAAGGTTCCAAGAGATAACCGCCTGATTATATCTTCCCGCCCTAAATGGATCCGCCTGGACATGGACAGGGAAGTATACGAACATCTTGACACCATTTTTCCGATTGACGGGGCAATGCTTTCAGGATACCAGATGATAAAAGAGGAGTATGAAGACGGGTCCACATATAAGGACTACGTTGAAAAATCTGTGAAGGTTATTGAAAAACTCAAGGCCCTGAACCCTGAACTCCGCATCCATGTAGAACTTACCTCCATCCAGGACAGGATTATAAGAAAAGCTATCCTGACAGAAATTGTTGCCAAACACGTCCACTCCCTTGGCCTTGATACCGTAGAAGTTGCAAATGCCCTGAATGTGCTGGGGCATGAAGAACTCTCTTATTCCGTAATCCGAAAAGAAGAAAATGGGATAACATCTCTTTACCAGGGGGCTGTCCAGCTTTTGAAAGACCTGTCGCTCGAAAGAGTCCATGTTCATTCTCTTGGTTTCTATATCTGTATCCTCGCAAAAGGCCATCCTCTTACGCTCAAAGAACACAGGGATTCTCTGCTCTTTTCCTCAACCCTGGCAGCTGCCAAGGCCGTCAGTGGAGAAATCGAGAACTTAGGAGAGGTAGAAGCCGGACTCAAAGTACCTATTTCAGGGAAAGGAATTGAAGACCTTGAGAATTTCAAGCTTTACTGCACAGGAAGAAATCTCTGTACCCCGGATGAGTTTGAATACGGCTACATCTACGGAGCAGACCATGATGCAGTCATCATCCCTTCCAAAGTTGTTGAGAAGCCAAAGGCTACAGTAGGAATAGGGGATGCAATATCTGCAGGAGCTTTTGCCGCCATGATTGCGAGAATGAAACAAAAACAGGAAAGGGAGTAACTATTTATTTATTTATTTATTTATTTATTTATTTATTTATTTATTTATTTATTTATTTATTTATTTATTTATAAAATCTAAAGGTTGCCCATCCCGTAAAATGAAAAAGGAACTGGTTTAGATGAAAATACTTTGCGGATACAATGTCAATATAGACTCTGTATACAGGATCAGCGGAGCCGAAGTCTCAGAACTGCTGGAATCTTTTGACAGGACTGAGATCCTCGAAAAAACAAAAAACCCCCCTGGAAAAATATTGTCCGAATCAGATTTTGCGGCAGGGCTTGCCTATTGTATGAAAAACGGATGCGGAGCCGAATGGCTTGTTTTTGATAAGTCTGTTTTTGAGTTTCTTAAGAACCACTACTTTGAAAAATCCCTTGTGAGAATGGGAGGAAATGCAGGAATAATGGCAAATGCCCTTTCCCAGCTAGGAGCTACTCGCGTAATTCCGAATGTCGCTGTTCCCTCAAAAACTCAACTTTCTTTATTTTCAAAGAAGGCAATTTATATTCCAGATTCTCATATAGTCAAGGACGTTGCCTCCAGCAGCCAGGACCCCGTACATTTCGTTTTTGATTTTTCCGAAGGAGATACTTTTTCCCTGTACGGAACAGAGATAAGGGCTCCGAGGGAAAACCGCTTCATAGCAACCTGTGACCACTTAAATTTCAAACTTTTTGTTAACCCCGCTTTTGAAGAATATGCCCTTCAACATGCCTGCGAAATTGACGGTGTGCTTATATCGGGTTTCCATCTCCTGCTTGAAAACTATTCCGACGGCAGCAGTTACAAAACGATTCTTGAAAATGCCCTCTCCCAGCTCAGGAGCTGGAAGGTCAAAAATGACAAGCTTAGAATTCATCTGGAGTTCGGACACTTTGCAAGCAGAAAGATTGCAAACTCGGTCTTCGAGGATTTTGCAGCTATTTCCTATAGCATTGGAATGAACGAAGACGAACTTGCAATGCTTCATCATTTACACGGAATTCCCACAGAAGGCCTTCTGCGTATGGAGGCAGACGCGGTAGGAAATGCGGCATGCAGGCTGGCTTTGAGGAATGGGCTCAAAAAACTTCTTATTCACACAAGAGAATTTGTGATGACCATATATAAACCGGATTCAAATTTCGATGATTCCATTCTGCGAGAGATTGCCGAAAAAAAGCTTGAAGCTATGGAATTTGGAGTCAGCTGTGCAGGAGCATATGCGGCTTCAGGCCGGCTTGAAGGAAGGAAATTTGCAGAAGAGGAAGCCTCGAAACTTCAGGAGAGCACATTAGGAAGAACGCAACTGGAACTTTTCCTTAAAGCCTTCAATGGGAAGGTGTTCGGGCATGGAGCATATGCTTTCAGAGAAGGGTATATTCTCTGCATCCTCCCTACTCTGCTTTCCAAATCTCCACTGACCACGGTCGGCCTTGGAGATACATTGACCGCCGGAACTTTTCTAAGGGAGCTGGAGCTGGATGTACAGGCTTAAGCCCGTAATCTTTAACCTTGATTATACGCTAGACTGCGGGCAGGTTTTCCGGTGGAAAAAAGAAGGAGACTGGTGGACTGGCGTCGTCGGAGACCAGGTTCTCAGGCTGTCTCAGGAGGAAGACAGGGGAGAACTGCTTGTCGATTCCAAACTTCCTCCCGAATTTTTCTCCCGTTACTTCCGTCTTGATGACAACCTGCCTTCAATCTATGAAAGCATAAACAAGGACCTTCTGATGGACAGGGCGATCAACAAATACAGAGGCATGCGCCTGATAAGACAGGAACCCTGGGAATGCCTGATTTCTTATATGCTTGCCACTGCTTCAAGCATCCCTACAATTCAAAAGAGGATCTATCTGCTCAGCCAGATTTTCGGGCAGGAAATCGAAGAAGGCTATTTCAGTTTTCCGGACCCAGAAACCCTTGCAAATGCCGACCTTTCCATGCTTGAGAAATGCAAGCTCGGCTTTCGGACCGAACGCATAAAAGAGGCAGCTAGAGAAGTGGCTTCAGGCGAAACGGATCTGAATATCCTTTTTCGTCTGGAGTACAGGTACGCCAGAGAACGCCTGATGAGGCTTCGCGGAATCGGAGAAAAAGTAGCTGACTGCATCCTTCTCTTCGCCTTCGAGAAAATGGAAGCCTTCCCCGTAGATACCCACATCAGGCAGATTATCCAGCACTACCACATCGACGACAGCTTCTTTGAAACCAGCACGAACATGAGCAGAATGGGAGACTGGGGACGGGAGTATTTTGGTCACTACTGCGGATATGCTCAGCAATACCTCTTTTATCAGAAAAGAGTTGAAGGGTTTGTCCCTCTTTACTAATTTGTATTTTAGGATTTCCTTTGATATTTTCACAAGATCTTATAGAAAATTTTATTATACCCATTTTCTCAAAAAAATCCGGAAGTCAGAATCCTTTAGCCTGCAGATTTCAGCATTTTCGAGAATCTCAAAGCTCTCATTAACGCTATGGCAGACGTGTTTTCCAACGGAGCAGTGCATGAGCTGATTCTCGAGAAGGCCTTTTGCCAGCGGGTATTTGCGCAGGATTTCAAAGACGTATTTTCCGTTTTCGATATAGCCGCGGAAAACGTTTTCTGCGCCTTCGTATTTTTCCTTGAACTTTTCGGCATGCATTTTGACCCAGACAGGAGGACCAATATGTTTTTTGACTCTGGGAAGGGTGCCCGAGATAAGTTCGAGCAGAATTACGGTTTCGTCTTTTCCAGACCAGACACCGGTTTTTAGGATTGAAAAATCATATTCTTTCAAAAGGGCAGCTGTTGACTGCTCCATTTTATAAAGCTGAGGGTAAAGCACGTCTTCGACCACATCAGGGGTCTTGAAGATAATTGCAAGCTGTGTGCTTTTTCGACTTTCCAGGCGCTCGAGGATTTCACTATCTTCAAGAGGCAGAAGAAGGGGAGGGAAAAAGAATCTGATTTCCGGGCCTTTAAGAAATTCCCGACAGGAATCAATAAACATACAGAATTTGTCGAGGGAAAGGGCTGCTGCAACGTTCCTTCGAGGGTCTGTTGGGTCTACCATAATAAGGGGTTCTTCATGTTTTATTTCCCCATGCTGCATTACATCTATTTTCTCTCCCGGCTTCCAGGAACATGCTGCAAGGACTGCATCTTCAAAGGAACCGTAGTGAATTATCAGGAGTTCTGTCAGGTAGCCTGAAAAGCCCTGTGTCCTCAGTTCTGAGCCGTAGACTCCGCTTCCGCGCATAAACTGCTTTAGAAGAAGGACATCGTCTTCGCATCCGTTTATGCGGGCTTTGACAAAATCATTATGAAAAGGAGTCCTGTCCACTGCAGATTTGATACAACAAGCTGAAGCGACCCTGAAACAGGGAACAAGATCCACGTCAAAGCCTTTAAATACGACATTCAGGTAGGGGTGTTCAGCATGGCGGTCTTCGGCATATTCAGCATGTTTTGCCACTTCCCTGGCAATTGCCATGCCCTGGACTTCCAGATCCATTCTAGATGTCTCCTCAGGGAAGCTTATAAAGACATCAATATCGTGAGTGCCTGAAAGCCAGGTGCCTCTGGCAGCAGAACCTACCATTTTTACAAGTATGCCTGAAACGCCGAGTTTCTCTGCTCCTGCTCTTACCTCTCCTGCCAGCTCGTTCTGAATTTCAAGGAGTTTTGTTCTTTCAGCTTCATCGGGCTTTATTCTTTCAAGCACCGCAAGCCTCAACTCATCGGGAATACCTGTGTACGTTTCCATGGCAAGGACGGCTCCACATATTGTTTTTAATCTCCAGGGTAGATTTTGATTATGAAAATTTTAATTACGGAAATTCTTAATTAAGGGAATTTGGATTAAAGGAATTTTAATTGAAGGAATTTTAATTAAGGGAATTTGGATTAAAGGAATTTTAATTGAAGGAATTTTAATTAAAGGAATTTTAATTGAAGGAATTTTAATTGAAGGAATTTTAATTGAAGGAATTTTAATTGAAGGAATTTTAATTGAAGGAATTTTAATTGAAGGAATTCTTATTAAGAAAATTCTTATTAAGAAAATTCTTATTAAGGAAATTCTTGATTATGGTAATTCTTGATTATAGACATCAGAAATTGTCTCTTTAAACTTATAATTTGTGGATCTTCAGATGAGTTCTTGAGAGAAAAGAGACTCTTTTGAATTAGGAGTTCACTGAAATTAATTTAGGATTCAAGTTGGTCCTGAAACAACTTCAGTATCTCAGAGTATTTTCCGAAGAGTTGTAATCAAAGATTTCTCTACAATTTAAATAAAATGAATTTTGATTTACAGCTCTCAATCTTAAATCTCCACAGGTTCAGTTCACCTGATCTACAGATTTCAGTTTATCTGGTCTTGAGTGTATACTCACGTTTACATAAAAACGGTTGTGATAAAAAATGTTTGTCTGGCTGTATTGGATTGTCACCCTGACAATTGCTACCTATGTATCTGTATATGTTATCAAAAAAATGCCCGAAAACGGCTTTACCGTGCTTACGGCTTTCTATGTAGTTTATCTTATAGCTTCACAGGTTCTGGCTACCCGTATTATTGTTTTTGACCTTGGTTTTTATTCCTTCTTTGCACCGGCTGCAGTTTTCATCTATCCATTTATTGCTCAGGTCGTAGACATGATCAATGAGGTCTATGGCGAGCAGAGAACGCATTTGTCCATCCTCATAGCCTTTGCTACTCAGGTGCTCTTCGTACTTTTCATAGGCATGGTCAGCAGCCTCAGCCCTGCGCCTTTCTTTGAACTCGAAGATGCCTGGAAGAGCCTTTTCGGGCTGAGCATAAGAATTACCCTCGCAAGCTGGGTTTCTTTTCTGGTCTGCTCCAACCTTGATGCATGGATTTTCGCATCTCTTAAAAAGCGTTTTTCAGAAAAGGAAAGAAACTTCAAGCACGATACCATGGTAAATCCCTATATATGGCTTCGCTCAAGTGCAAGTGATATCGTCAACCTTACCCTTGACTCCCTTATATTTGTCTTTATAGCCTTTTATGGAGTAATGCCTGTTGTTCCTCTGATAATAGGCCAGCTTATCAGTAAGAATATAATCGGCTTTCTGGACAACCCCTGGTTTGTGCTTTACAAAAAAATGCTCAACAAATAAGTTAACAAATAAGCGTTATTCATGAGCACTTATCTATGAGAACTTAATCAATGAGAACTTAAGCAATGAGAACTTATCAATGAGAACTTATCAATGAGAACTTATCCATGAACACTTATTTATTAGAACTTATGCATAAGTTCTAATGCACACTTATTCATGAGAACTTATTCATGAGAACTTATTCATGAGAACTTATTCATAAGCAATCTCAATTATTAGATTATTTTCGGTTTCTTTTTCCTTCTTTATCCCTATTTATCTCTTTCTTTTATTCTTCTTTCAACCTTCTTTTACTTATTTTATCTCGGAAACAATTCATTTTTACCTCTTTTTATAATTTAATTGCTGGAATTACCCCACAAATTTTTATTTGATGTTCAGGTTATCAGAAAATGCATATAGTTGAAGATCTTTATTATAATTAGAAGTAAAGAGGGTATCCGGATTCAGGATATATTCCGGGATGTTCAGGAAACTATTTTTGTTTCTATTTTTTTCTTTCCGGGAACCTGAAGGATGGACCTCTGTTACATAAAATATATAGGAGGTTCAATTTGGGGATTAAAAAGTATATGAAATTACTATGTTTATTTCTGATATTGGGGCTTCTGTGCGAAACTGCGGCCGCACAGGCTTCAGCTTCAACAGGCAACCGCATCTGGGATGAAAATACAAGCCAGAGCCTCAATTATACATGGACTCCTCAGACTTATTCGGGATTCTATTATGACCTGGATACAGGAGAGGGTTCCGAAAATCTGACAGTTCAGCTGACTGCTGGAAGCAGGACCATTGGGGAGAAAAATCTTCAGTACGAAACAAAGCCCATAAAAACCGATTTTGAGCACAAAGATTGGGGTTCGTATCAGGTTATAGGGTTTATGGCAGAACGTTACTTTGCAGGGTACACAGCAAACTCCAGCTTTGCAAATAACGATATCAGCGTTATTTCTGAAGGACAGCTTTCAAAGGTACTGATTGACAGTGACGACAAAAAATCTCTGTACACAGGTTCTTCCCTGATCCTTGAAGAAGGTTATTCCCTGAATATTGTTGAAGTAGATGTTAATGGGGATAAAGTCTGGGTGCAGCTTGAAAAAGACGGAAAAGTAGTAGACGATGCTTTCCTGTCATCCAATAAAGACTATGTCTATGAAAATGATATCGGAAAGGTAGAAAATGTGCCCATAATTGCAGTCCACCTTGCCGAGATCTTCAGCGGTACGGAGACGAATGCTGTTTTTGTGAAGGGGATTTTCCAGATTTCGGACAAATTCGTTGAAATAGAGAATGGAGACGAGTTTGGAGAAATGGAAGTAAGCTCCATTTCAAGCTCAGGCATTAAAATGAGAAACAGCGACTCTATCTCACTTGGCAAGGGCGACACAATAGATATCATGGGTAAACTTGGTTTTGTTGTAGCTGATGCAGATAAACTTCGGTTTGCCCCAATAGTAGAGACTTCCGAGCCAGGAATCTATGAGTTAAGAGGCACTGTCTACGATGAAAAGTTTAATACTACTGCCTGGACACCTTTCAACTTCGAGGGTTTCTATTACAGTATGGATGAAAACGTCTCAACTGAAAGCCTGTCCATTAAAGAGCTAAATGGAAAAACTATTGACAACGATATGCTTGTCTATTCTACAAAACCCGAACTTGTAGAATTTGAACATCAAGGATGGGGGAGCTATGAGGTTCTCGGCTTTATGGCAGAGAAGTATTTTGCAGGCTATCCGGCTAACACCTTTGGAAACTCAAAAAGTGTAAGTGTGCTTTCGGACAGCGTTCTTTCAAAAGTCCTTATTGATGATGATGACAAAAAGTCGATGTTTACAGGTTCTTCTCTAGCTCTGGAGAATGGCTATTCTCTTAAAGCCGCAGAAGTCGATGTAAACGGAGAAAAGATACTTTTCGAACTTTATAAGGATGGAAAGAAGCTGGATTCGGAAATAATTTCCCAGAATGGAGACTACATCTACAAATCAAATATCGGCGGGGCTGAAGATGTCCCGATGATTGCAGTTCATGTAAGTACTGTCTTCAGTTCAAGGGAAACAGACGCCGTGTTTGTAGAGGGGATTTTCCAGCTCTCTGACGATTACCAAGAGCTCTCTCAGGGTGACTCTTTTGGGGAAATGGAAATAAGCACGATTTCCAACACAGGGATCACAATGAAAAATAAGGATTCGATCTCCCTTTCAAAGGGTAATGATATTGACCTGATGGGCAATATCAAATTCAAGGTAGCTGATGCTTCAGTCCTGCGTTTCTATCCTTTTGTTGAGATCGAGACAAGTACAGGAGATCAACTGGAGATCTCAATGCCCGATGTCCTTGTCGTAGGTAAGCAAGCAGAAATCCTGGTTATGGCAAGAAATGTATCAGTCGGCGGCGTTGAAGTCTCTATAGGAAATGAGAGCATAGGGACCACTGGAGACGGCGGAAATCTCACATACACGCCTGTAAAGGAAGGCAAATTCACTGTGTCTGCAAACAGGCCCGGATACATCTCCGGAACTAAGTCTGCGGATGTCGTCGGAGAAGGTGTCCTCAAACTTCTGCTTTCAGTCTCTCCTGAAACTATTAACGAAGGAGATCAGATAACCATAACCGTTACGGATTCCGTGGAAAAGAAGGCTGTTGCCGGAGCGGATGTCTTTTTCGGTGGAAAGAAGATTGACAAACAGACAGGTACAGACGGTAAGGTATCCTACTGGGTGACTGCCCCCGGAACTTATACGATGAATGCCACAAAAACAGGGTATGAGGAAGGAAAAACTGTAATTGAAGTAGCTGAAAAAATGGCAAAGTTTACATTCTCTAACCTGAAGATACAGCCTTCATCAGTTGAAGCCGGAAATGCAGTCAACATCAGCACAAACGTTACAAATGCCGGAACTATTGCAGGAGAAACCAGAGTGGAACTTCTGGTTAACAACGAATCCGTTGATTCCCAGAATGTAAGCCTGGATACAGGAGAAAGCAAGGTAGTCGAATTCTCTCATACTGGGGAAAAGGCTGGAACATATAACGTTACGATAGGAGACTTGAACGGAAGCTATGAGGTGACAAAAAAGGCTCCCTTCTTGAGCGGAACAGTAACTCTGGGAATACTGGCCACTGCTTTCGTACTTCTCCGGAAAAAAAGGAATTAATCGGAAAAGAAGGAACTAATCAAAACTTCTGGTTAAAGTAATAAAACCTGAGTATTGTTTAGTATGCCTTATTTGGCAGGACCGGAAATCTCAATTATGATTTTCCGGTTCTCAATGTCTTTTTTCTTCTTTGTTTTAACTGGATTTCGTACCCATAATGGGACTTAATCTGACATTGCATAATCAGATCTTACTTCACTTGATCGACCTTACCGGATCTCACTTTATCAGATCTTACATAATCGGATCTTACATAATCGGATCTTACATAATCGGATCTTACATAATCGGATCTTATTTTTAAGAAACATCTCGGAAACGATACCCTCAATTACAGAATTCTGCGCTTTTTCTACTCAGACCTCATCCATGAATAAAATAATATAAATACAATAGTGGGCAGGAATATAAAAAGAGTGAATAGAAAATAGAAACTTCTGATAACAACTCCGATAAGATGCGAGCTTCCCTGGATGGTATGAACACAATGCTTGAATTTTTGAGTTCCTTTCTTGTAAATTACGGTTATCTTAACCTCTTTATTCTGAGCTTTCTGGCCTCTACCATTTTGCCTTTCGGATCGGAAGCACTGGTAGTAGCTCTCATTTATCAGGGGTTCAACCCTTTTACTGTTGTTATGGTGGCGACTCTTGGAAATTATCTTGGGTCATGTACAACTTACTATCTTGGATTAAAGGGGCGGCCAGTGCTTGAGAAGTACCTATCTCCATCTCCAGAAAAGCTTAAAAAAAGTGAGAGTCTTTTTAAGAAATATGGTCTTTACACCCTTCTTTTCACATGGGTCCCGGGAATAGGAGATGTAATAACCATGGTTGCCGGGCTTATGCAACTTCCTTTCAGCTATTTCTCTATCTTTGTTTTTCTTGGGAAATTCGGACGTTATTTTGCACTTGCTTATCTGACAGCCTTTTTCAATAATTGACTTTTAATTTACCAGGAGAAGGAAAGCAAATTTTTTCCAAAGTAAATTTATTTACCTTATCAAATATATTTAGTATTGATCAGTCCTCCCAAACTTATTTTCTAAGCGGAAAAAATAGAAATATTTATATAAGGCAGAGTACAATGTTATTTTGTTAAAGCAAATTTAGTTGATTTTTGTTGCTTTGATTTACAATTTATTACCTGTCTTCCAGGAAATTAAAACGGGCTCTATGTTTGATTTTAAACCTCCATTTTTATTTTTTTAATATTTTTCTTTTACTTTTTATTATTTTATTTTAGAAACAATTTTACTTTACATGAAGTAAAAAACCTATTTTCCCAGGTAAACATACCTATTTTTTTCACAATTGGGGATACTAAAGTTCTATTGCTACAGATTTCACACAAAATTATTATAAAAATACATAATTACCTTCAAGGTTTATACAGAATATTGATTCAAGTTCGCTTGTCTTTATCTATATTATATTCCCCTTGTAAACAGGGTGACCTTTAAATTAATTTTATAGGCTCTCATGATCCTGCTTCTCCCTCACCGTAACCTTTATGTATGGATGAACGCAATTTAACTTGACTTAAACCCACTAATATTTACTTGATATCCCTGCGGTGATCCCATGCATATAATGGAAGGCTTTTTACCGACCCCCTGGTGGCAACTCTGGTTTGCAATATCTATTCCAGTAATACTGTACGGAATACATAAATTGAATAGACTGGTAAGTGAAAAACGCGAGATATTGCCGCTTCTGGCTGTTGCAGGAGCATTTATTTTCGTGCTATCCTCCCTGAAACTGCCTTCAGTAACCGGAAGCTGTTCTCACCCAACAGGAACCGGTATTGCTGCAATAATGTTTGGGCCTGCGATTACTGCAGTTCTCTCAACAATTGTACTTATCTACCAGGCTATTTTCCTTGCCCACGGAGGACTCACGACCCTTGGAGCAAATGTCTTTTCAATGGGGATTTTGGGCCCTGTTGTGTCGTATATTATATACAAAGCAGGAATGAAAGCCAACATTAATTTCTATCTTGTTATTTTTCTGGCTACAGCTCTCGGGGACTGGACTACTTACATGGTAACTTCTACACAGCTTGCCCTGGCATATCCTGCAGGAAGCGTACTTACCTTTGGAGCTTTCCTCAGTTCATTCGGCAAATTTGCTGCAGTCTTCGCATTTACTCAGCTCCCCCTGGCAATCATGGAAGGTGCTATCAGTGCCCTGCTATTCAAGTATGTGGTAAACGTCAAGAGCGACATCTTGATTGAAATGAAAGTGCTTGAGGATTCTGTTGTCCGCAAGCTCAGGGGGCTTTCTGCATGAGCAGGAAACTTGAATTTATAGTACTTACTATAGTCCTTATTTTTGCAGCTCAGTTCTTTTACATGTCTTCTACTACGGATGCAGAATACGGAGGAGCTGACGACAAACCAGAAGGTGTTATTGAGGAAATTACAGGCGGAACTTACAAACCAATTGCAGAACCTATCTGGGAACCTCCAAGCGGGGAAATTGAAAGCCTGCTTTTCGGCCTTCAGGCAGCCATAGGTGCAGGGATCCTGGGATACTTCTTCGGCTATTACAGAGCCAAAAAAAACTATGAAAACGAGCTCAAATACAAAGGCAAGAAACAATCAGAAAGTGAAAGGCAATGTATGAAAAAATCAGAAAGTGACGGACACTCTCTATAATCTCTTCTTCTGCCTTGTTTGCTTTCCTTCCTTGAGGAGGAAAGCTTTTATCTTTTGCCTTTTATTTTTAACCTTTAATTTTTAGTTTTTATCCACTGATCTACGGGTTACCTTATGACCAATATTCTCGACGATTATGCCCTGATGAGCCCTCTAAGGCACCGAAACAACTGGCTGAAACTGGCAATAGTTCTTTTCGGTTTGCTTGTAGGAGTTTCAGCCACATCCCCTATTCCTCCTTTTTTTATAGCATTCTGCATGAGCCTGACAACAATCGGCCTGGGAAAAACGCCTCTTAAATTCTATTTTAAGCTCTTGATGGCCCCTATGGGCTTTGCTATCGTAGGTGTCCTTATAATTGCCTTCTTCTCAGGTTCGGGGCCTGAGATGCTTGCATTTGAATTGCTGAGTTATCCACTGGCGATAAGAACCGATGGGTTTGAACTTGCCCTGCTGGTGCTTTCAAGATCCATAAGCGGGATGTGCTGCCTTTACTTTCTTGCACTGACAACCCCTATGATAGAACTCTTTGCCGTACTCAAAGCTTCCCGACTTCCTGAATCCGTTATAGAGCTTTCAATGCTGATCTACAGGTACATCTTTGTTTTCTTGGACATGGCCCTTTGCATAAGGTATGCCCAGACTGTAAGACTGGGGTATTCGAATTTCCGGCGTTCAATTAATTCTCTGGGCATGCTTGCAAGTACTCTCTTCATCCGTTCCTGGGAACAGGGAGATAAACTATTTCTTGCCATGAACTCCAGGTGCTATGATGGCAAAATGACTCTTTTCGAGGTTCACAGGCCTGTAAAGGCAACGGAATTGCTTCTAACCTCTGCTTACTTTCTTTCGACTCTTGCACTATTTTATTTTACAAAAAACATATCCATTGTTTGAGGTAACAGATCATGATCATTCTTGAGACCAGGGGCCTTAAGTACACTTATCCGGACGGAACTGCAGCTGTCCAGGACCTGAACATAGAAATCAAAAGAGGAAAAAAGGTAGCCTTTGTAGGGCAAAACGGCTCCGGAAAATCCACGCTTTTTCTTCTCCTTAACGGGACCTTAAAGCCTGCCGAAGGTGAGGTCCTTTTCCATGGAGTTCCTTTTAAGTATGATTCAAAGTCCCTAAGGGAAATCCGAAAATCCGTAGGAATTGTTTTTCAGAATTCCGATGACCAGATCTTTGCCCCCACGGTGTATCAGGATGTAGCTTTCGGGCCGGCAAATCTGGGCTATTCAAAAGAAAGGGTCGACACCTGCGTACAGTGTGCCCTTGAGCAGGTTGGACTCTCCCGCTTGAAGGACAAGCCCCCACATCATCTCAGCGGGGGGCAGAAAAAGAGGGTTGCAATTGCCGGAATTATGGCAATGGAGCCCGAAGTGATCATCCTGGACGAGCCCCTCTCAAACCTTGATCCGGTGGGTGCGGACGAAATAATGGATTTGCTTAACGAGTTTAACCACTTCGGAAGCACAATTATTATCTCCACGCATGATGTGGACCTTGCATACCGCTGGTCTGATTATGTGTACCTTCTATCAAACAGCAAACTTATAGGACAGGGAACGCCCGTAGAGGTCTTTAAAGAGCAGGAGCTTCTCAAAAAAGCAGGCCTCCGCCAGCCCACTACTCTGGAGATTTATCACGAAATCGAAAGAAGAGGACTTGCATATGGTAAAAACTCCCCAAAAACCATACCTGATCTTGTAAATACTTTAAAACCTCTGGACCTTATGTGGGTTGACGTGCCTCCAAGAGTCAAAGAAGGAGATAGTCTGAACCTTGGGGTCATGTATGGAGAATATGCGACTCAGTCCCCTTACGAAGCCATTAACGCCACAGTTCTGCATATCCATCCCGACGGCAGGGCTATTGTTGAACTTAAGCGTAAAGGGATTAAAGCCGGCGGAGTTTTGCTTTACGATACTGACAACTATTCCCTGCCAGAAGTAAACCAGATTCTGAAGGAAGGAGAAATTGTCTTTATAGGAGCAATGGGAAAGAAAAGTAAAACCCTTGCAGAACAGGACGGGGTCCGCCTGGATGTTACCTCAGGCGTCATAGACAAATCCATCCTGATGGCTCTTTGCGGGAAACGCTGTCTGATCCTTACAGCAGGCGGCATGGTGGATCATGCGCAGAAGAGAATAAGGGAATATGTAGAAAAAAGCGGGATAGAATTCACTATTGGAGTAGCCAACAGGGAAGAAGGCTGCAAGTGGCTTGAAGAAACCGATAAAACCCCTGAAACAATAAAAATATGATTTGAAAAAGAGATTGAGATTATAATTAGATCTCATTGTAAGTCTGTGAGATTATAATTAGATCTCATTGTAAGTCTTTTTGAGTAAAAGCGCATCTTCTTCCAGGCTGGGACTTTCGCATATCACGAGCCCTTTTATTTCAAATTCTTTGAGAGCCCTTAAAAGTTCAGGGTAATTAAAATCAGATTCTTTTAGAATAAGGTGCTTCTTTTCCCCGTTCTTGCCGTATTCTATTCCTGAAATATGCATATGCATATTTGAAAGGCCTGCCTTCCCAAGGGCTTCTTCAACTTTCGAGAGGATTGCCATAAACTCGGGGTAGGAATTTTCTTTTCCTTCCCTTGCATGCATATGGGAAAAATCCAGGCAGGGTAGAACTCCTTCGATTTCTGCACTCAAAGCCAGCACTTCTTCAAGGGTCCCAAACTGTGTGCGTTTGCCCATGGTCTCAGGGCGAAGGACTGCAGAAATCTCCTCATCTCGGAGCAGTCCTGTAAGATCGCGCAGAGTCTTTGAGACATTATTATAGGTTTCCTGTTTGCTATTTTTCTGGTAAAAAGCCGCATGCAAAACAATGGACTCCGCTCCGCAGAGGCGGCCTATTCTGGCGGCCTGGTAAATTCTTTCCACACTTGCCTTGAGTTTATCTTCTTCAGGGGAATTCAGGTTGATATAATAAGGTGCATGGACACTCAGAGCAATATTCTCCTTTTCTGCAGCTTCCAGGACATTTTTGGCTCCCTTTTCACCCATGCGCACTCCCTGAACAAACTCAAGTTCCATGCAGTCAAGGCCAAGTTCCCTAACCCGCTCTATACCTGAAACACTGTTGCTTGCTTTTGCGCTTCTCGGAACTCCTGCAGTTCCAAAAAGCAGTTTTTTCGGGAACATTTTTGAAGTATCCTTTTCAGAAGATTCCAACAAAATCTTTCAACTGCTTTGCCCTCTCAGGAGATACTTTTTCAGTGACTACTGCCACCAGCTCTTCAAGATCTTCTTCCAGAGATTGAACATCCTCCTTTCCCTCCAGGGCAAGATCTACAAGGTAATCAATCTCTTCAGGGCTCAGCCTCTCAAGCCTTTCTCTGAAATCTTCAGAGGATTCGGCAAATTTGTGTGAAATGGGACGCAAGATGAAAGGGAACTGATGACCTGCTTCTCTGGAAATGAATTTTCCTCTTGCTTCGGGAGCAAGCTTGTTAAAAATCTCAATATCTTTCTCTGTGAATTCTCTGGGCATATTATCACTTTATAATTCTGTCCTGATTTATATCTGTTGAAAAGAGAGGTGATTCCGGCTATTAATCCTGTATTTGAGCTCTTTTAAAGTTCAAAGTTATTTTAAAGTTCAAAGTTATTTTAAAGTTCAGAGTTATTTTAAAGTTCAGAGTTATTTTAAAGTTCAGAGTTATTTTAAAGTTCAGAGTTATTTTGAAGTTCAGAGTTATTTTAAAGTTCAGAGTTATTTTTCAGTCTGCCGTGCCTATCAATTTCCCCTTTTGCAATCCTTGTTGAAGAAATTGGGACACCATCTTCAGCCATCACATATTCAACATATACAATTTCCAGAGGTTTCTTTCCTTTTTCTGCCCTGAGGCGGTTGATTTTAAGGGCAACCGGATAGGTCTCAGGAGAGACAACTATGGAATCGAAATCTTCTTCCAGAGTAGGGCCGCAGGGGTTATTCAACCTTGTAACTTCATATCTGTCTTCCGGATATCCCATTTTTTGTATATACTGCAGCAGTCGGCTCCTCCTGTTTTCATAGTTATCGATGCTGTGATTTTTATTCAGCATCTCGTCTGAAGTAAGCCCTATGTAGACTTTTCCATCCCCTACTATCTCAAATGCTTTTTCAATTAGTTTGGAGTGTCCGTCATGAAGATACTGAAACGTACCTCCAACTGCGACCTTTGGCATGATGGGTGATAATCTACTAAGTAAAAAGAAGTTTTGGTTTTATTCAGTTTTATTCCTTTTTATGAAGACTTTCCTTTGTTCATCTCTTTTTAAATATTTCCTTGTTATATAAACTTAAACCCACAAAAAGAGGCATCTTCTCTTTTATTTTTAGTATTTATTAAGCCTTATGCATACGTTTTTTATAATTTCGCAAATACTTTCACCCCACTCTCTCTAGTTATATATACCTGCAAAACTATAGTGAAGCAACCGTTATGCACCTTATACAAACATGTGCATCTTAGGAGTAATTTGTAATGAGTGAAATGTCCTTGGAAGAATTGCCCGGAGTTGGCCCTGCAACTGCAGAAAAACTCAAAGAAGCCGGATTTAATACCATTGAAGCAGTGGCAGTAGCATCTCCTGCTGAACTTGCAAATACAGCCGAAATCGGAGAATCAACTGCTGCAAAAATCATCAATGCTGCAAGGCAGGCCGCTGATATCGGAGGCTTTGAGACCGGAGACGTCGTGCTTGAAAGACGAAAACTGGTAGGCAAGCTGACTACAGGCTGCACTGAATTTAATGAGATGATGGGTGGGGGCATAGAAACCCAGGCTATTACCGAACTTTACGGAGAATTCGGTTCCGGAAAGACCCAGCTGGCCCACCAGCTTGCAGTAAATGTCCAGATGGACAGGGAACACGGAGGTCTGAATGGTTCGGTTATCATAATTGATACTGAAAATACCTTCAGACCTGAAAGAATTACCCAGATGGTAAAAGGGCTTTCCGAGAAATACGGCATGGAACTTGACCCTGAGGAATTTCTCCAGAATATCCATGTTGCCAGAGCATACAATTCCAATCACCAGATACTTCTTGTAGACTCCGCAACAGACCTGGCAAACGAGCTAAGGGAAATGGGCAAACCTGTTCGCCTGCTAATCGTTGACTCTCTTATGGCTCATTTCAGGGCTGAATACGTAGGAAGGGGAACTCTGGCAGACAGACAGCAGAAACTCAATAAGCACATGCACGGTCTGCTTCGTTTCGGGGACTTATTCAATGCCTGTGTAGTTGTAACAAACCAAGTCATGTCAAAACCCGATGCCTTCTTTGGCGATCCCACAAGACCTGTAGGAGGGCATATTGTAGGGCACACGGCAACCTTCAGACTCTACCTGCGGAAATCCAAAGGAGAAAAAAGAATCATCCGCTTGGTCGACTCCCCTAACCTCCCCGAAGGAGAAGCTGTTGTTGCAGTCACCACAGCCGGACTGACAGACCAGTAAAAGCGATCATTGAATTGCTGATATACTCAGCCAGCTTTAGAATTCAAAATTTATTATTCCTTAATTGAGATACTATACAGGGAGATTTCCAATCAAAGTTGCGCTGGTGCACCCTCTACAAGAAGAGGAGTAGAGGCGCGCCAGCACTCTCTGTATAATGTATTCGCTTAAAATCAAACATTTTCTCTTTCAAGATCAAGTATTTTCTTGCTGATATGTTTCTTTTTCTTTTTCCAGATTATTAACATACTGTCCCTTCATTATTTTTTATGGATTGAAAATAATAAATGTTCCAGTTGAGTAGGCACAGTTTATTATGATTTTTTGCTTAATCGAAAATTTGTAGGATTTCCTCAATTTTATTCCCCATATATAAAGTCCATAGACTTTATATGGAAAACAAGCAAAAGAGAAGTGTCTTTCGGATTTATCAGTGTAATTCACTGATTTAAGGAATATTATAATACCAGAGTTGAGATAACTATACGTTCTCTGATAATTTATTTTTGAGAATTCCCTTACAAAGTATCCATATTTCCAGGCAAAATTTTCGAAATTTTAAAGCATGAAGATTATATAAGATATTACAGCAGGTATGAAAAAAAATGGAAATAACATTTGATCCAGAAAAGATAACTGGACTTTCAGAAGAGGAAGCCGCTGAAATACTTAAGACAGAAGGCTATAACGAGCTTCCGTCTCAAAAGAAACAGAGCCTTTTTTCCATCTTACTGAATGTTCTCAAAGAACCTATGTTGCTTCTTCTTTTAGTTGCAGGTCTGATTTATCTGTTTCTGGGGGAAGTAAAAGACGCTCTGATATTGCTGGTGTTCGTTTTTGTGGTTGTGGGCATAACATTCAACCAGGAAAGAAAGACCGAAAGAGCATTAGAGGCTTTAAAAAATCTTTCCAGCCCAAGGGCCCTTGTGATAAGAGGCGGAGAACAGAAAAGAATTCCAGGGCGGGAAGTCGTTAAAGGCGACATTCTGATTCTAAGAGAGGGAGACCGTATTCCCGCAGATGGAGTTGTGCTTTCCTGTACAAATCTTCTGGTGGACGAATCTTTGCTCACAGGCGAATCACTGGCAGTTAGAAAATCCGAATCTACCGGCTTAATACAATCTCTCCAACCAGGGCAGCCGGGAGGAGATGATCTGCCGTTTGTATATTCCGGAACACTGGTAATTCAGGGCCATGGAACATCACGGGTAAGCTCAACAGGGATACAAACTGAGATGGGCAAGATCGGAAAAGCTCTGGGGACAATTGCCGAGGAAGACTCTCTACTCAAGAAAGAGACAGCCTTAATTATAAAGAATTTTGCCATTTTCGGAGGAATCCTCTGCATCCTTGTAGTGGTTGTCTATGGCTTAACCAGAGGAGATTGGCTGCACGGCTTGCTGGCAGGACTGAGTTTAAGCATGGCCCTGCTCCCTGAAGAGTTCTCGGTAGTTTTGCTTGTATTCCTGAGTATGGGTGCCTGGCGCCTGTCCAAAAGAAATGTTCTGGTACGGCGCATGCCTGCTATTGAGACTCTTGGCTCTTCGACAGTGCTCTGCGTGGATAAAACAGGGACTTTGACACAGAACAAGATGATATTAAGCTCTCTGTACGCAGGAAATGAGAATTGTGAGATTGATAAAAATAAGTGCCTGTCTGAGAAATTCCATGAGTTGCTTGAATTCGGCTATCTGGCAAGCCTGCAGGACCCCTTTGACCCCCTTGAGAAAGAGATTAAAAAAAGCACTGAAAAATTCCTTCCAGACCATGAAGGCATACACAGTGAATGGAAACTTTCTCGGGAGTATCCTCTTTCAAAAGACTTACTTGCACTCTCAAACGTATGGGAATCTAACGACTCCCGTAAGTATGTTATCGCTGCAAAAGGTGCTCCGGAAGCTATTATCGATTTATGCCATCTCAATGAAGCAGAGAAAGATAAATTGCTGTCCCATGTACAGGAGATGGCAAACAGAGGCTTGAGGCTTCTAGGTGTGGCTAAAGCCAGTTTTCTGGATGATTCTTTGCCTGAAAAACAGCATGATTTCGAATTTGAATTTATAGGATTGCTTGGTTTTGTCGACCCTGTCCGGCCATCGGTTGCTCAATCAGTAAAGGAATGCTATACAGCCGGAATAAGAGTCATTATGATTACAGGAGATTATCCCGGCACAGCTCAGCATATCGCAAGACAGATCGGTTTAAAAGATTCAGATAAGTACATTACAGGCCCTGATCTTGCCAGCATGGAGCAAACTGAGCTTGCCGAGAAAATCAAAACAACAAATATTTTCGCCAGGGTTGTACCTGAACAAAAACTGGCAATCGTAAACGCCTTGAAATTAAACGGGGAAGTTGTTGCGATGACAGGAGATGGGGTTAACGATGCACCTGCCCTGAAATCCGCTCACATTGGGATTGCAATGGGGGAAAGAGGTACGGATGTGGCCCGCGAATCTGCAGCAATTGTCCTTCTAAACGATGATTTCTTTTCCATAGTTGCAGCTGTCAGGCTGGGCAGGAGGATTTTCGACAACCTTAAAAAAGCAATCAGTTACATATTTTCAGTCCACATGCCCATTGCAGGGCTTGCAGTGTTTCCCATATTATTTAATTTGCCTCTGGTCCTTTTGCCTGCACACATAGCTTTCCTTGAATTGATAATTGACCCGGCCTGTTCAACAGTCTTTGAGGCTGAACCTGAAGAGAAAAACATAATGAACAGGCCGCCTCGAAATTTGCAGGAAAGAATGTTCGGAAGGAAAAGCCTGGCCCTGAGCCTGGTGCAGGGAATAAGCATGCTTGCAGGAGTAATTGCTGTTCTTATGTATGCATTGTATATGGGCAAGGGCGAAGTAGATGCACGCACACTTACATTCGCTACACTGGTAATTTCCAATCTTACTTTAATTGTGGCAAATCTTTCCTGGTCACAGAGCATGATCAAAACCCTAAAATCGGACAACAAAGCATTGAGATATGTGCTCGTAGGGGCGCTTTCAGGTCTTCTTCTGGTTCTGTATGTGCCGGCTTTAAGGAGTCTGTTCCGCTTCTCATTGCTGCACGGTGACGACTTGCTGATTGTGTTTATTGTGGGAATCCTAAGTATTGCATGGCTTAGATTACTCAAGAGCCAGATACGAAATAGTATATGAAAATAGTCCAGTTAACAATAAGGCGTATTAAAATGCAAAAAGTATTAAAATGCCGGCCAATAATCCGATACAACTTTAAAAACTAAATCAGAATGGGTATATATTCATTGATGGGAAACATTTTATGTACCCATTCCCAATCTTTTTTAATGAAATTCAAAGCTATCGTTGTTGACATTGACGGGACAATCACCTGCGAGAAAAGGGAACTTCATATGGGGGCTGTGGAAAAAATTCGTTCTCTTAAAGTTCCAGTCGTTCTTGCCACCGGAAATATCCTATGTTATGCAAGGACAACCTCGAGGCTTATTGGCCTGGATGGGGCTGTAATCGCTGAAAACGGAGGGGCTATTACTGTCCGCTTCGATTTGCAAGGCACTTTTGAGGAAAGCCTAGAAGAATGTGAAAAAGCCTATTCTTTTCTTTCTGAACATTTCAATCTCACAAAACTCGACCCCTTCTACCGAAAAACCGAGATTGCCCTAAGTAGAGACTTTGACCTTAAAAAAGCCCTGGATCTTCTGGAAACTCAAGACTTTGATGTCGAAATGATTGATACCAAATATGCCATCCATATCAAAAGTACCAGAATAAACAAAGGCGTAGGTCTCCAGAAACTTGCAGGCTTGATGGGGCTTGAAGCTGAGGACTTTGTGGCTATAGGAGACTCAGCAAACGACGTAGAAATGTTTGAAGTTTCAGGTTTTGGAATTGCTGTAGGAAATGGAGACGAAAGAATAAAGGAAGCTGCCAATTACGTTACAGAAGCCTCGTTTGGAGACGGAGCCGTAGAAGCTGTTGAATTTCTTGAATCCAACGGATGGATTTAAAAACCATCACAAACGGCAGCTCCTCGATTAAACTCAAGGGATTCAACTCTCAGGTACCGAACAGGTCTCTTAGCCCAGGTTCCCACTGCATCCATAACTCTTTCCTGTCATTACTTTTCTTTAATACCTCAACAACAGTCGGATTGGGCTCTTTAAATATTACAGGATTATCTTCTTCCCCAAGCTCTTTGTTAACTGTCCAGGCAATCTTTTCTTCGTCTATGCAAAACTGAGCATCCAAACCTGGCCTGTTACCTCTTGCATCCAATCTTATCCATTTGTCTAAATCTTTTAAATATACAGCATTTAAGCCATGTAAGACTTTCTTATTAACGTCTTCACTTGAACAAAGTTTCTGATAACAAAATCCAGCCGGTATCCCAAAAAATCTCAACATAGCCGCAAACAAATGAGCTTTAGCACAACATATCCCATGACCAAACTCTAAAACCTCGGATGCCTCACAGGTAACTCTCATTTCCCCTATATCCCCCGAATGATGGACATCATCCCGAACAAACTCATAAATTTTCTTAATCAAGCTAATTTCGTCTTCCGTACCCTTTTCTAATTCACGGCACTTATCAGCAATCAGCTTATGATCATAATCTATAACCTCATTCATTTCGAGGTAATCTTCAATATTATTGCTTTCAGTGTGCATCTAACTCACCTGTTAACAATGCTCCAGAGTTCTTTTCCTGGATTGGTCCGGAAAGTCTGGCCTGAAAAAAATCCTTGTCCCCGGACAGTGGCAGACTTTGAAAGGGAATATCAAAACGATTACCTTTCAAAATTCTGATTATTCCTATTTCCAAAAGTGGTATATGTTGTGCTTCACTATGGAATAAATAAGAATGGATGTTTTGAGGATAAAAATGACTGAGAAAAAGAGAAGACAGGATAAGAGAGGGGCAACTCCTAAAGAAATATGCCCGAAGTGCAAAAAGGAATATCTAAAAATTGCAGCTGGGAGAGAAGAGAAAATATGGGCGAGAATAGGACAATATTGTCCCAATCCTTCTTGTGATTATATCATTAAGGATTTAGTAGAATTGAAAGAAGAGGCAGAGCAGGGAACAGAGCAGGGAACAGAGCAGGGAGACGAATTAAAGAAACGGACAGCTGAATTTATCTTTCTGCATGAACAGCTTAACGAATTGGCAGAACAGATAAACGCGCTTGAGAAGGCAGCACATGGAGGCCAACCCACCCATATGAGACACGAAGGAACGGAGGGATAACCATCAATGGGACAAATCTTCTAAACATGCATAACGCTTCTTGTGTTCCTGGGCTACATGTGCGCATTGACCGGAAATCCAAATGGGGAAACCCCTTTAAAATGGATTCAGAGAAGGGTAAATTACTCGTAATATGGAAATACGTTTTCTATCTTCTCGAAAATAACAGGCTCTTAAATGACCTTGGAGTACTTGAGAATAAAACTCTTGCTTGCTGGTGTTCTCCTTCTCCTTGCCATGGAAACGTTCTAATCTATCTGGCTAAAAGGCCGGATGTAGTTAAGAGATATAAAGACGAGGGAACCACAGCTAGAAGGATTGCATCAGATATCTTTAATTTGAATGGCTGGAATATTCCGGAAGAGAGGGAACAGACTAATTTATTTAGTTTTTAAAAAACACCAATTCCATCTTTTACTTTTTTGATTCATTCTAAAGTTCTATTTTAATAATGGTAATATATTTTTACAGCGAATGTATGTTGTATGAATGCGCTTTCACTGTGTATTTTAGGTTTAGATTTTTTCGTTTTTGTGCTTTCTATATGGGCATTATGGAAATGGGTAATTGTAGAAGATAAGAAAGAAGAATAAAAAACGTTTTTTGCAGATGGAGAAATCCTGCTTTCAACAATTAAATATTGTGAAAATCATGTATGTAAAAATAAATGTTAACACGGCAGTTTTGACAATTACCCCCTATCATTTGAGTTGCTATAATTTTCTTGACTTCATCAGGTGTAAACGTTACCATATCCATGTTTAAGCCTCAAAAAATGATATAAGTTTACTCTCAGTGGATGTTCTAACTCTCCATGGATCACTTCACGGACTTCTGTGTACTTCCTGCAGGAATTTGAGGTTATGCTACATTTACCTTCCTTTTTTGGCTTACTCTCATATAGTTTTTAAAACAGTAATAAGTAAATCAGCAGCAGTGAAAAACAATAAATTACATAGAAAAGAGCTCCCTGATATTGCGCTCACATCGCAACTTTCAAAATAACCCAGATTTTCTATTACCAGAGGCACAAGTCGAGAGAAAGATCAATAACTTTGGAAAAATTGTCCGCTTGGGCGAGTTGAAAAAAGCAATATTTCTTGCCCATTAATAAGCCCTCTTGAACGCAGCGTCCCAAGAAGGGACTCTGGAAGCGAAGCCAGAAGGGCCCCGCCCCCAAAAACAGAACTCAGGAGGCGGAACTCTGGAAAGAAAAGAAAATTTCCTTCCTTTCTTTCAATTCATGACCTTGCTTTCATCTTGTCTACTATTATGTAATCCTTAATTGCACTTACGGCATCAAAAGGCATGAGAATATAGTTATCTGCTTTTTGGTATCTGGAAGTGTCAAAGTTAGGATTCGGGGAAATCATCAGGTCAATGATGTTTCCCCCTTTGATTTCGATCACAATGTTGCTCAGCGATCCTATCTCCGTTCCGTCGGTAGCCATCACCTGCTTGTTGAAGAGAAGGTTCCTTGCAAATACTTTCGACATTTTTATCTTATCTCCGTCTCAGTGTATGCGGATTTGAGTAAATTTGGCTTTCCGCTTTGAATTTTAATTCATTTGAAACTGTATTCCCTAAAAACTTTTCCCTTTAAAGAGTTACTTATTTAAAGAGTTGTTCATTTAAAGAATTACCTGTAACCAAGGTAAGCACCCGATTCTGTGGGTTTTTGGCCTCCCTTGAACTGCGCCTCTATCTTTTCATAGAACTGAGCAATGTTTTCCGTAATAGTGGGCTTTACCTTTTTCAGAGCGTCTCTGAAGTGTCTCATTTCGATTTTTTCGATATCGAAATTCTCCCTCAGCGCAATCATAACAGCTTCCCTGCATACGGATTCAATATCTGCTCCCACATAACCCTCAGTTGTGTCTGCAAGGGTTTCAAGGTCAACATCCTCGGCAAGAGGTGTGTTCTTTGTGTGGATATTAAATATCCTGAGTCTGCCTTTACGGTCAGGAGATCCCATATAGACCAGCCTGTCAAAACGACCGGGCCGCAGGATTGCAGGGTCCAGGAGGTTAGGCCGATTGGTTGCGGCAATGACTACTACATCTTTGAGAGACTCAAGCCCATCCATCTCTGTCAGAAGCTGGTTCAACACTCTCTCTGAAGTGCGACCGTCTGTGGATTCCATTCCCTGCATAGCAGCTACTGAATCTATCTCATCAAAGAAAATTACACATGGAGCAACCTGCCTTGCTTTCTTGAAGGTTTCCCGAATAGCTTTTTCAGACTCTCCAAGCCACTTAGAGAACATTTCCGGCCCTTTGACACTTATGAAGTTTGCATTCGACTCTTTGGCAACGGCCTGGGCTATCATAGTTTTTCCAGTACCAGGAGGACCGTAAAGCAGAATTCCCCTTGGAGCTTTTATACCCATCTGAACGAACTTTTGAGGACTTTTAATGGGCCACTCTACAGCTTCAATGATAGACTGCTTTGCTTCATCCAGCCCACCAACATCATCCCAGCTGATTGAGGGCATTTCCACAAAAATCTCCCTCAAAGCCGAGGGTTCAGCTTCCATCAGGGCATCTTCAAAGTTTTTCCTGGTTACAAAGATCTTTTCCAGCCTTTCCGGAGGAATTGTTTCCTTCTCAAGGTCAAGGTCAGGCAGACTTTCCCTGAGGCATCTCATGGCAGCTTCCTGCACAAGAGCCAGAAGGTCAGCGCCTACAAAGCCCTGGGTCCGCTCAGCCAGGTACTTCAGGTATTTGTTAGTCCTTTCTTTCTTTTCTCGTTCCAGCGTAGCTTCATCAATTTCGATTTCGACTTCTGCCTTGTTCCCGTTTTCATTCTCTTCCTCAATAGGCATGCCCCTTGTATGGATTTGCAGGATCTCGTATCTGTCCTTGGTATCAGGCACACCTATATGGATTTCCCTGTCAAAACGACCTGGTCTCCTGAGAGCAGGATCAATTGCATCTACACGGTTAGTGGCCCCTATAACCACAACCTGCCCTCTTTCTTCCATTCCATCAAGAAGAGTCAGAAGCTGGGCAACAACTCGTCTTTCCACTTCTCCGGTTACATTTTCCCTCTTTGGAGCAATGGAATCGATTTCATCGATGAAAATAACTGAAGGGGCATCCTGGGTTGCTTCTTCGAAGATCTTCCGGAGCCTTTCCTCGCTTTCTCCGTAGAATTTTCCCACAATCTCCGGACCGGCAATGTAATGGAAACTTGCTCCGGATTCGTTGGCAACAGCTTTTGCAATAAGAGTTTTTCCAGTACCAGGCGGACCGTAGAGGATAACTCCTTTTGGAGGCTCTATGTTAAGGTGAGCGAAAAGTTCCGGGTGCTTCATTGGCATCTCTATAATTTCCCGGACGCGCATGATCTCCTGCCCAAGCCCTCCTATATCTTCGTACGTAGTTACTCCTCTCGTTGCTTTTTCGTAGCCCTGTACAGGCTTTTTCCGAAGTTCGATAACTGTTGCTTCCGTGATAAGGACAATTGTGTTTGCAGGATCAGTCTCAACAGCTACCAGGGGAATTACCTGGCTTGTAGTAAGAGATTCTGTCATGGGCTGAGACATAGAATTAATTATAGGAATGATGTCTCCCCTGAACACGGGCCTTTTGAGAATATGCCGTTTTATTATCTCATTTGCATGTTCTCCGAACTGAAGTTCAGGCCCTCCCTGTGTCATGCTTTCCGGAAGCGCCAGAATAAGCTTCTTTGCCTCTGGAGCTTCCACTTTTTTGATGGTTACCTTCTCTCCTATGGAAACGCCTGCATTTTGCCGGATGAAGTTATCAATTCGTACGAGTCCCTGTTCCCAATCTTGCCTGTCCGCCCTCCATACTTTTGCCGTGGTCTTTTTCTTCCCCCTTATTTCCACGATATCGCCAGGCGAGAGCTGAAGTTTCAGTAAAGCTGTAGGGTCAAGTCGGATAATTCCTCTTCCAAGGTCGATAGGATATGCCTTTTCAACCTTCAACTGTATTTCTTCCATGGACCATCCCAAAAATAGTTGTCTTTTTGATTGTAATTTATATTTAATAATTAAATAAAATAAACAGACACCGAAATTTGTACAAATTCCGGACTGTATATTACAGAATTACCTGTTTATAGATATTAGATGCTCTTTTTATTTTAATTCCTGCCATGAGGTAAATTTTATCCCGCATAACTTTGTTGCGGAACACCCGGGGTCTTGAATTATTAATCCAGACAATAATGTTGCCTGTTAGAGGTAGCTTTAATAATCAGTTATTTATATTATAATGCCCGGGATATTTTATCCACTATACCCTCTATTTATTAAATAAGTTTACCCTTCTCTCCGTTTTCCTCTGAGGATCAATATATCTACAACTTTGATGTATAAAATTATTTAATACCATTCAAAATCCGACATAATTCAAAATCCTATATAATTCAAAATCCGATATAATTCAAAATCCGATATAATTCAAAATCCTATATTATTCGGCTCTTGTACCTTCAGAATATAGATCAAGAATATCCAGGAATTGACAGTATGAACCTCGAAGTCACTCAGAACAAAATTATTGATTTTATCCGGAATGAGACCCACAAAGCAGGATTAAGCGGGGCTGTTTTAGGAATAAGTGGAGGAATAGATTCAGCTCTGACTGCAACTCTGACAGTAAAAGCTCTGGGAAAGGATAAGGTACTGGGAATTCACATGCCCGAATCCGGCTTAACCCCTACTGCAGACAGCGAAGATTCAAAAGCTCTTGCAGACTGGCTTGGGATCGAGTTTCGGACAATTGATATAGGAGAGATCATTTCGGCTTTCATGGATGCAGTCCCTGAAAGTGAATCTGCAGATCGACTCACAAAAGGCAACCTGAAAGCAAGAGTCAGGATGTCTCTTCTCTACTTCCATGCAAACCAGATGAACCGAATGGTCATGGGAACAGGCAACAAAACCGAGATTCTTCTGGGCTATTTCACAAAATATGGAGATGGAGGAGTTGATCTTGAACCAATAGGCGGGCTTTACAAGACCGAAGTCTGGGAGCTTTCTAACAGGTTGGGGGTTCCGGAAGCTCTTATCACCAAAAAGCCTTCTGCAGGCCTCTGGGCAGGTCAGACTGATGAAGACGAACTTGGGATCTCTTACATAAACGTGGATAAGGTGCTCAGAATGCTTGAACAAAAAGAAGCACCTGAAACTATCCTGAGCACTCTGGGTGTTTCCGTAGAGCAGCTAAACTCTATCATGAAAAGAATAGAAAGAAGCGAACACAAAAGAAAAGCTGCCCCTATACCGGAAACAGATTAAAAATAACAGATTAAAAATAACAGATTAAAAATAACAGATTAAAAGAGACTCTGAAGAGTTAAGGAAAATCCGAAAAATAAATGAAAAATCCGAAGAATTTAAAGTTTACTGCTTCTCATGATTATCGAGAGGGGAAAACTCTGACTCCGGAAAGTTTTTCCCTGACAAGCGGTTTTGAAAGGTGCCTTCGGGCGCAGGGTGGAACATCATACAGTCCTGCTTTAAGGTCTCTTTCCACTTCACATATGAGTTTTGAGGAAGCCTGTGTGCCGCATTTTTTACAGCGGAACCCCTGCCCCTGCCCTGCAGACTTCATGTGCTTTTTGCAGGCAGGACATTTCGGGTTTTCCTCCGTGTGAAGTAGTACGAGAGTTTTAATTTCGATTTTCTCAATGTTCAGGGTTCCAGAGCTGACACTTCCCGAAAGTATGACCCTGTCCCTTGGTATGAGCTTCCGGACAAGTACCCTGAAGTTCTTGGTAGGTTCGAAGGCTGCACAGTCGATTTCATCTCCTCCTTCATCCCTTATAGGAAAAATAACATGTCCTCCAGGAATGGTTTTAGGAACTGCTGAAACCGTACCTTCAAGCCTGTAAGAATGCATGTTCCGAATTTCAGAAATATTTGCTGCGCACAGCAAGTGCATATCCGTACCCTGGTTTGTTCTGTATACGACAAAACGTTCAACAGGTTCTGCTCTTATCATGCATGCAGCTTTAGTAACAATTTCCGGATTATCTCCCCGGATTCCGAAAAGAACGGGATCTGCAGAGTGAGGTACACAGACCACAAGATTGTTTGTAAGGTCCACAGTATCCCAGGTTTCAGGATATGTTTCCCTATCAGCCTCAAAGAAGCTCTCCTTTTCTACTTCTCGTGGAGTCCCCCATTTTTCCTTCTGCCTGTACGCCAGATATTCGAAGGTATGATCCCACTCGTCAAGATTCAGCATGGCCCCACATGCTGCAAGAGAACCTATAAGCCCTCTTCCATTCTTGAAACCCTGAGAGGGAATCCCATACTCAGAGATCAGGCTTTTTGCCTTTCGTATTTCTATAACGTCCCTTACAGCCTCTTTCAAAAACCTTCCGAGGACAGGCTTGAGGCTCTCATAATCCTTTTCCAGGATAAAAACAGCCCCAGGATTGGTTTTTTCGCACTCCATTCGTGCAAGTTCTTCTATTCTTGACACAACATGGGAAATTACCTTTTCCGGACAGTCAGTTTTAAGCTTCAGGGCCACTGCAGCATTTCCTCTTGTTTTGTAGGGGATGGTAGGATTCAGGCGCACAAGGAGAGGCAGAGCTTCTACAGTTCCGTATGCCTGCAGTTCTTCCAGCAGCAGGGCTCCGAGATATGTAGTGCACATTCCTTTGTCTGAGTCAGTATCATCAATTCCGACAATCATTTTTCTGTTTCCGCCCTTTCCCTTGAGATTATTCTGCAATCTTTTTCTGAGAACTGAAGGTTTCGTTACCCTCCGGCATATTTTTCCCCTACAACGATTATCAATAGTGAAGAAACATATATATAGATGATCAAACAGAGATTGATACCGGAATGACAAAAGAAGTTCTCATACATCAAATTATTGATGTATTGGCACGTGCGGGTTTTGTACTCTCTGACCGCTGTAATATTCGTCCGAGGAGTTTTGACGTTGCCGCACGTAAAGATGAAACACTACTACTTTGCAAGGTTTTATTTAATATTGACGGCCTGAATGAAGAAACTGCCAGAGAGATGAAATACCTGGCTGAGTATCTTGGAGGTTCTGCTGTTGTCGTGGGGGCCAAAACTAGAGACCAAATGCTTGAAGATAGCGTCGTTTATATGCGTTACGATATCCTCGCCCTAAATGTCCAGACCCTTCACGACTATTTTATAGAAAACATTCCACCATTGGTTTCGGCAGCACCCGGAGGGCTCTATGTCTCCATTGAAGGAAATCTCCTGAAAAAATCCAGGATGGATCAGGCAATGTCTCTAGGGACCCTTGCCACCATGGTAGGAGTTTCAAGGAGAACTATCAGCAAGTATGAAGAAGAGGGCATGGACGCATCCATTGACGTCGTGATCCAGTTAGAGGATATCTTTGGAATTGAACTGGCAAGACCCATAAATATTCTGAAATCTGGCGGAAGCAGAAAACCCCGAAAAAAGATAGAACCCGAACCAGAAGAGCAAGTAAAATCCTCTGCGCTTTTGGCGGAAGACTTGATCCTTAATACGATTTCAATGCTCGGCTATGATGTCCTTCCAACGGCACAAGCACCTTTCAAGGCTATTTCACGGGATAAATCTTCAGTTATACTCACAGGAGTAAGCGAATTCAATACAACCGTAATCAAACGGGCTCATCTTATGAGCAGCATTTCCTGTGTTACCGAGACGCAGTCAGTATTTATCATAAACGGGCATTCCAAAATAAAATCCGTGGAAAATACGGTTCTGATCGAAAAGAAAGAACTTGACAAAATAAGTGATTCTCAGGAACTCCTGAATTTCATAGAGGAACGCAAAGAAACTCATGACGAACCTTGAGTTCGTTTTCTGAGCCCTCTTTCCTCCCAGAATAGAGATTCAGGAGTCTGCAGTCCTTTTCACTTCGCTCAAGAGGACTGATTTATGGAGAGAGGGTATCTTTTTGCTTAAGAAGGGTTACTGTAAATCAATTTTGATTTTCGATTTATTTTTCGTGCCCAGCGACTATTAGGGCCTTAGTGAGTTAAGCTTACTCCGAAAATACATTTTATCAGGTTTCTCTTTCTAATTATACAGTAAGTCGCTACTTGCAGTTTTTTCGGATGAAACATAGTTCCAAAACCCTAATATATCACTGTTTCAATCTAAAAGCTTCGATGACGGTGAAGATTGCAGTACTGGTCTCTGGAAGGGGCTCAAATCTCCAGGCAATCATAGACAGCATTGAGAAGGGTTACATAGGGAATGCAGCAATTCATGTGGTCATTTCCAATAAGGCAGATGCCTATGCCCTCAAACGTGCAAGAAATCATGGGATTAACGCTGTTTTTGTTGATCCGAGTGGATATGACAGGGCAGAATATGACAGGGCTATCGTGAGCATCCTGAAACAGCATGATACAAGCCTTCTTCTACTTGCAGGTTACTTCCGGCTTTTAGGAAGTGAAATCATTGAGGCGTACAGGAACAGGATTCTAAATATTCATCCTTCGCTTCTTCCGGCATTTAAAGGGCTTCACGCCCAGAAACAGGCATTCGAATACGGGGTAAAAGTTGCAGGTTGCACCGTACACTTTGTAGATGAAGGACTGGATTCAGGACCAATCATCCTCCAGAGCTGCGTGCCTGTAATTTCAGGAGATACGGAAGAAACCCTTACTGAAAGAATCCTCGAGCAGGAACATATTATCTACCCTGAAGCTGTCAGGCTCTTTGTCGAGGGTAAACTTAAAATTGAGGGTAGAAATGTAGTATCCCTTAGTTGAGCAAACGGCAAAGGTCATGCTCAAACCGGAATAGCTTTTACCCATTAATATCCCATTAGTACCAGAGAATACAGAGGATTCAAATTCAGATATTTTCGGCATGAGAATCCGGCACCATGAAGCTGGTAAAGCCGGTTAAATTAATTTCGTTTATCCAACTTTCAACCAGTTGACAAATCTCAACCTGTTGAATACTTCAACATCTCGAGTAAATCCCAATCTATCAGGCAGCTCTTACAGATCTTTGTATGTTAGCGTTAATCAACCAAAGCCACTAAAAAACTCTGACTTCGAATAAGTTTTAAATGAATAGATCACCAGGTGACAATAATGTCTTATATTGAAAAAATAGATCCGGAACTATACAAGGCTATCGAAAACGAAGCCGAGCGTCAGGAATATAAATTGAACCTGATTGCATCCGAAAATTATGCAAGCAGAGCCGTTATGGAAGCCCAGGGCTCGATTTTGACTAACAAATATGCCGAAGGCTATTCAGGCAAGAGATATTACGGCGGCTGCGATTTCGTTGATGTTGCCGAAAACCTTGCAATTGCCAGGGCAAAAGAGATCTTCAAGGCAAAATATGTTAACGTCCAGCCTCACTCAGGCTCGGGGGCCAACATGGCTGTTTACTTCTCAGTATTGAAGCCAGGAGACACCATCATGTCCATGGACCTCTCGCACGGAGGGCATCTTTCCCACGGCAGCCCGGTAAGTTTCTCGGGAAAACTCTACAATATTGTTCCCTACGGAGTCAGTGCAGAGACTGAGATGCTGGACTATGACGAACTTATGGAAATGGCAAAGGAATGCAACCCGAAAATGATTGTCTGCGGCGCTTCAGCTTATCCGCGAGAGATCGATTTTAAGAAGTTCAGAGAGATTGCTGATGAGGTCGGAGCCTACCTTCTTGCAGATATTGCCCACATTGCAGGACTTGTAGTTGCAGGTGTGCACCAGAGCCCGGTGCCTTATGCGGATTTTGTTACCACGACAACCCATAAAACCCTCAGAGGCCCAAGAGGCGGAATGATCATTTCCAGGACAGAAGAGCTTGCAATCGGAGTTAACAAGGCTGTTTTCCCGGGAATCCAGGGGGGCCCTCTTATGCACATCATAGCTGGAAAGGCAGTAGCCTTTAAAGAGGCCATGAGTGAAGAATTCAGGCAGGACCAGGCCCAAACTGTAAAGAACGCAAAGACCCTCTGCAGATGCCTTAAAGAGAAAGGCTTTGATATCGTTTCCGACGGCACAGACAACCACCTTATGCTTGTCAACCTGAATAATATGGATATCACAGGCAAAGATGCAGAAGCAGCTATGAGCAAAGCCGGCATTATTGCAAACAAAAACACAGTGCCCTTCGAAACCCGCAGCCCGTTTGTCACGAGCGGAGTAAGGCTCGGGACCCCTGCATGTACTACAAGGGGTATGAAGGAAAAGGAAATGGAATTAATTGCCGATTATATCGAAATCGCAATCAAGAATGCGGGAAATGAGAAGCTTTTGTCTGAAACAAGTGACAAGGTAAGGGAACTCTGTTCAAGGTTCCCGGTTTATTGCTAATCGAAGAGGTTCGGGTGTTTTTACCAATGTCAGCTGAAGGCTATGATGAGTCACGGATCATCGACGGGAAAGTCCTTGCACAGCAGATTGAAGAAGAAGTAAGATCAGGAGTAGAAGACCTGGAAAGCAACCGGGGAGTTACCCCCGTGCTTGCTACAATCCTTGTAGGCGACGACCCTGCTTCCAGGATGTACGTTCGCCTGAAACATAAAGCCTGTGAACGCGTGGGCATCAGAGCAGAAGACTATCTTCTTCCGGCAGAAGCCAGTCAGGAGGAGCTTGCTTCCCTTATCGACACTCTTAACAAAAACAAAGATGTGCACGCAATCCTGCTTCAGCTTCCTCTTCCAAAACACCTTTCCCCCCAGGAAGCAATGGAAACTATAGATCCTGCAAAAGATGCGGATGGGTTTCATCCATACAATATGGGTAAGCTAATGATCGGGGATGAAGGGCTTGTTCCCTGTACCCCCCATGGAGTTATCCGGGCACTAGAAGAATATAATGTGCCTGTCAAGGGTAAAAACGTGGTCATTATCGGACACAGCAATGTTGTTGGAAAACCAATGGCTGCAATGTTCCTGAACCGGAATGCGACCGTTTCGGTTTGCCATGTATTTACCGATAACCTGAAGAAATATACCCTTGGTGCAGATATCCTTGTGGTTGCAGCGGGAGTCAAACACCTCATCAAAGTTGACATGGTA
Organism: uncultured Methanosarcinaceae archaeon; assembly: GCA_942493015.1. Taxonomy (GTDB): domain Archaea; phylum Halobacteriota; class Methanosarcinia; order Methanosarcinales; family Methanosarcinaceae; genus Methanosarcina. The sequence continues at coordinate 329,187 of OW818660.1, read as the reverse complement.
AAAGAAGAGGCAGTGATCTTTGATGTGGGTATCACTAAAGAAGAAAGTGGAGTATACGGAGACGTGGATTTTGAAAATGTAATCAAAAAAGCTTCTCTTATAACTCCTGTTCCTGGCGGAGTAGGTCCCCTCACAATTGCCATGCTTATGAAGCATGTGCTGATGTGCACAGAGACAAACTTCTAAGATTTTCTTAACTTTATTTTTAAGGCCTTTTCTTTTCAATATAAGGCCTTATAAAAAATTTCACTTTTTAAAAAGGATCTTTTCTATTTCTAAGGCTGTAGCCATTCTCATCAGTATTTTAATTATTTATTAACATGTTTTCCTGAAGGATTGCTAACAATTTTGTAAGCAATTGTTTTCTCATCTGGCTGATAGCATCAAATGCTAATTTGTGTGATTATTTCCCGGATAATCGAGGTCAAGGCACAGAAACATCAGCTTCGGATTCAAAAACAGTGTTCTCAATCCTTTCGTACTAAAGCAAATAAAATTGTTCTCCCAATTGTACCATATTGATAGAATCAACTTCTTTTTCGTTGACTTATCAGTTTAAGGCGATAGAAGTTGTTCTTTACATTCATTTTTTCAATTGATGCACAATATTGCTTTCCTGTTTGTGTTAAACTAATTTTACACATCAATATTTTTATGTATTATTGAAGCTTATTTAGTACAGGAGTTTACCATCAATAAATATTCAAGAGAATTATTGAGTTTAAATATATAGCCTTATTAACATAAAATATTCACTAAAAATAAGATTATCAGTCTTGAATAAATGTACTCTATAAGACGAGATTATATACACCGATTAATATAGAGATGCAGCCATTAATATAGAGATATGTAATAGTTCTGATGATCTTGCTTGGACTTACCAGTAAAAATCCATTATTCAACCGTAAATACAAATTTCCCATTAAAAGCCACTGGAGTCTTAACCACGGCTTTAAAAGCCGGTAAATATGAGTTTCCCAAATTTCCCTTTGCAGTCTCATCCAGTTCCCCCGCTTCAAAGAAGAAAAATTGTTTTATTTTATCCAGCCTTTCCGAAAGTCGCTGATGACAAAATAGAAAAGGTTTTTTCAGGGAATGTGTTACGAATAGACTGAATACACTTAATTTCCAGCCGAGATTCAAAGACATGCCACTCAAAATGCCACCTGAATGAAAGGTATCTGTGCATCCATCTTTCCGTCAGTATTTGTTTACTAATATATATAGCGCCTGTTGGCGTTAACTGATTTAAAACCTATATAGTCTGGTTGTCAAAAATGGTCGTTGATACTGATATCTGCGGTATAAAAGTGGGAGATAGATATCCTGCTCACGTAATGGGTATTATTAATCTGAGCCCCGAATCCTTCTACGAAAACTCGATTGTAAGCCCTGATTCTGTACTTGAGATTGCCCTGAAAATGGTTGAGGACGGAGCAACTTTCCTGGATCTGGGAGCACGTTCAACCTGGCGTTTTTCCAAACCAATAAGCAGAAAAGAAGAACTCGAACGCATTCTGCCGGTGCTTGAGGCCCTGAAAGGAAATGTGGATGCTGTGATTTCCGTGGATACAATGTTTTCTGAAATCGCAGAAGAAGCTCTCAAAAGGGGAGCTGAAATTATAAATGATGTTTCCGGTTTTACTGCAGATCCGAGAATGATTAATGTAGTGGCAGATTACGGTTGTCCTGTAATTGTCATGGCCTCTAATAAGATTCCTGGAGATCCTCTGGGAATGGATTCTATCATCGAAACACTTGATTCCATCATACAGGCTGCTGAAGCAGGAGGCATAAAACCGGAGAAACTCGTACTTGACCCTGCAATAGGCAGATGGACAGATGAAAAGCTTCCAATCTATGATTTTGAAACCCTGGACGATTTTGAACGCCTGAAGATCTTTGAAAAACCTTTGCTTGCCGCCCTTTCGAGGAAATCTTTCATAGGAGAAGTACTTGAAAAACCTGCATCTGAAAGACTCTATGGAAGCCTGGCTGCAGCAGCAGTCGCTGTCTACAAGGGTGCCCACATCATTCGTACACACGATGTGCCTGAAACCTTTGATGTCGTGAAGCTTTCAGGGGCGCTGAGGAGCCGGCCAAGTGTAGTAAAAGAGGGCAGGTATGAGGTTTCTGTGCTTGAGGTAAAGACCCCTCAGGACGCGGCCATGGCAATGAGGAAACTTGGGGCAACAGGGATCGGATCACAGGTAATGCAAAACAAAAGCATACATCTCATGCTGAAGATTCGTAATCTTACAACAACAGAGGCTCTGATAATAAAACAGGAGATGCTTGCCAGGGGAGGAGATACCGCCCTGACCAGAGATGCAGTTTCCCATGAAACGGAAATGACTGATGTGCTTGTAATGGGCACTCTGCTACAGTTTGAGCGCCTTGCCAAAAAACTTGAAGGTCAGGCTCGTTCTCTTCCGCTTATTTCCGAACTGATCCGCGAATGTATTGCAAACCGGAGCGATCTGGAGTACCGATATTTGAGGTAATTATGATCATAACTTCAGCAAAACCCTTTGAAGAAATCCTTTCCCTATTAAAGAATGAAGACGATATCTTCGTTATCGGATGCAATGTCTGCGCTGCAAAACTTAAGACAGGCGGCGAGCCCGAAGTTATTGAAATGTGCAGAAGGCTTGAGGAAAGTGGAAAGCATGTGGTTGGCTGGACTCTTCCTACTGCAGCATGCAGCATCCGCTCTTTTGAGTCCCTGGTAGAAAAAAATGAGAAAATAAACGATACAAGTTGTATCCTTGTTATGGGTTGCGGCAGTGGAGTTTCTTCTGTAGCCAATGTAGCGGAGGTACCTGTGTACGGCTCAAATGATACTCTTTCCCTGGGAGGTTCGAGCGGGGGAAAACTTCTTTCCCAGCAATGTGTAATGTGTGGGAACTGCACCATAAGTGAATACGGAGGCCTCTGCCCCAAATCTCAGTGTCCCAAAGGCCTTCTGAACGGACCCTGTGGGGGAGCTGTTAATGGGATGTGTGAAGTTAACAAAGAGAATAATTGTGTATGGTCTCTCATTTATGAACGTTTGAAAAAAATCAAGAGACTTGATCTTCTTTATGTTGTTCATGCCCCCCAGGAGCATGGATTTAAATAATTTCATTTCTAATATTCTTATTTAATGCTTTTTAATTTTCGTGAAAAACTGAATTCCAGCAAATTTCTAGTTACTGCTGAAGTCTCCCCCCCCAAGGGAACAAACTTTTCAGTATCTCTGGAAGATGCTCGCCAGCTCAAAGGCATTGCAGATGCTATAAATGTCACGGACAACCAGTGCTCGATTATGCACATGAGTTCTCTGGCTTTTAGCAAGTTTCTGCTCGATGAAGGACACGAGCCAATTATGCAGCTTACCTGCAGGGACAGGAACAGGATCGGACTTCAATCAGATCTTCTTGGAGCATATGCTCTGGGTATCCGAAACATTTGCTTAATGACCGGGGATTTTCCTTCATGTGGAGACCATCCTGGATCAAAGCCCGTATACGACCTCGATTCCGTGCAGTTCCTTCAACTTGTTAGAAAGCTTGATTCAGGCATTGATTTTGCAGGAAATGAACTGGACGGAGGAACTTCTTTCTGTACAGGCGCTGTCTCTGGGATAGATCCTGAAAAGACCCTGCAACTAATAAAGCTTGAGAAAAAAGCAAAGTGTGGAGCTGATTTTATCCAGACTCAGGCTGTCTATGATGTGGGCATGTTCGAGGAATTTATGGAATCAATAAGCCACCTTGAGGTACCTGTGATTGCAGGCTTGATCCCTCTCAAGTCCCTTGGTATGGCTGAATACATGAACAAGAATATCTCAGGAATTAATGTGCCTGAGGAGATCATGATCCAAATGAAGGATGCGTCCAACCCTATTGAAGAAGGTCTTTTCATAGCTTCTGAGACTATAAAAGAGTTGACAAAGCTCTCAAGAGGGATTCATGTTATGCCTATAGGATCCCATAAGAACACCCCAAGATTACTTTCTATGGCTGGAATTTCAGGAAAGTAACAAAATACAAAAAAACAATCTCTTAAATGGGAGGTTTCTTCTCCTTTTCTTTAAGTTTCAAAACTTCCTATTTTGTGTATTTTGCAGTTAATTTCCTCCTTTTTCTTAAAGAGCTTATATCAAAACCTTTTTTATTCAGAACTATTAATTAATTTAAACTGTTGTATTCATAACCAAAATCCCCATTTCCTGATGAAAGATCCAGATTCAAAAAAGTAAATTTTTAAGAATAAGATCCGATCAACAAGAAGAAAGGGGTGGAATAAGAGCCTATCCGAAAAGTAGTTATCTGCTAGAACTTTTACAATATGCAATATGCAATATGCAAAACCGGAACGGATAGTCGGATATTATGGACCTATTATGCCTTTTCAACATGAACTCCGGACTTTTCGGATAGGGCTCTAAGCCAAAAAAATAGTTTGTTTATATACTTTTTTATCTTATTCTTTTAACCTACATTTAAATACTCACAGGAAATAAATTGTAATCATCGTTGCTGATAATGTAGTAAATAGACTGATATGAGTTTTTGTGAGTGCTGGAGAGGGGTGTTTTTTCTATTTCTTTTTGACATCCGACTTGCTGGATTTAGAGTTTTTCCACCGGGGAGAGAACCCGAAAAGGAGGTTGCGATGAAGATAATAGGCATCATATCATGCAAAATCTTTGAGGATGAAATTGTTCATCTCGTGGAGCAGGATGAAGAGGTGGATGAAGTAATAATACTAAAAAATGGGAGTTCGGAGGACATAGTAAGAAAGTTGGAGGAAATCTGCGTCCCATGCCGGGAATTAACTCTTAAGAATGTTGAGGCGCACAGAGATTTAAGAAATAATGGTGGAGACGAGGAGCTTATTCTCGTTCTCAACGTCCTGGAAGTTGTTGGTACAGGAAGAAAACGTACCAGGCTAAAAATGAACATATATGATGCAATTATGAGGATGTCGCTCTTCTCAGACGGGCTGCTTTTGCTCTATGGACTGTGTGGGAACGTACTCAAAGACATAGAGAGAGATTTCAGCTACCTTAGATGTCCTCTTGTATTTATCAGAGATGACGAAGGAAACGTAGTTGATGACTGCATCTGTGCGACCCTGGGAGGCAAACAAGCCTTCATGGAAATAATAAAAAATTTAAGAGGGGAAAGAAGCTTTATGCTTACCCCCATGTGGGCTGCCAACTGGGAAAAAATGATAGTAGCTAATGGTTTTGCCAGGAACCTGGAGGCTCTTGAAGAGTCAAAAATGGTATTCAAAGCTGCCAGATATACTCAGGTGGCAAAGATCAATACAGGCTTAAAGTACCAGCATAATTTTGAGCCCAGAGTGAAGGAATTTGCATCCTTCTATGATTTAGGGATAAAAGAAATCAAAGCTGAACAGGTTATCTTCAAGAAGTCTTACAGCGAAGTGAAAAATTCGCTTATACCCTCTACCTGAAAGCAAACCATCAGGAGAAAAATAGTTCCAGGTAATTTCGATCTTTAGAAAATTTATTTTTCGAGATTTCGGAGAGGTTGTTTCAAGTTTCATGGCTATGTTTTCGGAACTATTATCTCATTTTCAAGCCCTTTCTCCTTATAAGGGAGTTTTTCTGAACTTTCGGATACATTTATCAATATCTTCCGGTATTTTATGGTTTGATTCCGTATCTATTGATTCTTTATTCAGGAAATTAGAGCTACTCATCGGCTTTTAAAGGCAGCAAAACATGAATTCAGAAAACACTTCCATTCAGATGTTCGGGATTAAAACCCCCATTATTAAAGAAGGGGACGACATCGTACAGATTATAGAAACTTCACTGCAGGAGGCAGGCCTTGTTCCGGTTGATGGAGATATTTTCGTGCTGGCTGAATCTGCGGTTGGCACGGCGGAAAAAAGAATTGTCGAGCTTGCAAGAATCACTCCCGGAGAAAAGGCCCGGCTCCTTGGGGAAAAATACGGGATTGACCCCAGAGAAATGGAACTAGTGCTTCAGGAGTGTGATGAGGTTTTTGGAGGAGTGCCTGGCGCTGCACTTACCATCACAAAAGGTGTTCTGGCACCCAATGCAGGAATCGATGCTTCAAATGCTCCTGAAGGCCATGTAGTCCTGCTTCCAACAGATCCGCGAAAAAGCTCGGAAGATATCCGTAAAAAGCTTGAGAAGCTTTATTCTTGCCTTTTGGGGGTAATTGTCGGAGACAGCAGGACTCAGCCCCTCAGGCTTGGTTGTTCAGGAATTGCTCTTGGAGTTTCGGGATTTGTGCCTGTTGAGGACGCACGAGGAACCTGCGATATCTATGGAAAACCCCTCCGCATCACATATAAAGCAATGGCAGATAACCTTGTATCTGCTGCGGAACTCCTTATGGGAGAAGCCGGGGAAAGAGTGCCATGCGTGCTGATCCGCGGTGCCCCGGTAACTATGATAGATGAGTCTCCCGAGATGCCAACAATCTCAATGGAAGGTTGTATGTATTTCGGCAATATTATCAAAAACAGGACAGAAGACAAAGGCATCTGAAGTCATAATTTGTCTGAGCCTTAGTATTCATAGCATAGTTTGAGCCCTGTAACTTAAGAAAAGGGAAATTTAAAACTTTCTTTGAGAGAATAGCCTCAAATGAAACAGGATTCCCTGATGCTCTTAAGGCAGGGTTTTCAGCTAAGTTTTCAGTTAAGTTTTCAGGATTTAGAGCAGAAAATTGTCGGTGCTAACTTTTAAGAATGCGCAAAAAAAGAAAGCCCACAAGCCTGAGATAAGCATTATATATTCTCGAAGATAATATATACAATAAATTAAGTCCCGACCCTGTATTTTGGTAATTCCATCTTTCAGGTCGCCTATCATTCAGGATTGGGTTTTCGGCAGCTTTTTCGTACAGGCAGTAGATGTAAGGTTCTGTACGATTCTTGTATACGCTTCCGGAGTGAATAAAATAAGAAAAGAGACTGTCTGAGACGTTTCAAAATATTATAGGTGATTTTATGAAACCGATGTTATTGGACTTTTCCGCAACATGGTGTGGACCTTGCAGGATGCAGAAACCGATTATTGAAGAGCTCGAAAAAAAGTACGGGGATAAGGTTGAGTTCAAAGTTGTCGATGTTGATGAAAATCAGGAACTTGCCTCAAAATACAGCATACACGCTGTCCCGACACTGATCATTCAGAAAGACGGAGCCGAAGTAAAGCGTTTCATGGGAGTAACCCAGGGAAGTGTATTAGCATCGGAACTCGATAAACTCCTCTAATCTTTTTTTGAGAACAAAAACGCCCGGGGTTTCAGAAACCTGGGGCTAATCTTTTTCCGTATTGTTTTTTCCTGAGCTTTTTTCTATAAATCTTTCGGCTGGAAGCCTTATTTAAAAGTCATACATTAACAATTTTAAAGCCTTAGCCCGCTTTTAGCTTCCATGGAGTTCTCCTTCACTTCTATATAGAGAAGGCATTTTGAGAGTTTTTCTTCTATTTATAGGGCCCTCCTAAATCAGTGTGAAAACTAAGGGCCTAGAATGCTCATTTTAGGCTATAGACATGTATCTAAAGTTTTCCCAACAAAGGTACGCCCCAAAAATCAATCTTTTAGAGAAAAGGACATTAATAACCTTCTAAATTGGTAATTGGGTGAAACAAAAGCTTTATTTCATGACAACTTACATTTATTTGTAATCATGTCATCTGATCCCATTTTCCGTCACAAAAAATTTAACGTTAAAAATAGAGAATAAAAAGCTCTTAATATGAAAATTGGGGAGATGGACTCCGTTAAATTACAAATAAGTTATTTATCACATGTACTTTTATTGGGGAAGCACTAACACCACATTTAATTTGGTAAATAAGACTCAATAATCCTTAAAAGATGAGTCATTTTTTGAGGATCCTATCTATTTACTATTTATCAGCAACTTACCTCACAAACAAATCCGTAAGAACAAATTTCTTTAGCGGTGGAACATAAAATTCCACGAGACTTCAACTAAAATGCATAAAAAAATCATAGGACCTACTACAACAATAATTTATGCAGTTTTTACAAAAAACTTGTAAAATGAAAAAGTAAAAATTGAAGAGAAGTAGGAAAAAACATTAGATGAAAAACAGTGTCAATTTACGGTTTAAAGCTAATTTTTAGACATAATAAAAAAACAATATGGAGGAATACTATCAAAATAACATTAGTTCAATGAGATAAATATTTATAGTAAGTATAACCTAGTATATATCGAGGTACAAATAAAAAGATTTAAAGTGGGGAAAAAAATGAAAATTCGAGTAGTTAGTTCAAGAGAAGAAATCTTTACACTTAATCCTAATGAGCGAATTGTTCATCTGGCATTCAGGCCATCGAGCAAGGACATCTTTGGACTGGTTGAAACCTGCCCGAAGATTGAGGTAATTCAGTTGCCTAAATCTTACATGCGTACGGTTTCAAAGTCAATTCAAATGTTCCTTGAGATGCAGAGAATACAGCTCATCGAAGGAGATGTCTGGGGTCATAGAAAAGACATAAACGAATATTACGACATTCCATCCTCAGTGATTGAAAAAATAAAAGAAATGAAAATAGAAGGAAAATCCTCTGAAGATATCGAAACAAAGGTTTCAAGGGAAAGCAAGCTTAACCCTGGAATGGTCGCTTATATAATGACCAAAGAATCTCCTGCCTGAACTTCAGCAGGGTAATATTATGCCACAGGTCGGTTTACTGGAGATTAGACAGCACAAAAAAGAGGTTCATTTTTCGAGATCTGATCTCCAGATTACATATTGAGCTGATCCCAAAATTGATTTAACCTCATTATTGCTGCGAACATTGCAACTCCCAAATATGATATTTCTTTGATTTCAGATATTAGAAATACTTTCTTGCATTCTCATTCCAGTTAAAAAATCCCTCTAATGCACCTTTATTTTAGAACTTATTCCAGTATACCTTTATTTTTCTTTATCTCTTTTCGACTTCTGATGGTTATAGTGCATTCCCAACTCATTGAGATCAAGAATATAATAGGTTTTAAGAGAAGCTTTTTAATTGTTCCACTATTTGAGAAGCTTCTTTTATTTGAGAAGCTTCTTTTGATTACCTCTACATTCATTGTGAATTTTCCCTTGATCTGTCAATGTTCAACACTACATAATTTATACAAGTTAATGTTTAGACAGATTCTTTTTTTGGTTTACATGGTTCCTCAGATGTGAAGATAGAGATCTATTTTATTAATTTGAAAAAAATCATAAACAAGCGGATTTTTCCAAAAAAAACGGATACAGGTGTAAAACTTAGAGTAAATGACTCAAAGTCTGAGCCCCTGAGTTAAGATTTAGCAATTGATAGAATCAACATAATCCTACTCCATCAAAGTGTGATTTAACCTAATATAGCAACATACTCCGGCAAATTCCAGCAGCTTCCTTGCATTCCAGAAATTTGGAAAATATTTTGTACCAAATATAAAGAGAGTTTTCAGTGAAGTATAGAAGGATCGAAGCATAAAATAGAAACTTCTATCACATGGAGAATCAGGAAGTTTCGGGGAAATACCGAGATGAAAAATAGAGAAAGTTCCAGGAAGAATGCGAAAGAATAATTAAGCCAGTATTTCAAAAAAAATTACAGCAAAGAAAGACACAAAAATCAAAAAAATACAGAAATAAAATATAAAAAACATTCTATTAACCATTATTACAGTTTTACCAAGGCCAGTTATAAAGACATAAAGTGAACCAATAAAAGAGAATACTACCAAAACAATATTAGTTCAATTAGATAAATATTTATAGTAAGTATAACTAGTATATACTGAGGAATAAATAAAATAAATTTAAATGTGGAAAAGGAAAAAATATGAAAATACGAGTAGTTAGTTCAAGAGAAGAAATCTTCACACTTAACCCTAATGAGCGTATTGTTCACATGGCATTCAGGCCATCAAACAAGGACATTTTCGGACTGGTCGAAACCTGCCCAAAGATTGAGGTAATTCAGTTGCCCAAATCTTACATGGCTACAGTTTCAAAGTCAATTGAAATGTTCCTTGCAATGCAGAGAATGCAGCTCATTGAAGGAGATGTATGGGGCCACAGAAAAGATATAAACGAATACTACACCATTCCATCTTCAGTAACTGAAAAAATAAAGGAAATGAAAATAGAAGGAAAATCTGCTGAGGATATTGAAGCAAAAGTTTCAAGAGAGAGCAAGCTTAACCCTGAAATGGTCGCTTATATAATGACCAAAAGCTCTCCTGCCTGAATTTGAGCAGGAGAAGATTATGCCACCAGGCGCTTTACTGGAGATTGGACCATAAAGGTGTCGAATCTTTCGGGACCTGATCTCCAGTTTAAATATTATATTTAGAAGAAGTGAGAAAACCTGGAAGCATATTCAGGTTAACTTTTTGAGAGGATCCTATTCCTTAGCAACCTCCATATTTACTTAAACCACAATATTGGCTTAAAACGGCGTATAATCTAATTTTTTTCTTCCCGATAACGCCAGTTTTTGATTATAAACTTGAGACTCCGACTCCACGCGAAACTGAAATACGCACACCTCTGAAGCTCCAATGGCATCGCCGGCTTTCTCGAAATATCACCCATCATTTCCAGCCCTCCAGCAGTCTCCGCCTTCCATCTATAGATAGCAGTCGGATTTTCCCTTAACGCATACAGGCAAGAGACTTTGAGCCCACACCTACCATACTTCCTTAAAGGACATATCCGGGAATTCGGGATCTTTAAGATGTTAAGCTTGGAATTTCTTTTATCAATCCATTTCATCTTAAGAGGTCTAGTCCAAAATTTCCTGTTTCAACCCAATCCATTGAAATCAGAGACCAGAAATCAACTGCAAATTTATTCAGGACATAGTCGTAGGGCAACCATCCATACCCCTGGTCCCCCCAACCTATCCCCCATGAGTTGCGGATCAGGAAAGCACCGATAGTTTCCTTGTTATTTAGGGTGTTTTTGATATTCAGATTGTCATCATAGCCGACAGCGACGACTGCGTGACCCCATATTGCCTTTTCTTCGAGGGTTGGGAAAGGAATTCCCCCTTTAACATCTGTATTGTTAAAGGATGGAAACCCAAAGAAACCGAACATTGAAGGAATCCCTGCCGCAAGATATTTTTTCACGCTGAGGAGGACCCCTTTGGGTGGCAAATTCATGCCTTGCGGGTCATGACAGAAGTATTTCAGGGCTTCGAAGTCCTCGGCAAGAGAGTATACAAAGCTTGATGGTTCGTCATCAAAGGTCGGTTCACCTCCCGGCCCTGGGTTTTTCCTGTTGGTGTAGGGATAATATTTTTCAGGTGGAACACCGCAAAGGGCAAGTGCGGCCATGGTATTCCGTAGCCAGGCCCCGGTATCCCCCTTAACCCCCATCAGGTTTCTGGTTGTCTTGTAAACAAAAAGTCTTGACCCATCTAGATATTTACCAAAGGCCCGCCTCTGGAAGTATTCAATTACCCCTACACCTGCATGGGCAGTGCAGGAGCCCAGATCCAGCTGATTTTCAATCGGTGAGCACCAGTTCCTTAAATCTATGGAAATGGGGAGCTCCACGGCTTCAGACCCCATTCTAGAAGGCAGAACTCCGAGCAGTTCTGCAATTTCAGGAATCTGAGCGCTTTCTTCTGTGTAATCTTTCAAAGACGGCAACGGAGGGAGCCAGCCAGTCCCAAAACTCTCCCCAGTTTCCGGAATTTTTACTTTTTCATAGGCAGCTGCCATACCAATCATTTCATTACCCCACAAGGAACATTGCATTTTAAGTTTTGATGGTCTGCTACAGACCAACGTACTAATTCCGATATTGGCAAATACGCTTTCATTTTGGGAGTTAATTCCGCCAGAGAGATAGAAAAAGATTAAGCCCCCAGAAGCTGCATTGATCAAGTAAATATATAAATCATAGTTAATAATAATGGCCTAACTTAAGTTCCTTAACAACAATGAGAATAAATTAAGATTCGTATATTGTTTCCAGATAAAATCCCCAAATGAAGAGCCGGATATAGAAAGAAGTTAAACGACAATGTAAGATGTACCTTAGATCCCATTTGGCAGTGTACCGAAAGTTCTGGAAAAATCACAGATCTCAAAAAGTCATTCGGAAAAAAATCCCGCATAAATAGCACCAAATTACATATAGTACTCAAAAATTCAGCCTTCAATTTACAGCAAATTAGCGACACTTCCCACAAACCACTAAAACGTTTACAAAAAAGTGATGATTTAGAAATCAAAAGAAACAAAAAAGGAGAACGTTCACTTCATCCCCAACCTAAATGCAGAAGTACTCGTTGTCTCCCCGCCCCCTGATAAAATCAATTTTTCTAATTTCCTAATAATTCACTGGATCTTTGGCTTCGGCTGAGACATTGATTGTGAATCTCCTGATCTATCGCCTTCCAAGCGCCAAAAAATCCTATAGATGAATTTCTTGACATAAGCTCGAAACTTTTTCCATACGGAGAAGCAGAAAGTCTCAGAGAGATATCAAGCTAAAAAGAGAAGGAATTTTAGGAAATAAGTAAATAATAATTTATTAAGTATTTTAAAGAAATTGTGTGAAGATAAAACCGCAAAAATAAGGAAAAAATCGAAAATAGCGTAATAAAAACCCCATAAATCCTTCTTTAGAGGATAGAAACTCTTAAAGAAGGCATATTGGATTAATATAACAGAGAATACAATCAAAATAATATTAGTTCAATGAGATAAATATTTATAGTAAGTATAACTAGTATATACTGAGGCATAAATAAAATAAATTGAAATGTGGAAAAGGAAAAAATATGAAAATACGAGTAGTTAGTTCAAGAGAAGAAATCTTCACACTTAACCCTAATGAGCGTATTGTTCACCTGGCGTTCAGGCCATCAAACAAGGACATCTTCGGACTGGTCGAAACCTGCCCAAAGATTGAGGTAATTCAGTTGCCCAAATCTTACATGGCTACAGTTTCAAAGTCAATTGAAATGTTCCTTGCAATGCAGAGAATGCAACTCATTGAAGGAGATGTTTGGGGCCACAGAAAAGATATAAACGAATATTACACCATTCCATCCTCAGTAACTGAAAAAATAAAGGAAATGAAAATAGAAGGAAAATCTGCTGAGGATATTGAAGCAAAAGTTTCAAGGGAGAGCAAGCTTAACCCTGAAATGGTCGCTTATATAATGACCAAAGACGCTCCTGCCTGAATTTAAGCAGAGGAAAATTATGCCACAAGGCGCTTTACTGGAGATTAGACCATAAAGGTGTCGAATCTTTCGGGACCTGATCTCCAGTTTAAATATTATATTTAGAAGAAGTAAGAAAGACTCAATTCCAAAATCCAGTGATTTTTACATTTTTTTATTGAAATATTGAATTTCAAAGGAGAATTCGGTCTTCAATTAAACTCAATATTCAAGCTCTTCCGGCATCAGTCAATCAATCAATCAATCAACCAATAGGCCACTTTCAAAGGTTTGTGACCATTTTCAAAATCTAGTGATTTTTAATTTTACGTTCATCACTAGATTTTGGCATTGTGTCATGAGAAACTTGAAAGGCATAATTCATTTAAATTTATCGAGAAGATCCTTTTATTTCTTAAGTTTTTTTGCTAGATTCCACAGGAGATTTATAATTTGAGGAAAAAATAGGGGTTACTAAAATCGCTATCGACATTAACTGAGTAAGGTCTACCAAAATATTATCAGGAAAACACTTATATTTTTTTGGATATGGGATTTCCCTAAACTTAAATATGTTAAGTATTATCTCCTCAGAGATTGGCGTGATTTCTAAAAAGTTAATTGATCTTGGTGTGCTGGCACTCAGGCAGCGTAACTCTCGCGGAACCTTCAAACCGCATATTTCGATTCGGTTCAGAGATGGCGCCGGAGATTTACGCATGTTTTCCGTTGACACTACACGTACTCCGGGAAAGTATCCACAGCCAGATGCATATCTGATCACTCATGCCCATTCCGACCATCATGGAAAATCGGCTATGCTCTCTCCTAATGCTGTATGTTCGGATAAAACAGCAATGGCTCTTGAAATCAGGCACGACAAGAAATATGCGGGAAGCATATGTAGAGTTGGAGAGGACATGGAAGTTGAAGGAGTAAAGATAAAGACTTTTTCTACAGAGCATACTGTTGGTGCAACTGCATTTTATTGGGAAAACGACGTAGGGACAAAAATTCTGGTAACAGGGGATGTCAAAGATGCGAGTAAGCTCCCTCCTTGCGATGTCCTTATCACTGAGGCTAACTATGGGGACCCGGCAGACCCCTCATGTCATTTTTCAGATGACCTTGAAGGCATGAGATGCGCCCTTTTTGAACATGGACCAGTTGCTTTTGGAGCTTATGAGTTTGGGAAAACCCAGCGAGCAGTTGAGCTTATAAGAGGGTTTGGATATGAGGGAGCTATCCGGATGGAAGCAAGGACAAGAGCCCTTACCCGGAGTATGCTCGAAGATGCTGGAGAACTTGAAGGGCTTGATTCAGGAGGAGGAGACGGAGTTTTTGTAGTAGCACCGTGGGATCTTGTCAAGCTTCCCTGGAACATAAAAAAGTATGTGCTCAGCTGCCGCATGGATTATCCATTTCCCATAATCAAAATAAGCGACCATCTTGACGCCTGCGGACTTGAGGACATGGTCAGGAAACTTAAACCTGAAGTAACTCTCGTTTATCACCCAGGCGGACACAGGCCCTCTAAATTCTCAAAACATTTAAATTCAATAGGAATCGATTCGATATCTATAGATCAGATCGGTAATGTTTTAAGCAATGAATTTATTTAAAGCTTTGAAATCCAGTTCAATAATTTCATTCTAATAATTTAAATATAATGATCTTAATCTGATAATTCAACTTTGAAGATTCAAGGAAACTATTCAGATATATTCGGGGCTAATTTTTAACTGAGATTATATCTCAGGATGATTGCCGTTCAGGAGTGTATACAGGTTGAGTAAGCAAAATCCAAAGTCAAAGCCCGGAAAGGAGCCTGCAAAAATCACAGAGGTTCCCGCAGAAGTTTCTGCAGCAAGCATTGAGACTCCGGAGAAAAAGAACATTATCAAGGAAAAAACGCCTGAGGAAAAGCAGAAGGATCATAGAGAAGGAATTATAAAAACAATAGTTGCTTCAGTGCTTGGTATACTGGCAGGAGTTTTAGCCTTCGCCTTATACGGGACAGGAGAAGATAGGATCTGGTATGCTGTACTAATGATCATTATAGCACTTACGTATTTCATACAGAAGCTGATCTATCCGCCACTCAAGATTGATACCAAGGAATTTAAGGCAAAAGACTGGTTTTACGTCGAGTTTATAGTCGTTGATTTCTTCCTTGTTACCTGGACTCTCCTCCTGAACTGAAGTCTTCATTTGCTTAAAGAAGTCTTCATTTCCTGAACTGCAAAAAGGCTTTTCTCAGATAGAAAGCCTTTTTATATGGTCTCTTTTACTATTGGTTTTCCTATTTGACCCGTAAAACTCCTGCTTAACTGGCGTTTCGCGCCTGTAACAGTCCAACATTTCATATACCAGAGCAGGCATTTCATAACCGATAACTGCTGTATATGCACAAAGTACCATAAACACAAAAGCTGTTGTACATTCACAATATGTCTAATAAAATGGTTTCTGTAAAATGGATTTCTCAGTTAATGATCATATTGCCTTGCTGTGATAATGCTTTACGAGATAGAAAAATATTTTACATAGTTGAGCTTCAATCATAGCAGGCATTTCATTGAATAATAGAAGAAAGTTCACTAAACCGTTGCAACATTTCATGATATATTTGATAACAAATAAAAGAAAAAACGTAATTTTCGGGGACAATTATGAGAATAGCTATACTTAATAAAGATAGGTGTCAACCCAGAAGGTGCAGTAAGGAGTGCGAAAAGTACTGCCCAAGGGTCCGAACAGGGGACGAGACAATTGTTTTCGAAGAGGACGGAAAACCCGTCATCTCCGAGGAGCTTTGTGTGGGCTGCGGGATCTGCATTAACAAATGTCCATTTAAAGCCATTATGATCATAGGGCTTCCTGAAGCTCTGACAGAACCCACGCACAGGTACGGAACAAATGGTTTTGCCCTCTTCGGGCTACCTGTGCCGAGGGTAGGAAAAGTTACAGGGATTCTCGGCCCTAACGGGATAGGAAAAAGTACCTCGGTCCAGATACTTTCCGGAGCTCTTATTCCTAACTTCGGACAGGGCAAAGGGGACTGGGATACTGTGCTTGAACATTATGCGGGCACAGCGCTTTACGACTATTTCAAAGCTGTAGTGGACGGAAAAGTTAGAGTTTCCCAGAAGCCCCAGTATGTTGACCTGATCCCCAAGGCTTTCAAAGGAAAAACCTCCGAACTGCTCGAAAAAACCGATGAAAGAGGAGTCCTGAATGAACTTATCGACTATCTTGATCTGAAAGGCGTAGTCGATAGGAAGATCTCGGAATTGAGCGGAGGAGAGCTCCAGCGGGTGGCAATCGCAGCCTGTGCGGCAAGGGATGCCCAGTTCTACTTCTTTGACGAAATAAGCCCTTACCTTGACATCTACCAGAGAATTAATGTTGCCCGCATGGTTCAGGAACTCTCAAAGGACAGAGCCGTACTTGTTGTAGAACACGACCTTGCAATTCTGGATATGCTCACAGACGTAATTCATATCGCCTACGGAGAGCCTGCGGGATTTGGTGTGGTCACCCTTCCAAAAAGCGTGCGTGTGGGAATTAACCAGTACCTTAAAGGCTATCTCCCGGAAGAAAACATTAGAATCCGGCCTGAAGCCATTAAGTTTGAGATCCACCCCCCAAGAGAAGACTCACAGATCAAGTCCATGGTCACCTTCAACGGCTTTTCAAAGAAATTCGGAGACGGCTTCTCCCTGAAAGCAACAGGTGGAAGACTTCGGGAAGGCGAAGTTCTGGGCATAGTGGGCCCTAACGGGATAGGAAAGTCAACCTTCGTAAAGATCCTTGCAGGAGAAATAAAGCCTGATGAAGGAGATCCCGGAATCGAAGTTAAAATCTCTTATAAGCCTCAATACATTAAAGCGGATACTCCGGTGAGCGTGCAGGACTACCTGCGGAGCATCACAAGGAGGTTCGGAACCAGCTATTACGAAGTTGAGATTTCAAATCCCCTCCAGCTCGAAAAGATCTATGACAGCCTGCTTACTGACCTGAGTGGAGGAGAACTGCAAAGAGTTGCAATTGCCGGCTGCCTTTCTCAGGAGGCTGACCTCTATATTCTGGATGAACCCAGCGCCCACCTTGACGTGGAACAGCGTTCCATGGTCACAAGGGTCCTGAACCGTTTTGCCGAAAATAATCAGAAGACGGCTCTTGTTGTCGACCACGACATTTACATGATCGACATGCTGAGCCAGCGCCTGATGGTCTTTGAAGGCACTCCGTCGATATACGGTGAAGCTCACGGCCCATTCAGCATGGAAAACGGCATGAACAAATTCCTGAAAAACCTTGGCATAACCTTCCGCAGAGATGAGGAAACAAGGCGCCCTCGTGTCAACAACCTCGGATCAAGGCTTGACAGGGAACAGAAGGAGAGTGGAAATTACTATTATTCGGCAGGCAGTTAAATTAAGAAAACAATTAAGGATTTTTCAAAAATCTCGATAAATCCCGGGTTCCCTTAAACAGGGAACTCATGTCTTTGCAAGAAAAATATTCTCGATACTGGCGTGAGAATTCAAAATAGCTTTTTATCTTATGTGTGAGTTTCTGGTTTTCAATGAAGATAGAAAGTCTCGATCTGCCCGATGAAGTAAAAAGGTTTTATCTGGACTCCGGAATTCTGGAACTTTACCCTCCACAGGCCGAGGCAGTGGAAAAAGGGCTGCTTAAAGGAAGAAACCTGCTTGCTGCAATCCCTACAGCCTCAGGGAAGACTCTGCTTGCCGAGCTTGCGATGCTGAAGTCTATCCAGGCAGGCGGAAAGGCGCTCTATATCGTGCCTCTCAGAGCTTTAGCTTCTGAGAAGTTCAGAAGGTTCCAGGAGTTTGCTGAACTCGGAGTCAGAGTAGGGATTTCAACGGGGGATTACGATCAGCGGGACGAGGGACTTGGAGTAAACGACATTATTGTAGCAACATCGGAAAAGACCGATTCTCTGCTCAGGAATGAGACTGCATGGATGCAGGATATCTCGGTTGTTGTGGCAGACGAGGTGCATCTCATCGATTCTGCGGACAGGGGACCTACCCTTGAGGTAACTCTTGCAAAGCTTCGAAAAATGAACCCTTCCTGCCAGATCCTGGCCCTCTCTGCAACCGTAGGGAATGCAGATGAACTTGCAGCCTGGCTGGAAGCCGAACTTGTAGTAAGCGAATGGAGGCCCACTGAACTTCTGGAAGGAGTACTGCTTAATGGGATTTTCTATTGCAAAGACAAAGAAAAGCTTGTTGAACAGCCCACAAAGGATGAAGCCATAAACCTCGTGCTGGATACCCTCAAAGAAGGAGGGCAGTGTCTGGTGTTTGAAAGCAGCAGGAAAAACTGCATGTCTTTTGCAAAGAAGGCAGCTTCGACAGTTAAAAAGATGTCTTCCATAGAAAATAGAGAAGCTCTGGCCAGGATTGCAGATGAGGTGCTAGAAAACAGCGAGACCGACACCTCCACAACCCTTGCAGCCTGCATCCGTTCAGGAACAGCTTTTCACCATGCAGGCCTCACGACGCCTTTAAGAGAACTTGTTGAAGATGGATTCAGGGAAGGGAAGATCAAACTGATCTCAAGTACCCCCACCCTTGCAGCCGGACTCAACCTTCCCGCAAGGCGAGTAATTATCAGGAGCTACAGGCGTTATTCTTCAGAAAACGGGATGAAACCCATTCCTGTACTTGAGTATAAGCAGATGGCTGGCAGGGCAGGAAGACCCAGGCTTGACCCTTATGGAGAAGCTGTGCTTCTTGCCAAATCCAACGAAGAGTTTATTTTCCTTTTCGAAAATTATATAGAGGCAGAAGCCGAAGATATCTGGTCAAAGCTCGGAACAGAAAACGCCCTTCGCACTCATGTCCTCTCTACAATCGCCAATGGGTTTGCTCGGACAAAGGGAGAACTCATGGAGTTTTTAGAGGCAACATTTTTTGCTTTCCAGTATTCAAACTTCGGACTTTCTACGGTTGTGGATGAATGCCTTGGCTTTTTGCGGAAGGAAGGGATGCTTGAGGATTCCGAAGCCCTTGTTCCTACAAGTTTTGGGAAGCTTGTCTCGAAACTCTATTTAGACCCTCTTTCTGCCGCCATTATTGCAAAAGGCCTGAGAGAAGCAGAAAACCTGACCGAACTTACCCTGCTGCATCTTGTCTGCAGTACGCCTGATATGCGCCTGCTCTATATGCGAAGCCAGGACTATCAGGATATCAATGATTATGTAATGGCCCATGCAGGAGAGTTTGCAAAGGTCCCAAATCCTTTCAATATTACAGAATATGAATGGTTCCTGGGAGAAGTGAAGACTTCTCTTCTCCTCCTTGACTGGATACGGGAAAGGTCTGAAAATGATATTTGCTCAAAGTTTGGCATAGGAGAAGGTGATATCCGTGCAATTGCAGACATTGCCGAGTGGATCATGCATGTGGCCGCCCAGCTTGCAAGACTACTTGATTTCAAGGGGGTAAAAGAAGCTTCAGAACTTGAAAAAAGGATCCATTACGGAGCAGGCCCGGAATTGATGGAGCTTCTTGATATAAGAAGTATAGGACGCGTTAGAGCAAGGAAACTTTACGAAGCAGGCTTCAGGTCTACAGCAGACCTTTCAGGCGCTTCTCCGGAAAAAGTGGCCGTTCTTATGGGACCAAAAATCGCGGAGAAAATATTTAAGCAGATAGGAAGAAAAGAGGCAGTTAATGAAATTACTGATCCTGAACCTTCTCAAAAAGGCTTTGCTGCGGGGCAAAGGACAATCAATGATTATTGATCCTACCTGCTCTATTGTTTTATTCTTTAGTTTTAAGTCCTTTCTTACGGTCTTCACTTTATTATTCTCCTCACTGTTTTTTATCTTATATTTCCAGAGAAGTATTGACCCTGGGAGTCTCATTTTTCACTACATGGAATTATCAGTTTTCCACTAATTTCTTCCTTCGGAATAGCCATGTGGGGGGATAAAATATTAAATGAGAGCAGGGATTTAATGGGATTAGATTATCAGGTTATATAAGATACAGTATATCAGAGATCAGATTTCAATTTGTATCAGGTTTATCAGGTTCTTTAAGAGATGGTCATCATGTTATTCAAAAAGTTGTCTGATGTTTCGGAAGCTGAAATGCAGAAAATGCTCTCCCGGGGATCCGGACTTGAAGATGTAGCGAAAACCGTTTCAGCCGTACTTTCGGATGTGCGTACTAAAGGAGATGCGGCCGTCAGGGAATATACAAATAAGTTTGACAAAGTTGAACTTGAAAATTTTGAAGTAAGTGACGAGGAGTTTGAGCAGGCTTTTTCCTGTATTGACCCAAAACTTCTGGATCACCTTAAATCCGCAGCTGAAAACATCCGGGCTTTCCACGAGGCTCAGCTTCCGGAAGCTACGTGGTTCATGGAACTTAAACCCGGGATTGTACTGGGCCAGAAGGCAACACCTCTGGAAAGTGTGGGTGCCTATGCCCCAGGAGGCAGAGCTTCCTATCCCTCAACAGTGCTGATGACTGTAATCCCTGCCAGAGTTGCAGGAGTGGAACAGGTAATAGTGTGCACCCCTCCAAAAGTTGATGGTTCTATACACCCGCTGACGCTTATTGCCGCAAAAATTGCAGGAGCTGATAAGGTATTCAAGCTTGGAGGCGTTCAGGCTATTGGAGCCATGGCTTATGGGACGGAAACTGTCCCGAAAGTGGACAAAATCGTAGGACCCGGAAATGTTTTTGTGACATCTGCCAAAATGCAGATCAGGGACGTTGCAGAGATTGATTTCCCTGCAGGCCCAAGTGAAGTACTCATAATCGCAGATGAGTCTGCAGATGCTGTTATGGCTGCTTCGGATATTATAGCCCAGGCAGAACACGACCCAAGTTCAGTCTCAATCCTCATCACAACCTCACAGACTCTAGCAGAGGATGTAAAAAGAGAAGTATTTGTCCAGGCTGAACAGGCTGCAAGAAACAGTATTGTAAAGACATCTCTTGAAAATGCTGCAATTCTTACTGCAGATTCCATGGAACATTGTATTGGCTTCAGCAATAAATTTGCCCCCGAACACCTCGAAATTATGGTATATAACTCGGATTTCGTACTTGACAGAATTAGAAATGCGGGGTCGATTTTTATAGGAAATTATGCTCCTGTACCAGTTGGAGACTATGCTTCCGGAACAAACCACGTGCTCCCTACAGCTGGATATGCGAAAATATACTCAGGCCTGAATATTAACCACTTTATAAAATATACAAGTATCCAGAAAATCAGTAAGAGTGGGCTTGAAAGTTTAAAAGAAACTATAATCGCATTAGCCGAGGAAGAAGGCTTACAGGCACATGCAGATGCTATTAGAACTCGTTTTGGATATAGACCCTCTAAATAATGTTCCGGCTAATCGATATGTATTTAAAATGCAAATGCGTAAACAAAATTCGATATTTAAATGAAAATTTAATTCTTAAATGAAGAGTGGGGGTTAATATGAAAATCAGAGTGGTTAGTTCACGGGAGGAAATTCCTACCCTAAATCCGAACGAAAAGGTTATTCACCTTGCATTCAGACCATCGAACAGAGACGTATTCATGCTTGCGGAAACATGCCCAAAAATGGAAGCAATACAGCTTCCCAAATCTTACAGAAGAACTGTTTCGAAGTCAATTGAAATGTTTCTGGAAATGCAGAAGATAAATCTTCTGGAAGGGGATGTATGGGGTCACAGAAAGGATATAAACGAATATTACAATGTTTCTCAGAATGTACTGGAAAAGATTCAGGAATTAAAAGCTGATCGTTTCTCCAATGATGTTATTGCCGAAAAGCTTTCAAGAGAAAGCAAGTTGAACTCGGATATGATTCTCTACATCCTGAGTAAAAGAACCGTAGAGTGATCTGTTGCTTATTTTGTCATTTTTCCGGACCAGTTCTGCTGTTAAGCTGTCTCTGAGAAATACTCTGGGAAAAATGGCAAACAGGAATAGAGATACCTCTTAAAAGGAAGATTTTAGAATATACCTAATAGATTTGAATCTTTCTTTTCAGGATGGAATTCCGGATAGGAACTTCCATCCAGAAGATATTTTTCTTTATGCATCTTAACTTTGTTAATTTACGGGCAGGATTTTTTTATTACTAGACCACAATTTTGCTTTCATAATTAGCTGGAATACTTTTTGTCCTTCCCATAGATTTGCTCCAGAATAAACGAATTAATTTATAAATTTATTGAAGATAACTTATAACGTTATTGAAGACTTAGATTCTAGGCTCTTTTACATATTAAATTAATTACGGCAGTTGAATAGTATGAAATCTCTCAAAAGTTCATTATAATATTTTGATTTACACCTCTATATGCCTTTTTTAGATAATTTGCAATTCAATATAACAAAATTGATGAATATACATAGAAAAATATTTAAATGAAGTCGTATAATTTCTTTTATTGATTCTTTAATTTAGTTGAGGGTAGGGGGATTTGTATGAAGATAAGAGTTGTCAGTTCAAGAAATGAAATTCTCTCACTGAATCCAAATGAAAAGGTTGTTCACCTTGCTTTTAGACCATCAAATAAAGATATTTTCCTGCTTGTTGAAACCTGTCCTAAACTGGAAGTAATCCAGATCCCGAAATCATATAAAAAAACTGTTTCAAGAGCTATAGAAATGTTTTTAGAGATGCAGAAAGTCCAGTTACTCGAAGGGGACGTATGGGGACACAGGAAAGATATTAACGAGTATTATAGTTTCCCTCCTTCCTTAATGACGAAAATAAGAAGTCTGAAGGCTGAAGGCCTTCCAGGAGAAAAAATCACGGAAAAGGTAGCAAGGGAGCACAAGCTTAATCCGAAAATGATTTTTTACATTCTGAACAGAAAGCAATTAGAATCAGAATGATTTAGTAAAAAGCTTCCTTCTCTGCAGCAAATACTGCCAGAGGCTAATAATACCCGGTAAAATATAAGGATGCCTTGACGGCATCCTGCTCAATCTCTACTTTTTAATTATAGAACTTAAGGTTACTTTTTAGATAATCTCAGACAAGTTCCCTGGAGAAATATTTATCATAGGAACTCATGTCAAAATGCCCGTGACCACTCAGATTGAAAAGAATTGTCTTTTCTTCGCCAGTCTGCTTGCACTTAAGAGCTTCGTCGATTGCACAGCGGATAGCATGAGAAGATTCCGGAGCAGGAACTATGCCTTCGGTCCTGGCAAACTGTACACCCGCATCAAATACAGGGTACTGGTCATATGAAACAGCTTCAATAAGTCCTTCAGCGCAGAGTTTACTGACAATTGGAGAGTCCCCATGATAGCGAAGCCCGCCTGCATGAATAGCAGGAGGTACATGTTTGTGGCCCAGAGTATACATTTTTAGAAGCGGAGTCATTTCGGCAGCATCTCCGAAGTCGTACCTGTATTCACCTTCTGTTAGAGTAGGACAGGCCGAAGGTTCGACTGCAATCACTCTCGCATTGTTTTTACCCTCAATTCTGTCTTTAATGAACTCAAGAGCTATTCCCCCAAGATTGCTCCCCCCTCCGCAACAGCCTATAACTATGTCAGGATAGGTCTCAACCTGTTCAAGCTGCTTTTTGCTTTCTGCTCCAATTACAGTCTGATGTAGCACAACATGGTTGAGCACACTTCCAAGAGAATATTTTGTGTTATCATGGGCTATTGCATCTTCTACAGCCTCACTGATTGCTATTCCCAGGCTGCCTGGTGTGTCTGGCTGCTCCTTGAGAATTTTTCTCCCGAATTCAGTATCCTGGCTAGGAGAAGGCACCACATTCCCCCCCCAGACTGTCATCAGGGATTTCCTGTAAGGTTTCTGATAATAGCTGGAACGGACCATGTAGACTTTACACTCGAGATCGAAGTAGTTGCAGGCAAGAGAAAGTGCACTCCCCCACTGCCCTGCACCGGTTTCGGTTGTAATCCTCTCGGTTCCTTCTTTCATATTATAGTAGGCCTGGGCAATGGATGTATTCGTTTTATGGCTGCCTGCCGGGCTTACGCCTTCATACTTGTAATAGATCTTTGCAGGTGTTTTAAGAAGCTTTTCCAGCCTGTGTGCCCTGTAGAGAGGGCTGGGCCTCCAGAGCCTGTATATATCCAGTATCTCTTCAGGAATGTCGATATATCTCTCATCACTCATTTCCTGTTTTATAAGAGCTTTTGGAAAAATCGGCTCAAGGGCTTCTGGACTTATGGGCTCCCATGTCCTTGGATCAAGAGGCGGATCGATAGGAGAAGAGAAATCTGAAAGGACATTATACCATTGCTTTGGCATTTCATTTTCGTCTAGGATGATCTTGGTCTGTTCCATGGATTTTCTCCATTATATCAGTTATGCACAAAATCGTACCTCGATGTATATAAGTGTTACTTGCATTGTAGCTCAGGCGTTCGCATCTCATTTATATATATTTAGAAGAGAGAATTTTGGGAGGAAGACAACTATGGAAAAGATAATAGAGGGAAAAAGTAAAAATAATCAGAACCGAAAACTCGATTCTGAAAACAACAAATTAGAAATGACCATACAAAGATCTTACAGACTTATAGAGATCTTACAGAATAGTAGCTATTAATTTACTATAGATATCGATTTACCATAGATATCGATTTACCATAGATATCGATTTACCATAGATATCGATTTACCATAGATATCGATTTACCATAGATATCGATTTACCATAGATATCGATTTACCATAGATATCGATTTACTATAGATATCGATTTACTATGGCTGGCGATTTACTCTATTCACTGCAACTTTTCTGCCAGCTCCACAGAAAGCTTTGCTACTTCAACGGCATTTGTGCCAAGAAGACTTATCGCAGGCTCTTTTCCTGCGCCCCCTTTATCATAGATTACTTTCGGTAAGCCTCCGTATTTATTGATAACTTCGCCTGCACCCAAATCCATTGTACTGGTATTTTCGGACCCTTCAGCTCTGTCAAAAGAAGATATACTGAATCCTGCCTCTCTGCACACGGAAAGATTCCTGTCCGAATATTCTACATTAATTGCTGCCCTTATCTCAGGATCATACTGAAGAGAAGAGAGAATTATACCTGCTACATGCCTGCTAGCTCCGAAGTCCACACAACCTACAGAAACTGCCCGTCCCCTGTGCCTCACTATTTTTCCTTCCACTGCCGCAACGTCCTCAAAACTATCTGCGCCGGGAATTGCCATTCCTATGTTACATCCCACTTCAGGAATAAGTTTTGAAAAAACAGGGTTTTCCTCAATGATTAAAACCGCTTCTTTTAAATTCCTTAAAACAAGGTAGCGCTCTTTCGCTTCCAAGGTTGCCCCGAAAGGGTTTACCGGATTGACTCCCCTGCCTGCCGGTCTGCTCTTAAGAATTGCCTGCACCACGAATTTTTTTGACTCCCTTGCGGCTGCTTCCAAATTATTCCCGCGGGCAAGAAAGGCAGTCATGGCAGCAGAATAAGTACATCCTGAGCCATGAGTTCCTCCTTTGACAAAAGTTCCCGGAATACGGGTAAAGGTATCGGAACTGGCTTCGTACAGCAGGTCAGTGGCATCAATATGCCCTCCAGTAACAATGACAGCTTCGACACCAAGATCTGCTATTTTCCTGGCTGCGATTTTCGCATCCTCCGGAGTTTTGACAGGAACACCGGCAATTGTACCTGCTTCCGAAGCGTTCGGGGTAGTAACTTTACAATAGGGGAGCAGGTCCTCTATAAGAACGGAAAGAGCCTCTGTTCTCAGGAGGGAACCGCCTGCTTCAGCTGCCATCACGGGATCCAGCACAAGGGAAAGCCTGTGCTTTCGGATCTCTTTTGCAACTTCCCTTACGATTTCCGAAGAGGCAAGCATTCCAGTTTTTGCCCATTTGACATCCATATCCACACAGACAGCCTCTATCTGGCTGGCAACGGCTGCAGGAGGAAGATCAAAGGTCTCCAGGACGCCTGTCGTGTTCTGGGCAGTGACCGAAGTAATGGCGAAGGTCCCATGCACTCCAAGGGCAGCAAAAGTCTTCAAATCAGCAGCAATTCCTGCTCCTCCCCCGGAGTCCGAACCTGCGATAGTCATAACAATAGGGTTTTTTGTTGAGAAGGGCTTTTCTGTCATGTAGTCATCTCTTATATTCGATTCATTTTTCCATTTTTCAGAATACATTTCTTCTGCATATCAAGTGAGTTAATTTATTAACATCAGTTTAGAATGGTTTATAATATTTTAGAGAAAAGTATCTGTAAAGAATTTATTCAGTTATTCTGGAGAAACTGATTTGTAGAGATATTCATGAGAATTCCTGAGATGGAAGTGTTTGAATGATATTGTATTTTTCCCCAGAAAGGAGTTCTTTAAATGAGAGATATGTTGATGATCAAGGTATTTTTCCAAATAAAAAATTAAAAAATAATATATTGCTTCGATACATTTATATATTGTATTTGCGAGTTTGATTCAAATAACCAAAAATTTAAGCGCGGCGATCAGTTTAAATCTGGATTAACTATTTATATTGATATAGATAATGACTTGATTTATAATGTTTTAAGGGGATTGTAAGGATGGCAAACCGACCTCTGGATATTTTGAACAACGCACTGGACACACCTGTAATCGTTAGACTGAAAGGCGCACGCGAGTTTAGAGGCGAGCTGAAAGGATACGATATTCACATGAACCTTGTGCTTGACAATGCTGAAGAATTAAGAGAAGGAGAAGTAGTAAGTAAGTTCAGCAGTGTCGTTATTCGCGGCGACAACGTGGTATACGTATCTCCGTAATCTATATCAAGCACTTCAGCTATTATCGTTAAGCCTCAGTGAGCAACAGGACTTATTGTGACTGGCCGCAGAGAGTAAATTCAGAAAAACAAAATCGCTTAAGATTATCGAACATTGTTCTAATACAATTGATTTTTATCAGGAGATTTAGGAATGAGTAAAGGTACGGCATCAATGGGAAAAAGGCAGAAGCGCACGCACGCCAAATGCAGGCGCTGTGGCAGTGTTTCTTTAAACATCCATACAAAAGAATGTACTTCATGCGGCTTTGGAAAGACATCCCGTATGAGAACTTACAAGTGGCAGGCTAAGTGCAAATATTAAACCTGTCTGTTCCACTTTCTCCATTTTTTACCTGCACCGGAGGTCAAAATTGAAAGAAGAATGCGGTGTAGCAGGCATAATCCTCCCGGGCGACAGGCCTCAATCGAATACTGTCGCATTCAAGCTTTATTACGCCCTGTATGCCCTCCAGCACAGGGGACAGGAATCCACTGGCATAATGGTATATGACGGCATATCCCCCAAGTCCATCAAAGGCATGGGACTTGTGCCTGATGTATACAAAAAGGATTCACTGGGACGCCTGATTGGGAATGTAGGAGTAGGGCATGTCCGCTACTCGACTACTGGAGGCTCGAAGCTAGAAAACTGTCAGCCCTTTATCCTGAATTTTAAGGGAGGAACAGTTTCAATTGCCCACAACGGAAATCTGGTTAATGCTAAAGCACTAAAAGACGAGCTGGAGTGCGAAGGCAGGATATTCGTTAGCGACTCCGATACCGAGGTAATTGGTCATCTTCTTGTAAAGGAGCTGATAAAACACGAACCTGTGGAATCAATAAGGAATGTGATGCGCAAGCTCGTTGGCTCTTATTCTCTGGTTATCCATGTAGACGGAATTATATATGCTGTAAGAGATCCTTTTGGTTTCAAGCCGCTCTGCTTCGGGGAAGTCGATGGTGGATATGCAGTTGTTTCTGAAAGTGTGGCTCTTGATACCCTGAACGGCACTCTTATAAGAGACGTCAAGCCAGGCGAGGTAATGGTCTTCGATGGCAAAGGCTTTGAGAGTCACCAGATAGGAAGTGAGCCTCACCCTGCACATTGTGTTTTTGAATTCATTTACTTTGCAAGACCTGATTCTGTCATTGACGGAAAACTTGTCTATAAAGTGCGGGAAAATATAGGAAGGGAACTCGCCAGAGAGCACCAGGTTGAGGCTGATGTCATTTCTCCGGTTCCGGACTCAGGAATTACCTCAGCAATCGGCTATGCCCGAGAATCAGGCATCAAATATCTCGAAGGCCTGATGAAGAACCGTTACATTGGGCGCACATTCATCCTTCCCGGCCAGGAGATGCGTGAAACCGCAGTCAGGCTTAAGATGAATGCCATCCAGGAAAATGTCAAAGGCAAACGTGTTGTCCTCGTTGATGACAGCATTGTCCGGGGCACAACTTCCAGGCGAATAATAGATATGGTAAGACGGGCAGGTGCCTCAGAAATTCACGCAAGAGTGGGAAGTCCTGCAATTATTGCTCCCTGTTATCTGGGAATTGATATGGCCACCAGACAGGAACTTATCGCCTCGTACAAGACTGTAAAAGAAGTGGAAGGTCTGATTAATGCAGATTCCCTCGGATATCTCAGTATTGAGGGGCTTATGAGGGCTTTAGAGTGCGATAAAAGCGACATGTGCGTTGGCTGTCTCACAGGTGAGTATCCGGTGGAGATTCCGGGAGAAAACTGCAGAAAGAAGCAGACCCGTCTGGATGATTTTAATAGCCCAAAAAGTTCCTGAATGTTGCTTTTTTAAAGCAATCTGCAGGGGACTTTCTTATTTCACTTTTCTTTTTGTTGTTTAATATTTTTTCCTGATTTTTGTTACATTAAGTCCTTAAAACGGTAATATTTACTACCCTGTTTCTCGGTCCATCCATTTCGGCAAAAAAGATTCTCTGCCAGGTCCCAAGTTCCAGTTTTCCTGAAGAGATAGGCAGGGCCTCGCTTGCCCCAAGCAACACTGCCCTTAGATGAGCATCAGCATTGTGATGTATGCGGTCGTGCCTGTACCCTGCACCTGCCGGAACAAGATTATTTAAAAGGTCCAGAAGATCTTCCTTTAGCCCGCTCTCATTTTCGTTAGTAATGATGCCTGCGGTAGTATGCATGGTGCTGATGATGCATATTCCTTCAAAAAAACCTTTTTTCGTTACTTCTTCCTGAACTTCTGAAGTGATATCTATCAGTTCTATACGTTTGCTAGTCTCAATTTTAAGTTTCAAACTATTTCCCTCTAAACTGTATCCATCTTACGATTTGTTTTTATCCATTATTTCATCGTATGACACAGGTTCTCTTGTATGTACGTGATAAATAGTTGTTCACAGGAAAGAGATAAAATCGACTGTTTTTCATATATAGACTTTTTTTACGTTAGATATCAATCAGAAATTACCAAACTAGGGATGAGGATGACAGGATAGAGTAACTGGATTACAGGTAAAGGCTGGACTGATGCTATCTAGTCCTCTACCTGATTCCAGCCTTCGTTTTTCTTACCTGTTTGGGGTGGACTTAGATTTCCACCACTTTTCCTGCTGATGGGTTGATGTTTTTTAATTCTATACCTAGTTCTGGTTTATTCAATTGGTGTCACAAAGTATATTTTTTAGATATACAGAGTTTTTGGAGTTTCTAACAGGTAAGCAGTATAGTTTTTAAATTGCAGCTTCTGGAAGAGTCATATTTCGAAAATTTGTTCAAAATACCACGAACAATTCTTAGTACGGCAATTTTTCTATTGCAACACTATTTCGAAGAAACTTGAAATTTTTTCCCTTCCAGCCCGGCTATTTTTCGGATTTAGATCTCTTGTGTGGAGAGAATCCCTAAAAGGCTCAAAAGTCTTGTTTTTGAAGAAGGATCTGCTTTGCGCTCTTTTAACAGGAATCCATGTAGAACTGGTTCAAGAGATTTTTGTGGAACTGTTTCTTTCATTTTTGTTCACCTTTTTAATACTGATGTACTAATGGAGTTATTGCCGGTATACGGTAGCTTATTACCTAGTACTTATATTTAAAAATATCCCATCAATTGGAGTCAAAAACTCTAAACTCAAGTGACAATCCTAAACATGCCGCTTTATGAGAAAGAGATGGTATCTGTTTCAGCTCCGCGGGAGAAGGAAGTTGAAAACATGTAAAAAGAAACCGCCAGGTAAAAGATACGGACCACATGCAGGAAATGAAAAATGTATGAAGAGACATGAGTTGAAGTCTTGGCCTTTTCAAGGCAGTTACAATTTGCATAAAAAAGTAGATCAAAGACTGTATGCCCCTCCAGCAAGAATACCAGAGTCCTGCTACATACTTATGTTGTAATATTGACCCTCTAAAACTTTGTGCCAGAAAGCGGCTTCAGAAGTCACAGTTAGCTACACTTGTGAAAAACAGTAGTATATTTGAGGGAAATGGTCCTTGAGTAAACTAACTTTAGAGAAGAATTCATTCATGAAAAAGCACTGAGATCAGATTCAATCCAGTAAGTAAAGCCCTTTAACCCTTAAAAACAAATCATTTTTTGAGGACTCTCTTTTAATATGGGTCCTGAAATTATTGTTTTCAAAGTCAGATTCAATGATTTAGAACTGTTAAATAGAAGGTCTCAAGTTACAATATCTATATTTAATCTCTTTCCCTGTTGAATTAAGCTCTTTTAAGGTTTCGTTCAGTGAGAATAGAAATTTATCTCTGAGCCTTTCAGCCAGCTGTTCCGGACCAATACTTCTGAAATAGGCAGGCGTGCCTCCTCTTGCTTCCACATACCCCTTTTTTGCCATCCTATCCAGTACAGAATAAATCTTTGGTCTCGGGACACGGGTAAATTCATGAATTTCCCTAGCTGTCGCTTCATTCAAGCTGAGTAGCCCAACATAGATTTTTGCCTCGTTCTCCGTGAAACCCAGATCCTTAAGTCTGGCTATGAGTTCTGTGTCCATTACAAGCCTCCGGCACAATTCGATTTATCTAAGATCTTTTGAGTCATGCGGCTTCATCAAGCTTTTTAAGGATGCAAAGCATTGTTTTCAGGCTTTCCTGATATGTGTCAATTTCGACCCCTTCCAGCTTGTTGAGAATCTCTGAAGCACTTTCCTCCAGCTCTTCCATAAACAATTTCCTGTACTCAACCCCTTTATCAGTAAGGGAAATCAGGGTTTTTCTGCGGTCTTCGGGATCTCCTCTCCTGCAAACAAGATCCTCTTTTTCCAGGGCATCTATCATGCTTGTCAGGCTTCCCTTCTGAAGATCAAGACATTTACCCAGGGTTGTAGGCATAATATCATCTGAAGCTCCAATGATCATGATGGCTTTATTCTGATTTTTGTTCAGATTATATGGGCTGCTTCTTATTTGATGAAAAATTTTGGCAAAATTTTTGTGGAAGAGATGGAGCATTTCGAACTGGAGTTTTACAGTCTCTCTTATTTTTTCTTCTTTCATTGATTATCACAGTGAAATCTATTTCATCTTATTTTGGATTTGGACAACAAGATTAAGATCTGTTCGTGGAGTGATTGAGTTCAATTTTTTTGAACTCAGGGTGTACTTATACCGCCAGAATCCGTATTGTGGTTGGTAAGAGATAGTTTGTTTACGTATTGTTTGATTTCTAACTAAAATAGAAATGGATTCTATTTATAGTTTATGATTTTGAAGATGGATTGAGAATTCAGCACATGTTAGCAGCCTTTTCCACCCTGATAAATCCGTACCATGAACTTCCATCTACGAAAAAAATAATAACTCACCCTAATGTACCCTTAAAGGTCTTTACCAAAAAACAAGAGTTTAACCCTATCCAAAAAAAAGAATAGTAGATTTATGCCAGATAATAATTCCCGTGGAAATAAGGGCTAGCAAAATCAGTCCCTGAACTATGTATCAAGAAACTTTTTTGAGAATGCATTTGAGGATTATGATTCAGTGAACTTTTATACAGGAACAAAGTTCAGGAAGTTATCGCTTAGGAGATTTTGTGGTATTAGTTCTCTTCGCCTCTAAAAGTTTCCAGAGTTTCTCGCATTCGCTGGTCGTCAACTCTATATTTTTGACTAAATATTCCTCTGTTTTTTCATTTTTTACTGTATCTTTTAAGAGATTACTCACTGTATCCCTGTGATGCCCGGTGATCCTTTCAATACTCCGTATTCCATTTTTTTCAAGAAAAAGCCGGTATATCAATCTTATTTCATCTTTAGGCAGATGCTTGCGGTAGACAGATGTACCGATAGTGTCCATGAAGAATTTGCCGCAGTGTTTGCAATAGTACCTCTGATGTCCTGTCCTGTATTTTCCACGTTTTATAACGGCTTTTCCTTCCACCTTGAGATAATAAGCACACTGCGGGTTTTGACACACGATTTCGTCTGTTTTTTCTGGCTTCATAATTTCCCTCCCGGAGTCCCAATTAACCACTTTATATTTATCTCTAAAAATATGAACTTTTTATATATATCTTAGGTATCATTTTCTTTTTTTTGCGAAATATACCCAAAGAAAGCTTTTCTGAGTGTTTTCATATTTCTGGATCCAAAAAAGAATACCATTTTTGCAAAAGGAACCTTGAAAATAATAATCATATAATTCCATCTCCTTCCGGTTGGAAAAATGGAGTTTTTTTCTCCTTCTGGATAAGATAATCAAGAGACGTCTAAGTTACATATCCTGATACCAATATATAACTTATTTGATATTAATCTGTTATTATATAATTAATTTGTTTAACAGTAGAGCAGATCAGAAGGTATCAGTAGTTCAGAAGGTATCAGTAGTTCAGAAGGTACCAATAGTTCAGAAGGTATCTCTTTAATTTTCGGTTGGGAATAAAAATTTAGAAAATATTATAGTTTCTCGAAATCAGTCTCCTGGAATTAGCTGTTGCACAGCAGTTGCAAGGGCAAAGATGCAAGAGAAAAAAATTCCATTTTTATGCTAAAAAAATCATCATGCTCTGTACAAATATGCTATTTCATGAAAAAAGTTTATCAGCAAAGCGTAAAACCACTGAGTCTTTAGCTCAGTGGATGTAAGCGTCAACTTCAACCCTGATTCCGTATGTATTCTTCGATTACTTCTTTACTGGCATTGCCGACAGAAAACGCAAAATACCCATCACTCCATAATGTATGTTCTTTCCAGTAATACTTTTTGAGATAATCTTTGTGTGTTTCCCATAACGAAATCGTTGTACATTGTTTCAACTTACGTACTATTGCCAATGTGCTAATTTTAAGTTCGCTCTTAACCAATAAGTGTATGTGATCTTTGTCGGTTTCCATTTCAAGGATTTCAAAATCTGATTCTTCTGCAATATCAAACATAACCTGTTTGAGTTCTTC
Source organism: uncultured Methanosarcinaceae archaeon (assembly GCA_942493015.1). Lineage (GTDB taxonomy): Archaea > Halobacteriota > Methanosarcinia > Methanosarcinales > Methanosarcinaceae > Methanosarcina. Next base: position 295,781 of record OW818660.1, on the reverse strand, counting down.
GCTAATTGGTTCAAGGATTTTCCTTCGATATTTGCAAACAAAAATGACATGATACATTAACAGATATTTGCTGTGATTCCTCGATTCGTATTTCATGTTTACAGAAAAAAATATATGTCTGTAAATCCATATATAAGTTTACATGCTAAAAGCTTATAAGTTTAGACTATACCCTACAAAAGACCAAAAAGTGCTGATAGAAAAGCACATTGGTAGCTGTAGGTTTGTCTATAATTGGGCTTTAGCAGAGAAAATTAAAACTTATGAACAAACCGGAAAATCAATATCTCAGTTTGATCTAAACAAAAAAATAACTACACTTAAAGAAGAAAAAACATGGTTAACTGAGGTAAATTCTCAATCTTTGCAGGGAATGACACGAAATCTTGAGTCTGCTTTCACTAAGTTCTTTAGGGAGAAAACCGGATTTCCCAATTTCAAGTCAAAAAAGAATCCAATACAGTCATTCCCTGTACCACAACATTACACGGTAGATTTTGAAAATAATACCGTAAAACTGCCTAAAATTGGTAAAATTGAAGCTGTGATTCACAGAAATTTTGAAGGGACACTGAGAGTAGCAACCCTTTCAAAAACATGCACAGGAAAGTATTTCATATCTATTCTTGTGGAAGATGATAAAGAAATACCCAAAAAGCAGGAATTTACAGCCGACACGACAATAGGTATTGACGTGGGTATAAAAGATTTTGCAGTTTTCTCTAACGGTGAGAAAGTCGAAAATCCGAAGTACCTGAAAACATCTTTACAAACACTCAAAGTACTACAGAAGCAAGTAAGTCGAAAGGTAAAAGGCTCTAACCGTAGAAGGAAAGCTATAATTAGACTTGCGAAGCTCCATGAAAAAGTTACCAACCAACGTAATGATTTCCAGAACAAACTCTCTTTTAAACTAACAAGCGAAAACCAAGCAATATCTCTGGAAACTCTTAACGTTAAAGGCATGGTAAAAAATCATTGTCTTGCACAGGCGATTAGTGATGTATCATGGAGTAGTTTCATAACTAAAATAGAATATAAAGCTCAATGGTTCGGGAAAACCGTATTACGAATAGGAAGATTTGAACCATCGAGTAAAATCTGTAATAATTGCGGATATTACAAACAAGATTTAACTCTCAAAGTTAGAGAATGGACTTGTCCTGATTGTAATACTTTCCATGATAGAGACATTAATGCGGCAATAAATATCAAAAAGTTCGCATTACAATCTCAAAATTTGGTAGTAATCTAATTCACCTACGGAACATAGGGTAGAGATCGTGGACTTACGAATAGTGGTTCGGAGTATGAAACGAGAAGCCACTCAGTCTTTAGCTGAGTGGTAGTTCACTGTCCTTACTAACTCATGGTCTTGAAGAGTAAATGAAGATTTGTGAAAAAAGAGCCTTCTATAGACAGATAGAGCCTGAGGAGCATGTTATTTTACAATTGACTCAAAGTTTGAAAATCCTTCCTGCTGATACCCTGAAAACTAATATGAGGCTATAGCTTAAGAAGGTGAGGTGGCAAGACATTTTTTTTCTGTTGCTCAACATTTTCCACCCGCCTCTCCCGCTTTAATCATACACCTCAAATACACCTGCGCCCATAAGAAAGTAAGCATCGAACCAATCACCGTACCCGCAACCAGCCCCCACCAGACCCCAGAAAGCCCCCAGTCGAATTCGTAGGCAAAGAGCACAGCAAAGAATGGAGTCAGAACCAGACTTCTTAAAAGGGTAGCAATAAAAGCACTAGTTCCTTTTCCTGCACCCTGAAAAAGAGAGGCAGAGAGCATCCCAAAAGCAACCGCAGGATAGAAAACGGTCATAATTTTAAGGAGCCCTGTCAGTTCCGGAGCGATATGGACGGCAGTCTCAGCCTCTGTAAAGAGGGCAGCAATTTTCGGGGCAAAGAAAAATACAGCAACCGCAATTGCACTTTCAACAAGAAAACCAACTTCAATTGCATAAATAAGGGCATTCTGTGCTTTTTTAAAGTTTCGTGCTCCGAAGGCAGCCCCACTAATCGAAACGAGTGAGATTGAAATGCCGATTAAAGGAGCAACAGCAATGCTTGCCACCCTCCACGCTGTGGCATAAACTGCAACACCATCCGTGTTGCTGACATTGACAATAATAAGGTTCATGAGGAGAGCGGTCATCGCCAGGGCTAGCTGCTCGAATGATGAAGGGATTCCCACTCTGAAGATATCCCAGACGATTGCTCTGTCGAATTTGAAGGAATGAAATCTGAAAGATACGTAGGTGTCCTTTTTGATAAAGAGCCAGTAAAACATCAGCAGGCCCGAGCTGGCAAAAGAAATCACAGTCGCGATAGCTGCCCCTGCAACTCCAAGCCCCAGAGTATATATAAAAATAGGGTCAAGCACTACATTCAGGACTGAGCCCAGAATCATGGACTGCATAGCTCTTTTTGAGTCTCCTTCACTTCTGAGGATAGAGTTTGCAACGTTTGTAAAGAAGAAAATGAAACTGCCCGCAAAAATAACCCTCGCATAAGCAACTCCGAGTTCTGTAGTTTTTCCGGCCCCGCTATACATAAAAAGATCTCTTACAAGGGCAAGTCCGAGAACTGTAAGAACCACTGTAAGAGCGAACATTATAACGAAGGTATGCACTGCAACGTTATCCACACCTCTCTTATCTTTTGCCCCGATCCGTCGGGAAATAGCAGCTGCTCCCCCAACCCCAAGCCCACCTGTAAGTGCCATCTGGATTACGAAAAAAGGAAAGGCAAATCCCACAGCCGCAAGAGAATCGGCACCCAGGCCTGCAACCCAGAAGGTATCAGTCAGGCTGTATATCGTCTGCACGGACATGGCAACTATGAGAGGGATAGAGAGTTTTACCACGGCTTTTTTCGGGTCTCCGAGAAGGATGTCAACTCCTTGAGTTACTCTCCGAGAAGCTAGAAATTCAGAGTTTTCAGCTTCCGAGTCCACATTATAATCTGCAACTTCTCTGTTTAAGTCTGACTCTTTTCTGCTCATTTTTCCCGCCGTTTTTAGACACTTAAATCTTTCATCCCATTCTTTTTCTATCTTTCTGTTTTTTACATTCTCTTATTTGTGGCGAAAAGTTGTTTATTTGAGTTCAGGATAAAGAAATAAATTAAGTGTGTATGAATAACTGTGTATGAATAACACATTTTATGAGTGAGATGCTCCTAAAATCCCGTAATTCTGAATTATTAAAATTTTTACCCCAATCACAACATTAGTATAATAATCAGATTGACTGCGGACCAATTTTGATTTTTATGTATAATGGGTCAAGATATTTATATATGAAAAAGTAATTCTCAGAACCAGATAATATAATTAAAAAGATGCTTGCTATTGTGGTTAATAGAAAGAAAAATAGAGAGAAACCCAAAAATTAAAAAATAGAGACGAAAGTTTTATGAAAGCAGGAAATTCGGAGTCAAAAGTTTAAGTAAAATTCCATTTCCTTTTCACCCTTTTCAGGCACAGAAATCAGGATTTATCTCCATGTGGTATAAATACCTGAAACTTTTCATCTCAAATCTTATTTTTTGCCCAAAAATTCTCGGAACAAATAGGAGATAGATTATGTTTTATAAATCCGATTTAAGGGGAATAGTAAACTCTATGGGTCTTGTCTTTGGAGACATCGGAACAAGTCCTATCTATACCCTCGCAGTTATATTTCTTCTTACCAGACCTACAGAGGAGCATGTAGTAGGAGTTTTATCTCTAATCATCTGGACACTTATTATACTTGTGAGTATGGAATATGCCTGGCTTGCGATGAGTCTGGGAAAAAAAGGAGAAGGAGGCACTATAGTCTTAAAAGAAATCCTTGTTCCCCTGCTGAAATCAAGTAGACATGTTTCTTTAATTACGATATTAGCCTATATTGGGACTTCGTTCCTCATTGGAGATGGAGTTATTACGCCTGCAATAAGCATACTGAGTGCTGTTGAGGGAATACGCATTATTTCCGGATTTGAAAATATAGGACAGAGCGCTCTAATGTTAATTGCCAGTCTAATTGCAATAGGACTTTTTTCAGTCCAGAAAAAAGGATCTGATAAAATAGCATGGGCATTTGGACCAATAATGGTTGTCTGGTTTTTGGCTCTTGCAATTTCTGGTATTGCTTCAATATTTTATACGCCGAGCGTATTAAAGGCTATAAATCCCTATTATGCTATTGACTTTCTTTCAAAAAACGGACTGATAGGCTTCTTTGTATTATCTGAAGTTACCCTTTGTTGTACAGGCGGAGAGGCATTATATGCCGATATGGGCCATCTGGGGAGAGAGCCTATATTGAAAGCCTGGAGATTGATATTTTTTGCATTAGTCTTCAATTATCTTGGTCAGGGAGCATTCCTTATTAGAAATCCGGCTGCGAAAAATATCTTATTTGAGATGATAAATCATCAGGCCCATATCATATTTATTCCATTCCTTATCCTGAGTATCATAGCTACAATAATTGCCTCCCAGGCTATGATTAGCGGCGTTTTTTCAATAGTATACCAGGGAATTACGACCCGAATAATTCCAATGTTAAAAATTGATTATACATCCGGAGAACTAAAGTCACAAATATATATAAGTACAGTAAATTGGGCTCTCCTGATCTCCGTATTATATATGATATTTATATTTAAAGAATCAAGCAGCCTCGCGGCTGCATATGGACTGGCAGTTACCGGAACCATGACGATTACGGGCATGCTGATGACGTCGATATTTTATCACAAGAAAGATATATCGAAGACTATAATTTCTCTATTCATAACATTCATTGACCTTGTATTCCTCCTCTCAAATACATATAAAATACCGCATGGAGGTTACTGGTCCGTTATTATAGCAGCTGTTGTTTTTGCTCTTATAATTATATACACTTCCGGACAAAAGAGACTTTATGAGCTGATGAAGCCCACAAAATTTGATTCTTTCCTTGAAAAATATAATAAGGTATATGCAACCGAAAATAAAATCAGTGGAAATGCCCTTTTCTTTTCACGAGACATAAACAGAATTCCTCAATACATTTCCCATATAATGTTTAAGAACAATATTATTTATGAAAATAACATTTTTATTTCAATTATCAAATCTGAAAGCCCATTTGGAGTAGAAAGCTCTTTCACAAAAGAACTGGCAAAAGGATTGAGGATATTTGAAATAAAGGCGGGATACATGGAAATTGTTGATGTTGAACAGCTCCTGAAAGACAAAGGAATTCACGAAAAAACAATCTTTTACGGAATAGAAGACATATATACGGATAATTTAATATGGAAAATATTTTCCGTAATTAAAAAATTATCCCCTTCTTTTGTCCAGTTCTACAGGCTCCCTCCTGAGGAACTTCATGGCGTTATGACAAGATTTGAAATGTGAAAATGAGAAGGCAGCTTCCCCTGCAGCCTTTGAATTATTAAATTTTTGAATTATTGAATTTAAGCATAGTCTAGAGGACATTCAGGCTCAAGGGACTTGCATTGCCTGAATTCCTATTGTATAGTATTTTTTTACCTTGGTTTCATCCAACTTTCCGCAGACCTCTTCCTCAAAAGTAGTATTTTTCACAATTTTTCCCCATCAACCTAATTATCTTTTCCTTTGTTTCATTGGTAGGTCCGTGAATTATTGACTTCTCTTTTATATATCTGCTAATTCTATTATTGTTTGGGAGGTCGAAATCACTTTCGAAATAGGATTCTCACAATTTTGTTGCTTGAATAAGGACTGCCCAGATTACGGAGTTAAAAATCAGGGGAATATAACCTTTAAAACTATTAATGTTCAGATTTCTGGTTCAATAACTTGGGGACACGACCTGATTTCAGGAAAAATCTACTTAATTTGTAACTATTCAGGTAGCCTTTCAAAGGCTACAATTTTTCTCGTATCGAGGAAAAATTGCATATAAATTGAATCCTATTTCTTTTTGTTATTATGCTTACACGTGAAGAGATTCTTGCTTTGTGTGCTTCAAACCCTGAAGTTATTGCTTACATTATGAGTCTTGAGTCTCAAATTAAAGAACTCACTGAAAGATTGATAGCCTTAGAATCTCGTTTAAATCAAAACAGTCGTAACAGCAGTAGACCTCCTTCTACTGATTATTTTGTCAAAGAGAAACCTAATCCCAAGAGTCTCCGTAAAAAGAGTGGCAAAAAAGCTGGTGGTCAAGATGGTCATCTTGGAACAACTCTTGAAATGACTGATGATCCTGAGTAGGTAATTGAACATTCTTTGAGTTGCTGCAAAGAATGTGGTCATACTCTTGAGAATGTTGAGATTAAAGCTTATGAGAGAAGACAGGTTTTTGATATTCCTCCTGTAAATCTAATTGTTACAGAACATAAAAGTCAGATAAAGACCTGTCCTTGTTGTGGAAAGTTGAATAAAGCTGTTTTTCCCGAATCAGTGAAATATCCGGTTCAGTATGGCCCTAATATTTTAGCTTCAGCTATTTACTGTAAAAATTACCAGTTTATCCCATATGAAAGGATTTCTGAGTTTTTTAATGACATTATGGGGATAAAAATCTGTCCTGCTACGATAATTAGAGCAGAAAGAGAATGTTTTCAGAATTTAGAGGAATTTGAAAGCATTATTAGAGAGGAGTTATTAGCCTCTCCTGTAGTCAATTTTGATGAAACTGGAATGAAGATTGAAGGAAAAAGACACTGGCTTCATGTAGCTTCTACTGACAAATGTACCTGTTATTTTGCTCATCCAAAAAGAGGATCAGAAGCAATTGATGCTATGGGAATTCTTCCCGAGTTTAATGGAGTAGCAGTTCACGATGGATGGAAACCTTACAACGTTTATAATTGTGATCACGCTCTCTGTAACGCTCATTTACAGAGAGAACTTACTGGAATTGAGGAGAATTATAAACAACAGTGGGCTAAAGAAATGAATGAACTGCTGACTGAAATGAAAAAGTATACTGATGAGTGTAAAGAGCAGGTCAAAGAACTGGATTTTGAGCCCATTAAAGCGTTGGAAGAAAGGTTCAATGCTGTAGTCATGAAAGGAATTGAAGAAAATCCACCTTCTCTAAATCCTGAAAAGAAAGGAAAAAGAGGTGCAAGTCCAAAAACCAAAGCAAGGAATCTACTGGACAGGTTTATAGAACACAAGGAAAAGATAATGAGATTCCTTACAGATTTGAAAGTTCCATTTGAGAATAATCAGGCGGAAAGAGACATCAGGATGATGAAACTCCAGCAGAAAATATCAGGAACTTTTAGAACAACACAGGGAGCGCAAGCTTTCTGCAGAATTAGAGCGTATATTTCGACAATCAGAAAGAATGGGTTGCCTGTTTTAGAGGGTATTCTAGCGGCGCTCAAGGGAGTGCCGTTAACTATACCCTAATAGTTACGAAGAATTATTATATGAAAAATTTATTCCTATCACTTAATATATTTTAAGTAAATACATTATGTATTTATTGAAATCAATATTTTGGGCTCTTACTTTTTTGTACCAATTATTGCACAAAATGACATTTTTCTGTTCATTAATTTGCGAGATTATCTATATGTAGCAAAGAATTGTCATTTCTTGGTACTATTTCTGAATATGGATTTTGATAATAGTTACCATGTTTAAATAAATTGACCTGAAAATTTCAAGATTTCAAAGTGGGAAATTAGTATGGAGGATTTTAATTGAATAAACAATGTTTGTCGTATTTCGCTACAATTCTTTTTATTCTTTTAATAATCGCACCGGGGATAGCAGTAGCAAAGGATAACACACCAGGATACACCAATGTGAGTGCCTGTGAAGCTAAAAAAATGATTGAAAAAGGAAATACCTTCGTTCTGGACGTTCGTACGATGGCTGAATTCAAAGCAGCTCATATAAAGGGAGCAACACTCATACCATTCAAAAATGTTCCCTTACATGACCCTATTATATTGTCCGATGACAAGCTATTACCTGCAAGAATAAATGAAGTACCAAAAGACAAAAAAATAATTGTTTATTGTAAGACCGGAGGCAGAAGCCTTAATGCAAGCAAGCTTTTGGTAGAAAAAGAATACACGAATGTATATAATATGCAAGGAGGTATCCCTGCATGGATAGATGCAAGGTATTCAGTTGTATCTACTTTTGTGGATGAGTCGGATGTAGATAGTTGTACTAAAAAAGTCCTCAATGCAAAAATCAACTGTGCACTCCTCCATTTAAAAAGAGGCAACGATAATAAAGCCAAGCAAGAACTTGATAAATTCGCTTGTTTTGTTAACACTACGGAACGGGTTAATAGAATAAGTTCCAGTCAAGCTGAATACCTACGACATGAAGCAGAGCTTATAAAGGAAATGATATAAAAATTATTTCAATTTCTTTTTTACTTTTTTATTTGTATATACTCCTTCAAATCTGCCTTCAAATATCTGTCAATTTCTTCCCAATTACTGTTTCTTGTTTCAGTAAAAAGGAACGCAAAAACAGGATACTGCCTGTAATCAAGCTTCCGCAGTTCCAGAGGCTTTTCAAAGCGAGAAATAAAATCTTCGTAACCAAAAGCTTCAATATTTTCTGTTTCAATATCATCCGGTTTTTTTGCGATCAAAAGGCAGTAAGTTAGGTCATCTGTTTCTTCTTCGTGAGCCTCGTCCTTATCAAGGATTCCACTCCAATCAGGTTCCAACCCCTCTAAAAAAAAGCTGTGAACATTGATTCCGTATGCATGATAAGCAATATCAGCTGTGCACCAGCCGGCAAACCTGATAGGGTTTACTTCCACGGGTATCAGTCTATTTTGTTTGTCAACCCGGAGTTCGATGTGAAGAGGAAAATCTCGAAGCCCTGATTCTTGCAGCCCTAAATCCCGCAGCTTTACAGCTTCATTTATATTACTCAGAAATTCAAGAACTGCTTCAAGGTGGTTCTTGATGATCTTTTTTGACGTCATATAGACTTTATCTTCAACGTCATCTTCCGAAGGAAACAAATGTTTCAGAATATTCAGAACCACCGGTTTTCCTTTGCTGCTATAATAAGCATCTACAGCCAGCTCAGGCCCTTCAATATAATCCTCGATAACAAATCTCTCTGAACTGAATACCTGAACGGGGAAAAGCCCTTTAATTGCTTTCATTTCCTGCGTCAAAGCCTTCAAAACTTTTTTCCATTCTTCACAGGTACTGACCTTATAAACCCCTGCGCTGAAAAATCCGACTGAAGGCTTGATTATGAACGGTTTTTTGATGCTTTCAATATCCAGTTCTTCCAGCTTTCCAAATTCCACTCCCTTATAGGAAAAGTCAGGATAGATGCTCTCTATTAGTTTCCTGAACCTGAGCTTGTCCTTAAACAGCCCGATCTTTTCTGAAATATCGGTAAAGCCGAGATTATCTTCTATCCACACAAGCGAAATTTCTGAATTGCTGTAGATTTTACAGTTTTCCTCCTTTTTCAAAAGCTCAATGAATTCTTCGTCCTTTAAAAGTGTGATGTACTTATCAAAACCCAGGCGTTCAGAAGTTTTATTTTTCAGGACAGGCAATTTCATTTCTATGATTGTATCCTTAAGTAATTGAGAAACATACGGTTCATCAAGTATGATCAACAATATTACCCCACAACCATCTTATTTTCTGTTTAAACTTTATCAACTGAACACTATAAACTCAATTTAGATTCAACTCAATTTAGATTCATTTTCCAACAAAGACTTCAAGTTCTCACCTTCTTCTTTCATATGCAACCTTATAGCTTCAAATCTTTTTTTAGCAACCTTTGAAAGTATCCCTCCAAATCGAAAAAAAAGCGCAGCTGTAAAGATACTCCCCCCATTTGAAGGCTTTATGGAAAAAGAGCCCCCTGAACAGATGAGGGACTCCGGGAATAATACCTTATACTCTATTAATTCATTCCGCACGCATCTGGTAATCTCAAAATTTAATTTTTCCAATTTGCCCCCGAGGTACTCCTCGGCATAAAGAACAGCACCTTTTTCAAAATAATTTCCTTTAATCCACCTGGAGGTGACATGGTCTTTGTGCCAGGTCCTGTAGTTTCCCGTAAAATGAGTGAACCATTGAAAAATGGTTTCAGGTGACCTGTTTATTTTAACAGAGTCTTCCAGTATCTGCATTTTTACGATCCCGCCTCCGTAGTTATATAATAGGCTAATAAGGCTGAAATACTTGAGCTTATTTCAAAAATAACCTGACTCATAACCAGACCCTTTAACCCCGGATTGATTTATGGAAGTCTGCCTAATTTATATTTAAATTCTAAAATCTAAATTTTTTACCCCTCATTTAATTGCTGTTTTCTTTTTGAGGCTGATCTTTTTTAATTTATTTTTTGAAAATGCAAGTCTGAAAGTGACCGGTGAGAAGCCTATCAACTGAAAAAAAACATGAGACCCTTCGCTTCCAATATACTCAAAAAATCTGAAAATCTGAGATATCGTCAGAAACGCCCTGGAGAACAATCTTCCGGAGATATTCCCAGTTTTATTTCTCATGGTTTGAAATAATAGATAATTCTGTAATATCAAAAGAAATAAAAATAGGAAAAATATATGATTTTTCCTCAAAATTGTGTTAGAAATCCTTGTTAATCGGATTTACTTTCTTCTGGAAATATAAACTCCTAACAATCCTATAGCTGCAATCAAAGCACCGAATCCGGGAGCACTAATTGAGCCCTCACCTTCGGCTTTTACGCCGGTAACTTTCTCAAAGTCAGGGGCTTCTTCAGGATTTGCGGAAGGCTCTTTGACTTCAAAGGGGTGAGTAAGGGAAATCGGATTGTAGTTGTCCTTGTTATCCCCAGGCCAGTACAGGCCGCTGAAATGAACAGTAAAACTGCCTACTTTGTCTCCCTTGATATCAATGTAGATTGTCCTGGCACTTCCAGGAGGCACGGAAAATGTTCCATAAACAGTACCTGCTGCTCCTGCCTGACCAAATCCCTGTCCGTATACTTGAATTCCGGAAGGGACACTGATTCTTGCATCTACGTTAAGACTCACATCATTGACGGACGGATTATCGATATAAAGTTCAACAAGGCCGTCTTCGTTTTCAGTTACGACATCGTTAACCGGCCTCAGGATTACGGTCGGGCCTACTCTGAACTTCTGTTCAGCGACGGGAACCTGTTCTGCAGCTTCAGTGGTGGGGGAAGATTCAGGCTTCACTGCAGATTGATCAATAGGTTTATTGACAGATTGATCAACAGAATTATTAACAGAATTATTAACAGATTGATTGACTGATTGATTGATGGATTTATTGGCAGATTCATTGGCTTTTAACATCTTTGATGCCGTTTCATTTGCTAATGGGTTTTCTCCTGCTCCTACAGTACCTGAGAAAACAGTCCCAAAAACAAAGATTGACACCAATAATATGGGCAAATATTTTTTCAACTTTTATACCTCCTTTTAGGGGTACTAAATTACCTGTACGATAGTTTTTTGAAAAATATTTTTCAAAAATTTAAAGGTTAATTTTTTCCAGAACACAATTTGTTTTATATCGATACTTTCCAAGTGGTATTGAGCATTTTGGTTTATTTTACTTTCGGATTAATACGAAATATTAGGGAGATTTATCATACATATTACAATAATTAAATATGAAGTGTATGAATTTCTGTGCAAATGCCACTGTAAATAATCACTTCTCCTGCACCTTTGATTTGGTAACTTATTCGTTAAAATAAATTTGAAAAAAGAGGGTTAATGGATATGAGTTTTAACAGGAATTTTCCTGAACATAGGACTGGCACGCTTTTTTATGGAGCAGTCCCTTCATATTCAGGTGAACAAAATAAAGCTAGTAATATATCAGACCTTTTCTCTTTTTAGGATAAAGATTCCCAACAATACAGACAGCGCTGTTACCACACCAAATCCGGGAATAGCTTTTACCGGAAATTCAGAGGTGGATTTTACCTGGATAGGGAGCTCAAGTGTGTAATCCTCTGCTTTTTCAATATCTTCACCGAAATAATAAACTACTCGGCCTTTGACATTAAAGTTTCCAACCTGGCTTGATTCAATTCTAACTTCAATATCTCTGCCCTGTCCGGGTTCAAGTTCATATGTTGTCGTATACTGTCCCGCCCCTGACTGGACAAATTCCGAAGACGATACCGCAGTTCCTGAAGGTGGAATAATAATAACCTGAACATGCATAGTAGGTTTCGTAATAAGGTTCACTGCTGAAAGCTTTAGTAAAATATCTTCTCCGGAAACGACCTCCGTCTTTTCACCATGAAGACTTACACTTGCAGAGGGAGGTGCTTGTTTAGATCGAGATCCTATGGATGGGTCTGTCTCTTCAGATTCTGTTTGTACGTATTGGTTATTCTCTATTTGTGTGTACTCTGAATGTTCTATATTGTAATTCTCTGTTTTTGTATACTTTGAAGATTCTGGTTTCTTATCCCCTGAAGTTTCAGTGTCGGAATTTTCAGAATCAGAGTTTCCAGAACCAGAATCATCGGAACCAGAATCTCCAGAGCCAGAATCACCAGACACAGAATCATCAGAGCTAGAATCTCCAGAGCTAGAATCTCCAGAGCTAGCATCTCCAGAGCTAGCATCTCCAGAGCTAGCATCTCCAGAGCTAGCATCTCCAGAGCCAGAATCTCCAGAGCCAGAATCTCCAGAGCCAGAATCACCAGTATCTGAACTCCCCGCGTCTGAATCATCAGAAATAGAATCTCCAGAGCCAGAATTATCAGAGCCAGAATCACCAGTATCTGAGCTCCCCACGTCTGAATTATCAGAGCTAGAATCTCCGGAGTCAGGATCTGAATCTAATGAAGCCTCAGCTGAAGCACATGTGAACGTAACTGGGCTTGTCAGGAAACAAGCAATTAAGAGATAAACTGTTAATGTTTTTAAAGTAGTCCTCTCAGACATTCTACCACCCTTTTGAGCTGCTTTTTATGACAAAGCCCAAATTTCAGCTTTAACCGGAATATTTTTTAGATAGGATGCAGCCCCGCAGCTTATCAAATCAAAAAAGGGAAAAAAATAGAGAGATTTTCCCTTTAAAACATTTAAAATCCTCTTTGATCGGACTTACTTTCTTCTGGAAATATAAACTCCGAATAATCCTATAGCCGCAATCAATGAACTAAATCCGGGAGTACTAATTGAGCCATTCCCTTCAGCTTGTAAGCCTGTATTTTTGTTTAAGTCGGGAGCTTCTTCAGGATTTGCGGAAGGCTCTTTGACCTCAAAGGGGTGACTGAGTGAAATAGGATTATAGTTGTCCTTGTTATCTCCAGGCCAGTAAAGACCACTGAAGTGAACGGTATATGTCCCTACTTTGTCTCCCTTGATATTAATGTAGATTGTCCTGGCACTTCCGGGTGGCATGGAAAATGTTCCATAAGCAGTACCTGCTGCTCCTGCCTGGCCAAATCCCTGTCCGTATACGTGAATTCCGGATGGGACACTAATCCTTGCATCTACATTCAGAGTTACATCATTAAGGGACGGATTATCGATATAAAGTTCAACAAGACCGTCTTCATCTGCAGTGATGACATCGTTAACCGGCCTCAGAACTACAGTTGGACCTACCCTGAACTTCTGCTCAAGTACTGGAACTTTTTCTGCGGTTTCGGTTACATTGGCGAGACAAGATTTGTTTTCAAAAACAGAGTTATTTACGGATTCATTGGTATTTGAGACTGATAATGCTGTTTTATTTGCTGTAGATTCTTCTGCTCCTGCAACAACGATTGAGAAAATAGCCCCAAAAACAAGAATTGACATCAGAAATATGGATAAATTTTTTATCAACTTCAGTACCTCATTCCAGATATATCGCATTACCAGTACAATAATATTGCGAAATATAATATCAAAAATCTAAATTTTGATATTTATGGAAATTCCTTGCTTTTGAAAGAATATCCTGGCTGGAACAAAAAATATATCTAATAATCCTGATCGTCCCTGTCAAACTCTTTTACATATATATTAATATATACCAGTATAGGAGAAACTATATAATTTATATCATATTAAAATTATTCAATCTCTTGATAAATACCTGACAAAAATTAGAAAAATATTTAGATATACATTTTACAATAAAAATTTAGCTGGATTTTTAAGTTTACCTTTATGTCATAGGATATTGTTTTGAGATTTACGTTAATAATAAACTTCACACTTAAAAGCCACATACATTCTAATAAAATGTAAGTGGAAGTTTAAATCAGAAATCTTATCAGTAAAAAAATATATAATAATTTAGAGGTAATGTTTTCAAAGCAGAAGAGCGCAAACGGAAAAACTAAAAAACCCTTATCAGATCTTTACAAAAAGATCCACCTTAAAAAGACTTTGATGTGAGCACTCTCCTAAGCTATCTGTTTTTTGCCGCATAGGCTGATTTTTTGCGATTTTACACTACCACCATTTAATGTCAAAAAACGGGATTGTAAATCTTGCTTTAAAAATACATGAATTTTCAGGTTCATACTTTAGTTTAAGAGCTTCAAAAAGGTGAGAATATGAAAATGTGTATAATATTAATAGCTACTTTCCTGGTTTTGTTATCGGTTTCTTCCCCGGTTTCAGCCGTAATTCCTGATATAAAAGTGGATAATATTGACAGCCATTCAAGCAAGTCTGGAATTTCATATGATCCTCATTCATTTACTGTTTCAAAATCTTATTCTTCTTCATCAGGAAGCAGTAGAATAGGTCTTGTTTCCGGGGATGTGACAGAATACAAAATAAAAGTAAAAGTTGGCTCCGGCAAATATGACTACATCACCCTTACTAACTACGTGAAGGAAAAAAGTCCCTGGCATACAGGCATAACTAAAAATCTGATAATTCTACCCGGCCAGGCTCTGACTGAAAAATTCTATTCTGATATGGCAATATACTATGCTCAACAGGGATATAGTGCATATGTCCTGGATAGGAGAGAGACAAATGTCCCGTCAGGCGAGACTAATTTTAAATATATGAAAAGTTGGACTGTGGATGAACATTTAAAGGACACATACAAAGGTATCGCAGTATCAAGAATCCATACAGCTTTCTTAAGCGGCAAGTCTGCAAAAGATATAGAAGTCACGGCAATTGGCCACAGCCATGGAGCACTGCTCCTTACAGCTTATGAGGCAAGCAAGTACGATGATCTGGATACAGGATCTGTTGATAAGGTAGTGCCTGTTGATATCATCATCAAATATAATCCTGAAGAACTGGAACTTATACAGTCACAGTCACAGGAATATGATGCAATTTCCGAAAGTATCGAAAGCGGGACATATCATACTACTAACATGGAAACTATGATGAAGATAGCCAGGTTGGCTTCCACAAACCCTAATGGAATTTCTCCTGTTCAGCCACTTGAAGGTATAACGCTTACAAATATACAGCTATTCAGGCTCCTGGCAAGTAAGACATATGCACTCAGCCAATATCCCTACACACCAGATTACCATTACTGGAGCGGAGACCTCAGCGGCCTATATTATGTTGACGAAAACAGGTTACTTACTGTAACATTGACCGGGGGAGCTGTTCCTTATACGCCAAAGTATATGGATCAGTACATGGCAGGTTTGATGGGCAATGTGGAAGGCTATGAAATCGATTCTTCCAGAGTAGATTCTCCACTACTTTATGTTGGTCTCGGAGGAGGCTTTGGAGATTACGGCTCATGGTGGTACGAAAAGGATGTTGGAAACAAAAATAATAAGGTTACTTCCATCAAGTGGAATGACCAGGGTCACGGAAGCATAGCGCTGGACCGCAACTCCCCCGAGCTGTGGGCAATAATAGACAAATGGATAAAGGAGAATTAAACAAAAAGATAAGATTCTGCAGGAGATAAAAAATCAAATGAAGAAAGAGCTCTGGCCTGTTTCAAGCTGGAGCTCCCTCAACCCTTGCTATATGCTCTGTTCTTAATAACGCCCTCAGGAAATACCCTGCCCAGATATACATCAACAGAGAGCCTACTCCATTACCTATAACCATCCCCCACCAGGCACCTTCCTGCCCCATATTAAAGGTGAAGGCTAAGAGCGCTGCAAAGACCGGAGTAAAAACAATGGTTCTCAGAAGAGTTGCAATCAGAGAACTCATGCCCTTGCCCGCCCCCTGGAAGAAAGATGAGGAAAAAAAGCCAAGTGCAGCTGTTGGGTAGAACAGACACATAACTCGTAGGAAGTGAGCAAGATCAGCTGTTATATGAGCTCCTCCTTCAGATTGCGTAAATAAGGAAGCCAGTGGCATGGCAAAGACAAATATAAAAGCCCCGATTACACACTCTATGAGAAATCCAAGTTTTGTTGAATAGGAAAGAGCAACTTTTGCTTTTATATAATCACGGGCCCCGATTGCAGCTCCGGTTACGGAAATTACAGCAGTTGACATTCCAATAAGAGGAGCCATAGCAATTGTCGCTACCCTCCATCCTGTAGCATATACCGCAACTCCATCAGTGTTACTTACAAGCACAATGATTGAGTTCAAGAATATCATTGACAGAGACATGGAAAGTTGCTGGGCTGAAGCTGGAAATGCAACCTTTACAATGTCTTTTATAATATTATTCTCAAAACGGAAATCCTTAAAATTGAAGGTCACGTAAGTATCTTTTCTGAAGAACAGCCAGTTAGCCATCATAAGAGAAGATATAGCGATGGAAAGCACTGTTGCCCATGCTGCACCTGCTATCCCCATTTTCAGAGAGTAGATAAATATGGGGTCAAGGACGACGTTCAGGACTGCACCTACAATCATAGCTTTCATAGCCCTTTTTGAGTCTCCCTCGCTTCGGAGAATTGCATTGGCCACGTTGGAAAAAAATATTACAATACTTCCAAGGAAAATAGCCCTGGCATATGCAACTGCAAGCCCCGTAGTTTTTCCGGCTCCTACAAGGGTAAAGATTTGAGGCGCATAGATATAAAAAGGAATCGTAAAAAGAATAGAAAGCAAGATCATTATAATAATCGTATGTACTGCTACATTATCTGCACCTGCTTTATTTCTGGCTCCTATCATTCGGGAGATTACAGCTCCCCCTCCTATACCTAATCCATTGGATAAAGCCATGCTGATGAAAAAAAATGGGAACACGAAGCCCATTGCTGCAAGGGCATCTGCTCCAAGCCCGGAAACCCAGTAAGTATCAACCAGACTGTAGATTGTCTGGACTGACATTGCAATAACCATTGGGATTGAAAGTTTCACTATGGCTTTTTTGGGATCCCCAGTTAGTGTTTTTACACCAGATGTTTCTGTTTTTCCGGCATAGCCGGAAGAAATTGCATTTTTATCTTGATTATTTTTCATTTATTGCATCTTCCTTAATGACTCATTTTCAAAACACTTTGTTTTGAAGTTTAGAAAAACCCCATAATACCGGCTCTCTCATGCCTTCAAAATTACAATCCGCCCCAGACTTATTCATGGACTAAGTTATTCATACCTTAAAGCGTCTACAGGTTTCATTTTTGAAGCCCTGTATGCAGGTACTGCTCCTGATATCACACCAATAAGAACAGCTAGAGAGAGCCCAAAAATCATCAGGCCAGGAGACAGAGACAGGCTTGTCCCGCTTCCCCCTCTTGTCATGGTTACGCCAATCATTGGGAAGAGAGCTGAAACAAGCGCTCCCAGCAGAACTCCAAAGACACCACCAACAAAACCTACCATTGCGGAGTTAAAGACGAAAATCATGAGGATGTCACGATTTTTCGCCCCTATGGCTTTCATAGTTCCTATTTCCTTTGTCTTTTCAAGGACAGAAGTAAACATCGTGTTTGCAATCCCAACAGCTCCTACAATCAGCGACACAGCAGCAATGGCTCCCAAAAAAAGAGTCATCGAGGAAATCATACTGGTAACAGACTGAGCCATAGACTTTAAAGCGGTTACGGAAAAGTCCCTATCATCTTCGTTAACGATATGCCTGGAAATCATGAGCTTTTTTTCAATAGCCGTGACAACTGTATCTACCACATCTACACTCTGAGCTTTTACTTCAATGGAATCAAAGACATCTTTTTTCGCATCTGTAATCAGGTTCACTGCAGAATCTATTGGCATGTATATCTGCCTGTCCCCCCCTCCACCTTCTTCTTTAAGGATTCCAACGATTCTAACAGACTTACCGTTGATCGTTATAACCTGGTTGACTCCAATGTCTTTTTTATAAATTCCACTGGCAACACCGCTCCCGATAACTGCAACATTCTTGTCTGCAGGTTCTAGAAGCCTCCCGGATTCTACCTCAAGAGAATTCATATACTGCCAGACCTGAGGATCCACTCCAGTGATAGAAAGGGTTGCATTTTCTCCGGTGTAACTCATTTCCTCTCTTCCGGAAATCTCACCGGTAACGTATGTTATGCCTTTTATACCCCGGAGAGCATCGATGTCATGATCTGTCAGTTGGGTATCGGTTGTAGTAGTACCTTCTCCCCAGTCATTGTGACCGGGTCCAGGCATATGCGACTGAGCTTTAGAATATCCCGGCGTTATGGTGATGCTTGTCAGATCCATGTCAGCAAGTCTGCTTTGCACACTTGCCTCCATAGTGTCACCTAGAGAGATAATTCCAACCACTGCCCCAACTCCTATAACAATTCCGATAATGGTGAGCCAGCTCCGGAGTTTGCTGTGCAGGAGCATGTTCAGAGCCATCTTCAAGTAGGTTACATTTCTAATTGAGCATCCCTCCAACTTTTGCTTTTTTAATGCTTCAGCATTTCTGATCTAAATTCAGAATCAGATGAATTAGATTCAGCTTTTTTTACACCCTGTCTTCGCCTGCGATACACAAATATTCCTCCTGCAAGCACTATTAATACGATGTAAAGCAGGTATGAACCGATACCACTGCCTTTGTCTGCGGCTTCTGCTCCTCGTAAGGTCATATTTCCGAAAGTCATCTCGAGTTTTACTTCCTTATCAACTGTTATCCTTTCTCCTTTTGCATCCGTGTACTCAATCTGAACTTTTAGTGGATTGGAATCCATAGAAGCAGAAGTTACATTTTCTCTTTCCTCGCTGGATTTTGTATTCTTGGATGAAGTTTCTGCACTCCTGTCTGCAGCCTGTGTACTCGCAACATTAAACGAAGCGATTGTATAGTCTCCTTTCTCAAGATTCCCTACAATCGTTGAGGAACTCCCTATTGTCCTGTACCCTTCCTGCTTCGGCACCGATACTTTCACCGAATATGCCATGTTGTTGCCCACATTTGCAACTGAAAGGGAAATATCTCCAGCATCATTTTCAGAGAAGGAAACATCAAAATCGGTTTCTCCACCCACAAAAAGCCCCGCCGTGGTCTGGATACTTTTTTCATTGGATTCGTAGTCTTCAAAGCTGAGATTTACATCCAGAGTATAGAGGCCAGGATTTGCGTTTACATCTGCCATTACTGAATAAGCAACAGTTACGGATTGACCTGGTTCGAGGTACTTGATGTACTTGGTGTTATCTGAATATACTGGAAGGATCACACCTTTAGTATCTTTCCAGGAGAAGACCATATTTTTCAGAGGAGAGGTCCCTGTATTTGTTATGATAAACTCGAGAGGTTCTTCCCTGGCTATGTCAATATTCGCCTTGTTTATAGTCACAATCTGAGCGTACTCTTTACCCCTGACTTCAAGCTGTATAGTTTTTGTAGTGGTAATTGTGTTTGATGAGGACCCACTATCTTTTGCAGTGGTTGTAATATCAAGATTATATATGCCTTCTGAAGCGTTGGCATCTGTCATGAGCTTGAATTTAAGGACAGCTGCATCATTATCATCCTGCCGTGCATTCAGATAGGAAACATCTTTTTCGAGGGTTTCACCAGAAACCTTAGTGAAAGGATATTCAGGATTGACTGTAACAGCAATACCCTTCAGGTCAGTTTGGCCTACATTTTGCACGCTGACCGTGATTTCAACAGGTTCTCCCGGGCGGGCAGCATCAGGGTTCTGTTTAGTCAGGTTTACCTGCACGTATGAGGAGTCTATATTCCCATTTGAGGAGCCGAGTGCTGTTCCGGCTCCAATTGATATGAATGCTGCAAGCAGCAATAAGAGTGTTAACAAAGAAAGCTTTTTCATTTTGATTCCTCAGGTTAATTTTTCTTACGTATTTCAATTTTTTCTATTTCGCCATCCCTGAGGTATACAACTCTTGTTGCATACTTTACCAGATCAAGGTCATGGGTCACAATAATGATTGTCTTACCTTCATTTTTGTGTAATTTAGCCAGAAATTCCAGAATATAGTCCCCAGTCTTGGTGTCCAGATTTCCTGTTGGTTCATCTGCAAGGATGATAGGCGGATTAACGGCAAGAGAACGGGCAATTGCAACTCTTTGCCTCTGTCCCCCCGAGAGCTGGGAAGGAAGGTTTTGTTTTTTATCCGAAAGCCCGACTATTTCAAGAAGGTATTCCCCTCTTTTCCTTGCTCTAATCGTTTCCTCTTCCTGGAATTCCAGAGGCAACAGAACGTTTTCCAGAGTGTTCAGGGTTGGGATAAGGTTGAAACTCTGAAAAATGAACCCTATCATCTGTCCACGAATACGAGCCAGGTCAGATTCATCAAGTTTGGAAATATTCCTTGATTCAAGAAAGACTGCTCCCTTTGAAGGAAGATCAAGGCAACCCAGAAGGTTCATTAACGTACTTTTTCCACTCCCGCTTGGACCCAGAACTACTACAAATTCTCCTCGGCAGATCTCAAGATCAATCCCCCTGAGGGCTGCAAAATCAACCTCTCCCATACGATAGATCTTCCAGACATTGGTTAATTTGAGAAGGGAAGTTTGCCCGGAAATAGCAGAGCTGTTACAGATTTCAGTAGAAGTATCAGTTTCAAAAGAATCTGCTTGAAAAATGAAATTTAATGGTTTTGTTAGTACCTCTGAAATATCTGGTTGCATTTTTATAACCTCAAAAATTCCCGTAGTTGGCCTGATTTCTATTATTCTTTCCAACATATTTTCCGACTTGCAAATACTCAAAACCCTGAAAGCTCGCAGATTCATGACTCTTCTATGCCTGAAAACTTATGGAAATAAGATTATGAAAGTCATTGCAAAATATTTTTTGAGGGAGTTAATATGCATTTGTTTGAATACATATTGTTAGATTTCTAACTAAAATGCTCTGGGATATATTTATATCTTTGGGATCTCCAGGAAAAAAGTTAATCAAAGAAAAGACAGATAACTCAATTAATAAGAATATTCAGCAGTATCCATACAGAAGAAATATCTGAGTAAAGGGCTTACAGGGCATACAAATATAAAAACAAAGGAAAGTACGGAACAGATGAGAGTCGGTTTTCTGCGTATATAAGCAAAATCTTTTTTCTCTCTACAACTCCCTGAAAAGAAAGTAAGACCCGCAGAAACCAATTTAACTATAGGTCTTTGCTTCTTTACATAATTTTGCTCCTGAAATTCACATTCACAACTCAGTGATCACAGTACATGCAAATGGCTTTCTCGCATGTTTCATTCTGGAATTTCCACTTAAGACCCCAGCGTTTGATTGCCTGTATTATCTTCACGAAATCCACTCCACTTTCAGTAAGATAATACTCTGACTTTGGAGGATTTGTCGAGTCATCAACCTTCTTTTCAATCAAACCTTCATTTTCCAGTTCTGTCAGCCTTTCAGAAAGAATTTTGGGGGTAATGTATCCGAGCTTTCTTTTTAGCTCGTTAAAGCGTTTCTCCTTCTTCTCTCCTTTGTGCAACTCCAGGAGAATATGGATTGTCCATCGTTTTCCGATGATATTCATAGTCTTATAGACTGTACAGTCTTTCATAGTATAGACATAGAAACTGTCTGCTATATAAATTAGTATCTCTAATATACTGGTATCAAAAGGATACTAATATAATAATACAATTTATAAAAATTATTTCCTACATATAGTAAAAGTTTTCTAGTATCGGCAAAACATATTTAAAAGTAGTTTATTAATGAGAATTTCTGCCTTAGTATGTAAAACTGTAAAGTAGTTTCAATATGCAGAAAAATCCTAAACAAAAATTCGGAGAAAGAGATCAAACATGAAAGATAACTTGCCGGAAAAAGGTGCAATCGTTCAGAGAGACCGTGAAACCTATGCAATCGCCCCCCACCTTCCCGGAGGAATTGTGGACCCTGCAACCCTCAGGAAAATTGCGGATGTTGCAGAGAAGTATGGAGCAGCTGCCCTCAAGATGACTTCCGCCCAGAGGATTGCAATAGTGGGTCTGAAAGAAGAAGACCTTGATAATGCGTGGGCTGACCTTGGTATAAAGCCCGGAGCAGCAATAGGGCTCTGCGTAAGAAGCGTGAAATTCTGCCCAGGAACAACTTTCTGCAAGCAGGGAAAGCAAGATGCAGTGAGTCTGGGCCTGAAACTGGATGAGAAATATCATGGAATGCCCATGCCTTCCAAGCTAAAAATGGCCGTATGCGGTTGTCCAAACTCCTGCGCTGAGCCTGCTATCAAAGATATAGGGATAATGGGAACTGCTAAGGGATATACCCTGATGATTGGAGGCTCTGCAGCTGCAGTTGCAAGACTTGCTGAAGTTGTTGCAAAGGAACTGTCTGAAGAAGAAGTCCTTGACGCAGTCGATAAAATCATTAATTACTACAAGAGCTCAGGTACAAAAAAGAGACTGGGTAAGTTTATTGAAGAAACGGGCCTTGAGAATTTCAAAACCAATGTCGGACTGTAAAATTGCAGCTTTTCAGTCGATGAGGCTTTCCAGTTGAAAAAACGTTTCCTCCTGTAAACCCTGAACCCCAAAAATTTGGGGTTCCATGGGTTAAAATTCAGAAACGTTCACGCAAACATAGGAAAAAATTCTACTGATCAGACATATATCGAACGGAATTTAGAATAGGATATGCAGGATAGATAGAAGTCAAATAAAAAAGCAACCAAATAAAAGAACTCTGAAATAAACTGACAGAAAATCTACCTGCATAATGCTGAAAAACATAGAAATTGTGGTTAAAAGGGGAGAAGGATATGAAAATTACTGAGATGAAATCTTCGCCGGAAAAGCCGAACCCTCATAATGTGAGCGTCCGAATGCTCTATGATACGGAACACGCCCAGGCAGTACACATAGAGCTCAAGCCAGGGGAAGCCTTAAAAAAGCATGTCACACCCACAGACGTCTTTTTTTACATTCTTGAGGGAAAAGGCGTTGTTGAAATTGGAGATGAACAGCAGGAAGTCAGCAGGGACATGTTAATTGAAAGTCCTGCAAAGATACCCCATCGCCTTCTGAATCCCGGAAATGAAATCTTCAGGGTACTTGTTGTCAAAGCCCCAAGGCAAACTGAATCCACACGTATGCTGTAAAGACAGCAAGTGCAGGAAAGGTTGTGAAAAAGAAGGGCATACATGGAAGAAAAGACAAAACCCACAAAAATCGCAGTCTTACGCTGCGACATTGTCTCGGAAGCCTGCCCAGGAGTGGGCTGTTTTAAGGCTTTCAACGAAAGAAAATCGCACTTTGAGACCTACAATGAAAACGTGCAGATGATAGCCTTTTTCACATGTGGAGGCTGTTCGGGCAGGAGAGTGTACCGCCTGGTAAATGCCTTGAAAAAATATGATCTGGATGTTGTGCACCTCAGTTCCTGCATGCTTATGGAAGACACCTATCCAAAATGCCCCAACCTTGACAGTATAAAAAAGACAATTCAGGATGCGGGAATAAAGGTTGTAGAAGGCACTCACCACTGAAAATTCACCTTAAATATATATAGTCAACCAGGAGACCAAAAAAGACCAGATAAAAAAAACTGAGGAGAACATGTCTACAGAAGAGAACAAAGCAATAGTTCGCCGATTCTTTGAAGCCGGCCCCTCTCAAGGGAATCTGAGCATTGCTGACAAGTTACTATCACCTGATTTCGTTATGCACACACCCCTTCCTGCGCCCCCAGGAATCGAGGGTATGAATGAAGTAATTACCACATGCAGGGCAGCATTTGAGCACCTCAATGTTACAATTGAGGATATGATTGCCGATGATAATAACGTGACCGCTCGTTTCACAGCTCATGGTATACATAAAGGCAATTTTATGGGTATACAAGCTACGGGAAAGCCAATAGCCATGACTGGCATAGAGATATTCCATATTAAGGAAGGTAAGATTATTGAGCTGTGGGGTGAGGCTAACCTTCTTGGCCTGATGCAGCAACTAGGGATTTCTCCTGCGACTGGGAACCAAGATTAAACCCCATTAAGTGCACGACCAAAATTTTAGTCTGTAGTGAAAATACAACTTATGAATCAAGGACAATAAAATGAACCACGATATAACCCGTGACCGGAAAATAGAAGAAGATGAGAATTACGAGGGTAAATACCCTGAACTTCGAGAGATTCTCTTTCCTGAAACAGACAGTATGCTGTATTCAATACTAAACTCTTTAAATAATAACATTGCAAACTTCTATGCTTATATGAAATTCAAGGACTATATCTCTGAAAACAGTTTAGACATGGAATTGCTGCAGAGAAGCATGAGCATTCACAGGGATTTTTCAGCTCTGTTTTTGCACACCAAAGAAGAACTGGTATTTGTTTATCCGGAACTTCTTGAGAAAGCTGAAAAATTATTATTCAAAGGGGAAGCAGGTACTGACATAATGAAGTACACTTCAAAAATGTGCAAAATAATAACCGATTATAAAATGACGCTGTATAGAGAAGGTTATTTGCCAGACCTCAAAACGCAGCTACTGCTGGCTAATATCTGATTCTTGCAGTTCACTGTAAGAGTTCAGATAAACTTCAAATAAAATTTTTTATAGGGCATAAAATTTTTTGTATAAAGAATCTTGAAGGGGGTTACTTCATGGTAAAACGAATGATTGTAAAAATTGACGAAGAAAAATGTACAGGCTGCGGGAAATGTGTCGCTCCCTGCGCTGAGGGTGCTATTCAAATCATTAACGGAAAAGCTAAGGTAGTGTCCGAAGAACTCTGCGACGGTATGGGCTTCTGCCTCGGCATCTGTCCAGAAGGTGCGATCTCAATTGAAGAAAAATACACCGTCGAATTCAATCGAGAAAAAGCAGAAGCCCAACCCAGGAAAAAAGATATCTCCATCCACTGCTTCAGCTGCGGAGCCAGCGAAGACACCCATTACCTCCTCCCCCTCAGGCACAAAATGGAAAGCCTATGGGTATGCACCCGCTGCATCCCTAAACTGATCCATGGATGAATCACTCCAACTTTCCACTTATTATTTTGGTCAGTCCGCTTGAGCGTAGCGAAACAGACACGCGGGCCCCCGAATCGCAACTCGGGATGGAAAGCCTATGGGTATGCACCCGCTGCATCCCTAAACTGATCCATGGATGAATCACTCCAACTTTCCACTTATTATTTTGGTCAGTCCGCTTGAGCGAGCGAGACGCAATTAGAGAAATTAAACTGGTTCTAAGCCATAAGTTAGTCTGCTTGAGCGTAGCGAAACAGACACGCGGGCTCCCGAATCGCAACTCGGGAAGCGAAACAAGTGACCAGAAAAACTTTTTAAGATACCGGTAATTGAATCCTCTATGCAAAAGAAAAGGCTTCTTCAGGATATAGGGCTGAATGCTTATGAAGCAACAGCCTACCTTTCCCTCTTAAAATTGGGGGTTTCCGAGGCAAACGTTGTTTGTAAAGATGCCGAGGTTCCCTATGGGAAAGTATATACCGTCCTTGAATCCCTGGCAGGAAAGGGTTTTGTAGAGGTCCAGGCCTCAAGACCTAAAAAGTTCAGGGCGATTAACCCTGATATGGCTTTGGATTTCTTTTTTGAGAAAAGAAAAAAAGAATTTGAAAGAGAAATAGAGGCCTTAAAAAGCTTTGTTGAAGAGGCTAAACTGGCCCTGAAAACCGTACCGGTTCAGAGGCGAAAAGATGAGGTATTCTGGACGACTGCCATAAGTGAATCAGAAATCAAAAAATTTGCTATTTCCATCTATGGAGAAGTGAAAAAGTCGGTATATATAATCCCTCCAGCTTTCGGAATACCTGTTTTTCCCCTCCTGATGCCAGACGTTTTAAAAGCTATTGACCGTGGTATAAAAATCAAACTTATGATTTCAGACCGTTTTCGTTCTCTTGCACCCATGCTTTCAATGCAGGGAGAAGAAGCTATCAAAGAACTGAAAAAAGGCATGGAAATCAGAATTGTTCAGAACTCTCACTCTTGTTTTGGAGTAGTTGACGAAAGCGTGGCAATCCTGTTTCAACTTCACCCCCATGACAAGGACCGCATCCTTTCGGTTGTGAAAATATGGGATGCAGGATTTGCGAAAAATCTCAGTGAAGAGTTTGAGCTCCTCTGGAACTGTGGAGAGAAACTTGACATGGAAACGGTCGCAGAAGAATGGAGTTCCAGAGAATCAGGAATATCTAAATAATATGCACATAAATACAATATGGATAATATAACCAAAGATAATATAACAATAAAACAGTATCAATGGGGGTTTAGTAAATATGAAAGAACAAAAAGATCTGGAACATAAAGAGTTACTGGAAAGTATGAGTGAAAAGCTGGGTTTCACCCCGCATATTCTTGAAATTCTTGGGGAGCTTGACAGCGAATCTCTGCATAAGTATAACAGATGCAATAAGAAATTACTATCAGATGGAGCCCTGCCGGCAAAGACAAAAATTTTGATAGCTCTTGCAGTAGTTGCATCCAAGCAATGTGAAAGGTGTACTGTTGTTCAGATGCAAAGTGCACTTAAAAACGGTGCCACCAAAGAAGAGATAATGGAAGTAATGGATGTTATATTCATAACCTCGGGGGCACCTGCAGTCGCTGCTTGCAGAGATGCATTAAAACTGCTAAAGTAAAAAATTTTTTACCTTAAAACAGGCACATCCAGAAGAAGTGTGCGATAAGAAAAATCATAGCTCTTGGAAGCTATTTTAACTTTTTTAGGCAAAAGTAGCTGGAAAATCTGCAGAAATGAGTCCTTTCTGGTCCAAACAAAGGATTTTTAAGAACCCTATATAGGGATCGGCAAAATAGAAAAGATTTGCTGGGATGCCTGGCGGATAGAGATTGTCTTTTGTCTCAGTTGCCAACCGCCGGCAAATTCCTCAACCTGATGCTGAGGAAAGATATTCTAAAATAACTATGTGAAAAAGAAGTTTGCAAGACCAGTTACAGAGAGTTTCTGTAACCTGTCTTTTCTTGCATTTATCCCTCGAGTACGATCTCGATGTTGATGTCTTTAGGAACCTGGATTCTCATGAGCTGGCGAAGTGCCCTTTCATCAGCTGCAATGTCGATGAGACGCTTGTGTACACGCATTTCCCAGTGATCCCAGGTTGCGGTTCCGTCGCCACTTGGACTTTTTCTTGTAGGAACGACAAGCTTCTTAGTAGGAAGTGGAACAGGCCCTGAAATACTAACTCCTGTCCTTTCCGCAATTGACTTCACCTGATTGCAGACTCCGTCCAGATCCTTAGGACTGATGCCTGACAGTCTGATTCTAGCTTTTTGCATAACCCTTTTTCTCCTTAAAAAATAAAAAAAGGAGAGTGTTATTTCTGCTTAACACTCATACACATGCCGGCGGCAATGGTCATACCCATGTCGCGGATAGCGAACCTGCCGAGCTGTGGAATTTCCTTTACTGGCTCGATAACCATCGGCTTTGTAGGTTTGATGGTAACGATTGCTGCGTCTCCGGCCTTAATGAAGGTCGGATTTTCTTCCTTAACCTGACCAGTTTTCGGGTCCAGCTTCCTGTTAAGAGCAATCAGCTGGCATGCGGTCTGGGAGGTGTGGGCGTGGAACACAGGAGTGTACCCTGCAGTGATTGCAGAGGGGTGCTGGAGAACCACAATCTGTCCTACAAACTCGTCAGCAACCTTTGGTGGATTGTCAACATGGCCACAAACGTCTCCTCTGCGGACGTCGTTCTTGCCGATACCGCGGACGTTCCATCCAATGTTGTCTCCTGGGACTGCCTGTGGAATTTCTTCGTGGTGCATCTCAATGGACTTTACATCACCTGTTGTTCCGCCTGGCATGAAAACGACCTTGTCGCCTTTCTTCATGACACCGGTTTCAACTCTGCCTACAGGTACAGTTCCGATACCGGAGATGGTGTATGCATCTTCGACAGGAATCCTGAGAGGAAGAGTGGATGGTTTTTCAGGTTCTTTGAGGTTGTTGAGGGCATCCATGATGGATGGACCTTTGTACCAGGGAGTGTTTGCACTGAGCTTGACGATGTTGTCACCGTGGAATGCAGATGTCGGTATGAAGGGGATTTCGCTTGGCTTGAACCCGATCATTTTCAGAATACCGGATACCTGCTCGATAACTTCCTTGTACCTTGCTTCGTTGTAGTCTATTGCATCCATCTTGTTGATTGCAACAATCAGCTGGTTGATACCGAGAGTTCTGGAGAGGAAAATGTGTTCCTTTGTCTGGGCCATGACACCATCGGGAGCTGCGACTACAAGAACAGCAGCATCAGCCTGAGAAGCACCTGTGATCATATTCTTTACGAAGTCGCGGTGTCCTGGGCAGTCTACAACTGTAAAGTAGAACTTGTCTGTGTCGAATCTCTTGTGAGCGATGTCAATTGTAATACCTCTTTCACGCTCTTCCTTAAGAGAGTCCATAACCCATGCAAAGGCAAAGGATTCCTTCCCCTTCTGCTTTGCTTCTTCCCTATACTTCTCAATGATGTGTGCAGGTACAGCTCCTGCATCGTACATTAAACGTCCTACGAATGTTGATTTTCCGTGGTCAATGTGACCAATCACTGCTAAATTCAGGTGTGGTTTGTCTGCTGCCATATTTATAATTCTCCTGTAATTCTGGATGAGTTTAATTCGTATATTAAATATTTACTATATTAAGATTAGGGCAGATATCAATATTGATTTACAATTTCTATATTATTTTGTTAAACCAATAGTGTTAATTTCCCTTTTCCGGCCTTTTTTCTTGAGCCGACATTGTATGAATATCCAGCTGCCTGGACTGTTTTCCCCCAATATAGGCATACCTTGACTTAAAGCTTTCCGATTGGACATATCCTCGAACCGATAGGGATTCTTTTCCCTTCCAGGTCAGTCGAGATCTTTTTTAATCATTCCAAAGGAAACAGGCATTACCTTAAAAATATTAAGGAAAAGCGGAAAAAATTCCGCTTACATTGAAAGGTAGTCAGCAGATTTGGGAAGGTCTTTCTTAAGGCCTTTCCTCTCTCTGATCTGGCCTACTACTTCAGTCTGGATACTGGATGGCACAATATCAAAGCCTCCGAATTCAGTACTCCACATAGCACGTCCTTCGGTTGCTGACCTGATCTCTCCTGCGAATCCAAACAGCTCTGCCACAGGTACTCTGGCCTCGATAATTGCCAGATCTCCTTCAGTGGTCATGTTAAGGATAACGCCGCGGCGTCCCTGCAGTTCCTTTGTTGCACCGCCCATTGTAAGCTGGGGCACCTGGACAAAGACCTTCTGATAAGGTTCAAGAAGGCTGTCTTCTGCCATAAGCATCCCTGCCTGAATGGCCTGCCTTGCAGCAGGTATAACCTGAGCTGGGCCTCTGTGAATTGCGTCTTCGTGAAGCTTTGCATCTACTAGCACGCACTTCATGTTTGCCACGGGTTCTCTTGTGAGGGGGCCTGCCCTCATGACTTCTTCAAACCCATCGAGTACCAGTTCCATTGTTTCGTTCAGGTACTGGATACCCTTGGTCATATCTATAAAGATGTTGGAGTTGTGGATACCAGCAATGCCTTTTGCTTCGTCTTTCCCCATTCCGAGTTCCATGAGCTTCTGCCTGC
The DNA here is from genome assembly GCA_942493015.1 of uncultured Methanosarcinaceae archaeon. Classification (GTDB taxonomy): domain Archaea; phylum Halobacteriota; class Methanosarcinia; order Methanosarcinales; family Methanosarcinaceae; genus Methanosarcina. The sequence continues at coordinate 265,915 of OW818660.1, read as the reverse complement.
GCTCAAGCTCAGGCATGTTCATGGTGATATCGCCGGACTTGATCAGATCGACAATTGCAGTGTCAAGGGGTTCCACATAAATATAAAATCTGTTATGCCTGTTAGGGGACTTTCCTTCCACAGGTTCGATCCTTTTCTTGATGGTTTCCCTGTAAACTACAATTGGCTTACTTGTGGTGATTTCCACATTTTTATCTCTCTGAATCCTGTGGGCGATAACTTCCAGGTGAAGTTCTCCCATACCTGCCATCAGGTGTTCCCCTGTTTCCTCGTCCAGAGTTATCTGAAGAGTTGGGTCTTCCTTTGCCACCTGTCTTAGAACCTCGATTAGTTTAGGCAGATCTTTGGTGTGCTTGGCTTCCACAGCCACAGTCACCACAGGTTCGCTTACGTGCCTGATGCTTTCGAAGGGAATCATATTTTCAAGGGTTGTAACTGTAGACCCTACGATTGCATCTTTTAAGCCCGTAACTGCAGCAATGTTTCCTGCAGGGATTCTCTCCACTTCGAGCCTTTCGGGGCCCATGAAGATGCCTACCTGCTGGACTCTGCTCTTTTTGGCAGTCCCTGATGTGAAAACTTCCATTCCACGGGAAAGAGATCCGCTGAACAGCCTTCCGGTTGCGACTTCTCCTGCATGGGGATCAACGGAAATATCCGTTACCATGAAAGCAAGGTCACCGGCTGCATTTGCACTGGCCATGGATTTGCCGATTTCAGTGTTAGCATCTCCGTGCCAGATAGCAGGTACCCTTCCCTTCTGAGCGTCAAGAGGGTTTGGCAGATACGTGATGACCATATCAAGGACAGTTGCGTGCAGAGGGCACTTATCTGCCAGAGACTTCATGTCCTCTACCTTACAGTAGTCATAAACGTCCTTAAATGAGATCCCGGTCTTCTTCATCATAGGCACACTGATTGCCCAGTTGTAAAGAGCTGATCCAAAAGCTACAGTTCCGGCTGAAGCATCGACTTTCCAGCCTGCCTTGAACTTCTCCGGGTTCATGTTCTTAATGAGCTTGTTCACGTGGTCAATTACTTTACCAAGGCGAACCTGCATTTCCTGAGAATCAACCTGCAGCTCATTGATCAACCTGTCTACCTTGTTAACAAAAAGCACAGGCCTGACGTGTTCTCTCAGGGCCTGCCTGAGCACGGTCTCGGTCTGGGGCATCGTGCCTTCTACTGCATCCACGACCACGACTGCGCCATCCACTGCCCTCATGGCACGGGTAACGTCCCCACCGAAGTCAACGTGTCCGGGGGTGTCAATAAGATTGATCAGGTAGTCTTCATTATTGTAAGTGTGAACCATGGAAACGTTAGAGGCATCGATTGTAATACCTCTTGCCTGTTCCTCTTCATCGGAATCCATGAATAACTGTCTTCCGGCAAGTTCCTTTGAAATCATGCCGGCGCCTGCTAACAGGTTGTCCGATAATGTGGTTTTACCGTGGTCAATGTGCGCAACGATACCGATATTTCGGATTTTGGTTGGTTCATTCATGAGCGTCGTTACGCGCTCGACCATTTTCTTCCTTCGTCCCATGCTGATACCTTTTAAACAAATATAATTTGGTTATAGAATGTCTGATAAAGTCGGGGCAACCCGTATAATAGATTAACGTGCTGCCTTTGCAACTCTTTCCTTTGCATCTTTTCTGTTGATAGAGAAAGATTTCGTATCGCGGTTTGCAGCGCCTATAAGTTCAGTTGCCAGGCATTCTGCGACAGTACGTCTGGACTTGAAGGCTGCACTTTTAGTTCCCATGCTAATGTAGCGAAGAGCAGTGTCCACACGCCTCTGAGGTGCAGTGTCTACTGCTTTTGGCACAGAGATCCCACCGTATTTAAGCCTGACCACTTCTTCCCTGGGGCCTGCATTGGAAATGGCATCAACCAGGATCTGGATAGGGTTCTGCTGAGTCTTCTTGTTCATTATTTCGAAAGCTTCTTCGACTGCGCGAAGAGTCACCTGCTTCTTTCCGCTGTTGATTTCAGTCCTCATCAGATTGTTTGCGAGGCGTTCAACAATGGAAATTTCGGATTTGTTAAACTGCTGCCTGGCATGCTTTCCGCTGCTGTGAGGGACGATTACAGGAGCAAGGCTGACGTAACGCTTAATTCCAAGGTCTCTGACTTCAACTTCCGTTGGGTCCCATTTGCCGAAAATTTTGTACACAAAAATCATCTCCTGGGTTTCTCCAGTCTGCCGATAACAAGCTGGTTTAGACACACGTTGTTTACGGCAATCACTTTGAAGCGTACACCGGGAATGTCACCCATAGCACCGCCCATGCGGCCTCCGATCCTTTCTACGGTCACTTCATCGTGTTCGTCAATGAAGTTCACTGCACCGTCGCCTGGACAGAAAGCAGTTACCTGACGCCCGTTTTTGATGAGCTGGATTCTTACGCATTTGCGGATTGCAGAGTTGGGCTGCTTGGCTTCAACTCCTACCTTTTCTAATACAATACCACGACCCTGAGGTGCACCACCAAGTGGGTCGGCTTTAACGTTCAGCCCAAGAACTCGCCTACCGTAGTATGAGTCTTTCCAGCGGGCATTTTTCCTGGTCTGTTTAAGTATATTAGCTGCAAATTTTCCTTTAGCCATTGTTAATTTCTCCAAGTTAAAAATTGATCACAGTTTCCTATAAGGCATTAGATGCCAGATTGTCCTTCAACGCCGGATTAATGGATCAACGTAAATTAAGATAGATTACTGCAGGATTACATCTTCTATATTATGATGGCGACGAGCAAGCATCTTTACTTTTTCGATATTCTTGCCGTTGCGACCGATGGCAAGTCCCTTCTCTTTATTGGGTACCTCTACATAAGCTAATCGCTTGCCATTTTTGCATATAATATTTACCGAACTCACGGACACAGGCCCGAAAGAGTTCTTTAAAAAGGTGGCGGGGTCCTCGGAATATTCCACAAGCTCTATGGGTTTGTCCAGAGCCTTTTTAACGCGGTTAATACTCTCCCCATTTTTGCCTATTGCAAGCCCCATGTCACCCTGTTTCACGACATATACAAGCCTTTCCTCTTCCGGGATACAGTCGAGAATATTGGCTCTTGTCATATTTTCAAATAATGCAATGTACTGGATGCTTTCTGCAGTAAGTCTTATTTCACCCAAGACGTTGCCAACTCCTTTTTATCAAACCGTAGCTGCCAGGATATCCGATTCTCCTGCATCGAGGATTGCCATAGCTGCAATCGTGAAAGGTTTTCCACATACGGGCCCGAGTTCTACACTTGTGCCTCCGTATTCCAGGACTGGAACATTTGTTGCCTGAACTTTCTGTTTAATATCTTCTGGGCAGTTTGATGCCAGGACCACCATTTTTGCAGAGCCGTCTACTGCTGCATCCACGGTCCGATTGGCTCCAACGATTACTTTTCCTGTTTTCACAGCCTTGATAAGTGATTTATCAACATTGATCTTCATTTTCATCAACTCGGTCTCAAATTAGCTCATCTACTCTATCTCTTTTTCAATAAAGATTTCCAAGCTCGGTGAGTATATGGTACTCTAAATACCTGATGCCTTATATCTATTTTCTGGTTATGAGCCCCGCAGACTCAAGTTTCTGCAACAGGATTTGATAAGTTTCGTAAAGGTAATGTATACCTGATCTGGACTGGTCTTTTATCAGGTTATACATTTAAATAATTATAGGTTGGGACTCGAGCTTTTGCCCCAATACCTTTACTCCTCTTCTGATTCTGTTTTTTCTACTTTTTCTTTCCTTCTGCTTACAAGGTGCACATCGCCTGTACCCATACGGATAGGCTGACCGACAATGATATTTTCGGTAACTCCTTCCAACTTGTCCACGTCTCCGCGCATCCCTGCATCCAGCAGATGATTGACCGTAACTTCGAAAGCCGCACGGGCAAATACACTGGCTTTTTCACCTGAGATTCCGTGCCTTCCTATTTGTTTTACTTCTCCGTCGCAGGTCATGAGGTCTGACACAAGCATGATATGCCGGATATCCACAGTAAGACCCTGTTCACGCAGAGTATCTGTGGCTTCCTTGATAAGTGCATTTCTTGCTGCTTCGACTCCCAGCACTTCGTAGATCTCATTGACGTTGTTTGTGCTGGTCCTTGACTTATCCACTCCTTCGAACTGAAGCACTTCACGAAGAGCCGAGCCTTCTGTATAGAGGGTGTACTCCTCGCCTTCCTTACGAACCACCACTCGCTTGATTCCTTCTATCCCCTTAAGGGTGACATTGTGGATACTTTTTGCAAGCTGAAGGAGTTCCCTGTAAGATTGTTCTCCGGGAGCAATGACAATCTGATTATCTATATTTGGAGAGATAGTGACCATCACGTTCAGTTCTTCGTTGAACTTCTCCTTGACCTGATCTATAGTAATGTTCCTGCCTTCCATTGCTTTTTCGTGCAGGTCGATTACCAGTTTCATCTGGGAAAGGTCAGTAGTCACGTCAGCTATGTGATCGATTTTTGTTGCTTCAATTTCCCATGCAAGAGCTCTGGTCTTTTCTCTGTCGTAAGCATAATCGTCAGGATGATCCTTAGAAAGAGCAATTGTCATCATCGGAGTGCTCGGAATTTTCCGGGCATCCACGATTTCAATCAGACGAGGCAGACCAAGAGTAACGTTAATCTCAGCCACACCGGCGTAGTGAAAAGTACGCATGGTCATCTGAGTACCGGGTTCTCCTATGGACTGAGCTGCTACCACACCTGCAGCATCACAGGGTTCGATACATGAGACCTCATATTCTTCCATTACCTTTTCTATAATCTCTTCCATTTCCTTCTTGCTTACGCCGGCTTTAATGACGTCTTCCCTGAGAGCATTAAGAATATTAGAAGGAAAAGGAAGATCTTTTATCATGCTATCGATTGTAGCTTCGCTGATACTCATCAGGCCACCTCCTTATTCACCACGGAACGGACAATTCTGTGAATCGTATCGGGTTTACTGAAGTCACTTTTTGTGGGGTTGATCCCATCTTCTCCGTACTTGAATTGTACAAGCACACCCCTGGTATCCCTGACTGTAAGGTCATACTGGACTTCCAGGTCCTGGAGGGCATTGACCAGTCTCCTCTGCAGGTACCCGGACTGAGATGTCCTGACTGCAGTGTCCACAAGACCTTCCCTACCACCGATTGCGTGGAAGAAGTATTCAGTAGGATTTAACCCGCTCTTGTAACTTGCCTTTACGAATCCGTGAGCATCCGATCCAAGGTCTCCCTCTTCGAAATGGGGCAAAGTTCTGCCTGCGTACCCTCTACGAATACGTTCACCACGCACTGCCTGCTGGCCAACACAAGCTGCCATCTGAGTAAGGTTCAGAATAGAACCTCTGGCTCCAGAACGGGCCATGATAACTGCCGAATTTTCAAGCCCCATATGGCTGTCTGCAATTCCACCAGTCTCGTCTCTTGCCTTTCCAAGCTTCTGCATGATGCTCATTTCAATGGTTTCATCCAGAGTTCTTCCAGGAAGAGGTTCAAGCTCTTTATTCTGGTAAGATTTGATGAGGTTCTGCACGGCACCCTCAGCTTTGCCAAGCACCTCATTGATCTGAATCCTGGCTTCTTTAGGAATATCTTCATCAGCTATTCCGAAACTGAGGCCTGTTCTCATGATCGCACGAATTGCAAGCTTGGTCATATCATCTATAAACCGAGCCCCAACTTCGGGACCGATTTCCTTGATAATACGGTCCTGGATTTTACCTTTAAACGCTCCAATGGCCGCTTCGTCAATCGTGCCCATAAGAAGTTCTCCGTTTCGGATTACCACATAGGCATCGTTCGGACACCCTTCTTTCTTACATGTATCACAATGTGAGCAGACCTGGGCCGCAAACTGTACATTCAGATTTTCAGGCAGGATCTGGCTGAAAATCTGTTTTCCTGTCCAGTAAGGCTTGCCGTCGGGGTCATGACCTGCAGGCGTAGGCAAGTTGCGGGCACGGCTCTTTCGGAGAATATCATAAGCTTCGTGGCTGGAGATGTGATTTTCAAGACGGGTAAGAAGGAAAAGCCCAGATATGTGATCGTGGATCCCACCAATGATAGGACCTCCGAAACGCGGAGAAAGGATGTTTTCCTGAACCTGCATGAGGATCTTTGCTTCAGCCCTGGATTCTTCTGTCTGAAGGGCATGCAGGTTCATTTCGTCCCCGTCAAAGTCAGCGTTGTATGGAGGACATACGGCAGGATTTAGCCTGAATGTCTTGTTCGGAAGCACCTTAACAGAGTGAGCCATAATACTCATTTTGTGCAGAGAAGGCTGCCTGTTAAAGAGTACAATATCTCCATCCTTCAACTGGCGCTCTACCGTCCATCCAAATTCCAGCTTTTCAGCAAGATCATCCTTGTTTACGTTGGTAACTTTTATGCGCCTGCCATCGGATCTGAACACATAGTTTGCTCCGGGGTGGACATCTTCTCCGTTGCGTACGAAAACCTTAAGCTGTTCGATATTCCTTGGAGTAACTATCGATGGCATTGTCAGGGTCCTTGCGATGGGCATTGGAACCCCTACCTCATTAATGCTCAGGTTCGGATCAGGAGAAATTACCGTACGAGCAGAGAAGTTCACACGTTTACCTGACAAACTTCCTCTGAATCGCCCTTCCTTACCCTTTAAACGTTGAGAAAGAGTCTTTAAGGGCCTTCCGGATCTGTGTCTTGCAGGAGGAATCCCTGAAACTGAGTTGTCAAAGAATGTTGTAACGTGATACTGAAGAAGCTCCCAGAGGTCCTCGATAATAAGCTGAGGGGCACCAGCTTCCCTATTTTCCTGGAAACGCTGATTGATCCTTATAATATCTACCAGCTTGTGAGTCAGGTCGTCTTCACTGCGCTGCCCGGATTCAAGAGTAATGGAAGGACGAACAGTGACAGGAGGAACCGGAAGGGCTGTAAGGATCATCCACTCAGGCCTTGCATTCTTCGGGTCCATTCCGATGACCATTATGTCCTCGTCAGGGATATTCTCAAAGCGGTCCCTGATCTCCGTAGGAGTCAGTTTCTCCCCGCTTTCAAGATACTCGCTGGGTTTTTCGAATTTAATTTCGAGCTGTTCCTCATTACAGTAGGGACAGGTCTTTACTTTGCTGGCTTCCTTATAAGCTTCGTTGATAATATCATCAGGCATATGCCCAATTTCTTCAATACCTGTGAGCTGATCCAGAAATTTTTGTTTCTGTATAGGATCAAGCAGAACCTTGCTGCATTTCCGGCAGGTCGCTCGAAGAAGCTTTCGGATAACTTTGTTGAAACCAACGTGAACTACAGGGGCAACAAGTTCGATGTGCCCGAAGTGTCCTGGACACTCCCCTGCACGCCCTGAACAGGTCTTGCAGCGAAGTCCTGGGTCAATAACCCCAAGTTTTGTGTCCATAAGCCCCATGTCAATTGGAAACCCGTCATCATCATAAGTATCGGCCGTGATAATAGGGGTCGAACTCATCTTACGGATTTCTTTTGGGGACAGTAAACCGAACTTAATAGAGGAGATTCTTTTCGGAATCGGAGGTACGTTTGCCATATATTCACCTCACACCGCATCTTCAAGATTTAGCCTGGGAGCAACTCCCAGAGATTTGATTTCGTCCAGCAACAACTTGAAAGCATAACTCATTTCCACAGGATATATGTCTGTATCAGCCCCGCAGGCGGAGCAGAAAGAAACGTTTCGCTGCTTGTCATATGTTGCAATCATTCCACAGTGAGAGCAGACCAGTTCCACTACTTTATCAGACTCGTCCAGCAACCTCTCTTTTAAAGACATAGCAGCTCCGTGCCCTACAAGCACATCGCGCTCCATTTCACCGAACCTGAGACCACCCTCCCTGGCCCTACCTTCAGTTGGCTGGCGAGTAAGCACCTGCACAGGACCTCGAGACCTGGCATGCATCTTGGAGGTGACCATGTGGTGAAGTTTCTGGTAGAGGATCACGCCAACAAAGACATCAGCCGGAATCATCCTGCCTGTTGCCCCATCAAAGAAAACCTCTTTTCCAGTGTGGGCAAAGCCGTGCTTTTTCAGGGCATCCCTCAGATCATCCTCTTTTTCTCCGGAGAAGGCTGTTGCGTTTACTCTTCTGCCTTCCATAGAACCTACTTTTCCGCCGATCATTTCCAGAACGTGCCCTACAGTCATACGTGAAGGAATTGCGTGAGGATTAATCATCAGGTCAGGAGTCAAGCCAGATTCAGTAAAAGGCATATCCGCAATAGGAACCTTCAGCCCAATAACTCCTTTTTGTCCATGCCTTGAAGCGAATTTGTCGCCTATATCAGGAATCCTTTCGTCTCTTACTTTTACCTTGGCAAGACGAGTTCCGTTAATGGATTCTGTGAGAATGATAGTGTCCACAACCCCTGTTTCATTGGAACGCATGGTAATCGAGCTTTCTCTCCTCTGCTCGACTGCAATTCCAAAGTCAGTGGGTTCTTCAAGGAACCTTGGGGGACTGGTCTTTCCAATCAAGACATCGTTGGGACCAACAGGGGTTTCAGGGTTTACAAGCCCGTCGATATCCAGATTTGCATATGCATCTGCACTGCGGGCTCCACGGAACTCAGAGTCGGGAATCTCGAACTTGTCTTCCTGCCCACCCGGATACCTCCTTTCTTCACCTTCGAAAGTCCTGAGGAAGTGGCTTCTCCCAAGTCCTCTTTCAATTGAACCTTTGTTGAAAATCAGAGCGTCTTCAATGTTGTACCCTTCATAAGACAGAATTGCGACTACGAAGTTCTGGCCTGCGGGCCTATCATCAAAACCTATTGATTCAGAAGTTCTGGTTTTGGAGAGTGCCCTCTGAGGGTAGTGAAGGACATGAGCACGGGTATCGGGCCTTAGCTTCTGATTTGCTGTGGAGACACCGATACACTGTTTAATCATAGCTGCACCCATGGTGTTACGCGGAGATGCATTGTGTTCCGGGTAAGGAACCATCCCCGTGCAGATCCCGAGCATAAGTTCAGGATCGATCTCCATGTGCGTATGCCTTTCATTAATGTCAGTCTCATAGAGGGAAATGTAGGCATTTTCTTCTTCTTCAGCATCCAGAAACTCGACACAACCTTCTTTTACCAGATCGTCAAAACTGATTTCCTTGTTCTTCAGTTTCTGTATGTGCTCTTCAGTTACTTTGGGAACGCCTTTTTCCACAACTACGAGGGGCCTTCTTGCTCTGCCCATATCGGAGTTTATAATTATTTCCCTGGTATTGTCATTGAGAGCTATGTTGACCTGCCTGGATATGAACCCCTGCCGTCTCATCTTTCGGAGCTCGTCTGCGAGTTCCGCAGGGTTATCATGGGTCCCGACAAGCTCTCCGTTTATGAATACTTTTGCTTTAGTCATCTGGCATCGACCCCTTAATCACCGAACATTGATCCTGCATCATCCATATCTGAATAATCGTAGAATTCTTCATCTTTATATTTGCTTTCAACTTCCGGGGTTTCTTCGAATTCTTCAACAATCTCTTCTCCGAACTCGTCGAGTAAGATTTCCTTTATTCTGATAGGGATTTCCGGTACTTTTACAACCACACGCTCGACGTTCAGGTCATATAGTATTTTTTTCATACCTTCTGTCTCTTCTATACCTGTAGAGAGCTCAACCATCTCAGCAAAGTTTTTCACAAGGCCACAATTAGGACCTTCAGGGGTTTCTGAAGGACAAAGCCTTCCCCACTGGGTTGCATGAAGGTCTCTTGCCTCAAAGTGCGGTTGAGCACGAGAAAGAGGAGAAATCACACGGCGGAGGTGAGAAAGAGTGGAGATATAGTCGTTCCTATCCAGAAGCTGGGATACACCGGTTCTTCCTCCAACCCAGTTCCCAGTCGCTAGAGGATGCTGCAGGCGGTCAGTCAAAACGTCTGCACGAACTATTGTGGCAACGTTCAGTTCTCTGTTCCGCATATTTGCACGCTCGAGCTGGTACTTTATGTCCCTTGCCAACCTGTTGAAAGATACCCTGAAGAGATCTTCCATCAGGTCTCCTGCAAGTTTCAGCCTTTTATTTGCATAGTGGTCTTTATCGTCTTCAGAACGCTTTTTAAGAGCCAGTTCGAAACAGGATTCGGCCATTCTCGCAAGGAAGTGAGCCTTTGACACCCTGTCCCTCATATCATTTCCGAGATGTGGGAAAAGGTATCTGTCAATAACATAATTTGCTCTTTTTATCTGGTATTCCTTGGCCTGCCCTGCAGCAACCCTTGCCCCTATCTTCTCAATTGCTTCTTCCTGGCTTTCGACCTCGGCTTCTTCCAGATTTTCCAGCATGAACTTGATAATTTCAGGATCACTTGAAACTGCGTTTACGATATCCTCATCAGTTACAATTCCAAGGGCCCTCATGAGAGTAATAAAAAATACTCTTCCTGAGATTGAAGGGAAGGAAACCTCGAGAAGGGACTTTCTCCCTCTTTCAACGATTACAAGCGCCCTGTACCCACGCTTCTGAGAGAAGACTTTTGCAACTTCGATGTCATCGCCGTATCTTTCCCCATATTCTACAAGGATTTTGTTGGGGGCGAGGTCTTCAAGGGTCATTACCACTCTTTCGGTACCACCGATAATGAAATATCCCCCAGGATCAAGAGGATCTTCTCCATAGCGGACTTTTTCAGTTTCGCTGAGACCCAGAAGATTACAGATCTTGGACTTGATCATAATTGGAAGCTGCCCTATCTTTGCTTCCATGACCTCGGACTCGATCCCCTCCTTTACCACACTCATTTCTAGGTAAAGAGGACCTGAGTAGGAAAGGTTTCTGAGCCTCCCCTCATTGGGGTAAAGCTTTTCGATTGCCCCGTCTGCCTCCTTTACCACCGGATGTTCTACTCGGATCTTGCCGAGTTTAAGGTAGGTGTCCTCAATGTCTGTTTCTATTATTCTCTGTTCGTCTATGATTTTTTGCAGCCCGAAATCTATAAACTTGTTAAATGAGTCTATATGGTGCTGCACTATCTTGTCCCGTGTAAAATAAGCCTGCGACAGTATATTACTTTCTAACGCGATGATAGCACCCTCTTTGCTTTATTAAAATGAAAATGAATAAGTTATGATCGTCAGATCGGCATGCAGTCGTTGAATCATTCCGTACAAATAGTGCATGGGATTCAAAAAGATGTTCCATGAAAAAAAAATCGGATCTTGCAAGCGGTTATATTCCCCCCCGCTTACTCGATCACAAGTCGATAATAATCTGCCTCCCCTGCAGTCTGACTTTTTCTTGTGATTTTCACTACATCTCCGATGACAGCTCCTATTTCTTTACTAACAGGATCCTGCACTTTGATTTTCGGAAGTTGTTCCTTCTCAATGGAATACTTGCTTAAAACAGACTTTAACTCGCCCTCAGACATAATTTCATGTTTAGGGACCGACTCATGGTCGAGCAGGCTGAACTTTGTCAAATCCTTTCCTCCAAAAATAAAGCATCTCAAAAAACTTGATCAGATAGTTCCAGCGGATGGCCTTTCCACCGGGTATAATTAAGAACATGGCGGGCCCGTAGGGATTTGAACCCTAGGCCGACTGGTTAAAAGCCAGTCGCTCTGCCGGACTGAGCTACGGGCCCATTATTGTTTATTTCCACCTCTTTACTCTGCACCAAAGAGGTAAATTCTTGCACGCCACCCTGCTGCCCCGCTGCATCAGGGAGCACCTCTTACATCGGTGCAACCCTCTAATTATAGCTATCCTATAAATAGTTTATGGTGAAACCGCATTTTACCCTAAAATTCCTTCAGGGGAGACATAAAATAAATTATAATGTGTTGAAATTATAAATAAATTTTTCCGCTTCTGTTGGAAAGCTATATGTACGATAATTTTCACTCTTTAAAAAGTAAGGCCACAAATTCAAGTCATTTCTCCAAAGATTCGGATAAACCGAAAATTTTGCCCCGATTTTAAATAACGCCCCCATTGCCCGACAGTCACCTCTCCAAAAATGAAGCATAAATTGGTCAATCACTGGTTAATGCATCACTTGATTAATATTAAATAGCGCCCCCAAAAAATGAAGCATAACTTGATCAATCACTAATTAATGAATCATTTGATAAATCACTAATTAATGAATCACTTGATAAATCACTAATTAATGAATCATTTGATAAAAGATGCAGGTAAACGAATTTTTAGAAACCAAGATTCTTACGATTTGTACTGCTTTTCTGCTACTGTAAACCTTATGACGAATCTGGTCCCCTGATCTCTGGCTAATTCAAGTTCGCCCCCCAACTGGTCTACAAGAGCTACCACCAGCTGTATGCCGAGAGTATCCGAATTATCTAGATTAAAGCTTTCAGGCATACCCACCCCGTCATCTGCAACTATTAAAATGAAATTAGTGTCCGTATAATCTCCTTTTTTGCTTTCGAGCTTGCTTTTTGCACATTTCCCCAGATCTTCCCTGTAAAGTTTAATTCGAATGACCCCTTTATCCCCTCCTGGAAATGCATACTTGAGAGAGTTTGAAACGATTTCATTGACAATTAGACCTAAAGGAACGGCAATATCCATATCAAAGAAAATATTCTTTTCCAGGTCCATGCTTAAGCTTAGATCGACATTCCCAAGCCTGTAAGTATGGAAAAGATTTTCAACAAGACTCTCCAGGTATGAGGAGAAGTTCAATGTACCTGCTCCTTTGCTTTCGTGCAGCTCTTCGTGGATTATGGCAATCGATGCCACTCTGTCCTGACTTTCCCGAAAAGCTTCTACGACTTCAGAATCCTTAACGTTCCCTCTATTTTCGAACTTTGAAGCCTGAAGATCAAGTAAGGACGAAATCACCTGGAGGTTATTTTTAATACGATGATGAATTTCCTTTTTGCGAGAGAGTTCAATATTTGCAAGGGCCTCTTCGGCCTGCTTTCTTTCAGTAATATCCTTAATTACACCAAGGATTCGGTTTACGTTACCTTTTTCGTCTTTAAGGCAGAAGCCACTATCTTCAACATAAATATATTCATCATTCTCTTTTCTAAAATGATACTCTTTTCGATAAGCTCCACCCCCTCTTAGAAATGTTTCGTGACTTTCAAGAAACATTTTTCGATCCTCAGGATGAATACGAGACAACCAGAACTTTAGACTCATATTTCTAAACTCATCAGGATTGAAGCCTGTCAGCTCTTTGACATTGCCTGCCCAGTCAGCAGAGTCTTCCTTTACAAAATAATCGTATACTAGCTGTCCTGTTTGCTCCGTTACAATCCTGTATCTTTCCTCGGCCTTTTGAAGTTCTTTTGCTATTTTTTTGCTTTCGGTGATGTCCCTGGTAGTGATAACTACTTGCCCATTAGAAAAAGGCAGGGAGATTGCACTCACATCCGTCCAGATGGTATTGCCATCCTCCTTGATTACCCCAATTTCAGAACTTTGAATCGATCCTTTCTCTTTAAAAGCCCTTGCGCTGGGGAACTCCTCTGCCGATATCTCCATTCCATCTGATCCCACATATTTTCGGCCCCCATACTTTCCTTTGAGCAAATCTAATCTGGAGAGGTCCAGAATTCTTTCCAGAGCAAGGTTTGCATCAAGGATATTTCTTTCTTCATCGGTGATTGAAACTCCAACAGGCAGCAGATTAAAAAGCGCTTTCAATTTACCCTCGCTCTCTTTTAGCATCTCTTCTGCCTTTTTCCGCTCAGTAATATCCTGAATTATTCCCTTAGCTCGAATAGGGATATTTTTCTCATCAAAAATAACTTCGCTCTGCGCATGGACTGTGCGTTCTTCTCCACTAGCTCGGATAATTCTATAATCAATGCCATGAGGCTTCCCATTTAACCCTTTATTAATGACATTAATCAAATAGCCCTGGTCTTCCGGGTGTACATAATTAAAGAGTTCATCGTAAGTTTCGCCTGGTTCTTGAGGAGTACGTCCAAAAATACGATACACTTCATTTGACCAGTATACTTCACCAGTTACAATATCCCAATCCCAATTTCCAATATGAGCCATTCTTTGAGCTTCAGCAAGACTATTTTCATTTTCTTTCAATGATTTGTACGCATTCTCAAGTTCAGCTGTGCGTTCTTTAACCAAATTTTCCAAATTGTCGAGTGTTTCTTTAAGCTTAGTCTCTGCTTCTTTTATATCCGTAATGTCACTGGAAATAGAAAGGACAGAAGTCACTTTACCTTCAACAAACTCCGGTACGATCCTTGTATTAAAATGGTATTTTTTTCCTTGGGATGTTGTATAACTAACTTCCATTGTTTCGGGATTTCCTGTGGCAAAAACATTTTCATGGTGTCTTTTCCAGAATTCTGCCTTTTCAGAGTTAATTCCCAGCTCACTGTGAGTTTTCCCAATGATTTCTTCTGACAAGCAACCATAGAATTTCGCGGCAGCGAGATTAGCATATGTGTGGCGGTTCCGCCTATCAAAGCGGAGAATCACATCAGGAGAATTTTCAGACAACGTACGGAAACGTTCTTCACTTCTGATCAATTCTTCTTCTGCTTGTTTGCTCTCGGAAATATCACGGACAATACCTCCGCTGAAAAGGGGCTTACCATCCCGGTCTTTGGTCACTGTGAAATGATCTGCAAACCAGCTGTATTGGCCGTCCTTGCGCTTGAACCTGTACTCGAGAGTTCCGTGGCCGGCGTCTAATGCCCGGGACATTTCCGCAGTAACCAGGGGACGGTCGGCGGGATGAACATGGTTAAGAACTGCATCGGTGCTCATCGCACTCATCTCCTGGGCAGAAAAGCCGGTGATCTGCTCCACCACCGGGCTCATGTAATCATAGAGATCAGTCTGAAGGTTTCGCCGGTAAGCCACATCGAGTGAATTCTCAAGGACCGACCGGAACCTTCCCTCACTTTCCCTCAGCGCATCCAAGAGGGTATCGCGTTCCGCCAGCGACCGGACTAGTTTGATATTGCTGTAGCCTAGCTGTGAGAGCATGTTAGAAAACTTCATGAAGAAGGACATGATTTTATTCACAGCCTCCCTGCTCAACCTTGGAACTTTTTCAAGCGATGCTATATATTCTTCCTCATTGAAGCCATATTTCCTGGCCTGTGATCGAAAAAACTCATAGTCAAGAGGCTCTTCCTCAAAAAAGAACTGCCCTAAGAAGATATTGCCGACGTGACGGCCGCCCACAATGATTGGGGTCGCTATGTCCCACATGTTGTTCTTGCACCTGTACTGCTTAAACTCTCCCGGAAGAACGCCCGCGGATAATTTTATGTCGCTTTCTACGCAGTGCTTGCAGGCTTCAGGGTGAGCCCTGTGAAATTTGGTGCAGATATCCTGCCATCCGACGCCTACCAGAACATTGCCTTTGAGATCGATTATGCCAATGGGAATGGAAGCAAGCTTATAGAAATCATCCATAAGAGACTGAATCGCCCTAGTGTCAATAATATCAGCCAGCTCCAGATCCCCCATCTCCATATCAGGGGAGAGAATGCTCTCCAGCTTCAGCCTGACACGCTGCTCACTCTGACACAGTGCCTCTTCAGCTCGTTTACGATCGGCGATATCGCGAGCGACATGAATACACCCGGTTAACTTTCCTTCAGGATCATGCAGTGGCGAGACGCTTACGATGAAATAGCCACCTAAAGCATCTTCGCGAACTTCTGTTGTATGCTCAAACCCATCCTTGAGCAACTGCGTGTGCGGACAAAATGAGGGGGGCTTGTCCGTCCCATGTACAACACGATAGCAGGTTAACCCCACACATTCTTCTGGCGTCACACCCAATCTTGCAGCCATTGCCCTGTTTGCGCGAACAACCTGATATTTATTGTCGATTATGGCGATAAGGTCTGGCACAGCATCAAAGGTATATTCCCAATTTTTTGTGGCTTGAACAGATTCTTTTTCAGACCTCTTTCGTTTGGAACTTTCTATCTGCTCCCATTTTCCGTTCCTTTTGATCAGAGCGAATTGATGGTTAATAGTCACATCAATAATTTCGGTTGCGTTGCACCTGTTGAGGGAGGAGGAGCAGAGAGCCATCATCTGATAATTACCGATAATTCGGTCTATTTCTTCTTCATACCCAACAAAATCTCCCCATTCCTTTTTTTTCAGCCAAAAAGTGTCCCCACTAAATCTCAAGCCATCGTATCCACTTTCAAGAGAATGGTTTAATTTATCAATCCAGCCGCTTAAGACTCTCTCCGAATCGAAAATATCCTCTTTTAAATACCATTGAGTATGAGGAATAATCTCTATTTGCCCTTTCTCAATATAAGCCTCAAAATCAGAAACAACCCTCTTCAGAGCTTCTTTTGCCTCTTCTACTTTCAGAGGTTGCGATGTGATCCACATACAAAATTCGTTATTTTCCAGCCCTGCTTTGAAATAGGGGACAAGTATGTCTATTAAATCTTTTTTTGTCTGGTAAAATAGGCAGAAGTGCCTTCCCCATGGCACATCCCCAATAATATCAATACCAGACTTTCTCAGTTTTTCTTCCATCCCACACCTTCCCAGAGCAGATATAAATATGACCCTCATTTTCAAAAGCAGGTCCTGAAGCAATTAATAGCTAGACTTTCAAATGTTCACTATGTTCTTTATGTTTATCCTTTTTAAGTAGATTCTCTTTTCAGTAAAAATGATTTTTGGAAATATTCAAAAAAATATAGAAAATCTTGCTCCCATTCGAATTATTTGTATAAAAAAATAGAAACACACTGAATATTGAAAATATTTATAGATTAATTACAACAAAAATCAGGTGCAGTGAGTACCATCATTTTCAGACTTGGAAAAAGATTGATATTCACTGCACTTATAATGAATCAAGAGTTTAAAGGTTACTGAAAATATCTTCTGTTGCTTCTTTTCTAAATTATGTCCCGCATTCCCAGCCGCTCATATAGCATTCCTGCGTGGCACTGAGTTCATCAATGCTGATACCCATGGACTCAAGTTTCATTTTTGCCACAAATGTGTCGAGTTCCTGAGGGACCTTGTGCACTCCATTCGAAAGCTTATTTTCGGCAATATGGCGCACACAGAGAGCCTGATTTGCAAAGCTCATGTCCATGACCTCGGCAGGGTGTCCGTCACCCGCAGCCAGGTTAACAAGCCTGCCTTCAGCTATGACATTAATGCGCCTGTTGCCCAAATCATATTCCCTGATATTGTTCCTTACAGTTCGGACTGATTTTGCAAGGGAGGCAAGGGCTTCCATGTCGATTTCCACATTGAAGTGTCCGGAATTTGCAAGAATTGCCCCGTCCTGCATGACCTGGAAATGTTCGGCTGTGAGGATATCGCGGTTTCCGGTGGTGGTCACAAAGAGGTCTCCCAACTTTGCTGCCTCTTCCATTTTCATAACCCTGTAGCCGTCCATTCTGGCTTCAAGGGCTCTGATGGGATCTATTTCCGTAACGATTACACTTGCCCCAAGGCCATCAGCGCGCATTGCAACCCCGCGCCCGCACCAGCCGTAGCCTGCAACAACAACGTTTTTGCCTGCTACCAGAAGATTTGTAGTCCGGTTAATTCCGTCCCAGGCTGACTGACCTGTTCCATAGCGGTTGTCAAAAAGATACTTGGTCATAGCATCATTTACAGCGATAACAGGCATTTTAAGGGCTCCGTCCTTTTCCATAGCGTGAAGCCTGTGAACTCCGGTAGTCGTTTCCTCACAGCCACCTAGAATCTTCGGAAGCAGTTCGGTCCTTTCTTTGTGGAGCTTGAATATGAGGTCTGCCCCGTCATCGATTGTGATGTCAGGCTCGAAGTCAAGGATCTTGTCTATTGCTTCATAATACTCGCTGGTGCAGCACCCATATTTTGCATAACAGCGTATATTTTCCCGAGTATCAAGAGCCAAGGCTACATCATCCTGAGTACTCAGTGGGTTGCAACCCGAGATGGCTACCTGTGCGCCGCCTGCAGCCAGAGTTTCTACAAGGACTGCTGTTTTTGCTTCTACATGAAGGGCCATTCCTACCTTCATCCCCTTCAGGGGTTTTTCTTTCTCAAACTTTTCCCTGACGATCGCAAGCACAGGCATGTGATTTCTTGCCCATTCCATTTTCATGTTTCCGGATTCTATTAGTTCTTTTTCTGTCATGGTAATCCCGTCATTATCAGATAAGCGGTTAAATTCGATTTATATTATAGTAAAATCGATTTGATTAAGTTGAATTCGATTAGATTAAATAGGATTATTTATTGAGTTTACATGAATTGCTGCTTGAAATACAGATTAAATAAAATACATCTGTACATAATTCAGGTTTCAGTTATTTATTTTTCCCTTACACTGTTCAAGTATACTTTAAAGTATTACACCAGAATATGGACTTCATTGGGAGCAATTAATTCAGGACTCTTCAGGTTAAGACTTTTCAGGCTTGTACCCTTGCTACAAGATCTTCTGCGGCTTTTTGAGCGTTTTCCATCACTTTTTGCTCATCCAGCACCAGAACCCTGTAATTGTCCATAAGGACTTTTCCGTTTACAATTGTTGTCCTGACATCGCTTCCCCTTGCAGAATACACGAGGTGAGAAGGAACGTCAAAACAGGGTGTCAGGTGAGGCTTTTTCATGTCCACTATGATAAGGTCTGCCTTCTTTCCTGCCTTCAACATACCAGTTTCCGTATCAAGAGCCTGGGCTCCATTTACTGTGCCCATCTCAAGTACCTGCCGGGCAGGAAGAGCAGTAGGGCTGAAGGTATTAACTTTATGCAGAAGGGCAGCGGTTTTCATCTCCTCAAAGAGGTCGAGGTTATTGTTTGAGGCACACCCGTCAGTGCCAAGGCTGACATTTACTCCTTTATCGAGCATCTTGTGCACGGGAGAAATTCCGGAAGCCAGTTTCATATTGCTGACCGGATTATGGGAAACGTTGACTCCTCTTTTTCTCAAAATCTCTATATCGCCGTCCGAAAGCCAGACACAATGAGCTGCAAGCACATCAGGACCGAGAAATCCTATATCCTCCAGCATATGCACCGAACATTTCCCGTACCTTTCTTTCATTGCCAGCAGTTCGGCTTCGGTTTCCAGGAGATGGATATGAATCCCGGCTCCATCTCTGCTTGCTTCTTCCCTTACCTTTGCAAGAAACTCTTCGGAGCACGTATTAGGAGCATGGGGACCATACATCGTTTTAATTCTGCCGTCTGCCGCCCCCTGCCAGGCCCGAACAAAACGCCTGCCTTCCCGAAGGTCGGTTTCTCCCTTTTCATCATCCCAGAGCTCTATAAGGCCATGAGAAAGAGATGCACGAAGCCCGGAGGCTTCAACCGCCTTTGCGGTTTCGTCCATAAAAAAATACATATCCGCAAAAGAAGTAGTCCCTGACCGGATCATCTCCAGGCAGGCAAGAAGGCTCCCATTATAGACATCTTCGGCTGTAAGCTGAGCTTCTGCAGGCCATATATGCTGCTGGAGCCACTCTGCGAGCTGCAGGTCATCGGCATAACCCCGGAAAAGAGTCATTGCTGCATGAGTATGCGTGTTAACAAGCCCGGGCATTACTACCGAGCCCTCTGCATCAATCACGGTATCGGCACTTTCTTTAGTGTTTTTTCCTATTTCCGTGATCTTTCCGTCTTCAATGACAACAGTTCCGTTTTTGAGGTCTCCGACATTCGGGTCCATCGTTAAAACGTAAGCATTTTTTATGATTATGTCAGCCATGTGATCATATCCATCAGATAATCAACTGGAATCTGTTAGATTAAACTTATCAGATTAAACTGAAAACCTAAATGAAAATTATCAGATTAAACTGAAAACTTAAATGAAAATTATCAGGTTAAACTGAAAACTTAAATGAAAATTATCAGATTAAACTGGAACTAAGAGGTTATCCTAAAAAAAGTTGTCCTGAAAATTGGGCTAACACCCCTAGAAAAGACAAAGCTGCAAAAACAAAGCTGCAAAAACAAAGCCGAGAAAAAAAGAAGTTATGAATTGTGTGGGAAAATAGATTTTTCATAGCATTGGAGCTTTCCTGTAGGGTTTTCCATGAGACTTTCCGGTGGAATTTTCCAAT
This sequence comes from uncultured Methanosarcinaceae archaeon, assembly GCA_942493015.1. Lineage (GTDB taxonomy): Archaea > Halobacteriota > Methanosarcinia > Methanosarcinales > Methanosarcinaceae > Methanosarcina. The sequence goes on along the minus strand of OW818660.1, from coordinate 245,880 downwards.
GGGACCTTCCCGCATAACTTTCATGTTGGGATTCCTGTAATAAACTCTAAAAAATTGACTCTGCCATTAGACTCTACTATAATTATAGAGTCCCTGTTCATCAGTTCCGGTCTCAATATTCAGGGCTCCAAGGTAGAGGCGCATTAACTTCAGCCTTTCTTCGGCAATCTTCTTTGCAGTATCTGTATTCAACTTTTCAGGAATTGTGAAAGGTTTGTACACCATATATTCGTTGAAACTTTCGATAGGGTCTCCGATATACACAGTCTTTTTAGAACTTCCCTTATCCAGCCCTGTTGTGTGTTTTAACATCCGAAGAGCACCCATGGAAAAAATAGCCCTGAAAATTCCTACTGCGCCAAGGGCATCAAGCCTGTCAGCATCCTGCAAAATCCTAGCTTCAATAGCTTCCGGAATTATTCCTCCGCTGAAACGGTGGGTAAGAATACAGCCTGTAACGGCTTCGATAACCTCTTTTCCCACGCCTGCTTTCCCGAGGAATTCGGAGGCTATTTCCGCACTGTAAAGGGCATGGTCTCCACCTTCTTCGTGTTCTCTGACTACCCCCACATCGTGGAGTAGAGCTGCAAGCTGAAGTGTGAAAGGGTCCCCACCGTCTTCTTTCTGAATTTCCATGCAGAGAGCTTCTACTCTGTTGATATGCCCCATATCATGGGAACTGGGCTCCCCCTCAAGAAAGGAGGCAACAAAGTCCCTCGTTTTTTCTATAAGCTCCATTTTCAGTATCCCATTTCAGCAGTAATTACCTTTAGATGTTCCTGGATTTCGGAAATTGCTTCAGAGAGAACTTTTTTGTTATCGTAAGTCGTAATAAGTTTTACAAGCTCCTCTTTTCGCTCCTGTTTCATTTCCCCTGCAAACTTTGCCATGTTCCCAAGAGCCCGAGTCAGGTTGTCAACAATAGAGATGGTGGAAGTCCTTGAGGTTCGAGAAAGGGGATTAAGGTCAATTGTTATGACGGTTTTACCCATTTCAACAAGTTTTTCGCATCGATCTCCATCTTCTAAGGGGACAAGTACAACATCTGCAGTATAGATTCCCTTGCTTTCCACAAGTCGTCTGGCATGAGAAAGTTCAAGGCTTGCATCTGGATTTTTTCCGAGAACTTCAGAAGCTCCGTGAGCTCTCAGTTGTTCTATTATAAGGTGCACCCGTGTTTCAGTCCTGTGAAAGAGGTTCACCTCAATCTTAGCCCCTGTAATATCTGCGAGGGAGACAACTTTTTCGGGAGCCAGGGCTGCAACGTTGCCATTTACGGAAATTACCGGGTTCCTTGCCAGAAGAAGTGCAGCAACTGCCGCCCTTTCTGCCTCCAGGGCAGATTCGGTGCTTCTCTCCCCTATAAGGTAATCAAAGCTTTCGCCTCTTCCCTGGGCAATAAGCCCCTGAATACTTGTAATTCCCATTTTTACCCCGGCTGCAACCTTTTCGCGGGCGAGCAAGGATTCATACCTTGGATGGTCATGGGGGATCTCAGTCATGTCTGTCGCTGACCTTTTTGCTTGTTAATTTAATAAATTTTAATCGAGTTACTTCATAATATTATATTTCCTTATATATTTTCCTTAGATAACAAATGTTCTTCAAAGTCGTATTTCCTTGCCTAATTTTCAAAAAAATAAATAATTGAATAAATAATTGAATAAATAATTGAATAAATAATTGAATAAATAATTGAATAAATAATTGAATAAATAATTGAATAAATAATTGAATAAATAATTGAATAAATAGAGTTTCGCCCAGAGGCTTATTCATACATCAATTTCGGCACACATGTGCTGATGTTATATTCCAGTACCTGCCCGAATTCCTGAAGAGCTTCAAAGAGAGGAAATTCCTGGCAGTAGGGGGCAACTGCAAAAACAGTGTCTCCAAGCATTGCCTGAGAAGCCATTCCTCCACTCGCGTTTGCAACTTCAATGACATCCTTTGCTCTGCTGCTCATAAGGCCGGTTTTACTGGCAAACTCCTTTGCTTGATGCATGAAATTTTCAAGAGTCGGCTTTTTAAGCAACTCGGACATTGCGACTTTTCCTGCAGCATTAATTCTTCCGGATGCAGCCTTGTCTTTCAGAACGGAATCCGTGGAGATCTCACCAAGTACGATGCAAAAAACCCTGGCTTCGGGAGCCGGGATCCTGTCTACAAGTCCGAAATCTGGCCCTCCGGGCTGAAGCCGGATTACTACTCCACCATTGGACTGGCCAGCAATGTCTCCAAGCCCACTGCAATTAAGAACTTCTGCCACATGGGCATATTCAGTAAGGCTTTTTACAGTCTGATTAAGGGAAAGCACTCTGTTCAGGGCATAGGCTGTCCCGAGAGCGCCAGCACCTGAGGCTCCAAATCCACAGCCTACAGGAATTTCCGCAAAGCTTCTGATCCTTACAGGCAAATCAGTTATCATATCTACGACCGTGCGGGTAGTTTTACCTTCAACCTTTTTGCCATTAAGAAAGATATCAGTCTCCTCTACGGATTGTCCCACCTTTACCTCGGTAGTAACGCCTCCATTCAGGACAATTCCACAGCCAGTAGAACCCTTATGATGGGGGTTTTCATGCTCGTGAATCTGAAAAAAACCCGTGATGTGTCCCGGAGCATAAGCTTTTGCCGAGATGTCTGCCCCTTCACTCTCATATGTATACATAGAAAACGCCTTTTTATAATTTCAATCATTTTTTCAAAGTTCGTTCCTGTTTTACAGAATATGCCTCAGAATGCTCCGCAGAATATTTTGCAGGCATATTCAACCCTGAATACAAATTCAGCCTTGAATGGAGCTCAACACATATATATGGTTTAGATACAGCTTCAAGTCCGGATAGGGATTGTAAAGCTCAGAGTATTTTACATTAGTTTAATTTTACATCATTTTAATTTTACATTAGTTTAATTTTACATCATTTTAAAAGTCCGGAAACCTCTTCAAAGATAAAAGCTGCCAGTTTACGTTTGTTCCCGCTTACATGCCTGGGCTCACTCTTTTCCCTTCCGAGAAGGTAAAGTTCATTTTCCTCTGTGCCCATTCCACCTTTTCCGACGTCATTTGCCGCAATAAGGTCCAGTTTTGAACCTTCAAGAGTTGCAGCTGCCCTTCTGAGAAGTTCATCTCTCCCAACCCCTGTTTCGGCCTTAAAGCCAACGATCACAAGATCGGGGAATTTTTCCCGGCATTCCTTTATCAGTTTGCGAGTCGGTTTCAGTTTTAACACAAATTCCCCTCCAGATTTGATCTTTTCGGGAGAAGGCTCGGCTGTATAGTCCGCAATCGCTGCCGAACTTATCAAGACATCGTATCCTTTTTCAAGCTCGGAGAGCACGGCTTCTGTCATTTCGGCGGCGCTCTCTGTAAAAATTTCCTTAATTCCTGAAAACCCCAGTCTGTCTCTATGTACAAGGGCCACATCAGCTCCACTACGATAAGCTTCAAGGGCAAGCTCCCTGCCTGTTTTTCCTGAAGCCCGATTCGTAAGGATGCGGATAGGATCAAGCCTTTCAGCAGTAGAGCCGCCTGTGATAATTACTCTTCTTTTTTGAAGAGTCTTTCTTCCGAGAGCCCTTTCTACCTCAAGCACTATTTCTTCGTTTGATGCAATTTTTGCGATGCCTTCTTCCAGTTTAGGCCCTACGATAGAGACTCCCCAGCTTTTCAATTTAATTAGATTCTCAACTACAGCCGGATGTCTGTACATTGACTCGTGCATTGCAGGAACAACCATCAAAGGCAAGCCGGAGCCAAGAGCAGTTGTTGCAAAGGAAGTAACTGTGGTGTCATCTATTCCGTATGCTATTTTTCCTATAGTGTTTGCTGTTGCAGGAGCTATTAAGAGAAGGTCCGCCCTGCCTTTGAGCCCGCAGAATTCCACATGCTCCACCCTGCCTCCAAGTTCGGAAATTACAGGGTTTCCGGTGGCATAGTGAAGAGCATCAGGGTGCAGGATATGCCGTGCAGCATCAGTCATAACCGCATGGACTTCAGCCCCGTTTCGGATCAGTTCCCTTGCAAGTTCAACTACCCTGACTGCCCCAATACTCCCTGTAACGCCAAGAACTATAGTTTTTCCGGAAAGAGAAGAGCTCCTCTGTCCCTCGATCCAGAGCGTCGGGTGAATTTTTTCAGCTTTGAGCCTGGCGGCATTTTGCGTGTCTACTTTATCCATTTGATTAACTATTTCCGGCTCTTTTTGACCGGAATTTTCCTTTTTTGAGTCTTTATGGTCCGTCTTGTTTTGAAAATTTTTCAGTGGGGTTTTCATTTAGGCACCGGAATAATGTATCTGATCTATAATAATTAAGTAAGTATAGAAAACAGCTTACTTTTTAAAAATAACTCATGAAGCAAAGTGACATTAAATACGATATTCTTAAAACTTTCGAAATACAAGAGAGTAAAAGAAAGAGATGAGATTTTATTAGTAAGTCTGCACATATAGGCTACAATTTCAATAAAGTGGGGAGAAAGATCAAGGAAAGGAAGACAAATGACTGATAAAAAGAATGTAAAAGAAGAAGCGACTAAAGAGACTAAAAAGGGCTTGAGCACGTTCATAGGAAAAATTTCAGGGAAAGGACAGCTAGAACTTGAGATTGACAGACTCAACTCCCGGATAAGCAAACTGGAAATTGATCTGAAAAATGCAAAAACCCAGCTGGAAAAAAAGGAAAGTCTTGCAAGGCAGGCAGTTGCAGACAGGCAGGAAGCTGAAGCCCGTTTAAACCAGGAGCTTGTGCGGACCCATACCCTCTCCCATGAACTTGAGACGATAAGGGATGAGTCCCAGGGCAAGCTGGAGCTCCGCGGGATTGAAAACCTGAGCTTATCGGCTGTTCAGGCCTACCTTATCAAAATCAGATCCTTTCATTCTTCTGCCGACAACCTGCTAACTGCTTACCTGCCGCCCGGAACCCACCTTGCAGACGTGCTGGGTTCAAAGATCCTTGATATGGTAGAAGAAGAGACTCTCACTCTCCTTGAAAGACTTGAACCCGAAACCGGCCTTGTACTTTTCTATGACCTTCACCGCATGATCTGCGAAGCTATAGTCCCTCCTGTTCCAGTTCCTTCCTCATCCTGGCAGCTTGGAGACATGTTTGAAACTTCGTTCCTTCAAGAGATTTTGGATAAGGACTACCGCATGCTCGTCCTTGTCCTGCATGCAGGCGAATCCTTCATAGGTTTTGCCCCCGATGCCCGAGTCTTCGATTCCGAAGAACTTGTCCGCAGCAGTGTCAAGGAAAAACACAGCAAAGGAGGTTTCAGCCAGCGCCGTTTCGAGCGCCTCAGAGAAGAGGATATCGCCCACCATATGAACAAAGTCTTTGAAGCCCTGGATAAAGTCCTCGAGGAAAATTCTCCCATAGACTGTATTATTATGAGCGGAGACCCCCAGCTCATAAAAGAAACCCAGAAGCGCCTGCCCCTCAACCTCGAAATAATTGAAAAGCCTTCTGACATCAAGGTCGAAAAAGAAGGAGGGGAAGAGATTCTCAGAACGGTTTTAAGCTCCAGACGATATTTGCTGTGAAGCGCAGAAAAGCGTTTGCTGGGGCATTTTCGAAGAAATCCGAAGTTTGGAAAGCTGATAGTCATGTCAATAGTAGTCATAAATGTGATATTCAGGCTGATGATTCATGCTTTCTCTGACTCAAAAAAATATCGCGATCAAAAATAACCGAGATTATATATTTAATAGATAATTATATATTCTGATCTAAAGCTATAAACCCCTGAAAGCTGGAAGAAGACTTTTGCGTAATCTATATCAGCTTTCAGTGCAGGGAAGGTAGCAATGGCAAGAGACAGAAGAGATTATTATTATCATCAAGCAAAAGAGGAAGGGTACCGATCCAGGGCTTCCTTCAAACTCAAGCAGATAAACGAAAAACATAGGATTATCAATCGTGGAGACTCGGTTGTGGATTTAGGCGCAGCGCCTGGAGGCTGGCTGCAGGTTGCAAAGGAGCTGTCAGGGGGAAAAGTTCTTGGCGTGGATCTGCAGAGGATCGATCCTATACAGGGAGTCGAGACCATTCAGGGCAACATAAATGCGGATTCAACAATACAGAAGATTATCCAGATTGTCGGGGCAAAAGGAGCTGATGTGGTACTCTGTGATGCAGCTCCCAACCTTTCCGGAAACTGGTCTTATGATCATGCACGCTCAATCGAGCTTGCGACATCGGCGCTGGAATGTGCAAGGAAGATCCTGAAACCAAATGGAAATTTTGTTGTGAAGGTCTTTCAGGGAGACATGTTTAACGATTACCTGAAAAAGGTAAGAGGAAACTTTGTCAAAACAGCCGCTTATTCTCCAAAAGCCTCCAGAGCCCAGAGCGCGGAAATCTATGTTATCGGAAAGAAATATCTTACAGCCCCCCTTCGCGGAGGAGATGAGTTCGTTGTGGATATCGAAAAGCTGGGTTCAAGTGGAGACGGAGCAGTACTCATTGAAGGCTTCGTCGTCTTCGTAAAGGAAGTTGAAGTCGGAGAAAAAGTAAGAATCAGCATAACTGATGTCAAGCCAAATTTTGCTTTTGCAGATGTCGCAGAAAGGCTTGGGAAATCCGAGAACCCAGAATAATTTTATTAGAGAGTTAGTTAATAAAGTAAAGATGTAAGTTGAGTGAAGTAAAAAATAAGCAGTAAAATATAAACAGAGTTTAAAACGAGTTTCAAACACGGTGATCCGGTTGATTGATCTTCATACTCACACAATTTTCAGCGACGGGGAACTGCTCCCCAGCGAACTTGTCCGGCGGGCAGTTATTCATGGCTATGAGGCTATTGCACTTACCGACCATGCTGATTACACAAATCTCGAACAGCTTCTTGAAGCTGCAAAGAAAGCAAAATACCTCGAAAAAGAATGGGACATTCGCGTTTTGCCCGGAGTTGAACTGACGCATGTGCCTCCAAGGAAGATAGCACCCCTTGCAAAGAAAGCAAAAGAACTTGGCGCAGAAATTGTTGTCGTACACGGGGAAACCATCTCAGAGCCTGTCGCAGCCGGAACAAATGCAGCTTCAGTTGCCTGTGAGTATGTAGATATCCTTGCTCACCCCGGCCTGATCTCACAGGAAGATGTCCAGACCGCAGCAGATAACAATGTTTTCCTTGAAATCACCGCCAGAAACGGGCACAACAGAACAAACGGCCATGTTGCAAGGCTTGCCCTCGAAATCGGCGCAACTCTTGTGCTGAACACTGACACCCATGCCCCTGAAAACCTGATCACCGATGAAACCGCACTGAAAATTGCAATGGGAGCCGGCCTTACCGAGTCCAGGGCAAAAGAAGCATTTAAAGCATCTAAAAAGAAGGTAGCAGAGATTGCCTGACCTGCAATTTTTTATTTCCGCTTCTCTGTTCATCTAATTTTCTCAAATTTTCCGTTCTCAATTTCGTTTTATTCTTCTCTATTCTCCTCTATTTTTTCAGCCTTTTTCTGATTTCTCTATCTCGTTTTTAATCCAATTTCATACAAGCCTGCTGAAGATAAAATCTGAAGCTATTTTGATGCTTTTCACAATTTTATGTGTCGCCAAAATTATCATTAATTCTACTGACTGTTTATCGCTATCAATAAAAAAACCAGAAAATAATTAACAGTTTCACATGAAAACATCGTCAAAGATACTACCCTTTTAGGAATATTATGCTAAGACATCTTTTTAAATCTGTTTAAAAAAGATAGTCGTTTTTGCTTCAACGATTATAGTTTAGAATAAAAAACAATAAGTAACAAAAATAAGAAGAGATTTTACTTGCAGAATTATATATTGAGAGATAAGTCTACTAATTTGATAACTTGATAATTGATTAGAATAATTACCTATATAGATAAATTTAATTTTATTAATGTTAAAATTTATTAATATAGCGAAATCGCGTAATGGGCATGAGTTATTGAAAACCGTGAGCACAATAATCTTCCAACATTTTTATCAAATAAAGGGGATGTGCTCGCTTTTCGGAATTGATCAATAGCTCAAGGACACGACCCGAAATCTGAAAAATAGATACTAACAGATAATATAAGCTATACATTAACTTTGAAAGATAGAAATGACTTGGGGGGAAGATAAATGAAAAATAAGCGGAAACTGTGTTCAATAGCTTTGACTTCAACAGTCTTATTTTTTATAAGTTTAATATTAATATCAGCCTCAGCTTCAGCGGCACAGGTGACAAAAATTGGCAATGGATCTGATCCTGCTGTTTATGGTAACAAAGTGGTGTGGACAAATGGTGGTGTCATTCATGTTTATGACCTGAATTCTAAAACAGGCACCACAGTTAGCTCGTCTGAGGCATCTTATCCAGATATTTACGGCAACAAATTAGTGTGGTATGATGAAAGCAGTGGAACACCAAGGCTTACTGTATACGATATACCAACAGCCTCAAGAAGTTACATTACACAGGATGTAGATCAATACAGCAGACCTGCGATTTACGGCAACAGAATCGTGTGGAGTGCAAATTTCAGTGTTTATATGCGTGATATATCTACATCCACACAGACTCAAATAACGAGTGGGGAGTCTCCAGATATATACGATACCAAAATAGCATATTCTTATGATAATGGGGATATGCCACGTATCTATGTGTATGACGTCATTACCAAGGAAGCTATAACAGCAAGCCCATATTCGGGCCATCTTTATCAACCGCATATTTATGGCAACAAAGTTATCTGGTCGGATTTCTACACAAGACTGGGACACATTTCTATGTCTGATATCGCCACTGATAAGACTATAGATGTTACTAGTGCCCATACCTATAGTGGCGATCCTGATAATCCGGATGCTGGTGAAGACACTGGCACTCACATCAATATAAATGGCGACAAAATTGTATATTCAAAATCTGGTGATGACCAGTTTGGTAATGAAGGGGTGTATGTATACGATATTCCCACAGGACAAAGCAAACAATTATATAATTATCCAAAAGAAGTTTATACAACGCCAGATGTATACGAAAATATTGTCGTGTGGGGAATAAAAGGTGACTATGATGGTAGTGCTAACAGTAACGATATTTATGTATGCGACCTTGAAGCCGAATCTACAAAACCGACAGCAACCTTTACTGCAAACGTAACATCTGGAGTAGCTCCTCTTAAAGTTCAGTTTACGAGTGAGGCAACCGGCAATCCAACAGAATACTACTGGGTTTTTGAGCCGTCTGCAAGTAGTGATTGGAACTCACACCACTCAGTAACTGCAGCGCACACGTTTACGAATCCGGGTATATATACTGTTACACTGACGGTGAGCAATGATGCAGGAACCTACACTGCAACAAAGGAAGGATATATTACTGTAACTGATGCCAGTGGATCGTCTGAAAATATACCAGTTGCAAGTTTTTCTGCAAACGTAACTTCCGGTACAGCACCTTTAGTTGTATTATTTACCGACACAAGCACTGGCTTAGCACCTACTTCCTGGCTCTGGGATTTCGGTGAAGGTACAACTTCAAAACATGCTATGAATGCGACACACACATTTACAAAGCCAGGAAATTACGAAATAAGTCTGAATATGGAAAGTGCTACAGGTAACGCTACAGTGATAAAGGCAAATTACATAATTGTTACAGCTCCTGCTGTTATGGATCCGAATGCTCCGGTTCCAGACTTCAGCAGCAGTGTTACAAAGGGCTATGCACCCCTCCCTGTCCAGTTTACGGATCTTTCACAGAATGTAATATCAAGGGCATGGGACTTTAATAATGACGGGCAAACTGACTCTGGAGATATAAATCCGGTTTACATGTACACTAGTCCGGGAACCTATACTGCCAACCTGACAGTAAGCAATGCAAACGGCACCGCCTCAAAAACTGCTACAATAACTGTACTTAAAGACAGCAGCTCCAGTGGAGGAAACGGCCACAGCAGTGGAAGCAGCGGTGGAAGCGGAGGAGGTTCTCCTGAACCTGCAAAAAACGTTGAAGTGAAAGAACTTTCACAGGCGTTCATTACAAGTGGAAAAGCTGTAACGTTTGATTTCACAAAGAATGCAACCTGTGTCGTGTATGTGAGCTTTGATGCAAAGAAGACTTTGGGCAAAACTACAACCATTGCTGAGATGCTGAAAGGAAAATCCGCACTGGTTTCCGAATTACCTTCCCGAGAGGTCTACAAGTCATTTAACATCTGGGTCGGAAACGGAGGAGTTGCAAGCTCAAAGAACATAGAAAATCCACTCATTTGCTTCAAAGTGGAAAAAACCTGGATGGTGGACAAAAAAATAGATCAGGCTTCAATCGCTCTCAACAGATATAACGAGAAAAAATGGGAGCAACTGCCAGTCAACCTTTCAGGAGAAGATGAAAAATTCCTGTATTTCACAGCCGAAACTCCTGGATTCTCTTCATTTGCAGTAACAGGTACTGCAAAAAAAGCTACCGAAGCAGCGGTAAAAGAAATACAATCTGAATCAAAGACTGAAATAATCAATAAAAACGATACGGGAAACAAAGGAATTGAGTCTGAAAATCAAACCGAACAGAAAACTAGAACGAGTGCACCAGGCTTTGAAATAGGTATAGGAGTAGCCAGTCTGCTTGCGATATTCCTGTATAAAAGAAAGTAAATAAGATAAAATATCGAAGAATATATAAAAACAAACACTGAGAGGTTAATCCTCTCAGCCATTTGTTTCTATTTTTTAGATTACTTCCTGACATAACAGGAGTTTCAGAATTAGTTTCAGAATTAGTTTCAGAATTAGTTTCAGAATTAGTTTCAGAATTAGTTTCAGAATTAGTTTCAGAATTAGTTTCAGAATTAGTTTCAGAATTAGTTTCAGAATTAGTTTCAGAATTAGTTTCAGAATCTGAAATCCGGTTATTCATTCAAGATCTGAATATATCTCTTGAATATGTGTTCAATTATGGGCTAAGTTCCCATTATAGAAGCAAGTAAGTAATCACAAATCCGATTAATATCCCTTCTATATAAGCAATTGAATTTCTTTTTACGTCATTTGTCACAAATGCCGCTATTAATGGAACGATTGGGAAGAGTTGAATGATTACTGATACATATGTGAGTTGTGATGTAATTTGTGATTGCAAATCATAGGCTGTGTTATATGGGCCGTTGCCTGTAGCGCTATTGAGGGCATTGAAAATCGGGGTAACGTAAACAGTCGGATCATCGAGATTGACCCCTGTTTTCATATTTATTGCCCAATCAACTCCAAAACCTATTCCTGTAAAGAAAAACAATTTAAATTTGCTCATTGATGTTGATATGGACTGACTTAAATAAAATAGTTGCCATGTTTGACTGAAAAACGGTTTTGTGCGATCTTCAGGAGTTAAGAGAATTTAAGAGAATTTAAGACAACTTTCTGCAAGTTCTGAGGTAGTGAGATAAGAACCTGAACACTAAATGAAAAGCAGAAAGATTTCGTCAATACATTAACAATTAAAAAAAGGTTAGTGGTAGGGAACCACCGGAAAATATTTACCTCTTTTTTACGGTTATGTAGCATGTTTTAGTGCTGCTTCCTGCAGCATTTCTCACAGTTAAGGTAGCCTTGTATTTTCCAGGTTTAGTATATACATGAGATGGATGCCAACATGTTCTGCAAGTAGCTCCATCACCGTAGGTCCACACGTGTGATTTAATGCCTGATGTGCTACCTCCGGTGTAAGTAAATGTTACTTTCAGAGGAGCATAGCCAGATGTTTTACTTGGTTTGAAGCTCGCATTCGGTTTTGTGGCTGCAAGTGCCGTAGACGGCAATATGATAATGAGAACAAGACATAGAGCTATTATGTGTTTTATTTTCACCAGATTCACCTATCAATTTTGGGTTGGGATTTATGCATTGGATATGCAAAAAGCATAATCAAGTCTATCCTTAATCGAGTATTAGATATCTTGATGTCCTTTACTATTGATTTTTTTCAACTCAACTGCATAAATTTTATTTTATTCTAACTGTATTTACCAACTGTAAGCTTACGAATTGTAAGTATTACTTTGTTTTAATTGTCTTGCCAGCTGTTCGCTGGTTGACAATCCCAAAATAAACTGACTAAAATATAAGCTTACTTTTAACAACAAAGATTTTAAAAAAGTTTAATATGGACAAATAAGCTTTTTCAAAGTCCTAATTTTAGACATAACCTTGAATAAAGTAATAGAATGTAAATAAGTCCTTAATAAGACCAGATACTTAAAAACAAGGAACAAATACGGATATTGTTAGGAAGTTTTGGGAATAGCTATTCCAAAACACAATTATAACTCATTACCTCAAAAAATATTAATAAAACAGATCAAACCTGAGAGAACCTGCAAGCAAAACAAAATTATTTAGTTCCTTGAGAAAATGAAAGTAGGAAAACTTCGTAGTCAACCTTTTCATTTTCTGAAGGACAATACAATATTTTCTGAATTTTTATCTAATCGAATTTAATCCAGTTTAATCTAATTTAATCTCAGTCTTTTCTTCTTACCATAAATACCAGCATTAATATGAGTATCATGCCTGGAACTCCAAGTCCGGGAATATCAGGGATGGACAAGGACTTATCCTCAGGTATGGGCTGGGGATCTGCTTCGTCTACTTTAATAGGAAGATCAAGTGTGTAATCTTCCCCCTCTTTTTTGTTATTTCCGAAATAATAAACTACCCTGCCTGTAACATTAAAGTCTCCAACCTGATTGGCTGCAATCCTCACTTCAATATCCCTTCCCTTGCCAGGCTCAATCTCGTATGTCGTTGTGTACTGGCCTGCTCCGGACTCAACAAACTCTGTAGAAGAGACGCTCATTCCCGAAGGAGGAATAATAATAGCCTGAACGTGCATAGTAGGTTTTGTGATAAGATTCACTGCCGAAAGCTTGAGCAGAACATCTTCTCCCTTAAGAACTGTTGTTTTCTCCCCATGAAGGTTCACGCTCGCAGAAGATGCTTTAGACTGTACTTTTGAGGCATCATCTGCTTGTTTCACTCCTTCGTATTCAGAATTGTCAGTAGATTCATTATTATAATAATTATTTACATTAGTTGTTTGTATGTTAGTCTGTGTGTTAGTTTGGGAGTTATTATTATAATAATTATTTACATTAGTTGTTTGTGTGTTTCCGGCTTGTACTGTTCCTGTATTTTCTTGTGATTCTGCTGAACTGCCCTCAGCTTGTTCTGTTTTATTGGTTTCTACTTCAGATTGCGGGATCGAACCTATAAATTGTCCAAACGCCTTAGGAAGGCCCCCTACACTCACAGTGGCTTTAACCTTGTTTGTATCCACATCAATTACAGAAACAGTGTTGTCTTTGTCGTTTGTCACATATACTCCTGTTCCGTCCGGCGTGACCGCAACTCCGTAAGGGCTTTTCCCGACGTTCACAGTGGATACAACTGTTTTTGTGTCTGTATCAATTATAGAGACAGTGTTACTGCCCAGGTTAGCCACATATACCATTGTTCCTGCAACTGCGACTCCATGAGGAGAAGTTCCTACAGGCACAGTTGCTGTTACAGTGTTTGTTTCTGTATCAATTACAGAGACAGTGTTGGAGCTTCCACTTGTAACATATACCTCTGATCCGGTAACTGCAACTCCACCGGGGGCATGATTCTCCACATTTACAGTGGCTGTAACAGTGTCTGTGGAGGCATCAATTACAGAAACCGTTTTGTCGTTGTCGTTTGTCACATATACCTTTGTTCCATCAGGAGAGATTGCAACTCCAAATGGATGATTCCCTACAAGCACAGTTGCTGTAACCTTGTTTGTGGCAGTATCAATCACAGAGACGGTATTTCCTCCGTAATTTGTCACATATACCTTTGTTCCTGCAACTGCAACTCCATGAGGATTAGTTCCTACGTTTAACGTAGCTGTAACAGTGTTTGTGGCAGTGTCAATTACGGAGACCGTGTTACTGCCCAGGTTCGCAACATATACCTTTGTTCCATCAGGAGAGATTGCAACCCCTTCTGGACTACTTTCTACATTCACAGTGTCCGTAACAGTATTTGTGGCAGTGTCAATTACAGAGACAGTGCTGCTGCCTCCATTAGTAATATATGCATATGTTGCCTCGGAGGAGGAAATTTGTGCAGCAGCTATAGAAACCGTAGACAAAATAAGAATTAAAAATAAAAAGAGAGTTGTTGAAGCTAAAAAGATTGGAGGTGTTTTTTCGTTCTTTTTCATTTATTTTTCATCCTTTCCGTTACATTATTTTCGTTTAATAAAAATTTTCGTTTAATAAAAATATAGTATGCGTAGTTGAATATTGTAAATGATTTTTAAATTTTTTCATTTTAATCTACACTTTACAAAAAAGTAAAAAATACAGGATCAAAAGTAGAATCTCAAAGTTCGATATGAAAACAACGGATGAGAAGGAAAAAATTCTCAGCTATTTTATTGATATATTTTCGGCTACTTCCTGACTTTCCGGGGATTTAACTCGATTTTATACCAGCCCGCTGAAGACGATTCTTGAGGCTGATGTAGAAACTGCAAATATAACAATCGAAATCGGAAGCATGCAGGCCAGGTCATATTTCAACTGTGTTCGGTCTCCTCCATACTCCACCGAACCTGCAAAGCGGGTAAGGATAGCACTGATCAGCAAAACATAAACCCCTATTGCAAGCAGGAAATGGTCAGGGGAAATGGACTGGGAAAAAGCTCCCTGCCCCATTTCGGCAGGCATTCCGGAAAGATCTGCAGGAACCCTGCTCACCCTTTCTGCCACCTGATTGAGAATTTTTGTAATAACTTCTGCAAGGGCAAGAGTAATCCCTGCAATAAGGGGAGCAAAAATAACAGCAGTCGTACGCATGGTTGAAGTAACGTCGTAAAGGGAGCTTTTGATGCGTTCTTCGACTGAACTGAGTTCCTTTAAGTGGTCTGCAAGTTTGATGAGGGAGGCTCCTGCAGCCTCATGATTTTTGTGGACACTCTCTGTAAAGAGGAGCATGGTGTTTCTGATTCTTTCCGAATATATATGCCTATTCTCATTCATTTGCAAGAGCAGGAAGTAGTAGAGAAAAGCACAGAGAAGGAAGAGATCTTGAAGAAGCTTAAAGGTGATCTGGCTAAAAAACAAGAGCAGCTCAATAGGCTGACAGAACGAGTTCAAAAGTTAGAAAAAGAGTAAATACGTTTTTTGAATTGATCTCTCTATGAATTTTACTGGAGGAGTGAGGAACTGTATGTAGAGATTTAAGATCTCGAATATTTCCTGATTAGATTAATTCAATTAGTGCTTCCTACTTGAGAATTGGAAACACTGGAAAGGATATTATCTTTATAGAAATGGAAGTGAAAACGGTAATCAGATATTTACTGAGTTTTACGGTTATCGAGTATTTTTTCTGTCATTGTCTTTACTATCTCTGAATACTGCTCAAAAAAGTTAACTTCTCCATAGTACCCTTCTGCATCAATGACATTATAATCTCCATTCTCATCGATTTCCGAGACTTCTACGGCAATTGGCACATCATCGAAATTTGGGGTTGCCAGTACTTTATATTTTTCGGAGTGCCATACTGCCAGTTCTCCTGCCATTTCTTCGTCTTCTGTCAACTGAAAAGTCATTCCACTTACTTCAATCGTTGCTTTATTAAAGAACGGCTTTAAATTTTCTATGGTAAACATATCCTCATCTCTTTATTTTTAATTTATAGATCCTCTTTAATTCAGTTGGAAACTGTAAAATGTAGCCCATTTAAATCTGCGCAATCTTCAGTGTCATATCAGACATCAGAGTCCGATTCGTATAGTTGATATAAAGAACCTAGAACCTTAGAAAGAATATACTTATGAAAGCATAAACTTATTAGAAGTTAATTTGAGATTTTGTGTGCTTCTTTTGAGATATTTTTAGCTCTAATCATTTTATTTCTCTTCTATCGAAAAACGGAGGAAATCTGATAGCGTCGCTGATGGATCATTTTTTAAAAATTCATCTATGATTTCCGTTCCTTTGTCTATTAAACAATTTATTTGACGGATTGGGGTAGATGCAGCTTCAGGGTATAAAGCAGAAACTATTAAACGTATTTGGCCTTCCTTATCAAATCTATCAACTCCCCATGTAGTCTTAGTCTGCTCTAATTTCCCATCTATATCTACTCCCCTATTAATAGCTAAGGCCATAGCAAAATGCGCTGCATCATCCATTTGTTTGAACCATTTCTTATTTCCGACAAGACCTTCAATTAGAGACCTTGCTTTGTCAGTAAGAACTACAGTTGTAAGGTCGCTGGGTTCTTGGATTTCCTCTATAAGTTGTTCATTAATAGAAGGCTCTTGGTCTAATAAATTGTGACTCTTACTATCTATAACCATCTGTTTCCCCCTTATATTAATCAGTAGATCGAATTTCTTCTATGCATGTATATCCTGAAGTTTTACCTTTATATCTTCTCAAAGTATATTCCTTAGTTAATTTAGATGAAAGGCCAACACGAACCTCTTTCTCTGATAGTTCCGAGGCAGTGACTAAAAGTACTATCTGCCTAGCCAAATGGGGCAAATTTTGGATCATATTAGAACGGTGGTCAAGATCAAGTCTCATAATCGGTGAATCCATAATGATCGGACCTTGAAGAGGAGCATTACGATGAAGAGCACCAATGAGTGCTAGAGATACTAAATGGAATTGTCCTTCAGAAGGAAGAGGAACAATGTCACCACTTGAAAGGCTTACATCAAGTCCATAGTTCTCATTAATTACTAATTTTTCGAAGCTATCTTCATGAATCATCCTTTTAAATATTAAAGTAGCTTCATTCTCAACATTCCCTTTTAAATATTTTTTATATTCTTCTATGGATTTGTCAAAAATATGATATAGTTTATCACATAATTTTCGACGTGCCGTTTCTTTACTAATTTCATTCTTTTTATCAGTAGTACCACATTCTTTAGATATTTTATCAAGAATTGCATTAATTTGCTTGTTTAACCTATCAATTTCGTCCTTTGTGTTTGAAATTCCACTTAAATAGTTATCAATTTCTCGCGAAATACCTACAATTTTTGCAGTTAACTCTTGCATGGTGTTCCGAACTAATTGATCGCCAATTTCACTTTTAATGTTCTTTAGGTCGTCTCTTAAAGCTTGACGATTTATTATCTCAGCATTTAATTTTTGTTCATTTTGGATTATAGACTCGATAATTTTTTCATTTTCAAACTTACGCAGAATATTTTCCTGAACATCTACTTCAAAATATCTGTTGGAATTATTTTTTTGTAATTTATTATGTTCATGAATCATTTCAATAAGTTGAGATCTAATCTCATCATTTATATCCCTTTTACATATAATGCAACTGTCACTACTCATGCTTTTAGTCATAAATTCATAAATTATATTCGTTTCATGTTCTTCTTTTAATTTCTTCTTTTCTTCAGAAATTAACGGTAACTTTTTTTTGACAGGATAACTAAGTATTTCTTTCCAGGCTTGAGACATCATTTCTTGTGATTGTTCTTCTAACTTTTCTATAGAAATGTCCCTGACTTTTATTTTTTCATTTAATAACTCTTCTTTACTTAACAACTTTTGAATAGATTCATTTTTACGTGCTTCCTGTAAAAGTTCACCTTTTCTTAATTCTGCATCTGAAAGTTCATCTGTAAGTTGTAGTAAATGTTTCTCATGCGAATCTCTAGCAGCTTTTTGTTCTGTTAATACATTTAAATAATTTTGGTATTTTCGGTCTTTAAGAATTAAACTCTGAACCTCGTTTTCTGCCTGACGATGAAGAATCTTCATGTCTTCCCTTGCATTAACTAGAATAGGTACTCCCAATATTGTTTCAATAGATTCCGATATCTTGCGACTTGCTGTACTTTGATCATTTAACAATTCCCTATACTCTTGAAGCAATTCACCATCGAAAATAAAAAATCTTGCAATTTGTTGGGGAAGTATTTTTCCAATTACTTGCTCGCGTTGCCCTGGTCCTAAGAGGTCTTCGTTCTCACGGACTTCAAACCTTTCTTCAAAATCAGAATCACCTACAGGTATAAAATTAGAGGAATTAAATACAACTTCTCTAATAAATTGATATCTATTGTTATTAAATGAGAAAAATAACTCAATTCTGAACCTAGCTTTTCCATCCTTGATAGCTTCTAAATTGATTAGATCTGCCTTTTTAATAGGAGAATTTCGATTTCTTTCAGTTAATTCCCCATATAACACATAATTTATTGCTCGGATTATGGAAGTTTTTCCTCCTCCATTATTTCCATATACTATCATTACCCCATTAGAGGGAAACAATAGTTCTTGTCGGTCTTTAAATGGACCGAAATTTTCTAAAATTAACTTTTCGAAGATAAGACCTTCATCCATCCTACGACCCTCATTACAAATTAGCTATAATTTTTAGGTGTTCAAGAATTAATTCCAAAATTAATCTCTCATATATATTCAAATTTATAAAAATAAAGTCGGATAATATACTGATAGTTTGTAGTATAGTAGATTTTATTACCAACTAGAAATAAACCATATTTTTTATATTCTTGTTCTGAGATTAATTAAGGATACTACTTTTCTAAAATGATTCCTTTAGTATATTTTTCATTAATAAGTAAGTCCCACAGCTGATTTTTCCTTCGGACTTCATCTCCAGAGTATTTTTCTTCGATTTTTAGGATTTCACTTAACAGAGCAAGTGAAATAGTAGGATCTTGCCTTTGGCATATTTCTAACATATCTTGTATCAAATGTTCACAGTCATAGGAATTTAAACTAACATCCTTAGGGAAATTAATTAGAGTCATCTTCAAATCCTTCTTCACAACTATTTATAATATCTTCTAGTTCTAGGCCGAGACGTATAGCAATACTTTTATAGTGGATATATGAAGTTTCTTTGTTCATCGACCATGACGAAAATTCCAAGGAACGAGAGAGTTCTGTTTTGATGAAGGTGTCAAGTTTATACTTCGATGAATCTCTTTCTCCTGAAAGTGAAGGTATGACAATAGTATCATGGATTTCAGCCTTGCCTTTTCCAGGAAATCTTCTTAATACGCGTCCTCTTCTCTGAATGAATTCCCTTGGATTTTTAGAGGATGCGAGAATTAAAGCATGAGTCACGTTGGGAATATCAACACCTTCGTCTAAGCAGCGAATTGCAATAATTACTGCACTATTGTTTCTGCAAAAATTTAAAGTCTGCTCCTTGTCTGCATCCATATCTGCATAATAATCGATAACAGGGATGTCCTTTATGACCCCCGAATTGATAATCGATCGGTGTATTTCTTCTATTTTCTGCTTATCTTCACAATAAATTATCCATACTTGCCCACGTTCGAAATACCTCTTAAGAATGTTAATAGTAAGGTCTACTTTTCCGCGAGCAGATTTAATTATAGTTGCTCTTTTTATAAATAGTCCTTTTAATCTACTTTTTAAAGTATTACCTTGCTCACCTGGAGAATTGTTAATTTGAGCATAAATTCTATTAATCTGTACTGTAAGTCTGTCCCATTCTTGTTGCTCATCTTCACGTAGCTCAACAATTTGTGGAAAATAAAAATAAGGGGTCAATATACGATCTTCGATGGCATTTTTAAGCGTATAAACTGGCTCTAAAATTCCACCAAAAAAGTTCATTATTTCATTTGTTCCAAAAGGATCCCCATAACGTTCTGGAGTTGCTGAAAGACCTAACCTTGGACCACATTGAATTTTTGAAAGGATGTTTAAATAGTTAGCACTACCAATACGATGAACTTCATCAACTATAAAAAAAATATGATTCCCCTTTCCAATAGAACTTAAAAAATCACTTTTTGCTGCTGTTTGGATTGTGGATATGACAATGCGATGTTTGTTGTCTAAACGCTTTTCTGTGCAGAGGCGAAGTAAATTATTATTTTTCCATTGATTATGATTATTTCCACAAAGACAACAGTAAAACTCTAAATCCTTTAATTCTTTAATTATTTCTTTATGCCATTGCTCTAGAAGAGCACTGCTGGGAACTATGATAACAGGAACTTCACCCAATGATAAAGATTCCTTTATCGCACAAATAGCTGTGAATGTTTTTCCACTGCCAGTCGCATGCTTTAAAATGCCTCTTCTATTATTGCTCTTCCATGAATTTAGTGCAAATGCTTGATGAGATTTCAATACTTTTCCAGAAGGAACGGATTTGTTTGCTGTTTCTATGTCTTTACAAATCTCTTTGACAACTTCAGAGAGTTCTTCCATATTTTTAGGAGATACTTTTATAATACTTTCTAAAGTTTCGGGAGGAAAACTTTTAACAACGACTCCTGGTTGAATATTATTCCAGAGATGTTGAAAATGATCTATTCCTTCGTTAATTCTTGCCTTATCTCCATCATTCCAAGAAAAGAAGACATCAACGGATTCAATATTTCCGTCAAAAGACAAACCAAAAAAAGTTTCGTTCATTGATCCTTTAAATAAAACGTTATTGCCATAGTCATCGTAAAATATTCCCATTTTTTCATGAAACATTCGTTTGGTTCTAACTTCTTCTCCCTGTGGAAATGCAATTTTAAATTCTAAATATTCATTAGCAACAAGATACGCCAAAACTTTAGCAGGCTTAGATAAGTATTCATCGTTGAAAATTTTTTGAAACTCGTTATTAAGAACTGCTGCTAATTCCTTATCCTCGCGAGCTTTGTAACCCTCAATTATCGCATCTGCATCTTTTTCTGCAAGATAAGGTGATACTATGAAGCGCATTTTTCCATTTCTAGATATAAAATTTAAAAGGTTATTCCATGCGATAATGTAAATAGCACTGGTGTAAAAACCAACAGCTCTATCGTAACGAATAGAACGAGACAAACAAGGGAGATAAAATTCATTAGCAATATCATGTTGTCCCCTATAATAAGTAGGATAGAGGCTTAATTCAGAAAGCTTATACATTATTTGCACCTTAAAAAGTAATCATTATTTTAACATTTAATACGCTTTACTAATGAATTCCAAAGATATTTTTTATTTCTTCATCTTCTTGACTCGTTCCAAAAAGCTTTAGTCTACCTTGTATCAACATTGGCAATTTTTCTGGAATTCCTGCAACAATAATTTCTTTTCTGTTATCGCGAAGTATTCTCGTTTGGAAAGCTATATCTTTAGCCCAAGCGCGTACAACTGTCGAACCCTTCACTTGTACATTTCTTGAATAAGATATATCTGTATAACAATCAGCATCCCAAAAAATGAAAACATTATGGACAGGTTCATACCCACCAAAAAGAACAAAACGATCATCAGAATAATCAAAATTACCTTTTGAATTCTCCCCACGTTTTTGATTTGGCAGAATTATCTGCACTTTGTGTTCAACATCATTTCCATCTCTTCCTCCTGGAGGATGCGTCACTGTATAAAGATAAACACGAATATGTCTAGGAAAAAAATCTTCTTTGAAATCTACTTCAAGAGGTTTTTTCTCGATTTCACTATGTTCTTTTACCTTATTAGCAAGAGCATCCACAAAAATTTGGTTAATTTGTCCCGCCTTTAGGATCAATTTTATCTCCTTCCACTTTATTTTTTATTTTTAAACTTGGTCTTTTCATCCCCCCATCTGGGGCTAAAGGAGCATTCTCCTCATCAATTAAAGATAAACAAGGAGATGGAGCTCTGTAGTAAGTAGCCTGCTTATTCTTTATTTCATTAATTTTTCCATTTCTTTTGTTACAATATTCAGGATCAAAACGTCCTCTTGCTCCTTCAACATAGTCTTGATCAAGTTCACAACATATCCATTTTCTTTTGAGTATTTCAGATGCCTCTCCTGTTACACAGCTTCCACCAAAAGGATCAAGAACGATATCCCCTTTATCGGTCAACATGCGTATAAAAATAGCCGGAATATCTATAGGATAACGAGCTGGATGTACTTTGATTCCTTTTTCTTTACAATAACGTAGATAACCACTATTACTTTCAGTATTTGGTAAAGAAATTAAATTAGGTGGAATCGCACCTTTATTGTCTTTCTGAAATTTATCTGAGATATCATGACCACTAGGGCGCAATTTTGGGGTGTAACCGTTTATTAACAGTTTATTTTGGCTTTCTGAATAAGGGATGAGTACACGAAGATTGGAAGATTTTGGATAAGGTGTTTTTGATAGCCACCAAATACAATTTACAGCATCTTTTACTCGGATTCTTCGAACATTCACCCACTCGGCGGGTGTTGGTAATTTCGAAGGATTCCACCAATAAAATTCTTGTGCAAGATTAAAGCCGAATTCTTCACAAAGCATTATAAGAAGTTTAAAATGGTATAAACTTCTAGTAGGTTGTCCTTCAATCCATGATCCACCGATATCAATTACCAGACTACCATCGTTTTTTAGGATCCGTTTAAATTCAGAAGCAAAAGGTCTAAACCAGTTAAGATATTCATTGGAGTCGGCATTTCCATATTCTTTCTTTCTAACAAGCCCAAACGGTGGACTCGTCATTATAAGATTAACTGAGCTATCTTCAATTTTAGAAGGTAAAACGTCGAGGGTATCACCTAAATATATTTCACCAAATTCTGTTCTATGATATAGTTTGAAATCTTGTTTTTCTTCAGAAGACATCAGATTCCTCATTTATCTAAAGCTTTTATTTTCATAGCACTTTCAGCTTCACGATTGAGTATTTCAACAACATTAGACGGGTCACTTTCAAGCATTTTTATATCTTCTTCATCTACCATGATAATACAAAGATTTGAATCTTTCATAATAGTATTCGCATATCTTCTTGCTTCAGACCCGATTTTACCAGTGCTTACTATGACTATCACATTACTCTTTAGTAAGTGTGTCAACCCAACTTCTTTAGCTACAGGGTCTAAATTAACTGAACTTGTATTTTTACACTGTACTTGCCATCGTGAAAATACAAGCCGCGTAGTTTCAAAAATTAAATCGACTTCTGCTCCACCAGTGGAGTCACCTTTCAATCTGGTTTTTACGTAAGTTAAATCTAAAAGTTGCATTAATTTAAAGGCAAAGGCCTCTAAAGCTAGACCCTTTATATGAGTATCGCTAGAGTTTATCTCCTCTTTTATTTTGGAAAATGGCTTACGCAACATAGGACGAATTTCAGGTAATGTTTGTTTTTCAATTTGCTCTAAAATAGGAATCATTACCTCAGATACCAACTTCTCAGTAGGTTTAACTATGAAAGGTTTGGCACCTCTACCATCTACTTTAGTTCCTCTTTCAAGGGTTATATATCCTTCATTTTGAAGGGGATAGAGAACCGTTGTAGGAAGCGATTTTTCATTAAATTTAGTTCCATATCTTGTATGTGCCAATTCTTTAATTCGATTAGATTGATACGCACCTCCCTGGTTAAAATTTTCCATGCTTGCTATAGTTTTTAAATAGTCTCTCTGTTCCTGTGTTAATATTGAGAGTACATCTATTTCTTCAATAGTTACACCTAAAACTCGCTTTAGTTTTTGCTCATTAATATTCCATTTACCGGATAACACTCCAGCTTTTTCCAGCCAAGCTCTCATGACACTGGCATTTTTAGATGCAGGAGGCATATATAATCCTCTTTTTTCAAGCGATTCCCTAATAGTAATAAGTGTAACATGCTCGTGACCTTCCTGCAAATCTTTAACACATTCAAGCAAATTGATTCCGTTTAAATTGAGTAAAATATGCTTCGCCAGTTCGGAATATAATTTTTCCTCGTTGTCAATTAGAGAATATAGTTTTTCCCCAAACTCGGTAAAATTTGAATCTCTCTCTATAATATTATAAGCTATCATGCTCAATTTTGTATTATTTGCGAGCTTACCTTTATTATAATCACTTGTATCATTTTTTTCAAAATATTTCTCACGAATTTGTTTTTCAAAATATTTCCAATCTCCGCCACATGATTTTGTAAGACCTAATAGATGAATTAAGTCAATTTGTGAAGGAGAAAATTCACTGCTAAAAGGTAAATCACTGTGATTCGTCATAATTTCCCTCAGACGTTTTAAATAAAACCAAGGTGTGGTGAAATACTGTAAAAGTTATGAATATTTTATTGTCTGGTTATAAGATATCAAATGAGAGTAAAGAGTCGAATAAAATAAGTAGATGCTTTATTTACTGATTATAGGGTTAGCAAGTATCTTTTTAGTCAAAGATTTTACTACATTTACATATTGCTCAAAAGAGTCAATTTCTCCATAGTACCCTTCTGCATCAATAGTATTACAATTTCCATTTACATCGATTTCCATAACTTCTACGGCAACTGACACGTCATCAAAACATGGAGTTGCCAGCACTTTATATTTCTCGGAGTACCATACTGCCATTTTTCCTGTCATTTCTTCATCTTCTGTTAATTTAAAGACGATGCCATCAATTTCCATTGTAGCATTATCAAAGAATGATTTTAGATCCTTCATTGTAAACATGTATCTTCATCTCCACGGTTTAAGATTAATAGAGTCCTCTTATTTACATATACGTTATTTTGTTCGACAACAGAAAAAACAAAGTGGAAAAGTTTTATCTTCATCGACTCTCTTATTTTTCTACCATTCTTCATACTATGCTTTTGTGAACTAAGTTAGTCTAGATCATATAGGAATAACTAAGTTAGCTTCGATTTGGCACTATGTAACAGAAAATAAGATATCAAAAAGTATAGGCACCCACGCAATCAATAACATTAGACGTGATTTAACAGATAGCGTTTTCCTTTTCTCTCAGGTTCTTACTTTAGAGAGATATATAAAGGCCACCTCAAAACTGAGGATTTACAGCTTTTCTATTTTATTCACACAGGCTTATAATTAACAGGTTGCAGAATAACGTATAAGTATTCTATTATAGCACGAAAGGATAAGAGTACTTCCTTATTATAACAGCATCGCAACTGTGATCATAATGGACTGCGTATTTATTGCAGCACCCATTACCAAGACTTCAGCTTTTCAGCAGTATTGAGTAGTTATACTTACTTCCCTTTTTAAGAAAGTGTAAGAATAGATAGGTTTAGATGTTACCTAATTATAAGGGCACCAGAGAGATTTAAATTAAAGGGCTTGATTTATATTCTTCAGCCCTTGATATATAAGCTCTCTATGAGCCTTAGATTAAGCCCATGTTTATTTTATAGGCTTATCAAATTTGTGTGAGTATGCACGAAATAGCGCACCACCTACAGCACATAAATAAGATAGGGTTTTGTGACGTAGTCAGGTAGTGTTGGAGTAGTCAGGTAGTGTTGCTGGACTCTGGCTCCAACAGAGCGTTGCAGGTACAAAAGATCCAGGACTCCTTCCAAAACACGATAAACCAAGCGGTAGAACAGTTTTATCATAAATAGACGAGTCATATATGGAATGGGAAAAAAATGGGCGATCAAAGGAATAATAGAGTTATGTTTGATTAAATACTCTGTTAAAATCACTCAGAAAAGCAGAGGTTACTTTTACTTATTGGTTTTTTTCTATTTTGTTTTTCGTCTCTTGTTGGTTTCTTATCAGCTTCCTCGGTCGATTTTATTTTCTGGTCATTCTCTTTTTTCTTCTTATTTGTCTGAAAGGCCGCTCTCCTGCGTCGAGCGTGACAAGAACGACATAGTATGACGAATGACGTTGTACAGGTCAGAATTTAGGATTTATAACCATGCGCTGCTTATTTATAATCAGTATTCAAAAACAGCTTCAATTAAGGGCTCTGCAAGTTTCAGTACATCTTCTTTAAAAGCGTGTATGTCAACTAAAACCGCAGAACTTTCCTCCCCGAAGAATTTCTGTTTCAGTATTTTTCCCAGAATATCGTCGTTTCCAGCTGCCAGCCTAAGCACAACAGACCCCGGATATATTTCTGTCCGGCAGGTAAGGTTGTCGCAGTCCCCGTCCGTTACCCCTATGATAGGGATCCCTAGCCTGAAGAGGATATTGCCTGCTATGGCTGTTGTATCGTCTCCCACGGTAACTGCAAGTTCAGCGCCGGCAGCCAGTTCGAAGGAGTGTTCTGCTGCATGATCTATAAGTACGACTTTTCCCATTCTGGATCTGGAAGATAAACCTGAACTTCTGCTACTTGAATTTTGTTTTTGGGCATTAAGGAGTAAGAAATCACTCCTTCTCAAGCTCCCACTCTTTGCCCAGGCTTTTGCAAGGTCAATAGGATCCATTTTTTCATAATTATGAAGCTTTTCGAGTCCATGATCCTTTATTTCTCCCCCTTCGATTGCGACAATAAAGCCGTTTTCGGAGACGATGTTTATTTCGGAAGACAGGGATTTTCCAATCACTATCCCATTTACCAGAATATTTTCTCCGGGAAAGACTCCTGAAAGTTTACGGATAACCTGAGTTTTACCTGTTTTCGGGCATTTTTCTACACGAACTGAACTTTGTAAAGGCCGACTAACTTCAACTGGCAGCTCTAAAATTTCAGAAAGAATTTCAAGGTACTCTCCGGCTTTTTTATTAAGAGGTATCAGTTTTCCACCAGCACATTCCGGGCTTTCTATCTGGATAAGAGGTTTCATTTCAGGCTCTCTTAGACGAGCAGCAACCATCCCTCCAAATACCCTTCCTGTTTCAACGGTTTTCCCCCTGTTCAGAAGGCACACAAGGTCTGAGGTCTTAAAAAAAGATTCAATGCAGGCACTTGGCTTCAGGTGCCGACTTATGTCTATAACATTTTCAAGTCCAGCATCAAGGACCGCGATCTTTCCCATGGCTCCACCAAGCTGTGCCTCTACTTTGCCCATGCAGGAAAGCTTTTCAAGGACTCTTTTCGCTCCCCCTGAATCGATTACTTCGGGTCCATGAATTACCAGACTGATTTTCATTTTCATTTTCAATCAGTTTAAAATAGAAGACACATATTAATATGGCCCTTAATAAGATTTATTCATATTATAGGATCCTTTTAAATGATCCTTTTAAATGATCCTTTTATATGATCCTTTTATATGATCCTTTATGTGACTTTCAATGAACTACGTAGCCGATTATTAAAAATTCTTAATCAATCGTTATAGAAAGTTAAATTACGGATCACTACGTTCTGGCAAAAGCATAGTAATGACGAGGCAAATCAATGGCTGACGTAAAAATTACCTGGCTTGGACATTCTGCTTTTTTGCTCGAAGCCGAAAAGAAAGTGTTGATTGATCCTTTTATCTCTGGAAACCCAATGGCCTCATGCAGCCCTGAAGAATTGAACCCTGACATCATAGCCGTAACGCATGGACACAGCGATCATCTGGGAGATACAATAGAAATAGGAAAGAGGACTGGATGCCGGATAATTTCCATTCACGAAGTGGCAAACTACATCAAATCAAAAGGAGTCTTTGCAGAAGGCATGAACAAAGGTGGAACAATCAATGTAGAAGGCATAACCTTAACCATGACCGATGCACTTCACTCCTCTTCAATTGAGGCCTCTGGCTTCAGTTTCGATGGAGGCTGCCCGGCAGGTTTTGTGATATGCATTGGAGGACATTCCATTTATCATGCAGGAGATACAGGTGTTTTTGGAGATATGCAGCTTATTGGCGAACTCTATGAGCCTGAACTGGCCCTTCTGCCTATAGGGGACAGGTTCACCATGGGAATAAAGGAAGCCGTAAAAGCCATAGAACTCCTCCGACCCGGGATCGTTGTACCGATGCATTATAACACCTTTGATGTAATAAAACAGGATCCAGAAGAGTTCAGGAAGGCCGTGGAGGCGAAAGTCGATACAAAAGTAGTTATCATGAAACCCGGAGAGTCTATAGAACTTTGATTTCTCAGTTTTGGATACATTTAGTGTAAAGTAAAAATTAAAAGAGATCATATAAAAGCCGAATTATTCAGATCTCTTCTTTTATACCTCTTTTATACCTGTTTTATTAAATCTTTTTATTAAAACCTCTTCTTTTCTGCGCTCTTCTATTAAGGACTCTAAGTTTCAGTTCTAAGGACTCTAAATTTCAGCCCTCTTCTCTTAAAAAAAATTAATTTTTCAGATCTTTACTCTCATATTCCAAGATTCTTCCTCTTTTCCATAATGTGCTGTTCAATTCCATCAACTGCTTTTACTGCATCCTTTTCCACATTCATGAGACCTCCTGTAACCTCCCTACAATCCTCTGTCAGCAGTTTGACCAGATTCGGGGCTCCGGTAACAGTCGGAACCGGGTTCACATAGGTGTAAAGCCCGAGGGCCAGGGCAAAGATGGCATCGATAGTGGCTTTCTGTTCCATGTATTCAGGAGCCGCGGCAGCAACCGGAAGGTCGGGAACCGGAACTCCTCCAAGAGCTCCGGAAATGGCTCCGAGGAGATCGGCAAGCCTGCCTGTGTCTGTACAGGTCCCATAGCTGAGTACTGGAGGGACACCCAGGGTTTCGCAGACGGCTTTCAGACTGTCTCCTGCAAATTTTCTGGCTTCAGGGATGCAGAGGCCTGCGACCTGCATGGCGCCGTTTCCGCAGCCAAGGGACAGGACAAGGATATTTCTTTTAATCAGCTCTTTTACCACAGCAACGCTGTGTACGTCCTGCCCGTAGTCCCTTAAAGTGGTACAGGATACCATGCCAACCACCCCTTTAATTGCTCCGCTTTTTATGGCATCAAGAAGAGGATCAAGACTGCCCCCCAGAGCCGCAAGGATGCTCTCATTTGAAAAGCCTACCATGGCTTCTTTCATTGGAAGCTTCCTGACTGGCTCAACCAGAATTTTCCGCTTTTTGAAATTTTCAATAGCCATCTCCAGGAGTTGAGATGCCTGCTTTTCGGCTTCTACAGGGTTATAATTCAGGCGTGCCTCGATACCTTCGAAGGCCACGAGCTCACTTACAGGCATGAGCTTAAAATTGTATTTTTCGGCATAAAGAGGAGCAACAGGGAGAGAACAATTCATGTCTGCGGCAAAGAGGTCTACGCAGCCGCTTGCAAACACCGCTTCCTGGGAAATCCAGTTACCGGTAAGGCCGTAAAACGCATTGTCTTCCTCCCATCTCTGGATCATTTCCTGCCCCGTTTCAATGCTGGCAATGATCCTCAGGCCTTTTGCCCCTCCAGCCTTTGCTTTTTCCTGCCAGTAAGGCTTTCGGGCAAGCTGGACCATGGCAAAGCCGAGGAACGGCTCATGGCCATTAGGAAGAACATTTACGTACTCAGGATCCAGAACCCCCAGGTCTACCCTCATAGTGTGAGGCCTTGGAATGCCAAAAAGGATGTCCTGGCAATACTCGTTTACAATCTGGCTCTGGTACGCCATCGCAACTCCCAGACGCATGGCTTTCAGGGCAAGGCTAACATAGTACCCATCCACGTTTGTCAGGCAGGAGCTTGTGGAAAGCATCATCTCTCCATAGATTCCTCCTGGGAATATGTCCAATGACCTCCATTTTTCATTTCTTTCAGGTGGAGCAAGGAGCTCAACAATTAGGCTCGGTTCGTATGAGGGTCTGTTAAATTCCTTTTCTACAAACTCGCAGAGGCGAAGAGCAACTTCGGAATCTGACCCGCTGGTTTCCAGACCCAGCCTGCCTGCAAATATCCTTAGCTTTTCAGGTTCCTTTATAGAGTAAGGAGTATTGCCTTTTGCAGTTTCCCTCAAAGTCCTGATGGTCTGGTCCGTATGGTAGTGATAAGTAGAAGCTCCCATTACATTCCTGAGGAGCATCATCCGCATTGCCATTCCATCGGCAGTGATTCCACATACTCCTCTTTTGTCTTTTGCGGCGTCCGAACGGCATGGGCCATTGGAACATAGATCGCAACGCACCCCTCCCATACAGAACATACATCTTTTGTCAGGATCTCCCCCAAGACCCTGAGCCTCGTAACGATCCCAGACATTTGTCATGCTGTCTTTTTTAATCCTTTCGTACATATTCTGAACAGATTCGTGATAAGAAATTCTTTCTTTGTCCATTTACGATTCCCCCAAACGGAATTCCCTTTTCCTGCCTTCCTGATAAAGCGCCCAAAAGGCTCTGTCAAATACCTAAGTCATCTGAATTTTTTTATTAAATAGATCCACACCGGTAAGCGCGTTTGTAGATGACTATATCTATAGTCAGTGCAGGAAATATTTACATTTTAGGCCTTGCGACACTTGAAAAGGAAAAAGCAGATACTACAATATAAAAAAGCAGATACTACAATACAAAAAATTAATAATTATACAGTTCAATACTTAGTATAACATTTGAGAAGGTTTGAAATGGGGAATTAATCGCATATTTCAATTTCCTTTTAAAATGTAGTTTTATTATTGTTTACCTATACGATTTTATAGCATTAATACGAAAACACCGGAATGAACATGACTACAAATATAAAAACGATTCCAGTCGCTTTTGGAAGCGGAATTTTTGAGTTGAGTATTCCTGATAAAAATATATCCAGCATTATCCTGCCCTCAGAACCTGAAACAAAGGGAGAAAGAACTTGCCTGATTAAAAAGGCGCTTGAAAATCCCATAAAAAGTAAGAGGCTTTCGGAGATTGTAAACCCAGACTCCAGGATTGCAATAATAGTTAGTGATGTCACCAGGCCAACTCCGACTGATAAAATCCTTCCTCCTCTGCTTGAAGAACTTTATCTGGGGGGAGCAAATAGAAAAAATATTACTATTGTATTTGCCCTTGGACTTCACCGCTTACAGACTGAAGAAGAGTGCAGAAGGCTTGTAGGAAAAGAAATCTTCGAAAGCATAAGGTGCATTCAGCACGACAGGGAAAGATGCAGACATATCGGAGACACGAGTTTCGGAACGCCTGTTGAAATCTTTGAAGAAGTACTTGACTCCGACCTGATCATAAGCACAGGCACATTGGAATTTCACTATTATGCAGGGTATGGAGGAGGAGGAAAGGCCATCCTTCCAGGAGTCAGTTCGGAAAAAGCTATACTTTCATTTCATAGCTTTTATAGCAAAGTCTTTGAAGGCGCCCCTCTTTCAGGTAGAAACGATAGCCCGGCAAGGCAGAATATTGAGGAAGCTTCAAAGATTGCAGGCCTTGGTTTTATGCTTAATGTCGTGATCAACAGCAAAAAAGAAATCGTCGCTGCCACTGCCGGAGATTTTATCGCGGCTCACAGAAAGGGTGCAGAGTATGTGGATGCAATGTACAAGGTGCCTGTAGAACCTGCAGATGCAGTAATAGTTTCCTGCGGGGGTTTCCCAAAAGATATAAACCTGTACCAGGCGACAAAGTCCCTTGAAAATGCAATCCCTGCCGTAAAAAAAGGGGGATCTATCGTGCTTGTGGCTGAATGTTCTGAAGGAATCGGAGACAGAGTATATGAACGCTGGAATAGTGAATGTAAAACTCCTTGTGAAGCGGTAGAGAAATTCAGGGAATGTTTTGAGTTTGGCGGACATAAAGCTGCTATTGTCGGAAAGGCTGCAAAAGAATTCAAACTTTATCTGGTCTCAAAGCTTCCTGAAGCAGAAAGCAGAAATGCCTTTTTCATTCCTGCAAAAAGCGTAGAGGAGGCACTTGAAAAGATTCTTTCCGATAACCCTGAAGCTAAAATTCATGTTATGCCCAATGGTGGATGGACCCTGCCTGTAAAACGATAAAAAGATAACTAGAAATTAAGAACATGAAGGTTTGAACTGCCTTTAAAGTTAATTTTATAGTTATTTTTATAGTTATTTTTATAGTTGTTTATCCCTATTATTCGACATACAAGAAAAAAACAGTATCAAGAAGAAAATATCGGCATAAACATGACTGAAAAAATAAAAAAGATACCACTCGCTTTTGGAAGCATGGCACTTGAGCTGGATATCCCGGAAAAGAATATATCCAGCATTATCCTGCCTTCGGAACCTGACATAAAGACAGCTTCTTCTTTTTTGATCCAAAAAGCGCTTGAAAACCCCATAAAAAGCAGGCGGCTTTCCGAGATTGTGAGCCCGGCTTCGAAGGTTGCTCTCATAGTTAGCGATGTCACCAGGCCGACACCTACTGAGAAAATCCTTCCTCCTTTGCTTGAAGAACTTTATCTTGGAGGAGCAAAGGACGAAAATATAACCATAGTTTTTGCTCTCGGGCTCCACCGCCAGCAGACTGAAGAAGAATCAAAAAAACTGGTGGGAGAGGAGATATATAGAAAAATCCGATGCATTCAGCACGATACCAACAGATGTAGACATATTGGCGTAACTTCCCGAGGGACCCCAATAGAAATATTTGAAGATGTTCTTGATGCAGATATAATTGTAGGAACCGGCGGCATAGAATTCCATTATTATGCAGGATACAGCGGAGGGGCAAAGTCAGTGCTTCCAGGTGTAAGCTCAAAAGAGGCTGTGCTTGCAAACCATAAAATGATGATTGAAGAAAAAGCTGTTTCCGGAAGAAGTGACGGCCCTGTCAGGCAGGATATGGAAGAAGCCGCAAAATTTTCTGGCCTTGATTTTATTTTAAATGTAGTACTTGACAGCAAAAAAGGAATAGTTGCTGCTGTTGCAGGGGATTTTGTCGAAGCCCACAGGAAAGGGACCGAGATTGTAGATTCCATGTACAAAGTTCCTGTAGAACCCGCTGATGCAGTAATAGTTTCCTGCGGTGGCTTTCCAAAGGATATCAACCTTTTTCAGGCAAACAAAGCTCTTGACAATGCGACTCAGGCCGTAAAAGAAGGAGGCTCAATCATCCTTGTGGCCGAATGCGCAGAAGGGATAGGGAACCAGGTCTATGAATGCTGGAATAGAGAGTGCAGGACTCCGGACGATGCAATTGAACGTTTCAAGCAGTGCTTTGAGTTTGGAGGGCACAAAACTGCAATAATTGCAAAAGTTGCAAAAAGATTCAAGCTCTATCTGGTATCTAAACTTCCGGAGGAACAGACCAGAGCCGCATTCTTTACTCCAATGGCGAGCATGAAAGAAGCCGTTTCAGCAGTCCTTTCGGAAAATCCTGATGCGAAAATACACCTTATGCCTCACGGAGGGCAGACTCTGCCTGTCAGAAAAGACACTTAATATGTTCTCTGTGAGCTTATTTTTCAAGTTTTAAACTCAAAGATTTTTGAAATACTAAACCTTCTACAAAAAAGAAAAACATAAAGGAAATGGAACTAAACGTAACTACACTATTAAATTGTGTAAAATTTGGATCTAGAGTTTCAATCCTCCAACGTCTGATTTTAATATAATTTTTGTTCATTTATGGCAAAAATGAATAAATGTAAAAGGGGGGCGCCGAAACCGGAGTTCCGATACGCCTCCATTTTGCATTTTTAGATAAATTAAGGCCTCTTGATAAGAAAGTTTGCAATAAAAGCGATAGTGCCGAGAACGAGCATCGCATATAATGTTGATAAATATGAACCGGTAGCCGTACGGAGAGTACCAGCTACATAAGGGCCTAGAAACGCCGCACCAATAAGGCTAGTATTTACTAGCCCCAAATTCTGCGCGAAATATTTTTTCCCATAGAAGCTATTTGCAAAGACGGTATTCATTGTGGGGACACCTCCATAAGAAAGACCTGTGAACATAAACCCAACAAGAAGGAGAGTAATGTTTTTTGAAACTGCCGCAGAAATTAATATTGCGATAGCTATAATATAAGTTGTATTGATTATAGTCATCGTCTTTTTTAAGCCAATCCTATCGCAAATTGCACCAAGGGAAACTCTTCCCAGTCCGTTGCAAACCGAGACCAGACCGACGCCGAAGGCAGCAAGCGACGCTGTAGCCTTAAGATCGTTTGCAAAAGGAGCCGCGTGCCCGATCAGGGCAAGGCCCATTGCAGTTGATAAAATACTCCAAACCAGATATATCCAGAAAGTTGGTCTTTTTATCATAAAAGAAGAATTTATTTCCATAGTCATACTTTCAGCATTTTTTAACTTGGCTGAGGCTTTGGGAAAAACATAATCTGAAGGCGGGAGCACTAAGAATCGGGAGCCTATAAAAACTATTATTCCAAAGGCAATACCGAGAAGTAAAAATGTTTCGCGCCAGCCTATTGCTTTAATAAGTTCATTTGCAGTGGAGCCCAGCAGCATACCGCCGAGACCGAAGCCCATAAGAAGAAAGCCGGAAATAGCACCCGGCTTGTCCGGAAACCATCTAGTCACTGTACTTATGACCGCATTATAGCTAAGACCAATACCAAAGCCGCTTATGACGCCGTATGTGACATAAATGCCTGTAAGACTGTTTATCTTTGAAGAAGCAACAAAACCGCACAATAAGAAAACGGCTGAGACTAAAGTTGTAAAACCTGGAGATTTTTTACCGGTAATAAAGCCTCCTGCAATGCCACCCAGACAGAAAAATATAATTGAAATTGTGAAAATAAGAGACGTCTGAGCGCGAGTCCATCCGAAATCCTTTTCAAGCGGCGCAATAAACAAAGACCAGGCATAAAGCATTCCAAGAAATAAAAATAACACTATGCCGATAAAAACATAAAACCATCTGTTATTAGTTCTGGCCATAGAGATGTTCCTTTCAATATTGAATTTTGGGTTATGTTATACTAGTATACACTAAATAAATTTTCCAGTTAACCCTGCCAATTACAGTCTAAAAGCCACTTGCAAATCAGGGCAATACACAGCGAAGGGGCCAAACTATATCGTTTAAATACCTATATATTTGATTTTAACAAGCTCATCCCAAAAGATATTTTAGTCTTAATCATTCAGGGTTTTCAGAGTTGCTTTCATCATCTTGAACTTGATTTATCATCCCAAATACAAGATCGAAAAAGCAAATATTAAATTAAGGGATAGGCTCAATATAGTGATAATCGCTAACATGATACCTGTTAGCATTGTACATTTAATGCTTTTTGTTATTTAAATATATTGAGTAAGGTAAATCCCAGGCTAAAATCAAATTTACAGGATGTAGAACTGAAAAAACTTAAAAAACATGATGCTGGTTAGCTGCGCTATCACTCATGCCAAATAGAATTACAAGATTGATTTGTTCAAAAAAACACTATTAATATGAAATTTTTCAAAATATATATATAGGGAGCATTAGTAACAAAAATTAGTAACAATAAGATATGTGATTAATATATTGCTTAAAAATGCCAAATAAAACATTGGACAAGATGCCAGAAATTAAACGTCTTGTATTTCGGACCTAAGTTGAATACATATATTAATCGTTTATTTTCATTTTCAATGAATCGTCAATTACAAGTATTTAACAATTCGAGTATGTCCAGGTGTTATTGATCGATCCCAAAAAAGCTAGTAAATCCTCAGTATTGAAAAAAAAGTACAGAGATTATTATGCTTACGGTTTTCAATAACTAACACCCATTACCTATATTTTGTCCCGAGATTGTTTCGCTTTGAAAGCCCATGCTGAGTGGAAGGACATAGATTCTGCTATAAGGCACCATCTTTGATTGTATTTGCTTTTTATGGAAATCTCCAGGTTACAAGCTCCTGGGATCTTTTTTTCCTTAAGATTCACAATAGATAAGGCATTACAACCAATAAAAGTTGCTCGGGCGCACCCCGCAGCAAGCCAGGCTGTCCGACAATTACTGGTAGTAATATAATAACACCTATTATTAAACTGTAATTTTTTAGCTTTATGAATTTGCATTCAAATATTATCTGGTCGTGTCCCCAAGTTATTGAACAGACACTCTAAATGTCAGTAATTCCTTTAAATTCCATATGTGATCAGTTATCCCTTCTGCCATTGCTGGAGTTCTTTGGAACCATTTTCTATTTTCAGAGTTTATTTCTAATCTTAGGGACTTATGAGGTTTTATAAGGTTATACCATGCCTGGAATAAATCAAAAGCTTTCTGATGCATCTTCATTGTTTTACTGAAATTCATCCCCTTTCTTATAAATCTTGCAAGCGATGTCCTTATCGTAAGATTTATCCTTTCTGCATATGAAGTGCCAATATAACTCACCGAATTAGCTCCAAGCATTTCGAATATTTCCTTAGGATCTCCAAAAATGATACGTTGAATTGTTTCAACTACGTAGTTCTTTACCTTTTTCTTTAGTACCTTGACATATTTTAAGTCGTCAAGCGGAACCAGTCTCGGTAGTGGTCTTCTCCCAATACCTTTGTAATGTGGTAACTCGATTTTACCATAAACATTTATAAGCCCTTCTTCAAAGGCATCCCAATCATCCGAGGTAAATACAGGAATAGGAGAAAATGCGGAACGCATCTTCTCAACTCCGTTAAATAACTCTATAGCATCCTCTGTACTACGTTTTCCTTCATGATGGAAAAGGAGCAATCTTGAGTCACTTTTGATTGCTGTAAGTGAGTATACATCACCATACTCTTCAGAATCCTCTTCAGTCACATTTTTTTGCTTTTTTTATATATGACCAGATCTCATCAACCTCTACTCTCTTAAGATTAAGATTTATGAGGAAATAATCTGTAACTTCTTTTGAATGAGTTCCTGCAATTTCTAGCCATCTACAAATTGTGTCTTTATCATGCCCAGTAGCTCTTGCAACTCCACGAATACTTCCTTTTTCAGGAAGCATAGCTAGGGCTCTTAGAACTTCTTCATCGGGAGTATTAAGTCCAAAAAATACCGTACCTTTTGTTTCACTAAAGCAACGATTACAGGTTTTACATTTAAGAAGAACATGATTATTTTTACCATATCTCTCTTTAAAGGTTATATTCCCCTGATTTTTAATTCCATAATCAGGACAATCTTTGTTCCAGCAAAAAAATTGTGAAAAATCGATTTCAGAAGTGATTTCATTACCCCCAAATAATAATAGATTCAAAATTATATAAAATTAAGTCAATGATTTGGGGACACGACCTATTATCTCTTTCTTCATGAAATGAGATATTTCATCTATTTTTGTTTCCCTTCCAATTAACTTGCTTTTAATTATGTAAATCCATATTTTCCTTAAGTTAGCTGCTGTACATACTAAATTGAATTCATTCCTGACTGATTTCAATCCTCTAGTTAAAAATTCTCTAAACCCCAGATTCTCTTTATAGTTTCCAATTACAGGTTCTACAACCTGCTTTCTTTGTTTGTATATTTTTTTTGCTTCTTTTGTTTTCATTTTATCTGCTAATTGCTTTCTTTCTTCCGAAAACTCAGCAATTTTTAAATGTCTAATTCCGTCCTTTCTTTTTGTACAGCTTTCACTAAATTCACATTTTTTGCATTCAGTACCCTTATAAAGTCTGTATTTTCTCTTCCTTTCTTTCTCATAACCTTCATATACAAACTTCAATTTTTGATTTTCAGGACAAATAAACTCGTCATTTTCTTCATCATATCCAAAATGACTAATGTCGAAACTATTATCTACAACTTTTTCTGTTGCTGTTTTTAGTTTTACTCCTTGCTCTGGAATATATGTCTCTAACTTCTTGTCATTCAAGTAATGTATGTTATTTCCACAATAATACCCATTGTCTGCACATATTTTAGTTCCTTCTTTCAACAAACCACAATTAACTTCAACAAGTTCAATCTGTGGTTTCAATTGATACATATCAGCTCTGTCTTGACAAACATCAGTAGCAACAATAATTCCCAGTTTATGATCCACTGTTATTTGAGTATTATATGACAGTTCAATTATTCCCTTTTTATTTATCATAAAGCGAGATTCCGGGTCAGTCAAGCTCACATTCTCAATTTTGTCTTTTTCAAACTCATCAAGTGCTACCTTAATCGTTTCTTCAATTTCTTTAAGTCTATTATTCGATTCATCTTTGTTTACTTGCTTTATGTACTTCGAGACTACAGCTTTTACTTTGTGCTTTTCACTTTCATTCAACTGCTCGTAACCACGGCAATTACCAAAATGTCCATCCTCAATCTTATCTATTTCAATACCTTTTTTTAATTCGTTTTTTACATATTCTCCAATGACTTCTAAAACGTCTTTTATAAACGCACTTTTATTTGCCGCAGAAGCCTTTACTTTTGAACCATCAGTACTTAATTGCTCAAGACCAATTACTCCAAGATCTTTAGCTGCCTTAACTGTGTTTTTAAACACT
The DNA here is from genome assembly GCA_942493015.1 of uncultured Methanosarcinaceae archaeon. Lineage (GTDB taxonomy): Archaea > Halobacteriota > Methanosarcinia > Methanosarcinales > Methanosarcinaceae > Methanosarcina. The sequence continues at coordinate 207,831 of OW818660.1, read as the reverse complement.
TCTACGATCAATTTTTCATTCTCTTTTCTGAAATCACTGATTGTTCTAAAATCAGGTTGTAATTTTTCAGCTAAATACATGTAAACTATATTTTCTCGAACATTGCGAGCTATCGCTCGCGATGATCGAACTCTATCAAGCATAGATTGAATCAAAATCTTACACATTATGCAAGGATGATAAGCAGGATGTCCAGAACCGTCATACTTGGTTTCAAATTCACTAAAATCCATCTCATCTACAAAAGATTCAACCAAATAGCAGATATGATCTGATGGAATAAGATCGCGGATATCTGGAGGTAAAGTCCAAACTTGATTCTTTAAAGATTTAATAAAAACCATAATCCAAAAAATTAGTGGAATATTATATAATAATTAATATATTCAAAGCAGAAACCTCAATTACCGAAGGTAATTGTCGGACAGCCTGCAAGCTAGCGGGGTACTCGAATGAAATAATTTCGGGATAAAAGACCTATTTTATTTAAGAGTACACTCAGTAATTTCCCCACTGATATCTTCCCTGAGCATCTCAATAGCCTTGTCGAATTCGTTGGTCTGGCCGAGGACCCACATCATTTTGACAAGAGCAGTTTCGGGCAGGGTATCTTCCCCTTCGATGGCGCCAGCTTTCAGCATATCACGCCCGGTATCATAGACGCGGTCGCAGATTCTGCCGTTAAGGCACTGAGATGTCACTATCACAGGTATTTTTGCATCTGTGGCTTTTTGAATGAAGGGGATCCACTTAGTAGAAACGTGTCCAAGCCCCGTGCCTTCAAGAACAAGTCCTCTGAAACCATTCTCAAGATAACAGTCAAGAATTGCAGGATCTGCGCCGGGAGTAAACTTTACAAGAGCACATTTTGGTTCCATGCCGGGCTTGAATTTGAGGGAGCTTTCCCCGCGTCTGGTATAGTCAATGAAGGTCTTTATTTCCCTTTTATTGTAATCTACAACCCCTATTGGAAGGGAGTTTACAGACTTGAATGCATTTCTGCAAGAAGTATGCATTTTTCGGACTTTTGTTCCTCGGTGGATCTCACAGAAATCATCCGAGGTTGTGCCATGCATGACAACAGAAACCTCAGCAATATCGCTTATAGCAACGCAGGCTGCACAGATCGCATTCATGGCATTATCACTGCTGGGCCGATCCGCACTTCTCTGCGAGCCTACCAGAACAATAGGTACAGGAGTCTCGATCATAAAGGAAAGAGCTGCAGCAGTGTACATCATGGTGTCCGTACCGTGGGTAACGATAACTCCGTCAGCTCCTGCTTCTATTTCCTCCACGACTGCGCGGGCAAGATTTTGCCAGGATTCCGAATCCATATTTTCCGAGAGGATACTTGAAATAACTCTGCCTTTGAAATCAGCTATTTCTTTGAGTTCAGGAATTGCAGCAAGGATATCGTCAGCAGTGAACTGGGATGTAACTGCCCCTGTCCGATAGTCGATCTTGCTGGCAATGGTTCCGCCTGTGGAAAGAATTGCAACTTTCGGAAGCTTTTTTCCGGGCTTTGAGAGCTCTGCGTCTCCATTTTTGTGCTCTTTGCCGCCGTTTTTGCCTCCATTTGCAGTTTCCCCATTACTTTCCATAAGGGTTATCCGGACTTTATCCGTGGAAAAACCGGCGTTGTAACCGCTTTTCATTTTTATTGCAATGTATCTTTCCATTGAAGGCATCACTTTGCCTTCGTAAACTGTACCGTCCTTCTCAATACGTACCCAGTCGCCCTGTTTGAATTCCATGAATAATCCCTTTTCTGCTGGTTTTTTGAAATGATGATAATAGATTTCGTGTGATACAAGGTATTTCGTGTAATAGAAGTATTTTGTGTAATAGAAGTATTTTGTGTGATACAAGGTATTTCGTGTAATACAAGGTATTTTGTGTGATACTAAGAGGTCAAGCTGATATTAAAATTAAATGTGTTTCTCGTGCTTAAACTGGTAACTCAAACCTATTCAAGATTTTCTGTACTCACCAACCACTGAAAGCAAATTTTCAAAAGCAGAGTCTATAATGTCTTTAAGGGTTGCAATTTCCTGCTTGTTAAGTTCGAGCTCAATCTGCCTTTTTGAGAGGTAACGCCGCATTTCCTCTGGAGCAGGCCCACCAATTACTTTTCTCCTCTGTATGTTTGAAACCGGATTAAGGGCTTCCTTTACCATATTTTCTGTAAGGCCCCTGCCAGAAAGAGATTCCTCCAGCACAATCCTGGACACGGAATCAATCTTTTCAATTGAAGGACTTTCGCAGTCCTTTGCCAGTATCCCGACTATCTGGTGGGCAGTCCGGAAGGGAATTCCGGTTTCCCTGACAAAGGTGTCGGCAAGTTCGGTGGCTGTTGTAAAACCTGTAATGGACTGGGCTTCAAGCACTTTAGAATGAACTTTCATAGTCCTTATCATCCCTTCCATTACCTTTACAGACGCCCGGACAGTTTCTACCGAACGCCAGATATTAGGAGTTGCTTCCTGCAAATCCCGATTATAACTGAGGGGCAGACCTTTACAGATAGTAAGCAGAGACATTAAAGCTCCTACGGCTACTCCTGTTTTCCCGCGCATAAGTTCGGCAGTATCCGGATTTTTTTTCTGCGGCATAATCGAGGAGGTAGAAGCGTAAGCATCGTCCAGTTCTACGAAATTAAATTCTGAAGAAGACCAGATCACAAGTTCTTCTGCCACCCGACTCAGATTTATCATCAAATTTGTAAATACAGAAGCGCACTCAATGAGAAAATCCCTGCTGCTGACTGCATCCATCGAATTTTCCATCAAACCTTCAAAGCCTAAGAGTTCCTCTGTCCGTTTCCTGTTGAGGTTAAAGCCTGTAGAAGCAAATGCAGCAGCCCCAAGAGGACAAAGGTTGACTCTGGAAAAAGCGTCCTGGACCCTGTCAAAGTCTCTTCCAAGAGCCGCTTCGTGGGCGCAGAGGTGATGGGCAAGAGTTGTAGGCTGTGCATGCTGAAGGTGAGTAAAACCCGGCATGAGGGTACTGGTGTGTTTTTCTGCGAGGCCGAGGAAAGTAGTTCTGAGGGCAAAGATCTCTTCGAGCAGTCCGGTGAGCTCTTCTCTGAGAACGAGCCTGATGCATGTTGCAACTTCGTCGTTTCTGGAGCGGCCCGAGTGCATCCTTCCTCCCACGTCTTCACCAACCATATCGATGAGTCTGGACTCAAGGGAAATATGAATGTCTTCGTAGCTGAAATCGAGCTTTTCCATTCCTTCTTCTCTGATTTTCAAAAGCCCGGCAAGGATTTTGCTGCAGTCCTCCGCATTTATAATGCCCTGTTCCTTCAACATTACTGTGTGAGCAAGGTCCACTGCTATGTCAGCATAAAAAATCCACCTGTCAGCTTCCATCGAGGAGGTGTACCGTAAAATTTCCTCATCCTGTGAGGCTTCCAGCCTGCCTCTGCGTAAAATATTGCTCATCGGGTTTCCTCTTTGTGATTTTTATAAAATGAATCCGTGTGGAGAATTTTATCGGAATAATATGCTTAGAGAGTAATAAATCAATTTCTGAGTGATAATACACTGAGAAAATAAAGTGTTTGTAAAGTAATAGTGCCTATGAGACTAAAAATGTCTTTGAACCAGATGTTAAAAATCTGCAGCGTGGTATTATTTCAAACGCTTAAAAATGAATCGGTTTAGGAGAGTTTTCACATCAGGTAAACCTTTGCTTAATCCAAAAAAACTAATGATAAGGAAAGCATAATTTCAGTTAATGTCTGCAGCCTCGAAGTACAACCGAATCGCACCCATCTATGAGCTGATAGATCTGCCTCTGGAACTTCTCTTTTTTCGGGAATGGAGAAAAAAGGCACTTTCAGGCCTGAGCGGAAAAGTTCTGGAAGTAGGAGTTGGAACCGGAAGAAATCTGAAATACTACCCGACAGGCTGTTCTGTGACAGGAATAGATAACAGTAATGGAATGCTCGAAAAAGCCAAAAAGAAAGCTACCGACATGAAGAATGTCACTCTTCTTCTTATGGATGCCGAAAATCTGGAATTTCCTGAAAAGAGCTTCGATTATGTGGTTACTACTTTTGTCCTCTGCACAATCCCTGATCCTGTGAAAGCTCTTGAAGAAATGAGGCGCGTCCTGAAGCCGTCGGGGGAAATGATCAATTTAGAGCACGTACGCAGCAGTTCCCCTCTTATTGCCAGCTTTGAGGACTTAATCAACCCTGTTCTATATTTCCTGCTTGGAGATCATACGACCCGACATACATTAAAGAACATAGAAGAAGCCGGCTTCACTATTCAGGAAGCAAAAAAACTGGCTTTTAAGGACGTTTTCAGGAAGATCAGGTCGAAGCCGTAAAAAGGATCTTTTTCCGATTTTACTACTCATTCAATTGTAAAAAAGAAAGCTTCGCCTGTCAAAAAGAAAACATTATACATAAAATTCGTTGCCGCAATTTAAAGAAACTCTATTAAACAATAACGACCAATCCCTTAAGGATGCTGGGGAAAATAAAGCGCTACCTTGAGGTTACAAAGGTTCTTTTGAAGTACAACCTTATTCCTGAACTCTACCGGGACCTGCATACCGATTATATTTCAAATCCTGATTGTACCTGTGATTTTGATTTAGAGAACAGGCAGACCGCGGTAAAACTCAGGCATGCTTTTGAAGAGCTTGGGCCGACCTTCATAAAAATGGGGCAAACGATGAGCAAGCGGCCTGATATTGTGCCTCCTCCATATGTTATGGAAATGGCAAATCTTCAGGATAAAGTTAAGCCGGTGCCTTTTGAAGAGATGGCTGAATCCCTGGACCTTGCGTGCATCTGCGAGTATAGGACGCGCAGCGAACTTTCCCGGAAAAAAAGTGAAGAGGAACTGACAGCTTCAAGGGATAGAAGAGCAAAGGCCTTCATTGAAATTTTTGACAGCTTTGACCCCAATCCCATTGCATGCGGCTCAATTGCTCAGGTTTACAAAGGAGTAATTGAAGGAAAGCCGGTAGCTGTAAAGATTCTCCGCCCAAACCTTATTGATATTATAAACATTGATCTTTCGATTCTTGATGACTTTAAGCCCGTTATGAAAAAAGTTCTCAGGGTAGGAAAAAACTTTGACATTGATGCTTTTTTGCTGGAAATTCGAGAGATGCTCACAAGAGAAGTTGATCTCAGAATTGAAGCCGTTAACATGAGGCGTTTTGAGGATAATTTCAAGAATGTAAAAAATGTTACGGTGCCTAAAATTTATTCGGACTACTGCTCTGCCAATGTCCTTACAATGGAATTTATCAAAGGTATGCAGGTCAAGGACGTCATTGACATGCCGGTGCCGCAAAGCAAAAAATCGGAGTATACGCGCACTATTACCAAGAGTTACCTTAAACAGGTCTATATCGACGGCTTTTACCACGCAGATCCTCACGGAGGCAATATGATAGTCCAGGAAGATGATACTATTGCCTTTATCGATTTCGGGGCTGTTGGCAGTATAGATGATGAGCTTCAAAAGAATATGCTGGAGTTTTATTACTCTATTAATAACAAGGATGTAGAAGGAGCAACCCAGGCTTTTCTGAAAATAGGGGGCACGGATTCCAGAGAAGTGGATATCCGCAGGCTCAGGAAAGATATGGATGAACTGATAGCAAACCAGAACTATGGGCTTGAAGGCAGGCAGAGCGACAACTACGCCAAACTCGGCCTGAAATATGATATCCGACTGCCTGGAGAATTTTCAACCCTGCAGAGAGCAATCCTGCTTATCGAAGGAGTCTGCCTGGAACTGGACCCAAGATACAATATTAAAACGATTGCAATTCCGGTACTGATGGATGCCTACAAAAAACTCAGTGTTTCGAAAGGGGCTGCTCTTCATATTGAGTTATCCTCTGAACCTGTCGACGAAAAAGCCGAATTAAGGGCTGCAATCAGAGAAGTTGCAGACAAAATGGAAGGGATGGGAGATAAGTTCCTTTCCGGAAAACAAAAAGAAAGCAAGGGAAGTATTTTCTCAAAGGAGTTTTACCTTGCTGTCCTGCTTATTATCTCGACTTATATCCTGTTAAATGGAGAGGCTTTCTCGTGGGTCGGATTGTTCGGATTTGTAGGAGCGATCCTGATAGCTCTTCTGGCTGTAATTAGAGGTAACTGAGAGGGTCCTTAATTGGTAAAAAAGCTTAATAAAAGGAAAATACAAAGTAATGTAATAAAAATAGATAAAATAAATGTAAATAATTAAATACTCAGAATTTACCAATTGGGGAGGTTGGATTTCTGGCAGAGGAAACCTTAAAAATTGAAGGAATGGCATGTGATCACTGTGTCATAAGGGTGGGGAGAGCTATTGCTTCCGTGAAGGGAGTAATTGAGGTGGACGTGAATCTGAAGAGAAAAGAAGCAGTTGTTAACTTTGAAGAGTCCAGGACAGACATGGAAAAAATTAAAGCTGCTGTCCGAGAAGCAGGGTACAAGCCCTTTTGATTCAGCTTTTTTATGTTGATCTATATTTTTCTGTTTGTCTCTAGTAAGCAGTAAAATACTTCCAGTAAGCTTAGCTCGTGGGATAAGTTACTGAAAATCATGTGCATAAGAATTGTTTTCAAAAATGATTTTTGAGTGAAACAACTATTGTGAGTAAAGCAAATAGTGTTAAAGACTTAATTTGGAGTAACTATGGCAGATAGCAAAAATGTCATAATCGGCCTGTTAGTAGTGGTGGTAATCTTTCTTGCCTTTTTAGCCATAAGGCCAATGATGTATGGGTCAACCTACGGTCCAGGCAGCTACCAGCCCTCTCAGATGGGGCAGGGAATGATGTATAGATCAGGCGAAAACTACAGCTATGGATCTGGAATGATGGGAAATATGAGAGGCAATATGATGATGGGCAATATGATGGCTCTGTATTATCCTGAAGCAAAGCCCATAACCCAGGATGAGGCCATAAAAAACATGGAGAGCTTCGCCAAACAGTACGGCTCGAATATGGAGGTTGAGGACTTCATGGCCTTCAGCAGTAACTACTATGCTGTTGTGAAGGACGCAGACAGCGGCCAGGACATAGCCGAGATGCTGGTGGACCGTTATTCAGGATCAGCCTACCCTGAACCAGGGCCGAATATGATGTGGAACACGCTCTACGGCGCTGGAAGAATGCAGGCACAAAGCACTTATGACCTGACGAAGGCAAAGAAGCTGGCAGATGATTTCCTAACAAACTACCTGCCGGGGGCAAAGATCCTTGAGTCTAAGACGATGCCTGGCTACTACACCTTCGACTTTGGACGGAATGATACAGAGGGAATGATGAGCGTAAACGCCTATAGTGGTCAGATCTGGGTGCATACCTGGCATGGTTTCTATGTGGGTGGAATGAACACAAAAAACTGAATCAAAATACAAATGAGATAGAATTATATAATCATTATTTGGAGAGTGGTTGCAATTTATGGATTTATGGGTAATTATGGCTACGGCATGATGGGGTACGGTGGTATGTTTTTCGGATTAATTTTCTGGATTCTTATAATTGCGGGAGCTTATCTGTTAATCAAATGGCTCGTTGAACAGAACAAAAACAACGGTGGAGAAGAGAAGTCTGCACTTAAGATTGCAGAGGTAAGGTATGCAGAAGGTGAAATTACTGAAGAAGAATTTGAAGAAATAAAAAAGCGTCTGGCATGAGAAGGAAACATGAGTTCCAAATCTAGTCCTCAAAAAAGGTAGCAAAGAATTATTGGGCAAGCCGGACATATATTTGTTCAATTCTGCAGTATTCCGTAAGGTTATTCAGTAAAATCATTCAGAGAAATTGTTCAGAGAAATCATTCAGAGAAATCATTCAGAGAAATCATTTAGAAAAAATCAGATGGAGGTCGAAAACATAACTCAAGGGTCCATAAAAGTTGAAGGCATGTCATGCGGGCACTGCCAGATGAGGGTTAAAAAAGCAGTTGAAGCTGTAGAAGGAGTTAGCAAAGCGGAAGTAAGCCTTCAGAACAAGCAGGTAGTAGTTGAATACGATGAAGGAAAGGCAAATCTCGAAAAGATTAAGGCTGCGGTTAAGGAAGCGGGGTATGAACCCTTGTAATGAAAAGGGTCTTGCACATAGGTTTTAAAGAATTATATAGTAAAAGGTACAGATTTTTATTATATGGGTGAAGCACCTTTTAGAAAAACAGCTGAGTATATGGGGGTGGACATATCGGGGAGACAACATTTGTAGTAGATGACATGATCTGCAGGTACTGTAAGGACATGGTCACAAGGCTCGTTACCTCTATCAACGGGGTTTCCCGAGTAAACATAAGTATTCCTGACAGGACATTAAATATAGCCTATGACAGCCGGATAACTGATGCGTATGTCATACGGATGACCCTGCTTAAAGCTGGTTATAAAAATATAAAAGAGCCCGATAAAGTTTTGTTAAAAGCCGGGCAGTCCTGAAAAACCTGGATAGGCGGCATATCCGATGGAAGTTACTATAGGAGTCTATGGCATGACCTGTGGTCATTGCCAGAAAAGAGTAGCGGATGCTATTTCTTCACTTGAGGGAGTGAGATCCGTTGAAGTGGATCTCGAATCCGAACGCGCCACTGTTAGCTTTGACCTTCAAAAAATAAGTCTGGATGAGATAAAGGGAGCTATCCAGAAGGCAGGGTACTCAACTGAAACAGAGACTCCAGAAGCTGTTCAGGCAGAAGCCTCTGATGCTACAGAGACAGCAGGCGCAGTTTCAAAAATTGCTGAAGCTTCGGAGACTGTTGCAGCTTCAGAAACTGATAACATTGCGTTAGAAGAAGCTGAAGAAATTTCTCAAACCTGTTCCCTGAATGAAGCATGCAAGCTGGCAGAAAAAGAGGCAGCTCAAATTTCAAGCCAGAAAATAGGCCCAAAGGAGATAACCCTGGGAGTTTCCGGCATGACCTGCTCTGCCTGCGCCTTAAATATCGAGAAGGTTTTAAAGAAAAAGGAAGGAGTCGACTCAGTAGCTGTCAATCTTGAGCTAGGAAGGGCAAAAGTTAGTTTTGACCCTTCCATTATTACTCCTAAGGAAATAGAGGAAGCTATCGAATCCATCGGGTATAAAGTAGAGAAAGATAAGGTTACACTTAACCTTCAGGGAATGAGCTGTGCGTCCTGCGCCGCAAACATCGAGAAGATTCTTAATAAAACAGACGGCGTGATTTCAGCCTCAGTAAATTTCCCTCTTGAGAAGGCAGTTGTAGAATTTGATTCCTCCCGAATTTCTGTAAGAGAGATCATTGCCGCAGTTCAGGGAATAGGTTACGGGGCATCGGCCAGGGCTGAGACTGTAGAATATGAGGACAGAGAACAGATGTCCCGGGATGCGGAGATCCAGAAGCAGAGAAATAACCTGATAATTGCTCTTGTCCTTGGAATTCCAATAGGCCTCGGAAACATGAGCATGATGTTTCCTTTACTCTCTTTCGTGCCGGCGTTCTTTTCCAATCATATCGTTCTTTTTATACTGTCTACTCTTGTCCTTATTTTTCCGGGCAGGCAGTTTTTTGTCGGGACCTTCAAGGGTTTCAAGTACGGAGTAACTGATATGAACCTGCTGATTGCTGCAGGAACCGGATCCGCCTACCTTATAAGCGTAGCAGCAACATTCCTTGACCTTGGTCCCGGGTATGACAACCTTTACTATGACACTGTGGCTTTCCTGATTATCTTCATTGTACTTGGCAGGTACCTCGAAGCCCGGGCGAGAGGCAGGACTTCTGAAGCCATTAGAAAACTGATGGGCCTCAGGGCAAGAACATCCAGAATCCTTGTAAACGGAACTGAAAAAGAAGTGCCTGTAGAAGAAGTGGTAGTTGGCGACATTGTAATTGTCCGGCCAGGAGAAAAGATTCCTGTTGATGGGATTGTCGTGGAAGGCAGTTCAGCAGTTGATGAGTCGATGCTTACAGGAGAAAGTATTCCAGTTGAGAAAAATCCGAAGGATACTGTTATTGGCGCTACTCTCAACAAGACAGGGGCTTTCAATTTTCGAGCTACGAAGGTTGGAGCTGACACTGCTCTTGCCCAGATAATCAGGCTTGTGGAAACTGCTCAAACAACGAAAGCTCCCATCCAGAGAGTGGCAGACGTGGTTGCCGGCAATTTCATAGTAGCCGTGCATATTATTGCCCTTCTGGCTTTCTTCTTCTGGTTTTTCATAGGCTACTGGCGCTATGGAGTAGGAGAATCCGCAGCTCTCGGAGGAATAAGTCCTTTCCTCTTTTCCCTGCTGATCTCCATAACTGTCCTCGTGATCTCCTGTCCTTGTGCAGTCGGGCTTGCAACCCCTGCAGCCATTATGGTTGGCACTGGCAAAGGTGCCGAAAACGGAATCCTCATAAAAGGCGGGGAAGCTCTTGAAAGGGCACATAAGCTTGATACTATAGTTTTTGACAAAACAGGAACTCTTACGGAAGGCACGCCTAAACTTACAGATTTACTTGCAGCTCCCGGCCATGAAGAGAAGGATGTACTTTTTATTGCGGCAACGGCGGAAAAAGGATCTGAGCATCCACTCGGAGAGGCTATAGTGAAAGGGGCAGAAGAAAGAGGAGTTAGCCTTGGAAAAGCAGGAAGTTTCCGCTCAATTCCAGGGAAAGGAGTGGAAGCCTATTTAGAAGAAAAAAGAATTTTACTCGGCACCCGCAAACTTATGGAAGAAAATGGAATTTCCTTTAAGGAAATGGAAGCTAAAATGCGGGATTTTGAAGAAAATGGGAAAACTGCAATGCTTGTAGCTCTTGAGAAAGAAAACATAGGCCTTGTCGCAGTTGCCGATACCCTGAAAGAAAACTCAAAAGAAGCGGTGGAGACACTAAAGAAAATGGGTATCGAAGTGGTGATGATAACCGGAGACAATGCTATTACGGCCGGAGCAATAGCAGCAGAGGTAGGAATTCCAAGAGTGCTTGCCGAAGTACTTCCCGAGGACAAAGCAAATGAAATCAAAAAACTCCAGAAAGAAGGAAAACTCGTAGGAATGGTGGGTGACGGCATTAATGATGCTCCTGCCCTGATTCAGTCAGATGTGGGGATTGCCATGGGAGCAGGCACGGATGTTGCAATGGAGTCCGCAAAAATTGTGCTTATAAAGAATGACCTGAAAGATGTAGTTGCAGCCCTTAAACTGAGCCGGCTTACCATTAACAAGATCAAGCAGAACCTTCTCTGGGCTTTTGGGTACAATACAATAGGCATTCCTATAGCAGCAGGAATTCTTTACCCCTTCTTTGACAGGATTCTGATTACACCTGAACTTGCTGCCGCGTTCATGGCACTCAGTTCAGTCTCGGTGACTACAAATTCTCTCCTGATGAAAAGAAGCAAGATTAAATGATTCAGAAAAGATAGTTTTTAAGCTCAAATTATCTGGCTTGAAAAGTAACGGTGGTTTATATGGGAAAATTCGAATCAAGGGAAAAAAAGACTAAGTTCGTGCTTCTTTCAAGTATTGCCACCTCAATGGTGCTTATGAGCCTCTTTCTTTTTGGGGCTCTTTTAACCAATGTGTTACTTGAAGAAATGGCCTATACTCAGGTGGACATGGCTGCAGGCTCAATTTTTGTCTTTGTGATCAGCATGATAATTTCATTGTCCCTCTGGCCTAAAGTTATGGACTGGATTGAGAGCAGAGAAAAAAGTGAAGGGATTTCAAAGTAATCCTTTCCAGAAGCATGTTTATTAACAGAAGTTCCTCAATAGTTTTATTTTTAGAACAGACCATGTAAGTATTGTTTTAAGTTAAGGGAACTTTTAATACACCATTAGAGATCATATCAGATTAATTATTTTCAAAGAAATTTTAATCTTAAATTTTAAGACTAAGAAATCAAGGCGAGTGTTTGTACATGAGGGAATCCGTTCGAAAACTTGGGCTCATAGGAGCCGGCCTCTGGGCAATGACCGAAGAAAAAATAGATGAGCTTGTAAAGGACCTGGTTGATAAAGGGGATATCAGTAAGGAAGAAGGCAAAAAAGTTATTCAGGATATGGTGGATGAAAGTAAAAAACAGAAGGTTGATCTTGAAAAGAAAATTTCTGAAAAGATTCAGGATTCGATCTCAAAAGCAGATGTTTTTACCAGAAAAGATATGCATGAACTTGAGTCAAGGTTAAGGACGCTGGAGGAAGAAATTGAAAGAGTGAAAAATAAAGAAAAAATGTTTTTTAAGTGAAAACTATCTATTTAGCTAAGTTTTCACTTCTTTCCCTTTAAACTCCTTCAATTGTTAGATCTTCATCAAGACTTGCATCTGCGAGCAATTTGTCGAGATCTTCCATATCAGCCCCAAGCTCCTTAATTTCTGTCGGTGTAAGGCCTATTTCCAGATTTTCGGCTGCTGCCCCATTTCCTGCCTCAGAAAAGTTTGGATTTACTCCTGGCTCTTCTACTTTCGATGTATCATTCCCGACACACCCGGATCCTGCAAGCCAGAAAACTAAAGCTGATAATACGAGCAGGTGAGTGAATTTAACCATTTTCTGCCTCCTCAACTCTATAATCCTTCTTCAGTGAGATTTTCAAGTCTCATCCCCTGATTTATTGGTTGTTTCTCCTGCAAAAGAGGCCTCCGTTAAATAAATAGGAGTGCCGCTTACATAGATGACCCATTATTTGTGCTGTTTACATATTCAGTACCATTAAGCTGGGCTTTCAGACTCTTTTCTACATTAGATTCATTGGTTAATTCAATCTCATACTCTTTAAGCCCTTCGAAAATTTCTCTGAGTATCTTATTTGCCTTATTGATATCGATAATAGATTGACGCAGGTAGTTATTTGCCTTTTCCATATTTTCCGGAGTAACATTCTCGCCGTCATAAATGGAATCTGCCTTTTCTTTCTTTTCCTGTGCAGATCTGAGATATGAATTATAGCTGGCAAGTTTTGTCTCAAGGTCAGATGTTTCAACACCAGTTTTGTTCAGAAGCTCGATATCCGTCCCAAGTTTTGCAGAGAGAGTATCGGATTTCTCAAGAAATTCTCCAATTTTCTCGCTGACAATCTGTCCTGAACCTCCAAGACTGATTCTCTGTGCATCATCCCATACTCTGCGTACGGACCTTACCGTGACTACAAGCTCTTTCTGACTGGAAGCATTTGCAACCTCTGTCCTTTCAACCTCAAGCAGTTTAATCTTTTCGTCCATAGCAGCAATTTTCTCTTCTGTTCCGTTGCCATTTGAGTCTGCCATGTTGTTTTTTACACTTGAAAGATGAGCTATCATATAACCAATGCTTGAGTTAAGGTAAAGCTTTGTGGCATTTAAAGCCTCTTTAGAGTTAGGGTCAAGTTTTTTGGCCCTGATACGATTTTTGATCTCAAGAAAATCCTCTTTTGCTCCCTGGTATTCCTTTCTCTGAACCTGAAGTTCTTCTTTTATTTTTGTTTTTTCCTGTTCGTATTCGGAGATTCCGTTATGATCTTTTGCACTGAGGTTATTCTGGAATTTTTTCGGATCTAACTCAGAGTTGCCAGTACCATTTTCCCCATCAGTTTCATTATTATATGGGCCTCTGGAGTTTTCGAGGATATACTGATTCTGGTGTTCATTTCCCTGATCAGAAGCTTCCTTAGCAGAAAGGGCACTCTCGGAAAACACACTGAGTAATGTTAATATGACCGTGAAATAAGCCAGATATCGCACAATTCTTAGTTTTTTCATCTGACTTCCTCCTTTTGGAAGTTATAATACTGTTGTATGGGATAAAGTAAATATAAGGATTCTTTTCGGAATGGGTTTAATTAATGGGCATATGTGGGATTTTAAACTTGATAAAACCTCTATTTTCTTGATAAAACTTGAATACGTCTTTATGAGGGTAGAAATTTCTTTGATGATAAGTAAAAGTTTTATGTTAAAAACCCAATAACATTTCGTGAATTTTAGAAAGCTTTGCAGGATCGCCTGTGTTTTCTCTTTACTTATGTTTTTTCAGGGAAATGCACTTGCGGCCACAATTCACGGGACAGTATACGAGTGGAACAGTTTCAAACCTCTTGATAACACTGTGGTTGAAATTAACTCTACTCCAGAACAGTACTTTGTTGCAACGAATGCAGAATATTCCTTCAATCTTACTCCTGGGACCTATCTGATAACTGCTAACTATTCAGAAGAAAACATCACAATTTATACGGCTCAGGAAGAAGTTGTAATCTCAGACAAAGGAGAATATGTACATGACCTTCTCCTTTTCCCCACCTATCAAGAAGAACTTCTGGGATCGAGTGGATTTGAAGTTCCGGACCTCACTTTTGGAGAGACCGAGTCTGTACCTCAAAAAAGCTATCAAACCACCCTTTTTATTTCTGCTTTCCTTGCCTTCATAGTTGTGTTACTGGTGAGTTATTTATTAAAAAAAGGGCATAGAAAAAGTCCTGAGATTGTAACCCATTTTCCGGGAAAAAACGAAGAACCAAAAGCATTGCAAGCCGGAAATCCTATAAAGGATGCAGAATTTTATGAGGAAATCGAAGCAGATGTTGTAGAGAATCCTGTTGAAACCATTGATACAGATCCTGCCATTGATACAAGTCCTGCGTCTTCAGAAGCCATAGGTGAAAAAGCAGAAGGTTCAGCTGAAGAAGAGAATATTTTACGGCAAATAAAACCTCAAGAGCCGGATAGATGGCACTTTCCGTTCTCAAGCAAAGAGCCTCACAAATCGAATCCCAATGTTCAGAAGAGTTCAAGAATCACTCTTCCAGAGGATCTCAAAGATCTTCTGGATATGATTAGAAATAGCGGAAACAGAATCACCCAAAGAGAAATCCGAAAAAAATCTCCCTACTCGGAGTCCAAAGTAAGTCTTATGCTTTCAGACCTTGAAGAGCGCGGCTTGATTGAAAAATTCAAAAGAGGAAGAGGGAATATTATCCGCATTCCTGATAGGTATGTCCACAGGCAAAAAGAACATGAAAATAAGAAGGAATAAAAAGAATAGATACTTTGCACAATCTCTTTTGAAAAACCATAAATAGTAAACTATATAACTAAATTCATCTACTAAGCAGCAGGAAGGGTTAACAAAGTTTGAAAGATCGGGCATGAGACAACTTTAAATGCCGTTTTTACTTTCTTACGCTCCATAACTTGCTTTCTCTATGCAGAGATTACTCGCTGAATGTAACTTAATTGAACTATATTGTGAATTACTACTTGAAATTGAATACTGATTATTACAAATTGCACGAGGGACAAGATGCGAATTTCCATGGACATTGAGCTAAAAGATGTGCCCGGGCAGATGCTTTTAGCCCTCCAACCTCTTTCAGAATGCAAAGCTAATCTGATAACTGTTTTACATCACCATCAGAAAAGAACCCCCAGAAAAACAGTACCAGTACAGCTTGTACTTGAAACCAGGCCTGAAAGCATTGAAATAATAAAGGCTAAACTTGAAGAAAGCGGGATAAGAGTTGTGAGGGTAGGAGAACACCGCTTCAGGGAGAGTATGAATGTGGTCCTTATAGGGCACGTAGTCCATACAGGGATCCAGGATACAATTGATGAAATTGACAAAACAGGATTTGCTGAGGTTGCAGAGCTTTCCCTCTCCATGCCCGGCATCAATCTGCTTTCTTCAGCCCTCATAAGAATCGACGCTGTGGGTAAAGAAGATCTTCAAAAGGCACTCAGTATCCTGAAAGAAGTATCTGTAAAAAAAGAACTGTTGATGGTGCTTCCAATAGACATCCAGGCCTGAAAAGTAAAAAAAGGAGATTTGAAAACATGAAGACAGTGTGCTGTTCGATTCTAGGATTTGGTGCAATCGGACAGGGTGTAGCCGAGGTACTCCTGATGAAAAAAGAGTATCTGAGAAGTATCGGGCTGGAAGTGAAAGTAGTTGCTGTTGCGGACTCAAAGGGCGCTACTGTCGATCCTGAAGGCGTGAACCTTGCCGACTGCCTCGCCCGCAAAAGAACGAGTGGAACAGTCGCCCTTGAAAGTATCACAGGCATCGAAGTTATCAGCTCAGTGGACCACAAGCTTGTAATCGAGACTACGCCTACAAATATTAAAACCGGGGGAGCAGGTCTACAGAACATGCTCGCAGCCTTTCAGACGGGAAAGGATGTTATTACTTCCAACAAAGGGCCTCTCACCCTAAAGTACAGGGAACTCATGGAAACTGCAAAGGCAGCCGGATCGAATTTCAGGTTTGAAGCCACAGTAGGTGGTTCAATGCCGATTATCAACCTGGCAAACGAAGTTCTTGCAGGCAATAACGTTAAGAGCATCAAAGGAATCCTGAACGGAACCTGTAATTATATCCTGACGAGAATGCTGGAAGAAAGAGCAAGCTACAGTGACATCCTTGTCGAGTCCATGCAGCTCGGAATTGCCGAAACCGATCCAACGTATGATGTGGAAGGAATTGATACAGCCTGCAAACTGGTAATTCTTGCCAACGCAATCTTCGGACTCGATGTCACTTACAAAGACGTTGAAATTACAGGAATCACAAAGGTCACGCCTGAAGCCCTTGAAATGGCTTATGAAAGAGGGCATGTGATCAAACTTATAGGTGAAGTTAGCAGGGAAAGAATCCATGTTGCCCCCAGGCTTGTACCAATCAACCATCCTCTTGCGGTAGGAGGGACGCTGAATGTGGCGTCTGTAGACACCGAGCTTGCAGGAGAAATTACGATTACAGGCAAGGGTGCAGGCCCAATTGAGACTGCAAGCGCGATTCTCAGTGACCTTGTCGCAATTTACGGGAACCAGTAAGGGCTAAGAATTCAGGTTTTATAAGCCTTAACTTTGGAAAACAAAAAAAGGAAAAAGCTGCGTGAACCATGACAAGCTTCAGGGAATTTGCAGAAACCTGCCAGGCAATTGAGAAAATCTCAAGTACCATTGACACTACAAATAGGGTTGCAGATCTTCTTAAGAAAGTGGAGGTAGAAGAGCTGCCCATTGCGACCCATTTTATTATGAGTGAGGTTTTTCCTGCCTGGAGTGGAGAGCAGCTGGGAATTGGGGTAAGCCTGCTGTATGTTTCCCTCTCCAAAGCCTCAGGGATGGCTATAAAGAGTATAGAATCTCTAATCCGGACAACCGGAGACATCGGGGATACAGCCCTTCTTATCCTGAAGGAAAAGAGAAAAAATCAGGTCACCTTTTCTTCTTTCCTCGAGGAGCAGCCAGAGCTTTCAATAACTGAGGTTTACAAACGCTTCAAGACAGCTTCCGAAGCCTCGGGAAAAGGCTCGCAGGAAGTTAAGGTCAAAAATCTTCAGTTCCTCTTCAACTCATCTACTCCAAGAGAAGCAAAGTACATTTCCAGGCTTGCACTTGAGGAGCTCCGCATAGGAGTAGGAGAAGGAGTTGTAAGAGATGCCATCGCAAAAGCCTTTTCCGTTCCTGCGGATGTTGTAGAACACGCCTTTATGGTCACAAATGACCTAGGGATCGTGGCTGCAGCTGCCAAGGAGGGGGGAACAGGAGCCCTGGAAAAACTTGGAATTGAAATCAGCCGCCCTATAAAGATGATGCTTTCTCAGATCAGCTCTGACATAGATGCCGATATAAAGGAGATGAAGGAAGCTGCAATCGAATGGAAGTTTGATGGTGCAAGGGTCCAGATTCACAAGAATGGAAATTCAGTTGCTCTTTTTTCACGTAAACTTGAAAATGTCACAAGCTCCCTTCCTGACCTCGTAGAAATAGTCAGGAAACATGTGAAAGCCGAGTCTGCAATCCTTGACGGAGAAGCCGTTGCAGTAGACGAAAATGGAAGGCCTAAAGCCTTTCAGGAAATCCTTAAGCGTTTTCGGCGTAAGTACGATGTTGAAGAAAAAATGCTTGGAATTCCTATCCAGCTCAACCTCTTTGACATCATGTACCTGAACGGCAGAACCCTGATTGACCTTCCTCTTCTAGAACGGCGAAAAGCACTTGAATCCTGCGTGGAGAACTCTGTTGAGGACTCTAAATCAATTTGCGTGGACAAGCAGGTGATAACCGGAGACCTCGAAGTTGTGGAAAAAATCTACAGGGAAGCCTTAAAAGCCGGACATGAAGGCGTCATGGTCAAAAACCCGAACTCTATTTATTCCCCTGGAAAACGCGGCAAAAACTGGATAAAGAAAAAACCCCTTATGGAAACGCTTGACCTTGTAGTTGTGGGAGCTGAATGGGGTTTTGGACGAAGGACAAACCTGATAGGCTCTTATACTGTTGCCTGCTATGACCCTGAGACTACCAACTTTTTACAGATCGGCAAGGTTGGCACAGGCCTTAGCGACGAACAGCTAAAGGAACTCACAGAAATGCTCCCGGGACTTATGGAAGGGGGAGAAGCAGGAGGAGTATTTGCAGTCAGGCCAAAGATTGTTCTCGAAATTGCCTTTGAAGAAATCCAGAAAAGTCCAAACTACAACTCGGGTTTTGCGCTTCGTTTTCCCCGATTTATCCGCATTCGGGACGATAAAGACCCCGAAGAAGCGGATACAATCCAGAGGATAGGGCGCATATACAGCCAGCAGATGAAAAGGATGTAAAAAAATCCAAAAAAAGCTAAACGAATCTAAAAGATTCTAAAAAAACTCTATCCCACTATTTTAAAAAAAATAAAAGTGGCCTGCCTGGAGATTGGAATCAAACATACTTGAACAGGTCATCTCTTTTCATTTCATGCAACCTGTCCCGAAGCAGGCCTTTTATGGCTTTGAAATCTCCTTTTTTGGCACTAATCGGGGCGATAAGGTGCTTCCAGTTCTGCCAGGGAGGCTCAAGCCCAAAGCGGCCTGTAATTCCATCAAGGAGAGGGTCATATTCGTCTTCTTTTACTTTGTCCATCTTGTTCGCAGCAACAATAGTGTCAATTCCTACCTCCCTCATGAAATCGAACATTTCAATGTCTACCGGTATCTGGTCCCTCGAGTCCCAGCGGTCAACTATTTGAGGGAAAGCCGGGCCGTCTATCACAAGGACCCCTATTTTGATCCTTTCGGCATTATCCTCGATGTAGCGTATTGTTTGGTCTTTTACAATATCCTGCTTCCGGTCTTTCACTCCGCTCATGAAGCCGAAGCCCGGCATATCCGTGATAAGAAGGTCCGAGGCCTGGGCGTGTCTGGGACGCAGGGTAACGCCTGGACGCCTTCCAACCCTTACTTTTGCCCCGAAGAGCTCCCTGAGCAGGGAGGACTTGCCTACGTTTGAACGTCCTACAAAAAGAATCTCAAGATTTATACAGTTGTCTGCTACAGTCTTACTGGTTTCCATTGTGTTTTACCTCATTTGCTTCCCCAAGTTCAGCATCAAAATCCCTGAGGAAAGCCTCAAGGGAATTTTCAGGGATACGCGCTCCTGCTGCAAGGGGATGCCCTCCTCCACTCCCCCCGAATTTAGGGGCAACCGAACGAAGGAGACGGTTTACGTCAACCTTTCCCCGGGAACGGACACTCAGGTCATAAGCACCTTTTCTCTCGCGGTACTCGGCTGCAATTCCCACTTCCCTCTGACCGTAGGAAGCTGCATAGATCGCTGCCTTTGAAATAGAGTTATTCGTATTTACAATATACGCGCTGTTCCTCAGAGTTTCCACGTTTTCTTTAACAAAGAGCCGAATTTTTTCTTCGTTGAGCGCAGCCTCCCTGGCAAGTTCGAGAAGGCCAGGAATATTTGAAGGGATGGTATCGTTTGAGAGAGGTTCAAGCAGGTCTCTTTTAAATTCGTGTTCTTTACCTTTGTGAATGATTGCCTGAATCAGAGTTCCGGCCTGGAAATAGAGGCTTCTTTTGTCCCAGTCTTTAACCCAATTTTTTACGTATGGCGTGTTGTCACAGAAATCTCCGATAGATCCGTATATTGCAACCCTCCTCATATCCCTGCTCAGGCGATCCTCAAATACTCTGTAGGTCAGCTCGGAAGAGCAGGCTTCAATATCATGGTAAAACCAGTCTTCTTTTCTGCAGTTTTCCGGAAGCGGATGGTGATCAATGTAGTAAAGGGTGCACTTTTTCGCAAATTCATTGAGCACAGAGTAGATTTCGGAACAGTACCTTTCATCAATTGCAATATCGCAGATAATAAGGGTCTCCACATCTTCAATAAGGTTTAATTTTTCAAGAAGGCTTACTGGACTTGTGAAATATACATAAGCATCCGGATAAGCTGTTTTTGCAATTGCACCCGAGCAAATCCCATCCGAATCTCCATGGGTAAGGATCAGGGTTTTCTCGTTGAGCCGATTCTGGGATTCTTTCATATTTTGTTTCCTTTTTGTTGAGAACTATAGTTCCTTTCCTGTGACGTTGTAATGAGGCTTTAAGCTTAAAAGAAGCTTGCATCATTTTTTTGTTTGAGACCCAACAGGAAATAGAAGGCAAAAAAATAAAAAAATTAAGTAACTATTAGGGTATAGTTAACGGCACTCCCTTGAGCGCCGCTAGAATACCCTCTAAAACAGGCAACCCATTCTTTCTGATTGTCGAAATATACGCTCTAATTCTGCAGAAAGCTTGCGCTCCCTGTGTTGTTCTAAAAGTTCCTGATATTTTCTGCTGGAGTTTCATCATCCTGATGTCTCTTTCCGCCTGATTATTCTCAAATGGAACTTTCAAATCTGTAAGGAATCTCATTATCTTTTCCTTGTGTTCTATAAACCTGTCCAGTAGATTCCTTGCTTTGGTTTTTGGACTTGCACCTCTTTTTCCTTTCTTTTCAGGATTTAGAGAAGGTGGATTTTCTTCAATTCCTTTCATGACTACAGCATTGAACCTTTCTTCCAACGCTTTAATGGGCTCAAAATCCAGTTCTTTGACCTGCTCTTTACACTCATCAGTATACTTTTTCATTTCAGTCAGCAGTTCATTCATTTCTTTAGCCCACTGTTGTTTATAATTCTCCTCAATTCCAGTAAGTTCTCTCTGTAAATGAGCGTTACAGAGAGCGTGATCACAATTATAAACGTTGTAAGGTTTCCATCCATCGTGAACTGCTACTCCATTAAACTCGGGAAGAATTCCCATAGCATCAATTGCTTCTGATCCTCTTTTTGGATGAGCAAAATAACAGGTACATTTGTCAGTAGAAGCTACATGAAGCCAGTGTCTTTTTCCTTCAATCTTCATTCCAGTTTCATCAAAATTGACTACAGGAGAGGCTAATAACTCCTCTCTAATAATGCTTTCAAATTCCTCTAAATTCTGAAAACATTCTCTTTCTGCTCTAATTATCGTAGCAGGACAGATTTTTATCCCCATAATGTCATTAAAAAACTCAGAAATCCTTTCATATGGGATAAACTGGTAATTTTTACAGTAAATAGCTGAAGCTAAAATATTAGGGCCATACTGAACCGGATATTTCACTGATTCGGGAAAAACAGCTTTATTCAACTTTCCACAACAAGGACAGGTCTTTATCTGACTTTTATGTTCTGTAACAATTAGATTTACAGGAGGAATATCAAAAACCTGTCTTCTCTCATAAGCTTTAATCTCAACATTCTCAAGAGTATGACCACATTCTTTGCAGCAACTCAAAGAATGTTCAATTACCTACTCAGGATCATCAGTCATTTCAAGAGTTGTTCCAAGATGACCATCTTGACCACCAGCTTTTTTGCCACTCTTTTTACGGAGACTCTTGGGATTAGGTTTCTCTTTGACAAAATAATCAGTAGAAGGAGGTCTACTGCTGTTACGACTGTTTTGATTTAAACGAGATTCTAAGGCTATCAATCTTTCAGTGAGTTCTTTAATTTGAGACTCAAGACTCATAATGTAAGCAATAACTTCAGGGTTTGAAGCACACAAAGCAAGAATCTCTTCACGTGTAAGCATAATAACAAAAAGAAATAGGATTCAATTTATATGCAATTTTTCCTCGATACGAGAAAAATTGTAGCCTTTGAAAGGCTACCTGAATAGTTACAAAATTAATAAAAAAGTAATAAGCGAGGATTAATTCAATTATTTAAAATGCTAAAAAATGTGGGTTGGATGCCCGGAAGCCGAGAAGCATCCAGAATAGTCCTTATAGCATTTTTCAGGCTCTTCTCTTTCCAAGTAGACATGCAACAGCCAGAAGTCCAACAAAAGCCGGGAAGAAGACAAATCCTGGAACATTCCCGGAATCTTCTTCCTTACCGCCTACCTGCACCAGTCCGGAGGATTCATTTTTCTCCGGGGTTGATTCATTTTTTTCCTGGTTAGATCCCATTATCCCTTCCGGTTGCGTGCTGTTTCCTTCAAGGGGAATTGGAATTCCTACATAAACAACGGGAGCCTCGGAAGTGACCTCTCCTGAATATTTATCAAGGTCAATGAAACTTGCTTTGCAGGCAGGCAGCTGGATTTTTCCTTCCGAGTTTATCTGCAAGACGTAAGTGAAGGTCTTTAAACCGCCCCCGCTTGCAAGGACCTGACTGAAACTTGTTTCTCCGCTTATGAGTCTAGCTTCTGAAGGAATGGCGTCGGTTACAGTTACATTTGCATTAACGTTTCCAGAGTTCTGTGCCGTAACCGTCACATTCAGCTCCTCCCCGGGATTTAACTGCTGCTTATCAACCGTTTTTGTAACTGTGATATTCGGCCCGTAAATTTTAAAGGTTCCCGAACTATTGGAGCTTACTTCTTCACTCTCTCCGTTGGGCAGAGTAAAAATAGCTATTGATGACGGAAATGTAAATTCCCCCGGAGTTTCCGGAACGAGAGTGTACTCAAATACCTTTTCAGCCATTTCTCCGGATTTTAGAGAAAGTGTCTTATTGAGTGTTATATTTTCTTTAAGGCGCATTCCGGAAACAAACGAATCGTTAAGTACAATATCATCTATGTCGCATAGCCCTCTGTTTCTCACAGTGACTGAAACATGTGCGGAATCTCCCATATGACAATCATTCGGAAAGGTCTTTGAAACAACAAGATTCCATTTTTTCTCTATTTTTATAGTTTTGGAGCCTGAATATTCAGACTTGTTGTTCTTTAAATCCACACACTTAATTTTTCCGGTTATATTATATTCTGTGTCTTCCCATGGAGCGGGCGTCTCCAGTGTAATGTTGATAGGTTCAAGTGTTTTCTCTTTAGGAATCTTTGAATATGTGTATTCAGGTTTTCCGTTAAGGAATTCCATCCCGGCTGTGTCGACAGTCAATACAACATCTTTCGCCTCTGCCTCCCCATTATTTTTGACAGTTATTGATACATCTATTCTGCTGTCTCCTGTAGATTTAGAGTCGTATGTATCTTTATCGGTTTCGACCTGTATATCAAAAGTCGGTTCTCCTCTGACAGAAATATTCAGTTCAGCATAAGGGTTCCGATTTTTTGTCTTGAATTCCTTTCCTTCCTTAGTAATAGTTTCGTAATTTGGATCCACGTTCTGGGCACAAACCTTGATCCTGTCATCACATACAATATCCATTCCTACAGACAGAGGAGAGGTCTTCAGTGTTTTTCCATCCTTTGAAATGGAAACAAACACCATATCATCGCTAAAATCTTCTGCTTTAATTACATAGTCCTCCACTGTTGCGGAATCTCCCCAATACAGTTTTACTCCACTCTGTTTTTCTACCCACTCCACATCATCTGCCGCAAGGGCAGTTATTGAAAGGATCGAGATGATGAAAACAGCAAGTAATGCAATCAGTGCAATCTTTCTAACCATAGTTACCTTCCTTGAATTCGACACTTTCATACTGGATCTGCGCACTGGAAGCATGCGTTTTGTGCTTCTGTGAGAATTAAAACTTATTTAATATTTAGATTCATAAAATATGAATTAAAAGAAAATAATTGATCCTTAAAGGAATATTTTCTTCATTTAATATGTTGTTTTTTCCAGCAAATTTTACATAATATATAGCTTAGAACTTGGCATCTGACAAGAATATTTGGGATTATTGATTCGAAGTATAGTGATTTAGAGTTACTTTATTGAGAAAATTTAAACTCAATTTATAAATCTGAACTCATAGGTTTTCGAATAATTCATAGAAATCTGTTTAGATATTTTTTACATAACTCTACAAAGTATCTTGTATGAAGATATTTTAATTTTTTGTACTGTATGGATAGACACATAATAAATTTAGAATTTAGAATTTAGAATTTAAATCTCCAGAAGACTATGTGTTCTTTATCTGCCCTGATTTACACAATAAATATACAACTTATGACATATTAATTCCAGAAAATTGTGTGTCCTTTATCTGCCCTTATAAGGATGAAGACACGTAATGATGACAGCCTTTCACCATAAAACAAAGAGAAAGGTTCGTTCTTGAGGTGCAGCTACTGGGCTTTTTTCTCAGAGATGCAGTTAATTCAGGGCTGCAATTAAATGTTATAAAATCTTATCTTGGTTTTAAATTTAGGAAAGAAATAGTTTCTTCCGGATGCCAGAGGTTTTTCCCATGGAACTTGTAAAAATTGTAGAAATTCTCGAAGAAATTGCGCCACCTGAACTCGCTGATGACTTTGACGAAGGCAGGATAGGGGTAATTCTCGACCTGGAGAGAGAGATAAAAAGGATCGTAGTTGCCCTGGATGCTAACTCTTATATCCTTAAGAAAGCCGCAGAAATGAGAGCAGATCTGCTGATTACTCATCATACCCTCATCTTCCATCCGATAAACAAAATTTCAAAACCTCTGGCGGCTTCTCTCAAGCTTGCCCTTGAAAATGGAATATCTCTTTACAGCATGCACACAAATTATGACAGGGCTGACGGAGGAATAAATGATGTTCTTGCGGCAAGGATAGGACTCAAGAATATTGAAATATTAGAAATAGGCAGGATAGGGGAAATCGAACCATGCTCTTCATCTGAACTGGCAACTCACGTCTCAGAGTGTTTGCAGACTCCTGTAATGTATGCAGGAGAGAAAGAGATCAGAAGGGTAATGATCTTTGGAGGCAGTGGTTTTAGAGAGGAGTTTCTTGAAATTGCCAGGGCAAATAAAGCTGATGCATTCGTATCTTCCGAACTAAAGCATGATATTCTCCGCAATTACGAAGATCTCTGCCTGATAGACGCTACTCATTATGCCACAGAAAACCCTGGCATGGAAGAATTATGCTCCAGGCTGCGCAAACTTCCTGGCATCGAAGTTGAATTCATTGAACAGCCTTCCGGACTCAGGGCAATCGATAGGACCTTAAGTAGAAGAATAAAGGATGATCTAGATGTGACTGAAGAAAAGACTCTATGTGAACAAAAAGAGATGAAAAAAGATTCTCTGGAATCAATGATTGAAGAGCAGTCAAGAAATCAGGTTCGTTCAGATTATCGGCGCAGTCTGGGCAGTGAATCTCGCAGAAAATATATGGAGTGAATCCTATTCTCCAGACGATTTCCTGGCTTCAGACTGGCTATGGGACTCGGAATAGCTACGATCCATTCTCCAGAAAAATTCGGATTCAAACTTCTGATGTTTAATCTGTTTTCTTTTCCTTTGTTTCTTCTGTCATTTTATTCATTTTATCCTGAATAGTTCTTGTTCAAAATTATTCATTAAGGCCTATTGAGTCTGTTGCTGTAATTTATCGCAGCTGCATTCAGACAGCTTTCAATATATTCCTCTATGATATGCACTTCTTCTGCTTCTTTCATGGAGGAAATAATTGTATCCAGGTATTTGTGCTTTTTAAGGATGGTAAAAGTCGCCGGAAAATTAATATCAAAAATCCAGCTCAGGCGAAGGAGCTTCACATCATTCTGGTTTCTGACATCCTCCATTTTAGCCATCCTGCCATTCAGGACATCCTTAACTATGGATTCAGAACACCCCGGGGTTTCAGGAAGATTGAAATCAAGAGCCCTATTCCTGCATTTTTCCTCTTCTTTATAATCTTCGCATATAAGCTTAAGGATATCCAGTTTGTCTGCATCCCGGATTAGTTTTGAGTAAAAAAGCAGTTCTTTAGAGCCAGCACATCCGGGAATTTCTATAAGATTATGATATTCCACAGCTTTTAAGATAATATCATTCTCTTTAAGAGAAAGACGGGATAAAACTCCTGTTTTTTTCAGAATTTTTACGCCGAGAAGAGCATGATTTTCTGATTCTGAGTCCTTGAATGTTTTATACTTCATGAACTGCTCAAAGCGGCCCAGGTCATGAAATAGAGCTATTGTTTCGGCGAGCCTGCAGCCCTTATCCTTCATTTTTTCCGTTTTTGCAAGTAGAAGGATATTTTCACAAACTCTTTCTGTATGCCCGAATTTCAGATTAATGTTATCCTGAATAAAAGAGTCTGGAGAAGAGAACTGAGATACATAATCCAACAACCATTTTCGGAAAAAATCCAGATCTTCTTTCTGCATGCTTCTGCAATAAGAATTTCGATGTATAATACTTTGTGTATAATTGAAAATTTAAGATTTCTTGCTTCCAACTTGTATAATACCCCCCAACCTTTAGAAATCGCATCGACATTAATAAATTTATATTTTATTTTAATAGATTTATCTTACGATTAATTTTTAAATATATAACAATAATATACTATGATGCTATTATAGTAGAAAACCTGATAATTAGTGATAAACTGCATAAATTATATATGGAGGATGCCCCCTAAAATCACATGAGAATATCTGGGGAAAAACCGATTTCAAATTGAGTAAATTATCTACAATGGGAGCAAAAAGAATTTATCTTGTAAATATTATTATCCTCTGGTTGTTTGAATTTACGGGGTAAGAAAGATACTAGCATATAATGACTGTAAATTATATTGACAAAGTGATTATAAAAAACGTCAATCAGAACTCATTAGAATAAATCGGGGTATTTAATGAGCTCAATTAAAAAAACTAATTTGATTGGTAATTATTTCATTCTCCTTGCTTTTATGTTATATTTCTTTTCAGGTTTGTTACCTGTGGCAGGAGCTGTTGCTAGCCAGGAATTGGTAATGGGAAATAATGGGACTGCAATTAGACCTACTCTTGGTGAGGTACTGGCACAGGAACCTGTTTCTGTAGAAGGCCTGATAGATAAAGGAGATTCATTGCATTCTCTGAGAGAATATGAGCTTTCTATAAGCTGCTATAACAATGCACTTACTATTGACTCCAATTCATCACTGGCATGGTATGGAAAAGGGTGTTCTCTGGCAGAATTAGGGAAAACGGAAGAGGCAATTGACTCTTATAATAAAGCTCTTGAAACCTTTGCAGTTTCTTCAGAGAATTGGTATGATAAAGGTAATGAGCTTTATGATCTAAAGAAATATGTTGAAGCTATAAATTATTATGACAAAAGCATCGCTGCAGACAGCTATCTTTCCGCAGTATGGTTCCGAAAAGCCCTCGCCTCTGAGCAACTTAACCAGAGCCAGGAAACTTTGACTTCTTATGAGAACTCTATTGCCTTGAATTTCAATTCTTCCAGTGCTCTACATATGAAAGGGCTGGCTTATGCCAAACTTGAGCAACATAAAGAAGCAATGAAATGTTTTGACAGAGCTCTTAACATCACTCCTGACGATTATGAACTCTGGTACCAAAAAGGCGTTATTTTAGATAAGTATTCAGAAAGGGAAGCTGCAATAGCATGTTATGATAAGGCAATCTCTTTTAATTCTGACATGATAGATGCCTGGTATAATAAAGCTGTAGACCTTCAAAGCATTGAAATGTATCAGGAAGCTCTGAAATGCTACGAGTTTGTTCTCATTTCAGAGCCTGAAAACCTTAATGCTCTACAGAGAAAAGGTGTATGTCTTGAAAAACTTGGAAGAGACGAAGAAGCCCTCCAGTGCTACGATCAGGTTCTTAACTACAGCCCTGATAACTCCGAAATCTGGTATAGTAAAGGCTGCTTGCTTAATAAAACCGGAAATTACGATGCAGCAATAGTCTGCTACGACAAAGCCCTTAACCCGGATTCAGGAATAGAATTAGAAGAAATGGGAAGTACCCTGCTAGAGAAATTGACTGCTTACGATTCCACACTCCTCACTTACCCCGAAACACCTGAGTTTAAGTCTCCTGAAGTTAAGATCTGGTACGATAAAGGGCTGACATTTGATAAGCTTGAAAATTACGAGTCTGCAATTGAATCTTATGACGAGGTTCTTAAAACAGAGCCTGAACATGCCGTTGTCTGGTATATGAAAAGTATGGATCTCGACAGGCTCGGCAGGTATGCAGAGGCTGCTGAATGTTATGACAAAGCTCTGAAGCTGAATTCTGAGTATGCTAAGGTATGGTACAAGAAAGGAGTTGCCTCTTCAAAAATTAATGATTACAAGGGTGCAGTAAAAAGTTATGATGAAGCCCTTGCCATTGACGAGAACTACACACTTGCCTGGAACGGGAGAGCCTTTGCTCTGGCAAAACTTGGTGAATATGAAGACTCTCTAGATTGTTACGACAGAGTTCTTATTGTTGCCCCCGACAGTGCCGAAACCTGGTACAATAAGGGTCTTGTCCTTGACCAACTTGGGAGGCACGAAGAAGCTTCAGAATGCTACAACCAGACTCTCCTGAACAATCCTGCAGATTCTACTGCTCGTTTTAAGTTGAATAGAAACATGGAGCTTATGTCAACAGAGTCTCCAGTGGACAGGCCAGATATAAATAAAAATAACAGCTCAGAAGTCAACCCCACCCAGGCACTTTCAGGAGTTTTTTGGCCTTATCTTCTGAACTATGAATATGCTAACTCAGGAGATAATTCAGACGCATCTGAAGATCTGAATTCCTTTGGTCCAAAATTTGGTTACGATGCAGCATGGTATGGGAAAGCTTCGATGTGTAGTAAACTTGGAATGTACGAGGATGCCCTTGCCTCCTATGATATGGCTCTAACGATTAATCCTGCACGCAGTGAAGCCTGGTATGAAAAGGGCTCGATACTTGACAGATTGGGAAAGGGTGAAGAAGCTCTAGAATGTTATAAAAAAGCCCTTGATCTGGACCCTCAGTCAAGTACTGCCTGGTATGGGATAGCCTCGGCTGTAAGCGACCTTGGAAGATCAGAGGAGGCAATTGGTTACTATGATCAGGTGCTTGCTCTTAATGCCAGTGACTCGGAAGCTCTCTTTGGAAAAGGTCTGGCCCTTTCAACCCTTGACAGGTATGATGAAGCAGTCTCCTGCTATAGCACTCTCCTTAACTCTGAGCCAGAAAATGTTAAGGCATTGAAAAGCCGAGCTCTTGCTCTAGCGAAATCCCAAAAATCCGAAGAAGCGCTGGCTGACTACGATAAAATCCTTGAACTCCAGCCTGAGAATTCGCAGGTCCTGGCTGAAAAGGCATCTTTGTTTGAGGTGCTCGGCCGATATGAGGAAGCTGCTGCAAGTTATGAAAGGATGCTTAAAATTTCTCCGGGTAACAGAGAGATAATTTACAGGCAGGGAAAGGCTCTGGAACAAATGGGAGATTTTAAGGCAGCAATAGACTGTTATGACAAGATTCTCGAGCTGGATCCGGCAAATATCGATGCTCTGAATAACAAAGGCTTTGCTCTCTCCAAAATGGAGAGATATCAGGAAGCTATTGATTGCTATAACAAAGCCCTGGAATATGCCCCGAACAATGCTGCAGCATGGTACTTCAAAGGATGTGCATATTTCACAATAAGCAGTAATGAAGCTGCCCTTGACTGTTTCGATAAAGTGATACAGCTTAAGTCTGACTGTATAACAGCATGGTATAACAAAGGGTATATCTATAACGTCATGGGGGAAGTTAATGAATCAATCACATGCTATGATGGGGCTCTCACAATCAACCCCAACTCACCTTCTGCCCTTTATAATAAGCGGTTTGCCCTCTACAGGATAAAGGAAGTAGACCAGGCTTCTGTGTGTAAGGCAAAACTCGATGAAGGAGACCCTGGCTTTGAAGAAGCTCTGCAAAATAGAGGAACTAAATTCTTCATTCCTGAGACATATAGAGGCACACTGGATTATCCTCTGCCTGCTAGATGGTATGGGGGAGAAGAAAATATATCGGAAAACCTGAACCTGAATATGACAAACGTTTCCCAGCAGATAGAAACTGACGGAGAGTCTTATGAGACTCAGGAAAACAATAGTTCCGAGTATAACCCAGAATCCAACGAAGACAGGGGAAACGAAGATAGCGGGTACTGGTATATCCCCGAGCCTGATGAGAGTCAAAACGAAACCGAGAACCAGACTTACGATTTGAATCAGGGACAAAACGAAACAGAAGATTATGAAGACTTGTATATTCCGGAGCCCGATGAAGCCTAAGATTTAGGGATGAGCTTGAGAATAAAAAGTATTTTCCAGTATGCACCTTGAGGTGCATATTGGTCTATTTTTAAGAAAAGTAAGACAAAATACTAGACCTTTGTCGTATTTTACAGATTATAAACCTCTTTCTTTTGCGTGACTTATTTCTTATATTCTTAGTTCCAAAATTATAAGCGCATATAAGAAGTTTTACAAATCTTTGAATTCAATAGATGTCGATTCTAAAATCCGGATAGAAGAGTGATGTGCTTAAATTTAAGCGCATAATATGGCATATTGAGAGAGTCATTCACCGAAAAAATAGAAGTTAGTTTATATAAAAACTGCCTTTGAGTTAATTAACGAAAGTTTAGGATAGGCTTGGCAGACAATAAAGATGCAAAACATAATGGAAATAAAAATAAGATAAGTGGTAAAAACAGAATAAACAAAAATAAATTTACAATAAAATAAAGTGGGTTGCCCGAATGTTACCAGAAACAGCTTCTCTCTTTTGTCCAGATTCCTTTCAGATCTGCCTCATGATATGACAGGTAGCCGGATTTTTAATTGGAACTGCTGTTACCTTGTTTATTTCCGACACCCGCTTGAAACCAGTTCTCAGATTACAAGAGGGTGGTGCGAATGTTGGCCAGAAGTCCTGTGGACTCCCTTGTTGGTTTCTGACACCATGCCTTTTCTCTCGGGATTTTAGACTTCAATGTCTACCCCAAGGATTCTCGCTTCTACGGATCTTTTGTCGCTTAGCTCTCCAATAACGAGCCCGAACAGAATTATCCAGCCCACAGGAAATAGTATCAGTAGCAAGCTGAAAGTGGTAACCAGCGCTACTATAGATTTTCCTGCAAGCTCTTTAAGAGTCTCCATTGGTACTCCACCCCTGGCGTGGTTGTCTTAATTATACTTGCGTCGTTCCGATGTGGGCAATTTCACCCAGTCTTACCAAGTGTCTTTGATATTGTGTACACTGCACATTATCAAAGAATATAATATATTTTCTGATTTATATAGTTTTCCCAAATATATTATTACAGTTGAGAAATATTTATAATTAATAATCATGACAGATGCCACCTTGTAACTGTTATTCTCTAAAAAAAGATATGCACAGAAGAATAAGTTTGAACAACTCGATAAGAAATATACATCGACCCGCATTTACTTTTGTTTATGAGGTTGCCGTATTTTCTATATTTTTGGGCTTTTCAGGGGCAAAAATTCCTTTTCCTGAAAGCTTTAAACCCCATGCCGCCTTTACCATTATTATCCATGACAGGCAGATCCAATAATATTGAAGCGAAGCTTGAACCTGAAGTTCATACCCAAAAAGACAGCAGGAATACACAAAAAAACCATACAGGAAATGAAGAGAGCCCTGGTTCCGGCTCCTTCCACCCCAATAAAGGAGTATCCACAGATGTAGTTATAGTCCGCTATGGTGAACTTGCCCTTAAAAGTCCAGGAGTTAGAAATTGGTATGAGAAAATTCTTGTCAAAAACATTGCAGCGATGCTGGATTTGAGAGGAATTTCATATTCCCAGATACGGCGGGAATGGGGCAGAATATTCATTGAAAGCACTGACCTTCGCGCAGCCGAAGCAGCAGCTGATGTTTTTGGAATTGTCTCGACGTCTCCTGCGTTAATGGCAGAGCCCAGCCTTGAGAATGCTGCCGAGATATGCGCCTCTCTGGCACAGGGTTTAATCAGGGAGGGTGAGTCTTTTGCTATAAGGGCAAGAAGAAGTGGAAATCACCCTTTTTCTTCAGCGGATGTAGGTAAAACCTGTGGAGATGCGGTTTGGAACGCGCTGGAGAAAGAAGGAAAACACCCCAGAGTGGATCTGAGTTCTCCGGATAAAGAAATATTTGTGGAAATACGGCAAAAACTGGCCTATATTTACCTGGAAAAATTCAAAGGGGTTGGAGGGCTTCCCCTTGGCACGCAGGGCAGCATGGTAGTTTTAATGTCAGGTGGGCTTGACTCTCCGGTCGCGGCATGGCTCATGATGAAACGCGGAGTTATGATCATTCCGGTATATTGCGATAATTCCCCTTATTCAGAGAATGCAGCAAGAGAGCGTGCGTTTGACTGTATTCGACAACTTCAAAAATGGGCTCCGGGACATCAGTTTACGACTTATGAGATTCCCCATGGACCGAATCTCCAATCCTTTATCACTTCATGCAATCGAAAAAACACCTGTCTCCTTTGCAAGCGCATGATGTACAGAGAGGCCTACGAGGTTATGAAAAAGGAAAAAGCAAGTGGAATTGTCACCGGCTCTTCCCTTGGACAGGTAGCTTCCCAGACTGCTGCAAACATGCACGCCGAAATATATCAGCTTGCTATCCCTATCTATCATCCTTTGATTGCATTTGACAAAACTGAAATCATGGATATTGCCCGAAAAATTGGAACCTATGATATATCCAGTCAACCGGCAGGCACCTGTGCTGCCGTCCCGGAACATCCAGAAATTGGGGCAAATTACGACCTGATCATGCTTGAAGAAAAAAAAATAGATATAGAAAATATGGTTTCAAGCGCTTTAAAAGCCGTAAAAATTATAAAACTCTGAGAAGGATTTCAGTTCCTTCTCTCGGTTCTAATTTATAATTATTTTACACGGAAGATCAATAGTCCGGACTCAATTGCATTATTATGAGACAATATTATCATTCGCTTGCACTTTAGCTTTCTTTTTTTTCGACTCTATGTTTATGGAGAGCCATTTCGATATTGCTGTGTAAGTCTTCTTCTTTAAAAGGTTTTGAGATATATCCTGCAGGCTCTGTTGTCTTTGCCCTCTCAAGAGTCTCATCATCAGTATATGCAGTCAGATAAAGTACGGGAATTCGGAGCCTGGTTTTAATTTCACGTGCAGCTTCAATTCCATCCATATCCCCTTTTAGCATAATGTCCATCAAAACAAGGTCTGCATTTGTCAACTCTGCTTTTCTTATGGCTTCCTCTCCAGTAGAGGCAGTGCCCGGAACAGTGTAACCAAGATTTTTCAACTTATTTCTGATATTAAGAGCCACAATATTCTGGTCTTCAACAACCAGAATTTTTGCTTTTTTCATTGTATCTCCCCTTTGATATTGGATATAAGTTTCCGGATAATTAATCGTTTTCCTTAAATAATATTTTAAAAACGGTCTCTGCCCCGTTTTCAAGTTCAATTGTACCGTCCAGCTGCTCAACAAGAATATTGACGAGTTGAAGGCCCAGAGAGCTAGTATTCCTGAAATCAATATTTTCCGGAAAACCCAACCCATTATCCGAAACTTCCAGTTGATATTGATTACTTTTGTCAACTGAGCTCTTAGAACCAATATTATTGATGATATTACTTATAGTTTTATTCTTCATACTCTCTTCAGTTCTGCAGAGTTTTATTCGGATTTCCCCCTTTCTTCCCGGAGGAAATGCATGTTTTAGAGAATTGGATACAAGCTCGTTAATAATTATTCCGAGAGGAACTGCCGTGTCCATCCCCAGAAAAGTTTCATCGAGATCCAGAAGCATGCTGATATCACCTTCTCTGACAGTATATGAGCGAAGCAGATCTACAGTCAGTTTTTGAAGATACACCGAAAAATCAAGAGTTTCATTGTTTTTTGATCGGTAAAGTTCTTCATGGATTATGGCCATGGTGGCAACTCGATTCTGGCTCTCGCGGAAAGCCTCCAGAACTTCTTTTTCATTAAACTTTTCGGCCTGGAGTTCCAGGAGACTGGAAATGACCTGGAGGTTATTCTTAATACGATGGTGGATCTCTTTTTTACGGATTTCTTCTACTTTTTTAAGAGACTCTTCTGCTTCTTTTTGCCTGGTTATGTCATAGATTGCTCCCTGCAGGATTCGCTTTTTACCTGTAGAATCGGACACATTCTGGATAAGCTCACGGATAAATCTTAATGTTCCATCCCTATGTTTTATCCGGTATTCTTGTTCTATAAGAAGCAGCGGGTCATTTATGAGTGCACCCCTACTTTCAAAAAATATATTCAGATCGTTTGGGAAAACAATCTGATACCAGCCTACTTTCCCGGACATAAAATCATCTCGTGTGTAACCTGTAATTTCCTCCACATTTCCATCCACAAGAATAGGGGTGAAATCCAATTCCATCTGGAAAGCAATGCCCCTAAAATTTTTCATAAACGACCGGTAAAGCTTTTCGCTTTCCTTCAATTTTTCCGAAGCCAGTTTTGTCCCTGTAATATCTTTCATTACCCCAAGTACTCTGTATGCGTCCCCTTTCTCACCCCTGAGCAAAACTCCCCTATCCTCTACATGAATGTAGTTTCCATCCTTTGTTCTAAACCTGAACTCTTCCCTTAATTTCTCTCCTTTCTCAAAGAGGAGATTAACTGCCTCGATTACTCTTTCACGATCATCAGGGTGAATATGCTCTATCCAGATGTCAGGATTGATTTCCTGGAACTCATCATAACTGTAGCCGGTAAGCTCTGAAATAGCTCCCGCCCAGTCCACTTTTTTTGTCCTTGGATCATAGTCGTACACAATCTGCCCTGTTTGTTCAGCAGCGATTCGGTATTTTTCTTCACTTTTCCGAATGCTTTCAGTCGCTTTTTTTCTCTCAGTAATGTTTTTTATTACTCCAAGAACCCTGTATGTATCTTCATTTTCGTCTTTTAGGTAAACTCCGCTATCTTCTACATAAAAATAGCTTCCATCCTTTCTTCTGAATCTGTATTCTTCAAAGTATTTTTCCCCATTTTTCATGCAACTTTCATGAGCTTTTACAGCTTTTTCCCAATCTTCCGGATAAACGTTATTAGCCCAGACTTCAGGGGTAAAGCCCTGGAACTCTTCAAAGCTATATCCTGTGAGTTCCTCAATTGCTCCTGCCCAGGAGCTAAGGTGATTTTTTGCATCGTAATCATAGATGAGCTGCCCTGTTTGTTCAGCAGCAACCCTATACTTTTCCTCACTTTTTCGAACAGTTTTCTCAGCTATTTTATGCTGCGTGATGTCCAGCATTACACCAACTACTCCAGCCACTTCTCCGAAACTGTCCTGGTAAGTAGCTTTGTGAACAAGGAAATCTCTTTGTATGCCATCGGCACAAACAACTTTCGTTTCGTAATAGTGGCTTCCTCCCTTCTCAATTAGCTTCCTATCATGTTTCTGATACATTTCTACAAGTTCTCTTGGGACTCTTTTCTGGAATTCCTGGAAAGAGCCACCGATAAGCATTTCTTTAGGAAGTCCCATGATCTGCCTGGCAAAATTTTCGTTGCAATTCACATATATATCGTTTATATCTCTCTGAAATACAGGACTTGGAATACTATCAAGTAATGTTTTCAAAAACTGCACGTTATTCTGAAATTTTTTTTCAACTTGCCTGAGCTTCGTTACATCAAGAAGTACAGCAACCATGTTTTGAGTTATTCCCGCCTCATCAGAAAAAGTAGCCCTGTTAACAAGAAAATCCCTTATTATCCCATCAGCGCATAATATCTTTTTTTCGCAGTTGTCGCTTCCGCCTCTCTGTAGTAATTCCAGATCCTCTTTATGGATTTCGAGGGGAATTTTGGATGAAGGATACCTGTAAATTTCAGGAAGTGTCTTTCCGACAATCTTTTCCTTTTCCAGCCCCATAATCTGCCTGGATAAAATATCATTACAGCCAAGATGCCTGCCTTCATTGTCCTTATAGAGAACAGGTGCAGGTATTGTATTCAAAAGAGTTTCAAGAAACTTCAGATTATTCCGGAGGGTTTTTTCAATGTTTCTTCTTTCCGTTACTTCCTGCGCAAGTCTCTCATTTGCTTCCGCATATTCCAGAGTCCTTTTTTCAACAAGCTGTTCCAGCTCTTTCTGATGAACCTGGAGCTTTACCTCCGCCTGAAAACGTTCTATTATCTCAGACAGCAAAAAAGCGGCAGAGTCCAGGAAATATATATCATCCACAGTAAATTCTCTCTTTCCTGTACAATAAACTCCCATTACCCCAAAAAGATTATTAGTGTTGCCTATAAGGACTGTTGTTCCACTAATTACTCCGTGATCCTTGAGAAACTCAGTACATTTGAAACGGGTTTCAGTCTCAATATCTTCCAGGATAACGGGCTTTCCCAAAAGGAGCGTATATCCTGCCTGAGAATGCTCTCTTCCTCTTACAATGGTATTGCCCGAGAGTCTCTTTTTCCACCCATATCCAGCCCTTACAATAAAATTCTCATCAGGCATGAGTTCTGCAATTGTGGAAAACTCTGTACCGAGACCCTGAGCAATAAGCCTAGCACTTTCTTCCAGAATCGCCTGAAAATCTTTGCATCTAATAGATAGTCTGCCAAGATTGCTAAGGGAAAGGTATTGTTTTTCCCTCATACGAAGTTTTTCTTCAGCCAGGACACGGTAACTTATGTCAAATCCCTGAAGATTTACACAATCCTCCCCAGGTAAGGGACAAAGTACCATAGAGTATGTTGTTTTTCCTACCTTGATTTCAAGATTTTTCGAGTTTTCCTGTGAGACGGCACTTTTTATACTGTGCCTTAATGACTGGGGAATCTTTTCTCCTTTTTTTACGCCCCAGTATTCTAGAAGAGCGCCAGCTGCCCCGTTAACGTAGTGGACTGTACCATCTATTCCTACTGTCAAGACAGGATTAGGGTTCTTCAAAATAAACCTATCTAGCAGCTTTTTGTTATCTATTTCCCCTATCTTTTCCTCGATCTCGAGCAAACCATCGCATTTAATAAGTTCCAGTCCCCCATTCTTCTCAATTTACATACCTTGCCAGTTGTACGAGAATGGACTCAGTATTTTGCGCGAAACTCAGGTTAAAAATAGCTTTTTGCGGAGATTCCCATTTTTCCGCTATCTATCCCCTTTAGTCCGATGCTTTTTGGATTTTATAGCTTAAAAATATATACATTGGTTCACTATGCACCTACTATTTAAAAAGTATATGATGTGGTTCGTGATTTTACAAGGTTTCATCAGAATCTGCTTCTTTTGCAGCGTTTGTTGAAACAATAAGAATTAAATTACATAGAATAGGAAAATTGTTCAGAAGGAAAAATCAGCATTGTTACCGGAAGAATCAAAGAAAGTAATTCTTTGCTAAGAGATTAATAAAGAGAAAAACTGGGGTTATAATATGGTCAGAGGTTGTTTTACCTTCCTCTGGCCATCTGAGGGGGTTATTCTAGTGTGGGACAAACCACACTAGTTTTTAAAAAGAGTTAATTGTATAAATTGGTTTGCTATTTTTACACAGTTATAAATCATATTTCAAGTGAGAAACGAAATCAATAGAATTAAATAAGATATAAAATCTTGAAAACTTGCCCATATAGTTACAAATAAAACATACAAAGTAGTTCTTAAGATTACTAACTCTTGAGGTTAATATCAATTGGATTACATCTTTTAGATCTTACTCTCAAGAAATAGTTCTCTAGCAGCTGGAATCAACAAAAAACAAATAAAAGAGCCGACAACTTTAAGATTTTGTAGTGGACTCGGCGGGATTTGAACCCGCGGCCTTTACGTTGCGAACGTAACGATCTTCCCCTGATCTACGAGCCCTTTTAAAGAAAGGAGAATGTAAAAAGATATTTTTCCCGGACAAATTGTCCGGTTCTCTTTTTCTCCTTAGATTCGGTAGAGTTCCAGAATCTTGACGTTCTCAACGCCCGGAACTTTTGCGAAGGCTTCTTCTACGGCTTCAGTTCCGCCCTCTTCATCGTTAACGATTAACGTAACAATAAGGGCTTTTAATCCGAAAGCTATAGGCTCTTCGATGATATCTCCGTGAAGGTCAGTTCCTGCAGGAATTACACCTTTGAGATTCTTTTTCAGCTCTGCAAGATCAGTCTCAACGCTTTCCGGCATGATTTTCATTTTTGCTGCAACTTCGCCCATTGTATTCCTCTTATCCTTTTATCTGATCCTCTTGATCAAGTTTTGTTCTGGTCCACACTGAAGATTTCATATTGTTTTGGGACTTTGCCTGAAAATCAGGGAGCCTTGTATCCGCACTTGGGGCAAGTGTATACATTACCTTGCTGTCTGCAGCTTGAACATCTTCCTACCTCTGATCCGCACTGCGGGCAGGGAAACTTTACATAGCCTTTTTCCACAAGGCGAATTCCACATGAAGTACAGTATTCAACTTTCTGTGATGACATTTTTATCTCCTCAAAAGTTATTTTAGTAGCAAATTTGTAAGAGTTACAAGTGAATCAGGCACCTTTCTTAAGCATCAGTTTTCTGCTTTCCTGGCACCATTATTAACATTAGCAGATATAATAATCTGAATTTAAATAATGCTTTTTGAATACGCTTTGCTTCCCCCCTAGTCATATACGATATACGATTTAAATATTCCCCTTTACAGACGTACCAGGCACAGGTTTCCCGTACACTGCCTGAACCACTCTTTCGGGATATTTTCCATTTACAATTAAGCACTCCATTCTGTTTTTCAGAAGAAACTGAGGCAAAGCACGGTCTATACAGCTTGAGAAGCTTCCTGTAAAACTTGTAGCAGAAACTTCTCTGATCAATTCTCCCTCCCTGAATATTCCATCTACATCTGTAACCTTCACAAATAATGCTCCTATCTGCGTTGCAACCCAGGCTGCAATAGTGTCAGAAGTCACATCCCATGAATGGGGGAGAAGATCTTCTGTTTTGATGAGTCTATAAGGAAAAAGGATAGAAACCCCATGTGGAAGATTTGCAATTGAGTCTGTAGCCACAGCACTGCTTTTATCCAGAAGGTAACAGGCATACTGCTCCATCCCAAGTACAGCCATCCAGTGGGCTGCATCAGCACCGAGAGAAAACTCTTCGTCAGCTGCCCTTATGGCGTCAGCAAAAATTCCTCCCCCGGGTACAATGAGAACAGAAAATGGCAGTCTCCCGGATGCTTGCCCTTCATCAACAGGATTCGGATTTTCGGAGCCAAATTCCTTAACCAGCCTGTCCACAAGTCCAGGAGCTTCCTTGATGAGACTTCCCCCTATTTTGATGACCACTCTCATAATTTTCCTATCAGATTTTTTAATTCATAAATTTTTTCACGGCCCTTTTCACAGACCAGAAATCTGGAAATTCATACGTCCAGCATTCGGGCAGCAGCGTATGCCGGAAAAACCTTTGAAATTTTTTCCCCCCAATGGCAGGAAACCGAAATGAATTCGAATCCAAGTATTTCAGCGGCTTCTTGTATTAAAAACTCCCCAAGGCCTGCTGCAACTATTCTGTTAAGCCCATTTCTGTTCGCAACTTCAGAAATCGCTTCAACGAGGGTAGAAACCTGTTTCTTCTTCACCTGACACGCGATTTCAAGCAATTCTTCTTCTTTGATTTCGGAAAGGTCTGCGCAGACCAGTCTGGCAATCCTGCGCATTGCGTCTATTTTACTTCTGCCTGCTCCGTCAGCAGTTTCACAGGTATACATGTCTTCGTCGATTTTTCCAAGCAAAAGATAAGCGTCGGCAGTTGTTGCAAAAAGCTCTGAAGAGGTCCTGCACAAGCCGTTTTCAAGCTGTACCTTATCAAGAAGAACAGAAAGGTTTGTCCTGAGTGTGCCTGCATACACGAGTTCGCTTCTGCTAAGACGTTCGAAATCAGTCATTCCGGCCTTGTGCTCTCCAGAAACGATTGGAATGATGTCGCTTGTGGTACTGCCTACGTCCACAAAAATGCAATCGCCGATCTCTGTTCCTACCAGCCTGGCTGAAGCCGCCCAATTAGCAGCTGCAAGTTCTCTTAGACTATCAGTTCCTCTCTGAAACCTGCCCATGTTATTTACATATGAGACTTTTGAAGAGCTAAATGCTAAATCAACAGCCTCCTTTATAAAATAGATGCCCTGCTCTTTGTTTTCAAAACAGTCTGCGAGTTCTCCAGTCATAACAACGGCAACTTTTTCAGGCTGCAATTTCTGTGCTATTTCCTTTAAAACTTCCGGAAGCCGGGTGTTTTTCCAGAGAGGCAGGTAATGCAGTTCCACAAGAGCCCCGTCAGAGGAGGCAAGCTTAGTATTGGCTCCTCCAATATCAAGTCCTATAACCTTTGAATTCATCTTGATCCTTTCTCCAGCATTTTTTAGCTTTTCTGCTTAGTCCTTACTTTTCTGCTTAGTCCTTACTTTTCTGCTTAGTCTTTAATTTCCGGGATTTTTAGCATCCGAAAATTTCTCTCAGTGAATCCTTCGAGAAACAGTATTCTCCCTCGACACATACAGAGTCGGGAAGCCCTCCGAATTTATTCTTCAAAAGGAGGTCTCCTATTTCCTCCCGCATAACCCGGCTGATCCCAAAAAGTGAGGCAGTAGGTCTGGGATTTACATCCACTACATAGGGGAAGTCAGAAAGTACGATATCTACGCCCACATATCCAAAACAGTTAAGGCATTTCACTGTGGAGATTGCAGTTTCGTAGAGTTCTTCCCTCCTGAGAGTCCTGTAAGGAGTCATGCTGCCATTATATTTTATACCAGAAACAGATGTTTTTTTCTCAGATTCTCCAGTTTCACCTTCTTTCCGGCCAAACTCTATAAACTGACGATTAACTGTGAGGGGGAGCGGTTTATCTCCTGCAATGAGGCTTACACTGAGGTGCTCTCCTTCAATATATTCACTTGCAATGAATTCGTTGTTATTTTCAAACTCTGTGACAAGATATGTTGCCTCTGCTCCACAGCCAAATCTGGGTTTTGTGACATACTTTTTACCTTTTTCAGGCTTTTTAGAGATTTGAGGAGCTTTAATTCCGGCTTTTTTCA
Organism: uncultured Methanosarcinaceae archaeon; assembly: GCA_942493015.1. Classification (GTDB taxonomy): domain Archaea; phylum Halobacteriota; class Methanosarcinia; order Methanosarcinales; family Methanosarcinaceae; genus Methanosarcina. The sequence continues at coordinate 166,831 of OW818660.1, read as the reverse complement.
GGATTTCTGTGCACAGAAGTTTATCCGCACAACATGCTGACGATTCTGGCGAACATCCAAGATTTACGGTATTTTCTTCAAGGAGCTTATTCAGGTCGGAAAGCATCCAGTCAGGAGCAATAACCAGCCCAGCATCACAGTCCTGAGCTTTTCTTTCAATTATCTGCCCGAAACTTTCAGCCGTGGAGTTAAGGGCCGTACCTGCACAGATTTTAGTTCCTGCAGATGGATAATATACTTCGTGCCCCAGACGAACAAAGCTTTCTGAAAGGGTTTTTAGCATAACTGCCCCCTCAGGGATCAGAGAAGGCTCAATGTCTGTACCGACAGCGAATTCTGCAATCAGGATTTTCATTGGAAAGGAAAAAACGGGAATTTATATATTACTTTTTGTCCTGTGAGAATAAAAGCAAAAAGCAAAGGGAACAGGAGATAATTAAAAACCAAAGAAAAAAGAGATGAATATAAGAAAAAAGAAATGAATATAAGAAAAATGAAATGAATGTATAAGTAAAAGTTTATATAATTCATATAGTTTATACTTTGAAAGTTATACATTGCAAACATAAAGGTGCCTGGTACTATTAACAACAAAAATCCTAATTCTCAGTCGGTATTTGAGAACCCCTTTGTTAAAACCCTCTCTCTAGCAGTTTTCATGGGGGTATTCATTGTTGACATGGGGCTTGGACTCTTTGATATTTTTTTAACAAAATCAAGTCCACTGCCTTCTGCACTCGTACTTTTGATCTTCGCAGTGATGTTTATTGCAGGAATGGTTTTTTACGAAAAGCATGGACTTAACACTCTCAGTTCCCTCGTTGGAGGGGCTCTTGCAGGTTTTGGGCTTTGCTTTGTGTTTGTGTCTCTTGTAGGAGGCGTGCAGTTTGCTTTAGGAGGAGGAATCTCAGCCATTGGATGGGATCAGGTACTTTCTGCAGTCGCGGCTTCTATGATTGTGAGCGTTGTAATGCTCAAAGCACTCTCCCATAAACTTCAAAACCACTTTTACTGATTTTTCTTTTTCTATTTTGTCCTGCAAACATATGTACTCAGATAGTCAGAAAAGTATTTATAGAATTACAAACAATCACAGAACAGGACGAGCGTAACCGTTAGAATTATTTAATGGGGATCGATTAATGAAGATATTCAATAAAGAAGAAAATACAGATTTAGAAGAAGATACCCAGACTGGGGCTGAAAGTTCTGGATCCCGGAATTCTGACCCTTCGGCAGAAAAGGCCAATGAATCAGGAAAAGACCCCGAACAGGCCTCTGTAAATTTAGGGGCTGAAAAAAGCATTGAAGATGCCTGCCAGAAGGAAAATGAAATTCTCAAGGACCAGCTTATCAGGCTTGCAGCAGATTTTGACAATTTCAGAAAACGGACCGCCCGCCAGATGGAAGAAAATCGAAAATCTGCAATTGAACAGGTACTTCTTGACTTTGTAGAAGTAACAGACAATTTCGATCGTGCCCTGAAATCTGCAAGGACTGCAGAGGATATGGTCCCGATTATAAGTGGAATAGAACAGCTTTCAAAGCAGTTTTTTTCAATCCTTGAAAAGTACGGGCTGGAGAGGATCGAGTGCGAAAAAACCAGTGAATTTGACCCTCACAAGCACGAGGCGGTTCAACATATAGAGACCTCAGAAGTCCCGGACAATACTGTAGTAGAAGTTTACAAGCCCGGATATGCTCTAAACTCAAAAGTTATCAGGCCAGCTATGGTCTCAGTGGCCAGATGCCCTGATGAAGCAGAGAATGAAGGAAACAAAAAATCCGGAAAGAATTAATAAAATTCTTACTGAAAACTAAATAAAGTTCTTTAATGAAGTACTTTGGGGGAAAAAAGGCCATATTTTAAGCCTTTGTTTCAAACAAAAAGTTAAGTTTACTACACTTAAATTAACACAAAAATCATATTCATTAAAACAGAAAAATAAGTTAAAGAATTTACTTAGGTTAACTTAACTGTTTAACAATTCAATTAAATGATCTAACCAGGTAATCTAGTGAGGATATAACATGGCAAAAATACTGGGTATTGACCTTGGTACTACTAACTCATGCATGGCAATAATGGAAGGTGGGGAAGCTGTCGTGATCCCTAACGCCGAAGGCGCCAGGACAACTCCTTCTGTAGTAGGATTTTCCAAGAAAGGGGAGAAACTTGTAGGTCAGGTAGCAAAGAGACAGGCAGTCTCAAATCCTGAAAACACTGTATATTCCATCAAAAGGCATATGGGAGACGCCAATTACAGAGTAACCCTGCATGGAAAACAATATAAGCCGCAGGAAATTTCCGCAATGATTCTCCAGAAGCTTAAATCAGATGCAGAAGCTTATCTGGGAGAGGAAATAAAGCAGGCTGTAATCACCGTTCCTGCATATTTCAATGATTCCCAGAGACAGGCCACAAAGGACGCGGGGTCAATTGCAGGTCTTGAAGTCCTGAGAATTATCAATGAGCCGACTTCCGCATCCCTTGCTTACGGCCTCGACAAAGGAGATATTGAACAAACAATTCTTGTCTATGATCTGGGCGGCGGAACTTTCGACGTTTCCATTCTCGAACTGGGGGGCGGAGTATTTGAAGTAAAGTCCACAAGCGGGGATACCCATCTTGGAGGAGACGACTTCGACCAGCGAATAGTAAACCACCTGCTTGCAGAATTCAGGAAAATCGAAGGAATTGACCTTTCAAAAGACAAGTCAGTGCTCCAGCGCTTAACCGATGCCGCAGAGAAAGCCAAGATAGAACTCTCCGGAGTTGCCAGCACCAATGTCAACCTTCCCTTCCTTACAGTAAGCTCGGATGGGGAACCAAAGCACCTTGATATTGACCTGACCAGAGCTCAGTTCCAGAAAATGACAGAGGATCTCCTTGAAAAAACTCTTGTCTCGATGCGCCAGGCCCTCAGCGATGCAAAGCTTACTCCAAACGATCTCGACAAAGTTATCCTCGTCGGGGGCGCTACAAGGATGCCTGCGGTAGTTGAGCTTGTGGAGAATTTTACAGGCAAGAAACCTTATAAAAACATCAACCCTGATGAAGCCGTTGCAGTAGGAGCAGCCATCCAGGCCGGTGTGCTTGGTGGCGAAGTCAAAGATGTTCTGCTTCTTGACGTTACCCCTCTTACTCTCGGAATCGAAACTCTCGGAGGCATAGCGACTCCGTTGATCCAGAGAAACACAACAATTCCCACCAAGAAGAGTCAGGTCTTCTCAACTGCAGCTGACAACCAGCCCTCTGTAGAGATTCATGTCCTTCAGGGAGAAAGGGGAATTGCTTCCGAAAACAAGACTCTTGGCCGCTTCACCCTTGACGGCATTCCACCGGCACCAAGAGGCATCCCTCAGGTTGAAGTCACCTTTGATATCGATGCAAACGGGATCCTTCACGTGAGTGCAAAGGACCTTGGAACTGGAAAGAAGCAGTCCATTTCTATCCAGAAGCCTGGTGGGCTCTCGGATGCTGAAATCGAGCGCATGGTCAAAGACGCGGAATTGCATGCCGAAGAAGACAAGAAGCGCAAGGAAGAAGTCGAAAACAGAAACAATGCCGAAGCCCTTATCAATGCTTCGGAAAAGACTGTGAAGGAAGCTGGGGATATAGCCACAGAAGACCAGAAGTCAAAAGTAAATGCCGCAATCGAAGATCTTAAGAAAGCCCTTGAAGGCAAGGACAGCGACGATATAAAGGCAAAGACAGAGGCTCTTCAGGAAGCCGTGTACCCAATTTCCACGGCAATGTACCAGAAAGCACAGGAACAGGCTCAACAGGCCGCCGGCGGAGCAGGAAACGCGGATGCAAAAGGCCCTGATGATACAGTCGTTGATGCTGATTACGAAGTAGTCGACGACGAAAAGAGTAAGTAAATAAAGAAGAATTAATGTAGTAAAACAGGCCTGGAGATTCTCAGGCCTTGCCGGAAACCTGCCTGCAGGCTCCGGTTCTTTAATCTTTTTTAAAACTACAGGGAATCCTGATGGCCACAACACGTGATTACTACGAAATTCTCGGATTGTCCAAAGAAGCCTCAGCCGAGGATATAAAGAAAACGTATAGGAAACTTGCACTTCAGTACCATCCTGATAGGAACAAAGAAGCTGAAGCTGAGGAGAAATTCAAGGAAATATCCGAAGCTTATGCAGTTCTTTCAGATACTGAGAAAAGGGCTCAGTACGATCGCTTCGGACATGCCGGAATAGATGGGCAATACAGCGCAGAGGATATATTCCGGGGTGCAGATTTCAGCGGTTTCGGAGACATTTTCGAAATGTTTTTCGGAGGAGGAGGAGGCAGAAGAGGTCCCATGGGACCGAGACGAGGATCCGATCTCCAGTACGACCTTTACATAACCTTTGAGGAGGCAGCTTTTGGAGTCCAGAAAGACATTGATATCCAGAGGACTGAAAGATGCTCAAAGTGTTCCGGAACCGGAGCTAAAGAGGGAACAAGCCCCAAAAGATGCCCTACATGCGGCGGCACAGGGCAGGTCCGTACCACTCGCTCTGGAATGGGGATGCAGTTTGTGAGCACCACCACCTGCAATACCTGTCACGGGAGAGGCCAGATTATTGAGTCTCCATGTTCTGTCTGTAATGGAGCGGGCAGAATTAGAAACAGGAGCAAGATAAAAATAAACGTTCCTGCGGGAGCAGATTCAGGTATGAGCCTGAGGCTCAATGGAGAAGGCGATTCAGGAGAACCAGGTGCATCCCCTGGAGACCTATATGTTGTTCTTCATGTGATGGAGCATAAGTATTTCAAACGCGTCGACTACGATGTAATTACCGAGCTTTCAATTTCATTCACCCAGGCTGCGCTTGGAGCGGATGTGATGGTTGATACTCTCTACGGCAAAGTCAAAATGAATATCCCTGCCGGAACTCAGACTCATTCGGTATTCAGGCTTAAAGAAAAAGGAATTCAATACCTTCATGGACACAGAAAAGGTGACCAGCTCATAAGGGTTATAATAAAAACTCCCACAAAGCTTAATCAAGAACAAAAAGAGCTGCTCCGTCAGTTTGAATACCTGAGCGGCGGCAAAAAGCCCGAAGGAGACGGAAAAGACAGTAATGAAAAATCTAAAGAGAAACCCAAGAAAAGCAAGGGAATTTTTGAGAAAGTATTGGATGCATTTGAAAGTTAAAAGCAGCTTTTAGCTGCACTTTAACTCTTTGTGGTATTACTTCTGAGACATAATTCCGATTCTCCGGCCGATCATTTTCGTATTTTTTTAAAAGTTAGTTTCCATGACAGCTTTGCTTTTAGAGATAAAAAAGGATTTAAAGCGAGCTACGTAACTCCTGAAAACTTAAAAGATTCCTTGATTTTTGAGTTTTTTGAATTTGAGTTTTTTTGCAAGAAGACAAATTCTTTTACGTTTGATCTTTAACCTTACCTCCCTTATAGTATTCGATATATTTCAGAGAGCCAAAAAATTCCATAATTTTCCTTGCATATATAAAATTTATTCATATGGACTCTTTGAAAATTGAGATATTTTTTCCAGAAATTTCGCTATGTGATGAGGAACAAGATATTTATATTCCATTCACCTTACGTTTTTCATTCGTTATCTGTGTGAAAAGAGAGCCTCGTTTCAAACTAACACAACAGATGTGAACTAAAATGATAACACAAGATATAACCGTGGAGGGTTTAATGCTCATCCTCTTTTTGGTCATTGTTACCGGGGTGGCATTACCTTTCAGCAATTTCTTCGTCCGTGTATTTTCCGGAGATATATCCAGAGGCATTCCGGGTCATATCGAAAAGGCGATTTACGGATTAATCGAGACAGACCCTGATAAGGAAGATGGGTGGAAGGGCTACGCCCGGGATATGCTCATCTTCAATGGAATAGGTTTTGTAATTATCTTCATACTTCTTCTTCTGCAAGGTTTTCTTCCTTTCAACCCACAAAATTTCGGGGCTTTTGATCTTCATGTTGCACTCAACACTGCTATCAGTTTTGTCACCAACACAAACTGGCAGGTTTACAGCGGTGAAACGACTGCAAGCTATCTTACTCAGATGGCCGGTTTTACAGTCCAGAACTTTCTCTCCTCAGCTACAGGTATCTGCATAGCGATTGCAGTGATGCGGGGAATCACCCGCCATTCTACCGACAGGATAGGCAACTTTTGGGTGGATATGACTCGCTGTACACTTTACATTCTTCTGCCGATAGCTTTCATTTTTGCCCTCCTGCTAGCTTCCCAGGGAGTCATACAGAACCTGGATCCGTATGTCCAGGCCACAGGGTACGGTTCTTCTGCAGGGCAACAGACAATTGCAATGGGACCAGTAGCCTCTCAGGAAGCAATAAAAGAACTCGGTACCAATGGAGGAGGATTTTTCAATGCAAACTCTGCACACCCCTATGAAAATCCGACACCTTTGACTAACCTGATAGAAATTTTCCTTATTCTCCTTATACCCATAACCCTGCCTCTGGTCTTTGGAAGGATGATAGGTAACATGCGACAGGGATGGGCTATCTACACTGTTATGCTACTATTATTCCTGTGTGGTTTTTGTGCACTCTATACTACAGAAATGGCAGGCAACCCAATGGTAAAAGAACTCGGTGTTTCCGGGATATCCATGGAAGGAAAGGATGTCAGATTCGGACTTCTGGGCTCGTCACTCTTTGCCACATCCACCACGGCAACTTCGTGTGGGGCAGTTAACTCCATGCATGATTCACTCACTCCACTCGGCGGGCTGGTGACTATGTTCATGATTCTTCTCGGCGAGGTCGCCTTTGGGGGAGTGGGATCGGGGTTCTACACCATGATCGGATTTGTGGTGCTTGCAGTCTTCATTGCAGGACTGATGATCGGAAGAACCCCTGAATACCTTGGAAAAAAAATAGAGATATTGGAGATGAGAGCGGCTGTAATTACCGTTTTGGTTCCTGGAGTCCTTGTTCTTCTGCTTTCAAGCATCGCACTTATTCTGCCAAATGTTGCAGAGGCAATGAAGAATCCGGGCCCACATGGGCTCTCGGAACTTATCTACGCCTTTGCATCTATGGCTAACAACAACGGCAGCGCCTTTGCCGGATTTGATGCAACAGGTGCCTTCTACACACTCACAGGTGCCCTTGCAATGGCAATAGGTAGGTTTGTCCCTGCAGTCTCAATGCTTGCCATGGCAGGATCGCTTGCACAGAAGAAAAAAGTTCCACCCAGCTCAGGAACTCTTCCCACTGCTACCTTTACATTTTCTATCTGGACAATTATGGTGATCCTGATTATAGGTGCTCTCACATTCTTCCCGCTCTTTGCTATGGGACCTATCGCCGAATACCTGACTATGATAGGAGGAAACTAAAACCATGTCACGGAAGCGATATCCCCGATTAGGCGCTTTTGAGCCGAAACTTATCCGTGAAGCACTCCTCTCTTCATTGCTAAAACTGGACTTGCGTAAGCAGAAAGGAAATCCTGTTATGCTGCTGGTGGAAATCGGAGGAATCATGACCACCCTGAGTTTTCTCATCGGCATTTTCTCTGCTACCGCCAAATCCTCTTTCTTCACAGGCTTTGTCTCTCTCTGGCTGTGGATGACTGTGCTTTTTTCCAACTTTGCAGAATCTCTATCCGAAGGACGTGGAAAAGCCAGGGCAGCATCCCTTCGCCAATCAAAAACCAGCTTTCCTGCCCGAAAGCTCTCAGCAGAATCATTTGATGCTTCTTTCACAGAGGTTTCTTCCGCCGATCTCCGACAAGGTGACCTTGTCCTCATAAAGACAAATGAAATAATCCCCGGAGATGGAGAAGTGGTGAAAGGAGCTGCATTAGTCAACGAAGCCGCAATTACCGGAGAGTCAGCACCAGTGGTACGTGAATCAGGTGGTGACCGAAGTGCTGTAACCGGAGGAACGACTGTTATCGCCAATGAGGTAATCGTCAGAATCACCACTGAACCCGGCCAGAGCTTTCTGGACCGGATGATCTCCATGGTGGAAGGCGCAGAGCGACGGAAGACTCCTAACGAAATAGCTCTAGATATCCTGCTCCTTTCGCTTACAGGCGTATTCCTTGCGGTTGTGGTAAGCACGTACTCGGTTTCTGCATACAGCGCCGCATCAAGCGGGATGGGATCTCCTGCCAGCCTTACAGTTCTGATTGCACTTTTTGTCTGTTTAGCCCCTACAACCATTGCCGCCCTGCTTCCTGCAATCGGAATAGCCGGAATGGATCGTCTCTTTCAGTTGAATGTCATAGCTCTTTCTGGAAGAGCAATCGAGGCTGCAGGCGATGTAAATGTTCTGCTGCTGGACAAAACTGGCACTATCACTTTAGGCAACCGACAGGCAACTGAGTTTTTGCCAGTAGGTAGCCAGTCCCATGAAGACCTGATGGAAGCCTCTCTGTTCTCATCTTTCTCAGACGAGACTCCGGAAGGCAAAAGCATCATCGCCCTCATCAATGAAAAGACAGGGGAGACTTCGTTTTCGCCTGAGAATGTAACTTTTATGCCATTCTCAGCCGCCACCAGGGTCAGTGGTGCACAGTGCGGAGAAATAACCTACCTGAAGGGTGCTTACGATGCAATAACTAAAGCCGTTCTGGAACGCGGAGGCGCCATTCCATCGGATCTGAAAGCAAAAGTAGATGGAGTCGCATCTGCAGGCGGTACACCACTTGTAGTTGCTCGCAATGAAGTGACTCTAGGTGTGATATTCCTCAAAGATATCTTGAAAACAGGCATTCGGGAAAGGTTTGCAGACCTGCGTCAGATAGGGATAAAGACGATTATGATTACGGGGGACAATCATCTCACTGCAGCCACTATTGCAGCAGAAGCCGGAGTAGATGATTACCTGGCAGAAGCAAGGCCTGACGACAAACTCAGGATGATCAAGGAATACCAGAATGAGGGATACATGGTAGCCATGACAGGGGACGGGACAAATGATGCTCCTGCTCTTGCCCAGGCCGATGTAGCCGTGGCAATGAATAACGGTACACAACCTGCAAGGGAAGCTGCAAACATAATTGACCTGGACAGCGATCCGACAAAACTGCTGGACATTGTCGAGATAGGCAAGCAAATCCTGATGACCCGAGGAGCTCTGACAACCTTCTCTATTGCCAATGATATCGCCAAGTACTTTGCAATTATTCCCGCTGCGCTTATAGGCATCTATCCTCAGCTGAAAGTACTGAATATCATGGGCCTTTCAACCCCGGAGTCAGCCATTCTTTCGGCAGTTATATTCAATGCACTGGTAATTCCAATGCTGATTCCTCTTGCACTCGCCGGAGTAAAGTTCAAGACTATGCCGGCATCGAAACTCTTCACCTACAACCTGACAATCTTTGGCCTTGGTGGAGTTATAGCTCCGTTTATAGGAATCAAGATAATCGATCTGGTACTGGCAGGTTTACTGCATATCTGAGGAGGTAATGGCTATGAAATCTCTTAAAAAAGCCACGTTACTATTCATAGTGTTGTTTATCATCACAGGGCTCGTCTATCCCATAACAGTGACACTTATTGCCGGACTCCTTTTCCCGGACCAGGCCCATGGAAGCCTTATTGTCGATAATGAAAACAGAGTTATTGGCTCAACACTCATTGGCCAGAATTTCATTGCACCTCAATATTTCCAGAGTCGGCCTTCAGCCAGCGGGTATGATGCAGCTTCTTCCGGAGGGTCAAACCTCGGACCGACAAACCCTGTTCTTCTGGAGCTGGTCGACAACCGAAAGAGTGTACTCCGAAAAGCCGGCGTTACCGGTCCGATACCTTCGGATCTGGTTATGGCTTCAGCTAGCGGACTCGATCCTCACATCAGCCTGGAATCTGCATTGACACAGGTGCCTATAGTGGCAAAGGCACGAAACCTCCCGGAACAAGAAATCAAAGCACTCGTACTCTCAGAATCTGTCGATTCCCCATTCAACGGAGCTTACGTTAATGTGCTTTCGCTCAACCGGGCACTTGACAAGATAAATCAGTCGAAATAAAAGAGGAACTATGGCATATGATCGTTGTGAAGAGGAAGGCAGGCCACGAGCCGAAGACCTACTCTTCATTGCTCGCCGTGATGAGAGAAAAGCGAATGAAGGAAAGTTGACAGTTTACCTTGGCTACGCCGCAGGTGTGGGAAAGACTTATTCAATGCTTCAAGATGCACTTCAACGGCAAAGGGAAGGAAAAGATGTCGTCGTTGGCTACATAGAGACCCATGATAGACCTGAGACCAACTTATTGGCAGATAATTTTGAGATTATTCCAACCGCCTCCATAAAACATCAAAATCTCTCCTTAAAGGAGCTGGATATTGATGCAGTCATTCGACGCCACCCCCAAATAGTTTTGGTCGACGAACTAGCCCATACCAATGCCCCGGGCAGCAGGCATGTGAAACGGCATCAGGATGTAGAAGAACTCCTGCAAGCAGGAATATCAGTTTATACGACTGTCAATATTCAGCACATTGAGAGCCAGAACGATACCGTTGCCCAGATAATTGGAATCCGGGTTTCTGAGATTGTGCCAGATACTTTCTTTTCCGATGCTGATGAGATTCGGTTAATCGATATCACCCCCGAAGAGCTAAATATTCGCCTCAAAGCCGGAAAGGTCTATGTAAAAGATATGGCTGAAACCGCAGTCCAGAGTTTCTTCAGGATCGGAAACCTCCTTGCACTCCGACAACTTGCTCTGCGATATATGGCTGAGTCCACGGACAAAAGGATGATAGGCTATATGAGGACGCGGGCCATCCCGGGTCCATGGCCGGCAGCAGAAAGGCTTCTTGTCTGTATCCGTCCAGGTCCGACAGCTGAACACATGGTCAGAGCTGCATACAGGCTTGCAGCAAGATTCGATGCCGACTTGATTGTATTTTCAGTGGATATCGATGACGATAGAGCATTATCTTCTCAGGAACGTGCCTGGCTCAATCAGGCTCTTGAAACAGGCCGACGACTGGGAGGGAGGATAGTGCGTTACCGTGGAAATGATGTAGCTGAAGAAATTATCCGCTATGCCCGGCGGAGCAATGTCAGCATGATCATGCTGGGAAAACCCCATGGCCTAGATGTTATTCTCTCTCCGGTATACAGAGTCATAAGGCAGTCGCATGGCATTGATATCCATCTGTACGAGCCAAAAGGAAACGGGGCGCATATACCTCTTCAAAGGCGGCTCCCATTATTTTTCACAGCGGAATATGCGGTTAGCCTTATACTGATAATAGCTGTAGCAGGCGTCAATCTCCTTCTTAGAGAAATTATAGGACCTTCAAATTTGTTGATTATTCAGGTTTTTCCAGTCCTGGTGTCTGCATTCTTTTTCAGGCCAAGAGTAGCTCTGTTTACTGCATTTGTAAGCATTCTTGTCTTTGATATCCTTTTTGTCCATCCATACTACACGATTTCTATCACGGACTGGGAATACTTCATCGCTTTTATTGGATACGCTGCTATCGCCCTTATAATTAGCAGCCTCGCCACGCGGCTCCGCCACCTTCTGCCTCAGATCTGGCAAAGCGAAGTTGAAGTGGAAACAACATCAGGCCTTTCCCGCGGACTTGTGGAGGCAAAAACACGGCAAGAAGTCTTCGAAATGCTCGCCGATCAAATGCACAATTTTGCACCAGGCGCCTTTGCAGTACTCATACCCAGCTCTGTAGGACTCCAGATCGGAGCCGGTGATGCTTTCTATCCCCTTAGCGACAAAGAAAAGGCCATTGCCCAATGGGCTTACGAAAACGGTCAGATAGCGGGTCACGGAACAGATAATCTTCCTGCAGGAAGAGGATATTATATCCCCCTCAAGTCTCACAGAATGATTTTTGGCATTATGGCATTTGCCTTTGACAAACCTGAAAAGACTTTAATTCCGGAGAATAAAGAGATATTTGAAACAATGGCATCCCTTGGGGCTCTTGCACTTGAACGCCTATAATGTAAAAATCACTGGAAGTTTTTCACCCAGCTTCGTCTTTTTCTTTTTTATACATTTCACAAATATTAGATAAATCAATCCAGTTCTGAAAGAGGGTTTCTTGAAACAAACCAATTTAAGTTTTCTTTTTTCCACAGCTTACTTAAGCAAACAGATTAATCTATTTAGGATTAGCCTTTTTTCGAGGGAATTTTATGAAAGCAATAGTTATAGGAGCAGGCGAAGTTGGATATCATATCGCAAAGTTTCTTTCCCTCACACACGACGTGATTGTTGTCGAGAAAGATGTAGAAACTGCAAGGAGGGCAGATGAACTGGATGTGCAGGTTATGGAGGGAAATGGGGCAAATGCCGATATTCTTGCCGGTATTCTACACGATACAGATATTCTGGTTGCTGTGACAGGTATTGATGAAGTCAACATTGTCGCCTGTATGACTGCAAAACTCATTGTGAGATCCCATACAGGCTGGAAAGAAACAAAAACGATTGCAAGAGTCAGCAACCCCGATTACATCAATGTGCCTGTAACATCTAGAGCTCAGGTCGGAGTCGATATCATGATCTGCCCGGAACTTGCACTTGCCTCTGAAGTTGCTGATGTACTATCAAGTCCATCTGCAATAGATGCAGAAGTTTTTGCAGGAGGAAAAGTCCAGATGATGGAATTTGCCATCAGATCTGAAAATAAAATTGTGGGAAAACAGATGCAGGATCTCAAACTTGATGACTGTTGCATTGTCAGTGCGATCTTTCGAAAAGACGAAATCATCATTCCTCACGGAAACGATGTGGTCAAAGCAAAAGATCATATGGTAGTCGTAGGCAAGCCCAAAGCCATGGAAAGTCTTGTCCGCCTTTTCGGGGATGAGAAACCACACAGGACCAGAATCCTCCTTATAGGCTGCGGAATTGTAGGGATTTATCTGGCCAAAATAATAGATAAAGATGAAAAAGCAGACCTCAAGATAATCGAGTCCCGGAAAAGTCGCTGCATAGAAGTAGCCGATATGTTGGAAAACGCCCTCATTTTGAACGGAGACGGAACTGACGTTAACCTTCTAAGAGAAGAAAATATCGAAGACATGGACGTTGTTATCGCGGTTACGGACAATGATGAAAAAAATCTCCTGTGTTCTCTTCTAGCAAAACAAATGGGAGCAAAAAAGGTTATCGCAAGGGCTGACCGCTCGGATTACGTGCCGCTCTTTGAAATGGTAGGGATAGATATGGCAGTAAGTCCAAGGGAAGCAACTGTTAATGAAGTGCTCAAGCTTACAATGGGAAGAGGTATACAGACCCTTGCCACTCTTGAAGGCGAAAAGGCCGAAATTATTGAGTATACAACTTCCGAAAAGTCAAAAATTATAGGAAAACCGCTCAACAAAGTTAAATTTCCTAAAGATGCAATAGTTACCATGGTGATTCACAATGAAGAGGTCGTCATTCCCAAAGGAGATTTCGTAATTCAAGAAGGAGACAGAGTAATCGTTTTCGCGCTATCTTCTGCTGTTTCGGCTGTGGAGAAACTTTTTAAGTAAGAATTAAATAAAAAAATTTGAAATGGTCTAATTATCTGTAGACAGTGGGTCCGCATGAACTTTAAAGTTGTTTTGTATGTGCTTGGCGGTCTGCTCAGACTTCTTGGGCTATTCATGATAGTTCCTCTTGGAGTTGCATACTATTACGGGGAAAGTTTAACGCCTTTTCTTGCTTCTATTTTCATAACCACCCTTACAGGCCTTTTCCTGCTCTCCTATAAAACCGATGAGGAATGGATGCGAAAGGAGGGATTTGCAATTGTTGCCCTTAGCTGGCTTGCAGCTGCCATTTTTGGAGCAATTCCTTTTATGCTGGATGGGATTTCTCCCTTAAACTCTGTTTTCGAAGCCATGTCAGCATTTACTACCACAGGTTCGACAATTCTTACCGACATCGAGAGCCATCCGAAAAGCATTCTTTTCTGGAGAGGCTTGATGCATTGGCTCGGAGGGATGGGGATTATCGTGCTTTTCATTGCCATCCTGCCCAAACTTGGAGTTGCGGGCCGACAGCTTTTCCGGGCAGAAGCGCCTGGACCCACTGAAGACAAACTGAAACCAAGAATAAGAGATACAGCAAAAATTCTCTGGATGGTCTACTTTGTAATCTCTTTTCTGGAGGTTCTTGCTCTCCTGCTTGCAGGGCTCTCCCTTTATGACGCGCTTAATCATACTTTTGCTACAATGGCATGCGGAGGCTTTTCAAATTACGCGCTGAGTGTTGGAGCTTTTAAAAGTCCTCTAGTTGAGTTTATAATAACCTTTTTTACGTTCGTTGCCGGTGCGAACTTTGCTCTTCACTACCGGGCAATCTACGTAGACAAAAATCTCCTTCTTAAAGACGATGAATTCCGCTTCTACACTGTCCTGACCCTTGCAGCAAGCGGGCTTCTTACCCTTCTGCTCTGGAGAGATCTTGGCACAGGTCTTTTTGATTCTTTCAGGCTTGCAATCTTTCATGTAGTTACAATCATGACAAGTACGGGGTTTGCAACAACAGATTTTAATCTCTGGTCCGAATCCGCAAAAATGATACTTCTTATAGTCATGTTTATTGGAGCTTGTGCGGGCTCTACAGGTGGAGGCATTAAAGTTGTACGCATCCTTATTCTCCTAAGGCACAGCAGAGAGGAACTTTTCAAGGTACTTCACCCAAGAGCTGTAAGAAGTGTTAAATTCAACAATAAAAGTGTACCTGATGAGATTATCAGCTCTATTGTCTCATTTGTTGTTATATATCTCCTTATCTTCATTTCAAGTTCCTTGATTCTCTCAGTTTTGGGAATGGATATTGTAACTTCAATTACTGCCTCCATAGCTACTCTTGGCAATATAGGGCCCGGCCTGAATGTAGTGGGTCCGATGGGCAGTTTTGACCCTATTCCCCCTCTCGGAAAATTAGTTCTGATTGCAAATATGTGGATAGGCAGGCTTGAAGTTTACACTGTAATTTTACTCTTCACACCTGAGTTCTGGAACAAATAATTTGAACTACAGAGTCAAAGCGTCCTGAAGTCCACAGTCCTTTTCACTCCGCTACGCTTCGCCCAAAAAGATTAATTTATGGGAAATAAATTTTTATTTCTTCCGTAGTTTCCGTGATTTCCTTATTTTCCATAGTTTACACGGATATAGAAATTTAATTGATTTTTGTGCCATTACTATTTTCAGTGGTCGCAGAACTTTGAGTGGAGTTGGAGCTCCTCAAAAAAATAGGTTATATTGCCTGAAAAAATCAATTATCTTTAGTAAGAGATTAAAAAAAGAAAAAAATAGAAAGTGTCTGATATTTCAGGGATTACATTTTACTCTTAACAACTTCTTTTGCAACGTCTTTGAAAAGAACGCGGAGATCCCAGAGAAGTTTCTTATTGGCTTTAAAAAGAGCATGTAGAAGGTCAAGAAGACTCATTCTCTCAAACTTTATTCCCTCAAGGGAATGGGCAAGAGAATTCAAATCCTCATCGGTAAGATTAATAAAACAGTTCTTTACAATAAGGCTCAGATCAATAGCATGTCCTGTAGTTGCCCTCCAGGGCTTTTCATAAACTTCCCCAAGTTTTTCAAGGGAGACATCTTCTGCGGATATAGCGGCATAAGCAGCTTCTCCTGCTATTTTCCCCGCGTCCATGGCGTTAAGAATCCCCCCGCCTGTGATGGGGTCGGACTGGCGTGCAGCATCTCCAACGAGCATCAGCCCGTTAGTAGAAGTCTTCGCAATGCTGCCTGAGACCGGAACTCCTCCGAAAACCATCTCGACTATGCTTGCATCAGGAAATTTTTTCTCAAGAAAAGCGTTAAGGTAATCTACAGGTCTTGGCTTGAATTTGCCCATCTTGCTCCCGAGGATTCCTATACCTATATTGGCTTTGCCGTCGCCTTTAGGAAAGATCCAGATATATCCGCCAGGGGCAATCTCACTTCCGATATAGAACTCACAGTGCTCCTGGTTTATATCTGCGCCTGCCACCAGATACTGGGAACATGTTTCGATATCTACAGGCTTTAAGGAAGTATCAATACCTGCCCACCTGCCTACCTTTGATTCTACCCCGTCAGCGCCTATGACTATTTTGGCACGGACATCATATTCTTTTCCAAGATGCATGAGTCTGGCCCCCCTGACGAAGTCATCTTCAATGATAAGACCAGTAGCTCTGGTTTTTACCCTTACTTCGGCTCCGGCTTTTGCGGCATGTTCTGCAAGGGCGCGATCAAAGACTTTTCTTTCAAGGACATAGCCGACTTCCCCGCCAGCTATTTCTTCTGCCATTTCGATCTTTGTACCGTCTGGAGCATAAATACGGGAACCCTTGAGGTCAGCGCAAATCCACTGTTTGTCGATTTCCACATGCTTTTTGAGATATTCTTTATTCACACCTTCGGCACAGCGTACAGGGTCACCTATTTCCTGGCGCTTTTCGATTAAAAGAACGTCAAGCCCTTTTTCGGCTGCGGTTTTTGCAGCAATGGAACCTGCAGGACCGGCCCCTATAACTAAAACGTCATAACTATTCTTCATTTCATTACCTCAATGGCTCCCACAGGGCAGATACGATCACATATCCCGCATTTTATACACGTACTTTCATCTACTTCAACCCAGGTTTCTACAAGTTCGAGTGCTCCCTTTGGGCAGACTCCCACACAGGCACCACAGTATCCACATTTGTATCTGTTTATGTTGATGCTCACCAGCTCACCTGTAAATTTTAAAGGTAAATCATGATCTTTAACCAGCAGAGATAATCTCTCATATAAACAATGCAACATGTATGGAAAAGCTTGCCAATTCAATGAAGCATTATTTAAACTGATGACTATAATTTAGTTTCAGAATATCCCTTTTTAACTGCAAATATTTCCGGAAATTATAGTTAATGAATCTTTTTCCGACCTTCAGGGATCTACTTTTATTTTGCGAGTCTCTTTTGCAGAAGACAGCGCCTTAATTCAGATTAATTCGCAGATATTATTTACTATTTCGACTCAGTTTCCACAATTATTGTATTTATTAACTTTAAAGTTATTGGCTTTCCCGGGTCGACGCATTCATTATAAAACACCCTTTCATAAATTTATTATAATTTACTTCTGATGTTGCCTCTGTCACTTTTAGTATATTGACTCCTTTCTGGAATGGCTATTAATGCTATCACCTATAGTATCAAATTATTTATACTATCTCTCAACAAATTCTATACTTAATCTCTTGAAAAAAGTTTTTACTCATTTATTTTTAAATTGAGAATTACTAAGAATTTGTCTGCAGCTATTCGAAATAAGGACAAACAAATATAACTATATAAAGTCTCTGATAAAAAAAATCAGGAGAACTAAAATGCTTCCCTTAGATAAACTTCCAGAAAGTTCTTATCGTTTAATTAGAGAATTCCTCTTTCGAACTTCTGCCTGCAGCCCTATGCGTTCTTTTTTACGAGATTCTCTGCCATCATGTCAATAAAGATGCCCATAACTTCCTGAAAATTATCACCCCCAATTTCTTTCTTGAAGTGAATAAGGAAAAGAATCGCCTGGGTAGTTTCGGCAAGTATTTTAGTTGGTTTGTCGATTAGAAATCCAGCTTCACCCCATTCTTCAAAAAAAGGTAGGATTATTGCCAGATTCTCTCTATGAATATTTTTAATTTCGTCCCTGGAAAACCTGTTAATTGTCAGTTCAAGGTGTTCGCCCTCAATGAAAACCTTTCTCCAGATAGGATGTTTATCTACAATCTGCAGCACATACTTGAGATAAGCCCTTATAGCTTTATCAGGTTCCTTTCTATACTTCAAAAAGGAATTTTCGAGTATGCTACCACTTAAAGCCTCTCTTTCTTCCTTGAAGATCTGTAAAAATAGATCTTCTTTGCTGTTAAAAAAGGAGTAAAAAGAACTTGTTGCAATTCCCAGACCATCGGTAAGATCATCAATGCCTGTTTTCTTAATCCCGTATCTGGCAAAGCAGTCCTTTCCCTGATCTATTATTTTTTGCTTTATGATCTTTCTTTCTTCATCCGTAAAAGATCTCACAGGTTCACCTTTTTTAAAATAATGTTCCTACTTTTAGTGATTGGAAACAAGTATGACCTATGTATTAAGAATTAAGAATTAAAAATATCTATGAATCATTTGATTTTTTGTTCAGAGATTAATATGAATGTTATCAAATAAACGTTTTGGCTGTAAAATGGAGTGAAGTATCGAAATTTTTAATAAAAAAAGGCATGAAGGAAAGAAGAAAATCTACTAAGCTGAAAGGCTGTTTATTCTGTTTATTCTGTTATTTCATATTATTGGGATTTAAATTTGAGCCAGCCCTACCCTTCCTCTGCTAATGTCAAGTCTGAACTTTTTGCTGATATAGCTTTTTGAAGCTCCTTTTCCATGTATAAGCAGTTCCACGAGATCTTCCGGCTCATCTATATCCGTACCTGCCAGAAAGGAATCGTATACCTCCACTTTCTGCCCTGCTTCTGCCGCAATCGAGCAGTGTGTCAGAAAACTTGAACCATAGTACCTGACACTGAACCTTGAAGGATTCCTAATAAATAAGACATTTGTACCTCCACCTTTTCCCGGAACGATGCAGACATCTTCTTTTGTTGAACTTATCTCTTTTATATGGTCCGGAGAGAGAAGGGGAAGATCAGCCATCGCAATCAGGACCGGCTCGTCGGCCTGCCCCAGATATTTATTAAGAGCCTCATTCAGGTCATTTTCGTCCAGGAGAACTTGGGCTCTCTTCATGTTCTCAAGACCATATATCGAAGGGCTGAGAATCTCAATTTTTTCGATTCCAGCTTCTTTAAGGGAGTCAATTACCTGATTAAGCATGATTTCTACGAATTCTTCCCTTTCCTCCTGGCTAAGGACTGGAGACAATCGTGATTTTGCACCGGTTTTTTTATAGGGGATTACGGCTTTCATCTAAACTCCTGCAAATATTGAGATATAACATTCCACAAACTTTTAGTCAATAGTTATCCTCTGCTACCTACTCCGGTTCTTCCACACCTTGGAAGTGAGCCTTCTCTATCCTGAAATCCGGGCTCTACTTTCCTGTACAGAGTATCCCTCAACATGGGGATCCTGCCCGCCCCTTTTATCATCCACTCAAACTCTGCAGGAGATACGTATTCCCCATTATTTCCTCCTGAAGCTGTTGAGATCTGATCTTCCATAAGCGTGCCTCCCAGGTCGTTTGCTCCGCACTGCAAAGCTACATGGGCAAGTTTTTTTCCGAGCTTGACCCAGGTTGCCTGAATGTTGTTTATGTGGGTATGTAAAATTATGCGGGAAATAGCTATGAGCTGCAGGTCTTCAAGGCCTGTGCTGGAGAACTTTCCGGATGCCAGCATCTTTTCCCCTATAGGGTTGTTGTAAGGCAAAAAAGACATTGGAATAAGTTCCGAAAAACCACCAGTATTTTTTTGAATTTCCCTTATAGTAAAGACATGGTCCAGGCGTTCTTCGATTGTTTCTACATGCCCGTACATGATGGTTGCATTGGTGGATATTCCGGCTTTATGTGCCGCAGTTATGGTATCGATCCACTGCTGAGTATTGATTTTTCCAGGACAGATAATATTTCTCACTCTGTCTGAAAGAATCTCAGCTGAGGTTCCAGTGAGAGAATCAAGACCGTTCTTTTTAAGTTTTTGGAGGGCTTCTTCTACAGACATGCCGGAAATTCCTGCCGCATAGTTTACTTCCATCGGAGACAGGGCATGGATACAGATATCAGGAAACTCAGATTTAACGGATTCAATAATCTCAAGATAAAATTCCATATCTGCTTCAGGAGTATACCCTCCCTGGATGCAGACTTCGACAACTCCGGCTTTTCTGGCTTCGCACACTTTTCCCAGAATTTCCTGAACACTCAGGATATAACCTGTCTCGGTTCTGTAAGCGCAGAACCCGCAGTTTCCGACGCACTTGTTTGTAATATAGATGTTCCGGTTCGTAACATAGCTTACAATATCCCCTACAGCCTGGGCTCGCAGTGTATCAGCAAGTTCAAAAAGGTCAAATGGGCTTCCTTCAAGAAGGAGCAGAGCGTCTTCTCTGGTGAACTTTCCCTGATGCGCTCTCTCAATGACATCATGGGGGATAGCCGCCGGTTTTTTCATGTACATTTATATCATTCCCGTTTTAAATGAATTTTATAATTATCTCCGATAGATCGCTCAGTCAGAGACTCCGAACCCTGGCATCTTTCCAGGATTTCCCGAAGCCAGCTCACGCACTTTCCTGTATAGAGTAGTTCTCTCTTTTGGAATCCTGCCAGCTCCATGGATCATCCATTCCAATTCTTCTACAGAGATTCTTTCCCCATGAGAAGCTCCTGCTGATCTGGAAATGCTTTCCTCCATAAGGGTGCCCCCCAGATCATTAACCCCACAGTGAAGAGCAAATTGGGCAAGTTTTTTCCCTAACTTCACCCAGCTTGCCTGAATATTGTCCACATGTCCGTGGAGGAGAATACGAGAAACGGCATAGATTTTTAAGTCTTCAAGGCCCGGAGTGGCATATCTACCTTCCCTAATCATTTTTTCCCCTATAGGATTGTTGTAGGGCATGAAAGGCAGAGGCACAAATTCCGTAATTCCTTCCGTCTCTTTCTGGATCTCCCTGATAATTAGCATGTGATCTATCCTTTCTTCCAGAGTTTCAACGTGCCCATACATCATGGTTGCAGTAGTAGGAATGCCAGCTGCATGCGCCTGCCTGACCACCTCAATCCACTCAGCTGTCTTGAGTTTCAAGGGGCAGATAATCTCGCGTACCCTGTCAGAAAGAATTTCTGCCGCAGTCCCTGGCATTGTATCAAGTCCGCTTTTCTTGAGTCTGAAAAGGGCTTCTTTTACAGTGATTCCGCTGACACGGGCAGCATGATATACTTCCATTGGAGAAAAAGAGTGAATATGCATTTCAGGAAACTCAGCTTTTATGGCTTCTGCAATCCCCTGATAAAAGTCGATACCCACATCAGGAAGCAACCCTCCCTGGATGCAGACTTCAGTTGCTTCTGCCTTCTTTGCCTCTCTTACTTTTTCCATAATTTCGTCGATATTCAGGACATGGCCTGTGTTTGTCCGAAATGCACAAAACCCACACGTTCCTACACATCGACTTGTGAAATTTATGTTCCTGTTAACTACGTAAGTTACTGTATCCCCTACAGCAAGGTCGCGAAGGTCGTCCGCAAACCTGAAGAGTTCGAAAGGAGGTACCCCCAGGAGAAGGAGCGCATCTTCTTTTGTGCTCTTCCCCTGGTATGCTCGTTCTATGATATCTTCTGGAATTTTGCTGTTCATTTTTCTAATTCCTCCGCGTACCCTTTTCAGAGATGTTTTCTGTAACCTTCCCTGTCAGAGAGCTGTTCGATCAGCCCGCCTATCCTGCCAGAGTACCATTTTTTTTTCACGTATTGAGGATAAATTGGCAGGCGTTCCCTGAGAGGGATATCCACCAGCTTCTCCTGCAGGTCCTTTATGTCAGGCCACTCGGCCTCAGGGTTGATCCAGTCTATGGTCAGAGGGGATATGCCCCCCAGATCCGTCACCCCTTTTGAAATAAGAGCTTTTGGATCGATAAGGTTTGGGGCAACCTGCACTGCCACATCAGACGGCAGGATTTGCCTGGAAAGGATTATAGTGTCAGTCATCTCTTCTGCTGTAGGCTCGGGAAAGTTTTCCATGGCTGTCCCGGGTTTAGGGGCAAAGTTCTGGACAATAACTTCCTGAATATGCCCGTAATCCCTGTGAAGACCTGCAATAGCCTCAAGGGACTCTATTCTATCCTCTCGAGTCTCTCCTATCCCTACAAGAAGACCAGTAGTATATGGAATATGAAGTTTTCCTGCTTCCCGAATTGTATCCAGCCTGCGTTGCGGAACTTTACCCGGGCAGTCCTTATGGGCATCGAGGATTGCCGTACTCTCAAGCATCAACCCCATGCTTGCGTTCAGGGGCTTCAAGGCTTCAAGTTCTGCACGGCTCATAATTCCGGCATTGGTATGAGGAAGGATACCGATATCGATTGCGGTTTCACAGAGAAAAAGAAGATATTCAAGAGTGGAAGAATACCCAAGCTCCTTGAGCCACTCCCTGTACCCTGGCACCTCTTCTGCATACTCCCCAAAAGTAAAAAGAGCTTCTGTACACCCTGCTTTTACCCCATTTTCGAGAACAGGAATGATTTCCTCAGGCCTCATGAGCCTGGCTCCGGGCTGCTCAGGCTCTCGCTTGAAGCCGCAGTAAGCGCAGTAATTCCTGCAGATATTGGTTACAGGAATGAAAACGTTTTTTGAGTAGGTCACGAAATGAAAATTTTCCGGTGGAATGATAAAACACCTGTTGAATTGCTTATTCCTGAATTTAGCCTAAGATTTTCTTCATGGTTGCAGCCACACCAAGAGCCACTCCTTCGACTTCTATACCTCCTTTTCCTTTGGCTCCGTCTCCTACGACGTAAAGCTCCGGAATTGGAGTCTCATTACCTGGATCCGTACCTGAGGCTGTCCTATTTACAGGCCAGTCGTCATGATATGACTGAATGAGCAGAACTTCGTATTTTTTACCCGGGAAAATCTCTTTAAGGTCTTTAAGCCCTAATTCAATTTCAGAATCAAGGTTTTTCACATTCTCAGGGGCTACGTGCTGATGGGACATTGTAAGATGCTTTCCTGGAGGAGCAAGCTTCGGGTCAACCTGCGTGACTTCATCAATCCCATTTACCCTTTTTGCATAAGGGGTTAGCAGGACTCCGGAATTCCCTACAAGAGGCTCATCTGCAGCAAGGCAAATCTTTATGCCGGCAGAGGGCTTAAGGGTTTCAAGCATTCTGAGGTAACCTGAATATCTGTCTCCAGACAGGACTTCACTGCAGAGAGATGCAGTGGCAGCATGCCCTAAGTTGCTGATAATAAGGTTTGCTTCATGTGTCTTATCACCGACGATAACGCCTGAGGCTCTTCCATTTTCCACAAGGATTTTGGAGACTTCGGTTTTAGTATAAATCTTCCCGCCATTTACAGCAATAACACGTTCAAGTGAATCGATTACCCCTTTACATCCGCCCATAGGAACACCGGGACCACCGAATCTGTACATGTTTTCAATTATCTCGAAAACTTCTTCAACGGAAACTTCGTCACTTCTCAGGCTCAAAGCCCAACCGCAGAAAGAATCGGCAAATTTCACAAGCCATTCATCCTTAAACTGAGTCCTGAGCCAGGCCTGAAGAGTGCTTCCTGAGGGGCGGTTCTTTCTAGTGCTCACTATAAGGAGAGCAATTTTCAGGCGTTCTTTGTAGGAGAGAAGCGTAGCAAAATCAGTAAAAGAAATGTCCTTAAAGCCTTTCCCGTAATCCGGATCACCTTGTTTAAGGGGGACGCGTACCACTGTCTGACTTGAACGCACGATTTTCACGTCAGCTTGGACTTCATTGAGAAGTTGAGCCAGGGGGCCTGAAGGACCGTGAGGAAGTATATGGAAAGCTCCGCTGGAAACCTGGAATCCTTTATAATTCAGATTTGTAAACCTTCCTCCTGTTATGGGAAGCCTCTCAAAAACATCGACTTGATACCCTGCCTGCGAGAGCCTGGCGGCACTTAAGAGTCCACCGAGACCTGCACCAATAACAATTGCTTTCACAAAGACACCTCTATGGCCTTAACAGGACAGTAGAGAACACAGATTCCACATTCTACGCAGGCTGCAGTAGTTCGTGCCTTTCCTTTTACATCTATTGCTTCTTTGTTGCAAAAAGAAGCACACTGGCCGCATCCTACACAGTTATCATTAATCTTCATGCGATTCCACCAGCTTTTCTATCATGAAAAGAGTTATTATAATGTATTGGTACAGTGTGTTGCTCCCGTTGTGTTCTCAGGATAAAGTTAAGAAGCTTGATTTTTCGTTCTGCCTTGAATGCGGGAATTATGAGTTGGAATCTTGAGATGTAATTTCTGTATTCTATATGAAATATATTATTGTGTCAAACCTGCAATATTTTCTATTAAGTTCCTATGAATCTCTTAAGAGAAAAATGGAGTATTATCTGTTCCCTGTGTGATGCAGAAGACTTCCAGACATTTTCAGTCCCTTACTATTTTCATTTTGAAAGTGCCTCAAGAGCTTTTGATCTTCAGGTTCTGTCACTATTATTCATAACATACACAAAGGTTTTTTATCGGAGTTAAAATAATTAAGCCATATATATAAATATTCGTTCTCCCAGAGAAAAACAGGATTTACCACAAATTGTTTTATTACTTTTCGGGGGGATCAAAAGAAAATAACATATTTATGGTGTATATATAATTTCGCAAGCAGATCACAGCTTTCACCCTTATTTAATTCAACAGACTCATATTTTAAAAACTGATTTTTAATTATTTAGACTTAATATTTATATAATATTAATTATCTAGCAAATAGCTATAAATAACCCCTCACTCATTTGCAGAATTAACCTAGCGGCTTGTAATCTTAATTATTAATTATACTGATTTCAGGGTAATTTAATATAAATGCCGGAGACAGGAACTTTCCCGTACTTCTGGCAATTTATTATATAAGATCGGGTAAAGAAAACAAAATTTTCAGAACCCAGAGGTCAAGCCTGCATCAGAAAGGTCCTGATTCCCAGGAAAAAAGGACCTCTGGATGCAGGTGTTTCTAAAAGGACCTGTGTCCGGACCGATTGTTTTTTTAAAAAAGTCGGGTAGTCGGATATAGTTTTTTTTGTCCGGATATATAAAGACCCACATTTCAGGTCATGTAATGCTGCAATTTCAGATTGCTGCACTTTGATAGGTGATATAATGTCTGGAATAATTGATAGCTATATACCGGTTGCAATCTTTCTTGTCATGGCACTTGTTATGCCCCCAGTGACAATGTTTATGGTAAAGCAACTGAGTCCGAGGAGCAAGGCGGCCAGCAAATACACGACATATGAATCGGGTTCTGTCCCCACAGGGACTGCAAGGATTCAGTTCAATGTTGAGTATTATCTTTATGCAATTGCTTTTGTTCTCTTTGATGTAGAGGTGCTCTTCCTTTATCCGTGGACTACTGTTTATAAAGGACACGGGATCACCTCAATCGCGGTAATCGAAATGTTTGCGTTTATTTTCATACTTCTCTTTGGGTATGTATATCTCTGGAAGAAGGAGGCCCTTACATGGGTGAAGTGAAGGAGAAAAAAACGAATACATCAAATGGAACTCCGGATGAACAGATCCCCGGCGTGATCACGACAACGACCAGTGCGATCCACAAATTCCTCAAGAAAACTAAGGCTCAGGATCTGATCAACTGGGGAAGGAAAAACTCGCTCTGGTTCATGACCCAGCCAATGGGCTGCTGCGGAGTTGAGATGATCGCCACAGGCTGTGCTCATTACGATACTGATCGCTTTGGGATCATTCCGAGAAACTCCCCGAGACAGGCTGACGTCATGATCATTAGTGGTTATGTGACAAGGAAATACCTGCCCTCTTTAAAAAGGCTCTGGGAACAGATGCCTGCTCCTAAATGGGTGATATGTATGGGGGACTGTTCAATCAGCGGCGGACCTTTCTACGAATCTTACAGCACAGTGCAGAATATCGATGAGCTCTTCCCGATTGATGTGTTTATTCCGGGATGTCCGCCCAGACCCGAAGCCCTGCTCCAGGGATTTGTGGAGCTGCAAGAAAAAATAAAGGCAAAAAAAGACCGGGGCACGGAATACTGAAGTTTTTCGGAAGTTTCAGACTATTCGAGGAAAAATTATGGATGTCAGAAAAATTATCGAGTCATTAACCGGTACATTTCCGGAGGCAATTTCCGAAGCAGTGACAGAATCCGAGATCCGCGCCAGAGCATATGTGGATAAGGAGAAGGCAAGAGAAGTCTGCCAGTACCTGAAAGATTCCCTTCAATTCGATCACCTCTGCTCAGTCTGCGGGGTGGACTATATAAAAAGGAATGAAATGGAGGTAGTCTATCATATAGCTTCGTACGATCATCCTGTGGTCCTGACGCTCAAGGCCGTACTTCCAAGGGATAATCCGGAAATCGAATCCATTGTATCCGTATACTGGAACGCAAACTGGTATGAAAGGGAGACTTACGAACTTTTCGGGATCCTCTTTAAAAACCATCCTAATCTGAAAGCACTTGTACTTCCAGAAGATATGATGGGGGAATGGCCTCTCAGGAAAGATTACAAGGGCTTCCCAAATACGACAGCTAGAAACCTGGTGTGAGGGCGAAAAATGGAAGAACAGCTTGAATCAAATGAGATGATCATACACCTGGGCCCCCAGCATCCCATGCAGCC
This sequence comes from uncultured Methanosarcinaceae archaeon, assembly GCA_942493015.1. Classification (GTDB taxonomy): domain Archaea; phylum Halobacteriota; class Methanosarcinia; order Methanosarcinales; family Methanosarcinaceae; genus Methanosarcina. The sequence goes on along the minus strand of OW818660.1, from coordinate 140,501 downwards.
CGGACCCTTCAGGCTCAACCTGAGGCTAAAAGGAGAAACAGTAATGGGTGCTGAGATTGAACTGGGTTTCATCCACAAAGGTATTGAAAAGATCCTGGAGAACAAGACCTATCTTCAGGGAATCACAATCGTGGACAGGATCTGCTACCTTGTAGCTCTTACAAACGAAGAATGTTTTGTGGGCTGTGCTGAAAAATTATTAGGTATCGAACCACCTGCTAGAGCTCAGTATATTAGAGTAATTCTGGAAGAACTCACAAGGCTTCAGAGCCACCTGCTAGGTATGGGTGAGTTTGGAGAATTTATTGGTTTTGTTTCCATGTTCATGTACACGATCAGGGAAAGAGAAGAGATCCTCGGCCTGATAGATATGGTAACAGGAGCTAGAGTTACTCACAGCTATCTGAAGTTCGGAGGAGTGCGAGACGACCTTCCAGCAGGATTTAAAGAAAAAGCCATTCCTGTCCTGAACAAGCTCAAAAAAGCAGTTAACGATTTTGAAGAAATGTTTCATACTGACAGAATCTACAGGGAACGCACTGTAGGTGTCGGTGTTCTTACTGCAGATGTTGCAAAGAGCCTGGGGGTTTCCGGGCCTGCCCTGCGAGCAACAGGTGTTCCTTTCGACATAAGAAAGAATGAGCCTTACCTTGTTTACAAAGATCTGGACTTCAAGGTCTGTACTGAAACCGCAGGAGACTGTTTTGCAAGAGTGCAGGTAAGGATTAATGAAATCCGGGAAAGTATCTACATCCTTGAACAGTGCCTTGATCAGCTTCCCGGCGGTCCGCTCTTCCCTGAAGGCACTCCCTATGGTAGAAGAACGCCTGTAATGAGAGTTCCTGCAGGAGAAGTATTCCACAGAGTGGAAGACCCCAGAGGAGAAATGGGGATGTACATGATATCCGATGGTTCAGACAAGCCATACAGGGTAAAAGTGAGAGGACCTTACTATCCAACTCTGCAAGCTCTGCCTCCACTTATCATAGGCACGACAGTTGCAGATGTGGCAGCAATTTCGGGCAGCATGGACGGCTGTACCAGTGAGGCGGACAGGTGATTCAAATGGCAATAGAGTTTCCTGAATTTATAGTTCCTTTTCTTCCCTGGATCCGCGGAATAGTCGGCCTTTCTCTTGTGGGAGCTATCTTCCTCGGAGCAATGGGAGCTGTCTGGATAGAGCGAAAGCTTTCCGCAGACATTCAGTCCAGGATGGGACCCTGCAGAGTAGGAAAATACGGGCTCCTGCAGCTCGTGGCCGATGCAATAAAACTCTTTACAAAAGAAGACCTGAAGCCGCGAAATGCTGACAGTTTGCTTTTCAATAATGCTACAATCTTCATGATGAGTTCTATTTTCCTTATGCTTGTTGCAATTCCTGTGGGTGCTGTTTTCATAAATGGAGTCGAATATCCACTCGCAGTCACTGAAATGGATATCAGTGTGCTCTATATTGAAGCGATGTCTGCAATTACGATATTCGGAATTTTCATGGTGGCTTACGGCTCAAACAATAAGTACTCTCTTCTAGGAGCTTTTCGTAACTTCGCCCGAATGGTCGGGTATGAAGTGCCTCTGGGGATAACAGTTGTAAGTGTAGCTGTTATGACAGGTTCCCTTAACATAGTAGAAATTTCACAGGCTCAGGGGATGCTGTGGAATATTTTTCTGCAGCCCGTAGGATGCTTTGTATTCTTTGTAGCACTCATGGCTGATATGGGAAGACTTCCCTTTGACCAGAACGAGTCGGAAGAAGAACTGATAGCAGGCTGGATTACCGAATACTGTGGAATGCGTTTCGGGTTAGCATTCTTTGCCGAGTATATCCATATGATTCTGGGCTCTTTCCTTGTGACACTTCTCTTCCTCGGCGGCTGGAACGTACCAGCCTTTGTTTCAAACAACCCTATTCTTGGCCTTATTGCCCCGACAGGTTTCCTTCTAATAAAAGTTGTCTTCGTGCTTATGGTAATTATAGGAATGAGGTGGGCCGTTCCGAGGTTCAGAATCGACCAGGTTGTTGACCTGAGCTGGAAGAGGTTGTTCCCTCTTGCCCTTTTAAACCTTGTCTGGGCAGTAGGGCTCGGACTCTACCTGGGAGCGTGAGATCATGGTTCTTAAAAACATTAAGTACGCACTCAAAAAAATCCCCCAGCCTCCCGTAACCAGGATGTACCCGGAAGTAGCCACCGAGCTTTCTGACAGGTTCAGGGGACTACAGATACTTGATAAAAGTAAATGCATAGGCTGTGGCATTTGCGCCAACACCTGCCCAAACAACACAATCAGGATAATCAAAGCCCCAATTACACCAGGCAGTGATAAAAAACGCTGGTTCCCTGAGATTGATATAGGACACTGCCTGTTCTGCGGACTCTGTATCGACCAGTGCCCTAAAGGAGCGCTTAGCAGCGGGAAGGAATACACTACAGGTGTAATTAAATGGAAGCACAAAGACCTGCTCATGAATCCTGATAAACTCGCCAGAGAAGTTGATCTTGAAGAAGGTGACGAGAAATGATAGGCCTCGAAACGATTGGAGCAGCTGTTGAAATGGCTGTCTTCGGGCTTCTTGCTGTCATCACAATATTCTTTGCAATTTTTGTAGTAATCGCAAAGGATGTTGTAAGAGCCGGCCTTGCCCTGATTATGTGCATGTTCGGCGTTGCAGCGCTCTATATACTCTTAAACGCCCAGTTCATGGGAGTCATTCAGGTACTGGTGTATATTGGAGCAATAGGAGTGCTAATTCTCTTCGCAGTTATGCTGACAAAGCGTGAGCTCGGAGGTGAAGCCGGTGCAGATTAATCGACCAGTGGCATTTCTTGTAGCCTTTCTCTTTGTTGCAGTTGTTGTAACAGGGGCTTTTGGAACTTCCTGGAAAACCGTTTCAGAACTTCCGGAAAACTCAACTGACCAGAGTAATATCGAGGGCATAGGCATGCTGATCTTTACTCAATATGTGGTGCCCTTCGAGGTCCTATCAATTGTCTTGCTGGCGTCTCTTATAGGGGCAATCTATATGGCAAAAGGGGAGGGCAACAAATGATTCCTTTAAGCTTTTACCTGGGGCTTGCTGCCCTGCTCTTCTCTATCGGACTTTATGGAGTAATGACACATAAAAACGGTATCAGAATGATTATGTGCATTGAGCTAATGCTCAACTCCGCAAATCTGAACCTTGTGGCTTTCTCAAGCTACACAGACACCCTGAATGGGCAGGTCTTTGCCATGTTTTCAATTGCCCTTGCAGCCGCTGAAGCGGCAGTCGGGTTTGCGATCTTCATGGCAATCTACAGAATGCACGATAAGATCAACCTTGATGAACTCAATATCCTGAGGTGGTAAAAACGGCTCTGGAAGAAATTGCATTTTTAATCCCTCTGCTTCCGGCACTGGCTTTTGTGATCACCTTCTTCTTCGGCAGAAAAATGCCATCCGGAGGAGCAATAGTTCCTATACTGGCAATTGCCGCCTCCTTCGTAATCTCTTTGATGATTACTCTCAGGTTGCTGGCAAATCCCGAAGAAGTTGTAAGCCAGTCTTACTCCTGGTTTGCAGTCCTCAATATCGGAGTATTAATAGATCCTCTGGCTGCAGTAATGCTGACAATGGTAACCTTTGTGAGTCTGCTGATCCACATTTATGCAGTCAGTTATATGTCCCATGATTCCGGAAAGGCCAGGTACTTTGCAGAAACCGCACTTTTCACTGCGGCAATGCTTTCCCTGATCCTTTCGGACAATATTCTGCAGCTCTTTGTTTCCTGGGAACTGGTGGGACTGTGCTCCTATCTCCTGATCGGCTTCTGGTTCGAAAAACCCTCGGCTGCAGCAGCGGCCAAGAAAGCTTTCCTGACAACCAGGATCGGAGATGTAATGTTCCTTACAGGAATAATAGTACTCACCTCCGATCTCCTGAAAATTGCAGGCGGATTCCAGGAAGGAGTATACCTGCTTCGTTTTGACGAAATCTTCAATAATATTGCCCAGCTTGCAGCTATACAGGCAAACATTTTCGGATTTGAAATAAGTCACCTTACTATTATCACCCTGCTCTTCTTCGGCGGAGCAGTAGGAAAGTCAGGGCAGTTCCCACTGCATGTATGGTTGCCTGATGCAATGGAAGGTCCTACAACCGTCTCAGCACTCATCCACGCAGCAACAATGGTTACTGCAGGTGTTTATCTGGTAGCAAGAACTTTCCCGATGTTTATTGCAGCCCCTGATACCCTGATGGTCGTTGCCTACGTAGGAGGCTTCACCGCTCTCTTTGCAGGAACCATGGGCATCGTAATGAACGACATCAAACGTGTGCTTGCGTTTTCAACCATCAGCCAGCTAGGATACATGATGCTTGGCCTGGGACTCGGCTCTGCAATGGGACTTGAAGCAGTCGGCATTTCCCTTTTCCACCTGATTAACCATGCTTTCTTTAAGGCTCTTCTTTTCCTCTGTGCAGGCAGTGTAATCCACGCAGTCGGCACCCAGGATATGAGGGAACTTGGAGGCGTAGGAAAGGTAATGCCAATTACTGCTGCCACAATGACCATTGCAGCGCTTGCTCTGGCAGGTTTCGGTATCCCCGGAACTTCAATAGGAACAAGCGGTTTCTTCTCAAAGGATGCAATTATTGAAGCAGCATACGTTTTCGGAGAACACAGCAATAACTGGATCCCATATATGTTCTCAATTGCTGCTGCCCTCCTTACCTCTATCTATATCTTCAGGCTGATCTTCATGACCTTTACAGGGAAGCCGAGAAGCAACTATCATGGGCATGAGTCTCCTGCTATTATGACCATACCTCTCTCCATTCTGGCACTCTTTGCTCTCTTCTTTGGAGGATTAACACAGACCAGGTTTATGGCTTTCCTTGAAGAGACATTTACCAACAGTTTCGTGGATCTTGACATAGGATATCTTGCAGAGATAGGCAGAAATGAGCTTGTGGAGGTAGCAGGACACGAGCCTCTCTTTATCCTGTGGCTTCCGCTGATAGTCGCCCTTGCAGGCCTTGCAATTGCTTTTGTGATCTATTACCTAAGAGCAGTGAAACTCGGACCTCTTGCTTCCATGAAGAATCCGATTTACAGGCTTCTCTACAAGCGTTACTACCAGCACGAAATCTACACGGAGTTTTTCTCCCTCGGAATAGTGTATGGAATTATTGCTTTCCTCACACAGGTAGTTGATGTAATCATTGACAGCATTGTAGAAGGAGTAGGAATTCTCACGGTTGGGGTAGGTGAAGAACTCCGGAAGGTTCAGACCGGGGTTGTCCAGACCTATGCAACCGCCGTAATCGCTGGCGTGAGCCTGCTGATAATACTCGTTAAGTTACTAATGGAGGTGCTCTGATGCTGCCGGTCGCATCGTTGTTGATTCTGGTGCCGCTGATTTTCGCAGTCGTGACCTTTTTCACAAAAACAAAAGAATTGGCTGCAGGATTGGCCTTTATCGGGTCTCTTGGGACTCTGGGCCTTACCCTTTACGCTTATCTTAATTTTGACAGCAGTACTGCTGCAATGCAGTTTTTTGAATCTGTTAAGTGGATTCCCTTTCTTGGAGTCAACTATTCGGTTGGAATTGACGGCATTTCCATGCCTCTTATCCTCCTGAATGCAATCGTTATCCCATTGCTGATCCTGTTTAGCTGGAAGGAAAATATGGAGGCTCCAAACAGGTTCTATGGACTGATCCTTACCATGCAGGCAGCAGTTATAGGAGTCTTCGTGTCTCTTGACTTCGTTGTCTTCTATATATTCTGGGAGCTAACTCTGATTCCTCTCTTCTTCATGGTAAATATATGGGGTGGAGAAAAGAGGGCTCATGCGTCCTACAAGTTCTTTATCTACACGCATGTTGCCTCTCTGGTGATGCTGCTAGGGATCTTTGGGCTTTTCTACGCCTCCTTGCATCAAACAGGCGTTCCGACGTTTGATATGAGAGAGCTGATCGCACAGTTCCAGTTAATCGAATCCGGTCCGATGCGAGATGGAATTTTCCTGGCAATCATCTTCGGGTTCCTGGCAAAGCTGCCGACTTTCCCCTTCCACTCCTGGCTTCCGGATGCATATACTGAAGCCCCTACAGCAGGCAGTGTACTCTTTATCCTGCTCAAAATCGGAGGGTACGGGCTTTTCAGGATCTCACTCCCAATGCTCCCCAATACTGGCAGTCCTAAGCTGATGATCATGATGCTGGGCCTTCTAGGGTCTTTTAGCATTCTTTACGGGGCTCTTGTGGCTCTAAGGCAAAAAGACCTCAAGCGCATGATTGCTTACTCCAGTTTGAGCCATATGGGATATGTTACACTGGGTTCAGCAGGCCTTGTTGCCCTTTCTGTTTCAGGCGCCATGTTCCAGCAGTTTTCCCACGGACTTATCATGAGCATCCTGTTCATGTCTGCTGGAGCTATCCAGACCAGCACAGGCACAAGGATCATTAACAATCTCGGCGGGCTTGCAAAGAAAATGCCAAAGCTTACTGTAGTTATGATGGTCGGGTTTATGGCATCCCTTGGCCTGCCAGGACTGACAGGCTTTATTGCCGAGTTCCTGGTCCTGACCTTCAGCTTCGCAAACCTGCCAGGCTTTGTCTTAATTGCCCTGCTGGCGATAGTGATTACTGCAGGTTACCACCTCTGGGCAATGCAGAGAGCGATGTTCGGAGTGTACAATGAGAAGCTCGGGAATATCAAAGACATCAATTCCCTGCAGGTCTTTTCAATGGCAGCTATTGCCCTTCTGGTGCTTTATTTCGGCCTGAACCCGAGTCCGGTGCTTGATATGATGATTAAGAATTCAGAAGCAATAGTCAGCCTTGCGGCTGTTCTGGGGGTGTAAAAAATGAATGAATTAATGTATCTTGCACCTGAAATTGTAGTAGTTGCAACCGGCCTGATTATACTTCTGGCCGGAGTCTTCCTATCCCCTCAGTCTAAGAATGTATTGGGTTACCTCGCAACCCTGGGAATAATTGCAGCCCTTGTCCTGACGGTTAAAAGCTTCGGGCTTCTGACAATGGAAGGCTTCAGCGTTGAAGCCAGAATATTCTCAGAAACTCTGAGTATCGACGCCCTCTCACAGTTCTTCAAACTGATCTTCCTGGCAGTTGCTCTGATTGTTTCGCTTGCTTCAATCAAGTATACTGAAAACAGCGATCACACAGAAGAGTTCTACACTCTGATGCTCTTTGCAACCTTCGGAATGATGGTTGTATCGTCTGCAAACGACCTGATCGTACTCTTCTGTGCCTTTGAGCTGGCAAGCCTTGCAACCTATGCTCTTGCAGGCTATGAAAAGAAGAATGCAAGATCCCTCGAAGGAGCCATGAAGTACTTTGTGATCGGCTCGGTCTCTGCAGCGTTAATGCTCTTTGGAATTTCCTTTGTATACGGAGCAACCGGCACTACCAGCATCCCGGAGATTGCTGCAAACTCCGCCCTCCTGACACAAAACCCTATAGGGCTTGTCGCGATTGTACTGCTAATTGCAGGTTTTGGCTTCAAGATGGCTCTTGTACCCTTCCACATGTGGGCTCCGGATACCTATCAGGGATCTCCCTCGGTTGTTTCCGCCCTGCTTGCAGCCGGGTCCAAGAAGATGGGATTTGTGGCAGCCTTCAGGATTTTCATCATAGCTCTTGTAGCCCTCCAGCCTGACTGGCAGCTTGCCTTTACTATCCTGGCAGTAGCAACAATGACCTTTGGAAACATAGTCGCAGTTTCTCAGACCAGCGTAAAACGCATGCTAGCCTATTCCTCCCTGGCACAGGCCGGATACATTGCAATGGCTTTTGCCGTCATGACCCCTGTGGCTCTTGCAGGCGGCATCCTCTACGCCCTTGCCCATGCCTTTATGAAAGCAGGAGCTTTTATTGCAGCAGCAGTCGTAGTCTGGATGGTGACCTCGGAAAAGACTGGAAACCTCGACATTCCAGATCACCTTGACAGCTTCAGGGGCCTTGGAAAAAGAATGCCACTGGCAGCCCTTTGCATGATGATTTTCGTCTTTGCTCTTGCAGGTATTCCCCCAACTGCAGGTTTCATGGCCAAGTTTGTGCTCTTCTCCTCAACCATTGAGGCAGGCATGACCTGGCTTGCAGTAGTTGCCATCCTGAACAGTGCCCTTTCGCTGTTCTATTATGCACGGCTTGTGAAATACATGTACTTCATGCCCCCCGAAGGTAAAAAGGTCAGTATGCCCTTCCCATATACAGCAGCTCTTCTGGTAGCAGCGGCCGGCGTACTGGTAATGGGAATCTGGCCCGAACCCTTCGTGGAACTGGCTATGAAAGCAGCAATGGTACTTGTCTAAGGAGGTATGAGAAATGACAGATTGTGATCTTTGCGGGCGAGGAATCCCGACCGTTATCCCGGTTAGGGTCAACCCCCCCCTCCTCAAATTCGCCTACCCTGAAGGTGTCTGGAAAGGTCTCTGTGAGACCTGTCTGGACTCCGCCCAGAAAGTCCATATGGGTAATGACAAAAACGAACTCTCATGCAGGAAAGGTAAATGTGCCCTCTGCCAAGAGAAGGGCAGGGTCTTTGCAGTCGAAATACAGATCCCGGATTTCTCGCAAGGTGTCGTAAAAAAAGATAAAACTCTCTGCTCAAGGTGCCTGAAAGCAGTAGATGAATCTTATATAAAGTATAAGAGAGAAGAAATCGGTGGACACGGGCACGAGCACGAACACAGCAAACATTGAGTAAAGCTGCATTTTGCGGCTTTATTTCTTTTCTTTTTGATTGGGTGCTTCTCAGTATGGAGGCACTTTCATTGAGTTTTATTCTTTGCGGTCACTATTTTTATTTTCCTTTATTGAGACAGTTTTTTCACTCGTGTTTTTACAAAACTTCTCCATCAGACCTATTCTTACGTCAGTATTTTAATAATAAACGTTAAGTTAAAGACATCTTTTTAATGCATAGTGTGCTTTGGCATGAGATGCGGGTTCAAGTTAGCCGCACACAACTTTATGATCTGTTTTTAGAGGTAGTATCAAAAACACATGTTTGCAGTCAAGTTCATAATCGACCTCCATATTCTTTTCTCATGGCTTAATAGACGAAAAAAGGTTATACCTGAAAGGAAAATAAATGTGTATAAAAACCGATTTTTGGTTTTTTCTGAAAAAGGTGATTATGTGACCGTCACTCATGAACAATACATTGTTGATGAAAATGGAGAAAAAGTGGCGATTATTCTTCCAATAGAGGAATATGAAAAAATGAAAGAGGATCTCCACGATCTGGCTATCGTTGCAGAAAGACGTAACGAGAAAACTATTAGTCTTGAAGAGATGAAACGAAAATTGTGAATTCGGAACAATGACGGCTTATACAATAGATTTTACAATAGATTTCAAGGCAAACGAAGAACGTAACCATTTTCTACGTAAGAAATCGGCGCTCTGTTTATCGTGGATTATAACTCAATAACTCGTTTTCACTCTGTTTCTTTATTCTCACATTTTTCCCTGATTCGTTTCAGCAATTCCCTGTTTAAAAAATCTTCATGGTACTTTCTGTCCAGATATCTGGACATGATATACTGCTCCACGTCCAGTTTCAGGTCTTCATTTCTCACAAATAACGGCACATTGGGCTTTATGACTTCAAAATTGATAAAGGGTGCAGCATCGTTCATCACCAGAAGATCTACGTGATCGTTCTTGAGAAGGGTTGAAAGCTCTCCCATTAATTCCAGACGCTTTTCTATCCTTTCTCCTTTTGTAAGTTTGTCGGAAAGATAAACACCTATATCAATATCGCTTAGCGGTCCTTCTGTTCCCTCTGCTGTCGAACCGAAGAGATATGCAATTTCTACGTATTTCTTTCATTAAAGAATTCAGGAAGCAAGGTACACAGAACCTCTTTCCCTATCTCATGAATTTTAAGACCCACTATATTTCTCTATGTCCTGTTCTTTAAAATACGTTATTTGTAAGAAGGGATAAAATTGTAGATTGTGATCTTCGCAGGCACACAATTCCACAATTATCCAGATACGGGTAATTCCTTTCTTTTTGAAATTCTTCTACCCCGAAGGCGTCTGGAAAGGTCTCTGTGAAACCTGCCCCAGTTCCGCCCAGAAATTAAATTTCATTTTTCAATGTTAATTTAACACATTGTTTATTTTGCTCGAACCATTGTGGTCTATTATTTTTTGTCTTAGATTTTCAAAAAATTCTGGCTCTTGATAGCGATTACACAGTTAGAGATTTTTATAATTATTAGATTCAAAAGAGAAGATTTAAAACTAACTTGAAAACTATAAAATATGTAGTATAAATTTAAAGAGTATAGTGAAGTGTGAAATAAATAACAAAAAAATACTACGAAATACTACAAAGTAGTAACTGTTTTACATAGACAAACTGAGTTTGCCTAGTACTGATTTTTGAGTTACATGACGTTTGTTGCTTAATTCATACAGATTTGAAAAAATCAACATTTTAAGGGAGGAAGATAATGAGAAATAAATTAAGAATCTATTCAACTGGTTTGGCTGCAGTAGCCTTAGTTTTGTTTTTAATTCTTATTTCGTCTGCAGCTATTGCAGCCCCGTTGACGATTACAGAAACCCGGATCACCACCGACGAATTTGCATCCTATCCTGCTATCGATGGAAACAGAATAGCTTATGTGTTTACATCCAATACTGAGTCTGAGAGCTGGACCACGGTGTATGATCTGTCTACTAAGGAGCATACTATGCTTTATGACACATGGGGGTCTGGTTCTGTGATTTCTTCTATCCAGGGAAATAAAATAACTTGGTGTATCGGGAGGGTCGCTGTATATGATTTTTCTACAAAGGAGACTCAATATTTATATTCCAGTAGGGGAGATCCTGAAATATACGGTAACAGGATAGTTTGGGAAAATTACAGTAACGCAAAGTCCAATATCTATATGCACGATCTCTCGACTAACACGGGAAATGAAATTACCACGAGTGGATCAGCATTTTACCCTGATATCTACATTGATAAGGTAGTGTGGCAGGATAAACGCAATGGAGGAAACAATATCTACATGTATGATCTCTCTACCTCTCAGGAAACTCTAATTACCACAAACGGTGGAGTCAAACCTGAAATTTATGGAGAAAGAGTAGTGTGGAGTAATGGAGATGTTCATATGTACGATCTCTCCACTAAAAAGGAAACTCAAATTACCACGAGTGAATCAGCATCTGATCCTCAGATCTATGGCGACAGGATAGTTTGGCAGGATAGTCGCAGTGGAAACTCCAATATCTACATGTATGATCTCTCTACCAATACAGAAACTCAAATTACCACAAGTGGATCGGCAGAAGAGCCTGATATTTACGGCGACAGGATAGTTTGGCAGGATAGCCGCAACGGAGGCTCCGATATTTACATGGCTACCCTTAGCTACGCGACATATCCTGTTGCAGATTTCAGCAGTAATGTAACCTCAGGAACTGCGCCCCTCAACGTAGCTTTTACTGATAATAGTACAGGTTCACCCACTGCATGGAACTGGAGCTTTGGAGACGGAACTGCAAACTCAACTGTTCAGAACCCAGCACATGTCTATTCAACTGCTGGAAATTACACTGTAACCCTTACAGTGACTAATTCTGCAGGCAGCAACACAATCGGGAAATCCAATTACATAAAAGCAACAGCCCCCACAACAATAAAACCACCTGTTATATACTTCTGGGCTTCACGAACTTCAGGAACCGTTCCTATTACTATTGGATTTACGGATGCAAGTACAAACACGCCAACAGCCTGGTACTGGGATTTCGGAGACGGAACAAATTCTACACTTAAGAATCCAAGGCACACATACACATCGGCAGGAACCTATTCAATTACGCTTACTGCAAGCAATGCAGGCGGAAGTGCAACGAAAACAAGATACAATTACATTACACTGACAGGAACGACAACCCAGAAGCCGGTTGCAAGTTTCACCAGCAATGTAACTTCAGGAAAAGTGCCTCTAAGTGTATTGTTTTCTGATACCAGTACAGGAACGCCCACTGCATGGAACTGGAACTTTGGAGATGGGACTGCAAATGCAACGGTAAAGAATCCGGTACATGTATTTTCAAAAGCAGGAGTTTATACGGTAACTCTTACAGCAAGTAACTCCGCAGGCAGCAGTACGATTAAGAAATCCAGTTACATAACAGCATCGAGTACAACTCCGCCAGCGCTGGTTGCAAACTTCAGCAGTAACGTTACCTCAGGAACTGCACCTCTGAACGTAGCTTTTACCGACAAGAGCACGGGAACGCCCACTGCCTGGAACTGGAGCTTTGGAGACGGAACTTATTCCACGGTGAAGAATCCAGCACATCTCTATTCGAAAGCAGGAAACTACACTGTTAAGTTAACGGTAAAGAATGCTACTGGAAGTACCAACAGCATAACAAAAACAAATTATATAAAAGTAGCAACACCTACAACAGCAAAAATACCTGTTGTAAGTTTCTGGGCATCAAGGACTTCAGGAACTGTCCCCATTACTATTGGGTTTACGGATGCAAGTACAAATACACCAACTGCATGGAAATGGAACTTTGGAGACGGGACATATTCAACTGCCCAGAACCCAAGACACGCCTATTCAAAGGCAGGAACCTATTCAATAACACTTACAGCGAGTAATGCAGCAGGAAGTGCGACCAAGACCAGATACAACTACATAGTACTGAAATAAGTAAAAAAACTGTATAAGGAAAGCTTCAGTAAATCAAGTCAATAAATCAAGTCAACAAGTCAATCAGCAGATAAAATCAGCAGATAAAATCAGTAAATCCAGTCAAAAGGAGTGGGGGATTTATTGATAAAATCATTCTGAAGACCAGCTTTTTTACCATAGGAAAGGTAAACATCTATATCGATATCATTTAAAGGTCCTCCATTTCCTCCGCTATTGAGCCAAAGAGGTTTGCAAGCTCCAAATACTCCCGCTATTTGAAAAATTCTGCCAGTATGGAGCTTAAGTTTCTTTTTCAGTTTATTAGCCTCAGAGATCATTACATTGTTTCCTGTACCTTATTTTTACAGATACGTTGTGTCATTCCTTTCACCAGATAGACAGAATCATTTTATCTTTTACCCTTCCAAGAAAGGATCTCGACACCTCTAGCTACTGATAGACATTTTTCTTGTAAAACAAAAAAACAGTTGATATATAAATAATGAATTTAATCTGTATATTATTAGTATAAATTAGCAAATTATATAGTTGTACACAATAAACGTTGGTTTAAAGCTTATTCTATCCTGAGCCAAATGCGCTGTGTAAATTATCTGGGAGGGGGGTTACTTATGAAAATTATACTTATCGGAGATTGTCTAAAGAAGCTAACCAGTACTGCTCTGGTTGTTGCCTTATTTTTGCTTTCAGTGGGAGTTGGAAGTGCAGAAGTCATTTATGTTGAGCCAGGAGATTCGATTCAGGCCGCTGTCAATAACTCGACAGGCGGGGATTTTATTGTTGTGAAAGCCGGAGATTATCAGGAAAATGTGATTGTCAATGTACCCGGGATAACAGTCACATCAGAGCCTGAAAGTTCTGACGGAGTGCTTATAAAGGCCAGGGATGAAAACTCCAGCGTGTTCCATCTGACTGCAGATAATGTAACTATCAGAGGCTTTAACATAACAGGCTCCGGAGAAGTATTCAGTGCTCGTAAAGCATCGGGTGTGAATTCTTATGGCTCAGGGAGTTATTCCAATGAACCAGAGGTTAGACAGGCTTATGGCTCAGGGTCAGAAATATTTATTTCCCGATGGGATGGAACTGGCTGTCCTCAGGGAGGGATTTGCCTTGAAAAAGCTAACAACTGCACAATTGAAAGAAACAATATTTTCGAAAACAGATACGGAGTTTATCTTCAGGACTCAAGAAACAGCACAATCTCGAATAATACTCTTTTCCGTAACGGAATATGGGTTGATGAAGGATGCAGCCAGAATCTGTTGATAAACAATAAAATTGAAGAAGGCTACATTACCCTTGGTGCCCAGTGCTGGAATAATATAATGCTCCAGAACACGCTCTCAAACGGTGGAGGGATAAGTATTGCCTGCTGCGGTGGAAACAACGTTGTTTCAACCAATGAGATAATAAATTGCAGTACAGGAGTCGATATTTATGATGTTCAGGCAAAAACAGTCCTCAGTGAAAACAGAATTACGGACTGTGACTACGGAATATATCTAACATTCGTCTTTGGTTCAAGAGTACACGATAATATCATCTCAAACAGCAACAAAGGAATCATTTTGAAAGAGAACTGCCACGATAATGAGCTGGCTAACAATACGATAATATCCTGTAATGAATCGGGAATCTATTTGCTGGATTCCAGTGCTAATAACCGTATATATAACAATTACTTTAACAACACTGTGAATGTGACAGTAGAGGGCACTGAAGGAAATATATGGAATAACACAAAGACCTCCGGCAAAAATATTGTAGAAGGCCCATATCTTGGAGGGAACTTCTGGGCAAATTTGAACGGAACAGGTTTTTCCCAGACTTCCAATGATTCGGATTCTGATGGAATTTGCGACCTTCCATACAAAATAAATGGAAGTGATTTCGATTATCTTCCTCTTTCAGAACTTCCTGAAATGCCCAAAATGGACCTAATAGTATCAATCGGAATTCCCGATGGAAAAGAGAAGGCTGAAGTTTCCATTGAAATTGACAAAAATACCTTTGATTTCGGAACTTTGCTTCCGGGAGAGTTGAGCAACTCACATGTTTTGAACATAAAAAACACAGGAAAAAGTGATGTGAATATTTCGGCTGAATTTAGAGACTCTTCGGATGCGGCATTTTTTGAGGGTATCTATCTTTCTTCTGCTTTCTGGCCTGAGTTCTCAGAGACGATTGCAAACAATAACAGTAAGGAAGTTGAAATAGTGCTTAAAGTTCCGATGAACTATTCAGAAAATGGTACGAAAAAAGGAACTCTGATTTTTCGGGCTGAAAAAGCTTGAGAGATTCCATATTTCCATTTTACTTTTCTTACCTTTATATTGTCGTCTATTCTTTACCTTATTTTATATTGTCGTCTATTCTTTACCTTATTCAGTAACTGACTGCACAATTAATATGAAAATACGGCAAAATCCATAGTTACGATTACAGCCCGGTAAAAAGAATCATAACTTGAAAAGGTATAGGCATCATTGCTTACAGATCAGAATCTATAAAATGCCCCACAATACAAACTAAATGCTATAGTTATTATTCTTTCTCGAACACATATTATTCCGCCTTCAGGAAATAAGGGAAGATAAATATTTTGAAATTGATTTTTATGGAGTTAATATTTACCCAATAGAATAATGAGAACCTTTAACCGATTTCAGACCCTTATAGCGGTAAAAACTGGTTGCTTGTAAAACAGAAGCCGAATGCAAAAAAGTTCAGGTAAACAATATCCAAAAAAATATTAGTGCGAGAGGTGCGATTCGAACGCACGAACTCCTACAAGACTAGGCCCTCAACCTAGCGCCTTTGACCTGGCTGGGCAACCCTCGCATCTTGATATAGCAAATGAAGGAATATTTAGAAATCTATTAAAAAGAACCTTTATACATAAGTGAAAGCTTGAAATTGACAGATTTAAAAATTTGGTGCGAGAGGTGCGATTCGAACGCACGAACTCCTACAAGACTAGGCCCTCAACCTAGCGCCTTTGACCTGGCTGGGCAACCCTCGCATCTCGTTTTATTTTGAATTTACAGCGCTCTTTGCGCCCTGCACTCCTCACAATATCATGGATAATATATAAACATTTCGAGTCAGGCGGGACACTGATAATAATTAAAGGAAGAATGATTAAAAGAAGGATAATAAGAGAGCATTTCCACAGGTACTCAGGCATAAAAAGTGTTACATAAATACCTGGCAGGCAAAAGCTTTTCAGATTCAGAAGACCTGAAATTAAAAAAATAAATAAGGATTGGATCTGCATTTGAGCAGAGGCTCAGAACTGATCCAATATGCTTATAATTTCTTCAGCTTTACCTTTAACCACTTCTGCCGCATGCAAAGCAAGGTCTTTAGCTGTATAAGAACCATCGGACTCCATAGTAAACACAAAAGCATTTTCATCGAAGGCGATGTTTATTGCGCTAATATCACAGACCTGTTCACAGAGCCTGCAGATAGAACATTTAAGGATGTCATCATCTGCTACTTTAGCCCCTGTCCCTTCGAGCCGTATTATGCCTTTTGGGCATTCTGCTGCGCAGTGCCCACATGCGTCACAGTTTTGAATGGTTATGACAGGCACATTCTTGTAACCGCAAGCTACACCTGCCTGCCATTTAACACTATCTCTCCCATAACCCATATGGGCAATAGCCTCAAGAACAAGTTTTTGTCCTTTTCTCAGCTCAACAATGGGCACGTTGGGATCAGCCGACTGTATCTTAGGATCAGAGGAGATAAGGTCCTTCGAATAGACAGTTCCCGGACCTTCTGCACTGAGAGTTAAGGAAACCTCGCAGGCAGGACAGCCCTCTCCTCCGCAGACATCGCATTCTGCCTGTGGCACATACGTCTCTATATCCGTTACGAGCGGGATTAAGGACAGACGGAGAGCCAGCTGCTCATCATAGAGTACCGAGGTATTGTCATAAAGGTTCACATACTCGATCGCAAGAGTTGGCACATCTGCGATCATGGCACGCCGAATGCTATTAGCAAAAGACATGCTAACCTTGGAAAGCACGAATTTTGCAGATCTGTCCGATAACTCCAGAATGTCTACTTCCATCGTCATATACCTTAATTTCCCTTATATTTTAATGCATTCAAAAAAAGAGAATTATAAAGAATTCTCTCATACACGCCTTCCGCCTTTAGGACGGGTACCGTCATGTGGTACAGGAGTGACATCTTCAATCCTGCCAATACGGATTCCTGCCCTTGCAAAAGCCCTGATTGCAGCCTGAGCGCCAGGACCCGGGCTCCTTTGCTTATTTCCACCAGGAGCTCTTACACGAATGTGGATACCGTTGATACCCTTGTCTCTGAGCTGGTCAGCAAGCTGGCCGGCCATCTGCATAGCAGTATAAGGAGAGCTTTCGTCCCTTGCGGCTTTTACGACCATACCACCAGAAGACTTAGCAATAGTTTCAGCCCCTGTGATATCGGTTACAGTTATGATCGTGTTGTTAAACGAGGATTTGATGTGGGCCACGGCCCATTTCATATCTGCCATCTTTATCTCCTCCCTCTCCTCTTCTTTCCGCCGCCTCTTTCAGGAGGTCTCTCCCTGGCCTGCTTTGCATCAGCAACAGCTTTCAGAGTGGTTGCACTGTCTGCAAGAGCAGAAGCCACCTGAACAGGTCTCTCTGGATGAGCTTCGCTGACAAGCGGGGAGTTTCCATAATACCCGATATGCATCTCATCTTCCTTGGAGATCAGCATTCCCGGAATTGTAGCCTTTCTACCGTTCACTGCAATGTGTCCGTGGGTGATGAACTGACGTGCCTGAACAACTGTCCTGGCAAGTCCGAGACGGAGAACCTGAGTCTGGAGTCTCCTTTCAAGGATGTTTTCAGTCTTTAAAGAGAGGATACCGTCAATGCTAGAGTCCTGCTTGAGGATACCGTAGCGTATGAGCCTAGAAAGAATCTCTTCTGACTGGGTTTTCAGGTGTCCTTCAAGTCCCCCTTCCTGACCTCCTGCAACATTTGCAAGCAGGTTCCGGGCTTCGGACCTGTACATCCTGAGCATACTGGCCGCTTTCCACACTTCTTTCTTGTTTCTGAGACCGTATGCCTTTACCAGCTGGACTTCGGCAGCCATCCTGGCTTCCTGCCATGGATGCTTCGGAGTCTCATAACTTTTACTTTTCTTACCTGGATATGCCATTTAAAATCACCTAACGGAAAATTACTTCTTCCTGCTGACACCGACAGTTGATCCGCGGCGGCCTGTAGATTTAGTTCTCTGTCCTCTGACCTTAAGGCCTCTCTCGTGCCTGAGACCTCTGTAGGCGCGGACCTTCTTCAGGTTGTTAATATCTTCCCTGAATGTCAGGACGATATCTGTTCCGAGCAGGTGCTTGTCCTGTCCTGTTGCCAGGTCTCTCTGCCTGTTCAACATCCAGGTAGGGACAAGATCTTCAAACTTTCCGATTGCATCGTCAAGCTTTGCCACTTCTTCATCTGGCAGATATCCAAGTGTAGCAGTAGGATTAACTCCTGCTCCCCTTGCAATAAGAATTGCAGTGCGCCTCCCTATTCCCGGGAGACCTGTAAGGGCGTACTGTACGGGTTTTGCCCCCTGCAAGTCGGTATTCATAATCCGAACAAGATGCCTTAACTCTTCATTATTTTTTTCTTCTACCATATACTCCCTCCAAGGGAATGCATACAGCATCCTGTAGCCCCTGATCGAATACCCTAAAAGAATATGCGAAAAACTCAGGAGCAGCTCTCTATGGAGCTTCTTTACAGCATATACTGATGAGTTCCTTTACATGAAGCTGCCAGTATATAAGGATATCTGCTCCTGATTTCTCATTTAAAATAAATATTCATCAAAGCGAAAATAAATAAGCGCCGAATGTGTAATATTTGAGAAAAAAACTGAAGTATAGAAAGAAAATACTGAAAAACTTACACTATAGAACTGTTATGAAACTAGCATTATTGAATTAAGAAAAAATATGACGCCGAGGGGGAGATTCGAACTCCCGAGGGGCTAAGCCCCACAAGCTTTCCAGGCTTGCGCCCTACCACTAGACTACCTCGGCACAAAGCTTGTGCCACGACTTATACCATAACGGAATAGTGATATATAAATCTTATTCTACGAACGATGATATAAAATGAATTTTAAAGGTTAGAGCTGAACATTACCTTCTTTTTTAGCCCAACCTTTAGGATAAGTTCCTGTTACCATCATAACCCTGGTAGAGGTAGCTGCAAATCCGGTAGAGGTTTTAATGATCTCTTCTGTGCTCATTTCAGCTTTTGCCAGGGCAACAAGCTCACCCTTAAGAGTAAATAGTGCTATGAGATCTCCTTTTACAATATTCGAATCCAGGCTCGTAACACCCGGTACAGCCAGAGAAGCTCCCGAACAGACCGCTTCTACTGCACTGTCCCGCAGGAGAATCTTTGGGAGATGAGAGACCGCTGCCTCCATGGGCCTAATAACCCTTCTGAGTTCGGATTCATCCCCTTCCTCTTTCCAAAACACATATGCATCTTTCAGTTCCTGAAGGGTGACAAGCGTCCTCTCGGTAAATGGACCGGCTTTGGTTCTCCTTAATTCCTGCATGTGCCCCCCACAGCCCAAAGCCATCCCGATGTCGTGGCAGAGTTTCCTGATATAAGTTCCTGCCTCGCACCCAACGCGAAAGAGCACTGAACTGCCTTCAATCTCAAGCACTTCAATATAATAAATAGTCCTTACCCGAAGCACGCGCTTTACAGCAGATTTTATCGGAGGCACCTGGTAGATAGGACCTGAAAACTCCTCACACACCTTCCGAACAAGTTTTGGAGGCATGTCCCTATGAAGCCTCAGGAGACAGACGTATTCTTTTCCAGAAAGCCGTAGAGCAGGGACAGCTTTTGTAGCCTTTCCCAGAAGAGTGGGCAAAAGCCCCGTAACCTTTGGGTCAAGAGAACCCGCATGCCCTGCAGTATTCACTCCAAGGATGGCTTTTACCCAGGCTGCAACCTCGTGGCTGGTAGGCCCTTTTGGCTTATCAACATTGACCACTCCTTTTTCTATATACTCAAGGATAGGGCGCTTTTCCGGATAACAGCCGTAAGCAGGATTTGTCCAGGCGCCGGACTTCCGGACCAGAGTTCTTTCAGTTTCGGATGGCAGTTTGCCGGCGGATGACATGGTTTTCCAAAAACTCCTTCATTAGATATAAAATGTAAGTATGATGCTAATTATAACTTAATGACAAACCGAAAATCCCGGAAATTTCAGTAATATCCGGAAGAGTATATAAGATGTACCGGAAATTTGAGAGTAATAACCTGATGGTGAGTAACCCTATACTGATTCAGAGTGAATACAGGACATCCTTGAGAGATAACAGGATATTCTGAAGTAACTAACAGGATATTCTGAAGTAACCAACAGGAGACTCTGAAGTAACCAACAGGAGACTCTGAAGTACCAACAGATACCCTTAAGCTGGATTCCCCTGCTTAAACATTGCAGTATATCCATATATCAGGCTCAGGCAGATAAAACTCTACGCTTCGGATAAAAATCCAGCCTTTTACAGAGATCTGACTGGAAAAGTCACGCTGGCCCGAAAATCGAATCGATAGCTACTCTGAGAACATCCAGGATCTGGTACTGATTCCATTTTTCAGAATCAACAACAATATCGTAAATAGAGAGGTCACCAATGTCAATATTATAATAGTTAATATAACGAAGGGCCTCGGATTTCTCCCTTAGAACTGTTTTTTTGTACTCCTCATCAAATGATAGTGCTTTTTCACGCTTCTGAATACGTTTTACCCGGACAGCTAATGGGGCTTTTATCCAGATTTTCAGTACATTCGGAACTCCTGAAGCCATATGACCTGCAAGCCGGCTTTCGAGAATGAGATTATCCTGACTGCGAATGATATCTCTTTGATTCTTATCAATAGCCAGATCAATTGAAGGGTCTTTCTCAGCCATAGTTCCGAATTCTGAAAGGCTCATGCCCTTCTCCTTGGCTATCCTCCTGAATACTTCGCC
Source organism: uncultured Methanosarcinaceae archaeon (assembly GCA_942493015.1). GTDB lineage: Archaea > Halobacteriota > Methanosarcinia > Methanosarcinales > Methanosarcinaceae > Methanosarcina. The sequence continues at coordinate 119,744 of OW818660.1, read as the reverse complement.
CGAAGAAATTAATTCAAGTTCATAGTATTCAGCCAGGAGCCTGGAGATGGTTGATGTCCCGCTTCCCGGAAGTCCGCTTACTGTTATCTGCATCAGACCCCACCGATATTCAGCGCCTTTCTGATAAGCTGGCTGACTCCCAGAGAGGAGATAAAGTACCAGTAGATCCAGTGCTGGAACGGACCAAAAGCCTTAGTAGTAAGCATCTGTTCTCCCCAGAAAGGAAAAACCATAGTTGCAGCCCCGTGTCCACTGATGTAATAGTAAGCCCACATAAAGAGAGGAAGGGAAATAATACTGATGTAAGCCATTGGCTTGAACTGCTGCTTGGACATCTTCATCTGGTCTTCCATCATATCCTTGCGCTGATCCTCAAGCTTTTTCAGCATATAGGTATTCTGTGAAAGCTGTGCCTCCCTGAATTCCTTCTGAAAAACCTTCATGCGGTCCTGGGTATTCCTCATGAGATCCCAGTCGATTGTATATTTCTGTATAAGAGATGCATAGAGAGCAGTAATAGCCGCCATCACTAAAAGAATCAGATGGAAATTCCCCTGTCCGACCAGAGCAAGTACAGGATTCATTAAAATCCCTACCGCTTGTCCGACAGAATTCCTGAAACCTTCCCCCAGGACCATTATCCCGATCATAAGGGAAAAACCGAAAGCCAGCAGGAACCTGTCTATTTGCTTTTTTAATGTCTCTGAAACCAAGTTGTTCTCACCATTCAGGTTCAATAATAATTATTCTCATTCCTTCAATATGGACGAATCATGATAAGTAAAATCTTGACAAATTTAAGATATAAATAAATCAGCTCATACTACGGAGCTGGTTTAAAATGATTACGCCTAATTTTCTGGATAATAAGTTTCGATGTATATATAAGTTCTACTATTCGGTTAAATTTAGATAGACCATCCTCTTGAACAAACGTCGAAAAAGCAGGAAACAAAAATAAGTGCCTTATCATCCAGACTCCAGCAGGATTCGTGATTTAATTCTTTAAATTCTAACTTTTCTGCTCTTTCTTTCTATCATTTAATGCACCGATCACTGAAAAGCTGCAAACTTGTAAATTAGTCTTCTTGAGCGTAGCGAAAAGGACAGCGTACTGCAGAGCCGCAACTCTGCTGGCGCAACTCTGCTGGCGCAACTCTACCGGTGCAACTCGGGTGGCGCAACTTGAGTGGAGCAATTCAGGAAGATTTAAATATATTCTCATATTTTATCATAAATGGATCTGATAACTGAAAAGCCGAAAAAATAAGCCCATAATGCAGATAATGCGGGCATCAAGAGGAATTTCAAACATGAATCTTCCAAACCCCCATGGACAGTTCCCGAAAATAAGTGATAGAGCCTGGATATTTGAGACTGCATTGATAGTCGGAGATGTAACTATCGAGGACAATGTATTTGTTGGGCCAAATGCTGTGATAAGAGCAGATGAGCCAGGATCTTCAATAGTTATCTGCAGCGGCTGCAATGTACAGGATAATGTAGTGGTTCATTCCCTTTCCAACTCCGAAGTAAGGATTGGAAGCAACACATCTCTTGCCCACGGCTGCATTGTCCACGGCCCCTGCCAGATAGAAGAAAACTGTTTTATTGGATTTGGAGCCGTAGTATTTGACTGCAACATTGGAAAAGATACTCTGGTCCTCCACAGATCTATTGTTCGAGGAGTTGAAATTCAAGAGGAAAAAGTGGTACCTGACGGAGCCGTCATTACCAGTCCGGAAGCTGCAAACGCTCTTGAAGATCTCACGACAGACCTTGCAGAATTTAAAGAATCTGTTGTCAGAGCGAATATCGAACTAGTCAAAGGGTACGCAGAAATACATTTTGGAGCTGAAGATATCCTTTTAAACACATTCCAGGAAAGCGAGACAGAAGAAAATCAAGGTCTCAAAGAATATGAACCATAAAAAACTAATTTCCAACTTCTATTGGGTTGGCTACATTTTGGACTCAAATTACTCAAACTTATTACACTCAAGAGCCTATAACAACGACAAGTAAAAATGTATCTACACTTCTAAAATGTAACCAAAAAAAGTACGCCACAAATTAGCCCTCTTAGCGAATCACAAAAATGTTACTTCTCCATAAGTTAGTCCTCTTGAGAGAAGTGAAAAGGACCGCGTACTGTTGCGATTACATCGCAACTCCCAGGAAATCTCGGATTTCCTGTGATCCCGAGAAGAAATTAGGGAGAGACAAAATTAGGGAGAGACAAAATTAGGGAGAGGCGAAACAAAGGAATCAAAGATATTTTCCATCCAATTTTTCCAGAACTTTTTTTCCCGTATCTGTTAGAGTGTACTTTTTCCATGTAGTTTTTTCCGGAGTCAAGCACTGGATTAAGCCTTTACTCTCAAGTTCCTTTAAAGCATGACTGATATTTTGTGTGGATCTGCTTGCCTCATGGGCAATATCCGAAGCCCGGACAAAGGTATGCCTTTTCATAGACTCCATAAGAATCAAACGGCGGTCAACGCTGATAACCCAGTTAAGCAGTTCCTCGATTGAACTTTCAGTCATATTAATTCAAATTCTCCGTCGTATAGTTCTTTTTGACATAAACAGCCGCATAATATTTAAATATTAATTGTTTGATTCGAATGAAAGATGAAGAAGGAGAGACTTATTAGTAAATAATAGAAAGAAAACGCAGAAAACGCAAAAAACCCAGGAAAGGCAATAAAAGAAAAAAGGAAGATTTCAGGCAAATTTTGCAAGAATTGCCTTGAGATCTTCAAAAACCTCATCAATATCCCTGGCACCGTTTAGAGTTACCAGAATACCCTGTTTTGAATAGTAGTTGATAAGGGGCTGAGTCTGCTTTTTATAAACATTCAGGCGGTTCTGGACAGCATCTTCCTGGTCATCGATACGCTGGAAAATTTCGCCCCCGCATATATCACATTCACCTTCTTTTTTCGGCGGGTTCAGAGTCCTGTGATAGCTTGCGCCGCACTTGCACATAAGGCGGCCACTTATTCTTTCGACAAGCTCTTCATCAGCCACTTCAAGGTTGAGAACAACATCGATAGGCTTTTCGATTTCATCAAGAATGCCTGCAAGAGCGTCTGCCTGAGGGACAGTCCTTGGATATCCGTCAAGGATGAAACCCTTTTTGCAGTCCGGTTCATTCAGACGGTTCTTAATGATCCCTATAAGCACATTATCTGGAACAAGTTCCCCTTTGTCCATATATGCTTTGGCTGCAAGTCCCAGTTCAGTCCCTTCTCTTACATTTGCCCGCAGGATATCTCCTGTGGAAATCTGCGGAATTCCGTAGAAATCAACCAGTTTTTTGGCCTGGGTACCTTTTCCGGCACCCGGGGGCCCGAAGAGTATTATATTCATTCGAAGATCCCCGTTATTATTTCCTTTTATTTTGCTTTTTTCAATTCTAGCTGGATTATATTGAGTTATGCGGCTCAGAACTAACCCTTACTGCTCCCCGAAGAAAGAACGGATCATCGGGTGCATCTCCATCATCTGCTCGGAGGCGATGTCCTCATAGAGACGGTACACGATACTCACAGTCAGCAAAAGCCCTGTACCACCGGCACTTCCGAGGGTACCAAGCAGGCTTGCAACAAGAGTAAGCAGCCCTATGAAAGCTCCACCTATTACTGTAACTTTTGGAATATAACGCTGCATGACTTTTTCAATGCTGCCGATGTTTCTTCTGAAACCAGGGATCTGCATCCCGGAATTGAAGATTTTCTGGGCTGTAGGTTTCGCACCCATACCTGTAGTCTCTATCCAGAAGAGAGCAAAGATAATTCCGCCTACTATAAGCATGACAGCATCTGTAAAGACGTGGAGCCCAATCTGCCAGACAGCTGGAGCAGCTACTCCATAGTTTGCAAAGGATTCTCTCACAAGAGATGGGATCCAATCATAGGGGCTGTGTATCGGAGCAAGGTAATACATGATTCCGTTAACAGGTGTTGACCCGCTAAACTCTCCAAAGAATGTAATTCCCCGGCTTGCAAGGATAATCCCGACCATCTGGATGTTAGCCTGAAGAGCCCTTACAAGGATCATCGGCAGAACTGACGAGTATATCAGCTTGACAGGGAAGCGGCCCCTTGCCCCTCTAACTGCACTGTGTGCGAGAGGAATTTCGATTCTTGTACTTTCCACAAACACCACAAGCAGGAAGATGATAACCGTGCTCAGGAGTGCAAGGATTCCTCCCCTGACAAGCATGAACATCACACCTTCACCTGAGAAGAGGTAGTCTGCCCCTACATTCTGAGCTATGTAGACCCACTTAGGGATCAGCCCGATAGGAAGCCCGGACTCATCCGGCACCCAACTAATTATCCCTGTAACAATCTGCTGAGAGATTCCCGCAACAATGAAAAGCCCGACTCCTGACCCTATACCCCATTTGGAGACTACTTCATCCATGAAAAGAACAAGTGCTCCTCCGATAAAGATCTGGATCAAAAGCAGGAATGTGATCACTCCCAAACCTACACCGAGAGCAGAAGCAAGCCCTGCATCCGGCTGGATATATCCACCAAGAAGCTGTGGTAAAGCCTCCAGTAAGATCATAATAAATACAAGAAACTTCTGGGCTCCCTGAAAGAATGCCTGATCTTTGGGGTCCGAAAGGTCCATTTTGATAATATCTGCCCCAACAAGAAGCTGCAGAACAATTGAAGCCGTGACAATCGGCCCGATACCGAGAAGAATTAAAGATCCTGAAGCCCCGGCAAAGAAGGCACGATAAGATTCAAAAAGGTCAACCGAATCCTGAGACATCCCGAAAAGCGGCACATTTGCCAGAGCAAAGTACAGCACCAGAACTCCCAGAGTCCACCACAGTTTATCCTTAAAGTGGACGTGTTTTTCCGGACTAGCTACTGCAGGTAACTTGTTAAAAAACGGTTCTAAGGTATCCCTGAGAGTCATCGATTACACCATTCAAAATATACATTTATTTATACTGTTCAAAATATTAGACTATGATTTACCGTAGATAGGGTATATAGCACATCTAATATGAAAAACTTACTAAAAGAATGAAAAGAAGTAATGCCAGAATGGCATTACTTATTCGGCATCGATGCAACTTCCGCCAGCGTTCTCAATTTTTTCGCGGGCAGATGCGGAGAATTCTTCAGAAGTGACTACCATGTTCTTCATGACGCGTCCGCTTCCAAGTACCTTCTCGATTCCGAGATTCTCAAGGTTAATGTGGTACACCCCGTCTTTGACCTCTGCAAGCCCTTCTTCAACAAGATAAGGAGCAAGTTCGTCAAGTTCTCCCACATTTACTATGGAAACGTCCCTGGTAACTTCAGCAGGACGCTTGAAACCATGCTTTCCGTAGCTGTATCCCCTCATCATCGCCCTTACGAAATGATGTTTACAGCCACCGGCTTTCCCGCGGCCTCCACGGTTTCCGGCTCCACGCCTATTTTTATGAGTCCCGCCTCCGCAGGTTCGGGACCCTCTGAACTTCTTTGTATCCATTCAAACCACCTTATCTCATCTTGTGCAGGAGCACGTTGATATCTTCATCGTGGTTTCCGAGCACGCCGCCCTGCTGTACGGTCCTTTTAATCCCCGCATGTCCTTTTCTTGGAGGGTGAAGCCTGAAAACAGGCTTCAATTTAGGAACGTCCTTAAGAAAAGCTTTTCCTTCAACTACGGCTTCAGCAAAAGCCTGTATTGAATCATAAGCTGTATTTTCCCGGATGTATTCCTCAGTCAGGAGGGAGCCGCCTTCAAGTCTTCCACGATTTTCGAGAATTTCTGCAAGGATCTTTGCATCAATTTTCCCGTATGCAACGTAGTCCTTTACCTTCTGAACCATACCTTTGAAATGAGGATTTTCGGGCACAAGCACACAGTGGTTGATCTTGTGCAGGCGAAGCATCTTCATAGTATCTTCAATGGTATATCGGACATTAACCGGGCCTCTAACTCTCACAATTGCATACATTTCAGGCTTCCTCCTTACTGTAGTAGATCGGTAGCCTCATAACGTTGACCTTGTTAAGGGCATCGAATGTTGCCTTTGCAAAGTTAAGAGTTGAACGGGTAGTTCCGAAGGTCTTGGTCCATACGTCTTTAATTCCGGCTTTTTCCAAAACCTTAGTTGCAGTGTTTCCTGCCGCAATTCCAAGTCCTCTTGGAGCTGGAATCAGAGTCACACTTACACTGCCTGCCTTTCCGGTGACTTCATAAGGCACGGTGTGAGGCAGCCCACAGGCACATTCCCAGGAACCGCAGCCTCTGCGGATGTAGGTGATATCGAGTTTTGCAGCGTCAATTGCTTTACGGATTGCAGGCCCTACCTGCACGTCCTTTGCCTGCCCGAGTCCCACATAGCCGTTTCTGTTCCCTACGATTACGGTTGCTCTGAATTTGACACGGCGTCCAGAGTCAGTCATCCTCTGAACCATGTTAATATCGAGCACCTCGTCTTCCAGGTCAGGAAGCAGCATGTCAATTATCTGAGGTTCCCTGATAGGCAGGCCTGACTTGATTGCCTCTTCCATAGAAGCAACCTGTCCTTCAACGACTAGTTTTCCAAGCCTGGTTTTAGGAACCCAATCTTGATCGAATGCCATTTAATCACCTTAACTAAATTCAGCAAAGATTTTCGCTTTGGTTGCTTCAAACTGCTCTGGCAGATCTGAGCTTTCTTCTCTGTATTCAGCAATGTGCTCTCCCCGGATTCTTTCGTCCGATGGGAACACTTCCGGACTGCAGGGAATTTCGAAACCTGAGTCTACAATCCCTTTCAGGACAGCATAAACTCTGGAACCTGCAGAGGAAGCCTGGAGTCCTATGTCCAGAATGCCTCCTTCATATCCCTTCTGCAAAGTCTTCAGTCCGAACAAGAGTCCTGTAAGATATGCAGCCGTTGTATTTCCGGTGGCCCCTGTATAACCGTACTTTGCAAGCTCACTTGAAACGGCTGAGGAATACGTAATATCCCCTTCAAGGGTTGGAGCTACTAACTGGATTTGAACGTTTCTTGCACTCTTCCTAACAACCACACGGTCCTGCTTTGAGAGCAGTAATTTGAGGCGGAGGTGATAATTAGTGCGTCCTTCTCTTCTTCTTCTAAAAGGAACCTTATATCTTGGTCCTGTTGCCATCTTCAGCTCCTCCAGGTTATTCTTTCTTTAACAGTTTTTCGGACCCAAGGTGGGTATTAAGGTGGGAAACGCTTCTGTATTCTCCGCCCTTTGCTTTTCTGTAGAGTCTGCAGTACACAGACTTTTCAAGTGATCCTTCCGCACGCAGTTCCTTGAGTCTTCTTCTGAGAGCCCGGATCTTTTTGATCCACTGTTCTTTCTTCGGAGTACGGGCTCCTTTCTTACCTTTTCTGGAACCGTGTCCCTTGCAGTGTCCGTACTTACGCTTGGCAGCAAGAGCTCTAGCTCTGCCTCTGCTGACTCCTTTGACTGGCTTGGCCTTAATAGTGCCTTTCTCAATAAGCCCGCGGATATCCTCTCTTGTGATTGCTGAAGCGATTTCCTCGGAGGCTTCGGGATTAAGCCATACCCTGTCAAGCCCGCATTCAAGAACCTTGGAAGCTAATCTCCTCTGATTTGCCAGGTCTGACATCTTTATTCACCTCTTCCAGGGTTAAGCACTTTAATTCCGAGTTCTTCAGCTTTTGCGAGAATAATGGCTTTCTTTCTTGAGCCTATTGTCGCGGCTATTCTGATAGCCTCATAAGAGGAATCAACAAGCTCAAGTTCAGCAATGCTGGAAATAAGCACATCCGAATAACCGGACGGATGAAGACCTTTAACTGCAGTAGGGCTTCCGTATCCTACCTGGGCAAGGGCGCCTTTTGAGACATACTTTCTGCGCTGTTTGCCCTGAGAACCTCTAGGACGTCTCCAGTTAGTGTCAAGTCTCTTGAATTTGTGACTGCACGTTCTTTTGAACTGAGGTTTCTTTCCCTTCTGGACTTTTCTCACATTGAATAAGCGCCTGGATTCAGGATCCATGTCAAGGGTGGAAACTGAAGTACTTTCTACTAATTCTTCTGCCATCATAACCACCTTAGGCCTTCTGCACGATGTAGATTCCATCCTGGAAAGTCCTCGGATCGAACCTCTTGATCTTGGTCTTCTGTTCAATGTTTGCGGCAGTCTGCCCGACATCTTCCTTGTTGATTCCGGAAATAAATACATCGTTTCCGGTAACCTTAACCTTTGTCTCGCCAAGGATTTTTGCAACTCTTGGCTTCTTTTCTCCAAGGAAGTTCCCGATTATGAGAGTCTTGCCTTCAACTTTTACCTGCATTGGGAAGTGAGCGTACACGATAGTCATCTTACACTCAAAGCCTTCACTCACACCTGAGATCAGGTTTCTGATATGAGAGGTAAAAGTTCCTACCATGGCTTTCTGCTCTTTCCTGGAGGATTCTGCATCCACCAGTACTTCTTCTCCCATGACTTCGATCTTGATGCCGGGGTACCAGAACTTTCTTTCAACAGTTCCCTTTGGACCCCTGGCTGTAAGGACACCCTGAGAGAGAGAGACGGAAACTCCTTCAGGAATCTTTATTTTTCTTGCAATTTCCTTAACCATTTCCTGTTCCCTCCTCAGTATACATAAGCAAGAAGTTGCCCACCAATCTTTTTCTCACGGGCTTCGTATTGAGAGATAACCCCGCTTGAAGTTGTTACGATAAGGGCGCCAAAGTTCTTTGCCGGTAGAAACTGCTTTTCCCAGCGCTCAAAGCTGTCAGTTGCTACGGAATACCGCGGCTTGATTGCGCCGCATTTATTGATTCTTCCCACAAGGGTAACACTGAAAATTCCGGCTTTTCCATCATCTATAAGCTCGAAATCCCCAATATAACCGAGATCTTGCATAACCTTCAACACATTGCCAATGTTCTTTGAAGCAGGCCTGATAATACAGGAACTCTTCCCAATGACTTCTGCATTTTTAATTGTTGAAAGGGCGTTTGCAAGAGGATCAAGTAATACCATTTTAATCACCTTACGAATACTTTTCAAAACCCATCTCGTGGGCAATTTCCCTGAAACAGTGTCTGCAGAGGTAGATATCGTATTTGCGAACAATGCCCTGTCTTCTCCCGCACCGCTTGCATACGTTTACCCCTCTTCCGGACTTATCTATCGTCTCTGTCATTTACATGACCTCCACGCCATAGCTTTCGTTAAGGAACGAGATCGCATCCTCGACTGTGACCCTGTGGTTGGACGGGATCTTTCTGGCTGCGATCCTTCTCTTGCAGATTCTTTCTCCGGGGCGCTTGATCACAACTGTTACGTCCATTCCGAAAACCCCGATATTAGGGTCATATCTCATGCCCGGGAAGTCGGTGTGTTCTTCAATTCCGAAAGAGACATTTCCGAGGGAATCGAACTGGGATCTGACCAGAGTTTTTTCAACGATACCTAAAGCAATCTCAAGGAACGCCTGGGCTCTCTGACCTCTCAGAGTTACCTTGCAGCCTATGGGTTCATTCTTCTTGATCGCAAAAGCCGGAAGAGTCCTCTTAGCAAAGCACCTTATAACTCCCTGCCCTGTGATGGTCCTGAGGATTTCTTCAGCGTTTACAAGGTGCTGGCCACTTTCACCAACACCCATGTGGACAATTACCTTCTCAACGACGGGAGTGCGCATAGAGTTACTCACTTATCTCACCACCGAGCCGAATCTCAGGTTTGTCCTCTCCGATCACAATAACATAGTCTTCGATTGTTTCGAACTCTTTGTCTCCGGAAATTGTTACCGTGTTGTGCCTGGAACTCTTAACTTCCTTGATTTCCTTGATCTTTCCAAGTTCCCCTGAGTGCTGGCCGCCTACCACCATTGCGAGGTTGCCGACCTTGAACTGAAGGTGTTTTAATACCTGTTTGTCAGGGATTGAAAGAATCAAGGAGTCCTTTGTACCATACTCGTTAGAGCCAAGGATGTTGGTTCCGTCACTGAGGTTAAGCTGTACTTTCCCTCCCTTAAGGGTGGTCTTGTCGTTGATCCTGCACAGCTTGTTAACGTTTGTCTCATTCAGTTTGTGGAGTGTCAGACGTCCTTTTTCGTCCTGGAGCATCCTGTAGGATTCATTTAGGAGCGGGAGGGTAATTACATCAAAGAGCCCTATAGGGAATCTGAGATCTTTCCTGGGAACTCCATCCACAAGAACCTTGCCTTCCGAAAGAATCCTTTTACCTTCCCTGCTGTTATTCACAAGCTTGAGAATGTCTCGGAGTATGATTCCAAGAGGGAGACTGCGTGCCTGGCTGTGAGGCCCCGAGCGGGTGGTGGAGACCCACTTATAACCTTTTTTCCCGACCTTCCAGCTTTTTGGGATTGATAATCTTTTCTGGTGTGTCACAAAATCACCTGCCTCACTTCTTAATGCTTGATGCTCTGCGCCCGTCTTTCAGCTCTAATTTTATGATCAGAACGTTGGAGGGATAAATAGGTCTTGGAACTTCAGTGCCATCCACCTTGGTGGAAATTACTCCGTCCACTGAAATCTTACCGTCCTTAAGGGATACTGTCTGGACTTTTCCTTCAGTGCCCTTAAAATCTCCACGCATGACCTTCACGGTGTCTCCCGCGATAACTGCAGCGCTTCTTGTGCCGTATTCCTTGGCAAGCTCTTCACTGAGCCTTGCACCCATGAATTTCTGCCTGATGTGCAGAGGTGCATTGTATCTTGCCTTTCTCTGCTTTCTTGGCTGTTTGGATACCATAGTCGCCACCTCAGACAATAGTAGATGCTGTGGTCCCAATCTTGGGGAACCTCTCAGCTACTTCTCTTGCCACAGGACCTTTTATGTCCGTGCCTTTGGGAATTCCGTCTTCGTCCGTGATAACCATAGCATTGTCCTCAAAGGACACATGCAGCCCGTCAGGACGGCGGAACTCCTGCTTCTGGCGAACCACCACTGCGAGGAGAACCTGTTTCCTCATTTCGGGTGTGCCTTTCTTTACTGAGACGACGCACATGTCCCCAATTCCTGCGCAAGGCATTCTGTTTTTGACTCCTCTGTACTTCTTGACAGAGATAATCTCAACAACCTTGGCTCCGGTGTTATCTACACACGGAATCTTGGCGCCTGCGTTCAGAGCCCTTGGGATGCTGGAGCGTATGCCTTTCATTTTGGCACCTCTGCTTTAACTACCACATAGGACTTTGTCTTGCTTATACGCCTGCATTCTGCTATCGTGACAATGTCACCGACTTTTGCGGAAATGCAAGGCGGGTTGTGTGCGTGAACCTTCGAGCGTCTCTTCTCGTATCTCTGGTATTTCGGCACCATTTTCATGTATTGCCTTTCAATAACTACCGTATTATCCATCTTGCTGCTGACCACGGTACCCACAAGGATTTGACCTCTTACAGGAAGTGTTCCGTGGAAGGGACAGTATAAATCTTCACATTCTTCAGATGGCGCCGGTATATTCAATCCAATGTCTCTTGCCATGAGTTTAGCCCCATTTACGTAACTTTTTGATGTTCTTGATCCGATTTTCGGGTTGTGAGAGCAGCAGGTTTCCCTGAATTTTTACGAATGTATCGGATCTGCGGCCTTTTTCGGAGAGCTCGGCAGGGATCCGGAAGAGAATTTCCGAATCCGCCTTTGGAATCTTCAGTTCCCGGGACTTTGAGTTTTCTACGATTAACATATTTTTAGTTTCGTCGATCACTCGTCCACAGGTTCCTGTCAATGCTGGATTAGTGGAACAAATCACCTTAATTTCGAGCCCTATCAATTCGTGATAGATAAGGTTCGAAGGCATGATTTCCACTTTAGACATCATTTAGCTCGTGCTGAATTGTCTTAATCCGGGCAATCGTTCTTCTGATCTCTCCAATTCTTCCCGGATTGTCAGGAGCCCCTCCTGCAGAGGTAAGGGCACGTTCCCTGATAAGCTCATTTTTCAGGGTCTCGAGTTCGTCAGCACGTTCCTCAACTGACATGGTCCGGATTTCGTTGGTTCTAAGAATTGCCATTTATTCCTTAGCCTCCTTGTGAACCCGTGCCATGGGATGCCAGTAGTCGTAGCTCTCGTGCTTGTGTTGCCAGACGCCATTGACCTGTCTGCGGACTTCTTCTGAGCCCTCGACATAGATAAGTTCGGCTTCTTCAAAGTCTTCAGATGCTTCAGCCTGGGATTTTTCCTCAGCTTCTTCAGGTTCTGCGACTTCGACTGCTTCTGCTACTTTCTCAGGTGCTGCTGCAGGAGCTCTGGACTTTGCGCTTTCCTTTTTAGGGGCTTCAGCGGGTTTCTCAACCGGTTTCTCGGCAGGCTTTTCAGCGGGTTCAGCGAGAATCTCGTTTGCTTCCTTGATCCTGAATGAGTCAGGCAGGATAACATCCGGTTGAATGATCCTGACTTTACAGCCAAGGGTCCCGAGCTTTTTGACTGCTACTGCAAACCCTTCGTCTACGACCTCTTGTACAGGATGCCCGGAATGCTTTACATGCCCTTCAACGAATTTTTCAACTCTTGATCTGGCACCTGTAAGCTTTCCAGAGATTACAACTTCACAGCCGAGCGCGCCTGCATTCATGACTGCCCTGAGGGTGTTGTGTCCGGCCTTCCTGAAGTACCAGCCTCTTTCAATTGAGGAGGCAAGTCTGGATGCCATCATCTGAGCGTTAAGTTCAGGTCTCTTGACTTCCTGGGCGTCAATCTGCGGGTTCTCGAGGTTGTACTTAGTTGCAACGTCCCGAGTAAGCTTTCTAATGACCTTCCCGGCTTTCCCGATTACCATTCCCGGCTTTTCGGAGTAGATAATAATCTGGGTGCCCATGGGGGTCCTGTTAAGCTCCATGCCGCCGTATCCAGCTCTGTTCAGCTGTTCTGCGAAATACTCGTCCATGGAGGCTTTGACATACCCGTCATTGACGAACTTTCTCTCTATTGCCATTTAGCGCACCTCGGAAAGGATCATCTCGATATTTACAGTTTCCGTGTCTTTGGGAGTGGCCCTTCCTCTGGCCCTCGGCATGAACCCGTGAATGACTCGACCGCGCTGAATTGCAGCGTGGACAATATACATGTTTGCGGGCTCAAGTCCTTTGTACTCGGCATTGCTTTCGGCATTTTTCAGGACCTTGAGGATCTCTTTTGAAGCACTGACAGGGTATCTGCCTGCAGCCATGGGACCTTTTCTATGTCCTGTTCCTTCGTGATGCCTCTTAAAAGGTACTGCTTGCTTTAATACAATTACATCCTCTAAAAATTTCCTTGCTTCAGAGGCCTTCATGCCCTTTATTTTGCAACAGACCTCACGAGACTTTTTAGGGGAAATGTGGAGTTCAGAACCCATTGCCTTAGAGGTAATCTCAGGGTCTCCATTAACTGAATAATTAATTCTTGCCATTCCCATTCACCTCATTTCAGTGGCACGAACTTGCTTGAACGGGTTGCTCCCACACCGGCACTGCCGTGTGAAACCTTTGATCTTGTGGGTGCAAATTCTCCGAAGCGGTGTCCGACCATTTCAGGCTGAAGTTCCACACTTACAAATTCTTTACCATTGTGGATTTCAATAGTCTGCCCGATCATTTCTGGAAGGATGATCAAGTCTCTGTGGTGAGTCCTAACATTCTTTCCTTCCTTGAACTCGTGCAGAACTTTTTTCTGTCCCTCTGTGAAACCGCGTGTGATACTCCTGCGCTCTCTGGAAGGCAGAAGTTCTGCAAACTCTTCAATACTCAGTTCCTGAAGTTCTGAGACGGTTTTCCCGCGGTAGGTGAACTCACCCTTTCTTTTCGGTAACCTTGATGATGATTTTTTTACCATAACGAATACCCCTCATCAGCGCTTCATTCCAGTCCTTCTTGCTGCAATCAGTCCGACCTTTCTTCCGGGCGGGGCGTTTCTGCTAACAGTTGTGGGCTTTCCTGGGTGCTTCCAGGCACCTCCACCGAACGGGTGGTCACGCGGATTCATGGCAACACCTGAAACCCTGGGATACTTTGCAGCTCTTGTTTTCATTTTGTGATACTTTTTCCCGGCTTTGAGCCAGGGCCTGTCCACTCTGCCGCCGCCTGCAACAATACCTACAACTGCCCTGCACCTGGGGTTAAGCCATTTGATGGAACCTGAGGGCATTGAGATTGCGGTCCTCGTTGGCTCATGAGTTACAACAGTTGCGTATACCCCAGAGGAGCGGACGAATTTACCGCCGTCATTTGGCTTTGATTCGATATTGCAGACAAAGAAACCTTCAGGCACATTTCCTATAGGAACGATGTTCCCTGGCTTGATCTCGGCGTCGTCTCCACACTCAATTGTGTTTCCGACCGCAATGCCTTCGGAAGCCAGCAGGAAGAGTTCTTCCCCATTTTCAAAGGCCACTTTTGCAATTGGAGCTGAGCGAGCAGGGTCGTGCTCGATGACTATAACTTTCCCTTCAATGGAAGTGTTTTCATCAACACGTGGGTGCCTCAGATCTGCCTTGTACTTGTGAGAAGGAGCTCTGTAGGTAGGAGTACCTCTCCCCCTGTTTTGTGATATGATTCGTTTACCCATAAATCACACCTCACATCAGTCCTATTCGGGTTGCAATCTCGTGTGCCGATTCAGGCTCTGCGAATGTCAAGATTGCTTTTTTTGTACCCTTCATGGTGGTCATGGTCCGCACGGATGTTACTTTAAACCCGTACAGTTTTTCAACATCCTCTACAATCTGCTTTTTGTTTGACCTGGTATCAACGATAAACTGGAGCTTGTTTTCTTCAAGCAACATCATCGCTTTTTCAGTAACAAAAGGATAATTAATGGAACTCATTGGAATGCACCTTCCAGCTTCTCAATTGCAGATTCTGTCCAGATAGTGAGGCGTCCTGCGTGAGTGCCCGGTGCGAGCAGCTCGGCATTCAGTGAATCCACTGTTATGACATCTACTCCAGACAGGTTTCTTGCAGCCTTCAGGATAGGGGCTTTTTCCCCTGTAACAATCAGGATGCTCTTTTTGTGCTTATATTTCCTGCCTCTGAGCTTTCCACGGCCGGCCCTGATGTGCCTTCCATATTTTGCCCTGAGAACGTCTTCGTAGACCCCGACAGCCTGCAGGAATTCAATTACCTGCTTTGTCTTTTCCAGGTCTTCGAGAGCATTTTCCGTAACAATAGGAAGCTCGGCGTCAAAGATATGGCCTCTTAAGCTTACGAGGGTCGGATCCATGGTTGCTGCTATTGCAGAGCGAATTGCATAGCGGCGCTCCTTGGTGTTGACCTTCTCGCTCCTGTCGGCTTCGGGCTTTGGTGGGTGGGCTCTTCGTCCGCCTTTTGCATGCGGAACTCTTGCAGCTCTGCTGCTGTTTACAAGCCTTGGGATCTGAGCAACGCCTCGCCCTGAACCCCAGGATCTTGCAGAAGTGTCCATTCCTGCATAGAGACGGGGACCGTAGGGCTGAAGCCTGTTTGCCTGTGCCGCAAGCACTGCCTTTTTGATAAGGTCAGGGCGGTAGTCCACATCAAACACATCCGGGAGCTCAATTTCCCTGACAACCTTCCCTGTAAGGTCTATGGTTTTTGCTGTAGCCATTTTACTTCACCCCTGCTTGGATTCCCTGCTTATGTAGAGGATGTTCGGTTCGCCAAGATCGGCTTTCTTTGCCCTGATAGGGTCTCTGAGTCTGATAAGCCTCTTGGAAGGTCCGGGAACACTGCCTTTGATCAGCACATAGTCCCCTTGGACAAGGCCATAGTTCAGGAAACCGCCTTCCGGAGTGATTTCTGTCCCATCGGCGCCAATCTTGAGAATGCGCTTGTTGAACTCAGTCCTCTGGTGATATCCCATCTGACCCATCTGAGGAACTCTCCAGGAAACGTGAGCTGGATGCCAGGGACCAAGAGTACCGATCTGCCTGAGGCTGCCCTGTCTGGAGTGCTTGCCTTTCTGAAGCTGAATACCCCATCTTTTGACAGGACCCTGGGTACCTTTTCCAATGGTAATTGCGGCTGTGTCAACAAGTATTCCGGTCTTGAAAACGTCGGTGACGCTTACAAGGGTGCCAAGAATTGTCTTTGCGAACTCGAATTTGGTGTTGAGATCCCTTGCGCTGATTCCGGATTCCATGATGTCGGGAACCTTTTTGGGGACACCGGTAAGGCTCTTTGGCAGGGTATAGATAACTGCCTTGATATCGCTTACTTTGCCCTCTTCGATCATTTTTCCGATCGTTTCAAGGTTCTCGGTCAGGTTCTCGGCTCCAGGGATAGGGATCCTACGTTTGAGTTCAGGATCGAGGTCTGCTGCCCAGACTTCAGCAATTGCCTTTTCTCCGTTGCTGTCTTCTGCGTAAGCCCGGATGGCTGCTACTCTTATTGCAGGAGTCTCGATGACAGTCACCGGCACGGAGATCTCCATACCCTGAGTAAGGCTGTGCTTTATGTCATCAATCATGATAATGTGGGTCATCCCCACCTTGTACCCTGCAAAACTCTGTAACCTTGGTTCACCTGTAACCTCCGGCCAGGCTCTGAACCGTGGAATGTGGCTCTTTGCCCTTTTGCGCGGACTGAATGCGAGGGAACCTCGTTTTGGTCGGTGTATGCTTGCCATATTTCTACTCCGTAAATTTCAATTGAAATACCAGCCCCTCCGGTCGGCACAACTCAAGTGACAAAAGAAAAATGCACTGGATTTCCCGAACGCTACCAGGTTGGGGAGGGACGTCTTTCAGACCTGCCTGGCAGATAAGCCTCGAGCAGACCGGAGCTTTATGCTCCCGGTACCCTAATTCCTTCAGGCATCTGTAAATATCCGATCCTCTCGCCCGCTGTCTAGCAGGGCATACGCTTAAGGACCGAGTTCACGATCCCGGTAGACCCAAATCCAGGCATCCGGCTCTGATTTGAAACATTCAGTAATCTGATTTGAAACTTCAGTATTCAGTAACCTGATTTTGAAATTCAGTAACCTGATTTTGAAACTTCAGTATTCAGTGACTGCAACCGCGACTCATCGAAAACCTGAAACAGTTTCGTGCGATTTTAGGCGCCTTAATGGCACCAAAAGCGGGCGTTTCAAAGCATTGGCCCTTTGACACTCATGTTGATCCGACTTTTCTCACTGGATTTATCTTCAATGCAGGAATTAAACCGTAAAAACGGTAGAAAACCCAATTTCCCGGAAACATCCGGGAAGTTAGCATAAAGCATCACATTGATCTTGTAAACAATTTCAAGCACCAAAGTGCCCGAAATCTCAATCTCTGATGTACTTTGCCTTTAGATAGCATATCTATTATATAAAGCCTTTGCAGAAAACGAGAACAAAGAAAAGAGGAGAATCAGCAACAAGTGAGAAAAAAGGAAGTGAGTTTGAAAGTTGGAGCTCATGATTATCGGATCGAAAAATTACAAATTAATCAGAACCATGAAAATTCCGGTTCTGCATTAAAGACATATATTATACATAGGTGAGCACAGAAAACACTTGAGATTGAATGGTTCAAGATAGATCATGCAGGCAGTAAAGAAGAAATTTCGCATTCTTTCAACTTGCTCTGAGCCTCTGAAAAACACTTGAGAGTACAGTAAACAGCTTTTTCTTCCACATTTTTCAGGACGACAAATTCCCTCCCGCAAGTCGGACAAATTTTATTGATGTAACTCATTGGATCCCACCATTTATATTTAAACTCTCAGTTTCGACATTACTTTTTGGAAGGCATAGATTGTACTTTTAGAACTGAGAAAAACTTGAAAAAAATTAGAAAGAAAAAGGTTGTGATAGATTACAGCCCTTCTTTCTTACGTCCGAATACAAATAGAAGTCCAAGCATAGCTGCTACAGGGAGAGCAACAGTTGGGAACTCAGGAACTGCTGTAACATTCGTGCTTGCCAGCAGATAGATCTCGAGGCTACCAACAACTAACTTATATTTATCTCCGTTGTCAACTTTAGCAGGATCCAACGTTACAATTATTGCATCTTTATCTTTAAATAAGGCGTTTGGGGATCCAGTCTCTATTAATGAGAAATCTGCTGGATGCATTATTGTAACATCACTGGCAAGTGCCCCGTTGCTTTTAGGAATTGCCCAAACATTGTAATTAAACGTACCAAGGTCTGCGGAATTAGCAGATCCATCATATAAAACTTCATAGGTAAGTTTTACTGCTTGACCGGGCACCAAAGATAAAGTTGAACCAGAAACAGTATTTCCATTCTCATCCAGTATTTTTGAACTAGCTGCCATTGCCGACCCAGCCAGGCAAGCAATTAATAATCCGCTTACTAACAATAATAACATTTTCTTCATAAATTATACCCCTACTTTCCAGACTTTTTACTACAAAAATTATTGGAAAGTCGCTTAAACTAGACACATTATAGATGTTTAATTTTGGAGGAATCCATTAAAAAGTTCAATATTTTCCCGGAATACTCAAAGAGTTGCATATTAATTCCAAGTCTGGCACTGCAGGCATTTAAGTTTCCTTTACAGAGACAAAAGTTGGAAACATATTGGGGGATCGAGGAGTATTCAGAAGGAGAATACAAACAATGTAAAGGGTTACGACCAATTTTGCAATTAAGCATTTTATAATGTCAAGTGATATAGTAGTTAAGAAATATATAAAGATGTGCAAACTAAATATATAAAAACAGATAGAGATTCCTCGATTTAAAAAAAATAAATTGCAATAAATAGAAATAGAAGCCTGAAAAAAGATTCGAAAAAATGAATTTACCACCTTTATGGAGTAGTAGAATATATACTATTTAAAGATCAGCCCCTTAATTCAAGAATTATTCTCAAATTTTCCATATATACATGAATTAGAAATGTGTTAATTCTCACCGAAAAGAATGTTTCTTATATGCTATAAGATCCCAAGAGTTATCCTAATTGAAAATAAATATCACGTTAATATTTAAAAAGCTATACATATTATACAAAAAAATTATAACTCAGTTTAACCATATATTTTCCAAAAACTAAACATATAAATTTCAATACTCAGAAAGTTGAGAGAAGAAACAAATATAAAGGAAAAAGAAAGAAAAAAAATAGAAAAATGCAAAAAAATGGATAGAGACACTGGAAAAAAATTATGGACGGCAATATCCCATAGATAGTAAGCTCACTAATTAATTATATTTTATAGCTCTAGTGTCTCGACAATCCTCAATGATTGAATGATTCTGAATAGTTGTAATTGATTTTATACGACATTTTACCGGTGACGCAACACTATTCTATACCAAAAATTGTGTGTAAAAGAATATAAAATTCATGGATGACCAGATTTTTCTTTTATTATCCAATCTTTAAGATTTGAGATCATAAAGGATTATTGAGACTATAACTTTACTTTATTTATTGTATACTTATTATATTTAGAAAAACGGATACAAAATTCAAAAAGGCAAATCAGGATTAATATATGTTGTGAATCTGCTGCAGAATGAACAAATTTAGCTTAATTTGAATTTATTAAATAAATTGAGAAATATTATAAAAAAAGTTAAAAGCGAAAAAGATAAGAGGATTGGGAGAGATCACAACCCTTCTTTCTTACGCCCAAATATGAAAACGAGCCCAAGTATAGCTGCTACTGGGAGGGCAACTGTTGGAAACTCAGGAATAGAAAGACTCGACCCTTTAAGTTCGAGTACTATGTCTTGATAATCCCAGTCTGTCCCATCCTCAAATGCCAGGACATAACCTCCCGAATCCAAGCTAAAGAGTTTTGCACGTTTTGTTCCTCCGTTAAGGCCGGGTTTACTGTATAAAGTTCCAATGTCAGATTGTATATACATACCAAATTTGCCATTCGGGGAAAACGATCTGACTTGATCCACTTGAGAAGGAGGATTGCTAAACAATTCACTCTTAGTACGTGGATTAGCAGCATCATACCAGCCTACAGGATTTTTATAACTGGATTGTTTGTCCACAAGTAAGGCAGTAACCTCGTAAGGCCCCGAGTTAAATTCGTATGCATCCGTATTTGAGATTTCGTGGAAATTGCCAGCACCATATTCAGCAGTCAGAACGGAATTCAAAGTTGTTTCTGCAAATGCATTTCCGGCTCCCAATGCTAATAGAAGCATGGTGGTTATCAAAAATAATCGTATTCTCTTCATAAAATATACCCCTACTTTCCAGATTTTTTACGTTACTATTTTTTGGAAAGTCGCTTAAACCAGACAATATAAAGGTTTAATTTTGAGAGAATCCACTATAAAAGTTAATATTTTCCTGAAAATACCCAGATATTCGCTTTCCACCCTAGTTTATTACACTGTGCAACTCAGATTTCCTGTACATATCCAGTTCCTGCGAGGAAGATATTGGGGAAGCGAAGAATATTCGAGGAGGTAATACAAACAATCTAATGGATACTGCAATATTTTAAATAAATCATTTTATATTGTCTACTGATATACAAACAAATAAATATATAAGGATGTGCAAGTTAAAAATCTAAAATAAGATAGCAGAACCTTAGTTTAGAAACATAAATACATATAAATAAAACTTGAAGATTAGACAAAAGAAAAAGGCCTCTGAATTTATCCCTGCTACAAAACTATTCTTTAAACACACGATTTACATACAAGCCCCTTGATGTGAAATTCTTCCTCAAGCAGGATATTTCAAAGCTATAAAAATACCTATTTTTAGTCAGTTTCTGCCAAAAAAGTACTGGATAAATACCACAAGAGTCCCGATTCATGAAATATGAAAAGGAGTCTAAAGCTAATATTTTAAAGGCTGATAGATAATATTCAGGAAAAAAATATAACTAAGTATAAGGAAAAATTGCGCAATAACTCTAACCAGATATGTATAGATTCAAAGAGTCTGCAGAAAAGAAAGGAGAAAAAGAAAGATACCAAAAGCCTCAGGCCACAGAATCACAAGTTCTCAGACCCAAAGCTTCCAGAATAGATATCACAATCACATATATATTATAATCACATATATATTATAATCACATATATATTATAATCCACGGTGATTCCCTTTTTAAAAGATCCTCGTGATCAAAACCGGTTAAGATTTATTCGGATCAACCGGAATGATCAACCAGGAATGTGTTGTTGCCTTTTATTTCTTCAGATTCCATGCCATAGCCAGTCACATAAACTTTATGTGTCCCTTCATTTATTTCGGAATCAATTCTAGCTGTATAGAAATACTCACCATCTGAGTACTTGAGGAAAGTGACATCAATATCTTCGTTAGCCGAGATTGATACTGAAGGCTTATTTTTTAATGCAGTTGACGGAGTAACTTTGATCTCCAGGTCTCCGATGTCAATGGTTTTGGGAGTAATTTCGATTTCGAAATCAGGCATTGAGTCATCAACTCTGAACTCATCTAAAGCTGATACTGTATTCCCGTAGATATCCGTACAAACAGCTTCCACATAGAAATGATCACCACTTCTTACTATGTAGCTACCTGTCCAATTATATCCATCCGAAGATACCAGCTCTCCAGAGTCAGGCTTGAATCCGTCTTGAGCAACCAGACATACAACCGACCTGAGAGGCACAGGGTATGAGACAATAAAGTTTGTAGCATCTTTACAGGGATTAGGAGAAATATCCAGAAGGACTTTGGGAGATTCAGTATAAACTTTGGTTTGTGTATCCGGTTTCAGATGTTCAGGTTCTTCATTGCCTGCATTATCAACCGCTTTTGAACGGAAATAGTAAGTCTGGTTATGCTCACCCGTAAAAACGGTTGAGTTATCGACAGTTTTTGAGATCCATGTGTTCCAATTAATTCCGTCTGTACTATAATCTATGGAGTAGTAAGCAATGCCCGAACTATCATCAGTCCCATTCCAGTAAACATTAAAGGTTGTATTGTATGTGTACAATGGAAGCTGCCCTACGGTTGAAATTGGAGGAAGAGCTTCAACAGTATTATTTTCTGAGACATATGAGGAAACATTTGCAAGAGACTCAAAGGAAATATTGTCCCACAAAACTTCCACAGGCCGGGCTTTTCCTGATGTTTGCTTTAAACCAAACGTCATGTTGTTCAGGCCTGCATGCAACGAAACAGGGAGTTCAAGGCGCTGCCAACCTTTATTTCCAGTTACCTCGTCTGTCCAGATAGTTGCGCCGTTAACGGTAACTTGCTTAAATTGGGCATCTGTTTCATTGGAGCTTGAGCTGACATTATCCTTTACATATGCTGAGACTACAACAGTCGTGTCATTTTTACATTCTATACTTTGAGAAATCTCCCCAAGCTGTGCTAAAATTAAAGGCTCGGAAATATTTCCTTCATAAGTACTTACTATTCTATATGCAGAGGAGGAATTTATTCCAGAACTATTTACATATGAGCCTGTGATTTTGTCAGTATTTGAAGTAAAATTCCACCCGATTAAGGACTCCATTTGTCCGTTTTCAATTGAGGGGAGCCAGGAAAATTCAAGATATTTTTGTGGATCAATATGACTAAAGGAGTTATTATTCTGTATGTAAAGATGGACAGACCTATATGGAGAATAACCCAATTCTTCCTTAAAAAGGGCAAACTCAAGCTTTGATCTGCCTCCATTAAGTTTCTGACGGTTATATACCATATCCTTCTGCCAGGTTCCCCCGTCTTTGATGGAAATATTCAGTTCCTCGATTACCTCGTCATCAGCTTTCATCTGAAGGATATAGTTTACATCCTGAAGTTCGTGGTTTTCAATTCCGACTGTAACATAAAGAGGGACATTAAGGATACTCTCTGTGGGATAGCCTTCAGCTTTTCCATCCGGACCAAGAATATATAATGCTGTAAAAGTTTCTTTTTCGCGAGTTATTTTGGCATATGCAAGCATTCCGCTTGAAATTATTATGGAACCTATAAGCGCAATAATCAAAGCTTTTTCAATTTCAGGAGATAAAGGTTTTTTTTCGATGCCAGAACCAGGAAGATATTTCAAACCTTTTGCTTTTACCCTGCTTCGTGACCTGTGAAAACGCCTTTTTTCTGTGCAAATAGAAATGTCTTCCGAGGACTCAGAGCTGTTATCAATTTCATGAGACTGGATAGAGCTTATGAATTCTTTGATTGAAAACGAGAATTGATCATTCTCATCCAGAAGTTTTCTGGTAAAAAGTGCAAATATACTGAAAAAAGCTGTAATCCCTACGATAGATATGGCAATAGGGGCTGGTCGATACCCCCAGGGAAGCAAGCTTATTAGAAAACCGTCAAAAACTGTCAGTACAAGGCTGAAGCCAACACTTAATGTAAAACGTTCTATCCCACTTATTTCCTTTTTTCCTGGAAAAAATGCAGATATAAAAGCGTAGCCGGGAATGAAAAAAAAGAGTGGCAAAGCTAAGGGAATCCTAAAAAAAGTTTCATTGAAAGGAGGAATGAGTACAAAGACAGCCCCCAGACATGAAAAAAAAGTTACTGCAAGCAAATCGTCTACAAAAATACATTTTTTAAAGTGTGGCATTCTATAGCTCAGTAATTCATTAAGAGATATAATTGTTTCTAAATAATAATATCACCATTCCAATAAAAAACCAGTAATAATATTGATTAAAAGAGAGATACATTTTATATGAGGACTATATTTTATATAAGACAATATTCTTACAAAAAAATTATTTTCACAAAAACGGAAAGTTTATCCAGGATCATTATAACCAGAAAAGTAGAAGACAATGAATTCAAAATTAGGTTCGAAAAAAAAACCGGTTGGACTATAATTGAGGAACCTTCCGGACGTTTTAATTAGAAAATTATTTAATTTTGCGGGATTACTGTTTAAGAGTATACTTGGTAGGCAAATGGAGAAATTATAGCTTTTGAGACAACCACTTTCAAAAAAGTAATTTCAGTGACGAAATAAAATTGAAATGATTTAATACTCAGTACTTTCCACAACATTACTTTTCATACAGCACAAGAATATAGTTCTGACAAAAACCAGATGATTACTGGGGACAGAAAAATGGGTTTATTTGGAACATCCGGGTCTACTGAATTTTCTTCAGTTATCAATATCCTTTCAGAAGTATTTACAACCAGATACCTCCTCTTTATTGCAGGCATAGCTGCCCTGACACTGATACTATATATATACATATTTTTAAGAGGCAGAAAATGGATTCTCAAGTGGTACGGTGCACAGAGGATTCAAAGAAGTGAAAGATCGCTTTTATATTCAATTCTCGAAGACCTTTCAAGAAAAGGGAAAGTCCGGACACCAGAACTGTTCAGTTTTGAATTTGAAATTCCTGCAATGTTTACTGTGGGAAGTGGAAGTAAATCCTTTATTGCGATTTCAACATCCATGTTGAAAATGTTCAATGAGATTGAACTGGAAGTTTTACTTGCGCATGAAATAGGGCACATTAAAAACATGGATGTGAGCCTTAACACAGTTACGGCATTTCTGGCAGGTGTAATAATGTCTTTCCCAAATTTTGTAATGTGGGGCACCATGCTTCTGGGCTTCGGGCAGGCAGAGGACCCAGCCCCGAGGTTCTTCAGGTTTATGGCAACAGCTTTTGCTACCCCTCCCGCGGCAATTCTTATACATCTTACAAACCCGGCAAAAAAAGAATTTGCAGCAGATGAAGAAAGTATTAAACTTACCGGAAACCCGCAAACTCTGGCAAAAACCATTGAGTGCCTTGAGAATTATATTCCTCTTCAACCTGTAACCGACACGTTCAACCCCGGGCATTTTCACCTGTTCAGCACTCATACTCAGCAGATAAGAGGGTATCTGTCCATTTTCATATCAATGTTTGATACGCATCCTGGAATTGAAGACAGAGTAGAAAACATTATTAAACACTCAAAAAGTCCTGGAAAAACTACTTTAAACAGTAAAAACTCCAGAGTACCCGGATTCTTCGATTTAAGGAGCTGGAAACTTGCTATGGCAGCAAGCCTGATTTCTTATATGTCCCTCCTTTTAGGGATCATTGTGATCATAACGTTTGCAATAAAAGACTTTAATTTCCTTTTCAATGGAGCCGTTGCCGGAGTATATACAGGAGCAGTATTGCTGCTTATGGCCACCACTGCAAGATTATCCGGAAGAACACACCATTTGAAGTAAAATATTCAGATCCATAATAAAATTTTAGAGATTAAGGTAGATTTTCAAGTATTTCGTGAAAAGAAGATAATGTCCGAGTTATGTCCCCAGGACATTTTCTGTGAGAAAATAGGCCCAAATGGCGGAAAAAATTTACTCCATAATTAAATCACCGGGCACTAAAAGAACTCAATTCATACGGTACACGGAAAACACGGAAAGCATGGAAAAAGCTGTGCCCATGTTTGTATTTATTTCGTTTTTTCTATGATGGCTGAAGTTTAGCTTACCAAAAAAAAAAGAGTGAACGAATTAAAGATTCTCTGCTCCTTCTGATTTTCTCCCTTAGTGCAAAATAAGTTAGAAATTAAGACACTTGACCAGACTTTCAACGTAAAATTTGCACCTGCACTCAGTCTTTAAAAACCTCATTTTGACGGTTTATAAAATACATAATAAGAGCTGCAACACCTGCGAATATAATCCATCCTATGTGAGTATGCACTTCCATCATTGTTTCCTGTCCATACAGATAAGCAGTTAAATAAAGAACAATGACTCGAAACAGGTTTGAGACATAAGCAATAGCTATACAAAACCCGAGCATCTTGAGAGTTCTGCGACCGTCCATGTTTTCAATTCTGCTATATCCGAAGACAATTCCTATAAGAAGAAACATGGAATATAAACCTGAACAGGGCCCTCCAATTATCACAGTCATTTCTTCAACACCACTTAACCGAACGGTTTCCGTAGCAACTACCTCAAGAGGAATTCCTGTCAGACCCAGCAACCATACAGTTGGGAGGAGTATAAAATAATGGTCGAACTTATGCATGAAATCAATGTTTAAGAAAGCGAACATGGTATAGAAAATAAGGTACAGTACAATAAAAACAGATGAAATATACATTCCAAACCTGGAGATACGAACTATATCGATGTTGCGCAGCTGGGCGCCCACAAGAGAGAGACCAAAGAACACTGCCATTATATCCAGAGTCCCAAATTCCCCACCTTTTTTGAGATTCCAATAGATGTCAGCAAGCACTATGAAAATTCCCAGAATAAACTGAGTTTTTGAAGTTTTCAACAAGCCTGAGTCACTCAAATCTTTAAAATTAATTCTTGTCAGCAGAAAAGCTGAACTCAGTAATAGCAAAACTCCAACAGCAGTAGAGCCCTCGCTTATTTCAACAGTCATCCCGGTAAACATTGCGAGTACCAGTAAAATAAGGACAAGATTTTTGTTATCGTTCACCATCAAAAACTCTCGTTTTTATACTAAGTTATCTTTGTTTGGATAAACCTTTTAAATATTATCCTCGGAAAGGTCAAGATTTGAAACCTTGTTACCTGAAAATGATCAAAATGAGAGAAATATGGAGAAAAACAGGGAAAACAGAAGTACTTTCATAAGATTATGAGATATAAAATCACAAACTAAATATACTATATTTAAAATTAGTGGCATATTAAGAATTAAGTTTGCAAAATGAATAAAGAATCTGAAAATAAATGTGCACTATACGGCATTTATATATATTGACTCTGGTTAATCTGTGGAAAAAAAACGGGTAACCGCAGTTCTCATTAAAAAAGTGGAATTGGGGGGAGAAAGTTGAGGGACTTTACTTTTACTTTCAATTCTACTATATGCGATGACTAATTTAGATATTAGATCTCATGAAAAAATATAAAAAACTGTATTCCAAATACACAAAAAAAGATACCTTAAACTAGCAAATTTAATAGATTATAAATTACGAAAATAGGCCCCTTAAGTTTTTAATAAATAAATTTATCCCAAATTCATTTGTACCAATCATCAGATTTATCAATATTACCTTTCGGATCAGGAGCTCGATTGATCACTTACTATTTAAATCAAGAAAACAAATTTTGGCTTTTGAGATTGGTTCATTCATAAATCAATATAACAATTTTGTAAAATGGAGTGACCTCTTGCATGAAAATTGTAATAGGAATGGGACATCCAAAAGATGTACATTTATGGAAGAATACTATAAATAATTTGGAAAAAAACGGGCACGAAGTCAAAATATTAGCTCGAGATAAAGACGTAACATTACAGTTATTGGACACCTATGGATATCAGTATGAAATTATGGGCAAAAGTAGCAGATCCTTTATTAAAAAAACTTATGGCC
The DNA here is from genome assembly GCA_942493015.1 of uncultured Methanosarcinaceae archaeon. Lineage (GTDB taxonomy): Archaea > Halobacteriota > Methanosarcinia > Methanosarcinales > Methanosarcinaceae > Methanosarcina. The sequence continues at coordinate 92,527 of OW818660.1, read as the reverse complement.
TGTTTAAGAGTGAGTTGGTCACACTTCGAGTATTAAGTAATTTTCGGGCCGATATTTTTGTAGGTAGGGAACCATGCTTGGCGCACATGAGTAAATTGACAAAGAAACCATATATATATTTTGAAGATACAGAACATGCAAACCTAATTCATTTTCTTACTTTCCCGTTCTCAGATGCGATCTGTACATCTACATCATTTAAAAAAAAAATTGATCCAAAAAAACACGTAACTTTTAATGGATACCAAGAATTGGCCTATTTACACCCCAACTATTTTAAACCAGACGAAAACGTATTAGATGAGCTTGGGATAAATAAGAACGATAAGTTAGTTATTTTAAGACTTGTTGCTTGGGGAGGGAGTCACGACGTTGGGCACAAAGGAATTGATGATGTTGAAAACTTCATAAAAGAGTTGGAGAAGTATGCCCAAGTGTTTATAATATCTGAAGGCCCCATTGACAAAAAATATGAAAAATTCAGGTTGAAAGTGAAACCAGAGAAGATGCATGATCTGTTATATTATGCAAGCATGTATGTCGGTGAAGGTGCTACAATGGCATCTGAAGCCGGAATTCTTGGAACCCCCTCAATCTACATATCTTCAGAAGCCGGAATATTTGGATCCTTAGAAGAACTTGAAAATCAATATGAATTAGTTTATTCATTTCCAGAACCTAAACTAGCGTTAAAAAAAATAATACAAATTTTAGAAGATAAAGACTCAAAGAAAAAATGGAAGGATAAAAGTGTGAGGTTGTTGAGTGAAAAAACAGATGTAACAAAATTTATGACAGAATTCCTTGAGAGTTATTCCTAAAAAGTTATAAAATTACGTTAAATGATAGATAATACATTCGTCTAAGTAATAAAAAAAGGGAATATTATATGCAAAATAAGAGGTCAACAGAGAAAGGAATCAAATACCCACAATATATAGTAGTTACTCCTTGTAAAAATGAGGAGAAAAACCTAGAAAATCTCATAAACTCCATGGCATCCCAGACATTCAAACCAATTTTATGGGTAATTGTTGATGATGGAAGTACGGATAAAACACCAAATATAATTATAGAAGCTCAGAGGAAATATAAATGGATTCAAAGTATTCATTTGAACTGTGAAAAACGAGATCGTGGTTTACATCTTGCCAACATAATAAGAACAGGATTTGATTTTGGAATTAACTATTGCGCAAAAGAACAAATTAACTATATGTATTTAAGCAATATAGATAGTGATATTGTTTTAGAAGATGTATATTTCGAAAAAATACTAAATGAGTTTGAGTATGATCCTTTACTGGGGACTGCAAGTGGAAACCTGCATCATTGTATAAACGGAAAATTAGTTTCTGAAAATATAAAAGAATCAGAACCTCCAGGAGCATGTATAGTCATACGGAGAAAATGTTTTGAACAATGCAATGGAATCTACGTATCGTATGCATGGGAAAGTGTTCTTAATACTCGAGCAAAATTAAGAAATTGGGGAACAAAAGTATTTGACAATATTTCAGTAATTGAAACTCGGGACACAAATAGTGCTGAAGGATATTGGAAAGGATATATATTTAAAGGAGAATGTGCCCATTACCTAAACTTTAATCCCTTACATGTATCAGTTAAAGCTATATTATACTTATTCAAAAAACCATATTTTATTGGGTTTGCATATATATATGGGTACTTGATTAATATCATATCAAACAAACAACAAATTGATGATGATGAGATCAAACATTATTTTAGATATACTCGGGCAAGAGAAATAAGACAGCATTACCAACATATATTAAAAAATAAATTCAGAATAAATCGTAAGGGATTTTAATGCGATTTTCAATACATAAAAAACAGTTAATTTTCATCCTTTTGATCTTGCTAAATCTGATAGTAAGAATTCCATCAATTCCGCATGAGTCTGGATTAGACTCTTTTTTCAATCACGCTCTGGCTGAATCAATATCTCAATTTGGGTGTGCAAAATGGTGGGTAAACGTATTATCAGTTATTGGGTTCTATCCTTTTTCAGAGTGCAGTGGAGTTCCATTCATTTTGTCAGGTATCAATCAAAGTACAGGCATTGAAATGGAGCTCACTATATTGATAGTGTCAATTATTTTTGGAATATTTAGCTTGTTTACGATGTATTTGTTGGCAGGAGCAATATCAGATGACGAAACTTTTAAAATCCTTACTTCTTGCATCTATTCCCTTTCACCAGGCATCATAACATTTACAACATGGAATATGAGCACTAGAGGAATATTTTTAGTGATATTGCCACTATTTATATATAAGTTATTACAAATCAAAAAATCCACCATAAAAAATGGCTTTTTAGCAATCTGTTTATTTTTATTGTTAATGACAATTCATCATTTCATACTCTTCACTATACCTATCGTTTTTAGTTATTTTTTAATTGTCATTATATACGAAAAGATTAAGAATCATAATAAATTCAATGTAGTTTATATTACTCTATTCTTTATTGCAATTACCATGCCATTTTTCTATAATATATTTATAGAGGGTTTTAAGTACACTCAATTAAAAGAGCTAATTTTGACAAATATTAGATATACTGGTATTCTACTTATTTACTCAATCGGCGGGTTTATTTATCTTTCACTAAAAAAAAGAAAAAGTTTCAGCGAATTGTTTATGCTAATTGCAATTATCCTGTTCGCCCCACTGATATGGATGCAAGTCTACGGATATTGGTTTTTCTTGATATATTCATCCATATTAATCGGATTTAGTTTAACAAATTTAACTAAAATAAGTGGAAAGAACAAAAAATATGTGACTGTAGTTTTGATTATTAGTTTATGTCTTTCAGTTAGCATGTCCAGTTTCTATCAACATTGGCATACGGACATCGAAAATAATGACCAAGGATTTAAATGGTATATGGATGAGAAAAGTTATGATGGAGCCTTATGGACTAAAGATTACATTGGAGTAAACAAAAGGTTAGTTGGTAATGACAATCTCGAAGATAAAAGAATGTTTGCTATCTCAGGAGTTCCTACTCTATTAGACGCCTCAGATCCCCATATGCTAGTATATGGATTTGTAAAAATAGAAGATGTTCCGATCGCAAGGAATACCCAAATTTCTTCAAAGTTAGATATTGAATCTCCATATGCAATTGGTCCAAACTACACAAGCGTTGGTTACTTAAAAAATCATCTTATGGAGCAGGGCATTAATGAAAATACAAGCCTTTATAACGCCTCAAGGATAATTTCAACACTTAATTTGTCATATGTGGTAGAGAACAGACTTGGCGTCACAAACAAATTTATTCAATCTATTTATACACAAAAAAATAATATTTATGATAATGGAAAAATAGTAGTATGGGAATTGACTTGAAAGAAAAATAATACAGTTGTTCTTACAAATTTGATTCCTAAATAAAATTGCGCTGGTGAACCCCGCAGCAAGGAGGCTGTCCGACAATTACCTTAGGTAATAAAAAACTTCCTTCTTTTTTGATTTTAAAGTATTATTTGCTTTCTTTTCAACATTTTTTATTACGAACAGTAATTGTCGGACAGCCTGCAAGCTACGGGGTATTCTACTGAAGTAAGAGAGATTATACTGAGAGTGTAACATTTATATATCCATATTTTGCTACCGTGTTACTACCTTCTATATTATTTACCGCTAAGGTAACGGCATATTTTCCTGCTTTACTGTATGTGTGTACAGGGTTTTTTTGAGTTGAGTTTGCTCCATCACCAAAATACCATTTCCAAGAAGTTGGCGATCCTGTGCTACTATCAGTAAAACTGACACTCAGAGGCCCTTTTCCAGAAGTTGGAAATCCAGAAAAAACAGCAACTGGAGCTATTGAATCACTTGCAACGTTTATATAACCATATTTTGATGCTGTGTTACTACCGACGGTATTACCTACCGCTAAGGTAACGGCGTATTTTCCCGCTTTACTGTATGTGTGTACAGGGTTCCTTTGGGTTGAATTTGTCCCATCACCAAAATACCATTTCCAAGAAGTTGGCGATCCTGTGCTACGATCAGTAAAACTGACATTCAAAGGCTCTTTTCCAGAAGTTGGAGATCCAGAAAAAGCAGCAACTGGAGCTATTAAATCGTTTGTAACGTCTATATAATCGTATTTTGCTGCCGTGTTACTACCCACTGTATTACCTACCGCTAAGGTAACGGTGTATTTTCCCGCTTTACTGTATGTGTGTACAGGGTTCCTTTGAGTTGAATTTGTTCCATCACCAAAATACCATTTCCAAGAAGTTGGCGATCCTGTGCTGCGATCAGTAAAACTGACATTCAAAGGCACTTTTCCAGAAGTTGGAAATCCGGAAAAAACTGCCATCGTTGTTGACGTATTTGATTCAGATTTTGATGCGTACTTCGTATTTCCGTATGCGCCTATATTAATCCTGCCCCCATTATATTCAGGTTCATTAGAATACGAAGAAAAAGGATATCCGGTATCAATACAGGGAGAACTTATATTGTCATTTATCCATCCATTTCCGTTCCAATGACCTTCTTTCGACTTTAAATGATAATTGTGCTTACCCTCGTCTACAAAGAGCGGATCTGCATTTATGTCTGAAGATGATGCATTTACTCCTTTATAGTTTCCACCTGTATTGTTATAGAAACAGTTATTTTGTAGGACAAAAGAGTGTGTGTCTGTGAGCAGATTATATACTCCATATCCGTTACTTCTATCTAAAGAAGGCCTGGAGTTTATTATAATGTTATTTCTTAAAGTAATAACATACCCTGAACCAAGAATAGGTAAATAAGTTTCTTTCTGAGAGATAGCTGAACCATAACACCCGTCAAATACATTGTTTTCAATGAGTGCAGTGAATCCAGAAGACACAATACCTCCGATGGCATTAGCACTAACACTTCTAGTATCGTAGATCTGGTTGTGGTGGATATGGATGTTTGTTGAGTTCGCGGAATAATTGCCATAGCCAAACAGATGTATCCCTGCAAGAAGAGTTTTATTTATAATATTATTATAAATTTCTATATCATCCATTAATGAAGTGTTGAACTTCTCAATTTCAATACCTGCACCGCCAGAACCTTCCGATGTAATAGTATTATCATGAAGACTTACATGATTCGTGTTGTATATTCTCAATCCGCTGTTTGCTCTACATGTTACCGTATTGTTCCAAGCTTCCAAGTTTGAGGAATGGATTGCATATAGTCCATCGTGACCCAACAGGTATATTTTGTTGTTATATAACTTTATGTTAGAACAGTTATTAGTTTTTAAACCATCTCCATGGTTGTTAGTCAGGTACATATCGTACACACTTATATTTTGACAATTGCTCAGATGGATAAGATTGTAATAACCCTTTCCACTAACCACGTTAGTATTTCCTTCACGGTTTCCGTCAATTGTAAAGCCACGCACAGTAATGTCATGACTTCCAGAGCTATTTTCCTTAATCATTGGCTTCCAAGCTGCCCAGCCAGCATTGCAGACAAGCTTTATTTTCGCAGTGGAATCACCTTCAAGGATTGTATTGCTCCCAATTAAAAGAGTATCGTTTATGACATACGTGAACGGACCCTTGAGGTAAACAGTTGTGTAACTGGAGTTTTCAGCCACTAACTGAAGGGCTTCGTTAATCTGTACGTGATCATCTTTTCCGTCACAATAAAAATCACCACTTCCATCCCCGGAAACGAAAATAATTGGCTCAGAGTTCTTGCATAAAGCTGAAGGACCATTAGCTATAATAAGGAAACCTACAAGGAAAAATATGTTTAACTTTTGATTCAACAGAAATATCACCTTCAAGACATATCGAATAAATATTATCAGTTTTGTTTGAAAAAATTGCTAAGTTTGGAGCCTGAAATTTGAAAATAATTTAAGGCTTGGATTAGGAATTCATTTGGTTAGACATCGTTTACTTTAAAGCTTGTAAAGTCAGATTTAGCAGACAGCAGCCACTACAAAATGCTCGAGACTACAGAAAGAATCCTGAGAAATGATCCTTAATTGAAGGATAATGCATCTGGCATACAATCCAGACAAAAAATCAGGAGTCTACATCTCTTTTTTGGTTGTAATCTCCAAAGTGAACAGGTTTTTGCACCGCCCCCCCCCGGACAGAGCAAGTAAATTTACATAAATATATTGAATTAAGTTAGATAGTTGTAGTGTATTTTATCGTTTCTATTATAAAAATATTTTTGAAACTTATTAAAAAAATAATTTAAGTTAGTAGAGTAGACAGTGGAACAAGAGGAAAATATGCATTATAGACATAGGTTTCCTAGAATCAGCAGCTTGAAATCCTAGAGAAAAAGAATTTAATTTAGGAGAAACATTGGAGGAAAATAAGGACGACAAATATGATGGAGAGGACTAACAAGGAATTAAAAAGGAGAAGCAAGGTAGTATGGGCATTTCTCAACCACGACTCAGTATTGAGACTGACAGTCTCAATATTGATTGACATAAATGAAGAATGGGTTACAGGACATAAGTATACAGTAATGAACCAGTAATTAAAAAAAAGGTTAAAGCATATGGAGCAAATGTTACAGAAAAATAGGCACACTGCCAAGTTGAGGAACTATAAAAAGGTCAACTCAAGCTGTTGGAGAGATATATAAATCGACGGAAAGACAAGCTAAATATGCAATGTATCTTTAAGTACGAATATTTTTATGCAGTGGAGGTGCGTTCCCAAGAAATATGCAATTCTAGGATTATTCCTATAGTTTAGAAAACAAAAGAATAAAAATTTTAATCATCAAGCTGTGCTCAAAAGTTTATGAAAAAAGAAGGGATTAATTTTGTGGAACAAGTTGATGTTAAAGAAAATACGTAGAAAAATACAAAAGTTTTTTGATTTAAATAATATTTATAGGGTTCAAGAGAAAATAGAAAATATAAGATCACAAAGGAAATTAAAAAATAATAACTTTACAATAATATCGGATAATTGTTGGGGAAGCAAAATCTACAAAGATTTCAACGTAAGATACAACACACCCTTTGTAGGTTTATTTATGTACTCTCCATGTTACATAAAGTTATTAAAAAATCTTGATTACTACTTACAATCTGAACTATATTTTATTAAAGAGTCTAAATATAATATTAACAAAGAATTAAGGAAACAAAAATGGTACCCTATCGGCTTGTTAGGAAATGAAATTGAGATTCATTTTCTTCATTACAAGAGTGAAGCCGAAGCAGAAAATAAGTGGATGAGAAGGAAAAAAAGAATGAATATGGATAATATTTTTGTAGAACTTTCGGATAAAGAGTTATGTACAGAAGAAATAGTAGTAGAATTTGATAAATTACCGTTTAAACATAAAGTGTGCTTCACTGCTAAAAACTATCCAAATATTATTTGCGCTGTGCAACTTAAAGAATATGAAGACGATGGGTGCATAGGAGATATTTATAAGGATTCGTATATAGTAAAAAGACACTTTGATATCATTGATTGGCTTAATGGTAACCTAGAAAATTAGGGTCTTGTCCGTGAGTTATTGATAAAATCTGAAAAAACCAAGCACACTACCTATGTTTGGGTAAAAACGTGAGGAGAGTCTTTGCTTGTGATTTTCAATGACTCACCACCCACGACCAAAATTAGTTATCTTGAAAAACTCCGTTTTGAGAATTTAAAATTTATAGCGTACCACGTCAACAATGATTTAATTTCCCCACTTTAGCCAGTTTAAAAATAAGCGAATAATTGTATTTAAAATATCGAAATCTATAAGATTATTTAAAAAAATAGAGAAAATTATGAGCTTAAAAATTGGGAATTAAGGTTCTATACATCTTATATAGCTATGTCAGAAAAAAGAAGAGATTTTGAAAAAACTGACAAAACCTCGAATATTATAGTTTTCTTAGATTTAATCAATAACTCACCCATTATCTGAATTTCTGCTTTTAGAAATCTTAATTTTAGGTAAAGTAAACACGGATACAACATAAACAAGAACACAGCTTAGTACTAAAAAAATTAGTTTGACTATTGGAGTTTCATCTAGTATATTACATGATAATTGGTTGGCGAAATCAAACCAAAATATCATTAACGTTGAATTAAAAAGGGGGATTAATAGCAATTTAATAATTTCTTTGGTATTTATCTTCAACAAAGATTTCACAAAATATGTTTGAATTATAGCTATTATACCCATAGGAAGTACAACCGATAAACTCGTCCCAATAATTCCATATTTTGTAGTTAATGGTCCAATTAGAGACATCATAAAAAGTAACTGTAGTGCACTTGTTCTAAATAAGATTTCTGCCCTACCTATGGATTGAAAAATACTTCCCGTTGTAGCGGCAATAGACCTTAATAAGCCATAAATACACAATATCTGCAATGCTGGTACAGCAGGAAGCCATTTGTCCCCAAGTACAACGCTCACAAAATCAGATGCTATAATAAACATTCCAAATGCTGCAGGGATTGAAAGAATTGACACATACTTAAGTGTCTTAAGATATGCATTCTTCAAAGCAATTTGATCATCCTGCAACTTCGAGTATGTAGGAAACATTACCCTACCAACCAAGTATGTTATCTGTGTGGCAGGGAGATTAGAGATTGTATAGGCAATTGTATAAAATCCAAGGGCTTCCATTCCAAGAACTCTACCAACTACTGCATTATCAATGTTAGAAATAAGAAAAATAACAATACTTGCACCCATAAAATGTTTCCCATAGCTAAACAAAACTCTTGCAGTATCTAGATCAAACTCGAATGTAGGTCGCCAATCAGAAACAAACCATATCAATCCGACTGCTAGTACTGTAGATACTATCTGCCCGTACACCAAGCTCCAGATTCCATATCCATTTATTGCAAGCAATAAGGCAGTGCAGGCGTATCCTATTATCGGTATAGTCTCTGGTAATATCTTCTTCTTAAACTCAAGTTCCTTTTCAAGCAACGTAGATGGAACAGTTCCAAATGAAGAGATGACAAACATAAGTGAAAGGACTTGAACTATTGGTTTAACCGCCTCATTGTCAAAGAACAAGGCTACATATGATGCTGAAAAGTATGCTATAAGAAAGAGTAGCGAGGCAACAAGAGGTAGCAAGATAAATGCAGTATTTGCCGCTGTATAATTGGCATCATCTTTTCTGTAGATAAGTGTTGAACCCAAACCGAGGTTACTGAATATTTCCATGCTACTGATCACCAGTAAACCTATAGCAAGTAAGCCAAAATCTGCTGGTACAAGGATTTTGGCTAGGATTATCTGGGTTATAAAACTAATCATTTTTTTGAACGTGGCAATAAGAGTTACCCATGCCAGAGCCTGGCCAGTTTCTTTTGCTAATGACATTATTACCCCATGGAATATCAGATAAAATCTCATTGATTTATATTCAGTTAAAGTACAATCTGTAAGAAAAATGTTAATTTCTTTGTCATTTCTATAAACTCATGAATGCGAATCAAGATTTAGGAACCATTATAGAAAATATTTCCGCCTGAACAGATTTCTTAACTGAATACAAATAAATATAATAGTAGTCCAAAATATTTATTGATGAATAGGCCAGTCACAATATATAATGCCAATCACAGTAATAAACTATAAAAATATAAATTTTACAAGTTTAAAGCATTAATATTTTCGTGATAACTCAGTAACTAGTGCTTCGATTCCAAAATAAATTCTTTATTAAAGGAGAAATTCAGGATCAGTAAATAATTCAAAAGTCAATTTTTGTGAACATACTTCAGAATCGCAGTACTAGTGTCTAGGAAATTTAGTTATGAGTCATTGGAATTAAGAAAGGGGCATGGATGAGGAGTTGTCTATGCATTAACGCCCCATAATTAAGTTGCTTCGACACTAGTCATTTTACTCTATGAAACAATGTGAGTTTGAAATGAAGACAAGCAGAATTTATTCACTCTTTTTACATCCTCCCAGGAGTGAGAAGTCCCAATATGCAGAAAAACGAAGTCAACAGAAACATTGCATAAGTTGCCTGTTTTTCAGTCACATTATAGTAATAAGGGAGCACCCATTTCAAGGTGAGAGGATTGGGAACTTCCAGAGTGCCGTCTTCTCTCTCCCTTCCGAACTTGGCAACTGGATACTTTTTAAGCTTCCAGTATACGTACATCAAAAAGTTAACAGTATGCGGAATAAGCATGATGAAACCGCTTACCACAAAATCCTGAAGAACAATAATAGCCCCGATTGAAGCACCAACTGTAAGGGACCCAACATTACCCCAGAAGGCTCTTGCAGGATACCTTTCGTAGATGTAAAATCCGATAGTAGCGCCTGTAATAGCAGCTATTGAGACTATATTTTCAACATCACCTATCAGAACCGATTTTAAAATCAGCGAAAAAAGAACAATTATTGATAAGCCGGAGGCCAGCCCATTGTATCCGGAATGCATGTTGACCAGATTTGATGCGACCAGAACATAAGTTGGAACAATTAACTGCAGATAGAATATTCCAAGCTCGAAACTTCCAATGCCTGGAAGGGTGATCACGGTGTGAGCTGCATACTGAATCAGCGGATAAGAACAGTAATACATAATTAACAGTTTGGACAGCCTGCCAATATTGATCATGTCATCAAGGACGCCGAACAGGCCAAAAAGCGCAATGACAATCATGGCCACGTAGTTTGTGGATGTGAACTTGAAGAAAAGAGAGTTAAGCGAGAGAGAGAGCATGGCGACCAGCAGGATTGCAATTCCCCCACGGTCTGCTACAACTGGAGCATTTCGTTTATAGTAATCCTTTGCAGTTATCCCGTTTTTAATAAGTTGTGTAATAAAGTACGGCATAAATATTGCAGTAACGACTAATGGGACCAGGAGATTACTGGCAAGCATGAAGTTCTGGAAAATTTGGACTGAGTCGAAAACTACCATCTATTACTATTCCCTGTAGTTATATTAGATATATCTGCAAATATAAAATAAACATCCATATATGCTCTCATCTGTTTAAAGAATAATAATACATATAGTTATCGAAAAGTCTCATAAATACGCTCCTTATTTTGCTAATAAGTCAGTAACAATTACCGATTTAGAGCCTATCCGAAAAGTCAGCAATGCATGTTGAAAAGTCACAATAGGCATATAATATCAAAATATCCGCTCCAGTTTTGCATATTGCAAATTGTAAAAGTTATAGCAGGTAACCACTTAATTCGGATAGGCTCTTAGCCGGAGAGCATAATTATGTTATTCAGGCATTACCACCCCCCTGAAAAATATGCAATTCCAGAACAAATCCTTTAAATCCGTATATATCATAAATCTGCTAGATAAAATGTCAAAAGTAAAAATCTCCAGAATTATTATTCCATCCACGATATTATATGCAGTCTTTATCTTTCACCTTTCACTCACATCAAATATTGGAAATGTAAAACATTTCCTGGATACAACCCTGGGTCACGCAACAAAGGAGATCCTTATTATCAGCCATCTTTCTTTTGTCCTGAACTTCCTTGAATACTCCTTGAACTTTGTTGAAAGACAGTCCATAGATCCCGGACACTTCGGGATTTATTTTGGACTTGGTATCCTGCTTTATCTTGCTTTTTTAAGTTCCGGAAACTATGTGATGGTAAAATATTCAGCAGCTTTTGCCATATTCACAGGAACTGCATATGGAATACTGAACGAAGTGTTTCAGATGTTTATCCCATACCGTGTGGCGAGCGTAGCAGATGCCCTCTCAAACCTGTTAGGGCTCGTACTTGCCCAGATCTGTATAGTAACCTTTATCCTTCTGTGGAAGGAAATTCAGAAAAGAAGAAACCGAGAAGAAGAAATAAATTAAAATTAAGCTTTCAAATCATGAAAAATAGTAAAAAGGAAAGCTTCATCTTTCCTTGATTTAGCCTTCCTCTACTTTTTTCCTTCCCATTTCAAAAGCCCTGATATTAACTTCAATCGTTTTTTGCGGCACAAGGGCTTTAACGCTTTCAAGCAGAGTTTCTTTGGGAACAGGCAGATAGCCTGAAACTGCCCCAACCATTGCCACATTCATTGCAAGCCTGCTTCCGGCCTCATACGCCAGGTCATCGGCATTGAAGGCTTTAACTATGTATTTTTCAGAAAGGATGTCAAGGATCTCCTGGACCTCAGGGTATTTTGCAAGGCCAGAGGTAACGGTTACAGGGAGCACGGTCTGAGTATTTACTATAACGACCCCGCCGTCTTTAAGGAACTCCACATATCGGACTGCCTCCATAGGCTCAAGGGCAAGCATAAGGTCTGCACCTTTTTTAGGGATCATGGACCCGAATTCTTCTCCTATCCTGATGTGATTTACAACCGAGCCTCCTCTCTGGGCCATGCCGTGGGTTTCTGCAGCCCTGATGGGCAGCCCTGAGGCAACTGCGGCTTTTCCTATAATGTCCGAAGCAAGGATTGCTCCCTGTCCGCCGACTCCCGTAATAAGGAGATCGAATTTCTTTTGTTTCTCAACCTGGCTCATTTCTTCACCTCCCGGATAGCTTCAAACTTGCAGATCTGGGCGCAGACTCCACACCCGCTGCAAAGAGAAGTGATCACAGCACATTTGTTCTCCTCGTCAAACTCAATTGCCGGACAGCCAAACTTCACGCACTGCTTGCACCCTTCGCATTTTTCAGGGTCAACTACATACCTGACCCGCTTTATTCCTGCCCTCTTTTCCGATATCACGCAGGGCTGACTTGCAATAACAACAGCTGTGCCCTTAAATTCCTTTGCGGCTTTGAAGGTTTCCTGAATTTCTTCAAGCTTGTAAGGGTCAACAACAGCCACAAAGCCTGCTCCCATGGCTTTGCAGAGCTCTGCAAGCGAAACCTGCACAGTTGGCTCTCCTGTCACTGTGAAGCCGACGCCCGGATTTTGCTGGTGTCCGGTCATGGCTGTAATGCGGTTATCCAGAATAGTGACAGTAATATCGGCTTTATTGAATATTGCATTCAGAAGCGAGTTCATGCCTGTATGGAAAAATGTTGAGTCCCCTATAGAACAGCAAATGGGACGCTTTTCCCCTGCATGGTAAAGCCCCGAGGCAATGCTGATGCTCGAACCCATGCAGAGCGTTGTCTCAACAGTCCCTATCTGGATTCCGAGGGTATAGCAGCCAATATCGCTCGGGTAAATAGCATCCTTTCCAAAGACCTTCTTCATGGAGTAAAAAGTTGCCCTGTGAGAACAGCCTGCACAGAGAGCAGGCGGACGAGGAGCAAGTTCAAGAGCAGGCCCGGCAGTTTCAGGTTCTACATTAAGGTCAAAAACTTTCCTGAGCGTTTCAAGGAAAGCACTCACATCCAGTTCCCCTTCCCTTGAAACAAAACCCCCGGTTTTTCCGAGGATGGTGACCGGAAGACCTGCTTCCTGCGCAATCATCTTTACCTGCTCTTCGACAACAGGCTCCAGTTCTTCAAATACAAGCACCGTATCCACGGTTTTAAGCAACTCAAGAATTAGTTTTCCTGGAACAGGGTAAGTTCCTATCTTCAGGAAAGAAGCATCAATCCCAAGCTCCTCCAGAGCCTCTTCTGCATACACTGACGCAATGCCTGCCCCTATTACCCCAAATTTTGCGCCGGCTTTGAGCTCCAGAGAATTCCAGGGGGATTCGGCAAGAGCATCTTCAATTGGCTGCTGGATAGAAAGAAGATGGGTATGGCGTGTACGGGCGTTTTTGGGCAGCATGACCCAGCGGTCGAGAAGTTTTTCAAAATTGGGAACTCTCTTTTCTGCAGGGACCTCCCCTAAGGAGATATCGGATTTCCCATGCGAAATCCTGGTTGTGGGCCTGAAGATAACAGGAATCTCAAATTTTTCGGAAAGCTCAAAAGCATACGGAAGCATATCCTTGGCTTCCTGAGGAGTTGAAGGATCAAAACAGGGCACGAGGGCAAACTGAGCATAGCGCCGAGTGTCCTGCTCATTCTGAGAGGAGTGGCAGGAAGGGTCATCAGCTACAATTGCGATTAGCCCGCCTTTTGTCCCTGCATAGGCAAGAGTCATGAAAGGATCGGCTGCAACATTCAGCCCGACATGCTTCATTGTCACCACAGAACGAACCCCTGTCCAGGCTGCACCGACTGCAACTTCCATTGCCACTTTTTCGTTAACCGACCATTCGATATGGTAGTCCCGGTCTTTACGGGATGCAAGCGTATCTATAATCTCTGAGGATGGAGTCCCGGGATAGCCTGCAATAAGCTGCACGCCGCCTTCAAGAAGCCCTCGAGCGATTGCCACGTTTCCAAGCATATACTCGCGTATAGTCATTATTAATGTCTCCGTCATTTAAAGAGAGAAAATGCGATTTTAATAACAGTTAGAATTAAGTTCCTTAAATTAGAATGCAGTTCCTTAAGTTAGAATGCAGTTCCTTATCAATCAGCGTTAATAAATTGAAGTCCATAAAGGACAGCTAAGGCAAATAAAACCTGCTATCCGCAACTAAGTACAACTTTTGCATTACTCAAAATAACACGATCAATAATATACTTTCGGATAATTGTTCAGGAATTTTATTGCGGAGAATCTGGGAGCAGACCGAGAAATACATTTTCATAATCAGATTACAGACAAGAGATTTCGAATAAATTTGTTTAAAAAGACCCGCCCAACCTTAATACCGTCCCTGTCGAGCTTGTCCCGCTCGAAGAGCGGCCCTTGCAGGAACCTGAAAAAGAAAAATAAATTGAAATTATGGTGCTGTGAGGAGAACAATGGACCTGAGCTGCTAAGCGCAATTTAGTGAAAGAGCAGAAGGTTTTCCGGACTGCTTGCTTAAAGACCTTACAAAAGGAGGAAAATAGGAGAAGCAGAGAACGTCAACCCCCTGCCTCCAAATTAGTGAGCCAATGATTCAAATATTCTCAAGAAACTCTGCAAGCTTTTCAATCTCTTTCAGCTCAAGGTCGAGTTCTTCACCTTTCAGAGACGCTTTAAAAAGCTCTCTTTTTGCCGGAATTTCAGCCAAAACATTCACGCCGCTCACAGAATTAAGCATTTCTTCCCGGATATCCGGCTCAACCCGGTTAAGCACAAAATAAACCTTACACCCGCACTGGTTGCCAAATTCACCAAATTTCTTTGAAAGCTTCAGGGATTCGTAGGAAGGGTCGATAACTACCAGAAGAAGATCAAAGTCTTTATCAACGCCACGCCCAAAGTGCTCAGTGCCGGCTTCAGTATCCACAATTACGACATCATCTTTTCCAAGGTCAAGGTTTTCTAGAAACTCCCTGGTCAGAACGCCCATAGGACAGGCACATCCCTCCCCAAAATCATGGATCTTACCAACCGCCATAAGCCTGACTTCTCCCTTTTTTTCCACAAACTCCGAAGGGAGGTCAGAAAAACTCCATCTGCTCTTAAAAAACCTGGACTGCTGGTTGCCTGTGTTTGCTCCTGTCTGAGTCAACCCTCCAAGAGAACTGGTCTTAGGAGCCTTCTGTTTTTCCTTAAAACTCTTTTTTCCTCCAAAATATTCCATAAGGTCTCTTGGAGCTGCCATTCCTAACTGGGTATGAAGCCCATAATTGGACTCATCTATGTCAAGCACAAGCACATTTTTTGTTTTTGCCATCTGCTTTGCCAGGAGAGCAGAAACAGTACTTTTTCCGCTTCCTCCTTTTCCGCATACTGCTATCCTCATATCCGGTTCACCTATTCCAGTAGTTTATACTCTGAATTAAAAGCGCTTCCTTTAAGCAATTTCCTTTTTTAGCTGAAAATAGAGAAATTTCTTTGCAAAACCAAAACCTCAAGTTTTTCTGAATAATAAAAAATAACAGAAATAACAGTAACTAACAATAAATTGATCGTCCCTAATTACACGATTGATGTTTTCAAAACTCTAAATGTCAGTAACTCTCTTAACGTCCATTTTGACTCTGTAATTCCACATTCTTTTGCCGGTGTGTTTTTGCATTTAACTTTTATCTCATCTTCATATTCTAACCCCCCATGCTCTCTACAGAAGTTAAAATGAGTGCAATAGAGCTTCATGTGATTTATTAAGCATTCTATTTTCTTTGAGAATCCTATTGTCTTTCTTGAAACCCTGTTATTATCCTGTCTGAATGTCAAGTTTTGTCTTTCGAGTAAACTTGTAGATATCTCACTTTCTTCGATATATTTTCCAAATATAATCTTCCTGGCAATTTTCTGTAACCTTCCTCCCTTTTTATTTTTGACTACCTGAGCATATCTCAAATCTTTCGCAGGAACAAGTTTTGGTTTTTTTGGTCTTCCTCTCTTCCCTGTTCTTGGAAACTTCTCAGTTTCTCCATATTCTTTCAAAATAGCTTCCACATAAAATTTTAATCCATCAGTGACGAAGAGAGGTTTAAATCCTGAAACACATTTAGCTGTTAACTTTACTAATTTGTCTGCAACATACTGTTTTCTTGGCCCGATAACAAAAGCAATAATTAACCTGCACCCTGGCGCAAACGCTACCCACATCCATGGCCC
Source organism: uncultured Methanosarcinaceae archaeon (assembly GCA_942493015.1). Lineage (GTDB taxonomy): Archaea > Halobacteriota > Methanosarcinia > Methanosarcinales > Methanosarcinaceae > Methanosarcina. The sequence continues at coordinate 76,002 of OW818660.1, read as the reverse complement.
ATCATCTTCATAATCTTTCATTCTGGGAACTTTTTTTTTGGATTATTACCCACATTTCATCCATTTCTATCTTGGGTAAATCCAGGTTTTTCATTTTTGCTTCATTTACTCTGTCACATTGTCCAGCAGCACGAGATAACCAGTTACTTACAGTAACTGGTTGCACCCCTAAAACATCGCCAATAGCCCCAGTACTCATCCCTTTCATAGACATTTTAAGAGCTAACTCAATAGTGCCTTCATCGGTGCGAAGATCATAAAAAAAAGTATTTGTTCGGTCACAAAAGGCTCTGCCGCAGGTACGGCAGAGGTATCTGCGAATAGCCTTGTCCCCTACACGATAAGTACCATTACCGACAACGTTACCTTGACCAGTAACAAGATGAAATTTACAAGATTCGTTAGGACAGACAACATCAGTAAACTTAGGTTTTGGTCCTCGTTTCCCCATAATAATATTATGTATTAGATCTAATATATAATATCAATCATATGTTAATGGACGACCAATAAATTAGATGGTTCGTATTAAATGAGTTGATACTACCCAGAAGCAACTTTAATAGAATCTTCCGATCTTTCTTGTCCCGAGCTTCGGCGCGGCTGGAACCCAGAGGCTTCGAGCAATGAAAAAGAAAACATCAGAATCCCTTTAAAGTTGAGCGTCAAAATCTCAATGATTTAGTAGCGGATGATCTCATACTGGAAGGAATCTGAAGTTCTATTCATCTCACTGCTCGGTAACAGGAATCGATTACGGCGAAAAGATGCTTGAAAAAGCCAGTAAAAAAGCTAGAGGAATGACGAATATCCCTCTTTTTCTTATGGATGCCGAGTGCCTGGAATTTCCGGATAACAACTTGATTATGTTGTAACAACTTCTACCCTTTGTTCAATTCCTGACCTTTTGAAGGTTCTTAAGGAAATGAGACGTTTCTTGAAACAGTCAGGTGAGCTGATAGCCATTGAGTATGTCCAAAGCAGTAACCATTTAATTGCTTAGTTTGAGGATCTAATCAACCCTATTACGTGCTCTCTTATTGGAGACAGTACGAGTCAGTGAATAATAGAAATCATCAAAGAGATGAATAATCAGACAACATGTTCAGTACTGTATTATAAGAGGTAATGGGAGACTATGATTATGGCAGTCAATGAGGACGAAATGAGGATTAAGATAATCAAAGACGGACCGTATCGGGTTACAGGTGGAGTGCCGCTTTTCGAACAGGTAATTGTCACCGACGACGCTGACCACACCAGGGAATTAATTGATATAAAGGAATACCCTCGGCAGGATGCCTATATCTTATGCCGCTGTGGCTCATCCAAAAACAAGCCCTTCTGTGATGGGACCCACCGCAAGATCGGTTTTGATGGTAGCGAAAAAGCCAGTAGAAAGCCTTACCTGGAAAAAGCGGAAACGTTTGAAGGTCCTGATCTAAAACTCACCGATGCCCAGGAGCTCTGCGATCATTCCCGTTTCTGCCAGCGGTCTGGCGGAATAAGGAAGCTCATACAAAAATCAGATGACCCAGAAGCCCGACAAACCGCCATAGAGGAAGCCATGATCTGCCCGTCGGGACGGCTGGTCATGTGGGACAAGAAGACAGGCAAACCCTTTGAAAAAGAATTTGAACCGTCTATTGTACTGGTTCTCGACAAACAAAAAAGTTGTGAAGGCCCCCTTTGGGTTCGAGGCGGTGTCCCTATTGAATCTGCAGATGGCAGCATGTACGAATCCCGAAACAGAGTAACCCTCTGCCGCTGCGGGAAGTCAGAGAACAAGCCCTACTGTGACGGCAGCCACTGGATGAACAGCCAACAGAAACTCGAGTTCAGGAAGAAGTGGGGCCTGGAATGAGTGAGGCCTGGAATGAGTGAGTTAGTTGATTCATAGAGATTGTTAACTTGCGGAAAATAGTAATCTCACATAACAATCAGGCAATCCAAAAGCCAAAGTAAAAGCAATCAATGGACGATTTCGCGATAAAAAATAGAGAATTCGAGGATAGCTTTCTTTATTTCAATATATCCTCGAACTCCTTTTGGCCCTAAAGATGCTGCCAAAGTCTCATTAGCCTGCTGCAAGTTTTCGTATTCACATCTTGAATAGCTGGAATGGTGACATGGCTCAGGTCGGCCACAAGGTTGACAATCATATGTGTCTGCCCGGTCTTGTCAGGCTACAGCTACCTTTTTCCAGCCTGAGCAAAGTCTTTGTTTTGAAGATCTTCAAGCCCTTGAAGACATTTTGCTACGATCAGGCGAGGTCGAAGCGATCAAGGTTCATCACCTTGGTCCAGGCCGCCACGAAGTCCTGGACAAACTTTTTCTGCGCGTCCGCGCTTCCGTAGACCTCGGCCAGAGCCCGGAGCTGGGAGTTCGAACCGAAAATGAGATCGACACGAGTGCCAGTCCACTTGACTTCGCCAGTCTTGCGATCGTGCCCTTCAAACATGTCCCTGGCATCCGATACTGCCTTCCACTCCGTGCCCATGTCGAGCAGGTTCACGAAGAAGTCGTTGGTTAAAGCTTCTGGTTTTTGGGTAAAAACGCCGTGCTGAGTCTGTCCGAAGTTGGTGTTCAGCACGCGCATACCGCCAACGAGCACAGTCATCTCTGGTGCGGTCAGCGTCAGCAATTGCGCTTTGTCAACCAGCAACGCCTCGGCTGATATGGCGTATTGGTTCTTGAGGTAGTTGCGGAAGCCATCTGCGATCGGTTCGAGTAAGGCAAAGGAGACCACATCGGTCTGCTCCTGCAAGGCATCCATGCGCCCTGGAGAGAAGGGAACCGTCACATCATGACCAGCTTTCTTTGCAGCTTGCTCGACGCCTGCACAACCAGCCAAAACGATCAGGTCAGCAAGCGAGACCTTCTTGCCTTCAGAGGCTGTGCTGTTGAACTCACTCTGGATACCTTCGAGAGTTTTCAGCACTTTCGCCAGTTCGGCAGGTTGGTTGACTTCCCAATCCTTCTGCGGCTTGAGGCGGATTCGTGCGCCGTTTGCACCGCCACGCCTGTCGGAGGCACGGAAGGTGGACGCTGACGCCCAGGCGGTAGAAACCAGTTGCGAGATCGATAGCCCTGAGGCAAGGATCCTGCCCTTGAGGGAAGCAATGTCTGTCTCATCGATCAACTTGTGATTGACCGAGGGGATGGGGTCTTGCCAGATGAGCTCTTCGGCAGGAACCTCCGGGCCGAGATAGAGTGCAAGCGGGCCCATGTCGCGGTGCGTCAACTTGAACCACGCGCGGGCAAATGCGTCCGCAAATTGATCCGGGTGCTCGTAGAAGCGCCTTGAAATCTTTTCGTAGGCAGGGTCGAACCTCAAGGAAAGATCAGTAGTCAGCATGCTTGGTGCGTGACGCTTGGACGGGTCATGGGCATCCGGAATCGTGCCAGCGCCTGCGCCACCCTTAGGTTGCCATTGATGTGCACCGGCAGGACTCTTCGTCAATTCCCATTCGTAGCCGAACAGTATCCTGAAGAAGTTGTTACTCCACTTCGTTGGCGTGTTGGTCCACGTGACCTCCAGGCCGCTGGTGATCGTGTCACCACCTTTGCCGGTGCCAAAGCTGCTCTTCCAACCGAGGCCTTGCTCCTCGATACTGGCCGCTTCTGGCTCAAGCCCGACATGGGACGCAGGGCCGGCACCATGGGTTTTGCCGAAGGCGTGACCGCCAGCGATGAGCGCAACGGTCTCTTCGTCGTTCATGGACATGCGAGCGAAAACCTCGCGGATATCCCTGGCCGCCGCGATCGGATCCGGGTTGCCGTTCGGGCCTTCCGGATTGACGTAGATCAGCCCCATCTGCACGGCAGCAAGCGGATTTTCGAGATTGCGGTCGTCGGAGTAGCGTTTATCATCCAGCCACGTGTCCTCAGAACCCCAATAGACGTCCTGATCCGGTTCCCAGACGTCTTCGCGCCCGCCTCCGAAACCGAACGTTTTGAATCCCATCGATTCCAGGGCGACGTTGCCCGCAAGAATCATAAGGTCAGCCCATGAAATATTCCGGCCATACTTCTGCTTGATTGGCCAGAGCAGGCGACGCGCTTTGTCCAGATTGCAGTTGTCCGGCCAACTGTTTAGCGGCGAAAAGCGCTGCTGGCCTCTACCGCCGCCGCCGCGGCCGTCACCGGAACGATAAGTGCCGGCGCTGTGCCACGCCATGCGAATGAACAAAGGACCATAGTGACCGAAATCCGCCGGCCACCAGTCCTGAGAATCGGTCATCAGCGCCGCGAGATCTTTCTTCACAGCCGCCAGGTCGAGGCTCTTGAACTCTTTTGCGTAGTTGAAGTCCTCGCCCATCGGGTTGGACCTAGAGGAATGCTGGTGCAGGATCTCGATCTTCAACTGGTTCGGCCACCAGTCGCGGTTCAATGTGCCTCTACCGGTTTCTTGTTTGTTTACTCTGCCCGTTACAGGGCACTTTCCGTCGTCAGTCATAACTTTACCTCTCATTGACAAAAAAATTCAAGACTAAATCTCTAGTATACAATCTCTTCAATCTTGTCTCCTCTTGGAAGAATTGAGTGCCAGTTGCCAGAGAGCTAATTTCGGCCCACTTTCCAAGAGCTTGAAAATTCTTACATGCTGTTTTGCCATGTCCGATTTGTTATCTTTTAAGATATGAACGACATAAGCCCCTTTATAGGCTTCATCATAATACAGCCCATGTCAAGTCCATCCGCTATTTTTTCAAACCGTCATCCTCTTGTCGAATTTGCCTCTCCAATCCTGGAAGTTCGTTACTTTAGGTCTTAAGACTCCGATTCTGGCAATATTTCCCCCTTAAATCATTACTAATAGTTTACTATCTTTGAAGAACTCATTCCAGTTTAATAATCAACTATTATAACCACGGATATCTATTTAAGATTGATTATTACATAATAATGACTATGAATAATCTTCAGGACTCAGACTCATCCATAATCAAAGCTCTCCGCGGAAAAGGATACAAAGCTACGCCCCAGAGAATAGCGATCGGGCAATTTATTCTCCACAATCATGCCCACCCAACGGCTCAGAGAATTTATAGCGAAGTCAAGAAGGTCTATCCAACAGTAAGTCTTGCAACAATTTATAAAACAGTTCAAATCTTGAAAGAGGCGGGTTTGATCCAGGAATTGAATTTAGAAAAAGATCAGGCCAGATTTGACCCCAATATGAAGCCACATGCGCATCTGGTTTGCCTCCAGTGCAAAAGCATAAATGACTGCACAGACTCCATGATTTCTGAAATTGTGGATCGGATGTCAAATGAAGCAGATTTTTCTGCTGAAGAATGGAATTTTGACATATTTGGCCTTTGCAGCAATTGCAGACAGAAAAAAAGTATATGAGGCTGAATCTGTTTATAACCTACTTTAGGCAGGTCGATATTATGTTCTAATGATGTCTAAAGATCGTGCTTTTGAAACAATATTCCATGATTATAAGTAGTTGTTAGGTTTACATACAGCCAAACGTTAATCTTTCATGCCAAACTTTAATGAAAAAAATGTTTCAGTGCTTCTATAGGTCGTGGGAGTTAAGCCACACGTTAACCAGCTTTAACCTACTTTACAGTAAGCGAATGTTCAAAAACGGCATCAAGAAAAATATTCTAATTTATAATGTCGACCTGCCAAAAGCAGGAGATATACATGAGGTACTCAATTTAGTGCCTCAGAACTCATAGGGCTCATCACAAAAATCAGCCAACTTTTTCATCACAGGCACAGGTTGATGTTCAGAGAATATCAGGTTATATAAGTGGATTTCAGAAAATACTCTTCAGTTCTCGCCACGGAGCTCGGCTTCAATTTCCTCAGCAATCTGCCTTGCAGCTTTTTTTGGAGATTCCGCCCTATAAATGCTTCTTCCGACAATTACCCAATCTGCGCCTGCAGCGATCACATCTGAAGCTTTTCCTCCCTGAGCTCCTACTCCCGGCGAGATAATGGTAAGTTTATCTCCGATAATTTTCCTTATCTTCCTTACTCTTTCTGGCCGGGTAGCCGGGGCAACAAGCCCAAAAGCCCCTGCTTCAGCGGCCATCTTTGCAATAGCTTCTGCGGCAGGTTGCAGAAATTCGGCGCCTCCAGGATGGCTCATTTCGCTTACAACAAAAACGTCTTTTCTGTATTCGGAAGCTATTTCCAGACAGGCATCAAGGCTGTCTCTTCCAGTAAAACCCTGAACAATAACCGCATCAGCTCCTGCTTCAAAGACCTGGTCACAGATCAGGCGGTTGGTGTTGGGAATATCCGCCACTTTGAAATCGGCTATAATGGGAGCAAACTCAGCAAGTTCCCTGATAATCCCTAGCCCTGTAGCAAGTATTAGAGGGTACCCTACTTTTATTGCATCCACAAATTCCCAGACATCTTCTGCAATTCTAAGCGCTTCTTCTCTGTCAGTTACATCCAGGGCAAGAATCATACAGGTATTCTTTTCCATCAAATCACCTCTTTAAAAGGCGCGTCCGCACAGCCGCAACCATGAGCGGGAGAGTGATAGTTGCATCTGCGTACACGGTTACTGATTTTGCGTTTTCGCCCACCTTTCCCCAGGACTGAGCTTCATCAAGAGTTGCGCCGCTCAGACCGCCGGTCTCAGGATGATCCATTGTAAGCTGGATTGCGTAGTCAAAAGATTTAGGAGTTACAAGCATGGACTGCAGGATATAGTTTTTGGGAACTCCCCCTCCAATAAGAAAAGCACCTGCACTTTCAGCCTCATAGCAAATCTCCATGAACTCGTGCATATCAGCAAAGGCATCTACATTCAGAGGATTTGCTTCCTTGTACAGCCAGGCTTGAAGCCCTATCACAGAGTCCTGAAGAGCCGGACAGTAGATTGGAACACCTATTTCTGCTGCAGTTTTCAGAATGGAAGAATCGTCATCAAGGTTTTTCCCGATTTCTGTAAGGACCTGCCGGATAGAGAGTTTTTCCTGCGGAAGTCCTGAATAGACACCCTGTAAAAACTCTTCAAGGTCTGAAAAGTGCTGGTCAGGAAGGTAGACATCGTAAATCCTGTCTATGCATTCGTGCCTTAACTGAACATCGTTTGCACAATCCGTACCCTTATAGTGGTGAAGCCCCAGAGCTTCAACAGTGTCATGCACCATATTGGCTCCGGTAGTGACAAGGACATCAATATGTCCATCCCGGATAAGGTCTGCAATTATTTGCCTCATGCCTGCAGGAGTCATGGCACCTGCAAGCCCGAAAAATTTTGTCGTTTTCTCCGAAGCCAGCATCTCGTAATAGATGTCAACAGCTTCGGCCAGCCTGCCTGCTCCAAAGGCACAGCCGCCGTATTCCCTTACAAGTTCATCCACAGTCATATTCGGAACTATTTTTGCTCCTTTGACTGGAGTTGTAAGCTTTTTAGCAGAAGCTTCAAAGTCCATTTTTTTTCCTCAGAGACTAAAAGATTAGTTACAAAATGAATTGAAAGATTATTAAGATGTAAGATTATGAAGTAAGATGTGAGATTACGAAGTGAAATGTACGCTTATTTGAAGTAAACACTTTTGAGGTCAGAAGATTATCATTAAAACGCTTATCCGGAAAATGTATTTAATTAAATATGTCTTTTAGAACTGTGGATCTCGAAATACCCTTAAATTAATATATTTCATTATTATCCCAATTTCAAGCCTGGATCGAAATCACCATTTTCACTTTTAGAGCAACTATATAACTGATTTACCTGAACACGTCTGTATAGATAAATCTTCTCTTCTGAGATAAAATAAAAGATGGAAATCTGACTGGAAATCTACCCCTGAAAAGACAAAAAGTTGAAAGACCTGAAGATAAAAGTAAAAAGATAGTAAAAAGATAGTAAAAAGATAGTAAAAAGATAGTAAAAAGATAGTAAAAAGATAGTAAAAAATCAGGACAAAAAATGCAGGACGAAATAATAAGGTATGAAAACATAGGCATATCTTTTGGCAGCAAAAAAGTAATTTCAGGTTTCTACCTCCGAATTCTGAGAGGTCAGAAAATCCTGCTCAGAGGAAAATCAGGGACCGGAAAATCCACCTTATTCAAAATGCTCCTGGGATTTGAAAAACCCTCCGAAGGTTCACTCTATTATAGAGCAAAACCTGTAAACGCTCAAGTAAGCTGGGAAATTCGAAAAGAGACCAGTTATGTTTCCCAGGATACGGACATTGGAGAAGGGAGAGTAAAGGACCTTCTAGATGAGATTTTTTCTTACCGGCTGAACAGGGAAAAAAGTAGCCCTGAAAAGATAAATACACTGATGAAGGAATTAGAGCTCGAAAAAGATATACTTGACAAAAACTTTGAAAATCTTTCAGGAGGAGAAAAACAGAGAATAGGAATCCTGATAGCTCTGCTGCTTGAAAGAGATATTTTTCTACTTGATGAAGCAACCTCAGCCCTTGATTCCGAGCTTAAAAAAAAGGTTGTTGACCATTTTCTTAAACACGAAGAATGGACACTTTTTATAATTTCACACGACAGAGAGTGGGAAAGAGACAAGGTTGAGATTGTAGAGATCGAAAAAGAAGACTAAACTAAAAGCAGCAATGTAAGCCACAATCCCTGAGAGATTGGAAAAACTGGTTCTTGCAATAGAATAAATGAAATACCTGCAAAATAACAGGGCTAAAAAGGCACATAAATAAAGAGAGGGAAAAAGTCGGAGTGGAAATTTCAGATGACAAGCCCGGATATATCCATACCTTCCCTGATATTGTGCTTTCTATTACTTTCAGTTCCACTTATAATCAGTTCCAGAATAAAACTGCATATCGTTGGGAAGACGATAAATTCAGTTGCGCGCATGACAATCCAGCTTTTTCTTGTAGGCTTGTTTTTAACTTTTGTCTTCGAACTGAACAACGAGATATTGAACCTGGCATGGTTGCTGGGAATGATTACAGTTGCAGTCTACACTGCTATACGCAACGTCGAGCTTAAGATGGATAAATTATTTTTTCCAGTAATTCTTTCCTTTACGGCAGCAAATTTAAGTGTACTCTTTTACTTCAACGAATTCGTGCTTGACCTTGGAAACCTTCTGGAAGCCCGTTACCTGATTCCTATAGGGGGCATGATTCTTGGGAACTCACTTAGTGGCAATGTTGTAGGCCTTGGTGAATTCTATGCGGCCATACAAAGAAACGAAAACAGATACCTGTACAGCCTCTCCCTTGGAGCAAGCAGATACGAAGCCCTCCTGCCCTATATTAGTAAGAGTCTGCGTTCAGCGCTCAGGCCTACTCTTGCAAACATCGCAACTGCAGGCATCGTCTTTCTGCCTGGAATGATGACAGGGCAGATCCTTGGAGGCGCAAGCCCTCTCCTTGCAATCAAATACCAGATATCAATAATGATTGCTATTTATGTATCAACTACAATGAGCACAACGTTTAGCATCCTGACTTCAATTTGGACCGCCTTTGATGACTTTGGGCTTGTGAGAAAGGAAATATACAGGGAAAAAAGAAAGAAAAAGTAGAAAAAAATAGAAAATAGAAAATAGAAAAAGAAACAAACTGCACTGGTCTGCAAGTCAAGCATACCCTGTGATATCCTGCCCTATTGGAGTACTTTTTTTAATGCAGTCTTCTCCATAATTTACCATGTTCTCAACCGCAGTTTTCAATATAGAAGGATAAACCTGCCCAACCTGTTCCCATACAGGTCTTCCATGACAGAAAGATTTGAAAGTAGGTGTGCCCTGAACTCCGTACTTTTCTGCAGACCATGGATTTGTTGCAATATTTATCCTGGCAAAAAATACTGAATTTTTGAACTCCTGTGCATAATTCACAAAATAAGGTTCCATCGCTTTACAATAAGGACAGGTCGGGCTGTAAAACATTACAATAACCGGCTTTACAGATTCGTCTACAAGCTGTCCCCAGGTCATATCCTCAACTTCAACAACATTGTTTTCGCTCAATCAATTACCCCCAGATTATGGAATGGAATTTTAAGGTTGTAGGAATCAGGATCTATGTTTAAATCAATGATTTGGGATTTGTAAGCCAATATTTGTACCTAATGAAGTTAAAGTTCACGCATCTGCAGATAAGTCCCTTGAAGAAGTAAGATTTTCAAAAGGAAATAAGTATTAATAAAAAAGAAAAAAAGAGAGAAAAGTTTTACAAAAAGCTATAAACAGAACTGAAAACTCAGTTCTGTCTTTTTCCGTGTATATAAAAGAATTTAGGGTACTGGAACCTGACTTTTTACCTGAGGATTGAAAAGTTCAGGGCAGCAAGAGGACAAAGTTTCACGGATAAGGTTTCTCAGACTCTTTCTTCTTTATCTTCAGGGTTCATGAGCTCTGAAAAACATGTGCTACAGACGTATTTATCATCAAGGCACGTTTCTTTAAAGTCAACCCTGGGACCACCTGGTTTTGTGGTTGCTTCCCTGAATACATAGAATTTTTCATTAAATTCAACAGGCTGCCCACATCTCGAACATACGAAAGGTGGATTCTCAACCGAATCAATTGCACACTCAATACATATCAGATCGGACTTATCTCCATGAACATCTTTGAATTTTATTGGTTTCATGTCCAGGCTAGTGTCCACAACCAGCACGTCTTCCAGAAGCTCCCGACCACAGATGTTACAAAATTCCTTCATTTTGTCGCCTCCACTCTTCAGAGGATTCCTAACAAAACCCTGTACTGAGCCTGCAAGAGGGTTCATTGTCTCCGTGTTTGCACTCAATTGTATTCCCCATTTTCAGCTTATATTGATAATTATACCGAACCAGAATATTTTGATATGTCTTCCGGCTCAGTGTATTTCACACCATTGAGCTGCGTTTTTCACCCTGCCGGCATTCATTAACCTGCCAGCTTCAGTCTCGAGAAGATGGGCCCAGAGCTGGGAAAGCAAACAACGAACATGCTAACATGTTTATTTTTATTTAAATGTTGTCTCGGAAATACTTCACGCATTTGAAGCGAAACAACATAAGAAAACACTTTACAAAAAGCGTTTTAAAACGCTTTCTAACCTCTGGTTTTAACTTCCCTATGTAAATATACGTTTTATAACTATATACAATTGTTGATTTTAATCAGAATTGAGTAAATGAAAAGAAAATAATGATCAGAAAGACAGAAAAATAATAAAAAATAAGTAAAGAAAGTAAAACAAAGAACTTTATTGACCCTTGATCAATACATAAGAAGGGTAAAAAGACCATTTGGGAGGATTTGAAAAATGCTTAAGCAAAGATTTGTGCTGGATACAACAGCACTAACGGACCTTCAGACACGTGAGGTCATGGGCTATGCCTCCCTTTGCGAAGGAATGAAAGCGATTCTTGACCTGATAGCTGATGCTCGCCTGCAATTTGGGATAAGTTGTTACGTACCCTATCCATCAGTGTACAAGGAGATGTATGAATTTGCAAGCCGCAATGGATGTGACAGGGAAGTTATAGCCAAGATAGATACCTGGCTTGTGAAAAAATCTCCTGACCGCTATAGAGTGGACGTGACTTCGCAGATCTTCCACGAATATGTAGCTTATATGCGAGAAAGGATTAACCGGGGAATGGGAGTTGCAGAGGATGCAATCTGGGAGGCAGCTACTGAATGCCTTTTCATGGAAAACCCGCAAAACAAGAAGAAAGAATACAGGGAAGAAGTTGAAAGAGAAGTAATTGGCGGAATCATTGGCAAATTTCGGAACAAATATCGGGCTGCCCTTAGATACGGAATTCTGGACAGCGCCCCTGATATTGATGTCCTGATCCTGGCCAAGGAGCTTGATGCAGCAGTTATTGCAAGTGATTATGGGATTGAAAAATGGGCAGAGCAACTTGGAGTCCGATTCGTGCCTGCAAATACTTTCCCCATGATGATAAAAGAGTATCTGAAGCATCTTCCGGAAAACGAAAAAGAAATCGAACCTCAAAGACAGGATCAGAAGAAAAAAGGGCCTTCAGATGAACTGGAATTCATATAACAGAATGGAATCCACTTAACAGAATGGAATCCACTTAACAGAATGGAATCCATTTAATATATCTGCTGGCTTTCGAAGCCAGAGATATAATATTTGGGGGGTAAGGGTTTGAGAAATATTGTTATCGAAGAGTTGAAAGCTTCGGAGGTTTACCGTCAGAAGGTCGAGGTTGTTGAAAGAAAAGGATTGGGGCATCCTGACTACATCTGTGATGCCATTATGGAGCAGATTTCAGTAAACCTCAGCCAGAAATACCTGGAAACTTTTGGGACTATCCTGCACCATAACATAGACAAAGGACTGCTCGTGGCAGGAGAAGTTGAAGGGAAATTTGGGGGAGGCAGGATAGTAAGTCCTATGAGGCTGATCTTCGGGGACAGGGCAACTTTTGAAGCGCAGGGGATTGAAATAGACGTTCCAGGACTTGCCATTAACACTGCAAAGGAGTGGTTCTCGGATAATCTCCGTTTCGTGGATCCGGAGAATCTCTTTTATCAGGTCGAACTGAAAAGAGGATCTGTGGAGGCTGACTGATATTTTTGTAAGGGGAGGAGAAATTCTTGGGGCAAACGATACCTCAGCAGCTGTTGGATATGCTCCACTGAGTCCTACTGAAAGGCTTGTGTTTGAATGCGAGCGCCATCTGAATTCACGGACATTCAAAAAAGAATACCCCGAATCCGGAGAGGATATAAAAGTCATGGGACTCAGGCACAAAGAGGATATTCACCTGACAGTTGCAATGCCTCTTGTTGACAGATTTGTTGAATCTGAAGCAGACTATTTTGAAAAGAAAATAGAACTGCATGAGCAAATAGAGGATTTTGCTGCCGGATTTGCAGAAAAAGAAAGAGCCGAATTCGAAGCCTGTATGTGTTTAAAACCTACAGCTTCCCTGAATACCCTGGATATTCCAGGAAGAGGAATGAAGGGAATTTACACTACCGTAACCGGCACATCAGCCGAAGATGCGGACTGTGGGCAGGTAGGGCGCGGAAACCGCGTAAACGGAATAATTCCCTTAAATCGCCCGGTTAGCAGTGAAGCCGCGGCAGGGAAAAATCCTGTAAGCCACATAGGAAAGATCTACAACCTTCTTTCCCACAAAATTGCAGCCAGGATCTACAGCCAGGTGCCTGACGTCTCCGAAGTTTACGTCTGGCTTTTGAGTGAAATCGGAACTCCCATAGACCAGCCTCAGATTGCAACTGCCCAATTGATAATGAAGAAAGGATCTTTGAGAAATGTAGAAAAAGAAGCAGCCGAGATAATTGAAAAAGAGCTTGAGAATATACATGCCTTTTCAATGGAACTGGCTGCAGGGAAAGCACCTATATGCTGAAGACATAATCCCGAAAACCGGTCTCTTGACTCTCATATATCTCTTGAATCCGGACCATATTACCTGATCCGAGAAGGACTCGCCCGGATGAAAGCTGTGGGATATTAATGGAATATTAACCTGGTAAAGCCAGCTGGAAGAGTTTATACTCCAGCAATGAAAGCGAGAAGAGCAAAGAACATTGCGATTTTAAACATTTTCGAAGATTTAGTAGGATTGTTGCGGACAAGGATCTGGTAGATAGCTGCAAAGAAACCCAGATCTGCCAGAAGGACAAGGTAAAGATAGCGGGAGCCAAGTACCGACAGAAGGTAAGGAAGAGGGCTTAAAAATACGGCAAGAAAACCTATCAAAACTGCAAGATAACTCGCTTTTTTCGCCCCTAGCCGAAGAGGCAGGGTATCTGCGCCTTCCATTCTGTCCCCTTCCATGTCCTCAATATCCTTTACAATTTCTCTGGCAGTGATTGCAAGGGCGGCAAGCAGGAAAAGCACAAAAAGAGCTTTTAAACCCCCAATCCCAAAAACAGAGGCGCCGAACAGGAATGTAGAACCTGTCAGATAACCTATGCTAAGGTTTCCAAAAAGAGGAGTTCCTTTGAGAGTTTTTGCATAGAAGATAAGCAAAAGGGAATTAAAAAGAGAAATAGCTCCACAAACTGAGTTAATTGAAAAAGCCAGAAGCGTACCCAGTACAAACAGCAGATAAGAAAAATAAAGAGCTTCCTTTAATTTTACCCTTCCTGAAGGAATAGGCCTCTCAGGACGGTTGATGGAATCTATCCTGATGTCAAAATAATCATTAATAGCATTTCCTGCGCCTGAAACCAGAAATACTACCAGAAACACAATGCCTGAACCAAGGAAAGGGAAGTTTCCCGGTTGATGCGAAACCATAGCATCGGAAGCCAGGATATTAAAAGCTATCAATGTTCCTATCACGGCTGCAAAACCTGCCATCAAGCAGTTGCCGTATCTCATCAATTCCAGATATGTGCGCACTTTTGCAGACATTAGAACAAAGCAGCATTATAAAGTATTAAAAGTATCGGATCTTTGCCTCCCGAATTGAGCCTCACCTGAATTGCGCTTAGAGATCACAGGAAATCCAATATTCTTAGGAAGTTGCGATGTAATCGCAACAGTAAGTGATCCTTTTAACTCGCTTGGCTCGTTCAAGAGGACTAATTTATGGGCAAGTAGCAGTGATTTTCTCTTATCCCAGGAGGAAGGAATTTACGAAGTAACAGCTTTCCGCCTCTGTTCTGAGAAAACTTAGGACTACGCTACAAAGGATAAAGTATTAATGTCTTGGACCAAAATTTAATAAAAAAATTTACTCGACGTAAGTTCCCAAACTTTGTTTCTATGAATTATATTATTACTCGTCAATGACTTAATGATGCACCAGATATTTCTTTTTACTGATGTGCTGGCGGAGGCCAATAAAAATGAAAACAGATTTTTTTAGGTCTTTAATTTGTGTATTATGTATAATGCTAGTAATTATTGGAATGACTCCTAGCATGGCATCTGCTGCAAATGATACTAATGAAGGCACAGATACAGGCAATAGTACAGAAACGGATAACGGCACGGGTACAGGCACGGGTACAGACAACGGTACGGATACAGGAACAGGTAGCGGCACGGGTACAGACAACGGTACGGATACAGGAACAGGTAGCGGCACGGGTTCAGACAACGGTACAGATACAGGAACAGGTAGCGGCACGGGTACAGACAACGGTACAGATACAGGAACAGGCAGCGGTACTGGTTCAGACAACGGTACAGATACAGGAACAGGTAGCGGCACGGGTACAGACAACGGTACAGATACAGGAACAGGCAGCGGTACTGGTTCAGACAACGGTACAGATACAGGAACAGGTAGCGGCACGGGTACAGACAACGGTACAGATACAGGAACAGGCAGCGGTACTGGTTCAGACAACGGTACAGATACAGGAACAGGTAGCGGTACAGGTACAGAAACAGGCACGGGTACAAGCAATGGCACAAGTACAAGTACAGAGACCGGAAAAAGTGGAGGAGACGGGAGTTCCAGTTCCAGCAGCATAGGAAGCGATGTTTCCGTAGAGCCAGCTAGTAACATCGATGTCAAGGAGCTTGCCACCAGACATGTGATAAGTGGTTATCCTGTCAGATTCGATTTCGTGGAAAATATCACATGCGTTACATATATTGAATTTGATCCGACTCAAACATTCAAAAAAACAACAACAATTGTAGAAGTCCTTCGAAATAAATCCACTCTTGTCCCAATACTTCCTCCCGGCAGAATATATAAATATGTGAATATATGGGTAGGAAATAAAGGAGCGGGGCTCCCTACTTCCCTTAAAAATGGACTTATAGAATTCAGAGTAGAAAAAGCATGGATTGAAAAAAATAATGTAAATGAATCCCTGATAACTCTTCAATGGTACGATGAAGGCTGGAAACCCCTCTACACTGAAAAAGTTGGAGAAAACGAGAATTACATCTACTTTAAAGCGGTAGTACCTGGCTTTTCCTTCTTTGCAATAACAGAATATGCGACAGATGAGAAAGATAAATTGATAACTCAGACAGAAGGAAAAATACAGGGAACTCTGAGAAACTTGAAAATTGAAGGTAAAGCGGCTCTTAGCGGAACGGCAGAAAAAAAGAATGGTGGAATAGAGAATCCAATGGGAAAGGCTAAAACACTTATGGCAATTTCTCTGCCTCTATTTATGATTCTTGTAGGATACGGTGTGTTGAAGAAAAAGATCTGAAAAAGATTTACTGGCATGAAGTGGGTGAGGCTCTGTTCCTTACCTACTCCACACTATTATCGACCTTCAGATGATTAACTGGTTTTCAGAAGAGTAACTGGTTTTCAGAAGAGTAACTGGTTTTCAGAAGAGTAACTGGTTTTCAGATAACTAATTGGTGTTAAGGCGAACTCAATAAGAAAAACCAAAAATAGGAATCAAATAGAGAAAAAATTAAAGAGGAATATAAAGAAAATTACCCACAAAGAAAAATAAGAAACAAATCGAAAGGTCCCCCATAGAAGCGAGTTGCAGCCAAAGATAATGAATAAAGAGTTCGAGTCTTATCCTACTTTTACAGCAAGCATTCGGTCAAGTGCCTGTTTTGCCCTTACTCTGATGTCTTCGGAAACAGTCACTACCTTCTGCATTTTTTCAAGGGATGCCAGGACTTTTTCAAGATTGACCATTTTCATGCTTGGACAGCAAGCAAATTCGGAGATGCAGTAAAATTTCTTGCTCGGGGCTTCTTTCAAAAGCCCGTGTATGAGCCCGCATTCCGTACCTACAATAAACTCCTGAGCAGGCAAGTTCTTTGCGTACATAATCATTCCTCTTGTACTTGCGATATAGTCTGCCAGTTCCAAAACTTCGGGACGACACTCGGGATGCGCAATGAATCTGGCCTCAGGATGTTTTTCCTTCATTTTCAGAACATCTTCCCTCAGGATCTGATGATGTGTGGGGCAGTGCCCTTCCCAGGGAATAACTTTTTTGTCAGTTCGAGCTGCGACATAAGCAGCCAGGTTTTTGTCAGGAACAAAGATGATCTCATTTGCATCGAGAGAATTTACTACCTCAACTGCATTGGCAGATGTACAGCAGATATAGGACTCTGCCTTAATAGCCGCCGAGCTGTTCACATAAGAAACAACCAGAGCATCGGGGTGCTTTTCTTTTTCTTTCTTAAGGCCTTCTACGTTCACCATGTCTGCCATAGGGCAAGTGGCGTCAATTTCCGGCAGAAGGACAGTTTTGTCCGGACTGAGGATTGCAGCACTTTCTCCCATAAAATGGACCCCGCAAAAAACAATGACATCCGCACTCTGACGGACAGCTTCCTGGCTCAGACCGAGGGAGTCCCCCACAAAGTCTGCAATGTCCTGAACTTCAGGACGGGAATAGTAATGAGCAAGAATAACTGCATTTCGTTTTAACTTCAATTCCTTGATCCTTTTTATAAGCTCGACTTGCTGCATGGGACCACCGTAAACGTGTTTAAGGAAAGACCTGAATAATATCGAAAAGTCAATGTTAAAGTGACTGGTTTTAGTTCTATATTGCTTCTTAATTTCGCCATAGGCTCTTTTAGCACACATTCTTTTTGATCTAGAGAACGTACTGCTTAACTCGTCCGCACTATATATTATTTGTGAGCCACCAGAGTTATGCCACATGAGTTGTACTTCCCGAATTGCGTCTCTCCTGAATTGCGTCTCGGGATCACAGGAAATCCGATATTTCCAGGGAGTTGCGATGTAATCGCAACAGTACGCGACCCTTTTCGCTATGCTCAAGAGGGCTAATTTATCAAACTAAAACTGAGACTCACTCAAGAGAACCATGTAAAGAATATTCCATTCTTTACTAAAAAATGGAAAGGGAAGTTAACTGGACAGATTCTTTTTGCTTCAGGTCCCGATCTGAACAGGGTTCAGAATTTTTTTCAGGGTGGAAATCGCAGAAAGGGCTGCAAGGTAGCTGGTTTTTGGGTTTTCAGGCGAAGGGAGATTTTCGACTCTGGTGGTAAATTTGCCGAATTCTCCTTCTACGGTGATTTCATGTACGTTTCTTGATAGAGAAGGATCGGCAATGACTCTTACCTTTGTCCGTTCGAAACCTATGCCTGCGAGGCTTATTGTAGCTGCTACGTTTACATTTGCAGGAAATGCTTTTACAGCTTCTGAGGCAGAACCTTCAAAGAGCAGGGTTTCTTTTTCGATTTTTTCAATGTCTATTCCCATATCTACAATAAGTGGAGCCCCTGCAAGTCCTGAAAGAGGTTTTCTGGTTGTCAGGGTAACTGAGAAAATTTCAGCAGCGCATGCGGAATTTATCCCATCGATACCTACAACGGCACCTGATGGGAAATAGAGCTTGCAGTTATTCTCCTCTGCAAGTTTGAAGAGCCTTTCTCGGAGTTCTTTGTCTGCAAGAGCGCCAACACTGAGGACCATCACATCTCGTCCTGCTTCAAGGGCCTGAGGCACGATGAACCGTACAGCATTTTGAGAGGCACTTTCAATAACGAGGTCCACACTGTGCAAGAGTTCATCAATTTTCATACATACCGGACTGCACCTTTTCAGGGAAGCTGCAAGTTCGAGAACTTTGCTCTCAGAAGAGTCACAAAGAGCATAAAGCTCCACATTGACAGCTCCGGCATCAATAGCCCTGCAAATCTGTCCACCAATAAATCCGCAACCAATAATTCCTATTTTCAGAGTTCCAGGCTCCTGATAAATACTCAATAGATTTTGATATTTATATTTAGTACCCGGCTTTATAAGCCAGAGGACCGGGGTACTGTATTCTTTTCCCTCTCTTTAAACCTTCTGTTGCTGACTTCTCAGCTTCTTTACTCAAAAGGCTTCTCTTACCTTTTGTTCGAACTCGTGGTAATGTTAAAAGTATAGTAGAAAAATGCCCGTACCTCTTATAAATCCGGGCAACATACAATAGCAGGGTAAAAATTATGCTTATCAAAGAGGTTGAAAGCTTTATAGAAGAAGATCTGGGGTACGATGACGTTTCGTGTACTATTGTGCCTGACAGACCTGCAAAAGCCATTATTTTCACAAAAGAAGACTGTATTGTTGCAGGACTTAAAGAAGTTGAATCAATTTTTTCCTATCTTGGAGTTCAGGCAGAAACCACCCTCATAGATGGAGACCGGCTTAAAAAAGGAGATATAATTTTCAGGCTAAAAGGAGGGTCAGTATCCATTCTCAGAGCAGAAAGGCTTACCCTGAACTTTCTGGGGCATCTGAGCGGGATTGCAACTCTTACCCGAAGCTGCATGGATATGGTAAGGAAACATTCGGAAACTACCAGAGTGGCATGTACCCGAAAAACCACTCCAGGTGTAAGGAAGTTTGAAAAACTGGCTGTAGTTGCAGGTGGAGGAGATTCCCACAGGTTCAACCTTTCGGACTCTGTCATGATTAAAGACAATCACGTCAAATTAATGGGAATCGAAGCCGCAATAGAGGCAGCTAAAAAAACCAGCTTCACCCGAAAAATAGAAGTTGAGGTTGAGTCTGCAGAGGACGCCGTGCTTGCTGCAAAACTCGGAGCTGACATTATCATGCTTGATAACATGCAGCCTGAAGCAGTCAGAGAAACCCTTGGAAGACTTAAAGAAAAAGGGCTTAGAGACTCAGTCATTGTTGAAGCTTCGGGAGGAATTTCCCAGGTAAACCTTGAAGGTTATGCAAAAACAGGAGTTGATATCATATCCATGGGTTCCCTTATCCACAAATCGACATGGATAGATATTAGCCTGGAAATAACCAATTAAAAAACCATCGATTGAAATGATCGATTAATGGAGAGCTAAAAAGTGTAGGTCAGGCTTTCTTTTTTCTTTTTCTTTTCATGCTAAACCGTTAATAGAAAAGCCATTCCTTTCTTCAGTTCACCCCCTCTTTTTTAGACAGACTCCTGAGGATAGTATTAAGTGAATATTTTTACGGAATATTTTTACGGAATATTTTTACGGAATATTTTTACGGAAATTCCACCTCTCGCAGGAATCAACCTTAACCCGTTAAAAAAATCCATGCCAAAAAAATTGTTATTGCCCTCAATAACTCAAAGATCAATGGTTTCAGATTATTCGGTTAATTTAACCTAAATTAACTGAAAAATCATAATAGATCATACTATTTACGAAATATTGGCGAGATTGTAATAATTAACAGAAAAATTTAGTTAATTTTATGTAATACTTTACCACTATCAAATTAGAGGAAAGTAACATGAAAATATTCCAGAGTATTAAATTAAATAAAGTTATGTTCATAGGACTGCTTATAGCTGTCCTGCTCGCAAGCTCAGGATGCACGGAAAAAGCTACATCTTCTGAAGATGTAAAAAGCGTGGCTCCAGCAGAGTCTTCCGAGGTCACACTGAACAATGGATTAGAAGAGTCCGCCGGAATCACAATAACTGATGGTTTCGGAAGAAACGTCACCATCCCTGAGAATCCCGAAAAGGTTGTCTGCTCAGGAGCAGGATGCCTTCGCTACCTTGTATACCTGCAGGCCCAGGACTACATTGTAGGGGTTGACAGTATAGAGAAAACGAAAAACGAGATAGAGGGGCGCCCTTATGTCCTTGCAAATCCACAGCTTAAAGACTACCCCCTGATTGGAGAGGCTAGAGGCAAAGATGACCCGGAGAAAATAATTGAAATTAATCCCCAGGTTATTCTGAAAACAAGTATGATTGGTCAGTCATCGGCACCTACAGCCGCTGAAGCTGATACCCTTCAGAGTAAAACAGGTATCCCTGTAGTCTCATTACCTTATGGATCTTTGAGGAATGAAAAAGAGAAAGCCGAAATGTACAGATCTCTTCGGATAATGGGAGAAGTAACAGGCAAACAGGCAAGGGCAGAAGAAGTAATCGCTTATATCAACGCTACGATGCAAGACCTCGAAAACAGGACAGCAGACATCCCGGAATCCGAAAGAAAGATTGTCTATGTTGGTGGCGTGAGCATGTCCGGAGCTCACGGAATAATTTCTACTGAACCTGCTTACCCGCCATTCCTCTGGGTAAATGCGAAGAATGCTGCAGCTGGAAGTGGCACGGACCATGCAGATATTGCTAAGGAGGCACTTGTAAACTGGGATCCAGAGTATATTTTTATAGATATCGGAACCCTCCAGCTGGGCAATGAAGGAGCTATCGGAGAACTCAAAAATGACACATCACTTCAGGGGCTTTCAGCCGTAAAGAATGGCAAGGTCTATGGAGTAATCCCCTACAACTTCTACAGCACCAACTATGAGTCAGTGCTTGCAAACGCTTATTTTGTAGGAAAAGTGCTCTATCCGGAACGGTTTGAAGATGTTGACCCGGAAGCAAAAGCTGACGAGATCTATACCTTTTTCCTTGGAAAACCAGAATTTCCAGACCTGAACGGACAGTATAACGATCTGGGATTCAAGCAGATTCCACAATGAGCCGGAGGGTATAAACAAGTGCATTTTACCGATGGAGCAGTTCCCGAAGATTACCTTGTGTACGTGAGGAGAAAATACTTCTGGATTATGGGGGGAATCCTGCTCCTTTTTTTTATGTTTATCTACTCGATATCAGTAGGAGCTGTAACGATACCTCCTCAGGAGGTATTACAAACTCTGATGGGACAGAGCGTCTCTGCGAAATGGGATTCAATTATCTGGAACATCCGTCTTCCTCAAGCTCTGGCTGCAATAGTTGCAGGAGCCGGACTTTCAGTTGCAGGAGTGGTGATGCAGTCAATCCTGCGTAACCCGCTTGGGTCCCCTTTTACGCTTGGAATCTCAAATGCAGGTGCTTTTGGAGCTGCCTTTTCGGTAATTGTCCTCGGAAGCGGGAAGATGCAATCCACAGTTGCAGATGCTGTCATAATCAACAACCCTTACCTGACAACGATGGTAGCGTTCTTCTTTTGCCTCCTTGCAACCGGAATAATCCTGCTCATCTCCCATATTCGGGGAACTTCACCAGAGGTAATGGTGCTTGCAGGAGTTGCACTGTCTTCCCTTTTCACTGCCGGGACAATGTTCCTTCAGTACTTTGCTGACGATACTCAGCTTGCAGCCGTCGTCTTCTGGACCTTTGGCGATGTAGGGAGAATAAACTGGACGGAACTTGAGATAATTACAGGCGTTGTACTGCTAGCATTCATATTCTTCATTGCAAACCGCTGGAATTACAATGCCATAGACGCAGGAGATGAAACCGCAAAGAGCCTCGGGGTCAGTGTCGAAAAGATAAGGTTAATTGGAATGGTAATTGCAGCCCTGGTCTCTGCAGTGATCGTTGCATTTCTTGGAGTTATAGGGTTCGTGGGGCTGATCTGTCCGCACATGGTCAGGCGTGTCATAGGGGACGACCAGAGATACCTGATACCTGGCTCCACTCTGCTTGGAGGAATTCTCCTTCTGGTATCGGACACCGCAGCCAGGCTTATAGTGGCACCATATGTGCTGCCTGTTTCAGTCCTCACCGCTTTCATGGGGGCGCCGACTTTCATCTATCTGCTTCTTAAGGGGTACCATCGATGATTCTTTCTGTAAAAGAAATCCATTTTTTGTATCGTAACCGTGAAATTCTCCATGAGATTGCCTTTTCCATCGACGAAGGAGAGGTTGTCGCAATCCTTGGGCCCAATGGAGTTGGAAAGACTACTCTATTAAAGTGCCTTAACAGGATTCTCCGCCCTAAAGGAGGAGCAGTCCATATTGATGGAGAAAACCTTTTCGATCTTGGAACAATGGAGGTTGCACGCCTTATTGGCTATGTTCCCCAGAGGGTGGAAACAGGAAGATTGACAGCTTTTGATGCAGTTCTTCTTGGCAGGCGGCCTCATATCAAATGGGATATTACTGAAAAAGACCTTCAAATAGTCGATTCGATCTTCAGGTTACTCTCGATGGAAAGACTCCGCCTATCTTATATCGATGAAATGAGCGGAGGCGAACTCCAGAAGATCGCAATCGCACGTTCACTTGTACAGGAACCAAAAGTCCTTCTCCTTGACGAACCGACAAGCAGTCTTGATCTTAAGAATCAGGTTGAAATCCTTGCCATTATTCGGCAGATTGTCCTCGAGCATAGAATTGCAGCTGTGATGACAATGCATGACCTCAACCAGGCCCTAAGGTATGCAGACAGGTTCATTCTCCTTAAGGACGGGAAAGTTCATGCCCACGGGGGCTCAGATGTAATCACGTCTGAGGTGATCGAAGAAGTATATGGTCTGCCAGTAGTTATCGGGGAAGTTGCAGGCATGAGATGTGTGGTTCCCGGAAGCTCAAAATGGGATTGTGCACATAACCAGCTGGAAAAATTGAAGCCAGCATAAAAAAGAGAATACCTTTACAGGAAAAGATAGGACATCAAGGTTTTAAAGGAAAATAGAAAGAAAGGTTTTAGAGGAAATTTACTATGAAACTTAATTTTGTGACTCTACAAAACTTACCTTTTTTGAAACTCCTTCAATGTAAGAAGAGATTAAAAACAGCAATTTAAAAAAGAGTATAAGGTACGGTTTGCCATAGACAAAACCGACCAAAAAATGATTTTCAGGATTACCTGGTAATCATCATTTCTGCAGTTTCAGGCTTGTAGAACCAATCTCTCGGAAGTACCTTTTCCTGATGGTAGTACTTAACAAGCCTTCTGATCTTTGATTCTGTCAGGTTGAGGGAACGCTTGTTGTGAACGTCCTTCTTGTTAACAGAAAGGTGCTTCCTGAGTTTCAGGGCCTTAACGATGAGGTTGGTAAGGTCTTCAGGAATGTTAGAAGCAACGCTGTTTTCCTTGAGGATGGCTGTAATCTTCTTGCCTGTGACGAGCTTGGCATCGGGAACTCCGTAGCGATCCCTCAAAACCATTCCGATCTCGGATGTAGAAACACCCTGTTTCCAGAGGTCAAGAATGATTGAAACAACTTCATCTGCGCTGACCTTGCACCACTCAGGCGGTTCGGTTCTATTGGGCCTGGTGGAAGAGGATTTACCTTTGCTTTTGGTGTGCATTTTTGCCATAATAATTCTCCTGATATCAATTGATCGATGCCCTGAAGAAAATTCTTCGGGCTGAAGTTATATCTTTACCGACTATAACGGACCAACACATCGATCGGGAGATTCTAATCCGCCACAGCAAACTGCTGCGTGGCTTTTCAGGAATTCCTGTAAAGGCGTAAGTTTTTCGGTAAAAACATCACTAGAGAACGCACCATATGATATATACTTTTTGTTGGGACAAAAAGATATTCAGCCTCCTCCCCATATGGAAAGGTCCAGTGAAAAGCACCGGTTTCCAGGCTCATGGAGCAGGGTTCCAGAGACTCAAAACGATTCGCGCTCCGCCTGGATTTATCTGCCTGTAAATGGAATCAATAAGTGAATCTCGAAGGGCTTGGGCTTCCGAGAAATCTTCGGTTTCCACAATGGCACAGACGGTTTCGGAAATCTCACCTGAGCACTCAACTTCAATCCGTGATCTTATATCATTTTTTATAAAGGCATCTAGCGGCTTTTTAAGCAGAGAAAGATTATCTTTGGATGGATTTTCAGAGGAATTCCCGAGATCAAGTGAGAATCCGGTTTCAAGCGTATTCCTGTAATATTCCATAAGTTCATCCTCTGCAGATGGAGAATTATCTTCAGAATTTTCGAGAATTCCATAAAGAAGTGTCTGGAGAGACTCATCAGCTTCTTCCCCAAAAACCGCCCCAGAATAATCCGAGGGAAAAAGGAGTGAAAAAGCCACTTCTGTGCCTTCCTGGGCTGCTACATCGAGAGAATCGTTAAAAGCTTGGAAGAGCAACCTTGAAGCTTCTTCATTGGAAGAATTGAGAGAAGCCTCAAGCACGGAATCGTTTACGCAAGCAAGAAGAACATCCCTGGAGGGAGTACTTGCATAAAGAGGCATGGAAAGTTTTGTACTTTGTCGGAATGCATTTGCAGGCGGTTCTTCCCCAATAACAAGTTCACTTCTCATAGGAAAAACTTCTACAGGATGCCAGTAAGCTTCAAACCTGTAAGAAAACCTTCCTGCAACCCTTCTGTCCAGATATGCAGAAATGGCTTTCGACTCCTGCAAAGAGTAATCTGCAGCAAGATGGTTTAGGGAGAAAGAAGGACCGTCAGGGGAAAACTTATATAAATACTTAGGGGAGAGTGCCAGATATTCGGCTACAAGATCAGCAAAAGTCCTGTGTTTCTGTTCTTTCGCAAAAAGGGTATGAGAAGGATTTTCCACAACCGAGTTTTCAGGTGTAGAAATATTTAGTGCTGACAGCGGCGAGATTTCATATTCAAAATCCTCAAGTTTGCAGGAAAGAAGGGACTCAAGAACGTAAGTATCCATTTCTGAAGAGGTGACATATCCGGCTGCAGAATACTGTTTTTCTGCCTGCATTGAAGGCATGAGCAGGACACCTGCAAGCGAAATCAACACAAGCAAAAAGAGAGCATCAAAAACCGTGGAATAACCTGAACACTCAGTAACCTGCGGATCTTGCTTATCTTTTCTCAGTCTTTCTCCCAAGTTTCTCTTACATGCCATCTTTCTCACTTCCATGCAGTCTTATAGAGCACAACAGTAAGGGATCCAGGAACCGATTCCGCCGGGTTTAGTTCAATGACCACAGGCACAGAGGCGGCAACTTTTTCTCGGCCTTCCGTAAAAGATTCAAGCTCAGAATTATTCGGCTTGATCTGCCAATGCCATCTCCCATCTCCTGTTTGGATGTCAACCAGAAACAGATAATTTCCGGAAAAAGCTGCAAAAAGCTGCTCTCTTTCCTGAATTCCTGAAGGGACAGACAGTTTATCGAGGGAAGCTGCTGAAATCATACTGGAACTTTCGGCTTTTAAGGCAGGAGCTCCTGCAAGGGTTTCTGCAAGAAGAGAGGCACTTTCGTAGTTTTCCAGGGCAAAGGAGCGGTCTTCATACCCCAGATATGTCTGAGACAGAATAGCCGCAAAAACCACAAAACCTATGACAGCAAGGGCTGTGGAGAGGAGCTCAGCATGAGGCTCAAGAACCCCTCTTTCATCCCTGAACATTGACACGTACGTTTTTTTTCCTGACTGTTTGACAGGCGATTTATCGACAACTTTGCAATGATCACTGATAAATAAGGATACAGTCAAAAGCAGAAACCTCCTCCCTGCCCTTTACATAGATAATTTCTCTCTTTAGTGAGACATTTACTTGAGGGTCTAAAACTGCTTCTTGAGTTCCCAGGCCCTCCACAAAGACCGCAATTTCTTTGAAATCAACTGCAAGGGGAGACGCTTCACTGCCCTCCACCCCAAACCTTGCGAGAAGTTTTTCCTGAAGCACAGTTTCGTTAAAGGGCAGAACTCTAAAGGCAAAAGGCCTTACAGCCCTGAAACTCCTTTCATAGGATTCTGCTTCCAGACAAACGTATTCGCCTGAAATACGTATTTTTACATCTCCCTCAAAGGATAAAGCCCGAAAAACCTCTTTATCATAAAAACAATAGATATTCTCCCGAGAATTGAAAGTCTTCGGAGATTCATCCAGAGCTTTATCTGGAAACTCCTCCTGAAAATTCCTTTCCCCTACTTCATCTACCGCGGTTTTGAAATCCCAGGCAAGAGAATCCAGTTGTTCCTGTGCTTCAAGGTCTTTAAAACCTGAAACAAGATGAAAGAGCGCTGCAAAAAGGACAATACTTGCAAGTATCAGAGCTGCTTTTGAAATAAGAAAATCGGCCCATGCTGAGTTGTCGCCAGTAAAGTCTCTTACAGCACATACCCCCTTGAAGGTCCAATTCCCTTTATAGCCCTTTATCAGAAACCAGTACGAAAAGTATTCCAGAATTTGCTTCTGTTTTAGTTGACAGAAGCAGCCTGTGCCTGCCTGAACCAAAGGATATGGGACCGTTAATGTCAGGATTTGAGAAAGA
Organism: uncultured Methanosarcinaceae archaeon; assembly: GCA_942493015.1. GTDB lineage: Archaea > Halobacteriota > Methanosarcinia > Methanosarcinales > Methanosarcinaceae > Methanosarcina. The sequence goes on along the minus strand of OW818660.1, from coordinate 49,192 downwards.
GGCCGTTGAAGGGTAGAATGTGGTTTTTCCCCCTATACTGATGCAGTAATTATTCGCATCTGCAGGCCATTTGTTCTGACGTCCGGGCAATGCCCCGAAATTCACTGTTACTCCTTTGGGTACTCTGAATTCCAGGGAAATTACACTTCCCTCCCCACGCATTGAGAGCTGTTCAGCAGCAGCCGTGAGCTTTGAAACCTCTTTCAGAGCTTCTTTTTCCTTTACTCCATCCAGAAAATCACAAACAGAAATGGAAGAAAGGAGTAAAAGTGCGGCAAAAAGGATACATGAAACTGTAAGCCTGAAAGGGAGCGCGCAAACTGCGGACTCGTCGGTTTCAATCCGGAGAACCGGAATTGGATCTTTATTAACCGTAAAATAATCCCCCATCCAAACAGATGAAATATTTGAAATGATACTGTGAAGAAATTTAGACTGTTTGCATATAAAAAACTTCCTCTATTGATAAATTGACAACCCGGAGTAGAAGAATCCCTATAACTAAATAAGAAATTAATCAAAAAATGCAAAATAAAAACATGATAAATAAATAAATAAATAAATAAATAAATAAATAAATAAATAAATAAATCAAAGCTGCGCTGTCACCCCCAGCTGCAAGTAATAGTCGTGTCACCGCCTCAATTCCGTAAAGAAGACAAAAACCTGATAAGAGCAATAATTTAGAACAGAAACATTTACATTAGAATCACTCGGAATTATGGATCTTGAGGATAAGTTACTGAAAAACACGAAAAAAAGAACTCCTCTACATTTATCTAAAAAGAGTTTTTCCTAAAAAGAGTAATAGTGTTCCTTTTTCAGAATTAATCAATAAATCACCGACATGACCCAAAAATTAAAAGTAGAAAAAAAGGAGTTAAAATGTAAAAGCAGCACAAAAAAGACTCAGCTTCAACTTGAGGAAAACTTTTCTATAATTTTTTCCAGTGTTAGAAGCTCCTGATCTCCTGAAACCATGTCCCTTAGGGTAAGTTTTCCTGCCTCAAGTTCTTTTTCTCCGACTATAACCACGTAGTCGGCATTGATAGTATTTGCAAAGGAGAGCTGAGCCTTGAAATTGCGCTCCATAATGTCCACATGGACTGGAAGATACTTTCTAAGTTCCGTTGCAATTTTTACAGCTTCGAGGTGAGTATCAGGCTTTGATATCAGCACAAGCTTTTTAGGTGCCGGATATGCGAGGGGACAGATCTCCATTATCCTATCAAAACCTATTCCGAAGCCTGTAGAAGGCACATCTCCACCTCCGAAAAGCTGGATAAGCTGGTAAGACCCTCCTCCACAAACCTGTTTTTGGGCACCGAGACCTTCAGCATAGACTTCAAAAACCATGCCTGTATAGTAATCGAGACCACGAGCAATTCCGAAGTCGAGGGAGTAATCAACTCCGTATGCATCAAGTAATTTAAGAGTCTTTTCAAAGCTCACAAGCTCAGGAATATTCCCGACTATTGCTATTACATCAGGGAGGATATACCTGCCTTCCAGCTTAATCAGCCGGAAAAGGTCTGCCTTCAATTGTTCCTCTGCCCCAATCTCAGCAAGCAGAGCTTCCAAGCCTGCATACTCTTTCTTATCGACAAGCCTCATGACCTTGCTTACGATTTCAGATTCAAGCCCTCTCAAAAGCGTACGTATAACTGCGAGGTTGCCGAGTTTCATATCTCCCCTTACTCCTACGGATTTTAACAGGGCATCGGCAAGAGCAATAACCTCGGCGTCGGAATCGGATTTCCCGCTTCCTATAAGTTCAACTCCGAACTGCCAGAATTCTCTAAAACGACCTTTTTGAGGACGCTCATAGCGGAAACAATTTTCGAAATAAAAGAGCTTTAAGGGTTTTGGAAAGGATTGAAGTTCGTTTACATATAGGCGCATGACAGGAGCAGTCAGTTCCGGCCTGAGAGTCATGTCCCTGCCCCCTTTGTCCGCAAAATTATAGAGTTCTCCTATAATTCCCTCTCCGGATTTCAGGGTAAAAAGGTCCAGATGTTCAAACGTAGGCGTAATGATTTCACTGTAACCCCAGTTACGGGCAACATTTCTCATAACACTTTCTACGTATCTTCTGCGGGCAGTATCGGCAGGTAAAAAGTCCCGGGTCCCTCTTGGTCTATTAACTGTCATTTTTAAATGCACCTGATATATATCGAGTTAGAGCAATTATCTTAAGCATAAACCGCCAGTTCATATATATAACCTGTATATAAGCTGCGTTAAAGGCCCTATACCCTCGAGAAGTTATACCGTCAAAGGAGTATAGAGTAAAGGCGTATAGAGTAAAGGATAGATTAATTCCAGTAGAAGAAGTGACACGTAATAAGTGACACATAATAATACTTCTGATAGTTTAGAATCTATCCTTTTATATTCTTTTCTTCTTCACTCTTCAGGATTAAAAGAAGGTGAAAACATGCTATTTTACTTTTTCGATATTATCAGAAATCAATCAAAACGTCACAGATAAAAATAAGATATTAAAGACTGGAATAGTATATTTATTTTGTAAAATAAAGTAGAATGGATTCCAAAAGGGAGAGTTTTCGCAATCAAACAATTATAAAACAAATAAAGGCAAGTTTACGTTGAATAATATAATAAGCAGATTAATATACATGATTTACACTAAATACTTGCGATCACCGTGTCCGAGCAAAGAAGTGTACCTTTAAGGGAGCATCTGCTAGCCCTGAAGCCCTGCCTGCATGGAGGGCTAATTCAGGAAACGTCTGAGACTTACGGGATTCCTGAAAACGAAATTCTTGACTTCAGTGCAAACTTTAATCCTCTGGGAAACCCCTTTGAGCATCCTGAAAGTGGATTAAACTTTGATGAAATTCTTAAAAAGAGCTTTGAAAAGCTTATGGAGTACCCTGACAACAGATATCTGGAGTTTCGGGAGGCTGCGGCAAAGTTCGTAGGGCTCGGAGTAGCACCGCAGAATATTATTCCGGGTAATGGTTCAACGGAAATTGTCCGGCTTGTAGTCGAATGTGTGGCTGAAAAAGGAGATACTGTCCTTCTGCCGTGGCCGACTTTCGGGGAATATGAAATGCAATGCCGGATTGTGGGAGCAGAACCGCAATACCCCAGGCAGGAAGACGTAGAAACACTTCCTGATGAAATGCTGGAAAAAGCAAAAATCCTTTTCATTTGCAACCCAAATAACCCCACAGGAAAACTCCGAACCAGAGAAGAAATCAAAGCTCTTGCAGAGAGATGCAAAAAGCATCAAACTCTTCTTTTCGTGGATGAAGCTTTCACTGAACTCTCTGATCCTACGCAGAGTGTTGCGGACCTGGCAGCAAACAATAACTACGTTTTTGTCATGCGCTCCCTTACAAAGGACTTTGCAATTCCCGGAATAAGAATGGGTTTCGGAATAGCCTCTCCTGAAATGGCTGAGATCCTGAATACTGCCAGACTCTCCTGGAACCTGGGAACCGTGGCAAATACTATAGCAACCTCACTTCTTAACATAGAAGGTGGAATGGACAACCCATACCTCAAAAAAGCAAGAGTCACGATCCGAGAAGAGGGAGAAAAGCTCAAAGCTAAACTTAACAGGATAAGGGGTTTTGAAGCCGGGGATGTAAATGTAAACTTTATCTTTGTAGACATCAGTAAATTCATGCTTGACTCAAGCGAATTAAGTGCCCGGATGGCAGCCCGCGGAGTCCTGATAAGAGACTGTGTCTCCTTCCACGGCTTAGGAAAAGATTACATAAGGGTTGCAGTCAGGACTGAAGAAGAAAATGACAGATTGATTGCTGCATTCGGGGATGTCATTACCCAGTGGGGCAGAGAACAGGCAAAGAATGAACTGCAGCACGTAATAGAAAAGGCATCAGAAGAAGGCATAGGAGGCAGGAAGACATGCGAGTACTATCCCTGCCACTTTGAAGGCCAGAACTGTACCTTTTGCTTCTGCCCATTCTACCCCTGTGAAAATGAAAAGACCGGGGGAAAATGGATCCAGAGCTCAAGAGGCGGCAAGGTTTGGAGCTGTGTTGACTGCCACCTTGTCCATAATAAAGAAATAGCCCAGCAAATACTCGACTGCCTCATGCAGGAAGGAGATACTGACGAACTTGTGAAAGTAGCCTGGAAAAAAGTGATGGAGCCTATCTTATGATTGTGCCGGACAGCGGGCACCTCGCTCTGGTACTTCTACTCGCAGCAGTTATAGATATTTTTATTGGAGAGCCCCCAGCCGCCATTCACCCTGTCGTATGGATAGGAAAATTAATCAATTTTTTGAAAAATGCAGCTCCAAAAACCCACCGAAAAATATATGGAGTTGCAATGGCCCTCTGCTGCGTCTTATTTGCAGCCCTTCTTGGTTATTCCGTTCTCTATATTGCAGCCCTGCCAGGAATTCCAGGAATTCTTGCCCTCCTTATAGAAGCTTATTTTCTGAAAGCTACCTTTGCGATCAACTGTCTGCTGAGTCCGGCCAGAGAGATTTACAAATATCTTGAAGAAAACAAGCTTGAAAAAGTAAGGGAATTGCTTCCGATATATGTAAGCCGGAACACTTCAAAACTGACCAAGACTCAGATGTCTTCTGCAGTTATTGAGTCCGTCTCCGAAAATTACGTGGACGGTATCCTGAGCCCCATTTTCTATTACGCCCTTTTCGGAGAATTAGGACTTGTGGCTGCATATGTGTTTAAAGCCATAAGTACCCTGGATTCCATGGTAGGATACAAAACCGAACCATACAGAGAACTGGGATACTTCTCAGCGAAATCAGATGATGTGTTGAACTGGATCCCTGCCAGAATTTCCGTGATATTTATCCTGGCAGCAGCTTTTACAATGTCTCTGCTTCCAAAAAAACAGGGAGAAATAACTCCCCTCAACAGTATAAAGAGCGCCATAGAAGACGGAATGAAGACGCCGTCCCCGAATTCAGGCTACCCAATGGCAGCAACTGCAGGGGCTCTGGGTGTTAAACTTGAAAAGCCAGAAACTTATGTGCTGGGAGCCTTATACCCCCCAACCGAAGTAAAAGATATAAAAAGGGTATCCCAATTAATAGCAATTGCTTCAGGATTTTCACTTGCTGCCTTTGCGGCAGTGATCCAGATAGCAGGGATTTACCTGTAACTAGGATCTCTCCTTAATTTGTCGGAGCCCGGTTTTGTGACACTCAAATTCTATGAGGAAACAGAGCTCTGAGAAAAGTCAAGTTGTAATTCGAATAATTTTTGATAGTTAATGTGATCGTATTGACAACCCCGAAGTGATCGTATGAAGTTATCCGATATTGATGAAAGGGACCTGAAAAAAGGGCAGCCTGAGAAATTAGAGGGAAAAGCTACTGTTGACATCCTCGATGTCCTTTCTGAAGAAGGCATCAGTATCCAGGATCTTGCAGACACAGCTCTCGAAATGTACGTCCCACATCCTGGGCTTGAGACAAGGGAAAAAGCCGAATCTTTGTTTAAAAGGGAACTAAAATACGCTCTTTCGGATCCAAACCTCTGCCTTCTGATCTATTCCGGGGTTCTGCTAGAGAGAGAAGGTAGAGCAGGAGCCCTTCCGAACCTCAGCAAAAGCTCCTATGAAAAGGATTTGAGTTTTATTATTGCAGACGAAGTACTTGGCACAAGCATAGCAACCTATATCAGCGGCTCCAAAGGAGCATTCGAATTTGTAAGGTTTGACAAACAAAAACCCGGAATCCTGGCAAACCTGGGGCCGTTTATGGACGACGTCATAGGGGGCCTTGTAGGAGGAGTATCCTCCAATATGTATTCAAGAGGTATGGCAGAGTTTGAAAGAAAGGACTGAAAACCAGGCGGTATACCATGAATTCATATTTACTTGCTTTTAAATCGGGTTTTGGCTTCCTTTCCACGATCCCTGTGGGAATCAGCATGGAAGGGATCGATGAGCTGATGAAAAAGATATACTTTTATCCTGTTGTGGGAGCAGTACTCGGAATTCTCATAGGGGCAGTTGCATATATTGGACAGATAATATTTCCAGGGCCTGTCCTTGCAGCCCTTATCATGGGATTCATATACTATATTACTGGTTTCAACCATCTTGACGGGGTCACTGATATGGGTGACGGCTTTATGGCTCACGGATCGCTTGAAAAAAAGATAAGGGCTCTGAAAGACACAACCCTCGGGACAGGGGGAGTATCTTTTTGTATTCTGTTGTTACTTACTCTGTACGGTTCAATAAGAGCAATCCAGGAGGAAGGCTTTACTGCTTTCGGATCTAACCTTCCAATGTTGATGTTTTCCTCAATGTTCATTGCAGAGGTTAGTGCAAAGCAATCCATGCTCACAATTGCTGCTTTTGGGAAACCCATACCTCCACAGGATAAACAGGCTTATCCGGGGTTAGGTGCCATGACCATGAACGGAGCAACCCGAAAAAATTTCCTGATAGGCTTTATATTCGGAGCAGTTGTATGCTTCCTGCCTTTCGGGTGGATAGGGCTGATCCCCTATATTGCAGCCTGCATCTCGGCTCTGGTTATTCTCAACAGAAGCTATGCCCATTTTGGCGGCTTAAATGGAGATGGAATTGGGACTGCTAATGAAATAGGCAGGGTAACTGCCCTGATTATTCTCGCAGTAATCCTTAAACTTACATTAAACGGATACATGGGAGGTTTAGAATGGACGCTATTGTAATGGCCGGAGGATTCGGACAAAGGCTTGGAATGGGGGAGAAGCCTTGTGTTGAACTGCTTGGAAAACCACTTATAAGCTACGTGATAGATACCCTTAGAGCCACAAAGAACATAGACAAGGTCTTTGTAGCAGTCTCACCTGTAACCCCTAAGACAGAAATCATGATCCAGGAACGCTACAGAGGAGAAATTCAGGTTATAAGAACCTTTGGCGGAAACTATGTAGGAGACATGATCCACGCAGTAGAAACTTCAAAAACTACTGGACCAGTAATGATTATTATGTCAGATCTCCCTCTGATAGACGCTGACCTCATTGATTCTGTAATCGGGAAATACAGGGAAGAAGGAAAGCCTGCACTTTCGGTATATGTCCCAATCAATATCTGCAAAGGAGCCGGAATCAGACCTGACACGGTTTTCAACAAGGATGGAAAACTGATCGTGCCTACAGGAGTTAATATTCTGGATAGTTCTCAAATCAGAAAAGAACAGGAAGACTTTAATCTGATACTTGACAATCCAAAACTGGCAATAAACGTAAATACCATTCAGGATCTGCAGCGATGCAGAGATCTGCTGCAGTGTTCAAATTAAAATTTGCTAGAGGTGTCATAGATTCTATCTTTAAAAAACCTGGTACTGAGCCGTGATGGTAAAAAAATCCTGCGTGGAGTCAACCTTGAAGTAGGGGACCGGGAGATCCACAGTATAATCGGTGCAAACGGCGCAGGAAAAAGTACACTTGCCTACACCCTGATGGGGCTGCAGGGTTATGAACACGAAGGCGGCAGCCTCATTTTTGATGGGGAAGATATTACACAGCTCTCGATAACCGAACGTGCAAGAAAAGGCATTACCCTTGCCTGGCAGGAACCCGCCCGCTTTGAGGGGTTGAAGGTAAGGGATTACCTGGCAATCGGAGCAAAGGCTCATGGAGGCATCACGGAAGAAGAACTAAGAGATGCCCTGAGAAAAGTTGACCTTAAACCAGAAAAATACCTTAACAGGGAAGTAGGCGAAGCCCTAAGTGGGGGAGAAAGAAAGCGCATAGAGCTTGCCTCCATAATTACAATGAAACCAAAACTTGCAATTCTTGACGAACCGGATTCCGGGATCGATGTTGTCTCCTTAAAAGAAATCGTAAGTTTGATCCACGCTCTTAAGGAAAACGGTTCCTCGGTGCTTGTAATTACACACAGAGAAGAAATTGCAGCTGCCTCCGATAAAGCATCCCTGATGTGTGAAGGGGCTATCCTCAGGAGCGGAGACCCTCTTGAGATAAGCGAATTTTTCAAAAACAGATGCATACCATGCGACAACAGGATATCCCCTCCAGAGGCGGTCTGACAATGGATCAGAGAACTCTTAATGTGATTTCCAGCGAAATAGAAGATATAAACGCAGCCTACACTGCAGCAGGAGGAGACGCCGCAGTCCTCCACAAACATGAGCTTGCAAGTCTTGTGATAAGCGGAAACAAAGTACTCAATGCAAGCGGGACAGAAGGCATTATTCTCGAAAAGCATGAGACTGAATACGGAGTGGACATTAAAATGACCATAAAAAAAGGCTACAAAATTCCACTTCCTGTTCACCTCTGCTTCGGACTTATCCCAAAAGACGGGCTACAGGAAATTAAGATGAATTTCGTGGCTGAAGAGGACTCAGCTGTTGAACTCATAGCTCACTGCACCTTCCCTAACGCAGTAAAAGTAATCCATAAAATGGATGCTCAAATGCTTATAGGAAAGAACGCCTCGTTAAAATACACAGAAACCCATTTTCACGGCCCTCATGGAGGGATCCAGGTGATTCCGAAGGCCCATATAAAAATAGAGGAAGGGGGCAGCTACTACACTAATTTTTCACTTGTTTCGGGCAGAGTGGGTTATCTGGAATTCGACTATAGCGTGGATGCCGGAAAAGACTCAATTTGCGAGATGGTTACAAAGGTATATGGGAAAAAGGATGACAAAATAAAAATCCTCGAAAAAATATCTCTGAATGGAGAAAATGCTCGAAGCGTGATCAAAAGCCGATTGGCAATTACAGATAATGCAGAATCTGAATTCAGGGGAATTACTGAAGGTCGCGCTCCAAGAGCACGGGGACATGTAGACTGCATGGAAGTTATCCAGGGCAACGCAAAAGCCGAAGCTATTCCCATTGTACGTGTTGATAACCCTCTGGCAAAAGTAACCCATGAGGCTGCAATCGGATGTGTAGACAAAAAAGAAGTCGAAACCCTGATGGCTCGCGGGCTTGAAGAAGACGATGCTATAGATATAATTGTAAAGGGAATGCTGGCCTGAAGCCGTCCTTCCCTTTGACCGGAATATCCGTTCCTTTAGGAGTGGTTTCAGGAAGCGAATATAGGAAAGCTCATCTAAGACTCTGAAATTTTAGTGAAAAGGGAGTGGAAAGCATGACTGAATATATTATGATTCTGGAGAAGAAATATTCCGAAAAAAATCTTCAACTCATAACCGGAAAAAAAGATATAGCGGACCATCGAGAAAGTATCCCTGAAGAGATGTTGCTTTTAAGTGAGGCCATAGAAGACCCCCTTAAACTCCCTTACATGCTGGATACCTTCTATACTGCACAGATAAAAAATGAAAAAGCTTTCCATTTCGCCCTCCTGAGAGTCCAGGTAGATTCAGATCTTAGAATGCATGAGGATATTCAGAAGTACCAGCAAAGGAAGTATGTAGCCGAAACTCTGGAAAAACTGCTCTACGGGGAACTTCTGCTTTCGGTCGGAGAAACCTTAAACATGGAAGGAGATTGATGTGCTTGCCTTCTTACAGCAGGCCCTTATTTTAATTTACTACTAAAAGCGCTGTTGATTGTGACTGCAATATATTTCTTTTTCTCTAAGCATAATTTGTAAGTGTGTCAGTTTCCAGTCTAGAAATCTCAAGGTGCTGGTAGACTGCGTCGATAACACTGTTTCCTGCAACAAAGATTTTTTCTAAGGAAATTCTTCGTTCAGCAGGTATTTTTTGAAGGATCGGCTTCAAAGCACTCGATTTAGATACCGCAAAGAAAGAATTTATTGTTACTAATCCTGTTAATAAAAGAAAGATTATTATCTTTTAATTTACAATTATTCTACACAGTTATGGCAAATATTCTTCATCTGATCATTTTTATAGTCGCAACTGGTTGCGACAATTAGCTTAACCCAAAAAACTCCTGACTTCAACGAGTTGCTATATTATCCTTTATAAAAATCGGTCAAATTTCAAGGTTTTTCAAAATTCTCAATAAATTTAATATTCATATACTAAGGGGTCTAAAATGAAAGGGACGAAATGTAATGAAACATTCGGGGGGCAGACCTTCAAAATCTCGGGGATAACGGCACTTGCGTTTTTAATGCTGGTGGGTATCGCAGGTGCCTCACCATTTGCATATATTACAAATGAAGAAAGCAATGATATCTCCGTAATTGACATACCAACAAACAAGGTTACAGCTACGATATCTGTAGGATCTAATCCTGTGGGAGCTGCAATTAATCCGAACGGAACAAAGGTATACGTGGTAAATGTTCATAGCAACGACGTATCTGTAATTGACACGGCAACAAATACTGTTACAGCCACTGTGCCTGCAGGAAGTTCTCCTCAAGGGGTTGCGGTCAGTCCTAATGGAAAAAAAGTATATGTGGCAAACCTGGGCAGTAACACTATCTCTGTAATTGATGCCACCAAAAATACTGTTACAGCCACAGTGAATGCAGGGAAATCTCCTGCGGGGGTAGCGGTAAGTCCAGATGGGAAAAAGGTATATGTGACAAATTACGGGGACAAAACTGTTTCCGTAATTGACACTGCCACAAAAGCTGTTACAGCCACGGTATCCGTAGGAAGAGGTCCTAAGGAAATTGTGGTCACACCAGATGGAAATAAGGTTTACGTAGTGAACTCCGACAGCGGGAGTATTTCTGTAATTGACACTGCTACAAACAGTGTTACAAACACAGTGAAAGTAGGGGGATCTCCTTTTGGAGTTGCAGTCAACCCGGCGGGAACAAAGGTGTATGTGACGAACAATGGCGAATATTTTAGCACTGTCTCTGTAATTGACGCGGCAACAAACAAAGTTACAACCACGATACCTGTAGGAAGCTCTCCTAAGGGAGTTGCAGTCACACCGGACGGAAAAAAAGTATATGTAGCGATCAACCTCTACAACACTGTCTCTGTAATTGACACGGCAACCAACACTGTCACAGGAACTATGCTTGTAGGAAATAGTCCTTGTGCTTCAGGCCAGTTTATAGGTTCTATTCCAGAACAACCGGTTTATCCTTTAGCAAACTTCAGCAGCAATGTCACATCAGATTATATTTTCCTTTCTGTACCTGTGCAATTTACAGATTTATCAGAGAACGCAAGCAAATGGAACTGGGACTTTGGAGACGGGTCGGGTTCAACAAAGCAGAATCCCACGCATACCTATTCTGCAGCAGGAATCTATACTGTTAGCCTGAAAGTAAGCAATTCAAACGGCACAGATTCAAAGCTTGCTACGGTAAATGTTGTACCAAAAGGTTCTCCTGCGCCTTCATATGCATATATTACAAACTTCAACAGCAACACTGTTACTGTAATTAATACCGCAAACGATACCTTTAAAGACACGGTGCCCGTAGGAAAAAAACCTTTTGGAGTTGCAGTCAGTCCTGATGGAACGAGGGTATATGTGACTAATGCCAACTACGGCGAGAGTGGTACTGTTTCTGTAATTGACACAGCCAGAAACGAGGTTACAGCCACCGTAGATATGGGATATAAATACAGTCCTTCTGGAGTTGCAGTCACGCCGGATGGAAAAAAACTATTTGTGGCAAACCGTGATATCAATGGTGTCTCTATAATTGACACTTCGGCAAACGTTGTTACAGCCACTGTGCCTGTAGGAATTAATCCATTAGGAGTTGCAGTCACACCGGATGGAAAAAAAGTATATGTGGCGAACCGCTATAGCAACAATATTTCTGTAATTGATACAGGTACAAATACTGTTACAGCGACTGTAAAAGTTGGACTTGGCCCCTGTGGAGTTACACTCAACCAGGCGGGAACAAATCTATATGTGACGAATTGTGAAAGTAACGCTATTTCTATAATTGACACATCTGCAAACACTGTTACTTCCACAGTGCCTGTAGGAAAATGGCCTATGGGGGTTACAGTCAGCCCGGATGGAACAAAAATATATGTGGCGAATGAAGGCAGTAACAATGTCTCTGTAATTGACACCGCAACAAACAATGTTACAGCCACAGTAACGGTTGGGAAAAGCCCTTACGGAATTGCAGTTACGCCGGATGGAACAAAGATATATGTAGCGAACTCCGGCAACGACGATGATCCCGGAAATACTGTCTCTGTAATTGACGCAGCAACAAACAGGGTTACAACCGCGGTAAATACAGGTTTCATTCCTATTGCTTTCGGTCAGTTCATGAGTCCTCTCCCGGCACAACCGGCACTTCCTGTTGCAAACTTTAGCAGCAACCTTACATCCGGCTATGCCCCTCTTTCTGTCCAGTTTACAGATCTCTCGAAGAATGTGGATGAGTGGAACTGGAATTTTGGAGACGGATCCAGTTCAACCCAGCAAAATCCAGCGCATACTTACTCCAAGTCGGGATACTACACAGTAATGCTAAAAGTAAATAATGAAAATGGTACCGACTCGAAGTTTACTACATTAACTGTTTTTGCACAGCCAGTATTTTCTGCATCTTCAACTTCAGGAAAAACACCTCTTACTGTTAGCTTTACTGACCAGAGCACAGGCTCTCCAACTTTATGGAAATGGACTTTTGGAGATGGGACCAATTCAACGGAAAAGAATCCCCGGCATATATATAGAAAATCTGGACAGTATTCTGTTACTTTAACATTAAACGAAACGGGGAATAGCAGTACAGTAACAAAATCCAGCTATATTGCCGTTTCAAATGGTTTTGAAGCTCCTGTTGCTGCTTTTTCTGCGTTTCCAACTTCAGGAAAAACGCCTCTTGCAGTTAGTTTTACTGACCAGAGTACAGGATCGCAAACCTCAAAAAAGTGGACTTTTGGAGATGGTACTTATTCAACCGGGGAAAACCCTGTACATACATACAACGAAGCAGGACTATACTCTGTTACATTGACAGCAAGTAATGCAGACGGCAGCAATGCGTTAACAAAATCCAGTTATATTGTCGTTTCAAACGTTTTAAATGCTCCTGCCACCAACTTCTCTGCATCCCCTATTTCAGGAAATGCGCCTCTAAATGTTGGTTTTACTGGCCAGAGTACAGGATCTCAAATCTCATGGAAATGGTATTTCGGAGACGGGAATACTTCAACAGATAAGAATCCTGTACACACATTCAATAAATCAGGACTCTATTCTGTTAAATTGACAGCAAATAATGAAAAAGGCAGTAATGCGTTGACAAAATCCGGCTATATTGCTGTCTCAAGCGTTTTAAATACTCCTGTTTCCAAATTCTCTGCATCCCCTGCGTCAGGAAAAGTGCCTCTTACTGTTGATTTCACTGACCAGAGCACAGGATCGCAAACCTCGTGGAAATGGACTTTCGGAGATGGAAATAATTCAACAGAGAAAAATCCTGTACACACGTACAATAAAACAGGACTATACTCTGTTACATTGACAGTAAGTAATGCAAACGGCAGTAATGCGTTGACAAAAACCGGTTGTATTGCTGTCTCAAGTGTTTTAAATACTCCTGTTACCAGTTTCTCTGCATCTCCCACTTCAGGAAAAACGCCTCTTACTATTGATTTCACTGACCAGAGCACAGGATCGCCAATCTCATGGAAATGGACTTTCGGAGATGGAAACAATTCAACAGAGAAAAATCCTGTGCACATATACAATAAACCAGGGAATTATACTGTTTCTTTGACGGCGACTAATGAGGGGGGCAGTGATAAGGTGCAAAAATCTAACTATATAAATGTAATTTCTGAAAGCGGTAGAATGGTGTCGAATCCAGGTTATATTGTCCCTGTCACCGCCTTTATAGCAACTCCAACCGTAGGGAGTATGCCTCTTACAGTTGATTTTACTGACCAGAGTACAGGATCGCCAACCTCATGGAAATGGACTTTCGGAGATGGAAACACTTCAACAGAAAAGAATCCTGTATACGTATACAATAAATCAGGACGATACACTGTTACATTGACAGCAAGTAATGCAAACGGCAGTAATGCGTTGACAAAATCCAGCTATATTGTTGTCTCAAGCATTTTACCTGCTCCTTTTTCCAAATTCTCTGCATCCCCCTCTTCAGGAAGCATGCCTCTTACTGTTCGTTTCACCGACCAGAGTACAGAATCGCCAACCTCATGGAAATGGACTTTTGGAGATGGAAATGCTTCAACAGAGAAAAATCCTGTACACAAATACAACAAATCGGGACGATACACTGTTACATTGACAGCAAGTAATGCAAACGGCAGTAATGCGTTGACAAAATCCAGCTATATTGCCGTTTCAAGCATTTTACCTGCTCCTGCTGCCAGCTTTTCTGCGTCTCCCATTTCAGGAAAAGCACCTCTCACGGTTCGTTTTGCTGACCAGAGCACAGAATCGCCAGCCTCATGGAAATGGACTTTCGGAGACGGGAATAATTCAACAGAAAAGAATCCTGTACACGTATATAATAAATCGGGACTATACTCTGTTACGTTGACAGCAAGTAATGAAAACGGTAGTAATGCGTTGACAAAATCCAGCTATATTGCTGTCTCAAGCGTTTTAAATACTCCTGTTTCCAAATTTTCTGCATCTCCTACTTCAGGAAAAGTGCCTCTTACTGTTAATTTCACTGACGAGAGCGCAGGATCGCCAACTTCTTGGAAATGGACTTTTGGAGATGGAAATAGTTCAACAGAGAGAAATCCTGTACACACATACAATAAAACAGGACTATACTCTGTTGCATTGACAGCAAGTAATGAAAGCGGCAGTAATGTATTGACAAAAACCGGCTATATTGCCGTTTCAAACTCCCTTGTAGCTGCTTTTTCTGCCATTCCAACTTCAGGGTCTGCACCGCTTAGTGTCAGTTTCACTGACAACAGTACTGGATCACCAGCTTCATGGAAATGGATTTTTGGAGATGGAACTAATTCAACAGAAAAGAATCCTGTACACGTATACAATAAAACAGGAAAATATACTATTAGTTTGACAGTAAATAATCCAGGGAGCAGTAGCACTGAAACAAGGTCCAGATATATCGCAGTTAATAAGTAAATATTTGGAATAGTAATAAAAATGGCTTTCTAGAAACCCTAGCTAAACTGGCTTCAAGAAGCTGAGATAGTGATAAAAAGAGATCATAATCTTTGGTTTAAACTAATGAGAATTAGTGACTTTTAAGGAGTGCCTATGAAAAACTTTATACTGATGTTAAAGTTTTTCATGCCTCATGCATGTGCCAAAGGTTCATGAGGGTTTCTACAGAGCCATAATAACTGCTACTTTACTGGTGTCACGATGCTAGGCGGTGCTTCCATGAATACCATACGATTAGTGCCAAAGCTACTCTGCTGAAAGCGTCATTAGTGCTCCGCCCTAGTATGCAGACTGTGTAGCTTCAATTACGCTAATGAGCCATAGGACAGCAAAGACCGCCCCTAAGATGATATTTCCACGATGATATTTAACCAGCGGTTAAGCTAATCTTTCAAGGTCAGGGATAGGAAAGGCATCATCATTGGAACCAACATTAAGATTGCAAAAAATAGTATCATACCAGGGCTTATTTTCTGACCTTCTGCTTCTCCTGCCATTAATTGTGCTATAATACTTGGTTCCATAAGCACTATTATCTGATGACCAAGAAGGCAATTGATGCAAAAAGCCAAAGCACTGAAATGTTTATCTTCCAATCTTCCAAAACTTCTGCTCCTTAGAGAAGTGAATTTACTTTATTATGTCATTCAGGATGCCTGCAAATTGCCACATAGAAACTGCCAAATAACATAAAAGGATGTTATCTATTTTCAGGATTTTCATCCAAAATATAAAAGTCTATTTAAATAAAAAATGCAATGTCTCTATAGAAAGGCTACTTACCTCAAAAACAATTTGATTTATATATTAAATCAACAATTACAACTTACACGTATTAGTTATTATATATTGGAGTGCTTCCCTATGTTAGAGATATACTGTCCAACCTGTACGGAATGGTTTAAATCTGGAATCCAAGTAGATGCTGTAACGTTTAAGTCTGGTACATTTTATGGTAACACGGAATGGTGCCCATACTGTAAACATAAAGTAACACATGACAAAAAATATATGAGACTGGTAGAGGAAAACGGAAACATAATCACATTAGAATAAGCGTAAGTATTGATTAAATTTCATTTCATCAATACTTCTTTTTTAATCAATATTGGCTTTGTTACTGCCCATATGGACTTAACAAAACTCCTTTTCCTCAATCTCACATGAACTCATATAACTTGAGATAAAGTTTTAAACACTCATCGTAATCTTTTTGATCGGCTGTTAATTCTTCATTTGCATCGCCACTATATTTATCATCAATATATACAGGATATTTAAATACAAATTTACAATTGTCCCAATCTAGAATTAAATTACCATTTAAATCTTCACCAACTAAATAGAAATCTCTAATTGCACGACTTAGATACTTATTAGTGTAGCTTATAAAAAGTGCAACTATATCTAACGCATCTTCCACTTCTTCTTCGGTTGGATTCTTGAATTCATGCTCTAAGAGATTTCTTTTTTTGTTTATCTTATTCAGAATTTTTGGAGAAACTATTCCAATGTTATTTAAGAAATCAATTTTTACTGGAAAATGCCAATTTTTTGCTTTTTTAGATAAACCAAATCCAATTAACAAAGACTCCAATTGAGAATCAACAGCTCTTTTAGTATTTGATAATGAGTTAACTAAATGATGATCGTATTTAGCTGCTAAATCATATTTAGCAAAATCAAGAAATTCATCTGGAGAGATATCGAAACCTGTCTCGACTGTTCCAAAAGTATAACCATCAACACTATCTACGTCATGTTTATTAATAAGTCTATTAAGACGTTCCAAAATGAATTCAGCCATTAGCACCACTCATAGAGATCAACTCATAAAAATAGATCAAATAGATAATAAAGATATTGTTTTTAGTCGTTCGTAAAGTCTTCTTCAGAACCACACATAACCTGCTTTTGCCATCGATTCTTTATCCTTAAGCTTTGTGACCTTGCAGCGTAAAAGGGCTTTGACTGTGGAAAAGAGAAAAAATAAGAGAAGTATAGTAAGGACAGGAGAGAAGAGATATTTGGTCTCTTCCTATAGAAAAGAGCTGAGGAAAAAACCTCTGTGCTCACTTAGCTGTTTTTGCTCTTCAGATCCTTGAAGATTTCATTTAGCAAAGGTATCGATAACATTCAGAGCAGCAGGACTTTCGGGATAGGCTCACATTATAAAACATACCAGTCAGTGTCATCAACTGAAAAGTCTTCCTTGAGACCGATTTTCCTCTGAGGAAGGCTAAGAGCTTCAGTAATTGCATCGGAAAAATCCTGCAGATACTCTTTGGAAGAGAGGCTGTTATAGATGAAAGATTTATCTGGCTGAATCATTTTCTGAATCGTTGATTCCCTGGGAACAATATCTACTTTTACATCAACCATTTCCACGGCTATTTCCATCGCAGTTCGGAAATCTCCAATACAGTAAGCTATCCTGTGTTTGTAAGTATCCCTTGTCTTTTGAAGATACGCGGCAAGTCTTTCGCTTTCCATTTTTATGAAATCTCTTTTGATCTTTGCCACATTACATTTGCCCATCATGAAACTGTAATGCATGAAAGGATATTGAGTGTCAAGTTCCCGGGGAGTGATCCCGCAGGTTCCAAAAGTTACTATATGCACATCCTCAGGTTTTGCAATCCCAAAGATTACTCTATCAAATTTTTTATGAGAGGGGCTTTCATGATAGGGTTTTCTTTTGGCACAGGGGACGAAAATACAGAGTTCCCTAACAGGGGCTTCATACTCGCTCAGGACCCATTCATTGGCTCTTATCATATCCGGGTGATAAATAATCTTATCAGTATCAAGAGGTTCTTGAGAGCGTTCATCTTCAGGAATAATGGGTTTCATAAGCGTCAAAGCTAATTGAGCCTGGAGATTGTATATATAGTTAACTAAGTTCAGCTAGCCGCAGAATTTTTAAGCCTCTGTGAAAACAGCGCATGACAACAGATGAGAGATAGAACAGAGAGCAGATAAAATATTGGAGGTAGAATATAAGTAATATAATATAAAAGAAAGAATAAGTGAAAGAATAAAAGAGACAAATAAGTCACAAATTTGATTCCCATTTTGAAATATAAATGAATGAGAGATACATTAGAAAATAATATATATTGTAAAAAAAAAGAAGATAAAAATAAGGTGAAGCATTCTCCAATTTAACAAACGTGATCCATCCCCGATATTAAAATATATTAACATGTGATGGCACTCTCAAAAAACGGATAAGATAAAAAAATAAGGCAAACTGCCCCAGATAGTGATCATATGGCAAATTCCATTCATGAGATGATAAGAGCAAGTTTCAGATGCGAAGATATGGTGAAATGCGTACTCGGTTTGAAATCTCTTGACATCGAAGCATACAACGCCCTGCTCCTGGACGGCCCCCTGACAACCGAAAAATTAGGAGAAATACTCAACAGGGAAAGGAGTACTGCGTACCGTTCTCTACAGAACCTCATAGCATGCGGAATTGTTTACAGAGAAACAAGATCCATCGAGAGTGGAGGATACTATTATGAATATGTAGCCATCGAACCCCAGGAAATGAAGCAGATGGTAAAGAAAAACGTCGATGAATGGTACAATCAGATGAATGACCTGATAGAAAAAATGGATGATAAAGTAAGTGTCCTCATCCAGAGGATGGATGAGGAGGAAAACTAAATAGAAAAAAATCCAATCAAAATATTAAGAGATCTACGAAACTCATTTTTTTAATCCGTCTACAAAATCTCCCATTCTCTCTATTGCTTTTCTAAGGTCATCCATGGACGCTGCATAGGCACATCGAAGGAAACCTTCACCTGATTCCCCAAAGACATCTCCCGGAATAGTGACAACTCTCTTTTCGTCCAGAAGACGCTCTGCAAACTCGGAGGAAGAAAGACCTGTATTTCCTACATAGGGGAAGGCATAGAATGCACCTTTGGGGCTACAGCACTCAAGCCCTATGCTGTTAAATCCCTTAACAATAAAGCGTCTGCGCCTGTCATATTCTCGAACCATCCGCTCCATTTCCGCTTTACCATTGCGGAGAGCTTCAAGTGCACCTATCTGGGCAGTTGTGGGAGCGCACAGCATAGAGTACTGATGGATCATCATCATTGAGTTGATAATTTCAGGAGAACCCATTGCAAAACCGAGTCTGAGTCCTGTCATTGCATAAGCTTTGGAAAAGCCGTTGAGCATAACGGTCCTTTCTTTCATACCATCCAGAGATGAAAACGGAACATGAGTGCCTTCATAGGTCAGACATTCATAAACCTCGTCAGAGATAACAAATAGATCATGTTCCACAACAAGGTCAGCAATATCCTCCATCCCTTCCTTTGTCATGATTGCGCCTGTAGGATTATTAGGGAAGTTTAGAATAATGGCCTTGGTTTTCTCCGTGATCGCAGGCTTGAGGGCCTCTGCAGTCAGGCTAAAATCATCTTTCCGGTGAGTGGAAACGATAACAGGCTTGCCGCCTGCCAGAATAACCGAAGGGACATATGCTACATAGGAGGGCTGAACTACAATAACCTCATCTCCCGGGTTTACAACAGCCCTGACTGCTATATCCAGAGCTTCACTAACGCCTGTTGTGATCAGTATCTCGGATGCAGGATCATAATCCAGACCATAACGCCTGTAATAGGTTCTGCTAAGTTCGTCCCTGAGCTCAGGAAGCCCGTAATTTGATGTATAAGAAGTCTGCCCTTTTTCCAAAGAATGTATACACATTTCACGGATGTGCCAGGGAGTGATGAAATCAGGCTCTCCTACACCAAGGGAGATTATATCTTCAAGTCCGGAGACCAGATCAAAAAAACGGCGTATTCCTGAAGGTGGGATATTCTTCACAGCTTCAGCAACAAATTTAGAAGGATTGCATGGAGGTCTCAAGCAAAACACCCCTGTAAAAAATCATATGAATAAAATAAAATGCAAAACTGTATAAGGGGATCAGGCTTTAGGCGATTTCGCATTAAAACGAAACCGGCAGCCTTTTAATCGCCTCAGGTTCGTGGAGAATAACCCCGTCTTCTTTATAGGTCTTCAGTACGAAATGTGTTGACGTACTCTGTACCTGATCCAGGGTTGCAATTTTCTCTGCCACGAAAAAGGCCACATCCTTCATTGATTTTCCTCGGACGGTAAGGGATATGTCATAGTTCCCGGATAGGAGCCTGACAGACCTGACTTCCGGGAACTTATAGATTCTTTCCGCAATTGCTTGATAGCCCTGGTTGCGCTCGAGAGTAACCTTCAGCTCAATCACAGCATAAACATAATTTTCCCCTACCATATCCCAATCAACGATGGTCTTGTAGTGCCGGATAACTCCTGTTTCTTCAAGTTTTGAGATCGTCTGGGAAACTTCCCGTGCAGACATATCTGTCAGGGCTGCAATTTCTTCGGGACTTGCTCGAGCGTCATTTTCAAGAATTTCCAGTATATTTCGAATCTTTTCATCCATGGTGATCACCGGCACAAAGGTGAGGAAAATTTGGCAAAGAATCCCCGTCTTCGAGAATTAAGTTATATCCAAATTATTCGATTAATACAGCGTTTACAACACCGTTCTGTCCTGGTCTGCTAGTAACTTTCGCAGTCCCAAGAGGTGTCCTTATGACGGAGCCTTTTGTCAGAATGTTACGCCTGACATAGTGTTTGTTTGCAGTGTTGTCGATAACTGTTTCAATGGGAGCAGAAACTGTCTTCCCGTCTTTAGGATTGGTAACGTTTGCAACGTTGCACTGAAGAAGTCTTACCTTCCTGTTACCACCCATTGTGGGGACATTTTTCCTCTTAACTTCACTGATACGGGTATCCGCAGATTCACGGCCCATCTCAAACTTGCGCTTCCCGCGGGCTGCAATAACTTTCCCACCGGTCACTTTCCTTCTGGAGCTACCTTGCCATCTCATATTAAAACCTCATATGTTATTGAAATTAGAATCAACGTTATTTTTAATAATTAACCTGCACTTTCCGATTGTAAATATACCTGTAATCCTGGTGATCCTGATATGGTGATCTTGTCAGGGCAAAAGCACACTTGTCAGTAGCTTAATTGCACTGATTATATATTAATTATATTAACAGGAATACTTTGACTAGCATATTTGCTATGGACTAATCAATACAAATAGAGTCGTATAAGAACTTTGCGATCAAACAAGCAGAAAAGTCTCAATTTATGTACTTGCCTGTTTACAGGAGCCTGGGACTGCAAAATGGACCATGGGAGTCATAAAAGTAGATACGAAAAGGAGTTCACAAAACGAAGATAGAGACGAAAATAGATAAGAAGTGATATAAGGAGTCCACATCAAAATGACATATAAAATAAAGAGAATAAATAATTTTTAGACTAAAATTAAAAAAAGAATTCAAGATAGAAATTTATTAGATATTGCCAAGAAAGAAAATATATCAGGAGATAAAAAATGGTTACCGAAATTTCATTGAATACCATATGCGGACATACCACAAAGATCATTGCCACAAAAGAAGGGAAGGACACAAACATACATATAAAGACTTCATGTGAAAAACTCAGGAAATGGGGCACACATTTTGATATGGGAATGAAAGACCTTATGGGAGGACCTGAAACCGTACTTGCCAAAAAGATGGCTGAAGCCCCCCTTACACCAACCTGCCTCGTGCCGGCAGCCGTCATGAATGCTTGCTGGCTCGAAAACGGGATGATTTCGAAAAATCTTGCAAAAGGAATGGGAAAGATGGAAATTATATTTGATAAGTTGGAATGATTCTTTACAAAAACGTCGTTTTTTTGTGAAAAATTAACTGCAATGGAGATGGAAATAAATAAAACTGCAGTACTGTGAAAAATGGTCTGTATAAGTATTAACTCAGGAATGCTTAAATTAACTCTTGTTGAGTGTAATTTACTCAAAACCAGACAAAATCCGTCTCAAAAATATTAAAATAATATTACGATCTCAGTATTGATAATAAATCTCATAAGTGGGAATTAAAAAAATTAGAGTTGAAACTATGGATATAGAAAAAATAAATAGTTATGGACAGGAAATGATTGACTGCCTGAAACTGAAAACATCTCCTGTGGCAGTTAAACTGATTCCAACAGGAAATCCTGTCCCAGAAGGAATGAAAAAAGTAGACGAGGCTATGAGACACTGCCAGCTAGTTGACAGAGTAAGAAGAACTGGAGAAGAGTTCTACACCCTCGGAGAAGATCAGATGTGTAAAGGCGGAGCCGGAGCAATGGGCCTTGGAGCACTGCCTCCAAAAGTAGCCAGTGGAGAATTCTACTTAAAAGGACTCAAGCAATTCAGCACTCAAGGTGCCGCAAGGCGTACCATCGATATGGTCCCTAAAATGCCGCCGAACTCAACAGAAGCTGTTCTCTATGCCCCCCTTGAAAAAACCACATTTACCCCTGATGTTGTTGTAGTCATCTGTACCCCCAAACAGGTAATGATGCTCACACAAGCTATAATGTACAAGGCAGGCGGCAGGCTTGAAGCCAGTTTTGCAGGAAAACAGAGCGTATGCTCTGATGCTGTTGTGCAGGCATATAAAGATGGCAAAGTAGGTGTTACAGTAGGCTGCAGCGGCAGCAGATCTTACACCAAAATTGCAGACGAAGAAATGATTATGGGCATCCCAGTAGAACTTCTGGCGGATGTAGTCTCTGGCCTTAAAGAAATCTGCCCTAAATGAAATATAAAGCTGCATTTATTCTTCACAAGTAAATTCCTCCGTTTCCAAGCCCTTTCATAAAGTTCCCAAAAAACTCAATGAAAGGGCATCAAATACACAGATCACGGACTGCGGATGTTTTTAACTCAGAAAAAAGTATGAATTCATCTTTTTTTACTTGATTAAGGCCAATCTTTTCCTTCTATACCAAGGATCAATTAAGAGAGCTTAGCAAGAAGATTCTAAGCCACAAATTTGCCTTCTTGAGCGAAGCGAAAAGGGCCGCGTACTCCCGAGACGCAATTCGGGCGAGACGCAATTCGGGAGAGGCGCAATTTGGGAGAGGCGCAATTTGGGAGAGGCGCAATTTGGGAGAGGCGCAATTTGGGAGAGGCGCAATTTGGGAGAGGCGCAATTTGGGAGAGGCGCAATTTGGGAGAGGCGCAATTTGGGAGAGGCGCAATTTGGGAGAGGTGCAATTTGGGAGAGGCGCAATTTGGGAAGCACAATTTGGATCCGGACTGGAGAAAGCAGTAGATGAGAGACAGTTATATACTTACAGAGAAAAGAGAGAGAAAATGACCTGTTACATAACAGACTCAGCGGTCTTCATAATGGGGAACTGCAATTATGACAGTTCGCTGATGATTACCGTCCCTTCTGTTGCGGATGAGTTAAAGAGCAGGGATTCAGTGCTTCGTTTTGACCTTGCAAAAGAAGGAGGACTACGTGTGGAATGGCCAGAACCCGAAATGGTAAAAGAGGTTCGTAAAATGGCGGAGCACACAAGGGATTCTGAAGAACTCTCCAAAACAGATATTGAAATTCTTGCAAAAGCTTTAGAGCACAGAGACAGGTGCATATTGCTTACGGATGATTATGCAGTCCAGAATGTTGCCGTACAGCTTGGAATTCAGGTGAAACCCATTGCCCAGAAAAGAATTAAAGACATCATTATCTGGCAAAAGCAATGTATTGGCTGCAAAAAAATATTTAATGACGGGGATGTTTGTCTTATCTGCGGCTCTGCTCTTAAGAAAAAGAGGAAAAAAACTATAAAAGAAAAGAGACAATCTTAAACTGAAGAAAAAGATATAACGCTTGATAGTTAATAATATCATTAATTGAGCGAACACATACTTGAATATAATTTTTAAGGCAGTATTCCAGGCAAGATCCATAAGAGAGTTATAAAAAGTCGCTGGAAAAAACAGCCGGATAAAAATATCAGGTGGGAATGGAGGCATGAAGAATATAGAAGATTTAATCCAGAAAGCTGCGGAATTGCAGAGCAACGGGCTTGTAACCGGCCAGATTGCCGATGAACTCAACGTTTCAAGAGAAACAGTCACCTGGCTTTTGACCCGTTCTAAAAAAGACGTATCAGTCCCCGCTCCAAAAGATATTTCCGTTAACTGGAGCAGTATAGGGAAAAGTGCCACACGTCTCCACTACATCTCGCTTGCACTCTGCGACATGGTGCTTGAGACTCTGGAAAAAACAAATGCTGAAGTGGATGTAGTCGTTGGTGTCGCTGCAAGTGGTATTCCCCTGGCAAGCATGATGGCAAATGAACTGGGAGCAGACTTTGCCCTCTACCACTCCCGTAAAGGACAGGACGTAGTCCAGCCGGGCCATAAAGGAACCATAAGTAGAAACTTCGGGACCGTTGCCGGTAAAAACTGTGTAATCGTTGACGACGTTATTACAACAGGTTCCACCACCATGGAAGTAATTGAGCAGCTGAGAGAAATGGACGCAAAACCAAGGGTTGTAGTGGTTCTGGTGGACAAAAAAGGTGCAGATACAATAGCTAATGTTCCCATTCAGTCTCTTGTAAGGATTGTGCGCCTTGACTGATAAGATAAAAATAAAGACAAAAAGTAAAAACGATTAATTATGAGGAAAGCCTTTCATAAGAAAGGTTTCCCAAAATATATACCTTTTTTGAAACTTGAAATAAAAATAAGACAATTTAATACCTTTTTTTATATTGAATAAACATCAAAGGAATAGGAGAAAAAGAGGCTTATTAAAGCCTTTTAATACTCAACTTCCGTAGATGCTATCTTTTCGGTGAGCCTTGATAAAACTTGAGTCCTCATTCCTTCTACAAACTTAATACTGCCTACAACAAGGTGTCCTCCTCCGCTGACACCTGCTCCTTTCATTTCTTCCCTTAGTTCCCTGACAATTCTTGGGATATTCATAAGAACGCCTTTGGAACGAATAACGGCAAAGTCAGGACCGTATCCCAGAGTGACCACCGGTTTGTTTGGATTCCTTTTGGTAAGCACATCGTGAACTTCTCCTGAGGTCTTTCCAGGTGGCGGGAAGGTGAATTTCTGGGCGTAGTTTTCTACATCTAGCACATTCATGATAACCCCATTTGCCAGTTTATGAGACTTGACATTAAAGAGGCAGGTATCAAGCTGTTCCTGAATCATGGTATTTGCCTGTTCGCAGAGGAGGGAAACCAGATTTGTATGGATATCATGATCCCCCAGATCCAGTATATCGTCAATAATACCTTTTCCACTGCTAAACTTAAGCCAGAACTGTTCATAATCAAGAGCTAAAGCCATTTCTTTCAATTCTTTAAGAGTATAGCGGTCAGAAACCAGCGAGATATACCTTCCAGCTTCTGGGGCCTCTGAGCGGTCTCCTACGGCTGAAACGGCAGGAAGGTGCTTTATGACATCACTTACATTGGGATTGATCATACGAGCGACCTCAACACAGAGCATACCTGCGGTGACCCCGAAGTCTCCACCTACATGTGCAGGGTTTGCGTGCCCTATCAAGTACTGATCAACGATATCATCCGGATGATGGTGGTCAATAACAAGCATATCAATGCCATAAACCTGGGCCTGCCGCATGGATGGAACGTCCTCTTCGGTTGATCCGTTGTCCACGAGAATTACAAGAGGCATTTTCTGTCCATGCCTGGAAGAATCTTCAAGCGCAAAAGAAATATCTCTTGTAACATCCGCAAGTTCATAAAAAGGCGCCTTAGAAGGAGCGCGCTTGTAGAAATAATATTCCGCATCCGCTCCACCAATTTCTGTAATAAGGGGCAGGATTGCCCTCTCAATTGCAATTGCCGAGGTGATCCCATCGGCATCGGCATGATGCCTCAGAACAATTGGTGTCGAATGGAGAATAGCTTTTTTTATTTCTTTGGCGACATGGAGCATCCGGGGTTTTAGTTTCTCCATGATATCGCTTTCGATAAGGAAGGGAATATTAGCAGGTGCTGCCTTTTCCTCAATTACTTTCTCAACTCTTGCCCGGACAGCTACTTCCTTCTCGCCTGTAAGCAGCTTCATACTCATGACTTCGATCTGAACCTGATCATCCCGCAGAGTCACTTCTCCAGTGATCGAAACAATCATCCCTGCATCAATATGTGGATAGGACCGCTTCCCCGCACTCTCAAAAGCCGCACAGGGGACAAAGCCCCCCTCATCGCTAATCGTGAAAATAGTAGGACCGCTGGTCTGTTTTACCTGAATGACTTCTCCTTCGATTCTGACCAGCCTGCCCTTCATAATGGGATCTATTTCGCCGGAATTCTTAAGCGGAAGCTCCTTTTCAAGCTCAATAGTTTCGTACTTTGTAATGGTTTTCGGGATAAGATCCAGCTTTCCTCCGGCTTTAATGGTTTTTACCAGCACGATCACTGCATCCCTCACTTCAGGAGGGACCCCCACGTTACTGGAATGCATAAGCCCCCTTACATGGGGATTCAGGTCTACAAAGACTCCAAAAGAAGCTGTACTGCTTACTATGCCGTGGTAAAGCTTTCCAGCCTCCACGTCCTTAAGGTCACACGATTCATCAAGGGCATAGACATACTGGGAACGAGAGCACGAATCACATATCTCTTCTTCCATATCTCCGGGTTCTGAAATACGCACCCCGCAAACCTTGCAGGTATAGATCTTCCCGAGTCCCTGACAGGTCTCACAGGATTTGGTCACTTCAATAACTCCCTTACCTTTACATTTTTCACATGCGGCACCATTTTTCAAGAAACTATCAATGTCTTTTTCAGAAATTTTCATGAAATCAATCGCTTTTGACTTGCCTTTTCCCTTACATTGAGGGCAGACATCAGTTGAAATAGCTTCATAGCCACGTCCGTGGCAATCTGGACATTCCTTACTCATGAATATCAACACCGGTGGTTCTTCCGAACCTGCGTTTTCTTACTCTACTGTTCCTATGGCTCAGAAGAAATTCTTGAACCTGACAGCATTTATTTCTCTATCAGCCTTGATGTCTACTGATGAACTAGCTGGCCCTATCCAACCCGAAAATGAGATATTTCCGGCCCTTCTTTCTCTGTCCATCCACTTTTTTCCTGTTTTGTATTTCTATTACTCCAGATATAAGTATTTTCAGAGTCGATATTTATCAGAATACGGCTTTGAGCTGTATCTGCAAGTCTCCGCAACAATATGGTATCTGCAGATCTGAAATTTACCTTTTCTTGAGGCAGTCTCCAAAAAGCTGAAAAACTATAGTAGATAGAAAATCCGGAGCATGACAGTTATTATATAGTTATTCAGAGATTTGGAAAGATAACAGGATACAAAACTTTGAAGTTATGAATACTTACTTTACAGAGAGTCTCAGTATAATTCCCCAGAGAAATAACACTTATTTATTATTAAGTATAAGTTAAATATTAATGAAACAAGAGGTATAAAATTATGATTGGTTCTATCAGTGAATTAATGCTTCCTGTATTAATAGTTGTATTATTAATAATCTCACAGTCAATAAAAATGGTCAATGAGTACGAACGAGTTGTTATTTTTAGACTGGGTCGTCTTAGTGGGGTAAAAGGACCGGGAATCTTCCTGATTATCCCTATCATTGATAAAGCAACAAAAATTGACCTGAGAGTTGTTGCCATCGATGTCCCTAAACAGGCCGTAATCACCAAAGATAACGTCACAGTTGAAGTGGACGCTGTTGTCTATTACAAAGTAGTAGAACCCGGCGCTGCCATAACTCAGGTTGAAAATTACATGTTTGCAACGTCTACTCTTTCACAGACCACCCTCAGAGACGTACTGGGTCAGATGGAACTAGATGAACTGCTTTCGGAGAGAGAAAATATTAACAAGCAAATTCAGGAGCTTCTCGATGCATATACCGACCCCTGGGGAATTAAGGTAACAGGAGTTACAATCAGAGATGTAGCCCTGCCTGAAACAATGAAAAGAGCAATTGCCAAACAGGCTGAAGCCGAAAGAGAAAAGCGTGCCAGGATAATCCTTGCAGAAGGAGAATCTCAGGCTGCCCAGAAAATGACAGAAGCCGCTGCCCTCTATGAGGGAATACCCACAGCAATCAAACTGAGGGAGCTGCAAACTTTAGCCGAGATTGCCAGGGAAAAGAATCTCATAGTGGTTACACAGTCCCAGACTCTTGAAACCGGAAACATAGCAGCTATATCTCAGGCTATTTCTAGAAGGAAAGAACAATAAAGTGGAAAGAAGAGTCTGAAAAAAAGGGTCGTGTCCATAAGTTATTGATCAATTCCGAAAAAGCGAGTTCTTCGCCCTAATTTGAGAGAAATGCAGAGGGATTCTTATGCTTACGGTTTTCAATAAATCATGCCCATTACCAAAAAAAGTGATGAACAGGAAAGGATCGATAAACATGCTTGTGGAAAGGACCCCCCGTTTCCTCTCAATTTTTGTTCTGTGCTTCATCCTTACAGCTGTCTTTGCATCCATTGCTGGTGCCGGGCCTGATGATAAGGTACTTGTGCTTGAAATTTCCGAGGCCATTACTCCGGCTTCAGACGACATCATAGCTAATGCAATCGAGAAAGCTGAAAATGAAAACTTTGAAGCTCTTGTAATCAGCCTGGATACCCCAGGGGGAGGACTGGAAGAAACCCAGATTATCATAAAGGACATTGAGAACACAAGCGTGCCTGTAATCGGGTATGTGCCTGATGGCGGAAAAGCCTGGTCAGCAGGAACTCTGATCCTTATGGGAACCGATATTGCCGCAATGGCACCATTTACGGTTATAGGATCAGCCCAACCAGTAAAGATGTCCGCAGAAGGTACAAAACCCATCGAAGATGAAAAGATAATAAATGCCCTTGTCAAGTTTTCAGTTACAACCGCAAGCAAGCACGGAAGAAACGAAACATTTGCAGAAGAGGTTATAACGAAAAACAAAAACCTTGACGCGCAAGAAGCCCTTGAAGCAGGAGTAATAGAATACATAGCTCCTTCGATTCCGAATCTGCTGACCAATATAGATGGACAGCAGATAAAAGAACGGGTCCTGCAAACAGAGAGTGCAAAAACAGAAGATTATAAACCTCCCTTGCCTCTTTCTTTCCTTGGGGTTATATCAGACCCAATTATTTCCTCCCTTCTTTTGACTATCGGACTCTATGGGATCATATTTGGGATTTCCAGCCCGGGTGCAGGAGCGGAATTATTCGGGATAATTTCAATAGTAATGGGGCTGATAGGCACGGGATTTGATATCAATATAGGGGCAATCTTCCTCATCCTTGTAGGGATAGGACTTCTCATTGTTGAAATAAAGGTGCCTGGATTCGGCATCTTTGGGCTTGTCGGCCTTATCAGCCTGATAATAGGAAGTATATTCCTTGTACCCATGGGAAGTGAAAATATCTATACTCCAGAATTCCGAAGGCTTATGACCCTTACTGTTATGGCCCCCACAGTTGTCTTCGGGCTGTTCCTCGTCTTTGCAATTTATAAAGTAACCGAGATCAGAAAGAAAAAACCAGTTATTGGAGAGATTATAGGAGATACCGCTCAAACTATAGATCCTCTGGGCCCAGGAAAATCAGGATTTGTCCGTTACAGCGGAGTATACTGGCAAGCCAGATCCGAGGAGGAAATAGGAGCTAAAGAAGAAGTTGAAATCATTGGAAAAGAGAGGGAAGTGCTTTTAGTAAGGCGAAAAATATGATTATTCCCTTCTTTTCTGGTTCTAATTTTTTGGATTTTTACTCTAGTTTGCTGAGTTATCAATTCTATCAGCTGGTTTAAAGTTTATTGATTTAAGACTTAATCATGTTCAAAGTTTATTGATTTAAGACTTAACCGGATTTATTGTTTTGTTCTTATTTTCTCAAGGACTTTTTGTTTCTTTTCAATAGCTTCAAGGGCTGCTTTATCAATTGCAGCTCTCATTTCTTCAAAGTCCCTGGGATTTTCTTCTCCATGAACTTTTTTCACGGGGGTATAGGCGGATTCTCTAAATCGGGGTGCAAAGTCTCTACATTCCCCATTGACGAAAATTTCAGCTCCACTTCCCTCCTCCACACGCCCTATAATATCTATTGAAATGCCTGCAGCCCTGACAGCATCAAGAATCTCATCAGCATATTCAGGAGGAACGATCACAAGCAGGGCATCAAGAGAAACTCCAAGATAATCAATTTTAAGGAGTTCAAGCATGGAGAGCACT
Organism: uncultured Methanosarcinaceae archaeon; assembly: GCA_942493015.1. Classification (GTDB taxonomy): domain Archaea; phylum Halobacteriota; class Methanosarcinia; order Methanosarcinales; family Methanosarcinaceae; genus Methanosarcina. Next base: position 18,993 of record OW818660.1, on the reverse strand, counting down.
TTTGGATTCACAAGAGCTCTCATTCTTTCCTCCTCAAAGACCAGTTTTACACCTGCTGTCTTTGAGATTTCCTTTGCATCACCTCGAATTCCACCGTTGGTAACGTCAGTCATTGAATGGACTTTCCGGTACAATTCAGACTGCAGCAAAACCTCACATGCTTCCAGGAAACGGATGTTAATAGTTTCTTCCACTACATCATGCATCCCGTAATAAAGCGCAGTTGTAGAAATCGTACCTCCACCTGCTCCTTCGGTCATAAGTATAAGGTCACCTACCTTTGTCTTGTTTCGGGAGGTGAGAGAAGAAGTCACACCTACCGCACCGACACCTCCGGTCATACGCTCGCCTATGACCATATCCCCACCGATTCGAAGGGTGCTTCCGGTTATGAGAGGTATTCCTGTCAGTTCAGAAACCGTGGTAATTCCTGCAATGTGGTCAAATATCTTTGCCACATCTCCATCATCTGCTATATGAATATCAGAAAGCATCGCCAGAGGGCGAGCTCCCATGGAATATACATCACGCAGAGCTGCCCTTGCTACATGAAAACCTGAGAGAAAAGGAAAATCGCTTAGACGAGAGTGAAGACCGTCAACAGTTACTACCAGATAGTCATCACCGATTTTGACAACCCCTGAATCGTCAAGCTGGGCACTATCTACAACAGCCCCTGTGTGACCTATTACTTCTCCAAGCTTAGAGTGAACATAAAAGTCCCCGATACCTCTTGAACCTACCCCGAACTCCCCCATGGAAACCCCTGAAAGAGTAGGACTTAACACATCCCCTTCCACATTGAGTGTTGCTTTTGCCTCGCAAACGACTGCATTCGCAATTTCACGAGCCCTTTCGGGACTTATAGTCTTAATTTCAAGAATTCTTGAAGCCAGTTGTACCTCAATCCCAGCTTCATTTGAGGGGTCTTTCCTGAGAGCCCGTTTTACATAGCCTTCTATATCCATAATAACCATCTCGTAGATATCTCTGCCCTGTAATAAACAGGGAAAAGTAATTTGACACAAGCGTCAATCTGTTGAGCTACGGCTTAATTAAAGCCTTTTAGGAATCAGAACTTAACAGGTGGATAAAAATAAAAAAATGAATCAAGCTTCAATGAAGGAAACAACTTCTCCAGATTCATCCTTTCAACACATTTCTACAAAATTTTTTAGGATCTTCAACCCGGTCGCTCCACTCTTCTCAGGATGAAACTGAGTACCCATTACATTTCCTTTCGAGTTTACGACGGAAGCTGAAAACTCCAGTCCATAGTTACACGACGCAAGAGTGTTTTCAGGTTTGGTTTCCACGTAGTAAGAGTGTACAAAATATACAAATGATTCATCAGGGATACCTTCAAAAAGAGGGTGATCCTGCTTGATTCCAATATTATTCCAGCCCATATGCGGCACTTTTAATTCGGATTTTGGAAAGCGCAGAACCTTGCCAGAAATAAGGTTGAGCCCATCAGTTAACTTCCCTTCCTCAGAAGAACTCATCAGAACCTGCTGTCCAAGGCAGATCCCTAGCATCGGTTTCCCTGACTGCACGTAATCATTTATAATTCCTCTGATTGGGACAAGGCACTTCATAGCATCCACAAAAGCGCCGACACCCGGGAGAATTACTCCGTCTGCGGCAAGGATCTCCTCAGGATCCCCGGAGATTACGGGACTGGCCCCAACGTGTTCAAGCCCCTTTTGAACACTTCGGAGATTTCCAAGCCCGTAATCGAGAATCACGATTCTTTTCATAGCTCTAAAAAATAAGTTCAAATAGATTAAGCTTACGAGCAAAGAAAAAATAAAAAGAAAAGTTCTTAAGAGAGATGAAAAAAATCAGGAGAAGAATAAAGGGTTTTTTAACTCCTGTTCAGGTCAATACCTGCCAGCAGAAAGTCTATAAGAACCATTCTCTTTTTCAAAAGTCACCTTGTATTTGCCGCAACGTATGCATTTATAGCGCTTTTCAAGCACTGTTGGCAAGCAGCACAACACTCCACTTTTTCGTTTCCATTTATGCAGTCCAAAAAAACACAAGAAACTATGGTCATGGTCAGATTCACTTGAATCATCAGAGCATTCTTGAGTCAAAAAACTGTTTCCCCTCGTTCTTAATTAATAACTTGAGTTTTTGATCGTGAAGAGAGTATGGACAAAAGGACTATATAAATACATAGTTATTTTGAATAAATATAAATAAGTACTTAGATAAAAAACTTAGTTGGGCAAAAAATAGAGAAGATATAAATAGGAAATGATACGATAATTCTCCATAAAATAATTAATGAAGTTAGAAAGAGAGATAAATATGACTATATTAAAACCAATCATAAATGACGAAAAAGCCATGGAACTCCCGATAAATATGGTTGTTATGCTCGTTGTCGGGATGGTTGCCCTTGGAACACTTATCTCGATCATACCTACTCCAACAAAAGAAATGTCGGTATTTGTAGAAAGGTCAGCACTTGGAGGAGGAACTCTCCAGCCAGGAAATTCTATAGTGGTAAATGCCAGGACTGCAGAAAATCCTTTTGCTATAACAGCATCAGTAAAGGTGACAGACAGTGATGGAAACCCTGTAAGGAATGCAAACATTATTCTCAGTGGGCTTGGAGGTGCTGCTTCTAGTACTACAGATGTTAACGGGCTCAGTGTACTGACAACACCCGCAACTTCACTGGTCAAGCTTGACCCTAACCAGAATGAAGGGACAATGGACCTGAAAATCCTGGCAGACGGCTTCTATGACTATGAGAAAAAAGATGCAGTTATGATCATCAAGACTCGATAATTGTATTTTTGGCATGAGTAAAACTGGAGAAAAGAGTCTATATGATGCCTGAAAAACTCAAAGAAAACGAATCAGGAACTATTGGACTTCCGCTAAGGATTGTAGTTCTTTCAATTATCGGCTTCATAGGATTTTACGCAATACTCTCAGCCCTCGGAAGCGCTCCTGCTCCTCAAGAACCTATGTTTGCAACAGCAAATATAAGCTCATTTTCTTTACCTTCACCGGAACCAGGCAGAGCAGGAGAAACGAATCTGAATTTGCTTGTAAAAGCGATTGACAGGAATGACCGAGGAATAGGAGAAGCAAATGTAATTGCCTGGAGCCCGGATAGGCAAAAAGCATATTCTGGCATCACTAACCCAGAAGGAAAAGTAATAATAAAAATTATTAACCCCGGACTCCCTCCTGGAAAAGCTGAGGGGTACATCTCCGTAAAAGTGATAAGAACAGGATATAGAGACTTCACCAATAATTATTTTGTGAAAGTAGTCAGGAGTTAAAGAGGAGTTACTCTTCTAACGCTAACGTGGGATATCCTAGAGATAAAAAATATACGCTATAAAGAAAATTTTGAAAAAAATTAAGAAAAAAAGGGTGAGGACTTCATTGATCAAATCTGAAAAACAAGAACACACCCTATTTTGGAAAAAATTGAGAGATTTTTGTACTTGTACTTTTCAGTAACTGACTCCCACAGTAGGTACAGATATTAACTATTCTTAGTTATTCTCCGGCGCCAAAAGCAGCTTTAAGTTTGTGTTCTTCTTCTTTGGAAAGGGAAGTGCGCACCACTTTCGCTTTAAATTTACCCAATTCATCGAGAACCTTGTCCTCAGTCCACTTTGAGATTAACAGGAAGAGGGCAGATCCCCCAGGCTCTACGGTTTCAGCAACTTCATTAATAAAGTCATCATTGATTCCATAGTCAGTTAATTTGGCTGAAATTGCACCTGTAACAGCACCAATTGCCAGACCCAACCAGGGCATCCAGAAAAGCAGTCCGATCAACATACCCCAGAATGCTCCACCCACCGTACCTGCACCAACAAGGTTTACAGCCTGCTTTACCTTGACCTTACCATCATGATTGCGAACGACAATTGCAGCGTCATCAAGGGTGATCAACTGCTCTTTTTGAAGCCTTTTGATGGCCCCATCCATTTCGGATGCACCTTTATCATTCGAAAAAGCAAAAACTATTAACTCACTCATGTTTCAAGGATCTCCTTTCTCATTTTTGATTTATACGAAAATCTGATGCCGATAATCTTAAGTTTAAGGGCAACAGGTTACCATCTTAGATTCAATAGAAAGCAGCCCCCAAAGAGAGAAACAAAAAGATCTGAACTATACAGGTAGTTTAATAACCCATTTGGAGCAGCCTTTTCAGGATACCTTCAACTGGTCATTTCACTGACCCATTCCCCTCATGCCGAAGGTTTAAGTTTCCCCTTACTCATCACAGAAGCTACTACAGAGAACAATTGCACAATATTATATATGTCTTGCGCACTTGAGTGTCAAAATCAAGCACATAAGAGTTTGTGAGAGAAAATAAATATTCAGAAATTTAGAAAAGTTATGGGTTTAGGAAAACCCACTGTTCATGGATTTAGACCATTTTATGGTTTGGGGATTTAGACAATTTTACAGTTTATAGATTTAGGCAATTTAATTAGATCATTGCAGCAATGTTACTGTTATTAATCATAAACCACAGGCCAAAGATTGCCATAAATCCCCCACATAAATAGACCATAATTTCATGAGTCCTCTGTGATATCATTTCATTTCCCCGTGAAAAGGAAGAAGATACTGCCACAAGGAAACCAAGATCTGCTATCCAGTGGCCCACAATAAATGCGATTACAGCGAGAATGCCCACCATATACTCCTGTAGAACGATAGAACTACCTGCAGTCAACCACCATATAACGAAAAATGGATTCAATGCAGAAGTTATAATTCCTGCAGATACCTGGCCTGAAAAAGGATTCAGGGCAGATGTTATAATTCGTGCAGGCAATGGATTTGAGGATAGGTTCAGGCTGCTGGCCGAAATGGATATGTCCATTGTGGAAGCCTCTTTTGCACCCTTTATCATTACAAGCCCGAAAAGTAACATGACCAGGCCGCCTATTATGGCCAGATATGAAATAATTGCCTTTCCGAGAAAAGAGGATGCTCCAATTAGAACAAGAACAAAAATGGCCAGTTCTACAAGGGCATGCCCGATGAAGATTGAAGGCCCTGCTCGCCATCCATTCTTAAAAGATGCCCCAATTGTTGCGAACATCATGGGCCCGGGAATAATGGCAGCAGATATGCCTACCGTAAAACCCAGAATAAGAGCTTTGATCAGTTCTATCATGATGTCACCCCCCATATAAAAATTCAGACTATATAAACGTAGGAAGTAATTATATAAAAATCTTTGGAAGATGACCACAAAACAGATTCTGTCCAGTCAATGAAATAAATAACTTTGACTTTATACTTAGAAAAATAAATAACTTTAAATTTATACTGAGAAAAAATAAATAACTTTAAATTTATACTTAGAAAAATAAATAACTTTGAGTTTATACCCTGAATTTGACAGTTTCTGTTAACTAATACAGTATTCTATCACAAAAAACGCATTGTATCAGCTCAATGTTGTTTGAAAAATGAAAAATATTGATGCTCATAAAGCAAAATAAATAACTTTGAATTGTATTATGAAAACAGAATCATAAAGCCTAGTTATACATTATCAAATATAAGCTTCTGTCAAATTCAGGTTATACTGAGAAAAATAAATACTTTTGAATTTATACTGAGAAATACAGATGATTCTTATTCTGTTTTACTCCTTTTTTCTGTTTTATTCCTTATCAGTTAACGATTTCTTTTTGCGGTTGACCATATAAAATTTTATAAAAACAGCCCCTGCCATAAGTACTGCAAGCCCTGCTGAGAAATAAGGAGATCGTATTACATCCCATCGGCCGGACCAGACAAGAAATCCCGTAAGGAAAAGAACTGAAGACCCTGCGATTCCGGAGATTTCCAGGGGAATTTTGATTGAACCGAATGTAAACCTGTTCTGGTTTTCGAGAATTTCTATACGCGCCTCAAGTTTGTGTACATATTCGTATTTTGAGGCTTCCTGGTCCCTGATATTTTGAATTTCCAGATCTAGTTTCTCTAGTTCAGGTTTCAAGTTATTATGAACAAAACTAGATAGTTCGGATACTGAAGTATGAAGAGAACGAAGACTTTCGGAAAGGCTGGAAAAGAGGTCATTTATGCTCCTGATTTTATAGCCGGTTCCCGAGGTTTCGGAAGAATTATCAAGAGAAATCAGAGAAACATTCGAGGTATTACCGGAAGGTAGGACTGCACTAAGAGAAAGACTCGAAACATTTCCTTCTGAAAATGAGGGAGATAGATCAGAAAGCAAGGGATTCCCATGAAGAGGAATAGAAGATTCAGGAGATACAGAAGATCCATGTGGAAAAACTGAAGAAACTGCAGCAACACTTCCTGCGTTTTCATCAGGAAAAGGATCTGAAAAATTACCGGAAAAAACTCTTTCAGCCTGCATTTCAGAAGAATTGTCAAGAGAAAGACGTCTTTCAACTGCCCTGAGCCTTTTTTCAAAACCCCTGATGCTTTGATCAAAAACTTCAATCCTTCCCTGTAAATCCGCCCTAATTTCTGGCTCTGCCTCATGTAACTTATTCAATGAAACATATCCCCCTAAAAGTGTCTTATAATAAATCGTGTTCGACACTATATAAAAATTTTGAAAATTAGAAATAATATTAAAATTGATAAAATAAAGAAAGATAGTAGAAAAAAAGATGAAGGCAGCTTGAAAAAAGGAAAATTGAGAGGATTAGATCAGTCGAATCTCAATTAATTCCCCTCTGTCTTGAGCCTCCATAATATCTGATGCAAGGTCCGAATTTGCTCTGAGTTTCACTTCTCCGTGCCGGCTTACAGTTGCGCTGAAAAGGTACTCATCTTCAATGAATATCTCCACATCCTTTCCTGCAAGTTCCGGAGCCCCTATAATAAGGTGTTTCTTATTTATTTCAATGAGAGGATGAGCGGATGGGGCAGTAGATTCCGGCTCAAAGCCAGAAACTCTGGGTTTTTGAGGAGGGGCTCTACTTTCGGCCCCGTACTTCCGACCTTTTGCGGCCCCTGGAACTTCCCCCTCCATCTCCCTGACATCAATATGAAGCCCCAGAGTGGTTTCGATCCTATCGATAACACTTCCACCCTTGCCAATGACTTTTCGCATTTCGTCTTTCCGGACTTTTACAATTGCACTATCATCTGACGTCAATTCAACCTCAACAGAGCCAGATGCATACCTGCCAATAACACTTCGGATCTCTTCTTCGGCAAGCTTCCACGCAGGTTTCCTGCTTTCTCGAGAAGGCCCTATTGGCATAACCACAACCTGCTCTCCATAAGTGTAAATCTCATATTCGACTTTGCCAGTTTCGAAATCTGCAATAGTAATCACAGGCCTTGCAAGATCCTGCTCGACCATCCCATAGGGAACCTTAACCGTAAATGCGAGCACCAGAACCTTTGCAACCTCCCCTTTATCAATAAAAATGACAGTATCAACCACCTGGGGAATCACACCCAGTTCAACCCTTCCTATCAGGCGTTGAATGGCATCTACTGCCCTTGTTGCATGCACTACCCCGATCATCCCAACTCCTGCAAGGCGCATATCTGCAAAAATAAGGAAATCCCCTGTCTTCCGGACCTCATCATATATAGTATAATCCGGCCTTACAAGAAGCAAAAGATCCGCAGTATCCTCCATCCTGCCGTTCAGGGGTGAATACTGAGTGATCTCAGGAGGCACCTGCAGGTCCCTTGGAGATTCCATAGTTTTGACCACCTGACCGTGGTCATTAAGATAGCGTGCAACGCCGGCAGCAAAAGTGGATTTTCCTGCCCCCGGAGGCCCTGCAATTAGGATTCCGCGCTGGCTTACGATACGCTCTTTCAATTTATCGCTCAAGCGGTAATGCTCAAGATCCACAACCACAGTTGGCCTGACAGTCGTGATCTCCACATCATCTGAAAAAGGTGGGTTAGCAATTGCAATTCGCATATTCCTTATTTGAAGGACGGTAGCCCCACTTGAAGACATCTCGATGAACGACTCGGGATCCAGCCTCGCCCTTTCAATAAGTTCTTTAGAGATACTGGAAAGTTCCGAAAAAGTAGCAGGTTCTTCACGGATCCTTACATAACGCACATTTCCTACAGGCCCCTTCTTTGCCATAGGAGATACACCATTTTTAAGGTGTACAGACATCGTATCGTCAGTGAAAAAATGCTCTATTTTAAGTGGTCCAAACTCCGAAGGATCCAGAACTTTAGGATAAAGGTATTCAACATCAAGTCCCTTTGCTTTAGCTATAAGAGCCTGTACCCGATCTTCACTTACAAACAACCCTCCAACCTCAATAGCCGTCCTCCGGATAAGGGCGTCTACTCTACCCTCTTTTGAGAGTTTGATCTCCTCAAGGGTAGGTTGAACCCCGCTGAATTGAAGGTGAATCTCCCCTCTATCTGCCAGCTTTCGAAGCTCAGAAAGCTCTTCAAGCCCTTTGAAACCTATTTCTCTACCCCTGTTTGCCTGGGCCTCAAGTTCCGACACCACAGCTTCGGGAATGATTATCTCAGCGCCCCTGAACTCGCCACTTCTGACGCGGGAAGAAAGCCTCCCATCAATTATAACGCTGGTATCCGGAACGATCCTCGTTCTCTTCTCATCAACCATATAAAGGAATATAGAGCCAGAAAGTATATAATAAAACTTCTGGCGCTTTTTTTAGCGGAACGAAGTCAAAAAATAGAGTCAATAAGAAACAAAAAATAAAAATATGAGGACAAAAAAGCCTGAAGAAACTATAACATCATGATCCAGTAACATCATAAGGTTCAGTAAACATCTTTTGGCTCGAAAACTTTCTCCCCAACAATCTCCCCTTCAAGGTTGCGATAAAAACAGGACCTATATCCCATATGACAGGCTCCTCCTACCTGTTCCACAAGCAAAAGAATAGAATCCATGTCACAGTCAATCCGAATTTCTTTTACTTTTTGCAGGTGCCCCGATGTTTCCCCTTTTTTCCATAGACTCTGCCGGCTTCGGCTCCAGAAATAAGCAATTCCGGTTTCGATTGTCTTCTCAAGGGCTTCCCGATTCATATATGCACACATCAGCACCTCTCTGCTGCTCCGGTCCTGAACAACAGCAAGGATCAGACCATTTTCGTATTTTAAGGTATCAAAATCAATCATGGGAGGTAGATTGACAAACTAGTATAAAAAAGAAAGGTGAGAGGAGATTAATATTAGGGAGTTTACCTCAGGCGACATGAAACCAGAAAATGAACACTAATTTTTACCTTCGACCCTCAAAAATAAAACTAAATACAATTTTTAGGGTTTGGTCCCAAGTACATCCTCTACATATGCTCTGAAAATTTCCGCAACGCTCCATGCCTGGGAAATACAGCCGCCAGGGAAATAAGGATAATCGCCATCAAATACTTCGGAAATAGTGCCAATACCTGCAGTTTCCAGATGACTGTCAAAACCCTGCAGAAGGACCCGCATATCTTCCAGGCTCTTTTTTGAATAATTATGGACTTTACGATAAGCTTTCACATAAGCTCCGAGGAGCCAGGGCCAGACTGTGCCGTTATGGTAGGCTAAATCCCTGGATTCAGGGCCTCCCTGATAATGTCCCACATAAGCAGGGTTATCACTGGATAGAGTTCTGAGTCCGAAGGGAGTCAGGAGGTCTTTTTCAACTCTGTCTACGATTGCTTTCTCTTTCTCAGGAGGAAGCATGGTGTAAGGAAGCGCTACCGCAAAGATTTGATTCGGGCGGATTGCAGAATCTTTAATCTGCTTTCCAGTCTCATCCTGAGATATAAGATCAAAGAGACAGTTAGTTTCGGGGTTCCAGAAAAGTTCCTCAAAATTGGAAGCTACCCCGGCTGCAAGAGACTCATATGAAGAAATATCTTTGCTGAGAAGTGTACCCAGTTTAGAGGCTGTTTTAAGGGCATTGTACCATAGGGCATTTATTTCACAGGCTTTCCCTGTTCTTGGAGTAACTGCCCATTCATCTATTTTAGCATCCATCCAGGTCAGTTGAGGACCCTGCCGGATAAGATAATCGGAATCCATCCCGATTCCAAAATCAGTGCCTTTTCTGTAGTTGTCTATGATATATTCTACTGTCTCCCATGTATCCGAGAGAAACAGAAAGTCCTTTGTGTATGCGAAATATCTTCCAAGAGCATGGATAAACCATAGGGATGCATCTACTGTATTGTAGACTGGTTCTCCTCCAAAAGCCGGATAATTGTTAGGAATTAAGCCTTTCCTGCAGTTCCTTGAAAAATTTTTAAGAATGGATTTAGCCGCCTCGAAACGATGAGGGACCAGAGTAAGGCCAGGAAGAGAGATCATAGAATCCCGCCCCCAGTCAGAGAACCAGGGATATCCTGCAATTACCGTATTTTCACCTGTGGATGGATTCTTCACTATAAAAGTGTCTGTTGCCCTGAGAAGTTTAAGAGCAAAAGGTTCAGTAAGTCTTGAATTGAAAGCAAGGAGATTCTGCCGATAAACTTCTCTTGTATAGAGTTCCTCAACTTGTTCAAGTGTAAAAGAGGAAATATCTCCTGTCGAAGCCGCAATAAAAAAACGGGAAGTCCCCAGTTTGAGTCTGCCTTCGAAATAACCGGGATTAAAGTTATCTTCCTGGAAGGGAAGACCCCTTTGTTTCTCAGCATCATACTCAAAGTTGTAATACCACATGGGATCACGATGGTACTGGAGATTAGAGGACAGAGATAAAGTAAAACCGTTAGAGCTTTCCAGTTTTACTCCTGCAGGATAAGCCTTCTGGGAAAAGGAAAGATCTCTTGAACGGGTAGTTTGATGAAAACTTCTGGAGTTTGTCAGAGGAAAAATTCTTAACAAAGCTCCCTCTTTCCTTGACCTGATATCATATAGAATACAGGTTGTGTTACTGTTGTGAACCATGAAGACTTTTTTCTTCACTGTAAAAACATCGGGCTGATAAACCCACATAGGAAATGGAGCAAGTATAAATTTGGAAAGGTAATTGAAACCCTCAGGAGAAACAGTGCCCGGATATTTGTGGGTTGCAAGTCGATAGACTTCTCCATTGAGAGAAAGTTCTTCATCAAGAGAAGAAAGTAGTAAAACCCTTCCAGGAGAATTTTCTGGAGCCGCTACAAGTAGTCCGTGGTAAGTCCTTGTCCCTGCTCCGATAACTGTAGAGGAAGCGTACCCTCCGAGCCCGTTTCCTATGATCCACTCTTTCTTTATTCCGTGTTCATAAGTTGGGAAAGATTCTACTCCAAGCCTGATCCCACTCATACATATTTGATTAGGATTTGATTTCTTAAATAGTTGTACGTTTGGAAAAAAAGTATTTAAAAAGCATATTAAAAAAGTGAGAGAACCCTGGCGTATAATAAGTTGCAAAATTATTATATTTTAAATGTAAACATAAACTATTTTAGCTGTGCAGAACATAAGAAAGTGAGAATCATGAAGCAAGACCTTTTAGAAATCCTTGTGGACATCTTCAAATCATCCGGATACAATGTCATAATATCCAACCAGTGTGACATTCTTGTGGAGAAAAACGGGCATCAGGCTTATGTCAGGTGTGCCCTGCAGCCAGATTATGAAGAAATAACAGCCTTTTCAGAAAAGATAGAAGACTGTACAGGAATCTATGTGATAACCCAGAAAACTTCCGGGGAATTAATCGATTATGCAAGTGAACTCGGGATCTATGTATGGGACAGAGATGAGCTGGCTCTTCAAATAGGAAGAGCGGTTCTTGTAAATATGGAACAGAAAGCAAACACTCTCTATTCTGAACCAGAAATTCCTCCAGCAAATGAAACACGAGATAAACTGAGAGAGTCAACTCCTGAACTACCCGTAGAGAACTGGAAAGCAGAAGAGGAGAGGTTCAGGCGGGAAACTTGCTTTAGCAGAGGACTTGCACCATCTCAGAAACAGCCAGCAGGAGCAGAAAAAAATTCATTTGAAGCAAGATCTTTTCCAGGTGCCCATGATGGAAGGAAAGATTCAAAGAAACTAGAGCAGGTTGAGGTTCCAGAACTTGGCTCTTATGAAATGTTGAATATACAGTCAGTGGAGCCAAAGATTTCAAAAGATCAGGCTATTATCATTGCGAAGCCCTACCTCAGCAGCCCTAAAGACGCACTTTTGAAATTTGTACCTTTCTGGAAATACAGATATAATGTTGAAGCAGAAAAAAAATTCAGATCAAAAGTTCTAAGCATTGTCGGAGAAGGAGGGGGTTTTCTTAACGCACTAAATAAATCAAGGGAAGAAATGGAAATAGAAGGTCTTGGAATACCTACCAGAATTCCGGCAGTACAGTATGATGTAAAGCGGCCGAATGTAGATAAAAAACAGGCAGAAAAGATCCTTCTTGATTTAATAATACAAGAAAATACACGCGAGATGCGCTTCAACAATCTGGAAGGGCAGGCAATTATTTATGAACACAGGAGTATTAGCCCAAAACCCGATGAAATAGAACTCAACATGGAGCTCGTGTATGTTCCTTTCTGGGAAGTAAAGGGAAAACGTAATTCTCTGGAAATAAACGCTTATAATGCAAAGATTCTGGAAGAGCCTATCGATGAAGATGCCGAATTTGTGTGAATGAGATGTATCATAGGAAAAATATATAAAATAGAAGATATATTAAGGACTTAGCAGAACAATATAATTCCTTAGAAAATGAATTCATATACTGCCCACCCGAAAACTCCTGAAAAAAGCCTTTTCCAGAGAAAAAAAGTGACAATTCTATAAACATTATATGTGCCAGATGGAAGAATATATAATGTTTGGAAATTATCTGTAAGCTGTAACGGATGGCATCTTATAGAAATTAAGGCAGATGGACATCAAATAAGAATATAAAGTAAAAAAAGAGGTGCATAAATGATAGAAGTAACAGACAAAGCTGCTTCAGAACTTAAAATACTGCTCGAGCAGGAAGGAAAGCCTGAGCTTGCTCTCAGAATATTTGTTGCTGGAGTTGCCTGCAGCGGAGTTCAATACGGACTTGCCTTTGATGATGAAGTAAAAGAAGAAGACGTAACAGTGGAAAGCAACGGCATCAAACTCGTTATGGCAAAAGATATTGAAAGAAGTTTCTCTGAAGGCAGCATTGACTTTGTAGAAGATGAAAATGGAAAAGGATTCATGATCCGTAACCCCACTGCCGGTGGATGCGGCTCATGTGGCGGCGGATGCCACTAAAGATAAAGTAAACCGCGCTGAAGGTACAAAAAGACTCGAACCTGAATAAGTAAAAGAAAACCAAAAATAAAAGGAGAAGTGAGTCTATGTTTCCAGGAATGGGAGGCGTGGGTGGTCGGGGAATGAACCCGGCTAAAATGAAGCAGATGATGAAACAGATGGGGATTGATGTCAAAGAGCTGAAGGATGTTCAGGAAGTAATCATACGGACTGCAGACTCTAATATAATTATAGAGAATGCAAATGTCAGTATCATGACAGTCCAGGGTTCTGAAACATACCAGATAGTAGGTGACGTAAAAGAAGTCCCGAAAGAACTGGAGATTCCCGCAGATGATGTAAAACTTGTAATGGAGCAAACAGGCGTTTCTGAAGAAGAGGCCAGGAAAGCTCTGAAGAACTCAAACGGAGATCTGGCAGAAGCCATTGTGGCACTTTCTTCTGCCTGATTCTTTTCTTTTATAAAATTTCAGCGTGACTGTTTGAATATTTGATATTAATCTTTTACTCTTAGTGCTCACTAAAGATCCTATTTTGATTATTTCATTCAAAGGATCTCTTCTATATATTATTTCAGTACACACTATACTTTATTTTAGAAGAGGACCCTGTAGTACAGGATCCATTTCACACTTCAAACAAACAAAAGTATTGTAAAAAAACAAAAGTATTGTAAAAGTAATAAAAACTATAAGCAAAAAGAAATACAATTTCAAAGGACAGTAGAAAAATAATATTAAAAGTGTTGTAAAAGTAATAAAAACTATAAGCAGAAAGAAATACAATTTCAAAAGACAGTAGAAAACAATATCAAAATAGAAAGCAAAAACTATTGCAGAAAAAATATAGAAGAGATTTAAAGTAGTATAGGGTGAGTTTGGCAGCGATCCAGAGTTCCCGAAGACTCGCGTACTTCAGTACAGTAAGGAACGTGGACAGGCTTATCTTCTGTGTTCGGGATGGGTACAGGAGTTTCCCTGCCGCTATGGCCGCCAGACTCTACCTATAAATGGGATTGTGAAAAGACAGAAAGTCATGTATAGGGGTGCTGCATACTGGATTTCGCCTGGACCTGATATGGTGAAAGGAACGGATGGTTAGTTAACGCGGACTGAACACCTCGTTGCCTTGGTGCTTACATCCCGTTTCTATCAAACCGGTCTTTTACCGGAATCCTTAAAGAAGTCTCTTTTTGGGTCAGATTTCGAGCTTAGATGCATTCGGCTCTTATTCCTTAGCGCGTAGCTGCCCGGCGTTGCCTTGTCAGACAACCGGTACACCAGTGGCGCCGCTGCTTGGTTCCTCTCGTACTAAAAGCAGCTTACCCTCAGACTTCGTGCACCTCTAGTAGATAGTAACCGACCTGTCTCACGACGGTCTAAACCCAGCTCTCGATCTCCTTTAATAGGCGAACAACCTCACCCTTGGCCGCTGCTGCACGGCCAGGATGGAAAGAACCGACATCGAGGTAGCAAGCTGCCGGGTCGATATGTACTCTTGCCGGCAACGACTCAATTATCCCCGGGGTAACTTTTCTGTCATTTTTGGCCCCCACCAAGGAGGCTCAAAAGTTCGCTAGAACCGACTTTCGTCTCGTCATCCACTGCTGTGCTGAATAACGTCAGGCTGACTTATGCTCTTGCACTCTTCAGCGAGTTTCCGACCCGCTTGAGTCAACCATTGCGCGCCCTTGATATCTTTTCAAGGGCGTCCCGCCCCAGGCAAACTGCCCACCTATCGGGGTCCTCTTCTCAGAGTTAGGGTCGTAGTTCCAGAAGGGTAGTGTCCCAATTGCGACTCCACGGATGCTGGCGCACCCGCTTCGACGTCTCCTACCTACACTGTACATCCAGAACCACAACCCAACGACAGGCTGCAGTAAAGCTCCACGGGGTCTTCACTTCCCCCTAGAGGTCTCTAGACTGTGCACTAGAATGTAAGCTTCACCGGACTCCAGTTAGGGACAGTAGGGCTCTCATTGATCCATTCATGCAAGTCGCCAATTAAGCGACAAGGTACTACGCTACCTTAAGAGGGTCATAGTTACCCCCGCTGTTTACAGGCCCTTCTTCCCGTTGAACCGGGGTTTCAGGTACCTGCACTGAGCAGGATTCAGAGATTGTACTAGCCCTTACGGGTTTGCAATCTCCTATGTTGATATTAGACAGTTAGAGCCCCCTGGTCACTGCGACCTGCTTTCTACAAAGCAGGCACTCCTTCTCCCGAAGTTACGGAGCTAATTTGCCGAATTCCCTTAACTGAATTACTCCGACACGCCTTAGCCTTTTCAGCTAGGGGCACCAGTGTCAGTTCTCGGTACGGACATTTAGCTGTCCTTTTCACGGGTCCCTGGGTGCAGCCGACTTGAGCCATTACAGATTCGCCCGCTTCTCGCCATTACGGCTCTCCACAGGTTTCGCTGCTTAGACGGCGCGACGGCGCCGCTCGGCCTGCCCGAAGACGTCAGAGCTCAGTGCTAAATGGTACAGGAATATTAACCTGTTTCCCTTTTGGCGTACTCGAATTACGGTACGTCTTAGGACCGACTAACCCTCGGCTGACGATCATTGCCGAGGAAACCTGGCCCCTTCGGCGGCAAGGATTCTCACCTTGCTTTGCTGCTACTATTACCAGGATTTTCGTTTGTGAACGGTCCACAGGACTTCACAGCCCTGCTTCTGCCCGAACACAACGCCTTCCTACGAGATTACCTTGCGGTACTCCGTGGTATCGGTGGTCGACTTGAGCCCCGTCAATTTTCGGGGCCCCAAACCTCGACTGGTGAGCTGTTACGCACTCTTTGAAGGGTAGCTGCTTCTAAGCTAACCTTCCAGCTGTCTAGGGCTTGGGACGCCCTTTAGTGTTAACACTTAGTCGACACTTGGGGACCTTAACCACGGGCTGGGTTGTCTCCCTTACGGACTACAAGCTTACCCCAGTAGTCCGGACTCCGACCTTCTACGATGACAGTGGGTTTGGAGTTTGACAGGCGGGTGAGGGATTTCTCCCCCGGAACCGCCAATCAGTGCTCTACTCCACCGACGATCTCCAGTCAGGTCATGCTGCGACATGTTTCGGAAGGAACCAGCTGATGCCGGGTTAGATTAGCATTTCACTACGAGACGCAGGTCACACGAATGATTTGCAGATCAAAACCGCTTGCGGTCCTCCACGTAGCTTTCGCCACGCTTCAACCTGCCCACGCCTAGATCACCCGGCTTCGGGTCGTACCCCAGTGACTCCACGCACTTGTATACGTCGTGCCTCACCCAGAAGGGTTGCGCACATGTTGCTTTCGCTTCGGCTGCCCAGATGAAAGGTTAGCCATCGCCACCAAGATACACTCCCTGGCCCGTTCTTCAAAACGTAAGATACGACACTGGCAGTGACATTCGTACTACACCCTCGCGGATGATTCCTTCATGTCAAAGATCCTTTCATGCCGTATCGTTCTATCACTATCAGGTTTCAGGCACTTTGCACCTCCCTTCTCGGGGTACTTTTCAGCGTTCGGTCACCCTACTATTTCGCTATCGGTCTCAAGGAGTATTTAGTTTTGGAGGTTGGTGCCCCCCAGATTCCCGCACGATATCCAACGCACGGTACTCAGGGACATGTTCCGGTCTTTTGGCTTACACCTAAGTGACTGTCACACTCTACGGTCTGCCGTTTCAGGCAAGTTCGGTTTTGCCGCCAGACGTTTGAACAGCCCTACAACACCACATTTCCCCGAAGGGATTCGGTTTGAACTGTGCCGGTTTCACTCGCCGTTACTCACGGCATCTCAATTGATTTCTTTTCCAGCTCCTACTGAGATGTTTCAATTCGGAGCGTTCCCGATCATGACTGATCACTAGGGGAGGTCCCATTCGGAAATCCCGGGTTCATTGGATCCATGCACCTACCCCGGGCTTATCGCAGCTTGGCACGTCCTTCTTCAGCTCTTGAGCCGAGCCATCCACCTGATAGCATAATTCCTGTTACACCTAACCAGGTCCAGTTAGCGTCCAGTATTACAGCACCTATACATGACTTCATGTACCTGAGTGTCAACACAGGCAATCCGTCCTTCCCCGATAATTTACTTATCGGGTGCATTAGAATTTGAAATGGGTGAGGTTTTGTCGGTTTATCGGCATCTGATTGGTGGGTTTTTTGGCTTAGGAGGTGATCCAGCCGCAGATTCCCCTACGGCTACCTTGTTACGACTTAACCCCCCTTGCAAAATTCAGGTTCGAACACGGCACAGAGTCCGTGCCCTCACCCATACCTCACTCGGGTGGTTTGACGGGCGGTGTGTGCAAGGAGCAGGGACGTATTCACCGCGCTATATTGAAACGCGATTACTACGGATTCCAGCTTCACGAGGGCGAGTTACAGCCCTCGATCCGAACTACGAATGGGTTTGTGAGATTGCCAACCCCTTTCGGGGAAGGGACCCATTGTCCCATCCATTGTAGCCCGCGTGTAGCCCGGGAGATTCGGGGCATACTGACCTACCGTGGCCCGCACCTTCCTCCGATTTAACACCGGCGGTCCCCACAGAGTACCCATCATCCCGGAGGATATGCTGGTAACAGTGGGCACGGGTCTCGCTCGTTGCCTGACTTAACAGGATGCTTCACAGTACGAACTGGCGACGGCCATGCACCTCCTCTCAGCGATTCAGGCAAAGTCTTCAGCTTGGCCTACATATTGCTGTCGCCCCCGGTGAGTTGTCCGGCGTTGAGTCCAATTAAACCGCAGGCTCCACCCGTTGTTGTGCTCCCCCGCCAATTCCTTTAAGTTTCAGCCTTGCGGCCGTACTTCCCAGGTGGCTCGCTTCACGGCTTCCCTGCGGCACCAGACACGGTCGCGCCATGCCTGACACCTAGCGAGCATCGTTTACGGCTGGGACTACCCGGGTATCTAATCCGGTTCGTGCCCCCAGCTTTCGTCCCTCACCGTCGAACCCGTTCTGGTAAGACGCCTTCGCCACAGGTGGTCCCACAGGGATTACAAGATTTCACTCCTACCCCCTGTAGTACCTCTTACCTCTCCCGGTTCCAAGCCTGGCAGTATCCCCCGAAAGCCTAACGGTTGAGCCGTCAGATTTCCCGGAGGACTGACCAAACCGGCTACGGACCCTTTAGACCCAATAATCACGATCACCACTCGGGCCGCCGGTGTTACCGCGGCGGCTGGCACCGGTCTTGCCCGGCCCTTGCTAACAGGTGTAGTTTACACACCTGGACAGCCAGCATATGATGCTGGCACTCGGTGTCCCCTTATCACGGTTTCCCGCATTGTAAAGTTTTCGCGCCTGCTGCGCCCCGTAGGGCCTGGATTCATGTCTCAGAATCCATCTCCGGGCTCTTGCTCTCACAACCCGTACCCGTCGTCGGCTAGTAGGTACATTACACCCACTACTACCTGATAGGCCGCAGACCCATCCTTGGGCAGACGAATCCATTTGACGCATAAAGCATTCCAGCATATATGCGTTATCCGGTATTATCCCCAGTTTCCCGGGGTTATGCCGGACCCAAGGGCAGGTTATCCACGTGTTACTGAGCAGTACGCCATGTTCACGAAGAACATATGACTCGCATGGCTTAGGCGAACACCGATAGCAGTAACCTCTGGCAGGATCAACCAGAATTGTTATAGCACACTTGCTTAAAGGTCTTGGTCGCAGAAACTTGCACTAACAACATCAATTCAGTTAATTTCGTTTCGCGATAGATAGTTTAGTTAAAAACACCTACCAATCAGAATTAACCGAACCGACAAAATCCTCGTCAGACAGGAAATAACTCCTGG